>NZ_JBYQVE010000002.1:0-1090000 GCF_058072805.1 Methylobacterium sp. 1A | reverse complement strand
CCGCGTCACCATCCCGCGCGACCCGCAGTCGGGCCAGCCCTCGGGCCAGCGCGTCCACCTGCCGTTCAAGTTCACCGCGCCGCTGAACAAGGCGACCCCGCTCCTGTACAACGCGCTCACCTCGGGCGAGATGCTGACCAAGGTCGAGGTCAAGTGGTTCCGCACCAGCTCGGCCGGCAAGCAGGAGCACTTCTTCACCACCCGGCTGATCGACGCGACCATCATCGACATCGACGCCCAGCTGCCGCACTGCCAGGACGCGCGCAACGCCGACTTCACCCAGCTGATCGCCGTGTCGCTGTCCTATCGCCGGATCGAGTGGGAGCACACCGTCGCCAGCACGTCGGGCGCCGACGACTGGCGCAAGCCCAAGGCCTGAGCCGGACGACCTGAGCGGCGGGGGACGAGCGCATGCGCGCCTCGGGCGGCTCACGCGCCAAACGGCCCAGGCGGCTCCGCCTGGTCCAGCCGTGCGGCTCGCAGGACGCGGTACGCCCGGACGCGGGTGTCCAGGACGAGCCCGTCCCGGACGAACCCCCGCCGCGGCCGATCCCGGCCCGGATGGTCCGACCGCCCGCCCCGCTGCCGATGCGGTGGCCGGGCTGGCGCGACCACGCCCGCGACCTCGCGCTGGTGCCGGGAGCTTTGGTCACCGCCCTGGCGATCCAGGTGTTCTCCGCCGACCCGGCCGAGTGGATCGTCGACCTGCCCGAGGCGGCGGCCGTGGCGTTCTGCGCCGTGCCGGACGGGCGCGACGGGATGCCGATCCTCCTGGCCCTGCTCACGCTCGGCCCGGTGCTCGGCCTGATCGGCCTGGCCGGCCTCAGTCGCCCGCACTCCTGGTTCGGCCTGGTCCTGGGCGCGGGGCTGGCCGCCTTCTGGCTGCAGCGCTTCGTCCTCCACGTCCCGGCCTGCACCCCCTGAGCCGGCAACCCCCTTGAGCCGGCCCCCGCCGGCCGGGACCGCCGCCTTCGAGAGACCCCGATGATCGCCCTGCCCGCCGAGATCACCCAGCCGCTGAGCGAGATCGAGCGCGACTTCACCCTCGCGTTCATCGCAGACGGCCTGCCGGAGGCCGATCTCGCGGTCACGGGCTTCCGCCTGGAGGAGGCGATCTCGGGCCTGTTCCAGGCCGAGATCGCGCTGGCCTCGCCCGACCCGGGCCTCGACCTCACCGCGCTGCTCGACAAGCCGGCGCGGCTCACCGTGCTCGACCGCTACGGCCCGCCCCGCCACGTCCACGGCGTGGTCGCCCTGTCCGAGCGCGGCGACAGCGGCGCGCACCACACGCGCTACTCCGTCCTGCTCATGCCGGCGCTGCACCGCCTGCGCTTCGGGGCCGATTGCCGGGTCTTCCAGGAAAAGAGCGTGCCCGAGATCGTCGAGGCGGTGGTCAAGGAGACCGGCGTCAGCGCCTACCGCCTCGCGCTGACCGAACAGCACCCCGCGCGCGAGTATTGCGTGCAGTACCGGGAGACGCACCTCGCCTTCATCGAGCGGCTGATGGCCGAGGAGGGCATCGCTTACCACTTCGAGCACGCCGAGGGCGGCCACACCCTGGTGCTGACCGACGCGACCAAGCTCGCCCCGGACGCGCCGGGCGCGGAGGCGATCGAGTACAACGCGCTGCCGGGCGGCACGGTGAAGGGCCCGCATGTCGGCCGGTTCACGTGGCGGGAGGTTGTGGCGCCCTCCGATGTGGTCCAGCGCGACCACTTCTTCCGCAACCCCGTGCACGACTTCGAGTCGCGGGCGCAGGCGAGCGTGCTGAACGGGCTGACGCACAAGCTGGAGATGTACGACTACCCCGGGCGCTACAAGGCGGACGCGGTGGGCCGGGCGTTCACGCGCTACCGCCTGGAGGGGTTCCGGGATGAGGCCAGCCACGGCGAGGGGGCGGGGCGATGCGCGCGGCTGCTGCCCGGGCACCGCTTCGAGCTGACCGAGCATCCCGATCCGGCCTTGAACCGGCGGTTCCTGGTGGTGGCGGCGAGCCACGCCGGCAGCCAGCCGGGGGCGGTGGCGGGCGATGCCGGCGACGGGGGCGCGTACCTGACCACGTCGTTCCGGGTGATCCGGCACGACACGCCGTACCGCCCGGACGCGCCCGCCAAGCCGCGGGTGGAGGGCCCGCAGATGGCGATCGTGACCGGTCCGGCGGGCGAGGAGATCCACTGCGACGCGTTCGGCCGGGTGAAGGTGCGCTTTCCCTGGGACCGGTCGGGGCGGACGGACGACACGGCCTCGTGCTGGATCCGGGTGAGCCAGGGCTGGGCGGGGGCGAGCTGGGGGCAGATGGCGCTGCCGCGGGTGGGCCAGCACGTGATCGTGGACTTCCTGGAGGGCGATCCCGACCAGCCGATCATCACGGGCCGGGCCTACAACGCGCGCGAGCCGGTGCCGTACCCGCTGCCGGCCCACAAGACGCGGATGACGATCCGGTCGAAGACGCACAAGGGCGAGGGGTTCAACGAGCTGCGGTTCGAGGACGAGCAGGGCCGCGAGGAGGTGTTCGTCCACGCGCAGAAGGACATGCGGGTGAAGGTGCGCCACGACCGGCGCAAGCGGGTCGACCACGACCAGTCGGAGAGCATTGGGAACGACAAGTCGATCGATGTCGGCGGCAACCACGTCGAGACGATCGCGCAGAACAAGCAGCTCACGGTCGGGATGAACATGAACCGCACCGTCGGCATGACCTCGTCGGAAGAGGTCGGGATGATGAAGAACACTGTGGTCGGGCTCGCCCAGACGGTGACGGTGGGCAAGACCTGCACGATCAGCGTGGGCGAGGAGTTGGTGATCCAGGTCGGAGGCGGGGCCGACAAGGACGGCAATGCCGGCGCCGCAAAGGCGATGCTCGTGATGAAGAGCAACGGCGACATCCTGCTCAAGGGCGTGAAGATCTACCTCGATGGCGAGGCCCACGTGCAGATCGCCGCGGCGATGATCGACAACAACTGAGGTCGTCATGCCGGAGCTGGTCAACCACGCCCCGTTCCCGAACTTCCGATACTATGCCGGCGACAACCGCGGCGGCGAGTTCGGCGTGGTCATCGTCAAGGCGACCTACGCGCCCGGGAGGGACGGGCGGCTGGCAGTGGCCGAGGAGCAGGCGCCGCTGCTGTTCACGGATGCCTGCCACGGGGCGGTGAACGTCAGCTCGGCGTGGCACCCCTCGGACCTCGTGTCGTACAAGCCGCGCACCGACATCCTGGTCAACGCGGTGGCGCGTGCGCCCGGGGGCGTGCCGATCCCCGCGTGGCTGGCGGGGGTGCGGGTCTCCCGGGGCGGCGCGACGGTGGTGGAGAAGCGGGTGCGGGTGACCGGCCCGCGGCGCTGGGAGCCGGACTGGGCGCGGGCGCTGTCGGACGAGGAATGGGCGGAGTGGCCCCGCCACCGCGCGGCGTTCCGGGGCTGGCGCCTGTCGGATCCGGAGCCGGTGGCCGAGGTGCCGCTGCACTACGAGCTGGCCTTCGGCGGCACGCCGCCTGCGGGCACGGATGCCGAGGGCCGGCCGGTCTTCGCCGACGACCCCTACAACCCGATCGGCTGCGGCTGGCTGCACCCGGAGGGCAGCGACCACACGCGGGCGCACCCCGCGCCGCAGATCCTCGGGGCCGACGAGGTGCTGGACGAGCCCTACACGCTGCGGCGGCCGCACACGCTCGGGCCGATCCCGTGCGCGTGGGAGCCGCGGCTGCCGCTGGCCGGGACCTACGACCAGCGCTGGCTGGACACGATCTGGCCGGACTGGCCGCCGGACTACGACTTCGCCTACCACAACGCGGCCCATCCCGACCTGATCTGCCCCGGCCACCTCGTTGGCGACGAGCACATCCAGCTCGCCGGGCTGACCGGGGATGCGCGGCCGGTGCATCTCGACCTGCCGGGCGAGGCACTGGCGGTGGCGTTCGCCGAGCCCGGGGGCGCGGTCGAGGTCCGGCCGATGGTGCTGGACACGGTACTGCTGGACGTGGCGGCACCGCAGCTCGCGGACGCGCGGGTGTTCTTAAGCTGGCGGGTGCGGTTCGAGCCGGACCGGTACGCCACCGCCACGATCCTGCGCCGGCCGCCGGCGGAGCTGGCGGGCGACAGCCCGAATGAAACTTCCATCGACGAGCGGGCGCGGGAGCGGGCGGCATGAGCGAGGGTCGGATCTCGGCGCGCAAGGACGGATCGAACGTGATCGTGTCGAAGGGTCCGGACGTGTGCCTGACGCCGCGGGGCAGCGCGATGGTGCCGGTGCCCTACACGTCGATCGCATTCCTGTCGTCGGCCACGCGCACGTCGACCTCGGTGCGCAACAACGGCAACTACGACTTCCAGCTGAACTCGCGGTGCGCGACCTCGACCGGGCACGAGCAGGGCACGGGCAAGGGCGTGAAGGTGCCGGGCTATCTCGGCATGGCGCACGCCAAGGAGGGGTCGAGCTTCTTCTACTCGGAGGGGTTCGCGGTGGTCAGCCACCGGGACCCGGCCTGGATCAACCGGCCCGATCCCGGCGGCGAGGAGCCGAAGAAGGGCAAGCAGTCGGTCGAGTTCGCCGCCAACACGACTCAGAACTTCAAGTACGCCTGCAAGGTCCTGAGGATCGATCCAGTCGACGCGTCGGACGCCCTGCACGCCGCCAAGCAGGCGGCGGCCGTCCCGGCCAACGGGGCCTACACGTTCGACCTGAAGACAGGCGACATCTTCTACGGCGGCGAGCACATCGGCAACCTGGGGGAGTGAGGATCATGGCAGCGCGCAAGATCCGTCACAACCCGATAGACCTGAGCCTGCGGCTCACGAGCCGGCAGGTGCCGCTCGATGACGTGGTCGAGCACCTGGGCTTGCCGGTGGTGCAGAGGCACAGGCTCGGCGAGCCGCTGGCCGAGACCGGTCCCTTGGCCAGGCGAGTGGCGGACGCGCATTACGCCGCCCTGGCCGTATCCGAGGACGCCGATGTCGCGGGCGCGACGGCTTCGGTCGAGCGCGTCGCCGCGTCCGTGTCGGCCCAGACGGCGCTCGTGGAGGGCCTACGCAGGGGACGGATCGAGGGCGTGATCTGGATCGCGGTGCTCGGCCGGGTGCCGACAGCGACGCCCGAGTTGCCGGCGGAACTCGTGGCGCGGGTGGCGGCGCTGGGTCTGGTCGTCTTCCTGGAGAACTACAGCACCTGGGACGGCGAGGGCGACACGCCGCCGAAGACATGGCTGCCGCACCCGCCCGCTGGGTCGTCTGATGTAGGGGCTGCGTGATGGCGTCCGGTTCGGAAGGGAAGCACTTCGCCTACACGCCCGGGACGTCATCGACCTCGCCTCCAGGGGGCGGAACCGCGCCTCAGCCGGGCCACGCGGGGAGCACGCCGCTACACCGCGGCGACGCGCGTGAACAAACCGGCGATCATGAGTCCCAGCAGAGGGCCAACTGCAAAGCCGAAGTTAATTCCGGTTGCACGGCAGCTCCAAGGAAACTCTCTCATGTCTTGAGCGATAAAGCAAAGGCCGCAGCGATCGTTTCTGGAAAAGGTGTTCCCTATTATCAAAAAGCTTTGGACGACATCGTCGGATCCTACGACGGTTTCGTCAAGATGGGCCCAAATCCGGCTAATCCGCGCGCGCTAGACCAGCTATTACACCGGTACGACTCCCTCCAAAGCGGAAGCACCTCCGATAGCGTGTTTAGTGGCGTATTCACGAATGCAGATATATCCGGTCAATTCACCAAGGAATTTGCCGAAGAGTATGCCAAGCAGGGCCTTATTATGGCTTTGGAGGGCGCTGCAGGGCGATACGTCATTGGACCGATACTGAGTCGCGTTGCCCCCCACCTTGCTGAAGCAGCTGAGAGCGTCAAAGGGATCTTCTTTCGCAAGGCGGCCCCGACGCCTGCCAGCAAGGCCGCTGGCGAGGTCGCCAGCGAGGCCGTTGAAGCCGGCGAGGGGAGTGGCCCTTCGGCCACCACGACCGTCGGCGAGCCGGTCTCGGTCACGACCGGCGAGTACCTGGAGACGTGGCACGACTTCCTGGTCCCCGGCGCGCTGCCGCTCGACGGCGCCCGGTACATGGGCTTGCAGATGCCCGACGCCGCGGGATGGCCCCGGCCGCTCGGCCCCTGCCAGATTTCGGCCTTCGACGAGTACCTCGACAACTACGCCCCCGGCCACCTCGCCTTCCACCAGGCCGACGGCAAGCGCATCGCCTTCGAGCGCCCGTTCAACTTCCTGCCCGTAAAGAACGCCGGATACCCCCACCTCGAACTCACCGCACCCTGGCTGCGCCAACTCCGCCTCAAGGACCAGCGCCTCCTCAAGCATTTCCGCCAGTACCCGGACGGCTTCTATCGGCTGGAGCGCGTCGAGGATCTCTCCGGCAACGCGCTCACCCTCACTCGCGACCACGCGGGCGTGCTCCTGCGGGCCGAGAGCTCCGACGGCCTCGCGCTCGCCTTCGACAACGACGCGGCCGGCCGGCGCACCGGAATCACGCTGATCGGGCTCAGCGGCGCCAGCCTGAGGCTGGCCGAGTACGGCTACGACACAGGCGGCCGCATGGCCCGGGCCGACTGCGGCTTCGGCATGTCGGTGCAGTACGACTGGCAGCCCGACCGGCCGCTGCTCGCCCGCTGGCACAACAAGACCCGCCGCTCGCAGACCGTGTTCGGCTACGACGATGCCGGCCGGGTGGTGCACACCGAGACCACCGGCCTGTGGAACGGCGACCGCTTCCTCTACGACGCGGCCGAGCGCCGGACCACCTACCTGCCGGGCGGCGACGCGGCCCGGGCGCAGGTCTTCGCCTACGACGAGAACGACAACGTCACGGCCGAGACCGACGCGCTCGGCGCCACCACGCGCCACAGCTTCGACCGCTACGGCTTCCGCACCGCCACCACGGACGCGGCCGGGGCTACCGCGCGCACGCGCTACGACATCTTCGGCAACGTGCGGAGCCACGTCGACGCCGAGGGGCGGGAGACGCTGTACGGCTGGGGACCGGAGGGCCAACTCGACATCGTCGTCGACGGCGCGGGCAACGTCCGGCGCAACGACTACGATGCCCAGGCCAACCTCGCGGCCGAGACCGACGCCGAGGGCCACCGCACGGAGTACGAGCGGGACGCCCGCGGCCGGATCACCCTGACGCGCTTCCCCGACGGCACCGAGGAGCGGCGCACCTACGACGCGGGCGGCTGGCTCGCCAGCGTCACCGACGCCAGGGGCGGCGTCACCCGGTTCGGCTACGACGCGTTTGGGCGGCTCATCGAGACCACCGACCCGCTCGGGCGCACGACGCGGCTCACCTACGCGGCCGGTCCCGGCGGCTTTGCCACCCCGACCGGGCTGACCCGGCCGGACGGCACGACGGTGGCGCGCGCCTTCGATCCGGAGGGGGCGCTGGCCAGCGTCACGGACGGCGAGGGCCGGACCTGGCGCTACCGCCACGGCGCCTTCGACGTGCTGGAGGCGATCGAGGACCCGAACGGCGGCACGCTCACGCTCGTCTACGACGGCGAGGGCCGGCTCACGCAGGTGACCAACGCGCTCGGCCGGCGCTACGCGCTGGAGCGGGATGCCGCCGGCCGGGTGGTGTCCGAGACCGACTTCGACGGGCGCACCACGCGCTACACCCGCGACGTCCTCGGGCGGGTGAGCGAGACGGTCAGGCCGGACGGTGCCCGGCTGGCCTACACTTACGACCGGACCGGGCTGGTCACCGGGATCGCGGTGTTCGGCCCGGACGGGCGGCGGCAGGATCAGGTCGCCTATGGGTACGACCAGCGCGGGCTGCTGGTCGAGGCGACGAACGGCGCGACGCGGATGGAATACATCCGCGACAGGGACGGGCGGATCGTCGAGGAGGATGTCGGCGGACGCCGGGTGCAGAGCCGGTACGATGCCTGCGGCCGGCGTGTGACGCGGCGGATCTTTTCCGGGATCGACCAGCCGCATGAAGTCCGGCTCGGCGAGCACGTCACCCGCCACGCCTACGATCCGCTGGGCGCCCTGGCCGCGCTGGTGGTGGCCGAGCACGCAACGCTCGCCTTCACCCGGGACGGGCTCGGGCGCGAGGTCCGGCGTGAGAGCGCGGCGGGGTTCGTGCTGGACAGCGCCTGGGACGCGGGCGGTCGGCTGTCGGCGCAGCGGGGCGGGCGGGCGATCCGGGGCCTGTCCGGGGCGATGGCGGTGCAGCGGGCGGGTCTGGCGGCCGACGCGGCGCGGCCGATCGAGCGCAGCTATGCCTGGGACCAGTCGGACGCGCCGACCGCGATCGTCGAGCGGCTGTGGGGCGAGGCGGCGTTCGCCTACGACGGCAACGGGCAGGTGGCCGAGGCGCGCTTCGGCGAGCGGGCGGAGCGGTTCTCGTATGACCCGGCGCGCAACCTCGCGGGTGTGGCGGTCTCTGGTCCTGGCGTGGCCGCGGATGTGGCGGGGCTGTCAGGCTGGAGCAACAGCCCGGGCGGGGTGGTGCGGCTCGCGCGCGGGCCGAACGGCGAGCGCCTCGCGCTGAGCCACGACGCGTGCGGGCGTGTGGTCGAGCGGCGCCTGGAGCGGGCGGGGTTCCGTCCGCAGGTTTGGCGCTACCGCTGGGACGGGCTCGACCGTCTGGTCGGGTGCACGACGCCAGACGGCGAGGTCTGGACCTACGGCTACGATCCGTTCGGGCGTCGGCTGTGGAAGCGGCGGGCGCTGAGCGAGGCCGAGCGGGCCTGGGTCGGCCAGCGCTATCCGGGGCAGGACGGGCCAGAGGTGGACCGCGGGGCGCACTACCTGGAGCCGCGGCGTCCGGAGCCGGTGGCGCCATGGGCGGATCTTCATGCTCCCGATCTGCCGCCGATCATCGGCACGGCGTTCTCCTGGGACGGGGACGTGGTGGCGGAAGAAGCGCCGCTCGACGTCACGGAGCACGCGCATTGGCATCTGGCGACCCGCTGGGCGCAAGAACCGGGCGGTTTCGTGCCGCTGGCCAGGGAGGCGTGGACGCCGGCGGGTCGGCGCCTGTCGTACGTGGTGACGGACCATCTCGGCACGCCGCGGGAGTTGGTCGACGAGGACGGCGCCGTCCAATGGGCGGCGCGTCTGTCGACCTGGGGCGCGGTTCTGGGTGTCAAGGCGGCGCTGCTGGCGCCGGCCAACGACGATGGCGGTGGGTATGGCGGGCTCGGCGGGATCGGCAGTTCTGTGCCGGTGCGGGTGTCGGGCAACCTGGCGCTGCGGGCGGCGCCGGAGGCGGCGGCGTGGGCTTGCCCGATCCGGTTCCAGGGCCAGTGGGCGGATGCGGAGACGGGGCTGCACTACAACCGGCACCGACACTATGATCCGGTGGCGGGGCAGTATGTCAGCCCGGATCCGATCGGGCTGGAAGGAGGTGACAGGCCGCAGGGGTACGTCGACCGGCCGGTTGGCTGGGTTGATCCGTTAGGACTGGATGCTCGTGCACTCTATTAGAGACCGGCGCCGGAAGCACCCGCAAATTGGAACACCGCTAGGCAGAATTACTGGAAAAACTTAGGTCAGCAGGAGAGGGAAACCCGTCATATAAATATTCATCTGCAAACATAGATCGCATGGAGCATGGCTTAGCACCGAAAATGTCGATGGTAGTCAGAAGTCGAAGAACTGGACAGCTATCAACAAGGGATCTCTCTCTTGAGCTGCATCATAGAACGCTGACACAGAGAGGGGGAAGCGCGCGTGCTAACGAGAGCTGGAACTTAGAGCCAACTACGCCATGAGGCCATCAAGGTATGGACGCATTTCATAATACTGGGCACGATTTGGTTCGAATATTAAATGGTACAAATTCATTGCATCCGTAGATAAGGAGTGATGCATGTCTCGAGGCGAAGAGCTTAGAAACAAATTTCGTGAAAAAGGACGCAAACAAGCGGAGGAAATGAATAGCCCGTTTGGAGTTTTTCGTAGCAAATTATTCTCTTTCTTAATGACGCCTTACGGAGCTATGTCTTGCGATGAGTTTGCAAGAAATATGTATGATAGATTTATAGCATCTGGCTTGCCTGATGCGAATAAATGGATGGTCGACAATGTGCCGTGTCTATTTCGCTCCGTGCTCAAGCCTCCGATTTGGATCAATGAACCAGATTGGGCTTATGAAGATGGAACTCCGCTCGTATTTATTTATCAGTTTTCGGATGAGGAAGAAACCGCGTTTTACGTTTTTAGGGGCAGCAAGGTTGAAGAAGGCGGATACAAAAATTTCTTCAAAATGACTGCACAATCAAAAGAAGGCATGATTCGATTGTTTGGAAAAATAGATGGATAATATTGAGAATTTGTGATGTAAAATTGGAGTATTCGACTTTGAGGGGCCACCAGAACGATTGCTGCATGGACAGCGGCAAGCTGAATATTGTGCGAACGCGGCGCATGCCACCCTGGCCTCGTCGCGGAGGTTGAGCGGACGGTATCCGTCGCGGACCAGCTCGGCTGCGGCGTTCTGCCAGAGATCGTCGCCGATAAGGCTGATGTGCCGCTAGTCGAGCGGGGCGACATGGGCGAGCAGCTTGTTGGGCACAGGTTCACCGAGGCTGCGCAAGTGCTCGACCGCGCCGAGACTGGAGACCGCCACACCCGCGAGGTTGCGCGCCGGGTCATACGAGAACCGCTCCGCCCGCTCGCCGAAGCGCGCCTCGGCCACCTGCCCGTTGCCGTCGTAGGCGAACGCCGCCTCGCCCCACAGCCGCTCGACGATCGCGGTCGGCGCGTCCGACTGGTCCCAGGCATAGCTGCGCTCGATCGGCCGCGCCGCGTCGGCCGCCAGACCCGCCCGCTGCACCGCCATCGCCCCGGACAGGCCCCGGATCGCCCGCCCGCCCCGCTGCGCCGACAGCCGACCGCCCGCGTCCCAGGCGCTGTCCAGCACGAACCCCGCCGCGCTCTCACGCCGGACCTCGCGCCCGAGCCCGTCCCGGGTGAAGGCGAGCGTTGCGTGCTCGGCCACCACCAGCGCGGCCAGGGCGCCCAGCGGATCGTAGGCGTGGCGGGTGACGTGCTCGCCGAGCCGGACTTCATGCGGCTGGTCGATCCCGGAAAAGATCCGCCGCGTCACCCTTTGTTAAGTGTTAGCGCTCGCACTGCACGGGGCGCGCCAGCCTATCGGCTAAGGTTGCACAGGTAATACCGTCAGTTGGCGCGGTATGAGAGGCGGAATCTGACTGATCGCGAGCATCCTGATACCACCAACGCTTGGTTGGGCTGGAATTATCTTCAGTGCTTGCGCCCTGCAAAGGTGAAGTTTCCCGTGTGCCGGAAGGCGGGATAGCCTTTGGCCGCCGGCGCGGGGTGAGCGGCCGTGGAGCGGCAGCAGCTTCCCGCTTCTCGCTCGGCTGTACGGGCGCTGTGCCAACATAGTCGGTGCCTGCAAAATAGGCGATACAGCCCTTCGCGAGATCGGTCCCGTTCAAAAGCTCGAAGCGTGCGGAACTCATCGCAGCCGCAGCCGCTGCATCGAAATCGGGGTCACCGCTTGAATCGATCGCCGCGACCCCACGTGCGATCCCCTTCGCCTCCACATCATATCGGATGAACGACCACGGCCGCTGTTCCTTCCGGCGGAACGCTTCGGCCACCGTCTCGGGAAGCGTAAGCTGCGGGCGCTCCGTCATACGCATGTTCTTCGCCTCACAAGTCTCGGTAGCGGAGGGCCAATCGTCCTGCCGACCTAGCTCGCTCGTGAGCCGGTGTGTGTCGAGCCACTGCGCTTTGGCCTGCGTCTTGGCCTCGCGTTCCACCTTGGGCGAAGGTCCGGCCAAGAGCGTGAATGGCCAGATCTTCCGCAGGTCGAAGCTTGGCTCTTCCGCCCCTTCCTCAGCCGAGGCCGTGCCGATTCCGCTAAGCCCGGCGACGCACAGGCACAGCACGGCGAATGTCTGGGACTTTCGTCTCATCCCTTGAGCCTCTCGATACGCTTGAGCAATTCCGGTTCCCATTCAGCGAGGCCGATCTTCGCGATAGAGGCGAGGAGACGGTCCGCCTGCCGCGCCGCATGGCTGCGCAATCCGAGGCTGCGCAAGTTCTCGATAATGAAGAGGTCCCAGATCGTCTGATTGCGCAGGCCCCGCGTACCGCCGCGCGTCTCATCGAGCAGGGCGAGGGCTTCGTCGATGTTACCGGCCTCGATACTGCTTTGCACTTGGCTCGCCGCGGCCTGGAATGCGCGATCCACGACGAGGAAGCCCTCGTTGCCCTCCTGCTGAGACATGGTCTCCCCGAGCGTCACGGAACGGCGGGTGGCTTCGAGCCATGCACGGACGGCCTCCGGGATCATCGGCGTGCCATCTGAGAACTGGAGCGCCTCGACACCTGGTACGGTGCGGAGGAAGCGCGACGCTTCCTCGCGGATAGCTTGAGCGACTTCCTCACGACCGAGATTTATGGCAATTTGGTACTGGAGATACTGCCCCTCAAACCAGAACGGCTGCTGGCCGCAGGTGCGCTCAAGCCGCATCACGAGGGCGGTGTCGGCGCCTCCGCGTTCGCTCGCCTGACGATAGTTGTCAGCAATATCCTCGCTTACAGGGTGCAGAACGCTGCGTTGCGCCGAGCGGCTCAAGGGCGGGGGGGAGGAGATGCCGTACCAGGTAGAGAACCGCCTCAATCGGTAGGCGAGGGGCTGAGCTGGATTGAGCTCGAGAAGAAACTCTGCCACCGTCGCCAGACTTTGTTTTAACGCCCGCTCATTTGAAGGGTCGAGGCGGAGCTGATCGGACCGCGGGGCGGCCGCATCCAAAAGATCCAGCTTCGACTCCGTTGCGGAAACGGCGGGCGCGAGGGCCGGCAGCGGATGCGCCTCCTCGTTGGCTCGGACGATCTCGGCTGCCCGGCTGCCGATAAGGCCAAGATCAAGCCCGAGATCGGGCGAGATTTCGGCGAGGTTTGCTGCGAGCGCATCGCACGCCTTCACCACGATGATGGCGTCGACCGGATCGAGATAGCCTCGGCCCGGCGCCGGCATCAGATCTGTAAGGCACTTCACGAGGAGTTCTGCGAGTTTCTCGCGCGGCCGGTTGCGGGGATGGGGGGCGCCCCCATAGCTGATGTGGAATTGTGCGGCGGCGACCATACAAACGGGCAAAGCCTCATTGCCGAGGAGATGCGGCGCAGCATGGACCAGAACTTGGAGCAGCCGCAGATCCTTCGAACTGGTGCGCAGCAAGGCCGCCGCGATCTCCGCGATTGCGGACCAGCGGATACTTGCTTGCACGAGGGTGCCGCGTTTCATCAGATCGGTTTCGATCTCGTCCCAGCTCTCATGCTCGTCTGCCGGCATGCCATAGGCGTCGGAGCCCGGAAGGGGAGCAAGGACGGCCTCTACCCAGCGGTGACGATCGATCCGCTCCTCGCCCGAGACGAACCTTGACTCGGAGACCGCCTGACGCGTGCTCATAAGGTCTCCGGCAATCGCAGATGCGTTAGCGGTTGCTCGCGGAAGGGGTTGACGGGAGCGAGCGCCCGGATCGCGTAGAGGGCGTTCACGCCGTTGACACTGAACACCATCTCCACCGGGTCAGCCGGGCCACGAACGTCCGTCACACGAGCGGCATCGATCAACCGGAAGCTTGACCAGACACCGCTATGGGTGATCGCGCCATTCGATCGACCGGCGACCGTTAGTGACGAGGCGTTGTTGCGCGTCGTCGAGGCATTGGGCCACAGGATCGTGTAGGTCTGAGCCGGCCCGTGCCGGTAGGGCACAAGCTGTCCCTCGATATTCAGAATCGCCGCCCCGGCGCTGTTCGACAGGCTAAGAGGCTCGATCTGATAGCGCAGGGAGGGTGCCCCCTTCGCATCAAAATAAATTGAGCGAATCTGGCGTAATTTTTCCAATTCTGCTAGAAATTCCGACCGGATTTCAATCGATTGTCTGTCAATAAGCTTAGATTTTCGCGTGTCCAAGTCGACAAAAGTTGCGAGATAATTCGTAAAAAACCGATCGAAAGTGCCTTGCGGTCCAAAGAATGCTTGAAATTCGTCGAGCGTTACCTCCTCCTGAGCGTTTTTGCGGAAGGGGTATTTGTTGGCCAGCGACACGCTGAAGCTGCGGTAGACGTCCCCCTGCCAGACCGCCTGAAGATCGAGCCGTGCCGCTTCCAACACGACCTTCCACGACTGAGCGGCGAGTTTGTCCATGATCCTGTTGAGGGGCGGTGGCTGGTTGACGCCGACCTTTTCGAGGTCACTGATCGGGTCGGTGGTTCCCTGGAGGGTTGCCCGTTCCCGCACCCGCTCCAAAGCGAGCGGTTTGGAGGAAGCTTCGCCCGAGCGGATTTCTCGCAGGTAGGTCTCGACTGCGCCAACTTTGGCAACGATTTCCTCCATATAGGGCTTGCCGTTGCCGGTGGCCGTGACGATCCGAGCAAGGGGATCGAACCGTCGGACGATGCGCAGCCCCTCCGCCTCGTTCGGGTCGAAAGGCGTGATCGTGTTATCGAGGGCTTTGACGGGCTGGTCCTTGCGCAGTTCCGTCGTCTTTGGCTCGTAGACGACGCTGTTGGCTTTGATCAGCATCAGCAGCCGGCCGATCCCGTTGGCCGGACCGGTGACGTTTTCCAGCATTGCGATGGCGTGGTCGAGGTTGCGCATCGCCGTGATGTCGAGGACATTCACCGCTTGGTCCCAGACGCCGATATAGGTCGAGACGTACCGTTTCAGCACGCCCTCCCGGAAGGCGACGAGATCTTCGGGCGAGTAGGCGATTGTGTCGCGCTCGCCGATGACCCAGGCATCTTCCACAACGATTGCCGAGATCTGCTCGTTTTGCGGCACGAAGAAATCGTGAAACCCTTTCTTGGTATAAAGAAACGGGATTTGTATATCCTTGCCCTGGAGCGGGGTGCGGATTCCTTGATCGAAGATCAGGTCGAAAGCCGGTCCGATCTCCTTGCGAAAGGAAACTGGGACGGGGTGCTGCATCTCGGCGATGCGCTCCAGGCGGCGCAGGATGCGTTGGGTGCGATCAACCTTGGCAAAATCCGCGCGGGCGGCATCAATCACGGGTTGATGCAGGGCCACCGTGACGTCCGACACTTCGAGGGCGTGGGCGAGGTGCCCGTTCAAGGAATCCTGTACCTGCCCCCGGCCTTGATAGGCGCCCTGCCACCGCTCGGAAAACCAGGTTTCGATGGCTCGTGTTCCGAGTTTTGACGGCGCGCCCTTGGCATCCGGGCGCGCGTCGAGGGCATCGCGTTTGCCCTTGTCGCCCATCAGCAAGTAGACCCGAAGCAGGTTCAGGCGCTCGTCCTCGTCGCGGGTGGCATCGTCTCGGCCGAGGGCGATAATTCGGTCCTTCACTTGCGCCGCAAGGGCCGGCAGGAACCGCTCCGCCAATAGAGTCGCGTAAACCTTCTCGATCTCCGGTCCGATCCGGTGTCCTTGGTAGAGCGCGAGGTAGTCCAGCAAGTGATATTTGGTGCACCAGTCTGGAAAGACCGTGGTGGCGTCGCGGATGGCATCCATCGCCGGCCGCAGCAGTGCCACCTCGCCGGAGGCATCGACGCCTTGCGGCAGGGTCACGAAGTCGCGCGTCCTAGCCACGACCGACGCCGCCCGGGCGGCGTTGTCGCGGTAGGCTTCGAACAGATAGAAGCCGAACGTTATCAGCGCCGCGGCCGCGGCCATGCCGGTCGCGTTGACGGCGATCATCTTGCGCCGCTCGACGATCTTGTTATCGCCGGCGAGCCCAGCCTCCGTGAAGATGGCATCGGCAAACAGCTGGGCGAGGAAGTACGGCTGCGACAAGCCCGAGTAAGCCGGCATCACCGGGGCCGGCAGAGCGTAGTCTCGCGAGATGCGGGCGAGCAGCGCGTTGAACGGCACGCCTTCCTGCTTTGTCGTGGTGAAGTAGAGACCCCGCACTAAAGGCGGAGTCGAAAAACGGTCGGCTTGAAGACAATCGACCAGGAAGTGTTGCAGCACCACCCCTGCCGCCGACAGCTGCCGGGTGAACATGTAGATGTTCTTGCGCGCCGTGAGATCGCGCTGCGCGTAGAGCCGGTCGATCAGGTCGTCGTTCATCCGCCCCATGAAGGCCGCGAAATCCGTGGCGAAGGTCTCCCGCCAAGCGTCGGCGTGCAGTTCGTCATAGACGTCGAACGAAAAGCCGAACGGCGCGAGCCGGTCGAGCTTGCTGAACTGCTGGAAATAATCGCGAAAGCCCAGCAGGTGATCGATCTTGTTGACCACAATGTGGATCGTGAAGCGAGTCCCTAGCGCTTCCGACATCTCGACGAGACGGCCATGGATCGAGGCGGAAAGGTTACCCCGCTCCTCCTCCGTGGTGCGCATGAGGTCACAGATGTCGAGCACCAGTATGACGCCGTTGATGGGGCGGCGCGGCCGGTGCTCCGTCAACAAGGCCGAGAAGGCGTTCCAGAGGCGAGACTCGCGGGGCTTGCTCGTCTCGGCCCCCGCCTTCTGAGAGGCAGGCCGCAGCCATGCTCCAGGCACGTCGAACAGGACGCTGTCGTTCGTGACCCAGTATTGCGGCTCTACCGTGAGCTTGATGCTCTTGAAGCTTTCGAGCCCGAGCAAATGGGCCAGCGGGAACTTCATGCCCGATGCGGCGAGCAGGGACGTCTTGCCGACGGCGGGGGGCCCCATCACCACGTACCAGGGCAATGTATAAAGCGTTTGCCGGCCGCGTTCTTCGCCGGTCCACTTGGTGCGGATGGTCTTCACGGCGTTGCGGAAGCTCTGCCGCATCGCTTCGATTTCAAGCTCCATGGGATCTTGCACCACCGGTTTCCCGGGGCTCGGCGGCTTCAGTCCCCGGGTCCGCCAGCGCACGAACACGACGCCGATCAGCCAGCAGATGAAGACGATGAGCAACGCGATGACCCGGTGTGAGGTTGTCGCGAACGGCTTGTAGCTGTTGATGTCGAGACTCTGGCCGCTGAACCAGATGGCGGCCATGACGGCGAGGGCGATCAGGGCGGAGGCGCCGAAAGCCGACGCGACCCACTTCCATAGGAACGCGGCAGTGTTGGCCACTATCTGGGCAGGTGAATATCCGGAAGAAATCATGGCGGGGCTCTGGTTGAAGTCGAAACTACCAGTGGCAGGCGCGGCGAAGTGGACGCAGCGCTTCGGTAAGCTGTCCTGCCTCGAACAGGTAGGTCTGCGGACCGTCGGGGTAGTCGATCTGGATCGCGAGGCGTCGAGAATTGATCAGGGACTTGATGAGATCGATACTCTCGAGGCCTCTGCCGGCGAGGATGACGTCGCCGTTCTCGTAATCCCGCCAGTGGAGATTGAGGGTCACACCCCGATCGGTCGTCAGTGCGAACTTGGTGCGGGCGTGGCCGACCGGCTTGGGAAGAAGGATATAGAAGGCGGTGATGTCGTCCTCGCAGGCGAGCATGATCACCGAACGCTGGTCGAGCGTGCCCCGTCCGAGCGGAGATACCCCGTCTATCTCACGGAGCGTCAGGAAGACATCCGCTGTCTCGGCCGTCCAGGCACGCCGGTCGGCGGGGAGGTCTGCCGACTGGCCCACCCTGCCGCTCAGGATGCTCTCAAAGGTCGTCGGCTCTATGGAGGCGGCGCTGCGCCAGGGCCGGATACGAACCAGGGCGCCAGCCACACCATCGGGTCGGCCAAGCTCCTGGTCGAGGCCAAGTTTTCGAAGCGGGCTCGGCTTGCGGATGACCTTGGCCTTCTCGGGCGGCGGCGTTTCCGCGGCGCCATCTTCGATAGGAGTCTCGAATAACGCATCGAAGCAGAGGAGGCGTCCCACCCTGTCGCGGGTAGCCCGACAGGCGTCGATGTCCGGCAGCGCGGGAGTCCCGGCCCAGGCGGGCGCGATGGCGAAGACCAGCAGGGCGATCATGCGTCCAGCGGTTTTCATGCGTTCTCTCCCGCTTCGAACCCATCAAGGCCGAGCTTTCGCATCTTGTTGGATAGGGTGCGCAGCGGGATGCCGAGATCCTCGGCGGCGAGACGGCGCGATCCCCGGCGCTGTTCGAGCGCGCGCGTGATCAATGAGGCTTCAAATCGGTCGCACGCTTTCGGCAGCGCAAAGCCGGAAACCTCGAGCTCCGGCGACTTCGCCGCCGCCACCAGAGCGAGATCCTCGGCTTCGACCATCGCGCGCTCGCCGGACAGGAGCACCGCGCGCTCCACGATGGCCTGAAGCTCCCGCACGTTGCCTGGATAAGCGTAGCCAGCGAGCAGGGCCTCGGCGGTCGGCGCGAAGACTTTCGCGCCCCCGAACCGGGCGCAGCTGGTTGCCAGGAAATGATGGGCAAGCAGCATGATGTCGCCGTTCCGCTCTCGCAGCGGCGGGCTGACGATGCGGATTTGCGCGATCCGGAAGAACAGATCACTGCGAAACCGCCCCTCGGCGGCCATGTGAGGCAGGTCTGCATGGGTCGCGGCCACGAGGCGGATGTCGGCGCTCTCCTCCTGGTCGGCCCCAACCGGCCGATACCGCCGCTCCTGAAGCACACGCAGGAGCTTGGCCTGGAGTGCCGGCGCCATATCGCCGATCTCGTCGAGGAACAGCGTGCCTCCCCGCGCAGCAGCGATCAGTCCAGTGCGAGCCGCCTGGGCTCCCGTGAACGCACCTTTGACGTGGCCGAACAACTCGTCCTCGACAAGATTCTCCGGCAGCGAGGCCATGTTCAAGGCGACGAAAGGATGGTCCTTGCGGTTTGAGAGTTCGTGCAATTCCCGCGCGATGAGTTCCTTTCCAGTGCCGGTCTCCCCGAGTATCAGCACCGAAATATCTCGGCCCGCGACGCGCGCGATCTGCTCGCGCAACCGTTGCATCGATGGAGAGACGCCGATCAGCCGCGTCTCCATATTGCCCCTCGCATGCCCTGCGGTGTCCCGGTCGGGCTCCGCCTTGAGGCGGCGCGACGCGGCATCCAGGCAGTCGAGGCGAAGGGTGCGCTCCATCCCCGCTCCGGCAAAGGCCATGAAGCGGTCGAGCAGCACCAAGCTCGCCGGTGGCACGACCCGCTCCTCCTGCAGCAGAAGCAAGGCGGTGACGGACCAGGCTCCGGTTCCGATCCGCCCCGGGATGGCGAGCACCTGCCCCGCCGCGACGCTGAACAGCGTCTTCCGCAACGCGTCAGCGCCTTCCCCTGGACCCAGTATCGCCGCCTGAGTGACCCGCAGAGGCCCGGAGATCGCGCATGCCTCGCTAGGCAGCGGTCCGAGCGGAAACGCCGGTCCTTCGAGCAGGGCCGGCACGCTCGCCTGGCACACAAAGGCATTGCCGATCTGGTTCAGGCCGTAGAGGTACCCGTTCTCCACGTCGGCGAGGGTAGCGAGGCCGCGCAGAACGGCTTTACGCATCGCATCGAGATTGTCCGCGGCGGCGACCTCGCGGCAGAGGTCGAGGAGGCGGCCCGTCAGTTCCATCGGCCGGTCCTCATGGCGCAACGACCGTCTCGAAGGCGAAACGGAATCCTTCGCCCTCACCGATGTCGACCGTGGCGGAGACGAGAACGACGTGATCCAGTCCGGCCTGGAGGATGGCTCGGGAGATATCCGGCAGCAGCCGGCGTTGGATAACCTGGTCGACGAGGCGTGCACCGCTCGTCGCCACCAGACATTGCCGACGCATGTGGGCCTCGGCTTCCGCACCGACATTCAGCAAGACCCCCTGGCGCGCCCGCAGGATCTCGCCGAGCTCGGCAAGCTTGGCCGAAATGATCTCGCCCATCACCACCTCGGACAGCGGCAGATAGACGAGGGGCTGCATGCGCGCGAGAAGCGCCGGCTTGAAATGCTCGGCCAATCGTGGGCGGATCCGTTCAAGGATTTCAGGGACGCGCACGCCTTGTCCCGTCTGCGCAGCGAGCTGGCTGATTTCTTCCGCCGCGAGGTTCGATGTAAGGAAGAAGACGACGTTACGGCAATCGATCGCTCGACCTTCGCCGTCGTTCAGTTCACCTTTATCGAAAGCTTGATAGAATAGATTGAGGACGTTGATATCTGCCTTTTCGACCTCATCGAGAAGCACGACGGAATACGGCGTCTTGCGGATCGCCTCGGTCAGCACGCCGCCCTCACCGTACCCGACATAACCGGGCGGGGAGCCGATCAAGCGCGAGAGCGTGTGACGCTCCTGGTACTCGGTCATGTTGATCGTGGTCAGGGATCGCTCGGAACCGAACAGCAGCCGGGCCACCTGCACAGCTGTCTCGGTCTTGCCCACGCCGGAGGGACCGACCAGCAGGAACACCCCAATCGGGCGCCCAGCCTTGTGGAGGTCGAGCCGTGCGGTCTGCAGCTGTTCCACGATCAGGTCGATCGCGTGATCCTGCCCGCGGATCGCGTCCTTGATGCGCCGTCCGAGAGTCGTCAGTCGGAAGGCCTCGTCCTGGGTCATGGCCGCGACGGGGATGCCGGTCCAATCGGAGGCGACCGAAGCGACTTCATCGACTCCCACTTCCAGCGCAACCAGGGGCTCGGTCTCGCGCACGCGCGCAAATTCTGCCCGCAGCCGCTCCATCGCGGTTCGTGTCTCCGCCGTCGCCTGCGCGGAACGAAGCGCGACGAGTTTTCCGGCCAGCCGCCTCTGGATGTCATGCTCTCCTGAGAGGCGGTCGATCCGTGCCGCAATCGCGATGCGGCGTTCCTCGATCTGGCTCAGCCGCTCACCGAACGTGCCGGATGGATGGCCGACGTCGATGTCACGGTTCAGCGCCTCAGCCTCGTGAGCGAGCATCAGCTCCTCGCGGCGCAGCACGTCGATGCGATGGGGCACGCCGGAGGAACTCGCCTTGACTCGCGCGCAGGCGGTATCAAGCAGATCGATCGCTTTGTCCGGGAGCTGGCGCCCGCTGATATAGCGCGCTGAGAGCGCTGCCGCCGCGGCCACGCCGGCACTGGATATGAAGACGCCATGCGCCTTCTCGTAGGCGGGAACGAGGCCGCCGAGGATGATGCGTGCCTGCTCGATTCCGGGCTCGGCGAGCTGCACGAGCTGGAACCGGCGGACGAGGGCTGGATCCTTCTCGAAGTACTTCTTGTATTCGGACCACGTGGTCGCCGCGATGGCGCGGATCTCGCCCCGCGCCAAAGCGGGCTTCAGAAGGTTGGCTCCGTCCGAGCCGCCCTGCGGGCCACCCGCGCCGATGAGCGTGTGAGCCTCATCGATGAACAAGATCATCGGCCGGTCAGCGGCCTTCACTTCATCGAGCACTGCCTTCAACCGTCGCTCGAACTCCCCCTTGACCGAGGCGCCCGCTTGGAGCGCACTCAGATCGAGTCCGTAGAGGGACGCTCCAACGAGGAAGTCAGGCACGTCGCCCTGAACGATCCGCAGAGCCAATCCCTCCACGACAGCCGTCTTACCGACACCCGCCTCTCCGACGCAGAGCGGATTGTTCTTGCGCCTCCGGGCCAGGATCTCGATGATCTGGCGGATCTCATCGTCTCGGCAGAAGACCGGGTCGATCCGCCCTTGACGGGCCGCCTCGGTGAAGTCGTGGCCGTAGCGTCCGAGTGCGGTGCCACCATCTTGCGCGTGCCCAGGCATTTGGGGTGCGGCGGGCGCCGTGGTGATCGTCGGCGTTTCCACCGAACCCTTCACGATCTCGTCGAACTGCCCGCGGATATGGGAGAGGGGTAGTTGCTCCAGACGCAGGCCGTAATCGAAACGGGCGTAGCGCCCGAGATCGGACAGGAGAGCCAGGAGGATTGCGCCGGAGCGGATCTGCCCTTCCCCGAGGAGCAGGGTGGCCACCATCCAGGCGTCCTGCAACAGCTCGCAGACGAGCGTCGAGTAACGTGGGGATGCGCCGTCTCCCGTGCGAAACCGTGCGAACGCACCCTCGACCGCGTTCTTGATCCGGTCGGGATCGGCGTCGCAATGTTGGACGATCAGCCGGCAATCCGCTCCGGGCTGCGTCAGTAGCGGCACGAGGAGGTGTTCGACCGCGACGTCCCGGTGGCCGTGAGACACGCACGCGACGGCTGCCGCCTGCAACGCCTCGTGGCAGACGGGGTTGAGGCGCTCGATGAGCCCCGGCATCAACTCGATGTCGCGCATGAGGTCTCTCATCGGCCGATGATCTGGTTGAGCTGTTCGAGCGAGCGCGTGGCTTCAGAGCGCGTCAGCAGGAAGAACGTCAGGTACAAGAGCACTGCCGTCGCGAAGGCCGCGATCACCACCAGGCTGATGGGTGTCTGCCACGCGACTCGGTGTGCTTTCTGAACGATGCCCTCGGACTTGAAGAGCGATAGCGGCTCGGTGGGGCCGCGCTCCGTGCGGATGACGTCGTGCAGTTCCTTGATGACCGCCTCAAGCTGAACGCGGCCATTGTGCATAGCTCGGTAACGGCCCTCGTAACCGAGATTGAGGCAGAGATAGAGGAACTCCAAGAGGTCGATGTACCGGTTCGGCTCGGTCATCAGCCGCGCGAGGATGACGAAGAACTTCTCGCCACCCCAAGTCTCATTGTGAAACGTCGCGAGCAGGCTGCGCTCCGACCAGTTGGTCTCGAGCCCCCAGGGACTGTTCATCACGGCCTCGTCGAAAGCCGAGCAGAGGCAATAGCGGAGGGCGAGCACGCTCACGCGGTCATAGCCGAGCCGGTGCAACTCAAGCTCAATCGACTCGATCTCGATGGTGGAGCGGCGATGCAGCGTGTCGATGTCGTCCAGATGGCCGAGCGTGGTAATGCGCAGCATCAGGGCGATCAGGCCGGCACTGGCGTCGGTCACACGGTTGAGGCTGCTGCCCCGGATCTCGAACGAGAACGGCCGCTGCGGCTCAACCTGTGCCACTGCGGTGAGATCATGAGACTGCGCCGCGAGGGCGTTCGGATCAGTCTCGAAGAGCTCCCGCGCGTCGAATTCTGACGCGCGAGCGAGGGCGCGATCGGTCATGACAGCCTCCCGTCCGTTCGACCACGGATCGCCCAGAACTGCATCTCCAGATCGGGGAAGTCGCCGGCGATATGAAACGCGAAGCCGCTGGATTTGAGCAGGTCTTTCCAGCCGACTGAATTATTATCGAGTATAAAATAAGTATATCCTGCGTGATAAGGAAGCTGTCTCGGCGCGGTCGGCATCGGTTGCAGGACGACACCTGGAAGATGTGACTGAACCAGTTCCCGGATCTTCTCGATCGACGAGACCTTGACCTGCGAGGGAAACGTCTTGGCGAGCCGGTCGAGGGGAATGGCGGCGCGCACAGCCAGCACGAAAGCACAGGTGCGGATCATGTCCGGATCCGTCAGAGGCGCAGTCAAGACCCCGAATTTGTGCCGGTGCAGGTCGATGACGATCGCATTGGGCTCCAACATCGTGGTGAGCGAGCGCCGTAACGACCGGATCAAGGGGTCGAAGCAATGTTCCGGCATCTCGTGGTTGTACGGCGGCCAAGCTTCAGGCAGTCGCTGCTCATGGGTGAAGGTGGCCAACTCGCCGGCAGAAGAGGCGAAGATTTCATAAAGTCGTTCAGGATGAACGCGCTTGATGGTTGATAGATGCCGAAATACCGGTTGCCAACGGTTGATCGTCTGAAGAAGCAAGAACTCGGCGATCTCCGCAACGCCATTCTGGCTCAACGAGCCGAGCCGGCCCGCAATCTGCAAAGCGCGCTGGTGCAGCAGGCCGGTAAAATCGTCGAGGACACGGGCCAGCTGCGGGATCGCCTCGAGGCCGTAGCTCGTCGGCATGAAGGACGGGTCGAGGCGGATCGACCCATCCGATTGCTTCTCCTGCACCCGGCACACCGGGAGATAGGCGAAGGACGAGCGGTCCTCCCGCCCAAGCATCAGTCGCATGTTGAGCTGCGTGACTTCGATCGAATAGGGCTCAGCGTCGTCGCTCGATACGTCGGTGGCATCCTGGCCGGCTATCCGGTACCGGGCAGCCCTCATGGTGGTCTCACCCGTCGGGATCTCGGGCAAACCGCTCACCACAAGGGGCGCGGCCAAGTAGACGATCTCGTTGACGACCGTCACCGCGGAAAGATCGAGGGCGCCAGGCGCCGGCGTCTCGCCCGGGATCTCGAACACCGTCCGATCCGGAAGGATTCCGCTTGCCCGCACGATGTCGATCTTGCCGTGTAGCAGAGTCTCCGTATTCAGTTCGATTTGCTCGAAGCCCATTTGGTAGGCGCTGAGTGCGTCGCCGCGCCGCCGGGCCACGTAATCGTGGTAGCGCTGCTGTTGCTGCAGATGCTGCGGCTTGATGAACAGGCCGTCCGACCACATCACGGCATTACGAAGAGACATCATTTCCTCGATAGAAGCTGGCGCATATCCTGCCGCTCAGCGATGCGTTTGGATTGCGACGTTTCGGCCCCGGATCGCGACGACGATCTTGTAGTTCTCACCTTTCGGCTTAATCGCATCCAGGCTACGCCAGTTGATGTGGTCGATATCCTTGTATCCGACCGCGACGCCGATATTCGACGTCTCATTTTCAATTTCCCAATCTTCTATCACTTTGGAGCTTCCCGGATCGACTTGCTTTTCCTTATGGGCGACATATGAATTCCCGAGTGAATCCTTGGGTGACGCAGAGAGGGTGGCGAAATCCAGAGTCCTGAGACGCGTGTCATCGGAGAGCTGGAATAACCAGACATCGACCGGCGCCGCCTGCCCGAACGCGTTCTTGTTGGCATCCTCCTCGACATAGATGGCGATCGTCGCCTTCGAAGGCTGATCTTTCGGCGGCCCGATGGGCATGTCGGGGTTCATCATGATCTGACCCATCTTGGACGCGCCCTGAATCGTCTGCAGCGGCGTGCAGGCGGCGAGGCAGCCGACGACGACGGCAAGCAGGAGAGCGCGACGCGGCATCACCCGTCTCATGGTTCATTCTCCTGCCGACAGCGTACGCATCTCGCGATCGTGGACCTGCCGGAAGACTTCCCAGAACAGTCGCGCGAGGCCGCCCTGCCGGTCGGACGCGATTTCCCGATAGTAATGTTGGTACATCCCCCAATGCCACGCATCGAGATCGCCGGTTCGCGGAACGTGACCTTTGTATTTGAGAAATCGTCGGGCCAGAGTCACCGGAGACAGGGCTGCAAAAATAGCTTTCAATGCCGCCTCGGTCGCGATCGCGGCGGCAGCTTGATGGTGTTCGATGCTGGCGATGCTCTCGCCGATCGCCGTCTTCGCTGAGAGGTGTACCGGGCTGTGAACCAGAAATAGGTCACGCACGGCCTCGTCCGCATCCCCGGCCAAGCGGAGCGGGTTGTCCTCGATGGCGTGGAGATGGGTGTCACTGGCCAGCACACCCGCCGCGCTCCGGTCCTGGCTCAACCTCCGCAGCCCGTCGATCGCCGCCCGCAAGGCCTCGCCTATATCAGCGGCCAAGCGATCGGCTTCGGGACCTGTGAGGGATGTGACCGGAAGGCCGAGGGCCGAGCAGAGGGGGCGCAGGACCACATGATCGACCAGATCGTCCCGTGCGACCTCACGCTCCTCCGCGAGCGGGACCTCGCCGAGCCAAGCGTCGCGGGCAGCTACCTCGTCTGGACCGCGCGCAGCGTGGGCCTTGCGATCCCGCATGTTATTCTCGAGCTCGCCGAGATAGCTGTCTAATTCATCGCGGATCCCGGCCAGTGGGAAATCCAGCCGACCGTGCTCGGCAGCTTTCATGGAAGTATCCTTCACCCGTTGCGGTGCGAAATAGGCCGAGGTCGGCAGCAGATCGTCAGGGCTTTCTGGCCGTTGCCCCTCGATAGGGCGGCCGAGGACGTACATCTCGAGTCCGGCCGCGTTGGTGCGCCCTTCCAGAGGACTTTCCCGGTTCAGAGCTGCAACCGGGTCGGAGGTGACAGGATCGCCCTGACGGACCGTCCGATCCGAGAGGAAAGAGAGAGGATCCTTGTCTTCCTCGTTCTGCTTCAATCGCGCGCTGAACGGATCGAGCCCATGCTGCGCCACGAGGGTCTCATCCAGGAGGTTGCGGTGCTCCTCCTCCTCCCGGCGGGGATCCACGATCGACTCGACGGAAATGAACTTCCGTGCCCAATCCTCGGACTTGGCAGTCCTGCTCGCCTCGTCGACCCGCTGAATGAGGAAGGCGGTCATGTCGAACCGGCCGATCGAGAGCCTGTCCGCATCGGAGATCCGGAAGGGCTCGCCTGGGCCGAGTGCTCGGACCGAATGGTTCACCCGGACACCGCGCGTGCTCAGCGCCTCGACGCAGAATTGACCATCCGCCTGGAAGACCCGGGCGTGATGTCCGTCGACGGTCTGCAGCCGGTCAATCAGCGTCCAGGTACAATCCGCCGCGGATCCGATCAGCCCCCCTTCCGCAGGGAAAACCATGGATGACCGGGAGCCGCCTTCGAGCAGCGCCGTATTATCCACGACAAGAGTGAGGAAGGTCGTCATCCTCATGCCCTCGCCGTGATCACGACGACCCGTTCCTCGTCACGCCGTCCGTCGCCCAGAAAGCTCGACCAGCCGAGCCGGCCGGGATCGTCGCGCGTCAATGTGATTGGCTGGGTGGCACGGAGACGCAGGCACAGCTTGAAATCGTAAGCGAACTGATCGCGGAGCATGAATTCCACGAGGTTGCGGAGCCGCCGATGCTCCTGTCCGCGAGGCAGGAAATCCCGAAAGCGCCGGTCGTCGAGATCGTGAATGACCACCCGGATCTTGCCCTGATAGTCGGGGGCGCGATCGCCGGAGATGGTTCCCTCGCCCAGGCGGGAATTGGCGCCGCCGAGGCCCCATTTCTGGTGCTCGGGGATCGGCACCCGGCGTCGCACCCATTCCTCGATCGAGACTCTTTCGAGCCGGAACGTGTGCCGAATGATGGTGGAAAGCACGGCGGGCGAGCGGTTCCGACTCGCCAAGACCCCAGCAAAGCACAACAGCCGTGGCCAATAAATTCCAGAGTCGGATCTCAATCGCGCATCGTAGAGGCCGAAAAGAGAGTAGATTCCCCGAGAGAAATAATCTTCCCCGCCGGGACGGTAGCGCATGTAATAACGATATTTGCGCCAGCCGCGATGCAGAAGGCCGACTAGACGATTGTGAAAGAAGTTGAAGAAATCTGTCAGCACCGACCCCTTCGGATCGTAGCCGGCGATCTGCTCGACATAATAGGAGGGCAGCGGCGATCCCGAACCGTGCAGCCCGAGGAAGGTGACAGTGATTACAAAGCACGGCGGCGAATCCGCCCGCGCACCGTTGCAGGCCGGGTTGAGTAGCCGCACGCCGGCCACGTCCGAGAGTGGAAAACCCAAGCCGTTATCGACTTCAAAGATAATCCTTTCCTTGGCTGGCAGGAGATGCGTGCCGACCTCGCGTCCGTCGTCGAGGGCGTCCTGGATCATCTGCACAAGGCGATAGAAGGCGTAGGTTGGAGCCTGCGCCTCGGCCTCGGCGCGGATCAGATCAACGGCTGACGGCCGATTGTCGCTGGCCATCTATAAATCTCGCCGTTGTTCTCGCCGCGCAATTCCAATTCGTGAAACGAATTGGTGGTCGTGCTGATGGCGATGAATTCCTTGAGGATGCTACCGAAGAGATACATCTCCCCCTCTGACTGGAAGCATGTCTCATCGAGGGTGAGGATTGAGCGGATTCCGCGAATCGGGCGCCCTTTGAACAACATGTCCACTGGCCGGGTGCTCAGATTACGGATGCCGCCGAGACGCAGACGCGCTGCCCGCTCTGCCTGCCGATCGGTCAGCGATCGGTAGTCGTAGATCTGCAGGATCACACCGAGAGCGTTCTTGTCCAAGAGCGACATATAATTGAGTGACAGATTGGAGATAAGGTTCCAGTTCAATGCGCCATCAATCGGCGGATAAACTGGTGCTGTCGGCCGGGTTATGTTTGAGAATTCGATAAAGGATGGACTCGAATCGGTCGCGAGGTCGATGTCGCCGATGGCCAGTTCGACCGCCCTCGTTCGGTTGAAGCAGGTCAGCCGGATGCTCATCGCCTCTTCGGCAGGCACCGCCTGCTCGCCGTCATGCAGCACGAAGGTGATTGCGTGCTCGAACCCGGTCTCGTTTGCCGCCGGCGTTAGGCGTTGACGATAATAGACCCGCTCTCGCCGCGAGGCCATTTCGACTTCGTGATGGAACGATTCGAAGGCAGGGTAGACGCGCTCGATCTGGAAACGTCTATCCTTCTCGGAACCGCGAAAGCCGACGACATTGTCGATGGAAAAGATTTCACAGGCTACGTGGTCATTTCCGGACGGCCTGACCCGGTATTGCACTTTGCGATGATCGACAGCGATTGGCTCCGCATCGGTCTCGAACAGGTTGACGGCGGGCGAACAGAACAAACGTACGTTGTCGGCGCGTAATTTCACATGAGTGGGCAGTGGTCGCTCGAACTCCAGGTCCAGCCCGAATTCCTCAGCCTCGCTGCCCGCCGCCGCCGCCGCGAGCCCGTCGAGATCGACACAGTGGAATTTGTCGGGAAAGACGAAGAATTCCTGGAGCAGCCGATAGGCATCGAATGCCGTCGATGCGCTAGGTAGCAACGTCTCGTCGAAGGCGAAGCCACCGGCCCTTACGCCGGTATTCGGCAGCCTCACCCGCCGCCCGTCCGGCGTCGTGAAGTGCAACGCCAGGAGATAGCGTAGGCACCAGAGATACAGGGTCTGCGCGACGATCGCGTCACCCGTGAACCAAAGGCGCAAATCTGAGAAGTTAACGCTGCCTACCGTGCGTTCGCTCAGCATCGCAAAGCTCAAGGTAAGCTGAGATCGATCTTGCGTGCGGGTATGCGCCGCGTCGGTCAGTTCGACCGGGTAGACAAGACAGTCCGCCGTCGTGCGAAAGTCGCACGATCCACCCTCAATCGGCCGGGCGCGCATTGCCATCCCCCGCGGAATGACATGGGCTTCGGTGACTGCGCCACGGATCGGCCGGAATTGCATGAGGCAGGTTGGAGGGAAGGGCCGTAGGAAATTGGGCCACAGCAACTGCACGAGCGAATGGGTGAGTTCGGGCAGATCGTCTTCGATCTTTTCCCTGACGCGTGAGGTCAGGAACGCAAATCCCTCCAGCAGCCGCTCCACGTCTGGATCCGTACTGCTCTCAGAAAGATACTTCGAAAGCTTCGGGTTCAGACGCGAGAATTCCTTTCCGGACTCTCGCAAATAACTGAGCTCATCATGGAATAGACCTGCCATTGCTCTTGCACTCAACTCAAAATAAAGCGACGATCGTTGTTCAGGCACAGATCGAATTCAGCCGAGGATCCGGCTTCAGCTTTGCCGATGCGCGCTGTGATGCGGAAGCGCAGGCTTAAGGGCTCGTCGGTTGCGGCGATGTAGCCGACCCGTACATCAGCGATCCGCGGCTCGCCCATCACGATGCAACCGCGGATCGACTCGGCGATCTGCCGGATCATGTCGTTGGAGCGGACCGCCCCGTCGTTCATATCGATGATGCCCAACCCGGGGTTGGCGGCTGCGCCGCCCGCGCGAAGGTTGAGCACGCGGCCGAGATTGCTTTTGATCGAAGCGATCTGCGCCCCATCGACATCCATCCCGAAGAGGTGCCCGATATCCTCTTCGTCCGCCACGAGGCGATCGAAGAGGCTTCCGTTCAAGATGCGCAGGCGCGACGCCGATGCCATCACAGATTTGCGCGAGGTCATAGTCAACCGGTGCCCCGATGCGCTAGGGAAGAGGGGTTAAACCCGTATATACTACGACTTTATCTCAAGTATTCGTCGTGGCATCAGACTTGTCGAGCTTGCCAACGAGCGACAACTCAAAATTTGCACCCATGTATTTGAAATGGGGCCGAACTTTCAGCGTCACCTGGTACCAACCCGGATCACCGTCAACATCGCTGACCTGGACGCTAGCATCCCTTAGGGGACGGACTGACCGAACCTCGGAAGGTGGGTTCTCCTGATCGGCAATATACTGACGCAACCAGATATTGAGCTCACGCTCAAGATCCGCTCGCTCTTTCCATGAGCCGATCTGCTCGCGCTGCAGAACTTTGATGTAATGAGCGAGCCGGTTGACAATGAAGAGATAAGGAAGCTGTGTGCCGAGCTTATAATTGGTCTCAGCCGCTTTGCCTTCTTTGGTCCCGGGAAACCGTTTCGGCTTCTGAATCGTGTTAGCTGAGAAAAATGCCGCGTTGTCCGAGCCTTTGCGCATGGTCAGCGCAATGAAACCGAGTTCGGCCAACTCGTATTCTCGGCGGTCGGTAATCAACACCTCAGTCGGAATCTTGGCCTCGATCTGCCCCAGCGACTCGTAGACGTGAATAGGCAGATCGCGGACCGCGCCACCGGATCTCGGACCAATAATATTGGGGCACCAACGATATTTCGCGAAACTGTCAGTTATGCGTGACGCTAAAAGGAAAGCGGTATTACCCCATAAATAGTTTTCATGATGTGAAGTGACATCTTCGCTGTATACGAAGCTATGTACGGGATTATCTATCGGATGGTAAGGCTGACGCAGAAGAAATCGTGGTCCTGTAAGGCCGATATAGCGGCTATCTTCACTCTCTCGCAATGCGTTCCATTTACGATAGCGAGGACCCTCGAAGACTGAGGCCAGATCGCGGACATTGGGAAGTTCAAGGTAGCTATCAATCGCGAACATCTGCGGAGCCGCTGCCGCAATGAACGGAGCATGCGCCATGGCCCCTACGGATGCCGCGTACTGAAGGAGTTTAAGGTCCGGAACGGACGGGCCGAAATCGAAATTCGCAATCATCGCGCCAACCGGTTCGCCACCGAATTGGCCGTACTCCGAGGAGTAGACTTGTTTGTACAGGCCTGACTGCACTACTTCTGGCGCGTTCTCAAAATCGTCAAGCAATTCTTGCTTCGAAACCGACAATAATGCAATCTTTATATTTTCTCGAAAATCGGTGCGGTCAACGAGAATTTTAAGACTACGCCAAGTCGCCTCTAACTCCCGGAATTCCGGGTGGTGTAGGATTTCGTCGACTTGCGCGCTGATTTTTTTATCGATTTCAACGATCATCCGATCAACAAGGATTTTGTTGATCTTCTGGCTATGTTCATCCGATTTCAAAAGGTCAGCGATAAATGCCTGCACGCCCATGCGCGCAACATCGTATCCCTCCTCCCCTGGATGGATCCGAGTCTCCTCCATAATCTGCTCAAGTAGGGATTCAGACTCATTCGGAATCCTCTGGGATGACGGTGCTGAAACCAGAGTATCCATAATGTCCTCTTGAGATCGTCTTGGAAAGATGGAGATCAAGCCACAATTTTGTAAAATTTGCTCGATGACAGTCGGTTAGATTTAGTCCATCCGTGTCTATATCGAGACATTATTGTACTGTTTCCATATCGATTAGATACGGACTTACGCTCGGACGGTATTTCAGGATGCGTTCGAATCCTCCTGATGAAGCGCTTCCAGTTCGGCAATCAGCCGGTTGCGGCTCTCCTCATTTTCGAGGATCTGCTGCATACGCTTACGAAAGGCCGGCATATTTCCCAGTGGTCCCTTCAGCGCAATCAGCGCCTCGCGCAACTGCATTATTTTCATAAGCTCTGGCACTTGCTGAACCAGGGAGTCCGGCTCGAAATCTTTAAACGACTCAAATTTCAAATTGACGCTTAGGGCTGTGCCGCCATTATGCTCATCGAGAACGTTGCGAACAGTAATCGTCTTTTGAATTCCAGATTCGTTCATGACGGTCGATAGGGTATTTTTATCGACACTAATCATTCTTCGCTCTTCGACGGGCGTCGTGTCCGCTTTCCCGAGAAAATTTCCGAGTACGACGAGCTTGAGCGGCAACTCCGCCTCAGATATTTGCCCCATCGTCGCAGGAACATATCGAATATTTATACGTTCTTTCGGAGCAATAGATCCTTCCTTCTCAATCATCGTGTCATTCCTTCAGTATTAGAGAGCTAAGCGTAGCTGCTTACAAAGCTTTCGCTCATGTACAGCTGGCGTTGTGCTTCTTGAGGATTTCATAAAATGTTTTGTGATAGCTTTTTAACCTATACCTATTGTTGCCGGTTCGGGTTTTTGGCGGCATAAAACTTTATTCTTGCACACAGATTAAAGATTATGATTTTCTATATTAGTAAAAACTTTCTAGCAATACAGTATGGGCATTGGCTATGCAGCTCGTACTGACTCTTTTATGATAAATCACGTGTTAGGTTGAGTCGCAAGAAGGTGAGCGCAGAAAAAACCTTTCGTTAATTACTTTTTTGGATTTTTAAAGAAGGAAAATCAAGATTGTTAATTCATTTTATATCTTTTGTATCACAGGCTATTCTGAATATAGTTCAGAGGTTTATCTCTGTTCCAAGATAAATTATTGCCAAAAAAATTAAAATTCAGCGATGATTTTGGCTGGTGTATGTCAATGGGCCTTAGAAATGCCTAACTAGTGTATTCTGTGATCTACGCTCGAACTTGGCCCAATCTATTTAACTGGTACTGCTGCGCCCAGATCCGCTTGGCTTCTCTCAGTTCGCACTGCTTTCACAGCCCCCTGAGCCGCACCGGGTTTGTCGGAGGCCCTTTCGGTTACGCTACGCCGTCCCAGCGGTCGAACTCCACCGGGGCAAAATAGCCCGATGTCTTCCTCAGGATCTCATTGGCTTGTCGGAGTTCACGGTTCTCTCACTCCAGCGCGTTGATCCAGTCGCAGTTTGGACTTGCCCCGTAAAAGGCTCTTCGTCATTTCGTGTGGCTTCCCCGTGCGTTCTCCGTTCGTGTGAGAAGGACGGAGCTTGGCGATAGCGCGGCTGCACGATGTTCCCGACTGCCGGGTACTCTCCATCGAAGACGCGCATGAGGCGGGCGTTGTCATGCACGTTCGCGGCTGCCGCTGCGCAGGATGATGTCCCGTCTGCGGCACGCTGAGCACCGCCCGTCACGGCTCCTATCAGCGGCACCCCGCCGATCTACACTCCCTTGGACGAGCCGTTCGGCGTCTGCGCTGCCTCAACCCCTCCTGTCCCCGACGGACATTCTGCCGTCCTGCCTCTTCTCTCCTGGCTCCGCACGCCCGACGAACCCGACGCCTCGCCAAGGCCCAGCAGCGCTTCGGATTGGCCATCAACGCTCGAGCCGGTGCGCGCCTGCTGGCAAATCTCTCCATGCCGGCGAGCGCCTCGACGCTGCTGCGCCTCATGCACGCCGCGCCCCTGCCGCGCGTTGCACGAGTGCGGGCAGTCGCTGTCGACGACTGGGCTTGGCGTCATGGGCGCGCCTGGTGCGCGCTCGTCGTCGACCTCGACCATCGTCGTGCCATCGATCTTCTGCCCGACCGCAACTCGGCGACCTTCGAGGCTTGGCTGGCGTTACACACCGATCTGGAGATCGTCGCACGAGATCGCTCGACAGGCTACGCGCGTGCGGCCCAGGCTGTCGTCCCGCGTGCACAGCAAGTCGCAGATCGCTGGCATTTCCTTCTGAACGCGCGCCAGATGCTGGAGCGCTGGTTGGTCGGCGCTCATGTCCGCTTGCGTGCCATTCCCGTCCCCTCCGGCTCGGCGGCTCCCGCTCCTGATTACGCCCGCGACCACGCCTTCCCGCGCAGCCGCACAGATCAAGGTGCCGCGCAGGAGGGACAACGTTGGAGAGCCGTGCGTCATGCACAGGTCCAGCGCCGCCGCGCGGCCGGCGAATCGATCATGGCGATCGCGCGCGATCCCTCTGGCACCGGCAACGGTGCGGCGCTACGCCTCCATGGATAAGGCCCCCGGAACGCGGCGAACGGCGGATCGGATCGAGTCAGCTCGACCCCGGGCTGGCCTATCTCGAGCGCCGCCGTGCCGAGGGCTGCGAGACCGGATTGCAGCTCCTGCGAGAGCTGCGCGAACGCGGTTACGCGCGCGGCTCGCGGCAGGTCCACAAATGGCTGCAGAGTCGACGGACGAAGGTCGCGATCACCACACCCCGACGCTGGCGTGACGCCATCCCCGGCATGACGGCCCCGGCGCGGCCGAGCTGCCGGCGCGGCGCGAGCAACTGCCGGGATCGAAGGTCCTCGCCTGGATCATGACGGTGGCGCCGGACCGGCTGAGCCCGGCCGATAGCGCGCTTTTCGCGCGCATCGTGCAGGATCCCGACGCGGCCACGCTACACGGGCTCATCCAGCGCTTCGTCGTGTTCGTACGCGAGGCCGGGAGGAAGGGGAACGGATCGTCCGCACATGGCGATCGACGCCTGGCGGCGTTCGGGGCTTGGATCGTCGAGGCGAAGGCGAGCGGCATCCGAGCCGCGCAGACGTTCGCCAGCGGGCTCGTCGTTGATGCTGCCGCGGTAAGGGCAGCGTTGACGATGCCGTGGAGCAACGCTCAGTCCGAGGGCCAGATTACGAAACTGAAGCTGATCAAGCGACTGATGTACGGCCGGGCCGGCTTCGACCTTCTACGCCGTCGCGTGCTTCTGGCTTTTTGACCCACACGAAATGACGAAGAGCCACTGAACCGAAGCACGTCCAAAAGGGAGTTGAGCCTGTCTCGGGTTGAGAGGCTACTCCGGTAATTTCGGTATAACTCTTTCGATCAGTCGCGAGAATAGAGCGTTGCATTCCCTCGTAACCAACGATCTGTGCTCAGAACGAATCGCCGGATTGCGCCGAGATCGGGTGTTGCGGGGACCCGCAACCAACGTCATCTGACAGAGCCCGCTACGCCGAACGCGCAGCGGGCTTTTTTCATGGCCCGATGCCGCGTCTCACCGCGCCCCGACAGGTCGCCGGCTGCGCCGCTCGGCCTTGCGGGTCGCGGTCTCGCGCAGGTGATGCTCGATGGCGTCGTTGGCCCGGCCGCGCATGTGGCGGATGGCGTCCACGTCGTCGAAGGTCTCGGGGAAGCGCCGCGACAACCACAGATAGGCGCTGGCGAGCTTCACGGTCCGCTCCTGGTAGTCGAGCGCGCCCGAGATGTTGCCGCGCAGAGCCGGGACCGTGAGGCCGGCGGCGCGCGCCTGGCACCAGCGCTCCAGCAGCCCCATGGCGATCTCGTCGCGCCGGTCGATCGGGCAGACCGAGAAGGCGAACTTCTCCTCGATCGGCAGCCGCGCCCGGTCGACGATCCGGGCCACCTCCAGCACCTCCTCCAGGGCCGAGGGCTGGAACGGCGAGCCCGCGTAGAAGGTCGCCCGGGCGAAGTGGGTCAGCACCTCGTGCAGGCTGTGGGTGCGCATCTCCTCGGCCACCGAGCGGATCGCCCCGAGATCCGGGCGGACGAAGAAGCGCGTGTCGGCCGCCGGCGCCGTCGGGGCGCCCGAGAGGGCGGTGCGGATCGGCTCGGCGGCGTACGGGTCGGTCGCCGCCACGTAGCCGACATCTTGGTGGCCGTAGCGGCCGGCCCGGCCGGCGATCTGCCGGATCTCGGAATGGGTCAGCGCCCGCTCGGCGGTCCCGTCCCACTTGCGCACCGCCGAGAACACGATCCGCTTCAGCGGGCCGAGGTTGAGCCCCATGCCGATCGCGTCGGTGGTCACCAGCACGTTGGCCTCGCCGGAGCGGAAGCGCGCGGCCTCGGCCCGGCGGACCTCCGGCGACAGGGCGCCGTAGATGGTCGCGACCCGGTGGCCGCGGGCGACGAGGACCTCGCGATTCTCGTGCACGGCCCGGCGGGAGAAGGCCACGACCGCGTCCCCGGCCTCGACCTTCTCCAGCGGCACCGGCTCCTCCAGCAGCAGGAGCGGCGACTTGCGGGTGAAGGTTATCACCTCCAGGGACTCGTCGGCGGCCTCGGCGGCGCGGCGGACATACGAGAGGGCGTCGTCGGAGCCGCAGACGATCACGGTCCGCGCCGCGACGCCGAACAGCGCGTTGGTCCAGGCCCAGCCGCGGTCGGGGTCCGACAGCATCTGGATCTCGTCGATCACCGCCACGTCGATCGGCCGGGTGAGGTCGGCGGTCTCGATGGTGCGGGCGGTGTGGGTCGGGTCGGCCTCGCCCAGCACCTCCTCGCCGGTGATCATGCCCGCGCGCAGGCCCCGCTCGCGCAGGGTCTCGTAGTTCTCCAGCGCCAGCAGCCGGAGCGGCGCGAGGTAGGCTCCGGTCTCGGCCGCCGTCAGGTGCTGGAGCGCCGCGTAGGTCTTGCCGGAATTGGTCGGCCCCATGTGGAACACGATCTTCCGGTCGAGGCGCCGGGCGGCGGTGAACCGCTCGATATAGGCGCCGAAGCCAACCTGATCGCGCAGCCGCCGCAGGCGCGAGCCCTCGCGCGCCACCGCCTTGGCGTGGCGGCGGACGGGGGTGAGCGTGTCGTTGAGGCCGCGGGCGAGCTTCGGGCCGTACGTGAAGACCCGCGACCGGAGCGAGCGGTCCATGTGGGCGATGTAGGCGGCGGCGTCCGCCCCGACCTCGCGCAGGTCGACGAGGAGCTGTGCCCGCAGCCGGTCGACCGGCTTGTGCAGGGCGCGGGTCGCCTGGAGGGCCGTGCGCGCCACGGCGTCGCGCAGGGCCTCGAGCCGGTGGGCCGGGTCGTTCCGGGCGGCCATGCGGGCGAGGATCTCGGCCGCCTCCGGCTCGGGGGCCATGTCGAGCCGCAGGTCCAGGCGGCCGTTGTCGAGGAGCGGGATCTCGGTGCGGATCAGCCAGGTGATGCGGTGGTCCTTGGTGACCACGGCCCGGAGATTGGGGATCGCCTTCCGGATCGCCGGGACGCCGGTCTCCGCGAAGGCCCGGGCGGCCCGCATCTCCCGGAGCGCCCGGGCGACGCGGTCGTCGTCGACCTCGGCGCCGTAATCGGGCAGGTCGAGCTGGGCGAGCAGCCGGTCGAGGTCGACCGCCTCCGGGGCGACGCCGAGCCGCCCCAGGGACTCGATCAGGCTCTCGATCGTCGGGCGGAGACGCTTGCGCGCCATGCGGTCACCTTCGGCAGAAGCGTCTGACGCCAACCCCGACGCGGTCGGGGGCGTTCCGGATCCGATCCATGCGCCGGGCGGAGGCGGCACGCCATCCCTGATGTGCGTCTCCGCCGTCTTTGCGAGCGCAGCGAAGCAATCCAGTCGGTGCCCTCCGGACGGAAGGCGCGCAGCCCTGGGTCGCTTCGCTGCGCTCGCGATGACGGAGCGTTACGGATGCCGCGCCGCCTCGGCGAGCCAGCCGCAGAAGGCCCGCACCGCCGGATCCTCCGCCCGGGGGTCCGGGACGTAGGTGTAGTAGCTCCGCGCGGGCAGGGCGGGGCCCGGGAAGGGCAGGGTCAGGCGGCCGGCCGCGACGTCGTCGGCGATCAGCCGCTCGGGCCCCATGGCGACGCCGAGCCCGTCGAGGGCGGCCTGGAGGGTCAGGTAGAAGTGCTCCAGCGTCACCGTGGCCCGCGGCGCCAGGTCCGGGACGCCCGCCGCGCGCAGCCAGTCGGGCCAGACCCGCGGCAGCGTCGCGGCGTGCAGCAGCGTGTGCTGCCGGAGATCCTCCGGCACCCGGAGCGGCAGCCGGCGCAGCAGGTCCGGGCTGCAGACCGGGATGCGCCGCTCGGACAGGAACGGCTCGGCGCGGTGGCCCGGCCGGCTGTCCGGCCCGCCCCGGATCGCCACGTCGAACGGCTCCGCCAGGCTGGCGAGGGGCACGTTCGAGGTGGTCAGCCGCACCTCGATCGACGGGTTGGCCCGCTGGAAGCCCGACAGGCGCGGGATCAGCCAGCGGAGTGTGAAGGTCGCCAGCGCGTTCACGTGCAGCAGGCGCGGCCGTCCGCGCTCGGCCTGCCGGGCGGTGGCTAGGGCGATGCGGTCGAGGGCGGCGCCGATCTCGGTAGCGTAGGCCGTGCCGGCCTCGGTGAGGACCACCCGCCGGTTGTGGCGCTCGAACAGCGGCAGCCCGAGCCAGCCTTCCAGTGTCTGGACGTGCCGGCTGACCGCCCCGTGGGTGACCCGCAGCTCGTCCGCCGCGCGGGTGAAGCTCCCGTGCCGCGCGGCCGCCTCGAAGGCCTTCACGGCGTTGAGAGGCGGCAGGCGACGGTGCACGGGTCAGGTTTCCTCACGCGAGCGTCAGCATAAGTCGTTTGTCAGCTCCGGGCCAGGGCGCCATCCTGATGCCGCACCACGAAGGATGGCTGGATGTCCGTCGCGTCCGATCTGACCGCGTCTTCCGAAACTGCGTCTTCCGAAACCGCATCCCCCCAGGCCGCGTCCCTGCCGGACGCCCGGCGCACGCTGGTGGCCACCGGCGTGAACCACGCGCTGCACGACGGCTACACGGACCTGATCTACGTGCTGCTGCCGGTCTGGCAGGCGGAGTTCGGCCTCGACTACGTCGCCCTGGCGTTCCTGCGCTCCCTCTACAACGGCGCCCTGGCGGCGCTGCAGATGCCGGCGAGCCGCCTCGCCCAGGCCTGGGGTGCCCGCACCGTGCTGGTGCTCGGCACCGTGCTCAGCGCAGCCGGCTACGCGATCGCCGGCGCCTCGGGCGGCCTCGTCGGGCTCGGGATCGGGCTCCTGCTCGGCGGCGCCGGCAGCAGCACCCAGCATCCCCTGGCGTCCGCGGTGATCGCCCGGGCCTACGGGCCCGGCGCCCGCGGCCCGCTCGGCACCTACAATTTCACCGGCGATCTCGGGAAGGCGGCGGTCCCGCCCCTGGTCGGCCTGCTGCTGACCCTGACGGGCTGGCGTCACGCGCTCTGGGTGATCGCCGGCGCCGGGATCGTGGTCGCGCTCGCGGTCGCGCGCCTGCTGCCGCGTGAGCCGGCGTCACGCAGCGGCTGCGCCGCTGCGCGTCCGGCGCCCCATCCGTCCGCGACCGGGTCGGGGAGCGGCACGGGCTTCCGGCTGCTCGTCGCCATCGGAATGCTCGACAACGCCGCGCGGCCGGCCTTCCTGCTCTACCTGCCGTTCCTGCTGCAGGAGAAGGGCGCGGCGCTGACCACGGTGGGCCTCGCCCTGTCGCTGGTCTTCGTCGGCGGCGCGCTCGGCAAGGCGGTCTGCGGGCGCCTCGGGGAACGCCTCGGCGTGACCCGGACCGTGATCCTCACCGAGACCGGGACGGCACTGGCGATCCTGGCGGTGATCGTGCTGCCGCTGGCTCCCGGGCTGATCCTGCTGCCGCTGCTCGGCGTGATGCTGAACGGCACCTCGTCGGTCCTCTACGGGACCGTCCCGGAGCTGGCGCCCGGCGGCCGGGTCGAGCGGGCCTTCGCGGTGTTCTACACCTGGACGCTCGGCGGCAGCGCGCTGGCGGCACCGCTGCTCTACGGGCGGCTCGGCGACGCGGCCGGCCCGCACTGGGCGGCCGTGGCGGCGGCCGGGACGGCGCTCGCCGTGGTGCCGCTGATGCTGGCCCTGGCGCCGCGCCTCGGGGCGGCGCACCGGCAGCGGGCCTGAGGCGCGCCGTCCGCTCGGATCACCCGTCATCGCGCGCGCAGCGAAGCGACCCGGGGATGCGCGACGCCGAGAACCGCGGTACCACTCTGGATTGCTTCGCTCCGCTCGCAACGACGTTCGCGTCAGGCGTTTCCGAGGGTGCTGACCCGGACGGCCTCGGACCGGCCGTCCACCGCCACGTCCCGGATCTCCGCCGGCGCCACGCGGGCCGCCGCGTAGACCGCCTCCGACACCACCGCCACGCAGCCGAGGACCTTGGTCAGGCCCTGGAGCCGGGCCGCGACGTTGACGGTGTCGCCGAGCGCCGTGAACCGGGCGTCGGTGGCGTCGCCCATCTCGCCGACGATCGCCGGGCCGGCATGCACGCCGATCCCGTACCGGAGGGTGTGCTCCAGGTCGGCCGCCAGGAGCCCGTTCAGGGTGTCGACCGACTCGGCGATGAGGTCGATCGCCCTCAGGGCCTCCCGAGCGGCCGCCTCGGCCTCCGTCTCCAGGCCGAACAGGGCCAGCAGGCCGTCGCCGAGGAACTGGTTGGTCGAGCCGCCGGCCTCGCGCACGGCGTCGCCGACCGCGCCGAGGAAGCGGTTGATGATGAACACCGTGTCGTAGGGCAGGCGCTCCTCGGCGAGCCGCGTCGAGCCGCGCAGGTCGACGAACATCGCCACGATGAAGCGCTCCTCGCCCGACTGCGCCCGGTCGAGCAGGTCGGCCTGGCGCATCCGCGGCTGCGGCGGCAGCAGCGGCACCACGGCCATGTCGGTCTCGGGCCGGAACTGGCAGGCGAGGCGCACCCCCGGGCCGGCCGCGATGCGCTCCAGCACCGCCCGCTCGGTGCGGCCGGGCGCCGGCGCCCCGTCGCTGCCGTCCGTCACCCGGATCCGGCAGGTCGAGCACCGGCCGCGGCCGCCGCACACGCTGGCGTGGGGGATCCGGTTGCGCCGGCTCGCCTCCAGCACGCTCGTGCCGCGGGGTACCCGCACCACCCGTCCGTCCGGGTAGCTGAGCCGGATCGTGCCGCGCTTGATCTCGGCGAGCGTCCGCGCGCCGCGGGCCGCGATCACCGCCGCCACGAGGCCCGCGTAGGTCCCGAGCAGCCCGTCCCGGACGGCGGCGAGCCGCGCCACCTGGTCGGGCAGCCCGACATGGACCGGCTGGAGCGCCGCCGCGCGCCACGCCGGATCCTGCGCCAGGGTCATGACCATCCGGCCGCCCTGCGCGAAGCCCAGCAGCGACAGGACCGGCACCAGCACCGCGAGCGCCAGCAGCCAGGGCGCCATGCGGTCGAAGCCGGGCTTCAGCCGCAGCCAGAAATACAGGCCCATGCAGCCGTGGATCCAGGCGACGACCAGGACCGTGGCCTGCATCAGGCCGAGGATCGGCGAGGCGATCCAGAAGGCGTAGAGTTCCTGCGCGTAGCCCTTGTCGAGCCCCTCGGTGACGAAGGAGACCCGGGTCCCGACGATGTGGCTGATGAGCAGCGGCGGGATCAGCAGGCCCGAGACCAGCTGCAGGGTCTCGGACGGCCGCCAGTGGAAGAAGCGGGCCGCGTAGAGGGCCTGGAGCCCGAGCAGCAGGTGGACCACCAGGGCGCCGTAGAGCAGCGTCAGGCCGACGGGGTTGAGCCAGACGGCCGTGACGAGGTCGAGGCCGTCCTCCATGGCGTCGAGGGAGACGTTGCCCAGGGCGTGGTTCAGCAGGTGGGTCAGCACGTAGCCGAACAGGATCAGGCCGCTGGCCAGCCGGAGGCGCCGCAGGTTCAGGCGCAGGCGCGCGGCGCGCGGGGCCGACCGGGGTTGCGCGCCCGACTCGGCGGACCGGAGCGTCGCGATCGAGGCTGTGCGCACCATGCTGGAGGTCCGAGGGGATCGGTTCTGGGCCCGCCATTCACGGGCCCCTCGTACCAGCAAGACTTCCGTTGCGTCCGATTTATTTCTAATCGCCCGCGTTTCGCCGGATCCCGGCGACGCGGATCGCGCGGGGCCGCCCGCGCCGGAGCCCCGATGCTGGACACCTTCTTCGCCCGCAGCGCCGCCGCGGTGGCCTCCGACCTGATCGGCGCCCGCCTGTTCGTCGGCGCGGCCGGCGGGATCATCGTCGAGACCGAGGCCTACGACAGCACCGATCCGGCCTCCCACAGCTTCCGCGGCCCGACCCGGCGCAACGCCAGCATGTTCGGCCCGCCGGCCCACGCCTACGTGTACCGGTCCTACGGGATGCACTGGTGCCTGAACCTCGTCTGCGAGCCCGGCAGCGCCGTGCTGCTCCGGGCCCTCGCGCCGACCGAGGGGCTTCCCGCCATGCGGGCGCGCCGCGGCCTGGAGGATCCGCGCCTCCTCTGCGCCGGCCCCGGCCGCCTCTGCCAGGCCCTCGGCGTCACCGACGCGCTCGACGGAGCACCCCTCGCGCGGGCGCCGTTCCGGTTCGAGCCGCGCGCCGCGGGCGATTCCGGGGGCGTCGACGTGGTCAGCGACCGGCGCATCGGCATCACCCGCGGCGCCGAGACGCCCTGGCGCTTCCTGCTCGCCGGCTCCCGGTTCGTGAGCCGCCCGGCGCGGAAGGCAGGGCCGGCCGCCGGGTGAGGGCGGCCGCCCGCCGCGCGTCACCTCGCGCCCCGCCGCGGCTGCCGGGAACTTGGGCATCCGCCTGCGGTTCCCCGGTCGTGGACGAGGGAGCCCCAGCATGCTGGCGATGAACTACCGCGGGCCGTACCGCGTGCGCGTCGATCGCAAGCCGATCCCCGTGTGCGAGCATGTTGAGGATGCGGTCATCCGAGTTACGCGAACCTGCGTCTGCGGATCTGATCTTCACCTGTACCATGGAATGGTGCCGGATACGCGCGTCGGCACGACGTTCGGCCACGAATTCACCGGCGTTGTTGAGGAGGTCGGCTCCGGCGTGCGCAATCTCGCCGTCGGCGACCGCGTGCTGGTCCCGTTCAACATCGCCTGCGGCCGCTGTCACTTCTGCAAGCAGGGGCTGTTCGGGAACTGCCACGAGGCGAACTCGCAGGCGACCGCGGTCGGCGGCATCTACGGATACTCGCACACCGCCGGCGGCTACGACGGCGGCCAGGCCGAGTACGTCCGGGTGCCCTACGCCGATGTCGGCCCCTGCAAGATCCCCGAGACGATGGACCTCGACGACGCGGTGCTGCTCACCGACGTCGTGCCGACCGGCTATCAGGCGGCCGAGATGGGCGGGATCCAGCGCGGCGACACCGTCGTGGTCTTCGGCGCCGGACCGGTCGGCATCATGGCGGCGCGCTGCGCGTGGCTGTTCGGGGCCGGCCGCGTGATCGTCATCGACCACGTCGAGTACCGGCTCGACTTCGCGCGGCGGTACTGTCCCGCCGAGGTCTACAATTTCCGCTCGATCGGGGATCCCGTGGTCTTCCTGAAGAAGACCACCGATTCGCTCGGTGCCGACGTCTGCATCGACGCGGTCGGCGGCGACGCGGCGGGGAGCGCCCTGCATACCCTGATGGGGACCAAGCTGAAGCTCGAGGGCGGCTCGGCGGTGGCGCTCCACTGGGCGATCAACGCGGTCAAGAAGGGCGGGATCGTCTCGATCGTCGGGGTCTACGGGCCGACCGGCAACCTGATCCCGATCGGCAACGTCCTGAACAAGGGCATCACCATCCGGGCCAACCAAGCCTCGGTGAAGCGCCTGCTGCCGAAGCTGATCGCCCATATCGAGGCGGGCCGCCTGAACCCCAAGGAACTGATCACCCACAAGGTGCCCCTCGAGGAGGCCGCGGATGCCTACCACCTCTTCTCGGCCAAGCTCGACGGCTGCATCAAGCCGGTCCTGGTCCCCCCGACGGCACGCGCGTGAGGAGGGGGCGATGAGAAACCGTCCGATCGATCCGTCGACGGTCCCGGGCTGGGGCGTCGACGCGGATCCGCAGAACGATCCGACCTACCCGATGCGCGACATCGCGCGCGACGACAGCCGGGGCATGAACTGGACGCGGCCGCCGCAGCAGCGGGCGCGCGTCGAGGTCCTCACCTCGATCGAGTACAACGCCCGGCCGGCGGTCGTCGGCACGTCGACCCCGCCGCGCGGCGTGAGCGGCGTCATCCGCCGGCAGGCGTTCCGCTACAGCGAGTCCCAGTGGGCGCACTGGCTGATGCTGATGGCCGCCGACCGGGTGAACGTGGTCGAGGGCGTGGTCGACGACCTCGCGCGGGGCCGCGTCCCCAACGTCCCGGCCGAGATGGGCGCCCGGGCCGAGCTGGCCCACAACCGGTCCGGGCTGGCGGCGAAGCTGGCGCTGACCGGCGCGGCGATCGGGCTCGGGATCCTGGTCTCGCGCCTCGCCCGCGCGGAGCGGCGCTAGGGCCGCCCCCGGACGACGGCGCGGGGGAACGGCTTTCGCGGCGGGTCCTCCCTCGGCTAGGACAGCGGGGCGCGCAGCCCTCCGGGTGCCTGCGGCGAGCCCGGGGGGACCATGGCGGCCAAGGATGAAGCGACGTGGCGGGTCGGCGTCCTGTTCTCCCGCAGCGGGGTGAGCGGCATCACCGAGACCGAGCACTTCCTCGGCACCGCCCTGGCGATCGAGGAGATCAACCGGGCCGGCGGCGTGCTCGGGCGCCCGATCGAGCCCGTCTGCTACGACCCCGCCGGCGACAACGACGCCTACCGCACCCTGGCCCGGCGGATGCTCGCCGAGGACGGGGTCGAGGTGGTGTTCGGCTGCTCGCTCTCGGCGAGCCGGAAGTCGGTCATGTCCACCGTCGAGCGGCACAACGGCCTGCTCTGGTACCCGTCGATCTACGAGGGCTTCGAGTACTCGGAGAACATCATCTACACCGGCGCGACCCTCAACCAGAACGTCTTCGCACTGGCCGACTACCTGATGCAGGAGCACGGGCCGCGGATCTTCCTGATCGGCTCCGACTACATCTACCCGCGGGAATCGAACCGGGTCATGCGCGACCTGATCGAGGCGAAGGGCGGGACCATCGTGGGCGAGCTGTACGCGGCCCTCGACGCGGACGACGCGGCCCACGCCGCCATGATCGCGGCGATCCGCGACGCCGCCCCGGACGCGGTCTTCTCCACGGTGGTGGGGCGCGGCGCCGAGCGGCTCTACCGCGCCTACGCCGCGTCCGGCATCGACCGCGCCCGCTGCCCGATCGCCAGCCTCACCCTGGCGGAGGGCCAGATCCGCGCGATCGGCCCCGAGCACTGCACCGGCCACGTCCTGGCGGCGCCGTATTTCGGGGCTCTCGCCGGCGAGGAGAACCGGCGCTTCGTCGCCGCCTTCCAGGCCCGGTTCGGGCCTGAGCGCCCCACCAGCATGTGGTCGGAGACCGCCTACGCGCAGGTCCACCTCTTCGCCCGGGCGCTCGCGGAGGCCGGCACCCTCGACGCCGAGCGCCTCGGCGCGGCGGCCCTGCGGCAGCGCCTCGCGGCGCCGGAGGGCGAACTCGCCTTCGACGGCGAGACGCGCCACATCTGGCTCACCCCCGGCATCGGGGTCGCCCGCGCGGATGGGCAGTTCGACGTCGTCTGGCGGGCGCGGCGGCCGGTGCGGCCCGACCCCTACCTCGCGTGGTCCCGGTTCGAGACGAACTGGCTGGAGGAGGGGCTCGCCGCGTGACCGCCCCCGCCCGCAAGATCCTGGACGACCTGCGGCGCGCCCGCGCCCTCGTCATCCATCCCCGGGACGAGGAGGCCGCCGCTTTGCTGGAGCAGCTCCGCCGCCTCGGCTGCGCGGTCTCCCTGGCGTGGCCGCCGCCCGCCGCCCTGCCGGCCGACATCGACACGCTGTTCATCCAGCTCGACGACGCCCAGGTGATGCACCTGCTGCCGTCGATCGAGGCGATCGAGCCGGCGGTCATCGCCATCGTGGCCTACGAGAGCCCGACCTCCCTGAAGGCGATCGCCGACGTCAACGCCCACGGCGTGCTCAACAAGCCGCTCCACCCGCGGGGCGTGCTGACCCAGTTCGCCCTGGCCCGCTACCGGCGCGGCTACGAGGGCCGGCTCACCAGCAAGATCAATCGGCTGGAGGAGACCATGAAGGGCCGCCGCACCGTCGAGAAGGCGGTCCGGCTGCTCGTGGACCTGAACCGGATCGACGAGGACGCCGCCTACAAGATGCTCCGGGACCGGGCCACCGCCGCCCGCGTGCCGATGGCGAGCGTGGCCGAGAGCGTGGTCTCGGCCCACGAGGCGATGAGCGGTCTCGGCCTGCGCATCGCGTTGGCGGAAAAGACTTGATCGGAGCAGCCTGCCGCATTTATGGTCTTGCGGTCTGTTTCGGGGTGCGTATCGTAGTCTAACCGGGCAAGGTTGCCCCGCAGCAGCAGTGCTGCACGACATCACGGCTTTGAAGCCTCTGGTTCGCGGATGATCTGTCTCCGCGCCCAGGGGCTTTTTGCGTTTCGGAGCTCTCATGGTCCAGGCGAACGATCCCGCGCGCCCGCCGATACGGGTGTCGTGCATCCAGTTCGAGCCGGAATTCGGCGCGGTCGACGCGAACATGGCGCGCGCGTCGGACCTCGTCCGCGCGGCCGCCGCCGAGGGCGGCCGGCTGATCGTGCTGCCGGAACTCGCGAGCACCGGCTACGTGTTCGAATCCGCCGCGGAGGCCGCCGCGCTGGCCGAGCCGGTGCCGGACGGCCCGACCACCCGCGCCTGGGCGGCGCTGGCCGCCGAGCTCGGCGTGCACATCGTGGCGGGGATCGCCGAATCCGCCGGCGAGACCCTCTACAACGCCGCCGTGATCGTCGGGCCCGAGGGCTACATCGGCACCTACCGCAAGGCGCATCTCTGGGATCAGGAGAACGTGTTCTTCGCCAGGGGCGATCTCGGCTTCCCGGTCTTCGACACGGCGCTCGGCAAGGTCGGCGTCGCCATCTGCTACGACGGCTGGTTCCCCGAGACCTTCCGGCAGCTGACCCTCGGCGGCGCCGAGATCGTCTGCATCCCGACCAACTGGGTGCCGATGCCCGACCAGCCCGACGGTGAGGCCGCCATGGCCAACACCCTGCACCGGGCCGCCGCGCACTCGAACGGCATCTTCATCGCCTGCGCCGACCGGGTCGGCGTCGAGCGCGGGCAGCCGTTCGAGGGCCAGAGCCTGATCATCGGGCCGAAGGGCTGGCCGCTCGCCGGACCGGCGAGCCGCGACCGCACCGAGACCGTCTCGGCGCTGGTCGACCTCGACGCGGCCGGGCGCAAGGACCTCAACGCGTTCAATTCGCTCCTGCGCGACCGCCGCGCCGACATCTACGGCTGAGCCCGCTTCGCACCGTCGTCATCCAAGGAGTTCGTTCATGGTGAAATGGTCCCTCGTCGGCGCCGCGGCGCTCGCCCTCGCCGCCGCGCAGGCCGCCACGGCCGCGCAGGCCGCCGACGGCAAGCCGATCGTCATCGGCATCCCGATCGGCCTGTCGGGCGCCAACAGCGTCGTCGCCCCCTCGGTGGTGCAGTCGGCCGAGCTCGCCGTGGAGGAGATCAACGCCAAGGGCGGCGTGCTCGGCCGCAAGCTCGTCCTGGAGGTGGCCGACGACGCCTCGGGGGCGGCCGGCGCCCAGAAGGCCTTCGACAGCCTGATCTACCAGAAGAAGGTCGACGTCCTGATCTCGATGGAGACGAGCGCGGCCCGCAACGCCGGCCTGCCCGCCGTCACCAAGGGGAAGGTGCCGTACATCTACACCTCGTTCTACGAGGGCCATTCCTGCAACAAGAACATGTTCGTGGACGCCTGGGTGCCGGAGCAGCAGGTGCCGCCGGTGGTGGACGCCTTCAAGGCGAAGGGCGCCAAGACCTACTTCCTGATCGGCAGCGACTACGCCTTCGGCCGCGGCATGCTGGGCTTCGCCAAGAGCTACGTCGAGAAGACCGGCGGCAAGGTGGTCGGCGAGGAATACCTGCCGATGGACGGCAGCGACTGGACGGCGATCATCTCCAAGCTGAAGGAGGCCAAGCCCGACGCGCTGATCACCTCGACGGCGGGCGGCGCGCCGAACGTGACGCTGACCAAGCAGCTGCGCGGCGCGGGCGTGTCGCTGCCCTTCGCCAACCTCGCGCTGGACGAGGGCACCGCCAAGAGCATGGGCGCGGACGCCGACGGCGTCTACCTCTCGGCCTCCTACGTCACCGGGATCGACAGCCCGGAGAACAAGGCGTTCCTGGCGGCGATGCAGAAGAAGTTCGGCGCGGAGCTGCGCACGCCCAACGACCTCTCGGTGCCGGAATACGAGGCGATCTACCTCTACAAGGCCGCCGTCGAGAAGGCGGGCGGGACCGAGACCGCCAAGGTCCTGGAGGCGCTCCCGACCGTGAGCTTCACCGGGCCGCGGGGCACGATCACCATGAGCAAGCAGCACCACGCGCCGCTGACCATGTATCTCGGCCAGATCCAGAAGGACGGCACCGTGAAGGTCGCCGGCACCTTCAAGGACGTCGATCCCGGCGAGCAGTGCCCGAAGCTGCAGTGAGGGGCGGGGCACGAGGCCTCGCCCGGGCGGGCGACGATATCCACCCGTCTCGCGCCGACGTCGATGACGGAGCGCCACGTGCCCCCGCTCCCGTGCGGGAGAGGGTTGGGGTGAGGGATTAGACGCTCCAGGATCGAGTGCGCCGTCGTCGCGCTGTCTCGGACGAGACTTCTCCGGAGAGGTCACACCCCTCACCCTGTCCCTCTCCCGCACGGGAGAGGGGACCCGCGCCCGGTCCGGAAGCCGCGGTGCCGTGGTCGATACGTGACTCGGCAAGCCCGCAGAGGGGGAGGGGACCGTCGTCACCCGCCAAATCCCTCCCTCAGCCCGCGACGACACGCGCACCCGGAATCCCCGATGCTGCTCACCCTCGACATCCTGACCACGGCGGCGATCCTGTTCATCGTCGCGATCGGCCTCCTGGCGATCTTCGGCGTGCTCAAGATCATCAACTTCGCCCACGGGGCGTGGCTGACGGTCGGCGCCTACTGCGCGGTGGTGACCGCCAGGCTCGGGCTCAATCCGTGGCTCGCCCTGCCGCTCGCCTTCGTCGTCGGCGCGGCGCTCGGCGGGCTCGCCGAGCACTTCATCATCCGCCCGCTCTACCGGCGGCCGCTGGACGCGATTCTCGCCACCTGGGGGCTCGGCATCGTGGTCGGGCAGCTCATCACCCTGGCCTTCGGCCGGGACGTCCAGCTCACCCCGAACCTCTACGCCGGCACCGTCGCGTTCCTCGGCGTCGACTACTCGGCCTACCGCCTCGTGGCGCTCGGCATCGCGCTGGCGATCGGCACGCTGTTCGCGCTCACCATCGAGCGGACCCGGCTCGGCCTCTCGGCCCGGGCGGTGATCATGAACGAGACCCTGGCGCGCAGCCTCGGCATCGACACGGGCCGGGTGCGCCTCGTCGTGTTCATGCTCGGCGCCGGCTTCGCGGGCCTCGCCGGCGTCCTGCTCACGCCGCTCACCAGCGTCGATCCGAACATGGGCGTCTCCTGGCTGATCGGCGCCTTCATGCTGGTGATGGTCGCCGACGCCTCGTACCTGGCGCTCGCGGCGGCCTGCCTGGTCTTCGGGGCCGCGCAGGTCCTGATCAGCACCTTCGTGAGCCCGATCCTGGGCAGCATCGCCGTCGCGGTGCTCGCCGCCCTCGTGCTGCGGATCAGCCCGAAAGGTTTCTCCCGTGCTTGAGACCCTGCCCGTCGCCGAGCGTGCCGCCGCGGCGCCCCGCGGACGCCGCCTGTCCCGCGCCGCGCCCTTCGTGGTCGCGGGCCTGGCGGCGCTGGCCCTCTGGATCGCGCCGCTCGTCCTCGACACCTTCGCGGTCAACGTCCTGACCCGCTCGATGATCTACGCGGTGCTGGCCGTCACGGTGGACCTGCTCTGGGGCTTCGCGGGGATCCTGACCTTCGGCCAGGCGGCGTTCTTCGGCATCGGCGCCTACGCCACCGCGATGATCCTCGCCGCCTACGGGGCGACGCCGCTCGGGATCGCCGCGGCCATCGCGGCGGCGCTCGTCGCGCCGGCCCTGCTCGGCCTCGCGGTCGGCTGGCTGTCCTTCTACCACCGCTCGACCCCGCTCTACGCCTCGGTGATCTCGCTCGTCGTCCCGATCGTCGTCGTGCAGCTCATCTACGCGGGCGGGGAATGGACCGGCTCCAGCAGCGGCCTCGTCGGCTTCGACGTGCTGCCCTTCGAGACCGAGGGCTATTTCCGCCTCGCGGCCCTGTTCCTGATCGCCGTCACGCTGGCGGCCTGGATCCTGGTCCGGGCCGATGCCGGCCGCGCCCTCGTGGCGCTCCGGGACAACGAGGCGCGCTGCGCCTATCTCGGCCTCAACCCGCGGCGCCTGCAGATCCGGCTGACCGCGTCCCTCGCCGCGGTGGCGGGGCTCGCGGGCTTCCTGTTCGCCAACGCCTCGGGCGTGGTCGCGCCCGAGAATGCCGGCTTCCTGTTCGGCACCGAGCTGGTCATCTGGGTGGCGCTCGGCGGTCGCGGCACGCTGCTCGGCCCGGTGCTCGGCACCGTCGCGATCGACTACCTCGCGGCGAATCTCTCGGGCGACCTGCCGTTCCTCTGGCAGCTCCTCCTGGGCTCGGCCTTCGTGGTCATCATCATCCTGCTGCCGGGCGGCCTCGCCGACCTCGTCGGCCGCCTCTGGCGGGCGCTGCCGGTGGGCCGGCGGCAGCCGGCGCCGCCGCGCCTCGTCGCGCGGGCGGCCGGGACCGAGGCGGCCGGGCCGGAGGTGACCGGGACCGAGGCGACCGGGACCCCGATCCTCAAGGTCGAGAACCTCGCCAAGGCCTACGGCGCCCTGACGGTGCTGGAGGGCATCGACCTCGAGATCCGGGCGGGCGAGCTCGTCAGCCTCGTCGGGCCCAACGGCGCCGGCAAGACCACGCTGATGCGCTGCCTCAGCGACGGCACCGAGCCGTTCAAGGGCGCGATCGCCGTCGGCGGCACGCCGATCACCAGGCTGACGCCGAACCGGATCGTCGGCCTCGGCGTCGGGCGCAAGTTCCAGGTGGCGAGCGTGTTCGAGAGCCTGTCGGTGGCCGACTGCCTCCGCCTCGCCCGGGCGTCCCACGACGGCCTGAGCCCGGTCGGGCGGGCCGAGACGCTGGGCCTGCCGCAGCCCGCCCTCGACGTCCTGCGCATGACCGGCCTCGACCGCCAGCTGACGCAGCCGACGCGCCTCCTGTCCCACGGCCAGAAGCAGGCGCTGGAGCTCGCCATGGTGGTGGCGCTGGAGCCGCGGCTGATCCTGCTCGACGAGCCCACCGCGGGCCTGACCAAGGCCGAGCGCACCACCATCGGGACCGTCCTCAAGGCGCTCACCGCCGAGGGCCGGATCGCCGCCGTGCTGGTCGAGCACGACCTCGACTTCGTGCGCGAGATCTCGTCCCGGATCGTGGTGCTGCACCAGGGCCGGCTGGTCCTGGACGGCACGGTCGAGGACGTCGTGGGCTCCGAACTGGTCCGGACCATCTACTCGGGAGGCGCCCATGGGTGAGGCAGCACGGCGGGCAGCGCGGCAGACAGCGCCGGCGGGGGCCGCCCTCGCCCTCGACGGGGTGTCGAGCGGCTACGGCGCCGTCGCCATCGTGCGGGACGTGTCCCTGTCGGTCGGGCCGGGGGAGATCGTGGCGCTGCTGGGCAAGAACGGCATGGGCAAGACCACGCTGCTCAAGACCGTCCTGGGGATGGTGGCCCTGCGCGGCGGCGCCGTCACGGTCGGGGGCCAGGCGCTCGCCGGCCTCACGCCGGCCAAGCTCAACGCGCTGGGCGTCGGCTACGCGCCGCAGGAGCAGCCCCTGTTCCAGGACCTGTCGATCCGCGACAACCTGCGCCTCGCGGTGCCCGCCGACCGGATGCTGCCGGAGGCGCTGGAGCGGCTGTTCGGCCACTTCCCGTTCCTGAAGGACCGGCTGGCCCAGCGAGCCGGCACCCTCTCTGGGGGTGAGCAGAAGATGCTGATCCTCGGGCGCGCCCTGATGCTGCGCCCGCGCCTCCTGCTGATCGACGAGATCTCCGAGGGCGTGCAGCCCTCGATGGTCGAGCGCCTGCGCGGCGTGCTCGAGGCCGAGCGGGCTTCGGGCGTGTCCATGCTGGTGGTGGAGCAGCACGTCGCCTTCGCACTGGCGCTCGCCGACCGCTACGCGGTGCTCAAGCTCGGCGAGATCGTCGACAGCGGTCCCGCCCGGGTACCGGACGCGCAGGCGCGCGTCATCGATCACTTGGCGGTGTGAGGTCGGCCCGGATCCGCCACCGTCATCGCGAGCGCAGCGAAGCGACCCAGGGTCGCGCCACGCTCCCGGACGGGGCGCTGCTGGATTGCTTCGCTGCGCTCGCAAAGACGGTGGTGGATCAAGATCAAGGAGGAAGCCGCAGGCGCATGAGAGAACTCAACACCTTCTCGATCGCCGCCCGCTGCCCGCGGACCGGCCAGCTCGGCGTCGCGGTGGCGAGCGCCGTCCCGGCGGTGGGCGGGCTGTGCCCGTTCCTCAGGGCCGGGATCGGGGCCGTCACCACCCAGTCCTGGGTGAACCCCTACCTCGCCGCCCGCATCCTCGACGGGCTGGCCGGCGGGCAGGATCCCGACGCCGCGCTGGCGGCGGCCCTCGCCACCGACGACCGGCCGGACCTGCGCCAGCTCGGCCTCGTCGACGGGCAGGGGCGGGCCGCCGCCTGGACCGGCGCCGGCTGCACGGCGGCGGCCGGCCACCGCACCGGGCCCGGCTACGCCGTCCAGGGCAACATGCTCGCCGGGCCGGGCGTTGTCGACGCCATGGTGGCGGCCTTCGAGGGGAGCGCCGCCCAGGATCTCGACGAGCGGCTGATGCGCGCCCTGGAGGCCGGCGACGCGGCCGGCGGCGACCGGCGCGGCAAGCAGTCGGCGGCGCTCAAGATCGTCGCCGCCGAGGATTACCCGCACCTCGACCTGCGGGTCGACGAGCACGCCGAGCCCGTCGCCGAGCTGCGCCGCGTCCTCGCGGTCGCCCGCCGTCAGCTCGTGCCGTTCGTGGCCGGCATGCCGCGGAAGGACAGCCCGGCCGGCGCCCTGCCGGACGACGTCGTGGCGATGCTGCTCAAGCCCCCCGCCGAGCGGCCGGGCGCCGCCGGGGATGCAGCCCCCGACCTGCTGCGCGACGTCGTCGGCCTGCGCCAGGAGCCCCGGCGGGTCGCGCACCTGCTGGCCCAGTTCGCGCCGGTGCTCGCCGAGATCGCGCGGCTCCGCGACCTCGACCTCGCGGACATCCACCCGCCGGTCGTGTTCGATCCGACGCTCCCCTACCGCCGGGTGCCCCATGACGACCGCCGCGACTGACCCCCTCTGGCAAGCCCCGATCACCGAGCTCGCGCGGCGGATCGCGGCGCGGGAGCTGTCGAGCGCCGAGCTCGTCGGCGCCAGCCTCGACCGGATCGCGCGCCTCGACGGCGCCCTGAACAGCATGGTCCACCTCGCGCCCGCGGCCCTCGACGCCGCGCGCGCGGCCGATGCCGAGATCGCCCGGACGGGGCCGCGCGGCCCGCTCCACGGCATCCCGATCGCCGTCAAGGACAACTACACCACCGCCGACATGCCGACCCGGGCCGGCACGGCGGTGGAGGCCCTGACCTTCCCGGCGGCCGACAGCCACGCCGTGGCGCGGCTGCGGGCGGCCGGCGCGGTGATCCTCGGCAAGACGCGGATGCACGAATTCGCCTGGGGCATGGTCACGCCGCCGACCCGCAACCCCTGGGACCCCGACCGGGTGCCCGGCGGCTCCAGCGGCGGCTCGGGCGCGGCGGTCGCGGCCCGCCTCTGCCCGGCCGCCCTCGGCTCGGACACGGGCGGCTCGATCCGGATCCCGGCCGCCCTGTGCGGGATCGTCGGCCTCAAGCCGACCTACGGCCGGGTCGGCCGGTCGGGGATCGTGCCGCATTCCTGGTCCCTCGACCATGCCGGGCCGCTGACCCTGACGGTGGCCGATTCCGCCCTGATGCTGCAGGCGCTCGCCGGCCCGGATCCCGGCGATCCCGCGGCCAGCGCGGCGCCGGTCCCCGACTACACGGCCGGGCTCGACCGGCCGATCCGGGGCCTGCGGGTCGCGGTGATCCGCAACCACTTCTTCGACGCAATCGACGACGACGTCGCCGCCGCCGTCGAGGCGGCGCTCCGCTTCCTCGAAGACCGGGGCTGCGCGGTGCGCGACGTCGCGGTGCCGTCCCTGCGCCACGGCCTCGGCGCCATCTACGCCATCGAGCTCGCCTCCTCGACCGCCTACCACGACCGCAGCCTCGCCCGGGGCCACGTGGCGGGCTTCGCCGCCGACGTCCGCGACCTCGTGGAGATGGGCCGGCTCGTGACCGGGCCGGACTACCTGCGGGCCGAGCAGGTGCGGGCCCTGATCATGGACGAGATGGCCGCCGTCCTGGCCGAGGCCGACGTGATCGTCGGCCCGGCCTCGCCGCTGACCGCGTGGCGGACGGACGAGTCCGCGGTGTTGCTCGGCGGGCGCGCGGAGAGCGTGCTGGCGGCCTCCTGGCGCCTGACCTACCCGTTCAACCTCGCAGGCCTGCCCGCCATCGCGCTGCCCTGCGGCTTCGACCGGCGCGGCCTGCCGATCAGCCTCCAGATCGCCGCCCGGCCCTTCGCCGAGGCCGAGATCCTGCGCGTCGCCCACCAGTACGAGCGGGCGCACGCGTGGTGGTCCCGGGTGCCGCCCCTGGCCGGCTGAGGCGTCGCTCCCGTCCCGAACAGCTGAGCGGGACGGGGGCGGTCGATTGTACACAACCAATACCATGCCGCATCGCGAATATCCGCGTGATCTACCGATCAATGCGCGTGGAACCCTTTCTCCGCCGCTGCCGTTGCTGGCTTCGATTGAAGTCAGGAGGCCAACCATGCGGACCATCATTCTCTCGGGCGCCCTGTTCGCGGCCCTGTGCGGCGCGGCGAGCGCCGAGGAGACCACCGTCATCCGCCGCGACGGGCCCGCCGTCGTCGACCACCGCGACACCGTCGTCGAGAAGCGCGAGGTCACCACCGGCAGCGTCGATTGCGGTTCGAAGACCGTCCACAAGGAGGACGGCATGGGCAACTCCAAGACCGTCCACAAGGAAGGCTGCAACTGATCCTGGGCGGACAGCCGCGCCCTGACGACCCTGGAGATCTCAGCATGACCAACAAGCTTCTTCTGTCGCTGGCGACGGCCGGCCTCCTCGCCCTCCCGGCGGCCGCCCAGGCGCAGGGCACCCTGCGGGGCGCGGCCGAGGGTGCGGCGGTCGGCGCCGACGCGGCCGGCCCGGTCGGCGGCATCGTCGGCGGCGCGGTCGGCGCGGCGACCGGCACGGTCGGCGGCATCCTGGGCGTCGACGACCGCCCGCGGTTCCGCAGCTACGTCCGCGAGCGCGGCGCGCGCTCCTACAGCTGGGGCGGCCCGGTCCGGGTCGGCACCGTGCTGCCGGAGGACAGCGTCACCTACTACGACGTGCCCACCGAGTACCGGGTGCGTCCGGGCTACCGCTACACCATCGTGAACGACCAGCCCGTCCTGGTCGATCGCGGCAACCGCATCGTCGAAGTCATCGACTGAGGGGGGGCGGGGCGCCGGTTCGTCCGGCGCCCTCCGGCATCGTGACTCCTCCCGAACCCGCGGTGAAGGATCGGGAGACCTCGCCGTCTTTGCGAGCGCAGCGAAGCAATCCAGGGTCGCGCAGCATCGGCAAGCGTGGCGCCGACTGGATTGCTTCGCTGCGCTCGCAAGGACGGCCGATGCACGGATATCCCTGAGCGCGCGTCAGCCCCGCAGGAGTGCCGCCTCGGGCAGATGCAGCGTGATCCGGTACTCGGCGTCGTCGTGGCTGCGCGTCACGGTCGCTTCGAGCTGGCGCAGGGACATCTCCACCAGCATCGTCCCGAAACCTCGTCCGGGCCTCGGCTCCGGGACACGGGCCATCCGCTCGCACCAGTCCAGGACGAGCCCGTCGGCCTGCCGGTCCCAGGTGACCGACAGCGCGCCGTCGTCGGCCCCGAGCGCGCCGTACTTCACCGAGTTCGTCGCCCACTCGTGCAGGATCATCGCCAGCGACGACACGTGCCGCCAGTTGATCGCCACGAGGGGGCCCTCGATGACCGTGGGGACGTGGTCGCGGTACGGGCGCAGGGTCGCGCCGATCAGGCCGGCGAGGTCGCTCATGCCCTGGCCGTCGGACGGGTCGGCCAGGGAATGCGCCCGCCCGAGCGCCGAGATGCGGTCGCGCATGTCGGTGGCGAAGACGCCGATCTCCCGGTGCGTGCGGGCGCCCGCCGAGATCATGCCGCCGATGATCGCGAACAGGTTCTTCACCCGGTGGTTCATCTCCCGCAGCATCAGGTCGCGGGTCTCGGCGAGCGCGTATTCGGGCGACACGTCGATGCAGACGCCGACGATCCGCTTCCGGTCGCCGCTCCGGGTCAGGCGCCCGTAGCTGCGGATGTGCCGCGGCGCGTGGTCGGCGGCGCGCACGCGGATGCGCGCCTCGAACTCGTTGAGCCCGTGCGCCGCCTCGGACAGCGCCGCCTCGAAGCCGGGACGGTCCTCGGGCAGCACGCTGGCCGCCAGGGACGCGGTGGGGTGCGGTGTGTCGGGAGCGAGGCCGAACATCGTGCCGGCGATGCTGTCGACCACGACGGTCCCGGCATCCGGGCTGTATTCCCAGACGCCGATGCCCCCGGCCTTCACGGCCAGTTCCAGCCGCTCGCGCTCCGCGGCGAGCTGGCGCTCCAGCGACAGCGCCTCGGTGATGTCGGTGAGCACCAGGGTGGCGCCGTCGACGCTGCCGTTCTGCAGGCGGTAGGGCAGCACCCGCAGCGAGAGCGTGCGCTCCCCGTCCCGGGTGGCGACGCGCCGCTGGATCACCGAGCCGCCGGCGCAGACCTCCTGGGCGTCGTGCAGGTACTCGTGCCCGGCGAGCCGGCTCGACACGTCGGCGAGGGGGCGGCCGCGATCGCCCGGCTGCAGCGGGAAGATCGTGGTGGCCGACGTGGTGAAGCTGCGCACCTTCAGCTCGCGGTCGAGCACCACGACGGCGAGGTCGGTGGATTCGAAGAAATTGCGCAGGTCGGCATTGGCGATGGTGAGCTGCTCGACCTTGGTCTTCAGCTCGTCGTTGACCGTGGACAGCTCCTCGTTCGTCGACTGGAGCTCCTCGTTCATCGACATCATTTCTTCGTTGGAGCTCTTCAGCTCCTCGTTCGTCGTCTCCAGCTCCTCGACCGCCGAGCGCAGCTTGTAGCGGGTGCGCAGCAGCTCCTCTTCCAGCGCCTCGACGTGGTCGCCGCCGGCATCCATCTCGATCAGGTCGAGGTCGTCCGCCGCCCGGAAGGCGCCCGTGTCGCGCAGGACCAGGAGCATCGAGCCGTCGGGCAGGGGATCGCAGATCAGCTCCACCGGCTGGACGCCGTATTCCGAGCGGATCTCCACGTCGCGGACGACCACGCGCTTGCGCGCGTCGCGGGTCTGGCGGAGCAGCGGGCCGATGACGTCGCGCAGGCCCGGGCGCGCCAGGGTGATGGCGCTGGTGCCGCCGGTCCGGGTCACCGGGAAGTCGAAGTAGCGGCTCAGGCGCCCGTAGGCGGCGATGATGCCGCCGTCCTCGTTGAGCACCATGCTGGGCGGGGCGTAGCGCTCCATGACGCGGCGCACCGCCACGGTCTCGTCGGCGATCGAGGGCTCGCCGCGCCGCTCCTCGCGCCCGCCGCGCCGGGCCTCGCCCCGGCGGGCGCTCCCCGGCAGGTCGATCGGGTATTGCGGCGCGCCCGGCGGCCGCTCGAACAGGCGGGCGTGCTGGTCGATGACCGGGAACAGGTGCTCGAAGCGGCTGACGCTCTCCGAGGGGCCGAGGAACAGGTAGCCCCCCGGCCGGACCGCGTAGTGGAACAGCGGCACCACCGATTGCTGGAGGCGCTCGTCGAAGTAGATCAGCAGGTTGCGGCAGGACAGGAGGTCGACCCGCGAGAAGGGCGGGTCCTTGACCAGGCTGTGGCTGGAGAAGCGGATCAGGTCGCGGATCTCGGCCGCGACGGTGAAGCGCTCGGCGTGGAGGACGACGTAGCGCTCCCGCAGATGGGCCGGGATGTCGGCGAGCGCGGCGGCCGGGTAGGTCGCCTCCCGGGCGATCTGGAGCATGCGCTCGTCGATGTCGGTGGCGAAGATCTGGACCGCCGGCGGCAGGCCGAGGCGGCGGGCGGCGTCGGCGAACAGCATGGCGATGCTGTAGGCCTCCTCGCCGCTGGAGCAGCCCGGGATCCAGACCCGGATGTCCTCCTCGGGATCGCGGGTGCGCAGCAGGGGCTCCACCACGCGCTCCCGGAGGAGCTCGAACATCTCGGCGTCGCGGAAGAAGCGGGTGACGTTGATCAGGAGGTCGCGGAACAGCGCCTCGCACTCGGTCTTGTCGGCCCGGACGCGGCCGAGATAGGCCCGGCCGGACTCGAGCCCGAGGACGTGCATGCGCCGCTCGACACGCCGGACCAGGGTGGTCCGCTTGTAGCCGGCGAAGTCGTGGCCCACCGCCGCGCGGATGACCCGGCAGAGGTCGTCGATGTGGTCGGCGACGAGGCGGGACTCGGCGTCGACGGCGTCGGTGCCGCGGCGGCGGAAGAAGGTGGTGAGGCAGTCGACGATCTCGCCCGGCGGCCGCACGAAGTCGACGAGGCTGGTCCCGACCGCCGAGAGCGGCATGCCGTCGTAGCGGGCGGTGTCGGGCTGCTGCACCACGCAGACGCCGCCGTGCTCCTTGATGGCCCGCAGGCCGGTCGTGCCGTCGGCCCCCGTGCCCGACAGGATCACGCAGGCGGCGTTGGCCTGCTGGTCCACCGCGAGCGACAGGAAGAAGTCGTCGATCGGCCGGCGCAGGCCCCGCGGCTGGACGAAATGGGTGAGTTCGAGGACGCCGTTCTGGATGACGAGGCCCCGGCCGGGCGGGATGATGTAGACCTTGTCGCCCGCGATCCGCTCCCCGCCCTCGCACTGGAGCACCTCCAGCTCCGTCTGCCGGTCGAGGAGCTGCGCCAGCATGCTCTCGTGGTTGGGGTCGAGGTGCTGGACGATGACGAAGGCCATGCCGGTCGGCGGCCGGGCGCGCGCCAGCATCTCCCGCAGGGCCTCGAGGCCCCCCGCCGAGGCACCGATTCCCACGACCGGCCCGGCGAAGGGCGGCGCCGTCACCGTCCCGGCGCCGTCCAGGACCTCCGAGGCCTCGCCTCCGGGGGCGTTAAGGAAATCCTGGTGCATCGAGATCCGCGAGCGTGAGCTTGGCCTGCGCGACCGTGGCGACCGTGTTGGCGATCGTCATCAGCGAGCCCTCGATGACGAGCCCACTCTCCGCAAGCGTCGGGGTCAGCCGGGACAGGGTCCGGCCCAGTTCTGCATCGTAGGCGGAAAGCAACTCGGGTTGCGAGCGGCTGACGTCGAATTGGGATGCGAAAAGGTAGCGCACCTCGCCCGAGAGCGCCTTCAGTTTGGACATGTACAGCAGGTTGACGAAGGGCTTCCCGTCCTTGCGGAAATTCACGATCGGCGTGCGCACCGTGTCCTGACGGTCGTTCTCCAGGAAGGCGTGGATCTTGGCCCGCGCCTCCCGGTTGTCGGCGTCGCGCTGGAGGAGGCGGCAATTGCGCCCGACGACCTCCGCGCCCGTGTAGCCGGTGAGCTGGTGGAACCGCTCGTTCACCAGGAGCAGGACGTTGTCGTCGCCCGCCGCGGCCAGCGCCAGGGCGATGTGGGATTTCTCGAAGAAGGTCGTGAGTTCGGCCGGGATGGTCTGCGTGTCCACGGTAGCTTCCCTGTCGCCTCCGTTCGGCGCGGCCCTGCCGGTCCGCTCCCGGGCCCGCCCGCCGGGCCCCGTGCCGAGGACGCCCGCGATGGTGCCCGCGAGGTCGCCCTCATGGGCGCGCCGGCGCGGTATGGCAATGACGCCCGGGCCGGAGAACCCGTTCCGCGCGGGCCTGCGACGCCGTGTGCCGGAGGCGAACCGCCCGCCCGGGCCTCCGGGCCTCAGCCCTCGCCGCCGATGATGCCGCGGATGCGGGTCGCGAGCGCCTCCAGGGCGAAGGGCTTCGTCATCACCTGCATGCCGGGGCCGAGATGGCCGTGGTTGAGGGCGGCGTTCTCGGCGTAGCCGGTGATGAACAGGACCTTCAGGTCGGGCCGGTGCTGGCGGCCGGCATCGGCCATCTGGCGGCCGTTCATGCCGCCGGGCAGGCCGACATCGGTGATCAGCATGTCGACGCGCACGTCCGACTGGAGGACCTTCAGCCCCGAGGCGCCGTCCGCCGCCTCGATCGCCGCGTAGCCGAGATCCTCCAGCACCTCGGTGACCAGCATCCGCACGGTCGGCTCGTCGTCCACCACCAGGACCGTCTCGCCCTGCTCGGCGCGGGGCGCGTGGGCGAGGTCCGGCAGGATCACCTCGGCCTCCGCCTCGCCGAGATGGCGGGGCAGGTAGAGGCAGACCATCGTGCCCTGGCCGACCTCCGAGTAGATCCGGACCTGCCCGCCGGACTGCTTGGCGAAGCCGTAGATCATCGACAGGCCGAGGCCCGTGCCCTCGCCGATCGGCTTGGTGGTGAAGAACGGGTCGAAGGCCTTGGCGACCACGTCGGGGGTCATGCCGGTGCCGTTGTCCGAGACGCAGAGCGTCACGTACTGCCCCGGCTCCAGCTCGCGCTCCTGGGCGGCCCGGTGGTCGAGCCAGCGGTTGGCGGTCTCGATGACGATGCGCCCGCCCGCCGGCATCGCGTCCCGGGCGTTGATGCAGAGGTTGAGCAGCGCGTTCTCGAGCTGGCTCGGATCGACCAGCGTCGGCCACAGGCCGCCGGCCCCGACCGACTCGATCGCCACCGCGGGGCCGACCGTGCGGCGCACGAGCTCCATCATGCCCTCGACCAGGCGGTTCGCGTCCGTCGGCTTCGGGTCGAGGGTCTGGCGGCGCGAGAAGGCCAGCAGGCGGTGGGTCAGGGCGGCGGCGCGCTTGGCCGCGCCCTGCGCCGCGCCGATGTAGCGGTCGAGGTCGCCGACCCGCCCCTGCAGCATCCGGGTCTGCATCAATTCCAGCGAGCCGACGATGCCGGCCAGCATGTTGTTGAAGTCGTGGGCGAGCCCGCCGGTGAGCTGGCCGACCGCCTCCATCTTCTGCGACTGGCGCAGGGCCTCTTCGGCGCGCATCAGCTCGGCCGTCCGCTCGGCGACCCGCTGCTCCAGGGTCTCGTTGAGGCTGCGCAGCGCCGCGGCGACGCGGTCCCGCTCCGCCTCGACGGCACGGCGCTCGTCCACGTCGATCAGGACCCCGGGGAAGCTCAGGGGCGTGCCGTCGGGCGCGTGGTCGACGCGGCCGTTGGCCTCCAGCCAGTAGTAGCGCCCGTCCGCCCGGCGGACCCGGTACTGGTGCGCGTAGGCGCCGCCCCGGACGACGGCCGCGTTGATGGCCGCGGCCAGCCCGGGCTGGTCGTCCGGATGCACGGTCGCGACGATCCGGGCGAGCGGGATGCCGTCCCGGCCCAGCGCCGGGTCGAGGCCGAAGCTGCGGGCGAAGCCCTCGTCGACCGTGAACCGGTCGCTCGGCAGGTCCCAGTGCCACGTGCCGATGATGGCGCCGGCCGCGAGGGCGAGCTGCACCCGCTCGATGTTGGTCCGGGCGAGCGCCTCGCTGGCGCGCAGGGCGTCCTCCGCCTGCCGGCGCGCGGTGATGTCCCGGAACAGCACCGAGACCTGGCGCCGGCTCGCCGGCCCGATCCGGGCGGCCGAGACGTCGATGAAGCGGTCGGCCTGGGCGAAGAAGCGCTCGAACCGGATCGGGACGCCGGTGCGGAGCACGCCGCCGTAGAGCTCGAGCCAGGCCTCCGCGTCCTCGGCCGAAACGAGGTCGCGCAGCGTCCGCCCGACGATGCCGGCGATGCCGGTGTGGCGCTCGTAGCCGGGATTGGCCTCGACGTGGACGTAGTCGCTGAGCGGGCCGTGCGGGCCGTCGAAGAACTCGATGATGCAGAAGCCGTCGTCGATGGCCTCGAACAGCGTCCGGTAGCGCTCCTCGCCGGCGCGCAGGGCGTCGCGGGCCTCGCGCTGCTCGGTGATGTCGCGCGCGACCCCGGAGAACCGCACCGGCCGCCCCGCGGCGTCGCGCTCGATCTCCCCCTGCCGGGCGATCCAGCGGATCTCGCCGGTATCCGGTCGCCGGATCCGGTAGGCGACGTCCCGCGGGGGGTCGCCGCGGCGCCGGCTCGCCGCCGTCGAGACGAGGGCCCGGTCCTCCGGCAGGATCAGCGCCTCGACCAGCTCGGCCGGGTAGGTGTCGCGCTCCGGCAGGCCGTAGAGCCGGCAGAATTGCGGGGTCGGGTGCAGGAGCCCGTCCGCGACCCCCACGGTGAACAGGCCGATCCCGCCCGCCTCCTGCGCCCGCAGCAGGCGCGCCTCGGCCTCCCGGAGGGCGAGGCCGGCCCCGGACAGGTCGGCGGGGGGCTGCGGGAGCGTCGGGGCGTCCGCCTCAGCGCCGGTGGCGGCCGCCCGCGCCCGGAGCCCGGCGGCCTCCGCCTCCAGCGCGCGGGCGCGCCGCAGGAGCGCCTCGGTCCCCGTCTCGTCCACGCTCAGCGCCCGTGCGTCGCGATGGACTCCCCCGCCGGCCGCGCGGGGCGGTCGGGGCGGATCGCCGAAATCGGGAGGGCGGGGGATACGGGCACGGGGCTGGCGCTGCGACAGAGGGGCGGGGCGTGGGCGCCTTCTGCCGGAAACGGACCTGGGACGCCACGGGACCGGACCATAACGCGCGGAAACCGCTAAGGCTGCGTCGGCCGGCCCGGCGGGCGACGGGGGCCGCCGGCTACGGCTCGGCGAGGCGGCAGGTCGCGCTGCTCGCGCGGGGCCAGCCGTAGTAGATCGTCTCGGCCTGCACGTCGGCGAGGCTCACGACCTCCGGCACCGAGGCCTGCTGCGTGTCGAGCACCGTCCCGCCGGCCCCCGTGAAGGTGCAGAGCACGGTCACGTTCGTCGCGAGGTCCGGGCCGGTGTTGCGCAGGTTGACCATCGCCCGCTGCGGCTCGTGCGAGTCCGGCGGCGTGTGCAGCCGGGTCTCCCGCAGGACCAGGGCGGCGTCGGCCCGCGCCGGCGGGGCGAACGTGACGATCAGGCCGGCAGCCAGGAAGGCGCCGGCCCACCGCGACGACTGCATCCTGCGCATGGTCGGTCCATCCTCTCCTCGTGCCGGGTCTCGGTGCCGGATCCCGGTACAGGGTCCCGGTACAGGGTCCCGGGCTCGGCACCCGCCTCGATCCAACTTGTAACCCGGGTTCCGGGTTCGGCGTCAGCCGCTGCCCGCCCGACGCGAGGCCGCCCCTGGGACCGGGCCGATCCATCCTCAGTTGCGCAGCGGCTCGGCGTCGATCTGCATCCGGTAGATCGTCGTCGGGAACTTGACCGTCGAGGCCGCGCCGCCGCTCATCGCAGGCGTGCGGTTCATCTGCGCCGCCGGGATCCACAGGCCGCCCTGCTCGTCGATCCACATCGCGTCGACCCACACGAGCCGCGGGTCCTGCACCAGCGTGCTCACGGTCCCGTCCGGCGCGATCTTGAGGATCCGCAGGCCGTCCGTGTCGCTCGCGTAGATGGTGCCGCCCGCGTCGATGGCGGTGCCGCCCGTCGCCACCGTGGCGGCGTGGAGCTTCACGTGCCGGGCGCGCTCGTCGTCGCTCACGGCCGCGTCGTCGAGGTACCGGGTCTCGATGCTGTAGAGCGGCCCGGTGCACGCTTGGTAGTAGAAGGTCTTGCCGTCCGGCGAGACTTCCAGCTGGTCGGCGTGGATGAAGAGCAGCTTGTCCTTGTCGTCCCGGAGCACCCGGCCCTGGCCGGTCAGCGGGCGCTGCGCGATCGTCGACCAGTGTCCGTCGAGCACCCGCCGGAGGCCGCCGGTCTCGCGGTCGAGGACGATCAGACCGGGCTGGCCGGCATCCGTCAGGTAGATGTGGCCGCCGTTGAACCGGAAATCGTCGATGAAGCTCTTCTCGGTGGTCGCCGCCTGCAGCGGGTAGACCCTGCGCACGGCGTTCGTGGCGAGGTCGATCTGCACGAGCTTCGGGCCGCCCGGCAGCGGCGCCGCGCCCATGCCGGGCGCGCCCTTGTCGACCACCCAGAGGTCCCCGTCCGGCCCGATCCGGATGGCGTTGACCGCCACGAAGGCCTTGGCCGGGTCGTCACCCGTCTTCCAGGCGTTCCAGGCCGCGTCGGGGTACGGGACCGCCTTGCCGTCCCGCCACTCGCCGAGCTCGATCCCCTTGTCCTGGCTCTGCCGCTGGAACGGCGAGAACAGCCGGCCGTCCGCGGACCGGGTGATGCCGTTGAAGACGAGGTCGTTCGACTCCACCATCGGCTTCAGGGCGTCGGACCCGGCCGGCGCCTCGGCGGCGCGGCCGGGCGCGCCGAGGCCGGCGGCCAGCAGGAGGGCGAGGAGCGTGGCGCGCATGGTGGGTTCCCGGTCCGGCGGTGAGGCGTCTCGCCCGGTAAGCCCGCGGGGCGCGCGGTGTTCCGGTCCGGTCCCATCGGCCGCAGTCGTGAGTCCGGCGCGGGTCCGGCGCGGGTCCGTTCCGGGGACGCCTGCGACGCTTCGCCGGGGCTGGATCCGGCCGAGAACAGAACATATAGTGAACACAGGGTGAGCGCCGCGCGGGGCGGCCGAGGAGGAGCGAGGGATGGCCAAGTACCGGTTCCACTGCACCAACGGCCTCGAATGCGTGTTCGACGCCCGCGGCACCGAGGTCCGCGCGACGGCGCGCCTCGTCGACCGCGCCCGCAAGGTCGCCTCCGACGTGCGGCGCTCGCTGGCCAACCGCACCGACTGGGCCGAGTGGCGGGTAAGCGTGCACGACCTCTCGGGCCGGCGGGTCCTGGTGCAGCCCTTCGTGCAGCCCTTCGAGAAGGCGTCGGGTCGCGCCAGGGCGGCCTGAATGGCGACGCCGATCAGGACGGTCGCGCAGGGGTCCGGTGCCGCGGCCGCGGAGCCGGATCAGACGATCCGTCCGCTGAGCCTCGCCGAGTTCATCGGTCAGCGCGCGGCGCGGGCGAACATGCAGGTGTTCATCGAGGCGGCGAGGAAGACCGGGCAGGCGCTCGACCACGTGCTGTTCGTCGGGCCGCCCGGGCTCGGCAAGACCACGCTCGCCCAGATCGTGGCGCGCGAGCTCGGCGTGAACTTCCGCTCGACCTCCGGGCCGGTGATCGCCAAGGCCGGGGATCTGGCCGCCCAGCTCACCAACCTGGAGGAGCGCGACGTCCTGTTCATCGACGAGATCCACCGGCTCAACCCGGCGGTCGAGGAGATCCTCTACCCGGCCATGGAGGATTACCAGCTCGACCTGATCATCGGCGAGGGCCCGGCGGCGCGCTCGGTCAAGATCGAGCTGCCGAAGTTCACGCTGGTCGGCGCCACGACGCGGGCGGGGCTGCTGACGACGCCGCTGCGCGACCGGTTCGGCATCCCGATCCGGCTGGAGTTCTACGAGATCGACGAGCTGGAGCAGATCGTGGCGCGCGGCGCGCGGGTGCTGGGTCTGGGCATGTCGGCGGAGGGCGCCAACGAGATCGCCCGTCGGGCGCGGGGCACGCCGCGGATCGCGGGGCGGCTCTTGCGGCGGGTGCGGGACTTCGCGGTGGTGGCGGAGGCCGAGACGGTGACGCGGGCGATCGCCGACCGGGCGCTGCATCTCTTGGATGTGGACGGGGCGGGTCTCGACGTGATGGACCGCAAGTACCTGAGCCTGATCGCGCGTTCGTTCGGGGGCGGGCCGGTGGGGATCGAGACGATCGGGGCGGCGCTGTCGGAGCCGCGGGACGCGATCGAGGACATCATCGAGCCCTACCTGATCCAGCGCGGCTTCGTGCAGCGCACACCCCGCGGACGCGTCCTCACCCGACACGCCTACCGGCATCTCGGCCTGCCGGAGCCGGAGCCGGCCCCGGTCGCCGCCTGAGCGCCGGCCGAATTGCCGGATCCCGTCACGGGCCCTAGCTTCCCTCGGCACAGCGGAGGCGCCCGCGATGATCGATCTCTACGCCTGGAACACCCCCAACGGCCGGAAGATCAGCGTGGCGCTGGAGGAGATGGCGCTGCCCTACCGGGTCATCCCGGTCGACATCACGCAAGGGGCGCAGCACGCGCCGGACTTCCTGGCGATCAGCCCGAACAACCGCATCCCCGCCATCGTCGATCCGGACGGGCCGGACGGGTCCCCGATCCCGGTGTTCGAGTCCGGCGCGATCCTGCTCTACCTCGCCGAGAAGACCGGCCGCTTCCTGCCCGAGGACCGGCGGCAGCGCGTCGCCGCCCTGGAATGGCTGATGTGGCAGATGGGCGGCTTCGGGCCGATGCCCGGCCAAGTCCACCACTTCCTGACCGTCGCGGAGGCCGACCGCGCCTATGGGCTCGCCCGCTACAGCAAGGAGACGCACCGGCTCTACGGCGTGCTGGACCGGCGCCTCGCGCAGGTCGCGTACGTCGCGGGGCCGCTCTCGGTGGCGGATTTCGCGATCCTCGGCTGGGCGTGGCGCCACGAGCGCCACCAGGTCGACCTCGCCGATTACCCGCACGTCCGGCGCTGGTACGACCGGATGATGGAGCGCCCCGCCGTGCAGCGGGGCTTCGCCGTCCCGCTGAGCTGAGGCGGGGCGCCCCTGGTCCGGTGCTTGCGACGCCGGGATCCACCGTTCGGGGAGTGACGATGAGGCGACGGACCTTCCTGGCCGCGGGGGCCGCGGCCCTGGCGGCCCCCTCCGTCGGGCTGGCGCAGGGCGCCCGGGTCCTGCGCATGGTCCCCCAGGCGAACGTCACCTCCATCGATCCGATCTGGACGACGGCGATCGTGACCCGCAACCACGCCTACGTGGTCTACGACACGCTGTTCGGCCTCGACGCCGACCTGCGGCCGCAGCCGCAGATGGCGGCCGGCCTCAAGGTCGAGCAGGACGGGCGCCGGGTGACGATCCCCCTGCGCGCGGGCCTGCGCTTCCACGACGGCACGCCGGTCCTGGCGCGGGACTGCGTCGCCAGCATCCGGCGCTGGGCGGCCCGCAACGGCTTCGGCCAGACCCTGATGGCCGCCACCGACGAGCTCGCCCACGACGGCGACACCGACATCGTGTTCCGGCTGAAGGCACCGTTCCCGCTCCTGCCGCAGGCGCTGGCGAGTGTCAGCCAGCCGGCCTTCGTCATGCCCGAGCGGGTCGCCCAGACCGACCCGTACAAGCAGATCACCGACGCCACCGGCTCCGGGCCGTTCCGCTGGAAGGCCGACGAGTTCAACTCGGGCAGCCTGATGGTCTACGAGCGCCACCCCGGCTACGTGCCGGCGCCCGGCACACCGAGCCTGACGGCCGGCGGCAAGGTCGCCCATTTCGACCGGATCGAGTGGCGGATCATCGCCGACGGCGCCACCGCGGCGGCGGCCCTGCAGAACGGCGAGATCGACTGGTACGAGCAGCCGCCGCCCGAGCTCCAGCAGCTGCTCGCCCGCAACCGCGACATCGTGGTGGAGGGCCTCGACCGGCTCACCAACCCGGCGATCCTGCGGATGAACCACCTGCAGCCGCCCTTCGACGACGTCGCGGTGCGCCGGGCGGTGCTGCCGGCGATCGTCCAGAGCGACTTCATGGCGGCGATCGTCGGCGACGATCCCGGGGCCTACGACGACCGCTGCGGGATCTTCACGCCCGGCACGCCGATGGCGAGCCAGGTCGGCCTGGAGGCGCTCACCGGGCCGCGCAGCCTGGAGGCGGCCCGCGCGGCGCTCAGGGCCTCGGGCTACGACGGCGCGAAGATCCGGCTGATCGGCCCCACGGACCTGCTGGCGCCCGCGGCGCTGACCCAGGTCGCGGCCGACCTGCTCCCCCGGATCGGCTTCAACGTCGACCTGGCCCTGAGCGACTGGGGCACGGTGATCCAGCGGCGCGTCTCCCGCGAGCCCGTCGAGAAGGGCGGCTGGTCGGTGCTGCTCACCACCTTCTCGTCCTTCGACAACGCCGACCCCGCCGCCCTGCAGCCGCTCCGGGCCAGCGGGCCGAACGCGTGGTTCGGCTGGCCGTCGGTGCCGCGGCTGGAGGCACTCCGGACCGCGTGGTTCGCGGCCCCCGACGCGGAGGCGCGCCGGGCGATCTGCGCCGACATGCAGCGGATCGCCCTCGAGGAGGTCGTGTTCGTGCCGGTCGGCTCCTACCGCTCGATGACGTCCTACCGGCGCGACCTCACGGGCCGCCTCCCGGGCTTCCCGATCCTCTGGAACCTCCGGCGCGCCTGAGGGCGCGGCTCCGCCTCGCGCCGGGGCCGCCTCAGGCCCTCCGGCGCACCGTGCAGGCCTCTGCCTCTGCCTTCGCTTCCGCCGCGCCCTCGCGCTCCAGCCGCTCCAGCAGGTCGCCGAGGGGCATCGGGCGGCCGATGTGGTAGCCCTGGGCGTAGCGGCTGCCGTGCCGCCGCGCCACGTCGAGCTGCGCCTCCGTCTCGATCCCCTCGACGATCCCGTCGAGGCCGAGGTTGCGGCACAGGTCCAGGATCGTGGAGACGAGGCTGCAGCCCCGGTCGGTGTCGATGTCGGCCATGAAGCCGCGGTCGATCTTGATCTTGTCCAGCGGCAGGCGGTGGACGTAGCCCAGGCTGGAATAGCCGGTCCCGAAATCGTCGAGCGCGATCTTGATGCCCAGGCTGCGCAGGGTGGTGATGGCCGCCTTGGCGTGGTCGAAGTCGCGCATCAGGGCGGTCTCGGTCAGCTCGAGCGTCAGGCGGCGCGGGTCGATGCCGCTGCCCCGCACCGCCGCCAGGATCGACAGGACGGTCTCGGGCGAGGCGAGGTCGTGGGCGGACAGGTTGAAGGACAGGCCGGTCCCGGGCGGGAGCTGCGCGCAGTCGGCGAGCGCCTTGCGCAGGAGCAGCAGCGTCACCGTGTGGATCATGCCGCCGCGCTCGGCGGCCGCGATGAACCGGTCCGGCGCGACGCGGCCCAGCGTCGGGCTCGTCCAGCGCGCCAGACCCTCCACGAAGGCGGTCCGCCCCGTGGCGAGGTCGAGGACCGGCTGGTAGTGCAGCACCATCTCGGCGGCGAGGTCCGCCGTCCGCAAGGCCGTCTCCACCGCCTGCTCGGCGCGGATCGCGTCCTTGTGCTCCTGCGAGAACAGGGTCGTCGCGCCGCGCCGCTGCTCCTTGGAGTGGTAGAGCGCGTAATCGGCGCGGTCGAACAGGGCGTCGGCGTCGTGCGAGATCCGGCAGGGCAGGGCGAGCCCGCCCGAGCAGCCGGTGACGACCTGGATGTCGCCGATCCGGATCGGCCGCTGCAGCGCCGTGCAGACGCCGTCGCAGAAGGCGAGCGCCGCCGCGGCCGAAGCCGGCGCGCGCAGGATCACGCCGAACTCGTCGCCCCCCAGCCGCGTCACCACGACGTCCGCCCCCGCGAAGGCCGCGAGGCGCCGGCCGGCCTCCGCCAGGACGCGGTCGCCGACATTGTGCCCGTAGGTGTCGTTGATCGGCTTGAACCGGTCGAGGTCGAAGATCGCCAGGGCGAAGGGCGTGTCCGCCCCGGAGGACGACCGGAGCGCCTCGTCGAGCTTCTGGAAGAAGTAGCGCCGGTTGGGGAGGCCGGTCAGGCTGTCGGTCTGGGCGAGGCGCGCGTTCTCCTCCGAGAGCCGGCTCGCCACGGCCTGGGACGCGACGAGGGCGACGAAGGCCCGGTAGTTGGTGTTGAGGATGCGGACCATCACGGCCGTGACGAAGGCCGTATTGGCCGCGATGGCGAGGAACACGTGGTTCCCGCTCGTCACGCAGCAGAACAGGAACACGCCCATGACGATGCCGGTGACCAGGAAGGCCGCCAGGGGCAGGTAGGTCAGGCAGAAGATGCAGGCGATCACCGTGACGGCCACGAAGATCGCGACGTGGCCCTGCTCGTAGGGGCCGCCGAACGTGTTCAGGACCATCGCCCAGATCACGAAGGCGACGGAGAAGAAGACCGTGAGCACCGTCGTCCGCCGCAGGTGGCGGGCGGCCTGCGCCTCGTCCAGGGCCTCGGGCCTCAAGCGCCACCAGTGGATCGCGCGCAGGAGGCACAGCGCGATCACGGTCCCCGGGATGCCGAGGGTCAGGTAGGCGGGCGCCAGACCGTAATGCGTCACCGCGAGGGCGCCGGCATTGACCGAGAGCAGTCCGTAGAGGGACGGGATATGCTTCTGCAGTTCCGTGAGCTGACGCATGGCCGTCAGACCCGGGGCGGATGCGGTCGACCTCCCGATCAATATCGAGAAAGGATATTTCGGACGGTTCATCGAAGCTGCGTCTGAGAGATTGCCGTATTATTATACTCCTAACATTAAAGAGATATTTAAGCCGCGAGCTGTCACGGCGGTCGTCCACGGCTCTATTCCCCGCGCCGGAGCGCCGCATCGCGGCGCTCGGGAGACAATCCGCCGGGCGGGCGAGCCGACGATTTACCGCTTTCGTCCCAAGTTGAGCGGGAAGTGATCCGGTTCGACTTGTATCGAGGATCGTACAATTGCCTCGCTGCTCCATCTGCTCTTCCAGGGACTGGTGGATGGGGGTCGGCCGGCCGCCTCGCGTGCCGTCGGCGCCGATTGCCCGGACAGGACATCCCGGCGATGATCGTCGTCGCGGCCGCGGCCGCGGGGCTCAGGAGAGGCCGATGAGAATCCGTGTCCGCGTCGCCCGGCTGGCGATCCTCGTCGGCGGGCTGTTGGTGGCCGCCGCGCCCGCGCAGGCCGAGACGATCGACGTGACCTTCGCCTGTCCGAACGGTCGGACGCTGGCCGTCACCTTCCTGAACGCCGCGGGGCCGGAGCGGGCGGTTGTCCGGCCGGACAACGGCGCCGCCGTCACCCTGCCGGTGCAGCTCAGCGGGTCGGGGTTCCGCTACGCCGACGCCACGCACGAGCTGCGGGGCAAGGGGCGGTCGGTCACGTGGACCGACGGCGCCGGCACGCCGGTCACCTGCACCGACCGGACGCCGGCCGACGCCAAGCCGCGCTAGGCTGCCCGGGGGATGCTCGGGGGATGCTCGGGGCGCGTGCCGGACCCTGGCCCGGCAGCGCCGGACCCGCTAGGAACCGCCCGTCCCGGAGATTGAGGCGTCGGCGTCCCGCCGCGCGTCGCCCGCGACGCGGAGACGTTCCTTGCCCGCGCCCGCGCCCCCGTCGCGCTTCGACGCCGTCCTCCTCGACCTCGACGGCACCCTCGTCGACAGCCTGGCCGATCTCCGGACGGCCCTGAACGCCACCCTGGCGCGGGAGGGTCTGCCGCCGTTCGGGACCGCCGCGATGCGGGCCATGGTGGGCGACGGCGCGGTGGCGCTGCTGCGGCGCGCCCTGCGGGCTTCGGGCGGCGATCCGGAGCGGGCGCCGGACCTCCTGCCGGCCTTCCTGGCCGTGTACGAGCCGCTCGCGGCCGCCGGCACCGCCCTGTTCCCCAACGCCGCCGCGGCGGTCCGCGACCTCCGGGCGGCGGGCTACGCGCTGGCGATCGTCACCAACAAGCCGGCCCGCGCCACCGGCCTGATCCTCGACGCGGTGGGGCTGGCGCCGCTGATCGACACGGTCGTGGGCGGCGACACGCTGCCCGAGCGCAAGCCCGATCCCGCGCCGCTGCGGGAGGCCCTGCGTCGCCTGCGGGTCGAGCCCGGGCGGGCCGTCATGGTCGGCGACATGCACCACGACATCGCGGCCGCCCGCGCCGCCGGCACCGCCGCCATCCTGGCCCGCTACGGCTACGGGCGCCCGGACGACGCGCGGACCGCCGACGCCGTCCTGGACGACATCGGCGGCCTGCGGGCGGTGATCGAGGCGCTGCCCGGGGGCGGCGCCCCGGCCTCCTAGCGGGCTCCTAGCGGCCTCCTAGCGGCCTCCTGGCGGCTTGCCGCGAGGTCGAGGCGGGCGGGGGCGCCCGGTGCCCGGGCCTGCCGCTCGAGGACGGCGCGGGCGCTGTCGGCGAGGACGAGCCACGCGCCGGCCATGAGGGTGACGTCCTTGAGGACGAGGCGCCCGGCGCCCGAGAGGTAGGGGAAGCCGTGCTCGGCGTCGCCGAGCGCGGCGACCCAGGCCTCGGGGGTGGTTACGAGGAACGACAGGGTCACCACCGGGGTGAGGAAGGCCAGCACCGCGCCGGCCAGACCCAGCCGCCGCGACACGAGCCCGACGAGGACGAGCAGGCCGATCAGCAGCTCGACCGTGCCGAGGCCGCGGGAGAACGCGTAGGTGTGGTTGGCCGTCTGCCACGCGCGGGCGGCGAGGTTGAGCTCGCCCTCGTGGGTGAGGTGCTGCGCGTACTGGTCGGGGTGGGCGTAGAAGAACGCCATCACCGGGCTGTTGGCGACGAAGGGCGTGATGCTGTCGGCCTCGTAGGGCACGAACTTGAGCGCGCCGATCCAGAGGAAGATGACCGCGATGGCGACCCGCATGGCCTGGAGGCCGAGGCGGTTCGAGCCCGGCCCGGAGACGAGGCCGAGGACGCGGCGAACCTGCGTGTTCATGGCACGATTCCTTGCTCAATCGGATGGGGGGAGGGGCTACGCCTCGGCGGAGGCCGCGAAGGCGTCGAGCGCGCGGGTCGCGTAGACGACCGCGGCACCGGCATTGAGGCTGGTGGCGACCCCGAGGGCCTCGGCCAGTTCGGCCTCGGTGGCGCCGAGCTTGCGGGCGGCGTCGGTGTGGACCGTGATACAGCCGTCGCAGCGCAGGGAGATCGCCACCGCCACCGCGATCAGCTCACGGGTCTTGGCGTCGAGCTGGCCGGTCTTCTGGCCCGCCGTGCTGAGGGTGCCGTAGCCCCGCACCGTGTCGGGGCTGAGCTTGGCGAAGTGTCCGACGCCGGCGGTGACCTGCTGGCGGTAGCTGTTCCAATCGATCATGTGCATGACGACCTCCTTCGTGATGACGAGGAAGGTAGTCGGGGCCGGCCGCGCCCTCGATGACCGCGCGGCGCAGGCCGATGACCGGGCGGATCAAACCGCCTGCGGGGGCGCCTCGGCCTGCCGCGCCTGTCCGGGGCGGATCCCGTACTTGCGCAGGAACGCCCGGCTGAGCGCGGGCGCGGACTGGTAGCCGACCTCCGCGGCCAGACGGTCCAGCGGGACCGTCTCGGTGCGCAGGCGGTGATGGGCGAGCCCGAGCCGCAGGTCGGTGAGGAATTCCAGCGGGGCGACGCCCGCGGCGGCGCGGAAGGCGCGCACGAGGCTCGCCCGCGACGCGGCGGCCGTCGCGGCCAGTTCGTCCAGCGTCCAGGGATGCACCGGGTCGCGCACCATCGCGAGCACCGCCCGGGCGGTGAGCGGCTGCCCCAGGAGGTGCAGCAGGCCCTCGGCCGGGGCCGACGCCTCGAGATGCGCGCGGAGCATCATCATGAACAGCGCGCTCGCGAGGTTCTCGGCGACCGCGACCGACCCGGCGCGGAGGTCGTTCAGCTCCTCGTGGATGCCCGCCAGGAGCGGCGCGAACCGGGTGGCCAGGGGCTCGGTGCCGACGCTCAGGACGAGGAGGTCGGGCAGGGCGGTCACGATCAGGGTCTGGGGCGCCGCCTCGAAGGCCAGGCGGCCGCAGATCAGCTCGACGTCCGGCTCGGCCCCGACGGTGGTCTTGAACCGCAGATCGTGCGCGTGGCGGACCGCGACGGGCAGGGGCGTCGACGGCGGCGGCCCCGCGCCGTGGAACAGGTGCGCGTCGCCGCGCGGCAGGAGCAGGATGTCCCCGGCCGAGACCTGCAGCGGCGCGCCCCCGGGCCGACGCAGCGTGGCGCGGCCGCGCGTCACGAGGTGGAAATAGGCCTGCCGCGTCGGCTCCGGCGCGTGCGGGGCGGCCCAGGCGCCGCCGAACCGGCAGACGTCGTCCAGGTGCGGCCGCACGCGCAGCAGCGGCGCGAGGCCGCTCAGCGGATCGTCGATCCCGGCGGTTCCGTGTGCGTCCGCGCGGCGCCCGATCGGTCCGGCCATGCTCCCCGCGCTCCGGAATGCCCTCCGGGCCCGGCATAAGGGCGCGCGGCGGCCTCGACCAGGGGTTGTTCGTCCGCCGCGCCGGTTCAGCCCGCTGCGATGGCCTTCTCGACGAAGGCGGTCACGCCGGCGATGTAGCGCTGGATCGGGATCCCGCGCTTCCGGTGCTTGGCCCGCTTCACGTACCAGTCCTGCAGGAGCGGCTTGATCAGCGCCGCTGTGAGATCGACGTCGGCGACCGCGAAGACGCCCGCCGCCGCGCCGCGGGCGAGGACTTCGGCGAAGATGCGCTCCGTGGCGGCCTCGCTCTCCGTCGCCATCGTCCGGGCGGGGGCCGGGAAGCCCTTCGCCTCCATGAAGGCGAAGACGAACCAGGGCTGCATCGCCTCGGTCAGGCGGATATGGGTCTCGATCAGCCAGCGCAGATGCGCGGCCGGATCCGCCGCGAGCCCCGCCGGGGCCTGCCGCAGGACCGCCTCCGCCGTCTCGGTCACCTCGGTGAGGATCATCACCAGCAGCGTGTTCTTGTTGTCGAAGTACGAGTAGAGCCCGCCCATGCTGAGCCCCGAGGTCCGGGCGAGGTCGCGCAGGCTCGTCTCGTGGAAGCCCTGCCGGCTGGACAGCTTCAGCACCGCCTCGATGATCCGCGCGAGGTTGGCGACGGCGACATGGTCCTTCCGGACGCTGATCCGGTCCCGGTGCCGCGCCAGGATCCGCGCGCAGATCGCCTCGGTGGCGTAGACGTCCTTCACCGGAAGGTGCGCCGGAAAGTTCGCCGGAAGAGCGTCTGCGGGGCTCATCGATCCATCGTCGCGCCGTCGTCGTTTCGTCGTCGTTTCGTCGTCGCGCCAGCCCGCGGTGGCCACGACCGGGAGCGGCTCCCGAGGTCTAGCCCGTTGCCAGGCGCGAATCCAGGCGATAAAAAGCGAGCGCTCGCTCGATTTTCGTCGTCGACACCGACCCAGGAGGTGGGCCCGTGGATTTCACCATCTCCCCGCGCGTCGAGGATTACCGCGCCCGGATCGCGGCCTTCGTGGACGCGCACATCCTGCCGCTGGAGGCCGATCCGGCCGCCTATGACGGCCACGGCAACATCAGCCTCGCCGAGCTGGCCCGGCTGCGCGGCCTCGCCCGCGCAGAGGGCCTGTGGTGCCTGCAGCTGCGGCCCGAGACCGGCGGCGCCGGGCTCGACAAGGTCGGCATGGCGGTCTGCTACGAGGCCATGAACCGCTCGATCTTCGGGCCGGTCGTGTTCAACTCGGCCGCGCCCGACGACGGCAACATGATGGTGCTGGAGAAGGTCGCGACGCCGGACCAGAAGGCGCGCTGGCTCGCGCCGATCGTGGACGGGCGGGTCCGCTCGGCCTTCGCCATGACCGAGCCGCATCCTGGCGGCGGCTCCGATCCCGGCATGATCCAGACCCGGGCCGAGCGGCGGGGCGACAGCTACTTGGTCACCGGCCGCAAGTGGTACATCACCGGGGCCGAGGAGGCCGAGCACTTCATCCTGATGGCGCGCACCTCCGACGACGCGCGGAGAGGGCTGACCGCCTTCCTGTTCCACAGGGACCAGCCCGGCTGGCGGATCCTGCGCCGCATCCCGATCATGGGGCCGGAGGAGCATGGCGGCCACTGCGAGCTGCTGTTCGAGGGCCTGGAGATCCCGGCCGAGAACGTCCTGATGAACGAGGGCGACGGCCTGAAGCTCACCCAGATCCGCCTCGGGCCGGCGCGGCTGACCCATTGCATGCGCTGGCTCGGCCTGTCGAAGCGCTGCGTTGAGATCGCCCGGGCCTACGCGGCCGAGCGGCACGGCTTCGGGATCCGGCTGGCCGACCGGGAGAGCATCCAGCTGATGCTGGGCGACCTCGCGATGCGGATCGAGATCGGCCGCCTCCTGGTGATGAAGGCTGCCTGGGCCCTCGACCGGGGCAGCTTCGCCCGCAAGGAGGTGTCGATGGCCAAGGTCCACATGGCCAACCTCCTGCACGCGGCCGCCGACACGGCGATCCAGATCAACGGCGCGCGGGGCTATTCCACCGACACGCCCCTCGAGTGGATCTACCGCTACGCCCGGCAGGCGCGCCTCGTGGACGGGGCCGACGAGGTCCACAAGATGGTCCTGAACCGCAATCTCGAGGCCGAGGGCGACGCCTTCTGGTCGTGGGACGTCGGGGCCTGAGCGTCGGGGCCTGAGCGGGGCCGACACCGTCCGCCCGCCGCGCGGGGCGCGTCGGCAGGCCGAGCCAGACAGGGAAGCCGAGAGGAAGCGGAGACTATGACCGAGGTCGTGATCACAGGCGCGGTGCGCACCGCGATCGGCACGTTCGGCGGCGCGCTGGCCGGCACGCCGCCCTCCGTCCTCGCCGCAAGCTGCGTCGCGGAGGCGCTGCGCCGCGCCGGGACCGCGCCCGAGACGGTCGGGCACGTGGTCCTCGGCAACGTCATCCCGACCGAGCCCCGGGACGCCTACATCGCCCGCGTCGCGGCGATGGAGGGCGGGATTCCCGAGGAGGTGCCGGCCATGACGGTCAACCGCCTCTGCGGCAGCGGCCTGCAGGCGATCGTCTCGGCCGCGCAGTCCATCCTGCTCGGCGACGCCGAGACGGCTGTGGCCGGCGGCGCCGAGAGCATGAGCCGCGCCCCCCACCTGCTGACCACCGGGCGGACCGGGTCGCGCATGGGCGACGCGGTGCTGGTCGACTACATGCTCGGCGCGCTGACCGACCCGTTCGGCAACGGCCACATGGGCGTCACCGCCGAGAACGTGGCCGCGCGCTACGCCGTCCCCCGCGACGCGCAGGACGCCTTCGCGGCCGAGAGCCAGGCCCGCGCCGCGCGGGCGATCCGCGAGGGCCGGTTCCGGGAGCAGATCCTGCCGATCGAGATCCAGCGCAAGCGCGAGACGGTGGCCTTCGACACCGACGAGCACCCGAAGGCCACGACCGCCGAGGACCTCGCCAAGCTGCGCCCGGCCTTCTCCAAGACCGGCAGCGTCACGGCCGGCAACGCCTCGGGGCTGAACGACGGCGCGGCGGCCCTCGTCCTGTCGAGCGCCGCGCGGGCCGCGCGCGACGGCGCGACGCCCCTCGCCCGCATCGTCGGCTACGCCCACGCCGGCGTGGACCCGTCCGAGATGGGCATGGGCCCGGTGCCGGCGGTGCGGCGGCTGCTGGAGCGGACCGGCCTGCGGGCGGCGGATTTCGACGTCGTCGAGTCGAACGAGGCCTTCGCGGCGCAGGCCTGCGCGGTCTCCCGCGCCCTCGACCTCGATCCCGACAGGGTCAACCCGAACGGCGGCGCCATCGCCCTCGGTCACCCGATCGGCGCCACGGGGGCGATCATCACCGTCAAGGCCCTCTACGAGCTGGCCCGGACCGGCGGCCGCTACGGGCTCGTGACCATGTGCATCGGCGGCGGCCAGGGGATCGCCATGGCCCTCGAGCGCGTCCCGTGACGCGGCCCTGAGGCACCATGCTGGACGCGGATCAGAGGACGGCGCTCTGCGCCTGGATCGGCCGGACCCTGGGGGCCGGGTCGGTCGCGCTCGACGACGCCCGGCCGCTGACCGGCGGCTCGATCCAGGAGAACTGGATGCTGTCGTGCCGGGTCGACGGCGCGCCCCGGAGCTTCGTCCTGCGCAAGGACGCGGCCGCCACCATCGCGTCGAGCCGCTCGCGGGCGGAGGAGTTCCGGATCCTGCGCGCCGCCTTCGCGGCCGGCGTGCGGGTGCCGGAGCCGGTCGGCTTCTGCGCGGATCCGGGGGTGGTCGGGGCGCCCTTCGCGCTGATGGGCCTCGTCTCCGGGATCGGGTTGGGGCCGCGGGTGGTCAAGGACACGAGCCTCGGCGGCGACCGTGCGGCCTTGGCCGAGCGGCTCGGCCGCGAGCTCGCCCGGACGCACGGCATCCTGCCGGCGGCCGGCCCGGGCACCGCCCCGGTGGACGACCTCGCCTTCCTCGGCGCGCCCGAGCCGGAGCCGGCCCTGGCCGAGATCCGCGCGCTCCGGGCGAGTCTCGACGGGATCGGCGCCGCGCGCCCGGCCCTCGAATGGGGCCTGCGCTGGGCCGAGCTCCACGCGCCGCCCTGTCCCCGGCCGGTCCTGGTCCACCGCGACTTCCGCACCGGCAACTACATGGTCGATGCCGAGGGCCTGACGGCGATCCTCGACTGGGAATTCGCCGGCTGGGGCGACCCGGTCCAGGATATCGGCTGGTTCTGCGCCGCCTGCTGGCGCTTCGGCCGGCCCGACCTGGAGGCCGGCGGCATCGCCCCGCGGGCCGCCTTCTACCGCGGCTACGAGGCCGAGAGCGGGCGCGCGATCGAGCCGGAGGCGGTGCGCTACTGGGAGGTCATGGCGCATCTGCGCTGGGCGGTGATCGCCCTGGAGCAGGGCCACCGCCACGTCTCCGGTCAGGAGACGTCGCTGGAGCTGGCGCTGACCGGCCGGATGGTGCCCGAACTCGAGGCCGCGATCCTGCGCGAGACCGCGCCCGAGCGGTGGGGAGCCCGATGAGCGAATCCTTCCCGGACGCGCCCGCGGGCGCCGCCCTCCTGTCGGTCGCCCGGCAGAGCCTCCTCGACGAGGTCGCGCCGGCCCTGTCGGGGCGCCAGCGCTACGTCCTGCTGATGGCCGCCAACGCGATGGGCGTGGTCATGCGGGAGATCGCGCAGGCGGGCGCGGCGGCCGGGGCCTGGGAGCGGGCGCTGGGCGGCGCCGGATCGCCGGCCGAGCTGGTCGCGGCGCTCCGCGCCGGCCGGCGCGACGGGGACGCGGCGCTCCACGCCGCGCTCGTCGAGACGACCCGGATCGCCGCCGGCATCTGGAAAGCCCCGGGCTAGCGATCCCGGGCTCCGGATCCGGGCGTCAGTAGGTGCGGCCGGTGCCCCGGCGTCGGTCGTAGCGGCGCCCGAGATAGGCGATGAGCTTCGGCACGATGAAGGCCGTCAGGAGCTTGCGCAGCATCGGTAAACCCTCCGTCAGCGGGTGCGGCGGACGAGCCATCCCGCCGCGAAAGCGACGGCGGCCAGGCCCAGCAGGGTGTTGGTGCGGTTGGCGTCGGCCGTGCGGATCGCCTGCCGGCCATAATCGGCGCCGCGGCGGCGCGCGTCCCGGGCGCGGTCCCGGCCCTCGTCGATCAGGTGGTCGGCCCGTCTCCGGGCGGTCTCGGCCAGATGGCGGCCGTTCTCCGCCAGGTCCTCCGTGAGGTCCTCGGCGCGGTCGCGGGCGCGGCCGTAGGCGTACTGCGCGCCGCCGGCCACTTGGTTGACGGCGCCGCGCACCTGGCGTCCCGGGTCACCGGTCAGGCCGCCCAGGGCGGTCTGGGCGCGGCCCTTGAGGTGGCGGGACGCGCCGCGGATCTGGTCGCGGTTCATGCAGCTCTCCTGGTGTCGGGGGAATGGAGCCCCGCCTCGGCGGGGGCGGCGGCGCCGAGGGGACGGCGCCGCGGGACGGGTTCAGTGCTTGCCGGTGATCTTGTCGGCGACGGACTTGGCGCCGTCCTTGACGTCGCCGACGGTCTTCTGCGCCTCGCCCTTCAGCTCCTGCGCCTTGCCCTCGGCCACCAGCTTGTCGTTGCCCGTCGCCTTGCCGGCCGCCTGCTTGACGTTGCCCACCGCCTCGTTGGCCAGGCCCTTGATCTTGTCGGTCGTGCTGCTCATCGCGTGTGCTCCTGCTTCGCTGGTGAGGCCGGTCTCCCCGGCCGGTGGTGGCCCCCGCGATCGGCGCGGGGGCCGGTGAAGGTGTCAGAGGGGGGTGTCAGACGCGCCGGGTCTCGTAGGCGCCGAGCAGGGTCGCGGGCTTGGGCGCACCCATCCGGCCGCCGACATACGCCGCCAGCGCACCCAGGATCAGCGCCAGCGCGGCGTAGAACGCGCCCTGCGTGGCCGCCGACTTCGCCGTCACGGCAGCGGCCTCGGCCTTCTGCTTGGCGCTGGCCACCGCCTGCTCGTACTGCTTCTGGTAGTCGTCGATCTGCGCCTTGGCCTGATCCGGCGTGATGCCCTGCGCCTTGGCCAGGGCGTCGGCGGCGCGGGTCTTGGCCTGCTCCTTCTGGGCCGGGTCACCGGTCAGGACGGCCTTCACCGCTGCCACGGCCGCGTCCTTGGCGGCCTGCGGGTCCTGGCCGGCGGCCTGCTGACGGACCTTGTCCTCGATGCCGTCGAGCGGGTTCGAGATCTTCGACAGCGACGGCGCCGCCGCCTGGGCGGCGGTCTGCACCGTGCCGCCGACGAGGTTGCCGGCGCCGCCGAGCGCGCTCGAGACCGTGCCGAGCGTGCCGCCGACCAGGCCGCTGGCGGCCGAGGTCAGCATGTACAGCACCACCAGGGTGGTGACCGCCCAGGAGACCAGCCCGTGCAGGGCGGCCGCGCCCGGAAGGGCCTTGCCCGAGAGCCGCCCGGCGATGAGGCCGCCGGCCAGCGAGGCGACGAGGCCCGAGGCGACGAACCACGCGCCCGCGCCCATGGAGACGGTGGAGGCGGAGGGATTGTCGGCGGCGGTCGTGCCGACCGAGGCCAGCCCGACGCCGACGCCGACGAGGTTGATGATCACCTGGGTGACCAGCGCGGTCACGGCGCCGGCGAAGATGGCGCCCCAGGAGACTTGGTTGAGCAGGACGGCGCGCGTGTCGGCGTGCGCGTCCGGCGCGAGGGGCGTTGCAACGGTCTGGATGGTGGTCACGCTGTCACTCCGGTGGTGGATCGCTGAAATTCGTGGGGCCGCCGGCCCCCGGAAGGCCCGGAAGGCCCGGGGGTTGCCGGGACGCGGCTCAGTCGCGGCTCAGTCGCGGCTCAGTCGCGGCTCAATCGCGGCGGGCGCTGACGAGCAGGCCGAGGCCGAAGCCCGCGATGCCGGCGATGAGCAGGGCGGCGAGCGGGTACTCGGCGACCTGCTGGCCGACCTCGCGGGTGCCGCGGCGCAGGGCGTGGCTGCCGCGCGCGTAGGCGTCCTCGGCGTAGTCGTACGCCTCCTCGGCGGCGTGGCGGACGCCGCGCTCGGCGCGGGCGTACTGATCCTGCGCGGCGCCCTGGGCGCGGCGGGCGCGGGCCTCGACGTCGTCGGCCCCGAGATCGTCGACGGCGTCGCGGACCCGACCGCCGAGGTCGCGGGCCGCGTCGGCCACGTGGTCGGCCGCGTCGCGCACGGTGTCCTTGGCCTGGCCGTAGAGGGTCTCGGCCTGTCCGGCGGCCTCGCGGGCGCGGCCCTCGACCGAGTCCCGCCGCGCGCCGGTCAGGTCGCCGAACGCGCCCTGCACCTTGCCGCCGAGTTCCCGGGCCGCGCCCGTGATCCGATTGGTATCGACCATGTCGTTCTCCTTCGTCGTCGCGTCGGCGACCGCCTCCGCGATCGCGCTCGTGGTGGGGGCGCCTCACCGTGAGGCGCCGAGTGACGTCCGTCAGCGCGGGCCGGAGCCCGCGGGCCCGGAGCCGGCCTTCGATCCGGGCGCGTCGCGCTTCTGGCGCCGGCCCTCGGTCTCCGTCCGGGCATCGCCGGTCAGCTTGCCGATGGCCTCCTTCACCGAGCCCTTGAGGTGCTCGGCGGACGGTGTCTTCCTGTCTTCGGTCATGGGCGCCTCGTCATGCGTGAGAAAACCCTTGCCGAGCGGAAGATGTACGCCGGGCGCGCCGGATCAATGGTGTGGTTGTACCAGTATGGCGGTATTCATCCGTCAGAGATGTTCAGGGGAAAGCCGTTCTCGCGCCCCCAGACGACTGCCTCGCTGCGCTTGTGGATGCCGATCTTGCGGTACAGGGCGGCGCCGTGATTGCGCACCGTGTTGCGCGACAGCCCGAGCTTGCGCGCGATCGCGTCGTCGCCGAGCCCCGCGCAGATCAGGTTGAGGATCTGGCGCTCGCGCACGGTCAGGTTCGGCGCCGCCGCGTCGCCGCCCTCCCGGGCCGGCCGGCGCAGGTTCGCCAGCTTCTCGATCAGCCCGCGGCTGAACCACGACGTGTCGGCCATCACTGTCTCGATCGCGTCGAACAGCTCCCGCTCGGAGTGCTTGCGCGCGGTGATGTCCTGCAGCACCAGCAGAACGAAGGCCGTCTCGTTGATCTCGACCCGCTCGGCCGAGACCAGGCAGTCGAGGTTCGCGCCGCTCTCGTGGCGCAGGCACACCTCGAGACCCAGCACGTAGCCCTGCCGCTCCAGGGCGGCCTCGACCTGCAGGCGCTGCTTCTCGGCGACCCACAGGCCGGCCTCCTCCAGCGAGCGGCCGACGACGCGGTCCCCGCCCAGGCCGAAGACCCGGCTGAACGCCTCGTTCACGCCCGTGACCTGGCCGTCCTCGACCCGCACCAACACGGTCGGGATCGGCGTCATCCGGAACGCCTTGGCGAAGCGCTCCTCGCTCTGGCGCAGGGCGGCCTCGGCCTTCCGGCGCAGTTCCAGGTCCGCGAAGGTGAACAGCATGCAGGGCTCGTCGCCCATCTCGATCGGCTGCCCGGCGACGATCACGAAGCGGCTCCCGCCGTCGGGCAGGTCGAGGCAGGCCTCCATCTGCGGGATCGTGCCGCCCGCATTGAGCCGCGCGACGGCGAGGTCGCGGTTGCGCGCGCCGGCCAGGACGTCGACCTCGTAGACGCTGCGGCCGATGACGGCGTCGCGGGTGTGGCCGGTCATCTCCAGGAAGCCGTGATTGACCTTGACGTGGCGCAGGTCGGACAGCCGCGTGATCACGGCCGGGGCCGGGTTGGCGTTGAAGGTGCGCTCGAACCGCTCCTCGGCCTCGAACTGGTCGGAGACGTCCTTCAGGATCAGCGCGAGGCAGCTCGGGTTGCCGTCGCGGTCCGTGGCCACGAGGCTGCGCAGCGAGTGCACGAAGTCCATGTCGGGCTTGTCGGCCCGCCGCACCTCGACCACCACGTCGTGGAAGCGCTCGCCAGCGATCACGCGCTCGATCGGGTACTGGTTGGGCGTGATGTGGTTGCGGTAGCGGAGGCAGAAGCGGTCGCGATAGGCGTCGACGGTGGAGCCGAGCTCGTCGAGGCTCTCGGCACCGTGCATCGCCAGGGCGGCCGCGTTGGCGTAGGCGATGGTCTGGTCGGGCTCGACCAGGATCACGCCCTCGCTCAGGCCGGCGATGATCTGCCGGAGCTCATGCCTGTCGACGCCCGCCGTCACAGCTTCTGCACCCTTTCACGCGGTCACTGCCCTGTCGGCAGCGGGGCACAAACGGGTTGCGCACAAGCCGGTTCCCTCATCTAAGTTATTTTCCTGGTATACGCGCACCATTGACGCGGGCGTTTTGAGCCAAAGATAAATGCTCGCAACGCCGCGACTCCGTTCCCGCGCGCTCTCGGCCCCCCTTCCCAGAAGACGTGGCCATGCCGACCGTGCAGGATATTGACCGACTAGTGCGGGGGCCCGCGGAACACGGGGACGTGATCTCCGCCCCGGGTGCGACATCATGTACGAGTCGGCGCGAGAATTTTCCAGAAGTTGCAGAACTTGAGAAAACTTCGCGTCTAAGACGCCTGCTCGACCGCCTGTCGGAGGCCGCGGACGCCGCGGAGGCCGAGGGGCAGGTCCCGGTCGGCTTCGGGGCGGCGCTGGTCGACGCCGTGCCGGACCTGCGCTGTCGCGCGCTGACGCTGACCCGCGACGCCATCGCGGGCGATGTCCAGGGGGACGACCTCGTCCGGCTCACCCTCCTGAAGGCCTGGGAGCGCCGGGCGGCGTTCCGGCCCGGAACCGGGATGCCCGCATGGCTCGACACGTTCCTGCGCAGCCGCCCCGCGGGCGGCCGCGCCGGGCCGACCGGCCTGTCGCGGAACGGCGTGTCTACCGGGATGGCCCGCTGAGACATGTCGGCGCGTGGCATCCCGCGGAGCCGGTGAGAAACACCGCGTACTGGTAAAAATATCTCATTCCCACGAATGTGTTAGGCCCCATATCGCGGTCGTGGAACGCGCCGTGCGCCGTCGGGCGCCGCCGGGTTCCGCGCCCCTTTTCCGAGGTTGTGCCGGGCGGATGGCCCTCTTGTCCGGCACGGCCGCGAGGCCGGGCGCCCGCGCCGCTCCGGGCGCGCGTCCGGCCCGTTGCCCTTTCACCCCGAGCTCCGGCTCCCGGCGCTCCGTCGGGTGACCACACCGGCTGACGGTCCGCCCGCGCGCCGTGCCGCGCGACGGGGTCGCCCGGCACGGAGGAATCCCATTCGAGATCCGAGACCATCCCTGAGGAGACGATGACCCGACTTCGCGCCGCACGGCTCGCGCCCGCCCTGATCCTGACCGCCTGCACGACCGTCTGCGCCGCGACGGGAGCCTCCGCGGCCAACCGGTTCGACGGGTCCTGGTCGGTCATCGCCACCGCGGAGAGCGGGAGCTGCACGGGGCCCTACAGCTATCCCATCGTGATCCGGGACGGGACCGTGGACGACGTCGGCGGCAACGGCGTCGACGCCTCCGGCCGGGCCGGGCCGGACGGCCGGATCACCGGCACGATCCGCAAGGGGCTGGCCAGCGTCTCGGTCACGGGCCGCCTGCGCGGGTCCGCCGGGACCGGCCGCTGGACGCTGTCCGGGCTCGGTGACTGCGCGGGGCGCTGGACGGCCCGCCGCACCGGCTAGGGAGAGCGGGCGGTCGGCCCCTTTCCGGCCCCTTTCCGGCCGAGGCGCGGCGGTCACACGGTCAGGACGGCCCAGCCGTGGGCCGGAAGTGTCACGCGGGCGCCGGTGCTGCCGGCCTCGGCGAGATCGCCGGTGCCGGCCTCGATCGCCCGGGCTTCCGGCACCGGCAGCGTCGCGTCCGCGTCGGCGAGGTTCAGGGCCGTCAGCACCCGCGCGCTCCCGTCGCCCAGCGCGAGCACGATCTGCGCGTTGGCGAGATGCAGCGCCCGCGCCCGCGCGCGGTGGAGCCCGGCGTGGCGCCGCCGGAGGGCGATCAGGTCCCGGTGCAGCCGGAAGATCGGCCAGCCGTAGGGAGCGAGATCCGCGGGCGTCGGCGGGAAGGCCGGCCGGATGGCGTCGTCGCCGCCGACCCGCTCCTCCTTCACGCCGCGGAAGGCCTGCTCGTCGCCGGCGTAGATCGAGGGCGTCCCGCCGCAGGTCAGCAGGATCGCCAGCGCGTGCGGCAGGTGCCGCTCGTCGGTGAGCCGGCTCGCGATGCGCGTCACGTCGTGGTTGCCCACGAAGGTCAGGGGCGCGAACCTGTCGAGAAGGCCGTTGTGCCGGTCCAGGGCGTGGGCCAGCTCGAACAGGTTGCGATCGTTGAGGGCGCTCCAGATCGCCTTCCAGAGCTCGTACTGGGTCACCGAATCCATGCCGGTGTCCTGCACGATGCGGGCGTAGTCGCCGTGGATCACCTCGCCGACGATGTAGGCCTCCGGATGCGCGAGGCGGACCTGCCGCAGCACGCGCGCCCAGAAGCGCGGCGGCACCGCGTAGGCCGCGTCCAGCCGCCAGCCGTCGGCGCCCCGGGCGAGCCAGTGGCCCATGACGGCGGCGACGTGGTCGGCGACGCGCGGGTCGTCGTGGTTGAGCGTGACGAGCTGCCGGTGCCCCTCGAAGCAGGCGTAGTCCGGCTCGATGCCCGGGCCGGAGCCCCGCGGCCAGGACAGCCGGAACCAGCCGGCCCGCTCGGATTCGGGCCCGTGCCGCAGGACGTCCTGGAAGGCCGGGTGCGCCCGCCCGACATGGTTGAACACGCCGTCGAGCAGGACGCGGAGGCCGCGGGCCCGGGCCGCCGCGACCAGGGCGTCGAAATCGGCCGCGTCGCCGAGGCGCGGGTCGATGCGGAAATGGTCGACCGTGTCGTAGCCGTGCGTGGAGGCCGCGAAGATCGGCCCGAGCGCCAGCCCGGACGCGCCGAGCTCGACCGCGTAGTCGAGCCAGCCGTGCAGGTGGGCGAGGCGGTGCGTGACCGGTGCGGCCGGTTCGGCTTCGTCGGGGGCTCCGACGAAGCCGAGGGGAAAGACCTGCCACCAGACTGCCTGTTCGATCCAGGACGCCACGCGACCTCCTCCGTCTCCGATCGGGACCGAACCCTGCCGCGCCGCGATGGTTGCAGGCTCGCCGCCGGCCCGGACGCGGCCTCGGCTCGCGGCGGGGGATCCCCGGGCAGCCCGGACCGAGACCTGGAGCCAGGCGCGGTCACGGGTCGGGATGTGGGATCGGGCAGGTGGCGCGGGGCGGGAAGAGATCTCCGCGGACCGGCGCTAAGTCCCGGCCGCGCCAGCGCTATCGCTGCGGAACCGGGACGCTGTCTTGTCACCAGGAAAGCCTGGTGGAGCTGAGGGGATTCGAACCCCTGACCTCCGCAGTGCGATTGCGGCGCTCTCCCATCTGAGCTACAGCCCCGTCGAGGCGCCGGCCTTGTAGGCGCGGGCGGCTCAGCCTGTCAATTCCCTGTTTCAACGTCGCCCGCCGCGCGCCGCTCCGGCGCTGGGGTGCGGGCGGCCCGAAGGATACGCGCGGACCCGCATGAACGCCCTGATCTGGCTCTTCGACACGGTCGTCCAGCTTTTCATCTACGTCCTCATCGCAAGCGCGGTTCTCAGCTGGCTCGTCGCGTTCAACGTGGTGAACGTGCGCAACCCGATCGTCGCGCAGATCGGCGAGGTGCTCTACCGGCTGACCGAGCCGGTGCTGCGGCCGATCCGCAACCTGCTGCCCAATCTCGGGGGCGTCGACATCTCGCCGATCATCCTCATCTTGCTGCTGCTGTTCATCAGCCGTCTGCTGCATGAATACGCCGTGCCCGCAGCTTACGTTTACACGCAGTAGGGTCGAACGCCCGTGAAGACGAATCCCGGCCGCTTCTTCGAGGATTTCCGCCTCGGCGAGACCATCCGCCACGCCACCCCGCGCACCGTGACGGTGGGCGACGTGGCGCTGTACACGGGCCTCTACGGGCCGCGCTTCGCCGTGCAGTCGTCGGACGCCTTCGCCCGGGCCATCGGCTACCCGAAGAGCCCGCTCGACGACCTGCTCACCTTCCACATGGTGTTCGGCAAGACCGTCCCGGACGTCTCCCTCAACGCGCTGGCCAATCTCGGCTACGCCGAGGGCGGGTTCCGGCGGCCGGTCTACCCGGGCGAGACGCTCTCCACCGTGTCGGAGGTGATCGGCCTCAAGGAGAGCTCGAACCGGCAGACCGGCGTGGTCTACGTCCGCTCGGTGGGCTCCGACGAGCGCGGCGAGACCGTGCTGAGCTATTGCCGCTGGGTGCTCGTGCGCAAGCGCGACCCCGAGGCGGCGATCGCCGAGGAGCACGTGCCGAGCCTCGCCAAGGTGGTCGACCCGCAGGACCTCGCGGGCGCCCTGCCGAAGCTCTCGGCCGCCGCCTACGACACCGACCTCGCCGGCAGCCCGCACCGCTTCGCGGATTACGCGGTGGGTGAGAAGATCGACCACGTCGACGGCATGACCGTCGAGGAGGCCGAGCACCAGATCGCCACGCGCCTGTTCCAGAACACCGCCAAGGTGCATTTCGACGGGCTGGCCGCCAAGGACACCCGCTTCGGCCGGCGCCTGATCTACGGCGGCCACGTGATCTCGCTGGCGCGGGCGCTGAGCTTCAACGGGCTCGGCAACGCCTTCGCCCTCGCGGGCATCAACGCCGGCCGCCACGTGGCGCCGCTCTTCGCCGGCGACACGGTCTATGCCTGGAGCGAGGTGCTGGCGACCGCCGATGTCGGCCGCGACGATGTCGGGCTCCTGCGCCTGCGCACGGTCGCCACCAAGAACCAGCCCTGCGGCGCCTTCCCGGACCGCGCCGGCGACGGCTACGACCCGGCGGTGATCCTCGACCTCGACTACTGGGCGTTCGTGCCGAAATAGGCGGCCGCGCCCCGGACGGCACCGCTCGGCGAGGCCGGCGGGGGCGCGCCTCAGCGGATCCCGCCGCCGACCACGCCCGCCTCGACCGCGAGCGACAGGCGGTCCGTGACCGCCCACTCGACGCCCACGCCGGCCACCGGCCGGACCGCGATGTCCTGGCGCGCGAACGGCAGCGACCCCGGGGTCGGCCCGACGCGCAGCGTCTGGTGCAGGGCCAGGGCGCCGGTCTTGGCGTAGACCAGCACGTCCGGCGCGACGAGGGTGCCGACCTTCACCTCCAGGGATCCGGCGAAGTCGTTGGAATAGGCGAGCCGCCCGTAGCCCGGCGTGAGGTTGCCGCCGAGGCCGGCGAGATAGTCGAACCCGCCGCTGATGCCGTAGAGAATCGGGCCCTCCTGCCACATCCGGCCGCCCTCGAACCCGAGGGTCGGTCCCGAATAGCTGCCGAGATGACGGGACGTGCTGACCGCGTAGCCGGTCGACAGGCGGGCGTAGGAGCCGGTCCAGCGGCCATACGCGTCCTCGGGCATCTGCGGCCACGCGAAGGAGGGCAGCGGCGCGAAGCCGATGGACGGCCAGAACAGCGCCTGGGCGGCGGCGGGACCGGCCGGGAGCCAGCAGGCCCCGAGCACGAGGCCGGCCGCGAGGCGGCGGAACGGACGGGAATCGGCGCGTCTGCTCATGCCGCCATCCTACCCGAAGGCACCGGATCGCGACAGGCTTGGCCGTGGTCGCCCGCGGGATCGTGCGCGCCCCGCCCGCCGCTGACCGGGCGCTCAGATTTTTCCGTCGAGGCCCATCTGGTAGTACTTGTGGGTGATCTTGTCCTGGTTCTCGAGGAGCCAGTCGATCGAGGGCTCGTTGGTCATGGCCTTGCGGATGGCCTCGGTCATGCCCCGGCGCTGGATGTCGAACAGCGCCTTGTGGTCGACGTGCTGGGCCTCGATGACGCCCGGGCTGAGCCAGACCGAGCAGATGATGCCGAGGTCGTTGGCCTTGTGTTTGGGGATGTAGCCGGCGCGCACGGCGTCCAGCACGCCGTTGGCGATGGCGAACTGGACGGTGCCCATCAGGATCGAGGTGTACTTGCTCTCGGTGACGCTGACCTTGGACACGCACAGGGTGACCGGGCGGACCATGATGTCGGTGTTGAGCAGGGCGAAGACGCGGCTGTGGCCGACGACCTGATCGCCGGTCAGCGTGGCCAGGGCGGTGCCGACCGGCCCGTCGAGCTCGCCGATGATGACCTCGGGCTCGGAGGCGGTGTTGGGCGGCCCGCCCGCGACCAGGGCCTCGCCGGCCCGCAGGATGATGCGCTCGTTCATGCTGTACCTCGTGGCGGTCGGGCGATCCGGCTCTGCCCGACGGCGCGGCTCCTAACACCGGCCCGCCGCGCCTGTCGACGCGGGCGGGCGCACGCCACCGGCTGCGGCTCCGCGGCGCGGGAGGAGGGGGCGGCCGGAGGGGGGCGGCCGTCGCGGCCGCCCGCCCGGTCAGTCGCGCACGATGACCTTGGTGCCGACGCGGACCCGGTCGTAGAGGTCGGTCACGTCCTTGTTGGTCATGCGGATGCAGCCGGACGAGACCGCCGCGCCCATCGTCTCGGGCTCGTTCGAGCCGTGGATGCGGTAGAGCGACGAGCCGAGATAGAGGGCGCGGGCGCCCAGCGGGTTGTCCTGGCCGCCGGCCATGTACCGCGGCAGGTCGGGGCGGCGGGCCAGCATCTGCTGCGGCGGGCGCCAGTCCGGCCACTCCTTCTTCATGGTGACGGTCTTGGTGCCGGACCACGAGAAGCCCTGCCGCCCGACGCCCACGCCGTAGCGGACCGCCGCGCCGCCGCCGAGCACGTAGTAGAGCCGGCGCTGGCGGGTCGAGACCACGATGGTGCCGGGCTTCTCCTTGCCGGTCCACGCCACCGTCTCGCGCGGGATCGCCTGGCTGCGGAAGATGTTGAGGAAGTCCGCGATCGGACCCCTGTCCAGCGGGTTGGCGGCCGCCGCCGGGGCGCTCCCGAGCAGCAGGCCCGCGAGCCCGAGTAGCGCGATCCGTCTCGCCATGGTCTTCCGTCCTCCGTTCGTCGCGGCGCGGGGACTCGCGGGTCTTCGCATGTCTTCGCGGATCTCGGCGGGTCTTCGCAGATCTCGGCCGGGCCCGCGCGGAACCCCTGCGCGCATGGGACGAGCCGGCCCGGACTTCACGGCAAGGTTGAGGCCGGCCCGCCGGTATGGCCACTTCCGGGCGCAGCTGTGTGCTGCGCGCAACACTGGGCGGGTGGCGCGACGCCGTGGGTGATTGCGCGCGGCGACAGCCGTGCTTATCTCAGACTCGTGATCCGATCCGCCGCTCTCCTGACCCGCCGCGCCGCGGGCCTGCCGGACCGCCTCGCTCGAGGCCTCGCCGCGCTGGCGCTGCTCGTGCTCGCGACGGCCGCGCTGGTGGCCGCACCCGCGCGGGCCGAGGCCGCGCGCCCGGAGGGCCCGGCCTGCGCCATCGCGAGCCCGCGCCTGACGATCCTGTCCGGCACGCCGGACGCGCAGCCCGAGGCCAAGCGGTCCGAGGCCAAGCGTTCGGTCTTCGGCCGCACCGATCTCTGCGCCGCCGACAGCGAGATCCTCACCGAACTGGGGCTGCCGCGCCCGCCGGTCGACGCGCCGCGCCCCCGTCACACTGTCACCGCATCGTTCGACTACAGGTCCGACAGCGTACCGGCCTCCGCGCCGGACGGTTCGCCGCACCGGCCTCCACGCCGGGCCTGACGCGCGCGCCGGTCTCGCGGCCGGCATGATGGCGCGCCCGTCCTGATCTTCGTCCGACCGGCCTCGTGACCGGTCCCGGGATCTGACTCGACGATGCGCGGGCCCACGCTCCGCGCCAGCCTCAGCAGACGCATGCTTTCAGGAGCGTCGGTAATCGTGACCCGCACTTTGTCCGCCAGAATCCCGTCGTCGTTCCGCGCCTCGGCCCGCGCGACCGCCCTCCTGCCCGCGGCCCTGCTCCTGCTGGGTGTCGCCGCCTGCAACCCGAAGCAGGTCGCCGCGCCGGCCCCGCCGGTGCCGGAGGTCGGGTTCGTCAAGGTGGAACCCCAGGCGATCCCCTACCTGCGCGACCTGCCGGGCCGCGTCGCGCCGATGCGCATCGCCGAGGTCCGCTCCCGGGTCTCCGGGCTCGTGGTCAAGCGGCTCTTCGAGCAGGGCAGCCAGGTCAAGGAGGGCGACATCCTCTACAAGATCGACCCGGCGCCCTACGAGGTCGAGCTCGCCAGCGCCGAGGCGGCCCTCGCCCGCCAGGAGGCCGCCCTGGTGCTCGCCCGCCAGCAGGCCGACCGGCTCGAGCAGCTGCTCTCCCGCGCCACCGCGAGCCAGGCGCAGTACGACGCCGCCTTCGCGGCCAAGAAGCAGGCGGAGGCCGAGGTGGCCGGCGCCAAGGCGACCCGCGACCGCGCGCAGCTCAACCTCGGCTGGACCGACGTGCGCGCGCCGATCACCGGCCGCATCGGCCGGGCGCTGCTCACCGAGGGCACGCTGATCGAGCCGGGCTCCACGGGGGCGCTCGCCACGATCCAGCAGCTCGACCCGATCTACGTCGACATCACCCAGTCGGTCGGCGAGCTGAACCGCCTGCGCCGGGACCTCGCGAGCGGCGAGCTGGCGCGGCTGGAGGACAACACCGCCAACGTCCACCTGATCATGGATGACGGCTCCCTCTACCCGCTGGCGGGCCGGCTGCTGTTCTCGGACGTCACCGCCGACCCGAGCACCGGCCAGGTGACGCTGCGGGTGCAGTTCCCGAACCCGCACGACGAGCTGTTCCCCGGCATGTACGTGCGGGCGCGGATCAAGCAGGGCATCGATTCCGACGCGATCGCGGTGCCGCAGCAGGCGATCCAGCGCACCGACGACGGCCGCGCCGAGGTCTGGATCGTGCGCGCCGACGAGACCGTGATGCGCCAGCCCGTCGAGGTCGGGCCGGTGGTCGGGCAGAACTGGCTGATCCGCTCGGGCCTCAAGGCCGGCGAGCGCGTCATCATCGACGGCTTCCAGAAGATCACCGTCGGCGCCAAGGTGAAGCCCCTCGACCAGACCCCGGTCCACGGCGAGACCGGACCGAAGCACGACACCGACGAGGCGCCCGACGTGCCGGGCGACAAGGCGGAGGTCACCCCGCGGGCCGCCGCCGTCCAGCAGCGCCACTGAGTCCGGGAGAGCCCGATCATGGCACGCTTCTTCATCGACCGCCCGGTCTTCGCCTGGGTGGTGGCGCTGTTCATCTGCCTCGGCGGCGCGCTCGCCATCCCGAACCTGCCGGTGGCGCAGTACCCGGTGATCGCCCCGCCCTCCATCGCCCTGTCCACGGCCTATCCGGGCGCCTCCGTGGAGAGCCTCTACATCGGCACCACCCGGCTCATCGAGGATGAGCTGAACGGCGCCGCCAACATCATGAGCTTCGAGTCGACCACCGACTCGTTCGGCTCGGTCAACATCACCGCCACCTTCCAGCCCGGCACCGACCCGTCGCTCGCCTCGGTCGAGGTGCAGAACCGGCTGAAGCGCGTGGAGGCGCGCCTCCCGGCCGAGGTGCGCCAGCAGGGCATCCTCGTCGAGGAGGCCTCGGCCGCGACCCTCAACATCATCACTCTGGTCTCCAAGGACGGGTCGATGGACGAGGTCGGCCTCGGCGACTTCCTGATCCGCAACGTCATCAACGAGATCCGCCGCATCCCCGGCGTCGGCCGCGCGACGCTCTACTCGACGGAGCGGTCGCTGCGCGTCTGGGTGGATCCCGACAAGCTGCGCGGCCTCTCGCTCAGCGCCTCGGACGTCACCGACGCGATCCGCAACCAGAACGTCCAGGTCGCCTCCGGCTCGGTCGGCGCGCAGCCGAGCCCGACCCGGCAGGCGCTCACCGTGCCGATCATCGTGAAGGGCCAGCTCGGCACGATCGAGGAGTTCGGCGCCATCGTGCTGCGGGCCAATCCCGACGGCTCGAACGTGCGCCTGCGCGACGTCGCCCGGATCGAGCTCGGCGGCGACGCCTACCAGTTCTCCACGCGCCTCAACGGCGGCCCCGCCGCCGGCATCTCGGTGACGCTCGCCCCGGACGGCAACGCGCTCGAGACCGCCAAGGCGATCCGCGCCAAGATGGTGGAGCTGTCCCAGTTCTTCCCGCCGGACCTGAAGTGGGACATCCCCTACGACATCACCCCGGCGGTGGAGGCCTCCATCGAGAAGGTGCTGCACACGCTGGTCGAGGCGGTGGTGCTGGTCTTCCTCGTGATGTTCCTGTTCCTGCAGAACATCCGCTACACCCTGATCCCCACCATCGTGGTGCCGATCGCTCTCATGGGCACGGTCACGGTGATGTGGATCTCGGGCTTCTCGGTGAACGTGCTCACCATGTTCGGCATGGTGCTGGCCATCGGCATCCTGGTCGACGACGCCATCGTGGTGGTGGAGAACGTCGAGCGGATCATGAACGAGGAGGGGCTGGCCCCCAAGGAGGCCACCAAGAAGGCCATGGGGCAGATCACCGGCGCGATCATCGGCATCACCCTGGTGCTGATCGCCGTGTTCATCCCGATGGCGTTCTTCCCCGGCTCGGTGGGCATCATCTACCGGCAGTTCTCGATCGCGATGGTGACCTCCATCGCGTTCTCGGCGCTGCTCGCCCTGTCGCTGACGCCGGCGCTCTGCGCGACCTTCCTGAAGCCGATCGAGAAGGGCCACGGCCACGCCAAGGGCGGCGTGTTCGGGATGTTCAACCGCTTCGTCGATCGCGAGACCGCCCGCTACGGCCGCGGCACCGCGGCGTTCATCCGGAAGTCCGGCCGGGTGATGCTGGTCTACGTCGCGCTGGTGGCGGGCACGGCCTACGCCTTCGTCAACCTGCCGGAGGGCTTCCTGCCGGTGGAGGACCAGGGCTTCTTCACGGTCGACATCCAGACGCCCCCGGGTGCCTCCTACAACCGCACCCAGGAGGCGGTGCGCAAGGTCGAGGAGCACCTGCTGGCGCAGCCCGGCGTCGCCACCGTGACGATGCTCAACGGCTTCTCGTTCTCGGGGCAGGCCCCGAGCACCAGCCAGGCCTTCGTCACCCTCAAGCCGTGGAGCCAGCGCGACGCCAAGAACTCGGCCGCCGCGCTCGTGGCCGGCACCAACGCGGCCCTCGCCACGTACCGCGACGCCACGGTGGACGCGCAGGAGCCGCCGCCGGTCGACAACCTCGGCAACGCGGCGGGCTTCTCGTTCCGCCTGCAGGACCGGGCCAACCGCGGCTACGCGGCCCTGCTGTCGGCCCAGGAGCAGCTCCTGAAGCTGGCCTCGCAGAGCCCGGTTCTCCAGAAGGTGAAGATCGAGGGCCTGCCGCCGACCCCGCAGGCGGAGCTGGTGATCGACCGCGAGAAGGCGGCCGCGCTCGGCGTGAAGTTCGAGGACATCAACAACACGATCCAGCTCAACCTCGGCTCGGTCTACCCGAACGACTTCCCCAACCGGGGCAAGATGCAGCGGGTCTACGTGCAGGCCGAGCAGCTCCAGCGCATGAACGCGTCGGACATCCTCAACTACGCGGTGAAGAACGCCACCAACACGATGGTGCCGATGTCGTCCTTCGCGGAGCTGAAATGGAGCATGGGGCCGAGCCAGATCGTCGGCTTCAACGGCTACCAGTCGGTGCGCTTCACCGGCGAGCCGAACCCCGGCTACACGTCGGGCGACGCCATCGCCGAGATGGAGCGGTTGATGCTGCAGCTGCCGAAGGGCTTCGGCTACGCCTGGACGGGTCAGTCCTACCAGGAGAAGCAGGCGGGCAGCCAGGCGAGCCTGCTGCTCGCCCTGTCGGTGCTGATCGTGTTCCTGTGCCTCGCCGCGCTCTACGAGAGCTGGGCGATCCCGGTCTCGGTGATGCTGGTGATCCCGCTCGGCGTCATCGGCGCGGTGGCGGCCGTGTACCTGCGCGGCATGCCCAACGACGTGTACTTCAAGATCGGGCTGATCACGATCATCGGCCTCTCGGCCAAGAACGCGATCCTGATCGTGGAGTTCGCCAAGGACCTCTGGAAGCCCGGCACCTCCGTGGTGCGGGCCGCGGTCGAGGCGGCGACGCTCCGGTTCCGGCCGATCGTGATGACCTCGCTCGCCTTCATCTTCGGCGTGGTGCCGCTGGCCATCGCCACCGGCGCCGCCTCGAAGAGCCAGCAGGCGATCGGCACCGGCGTGATGGGCGGCATGATCACCGCGACCGTGCTGGCGGTGTTCTTCGTGCCGGTCTTCTTCGTCGTCGTCATGCGCCTGTTCCGGCGCAAGGCGGTGGCGGAGGGCGAGGCGGCGGAGGCCGAGACGCGGCACGAGCCGGCGCGGGTGGCGGCCGAGTAGGCCGGCGCCGGCCGCGCGCTCCGTCATCGCGAGCGGAGCGACGTGACCCGGGGCAGCGCGCCGTCGCGCGGCGCCGCCCTGGATGGCTTCGCTGCGCTCGCCAAGACGGGGCGCGTCGAAGCCGCGATTCTGTAACGGGGATGAAGCGGGGAAAACGCGCTTCGGAACGCGCTTCGGAAGACACGAGATGTCGCGCCCCCGCGACAGGCTCGGCCCTCGTCTTGTATACAGATGGTCCGATGCTTGCTGACGCCGCGGTGGACACCGCCGGGGCAGCCGGCCGGTGGCGCATTCACGGTCTCGGAGATCCGCTTGTCCCGCTCAGCCCTGAAGACCCTCGCCCGCGGCGTGGCCGCGAGCACGGTCGCGACGTTCGCGTTCGCCGCGCTGCCCGCGCAGGCCGCCAACGTCTTCCGCTTCGCCTTCCAGGGTGACCTGAAATCCCTCGACCCGTACTCCCTCAAGGAGAGCTTCACGGAAGGGATGCAGCAGGCGGCCTACGAGTCCCTCGTCACCCTCGACAAGAACCTGAAATTCGCTCCCGGCCTCGCGGAATCCTGGGAGACGCCCGAGCCGACCCGCTGGCGCTTCCACCTGCGCAAGAACGTGAAGTTCCACGACGGCACGCCCTTCACCGCCGACGACGTGATCTTCTCCGCCCAGCGCGTCCGCGCCCCGGGCTCGAACTTCACCACCAACGTGCCCGCCGACGCCGAGTTCGTGAAGGTCGACGACTTCACCGTCGACATGGTGCTGAAGAAGCCGAACCCGATCGCCATCGCCCAGTTCCCGACCTGGGTGATCATGTCGAAGGCGTGGTCCGAGAAGAACGGCGTCGTGCAGCCGACGCCGCCCAGCGCCACCAGCCCGAGCTACGCCACGCTGCACGAGAACGGGACCGGCCCGTTCGTGATCACCGAGCACCAGCCCGGCGTGAAGACCGTCTTCAAGAAATTCGACGGCTACTGGGGCAAGGTCGAGTCGAACCTCGACGAGGCGGTGCTGACCACCATCGCCAACCCGGCGACCCGCGTCGCCGCGCTCCTCTCCGGCGAGGTCGACTGGATCGACCCGGTGCCGCTGCAGGACCAGCAGCGGGTCAACGCCAGCGGCACCGCCACCGTGATGGCGGGACCTGAGCTGCGCACGATCTTCCTCGGCATGGACCAGGACCGGGACGAGCTGAAGGATTCCAGCGTCAAGGGCAAGAACCCGTTCAAGGACATCAAGGTGCGCGAGGCCTTCTACCTCGCCATCGACGAGGATACGATCGCCAAGCGCGTCATGCGCGGGCAGGCGGTGCCCTCCGCGCTGATGATCGCCCCGGCCCTCTACGACCGCGGCGCCGAGTTCAAGCGCCCGGCCACCGACCTCAAGAAGGCCAAGGAGCTGATGGCCCAGGCCGGCTACCCGGACGGGTTCTCGCTGACCATGGATTGCCCGAACGACCGCTACGTCAACGACGAGGCGATCTGCCAGGCGGTGGTCTCGATGCTGGCCCGCATCAACGTCAAGGTGAACCTGAACGCCCAGCCGAAGGCCAAGTACTTCGCCAAGGTGCTGGCGCCGGCCTACGACACCTCGTTCTACCTGCTGGGCTGGACCCCGTCCTCGCTGGACAGCCACAACATCCTCTACGAGATCGTCGGCTGCCGGAAGCCCGGCGACAAGTCGGGCCGGGGCAGCTGGAACCTCGCCGGCTACTGCGACCCGAAGATCGACGCGATCGCCGACAAGGTCGAATCCGAGACCGACAAGACCAAGCGCGACGCCCTGATCAAGGAGGGCTTCGACGTCCTCAACGCCGACTGGGGCTACATCCCGCTGCACCAGCAGGCGCTGGCCTGGGGCGTCTCCAAGAAGGTCCACCTGACCCAGCGCGCCGACAACCTGCTGCTGCTCTACTGGGTGTCGAAGGACCCGCAGTAGGGGCCGGGGCGTGCTCGCCTTCCTGCTGCGCCGGGTGATCCAGGCGGCCGCGGTCCTCGCGGTCGTCGGGCTCATCGCCTTCGCGATGTTCCGGTTCGCGGGCGACCCCGTGAACCAGATCGTCGGGCCCGACACCACCGTGGCCGAGCGGGCCCAGATCCGGACGGATCTCGGCCTCGACGACCCGGTCCTGGTCCAGTTCGTCCGCTACGCCGGCAACGTGGTGCGGGGCCAGTTCGGTATCTCGTACCAGTTCCGGCAGCCGGTCTCGCAGCTGCTCGCCGAGCGCATGCCGGCGACGCTGGAACTCGCCTTCTGCGCCACGGTGTTCGCCCTCGTGGTGGGGATCCTGATGGGCGTCTACTGCGCGCTGCGCCGGGAGTCCTGGCTGGCCGGGCTGTTCCAGGCGGTCTCGCTGATCGGGATCAGCCTGCCGACCTTCCTGATCGGCATCCTGCTGATCTACCTGTTCTCGGTGACGCTCGGCTGGCTGCCCTCCTACGGGCGCGGCGACACGGTGCGGCTCGGCTGGTGGACCACCGGATTCCTGACCGCCTCCGGGCTCAAGGCGCTGATCCTGCCCTCGGTGACGCTCGGCCTGTTCCAGATGACGCTGATCATGCGGCTGGTCCGCGCCGAGATGCTGGAGGTGCTGCGCACCGACTACGTCCGCTTCGCCCGGGCGCGGGGGCTCACCACCCGGGCCGTCCACCTGCGCCACGCGCTCAAGAACACCCTGGTGCCGGTGATCACCATCGCGGGGCTGCAGCTCGGCTCGGTCATCGCCTTCTCGATCATCACCGAGACGGTGTTCCAGTGGCCCGGCATGGGCCTGCTCTTCGTCCAGGCGGTGCAGAACGTCGATATCCCGATCATGTCCGCGTACCTGCTGCTCGTCGCGCTGATCTTCGTGACCATCAACCTCGTGGTCGACATCCTCTACACGGTGGTGGACCCGCGCCTGCGGCTGCCCGCCGGGCGGACGGCGTGAGGTCGGACATGACGGACTCCTCCGCTTGGCCACCCCGTCATCGCGAGCGCGGCGAAGCGACCCAGTGCAGCGCGCGTCCGGTCGGCGTGGCGCTGCTGGATTGCTTCGCTCCGCTCGCAAAGACGACAGGTGCCTCCCTGAGCTTCCCAATCGGACACGGCGTGAGGGGCGGCCGATGAGCGGATACGACCTCGACGCGGGCGACGCCCCGCCGGTCCCGCTGCCGGAGGCGAAGCCCTCGCGGCTCGCGCGCTGGCGCGACTCCGACCTGCTGGCGAACTTCCTGCGATCGAAGGTGGCGGTGGCGGCGCTGATCGCCACGCTGCTGATGGTCGGCCTCGCCTTCGCGTCGCCGTGGATCGCCCCCCAGAACCCCTACGATCCGGCCCAGCTCGACCTGATCAACTCCAACCTGCCGCCGATCTGGCAGGCGGACGGTCAGGCGCCGTTTTATCTCGGCACCGACGACCAGGGCCGGGACGTTCTCTCGGCGGTGCTGTACGGCCTGCGCCTGTCGCTGGTCGTCGGCGTGCTCGGGGTGGTGACCTCCGGCATCCTCGGCATCGCCCTCGGCCTGATCGCCGGCTACGCGGGCGGCTTCCTCGACACACTGATCATGCGGGTCGCCGACGTGCAGCTCACCTTCCCGGCGATCCTGATCGCCCTGGTGGTGGACGGCGTCGCCAAGGCGAGCTTCGGCAGCGCCCTCGACGTCGGGCCCTTGATCGGGCTGATCGTGGTCTCGATCGGCCTGTCCTTCTGGGTGCAGTACGCCCGGACCGTGCGCTCCTCCGTGATGGTCGAGAAGGGCAAGGACTACGTCCAGGCGGCGCGGCTGATCGGCCTGTCGCCGCCGGTGATCATGGTCCGCCACGTCCTGCCGAACGTCACCGGCCCGGTCTTCGTGATCGCGACGATCAACCTCGCGCTGGCGATCATCACGGAGGCGACCCTGTCGTTCCTCGGCACCGGCCTGCCGGAGACCATGCCGTCGCTCGGCACGCTGATCCGCACCGGCAACCGGTTCCTGTTCTCCGGCGAGTGGTGGATCGTCGCCTTCCCGGGGCTGGCGCTCGCCGGGCTCGTCATCGCCATCAACCTCCTGGGGGATTGGCTGCGCGACGCGCTCAATCCGAAGCTGCAATGATCGGGCATCGTCATCGCGAGCGCAGCGAAGCGACCCAGGGCAGCGCGACATTGGTGACCATGGCGCCGCTGGATTGCTTCGCTCCGCTCGCAAGGACGGGAGTGGCCGTCCGACGGCCCGACGCCGGAACGGCCAAGGCATGACCGACACCATCCTCTCCGTGCGCGACCTCACGGTCGCCTTCGACACCCGCCGCGGGCCGCTCACCGCCATCGACCGGGTCTCGTTCGACATCGGCCGCGGCGAGATCCTGGGCGTGGTCGGCGAGTCCGGGGCCGGCAAGTCGGTGACCGGCTCGGCGGTGATCGGGCTGATCGACCGCCCCGGCCGGATCGCCGGCGGCGAGATCCGCCTGCGGGGCGAGCGCATCGACAACCTCTCCCCCGAGGCGATGCGGCGGGTGCGCGGCAAGCGCATCGGCATGATCTTCCAGGATCCGCTGACCTCCCTCGACCCGCTGTTCCGGGTCGGCGACCAGATCGTCGAGACGCTGCGCACCCACACCGACCTGTCCGCCAAGGCGGCCCGGACCCGCGCCATCGACCTGCTGGCCGAGGTCGGCATCCCGGCGCCCGAGCGGCGGATCGACGGCTACCCGCACGAGTTCTCCGGCGGCATGCGCCAGCGGGTGGTGATCGCGCTCGCGCTCGCGGCCGAGCCGGAGCTGATCATCGCCGACGAGCCGACCACGGCGCTCGACGTCTCGGTCCAGGCCCAGATCATCACGCTGCTGAAGCGCCTGTGCCGCGAGCACGGCACCGCGGTGATGCTGGTCACCCACGATATGGGCGTCATCGCCGAGGCCGCCGACCGGGTGGCGGTGATGTATGCCGGGCGGGTGGCCGAGATCGGCCCGGTCGCCTCGGTGATCGCCAAGCCGCACCACCCCTACGCGGTCGGCCTGATGGGGGCGATCCCGACCCTGTCGCAGGAGGCCGACCGGCTGAGCCAGATCCCGGGCTCGATGCCGCGGCTCACCGCCATCCCGAAGGGCTGCGCCTTCAACCCGCGCTGCCCGAAGGTCTTCGCCCGCTGCCGGGTCGAGCGGCCCGAGCCGATCCCGGTCGACGCGAGCCGGGTGGCCTGTCACCTGTACGATGCAGCGGAGCGCGCAGCGTGAGCGCCTACGTCGAAGTCACCGACCTGCGCCGCCGGTTCGACGTCTCGAAGCCCTGGCTCAACCGGGTGATCGAGCGCGAGCCGCGCAAGTTCCTCACGGCGGTCGACCGGGTCGGCTTCGCGATCGAGAAGGGCGAGACCTTCGCGATCGTCGGCGAGTCCGGCTCCGGCAAGTCGACGGTGGCCCGCATGGTGGTCGGCCTGCTGCCGCCCTCCGCCGGCGAGGTGACGATCACCGGCGTCTCGATGACCGACCCGCGCCAGGCCGCCGCCCGACGGCGCCTGCGGGCGCGCATCCAGATGATCTTCCAAGACCCCTACGCGTCCATGAACCCGCGCTGGCGGGTCGGAAAGATCATCGCCGAGCCGATCCGGGCCTTCAACCTGATCCACGGCGAGGGAGCGATCCGCGCCCGGGTCAGCGAGCTGCTCGGCCTCGTCGGGCTCCACCCGGACGACGCGCGGAAATACCCGCACGAATTCTCCGGCGGCCAGCGCCAGCGCGTGGCGATCGCCCGGGCGCTGGCGAGCCAGGCCGAGTTCCTCGTGGGCGACGAGCCGACCTCGGCGCTCGACGTCTCGGTGCAGGCGCAGATCCTCAACCTGATGCGCGACCTGCAGGACAGGCTGGGGCTCACCTACCTGTTCATCTCCCACAACCTCGCCGTGGTCCGCCACATGGCGACCCGGGTGGGGGTGATGTATCTCGGCCGCCTCGTCGAGGTCGCCTCCGCCAGGGACCTGTTCGCCGCGCCGCGCCATCCCTACACGCGGATGCTCCTCGACGCGGTGCCCGACCTCGCCCATGTCGGCCGCGCCCGGGTGCCAGTCTCCGGCGAGATCCCGAACCCGATCGACCCGCCGCCGGGCTGCACCTTCCACCCGCGCTGCCCGCTGGCGAACGACCGCTGCCGCACCGAGGTACCGGCGCTCCGCGACGGTGTCGCCTGCCACGCCGTGCAGGAAGGGCGGGCCTGAGAGGCGGTCTCGAGGGACGGTCTCGAGGGGCGGGCCCGGACGGCCGTTGCGCTCGGCCCGGGCAGGCGCTATGCCCCGTCCCGATGGGGATGGAGTTCCCCGAAACTGCCCGTCAGGGCTGATGACTCCTACCGCGAAACCGGCGGTGGGAGTGCGTCTTGCAAGCACCCGCCGCCACGGCGGGTTTCCCATGCCCGCCCGACGAACTGGAGCGCGCATGTCCTTCACCACCTGCATTCTGGTCATGATCGGCGGTGCCCTTGGCACCCTGGCCCGCTACATCGTCTCGGTGCTGGCGCTGCCCATCAGCCGCGATCTGCCCTGGGGCACGATCCTCATCAACGTGACGGGCTCGTTCATCATCGGCCTGTTCGGCACGCTGACCCTGGCGCATGGCCGCTTCCCGGTCTCCGAGAACGTCCGCCTGTTCGTGATGATCGGGCTGTGCGGCGGCTACACGACCTTCTCGTCGTTCAGCCTCCAAACCCTCGACCTCATGCGGAACGGCGCGGTGGTCCGGGCCATGGTCAACGTGTTCGCCTCGGTGGTGCTCTGCGTCCTCGCGGTCGCGCTGGGCCACGTCGTGGCGGCCCACTGGAACGGCGGCGCCGTGCAGATCGCCCAGGTCAGCATCGAGGAGGACGGCTGACCGGGCGGCGGCCGCGCGCATCGGCGCGGCCCGGCCCTCACGCGTCGCGCCACTGGGCGAAGGTCGCGGCCTGCCCCACCGTCGCGCCGTCGCGGTCGAGCTGCCAGACCACCGCCTCGTCGATCCAGAAGCGCCGGCCGTCCTTGGCGATCCGCAGGCCGCGATAGCCGCGGCTGAAGCCGTCCCGGGTGACCGCGTCGAGGAGCCGCTGCCGCTCGGCCCGCTCGGGAGCCTCGGCCGAGAGCCGCGAGGGCAGGCCGACGAGCTCGTCCCACGCGTAGCCGAAGCAGGCCTGCGCGGTCCGGTTGGCGTAGACGAAGCGCGGATCCGCGCCCCCGTCATGGGCGAGCACCGCGAACGGGGCCGCCGCGTAGAGCCAGTCCGCGTCCGCATCCGCCGGCACCAGAGGCTCGCCGAGGCGCCGCGCGTAGCTGCCGGTGAGCAGGGCGAAGAAGTCCGGGTCGTGCGAGAGGTCCGTCATGATCCGCTACAGGACTGGGTCGGCGTCGATGCGCATGCGCAGGATCGCGTAGGGCGGCTGCTGCAGGTCCCGCCCGCGGTTGAATTCCGGCCGCCGGTTGACCTGGGCCGCCGAGATATAGAGCCACCGGTCCGGGGTGATCCAGAACGTGTCGGCCCAGACCAGCCGGTCGTCGGCGGCCAGCACCTCGACGGTGCCGTCCGGCAGGCGCCGGCCGACCGCGTTGTGCTCCTGCAGGCTGAGATAGACCCGGTCCTGGGAATCGGTGGTCAGTCCCCCGGTCATGCCCTTCTCGCCGAGATCCTCGACGGCGGCGGCCACGGCCGCGTCCGCGACGCCCGGATCGCGCAGGGCCGCGGTCTCGACCGCGTAGAGCCGCCGGCTCATCAGCGGCGCGTAGTAGAGGCGGCGGCCGTCCGGGCTGATCGCGATGCCGTTGGCGCCGCCCTTCGGGCTCTTCTCGGGCGCGTCGCCCTTCCGCTCCATCACGGGGCGGCGCTCCACGAACTTGACCAGGCCCTCCTCGGACCGCGTGCTGACGTGGTCCGCGAGGCGCCGCACCACCCGCCCGCTGTCGAGGTCGACCGCCAGGATCGCGCCCGCGCCGGACTGGCCCTGGTCGGTGACGTAGGCCAGAGCCCGCCCGTCGCGCACGTCGACCCGCAGGTCGTTCAGGGAGGAATCCGGGCCGATGCCCGCGTCGAGGGGGATCGTCCGGCGGACGCTGTTCCGGCCGATATCGATCGCCAGGATCTTCGCGCCGCCCGGCACCGGCCGCCCCTTGCCCGCGGGCAGGCCGGCATCGAGGATCCAGAGGGTGTCGTCGCGGTCGAAGACGCCGTTGGGGACGTGGAACAGCGACGCCTGCGGCGCCCCCGGATCCGGGCGGTTGGTCGCCGCGTCCGGGTAGGGCTTCACCGACCCGTCGGGCAGCACCTCGCCGAGGGTGATCGGCTCCGCGCCGGTGAAGCGCGGCATCATCACGAAGATCCGGCCGCCCCGGGCGATGGCGAGCCCCGTGGGGGTCGAGGGCGCGTCCGCCGCGATGGCGAGCTCCAGCGTCCCCACGGGCCGGCTCGTCGGGGGCGACGGCGTCGCGGCGCGCGCCGCGGGGGCGGCAAGGGCCAGGAGACCGGTTCCGAGCAGGCGGCGGCGGTCGAGGCGCATGGGGATCCTGTCGCGGAGCTTGTCGGGGCGAGGGTCTTGGCGCGCCGCTCAACCTGTGGGGATGCCGGCCCAACGCGCGGGCCCGGCGCGCGATCCCGCGATGCGGTATCGCGGCGGCCTCGCGGCGGAATTCCGGGACCGGTCCGCGGGCCCGGTGATCGAAAGCGCCCCGGGGCGGTCCACAGGTGCCGGGGCGCGACGCTGGCTCCGGCCCACGCCGTCACGCTAAGCACGGTCGTGCCGGGCGTTCGATTCGGCGCCGCCCGGGCCGCGGCCCGGCTGGCAGATGTGGAGAGGTGGGACACGCATGGATCCCGAAGGATCCGAACCGGCGCCGGAGACCGCGCCCCGGCCCGCCGCCGGGCCGCTGCGGGTCCTCGCCCTGGCGGTGCAGAAGGGCGGGACGGGCAAGACCACCCTGGCGGCCTCCCTGGCGGTCGCCGCCGCGGAAGCGGGCGAGCAGGTGACCGCCCTCGATCTCGACCCGCAGAGCTCGCTGGCCGGCTGGGGGGCCCTGCGCAAGGCCGACGGCAGGAGCGACCGCGCGCGCGACGCCGTCGCGGTCGACCGGGTCCAGCCCTGGGAGATGGGCCAGCTCTCGGAGATCCTCGGCATCCTCGCCGAGCAGGGCACGACCCTCGCCGTCCTCGACACCGCCGGCAGCGCGTCCGGCCTCGCCCCGGCCCTGAAGGACGCCGATTTCGTCCTGATGCCGGTCCGCCCCTCCCGGCTCGACATCGTGGCCGCCCGGCCGACGCTCCAGGCGCTGGTCGGACTCGGCCTGCGGGAGCGGCTGGCCCTGGTGCTGAACCAGTGCCCGCCGCCGCCCTCGCCGCGCACCAGCGCCTACGCGGCGCAGCTGCGCGCCCTGGGCGTCCTGGCCGAGCCCGGGATCATCCACCGGGTCGACCACCAGGACGCTCTGGCGACCGGGCTCGGCGTCACGGAATTCGCCCCCGGCAGCCAGGCCGCCGAGGAGGTCCGGGCGCTCTGGGCCTGGGTCGACGGGAAGATGCGGGCGGCGCCCGCCCGCTGAGATCGGCCTTCCGGGATCAGCCCTGGCCGAGGGCCGCGAGGATCCGCGCCCAGGAGCGCGTGCCCTTGTGGAAGCTCGTCAGGTCGTACTTCTCGTTCGGCGAGTGGATTCGGTCGTCGTCGAGGCCGAAGCCGATCAGCAGGGTGTCGCGCCCCAGGATCCGCTTGAAGTCGCCGACGATCGGGATCGAGCCGCCCGCGCCCACGGTCACCGCCGGCACGCCCCACTCGTCCTGCAGCGCCGCCTTGGCGGCGCCGAGCTGCGGCATGTCGAAGGGCAGGCTGATCGCCCGCGAGCCCTTGTAGGTGATGACCTCGACCTGGCAGTCGGCCGGCACCCGCGCGCGCACGAAGGCCTCGAAGCTCTCGGCGAGCCGCTTCGGGTCCTGGTCGTCCACGAGGCGGAACGAGACCTTGGCGGAGGCGGTGGAGGCGATCACCGTCTTGGTGCCCTCGCCCGTATAGCCGCCGATGATGCCGTTGGCGTCGCAGGAGGGGCGGGACTGCACCAGCTCGATCGGCATCCGCCCGCGCTCGCCCGCGGGCTCCTTGAGGCCGATCGGCCCGAGCAGCGTCTCCGGCGTCAGGCCGAGGCCGCGCCACTGCTCCAGCACCTCCGGCGGGCGCTCGTGCACGCCCTCGTAGAAGCCCGGGATCGTCACGCGCCCGTCCGCGTCGTGCAGGTCGGCGATGATCTTCGACAGAACGTGGATCGGGTTGCGCGCCGCGCCGCCGAAGAAGCCGGAATGCAGGTCGCGGTCGGCGCAGGTGACCTTCACCTCGAAATAGGCGAGCCCGCGCAGCGACGACGTGATGGCCGGGGTCTTCCGGTCCCACATGCCGGTGTCGCAGACCAGCACCACGTCGCAGCCGAGTCTCTCGCGGTTGGCCGCGACCCATTCGGGCAGCCCCTGCGAGCCGCTCTCCTCGGCGCCCTCGATCAGGATCGTGACACCGCAAGGCAACTCGCCGTGCATGGCGATATAGGCCCGGCATGCCTCCACGAAGGTCATCACCTGACCCTTGTCGTCGGAGGCGCCGCGCCCGACGATCGTCTTGCCGCCCTGGCCGTCGTCAGCGATGTGCGGCTCGAAGGGCGGCGTCTTCCACAGGTCGAGGGGATCGACCGGCTGCACGTCGTAATGGCCGTAGAACAGGACGTGCGGCGCGCCCGGCTTCGGCCGGTGGGCCAGGACCACCGGGTGGAGCGAGGTCTCCTCCACCGAGGTCTCGAAGCCCAGCGCGGTCAGGTCCTGGGCGAGCCAGGCGGCGGCCTCGCGGCAATGCCCGGCATAGGCGGGATCGGTGGAGATCGACGGGATCCGCAGGAAGGCGAACAGCCGCTCCAGGGCGTTCTCCAGGTCCGTGTCGATGTCGTTGAGGATCGCGTCGAGCGCGGCCATCGGTGGCTCCGGGGTGCGGCGTGGACTCTGCGGGAAGGAGGGTTAGCCGAGGCGGGGTGGGGCCGGCAATGTCGGACGGTGCGGCGGCCGATATGCGCGCCGCAGGCGCGCCACCCTCGCTCACGGGTTGAGACGGCGCGCTCCGGAACAGGCGCAGATTGGAATGGTTATCGACCGGAAGCCCAGGCCGCGGCCCGCGCGTCGCTGCCGGTCGCTGCCCCGGACCGATCCGCTCCCGCCCGGCCCCGGCCGGCCCAGACCGTGGACGACATCATGCGCCTCGAGACCCAGCCGCCGGTGTCGGCGGACACGCCGATCGGCATCACGCTGACGATCAACGGGCAGCGGCGCGAACTGCAGGTCGCGCCGTGGACCACGCTCCTCGACCTCCTGCGCGAGCGGCTCGACCTCACCGGCACCAAGAAGGGCTGCGACCACGGCCAGTGCGGGGCCTGCACGGTGCTGGTGAACGGCACCCGGGTGAATTCCTGCCTGACCCTGGCGGTGATGAAGGACGGGGCCGAGATCACCACGGTCGAGGGGCTGGCCGCCCTCGGCGACCGGGCGGGCAGCAACGCCCTCCACCCGATCCAGGAGGCATTCATCGAGCACGACGCCTTCCAGTGCGGCTACTGCACGCCGGGCCAGCTCTGCTCGTCGGTCGGCCTGATGAACGAGGGCCACGCCCACACCCGGGACGAGATCCGCGAGGCGATGAGCGGCAATATCTGCCGCTGCGGCGCCTACACCAACATCGTCGACGCCATCGAGGACGTCATGCAGGGAGGCGCCCGATGAACCGCTTCGACTACGTCCGCGCCGGCACGGTGGCGGAGGCGGTGCAGGCCTTCGGGGCCGGGGCCCGCTTCATCGCCGGCGGCACCAACCTGATCGACCTGATGAAGTACGAGGTCGAGAAGCCGGGCCGGCTGATCGACATCACCCGCCTGCCCCTCGACCGGATCGAGGACAGCGGGGACGGCCTGCGGATCGGGGCGCTCGTGACCAACGCCAAGGCGGCCTACGACGATCGGGTCGCGGCCCGGTACCCGCTCCTGCGCAACGCCATCCTGGCCGGCGCCTCGGCGCAGCTGCGCAACGCCGCCTCCACGGGCGGCAACCTGCTCCAGCGGACCCGCTGCTACTATTTCTACGACGTGGCCACGCCCTGCAACAAGCGCGCGCCCGGCTCCGGCTGCCCGGCGATCGGCGGGATGAACCGCATCCACGCGATCTTCGGGACGAGCGCGCACTGCATCGCCACCCACCCCTCCGACATGTGCATCGCGCTGGCCGCCCTGGAGGCGACCGTGCGGGTGAGCGGGCCGCAGGGCGACCGGTCGATCCCGTTCTCCGAGTTCCACCGCCTGCCGGGGGACTCGCCCGAGCGGGACACGAACCTCGCCCCGGGCGAGATCATCGTGTCGGTCGACCTGCCGGAGAGCCGCTTCCCGCAGCACTACACCTACCTGAAGCTGCGCGACCGCCTGTCCTACGCCTTCGCGCTGGTCTCGGTGGCGGCGGCCCTGGAGCTCGACGGGGACACGGTGAAGACCGCGCGGCTGGCGCTCGGCGGCGTCGCCCACAAGCCCTGGCGCAACCGCGCGGCCGAGGCCCTGCTGGAGGGCCGGCCCGCGACCCGCGAGAGCTTCCAGGCGGCGGCCGACCTGATCGTCGCGGAGGCCAAGCCCCAGTCGGAGAACGGCTTCAAGATCGATCTCGCCCGGCGCGCCATCGTGCGCGGCCTCGAGCAGGCCGCCGCCGGCACGCCCCAGTCGCTCAGCGACAAGCGCATCCAGTAGGTTCTGCCATGACCCAGACCTTCAGCTCCACCGGCCGCGACACCTTCGTCGGCAGCCCGCGCAGCCGCATCGACGGGCCCGCCAAGGTCACCGGGCTCGCCAAGTACGCGGGCGAGTTCGCCGCGCCCGACCTCGCCTACGGCGTGGTCGTGTCGAGCTCGATCGCCAAGGGCCGGATCACCGCCATCGACGCCGCCGAGGCCGAGGCGGTACCGGGCGTCCTCAAGGTCCTCACCCACGAGAACCGGCCGCGCACCGCGTGGCGGGACAAGAACTTCCAGGACCAGGTGGCGCCCCCCGGCTCGCCGTTCCGCGCCCTCTACGACGACCTGATCGTGTTCAGCGGCCAGCCGGTCGCCCTGGTGGTGGCGGAGGATTTCGAGACCGCGCGCTACGCCGCGTCCCTCGTCCGCGTGAGCTACGCGATGGAGGAGCCCGGGACCGACCTGGAAGCCCTGCGCGGCACCGCCTACGACCCGCCCTACAAGCGCACGGGCATCAAGCCGCCGCCGGAGCCCTGGGGCGACGCCGACAAGGCCTTCGGCAGCGCGCCGGTCCGCGTCCAGGGTGCCTACAGCCTCGCCGACGAGCACCACAACCCGATGGAGCCGCACGCCTCCACGGTGGTGGTCGAGCAGGACGGCACCTACACGGTCTACGACAAGATCCAGGGCGTCTCGAACAGCCACCAGTATCTCACCAACGTCTTCGGCCTGAAGCCCGATCAGGTCCGGGTGCTCAACCCCTATCTCGGCGGCGGCTTCGGCTCGGGCCTGCGCCCGCAGTACCAGCTGTTCCTGGCGATGCTGGCCGCCCAGGAGCTGAAGCGCTCCGTGCGCGTGACCCTGACCCGCGACCAGCTGTGGAGCTTCACCTACCGGTCGGAGGCGCTGCAGACGATCGCGCTCGGCGCCGAGCCAGACGGGAGGCTGACGGCCCTGCGCCACGACGCCGTCCAGGGCACCTCGCAGTACGAGGATTACCAGGAGGTCGTCGTCAACTGGTCGGGCGTCCTTTACCGGTGCGACAACGTCGCCCTCGGCTACCGCTTGGTGAAGCTCGACACGCCGACGCCCGGCGACATGCGCGCGCCCGGCGCGGTGACCGGCGTCTTCGCCATCGAGACCGCGATGGACGAACTCGCCTACGCGACCGGGCTCGACCCGATCGAGCTGCGGCTGAAGAACTACGCCGAGTCCGACGCCACCGCCGAGGGCAAGCCCTTCGGCTCGAAGGAGCTGAAGAGCTGCTTCCGGCAGGGGGCCGAGCGGTTCGGCTGGGCGAAGCGCAGCCCTGAGCCCCGCTCCATGCGCGAGGGCCGGGAGCTGGTCGGCTGGGGCGTGGCCACCGGCATCTGGGAATCGATGATGATGCAGTCGAGCGCCATCGCGACCCTGACGCCGGACGGCCGCCTGACGGTCGGCAACTCCACCGGCGACATCGGCACCGGCACCTACACGATCCTGACGCAGATCGCGGCCGACACGCTGGGCCTGCCGATGGACGCGGTCACCACCAAGCTCGGCGACACCCGCCTGCCGGAGGCCCCGGTCGCCGGCGGCTCGTGGACGGCCGCCTCCTCGGGTACCGCCGTGATGAAGGCCTGCCGCAACGTCGGCGCGCAGGTGTTCAAGCTCGCCCGCGCCATGGAGAACTCGCCGCTGGCCAACGTCGACTTCGATCGCGCCGTGTTCGCGGACGGCCGCATCGCGGTCGCGGGCGATCCGGGTCGCAGCGTGTCGCTCGTCGAGGTGCTCCAGGCGGCGGGCGTCGACAAGGTCGAGGCCGTCGAGGAGGCCGGGCCCGACAAGGACTTCAACCAGAAATACGAGGCCTACACCCACTCGGCGATCTTCGCCGAGGTGAAGGTCGACGAGGAGCTGGGTCAGGTCCGGGTCACCCGCATCGTCTCGGCGATCGCGGCCGGCAAGGTGCTGAACCCGAAGACGGCGCGCAGCCAGATCCTCGGCGGCGTGGTGATGGGGACCGGCTCGGCGCTCGAGGAGGAGTCGATGCTCGACCACCGCATCGGCCGGTTCATGAACCACAATCTCGGCGAGTACCACGTGCCGGTCCACGCCGACATCTACGACATCGACGTGATCTTCGTGGAGGAGGAGGACAAGGCGAACCCGCTGGGCGTGAAGGGGCTCGGCGAGATCGGCATCGTCGGCACCGCGGCCGCCATCGCCAACGCGGTCTTCCACGCCACCGGCAGGCGGGTGCGCGACCTGCCGATCACCGTCGACAAGCTCCTGTGAACAGCGGATGTTTCACGGGAAACATTGACGGTTCGGCAAGGAGTCGCGCGCGTGTCACGCTGGGCCGCGTCGTCAGCGCGAGCGCAGCGAAGCGACCCAGGGCGGCGCGACATCGTCGAGCGTGGCGCTGCCTGGGTTGCTTCGCTGCGCTCGCAAGGACGAGGATGCGTCCGGGCCCTGCGAATAGGGACGGCGTGGAAATTTCCGTGAGCCCCCTGCTGGAATCCTGGCGCTTCTGGGCGCTCGCCGCGGCCGGCTTCGCGGCGCTGACCGCGATCCTCGCCAAGGTCGGGGTCGCGGGCGTGCCGTCGGACGTCGCGACCTTCGTGCGCACCGCGGTGATCCTGGTCTTCGCCGGCGCGATCGTGGTCGCCTCCGGGCAGGCCGGCGGCCTCGCGCAGATCTCCGGTCGGAGCCTCGTCTTCCTCGTCCTGTCGGGGCTCGCCACCGGGGCGTCGTGGCTCTGCTACTTCCGCGCGCTGTCGCTGGGCGACGCTGCCCGGGTCGCGCCGATCGACAAGCTCAGCGTCGTGCTGGTGGCGATCCTTGGCGCCACCCTGCTCGGCGAGACCCTCAGCCTCGCCGCCTGGGCCGGCGTCGCGCTGATCGCGGCGGGCGCGGCCCTCGTCGCCTCCGGACTGTGAGATCGTGCGCGCTGGCGCACCGATCCCTTAACGCGATGCGCGCATCCTGCGGTTGCCTCGCGAAAGGGGACCGTCATGGAATGGGTTTATCGCGGCTTCGAGACCTCGATGCTCGGTCTCGCTCTCTGTCTCGGACTCGGCGCCTGCCTCACGCTCGGCACCGCGCGCGTGCCGGCCGGAACGCTCTCCGTCACCCTGCCGATGCTCACGGTGACCGCCCCCGCGCCCTGAGGCGCGGGACCGGTCCGGCGGGGCGTCAGGCGGCGCCCTTCACGGCGCGGAACATGAAGCCCCGCGCCTCGGCGTCCATCTCTGCCTTGAAGGCGTGGCGGCCCTTCAGCGCCTCGGCGGCCTGGGCGGCCGGCCGCGCATTGAGCGCGTCGAGGTGGCGCTTGACGTTGGGCAGGTCCCCGAAGGCGCCCTCGCCGAGGACGAAGGGCACCATCCGGGCCCAGCCCCAGACCGCCATGTCGACGATCGTGTAGGTGTCGCCCAGCACGTAGGGGCGGTCGGCGAGGCGCTGGTCCAGGATGCCCCAGTGCCGGCGCGCCTCGAAGGCGTAGCGCTCGGTGGCGTAGGCGCCCCCGTCCTGCGCGAAGTGGCGGAAATGCACGCACTGGCCGGAGAACGGCCCGATACCGGTCGCCACGAACATCAGCCAGGACAGCATCTCGCCGCGGACCGGCTCGCCCTCCGGCAGGAACCGGCCGGTCTTGCCCGCCAGGTACATCAGGATCGCGTTCGAATCGAACACGGTGACGTCGCCGTCGACGATCGCCGGCACCTTCCCGTTCGGATTGACGGCCGTGTAGGCCGGATCGAACTGCTCGCCCCTGCGGGTGTCGACCGGCACCGGCTCGTAGGGCAGCCCCATCTCCTCGAGGCAGAGGGCGACCTTCATGGGGTTGGGGCTGAGATTGTAGAAGAATCGAATCACGGCGCTCTCCCTGAACGACCCGGGCAGGATGTCCGGGCCCCGCGCCCGCACAAGGCGCGGCCGCGCAGGGCGGCTATTCCGCGACGATCTTGTAGCCGCGTCCCGGCACCAGCGCGGCGCCCCGCTCCAGCCCGTTGAGGACGAGGAACCGGTCGAGCGCCCGGTCGGGCACCGCCATGCGGCGGGCGAGGTCCTCGGCGCTGGTCGAGGTCGCCTGGACCACCTGCAGCCGCAGGGGGCGCAGGACCGCCTCGTCGGGCGACACGGCGACGAGGGTCGCGGTCCAGCGGCGGAAGGCCGGGTCGGGATCGGTGGCGCCCTTGGCGGCCATGATCATCCGGTAGGTCGAGTCGCCGATCCGGATGGCCGCGAGGCGGAAGGTCCACTCCTTCCCCCGCGACAGCGCGAAGGCCGCAGGGTGGCCCGCGACGTCCCGGGTCTCGAAGCCGGCCGGGTCGAGGGCGTCGTTCCAGCTCGCCTTGAGCACCGCCTCGAGGGGCTGGCCGTCCTTGGCCTCGATCTGGTCGAACAGCAGGCGCCGGGCGCCGTCCGGGGTGGTCCCGAGCACTGCCGAGCGGGTGTTCTCCAGGGTGAAGCCCTCCGGCACCTCGAAGGCGATGCCGAGGCCGGGATGGATGAAGCGGTGCCCGCGCACCGCGCCGTCGCGCGGGTTGTCGCCGTAGGCGAGCCCGTCCACCGCCGCGAGGTAGGCGGCGCGGTCGTCGGTGCCGATGCCCGGCGCGCCGATGCGGCGGGCCGCGCGGGTCACCTGGGTGATGCGCTCGGCCGTGCCCGGATGGGTCGCCAGCATGTCGGGCGCGGCGGCGCTGCCGGCCTTCAGCCCCGTGGAGCGGTTGAGCGCGGCGAGGAAGCGCCCGGCCGCGAACGGGTCGTAGCCGGCCTTGGCCAGGGTGCGCACGCCGGTGGCGTCCGCCTCCAGCTCCTGCTCGCGGGAGAACCGGGCGAGGGCGAAGCGCGACTGGCTCTGCAACTGCGCGCCGGTATCGGGGTCGTTCAGCACGTCGGCCACGACGCGGCTGACGAGCGCCGAGCGCAGCTCGAGCTCGCTGCGGGCCGTGGCGTGGTTGAGGGTCACGTGGGCCATCTCGTGCGCCAGCACGGCGGCCACCTCGGAGGTGTCGCTCGCCAGGGCGACGAGGCCGCGGGTGACGTAGAGCCGCCCGTTCGGCAGCGCGAAGGCGTTGACCACCGGCGAGTCGAGGAGCGTCACCGTGTAGGCCTGGTCGGGCCGGTCGCTGGCCTTCACGAGGCGGTCGGTCACCTCGGTCAGCATCCGCGTGACGTTGGGGGCCCGGGCCTCGCCCCCGAAGGAGGCCACGAGCTTGAGGTGGTCGGCATCGGCGGCGCGCTCGCGGCCGGTGGTGCGCGGCGCCTCCGCGGGAACCCGCACCACGGCCGGCCGCACGGTCGCCTCGGTCTGGTCGGCCACGCAGGCGCCGAGCAGCAGGGCGAGGCCGCCCAACGCCGCCGCGCCGAGGGTGCGCCGCCCCGCCGCGCGGGTCCGCCCCGCGCCGATGTGCCCCGTGATCCCGCCCATCGCGATCAGCGCCGCAATCCTCGTTCCCCCTCCGGATCGGCCTCCGGCCGGTCCGTCTCCTCGAGCGTCTCGAGCCCGTCGAGGGCGACCTCCAGGGTCGGGCCGCGCCGGACCTCCAGGAGGCCGCGCACACGCACGCGCCGGCCCTCGAGCGAGGCCGCACTCAAACCACGGGCGCGCACCATTCGCCAAGTGCGTTTCGATACTGTCACCGTGAGGCCGTCCGTGCCGCGGGCCGCGAAATCGAGATAGGTGCGCGCGCCGCGCTCGCCGACATGGCGGATTCGGCCCTCCGCGACGACGAAATGTCCGGCCTTCGCCCGGAGCGCCGGACCGTCCTGCGCCGCCGGGAGCGCGACGCCCCAGAGACCGAGCCCGCGCGCGCGGGCGGCCGCCTCCACGAGGCGCAGGCCGGGCCGGCAGAGCGAATCGGCCTCGTTCGCGTCCGCGTATGCCAGCCCGGCCCCGATGAGGCCGCCCGCCAGATCCGCGCCCGCCAGATGCGCGCTCTCCGCGATGTCGCCCTCCGCGACCAGGAGGTCGGCCCGCGCGCGGTCCCACCGGTCGGGCTGCCCGCGGGGAACCACCGTGACCCGGGCGCCCCGCCGGGCCTCGAGCCAGGCCCGCGCGGCGGACGCGGCCTCCGGCGTGTCCGGCCAGCGCAGCGAGTCTAGCACCGCGCGGAGGCCCGAGACCATACGGATCTCCCCGCGGGGCCCGATTTCCGCCACCACCTCGTCGCGCGCCGGCCCGGTCGCGCACGCCGACGGCCCGGCGCGCGACGCGACGCGTGCCGGACAGGGCACCGCCGCGGCGAGCGCCGCCGCCATCAAGGTCGCCATCGAGGTCGCCAGCGGGCGTCCCCGCACGACCGCCGCGCCCCCGCGCATCGGTTCCCCCCGCGATCGCGGGCTCCGGCACCGCGCCGCCCCACCGGTCGCGGTTGGCCTCGGCCGGCGAGAATGCTATGGAGCGCCGGTCGTCTCCGTAGCTCAGCTGGACAGAGCACAGGTTTCCTAGAAGGTTCAATTGGGCGTCGCGCCGGGAAACCGCGCGACGGATCCGCTCAAAGTCGGGGAAAGCTTCCGGCATCGACGCGCCGCCGTCCGATGCTCTGCCGATCCCGAGCCAAGCCCGCGCGGCGCCCCGGCGTTCTGCGGGAAGGTGTAGAGACTAGACGGGCGGCACCTACCGGTTGGATGCAGTCCAGCCCACGGTGAAGGGATAGTCCAGGCCACGAACGCGGACCTTCGGGGCGCGGCGGCGAAAGCCGAAGTGGTATGAAACCTGGGGTCGCAGGTTCGAGCCCTGCCGGGGACACCAAGTTGTCTATTCTTGCAGATCTCCCGGCCGCAGAGCCGTGAGCAAATCGTCCACCACGTCGAACGCCTGCCGGTGACAAGTACCGAGGGGCGCGCTAAGCTTTGCCGCCAGGATTCATGGCAGGGGGTGGACGAGCACTTCATGGCGGGCCAGAAGACCGATCAGCGCGACGTCTATGTCGGGCAACGCATCGCCGAGCAGCGCCGCAAGGCATCGCTCACACAGCGCCGCGTCGCGCAGAGCTTCGGTATGTCTGCAGCTCAGCTCCAGAAGTACGAGAAGGGAACCAACCGGATCAGCGCCGTCCATCTCGACATCTTCTCGCGCATGACCGGCGTGCCGATGGATTACTTCTTCAAAGGGATGCCCCGGAACGATGACTTCATCGCGCCGGGCTTCAGCGAGCGCGAGCAGTCGACTCTGTCGGAAGCCGGGCTGAAGGGGCTGGCGGAAGTCGTCGGCCGCCACATCACCGAGAACTTCTCCGAGGAGGCGCGCCGCGACGTGGCCGACGCCATCCGGGCCCTCGAGAGCAAGCTCGGCGGCTGAGGGCAGGGGCGGGCCCCGGGGCGTCGCGCGATCGTTTTTCCGGTCGCTTCGTCCGGTATAGCGGATCCGTTCGTTCCTCCATCTTGACCGGCCCCCGGCCGGGTGCGAGAACCCCGGCCCCATGAAGGGTCAAACGCCGCGATCGCGACGGCGTACCTCTGCAGCCGAGGCCGTCCGATGCCGCGTTCCAACTACCTGTTCACCAGCGAGTCCGTGTCCGAGGGACACCCCGACAAGGTCTGCGACAGGATCTCGGACACCGTGGTCGACGCCTACCTCGCGGCGATGCCGGAGGCGCGGCTCGGCGTCGAGACACTCGCCACGACCAACCGCATCGTCATCGCCGGCGAGGTGCGCGGACCCGATTCGGTGACCTTCAAGGACCTCGAGGCTCTGACCCGCGAGGCCGTGAAGGACATCGGCTACGAGCAGTCCGGCTTCCACTGGAAGAACAACGACGTCGCGATCCACCTGCACGCCCAGTCGGCCGACATCGCCCAGGGCGTGGACGCGGCCGGCAACAAGGACGAGGGCGCGGGCGACCAGGGCATCATGTTCGGCTACGCCGCCGACGAGACGCCCGAGCTGATGCCGGCGCCGATCTTCTACGCCCACAAGATCCTCAAGGACCTCGCCGACGCCCGCAAGGCGAAGCAGGGCGACGCCGCCAAGCTCGGCCCCGACGCCAAGAGCCAGGTCACGGTCCGCTACGAGAACGGCCGCCCGGTCGAGGTGACCCAGATCGTGCTGTCGACCCAGCACCTCGACGAGTCCCTCGATTCCGCGGACGTCCGCGCCATCGTCGAGCCCTACATCCTGAAGGCGCTGCCGCAGGGCTGGGTCAACGAGGGCACGGTCTGGCACGTGAACCCGACCGGCAAGTTCGTGATCGGCGGCCCGGACGGCGACGCCGGCCTCACCGGCCGCAAGATCATCGTCGACACCTACGGCGGCGCGGCCCCGCACGGCGGCGGCGCGTTCTCCGGCAAGGACCCGACGAAGGTCGACCGCTCGGCGGCCTACGCAGCGCGCTACCTCGCCAAGAACGTGGTGGCCGCGGGCCTCGCCAGCCGCGCCACGATCCAGCTCGCCTACGCCATCGGCGTGTCGAAGCCGCTCTCGATCTACGTGGACCTGCACGGCACCGGCACGGTCGACGAGGCCAAGCTCGAGGCCGTGCTGATGGACGCCATGGACCTGTCGCCCCGCGGCATCCGCACGGCGCTCAGCCTGAACAAGCCGATCTACGCGCGCACCTCGGCCTACGGCCATTTCGGCCGCGCCCCCGAGGCCGACGGCGGCTTCTCGTGGGAGCGCACCGACCTCGCCGGCAAGCTGAAGTCGGCGCTGGCCTGAGGGCGGCTTCCGCTCGGCCCCGGGCCGACGCGCGGGCCGGAGATCGGCGGCGCGCCGGGGTGACGTGAATGCGGTGCGGGCGGTGCTTTGAGCGCCGCCCGGTCCCGGATGCTCCGCGGCCCCGCGGCCCGCGTTCCCGATCGGGCGCTGGCGGCGCGGTGCGTTCGGCGCTGCGGCGACCGCGCGGGTGCCGCGCCACCCGATCGTGCCGCGTCGCGGCGTGCCGGGCGCGGTGTCCCGGACGGCATCCCACCGACGCGCCCCGTCTCCGGTCGTGACCCGGGACGCGTCCCATCTCCGAGGTAGACTGAGCCGGTGGACACCGACGCCCCTGGACGCTCCGACCACCCGGTCGAGGAGCCGGAGCGCGCCTTCTTCGGGCGCCGCAAGGGCAAGCGCCTGCGCGGGCAGCAGGAGCGCCGGCTCGCCGAGCTGCTGCCGAGCCTGCGGGTCGACCTGCCGCCGGGCGACGCGATCCTCGATCCGCGCGCGCTGTTCCCCGCCATGCCGGCGCCGCCGGAGGCGCTGTGGCTGGAGATCGGCTTCGGCGGCGGCGAGCACCTCGCCGCCCAGGCGGCCGCGCATCCGGCCGTCGGCATCATCGGCGCCGAGCCCTTCGTCAACGGCGTGGTCAAGCTGCTGGCGGCGATCGAGGCGCGTGCGCTGCGCAACGTCCGCATCCGCGACGAGGACGTGACCGCCCTGCTGGCGCGCCTGCCGGATGCCTGCCTCGACCGGGTCTACCTGCTCTATCCCGATCCCTGGCCCAAGCGGCGGCAGCGCAAGCGCCGGTTCGTCTCCGACGCGTCGCTCGCCGAGATCGGCCGGGTCCTGAAGGACGGCGGCCTGTTCCGCTTCGCCAGCGACATCGACGACTATGCCGGCTGGACGCTCGTCCGGGCCGCGCGGTGCCCGGTCCTCGCCTGGACGGCGCGGGACGCGCGGGACTGGACGCGGCCGTTCCCGGGCTGGCCCGGCACGCGCTACGAGGCCAAGGCGCTGGCAGCGGGCCGCCGGCCCACCTATCTGGAATTCGCCCGCCACCCCCGCTGAGAGCCCCCGCGGTCGGGTCGCGCGGGTGCCCGGTCGCCGCAGGCGGAGCGGAACGCCTTGCCACAGTCACGCTCGGGCGCCATCCTCAGGGTCCGCCGCGGTCCGTGATCGTGGCGGGAGGGGGCTCATCTCCGGCGGGAGCGCGCCACGGCGCGTTCGAGGATTCTTCCGAGTGAATGAGAGGGTGGGTCAGGACCCGGCGGCGGAGGACCCGTTGCGCGCCGGCTTCGACGAGGCCGCGATCGGCCTCGCCGTGCTGTCGGTGGACGAGGCGGGGATCGTCGCCGCCAACCGGGCCTTGCACGATCTCGCCGGCTGGCCGCCCGGCACCCTGCCCGGGCGCGCGGCCGCCGAACTCCTGGGCGAGGGGCCGGAGGGGCTCCGGGACGGTCTCCAGGTCTGGCGCCGGGCGGATGGCACGCCCCTCGACGTGCGGGTCCGGCGCGCGGGCCGGACCCTGGCGGTCGAGACGGTCGACGTGGACGCGGCGGCCCATTCCGAGGCGAACCGCGAGGCCCTCGCGGCCGCCGGACTCGGGGAATGGCGCTGGGACCGCGCGACCGGCCTCCTCACCCTGTCGCGCCGCGCCGCCCGCATCCTCGGGCGCCCGCCGGGCCGTTCCGTCTCGTGGGAGGAGCTGAAGACCGGCCTGTCGCCGGCGGAGCTCGCGCGCCTGAGCGCGCTGATCGCCGAGGCCGACGGGACCGACGAGCCCTACCAGTTCGACACGGCCACGACGGTGGCCGGGCGGACCGTGATCCTGCGGGTGCGGGGGCAGGCCGTGCCGGGCCCCGACGGCGCGCCGATCGGCATGGTCGGCGTCCTCCAGGACATCACCACGCGGGTCGAGGCCCGGGACGAGATCCTGTCCCGCGACCAGCGCCTGCGGGTCGCCACCACGGTCGCCCGGCTCGGCATCTTCGAGTGGCACATGCTCGAGGACCAGGCGATCTGGGAGAACGAGCACATGTACGAGATCTTCGGGCACGCGCCCGAGGACGGGACGATCGGCAAGACCGAGTTTCTCAACGACATCCTCCACCCGGACGACCGCCCCGCGGTCCGGCGGGCGATCTCCAAGGCGCTGCGGGAGGACGGGGACCTGCACATCAGCGGCCGGATCCGCCGGAAGTCCGACGGCGTGTGGCGCACCATCGACATGGCCGGCCGGTTCGAGCGCGACGCCCCCGGCCGCCTGCCGCGCCGCCTGATCGGCGTCGTCGCGGACGTGACCGACCGTCGGGTCGCGGAGGAGCGCCAGAGCCTGCTGATCCGCGAGCTGCACCACCGGGTGAAGAACACACTGGCGACCGTCCAGGCCATCGTGGGCTCCACCGCGCGGACGGCGTCCAGCATCGAGAGCTTCTACGAGGCCTTCGTCGGGCGGATCAAATCCCTGGCGCACACGCACTCGGTGCTCACCGAGGACACGTGGCAGACGGCGTCGATCGCCAATCTGCTGCGCAACGAGCTGAAGCCCTACGCGGAGGTGGCCCCGGACGGCGCCGCCGAGGGGCGCATCAGCCTCGACGGGCCGGCGATCGACCTGCCCTCCGAGATCGCGGTGCCGATCGGCATGGCGATCCACGAGCTCACCACCAACGCGGCGAAGTACGGGGCCCTGTCGAACCGCACCGGCCGGGTGGCGGTGGAATGGTCCCTGGAGCCCGGCGGCCCGGCCGGGATCCTGCGGTTCTCGTGGCGCGAGACCGGCGGGCCGCCGGTCGCGCCGCCGAGCCGCCAGGGCTTCGGCTCGCGCCTGCTGCAGCGCGTCCTGATCACCCAGGTCCAGGCCGAGGTGACCACCGACTACGCCCCCGGGGGCTTCTCCCTGACCATGCGGGCTCCGATCCCGCCGCGCAACGACAGCCTCAACCCGCTGGTGTGACGCCGCTGCCGCCCTCGGGGCGGGTTCAGGCCGCGCCGCGGGTCCCGGACTCGCCCCCGCCGTCCACGAAGGCCTTCAGCTCGTCGAGGGACGCGAAGGTGAAGCGACCCTGCGGCGTCTCCGCCTCGATCGAGCCGTCCTCGAACATCACGTAGGTGTTGCCGCCGGAGGCGTAGCGCCCCACCACGGTGCGCGGGGCGGCCGGTGGGGCCGGCTCCGGCTCGGGGGGCGTGTCGAGGCTCGGGCGCAGGGCCGGCGCCTCGTCCGCGGCTGCCTTCTCGGGCTCTTCCCGCAGCGGCGGCTCGGGGGCGGCGAACAGGTCGTCCTCGGGCGCGATCGCGCGCTCGGTCGGCGCGTCCGGCTCGGGGCGGCGGTCCACCTCCGGGACGAGGACGGGCGGGACCGCGTGCGCCGGCTCGGCCGGAACCGGCTTCGGCGCTTCGACCGCGCCGGGTTCCGAGAAGGGGGCACGGGCCTCGTCGGCCCGGAGCTCCAGGCTCGGCTCGATCCGGGGCCGCTCGGGATCGAAGGACGGCTCGACCACCGACGGCACGATGAAGGCGGGCGCCGCCGGCAGGACCGGCGGCAGCCGAGTCCGGCCCTCGTCGACGGGGGCCGGTGCCGATGCCAGTGCCGGCGCCGCGGCGGGGGCCGGCCGCGCGCCGGCCGCCGGGACGCGCCCGAGCGCGCGCTCCACCCGCCGGAAACCGAGCGCCACGACGCCGAGGCCGAGCAGCACCGCGCCCGACGAGGCCGCGACCGATCCCGCGATCACCATCGCGAGCCCGCTCTCCAGACGCACGTACGGGAAGCCCTGGATCACGGCGGCGCAGCCCCCGATGATCATGGCGGCGGCGAGCGCGAACAGCGCAGCGATCATGGTACTCTCTGACACGGGCCGGCTGACGGCCGGCGCTCAAGGCGTGCCGCACAGTAAGGCCTAGCCGTCATATTGCAAAACTCGGGACCGAGATGCGGGGGAAACCGGAATAGTCCGGATCTGCGCCGGCTATCTCCGGGCCGGCCGAGCCGCCGCGTGCCGGCGATCTGCGGAACTTCCCGCGCCGCCGTGGCGGAACGGCGTTGCCGTCCCGCGGCCACCGACTTACCTAGCGGGCTCTCGACTCGGGAGCCCCCGCCGGGGACGAGGCCGCCCCCTGCTTAGCGGAGATAGACGCGATGACCTTCACCCTGCCGGAACTGCCCTACGCCTACGACGCGCTGGGGCCGTACATGTCGAAGGAGACCCTCGAGTTCCACCACGACAAGCACCACAAGGCCTACGTCGACACGGGCAACAAGCTGCTTGAGGGCACGGATCTCCAGGGCAAGAGCGTCGAGGAGATCGTCAAGGCCGCCTACAACACGAATCAGCCGCTCTTCAACAACGCCGGCCAGCACTACAACCACATCCACTTCTGGCAGTGGATGAAGCCGAACGGTGGCGGCGCGATCCCGGGCGCGCTGGCCAAGAAGATCGACGAGGATCTCGGCGGCGCCGAGAAGTTCAAGGCGGACTTCATCCAGGCGGGCGTCGGCCAGTTCGGCTCGGGCTGGGCGTGGCTCGCCGTCAAGGACGGCAAGCTCGCGATCATGAAGACCCCGAACGGCGAGAACCCGCTGGTCCACGGCGCCAAGCCGATCCTCGGCGTCGACGTGTGGGAGCACTCCTACTACATCGACTACCGCAACCGCCGTCCCGACTACCTGAAGGCGTTCATCGAGAACCTGGTGAACTGGGAGCACGTGGAGAAGATGTACGCCGAGGCGACCCGCTGAGGCGTATCGCCGGTGCCGCGGATCCTGTGTCCGCGGCACCCTTGAGGTGGCGCACGAAACCGGCTCTTGATGCGCGCGACGCCGGCTGACCCGGTGCAGATGGGGCCGGCCATTTCCTCTCGATCGACACGCGCGACGCTTCGACCGTGCTCCCGCCCGCCCCCGTTGCGGGGGGAGGTGGTGGGCGAGCGCCCCAACCCATGATCCGCTCGATCTTGTCGGTCGGCGGCTGGACCCTGGTCTCCCGCGTCACCGGCTTCGCCCGCGACGTGGTCATGGCCGCCGTGATGGGCGCCGGGCCGCTGGCGGACGCCTTCGTGGTCGCCTTCCGGCTCCCGAACCATTTCCGCGCGATCTTCGGCGAGGGCGCGTTCAACACCGCCTTCGTGCCGGCCTATGCCGGGCTCGCGGAATCCGGCGTGCCCGGGGAAGCCCATCGCTTCGCCGACCGCGTCTTCACCCTGATGCTGATCGTGCAGCTCGTGCTGCTCAATCTCGCCCTGCCGGCCATGCCCTGGGTGGTCCACGCCCTGGCGCCGGGCTTCGCGGAGGACGGCGAGCGCTTCCAGCTCGCCGTGGCGCTGACCCGCATCACCTTCCCGTACCTGCTGTTCATGACGCTGGTGACGCTGCTGTCGGGCATCCTGAACGCCCACCGGCACTTCGCCGTGGCGGCGGGCGCCCCGGTCCTGCTCAACCTCGCCATGCTGGCGGCCCTGGGGTTGAGCTTCCTGTTCCCGAACGCGGCCTACGCCGCCGCCTGGGGCGTCGCGGTCTCGGGCGTGCTCCAGTTCGGGCTGCTGTGGTGGGGCTGCCGCCGCGTCCGCGTGATGCCGGACCTCGCGGTGCCGCGCCTCGATCCCGCGCTCAAGCGCTTCTTCGTCGTGCTCGGGCCCGCGGTGATCGGCTCGGCCGGCTTCCAGATCGCGGCCTTCGCCGACACGATCATCGCGAGCTGGCTGCCCACCGGGGCGGTCTCGGCGCTCTACTACGCCGACCGGCTCTACCAGCTGCCCTTCGGGGTCATCGCCATCGCGGCCGGCACCGTGCTGCTGCCCGAGATGAGCCGCCGGATCGCGGCCGGCGACGTCGCCGGCGCCCACGCGGCCCAGAACCGGGCCGCGGGCTTCTCCCTGGCCCTCTCGGCGCCGTTCACCGTGGCGTTCCTGACCATCCCGGGCCTGATCATGGCGGCCCTGTTCCAGCGCGGCGCCTTCAGCGCCGAGGACGCGGCGCGGGCGGCCTCGGTGCTGGCGGCCTACGGCCTCGCGCTGCCGGCCGTCGTGCTGGTGCGCAGCGCCGTGGCGAGCTTCTACGCCCGCCAGGACACGAAGACGCCGCTCTGGGCCTCCCTGACCGCGATCGGCGTCAACGTCGCCCTGAAGCTGTGGCTCACCGGCCCCTACGGCGTCACCGGCCTCGCGCTCGCCACCGCGGTCGCCCAGTGGGTGAACCTGCTGCTGCTGCTCGTCCTGGCCAAGCGTCGGGACTGGACGGCGCCGGGGCGCACGCTCGGCCTCACCGTCGCGGGGGTGGCGCTGGCCTGCCTGGGGCTCGCGGCGGTCGCCGTCTACGGGCAGGGGTTCGTCCAGGCGCTGGTGCCGGCCCTGCCGCACGGGCGCGACCTCGTCGTCCTGGCGGTGCTGGGGCTCGTCGGGGCCCTGGTCTACGGCGGCCTGCTGGCGGGCCTGCTGCACCTGTTCGGCCTGCGCCTGCGCCGGGCCTGAGTGACCCGGCCGGGCTCGCCGCCGCGCGGGTCCGGCCCCAGATCGGGCGAGAGCACCCAGTGAGGACCGCCATGACCGACGCACCGAATCCCCTCGCGGGCGTGAAGGCCGCGGTGTTCGACGCCTACGGAACGCTGTTCGACGTGAACGCCGCGGTCCAGCGCTACGCCGAGGCGGTGGGTCCGGACGCCGCCCACCTCTCCGAGGTCTGGCGCAACAAGCAGCTCGAGTACAGCTGGACCCTGTCGCTGATGGGCCAGTACGCCGCCTTCTGGGACCTCACCGTGCGGGCCCTCGACTACGCCCTGGCGGTCCACCCGAACGTCGATCCCGGCCTGCGCGAGCGGCTCCTCGACGCCTACCGGGACCTCGAGGCCTACCCGGAGGTCCCGGGCGTGCTGGCGGCCCTGCGCAAGCGCGGCATCCGCACCGCCGTCCTCACCAACGGCAACGCCGCCATGGTCGACCGGGCGGTCGCCTCCGCGGGGCTGGCCGACCACCTCGACGCGGTCCTCTCGGTGGACGACGCGCAGGTGTTCAAGACCCATCCCGACGCCTACCGGATCGCCCTGACCCGGCTGGCGGTGGGGCAGGGCGACGTGCTGTTCTGCTCGTCGAACCGCTGGGACGTGGCGGGGGCGGGGGCCTTCGGGTTCCGGACCGCCTGGGTCAACCGCAGGGGCCTGCCCGACGAGTACGCGGATCTGGCGCCCACGACGGTGGTGGGATCTCTCGACGGGCTGCTCTGAAGGGGGATCTGCGGCAGCCGCGTCCGGCGCGGGAAGTGCCCATTCCGTCCTTGCGAGCGCAGCGAAGCAATCCAGGGACACGGCTGCATCCGGGCAAAGCGCGCTGCCCTGGGTTGCTTCGCTGCGCGCGCGAGGACGGCAGCGCCTCGCCTCGGGCCGGAGCGACTGCGGGCCGCCTTATCCGGCACACAATTCAATTGGCCCACTTCGCGGATTCTTAATCCTCCCGGTGTTGGATCATCCTCAACACGAACGGGAGATGTTTCGCGTGTCCTTGAACGGTTCCTTCACGACGATCCGCGCTGGGGCCGCAGCCCTCGCGGTCACCCTGGTGCTCGGGGCGGTCGCCCCGGCCACCGCCCGCGACCAGACCGGCGCCATCGTCGGCGGCCTCGCGGCCGGCGTCGTCGGCGGCATGGTCGGCAGCGCCCTCGTCAACGGCGCGAACCCGCCGCCGCCGCCGCCGGAGTACCGCCCGCGCCGGGTCGTGGTCGAGGAGCCCGAGACCATCGTGGTGCGCGAGCGCCGCGGCCCGATCTGCCACTACGAGCGCCGCAAGGAGTGGCTCGGCGACGGCGAGTTCACCTACCGCCGCGTCGAGGTCTGCGAGTAAACCGCGTCCGCGGTTATCGGATCGGCGCCGCGTCCCCCGGGGGCGCGGCGCGTCTCATTTCACGACCAGCCAGTCCTCGACCACGAGGGCGTCGAGGCCGGTGGTGTAGAACATCAGGATCGCGTCCTCCGCGCCGTGGAGGATCGGCTTTCCCATCACGTTAAAGCTCGTGTTGAGCAGGATCGGCACGCCGGTGATCGCCGCGAAGGCGCCGATCAGGGCCGCGTAGGCCGGGTTGCGCGCCGCCGTGACGCTCTGGAGCCGGCCGGTGCCGTCTTCGTGCACCACCGCTGGTACCCGGGCGCGGACCGCCTCGCGCCAGACCAGGGTCCGCTCCATGTAGGGGCTGTCGGCGTAATCCTCGAACCAGTCCGGCCCGGCCTCCGCCAGGATCGACGGCGCGAACGGCCGGAACGCCTCCCGGTACTTCACCTTGGCGTTGAGCGCGTCCTTGGCGCCTTCCGGCCGCGGATCGGCCAGGATCGACCGGTTGCCGAGCGCCCGGGGCCCGAACTCCGCCCGGCCCTGCACCCAGCCGACGAGGCCGCCCTCGGCCAGGATCCGCGCCGCCGCGCGGGTCGCCTCCGCGTGGCCGACGCGCCGGGCCCGGGGCTCCTGCTCGGCGAGCCGCTCCATCGCGCCGGTCGGGACCCGCGATCCCAGATAGGGCGAGAGCGGGCGCTGCGCCGGCGGCGGCCCGGCCCAGTCCGGATGGTCCTCCGCGTAGGCGAGCCACGCCGCGCCGACCGCGTTGCCGTCGTCCGCCGGGGCCGAGGGGACGTGCAGCCGGGTGAAGCCGGACCGGCCGAGCACCCGGCCGTTGTAGGAGGAGTTCAGCCCGCAGCCGCCGGCGATCACGAGGTTCTCGGACGGCGCCAGCGCGTGGGCCTCCGCCACCAGCGCGTCCATGAGCGTCCCGAACAGGTCCTGGCCGCAGCGGGCGAGGTCGGGCCAGCCGTTCTCCAGGGCGTCGGCGGGGCGGCGGGCGCGGATCTCCGCGGCGACCGCCCGGATCGTCTCCGCGTCGGCGTAGCGCAGGCGGTGACCCTCGACCGTGCAGAGCCGGCCGAGCAGGGCGGCGAGGTCCGGGTCGGGCCGGCCGTAGGGGGCGAGCCCCATGATCTTCCACTCCTCGCCCTTCACCTGATCGAAGCCGGCGAGGTCGGTGATCAGCCCGTACAGGAAGCCCAGCGAGCCGCGCCCGCGGTGGCGGCGCAGCTCCGTGATCCGGCCGCCCTCCAGGCGGTAGATCGCCGCCGCACCGGTCTCGCCCATGCCGTCGACCACCAGGGCGGTGGCCGTCTCGAAGGGGCTGCCCCAGAGGCCGTAGGCGGCGTGGCACAGGTGGTGCGGGTAGCGCCGCTGCCCGGCGATCGTCGCCCGGGGCGCCGCGCCGCTGATCCGCGCCTCCTGGTTCAGGGCCAGCAGGGTGCCGTGGCCGGCCCGCTCCTGGGCGCCGTGGAGGTCGGCGATGAACACCCGCTCGGCCTGCTCGGGCACGAAGGAGCGGTTGAGCGCCGTGGTGTGGGTGGCGAGCGCCATCAGGTCGAAGGCCCCGGCACCGGCCTGGCCGCGCAGGAAGTCGGTGAATTGCGGGCCCCAGGTCGAGGCGACGACGAGTTCCGAGCCCGGCGGGACGTGCGCCTTCAGCAGCGCGGCCATCTGCGACGGGGCGTCCGGCTCGCAGTTCGGCGCGCGCTTGTACTGCAGGGCGCGCTCCGCCGCCTCGGCGAAGAGCAGGGTGCCGTCGGGCCCGACCAGGGCGAGGGCCGGGTCGTGGAAGGTGGTGGCGAGGCCGAGATAGAAGCGCATGCCCACGGGGGGTAGCGCATTTTCGCGCCGGACGGAGCCCGGCACGTGGAAGAGGTGCCGTCCTTGCGCCGCCGTCATTGCGAGCGGAGCGAAGCAATCTAGACGGCGCCACGCTTCCCGATGTTCCGCTGCACTGGGTTGCTTCGCTGCGCTCGCAATGACGAAGCGCGCCGCCCCCTAGTGTGGGGCGACGCGGCGCTTCGCGACGAGGAGGATCGCCGCGCCGGCGAGTCCCGACAGGGCCGAGCCCGCGAGCACGCCGAGCTTCACGGCGGTCTCGTGCTGCGGGTCCGGGAAGGCGAGGCCGCCGATGAACAGGCTCATGGTGAAGCCGATGCCGCACAGGACCGCGACCCCGTAGACCTGCCCCCAGCCGGCCCCGGCCGGGCGCTTGGCCCATCCCAGCGCCACGGCCAGCCGCAGGCTCGCGAACACGCCGGCCTGCTTGCCGAGGAACAGGCCCGCCGCGATGCCGAGCGTCACCGGCTGGAGCAGGGCCTCGGGGGTGAGGCCGGAGAGGTCGACGCCGGCATTGGCGAAGCCGAAGACCGGGACCACCCCGTAGGTGATCCAGGGGGCGAGGGCGTGCTCCAGCCGGTGCAGGGGCGAGTGCGCGTCCTCCGGCCGGCCCGGGCTGACCCGGATCGGGATCGTGAGCGCGAGCAGCACGCCCGCGATCGTCGCGTGGATCCCGGAGCGCAGCACGAGGACCCACAGCACCACGCCGAGGAGCCCGTAGGCCGGGAGCCACCCGATCCCCGCCCGGTTGAGGCCGTAGAGGGCGGCCAGCACCGCGGCGGCGAGCGCCAGCATGGTGAGGTCGAGGCCGGAGCTGTAGAACAGCGCGATCACCACCACGGCGCCGAGGTCGTCGACGATGGCGACCGCGCTGAGGAAGATCTTGAGGGAGACCGGCACCCGCGACCCGAGGAGCGCGAGGACGCCCAGCGCGAAGGCGATGTCGGTGGCGGCCGGGATCGCCCAGCCCCGCAGGGTGCCGGCCCCGAGATTGGTGAGCGCGTAGAATGCGGCCGGGACCGCCATGCCGCCGAGCGCGGCGAATCCCGGCAGGACCCGGTCGGGCCAGGTCCGCAGCCGCCCGTCGAGGGCCTCGCGCTTGATCTCCAGGCCGACCAGCAGGAAGAACCCGGCCATCAGGCCGTCGTTGATCCAGTGCTGCACGCTCATCGGGCCGAGTTCGGCGTGGAGGGCGTGCGCGTAGGTGTCCGCGAGCGGCCCGTTGGCGACGACCAGCGCCAGGGCCGCCGCCGCCATCAGGATCAGCCCGCCCGCCGCCTCGCCGGCGAGCAGCGTGCGGATGATCGAGAGGGGGCGGGGCCTCCGCCTCGGAGGGGCGCGGTCAGGTGCGGGCGAGGTCATCGCGACACGCCTTGCCGCGCATCGGAGACGCGCGCAACCGCCCGGCCGCGACCGTTACGACGTCCGCCCCAGGGCCGCGCGGATCAGCGCCAGCCCGTCCGCGCTCGACCACGCGGCCGGCCCCTTCATCACCCCGATCGTGCAGCCCTGCGCGTCGACCAGCATCGTGGTCGGCAGGCCGGGCGACTGCGTGTCGCGCTGGAGGATCGGCAGCACGCGGCCGCCGGGATCGGCGTAGAAGGCGAGGTCGTGGATGCCCGCCTGCTTCAGCCATTCCGACGGCTTCTCGAGGTTGCGCGTGTCGACGTTGATCGCGACGACCTGGAAATCGGGGCCGCCGAGCTGCGCCTGGAGCCGGTCGAGGGCCGGCATCTCGGCCTTGCAGGGCGCGCACCACGTCGCCCAGAGATTGACGAGGAGCAGCCGGCCCCTGAGGTCGGCGAGGCCGGTCTCGGCGCCGTCCGGCCCCTTGAACCGGATGTCCGGCGCGGGCCGGGCCTGCTGCGGGGCCTGCATGGCGGCGACCTCGCCCTTCGCGGCCGCATCGACCCGGGCGAGCGCCGGCTTGGCGGCGGCGCAGGGCTGAAGGGCGCCGCCCGTGTTGCCGGGCAGGAGACCGCTCCCGTATAGGGCGAGGCCGAGGACGGCGAGCGCGGCGACGCCCGCGCCGGCCAGGATGGGCGTGCGGCCGGGCATCAGGCTCGGGCCTCGGGACGGTCAGGGCGCGGAAGGATCGACATGAGCAACCGGATGTGGGGCGGCCGCTTCGCGAGCGGCCCGGCGGAGATCATGGAGGAGATCAACGCCTCCATCGGATTCGACAAGCGCCTCGCGCCCCAGGATATCCGCGGCTCGCTGGCGCATGTGGCGATGCTGGGCCAAGCCGGCATCCTGCCGGCGGAGGATGTGGCCGCGATCGAGGCCGGGCTCAAGTCCGTGCGCGACGAGATCGAGGGCGGCACCTTCGCGTTCAAGCGCGAGCTCGAGGACATCCACATGTCCGTGGAGAGCCGGCTCACCGAGATCGTCGGCCCGGCCGCCGGGCGCCTGCACACGGCGCGCTCGCGCAACGACCAGGTCGCCACCGACATGAAGCTCTGGGTGCGCGACACCCTCGATTCCCTCGACCAGCAGGCCGCCGACCTGCAGCGCGCCCTCAGCCAGGCGGCGCTGAAGCACGCCGGCACCGTGATGCCGGGCTTCACCCATCTCCAGTCGGCCCAGCCGGTGACCTTCGGCCACCACTGCCTCGCCTACGTCGAGATGCTGGCCCGCGACCGGGGCCGGTTCCGCGACGCCCGGGCGCGGCTCAACGAGTGCCCGCTCGGCGCCGCGGCGCTCGCCGGCACCTCCTTCCCGATCGACCGGCACGCCACGGCGGCGGCCCTCGGCTTCGACCGGCCGACCGCCAACTCCCTCGACTCGGTCGCCGACCGCGACTTCGCCCTGGAGGCGCTGGCGGCGGCCTCGATCTGCGCCGTGCACCTGTCGCGCTTCGCCGAGGAGCTGGTGGTCTGGACCTCGGCCCAGTTCAACTTCGTGCGGCTGTCGGACGGGTTCACGACCGGCTCGTCGATCATGCCGCAGAAGCGCAACCCCGACGCCGCCGAGCTGGTACGGGCCAAGAGCGGCCGGATCATCGGCGCGCTCACCGGCCTGCTCATCGTCATGAAGGGCCTGCCGCTCGCCTACTCGAAGGACATGCAGGAGGACAAGGAGGGCACCTTCGACGCCCTCCAGGCGCTGTCCCTGTGCCTCGCCGCCATGACCGGCATGGTGAAGGACCTGGAGCCCAACGCCGAAGTGCTCGGCCGCGCCGCCGGCTCCGGCTACGCCACCGCCACCGACCTCGCCGACTGGCTGGTGCGCGAGCTCGGGCTGCCGTTCCGTCAGGCGCACCACGTCACCGGCCGCCTCGTCGGCGCGGCCTCCGCCAAGGGCGTCGGCCTCGAAGAGCTGTCGCTACCCGAGATGCAGGAGGCGGAGCCGCGGATCACCGAGGCGGTCTACGCGGTGCTAGGCGTCCAGAATTCGGTGGCGAGCCGCACCAGCTACGGCGGCACCGCGCCCGACAACGTCCGGCGCCAGGCGCAGGCCTGGATCGAGCGGCTGGGCTGAGCCGTCGCGGCCGACGGCGACCGGCGCCGGCTGGCGCTTCGCGCCGCTAGCTCCTGAGGGTTGCCGGGGGGCTGCGGCCCGCCGCTCCGACCGTGGGGTGGCCTCCCGGTCGCCTCAGATCGGGGAATGGGCCCCCGCTCATCCACAGGACCGTTCAAAATTGTGCATTGCAACCCTCGGCCCACCCGCGCGTTCACCGTCTGGCTAAGTCCGCTCAGCTACAAGCTTCGCCGTCTGGATCGGAGTTCGCAGGATGCCTGTCGAGAGTTGGCTGAACACGGAGGAGGTGCCGGATTTCGCGGCGCACGCCACGGCGATGATCGACGCCGCCCTGACCGGTTCGGGCCTGACGCGCGAGTCCTACTGGGCCGCCGTGCGCAAGGGCTACAACACCCCCTACAACGATCCGCCCCGCCAGCGCGCCGCGCCGGCCCGGCCGAACGCCATCGCGGTGCCCGCCGGCCCGGCGGTCGAGCCGCTGCCGGTCCCGGCCGGCGTCATCGCGGCCCGGGCGACGGAAGCCCGCGCCGTCTGATTGTCGACGGATCCCGCCCCGCCATCTTGCCGACGTTTTACGCAAGCTTCACTAATCCCGAACCCCGGTCCGGCTCCTGACGGAGCCGCCCGTCGTCAGGAAGTGAAGATGGTCCGCGTCCCCCGCTCGCTCCCGGTCGGAGCTCTCGCCCTGCTCGCCTCCGGGCTGGTTACCGGCCTCGTCGGAGGTGTTCTCGGCGGGACCTGCCTGGTCGCGACGGCGGCCCACGCCCAGGACGCGGCGGCGGCCCCGGACGCCGGCGGTGGCGACGCGGCCCCGTCGCGGCGCGGGCGGCGGCACGGCCGCGAGCGGAGCAAGCGCGCCGAGAAGAAGACCGCGACCCCGCCGGGGATGCAGCAGGCCACCCCGGTGGCGATCTTCGGCGACTGGAACGTGTTCGTGAACGGCGACGGCCGCAACAAGCTCTGCTACGCGATCGCGCAGCCGCAGACGCGCTCGCCCAAGACCCTGAAGCGCGACACCGCCTACCTGTTCGTGAGCGTGCGCAAGGGCGAGAACATCCAGAACGAGGTGGCGGTGATGCTGGGCTTCCCGTCGAAGCCCGCGGCCTCCCAGGTCAAGCCCGGCTCCGCGGCCGCGCCGACCGACCCGAGCCTCAACCTCGGCGCCAGCCGCTACGGCCTCGTGGTCAAGGACGGCAATGCCTGGCTGCAGAACCCCGCCGAGGAGGCGCGGGTCGTCTCCGAGATGAGCGCCCGCAACCCGAAGATCATCATCAAGGCCACGTCGATGCGCGGGAACCCGACGAGCGACGAGTACGCGCTCGGCGGATTCGCGGAGGCCATGAAGCGCACCCGGGACGAGTGCAGCAAGTAGCGGGCGGGTCAGGCCCGCCGCAGCGCGGGCCGGTGCGACCGGTCGGGGGACCGGGCGCTCATGCGCGCGCGGGCCGCGCGGGCGGCCTGCTCGGCCGTGCGGAACACGGCGCCGTCGAGCCCGTCGAAATCGCGCGCGGACGAGAAGAACCGGACGCCGCGCCCCTCGGGGACGGCGATCCCGGCGGTGACCTCACCGATCTCGATCACCCGGGCGGGTTCGCTGGGGCCGAGGGCCGGGTCCGCGAGGTCGGGGCGGTCTTCGGGTTTGTACTCTGCGAGGCTGTGCATCGGATCGGGAACTCCCTGGGCCGGCCGGTCGCCGTGCCGGATCGCGTTGGATGCTGCGGAGGATCGACGGGGCTCAGCGTCGACAGCGCTGGCGGGCGGCGGGGCAGCAGGGGGCGATCGGGAGCGGGTATCGAAGGGACGATGTGCGAGTGACCATCGGACGTCCTCCAGACTGAAGGACCGCGCGGCACGGGGCCGGCGCAGTGCTTTAGCGTTTGATCACGCGGCGCAAGCTACGCTTCTCAAAGGACCGCGGCCTGTCCTGTCGCGCACCCGAGGTGCGCGGCCGGGCCGGCACCCCTGAAGATGGGCGCGGCACGGCGCACCGTCAACGGAACGGACTTCCGATTTCGAGGGCCGGCCTGGCAGGAAGCCGGTCCCGGGCACGCGTCCGGGAGGCGGATCGTTCAGGCCGCGGCGATCACCGCGGCGAGGTCGGAGAAGTCCGAGAAGATCCGGGCCGCGCCGGCCTCCGCGAGCCCGGCGCCCGCCGGGTCGTGACCCCAGTGGCCGCCGCCGGTGAAGCCCGCGACCCGCATGCCGGCGCTCCGGGCCGCCGTGACCCCGGGAACGCTGTCCTCGATCACGAGGCAGGCCGCCGGAGCGACGCCCATCCGCTCGGCGGCGAACAGGAACAGGTCGGGGAAGGGCTTGCCCCGCGCCACCTGCGCCGAGGAGAAGACGCGGTCGCCGAACAGGGGGAGCAGCCCGGTCAGCGTCAGGGAGTGGCGCAGCCGCACCGGGTCGCTGCTCGACGCGACGCAGACCGGCAGGCCCACGGCGGCGACCGCCTCGGCGACGCCGCGCATCGCCCGCAGCTCCGCGTCGAACAGCGCCAGGGTCTCGGCCTTCACCGCCTCGACGAAGCCGGCCGGGGCGGTGACGCCGTAGTCGCTCGCGATATGTGCCATGATCGAGGGCATCGCGGTGCCGGTGAAGCGCGCCCGCACGGTGGCGAAGTCGATGTCCACGCCGATCCGGTTGAGCCCGGCCGTCAGGCAGGCGAGGCTCAGGGGCTCGCTGTCTACGAGGACGCCGTCGCAATCGAAGATCACGAGGCCGAGATTCGTCGCGCGCGCGTCCAAGGTCGACCGTTCCCGCACGGCCCGCCGCCGCCGGGCGACCCTGTGGCACGGGCCCGAGGGCCCCGCAACCGCGCGGATCGACGCTCGCCCCGGGCGCTTGCACCTTGCGGCGCGGCCCCATACTCCCGGGGCGGGCGCGCCGATCCGGCACCCACGGCCCGTAAGGCAAGGCTCAGAAGGCCCCGCGATGTTCCGCTTCCTGGCCCGCGTCCTGGGCTTCCTGCTGATGGCCGGCGGCTTCGTCGCGCTGGTCTACGACGGCGCCCGCTCCATCGCCAACAACGGGCTGCGGGTGACGCCGCTCTCCGACGTGATCGCCACCCTGTTCAAGGACAAGGCCAGCGCCCTGCAGGGCAGCGTGGAGGGGGCGGCGCCCTGGCTCTGGCACATCCTGGGCCTGCCGCTCACCCTGGCGCCGGCCTCCCTGATCGGCCTCGGCCTCGGCGCGGTCCTGCTCTGGCTCGGCCAGCCGGGCCGCGAGCCGATCGGGTTCCTGACGAAGCCCTGATCCGACGAAGCCCTGATCCTCCGGGCGGCCTAGCGGGCCGCGAGCTTGGCCTCGGCCTCGGCGAGGGCGGCCTTCAGACGCTCGATCTCGGCGGTCAGCGCGTAGTGCTCGCTGACGTCGAGCTGCGAGGCGAAGAAGTAGACCACCCGTCCCGCCTCGTCCCGCACAGGGCCGACGTAGAGGGCGTTCTGGAAGGTCGAGCCGTCCCTGCGGTAGTTGAGGAGGTCGACCCGGATGTCCTCCTCCCGCCGGACGGCCGCGCGGAGGCGGTCGACGGCCGCCGCCTCGGTGTCGGGCCCCTGCAGGAAGCGGCAATTGCGGCCGACCACCTCCATCCGGGTGTAGCCGGTCAGCTTCAGGAAGGCGTCGTTCACGAAGACGATCGGGTTATCGTGCTGGGCCGGATCGGTGATGATCATCGGCATCCGGGTCGCCCGCACGGCGGCCGCGAAGGGATCGCCCCGGTGCGCCTCCGCCTTGAGGTCGTCCGGCACGTGGCTCGTGGCGGTCCCGCCCGTCTCCATCCGGATCAGCCCCTCACAGCGTCGCGCAGGGCAGCCGTCCGACCCGCGTCGTTGGGGCACCAAGCCGGAATTTGCCCGCGCGGTCCAGTCTCTCGCGGCGCGGTTCGCGGAGGGCGGGCGCCGAACGTCGTCCGGCGGTCCCCGCCTTCCCGTATCGGGCGGCGCCCGAGACCGGGAGGCGGCCGCTGGCGCACCGCTTCGCGGGGGCCTGCCACCAGCAGGCCCCGGCCAAGAAGCTGGCCAAGAACCGGGCCGAGAACCCGGTCGAGAACCCGGCCGGCTGTTGCGGCCCGGCGGGAACCGGCGGCGGCACCCGAGCCTCACGGGCTCCGGCTGTCGGGCCGCGTCTGCGGGCCCGGCGCCGGGGCGCCGGCGGCGCCGCCCCGCAGGGGCGGCGTGCTGTTCGGGCTGCGCAGCACGATCAGGACGCTGCCGAGGACCGAGAGGGCGAGGGCGGTCGCGAGGAGGATGAAGAGCCAGCGGGGCATCCGGGGCGGTTAGCACATCGTAGCCGGCGCGCCGAGCGGCCCGGCTGGTGACGGGCCGAACCAGCGGCCCACCGCCTCCCGCAGGCCGTCGAGGGCGGTTGCCGCGCCCGTCCAGGCGACGCAGCCGTCGGGGCGGACCAGCGTCGAGGGCCCGTCCGGGACCGCCACGCAGGTCACCCGGCCCGTCGCCGCGGCGACCATCCGGGAGGCCGCGCCGTCGGCGCTGCCGTCGACGAGGAGGCCCCGGCCGTCCTGCATCGCGCCGTAGAGCGTCGCGCCGCCGGCGCCGAGCGGCCCGTCGCCGGCCATCCGGCCGACCGCGTCCTCGGGCGAGCCGAGATCGTACCGGGCGCTCAGGCCGCGCATCAGGCCGCCGAGGATCCGGCTGACCTCGTCGCTCTCCAGGAGCCGCGCTATCAGGTCGCGCAGCGCGCCCGATTGCGGATCGGGCCGCAGGATCGCCGCCTGGGCGCGGGTGTTGGCCGTGACGGCCTCGGCCACCGGGCGCCGCTCGGCCGTGTAGGTATCGAGCAGGGTCTCGGGCATCTCCCCGCGCAGCACGGCGGCGAGCTTCCAGCCGAGATTGGCGGCGTCGCCCAGGCCGAGGCTCAGGCCCTGGCCGCCGAAGGGCGCGTGGACATGCGCCGCGTCGCCGGCGAGCAGCACGCGGCCCCGGCGGTAGGTGTCGACGAGGCGCGTGTTGTCGCCCCACCGGTTCGCGACCGCGATCCGGGCGACGCGGACATCCGTGCCGCTGACCCGGCGCAGCGCGGTCTCGATCTCGTCGCGCGTGACGGGCGCCTGCCGGTCGGCCGGCGGGCCGCTGAAATCCAGCATGAACAGGCGGCGCGGGAACGGCCCGTAGCCGTAGACGCCCCCCGGCCCGCGGTGCCAGCCGACCGGCAGCGTTCCGGCGGGATCGTCGAGATCGGCGATCGCCTGGTACATGGTGAGCGTCGGCGGCGTGCCGGGGAAGGCGAAGCCGGCCATCTTGCGAACCGCGCTGCGGCCGCCGTCGCAGCCGACGAGATAGGCGCAGCGGACGCGCGCGTCGCCCGTCGGCGCGGTCCAGGCCACCTCGACCCCGTCGGCCGACTCCGTGAAGCCCGTGAGCGTGCAGCCGCGGCGCAGGTCGATCCCGAGCGCCGCGGCGCGGTCGAGCAGCATGGCTTCGAGGCTCTGCTGATCGACCGCGCGCATGCGCCGGTCCGGCTCCGCCTGCGGGCCGCGGCGGATGAACAGGAAGCCGAAATGGCCGCTGAACTGCGCCCCGCGCGGGCCGCCGCCGACCTGACCCGGCAGGCGGTCCATCGCCGCGAGGCTCCGCGCCTCGGCGGCCTCGATCGCCGCGCCCATCCCCCGCCGCTGCAGCGCCTCGACGCCCAGGGGGCCGAGCCCCAGCGCCTTGATGGTGGTGCTCGGCTCGGTGAGGCGCTCCAGCACCCGGACGCGCGCGCCCCCGAGGGTCAGCTCGATGGCGGTGAGGAGCCCGACCGGACCGGCTCCAACCACGACGACGTCGACAGGCTCATCCATGGACTTAATCCATTTCTATACTCAGTCCATGTATGGATGTGGTATGGAGCGGCGCATGTCAACGCCTCCCGACCGCCGGTCCCGCAAGCGCCTCGCCACCCGGCAGGCCATCTCCGACGCCGCCACGCGGCTGTTCCTGGAGCGCGGCTTCGACGCCGTGACGGTGGATGAGATCGCGGCGGCGGCGGATGTCGGCCGGATGACCGTGTTCAACCATTTCCCCCGCAAGGAGGACATGTTCTACGACCGCGACGAGGAGGGGCGCGCACTCCTGCGCGAGACCCTGCGGCAGCGCGATCCCCGGGTCGCGCCGGTCGAGACGCTCCGCCAGCTGGCGCACCGGCTGGTGACGGGCCGGAACCCGGTCGTGGAATTCTCGGCGCGCAGCGGCGCCTTCGTCGCGACGGCGGCCGGGAGCGAGACGCTCAAGGCCCGGGCCCGGGCGATCCGGGACGAACTCGCGGGCGTGGTGCGGGTCGCGCTCGCCGAATCCGTCGGGCGCGGGCCTGAGGATCCCGACGCCGACCTGGCGGCCGGCCTGCTGCTGGCGACCTGGAGCGTGGCCTTCCTCCGGGCGCACCGGACCTTCCGGGCGACGCGGCGGACGGAGGCGGCGAATGCCGCCTTCCTGGCGGTCATCGACCGGGGGACGGCCGGCCTCGCGGCGGCGCTGGCCGGCACGCCCTACGCGGAGGCGGCCGCGCCCTGAGCGGCGACCATCCCCGGGGGCCCGGCCTACGGCGCCTTCAGCACCGCCCGGCAGGCGGCGGGCAGCGCCGCCATAGTCATGGCGGGCTTGGCCTTCGGCGGCGTCTTCGGGGGCTTCGGGTGGAGCACCGCGTCCGAGAACCAGTAGCTGAGGTCGTCGCAGCCGTCGCCCGGCGGCGGCGCGCCCTGGGGCTGGCAATCCTCCTGGCCGGCCGGGCAGGAAAGCCGGATATGGTAGTGGTAATTGTGCCCGTACATCGGGCGGACCTTGGACATCCAGCGGCTGCCCGCGGCGTCGCGGCAGAGGGCCTTCTTGATCGCCGCGTTGACGAAGATGCGCTCCACCTCCGGCTGCTCGGCGGTGATCTTGATCAGCTGCAGGTGCGTGGGCGTCCAGACCTGGGGATCGATGTCGAGGCGGTCGCGGCGGACCATGTCGGTGGCCGAGGTCTCCTCGCGCTCCGCCCGGCTCATGCGGTGGTCGGGCATCGGCGTCAGCCAGACGTCGGCGTCGATGCCGATCTGGTGCGAGGCGTGGCCGGTGATCATCGGGCCGCCGCGGGGCTGGGCCATGTCGCCCACGAGGAGGCCGGGCCAGCCGACCCGGGCGGCCTTCTGCGACAGCCGCTCGATGAAGTCGACGAGGTAGGGCGTGCCCCACATCCGGTTGCGGGACGGGCGCATGACCTGCCAGTTCGGCCCGTCGAGCGGCAGCGCCTCGCCGCCGGCGAAGCAGCCCTTGGCGTAGAAGCCGTAGATGTGGGCCGGACCGGAGGACGCCTTGGTGACCCGCCCGAACAGCGCCTTGGCGGGCGTCGAGGGCGCGTCCGGATGCTCCAGGGGCGGCAGCGGCTTCGGATTGACGCTGCCGCGATCCTGGCCCTGCGCGGCGGCGGGCAGGAGCAGGGCGGCGAGCGCGAGGCTCTGGGCGAAACGCGGCATCGGCATGCGGGGGCTGTTCGTCCGGCTGGAGAGGGCGGGCGCGGGCGCCCGCCGGAACGTGGCCCAGGGGCGGGGCGTTTTTCGGGCAGACGGCGCGCGTCGCGCGGAAACGGTCGGGAGGCGGCGATGACGGGAACGGGAACGGACACCGGTCAGCCCGGCACGGCGAACCCGGCCGGCCGGGAGCCCCGCCGCCTGATCGCCAGCGATCGGGTCATCGGGACGGATGTCCGCCGGCCCGACGGGACACGGGTCGGACGGATCGAGCGGCTGATGCTCGACAAGGTCTCGGGTCGGGTCGCCTACGCGGTGATGAGCTTCGGCGGGTTCCTGGGCCTCGGCGAGGACTTCTACACGCTGCCCTGGTCGGTGCTGCGGTTCGAGCCGCAGCAGGACGCCTACGTGGTCGACATCACCGAGGCGCAGCTGCGCGCCGCCCCGGCCCGCACCCCCGAGGGCACCGATCCGGCCGCGGACGGCGCCTGGGAGGAGCAGATCCACCGCTACTACGACGCGGCGCCCTACTGGGGCATCTAGGCGTCGCCGCGACCGTCTGCGGGTCTCAGCGGACGTGGCGCGTGACCGGCCCGCACCAGCCGGGCAGGTAGTCGGCGTCCTTGGACTTGGCCAGCGACATCGCCCGCTCCAGGGCCGAGGAGAAGTCGTTCTCGATCCGCTTCTCCTTGATGTTCCGCCGCAGGAAGTCGGCCCAGAGAAACTCGCTGAACGGCGTCGTGTCCTTCGCGAAGCCGCCGGCCCGGCGCAGCTCGCCGGCGAGGCTGCGATAGGGGTCGTCCACCAGGGCGTCGACGGATTTCGGGATGTCGTCGAAGTGCTGGCGCACGCCGTCGGCGTCGTAGGGATGGGTCCAGGATTTGTGGTCGCAGACCGTCCAGAACGCGTCCTTGTCGAGGTAGTGCAGGTCGGCCACCACGGTGACGAGCACGTTCTCGACGCCCTCCTCGTGCAGGGCGCGGGAGAGGTGGTGGTGATCGATGATGTAGTGGCGCTTCTTCGGCCCGAGCAGCGTCGGGATCATGTGGGCGCCGAGGAATTCCTTCTTCTTCTCGCCGTCGTACTCCCGCCAGCGCCGCCGCTTCTCCGCAACTTCCCGGTAGCCCACGGTCATCTGCGTCGGGCGCAGCTCCGCGATCGGGATGGTCTTGAGCAGCGGCTCTCTACTGGCCATGGGGTCTCCTTCGTGCGTGGATTTGTCACGCGATCGTCAGACACCTATTCAGGATCGGGTGAGCGGCCAGGGCGCGCGGCGCTCACGTTTCCGGGATCGCGCGGACGGCCTCCAGCACGAACACGCGGATCGCCGAGGACAGGTTCTGGCCGTCGCGGCCGGCGTCGATGTGCCCGATGAGGGCCTGGACCGACTGGCCCCGCGCCTCCGCGATCGCCCGCAGGGCCGCCCAAAACGGGTCCTCCAGGGACACGCTGGTCCGGTGGCCGGCGATCATCACGGAGCGCTTGGTGATGCCCGGGCTCATGGCGAGGCGGCTGCGCGTCCCGTCCTCGCGAGCGGAGCGAAGCGATCCAGGGCAGCGCGACCCTGGTCGGCGTGGCGCGACTGGATCGCTTCGCTCCGCTCACAAGGACGGTGGGGCTGCTGCATCCGGATTTGCTCTCAATCCGCCGGATCGGGCTCGCCCCGCTCCAGGCGGTGGCCCTCGTGCCGCTCGGTCTCCAGGGCCTTGCGGCGCTGCTGGAGGGTCCTGGCCTTCTTCGGCCGCCCGAAGGCGATCCGGTTGGCCTCGGCCTTCGTGTCGGCCTCGGCGCGGGCCTTCGCCTTGCGGACCTGACGCAGGTTGATGATCTCGGCCATGGATCGCCTCCCGGCAATGGCGGCCGGCGCAGGACACCCGCGCCGGCCAAATACCCAAGAAACTAATCGGCGCTGGGGGCCAGCATGGTCTCCGGCCGGACCACGCGCTCGAACTCCGCCTCGGTCACGTAGCCGAGGCGCAGGGCCTCCTCCTTGAGGGTCGTGCCGTTCTTGTGCGCGGTCTTGGCGATCTCGGCGGCCTTGTCGTAGCCGATCGAGGGGGCGAGCGCGGTGACCAGCATGAGCGACCGGCTCATCAGGTCGGCGATCTTGTCCTCGTTGGCCTTGATGCCGACGACGCAATTGTCGGTGAAGCTCACCGCCGCGTCGGCGAGCAGGCGGATCGACTGCAGCACCGCGTTGGCGATCACCGGCTTGAACACGTTGAGCTCGAAATTGCCCTGGGAGCCAGCGAAGCTCACCGTGGTGCCGTTGCCGATCACCTGGGCGCAGACCATCGTCAGGGCCTCGCACTGGGTCGGGTTGACCTTGCCGGGCATGATCGACGAGCCGGGCTCGTTCTCGGGGAGCGACAGCTCGCCGAGGCCGGAGCGCGGGCCCGAGCCGAGGAAGCGGATGTCCTGGGCGATCTTGAACAGGCCGGCGGCGAGCGCCGAGAGGGCGCCCTGCGTGAACACCAGGGCGTCGTGGGTGGCGAGCGCCTCGAACTTGTTCTCGGCCGACGTGAAGGGCAGGCCGGTCAGCTCGGCGACCTTGGCGGCGAAGCGCTCGGCGAATTCCGGATGGGCGTTGAGGCCGGTGCCGACCGCCGTGCCGCCCTGGGCGAGCGCCAGCACCCCCGGCAGGGTCGCGGCGACCCGCGAGCCGCCGAGGGCGACCTGCGCGACGTAGCCGGAGAATTCCTGGCCGAGGGAGACCGGCGTCGCGTCCTGCAGGTGGGTGCGCCCGATCTTGACGATCGCGTCGAAGGCCTTGGCCTTGGCGTCGAGGGCGGCGTGGAGGTGGGAGAGCGCCGGCAGCAGGCGGCCCTGGATCTCGCGGGCCACCGCGATGTGCATGGCTGTGGGGAAGGTGTCGTTGGAGGACTGGCCGCGGTTGCAATGGTCGTTCGGGTGGACCGGCGACTTGCCGCCGCGCTGGCCGCCCAGGCGCTCGTTGGCGAGGCTAGCGATCACCTCGTTGGCGTTCATGTTCGACTGGGTGCCCGAGCCGGTCTGGTAGATGACGAGCGGGAACTCGTCGTCGTAGCGGCCCTCCACGACCTCGGCGGCCGAGGCCGCGATGGCGTCGGCGAGCTTCGGGTCGAGGGCGCCGAGATCCTTGTTCACCAGGGCGGCGGCCTGCTTCACCACCCCGAGGGCGTGGACGAGCGGCGCCGGCATCCGGTCGGTGCCGATCTTGAAGTTCTGGATCGAGCGCTGCGTCTGCGCGCCCCAGTAGCGATGCGCCGGGACCTCGATCGGACCGAAGGTGTCGGACTCGGTGCGGGTGGCGGTCTCGGTGGGCGACATCGTGGCCTCTACGTCTGGTGCAGTGCGGTGCCTACTTAAATGAGGCGCGGGTGAATCGCGATGCCGGTTTTCCCCGGCGCGCCGACAAGGGCGGGGCTCTGTTCCCGCCGGACAAGGAGCCGATGAGCGCCACGATCGATCTCTCCGAACCGATGGCCGGCACTCGGTTCCGCCCCGTCGTGCCGCCGCCGCTGAAGGAGCCGCTCGGCTTGTTCGAGTTCCTGCGGGCGGCGCGCAAGAACCCGATCACCACCTGGATGGACGCGCATTTCAAGCTGCCGGTCGTGGCGGCCGAGGGCGCGATGGGCCGGATCACCCTGGTGAGTGACCCGGCGCTGATCCGCTACCTGCTCATCGAGAACCCCGACGGCTACCGCAAGGACGACCTCCAGCGCCGCGTGCTGGCCCCGGGGCTCGGCAACGGCCTGCTCAGCGCCGAGGGCGACGAGTGGCGGCTCCAGCGCCGGACGCTGGCGCCGATCTTCAACGCCCGCACGGTCCAGGGCTTCTCCGACGCGATGAACGCCGCCGGGGCGCGGCTCGGCCGCCGCCTCGTCCGCCGCGACGGCAAGCGGGTCGACGTCGCCCTGGAGATGACCCGCGTCACCCTCGACGTGCTGGAGCGGACGATCTTCACGCAAGGGCTGCCGAGCGATCCCGACGCGCTGGGCCGCGCGATCACGCGCTTCCTCGAGGCCGTCGGGCCGATCGACCCCCTCGACGTGTTCGGCGTGCCCGATTTCGTGCCGCGGATCGGCCGGTTGCGGGCGCGCCCGGCGGGGCGCTTCTTCGCCGAGGTGGTCGACGAACTGATCGCCCGGCGCAAGGCGCTGATGGGGCGGGGCGAGGCGCCGCGGGACCTGCTGACGCTCCTGCTCGCCGCGCAGGATCCCGAGACCGGCAACGGGCTCTCGGACCTCGCCGTGAAGGCCAACATCGTCACCTTCATCGCCGCCGGCCACGAGACCACGGCCAATTCCCTGACCTGGGCGCTCTACTGCCTGTCGCAGGATCCCGCCGCGCAGGCGCGGGTCGAGGCCGAGGTCGACGCGGCCGGGCCGGGGGATTTCGCCGTCGAGCGCCTGCCCTTCACCCGGGCGGTGATCGAGGAGGCGATGCGGCTGTTCCCGCCGGTCCCGTTTCTCAGCCGGCAGGCGGTCCGCGACGACCGGCTCGGCCGGATCAAGGTGCCGCGGGGCTCGCTGGTGATGGTGGCGCCCTGGGTGCTCCACCGCCACCAACTGCTCTGGGACGACCCGGAGGCCTTCGTGCCGGAGCGGTTCCTGCCCGAGAACCGGGACGCGATCCCGCGCTTCGCCTACCTGCCGTTCGGGGCGGGGCCGCGGGTCTGCATCGGCCAGAGCTTCTCGATCCAGGAGGCGGTGATCGTGCTGGCCCACGTGGTCCGGGCGGTGCGCTTCCGGCTGCCGGCGGATCACCCGCCGGTCACGCCGCTCCACCGGGTGACGCTCCGGCCGGAGCACGGCTTGCGCATGGAGGCGGCGGCGCGGGACTAGTCGCCCCGCCGCGCCTCGAGCCTGCGCGTGTTGCGGTCGTAGATCCGGCTCGCGATCCAGACACCGACGAAGATCGTCGCCGACATGGCGAGGGCCAGCGCGAGGATCTGGTTGGCATAAGCTTGGGTCATGCGATCAATCCTCCGGACGCAGGAATCTGATCATGAGCTGACCCATGAGATGTAGGACGATCGCCGCGATCAGCAAAGTCCAGCCGCCATCGGCGACCAGATCGAGATGCCGCTGCGCGAGGGGATTGATGACCGCGATGCCGATCGTCGCGATGGCCGACGAGTTCAGCAGGGTCGCGGCTAGCTTGAGACCCTCGTTGAAGCGCTTGGCGCGATGCTTCCGCTCACTCGCCGACAGCATCGGCTGCGCGACCGTGTCGTCCACCGCTTGAACCCCCCGGCCGTCGAGTCGGCCAGAGGCGATCTCAGCTCTTCTTGCGGAAGGCGTCCAGGCTCACGACCTCGGCGCTGCCCTCCTCGCCCTCCTTCTTGGCGGCGGGGCGGGGGGCCTTGTCGTCGGTCTTGCCGGCGTCCTTCTCGCCCGGGGCGGCGGGCGCGGGCAGCCCCTTCGGCGCGCCCGCGCCGATCGTCGCGAGACCGGCGCTCTTGGGCCGCACCTCGCCGGGTTCCGATCCGGCGCCGCGGGGACCGGGCTTGGCCGGGGCGGCGTTGGCCTCCTCGGGGGTCTCTCCGGCCTCGCTGAGGTCGAACTTCAGGCCGAACTGCACGGAGGGGTCGAAGAAGCCCGACAGGGCGTCGAACGGCACCAGCAGGCGCTCCGGCACGCCCGAGAAGGACAGGCCGACCTCGAAGGCGTGCTCGGTGACGTTGAGGTCCCAGAACTGGTGCTGCAGGACGATCGTCATGTCCTGCGGATACTTCTCGCGCAGGGCCTGCGACATCCGCACGCCGGGGGCCTCCGTCCGGAACGAGACGTAGAAATGGTGCTCGCCCATCAGCCCCTCGCGGGCCGCGTCGGTCAGCACCTTGCGCACCACGCCGCGCAGGGCGTCCTGTACCAGGAGGTCGTAGCGGATCAGGTCGTCTGCCATCTGCGGTCGCGCTCTCGCCCGGTCTGCCCGGCGCCCCGCCGCGGATGGCCGGACCGAGGACTGAAGTGGAGGCTTCTGTTGCCAGGCGCCTCCGAACCCCGCCTATGCGGAGCTACCCGCTAGGACTTCAGGTCGATATTGGGGACCGCTTACGCGGCCACCGCCACCGGAGCAAAGTTGTCGTTGGCAACTATTGCAAAGGCCCGATAACGGCGGAACCATGCCGAGCGAAAGCTCAACCTTTACGCCCTCGTCGATCCTATTTCGCCCCCGCCGAAGCCCCGGTTCCGATCACGCCCCTTGCGGCAGCATGTCCTGGGCTCGGGTGGAGGCGCCGGGTACCGCCCCCGGGTCCGATAGGTTTATTGCGAAGAACGTTTATCGCCATAGCCGGCCTCGCGACCGGCTCCCGAGATATAGAGGGGATCGGTCCGGTTTTGAAGCCCGATCGTGTCGCGCCGCCGCCTCATTTGGAGCCTCCGGGGGAGGCTGTTGCCGGAAGTGCGCAGTCGCGCGCCGCCGTCCCCGACGCGCGGGGCCCGCTCGAGCGCGCCTGGGGCGCGACGTGGCGGCTCGGCGCCCTGGTCGCCCTCGTGGTCGTCTATCTCGGCGCGGCGAGCCTCCTGTCCCTCGCCACGGTGCGCGTCGGCTTCGACCTCTGGAGCGGGATCGACCCGTTCCTGCCCCCCGAGCGGCGCCCGTTCCTGGGCGCGGTGGAACTCGCCCACCGGGCCTTCGCGATCGACGCCCTGCGCCAGGTCTACCTCGCCGCCCTGGTGCTCGGCGGCGCGTGGTGGCACGACCGGGCCGGTTGGCGCCGCCGCCTCGCCCTCGACCGCGAGCGGCCGAACGGCATGCGGCCGGTCGCGCTGCTGGGCCTCCTGCTGGTCTGGCCGGTGCTGCACATCGCCTGGGTCACCGGCACGGCGGAGCTGTTCGGCGCGAGCTTCGGCCAGCACGTGCGGCTGTCGCCGTTCATGAGCCAGGCGGCGGTCGCGGCCTGGCTCGCCTATCTGGCGATCCTGGCGCCGGTGGCCGAGGAGCTGCTGCTGCGCGGCGAGGCCTTCGCCCGCGCCCGGGCGGCCGTCGGACCCGCGGGGGCGATCCTGGTCACCGCGCTCATCTTCGCCGCCGCTCACATCTCGTCCTGGGGGCTCGCCCGGCCGGTCTCGCTGCTGCCCCTCGCCCTGGCGCTGGGCTGGCTGCGCTGGCGCACTGGCCGGCTCTGGCCCGGCATCGCCCTGCACGGCTGGTCGAACCTCGCCCTGGTGACCTACCTGCTCTGGCCGGTCTGAGGGCCGGTCTGAGGGCCGGTCTGGGGCCTGTCCGAGGCCGGCTTGGCCGACAGGGCGCCGCGCGCAGGCCTGCGCCGGAGCGGCTCCCGCGCGACGGCGGTGGACATATGGCGGCGGCGCGCTTGCCGGCCGGCGCGCCGGCGCGCAGGAATGGGCGATGGACGCTTATCACGACCTGCTCCGGCGCATCCTCGACGCGGGCGTCGCCAAGGACGACCGCACCGGCACCGGCACGCTCTCGGTGTTCGGCCACCAGATGCGCTTCGACCTGTCGGCGGGCTTCCCGCTCGTCACCACGAAGCGGCTGCACCTGCGCTCGATCATCCACGAGCTGCTCTGGTTCCTGGCGGGCGACACCAACGTGGCGGCGCTGAAGGCGAACGGCGTGACGATCTGGGACGAGTGGGCGGACGAGCGCGGCGATCTCGGCCCGGTCTACGGCAAGCAGTGGCGCTCCTGGGAGAGGCCCGGCGGCGGCACGGTCGACCAGATCGCCTGGGTGCTCGACGAGATCCGGCGCAACCCCGATTCCCGCCGCCTGATCGTGTCGGCCTGGAACCCGGCCGACCTCGACCGGATGGCCCTCGCCCCCTGCCACTGCCTGTTCCAGTTCTACGTCAGCGAGGGGCGGCTCTCCTGCCAGCTCTACCAACGCTCGGCGGACGCCTTCCTGGGCGTGCCGTTCAACATCGCGAGCTACGCCCTCCTGACCCACATGATCGCCCAGGTGGCCGGCCTCGGGGTCGGCGACTTCGTCCACACCTTCGGCGACGCGCACCTCTACAGGAACCACCTGGAGCAGACCCGCACCCTCCTGGCCCGGGAGCCGCGCCCGCTGCCGCACCTGCGGCTCAACCCGGAGGTGCGCGACCTCTTCGCCTTCCGGTTCGAGGACATCGCCATCGAGAACTACGACCCGCATCCCGCCATCGCGGCCCCGGTGGCGGTATGAGCCCGATCGTTTCCCTGGTCGCCGCCGTCGCCCGCAACGGCGTGATCGGCCGCGACAACGGGCTCGCCTGGCATCTCTCCAGCGATCTCAAGCGCTTCAAGGCCCTGACCATGGGCAAGCCGATGCTGATGGGCCGGCGCACCTGGGATTCGATCGGCCGGCCCCTGCCGGGGCGCCGCACCCTGGTGCTGACCCGGGACACGGGCTTCCGCGCCGAGGGGGTCGAGACCGTCTACGACTGGGACTCCGCGCTGGCCGCCGCCGGGGCGGAGCTGATGGTGGTCGGCGGCGCCGAGATCTACGCGCTCGCGCTCCCGCACGCCGACCGGCTCCACCTCACCGAGGTCGAGGCCGAGCCCGCCGGCGACGTGCGATTCCCCGCCTTCAACCGCGCCCGCTTCCGGGAGACGTTCCGCGAGGCGCACCCGGCGGGCCCGCGGGACGAGCACGCCTTCGCCTTCGTCGACTGGGAGCGCGCACGCTGAGGCGCGCCGCCGCATTTGCGTTCCGCGCCGCGCATGCCCACCTGCCAGCCTTGACAGCACGGGGCGTGCGCCCGCAGGTGCCTGTCGGGTGCGCGCGCTCACGCCGGGCCTGCACATCCTGCGGGAAGATGCGCTTGCGGGCCCTCGAGGCCTCCAGCCGGGAGCGGTCGCGGTGCGATCGGTCCGGATGGTCGGGACTAGGCGGGCGAGCGTGGCCGTTCAGGCAGGGGGCGCCGGTCGGGACGTGGGCCGGGCGCGGACAGGCAGGAGACGACGGCTAGGATGCCTTGGAGCAATCAGAGCGGCGGCGGGGGGCCCTGGGGCCGGCCCGGCGGTAACGGCGGTGGTCCCTGGGGTGGCGGCAGCGGCGGCGGCGGTGGCAAGACGCCGCCGAACCTCGAGGACCTGCTCCGGCGCGGGCAGGACCGCCTGCGCGGTCTGATCCCGGGCGGCGGTGGCGGTTCGGGCGGCGGTTACGGCGGCGGCGGCTCGACCGGCGTCGGCGGCGGCCGCAGCGCGGCGGTGATCGCCGTCCTGGCCGTCGCCATCTGGCTCGCGACCGGCTTCTACACCGTCTACCCCCGTCAGGTCGGCATCGAGACCATCTTCGGCCGCTACGTCGGCACCAAGGGCGAGGGCCTGCGCTACAACTTCCCCTATCCGATCGGCGGGGTGGTGAAGCCGGATGTCGGCTCCCAGAACTCGATCCAGATCGGCTTCCGCGCCGGCCCGAACGGGCAGGGCCGCAACCGCGACGTGCCGGACGAGAGCCTGATGCTCACCGGCGACGAGAACATCGTCGATCTCGACTTCGAGGTGCAGTGGCGGGTCAACCCGCTGAAGGCCTCCGACTTCGTGTTCAACCTCCAGAATCCGGAGGGCACCATCAAGGCGATCTCCGAGAGCGCGATGCGCGAGGTGATCGGCCGCCGCAACATCCAGGCGATCCTCACCAACGAGCAGTCGAGCATCGCCCAGGAGGTGAAGGAGATGGTCCAGAAGGCGCTCGACGAGTACGGCGCCGGCGTGCGCATCGAGGTGGTGCAGCTCGTCTCGGTCAACCCGCCGCCGGAAGTGCGCCCCGCCTTCATCGACGTGAACGCGGCCCAGCAGGACGCCGACACGGCGCAGAACGAGGCCAAGACCTACGCCAGCCGCGAGGTGCCGCAGGCCCGCGGTAAGGCGTCCCAGATCGTCCAGCAGGCCGAGGCCTACCGGACGAAGGCGACCGCCGACGCCACCGGCCAGGCCGCGCGCTTCAGCGAGGTCTACGCCTCCTACAAGGCCGCCCCGGCGATCAGCCGAGAGCGGATCTTCCTGGAGACGATGGAGAAGGTCCTGGGCTCCGTGAACAAGGTGATCATCGACCAGAACGGGACGCAGTCCGGCGGTGCCACCGCGGCCGGCGTGCTGCCGGTGCTGCCGCTCTCCGAGTTCGGCGCCCGCGCCCAGACCCAGACGGGAGCTGCCCGATGAAACAGGCTCTCCGCACCGGCCTGATCGTGGTCGCGGCCATCGTCGCGATCGGCCTCTACGCCTCGATCTTCACCGTCGGCCAGATGCAGCAGGCGCTCGTCCTGCAGTTCGGCCGCGTCCGGGCCGTCCTCAACGCCACCGGCGAGGACAAGCCCGGCCTGTACTTCAAGATCCCGTTCATGGAGAACGTGGTCGTCTTCGACAAGCGCGTGCTCGACCTCGACCTGCCGGTCCAGACGGTGCTCACCGCCGACCGGCAGAACCTGGAGGTGGACGCCTTCGCCCGCTACCGGATCGTCGATCCGCTGCGCTTCTACCAGGCGGTGGGCAATATCGGGCTGGCCAACCAGCGGCTCGCGAGCTTCACCAATTCCGGCCTGCGCAACGTGCTCGCCCGCTCGACCCGCGACGCGATCGTGAAGACCGATCGCGGGCAGCTGATGCACCAGATCCAGGAGGACGTGAACCGGCAGGCCAAGGCGCTCGGCATCGAGATCGTCGACCTGCGCATGACCCGCGTCGACCTGCCCGCGCAGAACTCGGCCGCCGTCTACCGGCGGATGAAGACCGAGCGCGAGCGCGAGGCCGCCGACATCCGCGCCAACGGTGACCAGATCGCCGCCACGATCCGCGCCAAGGCCGACCGCGAGGTCACGGTCATCCTGGCCGAGGCGACGCAGAAATCCGAGCAGCTGCGTGGACAGGGTGACGCGGACAAGAACCGTATCCTCGCGGAAGCGTTCGGGAAGGACGCGGATTTCTTCAGCTTCTACCGCTCGATGCAGGCCTACGAGAGCGGGCTGAAGGGATCCGATACCCGCCTGGTGATCAGCCCGAACACGGACTTCTTCCGCTTCTTCAGCGATCCGCAGGGCCGGGCACCCGCCCCGGCCGCCCGCGGGCCGCGCGGGCCGGCCGATCCGAGCGCCACCACGGGCTCGACGACCGGCTCCACGGCGGGGACGGCGCGCTGAGGGGGCCCGTTGGCGCCCCGGCGCCCGGGGATTACCGTGCAGGACAACCCGCGGGCGATCGGCCATCGGTCGGGGCCCGCGGGACCGGAAACGCGTTCATGAAGAGGTCGACCATGCACCCCGTCGCGAGCGCCCCCGAGGCGCCGTTCGACCGCGCCCCGGCGCGGCCCCGCTCCCGCGCCCGCGCGGTGATGGCCTCGATCCTGATCGGCGCCTCGGTCACCGTCTCCGTGGCCGCGGCCGCCCTGCCGGTGCCGGCCTTCGCCAAGGGGCCGGCCTCCCTCGCCGATCTCGCCGAGCAGGTCACCGACGCGGTGGTGAACATCTCCGCGTCCACCACCGTCGAGGCCCGCGCCGGCCGTGCCGGGCCGCAGGTGCCCCCGGGCACCCCGTTCGAGGACCTGTTCGAGGAGTTCTTCAACCGGCGCGGCGGCCGCGGCGGCGGCGGTGACGGCGACGGGCCGCGTCAGCAGCGCAAGTCGAACTCCCTCGGCTCCGGCTTCATCATCGATTCCGCCGGCCTCGTGGTGACGAACAACCACGTCATCGGCGACGCCAACGACATCCAGGTCATCCTGCACGACGGCACGAAGCTGAAGGCCGAGATCGTCGGCAAGGATTCGAAGATCGACCTCGCCGTCCTGCGGGTGAAGCCCCCGGCCGACCGCACGCTGAAGGCCGTGCCGTTCGGCGATTCCGACAAGATGCGGCCCGGCGACTGGGTCATCGCCATCGGCAACCCGTTCGGGCTCGGCGGCTCGGTCTCGGCCGGCATCGTCTCGGCGCGGGGCCGGAACATCGAGTCCGGACCCTACGACAACTACATCCAGACCGACGCGGCCATCAACAAGGGCAATTCCGGCGGCCCGCTGTTCAACATGGACGGCGAGGTGATCGGCATCAACACGGCGATCCTGTCGCCGACCGGCGGCTCGGTGGGCATCGGCTTCGCGGTCCCGTCGGGCACGGCCAAGCCCGTGATCGACCAGCTCCGCGACTTCGGCGAGGTCCGCCGCGGCTGGCTCGGCGTGCGCATCCAGAACGTCGACGACACCACCGCCGAGGCGCTCAACCTCAAGGGCGGCGCGCGGGGCGCCCTGGTGGCCGGCGTCGACGAGAAGGGACCGGCCAAGACCGCCGGGATCGAGGTCGGCGACGTGATCCTGAAGTTCAACGGCGCGCCGGTGAAAGCGTCGGGCGACCTCCCGCGCATCGTCGCCTCGACCCCGGTCGGCCAGAAGGTCGACGTGGTCGTCATGCGCAAAGGCGAGGAGGTGACGAAGCCCGTCACCCTCGGCCGCCTGGAGGACGGCGACAAGCCGCAGCTCGCCAACCTGCGCCAGCCGGAGCCTGAGAGCGCGACCCGGCAGGCGCTGGGCCTCAACCTCTCCGGCATGACCGACGAGCTGCGCAAGAAGTACTCCATCAAGGACACCGTGAAGGGCGTGGTCGTCACCCGGGTCGACCCGAACTCGACCGCCGCCGACAAGCGGATCCAGCCCGGCGAGGTGATCGTCGAGGTCGGCCAGGAGTCGGTCAGCACCCCCGCGGAGGTGACCAAGCGGATCGACGCCCTCAAGAAGGACGGGCGCAAGTCGGTGCTGCTGCTGGTGGCGGGCGCCACCGGCGACGTGCGCTTCGTGGCCGTCGGCCTCGACTGAGCGGTCTCATGGCGTCGCCGAGGGCCGTCGCTCCGCGGGGAGCGGCGGCCCTCGCGCGTTCAGGGGGCCCACATTGACGCTGCGCCGCGGCACGGCACACTGGGGCCGCGAGTCGGTGCGGCTCGGACGGGTTCGGACCCATGACGGCCGTTGCGTTCGACACCCTGAAGTTCGCCCGCGCCCTGCGGGAGAAGGCGAAGCTGTCGCCCGAGCAGGCGGAGGGCCTGGCCGACGCGCTGGTGGACGTCTTCGACGGGAATCTTGCAACCAAAGCCGACATTCGCGACGTGCAGGCCGAACTGCAGATCGTCCGCGGCGATATCGAAGCCCTCAAGATACAGACCCGCGGCGACATCGAGGCACTGCGACTCACGACCCAGGCGGATTCTGACAGTCTTCGTCAGTCGACCAAGTCGGATATCGAAGCCCTCCGCCTCTCCACAAAAGCCGACATCGACGGTCTCCGCCTCGAGACCAAGGCCGACATCGAGGCCGTGAAGGGCGCGATCGCCTCCGCGAAGGTCGAGACGGTGCGCTGGCTCGTCGGCGCGATCGGCTTTCAGACGCTCGCCGTGCTCGGCGCGGTCATCACCCTGACCCGCACCCTCCACTGAGCCTCACCCCACGAACTCCGCCGCCGCGTAGCCCTGCAGGTACAGGAGCGCGGTGAGGTCGCCGTGCTCGACCCGGACCCGCGCCGCGGCCGCGACCGCGGGCTTGGCCCGGAACGCCACCCCGAGGCCGGCCTCGCCCAGCATGTCGAGGTCGTTGGCGCCGTCGCCGACCGCGAGGGTCTCGGCGGCGCCGAGGCCCAGCTGCCCGCGCAGCGCGATCAGCGTCGCGCGCTTCTCGGCCTTCCCGACGATCGGGTCCTCCACCAGGCCGGTGAGCCGCCCGTCCGCCACGCCCAGCACGTTGGACCGGTGCTCGTCGAAGCCGATCATCGCGGCGATCGGGCCGGTGAACAGGGTGAAGCCCCCGGAGACCAGGCAGGTATGGGCGCCGTGCGCCCGCATCGTCCGCACCAGCGTGCCGCCGCCCGGGGTCAGGGTCAGGTGCTCGGCGATCAGCCCGTCGACCGCGCCGACCGGGATGTCCTTCAGGAGCGCGACGCGCTCGCGCAGGGCCGGCTCGAAGGCGATCTCGCCCCGCATCGCCCGCTCGGTGATCGCCGCCACGTGGTCCTTGAGGCCGAGCGTCCCGGCGAGCTCGTCGATGCATTCCTGCTCGATCATGGTGGAATCCATGTCGGCCAGGAACAGGCGCTTGCGCCTGTGGGTGTCGGCGGGCAGCACCGCGAGGTCGATCGGCTCGCCGGCCAGCGCCGTGCGCAGCCTGTCGGTGAGGGACGCCGCGGCCGCGGGCTCGCCCGGCACCAGCAGCTCGGCCGCCACCTCGCCGTGCAGGATCCGGGGCTGGTGCTCCGTCCGCAGCACGGCGCGCGTCTCGGCCAGCACCGCGTCGGTGATGGACGGCCGATCCGGGTTTGCTATCAGGACCGCGACCAGCATCGTGGAGTTTCGCCTTGCCGCCAGACCGGGGGGAAGCCGGGGGGCGCCCGGCCGCGGTCCTCATCGCAGGGCCCACCGCGTCGGGCAAGTCGGCGCTGGCCGCCCGGTTGGCGGAGCGTCACGGCGGCGTGGTGATCAACACCGATTCCATGCAGGTCTACGCGGACCTGCGCCGCCTGACCGCCCGGCCCGACCCGGACGAGGAGGCGCGCGTGCCTCACCGGCTCTACGGCCACGTCGACGGCGCCGTGAACTACTCCGCGGGGCACTTCTCGCGGGACGCGGCGGCGCTGCTGGCGACGCTCGGCGGGCGCCTGCCGGTCTTCGTCGGCGGCACCGGCCTGTACTTCCGGGCGCTGGAGCAGGGCTTCTCGGAGCTGCCGCCGGTGCCCGAGGCGGTGCGCGCGCGGGTGCGGGAGGAGGCCGAGGGCCGCCCGACCGAGGCGCTGCACGCCGAGCTCGGCCGGCACGATCCCGAGGGGGCCGCCCGCCTGCGGCCGAGCGACCGGATGCGGGTGATGCGCGCCCTGGAGATTTTTCTCGCGACGGGCCGGCCGATCGCCAGCTTCTACGGCGACCCGGTGCCCGGGCCGCTCGCCGGCCGGAACCTCCAGAGAATCTTCCTGGCACCCGACCGGGCGGTGCTGCGCGCCCGGATCGACGCCCGCTTCCGGACCATGATCGCCGAGGGGGCGCTGGACGAGGTCGCCCGCCTGCGCGCGCGCGATCTCGACCCGATGCTGCCGGTGATGCGCGCCCACGGGGTGCCGGGCCTGATCGCCCACCTCGACGGGGCGATGAGCCTCGAAGCGGCGATCGTCCGGGGGCAGGCGGACACGCGCGCCTACGCCAAGCGCCAGGTCACGTGGTTCCGCCACCAGATGGGGGAGGCGTGGCGCTGGGTGGATCCGGAATCCGCGGGGGTCGAGGAACTGTTCTGAGGCGAGCGTCCGACCCGCCGGGGGAGACCGACGCGCGCCGCCGCGATCCAGGCGGCCCCCTCTCGCGCGTGAGAGGGAGCCTGTCGCGTCTTGCCCGGTCCTCGGCTCCGGGCGAAGGCCGGAGGCGTCAGCGCTCCAGCCGCGCCACGAGGCTCGACGTGTCCCAGCGGTTGCCGCCCATGGCCTGCACCTCGGCGTAGAACTGGTCGACGAGGGCCGAGACCGGGAGCTTGGCGCCGTTGCGGCGGGCCTCGTCGAGCAGGATGCCGAGATCCTTGCGCATCCAGTCGACCGCGAAGCCGAAGTCGAACTTGCCCGCGTTCATGGTCTTGCCGCGGTTCTCCATCTGCCAGGAGCCGGCGGCGCCCTTGGAGATCACGTCGAGCACCGCCTCGACGTCGAGGCCGGCGCGCTTGGCGAAGTGGACGCCCTCCGACAGGCCCTGAACGAGGCCGGCGATGCAGATCTGGTTGACCATCTTGGTGAGCTGGCCGGCGCCGGCCGGGCCCATCAGCCGGCAGGCGCGCGCGAAGGACCCGATCGCGCCCTCGACCTTGGCGTAGGTCGCCGCGTCGCCGCCGCACATCACGGTGAGCACGCCGTTCTCGGCGCCCGCCTGGCCGCCGGAGACCGGCGCGTCGATGAAGCCGAGCCCCTTGGCCTCGGCCGCCGCGGCGAGCTCCCGGGCGACCTCGGCGGAGGCCGTGGTGTGATCGACGAACACCGCGCCGGGCTTCATGCCGGCGAGCGCCCCGTCGTCGCCCAGCACGACGCTGCGCAGGTCGTCGTCGTTGCCCACGCAGGCGAACACGATCTCGGCGCCCTCGGCGGCCTGCCGAGGCGTGGGCGCGTGGGCGCCGCCGTAGGTCTTCACCCAGGCCTCGGCCTTCGGGGTGGTGCGGTTGTAGACGGTGACGTCGTGGCCACCCTTCTTGGCGAGGTGTCCGGCCATCGGGCCGCCCATCACGCCGAGACCCAGGAATGCGACCTTCGCCATTGTCGTGCGCTCCTCGCGGGCCCGACCGCGCCGGCGCCCTTCCATCTCCGACGGCGGGCGGCGACGGAGCTCGGCAGCCGGGCCGTGAAGGGGGTCGGGGCCGTGCCGGGGGACCCGATGTGACAGATTGGGCGTCGTGCCGCCGCCGACGCTGCATCACAGCTCGGATCGCTTGCGTCAACGGCGGACCAATAGGATAACCCGCCCGTGTAGCCCGGGACCACGAAGTCCCAGCCGGAGCCCCCCGCGCGTGGCCCCGCGCGCGAGGCGTTCGGTCAGGGAGTGGGACATGGGTACGGCGATCGGCAGGCACGGGCCCTGGGCCCTCGTGGGGGCGCTCGGCGCCGCGGCGCTGGCGATCGTGGCGAGCGAGCGCGGCGAGACGATCAACGCCCTCTGGATCGTGGTCGCGGCGGTCTGCGTCTACCTCATCGCCTACCGCTACTATTCCCAGTTCATCGCCGACAAGGTGATGCGGCTCGACCCGAAGCGCGCGACCCCCGCGGTGCGCCACAACGACGGGCTCGACTACGTGCCCACCAACCGCGGCGTCCTGTTCGGCCACCACTTCGCGGCGATCGCGGGCGCGGGCCCGCTGGTCGGCCCGGTGCTCGCCGCCCAGATGGGCTACCTGCCCGGCATGCTGTGGATCCTGGCCGGCGTGGTCCTCGCGGGCGCCGTGCAGGACTTCATGGTCCTGTTCGTGTCGATGCGCCGGGACGGCCGCTCGCTCGGCGAGCTGATCCGGGCCGAGCTCGGAACCGTGCCGGGCATCATCGCCCTGTTCGGCACCTTCCTGATCATGGTGATCCTGCTCGCCGTGCTGGCGCTGATCGTCGTCAAGGCGCTCGCCGAGAGCCCCTGGGGCACCTTCACGGTGATGTCGACGATCCCGATCGCCATGCTGATGGGCGTCTATTCCCGCTACATCCGCCCGGGCAAGATCGGCGAGGTCTCGATCCTCGGCTTCGTCCTGCTGATGCTGGCCATCGTCGCCGGCGGCTCGGTGGCGGCGAGCCCGGTCTGGGGGCCGGCCTTCACCTTCACGGGCCCGCAGCTCTGCTGGATGCTGATCGGCTACGGCTTCGTGGCGTCGATCCTGCCGGTCTGGCTGCTGCTGGCCCCGCGCGACTACCTGTCGACCTTCCTCAAGATCGGCACCATCGTGGGCCTCGCGCTCGGCATCGCCTTCGTGGCGCCGCACATGCAGATGCCGGCGGTCACCAAGTTCGTGGACGGCACCGGCCCAGTCTGGGCGGGCAGCCTGTTCCCGTTCCTGTTCATCACCATCGCCTGCGGCGCGGTCTCGGGCTTCCACGCCCTGATCTCGTCGGGCACCACCCCGAAGCTGATCGCCAGCGAGTCCGACGCCCGCTTCATCGGCTACGGCGGCATGCTGATGGAATCCTTCGTGGCGATCATGGCGCTGGTCTCGGCCTGCGTGATCGACCCGGGCGTCTACTTCACCATGAACTCGCCCGCGGCCCTCGTCGGCACGACGCCCGAGACCGCCGCCGCCGCGGTGACCAAGCTCGGCTTCGCCACGACGCCGGAGGTCATCACCCAGACCGCCGCCGACGTCGGCGAGCACACGATCATCTCGCGGGCCGGCGGCGCGCCGACCCTCGCGGTCGGCATGGCCCACATCATCTCGTCCGCCATCGGCGGCAAGGCGATGATGGCCTTCTGGTACCATTTCGCGATCCTGTTCGAGGCGCTGTTCATCCTCACGGCCGTGGACGCGGGCACCCGCGCCTGCCGGTTCATGGTGCAGGACCTCGTGGCGCTCGCGGTGCCGTCGTTCAAGAACACCACGTCGTGGGGTCCGAGCATCGCGGCGACCGCCATCTCGGTGGGGGCCTGGGGCTACTTCCTGTACCAGGGCGTGACCGACCCGCTCGGCGGCATCAACACCCTGTGGCCGCTCTTCGGCATCTCGAACCAGATGCTGGCCGCGGTGGCGCTGACGCTCTGCACGGTGGTGATCTTCAAGATGAAGCGCGAGCGCTACGCGTTCGTGACCATCATCCCGACCGCGTGGCTGTGCATCTGCACCCTCACGGCCGGCTGGCAGAAGATCTTCTCGGCCGACCCGAAGATCGGCTTCCTGGCGCACGCCGAGCGCTACGCGGCCGCCGCCGCCGAGGGCAAGATCCTGGCGCCTGCCAAGAACGCCGACCAGATGAGCCAGATCATCCTCAACGACCGGATCGACGCGGTGCTGGCGGCGCTGTTCATCGGTCTCGTCGTCGCCATCGCGGGCTTCGGCATCGCCGCCTGCGTGAAGGCGTGGCGCGCGGACCGCTGGACCGCGCTGGAGACCGAGCCGCACATGGTCCCGGCGGAGTAGGAGGTCCCATGCTGCCGTCGTCGAACCTGCGGGACCGGATCCGGACGCTGTCCAAGTGCGTCTGCGACGGCGCCCGCCTGATGGTCGGGCAGGGGGACTACGCGGCCTATGCCGAGCATGTCCGCCGCACCCATCCCGACCAGGCGCCGATGAGCGAGGTGGAGTTCTTCCGCAACCGGGAGAACGCCCGCTTCGGGGTCGGCAACACCGCGGGCTTCCGCTGCTGCTGACAGGCGGCCGGTGAGCTTGGTCGTCCTTGCTTCGCTGTGCGCGCGATGACGGCGGCGCGTCTTCGCCGCGGACCGGGCCCCGCTCGCTGCGCGGACCCGATCGGGCCCGGCCGGCGTTCTCCACGCCGGGGGGCCGCCCGGCCCTCGCGCGACGCGGAGAGCCGATGACCGACCAGAGCGTGCAGGATCCGATCGAGCCCCGGGCCGTCAACACCGCCCATGCCTGGGAGCGGGCCTACTGGGCGCGCCGGTTCATGGTCCCGGTGGAGCAGGTCGAGGCCGCCGTGGCGGCGGTCGGCGACGATCCGGCCCGCGTGGCCGCCCATCTCGGGCGGGACTGGCCGGGCCACGAGCCCGCCACCTGATCCCGCCGCGCCAGGACTAGTCCTCCGCGATCCCGGGCTTAAGCTCGGCCGCATCTTGACTCCGCCGCCACAATATCCGCCATCTCAGGCCCGACGGGAGGTCGGCATGAGCATTTTCCAGGACGCCATCCTTCGGTTCGGCCGCACGATCATGTCGTACGCGGGCGACGCGGTCTTCCTGCAGGCCGCGGTCTCGTCCGCCGCCAACGTCATCGTGGCCGATGGCGACGTGGGCGAGGAGGAGATCGAGTCGGCGATCACCGGCATCCGCGCCAACCCGATCCTCGAGAAATCCTACGACACGCTGCGCGTCGAGCAGGAGCTCTACGAGGCGATCACCCGGGCCAAGACCCGGGCCGGGCGGCTGGAGAACCTGCGCCATGTCGGCGCCATCGCGGATCGGCCGATCGAGCAGCGCCAGGACGTGTTCCTGATCGGCGCGGACGTGGCCGATATCGACGGCATCAGCGAGGTCGAGCACAAGGCGCTCGACGAGATCGCCGGGGCGCTGCAGGTCGACAAGTCCGCCCTGCTGCGCTGATCCGGCCGGCCCGTCGCCCGGCAGACCCCGGGACGGCGCGCCGGGACCGCTCTCCCCGTCCGGCACCCGCATCCCGAGGTGACGCGGCCCGGCCCGCCGTGCCGGGTGTTCGCGGACGCCGGCGCGGGCGCGATGCGGGCCGCGACGCGGCCGCCATCCCGAACCTGCGGCGACGCGGCCCGTCCCTTGCCTGACCGGACGTGATAGCGAAACAGTCCGGGTTTAGCCGGTAAGCCGGTATACAACGCGGAGTTGCCGGCCCGGGGCCGGACGGCGGAGACCGCATGGGCCTCGTCCTCTACGCGCTCAAGTTCCGGATCACGACCTACGTGCTCGCGGTCCTGATGATGCTCGGCGGCGTCGGGGCGATCGTCGTCGCGCCGAAGGACGTGCTGCCGGTCGTCGACATCCCGGTCGTCGTGGTGGTCTGGACCTATACCGGCCTCTCGGCGCCGGAGATGGAACAGCGCATCACGACCTACGCCGAGTACGGCATCTCCAACAACGTCAACAACATCCGCCGCATGGAGTCGACGACGCTCCAGGGCACGGCGGTGCAGCGGATCTACTTCGAGCCCACCGTCAGCCTCAATCTCGCCATTGCCCAGGTGGTGTCCTCGACCAACTCGATCCGTGCCGTGATGCCCCCCGGCACGCAGCCGCCGGTGATCGTGCGCTACTCCGCCTCCTCGGTGCCGGTGATCCAGCTCGCCCTGACCTCGGCCAAGGAGAGCCTCAACCAAGTCTACGACTACGCCCAGTACCGGATCCGCCAGACCCTGGCGCAGGTCCCGGGCTCGACCCTGCCGTCGCCCTTCGGCGGCGCGCCCCGGCAGATCATGGTCGACCTCGACCTCAACGCCCTCCAGGCGCTCGGCCTGACGCCGCTCGACGTCACCAACGCCATGACGGCCCAGAACCTGACCGTGCCGTCCGGCCTCGCCAAGATCGGCGAGCAGCAGTACCCGGTCCAGCTCAACGGCACCCCGCCGTCGATCGAGACCCTGAACCTCGCGCCGATCAAGGTGGTGGCCGGCCAGCCCGTGCTGGTGCGCGACGTCGCCTATGTCCGCGACGGCGGCCCGCCGCAGGTCAACGTGGTCAGCGCCGACGGCCAGCAGGCCGTGCTGATGCAGATCATCAAGAACGGCAACGCCTCGACCCTGAGCGTGGTCAACAACGTCAAGGCGGCGATGCCGACGATTCGCGCCGCCGCGCCCGAGGGGCTGGCGATCAAGCCGCTGTTCGACCAGTCGGTCTACGTCTCGAACGCCATCGAGGGGGTGCTCCACGAGGCGCTGACCGCGGCGGCCCTGACCGGCCTCGCCATCCTGCTGTTCCTCGGCTCCTGGCGCTCGACGATCATCGTGCTGATCTCGATCCCGCTCTGCGTCATGACCTCGCTCGCCGTGCTGGCGGCGCTCGGCGAGACCATCAACGTGATGACGCTGGGCGGCCTGGCGCTCGCGGTCGGCATCCTGGTGGACGACGCCACGGTGGCGATCGAGAACACCTACCGGCTGTTCGAGGAGGGCGAGGAGTTCCGCGAGAGCGTGGTCCACGGCGCCGCCGGCATCGCCAAGCCGGCGCTGATCTCGACGCTCGCGATCTGCGCGGCCTTCACGGCCGTGTTCGCGCTCACCGACACGCCGAAATACCTGTTCACCCCGCAGGCGCTCGCGGTCGTGTTCGCGATGCTGACCTCCTACCTGCTGTCGCGGACCCTGGTGCCGCTCCTGATCGACGTGATCGTGGCGCCGGAATACCGCCAGAAGCACGCCAAGGACCGGGACGCGCACCATGACGCGCACCCGGCGCAGCACGCGGCGCCCCGGCGGGGCCGGATCGCCCGGGCCGTCGGCCTCGTGGGCGCCCCCGCGCTGCGGCTCGCCGGCCGGATCCACGGCGCGTTCGAGCGCGGCTTCGCGCGGTTCCACCGGGGCTATGTCGGGCTGCTCCACGCGGTGCTGCGCCACCGCATCGTCACCCTGGGCGCCGTCGGCGGCGTGCTCGGCATGACCGGCGTGCTGTTCGTGTTCGTCGGCCAGGACTACTTCCCGCAGATCGAGGCGAGCCAGATGACCATGCATCTGCGCACCCGCGTCGGCATGCGCATCGAGACCGCCCGGCAGGTCTTCGCCGAGGTCGAGGACACCGTCCGCGAGGTGATCCCGGCGGGTGAGGTCGACCAGATCCTCCAGAACATCGGCCTGCCGTCGAACAACTACAACTTCGCGTTCTCGGACGGCTCGTTCGTCTCCTACAATGACGGGCAGATGCTGATCAGCCTGAAGGAGGGGCACGGCCCGGTTGCGGGCTACATGAAGCGCCTGCGGGAGGTGCTGATGAAGCGCTTCCCCGACGTGGTCGTCTACTTCCAGCCCGCCGACATGATCACCCAGATCCTGAACTTCGGCGTCCTCACGCCGATCGACGTGCAGGTCTCCGGCCGGCACAAGGAGAAGGACCTGGAGGTCGCCCAGCGCATCGTGCAGCGGCTGAAGCACACGAAGGGTCTCGTCGACGTTCACCTGCAGCAGATCGTCAACGAGCCGCAATTCTACGTCGACGTCGACCGGCGCCTCGCCTCCGAACTCGGGCTGACCGAGCAGCAGGTGGCGCAGAACATGAACATCTCGCTGTCCGGCAGCTACCAGGTCACGCCGAACTTCTGGCCCGACCCGAAGACCGGCATCCCCTACCAGCTCTGGGTGCAGACGCCCGAGTACCGCAACAGCTCGCTCACCGACCTGCGCAACACGCCGATGCTCGTGCGCGCCGCCGCGACCTCCGGCTCCGGTCCCGGGGTGCTGACCCTGCTGTCGAGCCTCGCGGACATCCGCCGGACGCCGACGCAGACCATGATCAGCCACGTCAACATCCAGCCGACCTTCGACATCTTCGCCTCGGTGCAGGACCGGGACCTCGGCTCGGTCGCGCGCGAGATCGACAGGATCGTCGAGGACGAGCAGAAGAACCTCGAGGCGCCGGACAAGATCGTCGTCCGCGGCCAGATCGAGAACATGCGCTCGGCCTTCTTCCGCCTGGAGATCGGCCTCGGCATCGCGCTGATCGCCGTCTACCTGCTGATGGCGGTGAACTACCAGAGCTGGGGCGACCCGTTCGTGGTGATCGCCGCCCTGCCGATGGCCTTCTGCGGCATCACCTTCGCGCTGTTCGTGACCGGCACGCCGTTCTCGATCCCGTCGATCTTCGGGGCGATCATGTCGGTGGGCATCGCCTCGGCGAACTCGATCCTGCTCGTCACCTTCGCCAAGGAGCACCGGGAGGAGACCGGGTGCAGCGCCCTGGAGGCGGCGATCACGGCCGGCGAGACCCGGCTGCGGCCGGTGCTGATGACCGCCTCGGCGATGTTTCTGGGGCTCATCCCGATGGCGCTCGGGACCGGCGAGGGCGGCGAGCAGAACGCCGCGCTCGCCCGCGCCGTGATGGGCGGCATCGCCTTCGCGACGCCCGCGACCCTGCTGCTGGTGCCGTTCCTCTACGTGCTGATGCGCGGCGGCCCGGCGCGGCCGGTGCAGGATTACCTGGAGCCGGAGGGCCGCCCGGCGGCGGCGTGAGGGACGGCGGCGCGTCGCGCGCCGCGGCCGGTGTCGCTGGCCCGATCCGGATGCCTGACCGTCGGATCCCGGTCGGGGGGATGCCCTTGCGGGTCGCTCACCCCTCCTTGAAGCCGTATTCCGGCGTGTCGTCGTCGTTGCCGTAGTACTTGTACGGCAGGAACTTGCCCGACATGGTGAGCTTCACGCGGTCGCCCTTGTTGTTGGCCTCCCGGGCCATGTCCATGTTGAAGTCGATCGCCGACATGATGCCGTCGCCGAACTCCTCCTGGATCAACTCCTTGAAGGTCGTGCCGTAGACCATCACCAGCTCGTAGAACCGGTAGATCAGCGGGTCGGTGGGCGGCATGGACGGGATCGAGCCGCGATAGGGCGGCTCGTTGAGCATCCGCTCCTCGGCGGCGGTGAGGCCGAAGAGCTCGGCCGCCCGCTTGGCCTGGGCCTTCGGGAGCTTCATCTGGCCCATGCAGGCCGCGGTGATCAGGAACGGCGACAGGCCGCCGATCTCCGCGTGGATGTGCTTCCAGCTCCACCCCTTCTCGCGCTTGATGTCGAGAAGCTTCTCGGTGAGGTCTTCGCGCTTCATCGTCGGCTCCCGGATCTCGATCTGCGATGGGTCCGGTGAGGCCGCGCGCTCCGCGGCCCCACCCACCCGGTGCGGGTGCGCGTCCGGACCGCGACCGGTGAGGGGGGACGGTCGCGTCCGGACGCGGACATCCGCCGGGCGTCGTCGCGGCGCGCCTTCGGGAGCGGTGCCGGCCGACGGGCGGACAGCCTCACTCGGCAAAGGGTGTGCCAGAAGGGATGCCGGAGAAATCGCTCGGTCTTCCAGAGGTTTGGGTCGCCGGAAGTCCCTCACGACATCTCGTCGGAAACGAGATATCGTGAGCCAATGACGATATCTCGTGAGTCCGGTGCCGCCGGAAGCTTCGGGCCGGTCTTCGAGGCGAGCCCGGATCCCATGCTGGTCCTCGCGCCGGAGGAGGACCGGGTCGCGGACGCCAACCCGGCGGCGGCGCGCCTTCTCGGCTACGGCCGCCCGGCGCTGCGCGGCGCACGGGCGAGCGCCCTGTTCCCGGGCCAGCTCCCGGCGCTCACGGTCTTCACCGAGGCCGCGCTGGCCAGGGGGCACTGGTGGACGCGCACATTGGCGCCGCGCGACGCGGCCGGGCGCGACCTGCGGGTCGAGACCGCGGCCTTCCCGCTCCCGGGCGACGCGATGCGCCTCCTCGTCACCCTGGCGGACCCGGACACGCTCCACCGCCGCCAGGTCGACGGCGAGGCCGAGGCGCACATGCGCGCCGGCCTCTCGGAGTGGCAGCGCGTGGAGCGCATCTTCCGCGACATCGAGCGGGGCAACCAGCTGATCCTGCGCGCGGCCGGGGAGGGGATCTACGGCGTCAACGCGGAGGGTGTGACCACCTTCGTCAACCCGGCCGCCGCGCGCATGCTCGGCTGCGAGGCCGCCGACCTCGTCGGCCGGGACATGCACGCCGCCGTGCACCACACCCGCCCGGACGGGAGCCACTACCCCCACCGCGACTGCCCGATCTACGCGGCGTTCCGGGACGGGACCGTGCACCAAGTCGATCACGAGGTCTTCTGGCGCGCCGACGGGACCGCCTTCCCGGTCGAGTACACCTCGACGCCGATCCGCGACCGGGGGCGCCTGCTCGGCGCCGTCATCGTGTTCCGCGACATCAGCCAGCGCCGTGAGGCCGAGGCCCGCCTGACGAGCGCACTCGCCGAGGTCGATTCCCTCCGGGAGCGCCTGGAGCTGGAGAACGCCTACCTGAAGGAGGAGATCCGAGCCGAGCGCCAGCACCAGGGCATCATCGGCCGCTCGCCCGCCATCGCGGCGACGCTCCGGCAGGTCGACCGCGTCGCCGCCACCGACGCCACCGTGCTGATCACTGGCGAATCCGGCACCGGCAAGGAGCTGATCGCCCGGGCGATCCACGAGGGCAGCCGCCGCAGTGCCCGCCCGATGATCCGCGTCAACTGCGCGGCGATCCCCCGCGAGCTGTTCGAGAGCGAGTTCTTCGGCCACGCCAAGGGCAGCTTCACGGGGGCGCTGCGCGACCGGGTCGGCCGGTTCGAACTCGCCGACGGCGGCACGCTGTTCCTCGACGAGGTCGGGGAGATCCCCCTCGATCTCCAGGGCAAGCTGCTGCGCGTCCTGCAGGAGCGCTCGTTCGAGCGGGTCGGTGAGGCGCGCACCCGGGCGGTGGACGTGCGCGTGGTCGCGGCCACCAACCGGGACCTGCGCGCCGAGATCCGGGCGGGCCGCTTCCGGGAGGACCTCTACTTCCGCCTCAACGTCTTCCCGATCCAGGCGCGGCCCCTGCGCGAGCGGCCCGAGGACATCCCACCGATCGCCCAGCACCTGCTCCGGGTCGCCGCGCGCCGCCTCACCGTCCCGGAGCCGCGCCTCACGGAGGGCGATGTCCGCCGCCTCTGCCGCTATTCCTGGCCCGGCAATGTCCGGGAACTGGAGAACGTGATCGAGCGGGCGGTGATCCTCTCCGCCCGGGGGCGCCTCCGCCTCGACCTGCCCGACAGTGAGGCGACCGGACCTGCGGACGCGGCCAGCCCGGCCGCGCCGCCCGGCGGGCGGCCCGCCACCGAGGCCGAGCGCCGGGCGCGCGACCGCGCCGAGATCGTCGCGGCCCTGGCGCTGGCGGGCGGCCGGATCTCCGGGCCGGGCGGCGCGGCCGCGCTCCTCGGCCTTCGGCCGACGACGCTGGCCTCGCGGATCAAGGCACACGGGATCCCGCGCGGCTGATCCGGCGGGCCCTTGATCCGATCTTAAGGCCGCTGTGCCTACGCTCGCGCCGGGCTTTCCCCGCGAAGGCGCAGCGTCCCCGACCGATGCACGACCTCTCCGACCCCGTCACTCTCCCGGCCGGCACCGTCCTGTTCGAGGAGGGGGCGATCGGGCACTGCGCCTACCTGATCCTGAGCGGGCGCATCGCGATCTTCCGGCGGCGCGACGGCGGTGAGGCCGTGCTCGCCCGGCGCGGCCCCGGCGAGATCTTCGGCGAGATGGCCATCTTCGACGCCCTCCCGCGCTCCGCCGGCGCGCGCGCCGAGGCGGATAGCGTGCTCGTCCCGGTGGACGCGGCGCAGATCCGCCAGCGGCTCGCCGGCGCCGATCCGATCCTGCGCCTCTGCCTCGAGGGGCTCATCGCCCGGTTCCGCGAGACCCTGCCCCGCCTCGGGCCGGCTTCCGCCGAGGGGCTTCAGGCGCCGCCGTCGCCCTCCGCCCGCGCCGATTTCGACGCGACGGTCGCGTCGCTCGCGCAGGAGCGCGCCCTGCGGCGCGCCCTGGCCCGGGACGAGTTCGCGCTGTTCCTGCAGCCGATCGTGCGGCTCGCCACCGGGCGCCTCGCCGGCTTCGAGGCCCTGATCCGCTGGCACGATCCCGAGCGCGGGCTCGTGCCCCCCGCCGCCTTCATTCCGGCCGCCGAGGCGAACGGCCTGATCCTGGCGATCACCGCCTGGGTGATCGACGCGATCGGCCGGATCGTGCCCCGCATCCTGCAGGCCGGCCTGCGCGCGCCCGCCTCCGTCGAGCCCTCCCTGTTCGTGAGCTTCAACGTCACGGCCCAGGATCTCGCCCGCGCGGACATACCGGGCCTCGTCGACGCGATGCTGCGCCGGACCAGCCTCGCGCCCGGCGCCCTCAAGATCGAGGTCACCGAGAGCGCGCTGATGCAGGATCCGGCCGGGGCCGCGGCCGCCCTCGCGCGCTGTCGCGCCGCCGGCCTCGGCATCGCGGTGGACGATTTCGGCACCGGCTACTCCTCGCTCAGCCATCTCAGCACCCTGCCGATCACCACGCTCAAGGTGGACCGGGCCTTCGTCCGGGCGATGCTGGCGGAGCCGCGCGATCGCCGGATCGTCCAGACCATCCTGCGGCTCGCCGAGGAGATCGGGGTGACGGCGGTCGCGGAGGGCATCGAGGGCCGCGCCGAGGCGGAGGCCCTCGCGGCGATGGGCTGCGCCCTGGGCCAGGGCTACCATTTCGGCCGCCCGATGCCGGAGGCCGACGCCCTCGCGGCGGCGGCGGCCTGGAACGCCGAGGCGTGGCGTGTCGGGCTCTCCGGGGAGGCTGATCCGGGGCGGCACGGGTTCCACGCCCGGGCCTGACGGATTCCCGGGCCCGGCGCGGTCTTTCGCCACCCCCGCGAGCGTGGTTTCGATGCACCGGGCGGGCGGGAAGCGCGCGGCTCCGGGCGGAAACGCTTGCATCCGGTGCGTGTTTTCGGACCATGCGTCTTCGGGTCTCGGAGGCGGGCTTTGGGCGGAGACGAGCGGGACGGGCAGATGGCCGAAGGGGCTGCGGGGGCATCCGCGCATCCGGCGCCCTGGGAATTCGTGCTGCCGGAGGAGACGGCCACCGAGGATCTCGGCCTGTTCCTGTCCGAGTTCCTGATGCCCGGGGACGTCGTGGCTCTGTCCGGCGGCCTGGGTGGTGGCAAGACCACGCTCGCCCGCGCGGTCATCCGTGAGCTCGCCGGCGACGCGCGCCTGGAGGTGCCGAGCCCGACCTTCACGCTGATCCAGCCCTACGCGGCCCGCGACGGCCGGCCGATCGTCCACGCCGACCTGTACCGGCTGCGCGACCCCGACGAGTTGGTGGAACTCGGCTTCGACGAGATGGCCGAGGGCGCGATCACCCTGGTGGAGTGGCCCGACCGGATGCCGCCCCGCGCCGGCCCGGTGCTGACCGTGGACCTGTCCCTGCGGGCGGAGTTCGGCCCCGAGGCGCGGCTCGCGCGGATCGACGGCACCGGCGGCATGCGCGCCCGCCTCGACCGGGCCCGCGCGGTGCGCCGCCTCCTCGACCGCAGCGGCTGGGACATCGCCGAGCGGACCTTGATGCAGGGGGACGCCTCCTCCCGCGCCTACGAGCGCCTGACCAAGCCCGACGGCACCAGCGCCGTGCTGATGATCGCGCCGCCGCGACCCGACGGGCCGCCGGTGCGGGACGGCAAGCCCTACAGCGCGATCGTGCACCTCGCCGAGAGCGTCCACGCCTTCGTGGCCCTCGACCGCGGCCTGCGGGCACTCGGCTTCTCGGCCCCGAAGATCTACGGCGAGGACCTGACCGAGGGCCTGCTCATCCTGGAGGATCTCGGCAGCGAGCCGGTGATCGAGGGCGGCGCCCCGCGGCCCGAGCGCTACGCCGAGGCGGTGCGCGTGCTGGCCAAGCTCCACGCCAACCCGCTGCCCCCGGTCCTGCCCGTGGCCGAGGGGATCGAGCACAGGCTGCCGCCCTACGACATGGAGGCGCTGCTGTTCGAGGCGGAGCTGATGCCCGAATGGTACGCCCCGGCGATCCGGAACGTCAGCCTGTCGGCGGAGGCGCGGGCGGCCTTCGTCGACCTGTGGCGGGCGGTGCTCCAGGGGGCGATTCCCGATCGGCCGACCTGGACCCTGCGCGACTACCATTCCCCGAACCTGATCTGGCTGCCCGAGCGCGACGGGCTGGAGCGGGTCGGGCTGATCGATTTCCAGGACGCCGTCATGGGCCACCCGGCCTACGACGTCGCCTCGCTGCTGCAGGATGCCCGGGTCGATTCCAGCGCGGAGTTCGAGCTGCGGCTCCTCGGCCTCTACGCCCGCGAGCGCCGCGGCCGGGACCCGACCTTCGACGTCGGCGCCTTCGCCACCGCCTACGCGCTGCTGGCGGCCCAGCGGGCCACCAAGATCCTCGGCATCTTCGCGCGCCTCGACCGGCGCGACGGCAAGCCCGGCTACCTCGCCCACCTGCCGCGGATCGAGGGCTACCTCGCCCGCAACCTCGCCCATCCGGCGCTCGCCGGTCTGCGGGCCTGGCACGCGGACCATCTGCCGGGCCTCGTCGCCCCGGCGCCCGACCCCTGACCACCGGATTCCCGACCGCATGAGCGATCCCAGCCCCGCCGTCAGCCGCGCCTTCGTCCTGGCCGCGGGCCTGGGCAAGCGCATGCGGCCGGTGACCGCCACCGTGCCGAAACCCCTGGTAGAGGTGTCCGGCAAGGCCCTGCTCGACCATGCCCTCGACCGGGTCGCCGAGGCCGGGATCAGGAGCGCAATCGTCAACGTCCACTACCTCGCCGACCTGATCGAGGGGCACCTCGCGCGCCGGGCCGAGGGGGCGGCCCCGGGACCGGCCACGACCGTCTCCGACGAGCGCGCGGCGCTGCTGGAGACGGGCGGCGGCATCCGCAAGGCGCTGCCGCTCCTGGGCGACGCGCCGTTCGTGGTGCTGAACTCGGATTCGTTCTGGCTCGAGGGGCCGGCCTCCAACCTGCGCCGGCTGATCGAGACCTGGGACGGGGACCGCATGGACGGCCTGCTGCTGGTGGCGCCGACCGCCACCAGCCTCGGCTACGAGGGCGCCGGGGATTTCGTGATGGATCCGGACGGCCGCCTAGAGCGCCGCGGCGAGCGCGCGGTGGCGCCGTTCATCTACGCGGGGGTGGCGATTCTCACGCCGGGCCTCTTCGCCGACACGCCGGAGGGCGCGTTCTCGCTCAACCTGCTGTTCGACCGGGCGATCGCGGCGGGGCGGCTGTTCGGGATGCGGCTCGACGGCCAGTGGCTGCATGTCGGCACGCCGGAGGCGATCCGGGCCGCGGAGGAGCGCGTCCGCGCGAGCGCTCGGGCCCCGTAGAGAGCCGGATCCGGGGCACGATGCGCGGAGCGCGAAGTCCTTGTCCGAAGTGTCTTGCCAAGCCGGATCTGAGCCTCTAGAAGCCCCTTCACACCGGCGGGCCGAGAGCCCGCCGCCGTGTCAGGCGCCCGTAGCTCAGCTGGATAGAGCACCAGACTACGAATCTGGGGGTCAGAGGTTCGAATCCTTTCGGGCGCGCCATTCCTATTTCGCCGCTAAAAACATCCGCTAAGACCTTGAATGGCAAGGTCAAATTTGCGGTTCTAAATCCTTCCCCGCGCTTGTAGCGAAGCCGGTCGGCGAAGGTGAGTTTGAGCACCGCGCGGCGGTCCTCGATCCGGCCTGTACTCCATAGATTCCAAGGACTTGCGATGAACGCCAAGGCGGTTCTAAGTCGCAGGTCGAAGCTGCCTTTCGGAGCCGCGCCGGAGGCGATCTTTTCGCTTAGGAGCAGCTTCTCGTTCTCCAGGCGTTGCAGCTTTTCCTCGAGCGCTCGCACCACCGCCGGGACGCTCGTCTCGACGATGCGGTCCACCAACTGATCGACCTGCTTGTCGATCTGGGCGAGGCCAGCCTGGAGCGCCTTCGTCTCAGCCGCCACGTTCTTCTGTTTGCGCGCCCATAGCTCCTTCATCATCGCCGTGGCGGCCTGGAAGAGCTGTGGGCGAGGCTGGGCGCTTTTCAGGATCGCCTCGAACTCACCCTCGATCACATCGCGACGGATCGCCTTGCCATAGCTGGCACAGGCTTTCCGGGGGCATTGGTAATAGGGATGGCGCTTGCGCTGGCTGCTGCCGCTCGTGGACCAGCAAGCCGTAAGCGGGCCGTCGCAGTCGTCGCAGATCACGAAGCCGCGCAGCGGGAAATCGACGCTCAGGTCGGTACGGTAGGTCGAGCGCAGGCCGTTGAGGCGGTCCTGGATGCGCTGATGCGTCTCCAGGCTTATGAGCGCTTCGTGGTGGCCCTTGCGGCGAGCAATGTCCCACTTGAGCGCTTCGACGTAGCCCGCATAGATCGGATTGCGGAGCATATCACCCACGCGCTGATGAGGAACCTTGCCATTCTTGGGTTTGGGGTAGGAGGGATGCTCCTCCAGGTAGCGGACGACATCGGCTTGGGATTCAAACCGGCCTGACGCGTAGCCTTCGAGCGCTTCGACAACGATGGAGGCTGCGGGCTCGTCACGGACCAGCACCTTACCGTTCAAGCCGGGGACGCGGCCGAAGCGGTAGCCGCTCGGCGCACAGAACACCGCGAAGCCATTCTGGAGCCTCGACTTCATGCGGTTGAGCGTTTGCTCGGCGTTGTTGACGCGATGATAGTCGGCGAAAGCGACCGTCACGTTCTCCATCAGGCGCGATGAGGAACGTCCATCCAAAACGCCTGCAGGCGTCTCCAACAGCGCGCCGGTCTTGGCGACCGCGCGGCGAAGGTCGGCATGGAGGTAGAAATCGCGCGTGAAGCGGTCGAGGTGATCGAAGAGAATGCGGTAGCTGTTTTTCTTATCGCCAGCCACAAAGGCGATCATATCGCGAAGGCCGGGGCGCTGGCTTTCGCTGCCCGTCAGCTTGTCGCGGAACACTTCCACAATCTGATAGCCGCATCGGGCGGCATACTCGCGAAGGCGCGTCTCTTGCGAGGCAAGGCCATCGCCCTCACGGTCCTGCTTCTTGCTGGAAATCCGGCAGTAGATCACGGCAAGAGTTTGCTGGCTCGTTGCCCTTCTTGTTGTTCGTGTTGTCATGTGCCGGTCTCCTTTAAGCTGAATGTGGTCTCCTGTGTCGGTTCGTTATTCTATCTGACCCGAATCATCTTCTTCACTGGCTGTCAGGCTGGCGACAATTTGCCCCCAGGTTTCTGGAGGAACGTCGAGTTCGACGAAGCAACGCACAATGTTCCATAGCGTGCGTAGCAGGTCGGCTTCCTGTGCTTCGCCTAAGTCAATGCCGTCGAGATAGGGACGATAAGCGTCCAGGTCGAAATCGGCCATCGAGACCGATGTCGCTTCCTTGGTGATCCGCTCAGAAAAGCGGTGTTCGTCGTCCATTGTCATGGCCGTCCTCCTTCTTTGTTGCTGGGCGGGAAGAAGTAGATCGTACGCCACAAGAAGGTTTATTGCAAGAATATATTCCTATACTGCTTTGAGGATCTTAGGGGTCACCTTTACGAAATAGGCAAAGCTTCGCTGTATGGCTGCGAGATCATTTTCGCAACCCTTATGTTAGTCGGGTTATCTTACTTCACAGCAACCGCTGTCTTGTGACTATACAACGAGGCTGCTGACTAAAAAGTGCATCGTCCTCCAGGGCATTCCCAGCCTGGTACATCAGAGTATGGTCGCTACGGTGACGGAGACAAGCCTAAGCCGCGAGCGCTCATGATCCGACGCTAAGCTTGATCGCTTGCGAGTGCCGGTCAGCGGTTCCCGCGCTCCATCCTGACCGGACGCCTACGTCCCTACAGCGCTGGGGGGCGCGGGCCTCCGGCGTCCTACCGTCGGAGAAATGGGGATTCACAGCGCGGCTTTTCGCGGTAGAATCTGCATCCGATCACTAGGAGCGGCCAGAATGACCGCGAGACCGGATCACCAGTCCGCCGCAGAAACCTGGCGCGGAAGCTGGATCAATTTCTATCAGTACCGAGGCGGGCAATCGCATCTCGGAGTCATAATCTCCGCCACGCGCGAGGAAGCCGACAAGGTGCGGGCGGTCTGGTTCGAGGGTGTGGCAGAACGAGCCAAACTCGGCCTAGTAATGGCCGTATGGGTTCCGACCAGAAAACCTTACGAGATCATCGGCAAATTCGAGCGTCGGATTGCCGACGATCACCCAAGCGTCGCAAAAGCAAAGAACTGCATTTTCTCTATCGCAATTCCTCACGAGGTGCTGTGATGGAGAGGCGCAAGATGACGGACGCCGAACTGTTTGAGACCTTCGCAGACCTGCGCATTCTGGCGATCAATATTCTCGGATTTCACTTTCTGGTGCAGGACGAAATGGCATCCGAGATAGGCCGTATCATGGCGCAATCACAGGTCTATTCTGGCGCGTATGATTTGGCGCAAGCGGTTTGCCGGATAGCCGACGCCCTACAGGCCCGCATCGATGAGGGGTGAGTCTGATGGCCGTTTCAGCTCCTTATTGCTATTCATTCGCGTTCGTAAAGCACCGGATTGCGGCGCACCGCAGGGCAGCAGCGGAACCAGAGCGCGGGCACATGGCGGCGGTTCATGCGCAGTGGGCCGATCTATGGGAGACCCAGCTCCGCGCATTCTACGAGCGTCGGCCCTTCGGAAATTTGCGCATTCTCGACTGGTATCGGCCTGCGCCATTCTGATTGCGAACCAGGCAGCGCGGAGTCAGATATGACTTTCCGTATCCATCCGCTGATGCAGGACGCGGATAACGTCGATCCCGCCATCCGTCCGCCGGTAAAATATGAAATGCGATCCAAGGCGATATTTTAGATATCCGGCTCGAACCTCGACAGGACGGCCGGACTTCGCGCCGCTGGCCAGCTCGGTTGCCGCATTGACGATGTCTTGGTGATAGCAGTCCGCCTGATCCGCCGACCATTGTCTAAACGTGTACCGCCAGATTTCTTCCAGGTCCGAACGGGCGAGGGGTGTGAACCGGGCGCGGGCGCTATTGGCCATGCTTCGCCCGCATCTCCGTTAAAAAAGCGGGGCTGTCGAGTTCTTGGGCTGGGCCGGATTCTTCGCCAGCGATAAGGGCAGCTTGAAGCGCGGCGACCTTGGCTTCCCGCTCTTCCAGTAAGCGAAGGCCTGCGCGCACCACGTCACTGGCAGAACCGTAGCGGCCGCCCTCAACCTGCCGGTCGATGAACTGGGCGAAGTGGTCTCCGAGCGAGATCGATGTGTTGCGGGCCATGGCCTACCTCCAGTTTCCAGCTTATACCAAAAATTGGTACAGCGCCAGAAATTTGCAGGCGGGCGGGTCGGTGAACCCCTAAAAGCCGGAAGGGAGCGGATATCGCGACGTGCAAGATGTGCGGTGTAGTACACCGCAATCTTGGCAAGGGGACCGCTGCGCGCCCCCGTTGCATCCCCCAGCGATGGCGCTCTTCGGCATCGAGCCTCATCCCGCCAGCAAAACGTTCGCCGTTTCGATCCGCGCTTAGGGAAGGGCGTTCCAGCCCCTCCCCAAGACCCCACCCAGACCAAGCGCTTCGCCGCTGGACCACGACCAGGGGAGACTTCGTTCTCCCTTGGACCCCATGACCAAAGGCGTGTGCCGCCCTTGGAACCCTGCACCAGGTTGATCGCACCTGGAGGCGACCGAAAGCCTTCCAGTCCCAGGACCGGATCGTTGAGGCTAAGCTGCGAGTGCGCGCTTTGAACTCGGCGCCGATGCGTAGTTGTATGATGCTTCCGGCAATAAGACTTTGACTGGGCGCGCAGTACCACTAGGCAGCCATGAGGTCACTGGGGCCAAGGTAGATAATATCTATCACCTTAGGATCATCGGACACCGCGCATCTAACCAATCCCGACCTATAAGGATTTAGTCTAGCAAGAAGCACGCCAATCACGACACCATCTGCCGATAGGATATATGAATTTTGGTCTCTATCGTAGATTTGCACCGGGGTGCCGGGCTGCGGGGGCCCGCCGTACCAACGCACCGTTTCCTGACTTCTACCTTCTGTCCAAACCCTATTCTCACGCGGAATGAAGCCTTGAAAAAAATCAAGCCACATTGCTCTGCTTTCGGCCGTTGGCCAGTCCGCGCGAGCACTTGCTTCTGCAACTACGTCGGACCTGAGCCACTGCCGCAACTCTTGCATGCTTTGAAATGTTGCTTCGGTGTCGGTGATAGCCTTGATAGCAGCAAGCCGAGAACTGAAACCTGCTTGCATAAGGATCGAAGCAGATTGATTCAACGTTCCTGTTTCGACTGCTGAGACAGCTAAGCCAAGCTCAAAATCGTCGACAGAAAAATCGCCAATTTTATCTCCGTTTGCAATTGCGCGGACCCTTATGGCTTCCATCGCCCAAGGTAGCCGATAAACAAGTCCACCTTCGATAAACTGCAATGTTTCCGTCTCATGACCGGAAGCCATTCCAGCAAGTGACTGCCCAAGCAACCAAGCTCGCAAGATATCTCGCCAGTTTGCTGGATAGGGATCAGGGATGAAGGGATAAAACTGAAATACACTTTCAGCGATGCCAACAATCGACTGAGTCGCGCCTTCGGCATCACCCTGAAGAATCGCCGAGTTTGCCTGAACGAGTAGTGCGTTCGCCTGCTCCGCAATAGCATCAAGTGCGTGCCCTGCCGATAAGCCGACACCAGCGAGGAAATAGCCACGTCGCTGTGCTGCGGTCGAATGACTCCAAATAATGCGGCTCCGCGCGACAAGGCCCGCTTTGAGGACAGTCTGAATTTGCTCTTCCTGACGCAGGAGACGACGATGCCACAAGGAGGATTGCAATATAGTGTCGAGGGCAGCCTCTATTCCATCATCGGGTATATCAGCATCACCGATGAGGCTGAGAACCGCAGTATCAAGGGTGGCTATGTACTTGTTCCAATCAGCCAAAGCTGTTTCACGAACACCAGGATCCTCGTTTGGAAGCTCTGGAAAACTCCACGCTGTCGCATTATTCAAAACGTAATCAGCAAGCTCTTGAAGGCCGACGCCAGCGCTTTTGCCCATTCGAGCTAGCAAGACAGCCACTAACTGAACGAGGCCGCTCTCCATGTTGCGGGCGCCAAGATCGTTTATTAGGCGTTCCCAGTTCTGTCTCTTGTTGACAACATCATCAAACATCGGAAAAAGTACCATTCCCTCGACATCTATATATGCTCGGCCGGCTCGACCAATGACATTCTTAAACTCGGAAGTTTCAATACGTTCGCGCGAACGATGAAGTGAGTGCATGACCACGGTAGTCGCTGACAAATTGAGTCCCTGCGCCAGCGTAGGGGAAGATATTGTGACTTTAAGAACGTTATCTCTGAGTAGGCGCTCAACTTCTTTTCGATACGCGGTCGGCAAGGCTCCATGATGTAGAGCAACACCCAAGCGAAGGCATTTAATTATTGGACTATTGGTGCCAAGCCACTCTTCGCCGAGTGCGATGGCTGTATTTAGTACCGATGGATCTGCCTGTAGAAGGGATCGTAAAGCGCCCCGCTCATGTAGGTCGACGATAACATTTGCGAATGGTTCTACGCTGCGCCGCATAGGGCAGAAAACTAAAACGCTATGCCCGTCTTCAACTAGCCGCCAAGCGGTCGCGAGACACAGCTCGCGCTGGTCCTTGGGAAACAACGTGGTCCGTTTCCGTTTCGGACGAACCCAATTCGGAGGTGCAAAGCCGGTCAGAAAACGTTGTACCCAAGGTCGCTCATCCCCAACTCGCAAATTAAGACGCGCCGAAGTGCCCGACCAAATTACTTCGCCGAAACGCAGACGAGTCGGCCGCCAGTCATGCTTAACCACACCACCGGGCTGGTCCCGACGTAGCCAATTTGAGAAATCGTCGAGCTGGTCTCCGTCAGGCAAGATCGCGGAGAGGCAAACAATACGGCGCTCGTGGGCATCACTACGCCGCAACAATCTCTGTATCTGCACTTCATAGCGAACTTCACGTTCGCTGAGGCCGATCATATGGCCTTCATCGAAAACCAATAACCCCACGTTGTCTAGTAAAGAAGGGTCATTCCGTAAAGCGAAATCAAGTTTTTCGGGAGTTGCGACGACTATGTCACGTTCGCGAATGGCGTTTTCGTCGAAATCGCTGACACCAATGCTTCCATACAGAGCAGATATTGTTTTGCCAAGTGGGCCGAATGTTCTTTGCAGGGTCGTCTCAATTTGCGCAGAGAGTGCCCGCAACGGGGTGACAACGACAACGCGCCGCCCACCAGCGAGGCACCGCAAAACACAAAGTTCAGCAATGCGGGTCTTCCCTGCGCTAGTCGGTAAGGAAACTACAAGATCATCAGATTGATCGACGGCGCGGACCGCCGCATCGATCTGGGACGGCCAGAGGTCTACTTCTGCTTTTGGCCGACGATACATAAGTGCGATGAACAGTTCACGCATTGTTTGCCAGTCGGCAGCTTCGCCGCCGACTGGGTCAGTAGGTATCCGCTCATGGAAAGTGCTTGACCATAAATCTGACAAGAGGTGAGTCGCTATGCGATGTGCCCACCACTGTGGCAGCAAGTTAAATTCTCCGCAAATCGAAAGCCCAGTTTGTAAACGTTCTAGAGATTGATTGAGTAATTGCCGATCTCCTCTCTCGAGAGCAAGAAGGTATAGGGAGATAGACGCCATAAAGGCGTCCGTTAGCGCAGTGTCGAGGCCGTCGAAGAGAAAGTCCCTGCTACGATCTGCATCATCAGTCGCACTTGCCGCTTGCTCAAGACCCGCCTCGATGATGGCTGTCACTCGAGCGTCACTTCCAGCGCCTGAGGCTCGGTAATCGTGGACGAGCGATTGTAATGCGCGGAGGTTTCTACGCATTAACAAGGCAAGAACTCTCTCGGGCGGCGAAAAATTTTCATCGCCCGCGACTATTGAAAGCAATGAATAGGCGCGGGCGGATAAATGAGCTAAGTGATAGCTTGCTGCTGTCATTACAAAATGAAAATCGCGGTCTACCTCCTGGCGATTTCCTTTGGCGATAACAGCCTCAAGTGCTGTCGCGGCTTGTTCAAAAGCTACGCGGGCTTGTGCCGGGTCGCCACCCATTTCCCGCAAGCGAAGACCTAGGCCCAGTAAAGCATAGCCATAAGAATGAAGATCGTAGCTAAGTTGAGGTGCGAAGCTTGGCGCATCGGGCGGAAGCTGACCGTCACGCCAGATAATCGCTCGGGCTTGACCGCGAGCAATGAGACTGCCGCGAAACCCTGCGGTTGCTGCCTCAGCGATATCTGCGGCAATGGCTTCAGGGGTTGTTGGCATTTGCGATCACTCTATCGTAAATGGATCCGATGAAGGATGCGTGAGTTTCGACGTGTAGGCCGACCCCCCACTGATTTATGGTTCCTGGATATGCTTGCAGTGCCGAAGTCAGCAGGCCGTCTGGAGCATTGCCAGAAAAAGTGAAGAGTAGGTGCTGAACGGACTGAATTGGAACTCCATGTTTCAGTAACGCGTCGTCAATTGCATCTGCTAACTCTAATTTATCTAATTCGAGAAGGCGTGCTGATATAAATGATAGTGCATGCGCCGAGGGTAACCCGCCATCTTTATCTAGACCAATTCGAGCCTCATTGAGTACCTGACCGCGCAAGGTCGCTCGGCTTTTAGCTTCTGTCTTGAGAAAGCGAAGCCTTTGACTTTGTTGGTCTAGCATTACACCAATCACATCATCGCCGCGCATGGCCATATTGCGGTGATCTTTCCAACGGAGCCTTTTGACTGGAGCTTGGTATCCGCCACTATGAGCATCAATCCACTCAGTGGCAAATATCTCGCCGAGATCGCCGGACCTAATGGCCTTAGTTGTTGGAAGCTTGTTTTGAATAAGCGTTGCCGCCGCTGGCTTTCCTAATCGAGCTAAAGCACGAGCGAGGTGTTCTTCGGCGGCATAGTGCGCCGGTACTATTGCGGCAGTTGCTTGAATACCGGCGGCTAGGTTCGCAGCTTGGCTTGTCATCACTCGGCGGTAATGAGTTCCTACGCGGCCATCTGCGGAACTGCACCAATCATTGAACTGCACCATGCGACCGTTTGCCTATTTGTTGGGAAAGATGTCGCGGACACGAACGAATGGCGAGCCGGTTTCTGCTGCTCGTCTCACCTTGCATTCCAGGACTTTGATCAAAGATATTTTCCGTTCGAGCATATCATAAAGGTCAAGGCCATCCATGCATATGACTCGTTTTCCTCTTCCGAACGCGAAAAGGCCGTCCTCAGTGAACCCACTATTGCTCACGAATAACCCACGGGTCCAAGCTGATTTCTGTTCAATCTTTCCGTGGAAAGTGTGAAGTTCGCCTGCTCCTGTCGGGCTGGCAATCCACTTGGCTTCGAGCAAATAAGTTTCGCTGCCGAGTTGGAAACTTCCGTCAATTTGTTCTCCTCGAAGACGGAACGGATCGTGTGCCTCCAGTCTAAACAGATTGAACAATTCTTTCAGGAACGTCTCGAAAGCGTAGCCACGCGCCTGCGGCTGCAGGGATGAGAGCGCAAGCAAGTCTTTTTTAATATTTTCAACTTTCCGATGATCAAAGGCTGGGTTCACGGAGCTTTCGGGGCGAGGAGCCGGGCCATTTCCGAGTCTGAGCAGCAAGTTGTTGAAACGTTCTTGTGCTTCCGGTGCAGGGTCGGTGCCCCCGAGCTGGCGAACGCATTCTGTTCTGTGCTCCCATAAGGCAGTAAGTAATTTAATTGCCGTAGCATCATCGCAAATTTGTAAGAAATGCCGAAGCCGTTTACCTTTAGAGCTTCCGCCAACTTGATATCTTTGGTGATTAATCTCAACGCCTATCTCTGAGGCGAAAAACTCTGCAAAGCTTTTATCTGAAAAATCGAGCACGAAGCCGGGGCCCCGGATAAAGCTGACGAGGTCGTCCACTGCGCGGAGGTCTATGGACCGCAACGTGCTAATGATGTCCTCCTGTAGCTCAAAATCGTTGGTTGATATAGATATTTACTATCAATCTATGCTTGAAATGTAAATATCACTCACAGATATTGGCTTGGTATCGAAGCAAACATGGCGATACTCAACCCTTTTGACGGAAAACGAGCAAATATGTATCCTATAATCTTTGGCGAGGGTCTCTCAACAAGCGACCCGCATCCCCGCGCTCCCAAAAATTGGGTAATTGCACTCGAAAAAACCCCCAGTCCCGTATGTCTAGTAATGCACCGTCGTCGCCGACCGCTTTCCTCACGTCCTCTACCTGTAGCAGCGGTCGCGCCTGCTCGACTAGGTTGTCTCCGGACCCATTCACCTGATTGTTGTTGACACTGAAACCCTGCACCATGACGGAGGTTTTGCCGGAGCGGTGCTCAATCTCTCTGAGCGTGTCGCCGTCTGGCAGGCCCCGATAAAGGGTGTGTGCCACAGCCTTCTTCCAGATTCGGGCGGTCTCACGCCCATAGCGCGTTTCAATCTGTGCAGCAGCGTTCTGGAACACGCCGAGGAAGTTGATGCCGCCCTGGCGGTAGAGGGTCAGTACCTCATAGAAATTCGAGACGTAGAGCTGCCCCCATTCTTCGCCGACCACGAGCGCCCGCAGCGGGCCTTGCGCATCAGCGAACCGTTCAATCACGGCTGCCGTCATCGCGCCCACGAAGGTGCGGCTGGTCTCGGATCTTGCTGAGCCGATCAGGAAGATGGCGGTGCGCTCGCGCTTCATGTCGGCGGGATCGAATGAGTTTCGGCTCGTGAGTTTGCGAGCCGCCATGCCCGGCTGGAAGCCTTGGAGCCGCTCGACGATCAGCGATGCGTAAGCGTTCCACTGGTCGGGCGAGGCGGTGAGACCAGCTACGAGGCGGCACATACCGGCTTCGTCCTGCATGCGGCGGTCCGCTGCCCATAGGAGCAGATCGTCGGCGATCTCGTCTCGTGGACGCCCCCAAAAATCCCACAGGCCACCGGGCGAGCAGGACCAGCGCTCGGACGGATAGAGGGCGGTGATCTTATTGTAGAGCGTGAAGAAGCTCCGGACTCCCTGGCTCACCCAACGGTTTTTCGAGTCCGGGTCTTGCGGCAACAGGAAGCTCGCAGCGTCATAGGCTGCTTCACCAACGATGCCGCGCAGGGCAGGGTTGGCTGCCGTTTCCAGGAGTCGCGTGTTGATGTTGTAGCTCTCGGATGGGTAGCCGTGGTGGTTGCCTGCGTTGATGAAGAGGACGCGATAGCCCTGGCGCTTGAGTGTCACCCACGACACCCAGGCCAGCTCACCATCCTTCGGATCGGTGATGATTTTGGTGAGATGGTCGGTACGGGGCGAGACGAGGTTCACGCCCAGAAAACGGGTGAGCTTGCCCTTTCCGGCCTGGGCATCAATCGCCACCGGCTCGGTCCCGTCATAGACGAGCGGATAGCCGTTGATGAAGCCGAGTTCGATGCCCCGGCGGATATTTCGGTAGGTGCGAATGGCCGGGACGCTCATAGCAGCCCCGACCGGATCAGCGCTTCGATGTCGTTGAGTTTTGCGTTCCCGAGCTGGCCGCTCGGGTTCGCATCGAGCATCTGACGAGCGCGGGCGGCCGCAACGGCCTCCGCCCGCGCTCGTGCGATGCGCGCTTGCTCTGCATCCTCCCAGGCGAGCCGCTGGGCCGCCTGGGATTCGAGGCTGAATAGGAACTGATGAATCTCGACGAGATTGCGCAGGCTCATTTGCGCAGCTCCTCTTCATCGTCCCAGGTTGCGAAGCGAAACGGCTCGCGCTCAGTCTGGCGCTTGTGTTCGGCGTACTCGGAAGGAAGGGGCTCGATGGTATGAGTTTGGCGGACCGGCTGCGGAGGGAGAAGCGCCTGCATCGCAGCTTCCGACTGAGCTGCTTCGGCCTTCGCCTTCTCCAGGTGATAGGTGACGACCACCGACCCCAAGGCGTATCCGCCAATCGGCAGGTAGATCACCCAATCGGCCCTGATCGGCACGCCGAACAGGCCTGACGCGAAGAAGGCGAACGAAGGGACAAGACAAGCCCCGATCAATCCGCGCCGGACGAACGCGCGGGCATCCTCGGGCGTGAGCGTTTCACCGCAGAATTGAATCGGCTTGTTCCAGGCGGTGAAGCACACGACCGTCAGAACAAATGAGGCGAAGGCCAGGAGCGCAAATACAAAAGCACCCGCAATCATCGCGCCGGTAACGACCACGGCAATGGCCATCGCTGCCCCGCTATTGTCATTGTTGTTCGCCATGAACGCCTCCTATTAAGGAGCTATCGCTCCAGGCCCAGCCCGATGGACATCTCGCGCTTGCGGGCTGGCCCAGGATCAAGACCGCGCGAGAATTTGAAGAAGCGTCCAAGCTCTCGCCGCAATTCCAACAGCTCTTCAGCTTGGCGCTTGCGTAAGGATTTGAATTCGCCCTGGAGGCGGGCGCGTTCTTCACGCTGCCGATCAATTAGCTGCTGACGCTCTTGTGCCTGCCGCTCGCGGCTTGCTATCGCTTCGGCTTCATTCTGCGAGCGGACTTTTTGATATTGGCCGGTGATCCGGTGCCACAGGCCGCGCAGGCCTTTGGGCAATCTCGCCGCTCGCGCCTTCGTCTCGTTGTCCCAGGTGCGTGTCTGATCCTGGTCGAGCTTCGTGCGCCCATCGCGGTGGCGATGGGTCATCTCCATCTTGGCGTGAGCGAGAGTGGCGGCGGATTTTTGGAACTTGATTCGCGACTCCGCGACGTGCCGCTTGATCGCCGGTGTCATCCGCTCGGCCAGCGCCTTGCGGGACGCCTCGACGGAGGGAAGCGCATCGCCATCCCCGAGCCGCGCCTTCATATCCTTGGTTTTGAGACCGAGGACGCGCGGGAGCGAATGCACTTCGCCGTCATGGTCGATGATGACGTGGCCGCGACGGTCGCCGCGCGCGAGGAAACAACCATGCTCTTCCAGTGCGCGGGAGAAGGCCGCGCCGCTGTCGGAGGCTTGCCAGCAGGATTGAACGGCGGCTTTCAGCCAGCGCGGGTCTTGCCCCTGGCGCTTGGCCTGCTGCCATTCGGCCAAGGTGAAGTTGCGCGGATCGCGCATTCCCTCGCGCGCGATACCGCGCGGCATGTCCCAGCCATGTTCGAGGTACAGATCGCGCGAGAGGCCGACGAGCTTCTTTTTGAAGAAGGACATCGGCCGGGCCGTCATGGTGGCCGCGTCGATGCGGCTCCAAACAGCATGGGCGTGGCGGCGGCCCTCCTTCTCGTGAAAGACAATCGCGCGCGGCTGCCCATTCAATCCGAGACGGCGTTCCGCGTCGTCAATCGCCTTCTCGAACTCGGCCTCAGTGACGGCCGCGTTTTCCGGCGGGTTCAGTGACAGCGAGAAAAGATACTGGCGGCACTTCGTCCCGCGCGAGACCGCCTCGGCTTCCTTGAATGCGCCGCGCAGATTGTCGGATGCGAACTCGCGCAGTTCGTGGACGCGCACATGCTCGTTGTCGTCCATCCGCATGAGGTGGACGGCCAAGTCCTGACCGCCCCCGCGCTGCGAGCCCTTCAAGATCATGGCTGCGCCTCCGGCTTCAGGCCGAGCGCGACCAGCAGCAGGCGGCGAATCTCGTGGAGGTCGGCAAGAGCCTGGACCAGGGCGGCTTCGGTGTCTTCCGTCGCGGGGAGCGAGCCGGTATTTGCCGCATGGGCGAGCTGGTTGAGGTTGCTGAAAACCCGCGAGCGGCCGAGCAGGGCGATAAGCTGGGCCAGCACCTTCCGGTCGGCAATCGAGATGCCGCTCTTTCGAACCCTGGCCGGGACCGGCTCGCCCAGAACCTTGGCGCGGATGTAGGTGCCGAGCGGAGCGCCCGCGGCCTCACAAGCCAGGCGGGCGCGCTCGGCCTCCGAAAGCCGCAAGCTGAAGGGTGCCTGTCAACGCCGAGTGCAGCGTCCTCAGATCCGCCGAAGGAAAAATCCTCACTTCAGCTTGATCAGCTGGGGCCAACCTCAGGATCGCGTCGCAGGGGCGGTCGACCTCGTCGCTTCGGGGCCGGTGGCGGTGTGATGAGCGCCTTCGAGCGCACGTGCTCAGGCACCAGATCAGCATGCTGACGCAGCCGGTAGCTCGCCCCTTCGATCTGCACCACGACAGCATGATGCAGCAGACGGTCGAGGAGCGCAGTGGCCACGACGGGATCGCCGAACACCTCGCCCCATTCGGCAAAGCCGCGGTTCGAGGTCAGGATCATGGCGCCGCGCTCGTAGCGTGCGTTGACGAGCTGGAAGAACAGGTTGCCCCCGCCAGGCACCACGGGCAGGTACCCTATCTCGTCCACGATCAGCAGGGCGAAGGCCGAGAGGAAGCGGATGCGCTCGCGCAACGTCCCCTCCCGCTCCGCCTTGGCCAGCGAGGCGATGATGTCGGCCAACGTCGCAAAGTAGACGCTGCGCCCCGCCTTGATCGCCTCCACACCCAACGCCACAGCCAAGTGGCTCTTTCCTGTGCCGGGTGGCCCCAGCAGGTGCACCGCCTCGCGGCGGTCGAGGAAGTCCAAACCCGCCAGCGCCAGGATGCGGTTGCGGTCGAGCGAGGGTTGGAAGGCGAAGTCGAAGCCGGCGAGCGTCTTCACGCTCGTGATGCGCGCGGTCATCAGCGCCATCTTCACCCGCCGGTTCTGGCGCAGCGTCAGCTCCTCGGACAGCAATACGTCGATGGCGTCGACCGCACCGATCTGTCCCTGCTCGATCCGGCGCAGGGTCTGGTCGAGAACTTCGAGCGCCCGGGCCATCTTCAGCCCGACGAGGTTGCGCCGGATCCGCTCCAGCGTCGAGGCGGGATCGAGCCCGTCCGTCATGGCTGGCCTCCCGCGGCGAGGCGGCGACCGACCGCCGCGTAGATCTCCAGTGAACGCCGCGCGACCTGCTCTCCGGCGCGGCCGATGATGAGGCTGCCCTCACGTGCCGGCCCCTGCGCACGCGGAGGAAGGCCCGACCCGCGACGGTGACCCGAGGCGACCTGGGTGCGCCGACGGCCCTCGATCACGGGGTGCACGGCGACCAAGCGCCCGGCATCGAAGATCTGGATCTCCTCGGCGAACTGGTGGACCTCGACGAGACGGCGCGTCCGGTCCGGCACGCTGTAGAAGTTGCCGCCCACGCTCACGAGACCCTCGTGCGTGACGCGCCGCTCCAGACGCAGCACCGCCCGGAACGGCACGAGCGGGAGCGGCTGCAGGCTAGGCCGCTCCTCGGCAAAGGCTTCCGCGACGACGCGCTGCGTGGTGCCATGCAGGCGCACGTTGGCGACCGTGGCGAGCCAGCCGCCGAGCTGGGCGTTCAGATCCTCGAGATCGCGGAAGCGACGGGCGAGGAAGAAGTCCTCGCGCACGTAGCGGAACGGCCGCTCCACCTTTCCTTTGGTCTTGGCCCGGTAGGGCCGGCAGGCGCGCGGCAGGAAGCCATAGTGGGCGGCCAGCGCCACGAGCGAGCGGTTGTAGACGATGTGGCCGTCCTCGCTCTCGCCGGTCACCGCGGTCTTCATGCGGTCGTAGAGGATCTCGCCGGGCACGCCGCCCAAGGCCGCGAAGGCGGCGATGTGGCAGCGCAGGACCGTCTGCAGGTCCTGGTGCAGGACGAAGCGTGCCCAGATGTGGCGAGAGTGGCCCAGCACCATCGAGAACAGCCAGACGATGCGGGTCACACCCGGCTCGTCGGCAAACGTGACCTCGAAGCGGGCGAAGTCGACCTGAGCTTGCTGGCCGGGCGGGGTCTCGAAGCGGACCTCGAAGGGAGCGGGTAGCGCCGGTCGAACGGTGCGCAGGTAATCGGTCACCGCGGTGTAGCCGCCCGTGTAGCCGCGCTCCCTGATCTCCCGCCACAGCCGGGAGCCAGTCAGCGCGGGATAGGCGGCGACGCGTTCGCGCAGATAGGCGATGAAGGGATCGAGCTGATGCTCGCGAGGTGGGCGCGGCTTGTAGGCGGGTGGCTCGAGGCCGCGGGCGATGTACTTGCGGACCGTCTTGCGGTCGAGGTTGAGCTGCCGGGCGATGGCAGTGACGGACAGGCCCTGGCGGTGCAGGTCCAGGATCATGACGAGTTCCCCGAGCTGGACCATCGCCAATGCTCCTCGTGCGCTCACGAGGGTTGATCATCGGCGAGGTGACGACGCCCGGCTGCCCGGATCTGCGCGCCCGCCTCAGCGGAGGCACGCGTAACTGGGGATTATTCAGTCGGCGCCTCCGCCCATCATTCATCCGGCGTCGACAGCTGCCGGTGCCTTGGCCTTTCTGCTTCGGCGGGTTTTAGCGTGAGGCGGGGCTGCCGCTTCGTCCTGGAAGTTGCTGCCTAAGGACACGGCGGCACCTGCAAGTCATGGGACTTGCGGTGCTCTAGGAAAGCGTTCCACTGAGCCAGCGTGTCGAACAATTCGTTCGAAACGTCGGCGGGCGGGCGCGCCATTCAAATCACGTGCTTAGCGGATGCCGGGGCAATGCCCTTCCCGCTGACGACTATCGGACGACCAACCCACGAAGTCTCTGAACTCGCGACGAGAGCGTGTTTGGTCCCGGCTTTTGGTGGAGCGGGTCGAGCCTGAAGTGCTCTGATTCTGCGGCCCAGGCTTTGCTGATAGCCTCGTAGCTCGACCGACAGCACGGTCGAATGCCGCTCCTTCGGCCCAGTACGCTGATCGAGGACGGACGTGCGCGTCTTCCACTTCGCCACGGCTTTCAGGTCGATGCCGTAGCGCTCGGCCAGCGTTCGATCAGGCGCAGCTTCAGCACGACCTGCTCCCCGCTCGTCTTCTGACCGCGCCGCATGTCCGACGCCTTCGGCCCCAACTGACCCTCTCAATCAGCCCGGTCCAAAGCCAGCCGGTCAGGTCAGATTCGGAGCGACGCGCTTGGTGTGCCGTCCGCGATGAGAACAGGTCGCGGGCGCGAGCCTCGCCGCCCTCACGGATTCGTCGGCGCGGCGTCCGAGGCTACGCGTACACGCGAAAGTAATCGACGCACATATGGGTGAGCTTCTGCGCTTCGGTCAGTTGAGGGGCCGGAACATCCGTCCGCAACGCCAATGTGAGGAGCGGCCAGAAGACGTCGCCGGCTTGTTCCATCTCCGACGCGCGGGTGAGTGTCCAGATATTGAGCTGGTTCGTTTTAGGATTGATGATTGGCTTGCGCTCGAAATAAGGAATGCATTGACCGTCCTGAATCAGCACGCCGTACCGGCAGTACTGTTCGGTCATGTCGACGGGCGTGGGAACGCCGGTGCCTTCGTTGTGCTCGCCGGGCTGCCCCCATTCGTGCAGGTACGCGCCGTAGAGCTTCGGCTCGAAACCCTTATGCTCGACGATATCGACCTCTATGCTCCGTTTGGCATTGGTGATGCCATCCCGGTTGAGAAGCCAGAACGCCGGCCACGTGAGCGGATGCCGCGGAAATCTCATCCGCGCTTCGAGATAGCCTTGGCGCCAGCCGACCGATACGACACCGCTGCGGCTGCCGGTCTGCAAATTTCCGGAAATCCACTGATAGTCGGATGTGTTGTTTCCATAGTAATTCACGACGCTCATCTTGCGTCCGATGTATTTCGCGGAAATCTGGAGGGCCGTGCCGCCCGTGGCCTCCGCATCCGCGACGATCTCGTAGGGTTTGAAGCCTTCCGCCCCGGCAAGGGGAGCGAAGGCGGAACGGCCGTAGAAACCGGACGGCCCTGTCGTGGCCTTCGGTCCGCCATTCCAGATCCGTCCGTTGATCTCCGCGAAGGGCTCATCGAAGACGAGCGTGCGGCCCTGCGTCGGATCCACGGAGGCGTCGATCGCCGCGCTCGAGCGGCTGGTCGGCAGCAGGGACGCGGCCGCGCAGATCGGTAGATCCCGGAAGCACGATTTCAGCAGATCGCGGCGTACCCAGCGAGGTTTCGTCATGGCTCAGGCTCCGAGTTCCGGCGTGGCAAGTGAGAGAGAACTTCGCGGCACGAACCTCCCTTTCGCGGCGACGCCATGAGCTGGGACGTGCCGGTGCCCGGCGGCGCGCCGCTGTGGTGAGGCTGACGGCTTTCAGGACCGGTTTCGCTCCCGTGTTTCCGCTCGCAGGATGTCCAGCGCCATGGCGCGGGCCCTGGCCATTCCGTAGCGGTGTCGATACCCGGCCTGCCGCAGACGATCGTTGGGGAACCGCATCCTCCAGAGAGGATTGCGCAAGGGCAGCGTCCGGTTGCGCAGGAAATCGTGGAGCCAGTCGACGAGGGCCGGCATCGGGATGACCCGGAAGCGGGGATCGCGGCTTATCGCGAACGCCCGCCGCATGAAGTCGCCGATCCGCGCATCGCGCGCCTCGTGATCGGAGAGATTGAAGACCTGGACCTCGCCCGCCGGCCAAGCCCCGGTCAGGGACCGCGTCATCGTCCAGATCGCCGCGTCCGTGACGTCCCGGACGTAGACGTGATGGGAGGGCCGATGCGCTGCGAAGAGGCGCTTCGAGAGGCTCCAGTCGCGCAAGCCGATGAGATTATGGAGATCGACGACCACCGTCGGGCGCAGGATCACGTAGGGAAGGGTCGAGGCGATCCGCCTGATGGCCTCTTCGCCGGCGAGCTTCGTTCGACCGTAGGCGCGAACGTAGTCCAGGGCCCAGTATTCGGATTTGACGTCGACGCTGCTGGTGAGAACCGGCGCCGTCTCCGTCATGGTGCGCGCGCGGCCGCTGCCATACACGGAGACGGTGCTCATGTAGCAGAAGGCCCGGACGCCGTCCCGCTCGGCGGCTTCGGCCAGTCGCCGCGTCGCCTCGACATTGATGGCCTGCATCCGATCCTGCTTCCCGAGCTCGGCGGCGAGATGCATGACGGCCGCGCAGCCGTGGATGAGGCCGGCGTAATCCTGATCCGCCGTGAAGTCGAAGGTCCGCCACTCGACCCGACCCGTGCGCGGCTGCGCCTCGGTCAGGGGCTGGGACGTGACGGCCCTGACCGCGTAGCCGCGTTCCTGCAAGTCCTCCACCAGGATGCGGCCGATCCGCCCCGTTGCCCCCGTCACGAGGACGCGGAGATCGCCCGGGACGGGCGGAGACGTTCGGAGGTCGGAGACCACGGTGTCGCGCTGCTCCCGGACCTTCAGCAGGTCGGCGAGGCGGATCGCCAGAGCGACGATCATCTGCGTGGGATTGCAGTGGCCTCCTGTCGGGAACACCGAACTTCCCGTGACGAACAGGCCGTCGATCCCGTGAACCTGGCCGCGCGCATCGACGACGCCCCTGGTGGCATCGTCGGACATGCGGGTGGTGCCGGTCGGGTGGGCGACATCGACGAAGCTGAGCGGGATCGGCGCCTCTTCGCGCACCCAGTCTGCCAGCTCCGGCACGGGCAGGCCCAGGCGGGCGAACTCGGAGACGACGAGCCGCGCCGTCTCGCGCATCGTGCGGCCTTCATCTTCGTGACTGCGCCAGTCGATCAGGGGCAGCCGGCTGCCCAGGTGATCCCGCTGATCGGAGAGCATGACCCGGCTCTCGGGATCCGGCCGCTGCTCGACCATGCATTCGAGGCTCAGCTCGGACAGCTTCCGCGGAAAGCCGTTGCGCGCGATGAAATGGTCCCGGCAGCCGCGCAGGAGCAGCGGCAGGTTCGACGTCAGCGTCAGGATGTCCTTCGCCCGCGGCTTGCCGACCAGGATCCTCCGGATCGCGTCGCCCGGGTCGTCGGGGGCGAGCGTCTCCCCGAGCCAGACCGCGCTGTTCAGGAGCTGACGGCTTCGCTGGACGTCCGGGCTCAGGCGGAGCCCGCCCCGGAACAGCCGATCCTCGATGGTGTAGCGGCCGAACCGCCGCTGCAGCGCGCGCGATCGGTGAGGGTCGAAATGCGCGACCGGCCCGCGCAGGTGATCCATCAGGTAGCGACCCACGCGGTCGAACCTGTTGCCGAGGCCGCCCGGGACCTGATGATCGGAGGCGAGGAGGAGCCGCGCATTCTCGATCCCGCCGGCACACAGGACGACATGGCGGGCCGGCAGCTTGACGATCGCGCCGTCGGGCGCCGCGACTTGGACGCCCTGTACCCTGTCGCCCGTCCCGTTCACGTCGATCGCGACGACGGTCGCGCCGCTGATCAACGTGACGTTCGGGCCCAACTTCTCGTCCAGTTTCCGCCCGAAGCGCGTGTACTCGAACGGATAGGATTCGGCGTCGTCGCGGCTGAACTGCCAGAAGAAGGGCAGGAGCATCCGAGGATCCGGCTCGGACCAGGCCGGCTGCGAACCGAACAGGTCCCAGAAGCGCGCGTCGCTGAAATGGTTGCCGTAGGCGAGCCCGAGATACTTGGCCGTCCGCTCGAGATAAGGATCGAGTGCGTCGCGCTGGAACGGCCACCCACTCTCCGGGACCCAGGCACGCTGCTCGAAGTCGATCGTATCGAAAGGGGCGCACCGGCCGCCCCACGTGTGCGAGCTACCACCCACGATCCGGTTCCGGACGGCCCACTGGGTCGCGCGCGGCCGGCCGACATTCACGATGGCGTCCAGCGCGTCCGCGCTCTCCATCCGGTCGAGGCCGCCGCTCTCCAGCAGCACGACCCTCAGGCCGCCGCCGGACAGCTCGCGCGCCAAGGTGCTCCCGGCCGGGCCCGTCCCGACAATGCAGACATCGCAAGCCGCATCCAGAAGACCCTCGATTTCACGTGCGGCACGCAGTTGGATCACGGTGGGCGGCTCCCGGGCTCATTCCATCGAGACTACCGTCGCGCACTTATTGCTGAAGCGCGGACGTGGACGATCGACGCGTTGAGGAGGCATGAATATGCTCAGTGTCCACTTGCCATGACGCCGGATCGTCAGTGATTCTTCGGGCACGACGCGGATATGGACCAGCGATAGATCCGTCGACGAGCGGGCGCGACGGTTGCGCGCGGTCGTGAGGACGGCGATCCATGACGCTCCGCGGCGCGGTCCGGACGTTGTCGGCCGGTGGTGCGGCTCTCCCGTGCGACGCGCGCCTATCGCTCCGTACCGGCCGGCCGGCGCATCGCGGCTGCGAACCCTGACGCGCTCGGCGGGCCGCCGCGTCGATGCTGCTTCCGCGGCGCCCGCGACGACTTAGAGCCGTGCCCGATCGCGTTGCAATCGGGCACGGCTCTAGACCTTTGTCTTGACGCGCTCTCTTACGCCGAACCGGTATCCACTTCGGCGGAGAGCGCTCTAGGGTCGAGGTGGAGGATGGGCCGGGCCGCTGCGCGACCGGGGGCTGGCCGAGGTTCAGCATGCCGATTGCCGGATCGCGTCGGCGTGAATGTGCACGATCCTCTCGGCACTGTACTGGTCGATGTGATGCTTCCTGAATTCCGAAAACGATCTCTCCAGGATTATATTGTCACAGTAATACTCCATGGATTCTATGAGCGCCTCCTCGTCGTCGGGTGGGATCAGGCGCCCGAGACGTCGGTCGACCAGGATGTCGCTGGGGCCGAATTCGCAGTCGGTGGATATGACGGGCAGTCCGCACCGGAGGGCTTCGCAGATCGCCAGCGACCAGCCCTCCCATCGAGACGTCGCGACGAAGACATCACTCGCGAAGAGCGCCCGTTGCGGGTTGTCCGGGTAGTGGACGAGCCGGACGACCTCGGACAGGCCGAGCGCCTGAATCTGGTCCGCCAGCGCCGCTTTGTCGGATCCGTGGCCGACCAAGTTGAGCCGCACGTTCCTGCGCCGCTCGTACAATCGCGCGAACGCGCGCACCAGAAGGTCCTGACCCTTCTGGAAGGCGTAGCGTCCGACATTCACGAAGGTGATGACGGCGGGGTCGGGCCGGATGTCGGCGTCCGACGCTTCGAAGTGCCTGACCGGGTTGGGAACCCAGTACATTGGCCGTCTGCAGTTGAAATCGGCCTCGAACGCCCGGAGCTGCCGCGGCGACGTGCCGAAAACGGAAGCGATCCGCGGGAGGATGTAATGCTTCAGGAGGAAGAACTTGACCTTCGATTTCAGGCTGGCGGATTCGCGCCGCGGGTTGCCGTGCAGGTGCATCGTGATCCGCTGCGGGATGCCCAACCGGGCGAGCCAGAAGATGACGGTCGGCTCGATCTGCGGGACGATGACCAGATCGTAGCGGCCTCCCTTGCTGACATCCCTGAAGATCCGCAGGAGGTGCAGGCGCGATGTGACCGGCCGGAAGACGCTTCTGTAAGGCCGCGGTTCCGCCGGGTAGTTCGCGTGCTGCGTGACTCGCAGCACGTCGACGGCGAACTCGGTGCCGCACTTCTGCGCGAGTTCCCCGCCGATCGTGTCGACCACTCGCTCGATGCCGGCGAAGACGGAAGACCCCGGCTGTAGATAGAGGATCTGGACCTTCTCACGATCTCCGGCCGCCATCCCAACCAACTCCTTCCGTTCGAAGTTCCGGCGATCCGGGCGCGGGCCCGTCGACGATGCCGGAGTCCGACTCACGCGCGATTGAGGACGGCGCCGATCACGTTCGCGCCGGCACCGATCAGGCCGTTCACCGCGTCCGACAGCTCGTCGACGGTCGTCCGCCCGGCCTCGGCGACGATCACCACGACATCCGCTCGACGGGCCGCGACCCGGGACTCGGCCGAGACGGAGAGCGGCGGCAGGTCGAGGATGACGTAGCCCCCCCGGCGCATCTGGTCGATGACGCTCTGGAAGACCGAGGAGCTGAGGGAGATGCCGGTGCCGACCGCCGTGTACGGCGACCGCGACGGCAGGACCGAGACGCCCCCGAAATCCACGAACTTGGCGAGGGCCAGATGGCTCGGATTGATGATCAGGTCGGCGAGACTCGCGCCGACCCCGGCCTTGGAGTCCGGCGTCAGGAAGAAGGTTCCGGCGCCGTGGATATTCGTGTCGATCAGCCGGGCGGTCCGGCCACCTTCCTGCAGCAGGCGCGCCAAGCTCAGGCCGATCAGGGTCGTGCCGGTGCGCGGGGTGCAGCCGACCAGGGCGATGACACAGTCGGAATCGTGGCCGCGCGCGGAGAGGGCCAGCTGGATCGACGTCCGAAGGTCTCGGACGCCCGTGGAGAATTTGACGTTGAGGAACCACGGCGCGTTGACGTTGCGCAGATCCACGGTCTCGCGGCGCCCCTCGGCCGTCTTGCGCAGGACCTCGGGCATCACGGCGAGGCAGGGGATGCCGGCCCTCTGGACGAGATCCTGCGGTGTCCGGATCCGGCGGTCGAAGGCCTGCAGCAGCGCCACGGCCAGGAAGCCGCCGACGAGGCCGATCATCGCGCCGAGGCCGAGGATCAGGGTCTTCCGCGGGGCCGAGGGTTTGAGGGGCTGCAGCGCCGCGCCAATCACCCGCGCGTCGGCATCGGGCGTCGGCGCGTCCGGCAGTGTGCCCTCGGTGACGGCTGCCGCGGCGGACCGCGCCTGGGAGGCGAGGGCATTGACGCGACCCTGGAGGAACTCGGCGCCGTTCTTGGCCGCATCGGCCTTGGCAGCGATGGATTGCAGGAGATAGGCCGAGACGGCCGCGTTCGCGACGCGCCGCGCCAGGTTCGGGTCTCTGGACGTGTACGAGACCTCGACAACGTACGACTGTCCGACCCGCCTGACGGTAAATCGCTCGGCGAAGTTCTCGAACTTCCTCTGCTGCAGGATGGCTGCCGTCGACGGCGGGGCGGTCCGCAGCCCCGACAATTCGGACGCGCCCGGGCCCGGCTCCTTCGGGCTCTCGGCTTCCGGAGGACCGAATTCCGGATTGTTCGCCAACTGGAGACTGTTGAACACGTTCGCCAGCAGCCGTTCCGAGCGGAGGACCTGGAGCTCACTCTCGGCCCGGCCCACATCGAGGCTCGGCATCAGGGCGCCATCGGAGGAGCCCGAGCCCACCGGGCGCCGCGGCTCGAGCAGCAGCACAGCGGTCGCCGTGTAGAAGGGGGTCGCGGTCACCGTGTAGAGCGCCGCGCAGCCGATGCAGAAGACCACCCAGACGGCCACCGCCAGTTTGTGCCGGCGGGCCGCCTTGAGGGCCGCCGAGATGACGGCCAGCGGGCCGTCCTGCACGCCGATGGAGGTCGTCTCCGGAAAATGGGAGACCGATTGGGACTGGTCCGGCGGGATCCGGTTGGTGTTGTGGATGTTCATCTCACGCTTTCCGTCGGATCTTCAGGGCCCGCTCGGGCTCCAGCCGTCCCAGGAGCACGTCCGCGGCGCCGCGCAGATTGCCGCGCAGCCGGCCGCGCCGGTCGATGAACGGCTCGGGGGCCGCGAAGCGCGTCACGTTGCTGAGAACGTTGCGGGTAATCTGCCCGAAGACTTGAGACAGGGTCATCGTGCCCTTGCGCAGCATGTATAGCGGGTTGACAATCTGCGAATAGCCGAGCCGATCGCCGGAGATGCGGCCGCCTTTCACGCCCATATGGACGCCGCGGGCCTCCATGCATTTGACGAGCCGGCCGCCTCGGGCCGCCAGGGCCGCGCCGAAATCGCGGTCCTCGAGCCAGCCGTACAGGACGAGCCGCTCGTCGAAGCGCAGCGTGCCGATGGCCGAGCGACGGAACGCCATGTTGCAGCCGTACGGGCTGAAGGCCTCGATGGGCGCCGCCGGCTCGACCGGAGCCAGCGCGGCGAGCATCCGGTCGACCTCGGTGAAGCGCAGTCCGGGCCCCTTGATGCCGTCCGCGACGACGTCGCCCGTCAGGCCGACGATGTCCGGCTCGTCTTCGAAGCGCTGCGCGGCTGCCGCGAGCCAGCCGGCCTCGGGGACGAAGTCATCGTCGAAGAAGACCACGATATCGATCGCCTCGGGCAGCGCGGCGAGGGCGGCATTTCTCTGAGTGGCGAGGCCGGGACGCCCCGTGACCACCGTCACGCCGGGCCACGCGGCCGCCTCGCCGGCATCGTCCGGGGTGACGCAGGAGATCAGGATGGCGGCGGGCTTCAGGGTCTGCCGATCCAGGATCCGCCGCAGCGTGCCGGTCACCACCTCGGGACGGCCCAGCGTCGCGATGGCGACGGCGATGCTGGGCGGAGATGGCGGTGCCGCGGATCGCGCGGCAGGGCGCGCGGCGGGGCGCGCGGTCGGCCGCACCTTCGGCGCCCGCATGAGATCGAGGTAGCCCTGCGCCGAAGCCTCCCACGAGAAGAGGGCGGCCTGATCGCGACCGCGGCCGATCAGGTCCGATCGCAGGTCCGGGCTCGCGGCCAGGGCGCGGATCTGGTCGAGCCAGCGTTCCGGCCGGTCCGGCGGAGCGAGCAGGGCCGCCGACCCGCAGATCTCCGGCAAACTCGCGCGGTCGGTCGAGACGACGGGGCAGCCGCGTGCCATCGCCTCCAGCGCCGGAAGCCCGAACCCCTCCGTGAGGGAGGGGAAGGCCAGGCACAGGGCGCGCTCCATCAGGTAGGCGAGGTCGTGGTCGGTGACGAAGCCGAGGTGGCGGACATTCTCGCCGCGCCGCAGGTCCTCGGCGGCGTAGATGGTCGCCTGGCCGCCCGCCACCACGAGGTCGAGCCCAAGTTCGCCCAAGGCGGGCGCCAGTTTGAGCAGCAGATCGAGGTTCTTGTGGCGGGCGCGGGACCCGAGGGCCAGCACGAAGGGGCGCTCCAGGCCGTCGGCGTCCCGGTCCAGGGCCGCCGGCGCCCGGACGGCCTGTCGCGGATCCCAGGCGTGCACGTGCTCGTGCCCGTTCGGGAGCACGACGATGTCGGAGGCTCTCACCGAGAGATGGTTGGCGATCTGTCCGGCCGAGAAGCTGGAGACGGTGGCGATCCGCGCGGCACGGCGCGCCAGAAGCGGCTGGAGCGTCCTGTAGAAGGTCCGGAACGACGCGCTGTAGCTCTCCGGCGCGTTGAACACGTTCGCGTCGTGGATGCAGACGACCTGATCGGCCTTCAACGCGGGGGCGGTGTTGCAGAGGTTGAGCAATCGGCCGGGCCAGGCGCGCGGCAGGACGAATTGCTCCCAGGCATGCCCACCCGCCGGTCCGACGGTGCGGAGCGGCGTGCCTGCGAGACGGGGATCCTCCGCGTCCGGCACGGACAGCAAGGGGGCGCTCTCGCCACGAGCGGTCAGGGCCGCGCTCAGCGCCCGGGTGACGTTCATCGCGTAGCGCTGAACCCCGGTCATCGGCTGGGTGAGGAACCGACCGTTGATTCCGAACGATCCGACTGCCGTCATGCTGTCGCTCTACTCCTGTCGGAGCCCCGATTCGCGGATCGAATACGAGAACAAGAGTGTTCCACCTTTCGCGTGAGCGGCGCGGTCGGACCCGCGATCCCAGGAACCGGGATCGCGCATGACCCCGCGCGTGCGCAGAATTCGCGTACGTAATAGAGGCAAAAATCCTGGACGCTAATTATTTTATAGGCAGCATTCTGATTCTCGACAGGAAAATCCAAGTTCAGTAGCCGAGGCCCGAACGCTGCATTCGACGACACGGAGAGACCTCAGTTCGCGCCAGAGGCCTGCCGGCGCCACAGGGGCGGCTCCGCGCGCGCCTCGGGCGCGGGCTCGCGGCGGCGGACGAGACGGGACGTGGCCTCCCTTCGAAGGGCGCGACCGGCGTAGACGGCCTCGATCACGGGAAGCAGGAACCGGCCGGCCCGCGGGAAGAAGCGGAGAAGCGCGCCCTCGCGCCAGAGACTGTCGCGGATCTGCTGCGCGGGTCGGGCCGGCCGCGGTGTGGCGTACTGCGCGCTCAGCTCGACGCGTCCGAAATCGCGGGATCTGCCGCCGAGACTCAAGGTCGAGACGGTCCGGTCATCCGGCCAGATGATTGCCTTCTTCAGGGCCGCCCACGCCCGCGCCGCGTCGTCCGGGATCGCCGCGACGCTCTCGGAGCGAAGATCGTCGATGTGGGCCAGGACGCCGGTGAAGAGGTCCGGCCGCGTCGATGCGATCCGCGCCTCCCAGCCGTCGTCCTGAAGATTGGCCCGCGGCGGCGATCCCGGGACGGCCTGGGCGAAGGTGCGGACGCTCGGCAGGTCCGGTTCCAGGCAGGCCTCGATCAGGTGCCAGAAGCGCAGCACCGACGTGCGCGCGTCCCAGGGCTTGTACCAGTCGCTCTCGACACTCAGGCCGAACGTGCGGCGGAAATGCGGTGTGGCGAGGCGCTTGTAGTTGCAGCGGGCGAGCTGGAGCCCTGACCACGTCCGCTCCGGCAGGCCCTCCTGAAGCATGCGGACCGTGCTGCCGTAGAGCCCGGTATCGACCAGCACGCAGTGGCGCGCCGGGCCGGCGCAGGCCTCGAGATGCGCGCGGAAACGGGCATCCTGTTGGGCGACCGCGGCGTGAAGGCGGGCCACGCCGGGCTGGTTGCCGGACAGCAGCGCGGTGAAAGCCCCCTCCTCGAAGGGCTCATCCCAGGACGCCGGAAGGGCCAGATCGTCGCGTTGCGCCAGCGCCGCCGCGATCTCCGCCATCGACCGGCCGCTGAACTCCCGACCGAGTTCGGAGAGCATGCCGGGGCTCGGCGGATCGAAGGCGGTGCGGGCGGCCACGAGGCGCGAGACCATCAGGGCCGCGCGCGGGAGGTTCTGTGGCAGGCCGGTTCGCTGGAGGAAGCGCTCGTAGACGAGTTGCAGGCGCAGGCCACCCCGGGCGCAGAACAGGAGGACGGTCCTGTCCGGCGCGAGGAAGCGTTCCGCGAGCCAGAGGCGCAGGCAGAACTCGGCGAGGATCGGGCCCAGCACGCGCTGGCCGAACGCGACCGCGTCGTCGCCCGCGTCGTCGCCCGCGGGGCCGCGTGCGGCGTCGGTCGCGCTCACGGCCCGATCCTCCTGGCCCCGCTGCGGGCGGCACCGATCCAGTGCCGGTGCATCACGCGAGCGCGGACGGCATCGAGGCGGCGACGCAGCACCACGTGGCGCGGCCGGAGCAGTTGTGCCGTCCTCAGGCCCGCGGCGGCGGCCATCGTCACGTCCGCCAGCGTGTCGTCGCCGAGGTGGAGGATCTCGGCCGGGGGCACTTTCTCGCTTCGGAGAACGACATCGAAGAGCGCCCGTGTCCGCTTGGTCGCGTCGTGGTCGGCACTGGTGTAGATGCGCGCGATGGGATGGTCGGGAGCCAGCGCGTTCAGCAGCTGCGCGATGGTCTCGCCGCGGTGGTACGTATCGCTCACCGCGATGATCCTGCCTCCGGCCCGCGCCCGGCCCCTCAGCCACGTCATCAGCCGGGTGTTCGCGCGCAACTGAGCGCGTTCGACCGTGATCTCGGCCCGATACAGGATATCCGCGGCCCGATCATCGAGGCCGAGGACGCGCGTCATGGCCGCGAGCATGTCGGCGAAGCGCACGTCGCCCGAGGGATTGGCCAAGTCGAGCGCCCGGTAGGCCGCTCGCTGCACCTCCAGGCGCGCGGCGTAGATCGCGCCCGGACGGCGCACCACGCCGTGCTCCGCCGCGAGCAGCTGCGACGCGACGGCCGCGATCTCGTGGAAGCGGCAGCGCTCGGACCGGTGATCGCGCAGGAGCAGCGTGTCGAAGACGTCGCAGGATACGATACGGGCTGCCGTCTCGGGTAGGTGCATGATGGCTAGATCTCTCCCGATCGATGGCGATCGAACCTGATGTCTGCCCGCCGGGCCGCGTCCGGCGGATCCCTTCTGCAATGACGGTGCCGTGACGGCACCACGCTGCGCGCGATGTCCATCCTCCAACGAGTATAGCAACAATCTGTCCCGTCCGACATCAATGAAGGCGCGCTGCTACGGCCATAAGCATTGACGAGGCGACCGCGCACCCCCCGAAAAGGCGGGTTGATCGGCCCGACCGAGGGAGAATTTCCGGGAAAGGGGGCCTTAGTGGAGCTTGGGGGTGCCCAACAAGACCGCCGTTCGGAGTAGGTCCGGGGGATCAAAGGTACGACCGCCCGCGCTGGGAGGGCGGCCGGCGCCGTCGGCCGCGACGGATCGACCGACAGGCTCGACTTGCCTGGATGTCACCTCGATCTCGCGCCTCATCCGGGGTTCAACACGTTCCTGGAAGCCCGGCTCGGGCCGGAAAGGGATGGACCTCGATCGATTCTCGATCACGGAGAGTTGACTATTGTCATCGAGACAACGTGAAATGCTGAGCTCGTCAGCGATAAGTCCGGCAATTAGACTTGGGTTGTGGCTGCGTCTTCATGTATCGATTGTGGATCTCGGCGGGATGCCGTGCTAGCCAACATCCTGTTGAGCGCTCGAGACAGTGAGAGACGGGAGCGCGGAGCGACGAGCGAGAAAGACGTCTGTCGTGGTCAAGGATCCTAAGCTCGCAGTCATTATTACATGTTTCAACTACGAAAGTTTTGTCGATAAAGCGATTCAGAGTGTCGTCGACCAACACAACGACTCTTGTGAGATCGTCGTGATAGACGATGGATCGACGGATGACTCATGGTCGATTATCCAGCGGTCCGGCGTCGCGGCATTCCGGATCCCGAACGGCGGTCAGAGGGCGGCCTGCCTGTATGGATTGGCGAAGACTTCTGCCCCGTTTCTGCTCTTTCTCGACGCGGACGACGAGCTTCTGCCGGGTGCTCTCGACCGTATTCTCGCGGAACTAGATCCGACTGTCGCCAAACTTCAGTTCTGTCTGAGATGCGTCGACTCGACGGGGGCGATCCTGGCGGACCCATACCCCGCTCTCGGCGCGTTCCGCGGGCAGGACAGGACTGTCGGCGACATCCTGCGCTCAGGCGTCTACCAGACGCCGCCCACGTCCGGGAATGTCTTCCGCCGCGATGTCTGCGATCTGCTCCATCAATGCGCGTACGACCAAGCTGTCGATGGCGTGATCCTGTTGGCTGCCCCGTTCATGGGCGAGATCGTCAGCCTTTCCGAAAGTCTCGGGCTCTACCGTGTCCATGGCCGCAATGACTCGGGTCTGGGCCGCGTCCCGCAGGCGGCCACCGTCGAGCGGGATCTCCAGCGTTTCCAGTCACGTCTGAGGCATCTGCGCGGTCTTCTTCACGACTGGCGTCCCGGGGTCTCCCTCGTCGAGCCAGAGCAGACATACTATTTTCAGTTCCTCGAATTCTGCATGGCGATCCTCCGGGGTGTCCAGTACGGTGGCAGGCCGTTCCTGGGCCTGATCAGATCTGTCCTGATCGAGCCGCGTTCCCTGAAGTGGAAAATGGCGAATGCGCTCTTCGTAGTCGCGACGTTTCTCGCGCCCGTTCGCTGTGCGCAGGCGTTGCTCGCCTTCCGCTTCTCGCCCAAGCGCCGGCCGGTCCGACAGATCCTGCGCGCCACGATCGGTGCGGGGCATTGTTGAAAATCAGTAGTGCGCCGGATTTTTCTGTTGCGCCCGGTCGCGCTTTTACACCTAGATGGCTCCGGAATATGTGGCGGCTCTCCTGTTCGGCCAGGGTCGTATCTCCCGCCTAATCGGCGCCGCGGCTTGCATGGAGTCCAGCGCAGGCCGGGGCTCGGATCCGACACGAGCGCTCGTAAGTCATGCGTATTCTCCATCTGCTGAATCACACGCGCCGACTGAACGGCCATGTCCACGCGGCCGTCGATCTCGCGTGCCAACAGGCGCAGGCCGGACACCGGGTCGCGATTGCCAGTCAGGGTGGGGATTTCGATGCGCTGCTCCGGTCCAACGGCGTCGAGTCGATCTTCGCGAGCCACGCGCGCACGCCTGCCCGGATCCTGACGTCGTTCCTCGGATGTGGCGGTGTGCTCCGGCGTTGGCGTCCCGATGTCGTCCACGCCCATATGATGACCAGCGCCGTGCTGGCTTGGCCGACCTGCAAGCTGCTGCGCGTTCCCCTCGTGACGACCGTCCACAATGAGTTCGAGAAGGGTGCCGTCCTGATGGGCCTTGGGACCAGGGTCATCGCTGTGAGCGGCGCGGTCGCCGCGTCGATGCGGAAGCGCGGCATCGCGGCTTCCCGCATCGACGTCGTGCTCAACGGGACCATCGGCTCAGCCCGCATGCGCGGTCGGTCCGAGGAACCGCAGGCTCTGGATCATCCCGCCATCGTCTTCGTCGGAGGCCTGCATCCCCGGAAGGGATTGCCCGATCTGCTGCAGGCCTTCAACAAGGCGTTCCCCCACAATCGCGCCATGCGGCTCTACGTCGTCGGCGGCGGTCCTCACCGGGACGCCTACGAGCAGACCGCGCGCACGCTGGCCTGCGCGGATGCCATTACCTTCGCCGGGCCGCGGGACGATCCGTACCGCTGGATGCTGGGCGCCGACATCTTCGTGCTCCCGTCCCACGCCGATCCGGCACCGCTCGTGCTCTCCGAAGCCCGGGAGGCGGGCTGCGCGATCGTCGGCACCGACGTCGACGGGATTCCCGAGCTGCTCGACGGGGGAAGGGCGGGCATTCTGGTCCCGGCAAACGATCCGGACAAGCTTGCGCAGGCGCTGATCACGCTCACGACCGATCCGAGCGCCCTGGGCGCTTTGAGAGCGAAGAGTCAGATCAACCTGGATCACCTGCGGATCGCACGGGTGGCCGACGAGACCTTGACCGTCTATCGGCGCGCTGCCGGCCTCGCGGGGTGATGCGCGTCCCGGTGCGCGGAAGCCGGACACGGCTCCCACAACGCACCGCGGGCGCGGCTCGATCGCAAGCTGACCAAATTAGCTAGATTGATGCCGCCGCCGGATGCTGGTTCAGGACTGCCTTGCAGAGCGTGTCAGGATCGGAATCGCCATGTTGCTCAGATCCGGATCCATGTCGTGACCACGAGGCACGACGTCGTTCCGGGCCGGTGTGGCGCCGGTCAGTCCTCCGTGGGACACGTTCATGCTCGCCTCTAAGACGCTGCGCGGCGCCGGATGGAGTGTCGCCGCGCGGATCTCCGCGCGCGCGATCGATCTCGGCACGCTGCTCGTCCTCGCACGGATCCTGTCGCCCGCCGATTTCGGCCTGACGGCCATCGCCGCGTCCCTGATCTCGATCGTCGAGATGATCCTCGAGATCCCGCTGGTTCAGGCCCTGTTGCGTCTGCAGAAGATCGAGAAGTCGCATCTGGATACTGCATTCACGCTGGGCCTTCTTCGGGGCGGGGTCATAGCCGTTCTGATGATGGCCGCCGCTTGGCCGGTCGCCCACATCTACGACGACGTCCGACTGATCCCCATCACGCTCGCGCTCGCGTCGGCGCCGATCGCGCGAAGCCTCTACAGCCCGGCCATGGTACACTTGTTCCGCAAGATCGACTTCCGTGCGTCGTTTCTCGCGGATTTTTCCGGAAAAGTGGCCGCGGCCCTGATCTCGATCGGGTCTCTCTACTTGGGAGCCGGCTACTGGGCCCTGGTGATCAACCCGGCTGCATCCGCGATCCTGCCGACCATCCTGTCCTACGCACTGGCGCCTTACCGACCGGGGCTCTCCCTGGCGCGGCTGAGTGCCTTCTCGGCGTTCACAGGCTGGTTCACATCCTCACAGATCCTCGCTGCCTTCAGTTGGCAGTTCGATCGCATGTTCCTCGGTTACCACGTCGACAAGGCCGTACTCGGCCGCTACGGGGTGGCGAGCGATTTCTCCGTCCTCCCGACCCAGAGCGTCATCGGTCCGGCTATGCGGCCGGTCATGGCCGCGTTCGCGACGATGGCCGATGACCGCCTCCGCTTACGAGCCGCCTTCCTGAAGGCGGCTCGACTCACGATGATCATCGCGCTCCCGGCTGGCGTGGGCATCGCACTGACCGCCGACCAGATCGTGAGCGTCATCCTCGGTGCGCAATGGATTTCCGCGGCGCCCTATCTGCGATGGCTGTCGCTGGCCGTCATGTTCACCGCCTATTACCAACCTGTCTCAACGCTCTGCCTCGCGATGGACGAGCCGAACGTGATGCTCAAGATCACGCTCCTCGAATCGGTGGCGAAGGTCTTGAGCATGACACTGGGATTCTATCTCGGCGGCGTGATGATGATGATCTACGCGCGCCTTGCCACGGCCCTGTTTCACTTCCTGATCAGCGCGATCTACGCGCGGCGTCTCGTCGGTGCCGGTGTGGCGGGGCAGATCCGTAATCTCTGGCAGATTGCCCTCTCCTGCGCGGCGATGGCGGCCGCCGTCCTCGCGCTGCGGGCCGCCTTGAGCCGCCTGGATATCGGCTCGGCCGGGCTTCTCGCGGCCCTGATCCTCGGCGGCGCGGCGGCTTACGGCGTGAGCATGCTGCTGCTCGGCTTCCGCCTGCGGACCCTGCGTCCATGAGACCGGTCGCGCGAGGGCCAGCGGCGAAGAACGCAGAACTTTCAGCCGCCATCGGGCTGATCCACGAGATTGCGGAGGGTATAATTTTGGCCGCGCTCACTTCAACGGCTCGGATGAGCAGCGGCCGCAAGACAGACCTCGGGTCGTTAAATCTTGGCTAACTTGGCGGCGTCTGCTACCTTTCGATGTGGCCCTCGGGATTCTGTGCTACGGATACCGTAGGGCGATCGCAGCGCGCAGACTTATACTCAAGATTTGGCTCTGGTCGGGGAGAATTTGATGCGTCTGCGTCTAGTTGCGGCGGCGTGCGTCCTGCTGTTCGGCAGCCCGCACGCGAATGCGGCCGCCGACGAAGCCGGTCGATATCTGCTCGGCCCTCAGGATCATCTGACGATCCGCGTCTATGATTTGCGTCGCAACACCGGCGAAGCGTACTCGTGGACGGCACTGAACGGTCAGTTCGTCGTTGCAGCGGACGGAACCGTGTCCATGCCACTGATCGGCCAGATCAAGGCGGCGGGCGGCACGCCGATCGATCTCGCGAACGCCATCGGTGTCGCTCTGAAACAGGTCGCCGATCTCGCGGAGAAGCCCGCGGCATCGGTCGAAGTCGCGACCTACCGTCCCTTCTACATCATCGGTGCGGTCCAGCAGCCCGGCAAGTACGAGTATCAACCCGGCCTGACCGTACTACAGGCCGTCAGCACGGCTCAGGGACTGATGCGCGGCACCGACCCGCGCAGTATCCAGCGCGACGCGGTCACAACGCGCGGCGAGTTGCGAAATCTGGCCGCGGAGCGGGTCGCCTTGGCCGCCAAGCTGGCGCGTCTCGAAGCGGAGGTCGGCGGCGCGGAGACGATCGCGTTCGGCAGCGAGCTGAAAGGCACGGTGGACAGGATATACGCGGAGCAGGCCGTCCGCGGTGAGCAACTCCTGTTCGACACGCGTCGGAACGCGCTGAAGGCCGAGATAAAGTCGATTGAACAGTCGATCGCTAGCTTTCAAAATGAAATGAGCACGCTCGATAATAAGTCCAAAACGCTGGACCGCCAGATCGAGCTCAGTCGCGGTGAGCTCGGCCTGATCAACGATCTGGTCTCGAAGGGACTCACGATCGCGCCGCGCAAGCTGGCTGCGGAGCAGAGTCAGGCGTCGTTCGAGAGCAGCCGACTCGACGTGCAGGTCGCCATGCTGCGCGCTCAGCAGAGCCTCACGCGCGCCGAGCGCGACATCATCGACCTCAAGGCCCGGTTCCGCCGCGAAGCTCTGTCGGAGGCCGCGGATGCCCGTCAGAAGCTCGCCTCGATCGACGAGAAGGCGCGGACAGCCGAGCGGCTCGCGGCCGATGCCGAGTCTCAGATGGTCGGCAGCACCGACGACGCGGCAGAAGCCGTGAGCGCGCGCTACGAGATTACCCGGAAGCAGGGGGTGAAGGCGGGCACATGGCTCGCCTCCGAGGAGGCCGTCGTCGAGCCCGGCGACGTCGTGCGGGTGACGCTCGTGCGCCAGCCGGCCGACAAGGCCGGGGAGACGCGGCCGTCCCCGTCGCCGCGGCCCGGATCATCGGGCGCTCCGGTGAGCCGCGGTCCGGCCGCTTCGGATGCGCCACTGCGGCCAACCGAGAGTGCGAATCGCTGAGATGGTCGATGCGTGCGCGTCGCATCGATCCGGGCGGTGCCCAGACGACGCGATCGCCCGATCCCGGCCCGGCACGACCGCCGGGGGTGCCGGTGCGTCGCCTGAGTGCCACCGCCGCTCCGCCGTCGATCATGCCTGGATCAGCCTGACATGAGCTTCGAACCAATAGGCGCCATCGCGGTCGTCATCGGCCTGTTCTGTCTGCTGTTCGGCAGGGAATCGGTGGTGATCGCCTTCGTGGTGTTCTGCAATCTCGGCTCGGCCGCGGCACTCCTGCTGGGCGGCGCCAACGTGCAGCCGGCGCATCTCTTCCTCGTGTTCCTGATGATCGCGACACTGTTCCATCGCAGCATCTCGACACAGGTCCTGAGTTCGTTCCGCCTGCCTGAACCGGGTTTCTGGCTTCTCTGTCTCACTCTCTACGGGGTGGCGAGCAGCTACATCCTGCCGCGGCTCTTCGCGGGGCAGACCTATATCGTGCCGCTGGGAACGTCGTCACACCTGATCACGAGCGACGGCGTCGTTCCCCTGGGACCAGTATCCAGCAATTTCACGCAGCCGATCTATCTCATCGGTGATCTGGTCTGTTTCAGTATCATCACCGCTTTCGGATCCTCGAAGAACGGGATTGAGACGCTCGCGAAGGCGCTCATCCTCTACGCGGCTGCCAACATATGTTTCGGCATCATCGACGTCCTCACGGCGGCAACGGGCACGCAGGAGGCCCTGCAATTCATTCGCAACGCTCAGTACACGTTCCACGACGAGGAGAGTGTCGGCAGTATGCGGCGGATCATCGGGGCTTGGCCGGAGGCGTCGGCCTTCGCGGGAATGACACTGGGAGGTTGCGGGTTCACGGGCATGCTGTGGCTCTGTGGCCGCAAGCCCTTGGTGACGGGACCTCTGGCGTTGATCTCGCTGTTGTTCGTGATCCTGTCGACATCCTCGACCGGCCTCGTCGGCGCCGCGGTGCTGATCCCGATGCTCTACACGATCGCGTTGCTGCGATGCAGCACGCGTCGTCAGGACCGCTTCAGCGCCTGGCTGGTGGTCGCGGGTCCGTTGGTCGCCTGCGTCCTCGTGCTCCTGGCCTTCTCGGTCGGTGGCGTGGCTGAGCGCGTCTACGATTACGTCGATACGCTTGTCCTGAGCAAAGCCGAGACGAGTTCGGGTGTTCAGCGTTCGGCCTGGAACGCCTATGCGTGGCGGAACTTCATCGACTCGAACGGCCTGGGCGTCGGCCTCGGAACCAATCGCACATCGAGCTTTCCGCTCGCGGTGCTGTCGAATGTCGGGATTCCCGGAGCCGTCTTCTACGTGCTTTTCCTGGCGTCGGTGTTCGGATTTCGGCGCGGAGCGCCGCGGACCTACGCGAGCGACATCCGTGCTGCTGGCCGCGTCGCCTGCCTGTCCCTTCTCCCTGGCAGCCTCATCGCGGGCCCGACCGTCGATCAGGGCTTGATATTCTACATCTTCGCCGCCACCGCCTGCGCCTATCCCGCACGTCATCCAGTCGGGCGTATCGGTGTCTCCGCAACTCCGATCGAGCCGGCCGCGGTCGCGATACGGTCGCGGCTCGCCGAACCGGCTCAGAACGTATCACTCGGCACGTGAGGGCAGCCCCGGAGGCCGATGGCCGGACCGAGGGCTGGGCGTTGCTGCCGTCCGGCACCGGGAACTGCCGCTCCGTGTTCCGCTCCGGGAGCAAAACCACGGACCGCGCCGTCGCGCCGCGACGGCCGTGCAGGGAGCTCGGAAATGGCCCGGGGGCGCGGGGGACGCTCAAGGTATGCTGGGTGGATCCACTGCCTCGAAGCCATTGATCAAATGGCTCATGGGACATCTGTCGTTTTCGTTGTTGACTTTACCCTGCTGAAGGGCGGCCAATGCTGCCTCTGTCGGCCGCAAGGCGCGGACCGCTTGTCCGCTCGTTCGGAACGGGGACAGATCCATAGTGCGACCGTCAGGCGATGTTTCGGTCCGCGCGCCACGGTGTGTTTGCATATTCTGCTCAGTTAACGGTAGTCATGACTGGGTTCCGAACTGATCCTATGGTATCGATCCGCAATTTCCGATCTGATTCGAGTGTCGGCGATGATCATCGTGCTCGGCGCGGCCGACCATCATGCTCCGGCATCGTCCTCCATCGCCTGACGCCGTGGCCGATGCAAAGCGAATCATGACCGTTTCTTCAGCCTTCGATTGTCATGGGCACTCGGGAGACGAGATTTTCGATGCGATCGTATTAGGGGCTGGTATTACAGGCCTCGTATCGGCTTCAATTCTTCACGATCTCGGCTGTCGTAATATTGGCGTCATCGACGAATTTGAAAATATCGGCGGCAATCATATCGACCGGTCCATCAATGGATATACATTCGACATCGGAAGTCTAATATTTCAGGACGATTCACCGCTGCTGAAGTATTTTCCGGAGTTGCTGGAACATTACGTTCCGATCAAGCCGACGTGGGGAAAGCTGACACCCCAGGCTTTCGTCACCTCGTACCCGCTGTCGATCCGGGACGACATCGTCCGGGCCGGTCCATGGGGCATCTTCAGGATCGTGCTATCGGCCGCTTTCTCGCGCGTGGCGCGGCGCAGAATCGGGAATGCGCGGGAATTTGCTCGCTACTGGATCGGTGATTATCTGCTCAGAAGGTCCGGCCTCGAGAGCTACATGAAGCGGTTCTTCGGCGTTCCGGCCGACTGGGTCGATCTGGAATTCGCCGAGAAGCGGATGCTCTGGATCAAGGAGCACGCCAGCCCGCGCGTCTTGTTGCGCTATGTCCGCCGGCATCGCGCGCCGGGTCCGACCAACAGGCAGTTGGCGCGACCCCGCGAAGGCTTCAATGCCCTCTACGAAGTGGCCGCCCGGACCCTGCGGCAGCGCGGTTCGGTCTTTCATCTGGGCGAGGGGATCGAATCGATCACACGGCGCGGGACGCAATTCGATGTCCGCACCGGTGGCCGCCGTTTGACCGCCCAACGACTCATCTCGACGATCCCCATTGCGCGGGCGTTGGCCCTCTGCGGAGTCCGAGAAGATCCCGGTCTCGCCTCGGTAACGCTGATCAGCCTGTATTTCAGCTTCGACGGGAATCGCGGCTTCGACTGTTCGATCCTCTACAACTTCGCGCATGACGGCGCTTGGAAGCGGCTCACGATGTATTCCGATTTCTACGGTCGGGTGGAGGGGCGCGAGTATTTTGGAGTCGAGGTCATCGCTGGCCACGCGAACGATTCCGTGGCGATCGCCGAGCAGGATTTTCGGGCACATGTCGCCAAGAACGGGCTCTTCGCCGGTGATCTGGTTTGTGAGGGCAGCCAAGTGGTGCCCTGTGCCTATCCCATCTACACCGGGCAGGCCCATCAGCGGGTGTCGCGCGCGCTCGCCCAACTCGCCGACCTCGGGATCGAGTCGTTCGGACGACAGGGCGGTTTCGACTACCAGCCGACGGCCCGTGTCTCGACGCTCAACGCGGCGGCTCACCTGATGCCGACAAGGACATCGGACGCTTAGAGCGGTTTCGGTTTAATCGGGGTCGTATCCTGCCGCGACGAAGAAGTTTGCGGCCTCGTCGGGCGTAACGGTATCGACGAGCCGCCCGATTGTGGTCCAGAGCCCTTCGCGCGTGCGCGCCGCGGCCTTGCGCAGCCCCGCCTTCAACTTCGAGAACGCCATCTCGATCGGATTGAAGTCCGGCGAGTAGGGCGGGAGGAACAGGAGCCGCGCGCCCGCCGCCTCGATCGCCGCGCGCACGGCCGGGCCTTTGTGGCTGCCGAGATTGTCCATGATCACGATGTCCCCGGGTGCGAGTTCGGGCACCAGGACCTGATCGACGTAGACTTGGAAGGCGTCGCGGTTGATCGGCCCGTCGAGCACGAACGGCGCGGCGATCCCGGACAGGCGCAGGCCCGCCACCAGGGTCGTGGTCTTCCAATGACCGTGCGGGACGGGGGAGCGCAGCCGCTGGCCGCGGGGACAGCGCCCGCGGGTGCGGGCCATGTTGGTGGCGGTCCACGTCTCGTCGAGGAACACCAGCCGGTCCGGGTCGAGATCGGGCTGGCTCTCGAACCACGCTTCCCGGGCGGCCTTCACGTCCGGCCGATCCTGCTCTGCGGCGTGGGCCGTCTTTTTTTGTACGTCAGGTCGCGCGCGTCGAGGAAGGCCCACAACGTGCCGAGCCCGACGGTGAGGCCATGCTCGTCCTGCAACCGGGCGCGCATCTCCTCCAGGGTGATGTCGACCGTCTCGTCGATCAGCGTACGCAGGAACGTCTCGTACGGGTCGAGCTTGGAGCGGCGGGCACGCCCCTGCGGCCGGGCGGCCACCGTCCCAGTCGCGGCGAGCGCCGCCATCCAGCGGATCGCGGTTGCTTGGCCGACCCCGAAGCGGGCGGCCGCCTGACGGCGCGAGGTCGCCGCAGCCGCGGTCACCACCCGCTCGCGCAGGTCCAAGCTGTAGGGGCGGCCCATGCATCACTCCGGCTGTCGACCGGCCTGAGTGAATCAGCCTCCCAGCGCCGCGTGAACCCTACCAACCCGACTCAGCCCAAACCGAAAACGCTCTAGTCGAGTCGATTCGGCGGGCGGGCGCTGCGCGCCGCCCTCTGAGACCGGGGCCTCCCCCGCGTCGGTCGTGACCTCGGCGGTTCGGCGAGGAGGCCGGGGCCGCCGGCGCGGGGCCGTCTCACTGGACCAGATAGGCGCGGCTCGGCTCACGCGGAGGACGAGGGGCCGCCAAGCGCTCGCGCGCGAGGACCCCGTCGACGAAACGGCTGATCTCGTCCGCGAAGCGGCCGACACCGAAGTCGGCAGCGCGGCGGACGAGGCGCTCTGGCTCCACCCCGATCGCCCGACAGCGCTGGACGGCATCGATCAGCGCGTCGACGGACTGCTCGTGGAAGAAGGTGCCGGTCACGCCGTCGATGACCGTCTCGGTGACACCACCCTTGCCGAACGCGACGACCGGCCGGCCGCTCGCCATGGCCTCGACCGGGACGATGCCGAAATCCTCTTCTCCGGGGAAGATCAGGGCTTGGCACCGTGCGTAGTGGTGTTTCAGGACCTCGAAGGGCTGCGGACCGAGGATCTTGATGTGCGGACCGGCCATGCTGCGCAGTTCACGCAGCATCTCGCCGCCGCCGATCACCACGAGCGGCTGCCCCAACCGGTTGAAGGCCTGGATCGCCAGTTCCGGCCGCTTGTAGCGGACCATTTCGCCGACCATCAGATGGTAGTCACCGCGCTGGCCATCCGGAGCGATCTCGAAGGCCGCCGTGTCCACGGGCGGATGGATGACCTTGGCTTGGCGTCGATAGTAGGTCTCGATGCGTCGCGCGACCGTGTCCGAGTTGGCGATGAACTCGTGGACCCGGCCCGCCGAGACCGCGTCCCAGTTGCGCACGTAATGGGCCACCGGCGGCATCAGCAGGCGCGTGAGCAGCCCCGTCCGCTCGCGATAATCGTGGTACATGTTCCAGACGTACCGCATCGGTGAGTGACAGTAACAGATATGAAGCGCGTCGGATGGCGGGATGATCCCCTTCGCCGGACCCGATTCGCTGCTGATGATCAGATCGTATCCCCGCAGATCGAGCTGCTCGAGGGCCATCGGCATCAGGGGTAGATAGGATTTGTATCGGCTGGTCGCGAACGGCAATCGGCCGATGAACGAGGTCCTGACCCGGTGCGCCCTGATGGTCGGCGACATGGATTGCGGGGCGTAGGCGTGCGTGAAGATGTCGGCTTCCGGATAGAGGTCGCAGAGCGCCTCGACGACCTTCTCGCCGCCGCGCATCCCGATGAGCCAGTAATGGACGATCGCGACTCTCATCGCTCGGAACCTGCTTCCCCGATCGCCGCGCAGCTCTCACCGAGTCGCCCGGTGGATGTCCGATCGGTCGCTGGCAGGCAGCTGCTCCACAGGCAAGGGACCATGATTGCGCTATTCTCAGTCTTGATCGGAAACGTGCGCCTTCGGCTGGACCTGTGTGGTTCGAGCCTCGGGAGCCGCGGGGATTGATGACTTTCAGACGGGATCGACGGGTCTCACGCCATCCGCTGCGGATGGACGTTGCAGGCAGGCTTGGCCGACTTGGCGGGTATGCTCCGGGCCCGCATCAGGCTCCGCGCTCCCACCCGTCGGCCGAACAGGCGCAGACCACCCGGCGTGCCGCGCCACCCGGCACTCTGTTCTCTCTCGGCGCATGCATCATGAGTGGCCCCAATCCGTACTGGCTCCGGCATTGTGGCCGCTCCTGCACGTTGGATGCCGCTTAGCCATCCGCAGGATACTGAGTTCGCCCATCCGGGTCACGCTGCGGAACCCGCCGCCATAGGGATTAGTCCCGCGGCATCGCAATAGGGCCGCGCACGCACGGTCCGTCGCGGCGCGGCGGCCGATGCCACCGATCCGGCACGCGTCTCATCCCGCGACCGCGCCTGAGGTACTGTATCGGAAGTCCATCCATAGAGCGCGCCCCGCACGTTGTCATGATCGCCCTCGGCGCGAAATTGATTTCGTCGCGCCATTCAGCAACATCCCGGCGATCGCCGCCGCAGCGACCTCCCGGAATGCCTGCGGCGGGACGTCTGGACATTGCACCGCGATCCCATGCGCGCGCGTCCCGGTCCGGACGGGTGGCCCGCGCGCGCGGGAGAAGCACAGAGCTGCAAGTGGCTCAGCTCTCGACCATCAACCGTGGGAACGCGCGGCATTCCTCGGGCTGGACGAACGCAGTGCACAATGATGGGTGAGCATCCGGCCAAGGTCGGTGTCTCGTGACATTGCTTGGATTGCGGCATCGAGGCGGATTCGTGGCCGGGTCGAGAGGCAGGGGCCCGGTGCCACTGTGCTTCATCCTGCGGGATCGAAATCTATTCTTGCATTTTTGGGCGGAAAATATACTGGCATTTAGGGTACGGTTAAGCTTGAAACAGGCGCGATGATTTGATATCCCGTCGTTAACAATTGATTAACCGTTGCTGCGCCTGGCGGCCACCTGCCGTCACGAGGAGCCAGAACATGCTGCGCGACGTCGGCCCACCGCTTCAGCCTGCCTTGCGTGCGCCGCAGTACGGTGTCGAGCTTGCGGACCAAGTGGGCGATGCCGCGGAGGCTGTCGCGGAGGCCGTTCTGCCAACGGCGCCGTTCGTGGCGCGCGGTCTGCGGTTGGGTTGGGCGGCTAAGCGCGGGCTCGACATCACGGTGGCGGCCACGGCCCTCTTCCTCTTGCTGCCGTTGCTGATCCTGATCGCCGCTCTCGTGTATGCCGGTGATCGCAAGGCGCCGATCTTCCGCCACATGCGGGTGGGCCGGGACGGTCGCCGCTTCGGGTGCCTGAAGTTCCGCTCCATGGTGACGAATGGCGACGCTGTTCTGGCGGCGCATCTGGCCGCCAATCCTCTGGCCCGGGCCGAGTGGGCGGCGACGCACAAGCTCAGCGACGACCCGCGCGTCACCGCCGTCGGCTACGTGCTGCGCAAGAGCTCGCTCGACGAACTGCCGCAGCTCTGGAATGTGCTGCGCGGCGAGATGAGCTTGGTCGGTCCGCGCCCGATCGTGCCGGCCGAAGTCGCCCGCTACGGGCGGGCATTCCCCACCTGTTTCGCCGTGCCGCCGGGCGTGACGGGGCTGTGGCAGGTCTCGGGCCGCTCCGACACGACCTATGCCGAGCGCGTCGCGCTGGATCTGGACTATGCCACCCGGTGGACCTTGCACCGGGATCTCGCCATCATGCTGCGCACGGTTCCCGCGGTTCTGGCGCAGCGCGGGAGCCGATGAGGCGCGGGTGGTCCCCGAGCCGCCCCGCGCCGGGGCGCGGCGTGCTCTGGCCCTGCGCGACGGCGCAGCACGAACCGCGCTCCCAGATCCGGTTCGGGGCAGCACTTTGCTGGTGCGACAGATGAGGGCCGGATCGGATTGTGGCGGGTGCCAGCGATGACCGAACGAGACCCGTACCGCCACGAGGATCCGATCTGGTACGATCGGATCGAGGCGGATGAGCCGCCTGGCGTGATCCTCGATCTGCTGGCGCACGCGTTCGTGCCGATCATGGCGGCTCTCGGTGCGGTGAGAGCGCTGTACTGGCTACCGACTCGACTGTGGTGCCGGGCCGCGCGCTCGATCCTGCGCGATCGGACCACCGCTGCGAAGCGGCTCTGAGCCGAGCGCAGCATCGTCACAGTCGAGCATTCGCCGGGCTCGAGCGGCCTGTCGTGATACGTCATCCGCCGACGGACCCGCGACGCGGCCTCCAGCCGTCCGAGCTCCGGTGAGCGTGATGCCACGCTGAACGCGCATCTGAGCGTCCGTTCACCCCCCACCTCTCGGGCACGCAGGCTGGTTATGTCCGGAGCATACCGAACTCGGAGCCGCGGCGCCGGTTGTGGGAGCTTCATCAGGTCGAGATTGACAATATTAACGCTATGAAGTAGCGCTATTGACCATTCTGAAAATTGACAGACGTGATGGATCCCGAACGGGATCAGATGTCATTTGCCCATATCGAGTGGCGAGTGCTTGTATGAGGTTCTCGGAGGCAGGGGCTGCCATTCGGCGCTGGCACTTTGGCTGGCCGCCGCGCACGCGCAGGATGACCGCCAGCGAGCGCTCCCTCTCGGTCGGTGCCTGCCAAACGTGTGGGGCAAAGGTGGAGATCTCCAACGCATACTGCGTTCCCTGCGCCACAGAATACGCCGACTGCGATGTCGCATATTTTGATCGATGGTTGCTGGTCTTTATCTGGGTTGCTGCAGGTGTAACGCTGTTCGGCGTAGTCTATTTTATGTTGAGATTGTTCGGTGTTGTATCATAGAGATGTTGACGATCCTTCGTCGCTCGGCGTTCGCGTCATCGCCGACGTCGGATTGTGGAGCGGTCGGAAGGCTCACCGATCAGAGCGGAACGGCGCAAGCGGCATTCCCAGGATTCGGTGCGCGATGCCGCGCCATCGATTCGAGATCTGGGACGTATAGGTCCCTGGTCAGGAAAGGTGGCACGTTCCCGGTATCGGATGGCGATCGCGTCGATGCGCCGGCTGTCAGGTTCGTGCACGCTCCTGTCCCGGACCCAGGGACCTGGCTCGGTGATCACGGGCGGGCCGGCGCTCGAGCGTTGGTATACGGTCCGTCCAGCTCGATATCCCGGTGGATGAGAGATCTGAGTACCTCTATCGGGTGATGGACGGTGGCCATTGCTCGGTAGAATGGCTGTGGGATCCGCTGTTCAGGGCGCGATCACGGCTGACGATACAATCGAGCCGGGTCTGAACAGGTTGCGGGTGAGGGTGAGGGCAGGATGCGCGGCTTGGTTTCGACTGCGACGCTCTCCGGAGTGCTGGCGCTTGTCTTCAGCATGCCCGCATCGGCGGCCTCCGATATCACGGTCGCTGCCATCGCCACCGGTCGCCTCTATGTTGTCGGGACGACCGATCGCCCGCACACGGCCGTGATTTTGGACAACCGGTTCAAAACGGAGTCCGACGAGAACAGGAAGTTCCAGTACGAGTTGGTGTATCATCCTGCCAATTGTGTGGTTTCCGCCGCAATCGATGGGACGATACACGAAGCGGTTGTCAGCAATTGTGGGCAGCAGGTGGTACCCGGAACTTGGCTGGATCCGAAGCCCGCGATGACGAGGCCAACGCCTCTGGAGCGGGTGCTCTCACCGACGGTCGAGGTGCCCTCCACCGTCTTCTGCCCCTCGGTTCAGACAGAGCGCTCGCAGGATCCGGCACGCATCGAGCTTGCTGACCGCACGCCACCGGTCTTCACCGTCGTGACGGGGATGAATTTCTCGCCGCGCTACTGACGCTTGGCAGCAGGTGTGAAGAAGGCGGAGAGGATGGGTGCGGCGCATCGTCGGGATCCTCCCCGGAAGGAGTCCGCGAACGGACTTCTGCGCGGCGTCGGCTGACGGAGCGCACGGCGAAAGCGATGGCCACTTCGCCGGCTTGAGGGCCGTAGTCGGGACCGGCGTGGCGGGTGAGAACGCACCGAGGCGTGCCGGTCGATACAGACAACTCGCCGTTCACTCTCGAGCCGCGTCGAAGAGCGACGTCAGCATCCTGAGCATACGCTCTTCGCGGCGCCGCGTCCGCCCTTCAGGAGCGCCGCCATCGCCGCTTCGCGATTGTACTCCGACATGATCCTCTTGGTGGCGAGATCCTTATCGAAGCCGGGAATGTTGTCTTTCTGTGTGGCCGAGGCTTCTCCGACGCCGGCACCGTTCGACATGCGGGACAGGCCGGAATAGATCGGCGGCTTCGTCAAATTCTCCGGACGGAGACTTTTCCAGCTCATGCGGTTGCGCATCGAGGAATCGAGAACCGCCAGAGGGTTCACACCGTTCTGGCCAATCTGCGCGTCCGTGAGCTTCAGAGTGCCGGGAATGACGACGGGGAGCGGATCGATATCGGGCTCAGCACGCGGTGCCGCGGCGCCCACGAGCGGGCCCGTCGACGCGGTTGCCGCAGGCATCGCGGTCGGGGGCGGCAAGGCGCTGTAGGCAGTCGGCATCAGCGGCGCGTGGGAGCACGCGCCTAGAGTGAGCACCGCCACGAGCGTTCCGATTCGTCTGAAAGCCATGGTCGCCCTCGCGCTGCGCCGGGCCATTCTAGCCAAGCTTGCACATGACATACCAGTGTTGGGCGGGGCGAGTCCAACCCCTATAAACTGGCTACAGCAATCTCCGAAGTACGCAATGACCAAAAGTAGTATAGGGGCTCAGTGGCCATTCTTGCCGGCGGATCTCGGCGATGGGCTCCGTCTCTCGACAAGTGACTTTCGGCCCTGATATGAACAGCTCCGATTTCCGTGCACTTAAGACAAATCGAATTTCGATGATGTATCTAACGCAGTAGATTTGTCGATTGAAGCGCACAGCTACGCCCTCGGTTGTCCCTGTCCTTCATGCGAAGTTGGTTGCGGTGTTCGGGTCGGAAGGTGTCCGTGCCCGCGAGAGCGGGGTCGCGGGTCTCCGGGCAGTTAAAGATAGCCCCGATAGACTGTCCTCGCCGTCGAAGAGGCTGCGCCTACTGGCCCAGTTGGGCACGAGATCGGCACAGTTCGGCCGAGCACGTTCGATCTGTGAGCATTCATGATGCTGCCTGCAGGTAGGACGCCACGCGACACGCAGGTTGGGGGCGGCCCGGGCGGTGCGGGGCAAGCCGACGACGTCAATTGACCGAGTCGGCCGCCGCACGAGCGCGCGGCGGGCAGGCAGGGGCCGCGCAGATCCGCACCGCGCTCCGTCGGTCACCGTCCCCGGAACGCGGCGTCCAGCGCGTGCGAGACACGCGCCAGGATCCCGGCGCGGGCGGCGGCGTCGGAGCCGATATGCGGGTCGCGCTGCACGCACGGGTCCGCGTAGGTGAACGGCGTGGCGTCCGGGCCCGCCACGAGGGCGCCGTCCCCCGCCTCGCTTATCGCGCAGGCGCGGACGGTCTGCGCGCCCCGGGCGACCACGGGCTGGGTCGGCCCGGCCGGGTTGTCGAAGACGTGCTGCGCTCCGGGAAAGACGGTCAGGTCGACATCGGCGCCGGCCGCCCTCAGCCGCTCCGCGTAGGCCGCGCAGGTGGCGGCGGGATTGTAGTCGTCGCCGCCGCCACCGAAGATCCGGATCGGCCGATCCGCCACAGCCGTGTCGTCCCGGAAGCGGATGGAGCAGTCCGGGTAGACCGGCAGGTAGAGCGCGGGGATCACGCCGGAGCGGTTCCAGGCCGCGTCGAAGCGCTTGAGGCTGGCGTAGAGCGCGGCCTGCCCGCCGCGCGAGAAGCCCATCACGGCGATCCGCGCCGGGTCGACCCGCGGATGCTTCGCCAGCACGCCCAGCGCCCGGTAGATGTCGAGGATCAGGTTCGTGCGCGCCAGGAGGCTCTGGTCGGTGTTGACGCTGGTCAGGCCGCGCCCGGTGAAGCCGTCGATCGCGAAGGTCGAGATCCCGCGCGCCGCCAGCGCCCGCTGCCAGAACTCGATGTTGCCGCCCAGACCCCCGGAGCCGTGCATCAGGATCACGGTCGGCAGGCGCTCGGTCCCCGCCTTGGCGATGCGCAGGATCCCCGCGACCGTGACCGGCTTCGCTCCCTCGGACGTGCCGGTGAGGAACTGCCGGTCGGTCAGCGTCAGGCTCTCGAACGGGTGAACCTCCACGCGGGCGGCGTAGCTGCCGAGATCGGCGACGCCGTCCGCTGCGGGCCCGGCGGAGGCCGCCGGCGTGATGCCGGCCAGCAGACAGGCCGCCAGGAACAGGATCGATCGCCGCATCGGAACGCTCCGCCACCGGGCGGCAGCCTAGCAGCGGCGCGGGCGGCCTGTCGCCGCGCGAGGGACCGGAACCGGTTTCCTCTCGCTGCCCGATGTCAGGCCCCGGGGGCGAGGGCTACGCGGCCGCGCGGTCGGCCAGGTAGGCGCGCCAGCCGCCGAAGCGCGTGATGTCGGCCGCCCCGTCGAGGCCGGCTTGCTCGACCAGGAAGCCCTTGGGCGCCGTGCCGTCGGCGAGCCGCAGCGTGCCGATGCCGAGCGGTGCCGGGATGGCGGCGACGAAGCGTCCGAACGCGGCGGGCGGCAGGGCCCACACCTCGGTCTCGATGGGGGCGCCGTCCCCGGCCGCCACCCGGAGCAGCCCCGGGCGCTGCGGCGGGCCGCCCGGCAGGGCGTAGAGGCGATAGTCCCGGGCTGTCGGCACGGCGCGCAGGAAGCGCGCGCCGCACGCGGCCAGCTCGCGGTTCAGCGGAAGCCCCGAGAGATGCGCCCCGACGACCGCCAGCTCGATCGCGTCCGGTCCGGCCGGTGCCGGTCCCGGCTCCACGACCGGCACCGGCATCGTGCCCGCGCCGATCCGCGGCGCCGAGGCCGCGTGCAGGCGTGCCCCGAGGGCGGCGAGGAGCCCGTCCGAGCCGCGCGGCGCCAGCAGGGTGATCCCGGCGGGGAGGCCGTCGGCGCGGGGCCGGCCCGGCACCGCCAGGGCGCACCAGTCCAACAGGTTGACAAAGTTGGTGTAGGTGCCGAGCTCGCTGTTCGGCCCGATCGGGTCGGCCGCGACCGCCGCGCAGGTCTGCGGGCGGGGGTAGGTCGGCACGGCGAGGACGTCGATCCGGTCCCAGACCGCGTCCGCGGCCCGGCGCAGCGCCGCGAGGCGGTAGAGGCCCGCGAAGGCGTCGGCCGCGCTGTGGCGCTCGGCGGATGCGATGACCGCCCGCGTCGTCGGGTGGAGGATGTCGGGGCGCGTCTCCATCACCGGGCGGATCGCCGCGTAGCGCTCGGCGACCCAGGGGCCGTCGTAGAGCAGGGCCGCGACGGCGAACATCGGCGCGAGATCGACCGGCGCCGCCGCTCCGGCGAGGGCTTCGAGATCGGCGACCGTCGCCGCGAAGGCCGCCTCGGAGAGCCCGTCGCCGCCGAAGCGGAGGCTCGCCCCGTCCGGGAGCCCGAGGCGCAGGCCCGGCGGGAGGGCGGCGGGGGCGGCCGGCACCGGCAGGGCCCGCGACCAGGGATCGGCGGCATCCGGACCCAGCATGACCCGGAAGGCCGCGTCGGCGTCGGCCACGGTGCCGGCGAAGACCGAGAGCGTGTCGAGGGTCCGGCAGGCCGGCAGCATCCCGCGGCTGGAGACCGCCCCCAGGGAGGGCTTCAGCCCGACGACGTTGTTGAGCGCCGCCGGCACCCGGCCCGAGCCCGCGGTGTCGGTGCCGAGGGCGAAGGCGACGATCCCGTGGGCCACCGCCACGGCCGAGCCGCTGCTGGACCCGCCGGGCACGTAGGCCGGATCGATCGCGTTGCGCGGGGCCGGGTAGGGGGTGCGCAGGCCGACGAGCCCGGTGGCGAACTGGTCGAGGTTGGTCTTGCCGATCAGGATCGCGCCGGCCGCGAGGAGACGCGCCACCGCGGGCGCGGTCTCGGCGGGGGTATGGGCGAAGTCCGGGCAGGCGGCAGTGGTCGGCAGCCCGGCGACGTCGATGTTGTCCTTGACGGCGAAGGGCACGCCCCAGAGCGGCATCGCCGCGGGGTCGAAGGTCGGGAGCGCCGCCGCGGCTTCGCGAGCATCCGCCTCCGGGACGAGCGCGAGGAAGATGCCGGGATCGTCCACCGCGGCGAGCCGCCGGTAGGCCTCGGCCACGACGGCGCGCGGGTCGAGGCCTTCGGCGTAGGCCGCGTGCAGGAGCGGGATGGTCGGGAAGGGGGGCACGGTCATTCCTCGCAGCGAGGCTCAGGATTCGTCGCCGGTGGCGCGGTACCAGTCGAGGATCTCGCCGCCCTGCATGAACACCGCGTCGCTGCGCGCCAGGACGGCGTCGAGCAGCCGCTCCAGCAGGCCGATCCGGTGCGGCACGCCGGTGATGTAGGGGTGGATCGCGAAGCCCATCACCTTGGCCCCGCCGAGGGGGCCGGAGCCGGCGGCCTCGGCCGCGAGCCGGTCGAGATGGGCGAGCGCCCGCTCCACGAACTCGTCGGCCCGGTGGTGCTGGATGGCCAGCAGCGGGATGTCGTTGAGCTCGACGGAGTAGGGGAGGGCGACGAGGTCGCCCGTGCGCGTCGCCACCCGGCAGGGGCGGTCGTCGACCACGAAGTCGCCGACGTACTCGAGGCCGGCCGCGCGCAGGTGGTCGGGCGTGTCGAGGGTCTCGGTGAGGCCCGGCCCGAGCCAGCCGCGCGGCGGGCGCCCCGTGGTCTGGGTGATCGCCGCGATGGTGCGGGCGATCATCGCCGGCTGGTCCGGGATCCGGTGCGTCGGGACCTGGTGGAAGCCGTGGGCCATGAACTCCCAGCCGGCCGCGTGGGCGGCCTCGGCGACGCGGGGATAGGCCGTGCAGACCGAGCCGTTGATCGACAGCGTCGGGCGGATTCCGCGGCTGGCGAAGGCCTCGAGGAAGCGCCAGAAGCCGACCCGCATCCCGTACTCGTGCCACGCCCAGTTGGGGATATCCGGGAGCAGGCTTGCGGCGGTCGGCGGCACCAGGATCTGGCGCGGCATCGGGTTGTCGATCAGCCAGTGCTCGACGTTGACCACCGGCCAGACCGCCACGTGCTTGCCGCCCGGCAAGGTCAGGCGCGGCCGGTCCACGGCGGCGCGGTAGGCGAGGCGATTCTCGGGCCGGCGGGGATCGTCGGGCGCGGTGTCCATCAGGCGGCGGCCCGCGGGGCGTGGTGGCTGTGGAGCTGGGCCGCCAGCATCCGGCGCAGGTCGTTGAAGGCCGGGCTCGACACGTCGCGCCGCCGCGGCAACTCGACCGGGTGGATCGCCTCGATCCGGCCGGGGCCGGGCGACATCATCACGATGCGGTCCGCGAGGAAGATCGCCTCCTCGATGGCGTGGGTGACGAACAGGATCGTCAGCCCCGTCCGCGACCACAGGTCGAGCAGCTCGTCCTGCAGTCGCTCGCGGGTCATGGCGTCGAGCGCCCCGAAGGGCTCGTCCATCAGCACCACCTCGGCCTCGTTGGCGAGCACCCGGGCGATGGCGACCCGCTGCTTCATCCCGCCCGAGAGCTGGTGCGGGTAAGCGTCGGCGAAGGCCTGGAGGCCGACCAGGGCGATGTAGCGCTCGGCGGTGTCGCGCACCTCGGCGGCGGGCCGCCCGCGGGCCTTCGGGCCGAAGCCGATATTGTCCCGCACCGTGAGCCACGGGAACAGGCCGTAATCCTGGAAGACCATGCCGCGGCTCGGCCCCGGCCCGGCGATCGGCTTGCCCCACATCAGGGCCTGCCCGGCGGTCGGGGCCTCGAAGCCGGCGGCGACCCGCAGCAGCGTCGACTTCCCGCAGCCCGAGGCACCGAGCAGGCAGACGAACTCGCCGCGGGACACCGTGAGGTTCGCCTCGCGCAGGGCCTCGGTCCGGCGGCCGCCCGCCGTGTAGGTCTTGGAGACCGCCCGCATGTCGAGGATCGGGATCGTCGGATCAGCCATGATTCGGGCTCCAGGCGAGCAGCCGGCGGCCGAGCTGCATGACCAGCCAGTCGGAGACGAAGCCCGCGACCCCGATCACCGCCATGCCGCAGATCACGATCTCGGTGCGCGAGAGCTGGCGCGCCTCCATGATGATCGCGCCGAGGCCGGTCTGGACGCCGGTCATCTCGCCGACCACGATCACCACCCAGGCGAAGCCGAGGCCCAGCCGCAGGCCGGTGAAGATCGACGGTAGCGCCGCCGGCAGCACCACGCGGACGAACTGGGCCGGCCCGGTGCAGCCCAGCATCGCTGCCGCCTCGAACAGGCGCGGCTCAACGGAGCGGACCCCGAACACGGTGTTGACCAGGATCGGGTAGAACGCCCCGAGGAACACGAGGAAGAAGGCCGAGCGCGGCCCGAGACCGAACAGGATCATCGCCAGCGGCAGCCACGCGGTGACCGGCACGGGCCGCAGGACTTGCAGGACGGGATCGAGCAGCGCCCGGATCAGCGGCACGCGGCCGATCAGCAGGCCGAGCGGCAGGGCGGCGGCGGCCGCCAGCGCGAAGCCGCCGTAGACCCGGCTCAGCGACGCCGCGAGATGGGTCCAGAGCGTGCCGCTGAACGCGTCGTCGTTGACGCCGCCGACCGCGAGATCCCGCATCTCGGCCCAGACCTCCGCGGGGGGCGGGATCAGGCTGTAGGGCCGGCCCGCGGTGGTGACCTGCCAGACCGCGACGAGCGCGGCCGGCACCACGCAGGCGAGCGCCAGCCGGCGCAGGTGGGCGAGCCCGGCCCCGTCTCCGACCCGGCGGGCGGGGGCCGGCGTCACCGCCACCGGCAGGGCGCCGGCCTCGATCCCGGTGCTCACGCCCGCCCCAGCGCGTCGACGAAGCGGGTATCGATGAAACCCGGCTCCGGCAGCCGCTTGATCTGTTTGAGCGCGAGCATGTGCTGCGCGTAGGCATCGGCCTGCCGGATCTCGTTCGGCCCGAGGCGCCAGGTCAGCTCGACGTTCGGGGCCGAGAGCTCGAGCGCCTCGCGCTTCTGGCCGAGCTTCGCCACCGCCATGGCGATCATCGCGTCGCGGTCGCCGGCCGCGAAGTCCGTCGCCTTGCGGTGGATCTCCAGCATGGTCCGGACGAGGTCCGGCCGCTCGGCCAGCGTGTCGCGGTGGGCGCCAAACACCATGTTCAGCGCGCCCATCTCGGTGCCGTAGGGGTACTCGACGAGCTGGCCGACGCCCGAGGCGAGGCTGACGCCGGGGCCCGGCTCGGCGCCGACATAGGCGTCGACATCGCCGCGGGCGAGGGCGATGTGCATCTCCGAGAAGGAGACGCGCACGGGGGTGATGTCTTTCACCGAGAGCCCCTCCATGCGCATCCGCTCCAGGACGAAGACCTCCTGGGTGCTGCCGGGCCAGATCGCGACGCGCTTGCCGCGCAGGTCCTTGATGGCGTGGATGTCGGAGCCCTTCTTGGCGATCACCGCCATCCCGCGGTTGCAGGTGGAGGCGATGACCACGAGCGGCTCGCCGGCGGCGGCGCCCAGCGTCGCGGCGGCGATCCCGAAGGTGCCGAAATCCACCGACTTGGTGACCACGGCGTTCTTGCACTCGGTCGGGCTCTCGAAGGGCACAACCTCCACATTCACCCCGGGCGGGGTGAAGCGCGCGTAGAAGCTCGGCGCGATCGAGTGGATCAGCTTGAGGGAGCCCATCCGGATCGTGACGGGCGCGCCCTGGGCGCGGGCCCGGGCCAGGGGTCCGAGGGCGAGGCCGGCCCCGAGACCGGCCAGGAGGGTGCGGCGGCGGATCATCGAACGGCTCCTGAAGGGTCCCGATGTGCCGACGCTACGGGCACCGCCTGTTGCGAGGAAGTGCTATTTTCTGAGCGTGCCGTTGCCTCTCGGGCAACGGTCGGGCAGGGTGCGGGCGTGAAGCACCTGCGCACCGTCACCTACGTCGCCGAGGTCGCCCGCGCCGGCTCGATCCGGCGCGCCGCGGAGCGCTTGAACCTCACGCCCTCGGCCCTGACCCGGCAGATCCAGGATCTCGAATACGAGCTCGGCACGCCGATCTTCGAGCGCCTGCCGCAGGGGATGCGGCTCAACGCGGCCGGCGAGCTCTTCGCCCGGCACATCCGCGACCAGGCCGCCGATCTCGACCGGGTCCGCTCGCAGATCGCCGACCTGTCGGGCGTGCGGCGGGGGCACGTGGCGCTCGCCTGCAGCCAGGCCTTCGTCACCCAGGTGGTGCCCGAGGAGGTCGAGGCCTACCGCGCCCGCTTTCCGCAGGTCGGCTTCACCGTGCAGGTCCGCGACCACGCCCAGGCGGTGACAGCCCTGGCGGAATTCGAGGCCGACCTCGCCCTGATCCTGCAGCCGCCGCCCTCGGCGGAGCTGCACCCGCTCTATTCCGGCCACCAGACCCTGTGCGCGCTGATGCGCAGAGGCCACGCGCTGGCGGCGGAGAGCGGGCCGGTGCGGCTGCGCGACTGTCTCGCGCACGCCCTGGCGCTGCCCGACCGATCGCTCGCCATCCGCCACCACATCGAGCACGCGCTGGCCCGGCGGGGCGTCGAGCTGCGGCCGGTCGTGGAGTCGGGCTCGCTGGAGTTCCTGCGCAACCTCACCCTGCGGGAGGACGTGGTCAGCCTGCAGGTGCCCAGCGGCATCCCGGAGGATCCGCGCCTGCACAGCCGGCCGATCGACACCCGCGACCTCACCCCGATGACGCTGGTCCTGGCGCAGCTGCGCGGGCGCTCCCTGTCGGTGGCCGCCGCCAAGTTCGCCGATCAGCTCGTCGTCCGGCTGAACCGGGAAGGGGCCTGACCGGCGTCCCGCTCAGGCGGGCAGGCCGGCTTCGGCCAGGGCCTTGGCGTATCGCTGCCCCAGGGCGGCGACCGGGAAGGGGATCCGCGCCAGGAAGCCCGAGACCGTCAATCCGGGCTCGATCGCCAGGAGCTCGGCCACCGCCTGCCGGGCGCGCTCCGGCTGGCCGAGCCCGACATGGGCCACGGCGAGCGCCCGCAGGGCGACGGCGAAGCGCCGGTTCTGCGCCAGCGCCCGCTCGGCCCACCGGATCGCCTCGGGATAGTCGGCCTCGCTCACCGCCGCGACCGCCATCACGCCCGACATCAGCCAGCCGCGCGGATCCCGCGGGTTGAGCTGCAGCGCCCGCTCGACCATGGCGCGTCCCGCCTCCGCGCGGCCGCACATGGTCTCGATCCAGCCCGCGAGGGTGAGCGCCAGGGCGGAGTTCGGGTTGACGAGCAGCGCGCGGCCGAACAGGTCGCGCGCCCGGTCCCGCTCGGTCTCCGACATGTTCCAGACCGCGAAGGCCGCCATCCACAGCACCTGCGCGTCCCCGGGCGCGCGCTCGACCGCGCCCCAGGCCAGCCGCACGGCCGCCGCGCGCTCCGCGTCGCCCTGCGCGATCCAGCCCTGGAAATGGCACTGCGCCCGGCAATAGGCCGCGGCGGCCATCGCCGGTGCGTAGCCCGGGTCGAGCGCCAGGGACTCGTCCAGGTGATCGAGCGCCGCCGCCATGCCGGCGGCGGTGAAGTCGGCGAGCCGGGCATTGGCCCGGAGCAGCCGGTCGTAGGCGTCCGGATGGGCCGGCGCGTCGCGGCCGAGCCGGCCGATCTCCGCCAGCTGGAGGGTGGGCTCGATCGCGGCGGCGGCGCGCGCGGCGACCCGCTCCTGCAGGGCGAAGACGTCGTCGAGCCCGCCGTCGAAGCTGTCGGCCCAGAGATGGGCGCCGGTCCCGGCATCGACCAGCTGGCCGGTGATCCGCAGGCGCGACCCGCCGCGGCGCACGCTGCCGGCGACCACGTAGCCGACGCCGAGCTCCTGCCCGACCCGGCGCACGTCGATCGCCGCGCCCCGGTAGGTGAAGGTCGAGTTGCGCGCGATCACGAACAGGCCGCTGACGCGGGACAGCGCCGTGATGATCTCCTCGGTGATCCCGTCGGCGAAGTAGTCCTGATCCGGATCCGCGCTCATGTTGGTGAAGGGCAGGACCGCCACCGCGGGCAGGCGCGGCCCGGTGCGCCACGTGACGCCCAGCTCCGCCGCGTCTTCCGGAGCGATCCCGGGCGAGACCTCCGATGCGGCCTCCCGCACGGCGCCGACGAAGCGCACGCCCTTGCGCGGGAGCGTCCGGATCCAGCGCTGCTCGGTTCCGGTGTCGCCGATCGCCGTCCGGGCCGCGTTGATCCGGCTGCCGAGGGTCGCCTCGGAGACGATGCGCCCGTTCCAGACCGCCTCCAGCAGGTCGTCGCGGCTTACCACCCGGTCGCGCCGCTCGATCAGCACCCGCAGGAGGTCGAAGACCTGCGGCTCGACGGCGATCTCGGCGCCGTCCCGGCTGAGCTCGCGCCGGGCAGAATCGAGGGTGAAGGATCCGAACCGGTAGATCAAGGGGCGTTCCTGGGCGGGGCCATGTCCTCGTTCCGCGCCCTGCTCACCGAACCGGTCTCCGCGGCGGAGGGCGCTCTAGCACGGGCCCGGGCGGGCATAAATCATGGGCCTCTGAAGGTGTCCTCAAGGTCCTCTCAAAGCGCGGTGTCGAGCATCGGGATAGATTTCGCTCCATCGAAGACTTTCCGACGAGGGAGCTGTCCATGGCCCGCGAGACCGATCCCGACACATCCGCCTGGAGCCGCCGCCGCCTCCTGAAGAGCGCGGTAGCCACCGCCGCCCTCGCCGAGCTCGGCCTCGGCCGGACCGCGCGGGCGCAGGGCGGCTCGGCCCCCGGCGCCCCGGTCCCCGGCGCCGTGCCGGGCGTCCTGAAGCAGGTCGAGGCCGGCGTGCTCGACGTCGGCTACGTCGATGCCGGTCCCGCCGACGGGCCGGCGGTCATCCTGCTGCACGGCTGGCCCTACGACATCCACGCCTTCGCGGAGGTCGTTCCGATCCTCACGGCGGCCGGGCACCGGGTGATCGTGCCGTACCTGCGCGGCTACGGCACCACCCGTTTCCTGGCGTCGGACACGGTCCGGAACGGCGAGCAGGCGGCACTCGCGGTGGACGTCATCGCCCTGATGGACGCCCTGAAGATCCCCCAGGCCGTCCTGGGCGGCTTCGACTGGGGCGCGCGGACGGCCGACATCGTCGCGGCGCTGTGGCCGGAGCGGTGCCGGGCGCTGGTGGCGGTCAGCGGCTACCTGATCGGCAACCAGGAGGCCGGCAAGAAGCCGCTGCCGCCGCGGGCCGAGCTGTCCTGGTGGTACCAGTTCTACTTCGCCACCAGCCGGGGGCGGGCCGGCTACGAGGCGTACCGCGCCGACTTCGCCAAGCTGATCTGGCAGACCGCCTCGCCGCGCTGGCGCTTCGACGACGCCACCTTCGCGCGGAGCGCCCCGGCCCTCGACAACGCGGATCACGTCAGCATCGTCATCCACAATTACCGCTGGCGGATGGGCCTCGCCGAGGGCGAGCGCCGGTACGACGCGCTGGAGAGCCGCCTCGCGCAGGCGCCCACGATCGGCGTGCCGACCATCACCCTGGAGGGCGACGCGAACGGCGCCCCGCATCCGGATCCCGCCAGCTACGCGGCCAAGTTCACCGGACGCTACGCGCACCGGCTGATCACCGGCGGGATCGGCCACAACCTCCCGCAGGAAGCCCCGCGCGCCTTCGCGCAGGCCGTGATCGACGCGGCCGCGGCCTGACCGCGCCGGCGCGGCCGGATCATCCCCGGACACACGATCATCCCGAGACGATGACGGAGGTTGCCATGCGGTTCCTGGCTGTCGCGCTGCCGGCCCTGCTCGCTGCGGGCCTGATTTTGGGAGGCTCCGCGGTGCGCGCCGTGGATGCCGGGACCGCCCCGGCGGCCTCGCCGATCTACGGCGTCACCGTCCCGGACGGGTACCGCGACTGGCAGCTCGTCGGCGTCGCGCAGGAGACCGGGGCCCTCGACGAGCTGCGCGCCGTGGTCGGCAACGCGCGGGCGCTGGACGCCTACCGGTCGGGCACCCTGCCGTTCCCGGACGGGACGGTGCTGGTGAAGCGCGCCTGGACGCGGGTGCCGTCCGCGGAGTTCGCCCCGGCCTTCGTGCCCGGCGGCGCCACGACGGTTCAGGTCATGGTGAAGGATTCGCGGCGCTACGCGGCGACGGGGGGCTGGGGGTTCGGGCGCTTCGTCGACGGCAAGCCCGCGGACGCGGCCCAGCACGAGACCTGCTTCGCCTGCCACAGCGCGAATGTCCGGGACCACGACTACGTGTTCACGCGGCTCGCGCCCTGAGGCCGGCCGCCGCCCGGACGGCCGCCCGGACGGCCGCCACGACGCCCCTGTCAGCGCGCGGCTTCCCTCAACGTCCTCTCGCTGTCGCGCCTTGCGTCTCCCGTCAGCCGGCGCCTACACCTTTGCCGGCTCAAGCTCGGCCCGGACCGGGCGGGACACGACGGCGCCGGCCCGAGGCACGGCCCCGCAGGGAGGATAGCGCGTGACGATCGCCCGATACGGCGCAGCCCTGGCGCTGCTCTGCGGCTTCGGTTTCCTGTCGCCCTTGAGGGCCGACGAGTGCCCCAACCGCGGCCAGCTCGACGACGCCTACTGCGACGCCAACAAGGACCTCGTCGCCGACGTTCCGGCCAAGACCCGCGACCCGAGCGTCATCGTCTTCGCCTACACGCCGGTGGAGGATCCCGCGGTCTACGAGAATTCGTTCAAGCCGTTCACGACCTACCTGAGCCAGTGCACCGGCAAGCGCGTCGTCTACTACCCGGTCCAGTCGAACTCCGCCGAGATCGAGGCGATGCGCTCCGGCCGGCTCACGGTGGCGGGCTTCTCGACCGGGCCCCTCGGCTTCGCGGTGAACATGGCCGGCGCGATCCCGTTCGCCGCCAAGGGCACCGAGAAGGGCGCCGAGGGCTACAACCTGATCGTCGTGGTGAAGGCGAGCAGCCCGTACAAGACGCTGGCCGACCTCAAGGGCAAGCGCGTGGCCCACACGGCGCCGTCGTCGAATTCCGGCAACCTCGCGCCCAAGGCGCTGTTCCCCGAGCAGGGACTGAAGCCCGGCGAGGACTACAAGCTCATCTACTCGGGCGGCCACGACAAGTCGGCGCTGGGCGTCGGCACCGGCGACTACGACGCCGCCCCGGTGGCCTCCGACGTGTTCTACCGGATGGTCGCCCGCGGGACGATCAAGGGCGACGATTACCGGGTGATCTACACGAGCGAGAAGTTCCCGACCTCGGGTTTCGCCTACGCCCACGATCTCAAGCCGGAACTCGCCGAGAAGCTGAAGCAGTGCTTCTACGACTTCCGCTTCCCGCCCGACATGGTGAAGGATTTCGAGGGCGACGACCGGTTCGCGCCGATCACCTACCTCAAGGACTGGGCGATCGTCCGCAAGGTCGCGGAGGAATCGGGCACGCCGTACAACAAGGTCGCCTACGAGCGCGAGGCCGCCCGCGAGGCCGAGGCAGCGCGCAAGAAGGCCGCGGGCGCCCCTAAGCCGTGACGCAGGCCGTGACGGCGGGGAGCGCGGCGCGCGCGGTGGCGGCCGGACCCGAGGGCGATCCCCGGGCGGAGGATCCGCGCGCGCTGGTGATTCGCGGGCTGACCAAAGCGTACCGGGCCGGCCAGCCGGTCCTGAAGGGCATCGACCTCGTGGTGCCGGGCACTGGGCTCACGGCGATCATCGGGCCGTCCGGTACCGGCAAGAGCACCCTGATCCGCTGCATCAACCGGCTGGTCCAGCCGACCTCGGGGGAGATCCTGTTCCGGGGCGAGGACCTCGCCCGGCTCTCCGGCCCCGCCCTGCGCCGGGCGCGCCGCCGGATCGGGATGGTGTTCCAGGAGTACAACCTGGTCGAGCGCCTCTCGGTGATGGAGAACCTGCTCTGCGGCCGCCTCGGCTACGTGCCGGCCTGGCGCGCGTGGCTGCGGCGCTTCCCCGAGGCGGACATCGCCCGCGCCTTCGACCTCCTCGACGCGGTCGGCCTGTCGGGCTTCGCCACCCGCCGGGCCGACGCCCTGTCGGGCGGGCAGCGCCAGCGCGTCGGCATCGCCCGGGCGATCATGCAGGAGCCCGAGATCGTGCTCGCCGACGAGCCGACCTCGTCCCTCGACCCGAAGAGCTCCGTCGAGATCATGGAGATCCTGTCCCGGCTCGCGGCCGAGCGCGGCGTGCCGGTGGTGGTCAACATCCACAACGTGGCGCTCGCCCAGCGCTTCGCCGCGCGGATCGTCGGCATGTCGGGCGGGCACGTGGTCTATGACGGGCCGCCGGACCGGCTGAGCGAGGCCGACCTGCGCGGCATCTACGGCGGCGAGAACTGGCTCGAATGAGCGCGCCCGCCCGCCCGGCCTCCCCCGACGCCTCCCCCGACCGCGTCGCGTTCCGGCCCAACTGGACCGCCCGCGCCGGCTGGGCGCTCCTTGCCGTCTACGCGGTCTACGCGGCGACCCAGCTCGGCTTCTCGCCCGAGCGCTTCGCCGGCGGCCTCGCCCACGGGCAGCAGTTCCTGGCCCGGATGTTCCCGCCGAACTTCTCCCGCTGGGAGCTCATCCAGTCGGGGATCCTCGAGAGCCTGCAGATCGCCGTGATCGCCACGGTGGTCGGCATCGCGGTCGCCCTGCCGATCGGCTTCCTGGCGGCCCGCAACCTGATGCCGCCCTGGGTGACGTGGCCGACCCGCATCCTGATCGCGCTCTGCCGGTCGTTCCACCCGATCATCGTGGCGATCCTGTTCGTGAAGGCGATCGGCTTCGGGGCGCTCGCCGGCGTCATGGCGCTGATCGTCGCCTCGGTGGGCTTCATCGCCAAGCTGTTCGCCGAGGCGATCGAGGAGATCTCCCTGAAGCAGGTCGAGGCCGTGCGGGCGACCGGCGCCGGCTTCCTGTCGACCCTGATCATGGGCGTGCAGCCGCAGGTGCTGCCGCGCTTCATCGGCTTCGCCACCTACCAGCTCGATTCCAACCTGCGGAACTCGACCATGGTGGGCATCGTCGGCGGCGGCGGCATCGGCGCGACGCTGTTCACCGCCTATCAGCGCTTCGACTTCGACGTGGTGCTGGCGATCCTGATCGTCATCGTCGCCCTGATCATGGTGGCCGAGATCGTCTCCGGCTGGGCCCGCAAGGTGTTCCAGTGAGCGTCGCCCTCGCGCCCGCGTCCGCCGGCCCGCGCCGCTGGCAGCGCTTCCCCCTGTGGAAGCGGCTGGCGCGGCTCGCCTTCACGCTCTGCGCGGTGGCGGCCTTCGTGGCGAGCCTGCGCACCATCGAGGTGATCCCGGAATTCCTCTACGACGCCCCCGACCAGCTGGCCGACCTGTTCGGCCGGATGTGGCCGATGGATGCCGGCTATGTCGGGCCGACCCTGCGGGCGCTGGTGGAGACGCTCCACATCGCGACGCTCGGCACCCTGATCGCCATCGCGATCGCGGTGCCGATCGGGCTGATGGCGGCCCGCAACGTCACGCCCAACCGCGCGCTGAACCTCTTCGCCAAGTTCGTGTTCGTGACCTCGCGCTCGGTGAACTCCCTGGTCTGGGCGCTGCTGTTCGTGGCGGTGTTCGGCCCGGGGCCGCTGGCCGGGACCCTGGCGATCGCGCTCCGCTCCGTCGGCTTCACCGGAAAGCTGTTCGCCGAGGCGTTGGAGGAGGCCAATCGCGGCTCGATCGAGGCCCTGCAGGCCGCGGGTGCCGGCCGGATGTCGACTTTGCTGCTCGGCTACTGGCCGCAGGTGAAGCCGGCCTTCTGGTCGATCGCGCTGTTCCGCTGGGACATCAACATCCGCGAATCCGCCGTGCTGGGGCTGGTCGGCGCGGGCGGCATCGGCGTCGCGCTCGATACCGCCCTGAACCTGCTCTACTGGGACCAAGTCGCCGTGGTGCTCGCCGCGATCTTCGGCGTCGTCATCCTGGCCGAGATCGTCGTGACGGCGCTCCGCGCCCGGACGCTCTGAGGCGGGACTGCGTCAGCGCCCCAGCGACATGCCGAGCGGCGGCTCGACCTCCGGCGGCAGCGGCGAGACGTAGCCCGCCGCGCCGACCCGGCGGGCGAGGTCCGCCTTGGCGGCGTCGCGCAGGGCCGCGTCGGTCACCGCCCGGGCCCCGGTGGCGGCCATCGCCTTGGCGACCTGCACCATCGCCTTGTGGGCCGCGGGGGTCTTGCCCTGCGCCACCACCTGCCAGGTGTGGAACGGCGTGCCGATGGCCACCGTGGGCGCGTGGGCCTGGACGGTCGGCACCACCCAGCTGACGTCGCCGACGTCGGTGGACCCCACCGCCGGGTTGCGCAACGCGTCGAGGGGCACGAGGAAGTCGGCGAGCGGCGCCTCGGTGCGCGGCATCCCCACGGCGCGGAACACGGCGTCGATGTCGCCGTCGGTGAGCGTCGCCCGGATCTTGCCGGCGAAATCCCGGTCGGCCTCGTCGAAATGCGGCGGCCCGAGCTCCTCCATGACGCCGTGCAGCGCCCGCTCCAGGGGATCGTTGCCCAGCAGGTTCGACACCGCGCTGACGATCCGCACCTCGACGGCGGTCTCGGTCATCAGGGCGGCGCCCTGCGCGATCTTCTTCACCCGCTCGACCAGCGCCAGCATGCCGGGCAGGTCGCGAGCCCGGATCGAGTAGCGCACCGTCGCGCCGGCCTGGACGACGTTCGGGGCGATGCCGCCGGCGTCGAGATAGGCGTAGTGGACCCGCGCGTCGGACGGCATGTGCTCGCGCATGTAGTTCACGCCGACGCTCATCAGCTCGACGGCGTCGAGCGCCGAGCGCCCGAGATGGGGCGCGGCCGCCGCGTGGGCGGTGCGGCCGGTGAAGACGAAGTCGGCCCGGGTGTTGGCGAGGGCGACCGGCGGTGCCACCTCCCAGAAGCTGCCCGGATGCCAGGTGATCGCGATGTCGGCGTCCGCGAAGGCGCCGTCGCGGACCATGAAGGCCTTGGCGGCGCCGCCTTCCTCCGCCGGGCAGCCGTAGTAGCGCACGCGGCCGGGCGTCCCGGTCTCGGCGAGCCAGTCCTTCAGCGCGGTGGCGGCGAGCAGAGCCGCCGAGCCGAGGAGGTTGTGGCCGCAGCCGTGGCCGTGCCCGCCCGCCTCCACCGGCCGGTGCTCGGCGACGCCGGCCTCCTGCGACAGGCCCGGCAGGGCGTCGTACTCGCCGAGGAACGCGATGACCGGCCCGCCGTCCCCGGCCTCGCCCATCACGGCGGTCGGGATGCCGGCGACTGCCTCGGTGACCCGGAAGCCCTGGTAGCGCAGTTCGGCGACGTGCTCGGCGCAGGAGCGGCTCTCCGTGTAGCAGACCTCCGGCATGCCCCAGACCCGCTCGGACAGGGCGATCAGCCGTTCCGACTGCGCGTCGACGTGGCGCCACACGGCGTTGCGGTTGTCCATCGGGTCCACTCCGGGAAAGCTGCGCGTCGAGGTCGCGCCACCATAGCGGGCTCCGCGCCGTCTTCGCGAGCGCAGCGAAGCGACCCAGGGTTGCGCGCCCTCGGGAAGCGTGGCGCCGCTGGATTGCTTCGCTCCGCTCGCAAGGACGGACACGGCGCGAGCCCTGCTGCTGCCTGACCGCATGCACCGCCCAGGCCATGCTCCTGCCCGAACCAAGCGTCCGTCAACACGTTCCGATTGAACCGTCACTGGCCCGCCCCTTGCCAAGGCCGCTGCCGGAATGTTGCTGTGCCTGTCACGGCGGTAAACGGGAAAGCGTACATGGACGAGCGGGATCTGCGCGGCCTCATCGGGCAGGTGAAGGACGGCCGCCTGTCGCGGCGCGCTTTCGTGCAGCGGATGGTGGCTGTGGGCCTCACCGCGCCCATGGCCGGGCTGATGCTGGCCGGGAATGGGGTCGCGATGGCGGCCGATATCCGGGCCGGCTACAAGCCGACCAAGGCCGGCGGCGGCGGCGCGCTGAAGCTCCTCTGGTGGCAGGCGCCGACGCTGATCAACCCGCATTTCGCCGTCGGCACCAAGGACCAGGACGCCTCGCGGATCTTCTACGAGCCGCTCGCCGCCTGGGATGCGGACGGCAACCTCGTGCCGGTGCTCGCCGCCTCGATCCCCTCGAAGGAGAACGGGGCGCTCGCCGCCGACGGCCGCTCGGTTGTCTGGACGCTCAAGCCCGGCGTGAAGTGGCACGACGGCAAGCCGCTCACCGCCGACGACCTCGTCTTCACCTGGGAATACGCCCGCGACCCCGCCACCGCGGCGGTGACGGCCGGGTCCTACAAGGATTGCAAGGTCGAGAAGGTCGACGACCTCAGCGTCCGGGTCCTGTTCGACAAGCCCACGCCCTACTGGTGCGACGCCTACGTGGGCATCGTCGGGATGGTGCTGCCGAAGCACCTGTTCGGACCCTACAGCGGCGCCAAGTCCCGGGACGCGCCCCAGAACCTCGCCCCGGTGGGCACCGGCCCGTACCGGTTCGTGGAGTTCCGGCCCGGCGACATCGTCCGCGGCGAGCGCAATCCCGACTACCACCTGCCGAACCGGCCCTACTTCGACACGGTCGAGATGAAGGGCGGCGGCGACGCGGTCTCGGCCGCCCGAGCCGTGCTCCAGACCGGCGAGTACGACTACGCCTGGAACATGCTGATCGAGGACGAGGTGCTGAAGCGCCTGGAGACCGGCGGCAAGGGCCGGGTTGACGTGGTCTACGGCGGCAAGCTCGAGTTCCTGCTCCTCAACGCCGCCGACCCGAACGTCGAGGTCGACGGCGAGCGCGCCTCGATCACCACCAAGCACCCCGCCTTCTCCGACCCGAAGGTGTGCCAGGCGATGAACCTGCTGGTCGACCGCAAGTCGATCCAGACCTACATCTACGGCCGCACCGGCAAGCCCACCGCCAACACGGTCAACGGCCCGGACCGCTTCGTCTCGAAGAACACGAGCTTCGCCTTCGACCCGGCCAAGGCCAACGCGCTCCTCGACGAGGCCGGCTGGAAGAAGGGCTCGGACGGCATCCGCGCCAAGGACGGCAAGAAGCTCAAGCTGGTCTTCCAGACCTCGATCAACGCCCCGCGCCAGAAGACGCAGGCGATCATCAAGCAGGCGGCCGCCAAGGCCGGCATCGAGATCGAGCTGAAATCGGTGACCGGCTCGGTGTTCTTCTCCTCCGACCCGGCGAACCCCGACACCTGCACGCATTTCTACGCCGACATGGAGATGTACGCCTACAGCATGACCCAGGCCGATCCGGCGATCTGGCTGCTCATGTACGCCTCCTGGGAGGTGGCCCAGAAGGCCAACAAGTGGCAGGGCCGCAACGTCGTGCGCTGGCGCAACGCGGCTTACGACGAGGCCTACAACGCCGCCCAGAGTGAGCTCGACCCGGTCAAGCGGGCGGCGCTCCTCATCAAGTGCAACGACCTCGCGGTCTCCGAGAACGTGCTGCCGCTGATCCACCGCGCCGAGGTCTCGGCGGTGGGCGCCACGCTCACGGCGCCCCGCAGCGGCTGGGACAACGACCTGTCGTTCCTGCCCGACTGGTACAGGGAGGCCTGAGCGGGAGTTGTCGCGCCATGGGCGCCTACATCCTGCGACGCCTCCTGATCGCGATCCCGAGCCTGCTCGGCATCAGCCTGATCCTGTTCACCGTCCTGGCGCTCGCGCCGGGCGACCCGTTCGGCGAGCTCGCCAGCAACCCGAACGTGCCCCCGGAGGTGCGGGCGGCGCTCCGCGTCAAGTTCGGCCTCGATGACCCGATCCTCACCCGCTACCTGCACTGGCTCACCGCCATGCTGCAGGGCGACTGGGGCTTCTCCTTCGCCAGCCGGGTGAACGTCGACACGCTGATCCTGCAGCGGCTGCCCACGACCCTGTTCGTGGTCGGCTCCTCCCAGGTGCTGGCGCTGCTGATCGCGGTGCCGGTGGGCCTCTACGCCGCGCGCCGGCCCTACTCGCTCGCCGACCAGGTCGCCAACACGCTGGCCTTCGTGGGCTTCTCGCTGCCGACCTTCTTCACCGGCCTGCTGTTCATCCTGCTGTTCTCGATCAAGCTCGGCTGGCTGCCCTTCGTCTACCAAGCCGACCTGCCGGGCTCCGGCCTGCCCTGGGTCTGGGCGAATGTCCGGCAGGCGATCATGCCGGTGGCGGTGCTGGGCTTCTTCCAGGCCGCCTCCTACACACGCTACGTGCGCGCCTCGGCGCTCGACGTCGCCCGGCTCGACTACGTCACCACGGCCCGGGCCAAGGGCCTGACCGAGGGCACGGTGACCCGCCGGCACATCGCCCGCAACGCCCTGATCCCGGTGGTGACGCTCGTCGCCCTCCAGATCCCCGCGGTGTTCGGCGGCGCCATCGTCACCGAGCAGATCTTCCGGATCCCCGGCATCGGCTCGCTGCTGATCGACGCGATGCTGTCCAACGACACGCCGGTGGTGATGGCGGTGACCTTCGTGTTCGCCGGCCTCGTCATCCTGTTCAACCTCGTCGCGGACCTGCTCTATGGCTGGCTCGACCCTCGCATCGCCCTCCGATGAGGCGGTGCCCGTCGCCCGCGCGCCGGCCTCGCCGGGGCGGGAGACGTGGCGGCGCTTCCGACGGCACCGGCTGGCGCTCGCCAGCGTCGGCGTGCTGGCGCTCCTCGTCGCCGGCGTGGTGTTCGGCGGCCTGCTCTGGCCGGTCGCCATCGACGACATCGACTTCGCGGCCCAGCTCCAGGGCCCGTCCTGGGACCACCCGTTCGGCACCGACGATCTCGGTCAGGACCTGCTCGCCCGGATGATCTACGGTGGCCGGATCTCGCTCGCGGTCGGCTTCGCCGCCATGGCGGTGGCGAGCCTGATCGGGGTGCTGGTCGGCGCGCTCGCCGGCATGTCGCGCCGGTTCCTCGACCCGGTGCTGATGTGGCTGACCGACCTGTTCCTGTCGCTGCCGCAGCTGCCGCTGCTGCTCCTCGTGATCTACCTGTTCCGCGACAGCCTGAAGGCCGTGTTCGGCAGCCAGGGCGGCGTGTTCCTGATGATCGTCGCGGTGATCGGCGGCCTGCGCTGGATGCCGGTCGCCCGGCTGGTGCGGGCGCAGTTCCTGTCCTTGCGCGAGAAGGAGTTCGTGGAGGCGGCCCGCTCGCAGGGCGCGACGACCGGGCACCTCGTGCGCCGCCACATCCTGCCGAACGCGCTCGGTCCGGTGATCGTGGCGGCCTCGATCGAGGTCTCGTCCGCGATCATCGCGGAATCGACGCTGTCCTTCCTGGGGCTCGGCTTCCCGCCCGACATCCCGACCTGGGGGCGGCTCCTGTTCGACGCCAAGGACCATCTCGACGTCGCCCCGCACTGGGCGCTGTTTCCCGGCGGCGCGATCTTCCTCACGGTGCTGTCGATCAACTTCATCGGCGACGGCCTGCGCGACGCCCTCGACCCGCGACGGGTTCTCTAGCGATGACGGATCCAGTGGACCCGATCCTCTCGGTCTCAGACCTCACCGTCTCCTTCCGCTCGGACGGGCGCTGGCGCGAGGTCGTGCACGGCGTCTCGTTCGACGTGGGCCCGCGCGAGACCGTGGCCCTCGTCGGCGAATCCGGCTCCGGCAAGAGCGTCAGCGCCCTCTCGATCCTGCGCCTCCTGCCGCGGGACGCGAGCCGTGTCGGCGGGCGCGTGCGCTTCGAGGGCCGCGAGCTGCTCGCCGCCCCCGAGGCCGAGATGCGGCGAGTGCGCGGCGATTCCATCGCCATGATCTTCCAGGAGCCGATGACCTCCCTGAACCCGGTCCTGACCATCGGCTTCCAGATCGCCGAGGCGCTGATCCGGCACCGGGGCCTGTCGCGGTCCGCGGCCGAGGCGGAGGCGCTCCGGCTCCTCGACAAGGTCCGGATCCCGGCCGCCCGGTCGCGCCTGCACGAGTACCCGCACCGCTTCTCCGGCGGCATGCGCCAGCGGGTGATGATCGCCATGGCGCTCGCCTGCCGGCCGAAGCTCCTCATCGCCGACGAGCCGACCACGGCGCTCGACGTCACGATCCAGGCCCAGATCCTCGACCTCATCAAGAGCCTGCAGGACGAGGAGGGCATGTCGGTCCTGTTCATCACCCACGACATGGGCGTGGTCGCCGAGATCGCCGACCGCACCGTGGTGATGTACCGGGGCCGCGCCGTGGAGGCCGGCCCGACCGCGCGGATTTTTTCCGAACCCACCGAGCCTTATACGCGGGCGCTGCTGGCCGCGGTCCCGCGCCTCGGGACCATGGCGGGCCGGGCGCGCCCGATGCGCTTCCCGGTGGTCGACCGGGCCACCGGCCTCGCGGCACCGACGCCCGAGACCCCCGACACCGTCAGGGCCGCCGAGCGCCCGGTGCTGGAGGTGCGCGACCTGACCACCCGGTTCGACATCCGTTCCGGGCTGCTCGGCCGCGTGACCGGCCGCGTCCACGCGGTGGAGCGGGTCTCGTTCAGCCTCGCGGCCGGCGAGACCCTGGCGCTCGTCGGCGAATCCGGCTGCGGCAAGTCCACCACCGGGCGCTCGATCCTGCGCCTCGTCGAGCCGCTCTCGGGCTCGGTCCTGCTCGACGGCGAGGACATCACGGGCTTCGATCCCAAGACCCTCCGCGCCCGCCGCCAGCGCATGCAGATGATCTTCCAGGACCCGTTCGCCAGCCTCGACCCGCGCCTGAGCGTCGGTGCGGCGGTGGCGGAGCCGCTGCTGATCAACCGCCTCGCGACCCCCCGCGAGGCGCGGCGGCGGGCGGAGGATCTGCTCGCCCGGGTCGGGCTTCCGCCCGAGACCGTCGCGCGCTTCCCGCACGAGTTCTCCGGCGGCCAGCGCCAGCGCATCTGCATCGCCCGCGCGCTCGCCCTGAACCCCCGCCTGATCGTCGCCGACGAGGCGGTCTCGGCGCTCGACGTCTCGGTGAAGGCGCAGGTCGTGAACCTGATGCTCGACCTGCAGGCGGAGCTCGGCCTCGCCTATCTGTTCATCTCGCACGACATGGCGGTGGTCGAGCGGGTCAGCCACCGGGTGGCGGTGATGTATCTCGGCGAGATCGTGGAGATCGGCCCCCGGGCCGCGATCTTCGGCGATCCGCGGCACCCCTACACGAAGAAGCTGCTCGCCGCGGTGCCCGTGCCGGATCCGGCCCGGCGGGGCGAGCGGCACGCGCTGCCGGACGACGAGATCCGCAGCCCGATCCGGACCCCCGACTACGTGCCGCCGGAGCGCCTCTACCGGGAGGTCGCGCCCGGCCACGTCGTGCAGGACTGGGGCACCGAGTGGGACGCGGGCGCCCGCCAGGGCGCGGCCGCCTGAAGCCGGCGGCCCGGACCCTCGCGCGCGATGCCGCGCGGTCCGCGACAGGATCCAGCGTAAAGCTTGCGGTACTGCTCGCAATACGGGCAATGTTGCTCAGAAAGCGATCAGTACCGGTAAGAAATCTTTGATTATTTCCGCATTAATGTCGGCCCTACACACGCGGTGTGTTGCCGCGATGAAGCGGTCGAGAGGCTTCCTTGCGCGCGAGCGATTTCCGATCCTTCCACGAGGCGTCGAAGCGCAGCGGCGTGATCCTGTCGTTCGGCGGAGATCTCTCGGAGAACATCCTGTTCTCGCTCGGGGAAGTGCTGAAGCTGCGCATGCGGCACGAGGAGACCGACGCCGCGGTCGCCAAGCGCGTCTTCTCGATCTTCGTCGAGCAGGCCCAGAACGTGATCCGCTACTCGGCCGACAAGGTCGCGCCCGCCGAGCCGCCGGGCCCCGCCCGGGTCAGCGCCGGCATGATCGCCGTCGGCACCGAGGAGGGGCGGTTCTTCGTGGTCTGCGGCAACGAGGTCGGCAGGACCGAGGTCCCGCGGCTGCGCGAGCGGCTCGACGAGATCGCCACCCTGTCGAGCGACGAGCTCAGGAAGGTCTACCGCGAGAAGCTGCGCCAGCCGCCGGACGAGGGCAGCCTTGGCGGCAGCATCGGACTGATCGAGATCGCCCGCCGGTCGAGCGCCCCGGTCGAGTACGACTTCCAGGATCTGGGCGCGGAGCGCAGCCTGTTCTGCCTCAAAGCCTTCATCTGAGGATCGCACGGACATGGACCGCATCACGCTGCCCCGGACCGAGCGCTCGCCCGAGGTCGATTTCGACTTCGCGTCGGGGCGGCTCGTCCTGCGCGGCGAATCCTACCCGGAGGACGCCGCCGCATTCTTCGGCCCGCTGCTGCAGGCCCTGCGCGGCCACCTCGCGGCGACCGAGGCGAGCCCGATCACCTTCGACGTCGCGCTCGCCTACTTCAACTCGTCGAGCGCCAAGGCGCTGATGAACCTGTTCATGCCCCTAGAGGACGCCGCCGCCGAGGGGCGCCCGGTGACGATCCGCTGGATGTTCGGCGCCGACGACGACGTGATCCAGGAGGCCGGCGAGGATTTCGCGGCCGACTTCGCGCATGCCCGGTTCGAGATGATCGCGAGCGTCCCCGCGTGAGCCCGCACCGGGCGCCGGCCCACGATCTCCTGTCCGAGCCGGCGGACGCCTTCAGCCTGTTCGACACCGAGGAGGCCGTTCTCGGCCGATCCGAGGTGATGCTGGCCCGCCTCGCCGAGGTCGGCGACGGGGTGCGGGAGCTCGCCGGCGCCTACCGGCGCAGCTACCACGAGCAGCGCCGGCTGGTGCGGCTGAGCGACCGGATGCAGCTCGACCTGCACCGCGCCAACCAGCGGATGGCCGAGCAGCAGCGCGCCCTGCGACACCTCAACGACGCCCTCTCGGCGGAGATCGAGCACCGGGCGCGCCTCGAGGCCGAACTCCGCCGCCTCGCCGACACCGACCACCTCACCGACGCCCTGTCGCGCCGCCGCTTCTTGCAGATCTGCGAGGAGGTCTGGGCGCGGACCCAGTCGGGCGACACGCCCTCCAGCGTGCTGATGCTCGACCTCGACCGCTTCAAGCTGATCAACGACCGCTACGGCCACAGCGCGGGCGACACGGTCCTCAAGGCCTTCGTCGAGACCTGCCGCGACAGCCTGCGCGCGGTCGACGTGATCGGCCGCATGGGTGGTGAGGAATTCGCCATCCTCGTCACCGGCACCGTGATGGCCGAGGCGCAAGTCATCGCCGAGGCGCTCCGCCGCGCGGTGGCGCAGCGGCCGGTGCGCCTGGAGCACGGCCCGCTGCCGATCTCGGTGAGCATCGGCCTCGCGGCGTTCGGCCCGAGCGAGTTGATGTCGGCGACGCTCCGGCGGGCCGACGCGGCGCTCTACGCCGCCAAGCATGCCGGCCGCGACTGCGTGCGCTGCGCGGCCGAACCGGGCGCGTCCCTGACCTGAGGCGCCGCGCGCCCGGCCTCGGAGCGGAACCGCTGTGACACGGAGTGACGTCGCGTGAGCGGACCTGACACGGCCCTGGACAGCCCGCGTCTCGCCGGGGGGATCCGCGGCGCGCGACCGCTGCGGACCGGGGATGCCCTGGCGCGGCTCGGCTTCGCCGACATCGATCCGGTCCCGGCCGCCGGCGGCGCCGGGCGCGCGGGCGGCCTGCGCGGGGCCGGCCCGATCCGCCGGGGCGATCCCCTGTCGAAGCGCGGCTTCGCCGACGTGCTGGCCGCGGGCGCGCCCGCGGACGAGCTGATGAAGCCCGGCGCCCTGCGCGGGGCGGCCCGAGGCCGCGACCTCGACAGCCTGTCCCACACCCTGTTCCTGCGCATCTACCCGGTGATCGGCGCCCTCCTGCTGCTGACCCAGCTCGGGATCGCCTGGGTGACCTACACCGACCAGCTCCGGCTGTACGGCGACCGGGCGCATCTCCTCGCCCGGCTCACCGCCGCGGCGATCGCGCGGCCCGACTGGGCGCGCGACCCGGACGCCTACGACGGCCCGCTCAAGGCCCTGGCCGCCGAGCCCGATTTCGCCCACGCCGTCCTGCGCGACGCCACGGGCCACGTCGTCGGGACGGCGGGCGCGGCGCCCCTCGCGCGGGGCTGGTCCACCCTCTCGGCCCAGGCCGACCTGTCGGTGCCCGGCCGCGCCGGCCCGGCGGGCAGCCTGACCGTCACGGTCTCCACGAAGGCGCTGCGGGACAACGCGGCGTGGCAGGTGATGCTCGCCCTCGGCGCCAGCGTCGGGCTGATGATCGCCTTCGTGGTCACCCTGCATGCCACCGTGCGCCGCCACGTCATGGCGCCGCTGATGCGGCTGCTGCTCGCCATGCGGGAGATCGAGCACAAGCGCTGGACGACCGTGGAGCTCGGGGGCGCCTACCGGCCGAGCAACGAGATCGACGTCATCAGCCAGGCCTTCAACCGCATGGTCGAGGGCCTGCGGAGCGGCGACGCCGCCAAACAGCTCCTCGTCGAGCTGGAGCAGGCCCACGACAGGCTGGAGCGCGCCAACCGCCAAGTGGTCGAGAGCATCGGCTACGCGCGGCGCATCCAGGATTCGGTGCTGCCGGACCGCAACGCCCTGGCGGGCGCGGGGGTCGAGGTCGCGGTGCTGTGGGAGCCGCTCCACGTCGTCGGCGGCGACTATTTCTGGCTGGAGGAGATCGACGGCCTCTGCGTGATCGCGGTGGCCGACTGCACCGGCCACGGCGTGCCCGGCGCGTTCCTGACCCTGATCGTCGCAACCGCCCTCGACCGGCTGCTGCACGAGCGCGGCCTGCGCGCGCCGGCGGCTATCCTGGCCGGGCTCGACGCGATGGTCCGCACGCAGCTCCGCCAGGACGGCCGCGGCGCCGAATCGGATGACGGGCTCGATTGCGGCCTGTGCGTCTGGGACCGCGCGGCCGGGACGCTGCACTTCGCCGGCGCCGGCCTGTCGCTCACGGTGGTCCGGGACGGCGTGGCCGAGCGCGTCCGCGGCGGCCGCCGGGGGCTCGGCTACCCGCGCCCCGCCCGTGACGGGCAGCCGGAGGACGTCGTCGCGGACATCGCCGTTCCGGTGGCGGGCGCCACCTTCTACCTGATGACGGACGGCATCACCGACCAGATGGGCCGCGCGGTGCCCGACCGGGCGCCGCGGCTCCTCGGCCGGCGCGGCGTGGCCGACAGCCTCCTGCGCCACGCCGACCTGCCCCTCGCCGCCCAGACCGTGGCCCTCGAGGCCGATCTCGACGCCTATCGCGGGACCGAAGCCCGGCGGGATGACATGACCCTGGTGGCGTTCCGGCTTCCTCCGGCGACGGCCGCCGGCTGAGACCGGCTGTCCCCCTCGGGGCCATCGATGCCAGGTGCGCATCGATCAATCCAACAATGACGTTGGACAGGCCGTCCGGCCTGCGGCACTCCTGGGTCCGGCCCCGGGAGAGCCGTCGCGGTCGCCGCCGAGAGGCACCGCCAAGAACCGCCTCCGGGGCTTCCAGCGCGCCCGCGCGGACAAGACCTGGAGGAAGCCATGGCTGAGGACGCCGTCACCGGGATCCGCCTGCGGTCCGTCGCCCTGCCGCTGAGGACCCCGATCAGCGACGCCAAGGTGCTCACCGGCCGCCAGAAGCCGATGACCGAGATCGCGATCCTGTTCTGCGAGGTCGAGAGCCGGGAGGGCCATCGCGGCCTCGGGATCAGCTATTCCAAGCGCGCCGGCGGGCCGGGCCAGTTCGCCCATGCTCGCGAGATCGCTCCGGCGCTGTTCGGGGCGGATCCGAGCGACATCGCCAAGGCCTGGGACACGCTCGCCTGGGCCGGCGCCTCGGCCGGCCGCAGCGGCCTCGCCGTCCAGGCGATCGGCGCCTTCGACGTGGCCCTGTGGGATCTCAAGGCGCGGCGGGCCGGCCTGTCGCTCGCCAAGCTCCTCGGGGCGCAGCGCGACTGGGTGCGCTGCTACAACACCTCGGGCGGCTTCCTGCACACGCCGCTGGAGGAGCTGCTCGTCAACACCGACCGCGCCCGGGCGAAGGGCATCGGCGGCATCAAGCTGAAGGTCGGCCAGCCGGACTGGGCCGAGGATATCCGCCGGGTCTCGCGGGTGCGCGAGCATCTGGGCGACGCCTTCCCGCTCATGGTCGACGCCAACCAGCAATGGGACCGGCCGACCGCGATGCGGATGGGCCGGACCTTCGAGCGCTTCAACCTGATCTGGATCGAGGAGCCCCTCGACTGCCTGGACGCCGCCGGGCACGCGGCCCTGGCCGCCGCCCTCGACACGCCGGTCGCCACCGGCGAGATGCTGACGAGCGTCGCCGAGCACTGGGACTTCATCCGCCAGGGCGGCGCCGACTTCCTGATGCCCGACGCGCCGCGGGTCGGCGGCATCACGCCCTTCCTCAAGGTGGCGGCGCTCGCCGAGTTCGCCGGGCTGACGATCGCGCCGCACTTCTCGATGGAGCTCCACATCCACCTCGCCGCCGCGCTGCAGCGGGAGCCCTGGGTCGAGCATTTCGAGTGGCTGGAGCCGCTGTTCAACGAGCGGCTGGAGCTGGAGGACGGCCGCATGCGCGTGCCGACCCGGCCGGGCCTCGGCCTCTCCCTGAGCGAGCAGGCGCTGGCCTGGACGCGCGAGACCGCCGGGTTCGGCAGCCTCGGCTGAGCGCATGGGGAGGGAACGCTCCGAGGCCGGCCGACCCGGATCATCCGATCCTCCCCCCATCCCGCGGTGCGGTCGCGCGGCGGCCGCCTCGAAGGAGCTCTCCGCCGGGGCCGCGACGCGTCACCTCAGGACGAGGGTCGGACCTCGTCGTGCCGCGCTCCGCCCGAGCGGGCACAGCGAAGGCCCGTTCTGTCCCGACCACGCCGTCGGGCGGCCCACCGGAGCCGGGGACCGGCGCCGCCTGTACCAGTGTCCGCCGCCCGGAATCGACCGCCGGCGCGCGCGACGATATCCTGACCTATAAAATGACATAGGCCGCTTTTTCAGGCCGGTCAGCGAAGTAAAACCGTGACCTTGTCGCGGGGTGGCGTCCGCGATCGATTGCCGATACGCTGCGTTTCTGTCGTCGCGATCCTCTCATTTGAAAATTTATAAAGAACAGATCTGGAGTGACCGGTCCATGTCGTGTGCCGAAGGAGAAGGTCATCGCCGCGTCCCGGGCGGCACGCGCGCGGGGCCCGGCGCGACGCGGCCGGTCGCGCGTTCTGAGGCGGCGGGCAAGATCGTCAACCGCCACGGCGATCACGCCTGTCGCCCGCGGTTGACCGCCGGCGACGCGCCGATGCTGACCCGATGAGCGCCCCCGGCCTTCTGTCGCGCCGCGCGCTCCTGGCCGCCGCGGCGGCCGGGGCGCTCGCCCCGCGCGCCGCCGCCGCGCAGGCGGCCACCCGCATCGCCGCCCTGGGCGGGGCCGTCACCGAGATCCTCTACCGCCTCGGCGCCGGCGGCCGGATCGTCGCGGTCGACACGACCAGCCTCTACCCGCCCGAGGCGCTGCGCGAGAAGCCGAGTGTCGGCTACCTGCGGGCGCTCTCGGCCGAGGGCCTTCTGGCGCAGCAGCCCGACCTGATCATCGCCGCCGAGGGGGCCGGGCCGCCGGCCGTCCTGGCACAGCTGCGCGAGGCCGGGCTGCGCGTCGAGACGGTGACAGAGCCGCCGAATCCCGAGGGCGTGCTGGACAAGATCGAGACGGTCGGGCGCCTCGCCGGCCTGGAGCGCGAGGCCGAGGCCCTCGAGACCGAGGTCCGCGCGCGCTTCGCCGACCTCGCGACCCGGCGCGCCCGGATCGCCCGGGCGGCCCGGGCCCTCGTCGTCCTGTCGGTCCAGGGCGGCCGGACCGTCGTCGGCGGCACCGGCTCCTCGGCGGACGGCATCCTGGCCCTGGCGGGCATCGGCAACGCGGCCGCGGGCCTGGAGGGCTTCAAGCCGATGACGGACGAGGCCATCGTGGCCGCCGCCCCCGACGCGGTGGTGATGATGCAGAACGGTCCCGAGCCGCCGAAGCCCGAGAGCATCTTCGCCCCCGGCACGGCCCTCGGCCAGACGCCGGCGGCGGCGCGGGGGCGGCTGGTGGCCATGGACGGCCTCTACCTCCTCGGTTTCGGGCCGCGCACGCCGGAGGCCGCCACCGACCTGATGCGGGCGCTCTACCCGGACCTGCCGCGTGACTGAGCCGCGCGGCGGCGGGCGGGACGCGTGAGCCGCCGCGCGGCGCCCTGGGTGCTGGGTGTCCTGGCGGCCCTGGTGCTCGCCGCCGCCCTGCTCTCGGTGAGCCTCGGGGCGATCCCCATCCCGCCGCACCGGGTCCTCGCGGTCCTGATCGGGGAGGGGAGCGATCCGGCCCGCGCCCGCGACGGGCTGGTGATCCTCTCGATCCGCCTGCCCCGCACCCTGCTGGGGCTGCTGGTCGGGGCCGGGCTGGCGGTCTCGGGGGCGCTGATGCAGGGGCTGTTCCGCAACCCCCTGGCCGATCCGGCGCTGGTCGGGGTCTCGTCGGGGGCGGGGCTCGCGGCCGCGGTGATCATCGTCCTGGGCGACCGGATCCTCGCCGGGCTGGGGCTTCCCGGGCCGCTGCCCTACGCCGCGCTGCCGGCCGGAGCCTTCCTCGGTGGCCTGTGCGCGACCCTCATCCTCTACGCCCTCGCCACCCGGTCCGGGCGCACCGCAGTGGCGACGATGCTGCTCGCGGGGATCGCGCTGGGGGCGCTGAGCGGCGCGCTGACCGGCCTGCTGACCTTCGTCAGCGACGACCGGCAACTGCGCGATCTCGCCTTCTGGTCCCTGGGCAGCCTCGGCGGGGCCACCTGGTCCAAGGTCGCGGCCTCGGCGCCGCTGATCCTGCCGGTGCTGGCCGCGGTCCCGCTCCTCGGCCGCGGCCTGAACGCCCTCGTCCTCGGCGAGGCCGAGGCGTTCCATCTCGGCGTCCCGGTGGAGCGGCTGAAGCGCGCCTGCATCGTGCTGGTGGCGGTCGCGGTGGGCGCCAGCGTGGCGGCGGCGGGGGTGATCGGCTTCGTCGGCCTCGTGGTGCCGCACGCCCTGCGGCTGCTGATCGGCCCGGGGCACCGGCTGCTGCTGCCGGCCTCGGCACTCCTCGGCGGCGCCTTCCTGGTCCTCGCCGACGTGGTGGCGCGCCGCGTCGCCGCGCCCGCCGAGCTGCCGATCGGGATCGTCACCGCGCTGGTCGGCGCGCCGGTCTTCCTGTGGCTGCTTCTCGGCCGGGTGCGACCGGACGATGTCTGACGATGTCTGACAATGTCTGATCCGGCCCTGCTCACGGCCCGCGACCTGACCGTCACGGTGGCGGGGCGCGACCTCGTGCGCGACGTCTCCCTGGCGGTGGCGGGCGGCACCCTGCAGGTGATCGTCGGCCCCAACGGGGCCGGCAAGTCGACCCTCGTCCGCCTGCTCAGCGGCGCCCTGCGCCCGACCCGGGGCAGCGTCGCCTATGACGGTGCGCCCGTGGCGACGATCCCGCTCTGGCGCCTCGCCGCGACGCGGGCGGTGCTGCCGCAGGCGGCGCGCCTCGCCTTCCCGTTCGCGGCGGCCGAGGTCGCCCGGATCGGCCTCGACGGCATCGGCCGGGGCCTCGGGGCCCGCGACCGGGCGGCGATCCTGGCCCGGGCCCTCGCGCGGGCCGACGTGGCGCATCTCGCCGACCGGGCCTACCCGACCCTCTCGGGCGGGGAGCAGGCGCGGGTGCAGTTCGCCCGCGTGCTCTGCCAGCTGGAGGCCGGCCGCACGGTGGCGGACCGGCAGGTGCTGTTCCTTGACGAGCCGACCGCGAGCCTCGACCTCCGGCACCAGGGCGCGCTACTCGACGCCGCCGCCGGGCTGGCGGCGACCGGCGTCGCCGTGGTGGCGATCCTCCACGACCTCAACCTCGCGGCCGCCTACGCCGACCGGCTGCTGGTGCTGGACGGGGGCCAGCTGGTCGCCGGCGGGCGGCCGGCCGAGGTCCTGACCGACGACCTCATCGCCGGGGTCTTCGGCGTCCGCTGGCCGGTCGGGCGGGTGCCGCCGGGCGGCCAGCCCTTCCTGCTACCGCACCGGGGCGCGCCCGGTCGGCGCGGCTAGCGATAGCGCGACGGGTGGTATTCCCGGTAGCTCACGCCGATCACGGCCGCGAGCAGCCCGGCCCCGCGGCATAGCGTGTAGCCGCCGCCGATCAGGGTCGCCGGTCTGAGGGACAGGCCGGCGACCCCGAGCCGCAGCAGGCCGCCGCCGAGGCGCACGAAGCCGCGGCCCGCGTTCGCGAGACGGCCGCCCACCGTTTCCGGGCGGAGCCGGCCGAGATAGGCCTCGACGCTGCCGCTGCGGTACCAGCGCGCCAGCAGCCAGCGCACCCGCATCCGGTGCGTCGGGATGCTGTCGTAGACCACGGCCGTCTCGGCCCAGGCGATCCGGTGCCCGGCGAGCATCAGGGCCCGGAAGAAGAACGTGTCCTCGCCGCCCATCGTGTTGAAGCGCATGTCGAAGGACAGGCCCAGCGCCCGGATCACCCGCAGGTCCAGGAGCGCGTTGGCGGTGTAGCCGTCCTCCACGTAGCCGTCGCGGACCGGCAGGCGCTTGGCGAAGAAGCCCCCGGCGGCCGCCCAGGCGGGCGGAACCCGGTCGAAGAACGGCACGACCGGCCCGACGCAGGCCGCGACGCCCGCGGCGAGGGCGGTCTCGAGCAGGTTGTGAAGCCAGTCGCGGTCGGGAAACTCGTCGTCGTCGATCAGAGCGACCCAGTCCGCGCCGGCCGCGGAGGCCTCCGCGAGGCTCCGGTTGCGGACCGCTGCGAGGCCGCGGGTCTCCTCCCGGGCATAGGTGACGGGGAAGCGGCCAGTCGCCCGGTAGGCCTCCACCACCGGGACGGCGGCGCGGCTGCGCCCGTTGTCGATGATCAGGATGCGCAGGGCGGTCTCGGCGAGGCTGCCGAGCCGCTGCTGGTCCAGGGCCTTGAGCAGGCGCGCCAGCCCCACGGGCCGCTCGCAGGTGCAGATGCAGATGCACAAGCGCATCGTCTTACCTCTGTCCGATCGGGTGGGCATGCGGCCGCGGCCGCAGGCGCTTGCCCGCCGCCGCCAGCAGCGTCGCGGCCAGGAACCGCCAGATCCGGGGATGCCGGAGCGCCAGGGTCGCGCCCGCGCGCCAGCGGCCGGCCTGGGCCGCCTCGATGACCTGGGCGATCAGCCGCGTCACCGCGAGGCCGTCGCGGTAGGCGCGGCTGCCGTGGCGGATCTCGGCGGAGCGCGACCGCGCCTCGGCGAGGCGGCCGTGCTCGGCCCGGGCCGCGAAGGCCGCGTCGAGGCGCGCGATGTCGGCCTGGCGCAGCCGGTGCGACAGCGAGGTGGGTCCGCGCCGGTAGCCGTAGCCCGCGTAGGTGGTGACCACGAACCGCGCCCCCGCCGCGAGGGCTTCCAGGCACAGCAGGAAATCTTCCCCGATCCGGACGCCCTCGTCGTACCGGATGCCGTGCCGGCGCAGGATCTCGGCGCGCATCATGGGCTTGAGGTAGCCGAGCTTGGTCACCCGGCTGAGCAGCTGGTTGCTGGCGATGTACTTGGCGAGGTCGATCTCGAACAGGTACGGCTCCCGGCCGCCCTCCAGCATGCCGGGCCCCTGCGGGTCGAACATGTCGGTGAACGGGATCGGGTTGTCGGCGACGATGTCGGCATCCGCCGCGAGCGCGAGATCGAGCAGGGTCCGGGTGCGGTCGGGCAGGATCAGGTCGTCGGCGTCGAGGATCGCGATCCACCGGCCCCGGGCGGCGTTCAGCGCCGCGTTCCGGGCGCTCGACGGGCCCCGGGGCGTGCCCGGTCCGGCATCGGCGAGAGGAATGACGCGGACCCGCGGATCGGCTTCCGCCAGGCGCGCCAGCACGGAGGCGGTCCCGTCCCGCGAGCCGTCATCGACCGCCACCACCTCCACGGCGACGCCGGTCTGGGCGAGGGCGGAACGGATGGCCGTCTCGATCCAGGGCGCCGCGTCGTGCGCGGCCATGATGAACGAGACGTCCACGAAGGTGCCCCGAGCATCGGACAAGAGTTGATCCGCCATCGCGCTTCCTGGGCCGCCGGGCGCGGCCTCCGAGACCGCCCCCGACTTTGGCCGGAAGCGATCGGCGCGCACGACGCTCAAAGGGCGTAGGGCGGCCGCCATCCCCTCCCATTGCGGGGGATGGCCCCGACGGCCGGAACAGGTCAGTGCGTGTCGGGGGCTGTGTCGCCCGCGGGGCGGGAATTCCGGACGCTGAGGCCCTTCGCCAGAATCGTCCGGACGTGGGCGCGCAATTTTTGTTTTCTCTCCGCCGAGGCAGGAGAATCTTTTTTGAGGCTCGAATCGCCGGAGGCTGCCATGTCGAACGCCCCTGAGGCCCGTCACCGCGCGCCGCCATCGCCGAAGCGGCCGCAAGGGTGATCGGCGATACCTATAATGGATTATTTGGCTGGAATCTCGACATTATTGCAACGCAACCAACGAAAACAGTTTTGATGTTTGTTAAGGTTTATGTCTCCTACTGAGCATTGTCGGACGTGGGCGAACTACGTAGGTAGTATCCGAGGGCCCTCCCGAGGGCGAAAATCAGGGAGGAGATGAGTGCCCAGTCGCTTCTATTTCGACATCGAGAACGGCGAGGAGACGATCCGCGACGCGCAGGGCGTGGAAGCCGCGGACGTGGCCGAGGCGCTCGCGGAGGCCCGCAGCGTGATCGACGAAATGGCGGGTGAACTGGAGGTCGCGGGACCGGCCGGCGCGTGGACGCTTGTCGTGCGCGACGCCACCGGCGCGGAGGTCGGCCGGGTGCCGATCAAGGGCTGAGCCGGGGACGCGCGAGCGGATTACGGGCCGACCAGCGCGGAGGCGCCGACTCGCCGGCGCGGGGCCCGCAGCAGCCGGCGTGCGGGCCGCTCCAGGAGCCGCCACGACAGTTCGGCCAGCAGCAGCGTCAGCATCAGGTCGAGCGCCATGGAGACCGAGCGCGGTCCGGCGACGTCGAGGCCGACGAGGGCCAGCACGCGCTCCGCGTGGAGCGGCACGTGGAACAGGTAGGCGGCGTAGCTGATCACGCCGATCCGGCGCAGCCACGGGATCTCCAGGAGGGCGACCGCGCGGCCCTCCCACGCCTCGACCACCTGCAGTAGCAGCAGCGCCGCCAGGACGCCGCTGAGGCGGCCGAGAACGAGCCACCAGCCGGTCGGCGCGATCAGGAGCGGCAGGGCCACGAACAGGGCCAGCACGCCGGCCAGGGCGGCGTCGCGGGCGAGCCAGGCCGGGAGCGGCCGGGTGCGCAGGCCGGCGAGGCCGCCCAGCGCGATCAGTCCGACATTGGCCAGGGTGTCGACGTCGAAGCACCGCGGCGCGGCGCCCGCCCGCCACAGGGCACCGTGCGCCAGGACGCTGATCCCGACCAGGAGCCAGCACAGCGTGCCGAGGTGGCGCCGCGGCAGGAACAGGGCCGCCGGCGCGAACAGCAGGTAGAATTGCTGCTCGACCGCGAGGCTCCAGAGATGGCCGAGCTCGGTGCCCCAGCCGTTCAGCTCGATGTAGATGTTGGTGACGTAGAACCACGTCGCGAGCTTGAACGCGTCGTTGCCGAGACTGGCCGGGTCGCCGGGCCGGACCGTGTAGAGCACGAACAGGAAGACGTAGTAGACCGGCACGATCCGGGCGACTCGATTCCGGTAGAACAGCCCGAGGCTGCCGAGCGGGGTCGACGCGCCCGCCTCCACGGCCGTGCGGGCCGCGGCGAGGATCCGGACGATCAGGAAGCCGCTCAGGACGAAGAACAGCCACACGCCGGCCGTGCCGAGGGCCTCGGTCCTCGGGCTCGGCGCCTTGTGGCTGACGAAGACCATCAGGAACGCCAGGGCCCGCAGGCCGTCGAACCCGTTGATGCGGCGCTCTGAAGGGGCCACGGCGCGTCCTGTCCGGTGATCGACTGCGCCGCGCCGGGGCAGAACGCGCCCGCGCGGCCGGGTCCGGCCGGGAGGGCCGGGCAGCCCGGTTTAGACCGGCCCCCGCGCGGGGGCCCTTACCTCGATCGGCGGACGGGACCTCCCCGAAAGCGGTCCCGCCGCCCGGTAGGGCCGTCAGCGGCGGCGGATGAGCAGGACGACGAGGCCGACGGCGACGGCCGCCCCGGCCTGGGCGGCCAGCAGCGCGAGCAGGAACCCCTTCGGTAGAACAACCGCGAAACCGATCGCTCCTCCAATCAGTGCAGCGAACACCAGCACGACCAGCAACGCCTTACCTCCATTGATGGATCGGCGGCCGTCTTGTTGCCGAACCGGTCGTGGGCCCAGTGTTGTCGCAAGGGTTCCGCCTGCGATCGACGCCCCTTCGGACCGGCCGAGCGCCGCCGAAGCCGGCTGCGGCGAGGCTGGCCGAACCGGCCGGCTGCGCACGTCGCTCCGCAAGTTCCGATCCCGTCTCACCCCGAGTCAAGGAGCCGACATGTTGCGCCCGGCTGGGACCCCGACGCCGATCGAGTCGTCGACGCCGCAGGATATGGTCGAGACGCTGAACGAGGCGTTGGTCAAGACATTGCCGGCCCCGCGGCAGGCCGGCCCCGGCCTCCGGGCGAGCTGGGCGATGAAGCGCCTCCTCGACGCGACCATCGCGCTGACGGCGCTCTTCCTGCTTCTGCCCCTGCTGCTGTTCATCGCCCTGCTGATCTGGGGCAGCGACGGCCGGTCGCCGATCTTCCGACACAAGCGCCTCGGCCGGCACGGGCGCCCCTTCGGATGCCTGAAGTTCCGGTCCATGGTCGCGGACGGCGACGCGGTGCTGGCGCGGCATTTCGCCGAGAATCCCGATGCCCGGGCGGAGTGGGAGGCGTCCTTCAAGCTCACCCACGATCCCCGCGTCACGGCGCTGGGCCATGTCCTGCGCAAGACGTCCCTCGACGAGCTGCCGCAGCTCTGGAACGTGCTGCGCGGCGAGATGAGCCTCGTGGGGCCGCGGCCGATCGTCCAGGCCGAGGTCGTGCGCTACGGCGCCGACTTCACCGCCTGCTTCTCCGTTCCGCCGGGCCTGACCGGCCTCTGGCAGGTCTCCGGGCGCAGCGACACGGGCTACGCCGAGCGCGTCGCCCTCGATTGCGCCTATGCCAGCCAGTGGAGCCTCCGCCGCGACCTCGCCATCCTGCTCAAGACGGTTCCGGCCGTGCTGAGCCAGCGCGGCAGCCGCTAGGGCCATGACCGGTCGGCCGCGCCGCGCCCGCCGCGCCCGCCGCGGAGCGCGCCGATGAAGGGCATGATGCTCAACGCCCTGCTGGGCGTGATGCTGGGCCGCTTCGGCTCGGTCTGGCGGCTGCTGGTCTTCGTCCCGATCGTCGCGGCCGAGGTCGGCTACGGCCTCCTCGTCTACAACCTGAGCGCCGGCGCGTGCCTGCGGCGCGGGACGGCGCTGCTGGTCTGCGGGCAACTGGCCTTCCTGCTCGGCGCCCTGCTGCGGCCCATCGCCAACGAGCGGTGAGCCGTCCGGGCCCGGTGCGGCCCGGCGCGGCGAAGCGGACACGTCAGGCCGGATCCTCCTCGGCGGCCGGCGCCTGAAGGCAGAGCCGCCAGAACTCCACGAAGCCGGCGGCGTACGCGGCGATGACGAGGCTCGACCAATGCATCGCGTGGCTCCGGGCGCGTTCGAGGGCCCAGCCTGCCGCGGAGACGTTAAGATTTAGCCCGGCCCGGTGTCGGGTCCGGTGTCGGGTCCGGTTCCAGGGTCCGGAGCCCGGTGCGGTGTCATGTGTGGTCCGATGCCCGGGGCGGTCGCCGGTGCGGCGTCCGCCCGCCGGTGCGGCTAGAGCGTTTTCGGTTTGGGCTGAGTCGGCTTGGTGGGGTTCACGCGGCGCTGGGAGGCTGATTCACTCAGGCCGGTCGACAGCCGGAGTGATGCATGGGCCGCCCCTACAGCTTGGACCTGCGCGAGCGGGTGGTGACCGCGGCTGCGGCGACCTCGCGCCGTCAGGCGGCCGCCCGCTTCGGGGTCGGCCAAGCAACCGCGATCCGCTGGATGGCGGCGCTCGCCGCGACTGGGACGGTGGCCGCCCGGCCGCAGGGGCGTGCCCGCCGCTCCAAGCTCGACCCGTACGAGACGTTCCTGCGTACGCTGATCGACGAGACGGTCGACATCACCCTGGAGGAGATGCGCGCCCGGTTGCAGGACGAGCATGGCCTCACCGTCGGGCTCGGCACGTTGTGGGCCTTCCTCGACGCGCGCGACCTGACGTACAAAAAAAGACGGCCCACGCCGCAGAGCAGGATCGGCCGGACGTGAAGGCCGCCCGGGAAGCGTGGTTCGAGAGCCAGCCCGATCTCGACCCGGACCGGCTGGTGTTCCTCGACGAGACGTGGACCGCCACCAACATGGCCCGCACCCGCGGGCGCTGTCCCCGCGGCCAGCGGCTGCGCTCCCCCGTCCCGCACGGTCATTGGAAGACCACGACCCTGGTGGCGGGCCTGCGCCTGTCCGGGATCGCCGCGCCGTTCGTGCTCGACGGGCCGATCAACCGCGACGCCTTCCAAGTCTACGTCGATCAGGTCCTGGTGCCCGAACTCGCACCCGGGGACATCGTGATCATGGACAATCTCGGCAGCCACAAAGGCCCGGCCGTGCGCGCGGCGATCGAGGCGGCGGGCGCGCGGCTCCTGTTCCTCCCGCCCTACTCGCCGGACTTCAATCCGATCGAGATGGCGTTCTCGAAGTTGAAGGCGGGGCTGCGCAAGGCCGCGGCGCGCACGCGCGAAGGGCTCTGGACCACAATCGGGCGGCTCGTCGATGCCGTTACGCCCGACGAGGCCGCAAACTTCTTCGTCGCGGCAGGATACGACCCCGATTAAACCGAAACCGCTCTAGCGGCAGACGATCGATTCCTTGAAGCCGCACGGATCGCCCATCCGGGTGAACGCGACCCGCTCGAACAGCGCGGTGACCGGCTGTCCCGAATACTCCGTCGGTCCGAGCCACGACGCGAAGTCCGGGCCCTGTCCCGACCAGACGCTGAGCATGATCTTGCTCGGATGGGAGGGAAGCGGCCGGTCGGGCGTGCCGACGACCTCGCGCAGCAGGCGTCCGTTGACGTACCAGCGCAGGCGGTCGGGCAGCCACTCGAAGGCGTAGTCCGCGGTGGTGGTCGCGGCGTCGAAGCCGAGGGCGTCGAGGCTGACGTGCTCGCCGACGCCGCCGACGAAGTAGTTGAGCTGGACCTTGCTCGTGTCCTTGCCGAGCCACTCGAAGTCGATCTCGTCGTTCGTCCGCCGGTCGCCGTTCTCGGGGCCGTTATAGGTGAAGAATGCCGAGACCATGCCGGACCCGGTGCCGGCCCGCATCCGGACCTCGTAGGTGCCGTAGCCGTAGCGCTCGCGGGTCTGGATCTCGGCGCAGCTGAAGGGGCGCTCCTTGTAGGTGATGTCCGTCAGGGACAGCGAGAGTTCGCCGGGCGTCGCGATCCGGGCGCGGTGCTTCGACCACGTGCAGCCCTGCCAGTCGCCGTTGACCCAGCCGTCCGAGACGTACCAGCGGCGTTCGTTCAGGGTGCTGAACAGCTCCACGAAGGATGCGCCGCCCTGGGCAGCCTGGGCCGCGGCGGGAGAGGCGGACTGGGCCGCGGCCGGCGGCGTGGCGGTCTCGCCCGCGCTCGCCGGGTAGGCCTGCAGGAGAAGCGTCGCCGCCACGCAGAGGCGGCGGCCCGGGCCGGACCAGATCGTCATGCGCACGTCCTCAAACCAGTCGCCGCAGGATCGCGGCGGCGCGCATCGTAGCGGCGGGGGCGGCTCCGGCCGGGGATCATTCGGACGATCCGGCCCGGGGCCGGCCCACTCCTTTCGGACGATCTCGCGCGCCGCGCCGGGATCGCCCTACCGTGCCGGCGGACCGGCCGCGGTGCGGACCGGCCGGAGAGTCGCGGAGTCGTCCGGTGCGCAGCTTAGAGGCCTCGTCCCCCGTCCCGGAGGTCTGCGTCATCATCGCGGCCCGGGACGCCGCGGACACGATCGCGACCGCCGTCGCCTCGGCGCTCCGGCAGCCGGAGGTCGCCGAGGTCATCGTGGTGGACGACGCCTCCGCGGACCCAACGGGCGCGGCCGCCGCGGCGGCCGACGACGGTACCGGCCGCCTGCGGGTTATCCGGCTCACCGAGAATGTCGGGCCGGCCGAGGCCCGGAACCGCGCCATCGCGGCCGCCCGCGCCCCGCTGCTCTGCATCCTCGACGCCGACGACTACTTCCTCGAGGGCCGGCTCGGCCGGCTCCTCTCCGCGCCCCGGACCTGGGATCTGATCGCCGACGACATCGTCATGGTCCGCGGCCGCGAGGCTGCTTCCGCCGCCGGCCTCGTCACCGGACCGGGGCGGCCGCAGCGGCTCACCCTCGCGGCCTTCGTGAGCGGCAACATCCCCCGTCCCGGCGCGAGCCGGCGCGAGCTCGGCTTCCTGAAGCCGATCATGCGGCGGGGTTTCCTGGACCGGCAGGGGCTGCGCTACGACGCGCGCCTGCGGCTCGGGGAGGATTACGCCCTCTACGTCGAGGCGCTGGCGGCCGGGGCGGTGTTCGCCGTGACCGCGCCCTGCGGCTATGTCGCGGTCGAGCGCTCGAACTCGCTGAGCGCGCAGCACCGGACGGACGACCTCGGGGCGATGCTGGCCTTCGACGACGCCATGCTGGGCCGGCCAGGTCTCGCCCCGGAGGCGCGGGTGGCCCTCCGGGCCCACCGCGCCGCCACGGCGCGGCGCTGGCAGCACCGGCGCGTCCTCGACCGCCGGCGCGCCCAGGGCTACGCGGCGGCCCTGCGGGAGCTGCTCGGCACGCCCCTGGCGTGGCGCCACATCCTGTCGGTGACCCTGGCGGCCAAGCTCGCGCGCCTCGTGCCCGCGTCCGTGCCGGAGCGGGAGACCGGTCCGCGCCTGCTCCTCGGACCGGAGCGCCGCCTCGAGCCGGCGCGCTGAGCCGGCGCCGGGCCGGGCCGGCAGCGGCGCGTCAGCGGTCGCGCTCCTCCCTGCGCGCCCGCACGGCCGCCACGTCGGACCGGACCTCGTCCAGCGCGCTGCGGACCCGCTCCAGGGCCGTCGAGACCGTCGCGTCCAGGTCCGGATCGACGGCGTCCGGCGCCGTGCCGTGACGGAAGCCGTCCAGCAGGTAGGGCATCATCTTGCCGTGGAGCGCCGTGTAGGCACCGGGACTGGACAACTCGTAGACGACCGCGAGAGCGTGATAGGCTCGGACGAGAACCTCGAGCGCGACATCCGCGCTGCGCGCCCCCCGATCGCAATCATCGTTGCCCATCATCGTGCTTGATAATTTATTGCTGCCCCGTCCGCCGGGTAACATGCCCACTTAAGACTGTCGACGTCGGGAGCCATTGCAATCTTCGATCCCCTATGGCGCGGGGCCGTTTATCCGCGCGCCATGGCTCGACTGCAACAGTCACTGAATAGCGGGGGGCAATTCAAGGTCTCGTCTAGCCGCGGAGCTGCCGTGTCGGCCGGATCATTGTGGCGATCTTGGTCTCGACCTCGACCAAAACGCTGTTCACAAGGTGAAGGGCGCCGTCAACTGTACCGGTTGTCAGGCTCTCGTCGCGGCTCGTCTCCTGGATGATGCGGAAATTGTCCTCGACGAACGCGCGGATCTTCTGCTGAACGTCGACGAACTCTCCGGGATGGGCCGTCTCGTAGAGGAGCGCCAGGGCCAGGTAGGCGCGCCCCACCATGTCCAGCGCCAGGGTCGTGCTGACCTCAGAATCTCCGGCGTCCGGGGGCGACACGACGACTGAATTTCCTGTCGGATGTTAGTAATTTACACTATCACGGACTTTATTTGGCGCCAACCGCGCCGATGATCGGTGATGTGGATTCCGCATTGATTCCCGTCGACCGTGGGCCGGTCCCCGGCGGGGCGGTCGGTGCCCGGTCGGAGCGCCGACACGACGCGCGCGGGCGCTGCGCCCGCCAGCAATCCTCGCCACAGTGATCAACGGACCGCCGGCAGGCCGGTCCGGGTGAGCCCGGCTCGGGTGGTGAGACGCGTCCCGTCGCGTGCGGCGCGGGCTCCGTGACCGTCCCGGGCCGATCGCGCGCGGCGTTAACGGCCGGCGGTAGCCCGGCGCTCGGCGCGGTCTTGGCCCGGCGCCAGATCCTGCGCGATCCGCAGCTTGAGCGCGAGGATCCGGTTGTGTCGCGCCATCGCGAGGAGCGACTCGGCGGTCCCGACATCGCCGCGCATCCGCAGCGCGTAGGCGGCCAGCGCCATCTGGGCAGCCATCGCGTCCGCCTGGCGGGCGGCGTGCGGGACGTTCTGGGAGAGGGGCATTCCGGATGGCCACGGTTCGAGGGCTCAGCCGATCCTCCGGACGATCCGTTAACGATATCTTAATGGCCGCACCCCCGCGCCGTCCGAGCGGCGCGGGCCGTCACTTCCGGATGGGCAGGCGGCCGACCAGCCAGCCCTCCTCGTTGCGCACGAGGAGGGTCCAGGGCGGCTCCCGGCCGTTTCCCGTAATCTCATCGGCCATCTCGGCGATCACGCTACGCGCCTCGATCAGGGCTTCCTCGAGGCCAGCGGCCTCGACCCCCACGTGGTCGTGGATCGTCTCCTCGGCATTTGCGATCTCGAAGTAGAAACGCGCCGCCAACAGGGTTCTCCTCCGCCGGAACTCTTCGGGGAGTTCAGTTCTATAGACCGGTGTTAGCATCTTAGCCGTTCGCGCTCCCGGACAAAGCGGTCGGGAAAAAGCAGCCTGTCTTTGACAATTCGGGTGATGCGCCGGGAAAATGTTCGCGCGATCGTCGACCGGCGCCGCCGGATCAGCCGAATGGCGTAGCCGCCCGGCCGCCGCCATGGCCGGATGGCGATGTAAGGCGCGGCTCGGGGCGGCCCGGCTGCCGGTTCGGGACGGGCCGCGGCGGGGTCTGGCCGGTCGGGCCGAATCGTCGCCGCTACGCCCGATCGGCCGAGCCGCGTACGCCTAAGATATGATGTTGGTGGCCCTGTCGGGCCGCCGTAGACCCGAGCGTCGGTGCGATCGCGGCGAGGATTCCATGAACATCACGATGGTCGGGTCGGGCTATGTCGGTCTGGTCTCTGGCGCGTGCTTTGCGGATTTCGGCCACACGGTCGTGTGCGTCGACAGCAATCGCGGCCGGATCGACGCACTGAACGCCGGTCGGATGCCGATCTACGAGCCGGGCCTCGAGGCCCTGGTCGCCGAGAACGTCCGCCAGGACCGCCTGTCCTTCATCACCGACCTGGAGGCGGCGGTCGGTCAGGCCGACGCGGTCTTCATCGCGGTGGGCACGCCCTCCCGCCGCGGCGACGGCTTCGCCGACCTGAGCTACGTCTACGCGGCCGCCCGCAGCATCGCGCGCGCGCTGCGCGGATTCACGGTGGTGGTGACCAAGTCGACCGTGCCGGTGGGCACGGGCGACGAGGTCGAGCGCATCATCCGCGAGACCAACCCCGAGGCGCAGTTCGCGGTCGTCTCGAACCCCGAGTTCCTGCGCGAGGGCGCGGCCATCGCCGACTTCAAGCGCCCCGACCGCATCGTCGTCGGCACCGACGAGCCGCGGGCCGTGGCGGTCATGGAGCAGATCTACCGCCCGCTCTACCTCAACGCCGCGCCGATCGTCGCGATGAGCCGCCGGACGGCCGAGCTGACCAAGTACGCGGCGAACGCGTTCCTCGCGGCGAAGATCACGTTCATCAACGAGGTGGCGGACCTGTGCGAGGCGGTGGGCGCGGACGTGCAGGCGGTGGCGCGCGGCATCGGCCTGGACAACCGGATCGGGTCGAAGTTCCTGCACGCCGGGCCGGGCTACGGCGGCTCGTGCTTCCCCAAGGACACGCTGGCCCTGGTCAAGACCGCGCAGGACGCGGGCACGCCGCTGCGGCTGGTCGAGACGGTGGTGGCGGTCAACGACCAGCGCAAGCGCGCGATGGCGCGCAAGGTGATCAAGGCCTGCGGCGGGTCGGTGCGGGGCAAGACGATCGCCCTCCTCGGCCTGACCTTCAAGCCGAACACCGACGACATGCGCGACGCGCCCGCGCTGGCGATCGTGGCGGGTCTGCAGGACGCCGGCGCCGTAATCCGCGCCTACGATCCCGAGGGCATGGAGCAGGCGCGCCCGCTCCTGCCCGGCGTCGCCTTCGCGGAGGACGCCTACCACTGTGCCGAGGGCGCAGACGCTCTGGTCCTCGTCACCGAGTGGGACGCGTTCCGGGCCCTCGACCTCGACCGGCTGCGGGCGGCGATGCAGCGGCCGGTCCTCGTGGATCTCCGCAACGTCTACCGGGCCGCCGACGTTCGGGCGCACGGCTTCGCCTACAGCAGCGTGGGCCGGCCTGACGAACCCGGTGACCAGCCCGGCGACGAGTCCGAGATCCCGCCGGCTCTGCCCCCCGCCGACGCCGTCGCCGGGACCGCGTGAGGCGCGGCTGGGCCCGCGGAACGCGGGCCCGTCGTCGCCCGGCGCCGATGAGGGCGGCGGACGGGAGCCCCACCGATCCGCTGGACGATCCCCCGTACGAGCGACCCGGCGCGCGGCCGCTCCGGCCGCGGGGACCGCGCCGGCGCGCGGGGCGAGAGGACGGGGAGGCCGATCCGCGGCGTCGGGACCGGGCCGGTGGCGCCGCGCCGATCCGCCGACCGCTTGGCGGGACGGTCCGACGCGAAACGGGTCCCCTCGCGGGCCGCCCGGGCAGGCGACCCACGAGGAGACCCCGAAGCTCCGTCCGGCCGCGCCGGACCGAATTTCTGCCAGGGCGGCCCCGCCGCGGCGGGGCCGGCGCCCGAGCGATCAGGCCGCCGGGGCCTTCACGCTCGCCAGGCTGGAATCTTCCCGGAGGAAGTACTTGTTGGTCAGGTAGGCGACCTCGGTCCGGTTCTTGGCCTTGAGCTTCTTCATGATGTTGCGGACGTGAACCTTCACGGTGCTCTCGCACATGTTGAGTTCGTACGCGATGATCTTGTTCGGCGTCCCCTTCCGGAGCGCCCGCGCCACGCAGAGCTGCCGCGGCGAGAAGATGTCGTCGTCCCCGGCCTCGACCGGCTCGTCCACCTTGATGTTGGCCAGCAGGGGGAGGAGGCATTCGGCCGGGATGTAGACGCCGCCGGCCTGCACGAGCTGGAGCGCCTGCAGGGCGATGTCCACGGAGGTCGTCGTCGGGATGTAGCCTTTGACGCCGAGCTTGATGATCCGCACGATCTGGTCGAGGTTCTCGCCGTCCGAGATGACGGCCACCGGCGGAGCGCCGGCCTCGCCCTGCAGGAACGCCAGTTCCCGCGTGATCTCGGTCCATTCGGTCTCGGTCAGGTTGCCGTCGGGCCGGCAGAGAACGACCACGCTCGCGGCGACGAACGGCGTCTGCCGCTTCCACGATTCGATGTCCGCGAAGACTTCGAACGACGTCTGCCGGTCGGCCTCGCTGAGCGAGGCGGCGAGGCATCGGCCGACGAGCTGGCGTCGATCGATGATGACGATGCGGCTGGCGCGGCCCCGGGACTGGTCCCGTTGCTCGACGACGACCGGGTTGTCACCGGCATGTGCACCCGAAAAGCCGCGGCGGCTTTCGGCCGTGTCCCGCTCAACGAGGGTGAGCGCGTCTCGAGTACCAAGACTGGCCATAGAAAATTACCTCCTTTCGAAGGAAGCCGAATGTCAGCGATGACGGGATACCCAATGCGCTCGCCGACGGCGTGACACTGAGATACGCGGTGGCGCCGGTCGCCTTGGGGCGATTGCCGATGACCACGGATACAATGCTAGCTTTCGTAAAATCGTCTGTAAATACCCTATTTGAATCTTAACCCTTAAATTGCAGGGCTAAATACAATCATCGCGCACTACGTACGTACATAGTGATTTGTTTGATTGCGCACGACGGTGCTGGTGGAGAGATGCATTCGCAAGATCATTCGCCGTCTGTGGTGGTCCGGTTCAAGATCTTTTCGAATGTAGTCGCTCAGATGTCGGTTTTAAGAATATCGAAACTTTGTCTTATTCGGAATTACTTTTTGCGTGGTCGTATCGGTGGGACTTCGAGGGCAATTCAATGATCTCGGTGCGATGTAGGTATTCGTGACGGGAGTATTCGAGGGATGAGGGCCCGCTGTACCTGACTGAGGCTAAAAGGCAACATGCGTACTCGGTTGTTTACCCTGTTGGGGTCCGAGTACTGATTTCATCGGTGCGGCGCTGTACCAAACGGCACGCTCCGCGGGAGGAGAGGCCGCCCCGCGCGCCGTCCGACGCGACGGGCGAATCACTGGCGGATCCCTGCCGGGATCCGGAATCGCCGCGGCGGCGATCGAGAGCGCTCTCCGCCGAAGTGGATACCGGTGCGGCGTGAGAGAGCGCGTCAAGACAAAGGATTAGAGCCGTGCCCGATCGCAACGCGATCGGGCACGGCTCTAGTCCAGCCGGACCAGGAGATCCCGCATGCCGCCGACATCGACGAACGTGCCGAGGTCGCGGCCGAGCAGGCCGGCATGTCGCTCCGCGTAGGCCTCCGGCGTGAGCGTCCGCAGGAACGCCGTCACCGAATCGGCGAGCGGCTCGGGAAACGCCCAGCCCAGGCGCTCCGACACCGCGTAGCGTCCGGTCGCCGTCGCGGCGCGCGCCAGCGTCAGGGCGCCGCACAGGCCGCCCTCGTAGAGCCGGTTCGGCAGTAGCCAGTCCGAATTCAGTCCATCATCGAGGTAATCGACGGCCCAACTGAAGTGGATCCCGCTGTAGATCTCCGGAAGGTCGCGGGGATTGGCGTAGGGGCCGCGGAACGACATGTTCGGCCGGCCGTCCAGCGTGTCCGCGAGGGCGCGCGGGGCGATGTCCTCCTCGGAGAGGCGCCCGGCCAGGACGATCCGCACCGAGTCGCCGAGGGCGTCCGCGATGGCGGCGAGGATCGTCAGGCTCCGGCGGCAGCGCAGCGTCCCGAACCAGCCGATCACCCAGGGCGGTTCCGCCGTCCGGGTGCGGTCGAGCCGGGTCGTCACCTCGCCGAGGCGGTGGCCCATGACCTTGTTCTCGAGGAGGTGCCACGCGCCGGCGAAGCCCTGGACCGGCCGGAAATACCGGTCGATGAAATCCGGGGCACTGACGACGAGGAGGTCGCTGCGGCCGAGGATCCAGCGCTCGACGGCGCGGGCGATCCGTCCCGGCGCGTCCGGCCGCACCATCAGACGCTGGATGTCCAGCACCTCGTAGACGAGGCGCGCGCGGCTCCCGGCGAGGCGCGCGGCGGTCCAGGCCACGAGGGCCATGTCGAGGTTGCGCACGTAGATCACGTCCGCCGCGCGCAGGTCGCGCCGGCGGCGCAGCGCCCGGGCGATGCCGACGGCGAGGCGCGGCAGGCGGCGGGCGTAGTTGCGGTCGACGGTCAGGCCGAGGGGGACGATGTCGTCGGCCACCGGGGCCTCGGCCGGCACCGCGCCGGGGCGGTCCCGCTCGAAGGCGTACACGATGACCGACCACCCGGCGTCCCGGATGGCGTCGACCCGCTTCCGGACCGTGGGCTCGGCCCGGTCGTGCCCGAAGAAGGCGACGCGGCGGCCGCGCGGGGTCGCGGAAACCGCGAAGGCCGGGGTCGGGGCGGCCCGGGCCGGCACGAAGGCCGCCACCCGGTCGAGACCTTCGGCGCGCGGGCCGGTCACGAGGCCGCCTGGGTCGCGCCGCGGGCGCTGCGCCGGGCCGCGGTCCAGCGGCTCAGCGCGCCGCGGAATCCGCCGCGCCGGACCGTCTGGCCGTCGTTGGTCTTGTTGAGCACGACGCCCAGGACGGTGCTGCCGCTCGACTCGAGATCGTGCACGGCGGCGGCGACGTCGTCGATGCTGGTCCGGCCCGCCTCCACCACGATGATCAGGCCGTCGAGCGTGTCGAGGAGCGGCCGGAGCGTGGGGAGCTCGTCCACCGGGGGCAGGTCGACGACGACGCGGTCGAGGGCGGGGCGGTCGAGGGCGGGGCGTCCGTCCCCCAGCACCGCGGCGACGCCCTCCGGGGTCATCAGATCGCTGAAATGGGGATCGTTCGGGTGGCGGTTGCCGCAGGCGAGCAGGCGGACCTCGCCGGGCTGGGGGCGGACCGCCTCGGTGGCGCCGCAGCGGCCGGCGAGCACGTCGAGGAGTCCGCGCTGCTCGGTGGCCTGGCTGAGCCGCGAGAGCGTCCCCTGCCGGACGTCGGCGTCGATCATCAGCACCCGCCCGGAGCTCGCGCGGGCGCGGGCGAGGAGCTGGCCGAGATTGCTCGCGAACAGGGTCTTGCCCGCGCCGGCCCCCACGGACGTGACGCCGATCGCGAAGACCGGGCCGCGGCGGTCGCTGCCCAGGACGTGGGCCTTGAGGCTGTGCAGGCGCTCGACGAACACCGATTGCGGCATGAACCGCACGGCGCTCGCCCGGAACGCCTCGATGCTGGCCGGACGCTGTGCCTCGTTGGCGTGGGCCTGCGCCAGGGCCAGCGCCGCCCGGAAGCCGGGCTCGCGCCGCAGCTCGGGGAGGGCGGCGAGGCAGGTCAGGCCGTGTCCGGTCAGCTGCCGGGGCGTGCGGATCGTCCGGTCGAACCAGTGCCGCGCGAAGGCGCCGCTCACGCCGAACCCGGTGCCGACCAGGAGGCCGAGCAGCATGATCAGGCTGCCGCGGGGCGCGCTCGGGGATTCCGGCACGGTCGCGGGCGTGATCACGTGGGCGGAGGGCTGCGGATAGGATTGCTGGTTGACGGCGTCGATGTAGCGCTGGAGCAGGTTGGTGTAGATCTGGTCGTAGGTCTCGGCGGTGCGGTCGAGCTCCCGCGCCTTGACGCGGGCGTTGCTCATGATCAGCGTCTTCGAGATCAGGGCGTCGAAGGCCGCCGTCATGCTGTCCTCGCGCGCCTTGGCGACCTCGAAATCGTGGTCGAGGGACACGGCGAGGCGCTCGAGCTCGGTGCGCAGCGACTGCTTGGCCGCCAGGATGTCCCGCTGGATCGCCTGGACCGCCTCGTGGTCGGGGCCGAGGCGGCGCTTCAGGTCGTCGGCGCGCTGCACGAGGTCGACGTACTGCCGGCGCAGCTGGATGATGACGCTGTCCTTGAAGGCCTCGGTGATCCCGGGATCGGCGATGTCGGAATCGAGGAGCCCGCGGATCTGGTCGCGCACCGCGCGGGCGTCGACGGTCTTGGACCGGGCTGCGGCCACCGCGGTGTTGAGCTCCTCGACCTGCTGCTCGCCCACGAGGCCGCGCTTGCCCAGGTCGATGATGGTGTGCTCGGCCTTGTAGGTCTGGGCCTCGCGCGAGGCCTGGCTGGCGCGCTGCTGGAGTTCCTTCAGGCGCGGCAGCATCCACTCGCCGGCGACCTTCCAGACCTGGGCCCGGTTCTCCAGCTCGGTGCTGACATAGGCCCCGGCCACCGCGTTCGCGACGGCGGCCGCCGTGGCGGGATTATCCGCGCTGTAGCCGACCTCGATCACGTAGGCGGCGCCGATGCGGCTGGCCTCGACGTTCTCGCGCAGCGTTCGCGCCTGGCGCAGGTCCGGGCTGACGGGGGCGGGTTCCTGGACCGGCCGCTCGGCCCCGATCAGCCGGAGGGGGAGCGCCTTGGCGGCCTTCACGAACTCCCGGACCTTCGCGACGAGCGGGTGCGTCGGCGCCGCCAGATCCTTCAGGGCCGACTCGTCGAGCCGGTGCACGGCGGCGAGCGCGATCTTCTCCGAGCGGATGTACTCGACCTGGCTCTCGACCTCGGCGATCTCGAGCGGCGTCCCGGCATTGGGCGTGTCGCGGGCCGTCACCGGGCTGGAGCGGCTCTCGATGTAGACGCGGGCCCGGGCCGTGAAGATGGCCGGCGCCGTCGCGACGTAGATCCCGGCGCAGACCAGCCCGACGGCCGCGAAGGCCAGGATCGACCGCCAGTTCTGCCGCGCGATGGTCAGGATCGAGACCTGGGACTCCGTCTCGGGCGAGAAGGACTGGCCGCGCCAGGCTCCGGTCCCACCGGGGCGGGTCGCACCGATCGGCAGGAAGGACGCGCTGGTCGAGTGTCGGTTCATGGATCTCTCCTCACCGCGGCGGTCACCGCCTCGGGGCGCTATCCGTCAAAGGGGACGCCGGCTCGGCCCGATGGGCGCGTCGAGCCGGGGCGGGTGGGTCAGTTCTGGCCGGCCCCGTCGCCGACGCCCCGCATGGCGGGATCCGGCTTGAGCGCGATCTCCACGACGTCGCCCGGCAGGAGTTCCGTGTCCTCGGCGGCGTCGATCTGCGTCTTGGCCGGTCCGCTCTGCCGGAAGACCGCGATCGCCGCCTGCGCGCGGCTTCCGGACAGGAGCTGCGCCCGGAGGGCGCCGGTATAGACCAGCTTGTCGTTGATGCTGTTCAGGCGCGACCGGTACGTCGCCAGGTTGTTCTCCGCGACCTGGAGCTTCTCCAGGGCGTCCATGGCCTGCACGTCGTCGACCCGCTCGAGCTTGCGGGCGACGTCGCTCTTGTCGCGCTCGAGCTGGGTGAGCTGGACCGTCGTCTGCAGCGCGCGGGTCGAGGAGAGCAGGACGGCGCGCCGCGCGTCGGTCAGCCGGGTCGTGACCACGGCGCCGCGCTGGAAGAGCGCCCGCACGGTGTCGTAATCCTCGGCGTCGGCGGTGACGCCCTCCTTCTCCTTGACCTGCTGATCGCTGAGGCTGGTGAACTGCGTCTGCGTCCGGTTGAGGGAGCGCTGCAGATGGTCCTTCTCCTTGGCGATGTCGGTCATCTGCACCCGGAGCTGCTGCTCGGCGAGCTTCTGCGCCGGGGTCGCGCGGCTGCCCGGGGCGACGTCCGCCGGCGGCGGGGACTTGTCGCCCCGCGACGCGGCGACGACCGCCTTCAGGCGCCAGATCGTGGCGGATTCCCGCTGGATGCTCGCCCAGGTGCTGTCGTACTCGGCGCGCAGGTTCGCCGTCTCGACGACGGGGTTCTCCATCCTGAACCGCAGGAGGTTGTAGCCGCCCGCCAGGGCGATGGCCTGCCGCACGGTCATGCCCGGATGGAACGGGTGCTCGCCCTGCTTAGTCACGTCGCCGCTCAGGTAGACCGGCTGGTACTTCGAGATCCGCACCCCGATCTCGTCGGGCTCGAGCACGGCGATCGATTCCTTGCCCTCGGAGTTGCGCTGCCGCACCGCCTTGGCGGGCAGCGACTTCTGCAGGCTCTGGCGCAGCTCCGCGACGGTGAGCCCGGCGGCCGGCACGTCCCCGAGCAGCGGGACCATGACGGTGCCGTCGGTGGAGACCGTCGCCTCCTGCTTGAAGGTCGGGATGCTGAGGGCCGTGACCTCGATCGTGTCGCCGGGCCCGATGCGGTACTCCGCGGCCGCCGGCAGCGCCGACACGGCGAGCAGGCACGCCGCGAGACCGGCGCGGCCGGCGCGGGCGGTGGCGCGGGTTGCCGCGGTCTTCGTCGACATCTTCGACACGCATCGTCCCCTTAAGGCTCGCCCTCGGAACCCGGGCGCGGCGGTCGAGCGGCAGGACCGCGCCGGCCTCACGGGCTCATGAGGGCTGAGACGGCATGATGCGTAACGGCCGAGCCAGCCGGGACTCCTCCAAATGGCGGGCGCGCGCATCCATGCCGGGGCGGGGGCTTCGCCTTTCGACGTAGGCCCCCTGACCCGAACGGTGTGCCGGCGCCGTGGGGCGCCACCCCGGACGGGCGCCGTTCGCCTTTCGACGGACGAACCGCATCGAAAGCCTGGGTTCCCGGCCGTCCGCAGCTCTGTGCAGTTTTGACGCACAGAAGTTCGGCGGAAGGAGCGGCGGGTATGCCGATTACCGATGCAGATATTGGGGCGGATGTGGGGATCTTCTACCCGGATCTAGTCAATATTTATGGATGTCGAATCGAAAGCGGTTCGCGCATCGGCCCCTTCGTGGAGATCCAGCGCGGCAGCCGGATCGGCCCGCGCTGCAAGATCTCCTCGCACAGCTTCATCTGCGCGGGCGTCTCGATCGGGGCCGAGGTGTTCGTCGGCCACGGGGTGGTCTTCACCAACGAGCTCTACCCGGAGGCCACCAACGCGGACGGGAGCCTGAAGCGGGACGGCGAGTGGGAGCTCGTCGAGACCGTGGTCGAGGCCCGCGCCTCCATCGGCTCCAACGCCACCATCGTGGCGGGGATCACCATCGGCGAGGGCGCCCTGGTCGGCGCCGGTGCCGTCGTCACCCGGGACGTCCCGGCCTTCGCCATCGTTGCCGGATGCCCCGCGCGGGTCGTCGGCGACACCCGCACCAAGCGCGCCGAGAGCGCCGCGCGCGCCCGTTCCGTCCAGTCGCCGCGGCCCGAGCCGGCCGAGCCTCTGCAGGTTGCTTGAGGGGAATGCAGTCATGATCTCGATCGGTATCGTCGGATACGGCTACTGGGGGCCGAACCTCGCCCGGTGCACCTCGGAGAGCGAGCGCTGCCAGCTGGTGGCCATCGCCGACCAGTCGCCCGCCGCGCTCGGCCGGGCCGGCAAGCGCTACCCCGCCGTCCAGCTCCATCAGGACTGGCGCGACCTCGTGGCCGATCCCGCGATCGACGCCGTCATGGTGGCGACGCCGGTGAGCTCGCACTTCGAGATCGCCATCAACGCGCTGCGGGCCGGCAAGCACGTCTTCATCGAGAAGCCGATCACGCCCTCGGCCTTCGAGGCCCGGCTGCTGATCGAGGAGGCGGCCAAGCGCAACCTGCGGCTGATGGTGGACCACACCTTCGTCTACACGGGCGCGGTCGAGAAGATCCACGAACTCATCACGACCGACGCCATCGGCGACGTGTTCTACTACGACTCGACCCGGGTGAACCTCGGCCTGTTCCAGCGCGACGTGAACGTGATCTGGGACCTGGCGGTCCACGACCTCGCCATCCTCGACCACATCCTGGACCTCGCCCCGGTGGCGATCTCGGCGAGCGGCACCGGCCATTTCAGCGGCCGCCCCGAGAACATGGCCCACCTGACCGTCTTCTACCCGCGCGGCGTCGTCGCGCAGATCAACGTCAACTGGCTCGCGCCCGTGAAGGTGCGGCAGACGCTGATCGGCGGCAGCAAGAAGATGATCGTCTACAACGACCTCGACCCGATCGAGAAGGTCAAGGTCTACGACCGCGGCGTCACGGTCGGCGGCGGCTCGGACGACATCACCGAGCTGATGGTCTCCTACCGGACCGGCGACATGTGGTCGCCGCATCTGTCCTTCCGCGAGGCGCTGATCGTCGAGATCGAGCACTTCGCCGACTCCATCGAGAACGGCACCGCGCCCATGACCGACGGCCACAGCGGCCTGCGCGTCGTCGAGATGCTCGAAGCCGCCATGCGCTCCCTGCGCCAGAACGGCACCCCCATCGACCTCATGCCACTTGCGAGGGCCTCGTGATCCCCTTCCTCGACCTCAAGGCGCAGTACGCGGCGATCGGCGGCGACGTCGAGACCGCGGTCCTCAACGTCCTGCGCAGCGGCGACTTCGTCCTCGGCCCGGCGGTCAGCGCCTTCGAGGCGGCCTTCGCCGAAGCCTGCGGCGCCCGCCACGCGGTCGCCGTCAGCAGCGGCACCGCGGCCCTGCACCTCGCCCTCCTCGCCCTCGACATCGGTCCGGGCGACGAGGTGATCACGGTCTCGTCGACCTTCGTGGCGACGGTGGCGGCGGTGCTGTACGCCGGCGCCACTCCGGTCCTCGTCGACATCGATCCGGTCGACTGGACCATGGACCCGGCCCTGGTCGAGGCGGCGATCACGCCCCGCACCAAGGCGATCCTGCCGGTGCACCTGCACGGCCGGATGGCCGATCTCGACGCGCTCGGCGCCATCGCCCGGCGCCACGGGATCGCCCTCGTCGAGGACGCCGCCCAGGCGCATCTCGCCGAGCGCGGCGGCCGCAAGGCCGGCACGATCGGGGATCTCGGCTGCTTCAGCTTCTATCCCGGCAAGAATCTCGGGGCCTACGGCGAGGGCGGCGCCATCGTCACGGACCGGGACGACCTCGCCGAGGCGGCCCGCTGCCTGCGCGACTGGGGCCAGCAGGGCAAGTACAACCACGTCCGCCACGGCTTCAACCTGCGCATGGACGGCGTCCAGGGCGCGGTGCTGGGGGTCAAGCTCCCGCACTTGGAGGGCTGGACCCGCGCCCGCCAGGCGGTGGCGGCGGAGTACGGGGCGCGGCTCGCGGGCCTCGGCCTGGAGCTTCCGGCCCCCGCCGGCCTCGACCACGTGTTCCACGTCTACGCCGTGTCGACGGCGGACCGCGAGGGGCTGCGCCAGTACCTCAACGCGGCCGGCATCGCCACCGGCATCCACTACCCCGTCCCGGTCCACCGGCAGCCCGCCTACAGCCACCTCGACGACGGTGCCGGCCGCCTGCCGGTCACCGAGCGGCTGGCCGCCCGGACCCTGTCCCTCCCGATGTTCCCCGAGATGACGTCCGCGCAGATCGACACCGTCTGCCGGGCCGTCGCCAGCTACTGCGAGGTCGCCGATGCCCAAGCTGCGTGAGGTCACCAAGGGAAGCCGGTTCAGCGGCGACCTGCGCGGGACCCGGATCCTGGTCACGGGCGGATCGGGCTTCATCGGCTCCCACATCATCGACCTGCTGGTCGAGGCCGGCTGCGACGAGATCGTGGCCATCGACAACATGATCCGCGGCCGCCCCGAGAACCTCGGGGACGCCCTCGGCTCCGGCCGCGTCCGCCTCGTCCAGGGCGACATCCGCGACCGCGCCCTGATGGACACGCTGGTCAAGGGCACCGACGTGGTGTTCCACCAAGCGGCCCTGCGGATCACGCAGTGCGCCGCGGAGCCGCGCCACGCCTTCGAGGTGATGGCCGCCGCGACCTTCAACCTGCTCGAGAGCTGCGTCGAGGCCGGCGTCGCCAAGGTGGTGATGGCCTCCTCGGCCTCGGTCTACGGGATGGCGGAGGTCTTCCCGACGACCGAGAAGCACCACCCCTACGACAACAGGACCCTGTACGGCGCCGCCAAGTCCTTCGGCGAGGGCCTCCTGCGCTCGTTCAACGACATGCACGGGCTCGACTACGTGGCGCTCCGGTACTTCAACGCCTACGGCCCGCGGATGGACCTGACCGGCCGCTACACCGAGGTCATGGTCCGCTGGATGCAGCGCCTGGCCGAGGGCCAGTCGCCGATCGTGTTCGGCGACGGCCTGCAGACCATGGACCTCGTCCATGTCCGCGACATCGCCCGGGCCAACATCCTGTCGGCGATCTCGCCCGCCACCGACGTGGTGCTCAACGTCGGCACCGGCGTCGAGACCTCGCTGGTCGACCTCGCCGGCCACCTCACCCGGATCATGGGCCGGGACGGCACGCCGCTGGTCCACGAGGCCGAGCGGGCCGTGAACCCGGTGCCCCGGCGCCTCTGCGACACGAGCCTCGCCAAGGAGCTGATCGGCTTCGAGGCGAAGATCGGGGCGGCCGAGGGCCTCGCCGACCTCGTCGCCTGGTGGCAGGACGAGTCCCGCTCGGAACACCTGCGGCGGGCGCTCGCATGATCCCGATCGCCAAGCCCGAAGTCGGCGCCCCCGAGGCCGAGGCCGCCGCCGCCGTCGTCCGCTCCGGATGGCTGACCCAGGGGCCGCAGGTCGCGGCCTTCGAGACGGAGTTCGCCGCGATCGTCGGCGCGCCCCACGCCTGCGCGGTCTCGAACTGCACCACCGCGCTGCATCTCGCCCTGCTCGCCGTCGGGGTCGGCCCCGGCGACGAGGTGGTGACGGTGAGCCACAGCTTCATCGCAACCGCCAACGCCATCGCCCAGTGCGGGGCGACGCCGATCTTCGTCGACATCGACCCGGCGACCTACAACATGGCCCCGGACGCCGCCGCGGCGGCGATCACCGGGAAGACGAAGGCGATCGTCTGCGTCCACCAGATGGGCATGCCCTGCGACCTGGAGGCGATCGCCGCGATCGGGCGCCGCTCCGGCATCCCGGTGATCGAGGACGCGGCCTGCGCCATCGGCTCCGAGCGGCTCCAGGGCGACGTCTGGCGGCCGATCGGCAGCCCGGCGGGCGACATCGCCTGCTTCTCGTTCCACCCGCGCAAGGTGCTGACCACCGGCGACGGCGGCATGATCACCACCGCCAACGCCGCGTGGGACCGGACCTTCCGGCTGCTGCGCCAGCACGGGATGAGCGTCTCCGACATCGCCCGCCACGGCAGCGCCAAGGTGGTGGTCGAGGCGTACTCCATCGCGGGCTTCAACTACCGGATGACGGACGTGCAGGCGGCCATCGGCCGGGAGCAGCTGAAGCGGCTGCCCGACCTGATCGCCCGGCGCCGCAACCTCGCCGACGGCTACCGCGCGCGGCTCGCCGATCTCCCCGGGGTGACGCCGCCGCCCGAGCCGATGGGGCTGCGCAGCAACTGGCAGAGCTACTGCGTCCGCCTCCCGGACGACGCGGACCAGCAGGCGGTCATGCAGGCGATGCTCGACCGGGGCATCGCCACCCGCCGGGGCATCATGTGCGCGCATCTGGAGCCGCCCTACGCGGAGGCGCCGCGGCGGTTCGCGCTGCCCGAATCCGAGCGGGCGCGCGACCACGCGATCCTGCTGCCGCTCTACGCGGCGATGACGGAGGCGGAGCAGGACCAGGTCGTCGACGGCCTGCGCGACGCCCTGCGATGATCCCCGCACCGGTCAAGAGCCTCGCCCGGACGGTCGGCCTGACGCGCCCGCGCGTCGCCGCCGCCCGGATGGCCTGCGAGCGCACGACGCTCGCCCTCGCCCGGATCCGGCGCCCGGCGCCGGGGGGCCGCATCCTCTGCTACCACTCGGTGGGCCAGTCGGAATGCGGCGTCAACGACGTCTCTCCCGCGCGCTTCCGCTACCAGCTCGAGCGCGCCCTCAGCCTCGGCTACCGCTTCGTGCCGGCGGCCACGATCGCCGACGGGCGCGGCGGCGCGCGGGACCTCGCCATCACCTTCGACGACGGCTGGCGCAGCGTCCTCAGCGGGGCGGCGCCGGTCCTCAGCGATCTCGGGATCCCCTGGACCCTGTTCGTCGTGTCGGGCTGGCTCGACCGGCCCGAGAGCGCGCCGCCGGGCATCCTGGGCTGGCGCGCCATCGAGGCGCTGGCCGCCAACGGGGTCGAGATCGGCAGCCATTCCGTGACCCACCCGGATTTCGGGCGCCTCAGCGCGGAAGAGGCGGCCGAGGAGCTGGAGGAATCCCGGCGCGCCATCTGGGCCCGCCTCGGCCTCCTGCCCGACTCCTTCGCGATCCCCCTGGGGCAGTCGGCGAACTGGACGCGGGCGGCCGCCCACGCGGCCCGGGAGGCGGGCTACCGGATCGTCTACGCGCAGGCGGTGGAGACCCGTCCCGCCGGAACGGTGGCGCGCAGCTTCGTCACGCAGTTCGACAATGATCTGGTCTTCGGTGCCCTGCTCCGGGGCGCCTACGACGCCTGGGAGGAGTGGGTATGAACCGACCCGCGCGGCGCCGCGTCTCCGTCGTGGTGCCCACCTGCAACCGGCCCGCCTTCCTGCGCGACGCCCTGGCGAGCATCCGCGCGCTGGAAGGCCCTGACCTCGTCTTCGAGATCATCGTCGGCGACAACGGCGCGGCGGGCCCCGCCTCCGAGGTCGCCGCCGCGTTCGGCGCGATCCACGTCCCCGTCGACAGGCCCGGCGCCGGCGCGGCCCGCAATGCCGGCCTGACCCGGGCGAGCGCGCCCTACGTGGCGTTCCTCGACGACGACGACGTCTGGCAGCCGGCGCATATCCGGGAGCATCTGCGCCTGTTCGAGGCCGATCCGGAGCTCGGGGTCGTGTTCGGGCAGATCGTCACCGCCGACCACGACCTCGTGCCGACCTACGGCCCCTGGCCGCCGGATCTTCCGTCCGACAAGGGCGCGCTGCTGCGCCGCATGCTGAGCGGCTACTTCCCGCAGATCGGGGCGACGGTGGTGCGCCGGGCCGTCGTGGACGCGATCGGCCTGTTCGACGAGGCCCTGCTCGGCGATCAGGACTGGGACTGGCAGCTGCGTGCCGTCCGCGGCCACGGCGTCGGCTTCGTCGCCGCGTCCTGCGTGCATTTCCGGCAGCGGCCGGCGGGGACCTTCGACCGCCTGATCGCCCGCCGGATCCACTTCACCCGCCTGGTCTTCCGACGCCACGCGCCGGCGCTCGGCGTCTCGCGTCTCGCGGCCCTGCGGCTCTATTTCGGGACCGTGCAGGGCTACTACGACGCCCTGCTGGACGCCACCGAGGCCCACATGGCCCGCGGCGATCGCCGCGCCGCCGCGGGGGCGTTCCTCACGGCTGTCCGCCTGATGCCGCACCGGGCGATCCGGCAGGCCTTCCGGCCGACGCGCGTGCGCGCGGCCCTGCTGGCGCTGGCCGCCGGGCCGGCCGCGCGGCCGCTGACCGCCGACCCGAAGACGCGCTGAGCCCGACAAGATTGTCGCTGCGCGGCGCGGACCCTCCCGGGGCCCGCGCCGCGGAGCGCGCTCGCGCTGTCCCTGTGGTGTTCGGCGGGCCGCCCAGGATTCCGCGCGGTCCTGGCGTCTGCGCCGCCCCTGCGGCGGCGCGCGGACCTGCGTTACGCAGACCGGTGAGGGCTGTGGAGGCGCGGGCGGGCGAACCGGGCCTCCCGCGACGCGCGCGCCGTCCGGCGTGACCGATCCGCGGCCACCCGGGCCCGGGGGCGGCCTCAGGCGCCGGGGATCTGCGCCCGGAGCCGCATCGGGCCGAACCGGTCCTTCACGTTGCGGACCAGCCATTCCGGGAGGAGAAGCCGCACCGGCTCCCAGAGGCCGGAGAAGTCGCCGGCGCGACGCAGGGCCAGCCAGGAGGCGACGCGCTGGCGCAGCGGCAGCATGCCGATGTAGTTCTTGGTCATCTCCGACACGGGGAAGTCCGAGCCGAACATGTCCTGGTGGCGCAGGTCGGGCTCGCCGAGATGGGGCGCCTCGGCCGGGCCGGGCGCGCCGGCCTCCGGGAGCAGGCGGGGCAGGGCCAGCGCCTGCGCGTAGATCGCGTCGAGTCCCGCCAGCCAGGCGGCCGGCGCGTAGAGGCCCGCGACCGCGGCGGCGCTCTCGGCGCCCGCGGCGTCCCGCGCCGCGGCGTCGGTGATGAGCGCCGTGAGGTGGGCCTCGTAGGCGGCTTGGTCGTGGGCGACCCGGGCCGTGACGTCGAGCCCCGGATGGTTGATCGCCACGATCTCCGCCGCCGCGGGCGCCTCGAACCGTGTCACCAGCGGCAGCCCGTAGGCGGCGGCCTCCAGCATCGAGGTCGACGACACGAACGGGTAGGAATCGACGTAGATGTCGGCCGCCTCGAAGAAGACCCGCGGGTCCGACAGCTCGGGATGGGCCGTGATGCGCCCGCCGGTGGCGGCCCGGGCCCGTTCCCAGTCGGCCCGCTCGCCGGGGCCGACCACGATGAGCCGGGCCTGCGGATGCGCCGCGAGCAGGTCGACGTGGCGATCCGCGTAGGTGACCGGCCCGACGTTGCGGTACTTGGCCCCCCGGGCCACCGAGACCAGGAGGACGCTGTCCTCCGGGACGCCCAGGGCCTGCTTGGCCGCGCTGCGGGCGCGCTGGCGCTCGGGCAGGGTGATCAGGGTCGGCAGCAGGAGGCTGCGGGCCGGATCGACGCCGCGCCGCGTGACGGCGAGCCGGCGCGCGGCCTCGCGCAGGTTGATCACCGCGTGGCTGATCCGCGTCCCGATCCAGAACAGGTGGTCGGCGTGGTTGAGGAGCAGGACCGGTGGGCTCTTCGCCGGATCCGCGAAGGCGATCAGCGGGACCACGTCCTCGCAGTGGATGTGCAGGACGACGACGTCGTAGCCGCGCGCGATCTGGCGCAGCTCCCGCGCCCAGGCGAGCTTGTCGCCCTTGTGGTGGTTCAGGTGGTGGATCCCGCCGCCGCTCTCGCGCACCGCGGCGGTGATCCGCCCGTCGACCGGGCCGCGATGCTGGGTCAGGGCGACGCCGTTGACCCGGTTGCGGTCGGCGCCGATCCAGAGCGCGAGCATCTTGGTGAGGCCGCCCACCGGGGCGAGCTGCGTGCAGACGTGGAGGACGCGCCGGTACGGAGCCCCGTCGGCCCGCGCGCCGTCCGGCCCGCCGCCGTCGAGGGTCCGGCCGATCCCGGTCATCAACCGTTCGAGGCGCGGGCTCGCGAACACGCCGCAGTGCCGGTGCGCCGCCAGGGTCGCCGCGATGGCGGTCTCGACGGCCGCGCCGGCATGGTCGCCGGCCGCCGCGAGACGCTCCGCGTGCCGCACCCGGGCATCGAAGGCCGCGAAGTTCGACCGGATCCGCCCGGCGCGGGACGCCGTCCCGCCCGCGGTTTCCCCTTCGCCGTCACGGACGGGTTCAAACGCGCCTTTGACCATCACGCCCTCCGGGCCTCAGCGCTGCGACGCGGCGCCGTTCGTTGTCCAGGTCCCCGCCTCGTGGAACACGCCGAAGACGTCCGGCGCGAAGACGGGGTGCTCGATGTGGAAGCGGCCGCCGATCTTGGCCGCGAGGAGCCGCTCGAAGCCGCGCTGCCGGACCACCATTGAGACCGTGTAGGTGTCGGCGGTCAGGGTCAGCGGCGGCGTCAGCAACTCCACCTCGCCCTCGCCCGAGAGGGTGGTCAGGCCGGCGCCGTCCGCCTGGGTGCTGAAATTGCAGCAGAGCAGCTCGTCGGACCGGGTGATCGAGAACAGGACGTGCGGGTCGGCGATCGGCTCGGCGGCGCTGTAGCGGGCCCGGATCCGCATCCGCTCGCCGTGGCGGAACAGCGTCCGCGGCGCGCCGGATTCGTCGGCGATCGTCACGTCGCTGATCCGGACTGGCAGGTCGCCGGTGTCGGGGCGGAACCACGCGGTGTCGGCGAGGTAGCTGTCCCGCTCGTAGTGGGTCAGGCCCTCGTCGGTGGGGCCGTCGTAGGCGACGCGGCCGCCCTTGATGTAGATCACCCGCTCGCACATGGTCTTGATGCTGAACATGTTGTGCGAGACCAGCAGGATCGTCGAACCCTTGCCCTGGAGGCGCCGGGCGAAGTCCATGCACTTGCGCTGGAAGGTGTAGTCGCCCACCGCCAGCACCTCGTCGAGGAGCAGGATGTCGGGCTCGAGATGCGCGGCGACCGAGAAGGCCAGCCGGACATACATGCCGCTGGAATAGCGCTTCACCGGCATGTCGATGAAGTCGCCGATCTCCGAGAAGGCGACGATCGCGTCGAACTTCGCGGCGATCTCCCGACGGTCCATCCCGAGGATCGAGCCGTAGAGGAAGATGTTCTCGCGGCCGGTCAGCTCCCGGTGGAAACCGGTGCCGACCTCGAGCAGGGCCCCGACCCGGCCCTCGAGGCGGATCCGGCCGGTGGTCGGCGCGGCGATCCGCGACAGGAGCTTGAGGAGCGTGCTCTTGCCGGCGCCGTTGAGGCCGATGATGCCGACATTCTCGCCGTGCCGGATGCCGAAGCTGACCTCCTTCAGCGCCCAGAAGCTCTCCTGCGACGGGCGCGCCGCCGCGCGGCGGGTCACCAGGCCGCGGACGCCCTCGCTGAGCGCGTCGCGCAGCGAGTTCTGGTGCGCGGCGCGGGGGGCGCGCCAGTACTGCTTGCCGATATCCTGAACGCTGATTGCCATCGACATCAGATTACATCCGCGAAGGAGCGCTCCATGCGCTGGAAGAAGATCAGTCCGCTGATGAGCAGGGCGAAGGCGGCCGTGACCGAGACGGCGACCGCGAAGGCGTCGGGCGGCGTGCCGCCCAGGATGGCGAACCGGAACGCCTCGATCAGGCCGACCATCGGGTTGAGTGCGTAGATCCAGCGCACCGAGGCGGGCACGATGCTCGACGCGTAGACGATCGGCGAGGCGTACATCCAGATCTGGATCACGAACGGCAGCGTGTGCTTGATGTCCCGGAAGCGGACGTTGATCGGCCCGAGCCAGAGACTCACGCCGAGGGCGAGCATCGCCGTCACGATCAGGGTCGGGACGGCCAGCACGAGGTGCCAGTCCGGCACCGCCCCGTACCAGGCCATCAGGGCCAGCAGCACGCCGAGCGCGATGGCGAAGTCGACCATCGGCGACACCACCGTCGCCAGCGGGATGACCAGCCGCGGGAAGTAGATCTTCCGGATCAGCTCGGCCTCCGCCACGAGGCCGTTGGCGCTGCGCCGCACCGCCTCGGAGAAGTACGTCCACAGGACGACCGCGCTGCCGGCGAAGAGTGCGTAGGGGGCGCCGTCGGTGGGGATCTTGGCGAAGTGGCCGAAGATCACCGTGAAGATCAGGACGGTGAAGAGCGGCTGCGCGATCGCCCAGGAGGCGCCCATGGCGGTCTGCCGGTAGAGCACCTTCAGGTCCCGCAGGATCAGGACGCGCAGCAGGTCGCGATACTGCCAGAGGCCGACCGCGTCGAAGGCGACGATCCGGTCGTCGGGCGCGATCTCGGTCACCCGCAGCGTCGACGGGTCGGTCCGCTGTTCGGTCGGCCCGCGTTCCGACGTGCCAAGGGCAAGCGCATCCAAAGATTTCATCATTCGAGGCGGTCCCGCATGACGCTCTGAGCCCGTGGTCGAGCTCGGGGATCCGGTGCGAATCGGAAGTCGTGCCGCCCGGTCGTCCCGCCGGAACGGGCTATCATCGCGGTGCGGCGGTCCGAATTACACCTTTCGTCGTATCGGTCCGGCCGACTGAAGTGGTGGTTGTGATCAACGACCGTAATCGTAGCCAATCACGACAAATGAGACCTCGGGGGCGCGCCGCACGCGGCGTCGGTCCCCGTCCGGGACGACCGGCCCTCATCGGCCGGCGACCGGGACCAGGTTTCGGGAGAACCGCCATGCAGGACCCCGTGAGCGCCGCCGGCGCTCCGCTCGTGACGATCGCCATGCCGGCCCTGAACGAGGCCGCGCACATCGCCGACGCCATCGCGTCGGTGCTGCCCGACCGGGACGCCATCGCCTGCGAGCTGCTGGTGCTGGACGGCGGCAGTCGCGACGACACCTGCGCGATCGTCGCCGCCCTGAGCGCCCGCGACCCCCGCATCCGGCTCGTCCACAACGAGCGCCGCATCCAGGCGGCGGCGATCAACCTCGCCGCGCGACTCGCGCATCCCGCCTCCGCCTACCTCGTCCGCGCCGATTGCCACGCCGTCTATCCGAAGGGATTCGTGCAGAACCTCGTCGGCACGATGCGCCTGCGCCAGGCCGTCTCTGTGGTCGTTCCGCTCCGGACCGTTGGGGTCACGCCGCTGCAGAGGGCGATCGCGGCGGCGCAGAACAGCCGCCTCGGCAACGGCGGCTCGGCCCACCGGCAGGGCGGCATCTCGGGCTACGTCGCCCACGGCCACCACGCGGCCTTCGACCGGCGCGAGTTCCTGCGGGTCGGCGGCTACGACGAGACCTTCACCCACAACGAGGATGCCGAACTCGACCGGCGGCTCTGCGCGGCGGGCGGGCGGATCTACCTCGCCGCCGAGCTCGCCATCACGTACTTCCCGCGCGCCTGCCTCCGCAGCCTCGCCCGGCAGTACCTCCACTACGGGCGCGGCTGCGCGCGGACCCTCGAGAAGCACGCCAGCCTGCCGCGCGCCCGCCAGATCCTTCCGGCCCTGGTCCTGCTCTACGCCGTCGCGGCCCTGCCGCTGGCGGCCCTGATGCCCGCCCTGCTGATCCCGCTGCTGCTCTATGCCGGCGGCTGCGTCCTGAGCGGCCTCGCCCTCGCGCTGAAGGCGCGGGAACCCGTCCTGGTCATGAGCGGCCCGGCGGCCGTGACCATGCACCTGTCCTGGGCGGCGGGGTTCCTGTCCTATCCGGGCTACCGGCGGACGCTGCTCCGGGCCGCCCTGCGAAGGAAGCGCCGCCTGCTCGGCCTCCCGCCGGGATCCGACGCGGCGCGCGTCAACTGACCGCCTGAGTCCCCGTCGGCCGCGCCTTTCCGGCCGCGCCCCGCCAGCCGCGCCCCGCCATGTGCGGAGCGCGGCCGGGGCATGTCAGAAGCCCGACGCTCTCTCGCATCCGTCGCCCATTGGCCCTTCGGGGCGGTGGTCTCGCGCGACCAAGGCGATTATCGACACGCGCAACGATCCGGCCGCGTCAGGGCCCGGAGACCGGCCGCGCGCCGCGCGCGGCAGCCCAGGAGAGTTGTGACCGTGCCCGACAGTACCCCGCGTCCCGTGATGCTCGTGATCCTCGACGGCTGGGGTCTGCGGGACGCGGTGGCCGACAACGCCGTCCACCAGGCCAGGACGCCGGTCTTCGACGGTCTGATGCGGGAGCGCCCCCGGTCGCGGCTGACGACCTTCGGCGCCGATGTCGGCCTGCCCAAGGGGCAGATGGGCAATTCCGAGGTCGGCCACCTCAACATCGGCGCGGGCCGCGTCGTCCTGCAGGACCTGCCGCGGATCGACGCGGCGGTCGCCGACGGCTCCCTCGCCCGGAACCCGGCTCTGGTCCGGTTCATCGAGGCGCTGCGCGCGTCGGGGGGGACCTGCCACCTCGTCGGCCTGCTCTCGCCCGGCGGCGTCCACGCGCACCAGGACCACGCCGTCGCGCTGGCGCGCGCGCTGACGACGGCCGGCATCCCGGTCCGGCTCCACGGCTTCACCGACGGGCGCGACATGCCGCCCCGCTCGGCCGCCACCTGCATCGCCGACGTCGCGGCCGCCCTCCCGAAGGGCGCCCGCATCGCGACGCTGTGCGGCCGCTACTTCGGCATGGACCGCGACCGGCGCTGGGAGCGCGTCCAGACGGCCTACGACGCCCTCACGGAGGCGCGCGGGACCCGGTTCGAGCGGGCCGGGCAGGCGGTCGCCGCGTCCTACGCGCAGGACGTGTCCGACGAGTTCATGCGGCCCGCGATCATCGGCGACTACGCCGGCATGCGGGACGGCGACGGCATCCTGAGCTTCAACTTCCGCGCCGACCGGACCCGGCAGATCCTGGAGGCGCTGCTCGACCCGGCCTTCGCGGGCTTCGAGCGCGCGCGCACGGTCCGGTTCGCCGCCGCCCTGGGGATCGTCCAGTACAGCGTCGAGATCGACGCCTTCGCCGAGACCCTGTTCGGGGCCCTCGACCTGCCCAACGGCCTCGGCGAGACCGTGGCCCGGGCCGGGCGCGCGCAGCTGCGCATGGCCGAGACCGAGAAGTACCCGCACGTCACCTACTTCATGAACGGCGGCCGCGAGGAGCCCTTCGCGGGGCAGGACGCGATCCTCGTGCCCTCGCCGAAGGTCGCGACCTACGACCTGCAGCCGGAGATGTCGGCGCCCGAACTCACCGACCGCGCCGTGGAGGCGATCGGCTCCGGGCGCTACGACCTCATCATCCTGAACTTCGCCAACCCCGACATGGTCGGCCACACCGGCAGCCTCGCCGCCGCCGTGAAGGCGGTGGAGACCGTCGACACCTGCCTCGGCCGTGTGGTCGAGGCGGTGACGGCCCAGGGCGGGGCGCTGCTGGTGACCGCTGACCACGGCAATTGCGAGATGATGCGCGATCCCGAGACCGGCGAGCCGCACACCGCCCACACCCTCAACCCGGTGCCCGCCGCGCTCGTCGGCGTCGACGGCGTGACCCTGGCCGACGGGCGGCTGGCCGACGTGGCGCCGACGCTCCTCGACCTGATGGGACTGGACCAGCCGGCCGAGATGACTGGCACGTCGCTGATCCGCCCGCGGGGCGAGGGCTGAGGGCCGGGGCCGGCGGCACGCCGCCTGCAGAGCCCGGGCTGTCATGCGCGCCGTCCCTGCGTTACCTCCCGCCACGGGCCGGTCTGTCCCAGCGTGGTGCGAGGTCGTGGTGCGTCTGACCGGTTCTAGGACATGATCGCCCGGCACAGCCTGATCTATGTCGGCTCGCGGGGCTTCGCGGCCGCCCTGAACATGGCCTCCGTGGCGGTGTTCACGCGGCTCGCGCCGGTGGAGAGCTACGGCACCTACCTGTACGTCCTGTCCTGGGCGCTGGTGCTCTACGGGGCGACCTGCCAGTGGCCGAAATTCGCGTTCTTCGCCCTCTACGACGAGGCGCGCGAGCCCGCGCAGGTCGGCACCGTGGTGCGGATCCTGGGCGGCACGCTGCTCCTCGCCGGGCTCGGCAGCGCGCTCGCCGCCGCCCTCGGCCTGATGCCGGCGCGGATGGCGGCCGCGATCCTGGCGCTGGCCTTCGGGACCACCCTGTTCGAGGGCTCCACCGAGATCGCCCGCACCCGCCTGCGGGCCGGGGCGGTGGCGGCCTCGGTGATGAGCCGCGCCGTCCTGATCCTGGCCCTCGGCAGCCTGGCGCTGCACCTCTCGCAGGATCCCCTGCACCTCGCCTTCGCGGTGGCGGCCGCGAACGCCCTGGCCTCCCTGCCGGCCGCGGCCACGATCGCCCCGATGATGCCCGGCCGCGGCAGCCGCGCGGAGGCGCTGCGGCTGTTCGCCTACGGCTGGCCGCTCGTCCTCTCCTTCGGGACGGCGGCGCTCGCCCAGAGCCTCGACCGGCTGATCATCGCCAAGACGGTGGGGCCGGCGGGGCTCGGCGCCTACGGCGCCCTGGCCGACTTCCTGAAGCAGAGCTTCATCGTGTTCGGCGAGGCGATCGCCCTGTCGCTGATCTCGATCGCCAAGCGCGAGGCGCGGGTGGGCGGGATGGCGGCGGCCTCCGGGGTGCTGCGCGACGCCGCACGGGCCATGACGCTGATCGCGGCCTTCGGGGCCGTGTTCTTCCTGTGCTTCGACGATCTGGTCGTGGCGGTGCTGCTCGGACCCGACTACCGGGCCGAGGCGCGGGAGCTCGCCCCGGTGCTGATCCTGGCGAGCATCCTGATGATGTTCCGCGCCTACTATTTCGGGCAGGTGATCTACTTCGCCCGCTCCAGCGGCCTGGAGGCGGCCGCCGCGTTCGCGACCCTCGCCACCGTCGCCGCGCTGTCGCTCCTACTGATCCCGCGCTTCGGCGCCGCCGGGGCGGCCCTCGCCTTCGCGGGCGGCCAGAGCGCGGCCTGCCTCGTGCTGGTGCTCGGCGCCCGCCGGACCGGCACGACGATGCCGCTGCCGCTCGCCGACATGGCCGGCATCGCCGGGATCGCGCTGGCCTGCGGCGCGGTGAATGCCGGCATCGCCCTGGTCCCCGGCGGGCTGATGCCGCCGGGACAGGCCCTGCGCCTCGTCCTGCTCACCGCCGCCGCCGGGGTGACGGCGTGGCGCTACGACGTGCTCGGCTTCGCCGGCGCGATCCGTCACCGTCTCGCGGCCTGACGGTCCCGCGATGACAGGCCCCGCGTCGGACACCCCATCGGACACGGCCGCGCTTCCCGGCGGGCTCGTGGCGGCGGTCCGGCCCCTCGACGGGGCGGCGCCCTGGGTCCCGGCCTGGCGGGCCCTGGGTCGGGCGAGCCTGATGCGCAACCCGTTCTACGAGGCGGGCTACGCCCTGGCGGCCCGCGACGCCTTCGGGGCGGGCGTCCGGCTCCTCCTCGTCGCCGATCGGCCCCCCGAGGCGCCCGGGGCCCGGCTCCTCGCCGCCTGGCCGTTCCGGCCGTCGCGCCGCCGCTGGGGCGTGCCGCTGCCGCTGCTCGTGGGCTGGACCCACGGCTACGCCCCGTTCGGGGCGCCGCTCCTCGACGGCGCCGCCCCGGAGGCCGCCCTGGCGGGGCTGCTCGCCGCGCCGGGCGCCCTCGGCCTGCCGCCGCGTCTCCTCCTGCCGAACGCTCCGACCGACGGCCCCCTGCCTGAACTCCTGACGGCGTGTGGCGGGCGCCGCGCCGCGTACTGGCCGCACGACCGCGGCCTGCTCGACCTGACCGGCCGCGGGCCGGAGGCGCGGGCCTCCTATCTCGGGCACCTCTCCGGGCAGCGCCGCCGCAAGCTCCGCCGCGCCCGCGCGCGCCTGGAGGCGGCGGGGCCCGTGACCTTCGAGATCCTCGCCGCGCCCGAATCCCTCGGCCCCGCCCTCGACGCCCACGTCGCCCTGGAGGCCGCCGGCTGGAAGGGTCAGGCCGGCACGAGCCTGGCGCAGCGGCCGGCGGAGATCGCCTTCCTGCGCGCCGCCCTGGCCGATCTCAGTGCCGATCTCAGTGCCGATCTCGGGGCCGATCGCGGGGCCGCGGACGGCGTGCGGATCGCGCGCCTGCGCCGGGGCGACCGGCTCCTGGCCTCCCTGATCCTGCCGGTCACCGGCCGGGAGGCCTGGGTGCTGAAGATCGCCAACGACGAGACGCGGCCGGAGACCGCGCCGGGCGTCCAGCTCGTCCACCGGCTGACCGAGGCGGTGGCCGGGGGCGACTGGCCGATCGACCGGATCGATTCCTGCGCGCCGCCGGACTTCGCCCTCGGCACCACCTTCTGGACCGCGCGCCGGCCGATCGCCCATCTGCTGGTGGAGGCGGGCCGCGATCCGCTGTTCCCGGTGGCCCGGACCCTGGAGCGGGCCCGGGAGCGCGTTGCCCGGGCGCGTGTCACCATCCGAAGCGGGCGATCTGCTCCAGCCGCGCCCGCGTCGCCGCCGCGTCGCGGCCCGTGACGGCGATCCGCCCGGACAGGTCGTAGCAGGTCGCGCAGAACGGCAGCTGCAGCAGCGTGTACCCGTCGTCCCGCGCCCGGGCGACGGAGGCGATGAGGCAGGGCAGGACCGGCTCGTCGGGCGGCCCGGCGAGGCAGTCGGCCCGGGGGCTGCCGAAGGCCGGGCGGTTCGGCCAGGTCAGCAGGAGCGTGGTCCCGCCCCGGCGGTCCGGGGCCGGCGGCAGGGTGTAGCTGCGCAGGAACAGCGCGCCGGCCGCGAGGACGAGGACCGGCAGGATCAGGGCTGTGCGCATCGGCGGTGTCCTCGCGCCTCAATCCCCCGCGTCGAAGCGCGTCCGATAGAACACCTCGCGGCCGGCGCCGTCGATCACCCGGACCGCCTCGGCCGGCTCGCCCGAGCGCTGCGGCACCCGGGCGCGGGCGAACAGCCGCAGGGCCCGCTCCTGCGCGCTCTCCAGGCTGCCGACCCGCACGGAGATCCGCGTCTGGATCTCGTCCGGCTCCGGTCCGAGGACTTCGATGTGGAAGGTCTCGCGCACGGGTATCCGCCTGATCGAGGGATCTTCAGCGCCGGATATCGGGATCCGGCTGCCGGCCGCCATAGCATGTTCCGGCCGGGTATCCGGTCCGGCACCGCGCGGCGAGCCCGGGACGACGCGCCGCGGGCTCGATCTCGGCACGAAGTCCAATTGCCCCGCGGCCCGCCTCGGCACTAAGAGGGCCGCTCCGCCCGAGGAGACATCACCGGAGGAACCCCGTGGACCCGCTCAAGGCCGCCGCCGCGACGCTTCTCTGCCTCGCCCTGTTCTGGCTGGCCTTCCGGCTGACCCGGCGCTTGGTCGATCTCGCCATCGCGGGGGGCTACGCCGAGGAGCGCCGACGGCTCGCCGAGGAGGAGGCCGCTCAGACCGAGGCGGGCGCCGTGCCGCAGGCCTCGGCCATCCGGGCGACCCCCGCGAGCTTGGCCTCGAACAGGGACCAGTCATCCGCCGCGGCGATCGGCGCCCACAGCGTCTCCACCTCGTCGATCAGGAGCGTGCAGGGCGCCTCCGCGAAGTAGGGATGGTCGAGCCGCGCGCCCGGGGCGGGCGCGAGCGGCTCCAGCGCGGCCCGCACCGGCGCGAAGGCCTCGTGCGCGTAGTGGCCGGCGGACGGCCCGGCCTGCGCGCGGGTCGCGCTCGCGAGGCCGCCGTACCAGTCGAAGAAGAACCGCTCGAAGGGCGCCCGCGTCTCCGCGAGGAACCGCCAGACCGCCGAGACCAGCCGGTCGGTCTCCGGCCGCGGCGCCGGGGCGAGGCCGAGCCGGCGGAACAGGGTCTCGGCGAACGCCTCCTGCAGGGCCGGCGCGAACCCGGAGAGCGCCGCTTCCAAGCGCGCCTGGGGCGCCAGCACCAGCAGGCAGTCGGCGAGCCGGGCGAGGTTCCAGAACAGCGCCTCCGGCTGGCGGCCGAAGCTGTAGAGCCCGGTCTCGTCGAAGTAGGCGGCCGTGAAGTCCGGATCGTAATGCGGCAGGAAGCGCCAGGGCCCGTAATCGAAGCTCTCGCCGGTGACGTTGATGTTGTCGCTGTTGAGGACCCCGTGGACGAAGCCGGCCGCCGCCCACTGCGCGCCCATCCGGGCTACCCGGGCGACCACGTCCTCCAGGAAGGCGACGGCGCGATCCTCGACGCCGTCGCGCCAGAGCTCCGGCCGGTGGGTCGCGACCGTGTGGTCGAGGAGCCGGGCGATGTTGTCCGGCTCGCCGAGCGCCAGGAAGCGCTGGAAGCTGCCGATGCGGATGTGGCCGTGGGACAGGCGCACCAGCACCGAGGCGCGTGCCGGCGAGGGCTCGTCGCCGCGCACGAGGTCCTCGCCGGTCTCGATCAGGCTGAAGCTCTTCGAGGTGTAGACGCCCTGCGCCTCCAGGAGGGCGGTGGCCAGCACCTCGCGCACGCCGCCCTTGAGGGTGAGCCGCCCGTCGGCGCCGCGCGACCAGGGCGTCGTGCCGCTGCCCTTGGTGCCGAGGTCGAGGAGGCGCCCGTCCAGGCGGTCGTGCAGCTGCGCGAACAGGAAGCCGCGCCCGTCGCCGAGGTCCGGATTGTAGGCGCGGAACTGATGGCCGTGGTAGCGCAGGGCCAGCGGCGTCTCGAAGCTGCCCGGCAGGGGCTCGAACCGGCCGAAATGGGCGATCCACGCCGCCTCGGACAGGCCGCCCAGTCCGACCCGCTTCGCCCAAGTCTGGTTGCGGTAGCGCAGGATCGTCCGCGGGAACCGGGCCGGCGTCACCGGATCGAAGAAGGCGGGGCCCAGATCGGCGTGGCGCCGGGAGGGCGTGAAGGCGGTGTCGTCCATGCGGCGGCGCGTCTCGCGGGGTGAGGATGAGTCCCGTTGTACCAAGCGAGCCGGACGCGATCCGTTGCCGATCCCGTCCTCGCGAGCGCGGCGAAGCAACCCAGTGCAGCGGGACATCGGCCGAGCGTGGCGCTGCCTGGATCGCTTCGCTCCGCTCGCGAAGACGGCGGCCGACCCGAGAGGCGTCACGATCCTAGAGATCTGGTCGGGCCGTCCCGGACACCTGCCGCAGGGCCTCGCCGGCGATCATCGCGGCCGCGACCGCGACATTGAGCGAGCGCAGGCCCGCCCGGATCGGCACCACGATCCGGGCGTCGGCGGCCGCGTGCACCGCCTCGGGCACGCCGGCGGATTCGCGCCCGACCATCAGGCAATCGTCCGGGCGGAAGGCGAAGTCCGTGTAGGGCACGGCGCCCGCCGTGGTGGCGAGGACGAGCCGGATCCCGGCCTCGGCCCGCCACGCCGCGAAGGCCGCGAAGGAGCGGTGCCGGGTGATCGCCACGTGGTCGAGGTAGTCCAGGCCCGAGCGGCGCAGGTGGCGGTCCGAGACGTCGAAGCCCGCGGGTTCCACGATCTCCACCGCCAGCCCGAGGCAGGCGGCCATGCGCAGCATCGTGCCGGTGTTCTGCGGGATATCGGGCTGGTAGAGGGCGAGGCGGAGCATGGCGCCGGCCTTGTGCGGGGCGGAAGGCCCCGCCGTCAAAGGCCCCCGGCGCCGACGCGCAGCCGGCAAACCGCCGGGCCGGCCCCCGCCGGGGCCGAGACCGCGCGGAACTTAAGCCCCGCCAGAACCTTGAGGCGGCGCGACCCCCCTGTGCGGCCCCCGTCTGAAAGACCTGCTCCGATGCGCACCCCGCTCCTCGCCTCGGCCCTCCTGCTGGCCGGCCTCGCCACCGCTTCGGCGCAGACCGACGGCGCCAGATCGGACGGCGCCAAGCCGGACGGCGGCGCCGCCGCGACCCCGGTCCCCGGCCAGCCCGCCACCATGGCCGACAGCCTGCGCCCGACCTTCGTGGCCCAGGCCCCCGACGACATGGTCGCCAGCAAGCTGATCGGCTCCAGCGTCGTCAACGGCGCCAACGAGACCATCGGGCAGATCGCCGACTTCGTCCTCGACCAGAAGGGGGCCGTGAAGGCCTGGATCATCGGGGTCGGCGGCTTCCTGGGGATCGGCTCGAAATACGTCGCGGTCGACCCGTCCGTGCTCAAGCTCGACCGCACCGACGGCAAGACCCTCCAGGCGCGGATCGACACGACCAAGGACCAGCTCCGGGCGGCGCCGGAATACGTCTATCTCGGCAAGGAGCCGCCGAAGGGCGCCGCCCCGGCGAGCTCCGCGGGGGAGCCGGCCTCGAAGCCGTAGCGGTCGCGCCGGCGCGGCGCCGATCGGTCGGCCGGCGGCACCGCGCCGGCTTGCCTCCGCGCGCCGTTGTGTGCTGTGCCGGCCTCCCCGGAGGTCGGAACCCGTCCCATGCGCCGCGCCCTCGTCCCGCTCCTCGCCTTCTGCCTCGGCCTCATCGGCCTGACCGGGGCGGCGGTGTTCGCGTTCCTGCCCGACAAGGCACCGGTGGGCGTGCCGAGCGTCGGCGGCCCGTTCACGCTGGTGAACCAGGACGGGCGCACCGTCACCGAGCGCGACTTCGCCGGCGCGACGCACCTCGTGTTCTTCGGCTTCACCCACTGCCCGGACGTCTGCCCGACCACCCTGCAGCAGATCTCCGACGTGCTCGCCGCCCTGGGGTCGAAGGGCAAGACGATGCGGGTCGCCTTCGTCACGGTGGATCCCGAGCGGGACGATCCGGCGAGCCTCAAGACCTACCTGTCGAGCTTCGACCCGCGCATCACCGGCCTCACCGGCTCGCCCGAGCAGGTCACCGCCACCGAAAAGGCGTACCGGGCCTATGCCCGCAAGGTGCCCGCCAAGGACGGCGACTACACGATGGAGCACACCGCCCTGGTGTACATCATGGACGCGCAGAACCGCTTCCTCGGCGCCCTCGACCTGACCCGGCCGGCCGACGAGGTCGCCGCGCAGCTCGCCAAGAAGATCTGACCGCCGGCCGGTCCGGCCGCACGCGCGTCAGAGCGTCATCCCGGCGTGGAAGCGGTCTGGGGAGAGCGGCAGCAGGAACTGCACGCCGAAGCCGCCCTCGAAGTAGCGCACCAGCCGGCCCGGCGTGCTGCCCACCGTGACGGCGGCGCCGAGGGGCAGCGGCACCGGGCAGGAGATCGCCACGCCCGACATCGAGATGTCGATGAGGCGCGCCCGGATCTCGCGGCCGCCCTCGACGCGCAGGACCACCGCCGTGTTGGTCGGCACGAGGCGCTCGTGCGAGCGTCCCTCCGGCAGCCCCAGCATCTCCCGGTTCGCCAGCCAGGTGAGCTGGGAGGCGAGCTTGTCCCGCTTGCGCGACGTGGCGTTGAGCTGGACCGCGAACCCGTCCGGGCAGGTGCGCGCGACGACGCCCTCGATGCGGCCGATATGCTCCAGGTAGAGCACCACGCGCTCGCCGACCGCGCCCTTGACCGCGCAGGTCAGCCGCACGCCGCCCGGCGACATGTCCACGGTCTGGCAGGGATATTCCCGGCGATCGGCCAGCATGTAGCGGCCGAGCACGGCGACCCGCACGCGCTGGTGGCGGCGCTGGTCGGCGGCACCGCGCGCCGGCTCGGCGGCGAGGCCGCGCAGATCAGTTCCAGCGGTGGCCTCGACCGCGATCATTCCGAGATTGGTCCTGCGCCGGAGAATGGCCGGTGCAGACTAGGCACGGACAGTTACGAAACCCTTTTTTCCTGCTTCGGGATCGATCTGCCTTGTAGAAACATCCATTGTCGAGCCCTGCCGCGTCGTGCGCGATCGACTTGTGCGCCGAAGCTTTCCTCGGGTGCACGCGCCGATTCGATCGAACTGGCCGTCCCGGACCGGGCGTAACCTTGGACGAATACGGTTCTCAGGCGCGCCCGCCGGCGTGGACGAGGAGGTGGCCGTGGCGCACCGGCCCGGGGTAGCCCGCGCTCGTGCGCACGGCGGTGCGGGCGGGCGGGACCGGCTCGGTCCGGCGGCTGGGCAGGATGCGCAGGGAGGTGGTCTCCGCCTCCACCAGCGGGCGCAGGCCGAGCCAGTGCGGCGCGCCGTCGAGGCTCAGGGTGCCGAGGGCGCGGACCTGCGTCCGGCCGCGGTGGCGCAGGGGCAGGAGCAGGAGTTCGAGATCCGCCGCCTCGCCGGCCGCGTTGGTGCCGCGCAGGCCCGCGACGACGCCCAGCGTGTCGCTGGCCACGATCTCGACGATCCGCCAGGGATCCGTCGCCCGGGAGCCCCACAGCTTGGCGAAGGGCTCGCCCTTCAGCTCGCGGCCGTACAGGGCGCAGACCCGGGTCCCCGCGAGCCGGATGCTCGCGGAGCGGCTCGGCATGTCGAGTTCCAGGATCAGGCTGTCGGCGAGGAGGTGCCGGATCTCGCCCGGCTCGATCTCGGCGCGTTCCGGCGCGGCCCGTTCTCCGCGCAGGCGCTCCCAGTAGGCGTGGAGCATGCGGCTGGTGGGATGCTTCATCGGTGTCCCGATTCTCAACGCCTGTGGTTCATCCCCGGATCATTCTGGCACATCCGCGGGGGTGTGACCGGCCGATCCGGGCGTTCACCGCGTCCGGGCGCACGGGCCGTGCCGGCTCCCGCACCCGCGCGCCGCCGGTCCCGCCGGCGCCGCGCGGGGCGGGGGGTAGCGCGTCGTGGCCGGCGACACAATCGTCGCACCCCGCCGGGCGCGCCGCGGCCGTCCGGGACGGATCCGGAGTGAAGACGGGGCGGTGCGCGATACGGACCGCGATCCGACCGGTATTTGCGAGCTTCAATACGTCGCCGGGGCTTGCCCGATCGCGCCGCGCCCCGACATGGTGCGCCGATGGACGCCTCCCCCGATTTCCCGCGGCAGAGCCGCGTGCCCGTGTTCAACATGCCGGGCATCGTCACCGCGTCGATCGGGCTGCTCCTGGCGATCCAGGCGGTGCGCGAGTTCCTGCTGCCGGACACCTGGGACATCCGCCTCGTCCTCGACCTCGCGCTGGTCCCGGCGCGCTGGACCCTCTGGTTCGATCCCGGCCGGGCCTCCGAGGTGATCCGCGCCGCCGCCGATCCGGGCGATCCCGGCCTGGAGGCGGCCCGCGAGGCCTTCGCCCGCTACATCGTGGGCGAGCACGCCCTCCAGCCCTGGACGCTCGTCACCTACGGGCTGCTGCACGGCTCGTGGATGCACGTGATCTTCAACAGCGTCTGGCTCGCGGCCTTCGGCGCCCCGGTGGCGCGCCGCTGCGGCGCCGTGCGCTGGTGCGTGCTCGCGCTGGCCGGCACGGCGGCCGGCGGACTTCTCCACATCCTGATCGATCCGCTGAGCGCGGGGCCGCTGGTCGGCGCCTCGGCGGGGATCTCGGCCCTGATGGCCGCCGCCGCGCGCTTCGTGTTCCAGCCGCCGGTCTCGGGCTACGGCGCGCCGGCCTGGCAGGTGCCGCCGCCCCGTCCCGCCGAGACGATCCCGGAGCTGCTGCGCAACCGGACCGCGGTGTCGTTCCTGGTGATCTGGCTCCTGACCAACCTGCTCTTCGGCCTCGTCAGCGTGCCGCTCGTCGGCGAGAACGCCGCCATCGCCTGGGACGCCCATCTCGGCGGCTTCATCGCGGGCTTCTTCCTGTTCCCCCTGGTGGATCCCCGGGAGCCGCGTCGGCACTGAGTCCCTGCCATCGACGCCCGGCACCTTGCCATCCGGCCGGATCGATCACACACTCGCCACAATGTGAACGAGCCGGGCCAACCCGGCCGAGAACGCCATCAGGGCGCCGCGGGCTGACGGCGCACCGGCCGCGTCACATAGGGAGAGAGCCATGACCGTCGCACGCATCCTCGCCGAGAAGGGCAGCTCCGTCGTCACCGTGAGCCCCGACAAGACCCTCGATGAGGTGATCCAGATCCTCGCCGACAAGCGGATCGGCGCCCTCGTGGTCGCCCAGGCCGACGGGACGGTGGCGGGCATCATCTCCGAGCGGGACATCATGCGGGCGCTCGCCCGGCACGGGGGCTCGGCCTTCGACGCGCCGGTCTCGGCCCACATGACCACCGCGGTCACCACCTGCGGCCGGACCACCACGATCGAGGAGGTCATGACCCTCATGACCGACGGGCGCTTCCGCCACGTGCCGGTCTGCGAGGACGGGCGGCTGATCGGCCTGGTCTCGATCGGCGACGTGGTGGCGCGCAAGATCGCCACCGTCGAGGCCGAGCACCAGGCCCTGCGCGACTACATCACGATGGCGTAGGGGCGCCGGCACCGCGCGTTTCTCTCGCCCTCCGCCCCCGGGACGCGCCGGTTCAGGGCAGGCCGCCGGGGCGCGACGCGCTCCCTCTCCCGTGCGGGAGAGGGGACCCGCGCCCCTTCGTCGACGGGCGAGCAGGCCGACATCGCGAGCCCGTACCGCCCGCGGTCCGCCTCACGCCTTCACGGGATCGAGCGTGACGTGCCAGAGGTCGGTGTCGGCCGCGTCCTTGAGGGTCACCGTCATCTGCTCGGTGGCGCCGTCCACCGCCACGTGGCCGAAGAACTGGTAGCCGGCGGCCGGCGACAGGTTCACCTGGCCCTTGTCGGGCGCCTTCACGTAGCGCAGCTGCGGCCCGAAGGTGTTGTCCAGCGCGTTCGGCCCGAAGGTGCCGGCGTGCAGCGGCCCGGAGACGAACTCCCAGAACGGCTCGAAATCCTGGAACTGCGCCTTGTCGGGGTCGTAGTAGTGGGCGGCCGTGTAGTGCACGTCGGCCGTGAGCCAGACCGTGTTGCGGATCCCCGCGCTCTTGATGAAGCGCAGCAGGTCGGCGATCTCCAGCTCGCGCCCCAGCGGCGGTCCGTCGCCCTGCGCCACCGCCTCCGAGCCGAAATTGCGGTCGGTGTCGTAGGTCACAACGAGGCCGAGCGGCATGTCGGCGGCGATCACCTTCCAGGTGGCGCGGGACTCGAGCAGCGCCCGCTTCAGCCACGCGATCTGCTGCGGCCCGAGGAAGTAGGACTCGGGCCCGTATTCCGTCTGCCGGTTCTCGCCGTTCGGGCCCCGGTAGGAGCGCATGTCGAGCATGAACACGTCGACCAGCGGGCCGTAGCCGATCTTGCGGTAGACCCGGCCGGGCTCCGACGGCTCGAAGCGCATCGGCATGTACTCGTGGAAGGCCTTCGCCGCCCGCAGCTGCAGCGCCAGCACGTTCGGGTCGGCGTACTTCTTCTTCAGGTGCTCGGCCCGGGTCAGCGGCTCCCCCGGCCACCAGTTGTTGGTGACCTCGTGGTCGTCCCACTGGGCCAGGATCGGCACGGCGGCGTTCATCGCCAGGACGTTCCGGTCGGTGAGGTTGTACTTGTGCCGGCCCCGGAACTCCGCGAGCGTCTCGGCCGGCTTGGCCACCTCCTCGGTCACCCGGTTGCGCCACAGGCTGCCGTCGGGGAGCTTCACCTCGGACTGGATCGGCCCGTCGGCGTAGATCGTGTCGCCGGAATGGATGAAGAAGTCCGGTCGGTTCTTCAGGATGGCGGAGTAGATCGTCATGCCGCCGCGGGCCTCGTCGATGCCCCAGCCCTGGCCCGCCGTGTCGCCCGACCAGCAGAACGACACCGAGCGCCGGTCCGCCGGCGCGGTCCGGAACCGCCCGACCTGGGCCGGCCCGACGATGGTCGGCGCGGCGACGTCCTCCAGGCGGACCCGGTAGAACACGTCCTGGCCGGCCGGCAGCCCGGTCAGTGCCACCTTCACGGTGCCGTCGGTCTCCGGCAGGGCGTCGGCGAAGACGCCGCCGCGGATGTCGGCGAAGCTCTCGGTGGTCGCCCACTCGACGATCGCCCGGGCCGGCCGGTCGGACCGGGCCCAGACCACCGCCGAGTCGGTGCCGACGTCGCCCGACTGGAGGCCGTGGGTCAGGAGCGGCCGGTCGGCGGCGCGGCTCAGGCCGGGCCGTCCGAGGCCCGTGGCCAGCCCGACGAGGCCGGCGCCTCCGGACAGCAGGATCTGACGGCGACTCGTATACATTGGAGGTCCTCCAGCATGCACGGGCGCCCATCGCAGGCGGCCACGACAGCCGGATGACGGCCCCCTCCGGACGGAGCGCGCCCGGATCCCTCAGGCCCGCGCGGCCGCGCCCTCCAGCACGGCCCGGATCCGGGGCAGGGCGGCGCGGGCGGCGCGGTGCCCGAGGGCGATGCCCTCCGCGGCCCGGTGGAAGTCGAACAGCCCGAAGGCCCCGAGATCCGGGCCGATGGCCACGTCCGGCGGGTCGCGCTCCAGCCGGGCCCGCGAGATCCGGTCCTGGGTGGTGTTGAACGCGTCGAGCACCACCCGCGCGATGCCCGGCACGGCGATCTCGGGCTCGGGCCGGTCGAAGCCCGGCAGGCGCCCGCGCACGACCTGCAGGAAGCCCCGGCGCGGCGGGGCCGGGTGCGGCGCCTCGCGCACCACCGGTCCGCCGGTGTCGCCGTTGAGGTTCACGCAGATGACGAGGTCGGCCCCGAGCGCCCGGGCGAGCGCCACCGGCACCGGGTTGACCAGGGTCCCGTCCATCAGCACGCGGCCGTCATGGGCCACCGGCGGGAACAGGCCGGGGATCGCGTAGGAGGCGCGCACCGCGTCCACCGCCGGGCCCTCGGTCAGGCTGACCTCGTGGCCGGTCCCGTACTCGGTGGCGACGCAGCCGAAGCGGATCGGCAGCGTCTCGATGCGGCGCTCGCCGAGATCCGCGGCGAGGCGTTGGCGCAGGCGGTTGCCGGCGATCAGGCCTGAGCCCGGCAGGCGGGGGTCGATGAGCCCCACCACCCGACGCCGGGTCAGCGCCCGGGCGAAGGCCTCGAGCCGGTCGAGGCGCCCGGCCGCGTAGCAGGCGCCGACCACGGCGCCGATGGAGCAGCCGGCCACCACGGTCGGCGTGATGCCGCCTTCATCCAGGGCGCGGATCACCCCGATATGCGCCCAGCCCCGTGCCGAGCCGCCCCCGAGGGCGAGCCCGACCTGCGGGCCGGGGCTCGGCGGCGCACGGACCGGCTCGACGGTTCCGGGCGGGAAATGCGGGTCGGCGGACTCGTCTTGCCACCGCGTGGCAAGAGGGCGGTTCATCGCCCGGCGGCTTTCAGGACGACCCGGCCGTCCGCCTCCCGGACGACGCTGCGGTAGAAGCAGTCGCGCCGGCCGGTGTGGCAGCAGCCGCCGTCGCCGCCGACCTCGACGCGGATCAGCAGGGCGTCCTGGTCGCAGTCGACCCGCATCTCGACGACGCGCTGGATCTGGCCGCTGGTCGCGCCCTTGTGCCAGAGCTCCCGGCGCGAGCGCGACCAGTACCACGCCTCGCCGGTCTCGAGGGTGCGGGCCAGCGACTCGGCGTTCATGTGGGCGAGCATCAGCACCTGCCCGTCCCGCGCGTCCACCGCGATGCAGGCGACGAGGCCGTCGCGGTCGAACTGGGGCGTGAGGGCCGTGCCCTCCTCGATCTCGGCCCGGGTGCCGGGGGGAGCGAAGGCGGTGTCGCGCGCGGTCATGGTCGAGGCGTCGCCCGGGGCTACTTGGCGCCGCCGCGCACCAGGGTCAGGAAGCGGACCTGCTCGTTGGCGTTGTCCTTGAAGACGCCGCGGAACTGGCTGGTGATGGTCGAGACGCCGGCCTTCTGGACGCCGCGCATCGCCATGCAGAGATGCTCGGCCTCGACCATCACGGCGACGCCGCGGGGCTTGAGGATGCTCTCGATCACGTCGGCGATCTGGGCGGTCATGGTCTCCTGCGTCTGCAGGCGGCGGGCGAAGGTGTCGACCACGCGGGCGAGCTTCGACAGGCCGACCACGCCCCGGGTCGGGTAATAGGCGATGTGGGCAAGGCCCATGAACGGCACCATGTGGTGCTCGCAGTGGGAGTGGAACGGGATGTCGCGCACCAGCACGATGTCCGAGTAGCCCTCCACCTCCTCGAACACGCGCTCCAGCAGCTTCTCGGCGTCGACCGCGTAGCCGCCGAACAGCTGCTCGTAGGCCTTGGTGACCCGGGCCGGGGTGTCGAGCAGGCCCTCGCGGGTCGGGTCGTCGCCGGCCCAGCGCAGGAGGGTGCGCACGGCGGCCTCGGCTTCGGCGCGGCTCGGGCGGCCGGTCTCGATCCCGTCCGGGACGCGGGTCGCGGAGGCCGGCTCGGGCGCCACCTCGACGGGACGGCCCTCATCCACCGGCCGATTGTCATTGCGCATGCCGTTCAGCCCTTGCCCGTCGCCCCCGTTCCGGTCGAAACCCTGGCCGTCACCCTGGTAGGACAAGGATTTGAGCGCGGCATCCATGGCATCTCCGGCCCGCGCTATGCGGGATTTCATCGGGGTGCTGTCGGGCTTGGCGTACATCGTCGGATCGCGTCGGGCGTTCGAGGGAAGATCCCGGGCTCGAAAAGGTTTCAAGCCGGCGCCCCGGGATGGACGAAAGGCCGTGGGAACCACCGTGGCCGTTGGCGCGACCCTGGTCGACGGCCCGCCTCCTCGCGAAGCGGCCGTATGGCGCCTATATCATCGTTCGCGGGGTAACGCGCAATGCGCGATGCACGCGGCAGAGTTCCGATGGGAAGTGTGCCTCCGGCCGAGGACCCGATGCTCGACGACATCTACAACCGCCGTATCCTGGAACTCGCCGCCGACATCCCCCGGCTCGGCCGGCTCGAGAACCCGGACGCGAGTGCCACGGCCCATTCGCGCCTGTGCGGCTCGACCGTGACGGTCGACCTCGTCCTGGGCGAGGACGGCCGGGTCGCGGATTTCGCCCAGGAGGTCCGGGCCTGCGCCCTGGGACAGGCCTCCTCGTCGCTGATGGGCCGGCACGTGGTCGGCGCCAGCGCGGACGAGCTGCGCGGCGTCCGCGCGGCCATGCGGTCGATGCTCAAGGAGAACGGCCCGGCGCCCGGCGGCGCGTGGTCGGACCTCGCGGTGCTCGAGCCGGTGCGAGACTTCAAGGCGCGCCACGCCTCGACGCTCCTGACCTTCGACGCGGTGGTGGACGCCCTCGACCAGATCGCCGCCAAGCGGCAGGCCGCCTGACGGGATGGTCCGGCGCGCCGCCCACTGGGCGATCCGCGGCTACCAGCTCACGCTGTCGGGCCTGATCGGCCGCCAGTGCCGCCACTGGCCGAGCTGCTCCGAGTACACCGACACGGCCATCGCCCGGCACGGGCTCTGGCCCGGCGGCTGGATGGGCTTCGCCCGGATCTGCCGCTGCGGGCCGTTCGGCACCCACGGCATCGACCTCGTCCCCGAGCGCGTGCCGGCGCGGGCGGCGTGGTACCGCCCCTGGGCCTACGGCCGCTGGCGCGGCGTCGAGGCGCCGCCGTCGCCCTTCGCCTGCGAGGCCGTGGGGCAGGAGGCCGACGCGCGGTAGATTTCGTTCCTGCTTTGTTTCACGTGAAACACGTGTGGCGGTCGGGCTGGCGGATCGGAGACCGCGTTTCGGAGATCCCGTGCGCCCGCCCCGCGCTCAACCGGCCTGCCGGTTCGCTGCCAGCTTCTCGGCGAACTCGATCGCCTCGATCAGGCTGCGCTCGTTGGCGACGCCGGTGCCGGCGATGTCGAAGGCGGTGCCGTGATCGACCGAGGTGCGGATGATCGGCAGCCCCAGGGTGATGTTCACCCCCGACAGGTCCATCCACTTGCCCGTGGCCGGGTCGATCTCGAAGCCCAGGAGCTTGACCGGGATGTGTCCCTGGTCGTGGTACATCGCCACCACCGCGTCGTACTGGCCCGCGCGCAGCTTCACGAACACCGTGTCGCCCGGCACCGGGCCGTGCACGTCGAGCCCGTCGGCGTTGGCCGTCTCGATCACCGGCGCGCTGACATCGATGTCCTGGCGCCCGAACAGGCCGCCCTCGCCGGCATGGGGGTTGAGCGCGGCGACCGCGATCTTCGGCCGAGCGAGACCCAGCCCCTTCAGCGCCCTGTCGGTGAGGTCGATGACGAGGCGCAGGCGCTCCGGGGTCAGGCGCTTGGGCACGTCCTCCAGGGCGACGTGGGTCGTGACGTGGGAGACCCGCATGTTGCCGTGGGCCAGCATCATCACCGAGCCGCGCACGCCGGTCAGCTCCGCCAGCATCTCGGTGTGGCCGGCATAGTGGTAGCCGGCCTTGTTGAGCGCCTCCTTGTTGAGGGGCGCGGTGACGATGCCGCCGACCCGGCCGGCCAGGGCGAGGCGAACGCCGGCCTCGATCGCCTTGTAGGCGAAGCGGCCGCCGTCGGCCGAGAGCCGGCCCGGCTCGATCGGCGCGCCTTCCGCGTCGGCCTGGAGGCAGCACAGCGCCGGCCAGTCGCCGTCCTCGGCGACCTCGGGAACGGGATCGGGCAGGAGGCCGAGCGCCCGCTCCGCGCGGCGCAGGGATGGGGCGCTGCCGATGACGACGAGCTTCAGGTCGCCCGCGTCGATCCGGTGCTTCAGCCGGGCGGCGGCCTTGACGATGATCTCCGGGCCGATGCCGGCCGGATCGCCCATGGTGATGGCGAGATGTGAGGTCACGCGTCGCTCCTGCTGCGCGGAAAGCCGTTGCCGTGAAGTAGATCGCGCCAGACGCCCTCTGTTCCGAAGGCGCCGGATTTGGACACGACCGCGAGCCCGTCCCAGCGTCCGCCCCGCAGGGTCGAGCGGGGCAGGCCCGGGGTGATCTGCCCGGTGACGTCGAGGCGCGCGGCGGAGAGCGCGAGGCACAGCGCCTTCAGGGTCTCGCCGCCGGCCACCAGCAGCGTGCCGGGCCGCGGGACGCGGTCGATCACCCGCGCGAAGGTCCCGGCGATCCGCGCGGCGGCCTCCTCCCGGGCGGTGCCCTCGGGCAGCGCGAGGCTCGCCAGGACGACGCCGTCCCGGTCGAGGCGCGCGGCCACCGCGCCGGCATGGTCCGGATGGCGCGCCGACAGGACGAGGTGGTGGGGGCCGCAGGCCGCGAGCTGCGCCGCGGTCTCGGGCCGGTCCGAGCCGAACAGCCCGAGGACCGGGCCGGAGAGCCGGTCGTCGCCCGGCGCCGCAACGCCGCGCGCCAGGGCCGCCGCGAGGCCGCCGCTGCCGCACCAGAGCACCGGTCCGTCGCCGCCGAGATCCGCGACCCGGGCGAGGTCGGCGTCGCTCGCCGCGTCGTAGACGGCGACGCCCGCCACCGGCCCGTCGGACACGTCGGCCCGGTGCGCCGGCAGCCCGACCGCCCGCAGGGCCTCGGCGATGTCGCCGGAGACCGGCTCGAAGCCCGCGCCGCGCCGGGCGAGCTGCCGCCCGCCCTCCGTGCGGCGTCCCTGATACGGGAAGGCCGGCGCCACCACGCAGCGCCCCCAGGTCCCGGTGCGCAGCACAGCCGCGAGTTCGGCCGCCCAGGGGCCGCGCAGTAGGCTGTCGACCTTCTTGAAGGCGATGTCGGCGCCGTCCAGCCGGGGCGCGAGGGCGCCGACGATCCGGTCGGCCTCCGCGGCCGAGACTTCCCGGGTACCGGAATCGATCGCGAGGCATCCGGATCCATCCCCCGCCAGGAGCTCCGGCCACGCCACCGGGATCGCCCCGCACAGGCCGGTGAAGCCCGCGGCCGTGTCGAGGGTGCCGGTCAGATCGTCGGCGATGAGGCGCAGGCGGGTCATGTCGGGCGGATCATGGCGGGAGCCTCGCCGGCCGCGCCCCCGGCCGAGCGCGGCTCGCGTGCTCGTTGTCAGGTTGTCGCGCGGCATACCGACCGGCCGGCGCGGCGGTCAAGCGGGCAGCCTCGCGCCGCGGATCGGCCGCCGCCCGGGCAAGGCCGCCGGGTCAGGGGGAGCCGGACAGGGACGGGGACGTCGCTGACGTCATCCGGGCCGCCGCAGATCGTGCCGGGCCGCGCCCAGGCAGGGATGGGCCCGCGCAGTTGTCACCATGTGCACCGGTCCGGCCGCGCGTTGCGCGGCCTCGTCGAAAGGTTGTAGCAGGCCGCCGGGGGGAAGGCGGGTGCCGGGATCCGGAACGGGCCGGCACCGGAAGGGCGACCCATGCAGATTCCCATCAAGCGCTCCCTGGAGCGCGTGCCCGGCGGCCTGATGGTGGTGCCGCTGTTCCTCGGCGCGATCCTCCACACGCTCTTCCCGGACACCGCGACCTTCTTCGGCTCGTTCACCGGCGCGCTGTTCAACGGCGCCCTGCCGATCCTGGCGGTCTTCTTCGTCTGCATGGGCGCGGGCATCGACTTCCGCGCCGCCCCGGCGATCGCCCGCAAGGGCGGCGTCCTGCTGGCCGCCAAGGTCGGCGTCGCGGCGATCATGGGCGTGGTGTTCGGGCAGATCCTCGGCGAGGCGCCGGTGGTCGGGGGCGCCTTCGCGGGGCTGTCGACGCTGGCGATCGTCGCTGCCATGAACGACACCAACGGCGGGCTCTACCTCGCCCTGATGGGCCAGTTCGGCCGCCCGAAGGATGCGGGCGCCTACGCGATCATGAGCCTCGAATCCGGGCCGTTCCTCACCATGGTGACGCTCGGGCTGGCGGGCCTGTCGGCCTTCCCGTGGCCGACCCTGGTGGGCAGCATCCTGCCGCTGCTGATCGGGATGATCCTCGGCAACCTCGACCGCGACATGCGCGCCTTCCTGTCGGGGGCGGCGCCGGTGATGATCCCGTTCTTCGCCTTCGCCCTCGGCTTCGGGCTCGACCTCGCCAAGATCTGGCAGGCGGGCCTCCTCGGCATCGGCCTCGGCGCGGCGGTGGTGGCGATCACCGGGGCGGCCCTGTTCGTCGCCGACCGCCTCACCGGCGGCAACGGCGTGGCGGGCGTCGCCGCCGCCTCGACGGCCGGCAACGCCGCCGCCGTGCCGGCGATCATCGCCGCAGCCAATCCGGCCTACAAGGAGGCCGCCGGCCCCGCCACCGTGCTGGTGGCGGCAAGCGTGGTGGTCACGGCGCTGCTCGTGCCGCTGCTGACCGCCTTCGTGGCGGGGCGGGTCCGCCCGGACGCGGCCGAGGAGGATCCGGCGCCGGTCCCCAGCCCCGCTCCGACCGCACCCTGACGTCTCGCGCGGTCTAGCTGCGCGTCCCGCGCGACCGGCGGCAACCGAAGTCTCCGAGTCCGGTTGTCCCTCCAGGAAGCGCGGCACGGCCGCGTCTCACGGCGAACCGGAGCGGGCACTGCATGTCGACCGAATCCAGAGGCAAGACGCATATCGACATCTACGACCGCGCCACCCGCGAGGAGTGGGCGCAGCGTTTCGGAGTCAGCGAGGAGAGGCTGCGCAAGGCGGTGACCATGGTCGGGAGCCGGATCACCAGCGTCGCCGCCTATCTCGACAAGCCGGCCGCCTGAGACCGGCGCCATGGAAGTGCCCCCCGATTTCCGTCCGCCTCCGGATCATCCGATGGCGGGGACACCGGCGCACGGATCCGCACTCGGGTCCGAGTCTGGGTCCGAGCCCGCGCCGGGACCCGCGTCCGGGACCGACGCGGCGGCACCGCAGCCTTCGGCGCGGTCGTCCGACACGATCACGTTCGAGCAGATCCGCGAGCGGGCCTACGAGCTCTGGGAGCGCAACCACAGGCCCGAGGGATTCGAGATCGAGTTCTGGCTGCTGGCCGAGCGGGAATTGCGCAAGGAGCGCGATCGCCGGAAGGCCGACGCGGCGCCGGCAGCGCCGCGGTCCGATCCGCCGCCGGCCTGACGGCCTCCGACCTTCGTCCAAGACGGTCCCGGGTCACGGCGGACCCGGGGTCGGATGACCTTCAGGCCTCGATCGCCGCCCGGGCTTCCTTCACCGCCGCCTCGAAGGCGACGAACGCCGTGGTCGCCGAGTCCCAGGTCTGGCTGCGCACGTGGCGGACCAGGGCGGCCGCCTGCTCGCGGGCCTGCGCCAGGGGCTTCTCGATGGCGGCCGGCCGCGTCGCGTCGGCGGGGACCCCCTCCGGCGGCGTGTCTGTCGAGCGCATGCCGACCAGGGTCGCCGCGATGGCGCGCCGCCACGCGGCGCAGTCCGCCGACAGGCGGATCACCCGCTGATCCGCGGCGGTGCCGGTCTGCCGGTCGAGGAGGGTGCGGCCGAGATCCTCGATCCGTCCGAGCTGCGCGAGGGCGTCGCCGATCTCGCGGCGGGCCTTGTCGGTCCCTTCCGCGATGCGGCCGACGTTCTGGGCGATGTCGCCGGTGGCCTGCATCTGCTGGCCGAGGATCTCGGAGGCCTCACGCATCTGCGCCGCGACGTTCGCGACGGCGCCGCTCTCGGCCTCGACGCGGGCATTGGCCCGAACCATCGCGGACGCGCCGGCCTCGACGGCGTTGCGGCTGCGCGTCACGGCGGCCTGCATCGCCGCCATCTCCTCGCGCAGGCCGCTGACCCGCGCCCGGATCTCGTCCGTCGCCTTCGCGGTCTGCGCCGAGAGCGTCTTCACTTCGGCGGCGACCACCGCGAAGCCGCGGCCGGCCTCGCCGGCCCGCGCCGCCTCGATCGTGGCGTTGAGCGCCAGCAGGTTGGTCTGGGCCGAGATCGCCGCGATCGTGCCGGCCATCTCCTCGATCCGCAGCGCCGCGGTGGAGAAGCTGTCGAGCCGGCTGCCGATCTCCTCGGTGCCTTCCTCGATCCCGCGCATGCCGTCGGTGGCGCGATGCAGGTCGCCCACGCAGGTGGCGATGCCGGCCCGGGCCGTCTCGGCCATCTCGGCCGCCGACGAGGAGCGGGCGGCGATCTCACCCGTGGTCGCGGCGAGCTCCTCGCTGGCGGCCGCGATGAGCCGGGCCTGCTCAGCGGTGCCGGAGGCGTCGTGGGTCATCCAGCCGATCGAGGTGCCGGCGTCGGACGCGGAGGCGGACAGGCGCGCCAGGAGAGTCAGCCATTCCCGATCGACGGCCGGCTCCGCGACGGGCGTCGGGGCCGTCTCGACTGGCAAGACCGCCGCCGTCTCGACCGGGGCGGTCGTCGTCACCGGGGTTGCTAGCGCGTCAGGGATCTGACGCTGCCGGCGCAAACTGAACATGCGGGTCTCTCCGACACTCTAATCGGGGCGCATGGTCACACAGAACCTTCAACCAATGGTGAAGGATAGATCAGTCTCTCGACAAGCGTTGCGGGTCATCGGTGCAGCGCAACACGTCTACTTCGAGAAGTTGCGCCCCCTGATAGCGCTCTATCAGGGGGCGCAATGCTTCATTCGCCGGTCAGGGCCGCCTTGGTGCGCGACCACCAGCCGGCGCGCTTCGGCCGGTCCGGATCGGACGGCGGCGTCAGCACGATCGCCACGGGCTCGGGCGCCGGCTCGGCGGGAGCGGCCTCGGGCGAGCCGGCCTCGGCCTGCGCACCGACGGTCGCCCGATCGGCCGCCGGCGCCGCGGACTCGACCGGGGCCACCGGCAGGTCCACCGCGGTTTCGGTCCGGTCCTCGGCGGCCGCGGCCGGCGCCGCCTCGATCGCCTCGGCCACAGCCTGGGCGCTCACCGGCTCCTCCGCCGACAGGGCGACGACATCGCCCGCGGCTTCCGGCGCGTCGTCCGTCTCGGACGCCTCGCGGGTGCGGCCCTCGCTGCGACCGCGGCCGCCCCGGCGCCCGCGGCGGCGGCGACGGCCGCCCTCGTCCTCGGACCGCGCCGCCTCGTCCGAACCCGCGACGGCCTCGTCGGCCTCGCCGGCCTCCGCGGCGACGGCCGCAGCGGGAGCCTCGGTCCCGGCCGGCTGCGCGCCGTCCCAGTCCCCATCGCTCCGTTCCGCGTCCGAACGGGCGTCGTCGCGGCCGTCGTCCTGCTGGTCGTCCTGATCGTCGTCGCCGCGATCGTCCTCGGCGCGCCCGTCCTCGCCGCGGCCCTCCTGGCGACCGCCGCGCCGGCGGCGGCGACGGCGGCGGCGGCGGCCCTCGCCCTCCTCGCGCGACCCGTCCTCGCGGGCCTCGGCGCGGCCCTCGTCGGCCTCGCCCTCGGCGTCGGTCTCGGTCTCAGTCTCGGTCTCGGTCTCGGCCTCGTCGGCCTCCTCGTCCTCGTCGTCGAACTCCATCGCGGGCGAGATCGCCTGGGCGCGCACGCCCGTGACCGGGCCCTCCGCCCGCTGGGCCGGCTCACCGCGGTCGAGCTGGAACGGTGTGGTCGCCGCCAGCCGCTCGTCGGCCGCGATCGTGATCGTCACGCCGAAGCGCACCTCGAGCTCGCGCAGGTGTCCGCGCTTCTGGTTGAGGATGTAGAGCGCGATCTCGGTGCGGGTGCGCAGGACGAGGTTGTGGGAGGCCGACTTGAGCAGCACCTCCTCGATCGAGCGCAGGATGTGCAGCGCCACCGACGCGGTGGCGCGCACGAAGCCCGAGCCGCCGCAATGGGCGCAGGGGATCGAGGAGGATTCGAGCACGCCGGTGCGGATCCGCTGGCGGCTCATCTCCAGGAGGCCGAAGGGCGAGATCCGGCCGACCTGGATGCGGGCGCGGTCGTTCTTCAGGCACTCGTTGAGCTTCTTCTCGACGGCGCGGTTGTTCCGCTTCTCCTCCATGTCGATGAAGTCGATGACGATCAGGCCCGCGAGGTCGCGCAGCCGGAGCTGGCGGGCGACCTCCTCGGCGGCCTCCAGGTTCGTCTTGAGGGCGGTGTCCTCGATGTCGTGCTCGCGGGTGGCGCGGCCGGAGTTCACGTCGATCGAGACCAGGGCCTCGGTCGGGTTGATCACGAGGTAGCCGCCGGACTTCAGCGAGACGTGCGTGGAGAACATCGCGTCGAGCTGCTGCTCGACGCCGAAGCGGGCAAAGATCGGCGTCGAGTCGCGGTAGGGCTTCACGACCTTGGACTGGCCGGGCATCAGCATCCGCATGAAGTCCTTGGCCTCGCGGTAGGCGTCCTCGCCGGCGACCAGAACCTCGTCCAGATCCTTGTTGTAGAGGTCGCGGATGGCGCGCTTGATCAGCGAGCCCTCCTCGTAGACGAGGGCCGGCGCCATCGACGTCAGGGTCAGCTCGCGGACCGACTCCCACAGGCGCATCAGGTACTCGAAGTCGCGGGCGATCTCGGGCTTGGACCGCGAGGCGCCGGCGGTGCGCAGGATGACGCCCATCCCCTCGGGCACCTCCAGGTCCTGCACGACCTCCTTCAGGCGCTTGCGGTCGGCCGCCGAGGTGATCTTGCGGGAGATGCCGCCGCCCCGGCCGGTGTTGGGCATCAGCACCGAGTAGCGGCCGGCGAGCGACAGATAGGTCGTGAGCGCCGCGCCCTTCGTGCCGCGCTCCTCCTTGACCACCTGCACCAGGATGATCTGGCGGCGCTTGATCACCTCCTGGATCTTGTACTGGCGGCGGTAGTGGCGCGGACGCTCGGGGATCTCGGCCAGCGCGTCGCCGTTGCCGCCGACCTGGGCGATCTTGGGCTCGGCGTCGGGATCGTCGGACTCCTCATCGGACTCCTCGTCCGAGTCGTCATCCTCGTCGGACTCGTCCTCGTCGTCCTCCGACTCGTCCTCATCCTCGTCGTCGTCGGATTCCTCGTCGTCCTCCTCGGAGGCCTCGTCCAACGCTTCGGCCGACGGGTCGGCGGCGGTCGGCGCGGTCTCCTCGGCCTCGCTCGCCCCAGCCTCGCTCTCCTCCGTCACGATCGCGTGCGCGGCGGTCTCGTCCGGCGCGTCGGACACGGTCAGCGCCTCCGCCACGGCGATGCGGGCCTCCGGCTCGGAGGGGGCGTCCTCGGACGGGGCGGAGGCGGCGGCGACCGGCTCCGACGCGGCGGGGGCCGCCTGCGCCTCGACCGGCGCGGTCTGGGGCTCGGCGGCCTGCGCCGGCTCACCCTCCGGGAGGTCGCCGGCGGCGGCCTCGGAGGCGAGGGCCTCCTGCACGGCCTCGGGGTTCTCGGACAGCGTGTCGGGCTGGACGGCCGGGTCGATCCCCGACTCGTTCCGGATCTCGGCCTGATCCTCGCTCTCGGACGCCGCGTGCGTGTCCTCGGCGCTCACGGTCTCGTCGGCGCCGCGGGCGCGGGCCTCGGCACGGCGGCCGCGGGACCGGCGCGACGACGACCGGCGACGGCGCTCCTCGCGCTCGCGGTGCTCCTCGGCGTCGCGGGCCTCCTCTTCGAGGAGTGCCTGCCGGTCGGCCAGCGGGATCTGGTAGTAGTCGGGATGGATCTCGTTGAAGGCCAGGAAGCCGTGGCGGTTGCCGCCGTACTCGACGAACGCCGCCTGGAGCGACGGCTCCACCCGGGTGACCTTGGCGAGGTAGATGTTGCCGCGCAGCTGGCGCCGGTTGGCGGCTTCGAAGTCGAACTCCTCGACCCTAGACCCGTGGACCGTGACGACCCGGGTCTCCTCCGGGTGCATCGCGTCGATCAGCATTTTGTTGGCCATGTCGGACTCTCGGCATGGCGGCCGACGTCGTTCTCCGTGCCCGTGGTCCCGGCGGCGCCTCGCCCGACGTCAATGCTGTCGGGCGGGATGCCGGCCTCGTCGCCGAGGCGGATGGGTTCGAGGGGAAATTGCCGTCAACCGCCGTTCGGCGCCCTGGGCGCCTGGGGTTGAAACAGGCCGGGCGGACGGACGGACCGGCGTGACGCACCGTTTGCGCCTCCGGGGCACGCGCAGCCTTATGCTGGGCCGTGCGTCCGTCCATCGTGGTCCCGACCTCGCGAAACAATCTCGGCCGGCGGGGGACCGGCCGTGAATTCCTGGGTGCGGCGGAGGATCTCCGCCGCGTCGTGCGACACCTGCCCGATCGCGGGCGGCACATGCCGCCGCCAAGCGGACCGACAGGGCCCGCCGCGACACCGCGACCGCTTTCGCGAGGAATTCGGTCACGTCCGCGGGCCGTTGCGGCGACCGGCGGGACCGGAGAGGGGTCGACATCATTACAGACCGCTGCGCGGATTTGGCAAGGGTCAACGTGAATAGATGTCACGGGCCTGTCACGGTGAACGCGGCGCCACGCGACAGGCGTGTGCCTACTCCGCCGCTTCGAGCCGCGGCGTCACCCCGGCGAGCGCCGCGGGCTTCGGGCCGCCGGTCGCCCAGTCGAGCAGCTCGACCGTGTGGACGATCGGGATGCCGGTGCCCTTCCCGATCTGCGTGGCGCAGCCGATGTTGCCGGTGGCGATCACGTCGGGGCGCACGCGCTCGATGTTGGCGACCTTCCGGGCGCGCAGCTTCGCGGCCAGCTCCGGCTGCAGGATGTTGTAGGTCCCCGCCGAGCCGCAGCAGATGTGGCCCTCGGGCACGTCCTTCACGGTGAAGCCCGCGCGCTTCAGCAGCGTCTTGGGCTCGAGGCGGATGCCCTGGCCGTGCTGCATCGAGCAGGCCGAGTGATAGGCCACGACGAGGTCGGTCTCGGCCACGGGGGCCAGGTCGAGCAGGGCGAGGTACTCGGTCACGTCCTTGGCCAGGCTCGAGACCCGCAGCGCCTTCTCGGCGTAGGCCGGGTCGTCGCGGAACATGAAGCCGTAATCCTTGATGGTCGTGCCGCAGCCCGAGGCCGTGACCAGGATCGCGTCGAGGCCCTCGGCGATCTCGGCGTCCCAGGCGTCGATCGCCTGCCTGGCGTGGGCGTGGGCCGATTCCTCCTTGCCCATGTGGTGGGTCAGCGCCCCGCAGCAGCCCTCGTTCGCGTGCACCACCTCGATCCCGTGCCGGTTGAGCAGCCGGATCGCGGCGGCGTTGAAGTCCGGCCGCAGGACGCTCTGGGCGCAGCCCCGCAGGAGGGCGACGCGCCGGGCGGGCGTCCCGGCCGCCTGACCGCCCGCCGGCGGGAACCGGCCGGCCCGGTTCGTCGGCTCGCGGGGCGGCGCCCCGGCCGGCGCGAGGTCGAGCATGGCCGCGAGGCGGTTGCCGACCCGCGGCAGCCGGGCCACCAGCCCCCGGAACGGCGCGCCGAGCTTGGCGGCGGTGAGCGCGAGGCGGAAGCGGCCCGGATAGGGCAGGACCTGGGCGAGCAGCGCCCGCAGGAACCGGTCGCCGGCGGGGCGCGCGTAGGTCTCCTCGATATGCGCCCGGGCGTGGTCGACGAGGTGCATGTAGTGCACCCCCGACGGGCAGGTGGTCATGCAGGACAGGCACGAGAGGCAGCGGTCGACGTGCTTGACCACTTCCTGCGAGGCCGGCTTGCCGCCCTCCAGCATGTCCTTGATCAGGTAGATCCGCCCGCGCGGGGAATCGAGCTCGTCCCCGAGCAGCAGGTAGGTCGGGCAGGTCGCCGTGCAGAAGCCGCAATGCACGCAGGTCCGCAGGATTTTCTCCGACGCCGCCATGGCGGGATCGGCGAGCTGGGCGGGAGCGAAGTTGGTCTGCACGGGTCGCGTCCTCGGCGCCACGGCTCCCCACGCTCGGGGAGGGGCGGGATCTGAAGCTTCAGAGTCCGGCGTACATCCGGCCGGGATTGAGCACCCCGGCGGGGTCGTGCGCCGCCTTGATGCCGGCGGTGAGCCGCATCAGCGGCTCGGCCAGCGGCTCGAACACCGGCACGGCGGCGCGCACGGCGTCGGGGGCCCGCACCAGCGTGGCGTGGCCGCCCTGAGCCCCCACCGCCCGGCGCACCGTCGCGGCGCCTGCATCGCCCGCCGCGCCGGTGGCGAGCCAGATCAGGCCGCCGCCCCAGTCGAAGAACCAGCGCGCGTCGCGCTCGGCCGCGACCGCCGCCGCCAGGGCCGGCCCGCGTGTCGGCGCGGTGGAGATCCGCCACAGGGCGGCCTCCCGCGGCTCGGCGAGCGGCGCCGCGTCGCGCACCGTCCGCCACAGGGCGGCGCCGGCCTCGCCGTCGATGATCTCGGGCTGGCCGTAGCGCTTCAGCAGGCGCCGCAGCTCGCCCGTGCGGTAGTCGATGGAGTCGGAGAAACCCTCGAGGCGCATCAGGGTCCGCGCCTCCGGGGCGCCGATCCCCGCCGGCAGGTGCGCGGCGCCCGTGAGCTCGAAGGGCGAGCCCAGCGCCTCCGACAGGGCGGTCACTGCCCGCGTGTCGTCCAGGCCGGAGAAGACCAGGGTCGCCACCCGCTCGCAGGTCGGCAGCACCTTGAAGGTGACCTCGGTGAGCAGGCCCAGCGTGCCGTGGGCGCCGGCCATCAGCTTCACGAGGTCGAGGCCGGTGACGTTCTTCATCACCCGGCCGCCCGACTTGATCGCCTCGCCGCGCCCGTTGACGAAGCGCACGCCGATCAGGCTGTCCCGGGCGGCGCCGGCATTGATCCGCCGGGGGCCGGCATTGTTGATCGCCGCCACGGCCCCGAGGGTCGGCTCGCCGGCGGTGCCGTACAGGCCGCGCAGGTCCATCGGCTCGAAGGGCAGCATCTGGCCGCGGGAGGCGAGCAGCGCCTCGACCTCGGCGAGCGGCGTCCCGGCCCGGGCCGCCACCACCATCTCGGCGGGCTCGTAGAGCGTGACGCCGGTGAGCGCCTGCGCGGAGAGCGTCGCGCTGTCCTGTGCGGGCCGGCCGAGCCCCGCGGCGGTGCCGCCGCCGGCGAGGCGCAGGCCCTCGCCGCGCCCGGCGGCCGCCCGCACGATCTCCCCGGCCTCCGCCTCGGTGCCGGGCTCGTAGACGCCCATCGTTCCCGTCCCGGTCCTGTTTGTATCCATTCCAGGACGGGTGTCGCCGGATCCGGCGGCGGATTCAAGCGCAGGCGGAGTCGCGGGGTTTCAGCGGCGGGATTTCCACTGCGCCGCCTTCGCGTGAGCCTACTCCGCCGCCACGGTCCGCGCCGGGCGCAGGCGCGCCAGGACCTGACGGCGCAGGCCGGCGATGTCGAAGATCCAGACCAGGGCGCCGTAGAGAACCATCCCGGACGGGACCAGCACGGCCAGGGCGGTGGCGGGCGGCAGCTGCCGGAAGGGGGCGAGGGCGAGCCCCATCGCCGCGCAGGCGAGCGCGGCGACGCCGATCTCGCCCCAGGGCAGCGCGATGCGCCCCGGGCCGGTGAGGGCGCGCCAGCCGAGCCACGTTCCGGCGGCGGCGAGGCCCGCGGTCTGCGCCACCGCGACGCCGAGCCCGCCCATCCGGTCCGGGAGGACCAGCAGGCCGGCGCCGTTCACCGCGAGGCCGACCAGGGCAGCGGCGACCACCGGCAGAGTCTTGCGGCGGATCTGGAAGACCGGGTTGAGGGCGTAGAACATCATCGCGAGGCAGAACAGGCCCGGCATCAGCACGGTGCTGTAGGTCTCGAACGGCCCGCGATAGGCGTCCGGCACCACCAGCCCCTGGAGGGCCGGCAGCACCGCCCAGAAGCCGACCGCGCAGGGCGCCAGCAGGGCGAACACGGTGCCGGCATTGGCGGCGACCTGCGCCTCTGCGGCGGCGCGGCCGCTCTGCTCCTCGGCCTGCACGGCGAACTGGAACAGCAGCAGGTCGAGGGCGGTGCCCAGCGTCATCAGCGAGCGCGAGGTGACGTCGGCCGCCAGGGCGAAGTAGCCGGCCTCGGCGAAGCCGGCATGGCCCGCGATGGCGCCGCGATTGACGAAGGCGAGGCACTGGTAGGCGGTGTTGGCGGCGATCAGCGGCAGGCCGTAGCGCGCGAAGACCCGCCAGGTCGTCGACAGGCGCGGCCGCTCGAGGGGCGTGCGCGGGTCGCGCAGGGGGTGGCGCAGCACCGCCACCGCGAGGAGCTGGCTGAGCCCCGCCGCCGCCAGCACCCAGGCCGGCTGGGGCAGCCACCACGCCGCCGCGGCCATCATAGCGAAGGACAGGACGTTCTTCACCGCCACGAGGCCGAGATAGAGCTTGCCGTCGAACCGCGCCCGGGCGAGGGCCGCGTGGTAGTCGAACACGCCGATGCCCAGGGCCGCGAGGCCGGTCCCGCACAGGACCGCCTCGCGCCCGTCGGCGCCGCCGGCGAAGCCGAAGGCCCCGCACAGGGCCGCGGCGGCCAGGAGCAGCGCGCCGATGCGCAGGTAGGCCCGGTCGAGCCCGTGGCGGATCCACGGCTCGTCGACGCGCACGCGCCCCGAGTAGAACCGCGTCGCCGACAGGCGCAGCCACTCGAACAGCACCGTGTTCAGCACGATGGCGCCGGTGGTCGCGAGGGCGAACCGGCCGAAATCCGCCGGCCCCAGCAGCTTGGCGATCAGCAGGCCGAGGACGAAGTTGAGCCCCGCATTGATGACGAAGGCGACGATCACGGCCATGGACGGCGACTCATGCGCGGCGGGATTGCCCCCGCCCGTTGCGTACGCTGTAGCGCGCGAGCCGTAAGACTCCCCTAAACGGGCGAGATCGGGGCGGAGACCCGCGCGGCTCCCGGCACCGTTCGGTCACGCGGCCCGGACGGTGTCGAGGAAGCGCGCGACCTCGGCCGCGAGCGTCTCGGACTGGCGCGACAGCGCGGACGCCGCCGCGAGCACCGCGTTGGCCGCCCGGCCGGTCTCCTCGGCGGCCCCGGCGACGCCGAGGATCGTGCGGGTCACCGCGCCGGTGCCGACGGCCGCCTCCCCGATGTTGCGGACGATCTCCCGGGTGGCCGATCCCTGCTCCTCCACCGCCGCCGCGATCGCGCTCGCCACGCCGCTGATCTCCTGGATCCGCCCCGTGATCGCGCCGATCGCCGCGACGGCCCCGCCGGTCACGCCCTGGATGCCGGCGATCTGGCCCGCGATCTCCTCGGTCGCCCGGGCGGTCTGCGCGGCCAGGGCCTTCACCTCGCCGGCGACGACCGCGAAGCCATGACCCGCCTCGCCGGCCCGGGCGGCCTCGATCGTGGCGTTCAGCGCCAGCAAGTTGGTCTGCCCGGCGATCGCCGCGATCAGCCCGATCACGTCGCCGATCCGCGCGACCGCGTCGCTCAGGTCCCGGACCATCGCGCCGGTCTGCCCCGCTTCCGCGACGGCCCCCTGGGCGAGCCGGGTCGATCCCTCGACCTGCCGGCCGATCTCCTCCACGGAGGCGCCGAGCTCCTCGGCCGCAGCCGCCACGGTGCCGACGTTGGTGGCGGCCTCCTCGGCGGCAGTCGCCACGGTGCTGGACTGGCTGGCGGTCTCGGTCGCGGTGGCCGTCATGGTCTGGGCCGTGCCCTGCAGCGCGGTGGCCGCGTCCGAGACCTGGGCGATGACGCCGCCGACCGTCCGCTCGAAGCGCTCGGCCATCGCCCGCAGGTCGGACCGGCGCCGTGCCTCCGCCGCCTGACGCGCCTCGGCGGCCTCGGATTCGAGCTGGCGGCCGCGGATGAGGTTGTCCTTGAACACCTGGACGGCCCGCGCCATGGCGCCGATCTCGTTGCGGTAGGTGCGCGCCGGGACCGTGACGGAGGCGTCCCCGTCGGCCAGCGCGCCCATCGTGGCGGTCAGCACCCGGAGCGGGCGCAGCACGCCGCCGAACAGGGTCCACAGGCCGAGGGCCACCAGTAGGATCACCGCCAGCAGCGCCGCCCCGCTGCGCGCGACGTCGCCCCGCGCGTCCTCGGCGAGGGCCTCGGCGCGCGCCACCATCGCGTCGAGGGCCGCGTCGCAGAGGGCCACGAGGGAGCGCTGGTTCACCGTGTTGCGGTCGCGCAGCTCCGCGAAGGTGTGGCGCGGGGGCGCGTGCGTGCTGAGCGCGTCGAAGACCGCCCGCGCGATGGCCTCGGTGTCGCCCTCGAAATTGGCGGCCTTCGCCCGCTCGTACGCGGCCCGCACCGTCTCCGAGACGTCGACCGCGGCCTCGGTGGTGCGGCGCCACGCGGACAGAAGCTCGGTCCGCTCCGCCGCCGCCGCGACCGTCTCGGGCAGGGACCACGCCGCGCCGGCGACCAGCGAGGCCTGTACCCGGACCGCGACGTTGCCGCTGGCGACGCGCGTCTCCCAAGCCGCCTGCTTGAGGGCGAGATAGCGCTGCAGCACCGGATCGGACCGGGGAATGGCCGCGTCGACCGCCTTCAGCGTGGCCGTCAGCGCCTCGAGCAGGTCCTGGAAGGCGGCCATCGCGGCGTCCCGCAGCGCCGGGTCACGCCGGGCCAGCGGCAGCCCGAGGGCCGCGTCGATGCGGGGACGCAGGTCCGCCATCGCCGCCTGCGCGGTGCTCAGGCGCTCGAGCGTCGCGCTGACCGCCGGCTCTGCCAGATCGCCCAGGCTGCGCCGGGCCCGGCCGTAATGGTCGGTCAGCGCCTGCCGGCTCCCCGCGATGGTCGACAGGGTCTTCGCGTCCGCCGGCGCCTCACTCCCGAGGGCGAGGGTCGATCCGCGCTCGAGCCGCAGCGGCAGGATCGTCCGGAGGAGGCCCTGGCTCGCCTGCGTCAGGGTCAGGGCTCTCGCGGCGCCCGCCGCCCGCGCCCGCGCGTCGACGAGTGTCCGCACCGCGTTGCCCAGCGCCATGCAGGCCATGATGACGATCACCAGGCACAGCAAAGTCCGGATCGAGAAGCGTCCCAGCCAGCGAGTCATCGGTGAGATCTCATGTCCCGCGATGCTCTGTCTTAGAACGTAAGGTTTTGTCAGGCAATCGACCGAAATTATTCGACAGAAATACGGATTTATAAGTCGACGATGGACCGAATTGTGAAGTAATATGAGACAAATACCGGAATTGGCGAGGATTGTCGGGAATTGGACCGCATTCTCGGGTGACGATATCGGCGCGGTCGCCGGCCGCGCGGCGGGCTTGTGCCGGTCCGTGGCGCGGCGCGAGGGACCAGGTATCCTGCGGGCGCACTCCCGAAGAGCCGCAGGTTCAGCGCTGTCGGCCTGCCGGTGCCCCCGCGATGACGGAGTGTGGCGCGAGGACGCGCCTGGCCGGATCTCGCTATCGCCGGGACGGTGTGCGGGCCAGCCGGCGGTTGGGCGGTGGTCCGCGCGGCAGTCCGCGCGGCGCCTAAAGCGCGCGCTCGTAGCGCCACGCCTCCATCCCGTCCTCGTAATAGTCCGGCCGCACGGCGAAGCGGGTGTAGCCCCGGCGCTCGTAGAGGCGGATGCCGGCGCCGTTGTCGGCGCGCACCTCCAGCCGGAGCCGGTCGCAGCCCTCGGCGCGGGCGCGGGCCTCCGCGGCGTCGAGGAGACGGCCGCCGAGGCCGAGGCCGCCGCGATTCGGCGCCACCGCGATCGAGGCCAGCCGGGCGATCCGGCTGCCGCGCCGCCGCTCCAGCACCGCGGCGCCGACGAGCACCGGAACGGGATCCCGGTCCGGCGGGTCGATCAGGGCCGCCAGCACGTCCATGGAGGGCGAGCGGATCGCGTGGCGGATCGCCCGGCGCTCGGCCCGGTCGGTGGCGAAGGCGGCGTGCTCCAGGGCGACGAGGGCGTCGAGATCGGCGAGCGTGGCGGTGCGAACCGTCGGCTCGGGGAGCCCGTCGCCGACCGGGCTGCGCAAGGGGGCGCTCATGACCGGGCGCTCACAGGGAGGCGCTCACGCCCGCGCCGTCGCGGTGAATCTGGTCGGCCCGGCCATCGCTCGCTCGCCTGAGTACTCTGCCCCGTCTGGTCAGATGCCCGCTTCCGCCCCGCTTGGGAAGCCCGCACGGCCCCGTCGAAGCGGTCGGGGCGCGTCGTCGATGCGTCGTTTTTGCAACGGAGCGCGCGGGGTGTGGATTGCGGGCGGAAAAGCGGGCGTTCCGGGGCGGTTTCCCCTTGTCGCGCGGGTCCCGTCTCCGTATATGCGCCGTGCCCAATTTCGCACGTGCCTGTGGCCGCGTGTCGGTTGGTGGGCATCCGGTCAACTGCCGGACAGCCGCCAGGGGTCTTAAAGGATCGATGGTCGCAAGGGTGGATCCCTACGGCCGGCATCCAGGTGGCAACACCGGACCCCGACAACAACCGGCAGCCGGAGGCGAAACCGGCGAACCCCGCTCTCCACGGGGGACGCAGCTTAAAGCAACGACGAACGGGCTTTTTTGGTCTCGTCGGCCCTCCACAGGCCGGCACCGAAGAGGCTTGTTTCTCTTTGCCCGGCGTGCGGTGGGGGTCCTCCCTTCCAATCCACGGCAGCTTCCGGGTGCTCTGCGCCCGCTCCGACGCACGCGTCTCCAAAGCGCGTGGGTCCGCGCGACGCATCGCCCCCTGACGCCGGCGGCCCGTTCGGGCCGTCATCTTCGACAGCGCGCCCCGCGTAGGGCGCTCGCGAACCCGTGCCGGGAGACGACCATGACCGACCGCATCCGTGACTACCTGCGCGTGCGCCGCGACCTCGGTCAGGACGAGGGCCCCGTGATGGTCCTCGACCTCGACGTCGTGCGCGACAACTACACCGCCTTCGCGCGCTCCCTGCCGGACACCCGCGTGTTCTACGCCGTGAAGGCGAACCCGGCCCCCGAGGTGCTGCGCCTGCTCGCCGAGATGGGCTCCTGCTTCGACACCGCCTCCGTCGCCGAGATGGAGATGGTGCTGGCCGCCGGCGCCACCGCCGACCGGATCTCCTTCGGCAACACCATCAAGAAGGAGCGCTGCATCGGCCGCGCCCTCAAGCTCGGCATCCGCCTGTTCGCGGTCGACTGCCAGGCCGAGGTCGAGAAGATCGCCCGCGCCGCCGACGCGCTGGGTGTGCCGGCGGGCGAGGTGCGGGTGTTCTGCCGCATCCTGTGCGACGGCGCGGGCGCCGACTGGCCGCTCTCCCGCAAGTTCGGCTGCGTGCCCGAGATGGCCGCGGACGTGCTGGAGCACGCCCACCGCCAGGGGCTCGAGGCCTACGGCATCTCGTTCCACGTCGGCTCGCAGCAGGGCAACACCGAGGCCTGGGACGGGGCGCTCGGCTCCGCGGCGGCGATCTTCCGCGAGTGCGCGGAGCGCGGCATCGGCTTGTCGATGGTCAATCTCGGCGGCGGCTTCCCGACCAAGTACCTCAAGGCGGTGCCGGGCGTGGAGAGCTACGGCGAGGCGATCTTCCGGGGCCTGACCAAGCATTTCGGCAACCAGATCCCCGAGACGATCATCGAGCCGGGCCGCGGCATGGTCGGCAATGCCGGCCTGATCGAGGCCGAGGTCGTGCTCGTGTCGAAGAAGTCCGCCGAGGCCGACGAGGTCCGATGGGTCTACCTCGACATCGGCAAGTTCGGGGGGCTCGCCGAGACCATGGACGAGGCGATCCGCTACCCGATCCGCACTGCGCGGGACGGGGAGGCGACCGAGCCCTGCGTCATCGCCGGCCCGACCTGCGACTCGGTGGACGTGCTCTACGAGCGGCAGCTCTACCCGCTGCCGGTCTCGCTCTCGATCGGCGACAAGGTGCTGATCGAGGGCGCGGGCGCCTACACCACGACCTACGCGGCGGTGGCCTTCAACGGATTCCCGCCCCTTCAGCAGATCGTCATCTGATCCTTCCTAGGATCAGGACGGGTTCCGGCTGAGGGACGCAGGCTCATCCGTCCTCGCGAGGGGAGCGAAGCGATCCAGGGACGCGCGACGCCTTCCGACGTTTCGCTGCTCTGGGTCACGTCGCTTCGCTCGTGATGACGGGGAGGGCGACCCGGCCGGACGCTGACGTCCACCACCGCGTCGACCGAGGGCGTCCGGCTCTCGGTCACAGACAATCGCTTCTCCCGCTCGCCGGCCCGGGGAGGGCACAGCCATGATCGAGATCCGCGCGGAGCATCTCCACGACGTCCCGGCGCGCGAGCGCCTGCTCGACGCGTGCTTTCCCGGCAATCGACGCGCCAAGACCTCGGAGCGCCTGCGCGAGGGCCGCCTGCCGGCCCGCGGCCTCGCCTTCGCGGCGACCCGGGCGGGACGGCTCGTCGGCACCCTGCGGCTGTGGCACGTCGAGGCCGGGCTCGCCCGCCCGGCGCTGCTGCTCGGCCCGCTCGCCGTCGATCCGGCGATCCAGGGTCAGGGGCTCGGCTCGGTGATGATGCAGGCGGCCCTCGGCCGGGCGGAATCCCTCGGCCACGGCGCCGTGCTGCTGGTCGGCGACGCGCCCTACTACGCGCGCTTCGGCTTCGACCGGGCGCTCGCGGAGGGCCTGACCCTGCCGGGGCCGTTCGAGCGCGCGCGCTTCCTCGGCCTCGAGCTCCGCGCGGGCGCGCTGGCGGGCGCCGAGGGGATGGTCCGGGCGACCGGCGTGCCGGCGCCGGTGGGCGCGGTGGCCAACGAGGCGGGGGTGGCGCGACGACGCGCCGCCTGAACGGGGCTTCGGCGCTCCGCCGATCTGAGGCGACGAACCGTCTTCGCGAGCGGAGCGAAGCGAGCCTGGGTCGCGCCCCGCTCAATGACGTCGCGCTGCCATGGATCGCTTCGCTGCGCTCGCGATGACGGCGTGCAGAGCCGGTATGCTCCGTGGGGCGGCGGCATCGACCGCCTTGGCCAGCCCCATGCATTGCGCACGCCGCCCGCGATCCCGCATAGACGGTCCGCCGGCCTCCCGGAGAAGGTTGCTCGACCGATGCAGATCGCCACGCCCTACCTGATGTTCCTGGGCGACGTGCCCGACACGCTGGCGGCCAAGACCGCCTACGGGATCAAGGACTGGCGCCCCGAATGGTGCGTCGGCCAGATGCGCCTGCCGGGCTGCGCCGCCGATCTCGGCATCCCCGACATGACCCTGCCCGAGGCCCTGGCGAAGGGCTGCCGGACCCTGGTGATCGGCGTCGTCAACGCCGGCGGCGTCCTGCCGGACCACTGGGTCAAGGAGATCGTCGCGGCGATCGAGGCCGGTCTCGACGTGGCGAGCGGCCTGCACGTGAAGCTCGGCGCGGTCCCGGCCATCGCGGAGGCCGCCGCCCGCCGCGGCCGCCAGCTCCACGACGTCCGCCACACCGACGAGCGCTTCCCCACCGGCAAGGGCACCAAGCGGGCCGGGCGGCGCCTGCTCACCGTCGGCACCGACTGCTCGGTCGGCAAGAAGTACACCGTGCTGGCCCTGGAGCGCGGCATGCGCGAGCGCGGCCTCGACGCCGATTTCCGCGCCACGGGCCAGACCGGCGTGTTCATCTCCGGCCGGGGCGTCGCCATCGACGCCGTCGTGGCCGACTTCATCTCCGGCGCCGTCGAGACGATCTCGCCCGAGGCCGAGCCGAACCACTGGGACCTGATCGAGGGTCAGGGCTCGCTCTACCACCCGTCCTTCGCGGGCGTGAGCCTCGGCCTGCTGCACGGCGCGCAGGCCGACGCCTTCGTGGTCTGCCACGAGCCGACCCGCACCAACATGCGCGGCGTGAAGCACCCGCTTCCGACCATCCGGCAGGTGATCGACCTCACCGTGCAGCTCGGCAGCCTGACCAATCCGGGGATCAAGCCGGTCGGCATCGCGGTGAACACCCAGGCGCTCGCCGAGGGCGAGGCCCGGGCGCTCCTCGACGCGCTCGGCTCCGAGCACGGCCTGCCCGCCACCGACCCGGTGCGCTTCGGCGTCGACGGGCTGGTCGACCGGATCGTCGCCGACTTCCCGGCGATCTGATACCGCTTCCCTGTGCCGGCTCTCACTCCGTCCCCGTGAGCCGAGCGAAGCGACCTAGCAGCGCCATGCCAACCGGCCGCTCGCTGCCCTGGGTCACTTCGCTCCGCCCGTGATGACGGAGCGGGCTGCATCGACCGCAGGCCTGAACCGGAGACCGTACGACATGGCCCGCCGCCTGACCCTCGCCGTCGAGCGCTTCCCGATCGCCGGCGCCTTCACGATCTCCCGCGGCAGCCGCACCGAGATCGCCGTCGTAGTGGCGACGATCGCGGACGGCGACGCGGTCGGGCGCGGCGAGTGCGTGCCCTATCCGCGCTACGGGGAGAGCGTCGAGAGCGTCAGTGCCCTGATCGAGGGCCAGGCGGAGGCGATCGCGGCCGGGATCGGGCGGGACGCGCTCATGACCCGCATGAAGGCGGGCGCCGCGCGCAACGCCCTCGATTGCGCGCTGTTCGACCTCGAGGCGAAGCGGCAGGGCCGTCCCGCCTGGGAGATCGCGGGTCTCGCCGAGCCCCGGCCGGCCATCACCGCCTACACGCTGAGCCTCGGCACGCCGGAGAGCATGGCGGAGGCCGCCCGCAAGGCCGCTCACCGGCCGCTGCTCAAGGTCAAGCTCGGCGGGGACGGCGATCCGGAGCGCATCGCCGCGGTGCGGGCCGGCGCGCCGGAATCCCGGCTGATCGTCGACGCCAACGAGGCGTGGCGGCCCGAGAACGTGGAGGCCAACCTCGCGGCCTGCCTGCGGGCGGGCGTCGCGCTGATCGAGCAGCCGCTGCCGGCCGACGCCGACGCCCTGCTCGCCGAGATCCCCCACCCGGTGCCGGTCTGCGCTGACGAGAGCCTCCACGACCGCGCCGGCCTCGACGCGCTGGCCGGGCGCTACGACGCGATCAACATCAAGCTCGACAAGACCGGCGGCCTGACCGAGGCGGTGCTCCTCGCCCGCGAGGCGCGGGCCCGGGGGCTCTCGATCATGGTCGGGTGCATGCTCGGCACCTCGCTGGGCATGGCGCCGGCGGCCCTGCTCGCCAACGACGCGGAGTTCGTCGACCTCGACGGGCCGTTGCTGCTGGCCCGGGACCGTGACCCGCCGCTGCGCTACGAGGGCAGCCTGATGCACCCGCCGACGCCGGACCTCTGGGGCTAGGGCCCGCGGCGGGCCGGTCGTCGTCCGCGGTCCCGAGAGGGTCCCGCGCGATGTCCCGGAGGCGCCACCCTGTGGAGATCCCGGGTGCGGAGGATAGGGATCGCCCCGCCTGTCACCGGCAGGGCCTCACAAAGGGTTTGGGATTAGGTATACCAGAAGGCTTGCCTTCCGCTCGCCCGGCTGCCATCCATCGCACGTGCGCTTGGGGCCGTGGCGTGGACGCGCTGTTCCCAGCAGCCAGACAACACACAGCAAGTCTCAATGCTGGGGAGGACCGACGTGGCCAAGAACATCCTGATCCTGGGGGCCTCCTACGGCTCGCTCCTGGGCACCAAGCTCCTGATGGCCGGTCACAACGTGACCCTGGTGTGCCGGCGGAAGACCGCGGACCTGATCAACCGCGAGGGGACCGAGGTCCGCATCAAGCTGCGCGACGAGAAGGAGCACCGCGCGATTCACTCGCGCGATCTGCCCGGCAAGGTCGATGCGATGCCGCCGGAGGACGTCGACGTGTCGCGCTACGACCTCGTCGGCCTGGCCATGCAGGAGCCGCAGTACAACAACCACACGATCCGCGTCCTCATGATCAAGATCGCGGCGGCGAAGCTGCCGTGCCTGTCGATCATGAACATGCCGCCGCTGCCCTACCTCAAGCGGATCCCGGCGCTCGCCGCCATGGACCTCGAAGACGCCTACACCAATGCCGGCGTGTGGGACCGGTTCGAGCCGGGTCTGGTGTCGCTCTGCTCCCCCGATCCGCAGGCCTTCCGGCCGCCGGAGGAGGAGGCGAACGTCCTCCACGTCGGCCTGCCGACGAACTTCAAGGCCGCGACCTTCGCGGACGAGGCCCATAACCGGCTGCTCCGGGAGCTGGAGGCCGACATCGACGCCGTGCGCCTCGACGGGCACGACGTGCCGGTGAAGCTCAAGGTGTTCGACTCGCTGTTCGTGCCGCTCGCCAAGTGGTCGATGCTGCTCACCGGCAATTACCGCTGCATCACCCCGGGCGAGCCGCAATCCATCCACGACGCCGTCCACGGCGACCTGGCGCGCTCGCGGGCGATCTACGACCACGTCGACGGCATCGCCCGGAAGCTCGGCGCCGACGCGGCCGACCAGGTGCCGTTCGAGAAGTACGCCAAGGCTGCCGAGAGCCTGCTGAAGCCGTCCTCGGCCGCGCGGGCCGTGGCGAACGGCGCGCCCTACATCGAGCGGGTCGACCTGCTGGTGAAGCTCATCTCGCACCAACTCGGCGAGCCGAACGCCGAGATCGACCGCACCGTCGAGACCGTCGACCGCAAGCTCGACGAGCGCATCATCGAGGGCTGACGGGCGCTGCCCTCGCTTCGCTCCGTCATCACGAGCGGAGCGAAGTGACCCGGGGCGGCGCGCCATCGGTCGGCGTGGCGCCGCTGGATTGCGTCGCTGCGCTCGCAAAGACGGTGGCGAGGTCTCCAACCGGAAACGGTATCACTCCGCCAGATCCAGAAAATGCCGCCCCTGGCGGTCGTCGATCTCGACGATCCAGAGATCGGAATCGAACCGGATCTCCTTGGTCAGGCGCTCCTCCACGTCGAGCGGGCTGCCGCCGGTGACGATCGCGGCGAAGCGGCGGTCGCCGCTCTCCTCGGCCTCGAACAGCGCTTGCGGCGCCGGTCCGTAGAGGTCGGCGCTGCCGTCGAGCCGATCGACCTTCACGAAGATCGCGCCCGCCTCCGCGGATCCGCGCCGGCGCAGCACCGCCGGGATGCCCGCGACGTCCAGACGCCGCAGATGGGCCGAGACCCAGAAATCGGAGCGCAGGCGCATGCGTCTGTAGCCCTGTGAATCGCGCGGCCCGCGCCGCGGGCGGGCGATCCGGCGCGGCGGTCGGCCCCTGAAACCCGGCCGGTTGTGAGCGGCGCAAGCCCCGCCATGCGCGAAAGCGCCGGCACGGGCAAGCGCGGATGCGCGACGCCGCACGTCCAGAGCAAACGGCTCAGCGCTGCGAATAATCCGTCAAAAAATCCAGTATTTCTCGGGATTAAAAAAGAACTGAACGATGTGCGTCAGCGCACATCTATAGTATTTTCTGCTGCCTAACTGAGCAAAGGGCGCCCGAATTCGCATGCCACGATGATTTGAGGAGCAATCCGATGCGGAGAATGACCTCGCTCGCGACGCTGATCGTCGCCTGCCTGTGCTTTGCTGTGCCGTCGGCCCACGCCCGTCCGGAGACGCTCATGGATTTACTGGGCCACCGCGACTCCGCGTCCTGCCCGCGCTACCAGCGGACGCCGAGCGATGCCTGCAACATCGTCGTGCACCGGCCCGGCGGTAATCCCACGCAGGACATGACCGGATCGATCGGCCACGCGAAGTCCTGGCAGGCCAATGGCGGCCCGCGCTGCAAGACGATCTGCCGGTTCACCGGCACGCAGTACTGAGGGTCGCGCTCTCACGACGACCGGCGCCCGCACCGCTTCCGCGGAGCGGGCGCCGCTTCCGTCCCGCTAGCCGTGGCCCGCCCGCGCCATCAGCTCGCGCAGGGTCCGGCCCGTCGCCTCTCCGGTCACCGGCAGCTTGGCGCCGCGCTCGAACTTCTCGATCGCCGCGCGGGTGCCAGGGCCCATCGCGCCGTCGGGCTTCACCGCGTAGCCGAGCTTCGACAGCGCCTTCTGGGCGCGCAGCACCGGATCGCCGTCCTTCTCGGATTTGGCCGCCTTGGCGTCCGTCTCCTTCGCGGCCGGCTTGGCGGCCGGCCGAACCGGCGACGCCTTCGGGGTGACCGAGGCGGTGGTCTCCTCGGACCGGATCAGCTCGCCGATCGCGTCCCGGGCCGCCGGCTTGGCGGGGACCGGCGCGGCGGCGCGGTCGGCCTCGATGACCCGCACCGGATCCCGGGCGGGTTCCCGGAGGGCCTCCCTGGCGGCCGGCGGCGTCTCGCGGGGGGCGGGCGCCTTCTGGGCGAGCTTCGGCAGGATCGGCGCCGGGTGGCGCCCGGTCTGGTAGCCGAGGGCGTTGACGCAGACGAAGCCCGCCGCGCCGAGGGCGACGAGGCTGCCGAGAACGGCGCCCGGGCTGGTCCGGCAGGTGGCGCCCGTCGCCTTCAGCGCGCCGACGAGGACGGCGCGCCAGTCGCCCTGGACCGCGGCGCGGCGCGCGCGGCCGGGTTCGCCCGGTACGGTGATCTCGCGGTAGCCTGACATCATGTCTCCTTCCGGGGATCTTCGGGTCAGCCGGTGCGGCGCAGGACCGGGTCGGCCGGGGCCGCGGCGAGGCCCGGCTCCGCGTCGAACAGGCCGAGCGGCAGGCGCACCACGCGGCGGGGCGCCGGGGCGCCGCGCACGGCCGTGCGGATCGGGGCCGGGCCGTGGGCGGCCGCGGGGGCTTGGCAGACGAGGGGCAGGGTGACGGTCACCACCGTCCCGGCCTGGGGCGCGCTCTCGATCAGCAGGGAGCCGCCGTGGAGGCCGACGAGGCCCTGGACCACCGACAGGCCGAGGCCGGTGCCCTCGTGCTGGCGCTTGTAGCCGCCGCTCCCGGCCTGGAAGAACGGTGTGCCGAGCTTGGGCAGGTCGTCCGCGCCGATGCCGACGCCCGTATCGGCCACGACGATGTCCAGGGTGCCGGCGCCGCGCCGCAGGGACAGGTCGATGCGGCCGCCCGCCGGGGTGAACTTCACGGCGTTCGAGATGAGGTTGATCAGCACCTGCCGGCAGGCGGCGGGATCGGCCGTGATCTCCACCGGTCCCGACGGGGCGGCGGTGACGACGACGCCGGCGGCGTCGGCCTTCAGGCGCATCATGTCGCAGCAGGCCCGGAGCAGGTCCGCGATGTCGAACGCCTCGGGGGCGCAGTCGAAATTGCCGCTCTGGATCCGGCTCATGTCGAGCAGCGTGTTGACGACGCCGAGCAGGTGGTGGCCGGAGGCGCCGATGATGCCGGCATATTCCCGCGCCTGGACCGGTCCGAGGCTGACGGCGCCTTCGCCGGCGAGGACCTCGGAGAAGCCGATGATCGCGTTGAGCGGCGTGCGCAGCTCGTGGGTGACGTTGGCCAGGAACCGGCCCTTGATCGCGTCGGCCCGCTCGGCCTCGGCGCGGGCGCGCTCCAGCTCGACGGCGTGCCGGTGGTGCTCGGTCATGTCGCGGGTGACCGCCACGACCGCCGTGGCGGCGTCGTGCGCGCCGTGCTCGATCCGGTGGGCGCGCATCTCGGCGTAGATCAGGCTCGCGCCGTCGGCGCGGCCGGTCTCGGGCTCGACGTGCAGGCGCAGGGGCAGGGTCGCGGGCCGACCGGTCGCGGCGACGTCGCTCACCGCCTTGAGGAAGGCCGGACGGTCGGCGACGTGGACGCGCTCCAGCAGGCCGTGGCCGCGCAGGCGGGCCGGGTCGCTGCCCAGGAGCCGGACGGCCGAGACCGAGGCCTCCAGCACGCGGCCGTTGCGGTCGTGCCAGGTCACGAGGTCGTCGATCGCCGAGAGCAGCAGCCGGTCGCGGGCCTCGTTGTCGCGCAGCCGCTCGCGCCAGACGCCCTCGTTGCGCATGTGCTCCAGGGCCTGGGCGGCGACGTGGCCGATCGCCGTGATGGCGAAGGCCGGCAGGGCGATCGCGGCCGAGATATCCATGACCGGCAGGGAGCCGGCCCAGGCGCCGAGGGCCACCACGGTCAGGACGCCGAGGACCGCCATCGCGGCGGCCGCGATCGTCGCGCGGAGCGAGCCGGAGACCAGCGCCTCCAGGGGGATCGCCACGAGCCAGACCGCGGCGGGCGAGGTGACGCCGCCGGTGACGCCCGCCAGGGCGACGACGAGGCCGGTCAGGCCCGCCGACGAGACCGCGTGGGCGACCCAGAGGGAGCCGGTGCGGGTGAGGAGGACGGCGGCGAAGACCGGCAGCAGCAGGCTCGCGATCGCCAGGACCTCGAAGCCCGACGGCACCCCGCGCCACAGCAGGTAGGGCGGCAGCCCGGCCATCATCACGGCGCCGGTCGCCAGCCGCGACACCAGGAAGCGCTGGTGGCGCGCGCGGGCGGCCGGGTTGTCGGCCGCGGATTCATGGACGAGGCCCGCGAGCCGGTCGTCGATCAGCGACGTCAGGACAGTCTTGATGGTCAAGGTTGGCACGCGTCGCGCTGGCTGCGTTCCCGCATCCGTCGCGCCTCCGGTTCGACTTCGAACGACTACCGGACGGTCGCAGAGCCGGCTTAAACGAGTGTTGCGGGACTTGTCCGAATGGTCGGGATGCTTTCCGCGAGGTAACCAGCCGATCGCGAACAAGCTTCATTCACCATCGTGCGGGAAAGCTCGGGTTGGTAGAGGCCCGGTTCACGAAATCCGTCGAATGCTTCGCGCGATCTCGAGCGGAGAAACCGTTCCATGACCGTCCTGCTGCGCGCCGCGCTGGTGATCGGTGTGCTCTCTTACTTCGCCATGCTTCGCACCGGAGCGGACCCGGCCGCGGAGGCCCGCAGGCTCGCCGCGGCGGTCCCGAGCGCCCAGGCGGTCGTGCCGGCCGCCCTCGAGGCGGTCCCCTCCGAGACCCGGGACCGGGCGGTGCGCGCCGTGCTGGCCCGCGGCCTGATGGCGGAGCTGAGCCGCCGCGCCGCGGAGGCGCCCTCGAACGACACCCTGCAGGAGACGGACCGGCAGCCCGCTTGGCGGGGCGCCGATCCGGAGAGCGATCCGCAGAACGATCCGAAAAGCGATCCCCGGACCGGCCCGCGCTGACGGCCGGCCGGTCAGCCCGGCTCCCCGCCGCTCGCCGTCCGGGCCCGCGCCGGAAGGGGCGGCCGCTGCGCGGCGACGCGCTCGGCACCCTGGCGCAGCTTGGCCTCCGGGCCATGTGCCGGCTGGTGGGCCTCGCTCCGACCGCGCTCGGCGAGCGGCCGGTCGAGGATCGCGGCGATCAGGTCCCGCGAGGCCGGACGGCTCACGGTGCGGAACAGCCGGACGAGATCGGCGACGCGCTCGGCCGAGCGCGCCACCCCCTGGTTGAGGGTCAGGAAGATGTAGACCGCCTCCTCCTCGTGCAGGCCGGCGGCCCGCAGGCCGAGGGTCAGGAGGTCGTAGCGGGTGCCCGCGTCGGCGACCACGGTCAGGAAATCGCGGGGCAGGCCGAGCCCGTCGGCCAGCGCCGCCATGAAGGCGGGAACGTCGCGGGCGGCGGACAGGCCGGTCAGGGTCTCGCCGAGGCCGCGGGGCGGCGGCGGGCAGGGGCGCAGGGCGGCGGTCGCCTCGACGGCCCGGCCGATCACCGTGCGGCGCATCGGGTCGGCGTGCAGGTACAGGGGCACGAGGTCGGCGGCCGAAACGTCGGGCCGGACCAGCAGCAGCCGGGCGAGGTCGGGGGCGGTGCGGCCGCGGTCCACGAGCCGCGACAGGGCCGCGCCCCGCAGGGTGTGGCCGAGATTGGCCGCCAGCGCGCGGTCGATCTCGGGGCGGCCCTCGCGGGAGAGTTCGTCCACCGCCTCCCGGCTCAGCCCGGCCCGGGCGGCGATGCGGGCGGCGATGTCCGACCCCTCGGCCAGGGCCGCCTCGATCAGGCGGTGGCTCAGGGTCGGGGCCAGCTCCACCACCGCGTCGCGGGCGCCGCCGCCGCGCAGGGCGAGCGCCTCCAGCACCGCGGGCGGCGTCTCGGGGCAGGGGGCCAGCTTGCGGGCCACGACCCGGGCCGTCTCCTCGTCCACCGTCGGGATGAGGCCGCAGGCCAGGGACTCGAAGATCTCGATCTCGGTCCGGTCCCGGGCCGCGGCCCGGACGAACAGGTCCGTCTGAACCCGGAGGATCACCGGCTTGAGATCGAGATTCTCGATGCGTGACAGTTCGAGGAGCCCGGACAGGTCCGGCGGAGCATCGACGGAAGGGGGCATGGAGGATCGGTTACGCAAGACTGCAGTAAGGTCACGCTAACCGCATCGACGTGAATCGACCTTTAAGCCGCCTCCGCGGCGACCGTGCCGTCCTGCGCCAGGATGGAACCGGCGCGGTCCCACCCCGGCCGGACCGTCAGCGCATCCGTCAGTGCGGCAGTCAGCGCGTCAGCCAGAGCACGAGGCCGAGCCCCACGGCGGCCGCGACGATGATGCCGGCGTAGAGCGGCAGGACCCAGGGCTGCCGCTGATGCGGGTAACCCTTGGCCGCCCACTCCGAGGGCGCCCGCTCGTTCTGCCGGGCGATCCGGACCTCCCGGGGCGTCGGCGGCGTCCCGCCGGCCTCCTCGCAGGTCCCGAGCGGGGCCGCGCCGATATCCATGTGCGGGGTCTTGTCGGCGGTGCGGCCGCTGTCGATGTCGCCCTTGAGCTGCGCGGCGGTCGGTGCCTCGGAATCCGGCGGCGGATCGCAGGGCAGGTTCGCGGGCGGCGGCGGGGTCTCGGATCGCAGCGTCATCGGGGGGCTCCACTCTCCGGGGGTAACGCCCGGTGAGCCCCGCCGGCTTCGGCCAGGATGTCGCGGATCTCAGCCGTCTCCGGTGCCCCGCTTCAGCAGCGGACGCGCGAGCACGGTCCCTTCGTCGGCGAAGCCGGCGGCGGCGCAGAAGGCGCGCAGGGCGGCCTGGTCCGGCCCCGCGGCCAGGAGCAGCCGGTCGCAGCCCGCCTGCCGCGCCGCCCGGCCGGCCGCCTTCAGCAGGACCCGACCGATGCCCCGGCGGCGCGACTCGGCGGCGACCGCGAGGCCGGTGATCAGGCCGAAGGGCCGCGGCGCGTCCAGCGTCCGCACGGGGGCGACGGCGATGAGGCCGCTCGGCGGCCCCCATTCCACGGCGACGAGGGCGATGCCGCCGTCCCGCTGCAGGGCCTCGAGCCGGGCCGCGAGGTCCGCGGCGCCGACCGCGACCCCCGCCTCGCTGAGCAGCGCCGCGAGACCCGCGGCGTCCGGCCCCGCGGCGGCGCGGATCTCCAGCCCGTAACGATTGCCCAAATCCCGCTCCCGATCGGCATGTCCGGCGCATGCATGTCCGGCGGTTCAACGCGTGGCGAGGCCTCTCGACACGGCGCGTCGCGCTCCTGAGGCTCAAACGCGGCGCCATCCCGCAGATCGCGATCACCGCGGGATCGGCTCCGTCACGCGCGGCGCCGTCGTGATGCGGCGCGCGCGGAACGCGCCGGGCCGTCCGCGCTTTGCTCTCCCGTCGGCGGATCGGGGAGCGCGCAGCATGGCGGGGCGGGTGACGGATCGAGCCTCCGAAGGGGAGGCCGGCCAGGCGCGGCCGGAGACAGCGCCGGCGCCCGAGGGGCCGGGCCCGCGGCCCGGCATGACCGAGGCAGAGGTCGGGCCGGAGATCGGGGCGGAGGCCGAGGCGGTCGAGCGGCACAAGGCCGAGACGGAGATCGCCGCGGGCGACGTGGCCGACGACCTCGCCGATTTCGCGTAACGGACCGGCGCGCGGGTCGCGCGCCGGCCGGTAACCACGAGCCCGGGCGTTGCCGGGCTCAGGCCGGGCTCAGGCCGTCTCCTTGGCCTTGCGGGTGCGGCTGGCGCGCTTCGGCTTCTCGGCCACTTCCGCGACGGGCTCGGGCTCGGGCGCCGGGGCGGCGGACTTGCGGCGCTGCTGGCCGAGGCCGAGGCTGCGGGCGAGTTCCGAGCGCTGGGCCGAGTAGCTCGCGGCCGTCGACGGATAGTCGCGCGGCAGCCCGAAGCGCTCGCGATACTGCTCGATCGTCAGGCCGTTGCGCGACAGGTGCCGCTTGAGCGTCTTGTACGGCTTGCCGTCGATGAACGAGATCAGGGCGTCCGGCGTCACCGACTTGCGGATCTGGGCCGGCGTCGGCTTGTCGGCCGCCTCGGTGACCGTCGCCGCGGGGGCGGACAGCTTCGTCAGCGCGGCGTGAACGCCGGCGAGCAGACCGGGCAATTCGCTGATCGGCACGGAATTGTTCGAGACATACGCCGAGACGATGTCGGACGCCTGCTCGATAAAGGTCTGCTGCTGCTCAGTGGCGTTGTCGTCCATCGATGATTCCCTCTATCCGACCGTCGTGAGACGGTTCTAACGTCTGTGCAGCAAAATCAAGTCGTCGTCGAGCATTTCCCTACACAATGCCCCCGCCATGAACACGCATATTATTCAAACCGTGGGTCGAGCTGAAATCGACCGTCGAGCAAACCGACACCCCGGAGCCGAAGTTGGACGAGACCGGGCGACGCGGACGGGCGCCGGTTATGCCTTCCGCCGCGATCTCGCCGCGGGCTTCCTCTGCGAAGATCCGTCTCCGGTCTGATGAGAGGCGCAGAACTTCACGCGGCGGCCCGCCGCGATGTCCCGTGAGCCTTCGGGACGGGACGAACGTTTCGGCCGGACTGTCACGTGATCTGCCGCGGACCGGTCATGGCCTCGGAGGCGGCCGGGCGATAAGGATCCGGGCGGGGCAGGATCCGGGGCGATCGGCGTGGACCAGCAAGTGGACCGGCAAGGGGATCACCAAGTGGATCAGCAAGTGGATCAGCGCTCGGAGACGGGCACCGTCTTCGGCGCCATCATCCCGTTCGTGGATCACTGCGGGATCGAGGCGCTCGACGTGCGCGCGGGCCGGACGCGGCTGCGCCTCGCCCTGCGGCCGGAGCACGCCAACAACCTCGGCATCGCCCATGGCGGCGCGCTCTGCACCCTGCTCGACGTCGCCCTGGGGACGGCGGCGCGGCTGCGGGCGGGGCGCCCCGTGGTGACCCTCGACATGCAGACCCGTTTCCTCGCCCCCGGCCGCGGCGTCCTGACCGCCGAGGGACGGGTCACCCGGGCGGGGCGGTCGGTGATCTTCTGCGAGGCCGAGATCCGCGACGAGGCCGGGGAGCTGGTGGCGACCGCCACGGGGCTGCTCAAGCCCGTCGGCGAGCGGCCGGCGCCCGCGTAGGGGCCGCGTAGGGGCCGCGTAGGGGCGTTGTCGCCGGTCGGGACGCCGGCGCGAGAGCCCTGCGCGAGAGCCCTGCGCGCCCGTGCGGGGCCGCGACCGCATTGACGTGCGCCCGGCAGGGTGGAAAAGCCTGTGTCATGACGATGCCGGACGACGCGCGCGCAGCCCTGGCTGCGCCTCCCTCCGAGGCCGACGTGACGGCCATGAAGTCCGAGGCCGCGGCGTGGTTCGAGACGCTGCGCGACCGGATCGTCGCCGCTCTGGAGACCCTCGAGGCGGAGGCGGCGGGCCCGTTCCACCCCGACGCGCCCGAGGGCCCCGGGACGTTCGAGAAGACCCCGTGGAACCGGACCGACCATACCGGGCGGCCGGGCGGCGGCGGCGTCATGGCGATGCTGCGGGGCCGCGTCTTCGAGAAGGCCGGCGTGCACATCTCGACGGTGCACGGCGAGTTCGCGCCGGAATTCCGCGCCCAGATGCCCGGCGCCGCCGAGGATCCGCGCTTCTTCGCCACCGGCATCTCGCTGATCGCCCATCCGTGGAACCCGCACGTGCCGACGGTGCACATGAACACCCGGTTCGTCGCGACGACGCGGGCGTGGTTCGGGGGCGGGGCCGACCTGACGCCGGTGCTCGACCGGCGCCGCACGCAGGACGATCCGGACAGCCGCCACTTCCACGCCTGCCTGGCGCGGGCCTGCGCGGCGCACGGCATCGACCACGCCCGCTACAAGGCGTGGTGCGACGAGTATTTCCACCTCAAGCACCGGAACGAGCCGCGCGGCATCGGCGGGATCTTCTACGATTACCTCTGGAGCGGGACGCCGCAGGCCGACCTCGCCTACACCCGCGACGTGGGCCGGGCCTTCCTGGAGGCCTACCCGAAGATCGTGCGCGACAATCTCGGCACGCCCTGGACCGAGGCGGACCGCCACGAGCAGCAGGTGCGGCGGGGCCGCTACGTGGAGTTCAACCTGCTCTACGACCGGGGCACGATCTTCGGCCTGAAGACGGGCGGCAACGTCGCCTCCATCCTCTCCTCGATGCCGCCGACCGTGCGCTGGCCGTGAGTGCGGGTCTGCCGGCCGCCTACGCGCCGCAGCAGGACGCGGCGCTGAAGGCGATCGCCGCGTGGCGGCGGGACGGGGGATCGCAGGTGTTCCGGCTGTTCGGCTATGCCGGCACCGGGAAGACGACGCTCGCCCGCCGGATCGCCGAGGATGTCGACGGCACGGTGGTCTACGGGGCCTTCACCGGCAAGGCGGCCTCGGTGATGCGCCAGAAGGGCTGCTACGACGCCGCCACGATCCACTCGCTGATCTACCGCACCAAGGAGGCGGAGGAGGGCGGGCCGACCTTCACGCTGAACCGCTCGGGCCCGGCCGCCAAGGCGGACCTGATCATCATCGACGAGTGCTCGATGGTCGATTCCGACCTCGGCAACGATCTCTTGTCCTTCGAGCGGCCGGTCCTCGTCCTGGGCGACCCGGCGCAGCTGCCGCCGGTGCGCGGCGGCGGCTTCTTCACCGAGGCCGAGCCCGACGTGATGCTCACCGAGGTGCATCGGCAGGCCAAGGACGACCCGATCGTCCGCATGGCCATGACCGTGCGCGAGGGCGGCCGGCTTGAGCTCGGCAGCTACGGGCAGAGCCGGATCGTGTCGCGCCGCGCCCTGGATCCGGCCGAGGTGCTCGAGTGCGATCAGGTGCTGGTCGGCTTGAACAAGACCCGCCGCCTCTACAATGCACGGCTGCGGGAGCTCGCCGGCCACACGGACCCGATGCCGGCGATCGGCGAGAAGCTGGTCTGCCTGCGCAACGACCGGGTGAAGGGCCTGCTCAACGGCTCGACCTGGACCGTGCAGGCCCTGCGCGCGCCGCCGCGTCCGGACCTGATCCGCCTCGACGTGGTGCCGGAGGACGACCCAGCGCTCCGCCGGAAGCCCACCGACATCAAGGTGCTGCGCGCGATGATCTCCGGCACGGACGAGGAGATCCCGCTGTTCCTGCGGCGCGAGACGGACGAGTTCACCTACGGCTACGCGCTGACGGTGCACAAGGCTCAAGGGTCGCAGTGGGATCGGGTCACGCTGTTCGACGAATCCTACGCGTTCCGCGAGCACCGGGCGCGCTGGCTCTACACCGGCCTGACCCGCGCGGCGCAGGCGATCACCGTGGTGGTCTGATCCGGCGCCGCGCGACGTCTCGCTTGTGAAGCGGGACCACGCGTGCTACGCACCGCCCGTCTCATCGAGGCACCTTGCGGAGAGGTGGCAGAGCGGTTGAATGCACCGCACTCGAAATGCGGCATGCCTGCAAGGGCATCGGGGGTTCGAATCCCCCCCTCTCCGCCACTTACTTGAATTTAATCGTTGATTTAACTGAGTCTTCTGACGGGGTTGCAGTAGCGGGCCCACGTTGCGCCCCACATTTCGAAACGGCTTGTACCGGATGTAGATGGACGATGTGCCCACGCGCGCGCGAGGGCGAACTCGTTGCTCGCTATCATCACCAAGGCCGATTTCTTCGAGAGTCATTCTGATAGCGCAGCCGGGGCGAGGACCCATGCGGCAGCGGTCATGCTCGCTGCCGGACACATGACTATAGAGATTGGGAGTTCAGATCCGCCCACCGACAGTCAGCGTGAGAGGGCGAGTCGCATCCCGATGACCGGCTCGATCTTGCCCCAGAAGAACGCCGAGTACTGCTCCGCGCGATCGGCCGGGCCGGCGTAGCCAAGTTGGTCAGAGGCCGACCTCGGCGAGTTTTGGCTCGCGACTGCCGATGGTACGCTGATAGGCGAGCGCGAGATGCTCGCCGAGCGCGTCAGCCAGTATCTTCTCACATCGAGTATGGGTGGTGTCTCGTGACCTGACCGGCTGGCTTTGGACCGGGCTGATCGAGAGGATCAGCCAGGACCGAAGGCGTCGGGCATGCGGCGAGGTCAGAAGACGAGCGGGGAGCAGGTCGTGCTGAAGCTGCGCCAGATCGAGGTGCAGACGGCACAAGGCAAAAGCTTGGCGCTGGCGTGCGAGGAGGCGGAGATCTCCGAGCAGAGCGACTCACGCTGGCGCAAGGAGTACGGCGGCCTCCAAGTCGACCAGGCCAGGAAAATGAAGCAGTTGGAGCGCGAGAACGCTCGGTTACGGCGGCTCGTGGCGGACCTGTCTTTGGAAAAGCCGGTGCTGGCGGACGTCGCCTCGGGAAACTTGTAGCCCTCGAGCGACGCCGGCAGGCGGTCGATGGCATCCGGGAGAAGTACGGCCTCTCCCGAACTGAAGTAGCCCCCTAAATGACCGGACAGGGGCTCACGCTTATGGAAGTGTGTGCCTATGACCGACCGTATGGTGAGTTCCAACGACCCGCCCCGCGCCGAGCGCGTCGAGGTGATCACCTCGGTCCAGCGCCGGCGGCACTGGACCACGCAGGAGAAGGTGCGCCTCGTCGAGGAGACCTATCTGCCTGGCCAGTCCGTCTCGCTCGTCGCCCGCCGCCACGGGCTGAACGCCAACCAGCTGTTCACGTGGCGTCGGCTGATGGAGCGCGGCGCGTTCACGGCCGCCGGTGCCGGTGAAGAGGTGGTGCCAGCCTCCGAGCTTCGTGTTGCCCAGCAGCAGATCCGTGAGCTGCAGCGGCTCCTGGGCAAGAAGACGCTCGAGACCGAGATCCTGCGCGAGGCGATGGAGCGGGTTGCCGCCCCCAAAAAGTTGCCCTCGCGCGTGACCTCGTGGCCGGGGGACGGCCGGTGAGCGCTGTGGCCGCAGCTTTGAGCGTGTCGCGCCCGCACCTCGCCTCGTCCAGGCAGGCCTCCCCCGCCTGGAAGCCCAGGGGCCGACGCGGCCGTCCGCCTGCACCCGACGCCGCGTTGCTCGGCGCGATCCAGGCGCTTATCGCCGATCTGCCAACCTACGGCTATCGGCGAGTCCATGCCCTTCTGCGCCGGCAGGCCGAGCGGGATGGGCGGCCTGCGCCGAACGCCAAGCGGGTTTACCGGGTCATGAAGGTGCACGGCCTCCTGCTCCAGCGACATGCGGGCGGAGCCGAGACGCGCCGTCACGAGGGCAAGGTGGCGGTGGCCGTGCGCAACACGCGTTGGTGCTCGGACGGGCTGGAGATCGCGGCAGAGAACGGTGAGCGTGTGCGGGTCGCCTTCGCGCTCGATTGCTGCGATCGGGAAGCGATGAGCTACGTGGCGACCACGGCGGGCATCACGGGCGAGGACGTCCGAGACCTGATGGTGGCGGCCGTCGAGCATCGCTTCGGGGCGGTCAACCAGCTACCGAGCCTGATCGAGTGGCTGACTGACAACGGCAGTTGCTACGTCGCCCGCGACACGCGCCGCTTCGCCCGCGAACTCGGCTTGATACCGAAGACGACGCCGCTGGAGAGCCCGCAGAGCAACGGCATGGCCGAAGCGTTCGTGCGAACCTTGAAACGCGACTACGTGCGTGTCTCGGTGCTACCGGATGCCGAGAGCGTGCTGCGCCAGCTCCCCGTTTGGTTGGCGCACTACAACGATCTTCATCCTCATCGCGCGCTCGGCTACCGCTCGCCGCGCGAGTTCATCACCCGATCAACCCAGGAGACCCTGTCCGGTCTTTAGGGGGCAACAACACGAACGTCACGCCTGCCGGATCGTCGGCCTGCACCGGGGCACGCAGCCCTACGTGATCACGCTACGTGCCCACGCTACGTGCCCACGCTACGTGCTCACACTGCCGGCCGACGCGGATGCGCTGACCCGCGCCATCATGGCCCTGGCGTCCGAGTACGGGCGCGACAGATACCGCCGTGTCACCGCGCTGCTGCAGGCAGACGGCTGGCCGGTGGGCAAGGATCGGGTTCATCCTTCGAGAACCTCAGGACGAGGGCATCTGGCCTCGCGAGGGGCTGAAGGTCCCCCAGGAGCACCGGCCGCGCAGCCGTCTCTGGCTGACCGACGGCTGATGCGTGCGACTGCGGCCGCTCTGCCGCAACCATGTGTGGAGCTTCGACTTCGTGCAGGCGCAGACGCACGACGGGCGCAGCTTGCGCATCCTGACGCTGATCGACGAGCACAGTCGGACATGCCTGGCGCTGAAGGTGGCCCGACGCATCAACAGCGTAGGTGTGATCGAGACGCTGGCCGATGCGATGTGCCTGCACGGCATCCCGGAGCACATCCGCTGCGATAACGGCCCCGAGATGATCTCGAAGGCGCTGCGCCAGTGGGTCGCCAAGACGGGGCCACAGATTCAGTACATCGCACCCGGCTCGCCGTGGGAGAACGTGTACTGTGAGAGCTTCAACGGTAGGCTGCGCGAGGAGTGCCTACGCCAAGAGATATTCTACTTGCTGAAGGAGGCGCAGATCGTGATTGGTCGATGGCAATCTACCTACAACCGCGTCCGACCGCATTCGTCGATTGGCTATCGGCCACCTGCGCCTGTCAGCTTCCCAGATCTGGCCTTCCGGCTCCCCGTGGCCGCCACCATGCAGTAGCCTCGCAATCGGCTCGGTCCAAAATACCGGTCAGGTCAAGGAGACACCCGAACCGAGGCTATGAAGATGGGGACATATGCGGACGTTCCGCTGGCGACCCATGCCGGCCGCCCGGATCGCGGCCAAGCTTTCGCCCAAAGCGGTCATCTGCGACCGGCCGCGCACGGTCGGTAGGCATCCAAGTCGGCGGCGACTGTACCTGAGATTCCCTGTTCGAAGCAGTTCAACGCGGCGAACTCTTGAACTCGAGCAGTTTATGTCGCGAGCAACGTCGGTACTCCCGCCCCCCGGCGAACGCAGCCGTCGCCGTGAGTGCGCTCATCGACCGGTCCCCTGCTGCATCCGCTGGCGGGGCTTCGAATGCCGTCGCTTGCTCACCCTGCCGAAGGGCAGGCGCAACGTCGCGATCACCGGATAGACGGCGGGAAGAACGACGAGCGTCAGCAGCGTCGCGGTGATCAGGCCGCCGATCACCACCGTGGCGAGCGGGCGCTGCACTTCCGCGCCCGCGCTGGTCGAGAGCGCCATCGGCAGGAAGCCGAGCGCTGCGACAAGGGCCGTCATCATCACCGGGCGCAGGCGCCTCTCGGCCGCCCGGGTGGCCGCCTCCCGCGGGTCGAGGCCGGAAGCTTCGAGGTCGCGGATGGTGCTCGTCAGCACCACGCCGTTCAGGATCGCGATGCCGAAGGTCGCGATGAAGCCGATCGCCGCCGAGATCGAGAACGGCATGTCGCGCACAGAGAGGGCAAGGATGCCCCCCGTCGCGGCCATCGGCACGTTGAGGAAGATCAGCCCGGCGCGGCGGATGTCGCCGAACATCACGACGAGGAGGACGAGGATCCCCGCCAGCGCCGCCGGCACCACCACCGAGAGGCGGGCGGTAGCCTCCTGCAGGTTCTGGTACTGGCCGCTCCATTGCAGCGCGTAGCGGGGCGGCAGCTTGACCTGATCGGACACGGCCTTCTGCGCGGCGTCCACGAAGCTCTGCACGTCGCGGCCGCGGACGTTGGCCTGGATCGAGATCCGCCGCTGCAGCCGCTCGCGGCTGATCTGGGCCGGGCCGGAGGTGACCTCCACCGAGGCCACCATCGCGAGCGGCACCGTCATGGCGGGACCGGTCTCCTTGCGCGGCCGCCCCACCGGCAGGGCGCGGATGCGCTCGATGTCGCTGCGGTCGGCCGGGTCGAGCCGGACCACGATGTCGGTGATGGAATTGTCGTCGCCGTAGACCATGCCGGCGGTGCGCCCGCCGATGCTCTCGACCACGTCGAGCACGTCCGAGACGTTGATCCCGTAGCGGGCGGCCCTGACCCGGTCGACCCGGATCGAGAGCGCCGGCATCCCGGCCTGCGCCTCGGCCTTCACGTCCGCCGCGCCCTGAATGCCTGAGACCACCCGCACGATGGAATCGGCCGTGTCCTTCAGGACCCTCAGGTCGTCGCCGTAGAGGTTGATCGCGACGTCGCCGCGCACGCCTTCCAAGAGGTCGTCCATCCGCATCTGGATCGGCTGCGAGAAGCTGTAGGCGACGCCCGGCACCTCCTCCCGGAGGCGCTTGTCGAAGGCCGCGACGAGCCCTTCCTGGCTGTCGGCGGTCCTCCAGGTCGAGGGGTCGGTCAGGGTGATGAAGCTGTCGGTCGATTCGACGCCCATCGGGTCGGTCGGGATCTCGGCGCTGCCGGTGAGGGAGACGATCCGCTTCACCTCGGGGAAGGATTTCAGCACCCGCTCGATGCGGGTCACGGTGGCGAGCGAGGCGTTCAGCGCGATGCCGGGCAGCTTCTCGGAGGTGATGACGATCGAGCCCTCCGACAGCTTCGGCAGGAACTCGCCCCCGAGCCGCGTGGCCATCGCGCAGGAGCCGGCGAACAGGGCGACCGTCGTGAGCACGGTGGCGAGCGCGTGCCGCTCGGCCCAGCGCAGCACCGGCGTGTAGACACCCCGCACCGCGTGGACGAGACGCGTCTCGCGCTCATTGACACCGCGCCCGGCGAGAAAGAGCGCCGCGAGCGCCGGCATCAGGATCAGGGTGACGACGAGCGACGAGGCGAGCGCCAGGATCACCGTGAGCGCCATCGGGGCGAACATCTTGCCGGCCACGCCTTCCAGCGCGAGGATCGGGACGTACACGATGATGATGATCGCCACCGCGAAGATCACCGGGCGGGCCACCTCGGCGGCGGCGTCGCGGATCACGTCGTGGGCCGGGCGGTCCGGGTGCTCGCTCCGGGCGCGGAGCACGTTCTCGATCATCACCACCGCGCCGTCGACGATCAGCCCGAAATCGATCGCCCCGAGGCTCATCAGGTTGCCCGACAGGCCGAGCAGCCGCATCCCGGCAAACGCCATCAGCATCGAGAGCGGGATCGCGGCGGCGACGATCAGCCCTGCGCGCAGGTTGCCGAGCAGCAGGAGCAGCACCACGATCACCAGCACCGCCCCCTCGAGGAGGTTGTGCTCCACCGTGCGGATGGTGCGGTCCACCAGCGCGCTGCGGTCGTAGAACGGGACGATCTCGACCCCCGGCGGCAGTTGCTGGCGCAGCGCGGCGATCGTCTTCTTCACCTCCGCGACCACGGCGCTGGCATTCTCGCCGTAGCGCATCATCGCGATGCCGACGACGGTCTCGCCTTCCGCGTCGTGGGTGACGGCGCCGAGCCGGACCTTGGGGGCCTCCTGCACCGTGCCCAGCGTGCCGAGCGTCACCGGCACGCCGCCGGGGCCCGTCGCGACGACGATGTTCGCGATGTCCTCCGGGCCCTTGGCGAGGCCGAGGCCGCGGATCGTCTCCTGCTGGTCGTTGTGCTCGATGTAGGCGCCGCCCCGGGCGGCGTTGTTCTCAGCGAGCGCCGTGTAGACCTGGGCCAGCGTCACGCCGTAGCGGCGCAGCGCGTCCGCCGAGACGCGGACCTCCTCGGTCGGCATCTGGCCGCCGTAGATGTTCACGTCGGCGATTCCGGGGGTGAGCTTCAGCTTCGGCGCGATGGTCCATTGCAGGATGCGCTTGAGCTGCATCGGCGTGTAGGCGGGCCCGCGCAGCTCGAACTGGTAGATCTCGCCGAGCCCGGTCGCCATCGGACCCATCTGCGGATCGCCGACTCCGGCGGGCATCAGGCTCTTGGCCTGGGGCAGGCGCTGGAACACCTCCGCCCGCGCCGCTGTGACCGACACGGATTCGTCGAAGGTGACGTAGACCGCCGAGACGCCGGCCCGGGACGTCGAGCGGACGTTGGAGAGCCCCGGCGCGCCGGCCATCGCGTTCTCGACAGGAAAGGTGACGAGCCGCTCGACCTCCAGGGGGCCGAGCCCCGGCGAGAGGGTGAGGATCATCACCTGCTTCGGCGAGATGTCCGGCACCGCGTCGATCGAGAGACCTTCGAGGTTAGCGGCTCCGCCCGCCGCCGCGGCCAGCGCGATCATCAGCACGAGGAAGCGGCGGCGGACCAGGATGGCGAACCAGCTCTTCATCGCCGGCGCTCAATCCGTCGAGCCGAGAAGGCTGCGCAGCAGGATGGCCTTCAGGCCGAAGCTGCCCGCGGTCGCAACACTCTCACCCGCCGCCACGCCTCGGCGCACCTCCACCCAGTCGGTGCGCTGGATGCCCAGCGTCAGGGCCCGCCGCTCGAACCTGTCCGGGGCCGTGCGCACGAAGGCGATGGGGCCGGTGTCCGTCTGCTGCACGGCCGCCGCCGGGATGGTCACGCCGTCGCGACCGAGATCAGCCCCGACCGTCACCGAGACGAAAAGGTTGGCGCGCAGGAGATCCTGCGGGTTGTCGAGTTCGATCCGCGCCGGCGCCGTGTTCGTCGCCGGATCGAGGGCGGCGTTGACCGAGCGGACATGGCCCTCGAAGGGCGGATGGCCGGGCACCGGGCTCTCCACCGAGACCGCATCCCCGGCCTTCACCCGGGAGATGTCGGCCCCGTAGAGGTTCGCCAGCACGACGACACGGGTGGGATCGGCCACCGTGAAGGCGTCGCGCCCGGTATCGACGACCTCGCCCAGGGTGATGCCGACGCTCGTCACCACGCCGGCAATCGGCGTGACCACGGCGCTGGTGCCCGGCGCGGCGCCCTCGGCCGGTGCGAGGCGCTGGTACTGCGCCCGGTACATCTCCGCGTTCGCCTGCGCAGATTTCACCGCCGCCTGTGCCTTGGCGAGATCGACCTGCCGCCGCTCGACCTCGGCTTGCGCCACGCCCCCGAATTTCAGCTGCTCCAGCCCACGCTTCACCTGGAGCGCCGCCACCGCCTCGGAGGCCCGCGCCTCGCCGAGGGCGGCTTCAGCCGCCTGAAGCCCGTTGCGGGCGTCGAGGAGGCCGGCGGCATCGAGGGTCGCGAGCGTCTGCCCCGCCGTCACCCGGTCCCCGGGCTGGACGGCGAGGCTCAGTACACGTCCCTGCGTGCGCGGCTTGAGATGCGTCACCCGCCGCTCGTCGAAGGCGACGGTGCCCGGCGCCCGCACCGGGAGCACGATCCGGCGGGTCTCCGCCGTGCCGAAGGCCAAGCCGATCCGCGTCTGCCCCGCCCCGTCGAGGGTGACGAAATCGGGGTTCGCCGGGGCGTCGTCGGAACGATCCGCCTTCGCCTCGGGGACCGCGGGCGGGGCGAGGCCAAGGCCGGCGAGGAGTGGGCCGCGATAGGTCCAGCCCGCGAAGGCCACGGCGGCCAGCACCGCCAGGATGAGCAGCACTCGCGGCGCGCGGCTCCGGCTCACAATCGGAGTCGGCGCGGAGGCATCCCCGCGCCCGAAGCCATCGGTCTCGGATGCCTCGGAGACCTCCGCGGGGCGCGCGGACACTTCGGCGTTCAGCGACATGGACAGGCAGCTTGCCGACCGGTCGGGCCGGACGCTCCGCGGATGAGGTTCATGCGTCGAAGCCGGTGGGGAGCACCTCGTCGCTGACGAAGCGCCCGGTCTCGACCTCGCGGATCACAACCTCGAAGCCCTCGCCGCGCCATTCCCGCAGGCGTTCGACGGAGACATAGGTGCGGGTCTCGACGTCGTAGAGCCGGCTCTGGGCGTAACGGTTGATGAGACGGCGGGGCCGCCGCTTCCGGGGCATGTGTGGACTCCCTCAGCGGTGGGGGATCGCGGCGGATGCGGGGAAGCGGCGTAGCAGGAACAACATCGGAGGAGCCCGCTGAGGATCGCGCCCAGCCGAACAGGGCCCGAGGTGCGCGCTAGAGTCATTCTAATAAATTGGACGAAGCCGATGGGGCGCCACTAAATTCTGGTTCACAGTCGCTTCCGCGCGCAGACCGCAGGGCCGACATGCGACACACTGGCAACGCGGGAGGACCGGGTTCACGTGGCGAGGCTGCTGCTGATCGAGGACGACGGGGACACGGCCGGGGACGTGCGCGACGACCTGCGCGGGCGCGGCCACGAGGTCGCCTGGGCCGCGACCGGGCCGGACGGCGCTCGCTCGGCGCGGCAGGGCGGCTGGGACGCGATCATCCTCGACCGGATGCTGCCCGGCCAGGACGGGCTCGGCGTGCTGCAGGACCTGCGCCGGGACGGGGACCGGACACCGGCCCTCGTCCTCAGCGCGCTCGGCGACGTCGACGAGCGCATCCGCGGCCTCCGGGCCGGTGGCGACGACTACCTCGCCAAGCCCTTCGCGCTCGGCGAACTCGCCGCACGGATCGAGGCGCTGCTCCGCCGCCCGGTCGACACCCGCGAGACGCTGCTGCGGGTCGGAAGTCTGGAGATCGATCTCATCGCCGGGACGGGCCGGCGCGGCGCGCGCGACCTCGACCTCCTGCCTCGGGAACTCAAGCTCCTCGCCTATCTGATGCGCGCGCCCGGTCGGATCGTCACACGGGCGATGCTGTTCGAGGAGGTCTGGAACTACCGCTTTACTCCGAAATCGAACCTCATCGACGTCCATCTCGGCCGCCTGCGCCGCAAGCTTGAGGCGGCCGGGGAGGCGCCCCTGATCCAGAACGTCCGCGGCGTCGGTTTCACCCTCACGCCCGATGACTGACCTCCTGCGCTCGACCACCCTGCGGTGGGCGGTGGGGATCGCCCTGTGGTCGGTGCTTCTCGCCCTGACGATGTTCGCCTTCATCTACTGGCAGACGGCCTCCTACCTGCGGGAGGAACTCGCCGAGACCCTGCGGCTGGAAGTCCGCGCGGCCGCCGCCGACCCCGCCGCCACGGCGTTGCGGGTCGACACCTGGACCGCCATGGACCCGCATGCCCGGCACTATGGCGGCTACTTCGCTCCGGACGGCGTCCGGCGCGCGGGTAACCTCGATGCGATGCCGAAGGGGCTGCCGCGGGACGGGGATGCCTACCGGGTGAACGCCACGGTGGAGGTCGGGGGCCGCAGCCTCGCCGACGAGATCTGGGCCGCGGCCCTGGCGCTGCCCGGTGGCGGCACGGTGGTGATCGCCCACGACACCGACGACATCGACCGGGTGCGGGTCACGACGCTGCGGGCGTTCGGCCTCGGGCTACTGCCGATGCTGGCGCTCTCCGGGATCGGCGGCCTCGTCCTCGCCCGCCGGGGCCGCAGGCGGTTCGCCGCCACCGAGGTGGCGCTCGCCGAGGTGATGCGCGGCAACCTCGGCAAGCGCCTGCCGGTCGGAGGCCGGGGCGATGAGTTCGACCGCCTTGCCGCCAACGTGAACCGCATGCTCGACGAGATCGAGCAACTGATGGGCGAAGTCCGTAGCGTCGGCGATGCCGTCGCCCACGACCTGCGGACGCCGTTGACCCGCCTGCGGGCCCGGCTGGAACGCAGCCGGGCGCAGGCGCGAACGGTGGCGGAATTGCACGAGGCGATCGATCAGGGCCTCGCCTGGATCGACCAGACACTCGCGATGGTGACGGCCGTGCTTCGGATCGGCGCGATGGAGGAGGGCCGCCGGACCGCCTTCGCGCCGGTCGACCTCGGGGAGGTCGCCGCTGCGGCGGTCGACTTCTTCGAGCCCGAGGCTGAAGAGAGGGGCGTCCGGCTCGTCCTGTCGGCGGTGGGGCCTTTCACCGTCCACGGCGACCGGGACCTCTGCTTCGAGGCCCTGTCGAACCTCATCGACAACGCCGTGAAGTTCACGCCCCCCAGAGGGACCGTCCGGGTCGGGGTCGCCTGGACCGGCCAAGCGATCGAGGTGGCCGTGGAAGATACCGGCCCAGGCCTGCCGGCGAGCGAGCACGAGAAGGTCTTCCGCCGCTTCTACCGCGCCGAGATGTCCCGCCAGACCCCCGGCAACGGCCTTGGCCTCAGCCTGGTCGCCGCCATCGCCAAGATTCACGCCGCAAGCGTGAGTGTTCGCACGTCGGAAAAGGGTGGTTGCCGTTTCGCGATGACGTTCCCGAATTTGACCATCGAAGACCGCACGTCTTCTACTTATTGGACGGCTTCGAGAAAAGGTCCGCTTGTCAATTCTTGAATGAATTTCTGGCCCTACCCGCTAAATGATCTGCCAATGGGCTCGCGTATCAAGAAGCGTCGCGGCACGTCCGCTTCCATGTCTATGCCAGTCGAAAGCAGGCCGTTTCAGATCCACCCATCTTGGACGTTCAGAAGAGCGCGTCGTGGTGGTGACCTGGCCGGTCACTAGGTCGAGCGGGGCGCGTTCGTGCCGGTCCTGCAGAGCTTCGCCACTGAGCGCTCTGTGTTCACGGCGCTGTGGCCGGAGAGCCGACGCGGCGATCCAAACGTGAAGGCTTTCCCGGCATTCCTCGGTGGTATGCTCCCATCCCCGACACCTTGGGACAAGCGGCTCGAAGGTGCGGCGAGGGCGTGAGCGGTCCCCGTGGAGATGTCCGCTTCGGGACATCCGCCGGTCGGAAGCAGGCGGGCGGGAAGCCACCCGAAACAGTCTGGCGGATAGTCAGCAGAGCTTCCCAGAAACGGCCGCTCGTCGATCCGGCGCTCCGATCGTGTGCGTCCCGGGCGGCGAACTCTACGGCCGAACGTGCTCCCACACCTTGGAGATGACGACCGATCCCTCGCCGACCGAGGCTGCGACCCGCTTGACGGAGCTGGCGCGGACGTCGCCGACCGCGAAGATTCCCGGATGCGACGTCGCGTAAGGCGAACGCGCGCCGATCGCGTCTCCGGTCAGGACGAAGCCGTGTCCATCGAGCTCGACGAGCCCCGAGAGCCAGCCGGTATTGGGGGCGGCGCCCACCATGACGAACACGGCGCAGGTCGAGATCCTGCGCGTCGCTCCGTCGGCGACGGTGCGGATCGTGACCGCGTCGAGATGGTCGTCGCCGTGCAGGTCGGTGACTTCGGCCCCGTACTCGATCGTGATCGCCGGGTCTGCCTCGAGCCGGCTCGACAGGTACCTCGACATGGAGGTGGCGAGCGATTGCCCGCGCACCAGGAGGCGAACGTGCCGCGCTGAGCGGCTGAGATACATCGCAGCTTGGCCCGCCGAGTTGCCGCCGCCAATAATGATTGCCTCGGCATTCCGGCAGTAGCGCGCCTCGATCTCCGTCGCAGCGTAGTAGATGCCGGCGCCCTCGAACGCTTCGAGGCGGTTGATCGACAACCTTCGGTACTGGACGCCGGTCGCGACGACGACGGCCTGTCCCCGAACGCGCCGGCCGTTGTCAAACGTCGCACAGAACGATCCGTCCGCGAGCCGCTCCAACTTCGCCACCCGTCGCGGCATCGCGAAGCGAGTGCCAAACTTCATCGCCTGGATCTCGCCGCGCCAGACGAGATCGGCGCCCGAGATCCCGGTCGGGAAGCCCATGTAGTTCTCGATCCGGCTCGATGTGCCGGCCTGACCGCCGATCGCCACATCCTCGATGACCAACGCGCGCAGCCCCTCCGCACCCGCATAGACGCCCGCTGCCACCCCGGCCGGCCCGCCGCCCACGATGAGGACGTCGAAGGCCTCGTCGTCGACGAGGTTGTAGTCGAGGCCGAGCAGCCGCGCGACCTTGGCGGGCGTCGGCTCGGTCACGACCACGTCCCGGCCGAAGATGACCGCCGGTCGGTTTGCCGAGATCGAGCAGGCCGTTGCGACGCTTGCCGCCTCCGGGCTGCCCAACGGATAGGTCCTGTAAGGAAGCCGGTTGCGGCTCGCGAACTCGGCGATCCGCCGCACGCTCCGGTCGTCGTCCTCGCCGATGAGCACGAGCGTGCCGTCGTGCGAGTCGAGCTGCCGCCGCCGCCGTGCGGCGAGGACTGTGATGATGATGTCCGACATCTCCGGGATCTCGGACATCAGTCGCAGCATCTCGGGGCGCGGCACCTCGGTGACGACCGTATCTGCGCTCGCCCGCATGGGCATCGACCAAACGCCGCCGTTCAGGAACGAGATTTCGCCCATGAACTGGGTCGGACCGAGGGTGGATGGGAGATGGCGCTCGTCCGTGAAGGGATTCACGACTTCGATCTCGCCGGCCTCGACATACACGAAGCGATCGGCTGGCTCACCGGCACGGACGAGAAAGGCGCCTGCGGAGTAGTGCTTCTCGGCCCCGATCGCCCGCAATGCGGCGACATGCGATGCAGCGAGGGTTATGCGCTGCATCTCCCGCAGGTCACGGCCGATCGTTTCCAAGGGTCGCTCCCGTCGTAGGCCATCCGCTGCGGCGCAGCATCGATGGCTCGGCCGCTACAGGCAAGACCCTCGATGTTTGATCCCGCGGTGTGGTGGTACGGTCGACCGTCATGCTGCGAGGGATGCCCCGACGACAGTCCAGAAGTGGCGAACGCGGCAGATGACAGGTGATGCCGCTATGGGGCCGAAGCAGTCCCGTTCGACGGTTCTGACCCCAGAGGCGGAGGTCATCATCGTCGCCTTCCGCCGGCATACCCTGCTGCCGCTGGACGACTGCCTCTACGGCCTACAGCCCACGATCCCGCACCTGACCCGCTCGTCGCTGCACCGCTGCCTGGAGCGGCACGGCATCAGTCGCCTACCGGACGGAAGGCGACAAGCCCGAGAAGAAGCGCTTCGCCGATCATCCCATGGCTACATGCACATCGATATCGCCGAGGTCAGGACAGAAGAAGGCAAACTCGACCTGTTTGTGGCCATCGACCGAACCTCGAAGCTGGCTTTCGCCAAGCTGGAAGCAGAAGCGAACCGCTACACGGCATCGGACGTCCTGCGCGCGCTGACGAGACGGAGGGACACGGGTTGCCGCTGCGAAAGCGCAGCGATCCTGCTACCCTGCGCACAGCCGTCGCCGCTCGGTGGCGCACCTCAGCGCGAGGCAAGTCGATCATGCATAGCGCGGCGATCAGGTGGCTCGTTGTCGCGCTCGCGGGCTTCGTGAGCACCGAAGCTGTCGCGCGGCGTTCTCGAGCGAGCAGCCCCGCCCCACGCGGCGCGACTGCGTTCTCCCCCTTCGCTTTCCCGCGGCCGCCCAATACCGCGCCGCGTCCCGCCGGCGACGGGATCATCCACTGGAACACGCCGAACAAGGACGGCAACCTCGGCGGACCCGGAACAGGGGGAGGGGGCGGCGGTGGAGGCTGACCCCGCTCAGCTTCGCCATCGGGCGCCCGTGGTCCCGCACCCCGTCGCGGAACGGGCGTCTCGGGAGCAGTGGCGGCAACCCTGAGGCAGGGACGCCTGTCAGACCGCACTCAGGCCCATCAGCACGACGGCCATTTGCCAGCCGACCACCAGCATCGCGGCGATCCACACCACCGTCGCCACGCCGCCTGCGACCATGATCATCGTGAGGAAGCGATCCATCCAGGGACGCATGGATTGATCCTGAACCGACACTGTCTCGATGTGAGCCATGATTCACCGTCGCATCAGCCTACCGAGGCGATGTCCGCAAGCTTGGTTCCTGCGGCGGAGCACATAGCCCGCCCGCCAGTCAGGCATACAGGAGGTAGAGCACGGTCGCCGGAGCGATCACGACATTGGCTGCGCCGAGGCACACGAGAATCGTCACGGCTGTCGCATGGAGGTTCGGCCTGTTCTTGAACATCCATTCCGCAGGGAATGCGAGTACTGTGATCGGCAGCATGCAGAGGACGATCGAGATCCACAGCAGTGCGCCCGGCACGAAAATCAGGAGACCGAGCCGGCTTCTGGGCAACCACTCCGTCCGTTGATCGCGTGCAAGGATGGCTTCCGACATCTGACGCGCCGCCCCCTCTTCCAGATGGCTAATGCAACTAAAAGTGGTATATGTCGGATTAGCGTCACCTCAACGGGAAATCCCCCGGCGCCTCGGGTTCGGATTACGCAGAACCTGAGCAGCACCCGCCGTTGCGTTGCCCACCTGCCGATGGGCCTGTGAACACAGCAGGATGGCGGCGGCCGACAGGGTGACCGGTAACGCGTTCCAGCCTCAGCGGCGGCGTGCGACCCTCGCCGCGACCCAAGGTGAGGCTGGCGCGGGTCTCAGCAGCGCATCGCCGGCCTCGAACCTCGCCACCTCATGGTCCGTGCCGCCCCCGGACCTGCTCTGAAGCGGGCTGTGGACCTCCTCAACATGGAGAACGCCCGATACCCGAAGACACGGAAGACCCGCGGAAGCTGCGTACGCTGCTGGGCGCGAGGCCCGCTTCGGTGCTGAGCGGCAGACCGCTCCTTCCGCCGGCTCCGGATGCGGCAGGGCTTGGCTGACGTCCCGGCGGTCGGCCTCTCGCGAAGGACCGCGATGAGGGCGATGTCGCGAAGCGGGAGACCGGAATTTGAGCGCGCCGGCTGGCGCAGGTCGATCCTGCCAGCCTCATGCAACAATCGGAGCAATCCTGGCGACATCCAGCTTGACCATAAGGCCGCCTCGGAACAGCCGAGCTGACGGGGCCACGATGACCAAGCCGATCACCCTGACGAACCGTCTCGTCGACGCCGTCGTGACGGCCGCCATGGCGTTCAGTCTCGTCGTGCACGCCCAGGTCATGATCCTGCCGCCGCACTTCGTGTGACGGACGATCGAACGTGGAGGATGCCGAATTGTCTCACCCGCTGTCGCGCGCGTGAGAAGGGGCCGTCGGCCCCGGCTCGGCAGTGCCGAGCAGCTGATCCCTCGCGAACCCAGCAGTTTGCCACATTGAACCATCACCGTTTCATGCACGTATGCGTTGTATATGGAGCTTGGAGGTTGTGATGCAGGCATCCGAATGCTGCATCATCCGGGTATCTATCGCCGCGAGCCTCGGCTGGCTCATCGCGATTACCCTGATGTGGAAGCATGGCGTGCTGGCCGCGCTGATCGTCAGCCCCTTGTTCGGGACCGCGGCGGCGATCGCCGCCATGACCCTGTTCTGGTTCGTGAGCCTGTTCGTCTCCTGCGAACCCATCGGGCCGCGGGCGTCTGACACCAACCGGTAGCAGGATCGGAGAAGGTCGCAGCGCCGAGCCATGTGCACCGGGATCGGCACGGCGCCGGCCGGCGCCCGATCGGAGCCGGGCGCGTCGGGGCGTGTCAGGTCCGCATCCTGCGAGGAGCAGGCGCAGCTGCTAAGACGTGGCCATGAAGCGGAGACCGCCTGACCGACTCGCGACGATCGCGATCCTCGCGGTCACCGCCGCGCTCGCAGCCGTGCTCGTTGTGAGGCTTCGTGACCCCACGCCACCGCACCGTGGCCCCCTGCCCAGTGCGTCCGCCGCCAGGCGATGAAGCTCCACAGCCCGCGTTGAACAAATGCAGCGGGTGGAAGCGGAATGGCTTCTCGCATGCGCGCCGCCCGCGAAGGCGGACGTGCGTTGGCCGGTGCTTCCCCGTGCTCGGACCGGCGTTTCGCCGAGCGCGACACAGTCGGTCCTGTAGGGATCGGCTCCGCGATCTCCGCAGGTTCCGTGACCGTCCATGCGGGCGACCGGGCGGATCTCACTTCTCCCGGAACGCCCGCCGGGCTTGATCGACGAGCGGCTTGGTGAGGTAGGAAAGTACCGTTCGGTCAGCCGTGCGGATGAAGGCCTCCACGGGCATGCCGGGCATCAACTTGGCCCCGTCCAGTCGCTTCATCTCCTCCTTCGTCACGCCCAGGCGAACGAGGTAGTAGAAGCTGCCGGTCCGCTTGTCCTCGCTCACATCGGCCGCGATCCGGGTCACGCGCGCGTTGAGTTCGGGTGTCGTCCGCTGGTCGAAGCTCGGGAAGCGCAACCCCGCGGCCTGACCGGTCTGCAACCGGTCGATGTCCTGCGGCGCCACACGTACCTCCGCGACGAGGGAATCCGCGGTCGGCACGATCAGCATGATCGGCTCGCCCGGGGAGATCACACCGCCGCGGGTGTGGACCGCGAGTTCGTGCACGTAGCCGGTCTGCGGCGCGCGGATCTCGATGCGCTGCAGCTGGTCGAAGGCCGTGATCCGCTGCTCGGTCAGCGTCGCCGCCTTGGCGCGGTTCTCGGCGAGCTCCTTCGCGACGTCGCTGCGGAGATTCTGCTCGAGCTGGATGATCTGCAGCTCGGTCTCCGAGACCTTGCCCTTGGTCTGCGCGATGTTGGCGACGAGGACGCCGCGCTCGCCTTTCAGGCGGGACATGTCGCGCTGGAGGCTCGTGAGCCGGGTCAGCTGGATGAGGTTCTTCCGCCAGAGATCCTCGACGCCCTCGTACTCCCGCCCGATGATCGCGGTCTCCTGCTCCTTCGCGGCGGCCTGCTCGGACAGGCCTTTGATCTCCTCGTTCAGCTGCCCGACCCGCTCGCGGAGCTGCGCCTTCTGGCCCTGGAGCGCGTCCTGTCGGAAGCGGAACAGCTTGCGCTCGCCGTCGACGATCCGGGCCACATCCGGTCCGGCTCCCTCGAGTTCGGGGGCGATGGCGAGGCTCGCGCGGCCGTCGCGTTCGGCCTCCAGCCGGGCATTGCGCGCCGCGATCTCCCACAGGCTCTTGGTGACGCTGTCGTAGGTGGCCTTGGCGGTGGTCGCGTCCAGGCGGACCAGCAGGTCGCCCGCCTGGACGCGCGCGCCCTCCTGAACCGACAGTTCGGCGACGACGCCGCCGGTCGGATGCTGGACCTTCTTGATGTTGCTCTCGACCACCAGCGAGCCCGTGGCGATGATGGCGCCGGACAATTCCGTCGCCGCCGTCCAGGCCCCCGCGCCCGTGGCGACCACGATCACGGCGGCGACGCCGGCGACGTGCCGCCGCAAGGAGCGGCGCGTCTCGTATGTCGGATCCGTAGCCGGCCCGTCAGGCGTGCGATCCGTCGTCATGCGACCCTCGTGGGCGTCTGCCGCGTCAGGGCGTTCAGCTTCGACAGAACTTCGTCGCGCGGGCCGTGCAGCTGCACGCGCCCGTCCCCGAGGACCAGGATGCGATCGACCGCCGCCAGGGCGCTCGGCCGGTGCGCGATCACCACGACGATGCCGCCGCGGGCGCGCACGCCCTGCACGGCGGCGGACAGGGCGCGATCGCCGTCGACGTCGAGATTCGAGTTCGGCTCGTCGAGGACCACGAGGAACGGATCGCCGTACAGCGCCCGCGCGAGCGCGATCCGCTGCCGCTGACCCCCGGAGAGGCCCAGGCCGCCGGTACCGACGCGGGCGTCGTAGCCGCCCGGCAGCCGGAGCACGACCTCGTGCACGCCGGCGGCCCGGGCAGCCGCCAGCAGGGCCTCGGGGTTGGGCTCGGGATCGAAGCGCGTGATGTTCTCGGTGATCGTGCCGTCGAACATCTCGATGTCCTGCGGCAGGTAGCCGACCGCGCGCCCGAGGGCATCGGGATCCCACTGATCGATCGCCGCGCCGTCGAGGCGGATCACGCCGCGGTTCGGGCGCGCCAGCCCGACGAGGGCACGGGCGAAGGTGGACTTGCCGGAGCCGCTGGCCCCGATCACGCCGAGGGCGCTTCCGGGCGCGAGGGCGACGTTGACGTCGTGGAGCACCAGGGTGTCGGTCCCGGGCGCCGCGATCGACAGGGCCGTCACGCGCACGCTCTCCCGCGGCGCCGGGAGCGGCGTGAGGGCGGCGGGCTCCCGCCGGGGCAGGAACGCGACGAGGCGGCCCCAGGCCTGCCGGGCGCCCGAGAACGACTTCCAGTTGGCGATCGCCAGGTCGACCGGCGCGAGGGCGCGCGCGGACAGGATCGTGGCGGCCAGCATCACGCCGGCCGTCGCCTCCTCGCGCACCACGAGGAAGGCGCCCAGGCCGAGGATGCCGGATTGCAGCACCGTGCGCAGCAGGCGCGCCGTCGTGCCGAAGCCGATGGCCAGGTCGTTCCCGTACGCCGCGACGTCGAGGTTCCGCCGGGCCCGGACCTGCCAGAGCTCCGCGATGCGGGACCGCATCCCGAGCGCCGAGAGCAGCGGTGCCGTCCGGTGCGCCATGTCGGTGAAGGACCGGCGCTCACCGGTCGTTCGGACGGCCTCCTGGGTGGACGCGGACGAGGCCCAGTCCGTGAGGATTGTCAGCACGCACAGGAACAGGGCACCCCCGGCCACCGCCGCGCCGAGCCAGGGATGGAACAGGAAGCAGACCGCGACGTAGAGCGGCACCCAGGGCAGGTCGAAGAAGGCGCTGACCGCCATGCTCGACACGAAGCCGCGGACGGTGTCGAGATCGCGCAAGGCCTGGGGCCCGTCATCGCTGCGCGGCATCTCGGCGCCGCGGACCAGCAGGGTCCGGAAGATCCGCGGACCGAGGCGCTCGTCGACGAGGCGCGCGAAGCGCGCCAGGATCCGGGCACGGAAGATCTCGAAGACGCTCTGGATCACGAGCAGCATCAGCGTGATGCCGGCGAGACCGACGAGTGTCGCGATGCTCCGGCTCGGCAGCACCCGGTCGTAGACCTGCAGCATGAAGATCGGGGCCGTGAGCATCAGCAGATTGATCAGACCGCTGACGATCATCACGGTGATCAGGCACGTGCGCCCGGCCCTGACGGCGGACCAGAACTCGCGCCGCTTCGCGACACGCAACACGCGTTCATCGGTCACAGGTCGATCCCTCGGCTTGGCACGTCAGCGGAGCGGTTCGGGCCGAAGCGGGTCGGGCCCCGGCGTCGCGCAAGCCCCCGCCGCGTCGGCGGCGGGGGCCGCGTTTCACAGGCCGAGCAGGTGCAGGCCGCTCGTGGCCGTGTGGGGAGTCGGGTCCGTGTGCTGGACCTCGGTGTGGCCGCCGAGATCGATCGTGGCGACGCCGAGATCGACGCTCACGCCCTGGGCGGCGCCCGCCTCGGCCGGCGCGGCGGAGGTCCCCGACACCGCGTCCACGAGGTGGCCGACGAGGGAGTCGGCACCGCCGCCCGTCTGCGGCAGGTGGATGCTGTCGCCGCTGAGCAGGTTCGCCGTGGCCAGACTCGGCTGATCGGCGCTCACCGCGACCGCGCTCACGTCGACGGTGTGGGCCGGATCGGCGGCGGGCGTGAGCACGGCGACGTCCGCCACCGGCGTCGGGGTCGTCGGGCCCGCCGACACGTCGATCAACGGGTGGGTCTCGGCTCCCGGCTCGCCCGACGTGCCGCCGGTGAGCGTGCCGAGCAGGTTGCCGGCGGCGCTCCCCGCCCCGCCGGTCTCGCCCCCGCCCAGGACCGTGGTCACGGTCGCGACGACGCCGTCGACCGGGGAGCCCGCCTGATGGCCGTCACCGCCGGCCGCGGGAAGGATCCCCGCCACCGAGCCCACGACGCCGCCGGTCGCCTCCGTCACGGACCCGAGATCGCTCGCGACCTGCGTCACCGCGGGGCCTCCGTCGCCGTTCAGGACCGCCCCCGGCAGGTTGACGACATCGGTCACGAGGTTGCTCGACCCGCCGAGCTCCCCCAGGCCGACCGTGGTTCCGAGATTGATCACGGCGTGGAGCGGATCGTTCAGGACCGGCACATCGTGGCCGACCTGTTCCAGGGCCGCATGGACGCCGTCGATCAGCGTGTTGGCGACGTCTCCGACCGGCTGCAGCGGCGCGTACGTCCCGAGCAGCGCGCCGGCCGCGCCGGAACCCGGGCCTCCGTCCAGGCCGCCCAGGAGACCGTCGAGGGCTCCGGCACCCTGGTCCCCCGTCAAGCCGCCGAGGGCGGAGGTGACCGGTGCCAGGAGACCGCCGACCGGCAGGCCGGATCCGAGACCGCCGCCGGCCGAGTCGAGGAGGCCGGTCGCCGAGCCGACGACGCCGCCCAGCGCCCCCGCCACGTGCCCGAGGTCGTCGACGACCTGCGCCACGCCTCCGGGCGCGTTCCCGGTCAGGATCGCGCCGGGCAGGTTGATGGTGTCGGTGAGCAGGTTGTGGCTGTCGCCGAGTTCCCCCAGTCCGACCGTGTTGCCCAGCGCGATCACCGCGTGGAGCGGGTCGTTGAGGAGCGGCACGTCGTGTCCGACCTGCTCCAGCGCCCCGTGGACGGTGTCGATCAGCGTGTTGGCGACAGCGCCCACCGGCTGCAGCGGCGCGTTCGGCCCGAGCAGGGCGCCGGTTCCGTCCGGAGCGCCGCCGGTCACGGTGCCGAGCAGGCCATCCACCGCGGCGGTGACGGGGGTGAGGAGACTGCCCGCGCCCGGCGCGCCCGCTCCCCCCAGGTCGCCGACGATGCCGGTGACGCCGCCGAGCAGTCCGCCGGCCGCACCGGCCACCGCGCCGACATCGCCGAGGATCGGGGACAATGCGCCGAGCCCCTGGCCGCCCAGCAGGGCACCGGGCAGGGCCGCGGCGTCGGTCAGCAGGTTTCCGCCCTCGCCCAGATGGCCGAGTCCGAGGGTCTCGCCGAGATTGGTCAGGCCGTGGACAGCGCCGTTCAGCAGCGGGACCTCGTGCCCGAGATTCTCGAGGGTCATGTGGACGTCGAGGACGGCGGTGTTCGCGAGGTTCGCGACCGGGGCGAGAAGGCCGCCCGACGCGAGCAGCCCGCCGGCCGTCGCGGCCCCGGTGACGGAGGTGATCAGCGTGTCGGTCGCTTCGAGGATGGAACCGAGATCCGCGAGGACCGGCGTGGCCGAGCCGAGGCCGCCGCCAGTGAGGAGCGATCCCGGCACGGCGAGCGTGTCGGTCAGGAGATTGCCCGCCTCGCCGATGCGACCGAGGCCGACCGTCTCGCCGAGGCCCGTGAGGGCGTGGATCGGCGCGTTGAGCACGGGGACCTGATGGCCGACATCCTCCAGCGTCGTGTGCAGGTCGAGGACGGCTTGGTTGGGAATCCCCACCGCCGGCGCGAGCGTGCCGCCGGAGCCGACAAGGCCGTTGCCGGCCACGGGCAGGGCCGTGACAGTATTCAGCAAGGTTCCGGTAGCCTCGGCGACCTGCCCCGCATCGTTCAACACCGGGACGACGCTGCCGGCATCGGTCGGGTTGGCGACGGCGCCCGTCAGGTCCGTGATCAGGTTGCCGGCCTCGCCGATATGACCGAGCCCGACCGTCTCGCCGAGATTGGTCAGACCGTGGAGCGGGCCGTTCAGCGCCGCGACCTGATGACCCGCGTTCTCGAGCTGCGCATGGGTGTCGAGGACGATCTGGTTCGCGGTATCGGCCAGCGCGCCGGGAAGCAGTGATCCGCCCTCGTCCGCCGCACCGACGTCGACGGCACTCTCGATGAGCGAGGTAATCGGACCGAGACTCGTCAATTGGCCGGTCGACAGTGCGGTGGAAGACAGTAGCGCGCTGGACCCGACCAGCCACTCAAGCGAGCGTGACGACGGGTTGAGCGCGGCGAGAGGGGACGACGACATGGGCACCTCCGGTTTTGATGCGTAACCGGCAGTACAATTATGGGTTGCAGACCCGAGCGTCGGTAAAGAATACCGAGCCTGCGGCCTGCCGTTGCTGCGTGCGGCCGGGCACGACACCGCCGAGGGAGGAGGTCCAACCGCGTCGCGCTTCGGTCGCGGACAGCAATATGCGTCGCCGAAATGACGTGCTCGACTATCATTTGTATTAGTGTTGCGTGTATAAAATCAGCCAGAATGGCAATGTTCGTTGTAATCCTAAAATCATCGGAGGATGATGGGGAATATATTTCCAAACATTCGCTGTCGATCGGCTCCTCCGTATCGATCTGCTCGGATCGACGGCGGCATCCCGCGCGTCGTGCCATCGACCAGACGGTGCCCGGCAATCATCGTCGGAACCCAGGCGCCCTGTTTTCCGATGCAGCTTATGATTGTAACGTGCGGCGCGGCCACTTCAGTGCGTGGCACGAATGGGCAGGTGATCCGTGGCCATTGATCCGAGGAATCTCGCCCAGACGGCGACACTCACCTACAGCCAGGACTTCGACACGCTGCCGCTCTGGGACGGCACTTCGGGTCTCGACACGTCCGGCGGCCCGCAGTGGAGCATCCACGTCACGTCGACCGGGACGCGGCCCTTCAATCAGGAGCAGCAATGGTATGTCCGCGCCGATCAACCCGACGGCAGCGCGCTCCCGAACCCGTTCCGCGTCCACGACGGCATCCTCACCATCACCGCCGCGCCGTCGGATCCGTCTCTGCTCCAGGACCTGGGGGATCAGCCCTACACGTCGGGAATGGTCAATACCTTCCACAGTTTCAGCCAGACCTACGGCTATTTCGAGATGCGGGCCGAACTGCCGGCCGGTCAGGGCTTCTGGCCGGCGTTCTGGCTGCTCCCGGCGGACGGTTCCTGGCCGCCCGAGATCGACGTGATGGAGATGCTCGGGCACGATCCCGGCACGCTCTACACCACGGTGCACAGCCTGGCGCCCGGCCAGACACCCGGCAACCACACGATGAGCCAGGGGATCTCCGCAGTCGCCGACATGAGCGGCGGCTACCACACCTACGGCGTTGACTGGCAACCGGACACGCTGACCTTCTACTTCGACGGACAGGAGATCTATCGTACGCCGACGCCGGCCGGTCTGGACAAGCCCATGTACATGATCGCGAATCTCGCCGTCGGCGGCTCTTGGCCGGGCGACGCCGACGCGTCGACGCCATTTCCCGCGCAGATGAATATTGACTACATGCGGGCTTATCAGGCCAGTCCGGGTGCCGCGGCGCTTGAGCCGGTTTTTCACTTCTACGATGCCGCCTCAGGACGGCATTTCTACACGGCAAGCGCCGCAGAACGCGCGCAGCTTGAGAGCACCCCGTCGGGCTACGCCTATCAGGGCGTCGGCTGGGCCGCGCCAGTGTCGTCGTCTGCCACGGCTGACGTCTTTCGATTCACCAACCCGACGACCGGCGACCACTTCTACACGACCAGCACCGCGGAGCGCGACGGGCTTCTCTCGGACGGTTCCGGCTACAACTACGACGGTGTTGCGTTCGACGCCTACGCGAGTTCGACCGCCGCGGGATCGCATGCGTTGACCGTCGAGCGGTTCGTCAACACCGAGAGCGGACAGCACTACTACGCGTCCAGCGCCGATGAGATCAGCTACATCGAGCAAGGTCACGCCGGAAGCGGCTGGATTGATGAGGGTCATGCCTTCACGTTGCATGCTCCGACTGCGAACATGTTCGGCATGTAACGGTCTTTCCGGAAGACCTGCTCCGAGGCAGCCAGTCCCACTTCTCGTCTCGACCGGGCCGCTTCCCGCCCGTCGGCACGGGCGGTTCGGTCCCTCGACTGCTCCACTAGGGTCGCGTTCTCGGCGCCTGTCCGCCCACCCTGAGGCTCGCAGGCCGCGGTGCGGCGACAGGGACGCGATCAGAAGCTGTACCCGACGCGCAACCGCATCTGATGGCGGTCGAAGCTCGACAGGTCGAGCGGGCCGGGCTCGCCCGTGGCCTGGCCGGCGACCTGGAAGCTCCAGGTGAACGAGGCCCAGGCCTGTGGTGACAGGGTCATGTAGGCGGTCGGTCCGAGATACACGGCCTCGCCCGCGAACCGGTCGAGCGCCAAGCCGTCGTAGGTCCGGGCATAGCGTGCCTCGCCGCCGAGGAAGAGGCCGGGCCGGACGCAGTAGGCCAGCGCCCCCGCCACCTCGATCCCCGATCCGCGCACGGGCGCGTCCATCACGGTCAGCCGCGTCGTCGCGAGCGCGAAGCCGACATTGACGGCGGCGATCAGCTTGCCGGGGATGATCTCGCGATCCGCCAGCAGGCCGATCTCGGTGGCGAAGCTGCGCGCCGGCACGCCCGTCCCGCCGTCGACGGTCCCGTAGCCCGGCACGATGTTGAGGGTCAGGCCGAAGGGGGCCGTCCGGCGATCCATCAGGCGCACCCGGGTCTCGAGGAAGCCGCCGTTGAAGCCGCCCGTGGTCCGGGCCGGGGTGCCCGGCGCGCCGATGTCGTAGGCGTTGAAGGTGACGCCCGGGGCCAGGCGGAAATCGTTGGTCAGCGGCACCTTCAGGGCCAGGGAACTGTCCACGGTCAGGAAGCGGGCGACGCGCCGGCCGAGTCGCCCGCTCGTCTCCCATTCCAGCTCCGCCTCCCCGGGAACGCCGAGGTCGCTCCCCTCGGTGAAGCCGAACAGATGCTCGCTGTCGAGGTCGCCCGGCGTCAGGTTCTCGGCGGCGGTGGGCAGGGACTGGGCCAGGGCCGGCCCGAGCGCTGCGGCCACCCAGAGCGCCGCGGCCAACCCGAGCGCCGCGGCGAGGCCGCACAGGACCGATCCCGGAGCCGAGAGGCGACGCGGAGCGCCGGTGTGCGTCATAGCCCTGACCCATCATTATAGCTAATGCTATATCTAATAGGGTGGGCGATGTAAGGCCGTCAACGGTCGAGCATGCCGGACGCGTGGTCTCCGAAAGTCCGGTCGCGGATCCGGCGCCGCGCGTCGGAGGGAACGGCGTCGCGCGGTGACGGCGGCGCGGGGCGTGAACCGCTGGGCGCGGAGCGGAACCGCGCCGCGTCCGCGCTCCGGCTCACGCCGGTCCGGTCTCGGGGGTTGTCCCGGCCGGGGGCGGGGACGCGACGGGCCCGGGCTGCCCCCGGCGCGCGCGGCGCTCCTCGATCCGCTGCAGGATCACGTAGAAGGACGGAACGAACAGGACCGCCAGGCAGGTCGAGGCGAGCATGCCGCTGAACACCGTGATGCCGATCGACTTGCGCGCCGCGGCACCGGCCCCGGAGGCGGTGACGAGGGGCAGCACGCCGAGGATGAAGGCGAACGAGGTCATCAGGATCGGCCGGAAGCGCAGCCGCGCCGCCTCCACGGCGGCGGCCGCGATGTCGAGTCCGGCCTGCCGCTTCTCGCGGGCGACCTCGACGATCAGGATGGCGTTCTTGCTCGCCAGCGCGATCAGCAGGATCAGGCCGATCTGCGTGTATAGGTTGTTGGCGACGCCGAGCAGCAGCAGCGCCCCGACCGTGCCCAGCAGCGCCAGCGGCACGCCGAGCAGGACCGCCAGCGGCAGGATCCAGCTCTCGTACTGGCCGGCCAGGACCAGGTAGACGAGGAGGATGGCGAGGGCGAACACGAGGTAGATCTGCGCGCCGACCGCCTTCTCCTGGTACGACATCGCTGTCCAGTCGTAGCCCGTGCCCGGCGGCAGAACCTTGGCGGCGATCTGCTGCATCAGGTCCAGCGCCTGCCCGGAGCTGAAGCCCGGCGCCGCCCCGCCCACGATCGTCGCCGTCGGGTAGAGGTTGTACAGGCTGATCAGGGACGGCCCCTGCACCGTCTTGATCTCCACGACGGTGCCGAGGGGCACCATCACGCCGTTGCCGGCGCGCACCTTCAGGTTCTCGACGTCCTCGGGGCGGAGCCGGTAATCGGGTGCGGCCTGCACGTAGACCTGGAAGGTCCGGCCGAACTTGTTGAACTGCGTGACGTAGGACGACCCGACGTAGCTCGACAGCGTCGAGAAGACCTGCCCGACCGTCACTCCGAGCGCCTCGGCCTTGACCCGGTCCACCGCGATCGCGATCTGCGGCACGCCGGCCCGGAACGAGGTGTTGAGCTTCCGCAGCCCGGATTGCGAGTTCCCGTCGGCGACGACCGTCTGGGCGAGGCTCTCCAGCAGGGGGTAGTCGAAGTCGCCGTTGCGCAGCTCGATCTGCATGGTGAAGCCGCTGGCGTTGCCGATGCCCTGGATCGGCGGCGGGATCAGCACGAAGGTGTCGGCGTCCTCGACGCCCGCCAGCATCGTGTTGAAGCGCTCGTAGAGGCTGCGCAGATCCTGGCCCTTCTCCTTGGCCCGGACATCCCAGTTCTTGAGAACCACGTAGGCGACGCCGGCATTGGGCAGGCTGGCGCTGGAATCGAGGACCGAGATCCCGCTGATCGAGAGGACGTTGTCGACGCCGGGCGTCGCCTTCGCCTGGGCGCTGATCCGCTGCATCACCGCGTCGGTGCGCTCCTTCGAGGCCCCGTCCGGCAGCTGCGCCCCGATGAGGACGTAGCCCTGATCCTCGGTGGGCAGGAAGGCGGTCGGCAGGCGGGTCAGCCCCCATCCGGCGAGCCCGATCAGCAGGAGCGCCACGGCGACCATGAGGCCGCTGCGCCGGACCATGGTGGCGATCAGCCGGGCGTACCAGCCCTCGAGGACCCCGTAGACGCGGTTGAAGCCGCGGTAGAACACGTTCCGCTTCTCCGGCGGCACCGGCTTGCGCAGCCACAGGGCGCACTGGGTCGGCTTCAGGGTGGCGGCATTGATCGCGCTGATCAGCGCGGTGGCGGCGATCACCAGGGCGAACTGCTTGTAGAGCTGCCCGGTCAGGCCGGGCAGGAACGCGGCCGGCACGAACACCGACATGAGCACCAGGGTGATGCCGATGATCGGGCCGAACAGCTCCTCCATCGCCTTCTCGGCCGCCGCCCGGGGCGAGAGGCCCTCGTCGATGTGGTGGGAGACCCCCTCGACGATCACGATGGCGTCGTCCACCACGATGCCGATGGCCAGCACGATCGCGAACAGCGTCGAGAGGTTCACGCTGAAGCCCATCGCTGCCATGGCGGCGAAGGCGCCGATGATCGTCACCGGCACCGTCGTCGCCGGCACCAGCATGGCGCGCCAGTCCTGGACGAAGACCAGGATGACGATCAGGACCAGGACGGCCGCCTCGAACAGCGTCATGTAGACCTCGTGGATCGAGGCCTGCACGAACTCCGTCGTGTCGAACGGGATGGCGTAGACGAGGCCCGACGGGAAGGTCTTCGCGAGCTCGGCCATCCGGGTGCGGACCGCGTTCGCCACCGTCAGCGCGTTCGCCTCGGGCAGCTGGTAGATGCCGATGCCGGCGGCGGGCTGCCCGTTCAGCGTGAACGACTGGCTGTAGGTCTGCGCGCCGAGCTCGACGCGGCCGACGTCGCGCAGGCGGGTGATGCGGCCGCCGTCCTGCGCGTCCGCCTTGACGACGATGTTCTCGAAGTCCGGGGCGTTGTTGAGCCGCCCGTTGACGTTGAGCGTGTACTGGAAGTCCTGGCCTGCCGGGACCGGCGGCATCCCCACGGCGCCCGCAGTGACCTCCTGGCTCTGCTGCTGCACGATGTTGATGATGGCGTCGGGGGTGAGGCCCCGGGCCTGCACCAGGTCGGGATCCAGCCAGATCCGCATCGCGTACTGGCCGGCGCCGAAGACCGTGACGTTGCCGACGCCGGGCAGCCGGGCCAGCTCGTTCTGCACGTTAATGACGCCGTAATTCGACAGGAACAGGCTGTCGAATTTCCCGTCGCTGGCCGACAGCGTGACGAATTGCAGGACCGCGGTGGATTTCTTCTGGGTCGTGACGCCCTGGACCTGGACCGCCTGCGGCAGCGACGACATCGCGATCGCGACCCGGTTCTGCACCAGCACCTGGGCCTGATCGCCGTCCGTCCCGATCGCGAAGGTGACCGTGAGGGTGTAGGTGCCGTCGCTCGCGCTGGTCGACTGCATGTAGAGCATGCCCTCGACGCCGTTGACCTGCTGCTCGATCGGGAGCGCCACCGTGTCGACCACCGTGCGGGCGCTCGCACCCGGGTAGCGGGTGGTGACCTGGACCGTCGGCGGCACGACGTTGGGATACTGCGACACCGGCAGGTTGAAGAGCGACACCGCGCCGATCAGCACCATGACCAGGGCCAGCACGTTGGCCAGGACCGGCCGCTCGATGAAGAAGCGCGAGATCATGCCGTGGGTCCTCGGTGCCGGCGTCTCAGGGGCGGCCCGCCGCCAGGGCGGGACGCGGGGTGGCGGAGATCACTGTCCGATCGTCGGGCGTGTCGGCCTCGTCGGCAGCGCCGGGACTTCCGGACGACGGCTCACCGCGGGAGTGGCGCCGGGTCGGGCAAGGCTTCGGCCACCGCCACCTTCTGGGGCGCGACCTTCGCCCCGGGGATTGCCCGCTGGATGCCGTCCGTGACGACCCAGTCGCCGGGTGCGAGCCCGGTCTCGATCACCCGGTAGCGCCCGTCCCGGGGCCCGAGCGTCACCACCCGCTGCGAGACCGTGTCGTCGGCGCCGACCGTGAGCACGTAGCTGCCCTGCTGGTTCGTCCCGATGGCGTCGTCGCGCACCAGCAGGGCCTTGTCCTGGCGCCCGACCGGGACCCGGACCCGAACGAACAGGCCCGGGAGGAGCGCGTGGTCGCCGTTCTCGATGAGCGCCCGCGCCATCAGCGTGCCGGTGGACGGGTCGACCTGCGGCGCGAGGTAGTCGAGCTTGCCGACATGCGGATAGCCGGTCTCGGTCTGCAGGCCGATCTCCACCGGGATCTTGGACAGGTCGCCCAACGTCCGATGCGTCGCGAGCAGGTGCTCCTTGACCAGCAGCACCTGCTGCTCGCTGATGTTGAAGTAGACGTAGAGCGGATCGATGCGCACGAGCTGCGCCAGCTTGGTCGGTCCGCTGATGCCGACGAGCGCCCCGACATCCGCGAGGTGGTTGGTGACCACGCCGTCGAACGGTGCGGAGACCTGCGTGTAGCCGAGATTGATGGCGGCGATGTCGAGGTTGGCCTGCGCCTCCATGACGGCGGCGCTGGCTTGGTCCTGCTTGGTCTTCGCGTCCTCGACGCGCGCCTGCGAGGCGAATTCCTGCCGGCCCAGCGTGGACTGGCGCTGATACTCGGACTGGGCATTCGCCAGGGCGGCCTGCTGCGCCGCCAGGGCGCCCTGCGCCTGCTTGAGCTGCGCCTCGTAGGTGTTGCGTTGGATCGAGAAGAGCGGCGTGCCCTTCTTCACGACGGCGCCGTCCTTGTAGGTGATCGCCTCTAGGAAGCCCTGGACCCGTGCCTCGAGCTCGACGGCCGCGAACGCCTTGGTGTTGCCGGTGAGTTCGAAGTAGCGCGTGACCGTGCGCACGAGCGGTTGCGCGACCGAGACCGTCGGCGGCGGTGGGGGAACGTACTGGTTCGCATCGCGGCAACCGGCGGCGAGGCCCGCGATGGCCGCCAAGGCGAGGAGACGGAGGGATCCAGGAAGCTGCAGCACGATCGGCACGGTCGACCCTCAACGTGAGAGCGTTACGGGACGGTCTTCGGTCTCGGTCCTGACGTGGCTACTGATCGTCCTCGGCCTTGGCTTCCCGGGCGAGGGTCAGGCACTCCAGCAGATCGACGTAGCTGGGCAGGCCGTCGAGCTGGGCCTCCGCCGCGCAGCGCGTCCGGTCGACCGCCGGGAAGCTGGACCACTTCTTCGCCACCTCGGCACGGGCCGACCCCTCGTCCTGGAGGCAGAGCTTCTGCCGAACGGGATCGAGGGTCATCGCCGTCGTCGCCGCTCGGCAGCTGCCGTGAACGTCGAAGACCGGCATCTTGTCCGAGACCGGCGTCGTCAACGCCAGCTCCAACAGCAAGGCGGGGACAGCAAACATCATGATCGGCACACCCGCGCGTCGCGTCGACCGGACGGTCCGGTCGATCCTTGTTCTGGCGGCCCCGCACGGTTGCCGTGCCCTGCAGCAATACAGGTTCGATACTCAAGACCGGCCCGATTCGGTCGCCTATCCTGTATCGATAGCATATGTCGCGGTTAAGTTGTTGCAACAAAAATCGTTATCAACCACGGCGCACTACCTAAAGCGGTGGCGTCCGGCAGAGCGACCGTATGATTTCTGTAATGTCTGCCAAGTGAGTAAGATAGAATGAAAAATTGGAACGTTTGCTAAAATAATGAGAGCTTTCCCGCGTAATAGGTCGATTGAGCGAGTACGCAGGGCAACTGTACGATCGCTCGGGCCGCGGGCGCCGGCGCCAGCCTGGCGCTGTCCGTCGCGCCCGGCGCGGCCAGTGGCTCCGGCTCCGGGACAGGCCGAAGCGCTGACGGTGTCCGTCATGCCGGCCGGCGAGACCGTTTCGATCGGTGCGGCGGGCCCCGGCCGCGCCGCGGCCGGGGCCCCACCCGCCTACTTGTCGAGGGCGTTCTCGACGGCGTCCTTGGCCTTGCCGCGCTCCTGCTGGGCCTGGCCCCGGAGCTTCTGGTCGCGCCCCTCGGCCTTCAGCGCCTCGTCGTCCGTCAGGTTGCCGACGCCGCGCTTGGCGCCGCCGACCGCCTCGTTGGCGAGGCCCTTGAGCCGGTCGACCGCGCCCGCCGTCGTCGGCGTGTCGTCGGCCAGCGCCGGGCCTGCGAGGGCGAGGCCGAGGAGGGCGCCACGAAGCGCCGTCTTGCGGGTGCTGCTCATCCGGTTCTCCCGAGAGGTTCGAGGGAGCGCGGTCTGACCGACCGTCCGCGCCGGCGCAATGACGCACACGTACCGGATCGCCGGACCGGCAACCGGTACGGCACCGGTCCGCCGGTTCGGGCGTGTCCCGTGGCGCGGACGGCCCTGCGCGGCCGAGATCCCGGCGCGGGGCCGGTCAGGCGGCGGACCGGAACGCCGCGCGCCCGTTGCGGAGGATCGAGATCAGCGCACCGACGAGGCCGGCCAGGATCACCCCGTCGATCGTCAGGAGGGTGATCGCCCGGTTCCACAGCCGGTCGAGGCCGAGATCGGTGGTGACGGACTCGGGATGCGCCGGGTCGGCCATCACGCCGATCGTGTAGTCGCCCGCGTGCAGGCCGGTGAACACGTAGTTCACCCGGCGGGTCACGCTGCCCTGGGGCGTCCGCAGCGAGAGCGTCGCGTCGCAGATGTGGAACACGAGCTTGGTGCTGCACTTGCCGTCGCTCACGCGGGCGTTCGGGACGGGCCGGGCGGCCTCGCGGACCTGCCAATCCGAGATCAGCACGGGCGCCGTGTAGACGGCGCTGGCTGCCAGGAGGCCGCCGAACAGCACGAAGCCGAACAGCACGCCCAGGATGACGGTCCAGCTCGCGCGGTCGGGCGGCAGGCGCAGGGTCTCGGCGGTCTCGGGCTTGGCGGGCGATCCCATGCGATCCTCAAGCAGGCAGGGCTTCGGGAGAGGGGGTGTGGGCGGCGACGGTCGCGCGCGCGGCGCGCTCGGCCAGGGCGCGGCGGGCGTGGTGCGCGGCCTGGTAGCGGGCGATCAGGTCGGCGAAATCCTGCGGCTTCATCCCGCGCGGCAGTCCGACCGTGAGGGTCACGATGCGGCGCTTCGCGTCGAGCTTCACGGGGTGCCGCCCCGGGGCCCGCTCCGGCCAGTCCGCGCCCGGCGGCAGCAGCAGGCGGGTGACGATGCCGGCGCGGCTCAGCGACATGTCGAGATCGGCGACGGCCTCCCAGGGGATCACCCTGTCGAGACCGGGCGCCGTCAGCCCCGCGGGGCTCAGGATCAGGGCGATCGGCTCGCCCCGCGACAGGACGAAGGCGCCCGCCCCGCCGAAGGCGGCCGCGAGGGCCAGGGCCACGGCCGCCACGATACGGGCCTCGTAGGGCGACAGCCCCGGGACGCGGAGCAGCACGAGCGCGAGCGCGGCGGCGGCGAAGAGGCCGGCGCTGGCGGCCAGCGCGAGGCCGCGGGCGCGGTGGCTGGCGCGCAGCACCCGTTCCTCGGTTCCGACGTCCGCGGCGGTCGCCTCCAGATGCGCGCGGGCGGCGGCCTCCCGCGCGCGGACCGCGTCGAGGAAGTCCCGCGTCGCGGTCCGGCACAGGCCGGCCGGGTCGGCGAAGTAGGCGGCGAGCTGGTCGCGGGCCCGGGCCGGCGGCGCGGTTCCGGCCGCGGCCAGCAGGTCCGCGTCGATCGCCAGCCCGAGGGCGGCGACGCGGTCGCGGGTCGGCGGGTGGGTGTCGGTCGGGTGGGCCTGCTCGTCCTCGAGGCGCGCCGCGGGATCCTCGAGGCCGCGCGCGATCGCGCCGTCGAACGCCGCCGCCACGAGGTCGGCGGCGGCCGTCTCCGGCGCGTCGGTCGCGGCGTTCAGGGTCTCGACGACGCGCGGGCGCGCGGCGCCGTAGCGCAGGAGCGCCCGGGCCGAGGCGTCGGGGGAGGTCACGGCGGCGCCGGCCGCGTCGGCCGCGAACTCGCGCACCCGGCTCCAGTGGCGCACGGCGAGGTGGAACTGCTCCATCACGAACAGGCCGAGGCGGATCGACGGCCCGAGCACGCCGAGCGCGCCGCGCTCGCGCTCGGCCATCGCGTCGAGGGAGCGCCCGACGCCCGCGTAGATCGGCAGGAAGCGCTGGCTGTAGGCGGTGTCGCCGCCGGCGTAGTGGGCGAGTTCGTGCCCGAGGATCGCCGCCGTCTCGTCGACGCGCAGCAGGGCGAGATAGGGCAGGGGCACGTAGAGGATCCGGCCGTCGAGCCGCGCGCCGCCGGGCTCGAGCACGGCCGGGCCGGCGCTGACGAAGAAGCCCTCGGTGAGGCCGACGACCAGGGCCTCGGGCTTCAGCGCGCCCATCCGGTCGGCGAGCGCCTCGACGAGGCGCCAGAGACCCGGCGCCTCGGCCGGCGCGATCCGCCGCCCGAGGATCGGCAGCGGGTCGGGCGCGAAGGCGACGAGGGCCCGGCGCAGGCCGATCAGGGCGCCGCACGCGGCGAGGATCGTGGCGCCGACCGCGCCGGCCGCGATCGCCAGGAGCTTCACGCCGCCGCCGCTGAGGCCGCCGTCGACGAGCAGCCCGGCCTCGAACAGGACCACCGCGACGAGGCCGACGGTCGCCGCCACGATCTGGGCGGCGAGGGCGGGCGGAAGCAGCCGCCGCACCAGCGAGAAGCCGCGGACCAGGGCGTCGCGCGACCCGCGTCCCAGCTGCCCGAGCAGGCCGCCGACGAGCAGAACGAGCACGGAGAGCGCCGCCGCGATTCCGCCGCCCGCGACCGCGACCGCCGGCAGCCTGCGCCGCCAGTCCATCACGGCGGCGAGGGTCCCCGCGTGGTCGCGGATCTCGCGGGCCTTCACCGCGGCGTAGGGGCCGCCGTAGAGGCGGCCGTCGTGCCGGAACTGCAGGCTGAAATCGGGGCGCCCGTCCCGCGGAGACCGCGCCTCCAGATCCGCCACGACCGCGCCGAGGCGGTCGCGCTCGGCCGCGAAGGCCCGCCAGTCGTCGAGGCCGCGCTGGCCCTGCCAGAGCCCGATCAGCAGGATCGCGAGCGGCAGCAGCACGGTCGCTGCCAGGAGCCCGGCGAGGGCGCGCGGTCGCGAGCGGTCGCGCGGGGGCGCTGCTTCGGCGATGGTCGGCTCCTGATGGCGAGACGCCGGCGCGGCAGGGCGGGCGCGGCAGGATTGCGGTCGGGTCGGCGTCCCGGTATCGAGCCGGCGCAGCGAACAGTCTCGGTCCAGGAGGCTATAGATGCGGTCGAGCTACAGCTTCCGAGCGACAAAGATTGGGCGCAACCGGATCGATAACCGATTCGACGGCCGGTTTTCTAACCGGCCGAACGGCCACGTCAACCGAATGCTGCGGTCCGGCCTCCGAGGGCTCCGGGCGCGGCGCGCCTTGCCCGGCCGGTGCGCCCGCCCCACTCTGGGCGCGCCCGCTTCCGCGCTCGCGCGCCCGGCGCGACCGGGCCCGGTGCGGATGCCAGCCTCGGAGGCGCCGCTCCGCGGGAAGACCGGAAGGGAGAGACCATGAATCTGCTGAAGCGGTTGTTCGGACGCGCCGATGCGGCACCGGCGGAGGCGGCGCCGGACGAACCGCTTCTCGTCAACGCCTACGCGACCGTGCGCGACCTGCCCGCGCTCTCCTTCGACCACGCGCTGAACGGCCGGCGGGACCTGTCCGACCCCGAATTGCAGCCGCATCTCGACGGGTTCATCGGCTACGTCATGGGACGGGGCGACGGGCAGATGACCGCCCACCGCTACCATCTCTGGCGCCACCTGCAGCGCGTCCGCAACCACGTCAGCTTCGCGGTCGCCGCGTCCGACCTGCCGCGCGTGGAGACCTGGGCGCTCGCGGCGAACGCCGTCCTCTTCCTGCCCGACGGCTCCGTGCGGGCGCCCGACATGGCGCTCCTCCTGTCGGCCGCGGGCGAGACGGATCCGGCCGCGCGTCTGCCTTACCCGCCCGACGCCGTCGCGCGCCGCGCCCGGACCCTGGAGCGCCTGGAGGATCTGGACCCGAAGCCGCCCGCCGGCATGCCCCCCGCGCTCGGCGAGGCGGAACTCGCGCTGCGACCGCCGGCGGAGGTGCTCCGGCGGGCTCTGGCCCTGCTCTACATCGCGGCCTGGGGGCAGGCCTTCGGCGCCGGCACGACGCTGCGCGAGCCGGGGCAGAGGACGCTGAATCCCACCGGCTTCGCGGCCCTGTCGCCGGCCGAGCGCGCCCAGATCGAGGCGGCGGACCCGAAGGACGCCGCGGCGGCGTCCTGGCGCTACGAGGCCGCGAACACCCTGCTGTGGGCGCTCGGCGTGCGCGCGGCCCGGATCGCCGACAGCGACGCCACGGTCGACGTCGACGCGCTCTGGCGGGCGGTCGCGCCGCTCGCCCGGGACGCGGGCGCGGCCGACGCCGCGCGGCTGCGGCCGCCCGGCGAGATCCTGGAGGCGCTGGACCGCGCGTGGCGGGCGCACTGGGTCGTCCGGCAGGCGCGGCAGAAGGGGACAGCCCCCGCGGGGCTCAACGGCGACGTCGTGGCGGAGCGCCACGTCGCGCTGAACTGGCTGACCGGATTCCAGAACGACCGCGACACGCCCTGGGACGCGACCGACACGCCGACGTGACCGCGCCGCGGCTCAGCGCAGACCGTCGAAATAGTCGAAGAACACGCGGTCCGGATCGTGCTCGTCGCGCAGCGCGCACAGCCTCTGCCACTTCTCGGGCGTGAACGCCTGGGCGACGATCTCGGGCTGCTCGACCGTGTTGGTCTCGCCGATGTAGTAGCCGATGTTGAGCGGCTTCAGCGCGGCGATCACCGCCCGATGCCAGGCGGCGTTGGCCTGATCGTCGTCCGCCTCGTGCCACATGGTCCAGGGGCCGCCATAGACCTTCGAGGTCATGGAGCGGGCCATGTTCCGCTGCGGCCCCGGGACGTCGGGTCCGCAGAAGATCGTCGACAGGAACACCGAGGTCGCCGAAGGCGCCCGCTGCCACAGGGGCAGGATGGCCGCCATCACCGCGCCGGGGCTGTGATTGGAGAAGGTGGCCTCGACCCGGGATCGCACGCCCTCCGGGAAGAGCGCGCCGGACGCGTCGAACAGCTGCTCGAAGTCGAGGGGCGTCACCCGCGCGCTCGACAGGGGCGCGACCGGTGCGTCATCGAGCGGCGCCAGCGCGCGCCTGGCCGCCTCCGGGGTGTCCTCGAAGGCGGTGGCGGTGACCATGCAGACCCAGCCGTTCCGGTCCGCCGCCGCCTCGGCCAGCGCGGGCGGCGCCTTCACGAGGAACTGGGTCAGCTCGACGCTCGGCGCGATCGTGGGCGCCGCCTCGCCGAGCCACGTGCCGACGGCCGGCGCATCCTCGAGGCGATAGAAATACTCGCTCCCGTGAATGGCTTTCGGCAGCGCGTGGAGCTTGAGGAAATACTTCGTGACGATCCCGAAGAAGCCCGGGCCGGCGCCGCGCGCGGCCCAGAAGAAGTCCGGGTTCTCGGTCTCGCTGGCCCGGATCCGCTCGCCCTGGGCGGTGACGAGCTCGATCGCCTCGAGGCTCTCGGTGCCGTAGCCCCAGACCGTGGGGTTCCAGGCCATGCCGCCGCCGAGGAAGTAGCCGCTCGCCTTGACCTGGGGGCAGTGGCCGGTCGGGAAGGCGAGTCCGTGGGCGTTGAGCGCCTTCTGGATGTCGCGGTTGCTGACGATCGGCTGGATGACGGCCCGGCGCTGCGCGACATCGATCGCCAGGATCCTGTCGAGGCTCCCGAGGTCGATCAGGATCCCGCCGTTGCGCAGGGTCGGCTGGCACCAGTTGTGGCCTCCGCCGCGGACGACGACCTTGAGGCCGTGCGCGCGGGCGAACTTCACGGTGGCGACGATGTCGTCCTCGTCGGCGGCCCTGACGATCATCTGCGGCGCCCGGTCGGGGATCAACCTGTTCCACAGGTTCCCGTGAAGCGCCTCCCGGAACTGCGGGTCGCCCGCGTCGATGACCGGGCCCTTGCAGGCCGTCCTCAAGGTCTCAGCATTCATGACTGGGCACTGCGCGGGCGTGGAGGCCCGCTCGGGCGACGGCGGCCTGAGCGGGCGGAGCAGGGCGGCCGATCTCGCGATCCGACCCTCAGTAGGGGACGCGGTCCGCCTTCTGGGCGTACTTCTTCCAGACCTCGACGGCCTCCGCGCGCATGATCTGCTGGGTCGGGATGGAGCGCTCGCCGACATCCTTCTTGAGCTCGGCGTAGATCATGCTGTCGTCGAAGCCGCCGTATTCCAGCGCGTCCTCGACCTGCGCCGCGTAGTAGACGTTCTTGACGCCGGCCCAGTAGGCGGCCGCCATGCACATCGGGCAGGGTTCGGCGCTGGTGTAGAGCGTCGCGTTCCGGAGCTTGAAGCTGCCCTGCGCCTTGCAGGCCTTCCGGATCGCCTCGATCTCGCCGTGCCAGGTCGGGTCGTTCTCGGCGACGACGCGGTTGGCGCCCTCGGCGATGATCTCGCCGTCCTGGACGATCACGCAGCCGAACACGCCGCCGGCACTGTCGACCAGCGACGTCTTCTCCGACAGGGCGATCGCCCGGGCCATGAATTTTTCGTGGTTGTCAGACATTGGAACCTCTGTCGTCGCGAAACGGGTCGGTTGGTCGAGACTATGAACCGCGGAGATTTCTTAATCGAGGGGCGGTCCCGATTGTTGTGTCGGACCGCACTAGACTTCGCGCGGCGTGCTTAACAACTCCGGGTCGGCCGACCGGCATTGGCTTCGGGTTGAGCGATGTCGCCGCGCGGTCCGGCCGAGCGGTGCGGGGTGTCACGGAGCGCGACCGCCGTCGAGCCGCGCGGGCAGGATCGGCAACGGGGCCGCGCGCGGATCGGGACGTTCCGCTGAAACCGTGCGTCCTGCGAACGCATGTTCGTCAGCCAGTAACGAGCGGCTACCCGCGGCTTGGCGACAGAATAGACAGGGGCGGAAGTGCCGCGTCAACGCCGGCCCGCGATCGCCGGCAGTCGAATTGTAAATATAGGGAAATGCAATAAAACGACCGTGAAGAGATGATCGATCAGGCTCTCCGGCCCGATCCGAGCAGCACATATGGCGCGTCGCGGTCGCGGCGGCGGCTCCTGATCGGGACGGCGGCGCCCCGCCTGAGACGGACGGACAAGAAATAATCCGTCCCGTCATGGCAGGGCGCCCCGACCCTGCGCCCCGACCCTGCGCCCCGACCCTGCGCCACACCCGGCGCCACACCCTCCGCCGCGCCCGGCGACGATCGTCTCCGCCCCGTCTTTTCATTGTCGCTCCGTCCCAGCTCGGCGGGGCTCGGGCGGAGCGGGCGCCGAAAAAGTCCGGCCTTCCGGGCCGCGCGCGCGGAAGATAAATATCGTGCAAGCGTTTCCGCTTAAAAGACGATCGCCGTAGAGAACGTGCTGTATTTACAATTAAAATTTTCGACCTCCGCGCTGAGGTCTTGACTCCGGTCGTAGATTGCCCGCTGATACAGGCATGCAGAGCAGTGCTGCCAATGGAGTGGCGGGCGCTCGATGCAAGATCAATTTTCGGTTGTTTATCCTCGTGTTCCGCGGCGCGGCAGATCCCTGCGGGTCCGCCGCCGCCTCGGTGCCGCGGTCCACGGACCGGCCGTCCGGGTCGCCGGAGGTGGCGCCTCTCGGCACCGCCCCGGACCCGCCGGGCGGTGACCGGGCGCGGCGCCGGGGGCCGCGCGAAGCCAACGCGCGAGTGCAGGCAGCCGTGCAACGGAAGCGCGTCGGTTCATGAGCGGTGCCACATCGTCCGTCAGCATCGTGACGCAGACGACCATCCGGCCGGAGAGCGCGGACGCCTTCGCCCGCTGGCAGGTCGACACCAGCGCCGTCGTCGCGGCCTTCCCGGGCTTCATCGAGCAGCAGCTGATCCCGCCGCGCCCGCCGCTGCAGGTGGACTGGGTGATCGTGCAGCGGTTCCACAGCCTGGAGCAGGCCAAGACCTGGATGGCCTCCCCCGAGCGGCAGGCCCGCATCCAGGGCGCCACGCCGATGCTCGTCGGCCGCGACGACGTCCACATCGTCAAGGATGACGCCGGCGCGGCCCGGACCTCGCCGGTCAGCGCGGTGATCAGCACCCGCGTGAAGCCCGGCATGGAGGCCGCCTACCTCCGGTGGGAGCAGAAGATCGCGGCCGCGCAGTCGCGGGCGCCCGGCATGCAGGGCTACCGGTTCGAGCCGGCCGTGCCGGGGGTGCAGGAGGACTACGTCGCGATCCTGCGCTTCGACAGCGAGGCGAACCTGCGCACCTGGATGGACTCGCCCGAGCGGCGGGCCCTGGTCGCCGAGGCGGCGCCGATGACCGCGGAATTCCACACGCGGACGGTGCAGAGCGGCTTCGAGCAGTGGTTCCGCAACGTCGCGCCGCCCGGAGAGGGCGCGCCCGCGGCGTGGAAGATGAACATGATCGTCGTGCTGACCCTCTACCCGACCGTGTTCCTGTGGGGCGTCCTGGTCGGCGCGCCGATCCTGGCCGGCATGCTGAAGATGGATTTCCCGGTCGCCCTGTTCATCGGCAACGTGTTCAGTGTCCTGCTCACCTCGCTGATGGTGCCCTGGACGGCCAAGCGGCTGGGCTGGTGGCTGACGCCGGATCCGGCGCGGCGGACCCGGGTCAACCTGCAGGGCGCCGCGCTGCTGATCGCCGCCTACGGGCTCATGATCCTCGTGTTCTGGAAGCTGTTTTGACCGGCGGCGCGCCCGGGCGGTCGCGGCCCGCGCGGCGCCGTCGCGGGCAGGGGCCGGGCGCGGGGACAGGGCGCGCGATGCTCCGGTCGGTGTCCCGGGCGAGCCCGCGCCCGGCGGCCGGCCTGCTGATCCTGGCCTGCGGGGTCGGTCTGGCCGGGTTCGCCCGCGCCGAGCCTGCGCCCGCTCCGGCCACGGCCGCGGCCAGTTCCTCGGCCACGTCGGGGACGGGTGCGGCCGACGGGACGCCCGTCGCGGCCGCGGCCCGCGCGCGGCGCCAGGAGGCCGCCGTTGCCGTCGCGGCCGCCACCGTGATGGCGGCGCCGCCGCCGTCCTTCTTCAACTTCTCCGACACTGTGGTGAGCTACCGCTTCCAGGGACCCTCGGCGGAGCCCGGCCTCCGGGTCCAGCGTCCCGACGGCCAGTTCGTGGGGCGCGAGGTCCCCAAGACCGTCATCAACCTGTTCCACGCCAACGCGTGGGCCTACGGCACCAACCTGCTCTCCCTCGACATCCTCCGGTCCGGATCCCAGGATCCGGCCGGCAATCAGGTTGGCCGGTTCGAGGGCGTCGGCGCCACCGAGTTCTACCTGATCTACCGGGGCGTCCTGAGCCTCAACAAGGTCTTCGACACGCAGGCCCTGGCCATCCCCGGCTTCGTGAAGGATGTCGGCCTGTCGTTCGGGGCCGACGTCAACACCAAGGACACGACCTTCGATTCCGAGAAGCGCGCCGGGACCTTCGGGCTGAGCTTCGCCTTCGACGTGCCGGCCGGGTTCGTGAACCTGAAGGTCCAGGGCTACAAGGAGTTCTCCCGCAACGGCTTCGCCGGATACGGGCCGGTGCCGGGCTTCGATTACGCGCACTTCCGCAGCGTCGAGTTCAAGATGACGCCGGAATTCGAGATCACCTACACGATCCCGCTGCCGTTCACCGGGCTGCCGCTGTCGCTCGCCGGCTTCAACACGATCGTGCTGCCCAAGGGGCGCTACGGTCGATTCAACGAGAACGACACCCAGCTGGAATTCGTCTCCCAGACCAACCTCGTGCTCGATGTCGGGCAGCTCGTCGCCGGCACGCCCAACCGGGTCGAGGTCTTCGCCGGGTTCCAGTACTGGCACAACAAGTTCGGGGGCGACCCGCGGCGCACGCTCAACACCGAGGAGAAGGCGCTGATCGCTGGGGTGGCCTACCACCTGAAATGAGCCCGCCGGGTCGGCGCGGTCGGGGACATGACGGGCCCGGTGTCGGGCCCGAAGAAGCGCGGCCTCAGGCGCGGACGAGCTTGCCCACGACGGCGAGCAGCTGCTCGGGCTTGAACGGCTTGGTGATCCAGCCGGTCGCCCCGGCCGCCTTCGCCTGCTGCTTGATCGCCTCGTCGGATTCCGTGCTCAGGAAGAGGATCGGCACGCCGGTGCAGCTCGGCAGCGTCCGCAGCTGCTTGATCATCTCCAGCCCGTTCATCACCGGCATGTTGAGATCGGTGATGACGAGGTTGACGCTCTCGCTCCTGGCCTTCGCGAGGCCTTCGGCGCCGTCGCCGGCCTCGATCACCGTGTGGCCGGCCGGGCCGAGCACCACCTTGATCATCTGCCGGATGCTGGGCGAATCGTCGACGGCGAGGACAGTGGCCATGACACGGATTCCGTTCTTGTGCCTGACGCGCGCCTAGAGGAGCGGCGCGCTGGGGTGTTCGATCGCGGCGCGCCGGAACGCGCTCTCGACCGCCGGGGGGACGTTGACCAGCGAGATCCCGGCGGCCCGACCCCGCGCCGTCCGTTCGGCCGCGAGCACGATCTGGACGAAGGTGACGTCCGCGCGCTCGACCGCCGCGCAGTCGAGGGTGAGGCGCGCCCCGCCGGCGAGCGCCGCCGCCAGCGTGTCCTGCAGCGCCCGGACGGTCCGGATGGTGCAGTCGGGACCGAGCGTGAGGACGGGAGCCTCGGACATGCGGGTTCGTGACCTCGACGACGGATGTGCGGGGCGACGCGCCGCCGCGCCCGAGTCAACACCGCGGCGGGTAAATTCTTCCTGAAGGTTCGGCCAATCGCGGACGGCCGACGCGGCCGCGGACCCAGCACAGGACGGAGGTCTGCGCCGCCTGGAACAGTGTTGATTGGCTAATACTGTGATCTGTGCCGGCCGTTGCGGCCATCGGCCGGGCGATAACGCTTTCTTCAACGGCGTTCCTTAGCCTCGGTCGGGTACCGACCGTGGGATTGTTCATGACCCGCGCGCGTCGGACGACGCCGAGAGACCCGCCCGCCGATGGCCTTCCAAGTCGCCCACGACATCCTCAGGCAGGTCCCGGACCGGTTCCGCCGGCCCGGGATGCGGCCCGAGGTGGGGCCCGAGGTGGGGCTCGATGACCGGCGCGGATCGGGCGCGGCGATCCCGGCCGCCCCGCTCCCGGAGGCGGCCGCGTCGTCCAGCGAGCCCGCGCCGCCGCCCGCCGCGATCGTGGCCGAGCCGGCGCCCGCCGCGCAGGCGGCCGACCTGCTCCAGGCCTGGCTCGGCCTCTCGGCGCAGCAGCGGACGCTGCTCGACGCCCTCGTCGCCGAGCTCGGGATCGTCTCCACCGACGTGGAGGCCAACGTCCACGGCCTGTCCAACCGCTTCCAGAGCATCGCCGCCACGACCTGCGAGCAGTCGGAGATCGTCCGGGGGCTCGTCGCCTCGGTGCAGACCGTCCGGATCGACGACCGGACCCTGCAGCTCGGCGACGTCGCCGCCGGCCTCGGCGAGACGCTCACCGCCCTGATCGAGCGGATCACCCTGATGTCGTCCCGCGGGTCGACCCTCGCGCAGGGTCTGGCCGGGGTGCTCGAGGGCCTGTCGTCGGTCGAGGGGAGCGTCGCGCAGATCGAGCGGATCAACCGCCAGACCAACCTGCTCGCCCTGAACGCCAAGATCGAGGCGGCCCGGGCCGGCGCCAGCGGCGCGGCCTTCGCGGTGGTCGCCGACGAGGTGCGCGGCCTCGCCACGACGATCAACGCCCTGTCGGACGTGATCAAGCAGCAGATCGGCACCATGGCGGCCGGCCTGCGCGGCAGCCATGCCCTGCTGGGCGACATCGCGGCGATCGACATGTCCGAGGAGAGCCGGACCGCCGAGACGCGCGTCCGCATGGTGATGCGGGCGCTGGTCGAGCAGAACGCGCAGGTCGCGGGCATCCTGCAGCAGACCGCCGAGACCACGCAGGCCATCACGCAGGACGTGTCGGCGGCGATCGTGGCGATGCAGTTCCAGGACCGGGCCAAGCAGCGCATCCAGAACGTCGAGGGCCTGCTGCGCTCGGCCGGCGCGGAGCTCGGGCGGCTCGCCGACCACAGCGCGGACGGCGTCGCGGCGCCGGATGCCGCGGCCGATCCGGCCTGGATCGAGGCGGCGATCGCCGGCTGCACCCTGGGGGAGGTTCGCGCGCGCCTGACCGAGCGCCTGCTCGGGGGGGCTCCGGCCTCCGAGACGCCGGCCGACGCCGCCGCCGACGATCTGGACGGCATCGACCTGTTCTGAGCGCGCCGGCGCGCGCCGAGGGCAGCCCGTTCGGGCCCGGTCCGCGGTCGCGCCGCGGCCGGGCCTTCCCGCGCCGGACCGGCCGCGTCCGGCCCCGTTCCCGGTTCCAGTCTCACCGCGATCCGCGCGCCGCCCGCAGGGACCTGCCGCGGCCCGCATCCGCGCGGCTGCGCGCCGGTGGACGTCGATGTTCGTCCACGCCCGTCCGCGTCCGTCCACGTCCGACCGAGTTCCTCGACGTTCGTCGACGCGCGCCGGTGCGCCGTGATGGCCGGAGCCGTGCCGCACCGCGCGCCCGAGATCCTGTGATCCGCGTGTCACACGATCGCAGTATCCGATAATCAAGCTCTTCGAACCTGATCTGGATATACTTCCCGTTCAGGGCTCAAATCTGTTCGTTAACCGAAAATTTCTGTTCCGATTATATACAACCCACGAAGTCAGGCGGCGGCTTCGCGTCGTGTCCCGTCACCGCGCGGTCGCCGCGCGCCGGGACAGTCTGTTCGACTGCTTGATCGCGAAGGACGCGGCCGGTCTCCGGTATCGGCGCGTCCGTTCGCGCTCGGGATCGGGCGGTTGGTTCTGTATCTGCGTTCTGTGTCCGGGGGTCCGTTCGTCCCATGACTGCTCTCGATCCCGCGGAGATCTTCCGCGCCGAGGCCGCCGAGCTGCTCGCCCGCCTGGAGACGACGCTGCTCGACCTCGGCGACCGCCCCGAGGACCGGGCCCTGATCGACACGGCCTTCCGGGCCCTGCACACCATCAAGGGCTCGGGCGCCATGTTCGGCTTCGAGCAGGTCGCCGCCTTCACCCACGATTTCGAGACCGCCTTCGACCGCGTCCGGCGCGGCGAGGTCCCGGTCGGCCGCGACCTCGTCAACGTCTCCCTCTCGGCCAAGGACTACATCCGCGGCCTCATCGAGGAGCCCGAGGCGAGCGCCCCGATCATCGGCGAGGCCATCCTGGCCGAACTCGAGCAGCTGCTCGGCGCCGCGTCCCGCCCGGCCGCCCCGTCCGCGCTCCTCCCGGAGCCGGCCGCCGAGCCGGCTGCGGCGGGGGAGGGCGGCTGGCAGATCGGCATCGCGTTCGCGCCCGAGATCCTCCGCAACGGGACCAATCCCCTGGCGCTCCTCGACGAGCTGCGCGACCTCGGCGCATGCACGATCGTGCCGCGCCTCGACGCGCTGCCCGAGCTGCCGGCCCTCGACCCCGAGAGCCTCGCCATCGGCTGGGACGTCACGCTGCGCGCGGCCGTGCCCCGCGAGGCGATCGAGGACGTCTTCCTGTTCGTCCGGGACGAGATGACCCTGACGCTCGTCCCGGTCTCGGCCGCGCCACCGGACGCCGCGCCCGAGCCGGCCGAGGCCGCACCGTCGCCGTCGGGGCCGCCGTCGAGGCCGCCGTCGGGGCTGCCGTCGGGGCCGCCGTCCGGCGCGGTTCCGGCCGCCGATCTCGCCGGCCGCGGGTCCGGCGAGACCGGACCGGCCGGGCCGGGGGCGGTCGAGCCCGCGGCCCGGGCCGCCGAGCGCGTCCCGGCCCGGCGGGCCGAGGAGCGGCCGGCCAGCAGCGTCCGGGTCGAGGCCGAGCGGCTCGACGAGCTGATGGACCGGGTCGGCGAGCTGGTCATCGCCCAGGCGCGGCTCAGCCAGCTCGCCGGCCTGCATGCCGATCCCGGCCTCAAGGCCATCGCCGAGGAGATCGAGCGCCTGTCCGCGCGGCTGCGCGACACCACGATGAGCATCCGCATGGTCGCCATCGGCGCCCTGTTCGGCCGCTTCCGCCGCCTCGTCCACGACCTCTCGCGCGATCTCGGCAAGCCGGTCGAGTTCGTCACCGCCGGCGAGGAGACCGAGCTCGACAAGACCGTGATCGAGCGCCTGGCCGACCCGCTCGTCCACCTGATCCGCAACGCGATCGACCACGGCATCGAGGCGCCCGAGCGCCGCGCGGCCGGCGGCAAGGCCGCCACCGGGCGGATCACGCTCACCGCCGAGCATGTCGGCGCGCAGGTGCTGGTGAGCGTGCGCGACGACGGCGCCGGGCTCGACGCGGCCCGCATCCGCGCCAAGGCCGAGGAGAAGGGCCTGTGCGCGCCGGGCGCGGTGCTCACCGACCAGCAGATCTACCAGTTCCTGTTCGCGCCGGGCTTCTCGACCGCGCAGGAGATCTCGGCCCTGTCGGGGCGCGGGGTCGGCATGGACGTCGTCAAGAAGACGATCGAGAGCCTGCGCGGCACGATCGACATCGCGACCGAGCCGGGCGGCGGCACCTGCGTGGCGCTGCGCCTGCCGCTGACGCTGGCGATCATCGAGGGGCTGCTGATCCGGGTGGGGGAGGGACGCTACGTCATCCCGCTGGCCGCGGTGGAGGAATGCGTCGAGCTGCCCGCCAGCGAGCGCGGCGGCCGCGGGCGGGACTTCCTCAACATCCGCGGCGCGCTGGTGCCGTTCCTGCGGCTGCGCAGCCTGTTCGGGGCCGCGGGCGAGCCGGACCTGCACCAGAAGGTGATCGTGGTGGCCGCCGGTGAGGCGCGGGTCGGCCTGGTGGCGGACCAGATCATCGGCAACCACCAGACCGTCATCAAGTCGCTGTCGAAGCTGCACGCGGACGTGGCGACCTTCTCCGGGGCGACGATCCTGGGTGACGGCACGGCCGCGCTGATCATCGATGTCGGCCGCCTCGTGAGCGGCGGGCGCGCCGAGGGCGTGCGCGAGTACCAGGAGGTGGCGTGATGAGCGGCGGCGTGGCGCGCGGAGTCGTCGAGCCCGGCCCGCAGGCGGCCGCCGACGGCGGCCAGCGGGACGGTCGGCAGGGCGGCCAGCAGGTGGTGATGTTCCGGATCGGCTCGGAGAGCTTCGCGCTGGAGGCCGGGATGGTGCGCGAGATCATCGATCCGATCCCGGCGACGCGGGTGGCGGGGGCGCGCCCGCATATCGATCGGATCGTGAACGTGCGCGGCAACGTCGTGCCTCTGGCCGACATCCGCGAGCGGTTCGGGATGCCGGCGGCGTCGGCGAGCCCGGACACGCGCTTCCTCGTCCTGGAGGTGCCGGTAGCGGGCGACCCCGTGGTCGTCGCGCTGGTGGCCGACAAGGTGTTCGCGGTCACGGAGGTCGATCCGGCGCAGTGCGAGGCGGTGCCGCCCGTCGGCACGACTTGGCGCCCGGAGTACATCCGCTCGATCGTCAAGGCGGGGGACGAATTCATCATCGTCCCCGAGCTCGAGCAGATCCTCGACTGAAGTCTTTCCGAAGTATTTCCGAAGTCCCGTCAGAATCTCGTGTTTGCGTAGGGGTAAAGGGCGATGCGTTTCTCGATCAAGGCCAAGCTCGGGGTCGGCTTCGGCGCGATCCTCGTTCTCCTGGGGACGGCCAGCGGGGTCGGCTACCAGAGGCTCACGGCCGCCGACGCGACGATGAAGTACGTCCTGAGCCGCGCCGAGATCCAGAAGCAGGTCCTGGAGGGCAAGGCGCACGCCATCCGCAGCGCGTTCAACGTCCGCGGAGCCCTGATCAGCCCGGACGAGGCGCAGATGACGGAGTTCGCCAAGCGCTCGGCGACCAACCACGGTGACGCCATGGCGTCGCTGGCCAAGGTGAAGCCCCTGCTCATGACCGACGAGGGCAAGCGGCTCTACGAGGACCTGTCGGCCAAGTACGAGAAGCAGAACGCGCTGGGGAACCGGGCTCTGGAGCTGACCCGCGACAATTCCAACGGGAAGACCTGGGCCGAGATCAATGCGGCGGGTCGCCCGGCGCTGGCCGCCCTGCGCACGGACCTCGACGCCCTGATCAACACGGCGACCGACGCCCAGAGCCCCGCCGGAGAGCGGCTCGCCCGGGTCGCCGCGGTGTTCAAGAGCCGGGTCGAGCGGGCCTGGGGGCAGCTGACCTCGGCCACCGGGACCACGAGCGTCGACGCGCTCCAGCAGCGCGTGGCCCTCGCCAAGCAGTCGCGCGAGGAGATCAACCGGTCGGTGGACGAGCTCGCGGCGGCGGCCCAGGCGGCGGGAATCGCCGTGACGGCCGTCCGCGAGCGGTTCGGGACCTGGGCGTCCTCCTTCCAGCGGGCGATCGCCCTCGTCGAGATCGGCAGCTCGGTGAAGGCGGCCGAGGTCGCCTCGGGCGAGTACGCGACGGTGAGCACGACGGCGATCAACGCGTTCGAGGCGCTGGCGGATCGGCAGAAGCGGTTCATGGACGACGCCGCGGCCCAGGCCAACGCGGAATCCGCCCAGGGTCAGACGATCCTGCTGAGCGTGGCGGCGGCCGCGCTCCTCATGGGCCTCGGCATCGCGACCTGGCTCGCGCTGTCGATCTCCCGCGGCCTCGGCCGTGCCGTCTCGCTCGCCGACGCGGTGTCGATGGGCGACCTGAGCCAGACCGCGACGGTCACGACCAACGACGAGCTCGGCGACCTCGTCGGCGCCATGGGCCGCATGACCGAGAACCTGAACGCGACCGCGGCGCTCGCCAACGCGATCGCCCAGGGCGACCTCACCGTGGAGGCCCGGCCGCTCTCCGACAAGGACACGATGGGCCTCGCCCTGCAGACCATGCTGTCGAAGCTGCGCACCGTCGTGGCCGAGGCGACCGCGGCGGCCGGCAACGTCTCGGCGGGGTCCCAGGAGCTCTCGGCCTCGGCCGAGCAGCTGTCGCAGGGTTCGACCGAGCAGGCCTCGTCGACCGAGGAAGCCTCGGCCTCCATGGAGGAGATGGCCGCCAACGTGAAGCAGAACGCCGAGAACGCCAGCCAGACCGAGACGATCGCCCGGCAATCGGCCCAGGACGCCGAGGCGAGCGGCATCGCCGTCGGCCGCGCCGTCGAGGCCATGCAGACCATCGCCCAGAAGATCACCATCGTGCAGGAGATCGCCCGCCAGACCGACCTGCTGGCGCTCAACGCCGCCGTGGAGGCGGCCCGGGCCGGTGAGCACGGTCGCGGGTTCGCGGTGGTCGCCAGCGAGGTGCGCAAGCTCGCCGAGCGCAGCCAGGCGGCCGCGGCCGAGATCGGCACGCTCTCGTCCGACACCGTCAAGGCCGCCCAGCAGGCCGGCGACATGCTCGGCAAGCTCGTGCCCGACATCAAGAAGACCGCCAGCCTGGTCGAGGAGATCACCGCCGCCTGCCGCGAGCAGGATGTCGGCTCGGGCCAGATCAACCAGGCGATCCAGCAGCTCGACAAGGTGACCCAGCAGAACGCCAGCGCCTCCGAGCAGGTCTCGGCCACCTCCGAGGAGCTGGCCACCCAGGCCGAGAAGCTGCAGGCGACGATCGCCTACTTCCGGATCACCGAGGCGGCCGCGCCGGTGGCCGGTGTCGACCATGCGGTGACGCGGCTGCGCGCGACCGCGGCGCGGATGGGCACGCCCTCGGCGGCGATCCGCTCCCCGAGCCCGAAGCGGGCGGGCGCGCGCGGCCCGGCCGGGGGCGGCGGCTTCGCCCTCGACATGGGCGAGGGCGACGCGCAGGACGCCGCCTTCACCCGGGTCGCCTGACACCTCGCCCGAGGCCCGGATCCGCGCGGTGCCCGTGCCCGCGCGGATCCCGCCGCCGTCGTCAGCCGCCGTCGCGAGCCGCCGTCGCGCGCCGCGCTCCAGCCGGAGATCCTGCATGTCCAGTGTGTGGCAGTACCTGACCCTCGGCCTCGGGGCCGAGACCTTCGGGATCGACGTCGAGCACGTCCACGAGATCCTCGACTACCGGGTCCCGGCCGCGCTTCCGCAGGCGCCGGCCTTCCTGCTCGGCATGATCGACGTGCGCGGGCAGAGCTACCCGGTGGTGGACCTGCGGACCAAGCTCGGCCTGCCGCCGGTGGCGCGCACGCCGGCCACCCGGATCATCCTGCTCAACGTGCCGATGCCCGGCCGGGCGCTGCGGGTCGGGTTCGTGGCCGACCGGGTGATCGAGGTGACCGAGCTCGACCGGGCCGAGATGGAGGCGGCGCCCGAGGTCGGCGGGCGCTGGAACGCCCGCTACATCGCGGGGATCGGCCGCCGGGGCGAGGCCTTCGTGGTGGTGTTCGACCTCGTCGCGCTCATGGACGGCGACGGCCCGGCCCTGGTCGCGACCCCGCAGGCCGCCTGAGGGATCCGCCACCATGGAGGCCGATCCGGGTCACCTGAGCGACCGGCATTTCCGCTCGGTCGCCGACCTCGTCCAGCAGCATGCCGGCATCCAGCTCCCGCCGGCCAAGCGCACCATGGTCGAGGGGCGGCTGCGCAAGCGCATGCGCGCCCTCGATCTCCCGACCCTGGAGGCCTACGGCCGCCACCTGTTCGAGGCCGGCCACCTCGCGGACGAGTTCCCGCACCTCGTCGACTGCGTGACGACGAACAAGACCGACTTCTTCCGCGAGCCCGCGCATTTCGACCTGCTGCGCGAGACGATCGTGCCGCGGCTGGCGGCGCGGGGCGACCGGCCGCTGCTCAAGGTCTGGAGCGCGGCGGCCTCGACCGGGGCCGAGGCCTACACGCTGGCGATGGTCCTGCACGACATGGCCGCCGACCGGTTCCGCTACGCCATCCTCGGGACCGACATCTCCGCGGAGGTGCTCGACCGTGCCCGGACGGCGATCTACCCGGCCGAGATGCTCGACGCCGTGCCGCCGGACCTGCGCCGCCGCTACGTGATGGTCGCGCGCGATCCGGCCCGGCGCGAGGGGCGGATCGTGCCGGAGCTGCGCGCCCGGGTGCGGTTCCAGCGGCTCAACCTGATGGACGAGACCTACCCGATCGACCGGGACGTCGACCTCATCTTCTGCCGCAACGTGCTGATCTACTTCGACAAGCCGACCCAGAAGGCGGTGGTCGCGCGCCTGGCCGGGCACCTGCGCCCCGGCGGCTACCTGATCGTCGGCCATTCCGAATCCATGGCGGGCGTCGGCGTGGCCGGCCTCGACCAGATCTCCTCGACCGTCTTCGGCAAGCTGCGGGAATCCGGCCGGTGAGCGCGTCCAGACCGATCCGCGTCCTGATCGTCGACGACTCGGCCTCCGTCCGCCAGACGCTGTGCAGCATCCTGGGGACGGCGCCCGACATCGAGATCCTGGGCACCGCCGCCGATCCGTTCATCGCGGCGCGCCGCATCCAGGAGGAGATCCCGGACGTCATCATCCTCGATCTCGAGATGCCGCGCATGGACGGCCTGACCTTCCTGCGCAAGATCATGGCGCAGAAGCCGCTCCCGGTGATCGTCTGCTCGACCCTGACCGAGGCCGGGTCCCGGATCCTGTTCGAGGTGCTGGAGGCGGGCGCCGTCGACGTGCTGCCGAAACCGCGCGTCGACACCCGCCAGTTCCTGCTCGAATCCACGGTCCGGGTCTGCGACGCGGTCCGGGCCGCCGCCCGGGCCAAGCTGCGCGGGAGCCGGCCGTCCCGGCCGCTGGTGGAGGCGAAGCTCTCGGCCGACGTCGTCCTGCCGCCGCCCGTGCCCGGGCGCGTCGTGGCCGGGACCGACCGGATCGTCTGCATCGGCGCGTCGACGGGCGGCACGGAGGCGCTGCGCGACGTGCTCGAGGTGCTGCCCGCCGAGTCCCCCGGTCTCGTCATCGTGCAGCACATGCCGGAGCACTTCACGGCGGCGTTCGCCAAGCGGCTGAACGGCCTCTGCGCGATCGCCGTCAAGGAGGCGGAGGACGGCGATCCCGTGGTGCGCGGCCGCGCCCTGATCGCCCCGGGCGGGCGGCACCTCATGGTCGAGCGCCGGGGCGGCAGCTACGCGGTGTCGGTGAAGGACGGTCCCCTCGTCGCGCGCCACCGCCCGTCGGTCGACGTCCTGTTCCGGTCGGCCGCCCGGGCCGCGGCCGCGAACGCGCTCGGCATCCTGCTGACCGGCATGGGCGACGACGGCGCCAACGGCCTGCTGGAGATGCGCCGCGTCGGGGCGCAGACGGTCGCCCAGGACGAGGCGAGCTGCGTCGTGTTCGGGATGCCCAAGGAGGCGATCGACCGCGGTGCGGCCGCCAAGATCCTGCCGCTGGAGCAGATGCACCTGGAGATCCGGCGCTTCGGCCTGTCCGCGGGGCGCTGAAGCCGCGCCGAGGGCCGGTGCCGGCTCAGGACTGGTCGCGTTGCCCGGCCAGCGCGTCGGCCACCGCCCGGCGCCCTCGCGTGCGGCTGGACGGCTGGTCCGCTGCGCGCCGCGTCCGGCCCGTACCCGTCTTCACCGACCGGCCTCGAGGAAGCTTCTTGCTTCCGCCGCGCCGCGCGCTGCGCTGCGTGATCTGTTCAGGGTGGGGACCCTGTTCCTGCGTCCCGGAATCCAGCAGGTGCTGAACACCGGGCGGATGCTCGGGCACGCGGAACAGGCGGGCCAGCCCGTCGGCGACGCCCCGAAGAACGGCATCGGCCTGCTCGTGATCGTCCTGGCCCTGTACGACGATGAAACTCATCTGCGCACCCGGATGGTTCGTTCAGGTCCTCAACTCGACACGCTGCGAAGGGTTGCCTGGGCCTGTCGGAAGTCATCCGACGATTATGCGAATCCGCACGTCATGAACGTCATGTAATCAACTGGTGGTCGTATCTCGGTGAATAATGAATGATTGTGCCCGGTGGTGACGGCGACTCGCGACGAGTCCCGGAGTCTTGCTCAACGCACGGTCGGATCGCGTTCGGGGCGATACCGGGCAGAGTTGTGCTGGTGCGCCACGGCACGCGCTGCGCAGCGCGACGGCGGTTCAGTGACCGGGCGACGGGGAGTCGGACCGGTCAGGGCCGATCCGGCCGGCCGGCTCACGCGGCGTAGCGGTCGAGGGCCAGATCGTCGCTCGCGATCTCGGGGGCCCGTCCGGACACGAGGTCGGCGAGCAGGCGGCCCGATCCGCAGGCCATCGTCCAGCCCAGCGTGCCGTGACCGGTGTTGGTGAACAGGTTCCCGACCCGCGTGCCCCCGACGATCGGCGTGCCGTCCGGCGTCATCGGCCGCAGGCCGGTCCAGAACGCGGCTCGGTCGAGGTCGCCGCCGGCCGGGAACAGGTCCTGCACCGAGCGCGCGAGGGTCTCGCGGCGCGGCAGGCGCAGGGCGCTGCTGAACCCGGCGAGCTCGGCGGTGCCGCCGACGCGGATGCGGTCGCCGAGCCGGGTGATCGCGACCTTGTAGGTCTCGTCCATCACCGTCGAGACCGGCGCGGCCGCCGGATCGGTGATGGGGAGCGTGAGCGAGTAGCCCTTCACCGGGTAGACCGGCAGGGCGATCCCGAGGGGGCGCAGCAGGGCCGGCGTGTAGCTGCCCAGCGCCGCCACGTAGGCATCCGCCCGCAGGAGGTCGCCGTCGGCGGTCTCGACCGCCGTCACCCGGTCCCCGACGTGATGCAGGCGCGCGATCGCCGTGCGGTAGCGGAAGGTGACGCCGAGGCCCTCGCAGATCGCGGCGAGGCGCTGCGTGAACAGGTGCGCGTCGCCGGTCTCGTCGCCCGGCAGCCGCAGGCCGCCGACGAAGACGTCGCGCACGGCGGCGAGCGCCGGCTCGGCACTGACGCAGCCGGCCGGGTCCAGCACCGTGTAGGGCACGCCGTAGGCGTCGAGGACGCGGGTGTCGTCGCCGACATGGTCGAGCTGCTTCTGCGTCCGGAAGAGCTGGAGCGTGCCCTTCTCCCGGTGGTCGTAGGCGATGCCGGTCTCGGTGCGCAGGTCGCGCAGCGCGTCGCGGCTGTACTCGGCGAGCCGGACCATGCGGCCCTTGTTCCGCTGGTAGGCCTCCTCGGTGCAGTTCGCGAGCATGCGCGTGAGCCACGCGTAGAGGCGGGGCTCGAGCCGCGGCCACAGCACCAGGGGGCGGTGCCGCATCATCAGCCACTTGAGCGCCTTCACGGGGATCCCGGGCGCCGCCCAGGGGGCCGAGTAGCCGGGCGAGACCTGCCCGGCATTGGCGAAGCTGGTCTCCAGGCCGGAGCCCGGCTGGCGCTCCAGCACGGTGACCCGATGGCCGGCCCGGGCGAGGTAGTAGGCCGAGGTGACGCCGACGACGCCGCCGCCGAGGATGAGGACGTGCATGGCGGGCCTCAGGCTCCGAGATAGATGCGGTGGAAGCGGTGGCCGAGGCTGGTCAGGACCTCGTAGCCGATCGTGCCGGCGGCGGCTGCGACGGCGTCGACGTCGCGCTCCGGCCCGACGATGTCGACGAGCGCCCCCGGCCCGAGGGTGCCGGGCGCCACGTCGGTGACGTCGAGGACGAGGCTGTCCATCGAGACGCGCCCGACCACGGGCAGCCGGACGCCGCCGAACCACGCCGCGCCGCCCGCCGTGCTGCGGAAGAACCCGTCCGCGTAGCCGATCGCGACCGTGGCGAGGCGGCTGTCCCGGGCGACCGTGGCCGCGTGGCCGTAGCCGACCGGCGTCCCCGCCGGGACGCCGCGCGTCTGCATCACGCGGGCCCGCAGGCCGATCACCGGCCGCATCGGGTTCGCCGCGCCCTCCTGCGGGGCGATCCCGTAGAGGGCGGCGCCGGGGCGCACCATGTCGAAGTGGAAGTCCGGACCGAGGAAGATCCCGGACGAGGCCGCGAGGCTCGCCGGCACCGTCGGCAGGCGCCGCCGGACCGCCTGGAAGGCGGCGCGCTGCGCCGCGTTGACCGGGCTGTCGGGCTCGCCCGCGCAGGCGAGGTGGCTCATCACCAGCCGTAGGTCGAGGCCCGCGAGGGCGTCCGGCCGGTCGAGGAGCGCGCCGACCTCGTCCGGGGCGAGGCCGAAGCGGGCCATGCCGGTATCGACCTGGAGGATCGCCGGCAGGCGCCGCGCGCGCCGCCGGGCCAGGCCCTGCCAGCCGTCGAGCTGGGACCGGTCGTTGAGGACGGGCACGAGGTCGTGGTCCGCGCAGGCCGCCTCGCTGCCCGGGGCGGCGCCGTTGAGCACGGCGATCGCCGCCCCGGGGCCGAGGATGGACCGGAGGGCGACGCCCTCGCCGACCTGGGCGACGAAGAAGTGCCGGCAGCCCGCGGCGGCCAGGACCGGCGCGACCCGGTCGGCGCCGAGGCCGTAGGCGTCCGCCTTGACGACGGCCGCGCAGGCGGCCGTCCCGGCTCGCGCGGCGAGCAGGCGGTAATTCTCCGCGATGGCCGCGAGATCAATCGTGAGGAGGGCGGAGGCCGTCCCGGCCGGGCCCGCATCGGGCCGGAGCTCGCGGTCGATCATGCTCATGGCGGCCCTCGGAACGGCGCTCGGATGCAGTGCCAAAAGGCTACACGAAGGATCGTCGAACGAGCGTGCATCCTGTCGAAGAGATTTGAGTTTCGAGCTTGGCCGTGGAAGTATCTGCGGCCAGTTCGAAGATCCTGCGAGGCGCGCGTGGACGCGATCGACCGCCGCATCATCCAGGCCCTGCGCGGCGACGGCCGGATCAGCAACGCGGATCTCGCCGCGGCGGTCGGCCTGTCGGCGTCCGCCTGCCATCGCCGCGTGCGGCTGCTGGAGGAATCCGGAATCATCCGGGGCTACACCGCGCTGATCGGCGGCGCGGTCGACGGGCCGGGCCTCGTGGTCCTCACGCAGTTCACCCTGGACCGCCAGACTGAGGACTATCTCAACCGGTTCGAGGCGGCCGTCCGGCGCTGTCCCGAGGTGCAGGACTGCTATCTGATGACCGGGACGGCCGATTACCTCGTGAAGCTCAAGGTGATCGACGCGGCCGACTACGAGCGGCTGCACAAGGATGTCCTGTCGCGGCTGCCGGGGGTCGCCCGGCTGCAATCGAGCTTCGCGATCCGGACTGTCGTGGCCGCCGGCCGGCCGCTCTGAAGGAAGCCCCGCCATGACGCCGAGCACCGAACCGCGCTGGGACGCCCCCTGCGACCTGCGCCTCCACGACGCCGCGCTCGCCGAGGGAAGCCGGGCGACGATCGACATCCGGGGCGACCGCGTGGCGGCGCTGCGGGATCCCGGCGCGCCGCTCCCGCCCGCCGGCCGCACGATCGATCTCGGCGGCGCCCTGGTGCTGCCGGGCCTGTCGGACGGGCACGTCCACCTCGACAAGTGCCTGCTCGGCCTGCCGTGGCGCCCGCACGCGGCGGCGGGGTCCGTCCGCGCGATCATCGACGACGAGAAGGCGTTCCGCCGCGCCACGCGGATCCCGCTCGCCGAGCAGGGCGCCGAGGCGCTGCTCGAACGCATGCTCCGCGGCGGCACGACGAGCCTGCGGACCCATGTCGACGTCGACGACGTCACGCGGCTCGACCACCTCGCCCAGATCCTCGACCTGCGGGCGCGCTGGGCCGACCGCCTGCAGATCCAGATCGTCGCCTTCCCGCAGAGCGGGATCCTGGGCTGCCCGCCGGTCGCCGACGACCTGGACGCGGCCCTGCGGATGGGCGCGGACCTCGTCGGCGGCCTCGATCCCGTCGGCATCGACGGAGACCGCGACGGTCACCTGGACATCGTCTTCGCCCTGGCCGAGCGGCACGGGCGGGGCATCGACATCCATCTCCACGAGGGCGGCGCGGCCGGACTCGCCACGATCGCGGCGATCGCGGCCCGGACAGCGGCGGCCGGGCTCGGCGGGCAGGTCACGATCAGCCACGCCTTCGCCCTCGCGGAGGCCGACGACCTGGAACTCGGCCGGATCGCCGAGGCCCTGAACCGGGCCGGCGTCGCGATCCTCAGCAGCGTGCCGGGCGGGGCCCGATGCCCGCCGATCCCGCGGCTGCGCGAACTCGGCGTCCCGGTCTGCCTCGGCACCGACAACGTCCGCGACTGCTGGAACCCCGCCACGGTCACCGGCATGGTCGCCCGCGCCCAGCTCGCCGCCTACCGGTTCGACCTGCGCACCGACGCGGACCTCGCGGCGTTGCTGGCGCCGATCACCGCCGTCCCGGCGCGGGTGCTGGGCCTCGGCCCGGGCACGGTGGCGCCCGGCGGGCGGGCCGACCTGATCGCCTTCGCGGCCGGCGGCGTGCCGCAGGTGATCGTGGAGCGCCAGGAGCCCGTGCTGGTCGTGGCGCGGGGCGCCGTCGCGGTCGACCGGCGCGGCGCGGCCGCCGGGGACCCGCCGCCGTGAACGACCGCGCGCTGCGCTACCTGCTGGCCGTCGTGCGCGCGGGCTCGGTCCGGGCGGCCGCCGATGTCCTGAACGTCGCCGCCTCGGCGGTGAGCCGGCAGATCATCGAGCTGGAGGCGCAGGTCGGCGAGACCCTGCTCGAGCGCCTGCCCCGGGGCGTGGTCCCCACCGAGGCCGGCCGCCTCGTCGCCGAGCACGCGCAGCGGCAAGCCGACGAGGCGGCCCTGCTGGAGGACCAGCTGAAGCGCCTGCGCGGGGTGCAGCGGGGCACGGTCAGCCTGCGCTGCGGCGCCGGCTTCCTGATCGACCTCCTCGACAACGCCCTGGCCGGCTTCGCCCAGGACCATCCGGGCATCGCCTATCAGGTCGAGATCGGAACGACCGACGGGATCCTCGCGGCGATCGCCCGGGGGGACGCGGATATCGGCCTCGTCTACAACCCGCCCGCGCACCCGGACGTCCGCGGGATCGTCTCCGCCCGGCAGCCGCTCCTCGCCGTCCTGCCGATGGGGCATCCCCTCGCCGACGGGGCGGCGCCGGTCCCGCTGCGCAGCTTCGCCACCGAACCCGCCGCCCTCCTGCCCCCCGACCACGGGGTCCGGCAGCTGATCGGCCGCGTCGAGGCCGACGGCGGATTCCGGCTGGTGCCGCGGCTGGAGACGGCGTCCTTCGAGCTGCACCGCCGCTTCGTGATGGCCGCCATGGGCGTCGCGTTCCTGCCCCGCTTCGTGGTCGCGGCCGAGCTGCGCGACGGTCTCCTTGAGGCGGTTCCCCTGCGCGACGCCATCCTGTCGGAGGCGAGCGCCCACCTCGTCGTCCGCGCGGGGCGGCGCCTGCCGGAGGGCGCGGCGCGGCTGCTCGGCTGGCTGGCCGACCACATGGTGGCGTTCCGGCCGCCGCCGGCGTGACGAGAGCGTGCGGATTTTCCGCACGCCTCGTGCAGAAATCGGTTGTTGTCGCAACGCTCGTTTGCCGGAACTATCGTGCCGCTTCGTGAGGACGGATCGGCATGACCATCGCAACGGTAGGCGTCGTCGGGCTCGGTAACATGGGTCTGGGCATGGCCGCGACCCTGGCCCGCAAGGGCTTCGCGGTCCAGGGCTACGACCTCAGTCCGGCCCGGCGCCCCGCCGCCGAGGCGGCCGGCGTGACAGTCCTCGACGCCCTCAACGACGTGCTCGGCCGGGCCGACGCCCTGGTGTTCTCGCTGCCGCTGGCGCGGGACGTGGAGGCGGTGGTCACCGCGGAGGGCGGGCTCCTGTCCCGGACCGACCGGAAGGTGGTGGTGATCGACACCTCAACCTCGGATCCCGGCACGACCCGCCGCCTCGCCGAGCGCCTTGCCGCGGCCGGTCACGCCCTCCTCGACGCCCCCGTGAGCGGCGGCCCGTCCGGCGCCGCCGAGGGCACCCTGACCATGATGATCGGCGGCGCCGAGGCGGATTACGAACTCGCCCGTCCGGTCCTGGAGGCCATGTCGGCCCGCGCGCCGCATGTCGGGCCGTCGGGCGCCGGCAACATCGTCAAGCTCGTCAACAACCTGCTGGTGGCGGCCCATCTCGTGACCACAGGCGAGGCCCTGCGCCTCTCCGAGGCGGCGGGCCTCTCGGCCGAGGAGGCCGTCAAGGTCGTCAACACCGCGACCGGCCGCAGCGCGATCAGCGAGGTCATGGTCCCGCGCTGGGTCCAGTCCGGCACGTTCGACAGCGGCTTCTCGGCCGGCCTGATGCGCAAGGACGTGCGCCTCGCCCTCGAACTCGCCGCCGAATGCGGGATCGACCTGCCGCTCTCCGCCGAGGTGAAGCGGATCTGGCAGGCGACGCAACCCGCCATCCCCGACACGGCCGACTTCACCCGCATGGCCGATTACCGCGATCCCAAGGGAGCCCACTGATGTCCGGCACGCCGCACTCGCCCGCCGCCGACCGGGTCGCCGCCCTCCTGGCCGACCTGCTGCCGGGCGGCCGCATCGGCAGCGTCGTGGCCGGCGAGGTCCTCGCCGGGACCGGCGCCGCCCTCGATCTCACCAACCCCGCCGACGGCGGCGTGCTCGCGACCTTCGCCGATGCCGGCCCGTCGGTCGTCGAGGCCGCCATGGCGGCGGCTCGCGACGCCCAGCGCGCGTGGTGGGGGATGACCGCTGCCGCCCGCGGTCGCGCGATGTGGGCGGTCGCCGCCCTGGTCCGGCAGCATGCCGGCGCGCTCGCCGAGCTGGAGACCCTCTCGGCCGGCAAGCCGATCCGCGACACCCGCGGCGAGGTCGCCAAGGTCGCCGAGATGTTCGAGTACTACGCCGGCTGGTGCGACAAGCTGCACGGCGACGTCATCCCGGTCCCGACCTCGCACCTGAACTACACCCGCCACGAGCCCTTCGGCACCGTGGTGCAGATCACCCCCTGGAACGCGCCGATCTTCACCGCGGGCTGGCAGATCGCGCCGGCGATCTGCGCCGGCAACGCCGTGGTGCTGAAGCCCTCCGAACTGACGCCCCTGACCTCGCTGGCGTTGGGCGTGCTCTGCGACCGGGCCGAGGGGATGCCGCGCGGCCTCGTCTCGGTGCTGGCGGGCGCCGGCCCGACCACCGGCGCCGCCGCGGTCGCCCATCCCGAGACGCGGCTCGTCGTGTTCGTCGGCTCGGCCGAGGCGGGCGCGCAGATCGCCGCCGCGGCGGCCCGCGCCATCGTGCCGAGCGTGCTGGAGCTCGGCGGCAAGTCGGCCAACATCGTGTTCGCCGACGCCGACCTCGACCGGGCGCTGATCGGCGCGCAGGCCGCGATCTTCGGCGGCGCCGGCCAGAGCTGCGTGGCGGGCTCCCGGCTCCTCGTGCACCGCTCGATCCACGCGTCCTTCGTCGAGCGCCTGTCCCGCGCCGCCGCGCGCATCCCCGTGGGCGCGCCGACCGACCCGGAGACGCAGATCGGCCCGATCAACAACCGGCGCCAGCGGGACAAGATCGCCGACATGGTCGAGGCCGCCGCGGGGGCGGGCGCCACGATCGCGACCGGCGGGGCCTGCCCCGCCGCCTTACGCGACACGGGCGGCTTCTACTACGGCCCGACCATCGTGGACGGCGTCGCGCCGGACGCGGCGATCGCCCGGGAGGAGGTGTTCGGCCCGGTCCTGGCGGTCCTGCCGTTCGACGGCGAGGACGAGGCGATCGCGCTGGCCAACGGCACGCCCTACGGCCTCGCCGGCGCGGTCTGGACCCGCGACGGCGGGCGCGGCCACCGGGTCGCGGCGGCGCTGCGGGCCGGCACCGTCTGGGTGAACGGCTACAAGACCATCAACGTGGCCTCGCCGTTCGGCGGCTTCGGCCGTTCGGGTTTCGGCCGCTCCTCCGGCCGCGAGGCGCTGATGGCCTACACGCAGACCAAGAGCGTCTGGGTCGAGACCGCCGCCGCGCCGGCCGTGACCTTCGGCTACGTGGGCTGAGCCCGACGCCACGGGCGCAATGACCGAGACGATCTAACGCCAAGCCGGCGCTCAAGACCGGCAGGCGGAGCAACGGGCAGCCCCGAGGGGGGCCAAGGAGGATGACGATGGCGGGGGAACTGTTTGCGACGAACACGCGGCCGGTCGCGCCGCCCGTCTCGGGCGGGGGTAAGCTGACGCTGTTCCTGCTCGCCCTCGTCATCGTCGTCATCGCGGAGGCGATCGGCAACGTCAGCATCCCGGTGGGCGCCGGCAAGATCGTGCTGCTCCCGCTGCTCTGGGCCCTGCTGCTGGGCGGCGCGCTGGGGCTGATGAGCCCGCGCCTGCCCGCGCCGCTGCGGCTGTCGGGCGCCCTGCAGAACGCGGCCGGCGCCTACCTGCAGCCGGCGCTCCTGATCTTCATCGCCAAGCTCGGCCTGCTCGTGGGCGGGTCGCTGCCTAAGATCCTCGCCTCGGGCTGGGCCCTGGCCTTCCAGGAATTCGGCCACTTCTTCGGCACGATGGTGTTCGGCCTGCCGGTGGCGCTCCTGCTCGGCATCAAGCGCGAGGCGATCGGCGCGACCTTCTCGGTCGGCCGCGAGCCCAGCCTCGCCATCATCGGCGAGCGCTACGGCATGGACTCGCCGGAGGGGCGCGGCGTGCTGGCCGAGTACCTGACCGGCACGGTGTTCGGCGCGGTGTTCATCGCCCTGCTGGCCGGGCTGATCACCAGCCTCGGCATCTTCAACCCGCTGGCGCTGGCGATGGGGGCCGGGGTCGGCTCCGGCAGCATGATGGCCGCGGCCTCGGGGGCGATCGCGGCCCAGCAGACGCCCGAGGTCGCCAAGGACGTCGCCACCTTCGCGGCCGCCAGCAACCTCGTGACCACCACGATCGGCACGTACTTCACCCTGTTCCTGTCGCTGCCCTTCACGATCTGGGCCTACGGCAAGCTGGAGCCGATCCTCGGCCGCAACCGGCCGGACGCCGCCCGCCCGGCGGCCGCCGACCCGCAGGCGCCGGCCCATCAGCCGGCCCACGGGGAGGTGCGGATCGGCCTCGGCGAGACCGTGCTCGCCTGGATCCTGATCGGCGCCTACGGGCTCATCGGCAACTGGCTGACCTACGGAATCGTCCCCGACGCGAGCGTCGTGGCCGGGATGGCGATCATCATCGGCACCGTGCTCGCCGGCTGGGGCCTGTACCTGCTCCTCGGCCGGCGCCTGCCCGCCGTCCTCTGGGTGTCGATCATCGGCATGGCGCTGACCTATCCCGGGACGCCCTACGCCGCCGAGATCGCCGCCCTGACCGGCAAGCTCAACTTCCTGGCGCTCGCCACGCCGATCCTGACCTTCGCGGGGCTCTCGGTCGCCAAGGACGTGCCCGCCTTCCGCCGCCTCGGCTGGCGGATCGTCGTGGTCTCGTTCATGGCCAATGCCGGGACCTTCCTCGGCGCGGCCCTCATCGCGCAGTTCTTCATGCACCCGCCGCTGGGGTGAACCGCCGCGCCGATCGGCGTAGGGTCCGGGCGGGGGATCGAGGCGCTTCGGCAGCCTCCCGTATCTGAGAGAGATCGCATGCGCATCGAGGCGGAGACCGTGGAGCGGATGGTCGCGTGGCGGCGCGACCTGCACGCCCATCCCGAGCTGGCCTTCCAGGAGGTCCGCACGGCGGATCTCGTCGCCCGGGAACTGGCCGCCTGCGGCCTGTCGGTGAAGACCGGGCTCGGGCGCACCGGCGTGGTCGGGACCCTGAGCCGGGGCGACGGCCCGACCATCGGCCTGCGCGCCGACATGGACGCCCTGCCGATCCAGGAGGCGACGGGCGCTGCTCACGCCTCCCGGACGCCCGGCGTGATGCATGCCTGCGGCCATGACGGCCACGTGGCGATGCTGCTCGGCGCGGCCCGGCACCTCGCGTCGCGCACCGACTTGTCCGGGACGGTCCACTTCATCTTCCAGCCGGCGGAGGAGTGCGAGGGCGGCGGGCGCGCCATGGTCGAGGACGGCCTGTTCCGGCTGTTCCCGTGCGATTCCGTCTACGGCCTGCACAACTGGCCGGGTTTGCCGCTGGGGACCTTCGCGACCCGGGTCGGCGCCATCATGGCCTCCCTCGACACGTTCGAGATCGCGGTCACCGGGTTCGGTACCCACGCGGCCATGCCGGAGCGCGGCACCGACACGCTGGTGGTCGCCTCTGAGATCGTCCTGGCCCTGCAGACCATCGTGAGCCGCCGGATCGCCCCCACGGACCCGGTCGTGCTCAGCGTCACGCAGATTCACGGCGGCGATGCTTACAACGTCATCCCCGAGCGCGCGGTCATCCGCGGCACGGTCCGCTGCCTGGACGAGGCCGTGCGCAAGCGCGTGGCCGAACTCGTCGAGGCGATCGCGGGCGGGACGGCCGCCACGCACGGCGCCCGCGCGGAGGTGGACTACCGGTTCGGCTACCCCGCCACCGTCAACACCGCCGACGCCGTCGGCACCGCCCTGGAGGCGGCCGGGGCCGTCCCGGACATCACCGCGCGCCGGGGCGAGGTCGGACCCTCCATGGCGTCGGAGGATTTCGCCTACATGCTGGAGGCCTGCCCCGGCGCCTACGCGTGGATCGGGACCGACGGGACGCGCAAGAGCCTGCCGCTCCACAATCCGGGCTACGACTTCAACGACGAGGCCCTGCCGGTCGGCGCCGCCTACTGGGCCGCGCTGGGGGCGCACAGCCTCAGGCAGTGACGCGGCGCGCACCCTGGGAGATCGCCCGCGCCGGAGGCGCGGGCGATCCCGATGGCGGGCGTCAGGCCGCCATCGGCCCGTAGCGCCGGTGACCCTTCACGTCGAAGCGGTCGAGCATCATGACCTTGTCCCAGGCCTTGACGAAGTCCGCCACGAAGCGCCGCTGGCCGTCGCTGCCCGCGTAGGCGTCGGCGATGGACCGGAGCTGCGCGTTCGACCCGAAGACGAGGTCGCTGCGGGTCGCCTCGAACTTCGTCTGCCCGCTCGCGCGGTCCTTGAGCGCGAAGGTCATCCCCTCCGCATCCGCCTTCTCCCAGACCAGATCGACGTCGGTCAGGTTGCGGAAGAAGTCGGTCGTCAGCGCCCCGACCCGGTCGGTCAGGACGCCCCGGCTCGACCCGTCGTGGTTGGCGTTGAGCGCGCGCAGGCCGCCGGTCAGGACGGTCCATTCCGGGGCCGTCAGCGTCAGCAGGTTCGCCTTGTCGAGGAACATCTCCTCCGGCGAGACGCTGCGCGTCATCTGCCCGAAGCCGTCGTCGACGTAGTTGCGGAACCCGTCCACCACCGGCTTCAGCCACTCGAACATCTCGAGGTCGGTGAGCGCCTGGGTCGTGTCCACCCGGCCCGGCGTGAACGGGACCGGCGTCTCGACCCCGGCATCGCGGGCCGCCTTCTCCACGGCGACGCAGCCGCCCAGCACGATCAGATCCGCCAGCGAGATCTTCTTGCCGTCGCTGCGGCCGCCGTTGAAGGTCGCCATCACGCCGCGCAGGGCCTCGACTACGGGCGCGGCCCGCCGGTTGACGGCCCAGTCCTTCTGCGGCGCGAGGGCGAGGCGGCCGCCGTTGGCCCCGCCGCGCTTGTCGCTGTCGCGGTAGGTCGAGGCCGCCGAGAAGGCCGTGAAGGCGAGATCCGAGACCGACAGGCCCGTGCCGGAGATCGCCTGCTTCAGCGCGGCGATCTCCGCCTCGCCGACGAGGTCGTAGTCCCGCTCGGGCAGCGGGTCCTGCCACAGGAGCCCGTCCTCGATCACGACCTCCGGGCCGAGGTAGCGGTGCTTCGGACCCATGTCGCGGTGGGTAAGCTTGTACCACGCCTTGGAGAAGGCCTGGGTGAAGGCGTCGAAGTCGTTGAGGAACTTCTCGCAGACCTTGCGGTAGTCGGGATCGACCTTCAGGGCGATGTCGGACGTCATCATCATCAGCGGGTGCATCTGGCCGGAGACGTGGGCGTCCGGCGTCTTCGGCGCGGCGGGATCCTTCGGCGTCCACTGCAGGGCGCCCGCCGGGCTCTTGGTCTGCTCCCACTCGAACTTGAAGAGGTTCTCCAGGTAGGCGTTGTCCCACTTCGTCGGATCCGGGGTCCAGCTGCCCTCGATGCCGTTGGTCATCGTGTCCTTGCCGGAGCCGGTGCCCTTCGGGTTGTGCCAGCCCAGCCCCATCGCCTCCATCGGCGCCATCTCGGGCGGCGGCCCGATCTCCTTGGCCGGCACCATGCCGTGGCTCTTGCCGAAGGCGTGGCCGCCCGCGATCAGCGCCACGGTCTCCTCGTCGTTCATCGCCATGCGGGTGAAGGTGATCCGGATGTCGCGCGCGGAGGCCAGCGGATCGCCGCTGGCGTAGGGGCCCTCCGGGTTCACGTAGATCAGCGCCTGGTGCGAGGCGGCCAGCGGGTTCTCGAGGTCGTAATCGGCGTCGCCGTTCTTGCCCCGCCAGCGCTTGTCGCGGTTGACCATGTCGTCGAAGCTCGAGACCGAGCCCATCTCGACGACCTCCGGTCCCCAGTAGGTCGCGTCGTCCGCCTCCCAGGCGTCGAGGCGGCCGGCGGCGAAGCCGTAGGTCGGCAGGCCCATGATCTCGAGGGCGCAGTTGCCGGTGAGCACCATGAGGTCGGCCCACGACAGGGCGTTGCCGTACTTGTGCTTGATCGGCTGCAGGAGGCGCCGCGATTTGTCGGTGTTGCCGTTGTCCCACCAGCTCGAGATCGGGGCGAAGCGCTGCATGCCGGTGCCGGCGCCGCCGCGCCCGTCGGCGATCCGGTAGGTGCCGGCCGAGTGCCAGGCCATGCGGATCATCTGCGGGCCGTAATTGCCGTAGTCGGACGGCCACCACTCCACCGACGAGGTCAGGAACTGCTTGATGTCGCGCTTGAGCGCGTCGAAGTCGATCTTGGCAAACTCGGCCGCGTAGTCGAAATCCGGGCCGAGGGGATCGGCCGCCAGCCCGTTCTGGTGGAGCACTTCCACCCGCAGGCGGTGGGGATACCAGTTCTCCAGCGTCGGCCGGTTGCCGTGGGCGCCGCCGATCCGGTCGCCGCCGAACGGACACTGGCCTGCCATGTGAAACGACGTCGTGTCCGTCTTGTCGATCGTCTCGCTCATCGGGTGGTCCCCCTTGGTGTTGCGCGACGGCCGGGCGCGCGGGGCCCGGACGTCGAAGGCGGTGGGCGGTGCAGGCGGTCCGAACCCTCAGGCGATTCCCGTCGCGCTCGAGACTCGTGACGAAATGAGGCGGTCTCCGGCTGGATCAAGCGCGGGGCGTCGAAGTCTTGCCGGGCTTGCGGTGGAGGCTCCCGCAGAGACCGCGATGACGTTGTCGCGATCTGCCCTGTCGCCGCCGTCGCGGAGAGCCGGCATCGACTCGACGTCGACAACGGCCCGCGCCCGGGCATTGCCCTTCGTCTTGGAGCTGTGGGCCGACCGTCATGATGGTCGTCTCGCGGGGGGAGGTCCTGTCCCCGCGCGGACCGATCGAAACGGCCGGCGCCGGTCGACGTCGGTCAGGGCGTGGATCGCGTCCCGGCCGGCGGGGCGCTGATTGACCCGCTCTCGGAGCCGGTGACGACCTTGCGGGCGGCGGCCTGACTCTGGCTGGCGTAGTCGGGCGGCGCGGTCTCACCCTGCCAGATCATCAGGCCGGCCAGGGCGGCGACCATCAACCCCACACTCACGAGGAGCACGACCAGAACCGGCCTGCCGCGCCGACCCTGACGGGTCTCTCGAGACGTACGATATTCGACCATCCGCGCCTCGCTGGACCATGATCCCGGGAAATCCCGGCGGAAACCCGCGGCCCGGCGAATGGGTCCTGTACTGCGACGCTGTGGACCAGGGGATCGGCGCGCGCCGGCACCGCTCCGTCGCCCATTGGCGCCTGCCGCCGATAGTCATACAGTCATACACATGACCGTCGTGACCGCACCCCAGCCCGATCTCCGCTTGCCGCTCTACCAGCGCCTGCGGGACGAGATCGCCTTCCAGATCGCCCGCAACGTCTGGCGGTCGGGCGAACCGATCCCCACGGAGGCGGAACTGGCGGCGACCCACCGCGTCGCCATCGGCACCGTGCGCAAGGCGATCGACGTCCTCGTCGCCGACGGCCTCGTCGAGCGGCAGCAGGGCCGCGGCACCTTCGTTCGGCGGCCGCGCTTCGACCGGTCCCTGTTCCGGTTCTTCCGGCATCTCGGCCCGGACGGCACGCAGGCCGTGCCGGAGGGCCGGATCCTGTCGCGCGAGGCCTGTCCGGCCCCAGCGACCGTCCGCGAGGCCCTCGGCCTGGACGCGCGCGGCGACGCGATCCGGCTGATCCGGACACGCCACCTCCAGGGCCGCCCGATCCTGTCCGAGACGATCTGGCTGCCGGCCGCGCGGTTCGCGCCGCTCCTCGAAGCCCCGCTGACGCAGATCGGCGACCTCCTCTACCCCGCCTACGAGCGTCTCTGCGGCGAGATCGTCGCCCGCGCCGAGGAGACCCTGACCGTCGGCATCGCCGACGCGACCGATGCGGGGCGCCTCGCGATCGCCGACGGAGACCCGGTCGTCGTCATCGAGCGCCTCGCCTACGGCTTCGATGCCCGCCCGATCGAGTGGCGGGTGACGCGCGGCGCTGCCCGGGACTTCCGGTATCACGTCGACATCCGCTGAAAGGCGGGCGCCTTGACGTGCCGGCCCTCGCGTGCTCATCTATTCATATAAATGACTAGTCCTCTTCGGAGGACGGAGGAAAGCCCGTGTTCCGCTGGTACCGAGAGGTCGGTCCGGCCGAGCGTCGCACCTTCTGGGCCTGTCTGGGCGGGTGGTCGCTCGACGCCCTGGACGTGCAGATGTTCAGCCTCGCCATTCCCGCGCTGGTCGCGAGCTTCGGCCTGAGCCGCTCGGAGGCCGGCCTGATCGGCGCGGTCACGCTCGTGGCGGCGGCGATCGGCGGATGGCTCGGCGGCCTCGCGGCGGATCGGATCGGCCGCGTCCGGGCCCTCCAGATCACGGTGCTGTGGTTCGCGGTCGCGACCTTCCTGGCGGCCTTCGCGCAGAGCTTCGCCCAGCTGCTGACCCTGAAGGCGCTGCAGGGGATCGGCTTCGGCGCCGAGTGGGCGGCCGGCGCCGCGCTGATGGCGGAGGCGATCCGGCCCGAGCACCGCGGCCGGGCGCTGGGCGCCGTCCAGGGCGGCTGGGCGCTCGGCTGGGGCGCGGCCGTGCTCCTGTCCACGGCGGCGTTCTCGGTGCTGGATCAGGAGACCGCTTGGCGAGCCCTGTTCGCCTGCGGCCTCGCGCCGGCACTCCTCCTGCTCTACCTCCGCCGCTCCGTCCCCGAGCCGGTCCGGTCCGTGGCAGGGCCGGCGCCGTCACGGGCCGGAGGGCTCGCGATCTTCGCGCCCGGCCTGCGCCGGATCACGGTGCTCGCGACGCTGCTCGGCCTCGGCGCCCACGGGGGCTTCCACGCCCTGTTCACCTGGCTGCCCACCTACCTGAGCGTCGAGCGCGGCGCCTCGGTCCTCGGCACCGGGCTCTACCTCGCCATCATCATCGCGGCCTTCGGTCTGGGCTGCCTCGTCGCCGGCGGCCTCGTGGACCGGCTCGGCCGCCGCCGGACCGTGGCGCTCTACGCCGCCGGCTGCATGGCCCTGGTCGTCCTGTACCTGCTGCTGCCGGTCGGCGGCACGGGCCTGCTCCTCCTCGGGGCGCCCCTCGGCTTCTGCACGGCCGGAATCCCCGCGAGTCTCGCGGCGCTGTTCAGCGAGCTCTTCCCGGACGGGCTGTGCGGGACCGGGATGGGCTTCTGCTACAACGCCGGCCGCCTCGCCTCCGGCCTGCTGCCCCTCGGCGTCGGCCTGCTCAGCGAGATCTGCGGCCTCGGCCCGGCGATCGGCCTGTCGGCCCTCGGCGCCTACGGGCTCGTCCTCCTCGCCGTCGCGCTCCTGCCGGATCGGCAGCCCGGCGGCGCGCTGATCCCCCAGACCGTGAGATGATCCGATGAACCGGCGCCACTTCTGCCGCACCCTGCTCGCGGGCGGCGTCACGCTCGCACTCCCCGCCCGCGGCCGCGCGGCCGGGACCGCCGACGACGGCGTCGCTGCGGTGGACACCCACGCCCACGTCTTCACCCGCTCCCTCACCCTCACGGGCGACCGGCGCTACGCCCCCGACTACGACGCGAGCATCGCCGATTACCGCGCCATGCTGGACCGGAACGGCATGGCGCGCGGCGTGCTGATCCAGCCGAGCTTCCTCGGCACCGACAACGGCTACATGGTCTCGGCCCTGCGCTCCGCGCCGGAGCGGCTGCGCGGCATCGCCGTGCTGGCCCCGGAGGCCGAGACCGCGACCCTGCGCGACCTCGCCGGGCAGGGCGTCGTCGGCCTGCGCCTCAACCTGATCGGCCGGCCGGACCCGGATTTCGCCAGCCCGGTCTGGCGCGCCCACCTCGCGCGCGTCGCGGATCTCGGCTGGCAGATCGAGGTCCAGGCCGAGGCGCGGCGCCTCGCGCGGCTGCTGCCGCCGCTGATCGCGGCGGGCGTCCCCGTGGTGGTCGACCATTTCGGCCGGATCGACCCCGCCCTCGGCATCGCCGATCCGGGCTTCGCCGACCTGCTCGGCTTCGGCCGCGGCGGCCGCGTCTGGGTCAAGCTCTCGGGCGCCTACCGCATCGGCAGCGGCGAGGCCGGCCGGCAGACGGCGGTGCAGGCCGCCGAGCGCCTGCGCGGCGCCTTCGGGGCGCGGCGCCTGCTCTGGGGCAGCGACTGGCCGCACACGCAGTTCGAGACCCAGGCCAGCCCGGCCGAGGCCCGGCGCGACCTCGACGCCTGGGTGCCGGACCCGGCCGAGCGCCGGATCGTCCTGGCCGAGACGCCCGCCGAACTCTTCCGCTTCGACCGCTAGGCCGAGGCGGGCCCGCCCGAATTCCAGCGAGGACAGGACCATGGCAACACCGACCACGCCACACGCGGCGGACGCGGCCGCCTTCGAGAGCCGAACGATGCGGAAGGTCGGCCTGCGCCTGATCCCCTTCCTCGTGCTCTGCTACTTCATCGCCTACGTCGACCGGGTGAATGTCGGCTTCGCGGCGCTGACCATGAACCACGATCTCGGCCTCTCCGCCGCGGCCTTCGGCCTGGGCGGCGGCCTGTTCTTCGTCGCCTACGTCCTGTTCGAGGTGCCGAGCAACCTCGCCATGGAGCGCGTTGGCGCGCGGATCTGGATCGCGCGGATCATGATCACCTGGGGGCTCGTCGGCATCGGCTCGGCCTTCGTCACCGGTCCGCTGAGCTTCGCCACCGCCCGCTTCCTGCTCGGCGCGGCCGAGGCCGGGTTCTTCCCCGGCGTGATCCTGTACCTGACCTACTGGTTCCCCAAGGCCTACCGGGCGCGGATCGTGGCGATGTTCATGGTCGCGATCCCGCTCTCCAGCTTCTTCGGCTCGCCGCTCTCGGCGGCGCTCCTCACCCTCGACGGCGCCGCGTCCCTGCGCGGCTGGCAGTGGCTGCTGATCATGGAGGCGGTCCCGGCCGTCCTGCTCGGCGTCGCCGCCCTCGCGCTGCTGCCGAGCCGGCCGGCCGAGGCGACCTTCCTGAGCCCGGCGGAGCGCGGCTGGCTGACGGACCGGCTGGAGACCGAGCGGCGCGCCGCCGAGGCGAGCGCCGGGCACCACGCCCACGGCCTCGCGGCGGTCTGGGCGGTGCTCGCGAGCCGGCAAGTCTGGCTGCTCGCCGTGATCTACGCGGGCAGCTCGGCCACCAGCAACACGCTGTCGCTGTGGATGCCGCAGATCCTCAAAGGGTTCGGCCTCAGCAACCTGCAGACCGGCCTGCTGAACATGATCCCGTTCGGCATCGCTTCGGTCTTCATGATCGTCTGGGGCCTGCGGGCGGACCGCAGCGGCGAGCGGATCTGGAGCACGGCCCTGCCGCTGGCGCTGACCTCGGTGAGCTTTGCCCTGACGCTCCTGACGGGCTCGCTCTGGATGACGTTGGTCCTGCTCTCGCTGGTCCTGCTCGGCAACTACGCGATCAAGGGCCCGTTCTTCGCCCTCGCCACGGAGACGCTGCCGCCGGCCCAGACGGCCGCCGGCATCGCGGCGATCAACACCCTGGCGCATCTCGGCACCGGGGCGATCACCTCGCTGATCGGGGTGCTGCGCGAGCAGACCGGCAGCTTCCCCGTCGCCCTGCTGCCGCTCTGCGCGCTCACGGGCGTCGGCTGCGCCCTGGTCTTCTGGATCGGCCGGCACCAGCCGCGGGCGGCGACCGTCGGGGCGACCCCGTCGATCGCCCGGGGCTGAGGCGGCGGTCCGTCAGGTCGGCTGGCCGAGGATCCCCAGGATCTCCCGGCGCAGCCGCACGATCTCGGCATCGTCGCGGTGGCGCGGATAGGGCGCCGCGACGGGCAGCTCGGCCCGGATCGCGGCCGGGCGGTCGGAGAGCACGATCACGCGCTCGGCCAGCACCAGCGCCTCCTCGACGTCGTGGGTGACGAGGAGCGCGGTGAAGCGCTTCTCCTGCCAGAGCCGCAGGATCTCGGCCTGCATGGCGAGCCGCGTCAGGGCGTCGAGCTTGCCCAGCGGCTCGTCGAGGAGCAGCAGCCGCGGCGCGTTGACGAGCGCCCGGGCGAGGGCCGCCCGCTGCGCCATGCCGCCGGAGAGCTGGTGCGGGTAGACGTCGGCGAAGCCTGTGAGACCGACGAGCCCCAGCGCCTGGTCGATGAGGGCCGCCCGCGACCGCCCGACGCCGCGGGCCTCCAGCCCCAGGGCGACGTTGCCGCGCACGGTCCGCCACGGATAGAGCGTCGGGTCCTGGAAGACGAGGAGCCGGGACGGGTCCGGCCCCTCGACGAGGTCGCCGTCGACCCGGATCGCGCCCTGGTCGGGCGGCTCCAGGCCGGCGACGAGCCGCAGCAGGGTGGACTTGCCGCAGCCCGAGGGGCCGAGCAGCGCCACGAAGCCGCCGGGCTCCACGTCGAGGCTCACCCGGTCGAGGACCGGCAGCGGCGCCCCGCGGATCGCGAAGGCGTGGCTGACGGCCTCGACCGCCAGGCGGGCCCCGGCGCTCTGGGCGGCGGGGCGTTCGAGGGTCGCGGCGGCTACCATTGCACCAGCCCCTTCTGCCACGCGAGCAGGCGGTCGCGCAGGCGGAACAGCAGCGTGATCAGGGAGGAGCACATCAGCGCCATCACGATCAGCGCCGCGTACATGTTGGCGTAGGCGGCCCAGCCCTGCGCCCACTGGAGGTACCAGCCGAGGCCAGACTTCACGCCGAGCATCTCGGCGACGACCAGCACCGCGAAGGAGCCGCCGAGCCCCATGAACAGCCCGACGAAGACGTGCGGCAGCGCCGCCGGGATCGCCACGCGCAGGATCAGGAAGCCGCGCGAGGCGCCGAGCGTCCGCGCCACGTCGAAATAGGCCTTGTTGACGCCCGCCACCCCCGACCAGGTCAGCACCGTGACCGGGAAGCCGGTCGCCAGCGCCACCAGGAAGGTGCTGGCCGACCACGAGGACGGGAAGACGAAGAAGGCGAGGGGCAGCCACGCCGTGGCCGGCAGCGGCCCGACGAAGCGCAGCACCGGGTGGGCCCAGTAGCCCACCGCCCGGAAGGTGCCGATGGCGACGCCCAGGACGAAGCCGGTCGCCGCCCCGATGGCGTAGCCGCCGGAGAGCAGGATCAGGGAGTTGAGGATGCTGCCGCCGAGCTTCGGCCAGTCGTCGAGGAAGACCTCCAGGATCGCCTGGGGCGAGGGGAAGAACGGCATCGGCAGCAAGGCGAGCTTCGCCGTGACCGCCTCCCAGACCAGCAGCGCCACCGCCAGCACCGAGAGCCAGGGGCTCCAGTACCGTAGCCGCGACCCGAGAGGGCCGAGGCGGGTCGCCAGGGGCGCGAGCGTCAGGAGGGCGAGGCCGAGCGCCGCCGCGGCGGACCCGAGGGCCGCGGTCTCGGGCAGGTCGTCCGCCTCGGGCAGGCCGAGGGTCACGCCGGCCAGGGCGAGCCAGGCGCCCCCCGCGAGGACGATCCGCCAGGGCGGCCGCGGCAGCCTTCGGGACGGGGCGGCGGCCCGCGGGGCGACGCCGGCGGCGATGCTTCCGGACATGGCGCGCCTCAGCTCAGCACGTCGGCGTAGATCCGCTCGGCGAACTTCGCCGTGTCGGTGGACCGCCGCAGGACGTTCACCTGCTTCAGCTCGTCCCCGTAGAGCGCGAGCTGCTGCTTGAGATCGCCGCCGACCGGGCTGTCGCCGTGCTGCTGGCTGCGCAGCATCGCGGCGAGATCCGCGATCGAGCCCTTGCCGCCGTAGCCGGAGAAGGCCCGGGCGGCGGCCTCGGGATCCCGGTGGACGGCGTGGCCGCCCTCCAGGATCGCCCGGGTCAGCGCGCGCGCCACCGCGCGGTCGTTCCGGATCAGGCTGCCGCGGGCGGCCACGACGCAGCAGGTGCGGGTGGCGAACTCGCCCGACAGGTTGGTGGCGACCTCGGTGAAGCGCGGGTCCTTTAGCCAGATCCAGGTCCGCGGGTCGGAATCGGCCAGCGCCTGCGCCTCGCCCTTCTCCACCGCGAGGTTGAGCAGGTCGGCCGGGTACTGCCGCCACTCCACCCCGCTCTCGGGATCGATCCCCGCCTTGGCGAGCAGCAGGCCGAAGAAGTTCTTGGCCGGGCTCGCCTGGTCGCTGATCGCGATCGTCTTGCCCTTCAGCCCGGCGATGTCGGCGATGCCGGAGGATTTGGCACTGAGCAGCCGCAGGCAGCCGCCGTGCAGCCCCGCGGTGATCTTCACGTCGAAGCCCTGTTCCAGGGGCTTGAGCCAGCGCAGGGCCATGCCGATCCCGGCATCGGCCTTGCCCGTGGCGATCGCCTCCAGCAGGGCCTCGGTCGAGCCGCCGAAATTGACGAACTCCACGTCGAGGCCGTGCCGGGCGAAGATCCCCTGCTCCTTGGCGAGCGGCGCGGCCGCCGTGCAGATGGCCGTGGCGTTCCAGGCCAGCTTGACCGTCCGGAGCGGGCCCGCGGGCGCCTCCGCGGCGGCGGGTCGGCAGAGCGGGCCGGGGTCGAACGGCGCCCCCGGTCCGGGTGCCCAGGCGCGGCCGGTGCCCATGCCGAGGCCGAGCGGCAGGGCGGCCGCCGCGGCGCCGACCTGCAGCAGGCGCCGCCGGGAAGGCGATGGATCGGAGGAGGGGCTGCCCGGTCGGGAGGGCGCTTCGGTCATCTCGGGTCTCCGGGCCGCGCGACCGCGCGGCGGGAACGGCGCGCGTCACCGCACCGGTGGCGCGACCGGGCGGATCTGGCGTCCTCGTCTTCGGGAATGATCCGTCGAGGGATCAGGGTGCCGAGTATTCGATCGCTGCGGGACCGAGTCAACGAAAGCGTTTCCTCTATTTTCGCGCGATCGGGTAAGATCATTCACGGATCGGCGCCGTCGCACGGCGCTCAGGCGCCCCGGCTCATCGGCGAGAAGCGTCGCTCGTCTGTCTCTCGATGACGGGATCCCGAACGATGACCGGGAGAACGATCGATTCCTGCCCCCGGGGGGCGGAAACACGTTCTCCTTCGGCGTCCGACGACGCGGCAATATCCTCCTGCCGATCCATGAATATTCGGAACGGCATTCCGTTGACGCGACCAGGGTCTGGGCGGACCATCGCGGCTCCCGGGATGGCGCCGCGCGGCCGCCCGCCGATCACGTCGCCGAACACCCCATGACCGTCGCCGTCCCGCCCCCCGACATCGTCAGCAGCCTCGCCGGACGGCTCGCCGCCCGCGCGGCCGACCACGACCGCGCGGGGACCTTCCCGCACGACTCCCTCGCGGCGCTCCGGGAGGCCGGGCTCCTGGCCGTCACCGTGCCGCGGCGTCTCGGCGGCGGCGGTGCGGGTCTCGCGCGGGCCGCCGCACTGGTGCGCGCGCTCGGCGCCGCCGACCCGGCGACCGCCCTGGTCGTGGCGATGCAGTACCTCCAGCACGGGCTGATCCACCGGCCCGACACCCCGTGGCCGCGCGCGCTCGCCAACGCGGTCGGCGCGGCGGCGGTGGCGCGGGGGGCGCTGATCAACGCCCTGCGGGTCGAGCCCGAACTCGGGACGCCCTCGCGGGGCGGCCTGCCGGCCACGGTGGCCCGCCGCGACGGCGCGGGCTGGCGGATCTCCGGGCACAAGATCTACGCGACCGGGGCGCCGGGGCTCGCCTACGGCCTCGTCTTCGTCCGCACCGACGAGGCGGAGCCCCGCACCGGCACCGTCCTGGTGCCGTTCGACGCGCCGGGCATCCGCATCGCCGAGACCTGGGACCATCTCGGCCTGCGCGCCTCCGGCAGCCACGACGTCCACTTCACGGACGTGCCGATCCCCGGGGACCACGCCGTCGACCTGCGGCCGCCGGGCGGCTGGTCGGGGCCCGATCCCTGGCAGCAGGCCTGGAGCTGCACCCTGCTCGCCGCCCTCTACGACGGCGTGGCCCGGGCGGCGCAGGACTGGTTCACCGGCTTCCTGCGGGCGCGCCGGCCCGGCAGCCTCGGGGCGCCGCTGGCGAGCCTGCCGCGCTTCCACGAGGCGGTCGGCGAGAACGAGCGGCTGCTCGCCGTCAACGCGCGCCTCGTCGCCGGGCTCGCCGCCGAGGTCGATGCGGGACATCCCCCGCCGCCGCGCGAGTCCGGCTTCGTGAAGCTCACCGCCACGGAGAACGCCGTCGCGGCGGTCCAGCGCGCCGCGGAGCTGTCCGGCAACGCCGGCCTGTCCCGGGCGAACCCGCTGGAGCGGCACCTGCGCGACGTCCTGTGCGCGCGCATCCACTGGCCGCAAGGGGACGCCGTCCGCGCCGCCGCCGGCAGGGCCGCCCTCGGCGCCTGAACCCGCCCTCGACCCGGAGATCGCACCATGAGCCTGCTTCCCCCCGATGCCGTCGAGTTCATCGGCTTCGTCGCCCCCCGCCACACCTCCGAGATCCACCCGGCGGCGGGGCCGTCCATCGACCGCGACTACCTGAAGCTCCTGGCGCAGGCGCACGAATGGGGCGGGTTCGACCGGGTGCTGGTGGCCTTCCACGCGACCACGCCGGACGCGCTCCTGCTCGCCGGGCAGGTCGCCGCCGTGACCGAGCGGCTGGGACTGATGATCGCCCACCGCACCGGATTCACGGCGCCCACCGTGGCGGCGCGGCAATTCGCGACCCTCGACCAGCTCACCGGCGGCCGGGTCGCGATCCACGTGATCAGCGGCGGCGACGACCGGGAACTCGCCCAGGACGGCGACCACCTCACCAAGGACGCGCGCTACGCCCGCACCCGGGAGTTCCTCGACATCGTCCGGCAGAGCTGGACCGCCGCGGAGCCGTTCGACTACGCGGGCGATCACTACCGGGTGGAGCGCGGCTTCTCCGAGGTGAAGCCGGTCAACGCGATCCCGGTCTATTTCGGCGGCGCCTCGCCGGCGGCGCTGGCGGTGGCCGGCCGCCACGCCGACACCTACGCCCTCTGGGGCGAGACCCACGCGCAGGTCGCCGAGCTGATCGGCCGGGTGCGGGCGGCGGCCGCGGCCCACGGGCGGGCGCCGCGCTTCAGCCTGTCGGTCCGGCCGATCCTCGCCGAGACCGAGGCGCGGGCCTGGGAGCGCGCCGAGGACATCCTGGCCCGGACCCGGGCCGTCCGGGCCGCCAAGGGCCTCGGCCCGGCGGCGACGCCGCAGAACGAGGGCTCGAGACGACTCCTCGCGGCGGCGGCCGCGGGGCCGCGCCACGACAAGCGCCTGTTCACCGCCATCGCGGCCGAGACCGGCGCGGCGGGCAACTCGACCGCCCTGGTCGGCACCCCCGAGCAGGTCGCCGACGCCCTGCTCGACTATCACGACCTGGGCGTGCGGACCTTCCTGATCCGCGGCTTCGACCCGCTGGAGGACGCGCTCCAGTACGGCCGGGCGCTGCTGCCCGCCGTCCGGGACGCCCTCGGGCGCCGCGGCGCCGCCGAGGCCGCCTGATGCGCGCCGTCATCCTCGCCCTCCTGGCGCTCCTGGCGGTCCGGCCGGCGCACGCGCAGGAGGTGCTGCGGGTCGGCGACCAGCGCGGCAACGCCCGCGCGCTGATGGAGGCGGCCGGCGTGCTCGACGGGCTGCCCTACCGGCTCGACTGGAGCGAGTTCCCGGCGGCCGCGCCCCTGCTCGAGGCGCTGAACGCCGGCGCGATCGACGCGGGCGGCGTCGGCGACGCGCCCTTCACCTTCGCGGCGGCCGCCGGGGTGCCGGTGAAGGCGTTCCTGGCCTTCCGCAACCGGCAGGACGGGCTGGCGATCCTGGTGCTCAAGGAATCGCCCCTCCGCACCGTGGCGGACCTGAAGGGCAAGCGCGTCGCGACGAACCGCGGCTCGATCGGCCATCAAGTGGTCCTGGCGGCGCTGGAGGAGGCGGGCCTGCCCGCCGACAGCGTGACCTTCAGCTTCCTGCCGCCGGCCGACGCCAAGATCGCGCTGGCTTCCAGGGCGGTCGACGCCTGGGCGACCTGGGAGCCCTACACCTCCACGGCGGAGCTCGCCGGCCTCGTCCGGGTGATCCGCGACGGCAACGGCATCACCCCGGGCCTGACCTTCGCGGTGGCGAGCGACGACGCGATCCGGACCAAGCGGGCGCTGCTCGCCGATTTCGGCGCGCGCCTCGCCCGCGCCCGGGCCTGGGCCCTGAAGGATCCGGCGCCCTACGCGTCCGTCTGGTCGAAGCTCATCGGCCTGCCGGAGGCGGTGCCGCTGCGCTGGTTCGGCCGCGCGGCCTACCGGGCCGTCCCGATCGACGCGTCCGTGATCGCCGACGAGCAGCGCAACATCGATCTCTACGTCCGCGCCGGGCTGATCCCGAAGGCCCGCGCGCCGCGGGCCGAGGCGATCCTCGACACGAGCGTCTCGCAAACCGCCGCCGCCGTGCAATGATGGCGCGGGAGGACCCGACATGCACGACCACGGCGACGACCACGGCCACAGCCACGATCATGGCCACGCCCACGATCACGCCCACGATCACGGGGCGTCCGAGCGCTGGAAGCACGACGGCGTTCGGGTGATCCCCGGCGACCGGCTCGACGCCAACACCGCGCAGACGCCCGGCATGTACCGGCAGGCCGCGATCAACGCCGCCCGGGTCGGCGCCCAGAAGATCTGGGCCGGCACGGTGGCGATCCAGCCCGACGCCAAGACCGGCGTGCACCATCACGGCGAACTGGAGAGCGTGATCTACGTGGTCTCGGGCCGCGCCCGGATGCGCTGGGGCGACAGGCTCGAATACGTCGCCGAGGCCGGGCCGGGCGACTTCATCTTCGTGCCGCCCTTCGTGCCGCACCAGGAGATCAACGCCTCGACCGACGAGCCGCTGCACTGCGTGCTGGTGCGCTCCGACAACGAGGCGGTGGTGGTCAACCTGCCCGACGTCGAGGCCGCCGAGGCGCCCGAGACGGTGTACTGGGTCGACCCGATCCACAAGCATCCGTGAGAGACCGGAGACGGCAGCGATGAGCCGGGACCGCCAGCTGCATCTCGGCGCCTTCATGCGCCCAGTCGGCATCCACACCGCGTGGTGGCGCTATCCGGGCGGCTATCCGGACGCGAACTTCAACTTCGAGCACCTGGCGCACTTCGCCCGGCGGCTGGAGGCCGCGAAATTCGACGCGTTCTTCATGGCCGACCACCTCGCGGTGATGAACATGCCGGTGGCGGCGCTCCGCCGCTCGGCCACCGTGACGTCGTACGACCCGCTGACCCTGCTGCCGGCGCTCGCCGTGCTCACCGAGCGGATCGGCCTGATCGCCACCGCGTCGACAACCTACAACGAGCCCTACCACGTCGCCCGCAAGTTCGCCTCGCTCGACCACATCTCGAGGGGGCGGGCCGGCTGGAACCTCGTCACCTCCGGCAACCCGGACGAGGCCCTGAACTTCGGCCGCGACGCGCATCTGGAGCACGCCACCCGCTACGCCCGGGCGCGCGAGTTCTTCGACGTGGTGACCGGCCTGTGGGATTCCTTCGCCGACGACGCCTTCACGATGGATCCGGAGAGCGGCCTGTTCTTCGACCCGGCGAAGATGCGCGTCCTCGACCACCGCGGCGAATTCCTGAAGGTGAAGGGGCCGCTCAACGTCGCCCGGCCGGTGCAGGGCTGGCCGGTGATCGTCCAGGCCGGCGCCTCCGAGGCCGGCAAGCAGATCGCCGCCGAGACCGCCGAGATGGTGTTCGGCGCGGCCTCGACACTGGAGGCGGCGCGGACCTTCTACGCCGACGTGAAGGGGCGGATGCCGGCGGCGGGGCGCGACCCGGACCAGCTCAAGATCCTGCCCGGCTGCTTCATCGTCCTGGGCGAGACGGAGGACGAGGCGCAGGCCAAGAAGGCGCGCCTCGACGACCTCGTCCATCCCGACAGCGGCCTCGCCAACCTCTCGGTCCGGCTCGGCGTCGACGCGACGGGCTTCGACCTCGACGCGCCGCTCCCGGAGCTCCCCGAGAGCAACGCCAGCAAGAGCGGGCAGGCCCAGATCGTCGACTACGCCCGGCGCACCGGCGCGACCGTGCGGGAACTCGCCCGCAAGGTCGGCGGCTACGGCGGCCTGCAGATGGTCGGCACGCCCGCGCAGGTGGCCGACCGGATGGAGGAGTGGCTGGAGACCCGCGCCTGCGACGGCTTCAACGTGATGTTCCCGTTCGTGCCCGAGGGTCTCGACGACGTGGTCGACCGGCTGGTGCCGGAGCTGCAGCGGCGCGGGCTGTTCCGCCGGGACTACGCGGGGACGACGCTGCGCGACCATCTCGGCCTCGCGCGGCCGGCCAACCGCTTCTTCCCGCCCGACGCCCCGGCTCGGCCAGGGGGCTGATCGACCCGCCGCGCGGGCCGGCGCGGTCCCGCGCCGTCGGGGTGCGTGGCGGATCATGCGAACGGCGCGAACCTCCGGTCGTGTCGCGCGGTTATTCTCGGATCGTCGCGCGCCGATGGGAGGGGATCGTGCCCGAGGCTGTTCCGCCCCTGTCCGGGTGCCGCGTCCTCGTCGTCGAGGACGAGTATCTCATCGCGAGCGAGGTCAAGCGCTGGTTGCACAGCGCCGGGGCCGAGGTGATCGGCCCGGTCCCGCGCGCGGATCTCGCCCTGGACCTGATCGCCGAGCAGACGCCCCACGCCGCGGTGCTCGACGTGAATCTGGGCGACGGGAACAGCGTCTATCCGGTCGCCGAGCGTCTCGGCGTCCTCGGCGTGCCGCACCTGTTCGCCACCGGCGACGTGCGGGTCACCGGCGCCCCGGCCGAGGCGAGCCGGCCCATCCTGGAGAAGCCCTTCGTGGCGGCGGAGCTGGTCCGGGCCGTGACCAGGCTCGTCGCGGCCGCCTGAGGCCGCCGCGCCGCCTCAGAGAGGGCCCGGCCCGGGATGCGGGCCCATGCGCCGGCGGTCGTGCTCGATGGCGAAGACGTGGGCGTAGAGGTTCGCGACCCAGCCCCGCCCCTCGACCGTGAGGTCGAGGAACCGGATCGCGTCCCCGATCACGGGCTCGATCTTGCCCCAGAAGAACGACGGGTAGCGCTCCGCGAGGTCGGCCGGGCTGTCGTAGCCGAGTTCCGCGTTGACGCCGATCTCGGCGAATTCGTGGAACAGGGCGTTCAATTTGCGCGGGTAGAGCGGGTCGCCGAGCTGACCGATCAGGTCGGCCGCCCGCAGCAGCCCGGCCTCGGTCCCGGTCTCGCGATGGGAATCGTCCTCGGGGACCGGGAAGCGGGTCAGCTCGATCGCCCGGATGACCCGGGACGCGTCGACGAGATCGTGCGTGCCGAAGCGCTCCTGCACGGCCAGCTTCGAGCGCTCCACGTGGTAGGGTGCCAGCGCCGCGTCAGAGGCGCCCCGGGGCAGGCTGACGGTCGTGCCCTGCGCGTCGATGACGAAGGCCTGCAGCCGGTCTCCGGCGCAGACGCCGCGCACGTAGCCGATGTCGTGGTAGAGGGCGGCCAGGATCATGTGCAGCCAGTCCTCGGGCGTGATGCCCTGCTGCAGGAAGCGGCCGCGGAGGATGTCCTGGGCGACCAGGGTGACGAGGGCCGTGTGGTCGCCGTCATGGTAGAGGGCGTCGCTCCCGACGATCCGCTCGATCGTCAGGCGCGCCGCGGCCTCGATGATCTCGGCGTAGCGCGGCTCCCGGCTGCCGAAGGTCCGCTGGTAGGTCAGGGCCAGGTGCTCGCCGAGGGCGTCGGCGAGCATCTTGGTCGCGTCGAACATGGGATCCTCGCCGTCAGCTGCGTCGGGCGGCGCCGCGCCCGGCCGGGTCGATGGAGATCACGCGGATCGCCCTCCGCGATCGACGAGCCGCTCCTCGAGATAGGCCGCCGCGTCCGCGTAGAGTTCGTAGCGGCGCAGCAGCACCGCCCGCTTCTCGGCCTTCGTCGCCGCGTCGAGCTTGGCGCGGGCCCTGTCGGCGCGGGCGCGCAGCTTCCCGGCGAGCTTCTCGAAGGCGGCATCGATGCGCGCGCCGACCTTCTCGCCCTCGGCGCGCGCCGGATCGGGGTCGTCCTGCCGGCGCTTCGGCCCGGCCCTCTTCGCTTCTCCAGCCATGACGCATCTCCGGTCGCCCCGATCGGTGGCGGAACCGTATGACGGAACGATCACGGGCGCGACATGGGATCGGCCGCCGCGGGCGCGGCGCTTTCTCAGGCGTGTCACGGAACGCTGCTCTAGGTCGGCCCCGCGACGCGCAGGAGAACCGGCGATGCGGCCCGACGACAGCTCTGCCCCGGATGCTACCTTGAATGCCACCTTGAATGCCAACGCGGATGCCACCCTGGAGGCGATCCGGCGTGACCTCGCCGACAGCTACGACGAGGAGCTGGAACTCGGGCTCGAGGAGGATCGCCTCGACCGGCTCGCGGCCGAGCTCGGCGGCGCGCCGCCCGATCATCTCGACCGCAAGGTCTATTTCCGCGCGCTGCTCCGGCTGCAGCACGAGCTGGTCCGGCTCCAGGACTGGGTGCAGGACCGGAAACTGCGCGTGGTCGTGCTGTTCGAGGGCCGCGACTCGGCCGGCAAGGGCGGCGTGATCAAGCGGATCACCCAGCGCCTCAATCCCCGCGTCTGCCGCGTCGCCGCCTTGCCCGCCCCGAGCGAGCGCGAGCGGACGCAATGGTATTTCCAGCGCTACGTCTCCCATCTGCCCGCCGGCGGCGAGATCGTGCTGTTCGACCGCTCCTGGTACAACCGCGCCGGCGTCGAGCGGGTCATGGGCTTCTGCACCGAGGCGGAGGTCGAGGAGTTCTTCCGGTCGGTCCCCGAATTCGAGCGCATGCTGGTGCGCTCCGGCATCGTCCTGGTAAAATACTGGTTCTCGATCACCGATGCCGAGCAGGAATTCCGCTTCCGGATGCGGATCCACGATCCGCTCAAGCAGTGGAAGCTGTCGCCCATGGACGTCGAGTCGCGGCGCCGCTGGGAGGACTACACCCGGGCCAAGGAGGACATGCTGGCGCGGACCCATATCCCCGAGGCGCCCTGGTGGGTGGTCGAGGCGGTCGACAAGCGACGGGCCCGCCTGAACTGTATCAGCCACCTGCTCGAACAGATCCCCTACGGCAGCGTGGAGCACCCGGCGGTCCATCTGCCCGAGCGCCTGCGGCACGCGGACTACGTGCGCGGCCCGGTCCCCACCGCGATGATCGTTCCGGCCGCGTTCTGATCGCGGCGCGGAGACGGCGCGGGAGTCGTGATCCTGTCGCGGTGGCGCGGCTATAGCGCCGCCATGGCGAAGCGCCCCATGACTCTCGACCTGTTCACGACCCTGGATATCGTCGATGACGACGTCTCGGCCGTCGTCGACGCCTATCTGGCCGATCCCACGCCCGGTTCGGTGGCGTTCGGGGACGGCTTCCGCATCGACCCCGCGGCCGCGGTGGCCTCGCATCCCTTCGCCCGGACGCTGATCGATCAGCCCTGGGCCGATGCCGGGCTGCGCCGGGCCGCCATCCGCGCCGCCATCCTGCTGGCGGAGCCGGAGCGGGTCTGACCGGATCGGCCGCCTGTCGCGCGACGGTCGCGCGATATTCGTGGGGCTGGCATGCCGCTTTCATCGCGCTGGCATACCGCTGTCATGCGGCCGTCATGGGCGGGATGGCAGGTCGCCGCCACGGCGAACCTCCCGACCCTATGCCGCCACTCCGCCCGCCCGGTCCTGCCGTGGCGGGCTTTTGTATGCCCGCGGCTCGGCCATCACGACGACGCGCGTCGGATCCTACGCCTAAAACGGTAGGTGTGCCGGCCTCCGACCACACGACGCCCGGTTGTAATCTGAGGCGGAGACGGCGCGGATGAACGGCGCGCCTTCACGGTGAACGATCGGTTTACCCAAACCGCACAATTGCGCCGACCGCCCCGATCCGGGCGCGATCGGCGGGCGTTCTACGGGCAGGTCCACCGGAGACGTTCTGACATGCTGATCCTCAACCCGATGACCGGCCAGATGGTCGAGGTGCGCGTGCCCCGGCCGAAGCCGAAGGCCGCCTGAGCGCGCCTGCTCTCCGTCCGCTTCCCCGCACGCCCGCGGCCCAGGCGACGTGCCCCTCCAGCCCCGCACGACCCATGCTGCCGACCGATCTCGACCGACCCGCCGAACTGACCCTCTGGCCGGGCTACGCGCCGGCCCGGGTGGCCGTGTCGCACAGTTTCCCGACGCTGCGGGCTGCCCTCGCCGCCGCGGTCGCGGCGATCGACGCCGAGGATGCCAATCCCTGGATCATCACCGAGGGCGGCGACATCCTCGCTCCGGGATGGATCCGCGCGAACACCGCGGGCGCCGTCCTGCAGTAGCCGGACGTCACGTCAGCCGGCGAGCTGGTCCGCGCCGCGGTTGCGCCACCGGTACTCGCTCGGCGAGATCCCGTAGCTGTCCTTGAAGCGGCGGCTGAAATGGCTCTGGGTGCAGAAGCCGCAGCTGTAGGCCAGCTCACCGACGGCCAGATGGGCGAAGCCGGGATCGGCGAGACGCTGCGCGGCGGTCTCCAGCCGCCGCCGCCAGATCCAGTCGGCGATGTTGCGGTCCTGCTCGCGGAACAGGGCCTGGAGGTGGCGCAGCGACACGCCGACGGCCGCCGCGAGCCGGGCGGGGTCGAGGTTCAGGTCGCCGAGATGGGCCTCGATGTGGGCCAGCGCGCGCTGGAAGATCAGGACGCCCTGGATGTTCTTGGGGGTCTCGTGCGCGAGGCGTTCCGCGATGCTCGCGACGATGAGATCGACGCCGACCGACGCCATGCGGTTCGACATGTCCGGCGTCAGGCGCTCCGCGTTGCGGACCAGTTCCTGGAAAAAGGTCGTGACCATCGACGTGCCGACTTGATCCGCGCCGATCGTGAGGCACGTGAACCGGCGCGTCGAGCCGAGGGCGCGCTCCAGGGCCGCGCGCGGCAGCTCGACGAACAGCGTCTGCGTGTCGACGTCGGAGGCCATCGTCGCCGGCCGACGGTCCATCACGACGATGTCGCCGGGATTCTGGATCGCGGTGCGGTCGTCCTGCGCGCTGAACACGCGGCCCTTGAGCGTGATGGCGACGTTCAGGGTCTCGTACTTGCCGTGCCGACGGATCGTGTCCGGGGTCGCGACGGTGGTGACGGCGCTCTGCGTCACGCGCGTGATCAGCAGCGGCCCGACCTCCGCGGCCTCCAGCGTGCCGGTGAAAGCGTGCGCCACGGCAGGCGTAAGTTCGACCGGCACGATCCGCTCGAAGATCGTCTCACGCCAGAGGCGGAAACTGTCTTTCGGCTTGAAATCCGCCGTCGAGAACAAAGTCCTCATCGTAAATTCTTGTATTCATGCTTCGCCGCGCGCGCTCGGGAAAACGGTAGCACGCTTTCAGGCAAGCGCAACGGCGCGGACCAACTTATGAGGGTTCTCGACCTTGTCAGGAGCCCATAACGTGTCCGATTCGACCCTCGTCAGCCCCCAATCCAATATCGTGCTGACGGCAGGGCTCGTCGCTGCCTACGTATCGAACAATCGGGTTCCGACCGCCGACCTCCCGACCCTGATCGCGCAGTGTCACGACGCCATCACCGCGCTGGCCACCAACGGGGCGGCGTCGATCGAGGCGGCGGGGGACACGGACGCGCTGCGCGACCGGCCTTCCGCCGCGCAGATCCGCAGCTCGATCCGGCCCGACGGCATCGTGAGCTTCATCGACGGGCGCCGCTACAAGACGCTCAAGCGCCATCTCACGGCCCACGGCCTGCACCCGCAGAGCTACCGCGAGCGCTACGGTCTGCCGGCCGACTATCCGATGGTCGCGCAGGAATATGCCGAGCGCCGGTCCGCGCTGGCGCGCTCCATCGGCCTCGGCGTGCCGGGCGAGCGCGCCGCCTGAGCCGACCCGCCTCGGCAGGCCGCGGCTGATTCGTGGCTGGCGCTCCCGGCCTCAGGCGGCCGCGTGCCGTCCGTCGGGCAGCAGATCCCGGCTCGCCTGCTCGATCCGTTTGAGCCAGTCCTCGGCCGCCGCCGCCCGCAGGGTGGCGGACTCGGCCCGCGCCTCGGCCTCCCGGACGCGCCGGTCGGCTTCCGCCTCGCGTTCGAGGACCTGCCGCGCCGCCTGCGCCCGCGCCTCCTCCAGGAGCGCCCGCAGGGTCCGGATCTCCTGCTGAGCGGCCTCCAGATCCGCGGCCAGCGTCTCGCAGGCGGTCGATTGCTGGTGCAGGCGCTGATCCTGCGCCTGCTTCGCGACGGTCGCGGCCGACAGGGTGTCGAGGATCTGGCTCCAGTCCGCCACCGGCCGCGACGGCGTCTCCGGATCGGGTTCGGGGGACGCTTCGGAACGCGCCGCCGGGCTCGGTGCGTCGGCCACGAGGGGGCCGTCGGCGACCCCCGGAGCCGGCTCCGTCGGTTCTCCGCGCTCACGCGCGATGCGGGCGTCGAGCTGGGCCCAGAACGTCGCGTTCATCGCCGTGGCGATCCCGCCGGGCCCGCGCCGGTCACGAAGCCGCCCGCGTCGCGGAAGCCCGAGCGCTGCCCGCTTGGCCGGTCACCTGTCCGCCCGGCTGCATCACGAATTCCGCGTCGATCGTCTCGGCGATGCGCTGGAGCATCTGCTCCGCCGCCGCGGCCCGCTCCTCGGCGGCCGCGGCCCGGTCCTCGGCGGCCTGGATCAGCTTGATCGCCTGCGCGTGGACCTCGTGGGTCTCCCGCTCGGCCGCAAGCACCTGGGCGCGGGCCGCGTCCATGTCGGCGCGCACCTGCCGCAGCAGGTCCTGGACGTGCGTCTCCTGCTCCTGTGCCCGGTCCTCGACGTCCCGGATGTAGCGCGCCGCGCCCTGCACCCGCTCCAGCAGGTCGGGCCACCGCTCGACCGGCGACGGGTTCTGGTTGCGCCCCTGCGCCGAGACGCGCTCGTCCGCGGCGAGCAGGACGAGGTTGCCGGTGCGGATCCGGGTCGTCGGCTCGCGGGCGTCGCGCGCGACGGCATCGATCTGGTCCAGCGCCTCGGCCTTGGGGTGCTTCGTCTGTTCCATCACGCGTCCTGCCGACAGGGTGCAGCGCAAGCCTTCGGTGAGGCATCGGCGTCCGCCTCACACCGACGGAAAATGGTTAACAACTCCTTAATGTTCGCGCTAGGGTTGCGCTGCCGCGGCGATACCCGCGCGACGTCGCGCGGGACCGCCGGATTGCGGGCCGTCTCACGGGTAGCGGACGGGCTGCGGGTCCTCCGGCAGCGGGATGAACTCGGCGTCGTTCGGCACGGTGTCGAACCGGCCCTGGCGCCAATCCTCCTTGGCCTGCGCGATCCGCTCGGGCCGGGACGAGACGAAATTCCACCACAGGTGGCGCGGACCGTCCATTGGCTCGCCGCCCAGCACCATGAACCGGGCCGATTCCGTGGCGCGCACGCTGATGCGGTCGCCGGGGCGGAACACCAGCAGCTGGCCGGGGCCGAAGCCGTCGCCGGCGATCTCGATGGCGCCCGCGACCGTGTAGATCGCCCGCTCGTCGTAGGTCGGATCGAGGGGCAGGACGGCGCCGGCCTCGAGGGCCACGTCGGCGTAGACCATCGGGCTCGAGGTCCGGACCGGCGAGCGCGCGCCGAAGGCCTCGCCGGCGATCAGCCGGACGGTCTTGCCCTCGCCGGTGAGGACCGGCAGCGCGGCGGCGTCGTAGTGCTCGAAGGCGGGGGCGTTCTCCTCGTCCCGGTCCGTCAGCGCGACCCAGCTCTGGATGCCGAACAGCCGGGAGCCGGTCTGACGCAGCGTCGGCGCGGTGCGCTCCGAGTGCGTGATGCCGCGGCCGGCGGTCATCCAGTTCAGCTCGCCCGGCCGGATCGGCAGCTCCGTGCCGAGGCTGTCGCGGTGCATGATCTCGCCGTCGAACAGGTAGGTGACGGTGGAGAGGCCGATATGCGGGTGCGGCCGCACGTCCATGCCCTGCCCAAGGAGAAACTCTGAGGGGCCCATCTGGTCGAAGAAGATGAAGGGGCCGACCATCCGGCACTCGGTGGAGGGCAGCGCCCGGCGCACCGCGAAGGAGCCGAGATCGCGCGAGCGGGGCACGATCAGGGTCTGGATCGCGTCGCAGCTGAAATGGTCGCCCGGGATCGGGTCATCGGCACTGTGCCAGCTCATCGCCTTGCTCCTCCGCGCGGGGATCGGCCCCCCATCCGCAGGCATCCTGGACCGGGAGCGTCCGGGTTGGAACAGAAACGATCGAAACGCATCGTTTCCGAATAATCGCCCGATCGTCCCGGCCGGGGCGACGGCCTACCAGGGTGTCGGCTTGGGGTTGCGCTCGTCGAAGCCGCGCTGGTGCCAGTACGGGTAGATCGGGGTCTCCTGGCTCGCCGCGTCGAGCCGGGCGACCTGCTCGGCCGTCAGGGTCCAGCCGAGGGCGCCGAGGTTCTGCTTCAACTGCTCCTCGTTGCGGGCGCCGACCACGATGTTGCAGACGGTCGGCCGGGTCAGCAGCCAGTTGAGCGCCACCTGCGCCACCGTCTTGCCGGTCTCGGCCGCCACGGCGTCGAGGGCGTCGACCACGCCGAACAGGTAGTCGTCGGAGACCGGCGGCCCGCCCTCGGCGCCGCCGGCGGCGATGCGGCCGCTCTGGTTGGCCTGTCCGCGGCGGATCTTGCCGGTGAGGCGGCCCCAGCCAAGCGGGCTCCAGACCATCAGGCCGACGCCCTGGTCGAGGCCGAGCGGCATCAGCTCCCACTCGTAGTGGCGGCCGATCAGCGCGTAGTAGCCCTGGTAGGCGACGTAGCGGGCGAGCCCGTGGCGCTCGGAGGTCGCGAGCGCCTTCATCAGCTGCCAGCCCGAGAAGTTTGAGGCGCCGATATAGCCGATCTTGCCCGCACGGGTGAGGTCGTCGAGCGCCCGCAGCGTCTCGTCCACGGGGGTGAGGGCGTCGAAGCCGTGCATGAAGTAGACGTCGATATGGTCGGTGCCGAGCCGCTTCAGACTGGCCTCGCAGGCGCGGACCAGGTGGTAGCGCGAGGAGCCGACCTGGTTCAGCTCGTCGTTGAACCGGAAGGTCGCCTTGGTGGAGATCAGCGCCCGGTCGCGCTTGCCCTTCAGGGCCTGGCCCAGGATCTCCTCCGAGGCGCCGCCCGAGTAGATGTCGGCCGTGTCGAAGAAGTTGACGCCGGAGTCGAGGCAGAGATCGACCATGCGGGTCGCCTCGGCGACGTCCGTCTGCCCCCAGCGCTGGAAGAATTCGTTCGTGCCGCCGAAGGTGCCGGTGCCGAAGCTGAGCACCGGCACGGTGAGGCCGGAGCGTCCGAACTGCCTGTAGTCCATCGGGTCCTCGTCGTGATCGCGGCCGCCGCGCGGCGGCGCGCCTGCCGGATCAACGCGCCGCGCCGCCCGGTTTTCCCGGCCGGCGCGGGCCGTCAGCGCCGCGACTCGACGACCGGCGCCCCGTCGCAGCGCTGGCCGGCGGCCGCGCCCGTGCGCCGGTCGGGCGGCAGGGCGTCCGGCGACCCGGCTGTCTCGGCCAGGATCGCGACGTTCGCCGTCATCCCGGCCGCCAGCACGATCGGGCAGGGCACGTCGTCGAGCTCGATCCGGATCGGCACCCGCTGCGCCAGCCGGACCCAGGTGAAGATCGGGTTGACCGTCGGCAGCCCCTGGACGCCCGGGGCGGCGTCGGCGACGCTGATCCCGCGGCCGAGGCCGGTGACGCGCCCCCGGATCGGACGGTCCGGCCACGCCATCAGCGACACGCGCGCGGCGTCGCCCGCGCCGATGCGCGGGAGCTGCGTCTCCTCGAAATAGCCCTCGATCCAGAAGCTGTCGCCGTTGACCAGCGTCAGCGCCGGCTGCCCCGTGGCGGCGAACCCGCCCTCCTGCAGCAGCAGGTTGGTGACCCAGCCGTTCACGGTCGCCCGCAGGGTCGTGCGCTCCAGGTTGAGCCGCGCCTGCGCGAGCGCACCCTCCGCCTGGACCACGTCGGCCTGGGCGGCCTGCGCCTGGCCGCTGGTCGTCTGCTTCTGCTGCGGCGTGGTGGCGAGGTCGTCGAGATCGGCGGTGCGCTGCGCGATCCCCGCGAGGTACCCGGCCCGCGCCCGGGCACTGGCGAGGGCGCCCTCGGCCTGGGTCACGGCGTTCCTGAACGTGCCGGGATCGATCGTGAACAGCACGTCGCCCTTGCGGACGAACTGGTTGTCGCGGACCCGGACCGCCACCACCGTGCCGGAGACCTCGGGCGCCACCTGCACGGTGTAGACGCGCACGCGCCCGTCCCGGGTCCAGGGCGTGTAGGCGTAGTAGAGGAAGGCGAGGTAGGCGAGGCCCACGGCCGCCGCCAGCGCCAGCAGGGTGGCGGCGACGTTGTAGGCGGGCGGCGGCTGCCAGTCGCGCAGCGACGGTCGCGGTTTCAGGGCCATCTCACGGGCCCTGGACGCGCAGGGACAGGATCAGCAGCGCCGTCACGGCGGTCAGGAGGCTGAAGTCGAACAGGGCGCGGTTCCAGACAAGGTGGTTGATGCCGATCCAGTCCAGGATCCAGCGCAGGGCCCAGGTGATCACCAGGGCGGCGAGCAGGCAGATCACCGCGGGCTCGACGAAGAGCCCCAGCACGTCGACCGCCCGCAATCCGACCACGCCGATCACGCCCGCCCTCCCGGATCGAGGTTCGGCCAGCCCGCGCGGTCGAGATCCGACACGAGGGCGGCCAGCGCCCCGATGCGCTCCGCCTGGAGGGGCAGGGTCGCCCGGTCGGCGAGCGCGCGCAAGGGATCCGGCGCCGTCTCCGGCCCCGCCGGACGGGACGCGGCGAGCCGCGCCCAGACCGCCCGGCCGACGCGGCGGCCCTCCCGGTCGTCCGTCTCCCGCAGGGCGAGCAGCAGGAGCCCGATGACGAGCAGGCGCTCGCCGCTCCGGGCCGCCGCGTCGTCCGCGCCGATGAGGGCGAGTCGGCCGAAGCCCCGGGCGAGATAGCGGTCGAGGGGCGGCAGCAGGAGCGCCGGGTCGAGGGCCGCGCCGCGCACCGACCGGACCAGGCGCCGGCGGGCCCGCAGGCGCAGGGTCGCGGCGCTCACCGGCGGCGGCAGGGCGGCGAACGCGATCGCCGCCACCGCCATGCCGAGCAGCTCGGCCAGCACGGTGTTGAGCGAGTCGGCGAGGTCGTAGGTCATCGGGTTCTTGGGATCGAGCACGCCGAAGACGAAGAACCCGAAGCCGATCCCGTAGATCGCGCGCTTGTCGGCGCGGCCGACCACCGCCAGCATCGCCACCGGCAGCAGCACCGCGGCCATCAGCGCGAAGCTCCCGGTGGTCGTCAGCAGGGTGTAGCGGACGGTGAGCCCGACCACGCCGGCGAGCAGCGCGCCGACCAGGAAGGCGCGGGATTCCGCCCGCGGGTCGGCATGGGCGGCGAGCAGGACGCAGACGAGGCTCGCCCAGGTCGCGGCGCCGGCCCCGTGCGACCAGCCGGTGACGTACCAGAAGCCGTTGACGAGCAGGACGGCGGCGGCGGTGCGCAGGGCGTTGTCGAAGGCGTGCCAGCCGTCCCAGTCCAGGTCGTTCCACAGGAGCAGGTGCGGGCGGAACGGGACGCGCCGCCGGCCCACGCGCCCGCCGGCCCGCAGGAGCCGCGCCGAGACCCGGACGCGCCCGACCTGCCGGACGGCGATCGCCCCGCCGGCCCCGATCAGGTCGGTCGAGCGCGATCCCGGCCGGTCCGGCAGCAGCGCCCGCAGCAGGCCCGCGGCGAGCACCCGCCGCAGCCGGGGGGCGGCGTTGCGGATGCCGCGGCCGCCGGAGCGCAGGGAGGGCTGCTCGGTGAACGTGTCGGTGACCTCCTCGCCCAGGGTCATGACCGCGGCGATCGGCATCGGGCCGGGCGGTTCGCCCCGCCGCAGGGCGGCCATCCAGGCGTCGCAGGCCTCCGCGGCCGCCTCGAGCCGCCCCGCCAGGGCGCGGCTGACGGCGGGGACGCCCGGCGCCACGAACACGTTCGACGCGTAGGCGCAGCCGATCCCGAGCAGGATCGTCGAGCAGCGGTCGACGCCGATCTGGAACACCGCCTCCGGGTTCTGCACGTCGGCCAGCGCGATGATCGGCACGGTGAAGCCCATCGAGGCGAAGCCGTAGGCGCGCTGGCCGCTCTCGACGCTGGAGGCCGCGGTGAGCAGGCCCATCCACAGGGCCAGCGCGAGGTCGAAGGCCAGGGTCGCCTGGGCGAAATTGGCCACCAGCACCATCGCGACGGTGACGCCCACCAGCGTGCTGCCGGCGCGCCACAGGCTCTTGCGCAGGGAGGCCGCGCGGGTGGCGAGCGTCACCGAGATAACCGTCCAGCCGGCCCAGTGCGGCAGCGCCAGCTCGAGCCACATGGCGAGCCAGACCGCCGCGATGGCGGTGAGCGCGATGCGCACGGCCTCGGCCGCCTCACGCGGCCACCACGCCGCGAGGCGCTGCAGGAGGCCCGGCGCGTCCTCGGAGAGAGCGACCTCACCGGCCATCGCGCGGCCTCGCCGGCCGGGGCGGGTCCGGGAACCCGGCTGCAGGCTCAGTCATAATGCTCGGCGATGTCGACCTTCCCCTTGAACACCCGGTAGACCACCAGGGTGTAGATCAGGGTGATCGGCAGGACCACGATCCCCGCGCCCCAGAACATGAAGGACAGGCTCGCCTCCGGCGCCGCCGCCTCGGTCACCGTCACGCTGAACGGCACCATGTAGGGCAGGAACGAGGCGGCGAGCGTCGCGAAGGCGGCGGCGAAGATCAGCGCCACCAGCGGGAAGGGCAGCGCGTCGATCCGGCGCCGCGCCGCGTAGAGGAGCCCGGCGCAGGCCGCGGCCCCCACGAGCGGCAGGACCAGCATCTCGGGCCGCTCGACCCAGCGGTGCAGCACCCGCAGGTTCATCGCCAGCGCGTACGCGAAGGCCGCGCCGAGGAAGACTAGGACGCCCAGCAGGAGCCGCGGCAGCAGCCGGAAGCCGAGGTCGCGCACGTCGGACTCGGTCTTGCCGCACAGCCACGCGGCGCCGAGCAGCGCGTAGCCGAGGCACAGGCCGAGCCCGCAGAGCAGCGAGAACGGCGTGAGCCACGTGAACGCCCCGCCGGCGTAGAGCCCGCCCTGCACCGGCAGCTCCTGAACGAGCGCCCCGACCGTCACGCCCTGCACGAAGGCCGCGCAGTAGGAGCCGCCGACGAAGCCCGCGTCCCAGACCCGCCGCAGCCGCCGGGACTTGTAGCGGAACTCGAAGGCGACGCCGCGCAGGATCAGGGCCGCGAGCATCAGGAGGAGCGGCAGGTAGAAGGCCGAGAGCAGCAGCGCGTAGACCGTCGGGAAGGCCCCGAACAGGATCGTGGCGGCGAGCACCAGCCAGGTCTCGTTGCCGTCCCAGACGGGGGCGATCGCCTGCATCATGTGCCGGCGCGCCGTCTCGTCCGGGGCGATCCCGAACAGCATGCCGACGCCGAGGTCGAACCCGTCGAGCAGCACGTAGAGCATCAGGGTGAGGGCGAGGGCGGCGGCCCAGAATTCGATCACGGCCGCTCACTCCGCCGGATTGCTGCTGGGGGTGCCGGGACTGTCGCCCGGCACGGCGAGCGGCCGCTTGGGGTTGGCGGCGCTTTCCGCACCGGCCGGGGTCGGCAGGATGCCGGCCTTGAGCATGCGGTAGATGTAGACGGTGCCGGCCGCGAAGATCAGCGCGTAGACCGCGCCGAACACGGCGAGGGAGGTCGCAACCTGCGGCGCGGCCAGGAACGGCGTCGCCGCGTCGGCGGTGCGCAGCTGGCCGTAGACCGTCCAGGGCTGGCGCCCGACCTCGGCGGTGAACCAGCCGGTCAGCGTCGCCACGAAGCCCAGCGGGAACGACAGGAAGATCGCCCATTGCAGCCAGCGCGCCCGCTCCAGCCGCCCGGTGGCGTAGAAGGCCATCCCGCCCCAGGCCAGCGCCAGCATCAGCAGTCCGCAGCCGACCATGATGCGGAAGGCGAAGAACGGGATCAGCACCGGCGGCCGGTCGGCCTTGGGAATGTCCTTGATGCCGATCACCTTGCCGGTGAGGGTGCCGTCGTCGATCAGGCTGCCGATCGGGGCGGGCAGCGCGATGACGAAGTGGTTCTTCTCCTGCGCCTCGTCGGGCCACGCGAACAGGATCTCGCCGGCCGGCGCCTGGCTCTCCCAGTGGCCCTCGATCGCGGCGATCTTCGAGGGCTGGTGCTTGACGACGTAGTCGCCGGTGAGGTGGCCGAAGAACAGCTGCAGCGGCACCAGGATCGCGGCGAGGCCGAGCCCCATCCGGATCATGGCGCGGGCCTCGATCCGGTCGCTGCCGCGCAGCATGTACCACGCCCCCGTCGCGGCCACGCAGAAGCTGGTGGTGACGTAGGCGGCCAGGACCATGTGGGGGAAGCGGACCCAGACGACCCCGTTGAAGATGATCGCCCACCAGTCCGTCGGCACGAACACGCCGTCCGGGCGCTGGGCGAAGCCGGTCGGGTACTGCATCCACGAATTGTTCACGAGGATCCAGAACGACGACAGGCTGGTGCCGAGGCAGACCATCAGGCAGGCGAACAGGTAGAACCAGCGCGGCACCCGCCTGCGGCCGAACATCAGCACCCCGAAGAACGAGGCCTCGAGCGCGAAGGCCGTGAAGCTCTCGTAGCCGAGGAGCGGCCCCTGGATCGGGCCGGTGCGGCGGGCGAGCTCGCTCCAGTTGGTGCCGAACTGGAACGCCATGACGATGCCGGAGACCACGCCGAGCCCGAAGGCGACGGCGAAGATCTTGAGCCAGAAGTCGAACAGGCGGTCGTAGACCGGCTCGCGCGCGATCATCGCCCGCGCCTGCAGGAAGGCGAGCCAGGCCGCCAGCCCGACCGTGAAGGCCGGGAAGATGATGTGGAACGACACCGTGAAGGCGAACTGGATGCGCGAGAGCATCAGGGCGGAGATGTCCATCGTTCCTCTCTCCGGCCGAAGCTCGCCGGTCCGCCGCCGCGGGCCGGGCGCGCCGCACCCTCAGATGTCCGCCGGCGGGGCGCGGGGAACCGCGCCTCGCGAACCTGTCAGACGTTCTCGATCCTCAGGACCGGCGCCGTCTCGGCCCGGGTGCGGCGGCAGGCCTCGGCGTCCCGCTTGAGGTCGATGCCGTAGGTCGGGATCACCGCCTTGAGGCGGGGCAGCCAGGCGTCCGGCGTGAGCCGGTCGGCGAAGCACTTCTCCAGCACCTCGACCGCGATGAAGGCCGCCGTCGAGGCGCCGGGCGAGGCGCCGAGCAGGGCGCAGATCGAGTTGTCGGCCGCGGCCACCAGCTCCGTGCCGAATTCGAGGTAGCCTTCCTCCAGCGGGTTCGCCTTGCCGGTCGGCTTGATCGTCTGCACCCGCTGGCCGGCCACCGCCGAGGTCCAGTCCTGCTTCAGCGCCTTGGGGAAGAAGTCCTTGAGGGTCGCGAACTGGTGGTCGGAGCTCTGGAGCACCTGGCCCACGAGGTACTCGGTGAGCGCGACGTTGTCCTTGGCGACGTCCAGCAGCGGCACGATGTTGTGCGGCGTCAGCGCGGTGAACAGGTCGGTGAGCGACCCGTGCTTCAGGAAGCGCGACGAGAAGCCCGCGTAGGGCCCGAACAGCAGCGAGCGCTTGCCGCCGATGATGCGGGTGTCGAGGTGGGGCACCGACATCGGCGGCGAGCCGGAGGCGGCCTTGCCGTAGACCTTGGCGTGGTGGCGCGCGCTGACCGCGTCGACGTCGCAGCGCAGCCAGATCCCTGAGACCGGGAAGCCGCCGTAGCCGCGCCCCTCCGGGATCTTGGAGGCCTGCAGCAGCGGCAGCGAGCCGCCGCCCGCGCCGATGAACACGAACCTCGCCGTCGCGGTCTGGCGCGTGCCGTCGTAGGTGTCCTCGACGGTCACGGCCCAGCGGCCGTCGTCGACCCGGTCGAGGGCGACGACCTTGCGGTTGTAGTGGACGGCGAAGCCGGGCTGCGCCGCGAGCTGCCCGACCAGCAGGTGCGTCAGGGCGCCGTAATCGACGTCCGTCCCGGTGACGATCCGGGTGGCGGCGATCGGCTCGCCGGGATCGCGGCCCTCGATGATCAGCGGCGCCCAGCCGGCGATGACCTGCGGGTCCTCGCTGTACTCCATGCCGTGGTAGCAGTGGTGGGCCGACATCGCGGCGTAGCGCGCCTTGAGGAAGGCGACGTTCTCGGCCCCCCAGACGAAGCTCATGTGCGGGCAGGGATGGATGAAGGCGCGGGGATCCGGGATCGCGCCCTTCCGCACGAGGTGCGCCCAGAGCTGGCGCGAGATGTCGAACTCGGTGTTGACCTCGAGCGCCTTGGCGATGTCGACGCTGCCGTCGGGGCGCTGGGGGGTGTAGTTCAGCTCGCAATTGGCCGCGTGGCCGGTGCCGGCGTTGTTCCAGCCCTCCGAGCTCTCCTGCGCGCAGTCGTGCAGCGTCTCGAACATCGCGATCCTGAGCGACGGCTCCAGCTCCTTCAGCATCGTGCCGAAGGTCGCGCTCATGATCCCGGCGCCGATCAGCACCACGTCGGGAGCGTCGTCGAAGCTCATGGCGGCCATCGGGCCCCTCCTCAGGCGGTCTTGTTCGGGACGAAGGGGAGCCGGGCCTCGGCGCCGGGGGCGAGGATCACGTAGGCCCGGCACCAGGGCTCGTCGTCGACGAGGCGCCAGGAATGGCCGGAGCCGGCCGTGTCCTCGGCGATGAGGATGTCGCCGGGGCGGATCGTGAAGTGCGCGCCGGCCCTCGTCTGGAAGTCGAGGGTGCCGCGCAGGGTGATGACGAACTGCCGGGTCGGCGCCGCGTGCCACGCGTAGGTCCCGCCGGCCTGGGTCTCGCGGAAGGAGATCGAGACCACCTCGGTCGTGCCGCTGAGGATGTCGCCGCGCTCGCCGTGGGGCAGGTCGATGACGCCTTCCTCGAAGTAGGAATTGTCGTCGTCACCGGTCCAGATGCGTACGCAGCGGATCATCGGGCAGAGCTCCGGCTTCGGAAGGGCGCCTCAGCGCCAGAGGTTGGTCTTGGCGAGGTCGATGATCTCGGTGCCGCGCCCGTCGATGACCGCCCGGGCGAGCCACATCCCGAAGCCCGTCACCTGCTCGAGGCCGACCTTCGGCGGCATCGACAGCTCCTGGCGGGCCGAGACGACGTCGAGAAGCGCCGGGCCGTCATGGGCGAGCATCGCGGCCATCGCGTCCGGCAGCGCGGCCGGGTCCTCCACGCGCCGGGCGAAGATGCCGGCTCCGCTCGCCATGGCGGCGAAGTCCGGGTTCACCAGCTCGACGCCGGTCTCGAGGAAGCCCGCTGCCTTCATCTCCATCTCGACGAAGCCCAGCGTGCCGTTGTTCAGCACCACGATCTTCACCGGCAGCTTGTGCTGGTTGAGGGTCAGCAGGTCGCCCATCAGCATGGCGAAGCCGCCGTCGCCGGAGAACGAGATGATCTGCCGCCCGGGATAGGCCGCCTGCGCGCCGATCGCCTGCGGCAGGGCGTTGGCCATCGAGCCGTGGTTCAGCGAGCCGATCAGCCGGCGCTTGCCGTTCATGGCGAGGTAGCGCGCCGCCCAGATCGTCGGCGTGCCGACGTCGAAGGTGAAGACCGCGTCCTCGGAGGCCGCCTCGCTGAGCGTCCGGGCGACGTATTGCGGGTGGATCTTGCCGCCGGGCTTGCCCACCGCCAGCGCGTCGAGCCCGGCGCGGGCCTTGCGGTAATGGGCGAGGCTGTCGTCGAGATGCGCCCGGTCGGTCTTGGCCTGCAGCTTCGGGAGCAGCGCCGCGATCGTCTCTCCGACGTCGCCGATCAGGCCGAGATCGATCCGGCAGTGGCGCCCGAGGCTCCCGGCCCGCAGGTCGACTTGCGCGACCTTGGCGTCGTCCGGGTAGAACTGGCGGTAGGGGAAGCCGGTGCCGAGCAGCAGCAGGGTGTCGCAGTCGAGCATCGCCCGGTAGCCCGACGAGAAACCGATCAGGCCGGTCATGCCGACGTCGTAGGGATTGTCCCACTCGACGTGCTCCTTGCCGCCGAGCGCGTGGACGACAGGCGCCTTCAGCGCCTCGGCGAGTTGCAGCAGCTCCGCGTGGGCGCCGGCGCAGCCGCGGCCGCAGAACAGGGTCACGCGCCCGGCCGCGTTGAGCATCCCGGCGAGCGCGTCGAGGTCGGCCTCGCGCGGGCGCACCACGGGCGGGGGCGGCACGAGGGCGGCGGAGAGTTCGGGCGCGTTCCCCGGCATGGCCATGAGGCCGACATCGCCGGGGATCACCACGACGGCGACCCCGCGCTCGGCGACGGCGACGCGGATCGCGGTCTCGATCACGCCGGGCAGCTGGGCCGGCGAGGAGACCAGCTCGCAGTAGTGGCTGCATTCCTGGAACAGGTTCTGCGGGTGCGTCTCCTGGAAGTAGCCCCGGCCGATCTCCGCCGAGGGGATCTGGGCCGCGATGGCCAGCACGGGCACGCGGGAGCGGTGCGCGTCGAACAGGCCGTTGATCAGGTGCAGGTTGCCCGGCCCGCAGGAGCCGGCGCAGACCGCGAGTTCGCCGGTCAGGTGCGCCTCGGCGCCGGCCGCGAAGGCGGCGCTCTCCTCGTGGCGCGTGTGGATCCAGGCGATCGAGCCGTCCTGGCGCAGGGCCTCGGTCAGGCCGTTGAGGCTGTCACCGACCACGCCGTAGATGCGCTCCACGCCGGCCTGCGCCAGCGCCCGGACGAACAGATCGGCGACCTTCGTGCTCATGGTGTCTCGCTCAGCTGAGGGGGCGGACGGACGGTCCCGGCGCGCTTCAGGCGCCGGCCAGCCCGTGGCCGATCATGGTCCTGGGATCGCACACCGCGTCGAAGCGCTCGGCCGGGACGCCCTCGGCCAGGGCGGCCGCGCGCAGCGTCGTGCCCTCGTCGTTGGCGCGGTGGGCGATCTTCGAGGCGAGGTCGTAGCCGATCACCGGCGACAGGGCCGTGACCAGCATCAGCGACTGGTTCACGGTCTCGTCGATCCGCGTCCGGTTGAGTTCGGTGCCCTCGACCGAGTAGGTCCGGAACTTCTCACAGGCGTCGCCCAGCACGCGGATCGAATGCAGCGTGTTGTTGATGATGATCGGGCGCATCGCGTTGAGCTCGAAGTTGCCCTGCGAGCCCGCGAAGGCGACCGCGTTGTCCTCGCCGATCACCTGGATGCAGACCATCACCAGGGCCTCGCACTGGGTCGGGTTGACCTTGCCGGGCATGATCGAGGAGCCCGGCTCGTTGGCGGGCAGCAGCAGTTCGCCGAGGCCGCAGCGGGGCCCCGAGGCGAGCCAGCGCATGTCGTTGGCGATTTTCATCAGTGCGACCGCGAGCCCGCGCACCGCCGCCATGGCGGCGACCGTGGCGTCCAGCGACCCCTGCGCGGCGAACTTGTTGGGCGCCGTGACGAACGGCTTGCCGGTGAGATCGGCGATCTTGGCGGCGATCTCCGCGCTGAACCCTTCCGGGGCGTTGAGGCCGGTGCCGACCGCGGTGCCGCCGGCCGCCAGCTTGTACAGCCCGGCGCGCGACGCCTCGACGAGGGCCAGCGCGTCGCGCATCTGGGCCACGTAGCCCGACCATTCCTGGCCGACGGTGAGCGGCGTCGCGTCCTGCAGGTGGGTCCGGCCGGTCTTGACCACGTCCATCCAGGCCCGCGCCTTGGCGTCGATCGCGTCGGCCAGCGCCCGCGCCTTGGGGAGCAGGACCTCGTCGAGTTCGAGCACCGTGGCGACGTGCATCGCGGTCGGGAAGGTGTCGTTCGACGACTGGCCCATGTTGACGTGGTCGTTCGGGTGGACCGGGCTCTTGGAGCCGAGCACACCGCCGAGGAGCTGGATCGCGCGGTTCGACAGCACCTCGTTGACGTTCATGTTGGACTGGGTGCCGGAGCCGGTCTGCCAGACGTAGAGCGGATAGTGCGCGTCGAGCTTGCCCGCGATCGTCTCGTCGGCGGCCTGGACGATGGCCTGCGCGCGCCAGTCCTCCAGGCGGCCGGCGGCGGCGTTGACCAGGGCGGCGGCCTTCTTGACGTAGCCGTAGGCGTGGTAGACCCGCTTGGGCATGCGATCGTCGCCGATCGAGAAGTGCTGGAGCGAGCGCTGCGTCTGCGCGCCCCAGTAGCGGTCTGCCGGCACGTCGATCCCGCCCATCGAGTCCGTCTCGTGCCGCATCCCGGTGGCGGCGATGCCGATCGGAACGTCGCGCAGGATGGGGTGGCCCGGGGCAGACTCGTTCATCGTCATCCTTCTCGGTGTCGGACCGTCTGGCACAGTGCGAGACGGGTTCGGCGAACCGGGTGCGCTTTGACGTAAACGGTGGTATTATTTTCGGTCTTCGGTCTATATGTGCAGATTTTAAGAAAGCTGACTATTAAATCTTCACTTAAACCTAGTATTAAAAACGCCGACAAAACGCATTACAGATCATGAATGCGAATTGCCAGATAACATAGATCGGTGTCAAGCGTTCCGCCGCGCGGAGGCTGCAAAAACATTCCCGCGATTGGTCAATTTATAGCGCTTCTGCTCCCCGGAGCGTCTTTCGAGCCGGACAAGCGCGCGCTGCCGAAATGTCTGACTTGTGCGGCCTCCGTCGTGCCGAGATCGCAGGCCGGGCGATCCCACCGCAGCGGCGCGCCCTCGATCCGCACGGGCGCGTGCAGCCGGAGGGCAGGTCCCCACGCCGTGTCCTCGATCTCCGGGGCGTAATCCGCGTCCCGATATCCACCGAAGGCGGGCCCCGGCGCGCTGCCGGGATGGTCCGTGAGCAGGCGCGCGGTCCGGGCCAGAGAGAGCCGCGCGGTGACGGCGTGCCCGTCGCGCTGCCGGGCGATCAGGCCTCGCACGGCCGCCGCCGCCATCAGGTAGCCGGTGGCGTGGTCGAGCCCCTGGACGGGCAGCGGCACCGGCCGGTCGGCCTGTTTCCACCGCTGCCCGGCCGCCGCGATGCCCGTCGCCATCTGGACGAGGCTGTCGAAGCCGCGCCGTCCGGCCCAGGGTCCGGTCCAGCCGTAGGCGCAGAGCGCGACGTCGATCAGGTCCGGGTTGAGTGCCCGGCGTCGCGCCGCGCCGTAGCCGAGCCGCTCCAGGGCGTCCGGGCGGTACCCGTGCACGAGGATGTCGGCCTCGGCGAGCAGGGTCTCGAAGTGCCGGCGGTCGGCAGCTTGCCGGAGGTCGAGCCGCGTGCAGACCTTGCCCAAGGTGACGTCGGGCGCCAGGGACGGCTCCTCCCAGCCGGGCGGGTCGATCCGCAGGACGTCGGCCCCGAGGCCGGCCAGGACGCGCGTGGCCACCGGCCCGGCCAGGATGCGGGTCAGGTCGAGGACCCGGATCCCCGCGAGGGGACGGGCCGGGTCCGGGCGCCACGGCGACCGGTGCTGGACGGGCCGTTCCGCGACCGCCACGAGGGGCTCGGCCCGGACCGCCCGGCCCTGGTCCAGGCCTTCCCAATCGTCCGGACCGCGCATCGCCGCGGCGCAGCCGCCGGCGCGCAGGATCGCCCCTTCCAGGTCCTCGGCCGCCGTGCGGGCCACGGCGGCCGTGACCGCCTCCCGCTCGCCCGGGCAGTCGAGGATTGCGAGGGCGGCGGCGCGGTGATGGGGCGCGTTGGTGTGCAGCCGGATCCAGCCATCCGCCGCCTGGTAGTCGCCGGCGATCGGGTCCCAGGCGGCCGGCAGCGTCCAGCCCTGCGGCCGCACGGAGGTGCCGAACCACGCCGAGGCCAGGTGCCGGTCGACCGCGACGGCGGGCGCGGGGCCGGAGAGGCCGAGGAGTTCGGAGACGGCGAGGCCGGCGGCGCCGATCGACGCCGTCGCCAGCGCGGTGACCGGGAAGCAGGAGGGCAGGCTCCCGGTGCCGGTCACCGCCAGCCGGTCCCCGGCCTCGGGCGGCAGCGCCAGGGCGGCCAGCGCCTCCGCGAGGATCGGCGCCAGGGCGTCGTGGTCGGCGTGTCGTTCGCGCATGGTCCCGGCCCTCGATCGGTTCGCGCAGGCTGCCGGCCATCGACGGATCGATCAATCTTGATACATCTGATCAACATGACGGAATGGCTGGACCGCGCCGAAGCCCTCGACGCCCTCGGGATCCGGGCCCAGACGCTCTACGCCTACGTCAGCCGCGGGCTGATCGAGGCGCGGCGGGCGCCGGGCCGGCGCCACAGCCAGTACCGGGCCGCCGACGTCGCGACGCTCGCCGACCGGCGCGGCCGGAGCCGCGCCAGCGCGGCGATCGCCGCGGGGGCCATGGCCTGGGGCGAGCCGTCGGTCGTCACAGCGATCAGCACCGTCCACCGGGGCAGCCTGATCTACCGCGGCCGCGACGCCGTGGCGTTCGCCCGCGACGCGAGCCTGGAGGCGACCGCCGACCTCCTGTGGGACAGCCCGGAGGCGACGCTGTTCGAGGTTCCGGCCGACGCGGCCGCGACGCCGTTCCTGGCGCTGGCCGGGCTTCTGCAGGAGGCCGAAGCCGCGCTGGGCCGCGGGCACCACCGCCTGTGCCGCGACGCGCGCCGCGCCGTCGCGCATCTCGCCGCGTCCTGCGGCATCCCCGAAGGCCGGGCGCCCCTGCATCAGGGCCTCGCGCGGCTCTGGTCCCTCGACGCCGCGACCGCCGACCGGGTCCGCCAGGCGCTGGTGCTGCTGGCCGACCACGAGCTGAACGCCTCGACCTTCGCGACCTGGGTCGCCGCCTCCACCGGCGCGCCGATCGCGGCCTGCCTCATGGCCGGGTTGAGCGCCCTGTCGGGACCGCGCCACGGCGGCGCTTCCGCCGCGGTGCTGCGGCTCGTCGACGAGGCTGACGCGACGAACCCCCGGGAGGCCGTGCGCGCCTGCCTGGATCGGGCAGGTGCGCTGCCGGGCTTCGGCCACCCGCTCTACCCGGACGGCGACGCCCGCGCCGCGGCCCTGGGCGCGGTCCTGCCCGCCGACCCCCTGCTGGACGCCGTCCGGGACTGCGCCGAGGCGGCGACGGGGGCGCGGCCGAACATCGACTTCGCGCTGACGGCGCTCGTCCGGACGGCGGGCCTGCCGCGGAGCGCGCCGTTCACGATCTTCCTGCTCGGCCGGAGCCTGGGCTGGGCGGCGCACGCCATGGAGCAGGGCCGCCAGGGGACGCTGATCCGGCCGCGGGCCCGGTACGAGGGGCGGCGCAGCCCGGCGGACCGCCCATAGCGAGAGGGCCGGCCTCGCGGCCGGCCCTCAATCCTTCGCGGCCCCCCGCGCGGGGCCTCAGGCGAACATGTCGGGCTGGGTCTCGGCGATGTGGTTGTACAGCGTCTGGAAGTGCAGCCAGCCGATGTAGTCGCTGCCGACGTGCTCGCGGCTGTAGCGGGCGGTCTTCTCCGAGAGGAGCTGCGGCTTGATGCCGGAGGCCTCGACCAGGAGCTGCTGCTGGCAGGCCCGCTCCAGGGCGATGAACCAGAAGGCCGCGTCGTCGATGCTGTGCTGCGAGCAGGTCAGCAGGCCGTGGTTCTGGTGCAGCACGCCGCGGTTGCGGCCGATCTGCTGGGCGACCGACAGGCCGCTCTCCTTCTCCACCGCCACGGCGCCCGCCGAGGCGCCGATCACGGCGTGGCTGTTGTAGAAGGCCGCCGCGTCCTGGCTGATCATCTCCAGCGGTCGGCCGGTGGCGCACCACGCGGTGCCGTAGGTGGTGTGCGCGTGGCACATCGCCATGACCTCCGGGTACTCCTCGTGCACGGCGGCGTGGAGGACGAAGCCCGCGCGGTTGATGGCGTGGCGCCCCTCGACCACCCGGCCCTTGTGGTCGGCCAGGATCAGGTTCGACATCCGCACCTGCGAGAAGTGCACGCACATCGGGTTGGTCCAGTACAGCTCCGGACGCTCCGGGTCGCGGATCGTCAGGTGGCCGGCGAAGCCGTAGTCGAAGCCGTGCATCGCGAAGGCGCGGCAGGCGGCCACGAGGTGCTTCTTGCGGTAGTCCCGCTCCTCGGCGTGGTCGGCGAAGTCCGGGATCTCCGGGAAGATCAGGCCGGCCTGCTCGGGCTGGTAGATCGAGGTCCGCCTGCGGCCGGCATCGTCGTTCGGCAGGTCGAGGGCGACGGCCGCCTCGTGGGCGTGATCGTCGAGCATGGCATCTCCTTTCGTCGGGGTACGGACCGGGCCGCCGATCGCGTCGTGGTCGGCACTATCCTGCCGGATCCGCGCGTTGACAAACGACGATTTTTCACGCTTTCCATGAATTCAATTCACGGATTGCGCATGCGCCGGATCCCGAGCTTCTCCGCCCTGCGGGCCTTCGAGGCGGCCGCGCGCCTGGGCAGCTTCGCCCGCGCCAGCGCGGAGCTGCACCTCACGCCCTCGGCGGTGAGCCACCAGATCCGGGCGCTGGAGCGCTGGTTCGGGCGCGCCCTGTTCCGGAGGGCGAACCGCCAGGCGCTCCTCACCGCCGACGGCCAGCGCCTGCTGGCCGGGCTCTCGAGCGCCTTCGACGCTATCGAGGCGGTCTGCGCCGACCTCAGCCCGCCGTCGCCCGCGTCGCTGGCCGTGCACTGCACGCCGAGCTTCGCGGCGAAGTGGCTCGGGCCGCGGCTCCCCGCCTTCGTGGAGGCGCATCCCGGCATCGCCATCCGCCTCTCCACCAGCGCCGACCCGGTGGATCTCGGCCGGCACGAGGAGATCGACATCCTGATTGCCTACGGCCGGCCGCCGCACGGGCCCGGCCTGACCGTCGAATCCCTCGGCCCGGAGGAGATCGCCGCCCTCTGCGCGCCGGAGGTCGCCCGGGCCGCGCAGCCGGACGCGGCCGGATCGATCGGGCCCTTCACCCGGCTCGACTCATCCTTCAGCCCCGTCCGCTGGCCGGACTGGTTCGCCCATAACGGCCTACCCTTGCCGACCGGGGCAGCCGGAGCGGCTTTCGACCGGGGCTCGCTGGTGATCTCGGCGGCCGTTCAGGGGCTCGGCGTGGCGCTGGAGACCTTGCGGTTCGCCCGGGACGAGCTCGCCGCCGGGCAGCTGGTGCGCCTCGGCGGCGATCGGGTCGCGAGCCTGACCCGCGACCTCCACTTCATCTGCTACCGCGAGCGCGACGGGGCCCTGGAGAAGATCCGGGCCTTCCGGCACTGGCTCCTCGACGTGGAGGCGCAGAGCCGGGCCGAGGCGGCCTGAGGCGGCCTGAGGCGGCCTGAGGCGGCCCGAGGCGGCCCGAGGCGGAGAGACCCGATCCCTCACCCCGCCCCGCTCCCGCACGGGAGAAGGGGGCAGCGCGTCGCCCGAACAGACCCCCCGTCTTTTCATCCGGTGGGCCTCAACGGCATCGGGAACCGCGCTAGGTCCCCGTCCAACGACGCGGCGAGCGCGGCGGGGTCCGGTCCCGACCGCGCGCCACCCAGGGAGAGAACGCCCCATGTCCCTTTCCGCCAAGCTGCAGCGGCGCGCCGACGAGGGCCGGCCCGTCCGGGTCGGGCTGATCGGGGCCGGCAAGTTCGGCTCGATGTACCTGTCGCAGGCGCCGCGCACGCCCGGCATCCACCTCGTCGCGGTGGCCGACCTGTCGCCCCAACGGGCGCGGGAATCGCTGCGCCGGGTCGGCTGGGACGATTCGCGGTTCGCCGCGCGGGGGCTGGAGGAGGCCGCGCGCGGCGGCACGACCCTCGTGACCGAGGATGCCGACGCGATGATCGCGAGCCCGTTCGTGGACATCGTCATCGACGCCACCGGCAGCCCGGCCGCCGGCATCCGCCACGCGCTGAAGGCCTTCGCGCACGGCAAGCACATCGTCATGGTCAACGTCGAGGCCGACGTGCTGGCCGGGCCGCTGCTGGCGCGCCGGGCGGCCGAGGCCGGGGTGATCTACTCCATGGCCTCGGGCGACCAGCCGGCGCTCATCGCGGAGCTGGTCGACTGGGCCCGCACCATCGGGCTGGAGGTGATCTGCGCCGGCAAGGGCACCAAGTACCTCCCGGCCTACCACGCCTCCACGCCCGACACGGTCTGGGGCCATTACGGCTTCAGCGAGAGCCAGGTCGCCGGCGGCGACTTCAACCCGCAGATGTTCAACTCCTTCCTCGACGGCACCAAGTCGGCGCTGGAGATGGCCGCGGTGGCCAATGCCTGCGGGCTCACCCCGCCGCGCGACGGCCTCGCCTTCCCGCCCTGCGGCGTCGACGACCTGCCGAGCGTCCTGAAGCCCGCGGCGGATGGCGGCCTCCTCAACGAGCGCGGCACCGTCGAGGTGGTCTCGTCGGTGGAGCGGGACGGGCGGCCGGTCTTCCGGGACCTGCGCTGGGGCGTCTACGCGGTGTTCGAGGCGCCGAGCGCCTACGTGCGCGACTGCTTCGCGCAATATGGCCTCAAGACCGATTCGAGCGGCCGGTTCGCCGCGACCTACAAGCCCTATCACCTGATCGGGCTCGAGCTCGGCATCTCGGTCGCCTCCATCGCGGTCCGCGGCGAGGCCACGGGGGCGACGGGCGACTGGCGCGGCGACGTCGCCGCGACAGCCAAGCGCGCGCTGCGGGCCGGGGAGCGGCTCGACGGCGAGGGCGGGTTCACCGTCTACGGCAAGCTGATGCCGGCGGCGGATTCCCTGGCGCAGGACGCCCTGCCGATCGGCCTCGCCCACAACATGGTCCTGAAGAACGACGTGCCCGCGGGCCGGGCCGTGCGCTGGAGCGACGTCGCCTTCGACGCAGATCAGGAGGCGATCCGCGTCCGGCGCGAGATGGAGGACCTGTTCCGCGGGGGAGCGGGGCGGGCCGCCGGGTAGCGCCTCAGGCGCGCCGGCCGGCCGTGCGCCCGGTCGGCGAGCGCCCGACGAGCTTCCGGAACGTGCGGCTCATGGCGCTCGCGCTCGTGAAGCCCGATCGCGCGGCGACCTCCGCCATCGATCCCGCGCCGGAGCGGATCAGGGCCTCGGCCCGGCCGACGCGCTCGCGCATGATGTACTGGTAGGGCGTGACCCCGGTGGTCCGGCGGAAGGCCCGGATGAAGTAGCCCTCGCTGAGCCCGACGATGCCGGCCAGGGCGGAGACGGTGATCTCCCGGTCCAGGTGCTCCCGGATATACGCGCAGGCCCGCCCGGCCTGCGACGCCGAGAGGTCGGGCGCCGCCGACCGGCCCGGAGCGCGCGCGGCGACGACGGAGCGCAGGATCGCCAGGTGGAGGCTCTCGATCAGCAGCGCGTCGGGCGACGGGTCGTCCCGGTGCGCGCAAGCCAGCGCGTCGAGGATGTGCCAGGTGCTGCGGCAGGCGCGGAGATCGCGCCCGTCCGCCGCGAAGGCGATCTTGCCGATCGGCGCCTCGGCCAGCCGCTCGACGGCGGCTGCCGAGAAGGAGAGGACACGGCCGGCATACGGGCCCGCCCAACGGGTCGTGCCGTTCAGGCCGGGACGCCGGACCAGCAGGCCTTCGCGCTCGGTCAGCCGGGCCGCGATCTCGTAATCGACCGCGTGGTGCGCCCCCGCGGGCTGCGTGCTGGCAGCGACCTCGAGGCCCGTGACCGCGTGCGTGCTCCACCCGCCGGTGGGGAAGCGGAAATCGATGAAGGCGACCTCCGGGAGGCCGCGGTCGCTCGGCGCGTAGCAGGTCAGCTCGGGGCGGCCGGAGAGATGCCCGGTGCTGCCGCTCGTTGCGTACGCGATCGTCTCGGCTGTGGTCGCGGCTGAACTCTCGGCTGAATTCTCGGCTGTGCTGTCCATGCGGGCCCGTGATTCCGGTGTCGTCGCGGTCACGCCCCGCGACGGAGGAGGGCGGCCCCGCGGCCGCCCTCCCGGTGTCAGACCGTCAGCGCAGGGAGCCGGTCACGCCGCCGACGACACCGCCGACCGCGCCGAGCACGCTGCCCACCAGGCCGCTCACCAGACCGCCGACCTGGCCCACGACCCCCGAGACCGCACCGAGCTCCTGGCTCGCGTCGACCCCGAGGCCGACAGTGAGGCCGACCCCGAGGCCACCGCCGACCTGGTCCAGCTCGGCGGCGCTCAGCTCGCGGACGGTATCGATGCTGTCCTGCATGATCGTTCTCCAGATTGAGATTCAGGTAGAAGGTTATTTGCTTCGATCTATTGCCTGATCGTAGCGTCTAGGCGCCTTGGACGTCGGCACCTGCCTTTAGGATTACAGAGATGTGCTTCGTGTCAATCGGTCATGGCCAGCCGATAATGCTCGCGGACGATCGAGCCCGGCCAATGCGCAAAAACTGACAGGCCTTGTCTTTCCCGGGCCGCGCTCCAGACGCTGTCGACACTGCGGCCGCCTGCGCTGCGAAGCGGCGCGTCTCAGCGCGTCTCCTGCCGTCGGGTTTTCGCAACGCAGCACGCGATGATGCAAAAACTGACGTTCTGTTGCGCTGCAAAGCAAGCTCGACGGCAGATTGGAGTAAGCCGGTGAAGAATAGACGTTTTTCGACGCAAGCGCGACGATCTGACGCGGGCAGGATTATTCAAAATTCGCCGTGTCGGCAAGTGTTGACATGAAACTCCCGTGATGCGACCGAGTAAGGTGGCAAATGCGCTGAGCATTGTCCTCGAATACGGCTGTCTCCTTCAGGAAGGTTGCTTTCTCCGGGTGCCAAGTCCGCTCTTTCGACTTGAGGTTATCGAGGCGCGACGCAACGCGTGGCTGGGCGAGGCGCAGATCATCCAGCCTCTGCCGGTCCGCCTCGTGGCCGCGGCCTGCGTGATCATGGTGGCGGCGGTCGGCCTGTATGGCTGGCAGGGCACCTACACGCGCCGCATCCACGCCGTCGGCCTTCTCGCGCCCGATATCGGGCTGATCAGCCTCGCCAGCCCGGTGGCGGGGCGCGTCGGCTCGACCGGCGTCCGCGAGGGCGACAAGGTCGCGCGCGGGCAGCTCCTGTACACGATCGACCTCGACGCCGTGTCGGCGAGCGGCCCCACGCAGGAGCGCGTGATCGCCGAGCTGGAGCGCCAGCGCCAGAGCGTCGAGCGGCAGCGGACCGCCCGGGCCGATCTGGCCGGCACGGAGCGGCAGGCGCTGCGCGAGCAGGTGGCGAATCTGAGCGAGCAGTCGGCCCAGCTCGCCAAGCAGATCGACCTGCAGGACAAGCTGGTTCCGCCGCTCCGGGCGCGGGTCGAGGAACTCGCGGACGCCGTGGCGCGCGGCTACGCCCGCGCCGCCGACTTCCAGAGCCAGAACTACCTCTACATGCAGGCGAGCGCGCAGCTCGCCCAGTTCCAGCAGAGCCGCCTCCAGATCGACGGCAAGCTCGCCGACACGAAGTCCCAGCTCGCCGCCTACGACGACCGGTTGGCCCGCGACCTCGCCGACCTCGACCGGACCGCCGCCCAGCTGGCGCAGCAGAAGGCCGAGAGCGAGGCGCGCCGCGCCATCGAGGTCCGGGCGCCGGAGGCCGGGACCCTGACGTCGATCCGCGCGCAGGTCGGCCAGACCGTGGCGGCCGGGGCGACGCTCCTGACCCTGCTGCCGAGCGCCGGGCGCCTCCAGGCCAACCTGTTCGTCGATTCGTCGGCCATCGGCTTCGCCGAGGCCGGCGCGCCCGTGATGCTGCGCTACGCCGCCTTCCCGTTCCAGCGCTTCGGCCTGCACCGCGGCGTCGTCACCGAGGTCACGCGGGCGCCGCTGGGCAGCGACGACGCGCCCGACTTCGCGCGGCGCGCCGCCGCCCGGGGGGAGGGGACCGACCTCTACCGCATCGTGGTCCGGCCCGATTCCGACACCGTGCTGGCCTACGGCGAGCGGCGCAGCCTCGAGGCGGGCATGCGCGTCGAGGCCGACATCGCCCTGGAGAAGCGGTCGCTCTACCGCTGGCTGCTCGATCCCGTGACGCATGTCCGGGAGAGCCTCGCCCTCGTCACGCGCGGCGGCCTCGACGCCCTGCCGGTCCGGAAGGCCGCCCCGTGACGGCGCCGTCCCTCGCCGCCCGGCTGGATTTCGGGCTCCGCCGCCGGGTGCCGGTCGTCCTCCAGGCCGAGGCCGCCGAGTGCGGCATGGCCTGCCTCGCCATGGTCCTGGCCTATCACGGGCGCCAGATCGACCTCGCGACGCTGCGGCGGCGCCATCCCCTGTCCCTCAAGGGCATGACCCTGCGCAACCTGATCGACCTCTGCGGCGCCCAGGGCCTGACCGCCCGCGCGCTTCGGGTCGAACTCACGGACCTGCCCCGGCTCCGGCTGCCCTGCATCCTGCACTGGGGCCTCAACCACTTCGTGGTGCTGACCCGGGTCGAGCGCGGCGGCCTCGTCATCAACGATCCGGGCCGCGGCCGGCGGCGGGTCAGCCTCGCGGAGGCCTCGCGGGAATTCACCGGCGTCGCTCTGGAGGCGGTGCCCAATCCGGGCTTCCGGCGCGAGCGGGCCGCCCCGGGCCTGCGGCTGCGCGACCTGTTCCGCAACATGGCCGGCATCCGCGCCGCCCTGGCCCAGGTCCTGGCCCTCTCCCTCGGGATCGAGCTCGTCGCACTCCTGATGCCCATCGCCTCGCAGGTCGTCATCGACGAGGTGATCGTGAACGCCGACCACGATCTGCTCCTCGTGGTGGCGATCGGCCTCGCGCTGCTGCTGCTGCTCCAGCTCGGCCTCAGCATCGCCCGCACCTGGGCGATCATGCTGGCCGGAACCCGGCTGAACTACCAGTGGTCGGCCGGCCTGTTCGACCACCTGTCGCGGCTGCCCCTCGACTACTTCGAGAAGCGCCATGTCGGCGACGTGATCTCGCGGTTCGGCTCCCTCGCCACCATCCAGAAGGGCCTGACGACCGATCTCGTCCAGGCCATGCTCGACGGGCTCATGGCGGTCGGCATGCTGGTGATGCTGACGGTCTACGGCGGCTGGCTGGTCGCCGTGGTCCTGGCCTCGACGGCGCTCAACGCGGTCCTGCGGGTCTTCGCCTACGGCGCGTACCGGGAGGGGAGCGAGGAGGCCCTCGTGGCCGAGGCCCGCCAGCAGACGCACTTCATCGAGACGGTCCGCGGCATGGCGAGCGTCAAGCTCCTCGACCTGCGCGAGCGGCGCGGCGGCGCCTGGATGAACCACTTCGTCACGGCCCTGAACGCCCGGCTGCGGCTGCAGCGCCTCGACCTCGTGTTCGGCCGCGCGAACGAGTTCCTGTTCGGCCTCGACCGGCTGATCCTGCTGGTGCTCGGCGCCCGCGCGGTCATCGGCGGGTCCCTGTCGCTCGGCATGCTGGTGGCGTTCCTGGCCTATCGCGACCAGTTCGCCACCCGGATCGGCAGCCTGATCGACGCGTGGTTCAAGCTGCGCATGCTCGACGTGCAGACCGACCGGCTCGCCGACATCGTGCTGTGCGAGCCGGAGGAGCAGGATCTCGCCGCCGGGGCGCAGCCGGGGGCGCCCCCGGTCGTCGCCCTGAAGGCCGGAGCGCTCGCCGGCGCGGGCCTGGCGCTGCGCTACGGGGCCGATGAGCCCTGGATCTTCCGCGGCGTCTCGCTGTCCGTCCGGGCCGGTGCCTGCTTCGCGATCACCGGTCCTTCGGGATGCGGCAAGACCTCGCTCATGAAGGTGATGATGGGGCTGACGCCGCCCAGCGAGGGGATCGTCACCGCCGACGGCCAGGACATCCGCACCGCCGCCGGGTCGTACAGGCGCCGGATCGCCGGCGTGATGCAGAGCGACGGCCTGTTCGCCGGCTCGATCGCCGAGAACATCGCGGCCTTCGACGAGCATCCGGACGCGGGCTGGATCGCCGAGTGCGCCGCCCGGGCGGCGATCCTGGACGACATCCGCCGCATGCCGATGGGCTTCGAGAGCCTCGTCGGCGACATGGGCTCGACCCTGTCGGGCGGCCAGAAGCAGCGCATCGTGCTGGCGCGCGCCCTCTACCGGCGGCCCGAGATCCTGTTCCTCGACGAGGCCACGAGCCATCTGGACGAGGCCACCGAGGCGGTGATCGCCCAGGCCCTGCGGGATCTGCGGATGACGCGGGTCATCGTCGCCCATCGCCCGGCGACGATCGCCCACGCGGACGCGGTGTTCGATTTCGCCGCCGAGGTCCGGGGCCGGGCGGATCTCGCCGCCGCGGGCTGACGCGCCCGACGCACCTCGCCTAGGGGACCGCGGGCCGGAGGTCGCCCGGCGCCAGGCCGAAGCGCTTGCGGAAGCCGCGGTTGAAGGTCGGCACGTCGGTGAACCCGCACGCGTAGGCGATCGTGGCGATCCGCATCTTGTCGTGGCGAGGACCCTCGAGGCGCCGGCGCGCGAGGTCGAGGCGCGCGTCGCGGATCGCCGCCGCGATGCCGCCGGTCTCCGCGAAGGCGCGGTACAGGCTGGTCCGTGACAAGCCCAGCGCGCGCTGGATGTCCTGCGGATTGAGGTCGGGGTCGTGCATCCGCCGCGCGATGTGGGCGCGGGCGAGCGAGACGACGGCCGCCTGCGAGACCGCCTCCGGATCGCCGCGCCGGGCCGCGCCGTCGACGAGGTGGCCGAGGAGGTGGAGCACGCCCTCGACGGCCGCCTGCGCCTCGTCGGCGGACATCCAGGCGACCGAGCCGGCCACCCCGCGCAGCCGCGCCCGAACCTCCGCCCCGGCCGGGAGCGGGCCGAGGCTGCGGCCCGCGAAGGCGTCGGCGTCGCCGACGAAAGCCTCGAACATCTTGCGCGGGACGGCGAGGCGGATCTCGCCGTAGGCGCTCTGAGTGCCGGCCACGAAGGGCCGGTTCCGCGTCAGGAAGCTGATGTCGCCGGGGGTCAGCTGGGCCCCGCGGCCGTTCTGTTCCTGGTAGCCGACGCCGTCGAGCGCGAGGCCGATCACCACCATCCTGCGGGCGTTCCGGTCGACGTGGCGGGAGCGGAACTCCACCGCGACCGGGCTGCTCACCGTGTGGGTCAGCGACCAGCCGGCCGAGGCCACGCTCAGGCGCTTGGCCGCGAACCGCTCCCGGGGGTGCCGCCGGCCGATGTCGCCGAATCCGGCCAGGGCCGTGCAGCGCCAGAACTCGAAGGCCTGCTTGGGGTCGACGTGGCTGGTCGTCTCGACGAGGCTCGGGACGAGCATCGGGCTAGACACGTGTGACACCCCCGGCGTGCCCGGCGGTTCCGTCCGGCTGCCTGCGCAACTTTATCGTGTGAATCTTGCCGGATTGGCAACCGACGCCATCCGGCGCGGCGCCGCGGGTCGGAGACCCGCGCTTCCGGGTTTCCCTAAGCAAGGGCCTGCCCGGACAGGCCGCGCGGTCCGGCGAGGAGCAGGGCCGCGCTCGCCGCGAGGACGAGCGTGATCACCGCGAACATCGCATGCGGCCCGTAGGCCGAGAGGATCGGCAGGAGGATGATCGGCGCCAGCGCGGCCGCGACCCGGCCGCCGGCCCAGGCGCAGGTCATGGCCGAGGCCCGCAGCGGGGTCGGGAGCAGCTCCGTCGCGTAGACGGCGAGGATGCTGCCGTAGGTCGCCGCCGCGGTGTTGAAGGCGATGCCGACCAGGACCAGGGTCAGGAACGTGCCGCTCGCGGCGAAGGCCGTGCCGAGGGCCGCCATCGCCGCCGCCAGGGCCGTCAGGACGGCGCGCCGCTCGAGCCGGTCGATCGCCAGCGCGGTCAGCAGGGTACCCAGGGGCGGGCCGAGCATCGACAGCGCGGCGAAGACGAGGGATTGATCGACCTTGAAGCCCTTCTCCACCATCACGACGGCGCTGAGCAGCGGGAAGGCGATCGTCGCCAGGGGGGCGAGGGTGTAGAGGCCGACGAACAGGGCCGTCCGGCGCATCTGGCGCGTCTCGGCGAACAGGCCCCGGAACCCCGCGGGCCCGGTCGCGGGCGGGTCCGGGTCCGGGTCGGTGGGGGCGGCGACCCGGACCCGGCCGGCCGCGCGCTCGAACCGGCGGCAGGCGGCGTCGGCCTCGGCGGAGCGCCCGACCGAGGCGAGCCACCGCGGTGATTCCGGCAGCCGCGCGAACAGGACGCCGCCGAGCGCCGCCAGGGCGCCCCCGAGGATCAGCGCCCAGCGCCACGGCTCGATCCCGAGCGGCGCGGCCGGTGCCATCATCTGGACCAGGCCGATCGCGGCCAGGCCGCCGAGGAGCCCGAGTCCGGCGCAGACCAGCAGCGTCGCGCCGCGTCGGCGCGCGGGCGTCACCTCGGCGAGGTAGGTGGCGACCAGGGGCGGGAACCCGCCGATCGCGAACCCCGAGGCCGTCCGGGCGATCGTCAGCACCGTGAGCCCCTGGCTCGCGGCGGCCGCCAGCGATCCGGCGGCCATCAGCGCGAGGGAGGCCTGGAGCGCGCGCCTGCGGCCGAGGCGATCCCCCAGCATCCCGAAGACGGGCGCGCCCACCGCCCCGCCGGCGAACACGGAGGCGAGGAGCAGCGAGAGGCTGCCCCGCGGCATGTTGTGGGGCGGCGCGAGGAAGATGGCCGCCAGGGCGTTGCTCAGGGCGACCTCGGCGATGTCGGTGAACAGGCCCAGCGTGCAGATGGCGAGCGCCGCCGCGTGAAGCCGCGTCATCGGAAGGGAATCGAGCCGCCGCGTGACGGCCGCGATCGACCCGGCGACCGATGCGGCGGCATCGGAGGCACTCGCGGTCTGGCTTCCGGCGTCGATCAAGCGTGTGAGTCCTCTCCGGCCGGAGCGTGCCCGCAACCGGTGACGCACCGCCACGGCAGCGTGTTCCCCACCGGGGAACGTGACGGCGTTCACAAATGCACCATGCGCGCCATGGTTGCGGGTCGCTGGGAGGTCGGCGGTCCGCGGGTCTTGCGGAGCTGTCGATCCGCCCTCCGCCGGGAGCCTCGGCGCGGGGGCCGCCACCGCCGTTCCGCGCCTTGCTGATCGTCGATCGGGAGGACATCCTGCGCGGGGGATGTCGGGGCGGATGGCCGGGGCACGATGTTCGAGATCGCGCGGGACGACCTGTCCGATACGCAGACACGGGCGCTGCTGGCGCTCCATCTTGCCGGCATGCACGCATCCTCGCCGCCGGGCAGCGTGTTCGCTCTCGGCCTGTCAGGCCTGCAAGCACCGGACGTGACCGTCTGGACGGCGCGCCGCGGCGGGCGGGTGGCGAGCGTCGGGGCGCTCAGGATGGCGACGGACGGCACCGCGGAGGTGAAGTCCATGCGGACGCACCCCGACTTCCTCCGCCTGGGAGCCGGCGCGGCGATCCTCGACACCATCATCGCGGCCGCCGCCGCCCGCGGCGCGCGACGCCTCAGCCTCGAGACCGGATGCGGACCCGCATTCGCGCCCGCGCTCGAACTCTATCGGCGTCGGGGCTTCGTGAACGGCCCCGCGTTCGGGACCTACGTGCCGAGCGACTTCAACCAGTTCCTCCATCTCGCGATCGCCTGACGGGTCGGGTCGGCGTCCTCGTCGCGCCGCCGTTCCCGAAGCGGCCCGCGCCGCGCGTCCGCGATCCGTACGTCCAGGCGCAGAGGCCGACTGGGTTAGGGTCAGCAAGGCTGGCTGTCGGCCCGGTGAGTCGCGCGCGTCAGGGGGCCGCCCAGGACCCTCAAGGCCCGTCCAGGAAGCCGAGGAGCGCCGCGTTGAAGAGCGCCGGATCCTGGAGGAACGCGAAGTGGCTGGCATTGGGCAGGATCAGCAGCCCAGCCCCGGGAATCGTGGCAGCGAGGTACTCGGTGTGCGCGCGCTTGATCCCCTCGTCGTGGTCGCCGTCCGCGATGAGGACCGGCGCGCGGATCCGCTTCAGATCGGCTTCGGTCCAGCGCGGCTGCCCGCCCCACATCCGGCCGACCGCGTCGACGAAGGCGGCGTAGTCCTTCGGGGTCGGCGAGAGGGCCTCGTACTCCTTGCCGGCCCGGTCGATGAAGGCGGCGAAGGTCGGGTTCGTCTCCACACCCTCGATCAGGCCCGACGGGTCGGCGTTGGCGCCGAACGCGAACACCTTGCCGACGCGGTCGGGATGGCGCATCGCCATGTCGAGACCGAGGATCGCGCCGTCGCTCCACCCGACGATGTCGGCGCGCGGGATCTTCAGCACGTCGAGCAGGCCGACCACGTCGTCGGTCATCAGGTCGTAGCCGAATGGCCGATCGTCCCGGGTGCTGCGGCCGTGCCCGCGGCTGTCCACGAGGATGACCGTGCGGCGGGCGGCGAGCGCCGCGACCTGGTGGCCCCAGTAATCGGAGTTCGACAGGCCGCCGTGCAGCAGGACGACCGGCGGACCGTTGCCGATCGTGGCGTAATACAGCCGAATGCCGTTGACAGCGGCGCGACCGGAAACCGTGCCGGCGACCGGCGCGGGGGTCGGCGGCAGGTCCTGCCAGCGCGGTCCGGCCCAGGCCGGGGCTCCGGCCAGCAGAAGCGTCAAGGCGATCGCAGTCCGAAGCATCGAGCACCTGTCGTCGTTGCCGGGGCCGGGCCGCCGGGGCGATCCGGTCCAGCGCGACCCGCCGCGACCGCGATCTGCGGTCGACCTGCGCGCGGACCGTGACCGGCTCGGATTACAGAACGATTTCAGGCCGTGGCCCGCGGGCGGCAAGCGCCGTCTCCGCCGGCGCCCGGGCGCCGAAGGCCGGCGCGCAGCACGGCGCTCGCGCGAGGAGCGGGGCCTCTAGAAGCGCGGGCTCGTGCGGCGGGGCCGGTCCGGCCGGGGCGCGGGGGCGGCTGGCGCATGTCGATGGCCGACCACGTCGCCGTTGCGGTAGGCCTCCTGGATGTTGCGTCGCGCGGCCCGCCCCGCCGTCCCACCGGGCTGCGTCACGGCCGAGTCTCCGGACGGGGCCAGGACGGTCTGCGCCGAGGCCGGTCCGATGCCGAGGAGAAGGAGGGCGACGCAGCCAGACAGACCCTTCATGGCCAGATCCCTCTCACCCGATCGCGTTGCCAGACGGGCCGACCCGCAGTGCCGCACGCGCGCGCCGCCCCGCCCAGCGCATCTACGTCCGTGCGGGCCATCGGTTCACGGGGGCTCGGCGGACGGGCTGCGTCGATCAGGCGGCCTTGCTGCCGAGCCGGATCGCCTTGGCGATCTCTGACCGGCGCTCGGCGTAGCCCGGCGCGGTCATCGGGTAATCGTCCGGCAGCCCGTAGCGCGCGCGGTAGAGTTCCGGCGTCAGCCCGTGCGCCGTGAGATGCCGCTTCATGGTCTTGTACGACCGGCCGTCGATGAAGCTGACGATGCCGTCCTGGCGGACCGAGCCGCGGATCTGAGCGGCGTCGGGCTGCTCGGGCGGCGCCTCGACGACCGCGGGCCGGTCGGTGAGCGCGGAGAGCGCGCCGTGCACGGTGAGCAGGAGCGGCGGTATGCTGGTGTGCGGCAGCGCGTTGTTCGATAGATAGGCGGTCACGACGCGCAGGGCCACGTCGCTGATGGTCGGCTCGAGCTGGTCCTGGTTCTTGCGCAAAGCGATCGATCCCTTCTTCGACCCTGCCGACACCTGTTATAGACCAGGAATACTCGGACATTATCGTCTGTCAATGCAGAATGACATGCTTGGCAAGTAACGAATTTTGAATGCAGAATTTCGATGCGACGCGCGCCGTCCGGTTGGTCAATGATATGGCCATGGTCCTGTCCGAGATTGGGAGAGCGCCGTCGGATTTTTCGGGTCGCGCCTGCCGGACAATTCGCCGGCGCGGTTCCGACGCTTCCACTTCGCAGATCTTCGTGATCCAATACGCTTCGAGCGCATCGCGAAGTCCCTTCATGGCCGCCACACGCCGCCCGTCCGTGCCGAGGTCGAGGGTCCGGAAGTCCCGCACCGTGCCTGGGGCGGGATGGGGACGCGCGATGCTGGCGGCGCTCCTCGGAGGCCTGCTCGCGGCGCCGTTCGCCCACGGGCAGGGCGCCGACGATCTGGAGGCCGAGATGCGGGCGCGGGTCGCCGCGGCCTTCCCGGATGCGGGCCTCGTGAGATTCCGCAAGATCCGACCGATCCCCGCCGAGGCGGAGTCCGCCGTGGCGTTCTGCGGCCAGGTCAGCAGCGGCCCCGTCGGGCAGGGGCGGTCCGATTTCCAGGTGTTCCTGTACGATCGCACCGCGTCGGCCGAGACCGTCCGCATCCTCGGATCGGAATCCCTCAACGGCTACCGCGTCGGCCGGAAGCTGATCGGCGCCCTGCGGCGGGTCGGCTGCCTGTGAGGCGTGCGGCCGGGGCGGTCTGTCTCACACGTGACGAAAATGTGGCAGAAGCTTGACTATTGCTCCAAGGTCGGTTTACAGCTTGACCGTGGCGTTGCGGTTACACCCCCGAGTCCCATGGAGGTTCGGATGTGCGCGCGGAAGACCTTCTACATTTTCATCTCGGCCTCGGACGGGGAGCAGTTCTGCGCCGTCCGACAGGACCAGCCCATCCCGTCGCTCATCGACGGTGTCCGATGGATGTATGTCGGCTGCATCGATACGACCCGGGACAGGCCGTACGGATTCGACGTGGACGCGGCGCACGCGGCGATGCGGCACCGCGGCGTCTACTTCTACCGGCGCGAATTGATGTTCCGCCGGGCCAACTTCCTCCTCGAAGCCGCCTGATGGTGGCTGCCCCCGGACCGATCCTGGCCGGCGCCCTCGTGGTCGCCGGTCTCGGGTTCGCGTCCGCCGCCGAGGCGCAGGTGCCGACGCGGGTCGGCACCTGCGCGGCGACCACCATCGCGCGGATCGGGACCCGGTTCAGCGACACGCTCGTGAAGCCGAAGGGCGACGGGATCGGCGACGGGACGAGCGTCGATCTCAAGAACGGCGTCTACGGCGTCTCCTACGCGTATGTCGAAGCGGTCGCGCGGTCGCGGGTCGGCGACCGGGTCATGACCTGCCTCGTACTTCTGCCGACGGGCTGCCCCAAGGGCGACGATCGCGGCAAGATGTACACGACGACCAACCTGCGCACGCTGGATTCCTGGACTTTGCCCGACTCCCAGCACATGTGCGGCGGGGCCTGATCGGGCGTCCGTGAACCCGCCCCCCGGAGGGGCGTGCTGCCTCAGGGGGCGGGATCCGGGTCTCGGTGGAGAGGAGAGGGATCCGTGTCGCTCAGGAACGGTCTTGCCGCCCTCGCGCTGGCGGTGGCGGGCTCCGCGCCGGTCCCCGCCTGGGCGTGGGGCGTCCCCGGATGCATCAACCTTCCCGAGTACAACCGCGCCCTGGGCGCCCTGCAGGGCATGACGAGCGCCTGCGACATGAGCGTCGAGGAAGTCCGCCGGATCGTCGCCGCCCGTGACGGCGTCGCGCCCGGGCCCCCGGTCGCCGCCGCGGAGCCGCCGGCGCCGCCGCGGGTCGCGCCGCGGCACCGCAGGGCGCGGGCGCACCGGAGCGCGCCGCCGCGGCGTCACCGCTGAGCCGGCCGACCGGCGCTCAGGTCCCGTCCTCCGGCGCCCCTGGGGGATCCGCGCGGGTGCGCGCCCAGTCCCGGTCGCGCTCCGCCTGCCGGGCGCGCTGCTCCGCCACGTAGGCCTCCTGGTCGGCGCGCTCCCGCTTCCGGCGGCGGTCGGCGGCGGCCGCGCTGCGCTTGCGCCACGCCTCCGTCTCGGCCTTCTGGCGCAGCAATTCCTCGACCGTGACGGGTGTCACCGGTTCCTTGGGTTGCGCCCAGGGATAGGATCGCCGGGGCGGGGGCGGGCGGGCCGCCCGATCGGCGGAGGCCTGCCCGCTCCGCCGGAGCGCCTCGGCCGCCGCCGCGAGGGTCAGCCCGGCACCCCGGGCGATGCGCTCGGCGGCCGCCCGGGCGGCCGCGCGCTCGCCCGCCGTGGCCCCCTGATCGGCGAGCGCGAGGCACTTCTCGAACCGGTCCCGGTCGGCGGGCGTCATGGGCGACGTCATGGGCAGCGTCTTATCGCCGAGTCGACCCGCCTGTCCCGTCGCACCGGATCCGTCGATCCGGTTTCGCGCCAGCCTCCGTGCCGGTCAAGCCGCCGCGGCCGCGCGTCTCGCCGGCCGTCCGGCGCCGCGACCCGCGCGGCTACGTCTGGGCGCGTCCGTTCCCGCCCGGACCGATCGCCGGCAGTCCGGCCCCGTCCGGCAGGCCGCCGAGCACCACGAGGATCCGTCCTAGGAGCACCCGCGAGTGCCGCGCACCGCTGCCGATGGCCGTGAGGTCCGGCCGGCCCGCGCGGGCCTCGTAGGCCGCGCGCAGCCGGTCGAGCTGCCGCCTGCGCGTCTCGGGATCGCTGGAACCCATGGCCCATCCTCCCGGCGGGCCCTGGCTCGCGGTGCGCCCCCGCGAGCGAGCCTTCGACCATCCCGAGTCGGGGAGTTGGAAAACCGTGTCTGAACGGTCCCTACGACCTTTAGCGCCGGAACGCCTGGACATACGCCGCAGGCTCCCCGACCGTGTGGCCAAGGATACGGGTGCCGTTGTGGTCGGCACCGACCATCAGACAGGGGGTTCCACGCCCCAGGGCCGCGCGTACGGCCCCGCTGGCCTTCTAGTCGCCTCTAGGAAGGAAATCCAGCCCGGCGTGCCGCGCCGCGCTCGAGTCGGCGGAAACCGCCGTCGATCAGGAGCGCCAGCGCGGACACGACGAGGCCGCCCTGCAGGACGTAGGCGGTGTTGCCGGTCAGCAGGCCGGAGATGATCACCTCGCCGAGGGTGCTGGCGGCGACCGTGGAGCCGATGGTCGCCGTCGCCAGCCCGATGATCGCGGCGAGGCGGATCCCCGACAGGATCATGGGCAGCGCCAGGGGCAGCTCGACGCGGACGAGTCGCTGCCGGTCGGTCAGACCCATGCCGCGGGCGGCCTCCATCAGCGCCGGGTCGAGATCCTCGAGCCCGGTGAGCGCGGTCTCGAAGATCGGCAGGAGCCCGTAGAGGACGAGGGCGATCAGGGTCGGGACCGCGCCGAACCCGAGGATCGGCACGGCCAGGGCCAGGACCGCGACGGGCGGGAAGGTCTGCCCGATTCGGGCCACTGACCGGGCGAAGGGCAGCACGTCGCGGCCGGCCGGCCGCGTGGCCGCGACCGCGAGGCCGAGGGCGATCGCGGCCGCGGTCACGGTCGCGGCCGCGACGAGCAGGAGGTGGTTGACGGCGAGCGTCAGCAGCGGCGTCTGGGCGTAGATCGGCGGCGTGTCGCCGGGGGCGAAGGGCCGGAACAGGGGCGCGAACCACCCCGGGGCGACCAGAAACGCCCCGAGCAGGGCGAGGAGCCCGGCCCGGGCGATCTGCGGGGCGCGGATCACGGCTGGGCGCCCCGCGCCTCGAGGGCCTCCCGCGTCACCCGGCCCAGGACGACGCCGTCGCGGCTGACCGGCAGGGCCGGGCGCCGGGACCACAGGCTCTCGGCGAGGGCCGCCCGCACCGTGGTCCCGGCCGGGATGGGCGGGCCCGGCGCCGGGCCGGGCTCGATCAGATCGTCCACGACGCGCAGGGCCATGAGCTGGAAGGCCCGGTCGCCGCTGCCGAGGAGGGCGCCGACGAAGGCGGTGGCGGGCGCGCCGACGAGGTCCGCCGGCGCGGCCTCCTGCACGAGGCGCCCGCCATCCATCACGGCGACCCGGTCGCCGAGATGCAGGGCCTCGGTCATGTCGTGGGTCACCAGCACGATCGTGGTGCCGTAGCGCGCCTGGATCGCCAGCAGATCCGCCTGCGCCCGCCCGCGGATGATCGGATCGAGGGCGCCGAAGGGCTCGTCCATGAGCAGGATCGGCGGCTCGGCCGCGAGCGCCCGGGCGACGCCGATCCGCTGCTGCTCGCCGCCGGAGAGCGCCGCCGGCAGGCGGTCCCGGTAGATCGCCGGATCGAGGTTGAACAGGCCGAGGAGCTCGTCGACCCGCGCGGCGATCCGCCGGCGGTCCCAGCCGACGAGCCTCGGCACCACCGCGATGTTCTCCGCGACCGTGCGGTGGGGGAACAGCCCGTGGCCCTGGATGGCGTAGCCGATCCCGCGCCGCAGCAGGTGCGGCGGCACCTCCCGGACGTCCCGGCCCGCGATCCGGATCGTCCCGGCGCTCGGCTCGATCAGGCGGTTGATCATCCGCAGCAGGGTGGTCTTGCCCGATCCCGAGGTGCCGACCACCGTCAGGATCGCCCCGGCTTCGACCCGCAGGGTGACGTCCGCCACCACCGTGCGACCCTCGAAGACGCGGCTCACCCCGGCGAGGTCGATCATGGGATCCGCTCCGCCGCGCGGCCGCGGCTCAGGTCGATGACGGCGTCGAGCAGCACCGCGGCGCCGGTCGCCATGGCGACGGTCGGCAGCGCGCCGAGCAGGACGAGGTCGCCCGCGTTCTGGCTGATGCCCTGGAAGACGAACACGCCGAGGCCGCCGCCGCCCACGAGACCCGCGATCACCGCGAGGCCGATATTCTGGACGAGGACGATCCGGATCCCGGTCAGGATCGCCGGCAGGGCGAGGGGCAGGTCGACCTGGAACAGCCGCTGGCGCGCGGTCATGCCGACGCCCCGGGCGGCGTCGCGCACCGGCCAGGGCACCGCGTCGAGGCCCGCGACGGTCGCGGCGGCCACGGGCAGGAGCGCGTAGGCGAACAGCGCCACGAAGGCCGGCGCGGCGCCGATCCCCGCGATGCCGAGGGCGGCCGCACCCGGCACCTCCCGGCCGATCCAGGCCAGCGGCGCGATCAGCATGCCGAACAGCGCCATGGACGGGACGGTCTGCACGACGTTGAGGCCCGTGAGCAGGCCCGCCCGCAGGGGCGGGACCGGGCGCGCCAGCACGGCCGCCGGGATCCCGACCAGGGCGGCGGCCGCCACCGAGGCGAGGGCGAGGGCGGCGTGGGTCCGCAGCTCCCGGCCGAACGTGTCGGAGCGACTGGCATATTCCCGCAGGACCGAGAGGTTGTCCCAGAAGCCGGTGCGCAGGGCGAGCCCCGTCGCGGCGACCAGCAGGGCGAGTGCGGCGATCCGCAGGACCGGTCCCGGCCGCAGCCGCCCCAGCCCGTCGCCGGCCGCGAGGGCCGCCGTGACGAAGGCGAGCCACCAGCCCGCGTCCGGCGAGACCCGGCCGTACCGGTCGCCCGGCGCGGTCAGGTGATCGGCCGCCCAGCCGGCCGCGAGGCCGAGCAGCAGCAGGATCGCGGCGGCGGCGGCCAGCCGCAGGATCGGCGCCGACCGCAGGACCAGCGGCGGCAGCGCGAGGGCGACGACGCCCCCGAGGAGGAGCGCCGCGCCGGGGGGGAGCGCCGACCACGCCGTCAGCGCGGTGCCGGCCGCGATCCGGTTCGGCCGGGTCGTCATCAGCGGCAAGGCGAGCAGGCTCAGTGCCAGGACGGCCGCGAAGGCCGCGCCCAGCGGATCGACGCCCGGGCGAAACCGCCCGGGCGCGAGGGATTCCCCCATCCTCACGCTGCGGCGGCGCCCGGGGGCGCGACGATGGACGGAAATGCGGCGGGTCTCATGAGGCGGGTCACCGGCGTCGCGACGCTCTCGGGCGCCCCGCCGCGCATCCTTGCCGGCGGAGCCCCGGCTTGTCGACGCGGGATCCCGCGGGCGGCGGACGGCTCCGCCGGTGAGGGCGCGTCGCGCCGTGCTGTCCGCGCGGCCGGCTCACCGCACGAACCCGTTTTGCCGGAGGAAGTCCGCCGCGACCGCGGAGGCCGGCTCGCCGCCGATCTGGACCCGGCCGTTGAGATCCCGGAGCGTGGCCAGATCGAGCCTGCGGAAGATCGGGTCCAGCACCGCGGCGATCTCTGGATGGGCCTTGAGGACCGCGCCGCGGACCACCGGCGCCGGCTGGTAGACCGGCTGGACGCCCTTGTCGTCGTCCAGCATGACGAGGCGCGCGACCGCCATGCCGCCGTCGGTGCCGAACACCATGGCGGCGTTCGTACCGGAGGTGCCCCGCGCCGCCGCCGCGATCGTCGCGGCCGTGTCGCCGCCGGCCAGGATGACGAGCTGGTCCGGCCGGAGGGTGAAGCCGTAGGCCCGGCCGAAGGCCGGCAGCGCCCCCGGGCTGGTCACGAATTCCGACGAGGCGGCGAGCTTGATCGCGCCGCCGCCCGCCACGTAGCGGCCGAAGTCGCTCATGGTCCTCAGGCCCGCGGCCCGCGCGATCTCCTCGCGCACCGCGATCGCCCAGGTGTTGTTGGCCGAGGCGGGCGTCAGCCAGACGAGGTCGTTGGCCGCGTGATCCAGGTCCCGGGCCGTGCGGTAGGCCGCCTCCGGGTCCTTCCAGACCGGGAGATCGGCCTTCCCGAAGAAGAACGCCGCGTTGCCGGTGTATTCGGGATAGATGTCGATCTGCCCCTCGATCAGGGCCTGGCGGACGATCGCGGTCGCGCCGAGCTGGATCTTGTCGACGGTCGGCAGGCCCCGGGCCTGGAGCGCCTGCAGGATGATGTTCCCGAGCACCCCGCCCTCCGTGTCGAGCTTGGAGGCGACGACGATCCCGGCCGCCGGCGCGCCGGGCGCGGGCGCGCACTGGGCGGCCAGCAACGCGAGCCCTGCCGCGACGAGCCCCGCCCGGATCCGCTTCACCATCGCCTCCGGCTCTGCCCCGCGCCCCGTCGGTCCGGTCGGGCGCCCGCTTTCCGACATCTAGGGCCGGTCCCGGTCAAGTTGAGGCGGAGGCGCACCGAGCCTGTGCCGCACGGGAGAGGGGGCATGGCGCCACTGTCTCCACCCGAATCGTCGTCCGTCGAGACCGCTGCGACACGATCGGGAACAGCTCTCGGGCCGGCGCCGCAGCGTGATTCGGTGCCCGAACCCGGTCGACAGCCGCGTCTCCCAAACCGGACCGCTCCGGCGTCGCGGGCCGCGCGACCCCCGCGAAGACCTGTGCGCCCGGCGAGTCCAACCGGGGCCGTATCAAATCAACACATTCCCGTTAACGTTGTTTAACCTTTACATGATCCTTCCGCGAACGATCCTGGCTTTGGCGATATAATCTTGAGTACATGCTTTGTGTCGAAAGGAGGGGGGATATGTCGTATTCGATTCTGGTTCGCGATCTCACCCGCGAGACCGACGGTACTCCCAAACTTCTGGCCTACGACATTCACGACCGCTCGGCGGCCGAGACTCTCGTGTCGGTGATCGCCACTTCGTACCAGGATCACGGTTTCAATCCAGCGACCCGCGTCCACTGGTTTCGCCACGCGGGCGGGCTGCGCGAGATCTTCACGTGGCCGCGGTCCTGACCGGCGGCGCGCGGGCTCAGGTGCCGCAGAAGGTCCGGTAGCCGACGCCGCCGCCCGCGGGCGCCTCCGCGAAGGCGGCGTGGTCCGGCTGGTCGTCGTAGGGGCGGGCCAGGACGGCGAGGAGCGTCGCGAACGGCGCGAAGTCGTCCCGCTCCACGGCGGCCTCGATCATCGCCTCGACCCGGTGGTTGCGCGGGATGAAGGCCGGGTTCTCCCGGCGCATCGCGGCGGCGGTCTCGACCGGGTCGCGTGCCTCCTGCGCCAGCCGCGCGCGCCACGCGGCCGCCCAGGCATCGTAGCGCGTCGGGTCGACGAACAGGTCGCGCACGGCCGCGTCGGCCTCAGGCCGCGCCGCCGCGTCGCAGAGCCGGCGGAACGTCAGGGTGAAGTCGGCCTGGTTCTCGGCCATGCCCTTGAGGAGGTCGCCCGCCAGCTCGGCGTCGCCGTCGCGGGTCTCGGCGAGGCCGAGTTTGCGGGCGAGGCCGCCGTGATAGGCCGCCTCGAAGCGCGGCGCGTAGGTGGCCAGCGCCGCCTCGGCCTCGGCGACCGCGGCGTCCTCGCCCTCGGCGAGGAGCGGCAGCAGGGTCTCGGCGAGGCGGGTCAGGTTCCAGAGCGCGATCCGCGGCTGCTGGCCGTAGGCGTAGCGGCCGTTGCGGTCGATGGAGCTGTAGACCGTCCGGGGATCGTAGGCGTCGAGGAACGCGCAGGGCCCGTAATCGATCGTCTCGCCCGCGACCGACATGTTGTCGGTGTTCATCACCCCGTGGACGAAGCCGACGTGCAACCAGCGGGCGACGAGGGCCGCCTGGGCCGCGACGACGCCCTCTAGCAGCGCCCGGTAGGGATTGCCGGCCCCGGCCGCGTCCGGATGGTGCCGGGCGACGACGTGGTCGGCGAGCGCCCGCAGGCTCTCGACGTCGCCCCGCGCTGCGAAGAACTGGAAGGTGCCGACCCGGATGTGGCTCGCCGCCACCCGCGTGAGGACCGCGCCCGGCAGGAGCGTCTCGCGCACCACCGGCTCGCCGGTCGTCACGGCGGCGAGGGCCCGGGTGGTCGGGATGCCGAGCGCCGCCATGGCCTCGCTGACGAGGTACTCGCGCAGGACCGGGCCGAGCGCTGCCCGCCCGTCGCCCCGCCGGGAGAACGGCGTCGGGCCCGCGCCCTTCAGCTGGATGTCGCGGCGGCGCCCGTTCCGGTCGACGACCTCGCCGAGCAGGACCGCGCGGCCGTCGCCGAGCTGGGGCACGAACTGGCCGAACTGGTGCCCGGCATAGGCCGCGGCGATCGGCTCGGCGCCGTCCGGGACCGCGTTCCCCGCGAGCGCCGCGACGCCGTCCGGGCCGGCGAGCCAGTCCGGATCGAGGCCGAGCTCCTCGGCGAGCGCGCGGTTCAGCCGGACGAGGCGCGGCGCCGCCACGGGCGTCGGCGGCCGGCGGGCGTAGAAGCGCTCCGGCAGGCGGGCGTAGCTGTTGTCGAAGGGGAGTGCCGTCATCGTCGGGATCTATGGAGCGCGGGGTCGGGGGGCAAGCGGGGCCGTCGGGGCCGCGGGATCCGGGCGGTGCCGTCGGCGCCCGTGGGCGTCTCGGACATCGACCGGAGCCGCGCGGCGGCGACGGAACCGCGGATCGTCCACCGGGCCCGGGTCATCGTCGCGCCTTCCCCGCTCCCTGGCCCATTTGCCGGGCGGGGGGATGTTCGCGGCCCGACCCGTTCTCAGGCGTCGGCGGGCCGGATCGCCTCGAGCGCGTCGATCCTCCGGATGGCGGGATCGCGCGCGGCGGGATCGGCCGTCGACCCGCGCCGCCGGGCGCGGCAGGCCAGGGCCGCGAGGGCCAGGAGGCCGCCCGCCAGCACGTCCGGCAGGTAATGACCGCCCGACCCGACGGTCGCGACGATCACGGTGGCGTTCAGCAGGACGGCCAGGGGGCCGAGGAGCGGCACCGGCGCCAGCGCCCAGGCCGTGAGGACCGCGAGGCACACGTGGAAGGACGGGAAGGTCGCGAGGCCGCGCAGGTCACCGAGCGCCAGCGTGTGCAGGGTGCCGGCCCGCAGCCGCGCCACCGGCTCCAGGTGCCAGAGCGCGCCGACCGTCTCCAGGGGCTCGGACGGGACGACCCGCGGGGCGTAGTGGGCGTAGGGGCCGAGGGCCGGCAGCAGGGCGGCGAGGACGATCACGCACAGCAGCGTCGCGGAAAACAGCCGGATGTAGGTCCAGAGCCGGCCGAGGCGGCGGGTCGCGCTCAGCGCGATCACCACGAGCCCGACCTGCGGGCCGCTGGAATGGTAGGCGAGCGCCAGCCACCACGACAGCGTCGGGTGCCGCGCCAGGAACGCCACGTGACCGGTCCAGTCGAAGCCGAGGGCGGCCTCGATGCGGGCCAGCGCGGGATCGACGAAGGGCAGCCCGATCCCGGCGGCGAGGAAGTGCAGGACCGCCACCGGCACCGTGAAGGCGATGAGGAACGCGCTCGCCAGGGCCATGCCGCGCAGGGGCGGGTCGGACTTCACCGTGCTCAGGCAGGCGGCGGCGCTCAGCAGGACGAGGACGGCGAGGCCCGCGAGCGCGAAGCCCAGGGGCGCGGCGGCGATGCCGGACGCGGCCATCCAGACGGCGTCGACCGCGACGATCGCCAGGGTCAGGACCCAGAGACGCGGGTCCGGCGCGGCGATGCCGGTGCTATGCCGGCGCAGCAGGCGCCACCAGGGACGTGCCGGGTTTCGAGCGCGGACGATGGGCGCGCGGCCGGCGTGAACGGCCCGGTCTGGACGCATGATCCGGCTCACCTCGCCCGACAGGGCCGATGCGCGGCCGGAACGAGGCTCGGCCGCGACGGGGATGTGGCCGCCGGCCGGGGGGGCGGCGGGCGGACAGGGTTGGGGGTGCGGGGGCGGACTCTACCGGCCGGTCGTCGGGGCGTCGCCCGTGGCCGGGGGCTTGCCGGTGCCGACCGCGCCCTCGGTCGGCGGCACGGCGGAGGGATGCGTGACGGCCTCCGTCGCGGTCTTGCCCGGGTCCTTCGTGTCGGCCGCCGGCTTCGGCGCGGTCTCGGCCGGTGGCGCCGCCCCGGGGCCGGGCCGATCCTGCGCCCGGGCCGCGGCCGGAAGGGCGGCCAGCGTGGCGGCGGCGAGGACGAGGGCGGGGATCGATCGGGTCAAGCGTGGCTCCGTCGCGCGGTCGGGCGTTCAACCGGCCCAACGGCTGGCCGCAGGGGTCGTTCCGACGCGCGCCGGTCCGGGACCGGCCGGGAGGTGACGGGTGGGTCCGGCGAGGCCGTCCCCGGTCCCGTCATCTCAGGTCCTGACGCGCGGGGCGCCGGCAGTGCGCGCCGGAGCGCGCGGCCGGGGCCTCACGCCTCCGCGGCGGCCTTCCGGGTCTTGCGGCCCTTGGGAGCCTTCGTGCCGGCGCCGGCCTCCGCCGCGACGGTCTCCGCGGGCTCGCTCCGCTTGGCGGCCGGGCCGCGGCGCTTGTGGCCGAGGCCGGCGTTGCGGGCGAACTCGGCGCGCATCGCCGAGTAGTTGGACGCGGTCGTCGGGTAGTCCGGCGGCAGCCCGTAGCGCTGCCGGTACTGCTCGATCGTCATGCCGTTGCCGGTGAGATGCCGCTTGAGCGTCTTGTACGGCTTGCCGTCGATGAAGCTGATCAGGGCGTCGGGCGTGATCGACTTCTTGATCTGCGCGGGCGTCGCCTTCTTGAATTCGGGCTCCGACGTGACCGTCGTGTGCCCGAGACCGGCCAGCGCGGCGTGGACGCCGGACAGCAGCGACGGGAGGTCGGGAACCGGAACGGAGTTGTTGGCGACATAAGCCGAAACAATATCGGCGGTCAGCTCGACGAAATCGATCGGGTCCTGATGCGGTGCAGGATTGCTATCTTCCATGGGCGCCTCTCACGTGGGAGTGATCCATGAACGTGCATTCGCTTCTCGACAGTCAAGTCCTTATCTGCACGAAGATAACCCATTATGCCTGTTATCTACCGAATGGAGTAGCGAATACCAACATAGATCAGTGACGCATTTCGGGCCGGATCTTTCGCCCGCCGGCACTCCGACTGCCGGATCCTCGGGCGCCTCCGGGCACCTCCGGCCCCACCGACCGGCCGGACCGGGCGGGGTCTTTTCACAAAGCGTTAACCCTGACCGTGGTCACTGACAGGGTCGCTCCGGCTTTGGGGGTAAGAAGCCGAACGACAGGCGGGCCGAGCCCTGCCCCTCCATGCTCGGCCCGCGCCCTCGCGCCGCGGCGACGCTCAGGCGTTGGCCGCGGTCCCGATCGGCGTGGCGATCGCGCCGCGCGTCCCGGGCGGGATGACGGCCTGCAGGACCCGCGCGGGCCCGGCCGCGTAGTCGGCGCGGTAGCTGCGCTCGAGGGTCATCAGGGTGCGCATCGGCGCCTCGGCCAGGTCGAGCAGGCGGGCGTCGCGCCAGCGGAGCTTGGTGAGGCCGGTGCGGCTGAACCACCGCGGCCTCTCTTCCTCGACGAGCAGGACCAGCTTGCCCGTCCACGTCTTGCGGAACCAGAACCGTCCCGTGAGCTTGGCCGCGCCGAACATGCAGCACCTCGCGTGAGAGCCCCTTCAAAGCAACGCGGGTCAAGCTCGGCGGTTTCCGCGCGCGGCCCGTCGTCCGGCACCGGACCGGCGCCGCGGCCATGCGCCGGCGGCATGGGCGCGACGGCGGACACGGCTCAGCCGCAGGTGCGGTCGCCCAGATCGCGGCCGGCCAGGGTGGTGCCGGCCGCGGTGCCGCCGGCGAGCGCGCGGTCGGCCAGGATCGCGAGCGGGCGGCCGGCCAGGGCGCCGACGAGCCCGGCGGCGGCCTTGATCAGGAAGTCGTCGAACCGGCCGTGGCGGGTTCCGGTGAGGGTCTGGCCGGCTTCCAGGCCGCCGGCCAGGACGACGCTGCCCGCCAGGATCCAGAGCCAGTGCCGCGGGTAGGCCACCGTCATGAGCAGCCCGGCCAGAGCATAGGCCGCGACGCGCTCGTAGCTGGGATTGGCCGTGACCACCGGGCGGAATCCGATCGGCACCAGCGTGATCGCGGCGATCAGCACCACCAGGATCCAGGCCGCGACCCGTATCAGGCCGTGCCACTGCGCGTTCGATCTCAGCATCGCGGAAACGTAACCTCGCGGCGACGGCGGCCGCGTACAACGATGGCGCGCCGCCCGACGTATCATAACGACGGCCGGGGACCGGAACATCTGATCATGCGTGGTACTCTGGTCGTCGCGACCCTTCTCGCCTTCTCGGTGATGCCGGCCGCCATCGCGGCCAATCCGGTGCGGGACGTGCTCTGGGTGGCGCTGCAGGGCTGCGTGCTCGCCAAGAAGGCCGCGGGCCGGAGCTTTCCCTGCCTCGCGGTCGATCTCGGCGACGCGGCGCGCCCGGGAACGGCGGTGCTGCGGGCGCCGGGCCAGCCCACCCACACGGTGGTGATGCCCACCGACAGCGTCTCGGGCATCGAGGCCCCCGTGCTCCAGGGACCGCGGGGAGCGGCCTACTGGCGGGCGGCGCTCGCGGCCCGGCACTACGTGTCGGACGCGCTGCAGGGTCGCTTGCCCCCCTCCGCGGTGGGCCTGGAGGTGAATTCCGTGGGCGGCCGCAGCCAGGATCAGCTGCACATCCACCTCGACTGCATGCGCCGGAGCGTCACGGCGGCCCTGAAGGCCCACGGCGACGCCGTCGGCGACAGCTGGGCTCCGTTCCCGGTGCCGCTGGCGGAGGTGTCCTACCTCGCCATGCGGGTCCCGGCGGACGCGGTCGCGGCGTTCAACCCGTTCGCCGCTCTGGCCCGCGTGCCCGGCTGGCAGGGCCACCTGCACGACGCGAGCTTCGCGGCGGTGGAGGCCGATCCCGGGGATCCGCGGGGCGGGATGATCCTGCTCGCCTATCGGGAGCCTGAGGCCAGTGCCGAATACCTGATGGATCACGGCTGCCGGGTGGCCAGGCACGGCCGGGCCGGCTGACCGGCGGCCGAGCCCAGCCGTGCCGAGCCGCGGCCACTGTTGCTGCTACGTTCTATCCCTCGGGGGCACGAATCGGGCATAGAGCGAGCATGCGCATGCCGGTGCTCAGCTTGTCCGCGATGCTCCTCCTGACCACCGGACCTGCGGTTGCGGGGCCGGCCGCCGGAGCCACCGATCCGGCCGAGCTGGAGCGCGCGTGGCACCGCTGCCTGCGGGACGCCACGGGGCATCAGCCGACGGGGCAGAGCCGCGCCGGCGACGAGCGCAACGCCCTCGACGAGTGCAAGGCCCGCGAGGATGCCCTGGTGGCGGCCCTGATGTCCGGCGCGCGCCCGGCGGACGCCCGCACCGGCACGGTGTGGTCACGGACCTGGGCGGCGTTCGTGGAGCCGCTCACCGCGTGGCTCGGCGCGCTGCGGCGCTGAGCGCGTCGCAGTCTCCGCGCCGATCGTGCCGGGGAATACGGCGTCAGGCGCCGCCGATGCCGGTCGTGACCGTGCCGCTGCCCCGGCAATCGGAGCACTGCGCGTCGGCGACCTTGCCGGTGCCGCCGCAGGTCCGGCAAAGGTTCTCGCCGGTGCCCGGCGTGCCGGGCGGGGCCTCGTCCCCGGGTTTGCGCGGATCCGCCTCGGCCATCGTCAGCCCTCTCCGGACGCCCGTTCCTGACCGGCAAACCGTGTCGGTCCGGCGCTGTTCCCGGTCGCGTGCGTCGTCGAGGCTCGGTGCCGTCCGCGGCGTCGCACCGCGCACGGCCCGGCGAACCGCGGCCCGCGCGGGCCGTTGGCCGACCATGAGCGATCAGACATCCAAGCCGCACCCGGATCCCGTCACCGAGGCGCGCCGGCGCGAGATGGCGACCGAGCACCTTCTGTTCGGGACGATGCGGTTCCTGGCGCGGCAGAACCCGGAGTTGCTGGACGAGCTCGAGGGCAGCCTCGTCCACCTGTGGGATACGGTCGAGGGCGAGGCGCGGGACGATGAGGCCGTGCGGACCATCGCCCGGCGCATGCTCAAGGGGCTGCGGGCCGAGCGATGATCGGCCCGGCCCGGCTCACCGCTGGGCGGCGTCGGTCACCTTGATGGTCGGGATCATCGCCACGGCCTGCGCGGTCACGCGGTCGAACGTCTCCCCGGTCAGGCCCCGCTCCGTCGCGAGCTTCCGGATCCGGTCCGCGTGCTGCGAGAGGGTCAGGCCGAAATAGGTCTTCTCTGCCGCCTGTTCGACAGACTCGTTTGCCACGTGTTCACTCCTGTTCATGGTCGGTGAGGCGCGCTGATTTGGGCCAGAGCGGCCGGGGCTTCAACCCCCGGCCGCGGCCACCGCACCCCGGCCATGAATCGCGGTCATGGCCGGGACGCCGTAGGCGCGCGGTCTTGCCGACGCCCTGTAGCCGCCGGCCCGCCGCTATCAGCGGTTGCAGCCGATGCAGATGCCGCGGGTGATCGCGTCGTTGCGCTCCTCGACGGCGTCGCGGCGCTCGATGCTGCCGGTCTCGTTCGGGCCGAGGGCGCCGGGATTGGGCACCGTCTGGCCGGTCGCGGCGGTATGGGGCGCCTTGGCGGTGGTGGCGGGCCCGCCGCCGGTGCCCGTCTGGCTCACCGGGTCGGCCCAGGCGGTGACAGAGGCCAGGGTCAGGGCGGCGGCCATGGCGAGAGTCGCGGATCTGCGCATGTGAAGCTCCCAGCACTGCGTGCGTCGGTCTGTGCGAAACTGACGCACGCGCGCGCGAGAAGTTCCCGCCTCCGCGCGCGATCGGCACCCCGGCGCGAGTCGTTCGGCGGCTGAATGCGGCCGTTCACCTTCGGGCGTAACGGCTAAGCCATTTTGAGAACTGTCTTCGCTTCCGAATTGGGGAATCGTGGTGCTGTAACATTCGGAGGCGTACGTCATGAACCCGACCGTCAAGGCCGTGCTGCTGAACGAGCGGGCCTCTGTGCTCTCGGCGATCGCGGCGCGTCAGGGCACCGTCTCCGACCTCCTCGTGCAGATCAACGGCGTCGAGAACGATATCTGGCGGCTGCGCCACCGCCTCATCGATATCGAGGCGTACCTGGTCGGGCATCGCGTCGAGCTGCCGGATCTCGGCGAAGGGCAGACGGAGCATGCGGACGGGACGGAGGTTCTCGTTCCGCGCAATGCGGCGCCGCAGGCCGCGACCCGGTCGGTCGAGGTGATCGGCCTGCCGACCTGCAAGCCCCTCGGCGATTTCGTCCGCCCGAAGACGTCCGCGCGGAAGGCCCAGGCGGCCGCCGGGCCCCGCCAGGTCGAGACCGCCTGAGGTCGTCCGGGGATCACGCCCATGCACCGCATCCGCCTGGCCCTTCGGCGGAGGGCCCCCGTGCCGCCGGCGCCGGCGCTGCCCGAGAGCCTGACCCGCTACGTGTCGCCGCCGGCTCCCGAAGCCGGCTTGATCACCGCGCCGCTCCGGGACATCGGCATGGCGCTGCTCGTCGGTGTCGTCGTCGCGCTCGTCGGCGGCCGGATTCTCGAAGCCTGGTAGCCGGTCCTGACTGTGTCCCGGCCATGGCCTATGAGGATCGGTGAGGATCCCGAGGGGGTGGACGGATGGGCAACGGCGACGGCAGCGGCGCGCCGAGAGCGAAGATCGCGGAGGTTCAGCGCCTGGCCACGGCGCTCGCGGCGCGCGTGCGCTACGCGCAGCTGGTAGGCCGCCCGGTCTACGAGGCGCAGATCTCCGCGCTGGTCGGCGCGGCCCGCCTGATGGATGAGGAGAGGGCCCCCTGGCCGCCGATGGTGGAGGAGGTGCTGACCGAGCTCGCCCGCGCGATCGAGGAGACCGAACCCGCCGCGGAAGGCGAGGCGGACGATTCTGGGGGAGACCCGGCGAAGGACGCGCCCGGACAGCCCTGAGCGCACCGCTCCCGTCGCCAAACCCCCGTCGCCAGCTCCGTCGCCACCCCCGTCGCCACCCTTGTAACGGTCATCGCGCGATCGCGCCGGACCTCCGGCCGGGATCGCCCGGAGATGGGCCGCGCCTGTCGCGCGCTCTCAGCCAGATGGCGGCATCCAGCATGACGACGGGCGCCACCGCCAGGGCCGCGGCCAGGGTGCGGTTGCGCCGCGGGTTCGAGGGCGTGGCGCGGGTCGCCAGCAGGGCGGCATCGAGGAGATCCCCGCCCACCCGCAGGCCGAGATGCCGCTCCGGCTCGGCGGCAGCCAGGATCGCCGCGCCCGAGGCGATCTCGCGCAGGCCGTAGAGCTGGATCAGGCCCTCGTGGCCGTCGAGGCCGGTCGCCGCGGCGACGCGCCGGGGCGCGAAGGTCTCGGCGAGGCCGAGCCCGATCCCGAACCAAGCCAGCCCGCGGGCCATCTGCCTGTCATCCATCTGCGATCCTGCTCCGCGCGGCCACCGGTCCATGGTTGGCCAACCGGGCGGTTCCGGCCGTGTTCCGGACCGCCGCGAGGCCGGAACTTCGGGGCGAAGGGCTGATTGATCAGTGTGCCGGCACGGAGATCCGCGCCGTCGCCGCAGTGCGACGATCGCCTCCGGTCGCACGCCCTCAACCCGCTCGCGTCGTGAAGGCGATGGCCGCATGATCCTGAGCCTGCAGGCCGTGCAGGTCGCGACCGGCAGCGACGATGCCGAGAGTCAGCTCGTCTTCGCCGACGGGTTCCTGGTCGCGATCCTGGTCCGTCTCTCGGCGCAGCACGGGGCCGATGCCGGGAAGTGGTTCCTCGAAGCCGGGTTCGGCCCGATCGATCCCCTCGGGCCGCCGCTGTTCGCGGACCTGCCGGCGGCCCGGGCCTGGATCATGCGGCAGCTGATCGCCGCGGCCTGACGGCGGCGACGGCGAAACTCGGGGTGATCCTCAGGACGGCGTCCCGAGCCAGCGGAGCGAGCGTCTCAGCCGGGCCGCACCGTCCGCGGCGAACCAGAGTCCGTGCGCGAACACGACCCGTTCCGGCGCCAAGCCGACGAGATCCGCGGCCGCCCGCGCGGCGTCGCGCCGCCGGAGCCTGATCACGAGGCGCAGGTAGGGCGGCGGCTCGCCGTGCGGCGGCGTCATGCGGGCGAGGCGCAGGAGCGGACGCAGCAGCGCCGGCATCTTCGCCGGCTCCAGGTTGAGGACGAGGTCGGTCAGGATCAGCGTGCGGCTCGCGCCGTGGAAGAACGCGACTTCCCGGAAGCCGAACCCGCCCGGCACGACGACCTGGCGCAGGTCCGCCGCCCAGTCGGGCGGCGCCGCATCCTCCAGGACCCGGTCGACGCGCAGGCCGGCGCGTCGGACTTGGCGGCGCTCGCGCAGGTTCGGGGCTGCCCAGGTCAGGGCCTCCGGACACTGGGTCTGCCAGTCCTTCAGGAAGGTCCAGTGGGCGATGTTGGGCGCGACCAGGTGGCGGATCGGTCCGAGCGCGGCGATCGCGCGGTGCAGGCCCGCGTCGTAGCGCGTGGGGGAGTGCAGCCAGACCGATCCGTCCCCGAGACGGACGACGGTCATCCGGACGGGCAGGGGGATGCCGAGGGCGCGGAGCGGCCCGCTGTCGACGATCCAGACGCCCTCGGCCACTGGCTTGAGCACGTCGAGGGGTGGATAGGTCGCGTCCGGCAAATCCCGCTCTCTTCCTCGGCTGCGGGACGTCACGCGCCCGCTCCCGTGCAACGGCGGGGCCGCGGCGGGTTTCCCGGATCGATCGCCGCAGGCCCGGGGCGTCTCACGCCCGCGCGCAGTCGGGCGCGACCGGCTCCATCGGCTGGACCGGGGCGGCGCGCAGCAGCGCGATCGCGAGACCGAGGATCGTCAGCACGTCGCAGGTCAGTCCGAAGACCGAGCCGACCAGGAGATTGTGCCCGGCCCAGCACAGGGAGGCGCCGAGGAAGAGCTGCCGCATCGCCTGCGGCGCCGCCTGGAGCCGCGCGCCGGTGTCGAGCAGCGAGCCCGCGGCCGCGCAGGCCGACGGCCAGCCGTTCCACGTGGCCGCCGTCAGGCACGCCGCCGCGAGGGTGCTCGCGGCGAAGACGGGCGGCACCCAGCCGCCCCGGCCGGGCGCGCCGACGCAGCGGAGGGAGACGAGGCTCTGCAGCACCGAGATGGCGCACATCGCCGTCCCGGTGAGCGCCCCGAGCGTCAGGTAATGCGCGCCGAAGCAGGCGGCACAGGCCGCCGAGGCCGCGAGGATCCAGGCGCGCCGCGGCATCACCCCCGCAGTAAAGCCCAGGATCAGGCCCAGCGACCCGAACAGATCGAGGTGCGTCGCGGCGGCGGCGGACCAGGAATACAGGAATGATGCGGCGTTCATCGTGCGCGACCGGCCGGCGCAAGGGCGCCGTTTCAGTCGATCGCGCTAGGATCGCCCGGTAATCGGATGGTTAACGCCGCCTCCGGCGACGATCGCGACCCGGCGAGCGTGGCCGCGCGGCCGCACCGCGGTCCCGCGCGGCGACCCGCCGTGCCCGCATATCCGTGGGCCCGATCATCGGTCATTCCGTGTGTCGATCGGCATCATGAGAGTATTCAATTAAAACAAGATATTTAAACTCCGGGATTAACATAGATCAGGGGCCGATCCGCGCGTATTGCGCAGGGAACAATGCCTGCGGCTTCCGGTTCTCCGGGCATTCGAGTCGGGACGACACCGCGGCCGGTCGGGCGGGGGTGCGCGCGCCGGCTACCGGTGGTGTGAACCGACGCTCCGATGCAGCTTCCCACGTATGACGATCACCATCCCGTCGCCGCGCGGTTCCGGGACTTCATCGGGCCTGGACGACGCCCGCATCTACCTGGCCCTGCTCGCCTTCCTCTGTCGGTACGGCGCGGTACCGCGCGCAGCCGGGCCTGTTCCGGAGCTTCGCGGTGCTGTTCGACCGGGGACGCCCGGCAGGTCGCCGCCGGTCGGCCGTCGGGCGCCTTCGTGATGCGCCGGATGGACAGCTGAGGGCCGACCGATGACGCGTTCCGTTCCGATTGCCGCTCCGTTTCCCGAGGACGAGGAGGCGGTGCTGGCGCTGGCGCGCGCCCTGCGCGAGACCGGCTACACCTTCACCACCGTGACTCCGGCCACCCACGCCCACGTCAACGCCCGGCCGCGGCACGCCGAGGCGCGCAGCCTGCGCGATGTGTTCGGTTGGAGCCGGCCGTTCCGCGTCGACCTGGTCCCGGAGCCGATCCTGCGCCTGATGCGGGCGGCCGGCGCTGTGCTCGAGGACGGCCCGCTGCTGCGGCCGACGCTGCGCGTCTCCAGTCTCGACGGCGAGCTGTTCGCCCATTCCGCGTATCCTCCGAGCGGGGCCGACGCGGTGTTCTTCGGGCCCGACACGGCGCGTTTCGCCGCGGCGGTGATCGCGCATCTCGAGGCGCGGTCGCGGCCGGTGCGCCGCGCGGTCGATATCGGCTGCGGCTCGGGCGCGGGCGGGATCTGCGTCGCCAAGAGGGCGCCGGGCGCCGAGGTGGTGCTCGTCGACATCAACCCGGCGGCCATGCGGGCGGCGCGCGTCAACGCCCGGCTCGCCGGGACCGACGGGGTCGATGTCCGCCGCAGCGACCTGCTGCGCGACGTCGAGGGCCCGTTCGACCTCATCGTGTCGAACCCGCCCTTCATGATCGACACGGCGGAGCGGGCCTACCGGCACGGCGGCGGCCCCCTCGGGGCCGGGCTGCCGCTCGCGGTGGCCGAGCAGGCGGCCGGGCGGCTCGCGCCCGGCGGCAGCCTCGTCCTGTTCACCGGCGCGGCGATCGTCGACGGCGAGGACCCGTTCCGCGACGCCGTGGCCGACCTCTGCGACCGGGCCGGGCTGGACTGGACCTACCGCGAGTTCGATCCGGACGCGTACGGCGAGGAACTCGCGACGCCCGCCTACGACGCGGTCGAGCGGCTCGCCCTCGTCGTCCTGACCGCCACGCGCCCGGTGACCCGGCCATGACCGACAGCTCGACCGACAGCTCGACCGACAGCTCGACCGACACCTTCCTCCGGGACGCCCTCGCGGGCCTCTCCGCCGAGCCGAAGACGCTGCCGGGAAAGTATCTCTGGGACGAGACCGGCTCGGACCTGTTCGACAGGATTTGCCACAGCGCCGACTACTACCCGACCGCGCAGGAGATGACCGTCCTGCCGCAGGTCGCCGCCGACGTGGCGCGCCGGGTGACGCCGGGGGTGACCGTCGTCGAGTTCGGCAGCGGCGCGAGCCGCAAGATCCGCACGCTCCTCGACGCGCTGCCCGAACCGGCGGCCTACGTGGCGATCGACATCTCCGGGGCGTACCTGGAGGCCGCGATCCGGCGGCTGGCCGCCGATTACCCCGGCATCCCGATGATCCCGGTCTGTGCCGACTACTCGCAGCCGGTCCAGCTGCCGCGAGGTGCCGGGCCGGGGGGCATCCTGGGCTTCTATCCGGGAACGAGCATCGGTAACTTCGACCCGCGCGGGGCCCGGCAGTTCCTCGAGCGCGCGCGCGCCACGCTCGGGCCGAGCCTCTTCCTCGTCGGCGCGGACGGCACCGCCGACCCGGACCGCCTGCAGCGCGCCTACGGGCGCGCCGACGGCCTCATGGCCGCGTTCCACCGCAACATCCTGACGCGGCTGAACCGGGAACTCGGCGCCGATTTCGACAGCGACAATTTTCGGCACGCCGTGCGGATCTGCCCGGACCCGCTGCGGGTCGAGGCCCACCTCGTCGCGACCCGGCCGGCGAGCTACCGGCTGGGCGACCGGACCATCGCGTTCGCGGCGGGGGAGAGCGTCCGGACCGACACGTCGCACAAGTACCCGGCGGACGCCTTCCGGGCGCTCGCGGCCGAGAGCGGCTGGCAGCCCCGCGCCCTGTGGACGGGGGACGGCGGAGATTTCAACCTCCACCTGCTGCAGGCGGAGGCCTGACCCGGCGCGGAACTCTTCTCCCGACACGCTCGCGCGCGCCGGGCCAGTAGTTAATCCGGCGGCGGGCGCGCTAGACGGCCTCGATCGGCGCGTGCTTGCCGTCGTGGGCGGAGCCCGACTCCATGCTCCGCGTCTCGCCGGCCTGCCGCTGGTCCCGGGCCGGCGGCGGGTAATCCGTCAGCGGGCGCCAGGGGGCGGACGGAGTGCCGAGGCGCGCGCCGGACGGCCGCATCGACATCCAGATCGCGACGGCCATCCACGGGACGACGAAGAAGACGAAGGCGGCGAGCCCCACGGCGATCCTCCTTAGGTACGGTGACGCCGGGAGAACGCCGGAACAGCGGCCGCGGATCCGACGCGATCGGGCCTGGAGACCGGCGCGGTCAGAACCTACAAGGTTGGGCCGCTCGGCCGGGCCCACCGGACCTGATCGGCGGCCCCGCCGGGCGCGGCCCGGTCCGGACGCCCGCGCGGCGCCGCGCAGCCTGCTGGAGCGAGCAATGACAGATCTTTCCGGAAAGACGGTCCTGGTCACGGCGGCGGGTCAGGGGATCGGGCGCGCCAGCGCGCTCGCCTTCGCCCGCGCCGGGGCGCGGGTCCACGCCACCGACATCAACGCGGACGCCCTCGCCGACCTGCGCGCCGACAGCCTGAGCACCGCGACCCTCGACGTGCTGGACGCGGAGGCGGTCGGGGCCCTGGTCGCGCGCATCGGCGCGGTCGACATCCTGTTCAACTGCGCCGGCACCGTCCACGCCGGCACCATCCTGGAGATGCGCGACGACGAGCTCGACTTCGCCCTCGACCTCAACGTCAAGGCGATGATCCGCACGATCCGGGCGGTCCTGCCCGGCATGCTGGAGCGCCGCGACGGCGCCATCGTCAACATGGCCTCGGTGGCCTCCTCGGTGAAGGGCGTGCCCAACCGCTTCGCCTACGGGGTGACGAAGGCGGCGGTGATCGGCCTGACCAAGGCGGTGGCCGCCGACTATGTCGGCCACAACATCCGCTGCAACGCCATCTGCCCCGGCACGGTGGAGAGCCCGTCGCTGCAGGAGCGCATCCGCCAGCAGGGCGACTACGAGCAGACCCGCGCGGCCTTCATCGCGCGCCAGCCGATCGGCCGGCTCGGCACGCCCGAGGAGATCGCCGACCTCGCCGTCTACCTCGCGGGCGCGACCTACACGACCGGCCAGGCCGTCGTGATCGACGGCGGCTGGACGATCTGATCCGCCGGGGCGGGCCTCAGAACCGGGCGACCAGCGCCACGCCGCCGATCATCAGGGCGCCGCCGAGGATGCGCCACAGGCCGGCCTCGTGGACCTTGAAGCCCACGAGGCCGAAATGGTCGAGCAGGATCGACGTGACGACGCCCGCCGTCACGATCAGTCCGAGAAAGGTGGCCGCCCCGATCCGCGCGGAGACGGAGAGCTGCGCCATCGTCAGGCCCGCGCTCATCACGCCGCCGAGCCATGCCCACCAGGGCACCTGCGCGAGGCGGTCCAGCGTCGGCCACCCGTACTGCCCCGTCACCAGCATGGCGACGCAGATCGCCGCGACGCTGACGACGAGGCTCACCACGCCGGCGAGCAGCGGCCGCGCGAGGGACTTGGCGAGGCCCGCGTTCTGGCCCGGTTCGATCGCGGTGGCGATGCCCGCGAGCAGCGCGAAGCCGTACAGGAAGAGCATGCTGGGATCCTGAGGATGGGAGGCGGTCGGCGGATCGACGGTCCCGTCAGAACGCCGCCACGAGGGCGACGCCCGCGACCATCAGCGCGCCGCCGAGGATGCGCCAGCGCCCGGCGCGGTGGCGCGCGAAGCCCACGAGGCCGTGATGGTCGAGGAGGATCGAGCCGACCACGCCCGCGGTGATCACGCAGCCCAGGAACGGCGCCGCGCCGACTTTCTCGGAGATGTAGAGCTGCGCCAGGACGACCGCCGCCCCGAGCACGCCGCCCGGCCAAGCCCACCAGGGCACGGGCGTGGCCGCTTCGGCCTGGGAGCGGCCGCGCAGCCGGGCGACGGCCATCGCGGCGAGGAAGCAGGCGATCGCGAGGCCGAAGCAGAACAGGCCGGCCAGCATCGGCTGCCCTGTGACCTTCGCCAGCGTGGCGTTCTGGCCCGGCTCGATGGCGTTCGCGACGCCGGCCACGAGGGCGATGCCGTAGAGATACCACTTGGACAAGGCGGCGCCTTCCCGACGAGGAGCGGATCGCACCCGGACGGGGCGGTCTGCTGCCAAACCCGCCGCCGCGCCGGGTGACTGCATCACAGGCCCGGTCGGCGCCGGGACACATCGCCCCAGGGCGGGGCGGGGCAGGGTGAGGCCGGGCGGGCCGGGCGCGGCGCGGGAACGTTTCCGGCCCCTCGCGTGCTGTGCCTGTGGCAGCCCGAGTGGACGATGGACGCCCGCAGCCCGACGATCACGCCGACGACGCAGGACCGTCAGGCCGAGCTGACCCTGCGGGGGATCGCGCTCGGCGCGGCCATCACGGTCGTGTTCATGGCCGCCAACCTCTACATGGGCCTGAAGACCGGGATGACGTTCTCGTCCTCGATCCCGGCCGCGATGATCTCGATGGGCGCGTTCCGGCTGATGGGCGGCGCCGGCATCCTCGAGAACAACATCGTGCAGACGCAGGCCTCGGCGGCCGGCACCCTGTGCAACGTCATCCTGGCGCTTCCCGGGCTCGTCCTCGTCGGCCACTGGCACGGCTTCCCGTTCTGGCAGACTACGGCGGTCTGCCTGCTGGGCGGCCTGCTCGGCGTCGCCTTCTCGATCCCGCTCCGCCGCGCGCTCGTGTCGGGCAGCGATCTCCCCTATCCCGAGGGCATCGCCGCCGCGGAGGTGCTCAGGACCGGCCACGAGGAGCAGGGCGGCCACGGCCTGCGGGACCTGCTCGGGGCCGCCGCGGCCGCCGGGACGATCGGGCTCGCCACCACGGGGCTGAAGGTCCTGGGCGAGGGGCTCAACGGCGCGGTCAGCCTCGGCGGCGCGGTGTTCCGCACCGGGACCGGCTTCTCGCTGGCGCTGGTCGGCGTCGGCTACCTCGTGGGCATCGGCGCCTGCCTCGCGCTGCTGACCGGCGTCCTGATCGCCTGGGGGATCGCGGTCCCGATTCTCACCGCCCTGTCGCCCGATCCCGCCAAGTCGGCGGGCGCGGCCGCCGAGGCGGTCTGGTCGGGCCAAGTGCGCCTCATGGGCGCCGGGATCATCGCGGTGGGCGGGCTCTGGACCGTGGGCTCGCTGGCGCGCCCGATCCTCGGGAGCATCCGCGCCGCCCTGTCGGGCAGCGGCGGTCTCGGCAAGGATCACCCGCGCGAGGACCGCGACCTGCCGATCACCTGGGTGGCCGCCGCGACCCTGGGCCTGTGCGTGCCGCTCGCGCTGCTGTTCTGGGCCTTCGCCGGGGCCGCCGACCTCGGCGGCCTGACGATCGTGCTGGTGGTGGCCGCCACCCTGTTCACCGTCCTGTTCGGCTTCCTGATGGCGGCGGCCTGCGGCTACCTCGCGGGCCTGCTGGGCTCCTCGTCGAGCCCGATCTCGGGGATCGGCATCCTGACCACGATGGCGACCGCGCTGCTCCTGCCCCTGGTCCTGGGGCATTCCGCCGGGCCCGAGGGAGACCGGTTCGTCACCGGCATGGCGCTGCTGCTGACGTCGGTCATCATCACCACCTCGTCGATCGCCAACGACAACCTGCAGGACCTGAAGACCGGGCAGGTGCTGGGCGCCACGCCCTGGCACCAGCAGGTCGCGCTCATCCTCGGCGTCGGGGTCGGCGCCGTGGTCATCGCCCCGCTCCTGTCGCTGCTCTACGAGGCCTACGGCTTCGTCGGTGCCCCCGCGCGGGACGGGCAGGACGCGGGGAGTGCCATGCCGGCGCCCCAGGCGGCCCTGATGACCCAGATCGCCAACGGCATCACGCATGGCGAGTTGCCCTGGACCATGGTGCTGATCGGCGCCGGGCTCGGGGTGGTCCTGGTGGCGGCCGAGACGTGGCTGAAGCGGCGCGACCTCACCTTCCCGGCCCTGACGGTCGGCATCGGCATGTACCTGCCGCTCTCGGTGGAGATGACGATCGCCATCGGCGGCATCCTCGGCTGGGTCGCCGAGCGCCGGCTGCGCGCCCGGGTCGGCGCGAAGGGCGACGCGAAGGCCGACAGGGCGGTCGGCACCGCCCGCCGCCGGGGTGTCCTCCTCGCGTCCGGGTTCCTCGTCGGCGAGAGCTTCGTGGGCGTGCTGCTCGCCGGCACCGACCTCCTGGCGGGCCACAGCGCGGCGATCGCCGTGGCCGGCAAGGATTTCGCGCCCTACGCCACCGGGCTCGGCCTCGCGGTCTTCCTGGCGGGACTCGCCGTCTACCTGCGGATGGTCTCGCGACCGGAAGCGGTCCCGCGGGAGGCGTGACGGATCCGCCGGCGCCCCGGGTGGGTTCCCCGCAGGACGCCGTCGCCCGCGCGGCCGCGGCCTCCGCCACGCCGGAGTTGCGCATGAGAGCGGCTGAGAGAGCGGCTGACAGAGCGGCTGACAGAGCGGCTGACAGAGCGGCTGACAGAGCGGCCGACACCCGGGAGCGCGTTTTCCCCGTGAGCGCCGGCATCCTGTTCGGGCTCGGCCTCGGCGGCTTCTTCGACGGGATCGTGCTGCACCAGATCCTGCAATGGCACCACATGCTGAGCAGCTGGTACCCGATCGACACGATCCCGAACCTCGAGCTGAACACCCGCTGGGACGGCCTCTTCCACAGCGCGACCTACGTCTTCGTGGTCCTCGGGCTGTTCCTCCTCTGGCGCGCCGCGCACCGCACGCACCTCTACTGGTCCAGCAAGCTGCTCGCCGGGTCGCTCCTGATCGGCTGGGGCCTGTTCAATCTCGTCGAGGGCCTGATCGACCACGAGATCCTCGGCGTGCACCACGTCAACGAGCGGGCACCGCCGGAGCAGTGGCTCTACTGGGACATCGGCTTCCTGCTCTGGGGCGGCGCCATGCTGGCCGCGGGCCTGGGCCTCGTGGTGGTCGGTAAGGGCGAGGAGGCGTCGCTGGCGCGGGATCCCGCGTGAGGGCCGCCGGTCCCGGCCTGCGCCCACTCCTGCCCTGGCTCGCCCTGGCGGCCGGCCTGATCCTCGCCACCCTGCCGGCCTGGCGGCCCCTGGTCTTCGGGACCGCGCTCACCGTCGAGGATCTTCTCACGCTCCGCTGCCTGACGCGCTGAATCCCGCGTCCCGGCCCGTTCCGTAGGCCCCTTCTCACGCCCCTTCGGCCGCCTCGCCGAGCAGCGTCCGGACGAACCGGCGGGTGCGCGGGTCGGCCGGCCGGGCGAAGACGTCGGCGGCCGCGCCCTGCTCGACGATATGCCCCCCTTCCAGGAACACCACCGTGTCGGCGACGCGCCGCGCGAGGCGCAGGTCGTGGGTCGCCATCAGCATGGTTGTGCCCGCGTTCGCGAGGCCGGCGAGCACGTCCACCACCTCGGCGGCGAGTTCCGGGTCGAGGGCCGAGGTCGGCTCGTCGCAGAGCAGCAGGCGCGGGGACGGGGCCAGCGCCCGGGCGATCGCCACCCGCTGCTGCTGGCCGCCCGACAGGCTGGCGGGCCAGTCCGCGGCCTTGTGGGCGAGGCCGACGCGCTCCAGCAGCTCCAGGGCGCGCGCCCGCGCCCGGTCCTGCGGCCACTTGCCGACGGTGACGAGCCCCTCGGTGACGTTCTCCATCACGGTCCGGTGGGGGAAGAGCTGGAAATTCTGGAACACCATGCCGGTCTGCCGGCGCACGGCGAGCACGTCCCGCCGCGCCGGCGGGCTGCCGGGCCGGAAGGTGAGGCGTATGTCGCCGAGGGTCAGCGTCCCGGCCTGCGGGACCTCCAGCAGGTTCGCGCAGCGCAGGAGCGTCGACTTGCCCGAGCCCGAGGGGCCGATCAGCGCCGTGACCCGCCCCTCCGGCACCGCGAGGTCGACGCCGCGCAGGACCGGGTTGTCGCCGAACCGCTTCTCGATGGCCGACAGGGCGATCACGCGCGGGCCTCCAGGTAGCCGCCGTAGCGCCCGAGGCGCCGCTCCAGCAGCGTCTGGAGCCAGGACAGCAGCGTCGACAGGACGAGGTAGATCAGCGCCACCTCGATGTAGAGGATCAGCGGCTCGTAGGTGACGGCGACGATGCGCTGGGCCGCCTGGAACAGCTCCGGGACCGTGATGGCGGCCGCGAGCGAGGTGTCCTTCACCAGGGCGATGAAGGAGTTGGCCAGCGACGGCACCGCCACCCGCGCCGCCTGGGGCAGGATCGTGCGGCGCAGGGCCTGGACCGGCGTCATGCCGGTGGCGTAGGCCGCCTCCCACTGCCCCTTCGGGATGGAGGCGATGGCGGCGCGGACGATCTCCGACGTGTAGGCGCCGACGTTGAGGGTGAACCCGATCACGGCGGCTGGGAAGGCGTCGATCAGGATGCCGGCGCTCGGCAGGCCGTAGAAGATCACGAACAGCTGCACGAGGAGCGGCGTGCCCCGGAAGATCCACACGTAGAACCACGCCAGGGCCGCCAGGGGCCGGGGCGCGAACAGGCGCACGAGGGCGGTCCCGAGCCCCAGCGCGAGGCCCAGCACGAAGGTGATGAGCGTCAGCGGCACGGTGAAGCGCAGGCCGGCCGCGAGCAGCGGCCCCAGCGACTGGAGCATGAGGTCGAGCCAGTGCGGCACGGGGCGGCGTCTCCTACCGGGCGATCGAAGCGTGGGGCTGTACGAGGCGGCGCCCGGGCGGGACTCGTCCGGGCGGGCCCTCTGCGGACGGTCTACTTGGAGACGTCGGCCCCGAAGTACTTCTGGGCGATCGCCGCGTAGCTGCCGTCGGCCTTGATCGCCTCCAGCGCCTTGTCGATCGCCGCCTTCAGCGCCGGGTTGTTCTTGCGCATGATGATCCCGGAGGCGTCCGCGTCGGCCTGCTCGGCGGCGATCTTCAAGGGGGCGTTCGGCTTCTGCTTGTGGAAGTCCAGGAACGACAGGCTGTCGTTGACGGTGGCGTCGGCGCGGCCGGTGAGGACGAGCTGGACCGACTGGTCGAAGCCGTCCGTCCCGACGAGCTCGGCGCCGGACTGCTCGGCGAGGCGCGCGAAGTTGCTGGAGAGGCTCTGGGCGGCCTTCTTGCCCTTGAGATCCGCGAAGGACTTGATGTCGGACCGGTCCGCCCGGGTGATCAGCACGGCCCGCGCGCGGATGTAGGGCTCGGAGAAGTCGAACTTCGCCTGCCGCTCCTTGGTGATGCCGACCTGGTTGATCACCACGTCGTAGCGCTTGCCGTCGAGCCCGGCGATCAGCCCGTCCCACTTGCCCTCGAGGAATTGCGGCGTGACGCCCAGCTGCTCGGCGACCTTGCGGCCGATCTCGACGTCGAAGCCGACGAGCTGCCCGGACGCGTCGTGGAACGTGAAGGGCGCGTAGGTGCCCTCGGTGCCGATCCGCAGGGTCTTGGCGGCGCGAATCGCGTCGAGATCGTCGGCCCGCGCGGGCGCGCCGGCGATTGCGCCGAGGAGCGTCGCCACGACGAGCGCCGCGACGCGGCTCGCAGAGAAGAATCGCATTACAGTAGCTCCGAAAAGAAAACGCCGTTCTCGTGCGGCCGCCGCGCCTGATCTCGGCTGTCGATGGACAAAGCAAAGAAGATCTCGGCCGTACAGGAAAGCCGGTGGGCTTGTCGACAGCGCGTTGCGCGCCCCGAACGCGCCAGGATCGCGGCCGCGTGCTAAGAGGCGGCCGGATCCCGCCCGCGGACACGGTCATCCGCCGGGATGCGCGATCCCGGCAGAAGGACCGCGCATGACCTCGTCCGTCCCCGCCTATCGCGGCGTCTTCCCGGTCGCCCCCACGGTCTTCGACGCGTCGGGCGCCCTCGACCTCGACGGGCAGCGCCGGGCCGTCGACTTCATGATCGACGCCGGCAGCCAGGGCCTGTGCATCCTGGCCAACTTCTCCGAGCAGTTCGTCCTCACCGACGACGAGCGCGAGCGGGTGATGCACGCCGTGCTGGAGCACGTGGCCGGCCGCGTTCCGGTGATCGTGACGACGACGCACTTCGCCACGCAGGTCTGCGCCGAGCGCTCGCGCCGCGCCCAGGAGGCCGGCGCCGCGATGGTGATGGTCATGCCGCCCTATCACGGCGCCACGATACGGGTGCCGGAGCTCGGCATCGTCGACTTCTTCCGCGCGGTCTCGGACGCGATCGCGATCCCGATCATGATCCAGGACGCGCCGGTGGCCGGCACGCCGCTGTCGGCGCCGCTCCTGGCGCGCATGGCCCGGGAGATCGCGAACGTCGCCTACTTCAAGATCGAGACCGCGGGCGCCGCGGCCAAGCTCCGCGAGCTGATCGCGCTCGGCGGCGACGCGGTCGTGGGCCCCTGGGACGGCGAGGAGGCGATCACCCTGATGGCCGACCTCGACGCCGGCGCGACGGGTGCGATGACCGGCGGCGGCTACCCGGACGGCATCCGCCAGATCACCGACGCCTACGCGGCCGGGCGTCGCGACGAGGCGATGGACGCCTACGCGCGCTGGCTGCCGCTCATCAACTACGAGAACCGGCAGTGCGGCCTGCTCGCCTGCAAGGCGCTGATGGCCGAGGGCGGGGTGATCGCGAGCGAGACCGCGCGGCTGCCGATCCAGCCCCTGCACCCGGCGACGCGGGCCGGCCTGATCGAGCTCGCCCGGCGGAACGACGCGCTGGTCCTGCGCTGGGGCCGCTGAGCCGCTCGCCCCGACTCAGTGCGCCGCCGCGGCCGGCGCCCGGGTCCCGAGCACGCCCGCGAGCCGGCGCACCGCCTCCCGCGCCAGGTCCGGGCTGATGGCGAAGCACATCCGCACCAGGCCCTCGCCCTCTGGTCCGAAGGCGGTGCCGGGCGCCACGCCGACCTTGGCCTCCCGCAGCAGGCGCAGCGCCAGGTCGAGGCTCGGCTCGTCGCCGCCCATCCGGGCCATGAGGTAGAAGGCTCCGTCCGGCGGCGCGACCGTGACGCCCGGGAGGCGCGACAGCCCCTCCACCAGGATCGCCCGGGCCTCGGCGCAGCGGTCCACCATCGTCCGGATGAAGCCGTCGCCCTCCTCGAGGGCCGCGATGCAGGCGTGCTGGACGAAGGTCGGGATCGAGGTGGTGCTGTACTGCCCGAGCTTGGCGAAGGTCGGTGCGAGGCCGCGGGGATAGATCACCCAGCCGGCCCGCCAGCCGGTCATCGCCCAGTTCTTCGAGAAGGTGTTGGTCACGATCAGCCGGTCGTCCTCCGTGCAGATCTGCAGGAAGGACGGCGCGATCCGGTTGCCGTAAGTGAAGTGGGCGTAGACCTCGTCCGAGAGGATCCAGAGGCCGCGCTCCCGGGCGAGGTCGCGCAGGGCCGTCATCTCGGCGAGCGGCATGGTCCAGCCCGTCGGGTTCGAGGGCGAGTTCACCATGATCACCCGGGTGCGCGGCGTGATCGCCGCCGCGATGTCGGCGAGCGGCAGCGCGAAGCGCCCGTCCGGCAGGCGGCGGTACGGCACCGTCACGGGCACGCCGCCGGCGATGCGGACCGCCTCGCCGAGGTTGGGCCAGGCCGGGGAGGGGATGATCATCTCGTCGCCCGGCTCCAGCAGCACCTGGGCCGCCTGCATGATCGCGTTCATGCCGCCCGCCGTGACGCCGAACCGGTCCGGCGGAATCTCCACGCCCCAGTGGCGGGCATGGTAGGCGCCGAGCGCCGCCCGCAGCGCCGGCAGCCCCAGCGACGTGGTGTAGCGGGTGTGCCCGTCGAGCATCGCCCGGTGCGCGGCCTCGACGATGAAGGGCGGCGTCGGCAGGTCGCCCTCGCCGATCCACAGCTTCACCACCTCCGGGTCGTCCCGCCCGCGATCCGCCACGAGGCCGATCTGGCTCGTGCCGATGCCGCGGATGCGCGCCGACAGCGCGGCGGCGAGATCGACGGGCGCGGCGGAGACGAGGGTGTCGGCCATGGCGGCGCGTGCTCTCCGTGCGTCGGGACGCGGCGTCCCGTCGCGCGGCGCGCGTCCAGGGCCTGCGTGGTCCCAACCTGTGAGGAATCCGGCGACCCTGACGCGTTCGGGCGCGGACGTCCAGACCCCGAGGCCGGATCGACCCCGGACGCCGGCGCATGGCCGGGGCACCGCACTGGCCGTGCAGTGTCTTTTGACTATTCAGAAATTTCTGAAATTGCTATACGCCGAGTCGCGCACAGAGCCGGAGGCACGACGTGCTCGCCAACCTCGATCCCTTGATCCTCGCCCGCATCCAGTTCGGGTTCACGGTCGCCTTCCACATCGTGTTCCCGGCTTTCTCGATCGGCCTCGCGAGCTTCCTCGCCGTTCTGGAAGGGCTCTGGCTCGCCACCGGGCGCCAGGTCTTCATGGATCTGTTCAAGTACTGGCTCAAAATCTTCGCGATCGCCTTCGCGATGGGCGTCGTGTCCGGGCTGGTGATGTCCTACCAGTTCGGCACGAACTGGTCGGTCTTCTCGGACAAGACCGGTCCGGTGCTGGGACCGATGATGGCCTACGAGGTGCTCTCGGCCTTCTTCCTGGAGGCGGGCTTTCTCGGCGTGATGCTGTTCGGGATGCGCAAGGTCGGGCCGCGGCTGCACTTCGCGGCGACGCTGATGGTGGCGGTCGGGACCTGCTTCTCGGCGTTCTGGATCCTGGCGGTGAACTCGTGGATGCAGACGCCGGCGGGCTACGGCACGAACGCCGAGGGCCAGTTCGTGCCGCTGGACTGGTGGGCGATCGTGTTCAACCCGTCCTTCCCGTACCGCCTCGTGCACATGGTGCTGGCCGCCTACCTGACGACGGCCCTGGTGGTGGGCGCGGTCGGCGCGTGGCACCTGCTGCGCGACCGGGCCAACCCGGCCGCCCGGACGATGTTCTCGATGGCGATGTGGATGGCCGCCCTGGTCGCGCCGGTCCAGATCCTCGCGGGCGACGCGCACGGCCTCAACACGCTGGAGCACCAGCCCGCCAAGGTCATGGCCATGGAGGGGCACTTCCAGAGTCACCCGGACGGCGCGCCGCTGGTGCTGTTCGGCCTGCCCGACCAGGAGGCCGGCACCGTGCGCTACGCGGTCGAGATCCCGAAGCTGTCCTCGCTGGTGCTGAAGCACGCCCTCGACGCGCCCCTGAAGGGGCTCGACAGCCTGCCGCGGTCGGAATGGCCGCCCGTGCCGATCGTGTTCTGGTCGTTCCGCATCATGGTCGGCCTCGGCATGCTGATGCTGCTCCTGGGCGCCCTCAGCCTCCTCGCCCGCTGGCGCGGCACCCTCTACGCGTGGCGCCCCCTGCACCGCTTCGCGGTGGCCATGGGCCCGGCGGGCTTCGTGGCGGTGCTGGCCGGCTGGATCACCACTGAGGTCGGGCGCCAGCCCTACACGGTCTACGGCCTGCTGCGCACGGCGCAGTCGGCCTCGCCGCTGCACGCGCCGGCGGTGGCGGCCTCGCTCACCGCCTTCGTGGTGATCTACTTCGCGGTCTTCGCCATGGGCACCGGCTACATGCTGCGCCTGATGGGCCAGCCCCCGCATGCCGGCGAGAGCGGGATCGAGCCCGGCGCGCCGATCCGGACGGCGGGCATCACGCCCGCCCCGGCGATCGATCCCGACCGCCACCTCCAGCCGGCCGAGTGAGGGACCCATGGCCTACAGCGTCGATCTCACGGTGGTCTGGGCGCTCGTGATCGCCTTCGCGGTCTTCGCCTACATCGTCATGGACGGCTTCGATCTCGGCATCGGCCTCCTGTTTCCGGTCCTGCGGCCGGGCACGGAGCGCGACACCGCCATGAACTCGGTCGCCCCCGTCTGGGACGGCAACGAGACCTGGCTGGTGCTCGGCGGCGGCGGCCTGTTCGCCGTCTTCCCGCTGGCCTACGCGGTGATCCTGCCGGCGCTCTACGCGCCGATCATCGCGATGCTGCTCGGGCTGATCTTCCGCGGCGTCGCCTTCGAGTTCCGCTGGCGCGATCCCCGCCACCGCGCCGCCTGGGACGTGGCCTTCGCGGGCGGCTCGCTGGTGGCGGCCCTCGCCCAGGGCATCACCCTGGGCGCGCTCCTGCAGGGCATCGCGGTCGAGGGGCGGGCCTATGCCGGCGGCTGGTGGGACTGGCTCACGCCCTTCAGCCTCCTCGTCGGCGCGAGCCTCGTCGTGGCCTACGCGCTGCTCGGGGCGACGTGGCTGGTGATGCGCACCGAGGGCCTGCTCCAGCTGCGGGCCCGGCGCCTGGCCCTGCGCCTCACCGCGGCGACGGTGGCGGCCATCGCCCTCGTCAGCGCGGTGACGCCGTTCCTCCAGGGCCGCTACTACGAGCGCTGGCTGGCGATGCCGAACGTGCTCGTCACCGCGCAGGTGCCGCTGCTCGTGGCGCTCGCGGCCTACGCCCTGTGGCGCACCCTGCGGGGCGGCGCCGAGCGGGCGCCCTTCCTGATCGCACTGGGGCTGTTCGCCCTGACCTTCCTGGGGCTCGGCATCAGCATCTTCCCCGACATCGTGCCGGGCCGGATCACGATCTGGCAGGCGGCCGCGCCCGAGGCGAGCCAGATCTTCCTGCTGGCCGGCGCCTCGGTTTTGATCCCGATCATACTGGCCTACACCGCGTACGCGTACTGGGTCTTCCGCGGCAAGGTCGACGCGCACGGATATCACTGATGGCACCCGCAGCAGCACAGCCCCTCTGGAAGCGCCTCGCGTGGTTCGCGGGGCTCTGGGCCTCCAGCATCGTCGGCCTCGGCTTCGTCGCGACGGTCCTGCGGTATTGGCTCAAGAGCTGATAGACCGGGGGGCGCCCGCCTGACCTCTCGCCGCGTCGGATCCCTGCCGTGCAGCTGCCCCCGCTCGTCCAGACCTTCGTGCTGCATTTCGGCGAGATGGGCTCGCGCTGGGGCATCAACCGGACCGTGGGGCAGATCTACGCCCTGCTGTTCGTGGCCGAGCGGCCGCTCAACGCCGACGAGATCGTCGAGCGGCTCGGCGTGTCGCGCTCCAACGTCAGCATGGGCCTGAAGGAGCTCCAGGCCTGGAACCTCGTCCGGCTCCAGCACCGGCCCGGCGACCGGCGCGACTACTTCACGACGCCCGAGGACATCTGGCAGATCGTCCGCACGCTGGTCGAGGAGCGCAAGAAGCGCGAGGTCGACCCGACCTTGACCCTCCTGCGCGAGCTCCTGATGCAGGAGCCAGCGACCGAGGAGGAGCGGCACGCCCAGGCGCGCCTGCGGGAGATGCACGACCTCTTCGAGCTGTTCGCCGGCTGGTACGCGGACGTGCGCCGCCTCGACACCGAGCGCCTCGTCCAGCTCCTGACGCTCGGCTCGAAGGTCCAGAAGGTCCTGGAGATGAAGGATCGCCTGACCCGCCTGCCGGGCCGGATCGGCGGCCGGTCGGCCAAGTCGGACTGAGCCGCCTCGCGGCCGATCAGGCCTCGGCGAGCGCGCCCCGATAGAGGGCGATGAGCGAGGCGCCGACATGCTCGATGTGGCGCCGCAGGCACGCGGCCGCCGCCTCGAACGCGCGGTCCTCGCACAGGGCCAGGATCTGCGCGTGCTCGCTGACCGCGCGGGTCGCGTCCTCGGAGGTCGCGATCTGCAGCCGCGTCGGCCGCTCGCAATCCTGCAGCAGCGCCGAGACGATCGCCAGCGACCGCGGCCGGCCGGCGTGCCGGATCAGGTCGAGGTGGAAGCGGCTGTTCAGGTCGCCCCACCGGAGGACCTGACCGGTCTCCAGCGCCGCGCCGTACTCCTTCGAGAGGGCGTCGAGATCGCGGATGTCGTCGGGGGTCAGGTGCGGGACCGAGAGCAGGAGCAGTTCCGGCTCGAGCTGGACGCGCAGCTGGAAGATGTCTTCCACCTCCTGCAGCGAGAGGCCCGTCACGACCGCCCCGCGGTGCGGCACGATCCGCACGAGCTTGCTGGCTTCCAGCTGCAGCAGGGCCTCGCGCACCGGGATCCGGCTGATCCCGAATTCCTCCGCCAGGGCGTCCTGGCGCAGTTGCACCCCCGGCGGCAGTTCACCGTTCAGGATCTGCTCGCGGAGCGAGTCCGCGACGGCCGCCGCCACGGTCTTGTGCCGCAGTCGGTCGGGTGCGGGACGTCCGGGGAACGCAGGGGACATCAACGCCTCGGAGAAAACGTATACATTTATACAAGGCACCTTACTGCCCGGAAAACGCGCCGCTGTCCAATGCCAGATTGTCCTGGGGAAACTTGAAGTTTGCTTGGCCGAGAGTCGCAACAGGGCGACAAGTCTCGGGCGTTCTCCGACAGATGTATCAGCAAGGAACAGGCCGTCGCCGGCAAGGCGCCAGGCCCGCCGGTAACGCACGTTCGTGAATACGGCATTGATCCAAGTGAATGACGTGCCCGGATCGCGCGCGCCGGCCGCGATTCACCGGTCCGCCGGATCGTGCCGGAGCGGCGGCGCGGCCCAGGGCGCTTGGCCGAGGGTCTGGGCGAGATGGGCGATCAGCGCCGTCACCCGCGCCGGCCGCGGATCGCCCGGCGGCGTGACGAGGTGCAGGGCGATCGGCGGCGGCGACCAGGCCGGCAGCACCCGCTCGAGGCGCCCGGCTTCGAGGTCGTCCCAGATCATGAAGTCGGGCTGCAGGGCGAGTCCGAGGCCGGCCCGCAGCGCCGGCGCCAGCGCCTCGGCGTTGTTCGCCCGGAGCTGGCCCGCCGGCACGACGACGGCCTCTGCGCCGCTCCCGTCCACGAAGCGCCAGCGGTCCGGCGTCGGCAGGTAGGCGTAGCCGAGGCAGGTGTGGTGGACGAGGTCGTCCGGGTGCTCGGGCCGGCCGTGCCGGTCGAGATAGGCGGGCGTGGCGACCAGCGAGCGGCGGATCTCGCAGAGCCGGCGCGCGCGCAGGGAGGAATCCGGCAGGGCCGCGATGCGCAGCCCGATGTCGAACCCGCCGCCGACGAGGTCGACGACCGCGTCCGACAGGTGGAGATCCACCGAGACGGCCGGGTACTCCCGGAGGAAGGCCGGCAGGATCGGGGCCACGTGCATCACCCCGAAGGTCATCGGCGCCGCGAGCCGCACCAGCCCGCGCGGCTCCGCGGCGCCCGCCGTCGCCAGCGCCTCCGCGGCCTCGCCCTCGGCGAGGATGCGCGCGGCGCCGTCCTTGGCGGCCTGCCCGGCCTCGGTGAGGGCGAGCTTCCGCGACGTGCGGTTGAACAGGCGGGCGCCGATCCGCAGTTCGAGCCGGCTCACCGCCTTCGAGACCGTGGCCTTCGACAGGCCCAGTTCCGTGGCGGCGCGGCCGAAGGAGCCGGTCTCCACCACCTTGGCGAACACGGCCCAGGCCTCGAAATCGGGCAGTCTCATCGATCAGATCCGGAAACGATAGGTTTCCACCGTTTCTATTTTCGCCGCCCATGGCAAGGGGCACATTCCCGTCATCGCAACAGGCCGCCCGCCGCGGCCTTCCGTCGGGAGACATCGCCATGGTTCAGACCGGCCTCCACCACGTCACGGCCTTCTCCGGGCCGGCCCTGCGCAACCTCGACTTCCACACCCGAATCCTCGGGCTGCGTCTGGTGAAGAAGACCGTCAATTTCGACGATCCGGGCACCTACCACCTGTACTACGGCGACGCGGCCGGGCGGCCCGGCACGATCCTGACCTTCTTCCCCGTCGAGCACGCCGCGCCGGGCCGGGTCGGGATCGGCGAGACCCAGGAGACGGCCTTCCGGGTTCCCCGCGCCTCCATCGGCTGGTGGACCCACCGGCTCATCGAGAAGGGCGTGGCCCACGAGCCGCTGGTCCAGGTCTTCGGCGCGCCGACGCTGCGCTTCCGCGATCCGGACGGCATGATGCTCGCGCTGGTGGGCGTCGATGTCGGCGACGCGGAGGGCTGGGCGTCGAGCGAGGTGCCGGCCGAGCACGCGATCCGCGGCCTGCACGGCGTCACGCTCCTCCTCGACAGGGCCGAGGCGACCGCCGCGATCCTCACGGAGGTGCTCGGGCTGGAGGAGGTCGGCCGCGAGGGCAACCTGATCCGCTTCGCGGGCAGCGCCGAGCTCGGCGGCCTCGTCACCCTGCGGGCCGTCGGCGGGTTCCTGCCCGGCCGCCCGGGGGCGGGCTCGGTCCACCACATCGCGTTCCGGGCGGCGGACGACGCCGCGCAGGCCGCGATGGGCCGGGCGCTCGCGGCGCGGGGGCTCCACGTCACCGAGCAGCGCGACCGCCAGTACTTCCGCTCGATCTACTTCCGCGAGCCCGGCGGCGTGCTGTTCGAGATCGCCACCGACGAGCCCGGCTTCGCGGTCGACGAGCCGATCGAGGCCCTCGGCCAGGCCCTCAAGCTCCCCGCCGGCCTCGAGCCGCACCGGGCCGAGATCGAGGCGGTCCTGCCCGCAGTCGCCTGAGCCGCGACACCACCATGCCCGCCCCGCGCCCGCGCGGGGCGGGACCTCTCCCCGTCACCCGTGAGGCCATCATGACCCAGGACACCGCCGGCTTCATCCACCGCTTCGAGCCCGGTCCCGACACCGCGCGCCCGCTGCTGCTCCTGCACGGGACAGGCGGCGACGAGACCGACCTCCTGCCCCTCGGCCGCACGGTCGCGCCGGAGGCCGCCCTGCTGGCGCCCCGCGGCGCCGTCAGCGAGAACGGCATGCCGCGATTCTTCCGGCGCCTGGCGGAGGGCGTCTTCGACGAGGCGGACCTGCGCCGCCGCACCGGTGACCTCGCGGCCTTCGTGGCGGCCGCCCGGACGCGGTACGGGCTCGGGACGCCGGTGGCGCTGGGCTTCTCGAACGGCGCCAACATCGCCGCGTCGCTGCTGCTGCTGCGGCCGGAGACCCTGGCGGGCGCGGTCCTGATCCGCCCGATGGTGCCGTTCGCCGAGCCCCCGGCCGCGGATCTCGCCGGCCGGCCGGTCCTGATCCTCTCCGGGGCGATGGACCCGATCGTGCCCGCCGAGAACGCGCGGCGCCTCGCGCAGCAGCTCACCGCGGCCGGAGCCCGCGTCGAGCACCGGATCCTGCCGACGGGCCACGGACTGTCGCAGGCCGATATCGGCCTGGCGCTGAACTGGCTTCGCGGCCTCGCACTTCCCGAAGCGGCCTGAGCCGGCCGCGCACGACAGGACGGAGCGTTCGACGATGCCCCCGATCTATTCTTCCAGCGCGACCGCCCTGCTGCCGGTGACCGGCCGGCTCCTGATGAGCGCGATCTTCCTCGTGAGCGGCGCCGGCAAGCTCGCGGCCCCGGCAGCGACGCTCGCCACCATCGAGGCCGCCCACCTGCCGCTGCCGCCGCTCGCCTACGCGGCGGCGACCTCCGTGGAGGTCGTCGGCGGGCTGCTGCTCGTCGCCGGCTACCGCACGCGGCTGGTCGCCCTGGCCCTCGCGCTCTTCGCGGTGGCCACCGCGGTGACCTTCCACGCGGCCCTCGGCGACCAGAACCAGATGTTCCACTTCCTGAAGAACCTCGCCATGGCCGGCGGCTTGCTTCAGGTCGCGGCCTTCGGGGCTGGCCCGCTCAGCCTCGACGCGCGGCAGGGCCGAGCCTGACCGGTTCCTCGTTCCGCGCGACCCCCGCCTCGTAACCCTCTGCCTTCTCGACCCTCGGGAGACCACGATGCCCTACTTCACCGCGCAGGACGGCACCCAGATCTACTACAAGGACTGGGGCGCCGGACAGCCGGTGGTCTTCAGCCACGGCTGGCCGCTCAACGGCGACGCCTGGGAGGACCAGATGCTGTTCCTCGCGGAGCGCGGGTTCCGGGTCATCGCCCATGACCGGCGCGGGCACGGTCGCTCGGGGCAGTCCTGGTCGGGCAACGACATGGACACCTTCGCGGACGACCTCGCCGGGCTGATCGCCGATCTCGACCTGCGCGACGCGGTCCTGGTCGGCCACTCCACCGGCGGCGGCGAGGTCGCCCGCACCATCGGGCGTCACGGGACAGCGCGCATCGCCAAGGCGGTGCTGGTCGGGGCCGTGACGCCCCAGATGGTCCGGACCGACGCGAATCCGGGCGGCCTGCCCCGGGACGTGTTCGACGGCATCCGCGACTCGGTCCTGCGCGACCGGTCCCAGTTCTTCAAGGACCTGAGCGGCCCGTTCTACGGCGCGAACCGCGCCGGCGCCGCGGTCAGCCAAGGCCTGCGGGACACGTTCTGGATGCAGGGCATGATGGCGGGCCTGCGGAACGTGCACGCCTGCGTGGCGGCCTTCTCGGAGACCGACTTCACCGAGGACCTGAAGCGCATCGACGTGCCGACCCTGCTCGTGCACGGCGACGACGACCAGATCGTGCCGATCGACGCCGCCGCGCGCGCCGCCGTCAAGCTCGTACCGGGCGCCGTGCTGAAGGAGTATCCGGGCGCCCCGCACGGGCTGGCCGCCACCCACAAGGACCGGCTTAACGCCGACCTGCTCGCCTTCATCCAGGGCTGAGATCCCGGGTCGCGTTGGCCGGCGGCCTTCCCCGCGCCGGTTCGGGCTCCTAAAGCCTGCGACGGGCCGCGCCCCGCGGCCCGTCAGACGCCAGAAGCCGCACGGATCCCCGCATGCCGACCTCCGACGCACCGCTCACCATCGGGATCATCGGCGCGGGAATCATGGCCGAGCGCCTGCTCGGCGCGATCCACGGGGCGGCGGACTCGCCCGTGCGGGTCGCGGCGATCTGGGATCCGGCCCCGGCGGCCCTGGACCGGATCGGCGCGGCCTTCCCGGCGGTGCCGCGGGTGGCCGATTCCGCCGCCGTCGTGGCGGCGAGCGACTGCGTCTACGTCGCCTCGCCGCCCGCCTCGCATCTCGGCTACGCCCGCGCCGCCCTAGCGGCCGGCCGGAGCGTCTTCTGCGAGAAGCCGCTGGCCATCGATCGCGCCGATGCCCGCGCCTTCGTGGCGGAGGCGAGGGGCGCGGGCGCGGTCAATTTCCCGTTCGCCTCGTCGCCGGGCGTGGCGACGCTCGAGCGCTGGATCGCGGCCGGCGCGGTCGGCACGCCCCGGGCGCTCACCGTCGCGGTGGCGTTCGCCCGCTGGCCCCGGCCCTGGCAGGCCGACGCCGCCCGCTGGCTCGACGCGCGGGGCGAGGGCGGCTTCACCCGCGAGGTAGTCTCGCACTTCCTGTTCCTGGCCCGCCGCCAGCTCGGCCCGCTCGCCGGGCTCGCCGGACGGATCGCCTTCCCGGAACCGGGCCGGTCCGAGCGCGCGATCGACGTGACGCTCACGGCGGGCGGGATCCCCGTCACCCTGACAGGCCGGGTCGGGGGCGTCGCGGCCGACGACCACAACACGTGGACGCTGGAGGGCGACGCGGGCGCCGTCCGGCTGCGCGACTGGGCCATCGCCGAGCGACGGGGCGCCGACGGGCGCTTCGAGCCGGAGCCCGACGCGATCCCGAACGAGAAGCTGCGGCCGATCACGCTCCGGCGCCAGCTCGAGGGCGTCGTCCGCATGGCGCGCGGCGAGCCCCACCACCTCGCCACCTTCGCGGAGGCGCTCGACGTGCAGGAAGTCGTCGAGGCGATCCTCACCCTGTGAGGGCGGCCCGCGACGGCGTCAGGAATCCAGCAGGTCGACCAGGAACGGGATCAGCGGCGCGTCGGCGGGCGGCATCGCGAGGTCGCGCAGGGCCTTGGGGCGCACCCACTTGAGCGCCTGCCCCTCCATCGGGCGCGGCGTCCCCGTCCAGCGCCGGCAGATGTAGAGCGGCATCAGCAGGTGGAAGTCCGGGTAGGCGTGGCTCGCGAAGGTCAGCGGCGCGAGACACGGCTCCTCGACCTGGATGCCGAGCTCCTCCGCCAGCTCGCGGATCAGCGTCTGCTCGGGGCGCTCGCCGGGCTCGACCTTGCCGCCGGGGAACTCCCACAGGCCGGCGAGCTGCTTGCCCGCCGGGCGCTCGCTCACGAGGACGCGGCCGTCGACGTCGACGAGGGCGACGGCGACCACGAGGAGCAGGCGCAGGGGCGCGGCAGCGGGGGCGCCGTCGGGGGCGTTCTCGGGCGCCCTCACTGCGCCACCGCGAAGGTGGCCGAGACCTCGGAGGACATCGGGATCGTGCCCGCCTCCAGCGGCACCCGCCGCCCCTTGGCGGCCATCGGCGCCGCGCGGGCCATCTCCAGCGCCGGGCGGTACGGCGTGCCGGCCGCGGCTGTGCTCAGCGTGCAGAGCGGGCCGAGCTTGGCGCCGACCGCCTCGGCGAGGGCCTCGGCGCGGCTCCGCGCGTCCCGTGTCGCCGCCACCTGGAGGGCCGCCTCGCTCTTGTCCGGGTCGCGCAGCCCGAAGCTCACGCCGTCGATGCGGTTGGCGCCGGAGTCGAGGGCCTGCCGGAGCAGGTCGCCGAGGCGGTCCATGTCGGCGAGCCGGACGGTGACGAGGTTGCTGGCGCGGTAGCCGTCGGGCTCCTCGGTGACGGCGCCCCCCGGCCGGGCGACGGTGCGGGTCGCGGTCTGCAGGGTGACGGCGGCCGTGCCGAGGTCGGCGGGCGGGACCCCGAGGGCGCGGGCCTGCGCCGAGACCCCGGCCACCGCCTTCGAGGCCGCGTCGAGGGCGGCCGCCGCACTCGCGCCGCGCGCCTCGATGCCGATCGTCACCTCGGCGAAGTCCGGCGCCCGCGTCTCCGACGCGCGCCCGACGACGCTGATGTGGCGCTTGCACGCCGCGTCGTCGGCCCGCGCCGCGGTCGCCAGGCTCAGGACGAGGAGGGCGCCGGACAGGACCGCCCTCACGAGCGGTAATCCCCGTTGATCTCGACGTAGGCCTTGGTCAGGTCGCAGGTCCAGACGCGGGCCGTGCCGTCGCCCAGGCCGAGATCGACCCGGACCGTGATCTCCGGCGCGCGCATCACGGCGCTCGCCGCCGCCTCGCTGTAATCGGGGTCGCGGGCGCCCTGGACCGCCACCCGCACGTCGCCGAACCAGATCGCGAGCCGGTCGCGGTCGGCGGGCTCGCCGGCCTTGCCCACGGCCATCACCACGCGGCCCCAGTTGGCGTCCTCGCCGGCCACCGCGGTCTTCACCAGCGGCGAGTTGGCGATCGACATCGCGATGCGGTGCGCGGAGGCGTCGCTCTCGGCGCCGGTGACCCGCACGGTGACGAACTTGCGCGCGCCCTCACCGTCCTTGGCGACGAGCTGGGCCAACTCGACCAGCAGGCCGTCGAGCGCCTCCCGGAAGCCGGCGAGGCGCGCGTCGGCGGGATCGGTGACCGCCGGGTTGCCGGCCCTGGCGGTGGCGAACAGCATCAGCGTGTCGGAGGTGGAGGTGTCGCCGTCCACGGTCACGCAGTTGAAGCTCGTCTTCGTCCCGGCCGAGAGGAGCGCCTGCAGCACGTCCTGCGGCAGGGCCGCGTCGGTGAAGACGAAGGACAGCATCGTCGCCATGTCGGGGGCGATCATGCCGGCGCCCTTGGCGATGCCGTTGATCGTCACGCGCACGCCGTCGATCTCGGCCGTGCGCGTCGCGAGCTTCGGGAAGGTGTCGGTGGTCATGATCGCCCGGGCCGCCTCGCTCCAGGCGGCAGGCCCGTCCTCGGCGCGGGCCGCGCAGTCCACCAGCACGCCCGCGAACCGCTCCGCCGGGAGCGGCTCGCCGATCACGCCGGTCGAGGCGACGTAGACCTCGCGCGCGCCGCAGCCCGCCGCCTCCGCGGCGATCTCGACGGTGCGCGCCACCGCGTCGCGCCCGAGCCGGCCCGTGAAGGCGTTGGCGTTGCCGGAATTGACCACGAGCGCCCGCGCCGACCCGTCGGCCAGGGCGTCGCGGCACCAATCCACCGGCGCCGAGGGACACTTCGACCGGGTGAACACCCCCGCGGCCCGGGTCCCGGCCTCCAGCGCCACGTAGAGCACGTCGGTGCGACCGCTGTAGCGGATCCCCGCCTGGGCGGTCGCGATTCGCACGCCCGGCAGGGGCGGCAGATCGGGCATCGCGGTGGGCGCCAGCGGGGAGACGGGAGGGGCTTTCGCGGACGACATCGGCTCGGGCTCCGGCAGCGCGCGGCTCAGGTCCCGCGGCGGCCCGGTGTTGCCCGCGCGACCCCGCCGGCGTCAACTCCGTGCCCAGCCTATGATCAGGCCGCCGGAGTGCTTCGCCATTGTGCAACGGCGGCGCCGAATGCGGCGCGATGACGGCACCGGGCTTGCGTGTGGATTGCATCCCAGCTTAGCATGCTGCATCGCAAAGCCAGCGCGAAGTCGAGTGCGGAATGCCCCCAGCCGACGACGAGACTGCCTCGAGCAGCCTTCCCCAGGGCAGCTGCTACCGGATCCAGGTTCTGGTCGTCGGCCGCCACAAGCGCTGGCGCGACGAGGTCTCGGCCCAGGTCCGGATGCTGGGCTACCAGGTCACCGCCTGCGACCGCGGCGTCGACGCCATGACGGTGCTGGCCCTGGGCCTGCCTGTGGACGTGCTGGTGGTCGATACCGCGCTCCAGGGCGGCCTGTGCTGCGCGCAGCTGGCCGTCGAGGCCCGGGCCCTGCGCCCGGCCCTGCGCATCATCCTCGCCAGCGACCCGGTCGACGCCATGGGGCCTGAGGCGTCGGTCCGCGTGCCCGACGCGCTGCTGGTCCCGCGCGACCAGTTCCAGAACGGGATGATCGCCACGACCATGCGCGAGGCGCTGGCGAGCCGCGCCGCCTGAACTCCGGCGCGAGGCCTGATCGACCCGGACGGCCCGCGAGCCGAGGGTCTGCGCGACCCGTCGATCGAATCGCGGCCGACGCGCTTCAGGCCGTCGCCATGTCTCCCCGAAGGTCGGGACTGTAGCGCGGGTCTTCCTGCCCGATGTCAGCAACGCGGGCCGGACCGTGCCGCAATGCAAGTGCATCGCCCGCGTGATCCAGCGCGAGCGTGTACCGCGCGAAGTCTCGACGCCGCTCGGCAGCGGACACGCGCAGGGCGAAGCTTCCGGGCGGACTGGGAGGCGCCGTCAGAACTGATCCATCGCGACGAGAACGCACCGATTGCCGTTTGCGCGCGCAGCCCGGCAGGTTTGGTCACCTCGAGCGCCCGAGATATCGGGTCTGTCTCTAAGTATTGTCGTCTATCATCTATAATACAAGTTGAACTTGATCGCGCGACACGATGTTGTCATGATCGTATCGTCTATCGTAAGGCCGAAAGTCTGGCCTATTCTGTGGAAGATACGTCTGTGAGAACTGGGATACGCGCTCGTCTCTACGCGGGATTTGCGATGCTCGTCATGATCACGGGCATCATCGGCGCATTCGCGATCTACCAGCAGGCTGTCATCGGCGCGGACCACGCGCTTCAGGAGCGCGTGGAGCGAGGGGCGCAGTCGGTCCTGATGATCGACGGTCACGCCGCACGCCTCGTCGGGACGGCCGAACGGTACCGGCTCCAGCCGGATCCCGACCTGATCGCCGCGATGGAGCAGGCCCGGCAGGCGATCGAGCAGACCTGCGACCGGTACTTCTCGCTGGCCATGACGGACGGGGGGCGGAAGCTCTACGACGACGTGCGGGAGGCCGCCCGCGCCATGAAGCCGGAGCTGGAACGCCTCGCGGCGTCGGGGGCGAGCCTGCGCGAGGCCAGGACGAAGCTCTACGAGACCGGCAACGCGCTCACCAACCTTCTCGCGAGCCTGCTCGCGGACGTGCGCGCCCGGGCCGGCGAGACGATGCTCGCGCGGGTCGAGCACGTCGAGAACGCCGTCCTGCGGTCCCGCATCGCGTCGGCCCGCTTCGTGATCGGCCTGGACGCACAAGACCGCGACGCCTTCGAGCAGCGGGTCGAGCAGGCTCTGGCGGCCCTGGACGCGTTCAAGGACGCGCAGGGCGGCGCGGTCTTCGGGCAGCAGGTCAGGGCCGTCCGCGACGCGCTGATCGCCGCCGCGGCCGGCTTCCGCACGTACGATCGGGCGGTGGCGTCGGCGAAGGCGACGTTCGAGACCGGGATCAAGCCCCACGCCGACGCGATCGACCGGCTCGGCATCGCGCTGCGCGACCGGATCGTGGCCGCCGGCGAGACGATTTCCCGGGAGACCGCCCTGGCGGCGAGGCGGGCCCGGTACATCCTGATCGGCCTGGTCGCCGCGGCCCTGCTCCTCGGGGGTATCCTGGCCTTCGTGCTGGCCCGCAGCGTCATCCGACCGGTCGCCGGCATGACGGAGGCGATGACGCGGCTGGCCGAGGGCGATCTTCACGTCGCGGTGCCGTACCGCGCGGCGACCGACGAGATGGGTGCGATGGCCAAGGCCGTCGACGTCTTCCGCCAGAACGCGGTCGCGCGGGCGGAGCTCGAGGCGGCGCAGGCCGCCGAGCGGGAGGCCCGCCTGCGTCGGGCCGAGCGGGTCGAGCAGCGCGTCCACGCCTTCCAGGCGAAGATCGCCGCCTCGCTCGACATCGTCACGGCGGCGACCAGCGAACTCGACGCGACCGCGCAGGCGATGACCCGGGTGGCCGACAACACCAACAGCCAGGCCGTGACGTCGAGCTCGGCCGCCGCCCAGACCTCGGCCAACGTCCAGACCGTCGCGGCCGCCGCCGAGGAGATGGTCTCCTCGCTCCAGGAGATCGAGCGGCAGGTCGTGCGCTCGAACGCGGTGGCCGGTCACGCCGCCCACGAGGCCGAGGCGACCAACGCCGCCATGGCGAGCCTGCACGCCGCCGCCGAGCAGATCGGGGCCGCCGTGATGATGATCTCCGGCATCGCGAACCAGACCAACCTGCTCGCCCTCAACGCCACCATCGAGGCGGCGCGGGCCGGCGAGGCGGGACGCGGCTTCGCCGTCGTGGCCTCCGAAGTGAAGGAGCTCGCCGCCCAGACGGCCCGGGCGACCGAGGAGATCGGCGGCCAGATCGCCGCGATCCAGGCGGCCTCCGGGCAGGCCGCGGAGGCGATGGCGCAGATCGCCCGCACGATCGCCTCCGTGAACGAGATCAGCGGCGCCATCGCGGCGACGGTGGTGCAGCAGACGGCGGCCACCGGCGAGATCTCGCGCAATGCCGGCGAGGCGGCGCGGGGGACGGAGGGCGTCTCGGCCAACGTGGCGCGCGTGCTGGCCGCCGCCCGGGAGGCCGGGAGCGCCGCCGCGCAGGTTCAGAGCGCGGCGGCCGAACTGGCGACGCAGTCCCTGACGGTCAAGCGCGAGGTCGACAGCTTCCTCAGCGACATCCAGACCGCGTGAGCGACCGGTCTAGATGGCGGCAGCGGGGTCGCTCTCGTCACCGTCGCCGTCGCGGCTCCGCCGGTCGCGCGGCCGCCGGTCCAGGAACGAGCGGCCAATGGCGCGCAGGGGCGCCGTCAGGCGGCGAACGTCCTCGGCCCGCTCCATGATGCGCTCGCCGTTGCGGATCTCCTTATCGAGCCGCGCCATCGTCCGGGCGAGCGCCGGATCGTCGTCGTCCAGCCAGACCTGGGTCACGCGGGCGAAGGCGATGACCACGCCCTGCAGCTTGAGCTGCCCGAGCGACCCCTCGGTGTCGATCCCGGCCGCCGCCAGCATGTAGCGGTGCGAGTTCAGCATGACGCCGTTCAGCGCCAGCATCGAGAGCGGCTCGCCCCGGAGTGCGTAGGCGATCCGGCGCAGCGCCGGCTTGTAGGGCTCCATCGCGTCGAGGCGGCGCATCAGCACGTCGAACAGCCGCTCGCGGGTCGGCTCCTCCTCGAGACCCGTGAGATCGCCCTCCAGAACCTTGCGGTCGATGATGCGGGTCAGCCCGCCGAGGACCGCCCCCTTCGACGGGAACAGGTCGCGCAGCTCGGCGAGCGTCAGGCCCGCCTCCCGGGCGATGTCGCTGACCTCGATGTCGTTCCAGGGCTGCTCGGCGGCGAGGCGCATCAGGGCCTCGACGGCGGCCTCCCGGGGCGACAGCTTCGGCGCCCCGGACTGCGTCCCCGAGGCGTCGGCCCCGGTCTTGTCGGTCTCCTGCGCGACGCTCGCGTGGGCAGCGCTCTCTCGGGCAGCGCCTTCCTGCGCGTCGCCCGCCTTGGCGGGGCTCGAGGCCTTGCGGGGCCGCTTCGAGGGGGCTTTGCTGTCGGTCATGGATCGGTCGCCCGGTCTGATCGGTCGTGTGGCCTCATGTAGGCGGGCGGGCCGCGAAGGGCAGGTCCGTCGCGCGGCCATGCCGCACGGACGCCGCCCGATGTCAGCCCTTGATGCCAACGCCCGATGTCAGCCCGACAGTTCCCCCGCCCGCCGACAGGCCGCGGCCACGGCCTCGCGCATCAGCGCGCTGAGGCCGTCCTCCCGCATCAGCACGTCGAGGGCCGCCGCGGTGGTGCCGCCGGGCGACGTGACGTTGCGGCGCAACTCCGCCGCCTCGGCCGGGCTGGCATCGAGGAGCGCGCCGGCTCCCGCCACGGTCGCCCGGGCGAGGCGGCGGGCGACGTCGGGCTCCAGGCCGGCCGCGATGCCGGCCTCCGCCAGCGTCTCGGCCAGGAGGAAGACGTAGGCCGGTCCGGAGCCCGAGACCGCCGTCACGGCGTCGATCTGCGCCTCGTCGGCGAGCCACGCCACGGCGCCGTTGGCCGCGAACAGGGCCTCGGCGGCCGCCCGCTGCGCGGGGGTGACCTCCGAGCTCGCACAGGCACCGGTGGCGCCCCGGCCGATGCTCGCCGGCAGGTTGGGCATCGCCCTGACGATCGCCCGCGCCCGCGGCAGCCGGCCGCGGAGATCCGCGACGGTCTTGCCTGCCAGGATCGAGACGAGGAGCGTGTCGCGGCCGATGAGCCGATCGAGCCCGGGGGCCGCCGTGTCCAGGCCCTGCGGCTTGATCCCGAGGACCAGAACGTCGCCGGGCTCGGGATCGGACGGGTTCAGGGCGATGCCCCGCTCGGCGCAGAGATCCACGATCGGGCGCACGGGCACCGGGTCGATGATGGTGGTGCGGCGGGGATCGAGGCCCGCCTCCAGCCAGCCCGCCAGCATCGCGCCGCCCATCTTGCCGGCCCCGGCCAGGACCAGGGAGGCGGGCATCCGCGCCGTGGAGGCGCCGGGGGCGGTCACGCCTCGCCTTCGGTCTCGAACAGGACGGCGTCGAGGGCCTCGCGGGCGCTCTTGCCGGCCCAGAGGACGAACTGGAACGCCTGGAAGTAGCGCTCGCAGGCGTCGACCGCCGTCTTCATCATCGTGGCGCATTGCGGGTGGGTCGGGACGGCGCCGCCGGTCAGCAGGAGCGCGTGCCGGAACATCACCACGCTGTCGGTCGTCCAGAGGTCGAAATGGCCGACCCAGAGCTGCTCGTTGATCAGCGCGATCAGGCGCATCACCTCGGTGCGCTGCCGCTCCGGCACCTTGAGGTCGAAGGCGCAGGCGACGTGGAGCGCCTCGACGTCCTCGATCCACGTGAAGGCGACGTTGTAGTCGGTCCAGCGACCGGGGCTCGTGACCGACATCTCGTCGGTCTCGGCCCGGTCGAAGATCCAGTCGCGCAGGGAGGCCAGCCGCTCGACGACGTCGAGCGGATGCTCATTCCGGTCCGGGTCGTGGAAGTCGACGTTGAGAAGCGGCATGACGATCCAAAAGGACGACCCGGACGAGATCCGGCCCGACGTGGCGGTGACGCGAAACCGGAGCGCGAGAACACTCCGAGAACTGGAACGACCGGCAGATCTAGGCCGGCGGTGACGCGATCGACTGTCGAAGCTCTGCGGACATCGCCCCGCAGCCCCCGAATCACCCTATGCCCGACTATAGACCGGCCGTGACTCGCGACACAAAGTGCAGGTCACATTCAGTGAACAGGAAACCGGATCGTCGACGCCGCTTCCTGTGTAAAAGCCCGCGGCGTTGCCGCGGAGACTCAGACCACCTCGCTCAGGCCCGCGGCGCCCGCTCCGGCGCTCCCGGATCGTGCCTCCAGGGCCGCCACGCGGGCCGTCAGGGCCTCGTTCTGCGCCTGGAGCTGGGTCACGAGGTCGCGGAGCACGTCGAGCTCTTCGCGGGAGGCGATGTCGAGGTCGCGGACGACGCGCTCGAGCTGCGCCCGGACCACGGTCTCGGCCTCGCGGCGGACGCCCTGGGCGGCGCCGGCGGCGTCCGTCATGAGGCGGGCGAGGTCGTCGAACAGTCGATTGGAGGGGGGCATCGGGGTCTCCCGGATCGGCCGGCTGCCGCGGCGGCCGCCTGACGGCGCGATTCGAGACGACGAGATAGGAATCTTCGGAACGGGGAGCAACGCCCGGTTCCGGCCGGGCGAGCGGAGTGGGGCCGGAAGACCCCACTCCGCCGTTCAATCACATGCGGTGCATGCGGCGGTGCATGCGGTGATGCATCATCCGGCGCTCCATGCGGCGGTGCATCATGCGCCGCTCCATGCGGCGGTGCATCATGCGCCGCTCCATGGGAGTCATCCGGACATGCGTCACCGCGTCGGGCGCCGACACGGCGCCGGGCATCGCGGGCGCGGCCGAGGCCGGCTGGACGAGGGCGGCGCCACCGAGCGAGGCCAGCACGGCGAAGGCGAAGGTCAGTTTCCTCACGAGGAGACTCCAGTTCTCTGAAGGCCGGGCTCGGCGCCCGGTTCATCCTCCCGAATGGGAGGTGCGGAGAGTCGTCTCGTGCCGGGGGACGGCACGGCGGGTCTGCGAGGACCCGCCGCCATCAACTTCCGATTTAGAGATTCGTTTCCTCGAACGCCTTCACCCACTCGGCGCAGATGCCGGAGCGGACGATGTCGTTGCGGGTGAACTCCACCACGGGGATCGGCATCATCCGGCTCTTGACCATGTGCATGACGGTGCGCAGGCCCGAGGTCTCGCGGAGGTCCGTCTGCGAGACGTCGCCGTTGATGATGACCTGGCAATCGTCGCCGATCCGGGTCAGGAACATCTTGATCTCGTTGATCGTCGTGTTCTGCGCCTCGTCGAGGATCACGAGGCAGTTCTTGAAGGTTCGGCCGCGCATCACCTCGAAGGGGACGATCTCGATGTCGCCGGTCTTCAGGGCGATCTCGAAGGCGGCGGCGCCCATGCGCTCCTTCATGGCCTCGGTGAGGGGGGCGACCCAGGGGGCGATCTTCTCTTCCAGGGTGCCGGGGAAGTAGCCGAGGGACCGGCCCGAGGGCACGTTCGGGCGGGTGATGACCACCTTGGCGATGCGGCGCTGGCGGAGCTGGTCCGCCGCGCGGGTGCCGGCGATGAAGGTCTTGCCGGTGCCGGCGGGCCCCAGGACGATGACCTGCGGCGAGCGGGCGAGGGCGTCGAGGTACTCGGCTTGGCGTTCGGTGAGCGGCTGGATGGGAGCGAGATTGCGTTCTTCGTCGAAGCGTGTGCGATGAATGCGGGACGTGCGGTCTTCAACCAGTTCAAGTCGTGCGCGGCGTCTCTTCATGGATGTACACTCCAACGGGACTTGCCAACCTGGATCTGTCTCTGAACTGCCGTTTACCTGCTTGCTCCCGGTTCTACTCGCTTGCGGAACTTAATACCGGCCCAAGGCCGAAGGTTCCGCCCCGCGCTCGTCCGCCTGTGGAGAGCGTCACGACGTTCCGTGCGCGGCCGAATACGCGATGCAACTGGCGCACCAGTGCGATTCGCGCCCGACGATTGCGCGCCGGGTGTGACTAAGGGGTGACGGTCGGTGAAGGGGCTTCGAAAAAGCCGCGCGGCTGGCGCGGATGCATCAGGTTCGGGACGGTGGTGTCGCGGTAACGCGGCATCCGGCACGGTCGCGATCCTCCCCGCCCGCGCGGGCGAAGCCGGCCGACCCTGCCGCCCTGACACGTCCGGGCTTGGTCGGCGGGACTAGCTCGATCCGGCCTGGACGAAGCTGTCGAGGACCATCTTCCGGCCGGCCTTGTCGAAGTCAACGGTCAGCTTGTTGCCGTCGACTGCCGCGACCGTTCCGGGGCCGAACTTGGTGTGGAAGACCCGCTGGCCGCCCTGGAAGGCCGAGGGCGCGCCCGTCGACTTAGCGATCAACTCGCCCTCGATCTGGCGGGGACCGCCGGACTGGCCCCCGGACCGGCCGCCCGGGCCCGCCGAGCGGAAGCCGCCTCCGGACCCCGATCCGAACCCGGACCGGCCGCCCGGCGCGGTGTTGGCCTGCGCGCGCTGCCAGCCCGGCGTGCCGTAGCTCGATCCGAACGGCGTCGGGTTGCGGTCGAACCGCGAGGCGCCGGCGGAGAAGTGCGCCGGGGCTTCGACCACGTCGACCGCCGTCTCGGGCAACTCGTCGATGAACCGGGACGGGATGGTCGAGGACCAGAGCCCGTGGATGCGCCGGTTGACCGCGAAGGACAGCTTCGCGCGCTTGCGCGCCCGGGTTAGCCCGACATGGGCGAGGCGCCGCTCCTCCTCCAGGCCGGCCCGGCCGCTCTCGTCGAGCGCCCGCTGGTTCGGGAACAGGCCGTCCTCCCAGCCGGGCAGGAACACGGTGTCGAACTCGAGCCCCTTGGCGGCGTGGAGCGTCATCAGCGAGACCCGCTCGGCGCCCTCGGCCTCCGAGGCCTCCATCACCAGGGAGACGTGCTCCAGGAAGGCCGCGAGGTCGGGGAACTCCTCCATGGAGCGGACGAATTCCTTCAGGTTCTCCAGCCGGCCGGCGGCGTCGGCGGAGCGGTCCTTCTGCCACATCTCGGTGTAGCCGGATTCCTCCAGGATGGTCTGCGCGACCTCGCTGTGCGGCTGCGACTCCGCGAGCCGCGCCCAGCGGGAGAAGCTCTCGGTCAGCGCCCGCAGGGTCGAGCGGACCCGGGGCTTCAGCTCGTCGGTCTCGCACAGGCGCGCGGCGGCGATGCGCAGAGGCAGCCGGTTGGCGCGGCCGTAGGTGTGGAGCTGCTGCAGAGTGGCGTCGCCCAGGCCGCGCTTGGGCGTGTTCACGATCCGCTCGAAGGCGAGGTCGTCGCTGACGTTCACAGTGGCGCGCAGGTAGGCCAGCGCATCGCGGATCTCGGCGCGCTCGTAGAAGCGCGGGCCGCCGATGACCCGGTAGGGCAGCCCGAGCTGGACGAACCGGTCCTCGATCTCGCGCATCTGCGCCGAGATCCGCACCAGCACGGCGATCTCCGACAGGGGATGCTGCTTGGACTGGAGGGACTCGATCGACTCGGCGAGCATCCGCGCCTCCTCTTCCGAATCCCACGCGCCCGTCACGGTGACGCGCTCGCCCGGCTCGTCGTCGGTGCGCAGAGTCTTGCCGAGGCGGCTCTCGTTCCTGGCGATCAGCCCCGAGGCGGCGGCCAGGATGTGGCCCGTGGAGCGGTAGTTGCGCTCCAGCCGCACCACCACCGCGCCCGGGAAATCGTGCTCGAAGCGCAGGATGTTGTCGACCTCGGCGCCGCGCCAGCCGTAGATCGACTGGTCGTCGTCGCCCACGCAGGCGATGTTCTTCCGGGACTGCGCCAGCAGGCGCAGCCACAGGTACTGGGCGACGTTGGTGTCCTGGTACTCGTCGACCAGGATGTAGCGGAACCGGTCCTGGTAATTGGCCAGGACGTCGGGGTTCTCCCGCCAGAGCTTGAGGCAGAGCAGCAGGAGATCGCCGAAATCGACGGCGTTCAGCGTCGCGAGCCGGGCCTGGTAGGCGGTGTAGAGGGCGCCGCCCTTGCCGAACGCGAAGGCCGAGGCCTCGCCCGGGGGCACCTGCTCGGGGCCGAGGCCGCGGTTCTTCCAGCCGTCGATGGCGTGGGATAGGGCCCGGGCCGGCCAGCGCTTCTCGTCGACGTTCTGGTCGGCGATGACCTGCTTCATCAGCCGGAGCTGGTCGTCGGTGCCGAGGATGGTGAAGTCGGATTTCAGCCCGACCAGCTCGGCGTGGCGGCGCAGGATCTTGGTGCCGATGGCGTGGAAGGTGCCGAGCCACGGCATGCCCTCTCCGGCCGGCCCGATCAGCGCGCCGATCCGGTGCTTCATCTCCCGGGCGGCCTTGTTGGTGAAGGTCACCGCCAGGATGTCGAAGGGGCGCGCCCGGTTGGTGGCGATCAGGTGGGCGATGCGGGTGGTCAGCACCCGGGTCTTGCCGGTGCCGGCCCCGGCCAGCACCAGGACCGGGCCCTCCGTGGTCTCGACGGCGCGGCGCTGCTCGGGGTTGAGCCCCTCGAGGTAGCCGGCCGCGTCGCGCCGGAGGGCGCCCATGGCGCGGGCGGCGATGGACGTGGCGGGCGCGCCGTCCCCGGTGGGTTGCGGATGCGGGCGGTTCTGCATCCCGCTTCCCTGGACCAAATCGCGAACGGCGTCGAGGCCGTTCGCGCCGCGGCGGGGGCGCGGAGCCATGAAGCGCGGCTGTCCGCGCCGGGGTGATCCGCGTCCTCCGGGCGCGTCGCGCTCCGCGGCCGGCCGCGCGATCCGGAGGCCGCGGGCCCGGGCTGCCCGAGGAACCTCGCGCGTGCCCCGACCGCCGCTCGGGACCGTGGCATCGCCGCTGGCGCCCCCGGCGGCTTATCGTGCTATGGCCGTGGCGACTGACTCGCGGGGGCACGCGGGGCACGGCGGCCCGGTGAGGTCGCGGCCTCGCGCAGAGATGGTGCGGAACGGGACCATTGCGTGATCTTCTGACCGCGCTGGCGTGCGCCGTCATCCTGGTTCTCGTGGCGGCGCTCGCGGTCCCGCCCTTCGTCGACTGGCAGGCCCATCGCGGGCTCGTCGAGCGGGCGCTCGCCCGGTCCCTGGGCGTTCCGGTCCGGACCGACGGCCGGATCGAGGTCCGCCTGCTGCCGTCGCCGCGGCTGCGAGTCGACCGCCTCCACCTCGGCGCCGATCCGGACCGCCCGAGCCTGGATGCTCGGTTCGTCAAGGCCGAGATCGCCCTGGCGCCGCTCCTCAAGGGCGAGTTCCGCTTCACCGAGACCCGGATCGGCCGGGCCGAGATCAAGCTCCCGGTCGCCGGCCCGGACACGCTGAAGCTGCCGCCCGATTTCGGCGGGGCCCTGCGCGACCGCGACCTCGCCATCGAGAACCTGCACATCCAGCAGTTCCTCGTCACCACGCAGGTCCCCGCCACCGGGCGGACCGACCAGCTCTACGTCCAGGACCTGCGCCTGCAGGCGCCGGCCCTGGTCGGGCCCTGGCGGATCGAGGGGACGAGCGGCGGCGTCCCGTTCCGGGCGGTCAGCGGCACGCCGGGACCGGACGGGCGCCTCGCCGCCAAGATCTCCGGCGGCGGCGACGCGACGCCGCGCTTCGAGGCGGACGCGCGGTTCGGCCTCGTCCCCGCCGAATCCGGTGGCGCCCAGGTCGAGGCCGAGGGCTCCGCCCGCCTCGTCGTCGGGCCGCCGACCCAGGTGGCCGGCGCCTACCTGCCGTTCTCGCTGGCCGGCACCTTCAAGGCCCGGGGCACGCAGGTGCGCTTCGAGGCCGTCGACCTCGCCATCGACCCCGGCGGCCGGGCCCTGCGGCTCGGCGGCACCGGACGGCTCGACCTGCGCCAGTGGCGCGCCGGCCTGACCCTGGACGCCCGCCGCCTCGACCTCGACGCCTTCCTGGCCTCGGCGGAGGGGCAGAACCTGATCGCCCGCGGCCTGCCGCGCTCGACGGGCAGCCTGCCGGCGATGCTCGACCTCGACCTCACGGTGGGCAGCGCCGTGCTGGGCGGCGAGGAATGGTCGAACCTCGCCCTCACCGGCACCCTGGAGCGGGCCGGCGGCCTGTTGCTGCGCCGCTTCGCGGTGACCGGCCCGGCCGAGTCCACCGTCACGGCGAGCGGGCAGGTCGAGACGGCGCCGCTGCGCTTCTCCGGCCCGGTGGCGCTCGCCGCCCCCGACTCGGAGGCGCTCGGCCGCTACCTGCGCCGCCTCGGCGCCGAGGGGCCACTCGTCGCGCTGCTCGACGGGCGGAAGATCGAGGCCGCCGCCGACCTGTCGGCCGCCGGGACCGGCCTATCCCTGCGCAACATGCGCCTCGGCCTCGGGCCGGCGCGGATCACCGGGAACGCCCGCTACACCGCCGCCGAGGGCGCCGAGCGCGGGCGGTTCGAGGCCCAGATCCGCGCCACCGGCCTCGACATCGCCGGCCTGCCGCCCCTCGGGACGACCCTCGGCACCCTGCGCGACACCGACCTCGCCCTGACGCTCGAGGCGAAGGACGTCCGGTTCGGCACCGCGGGCTCCGGCACCGGCACGATCGCGGCGCGGATCCAGTCGGACGGCGCCGGCCTGACGGTCGACAGCCTCGACGTCACCGACCTCGCCGGCGCCAGCGCCCGGCTGTCCGGGCAGATCGGCGCGGACGGGACCGGCCGCGTCTCCGGGCGCCTCAAGGCGCCGGCGGCGGCGCCGCTGCTCGGCCTGCTCGAGCGGGTCTGGGTGGGCGAGATCCGCCTGCTGCCCGCCTTCCTGCGGGACGCGCCCCTCGACCTCGCCGTCACCCTCGACCGGGAGGGCGGCGCGGCCGCGGCCCTGCGGACCCAGGCCCGGGGCAGTGCCGGCGGCGGCACCCTCGACCTGACGCTCGCGAGCCGCGGCACGCGGATCGAGGGCGGCACCGCCACCCTCACGGCGCCGCGGGCGGGGGCGTGGTTCGGCCGCACCGACCTCGCCGGCCTGCAGCAACCTGCCGAGCTGCGCCTGACAGCCGAGCGGCCGGAGGGCCAGACCCTCGCCCTGACGGCGAACGGCACGGTCGCGGGCCTGCGCCTCGCCACGGGCCGCCCGATCCTGGTCGGTCCCGACTTCGTCCCCACCGGCGGCACGCTCCGCGCCGAGACGGCCGATCTGGCGCCGTTCCTGACGCTGGCCGGCGCCGCGACCCTGGCACCGGGGGCGTGGCCGGCCGACCTCACCGTCACGCTGTCGCGGCAGCAGGGCGAGGCCGCTGCCGCGCTCGCCGGCACGGTTGCGGGCGCGGGGGTGAACGGGACGCTGCTGCGGGCGGCAGGCGGTGCCCTGCACGGCCGCCTCGCCCTCGACCGGCTGTCGATCCCGCAGCTCGCGGCCGCCCTGGTGATCCCGCCGGGGGCGAACGGCGCGTTCGGCCCGCCGACCGCCCACCCGGCCCTGTCCCTCGACGCCCGCGTGGCCAGCCTGGATCTCGGCCGCGGCCTCGTCGCCACCGACGCGACCGCTGCCCTCGGCCTCGCCGACGCGGGCCTGACCCTGCGCGACCTGACCGGCAAGCTCGCCGGCGGCCGCCTCGCGGGCTCGGTGACGATCGCCCGGCTCGGGGCCGGCGCCTCGGTCTCGGGCTCGGGCAGCCTCGACGGCGCGGCGCTCCCCACCCTGGCCGGCGGCCCGTTCGGCGGCCGCCTGAGCGCCGACCTGCGCTTCGCCGCCACGGCCGAGACCCTGCCGGGCCTCGCCGACAGCCTCTCGGGCAGCGGCGCGCTCACCCTGACGGACCTGAGCCTGCCCGCGGCCGATCCCGCGGCGCTCGGCCGCGCTCTCGCCCGCGCGGCCGAGATGGACGACCCGCTCCGCGAGGGTCGGCTCCAGGCGCTCGTCACCGAGGAACTCGCCCGGGGCGGCGCGCAGGCGCGCGGATCCGCCCGGGCCGCCGCCACGATCGTGGGGGGCGTGCTGCGGGCCGGGCCGTTCGACCTCGATCTCGGGCCGGCCCGCTGGGTCGGCACCGTCGGCTACGACCTGCGCGCCGGGCGCCTCGACGCCCGCGGCACGCTCGCGGGCGGCCCGGTGCCCCGCGGCTGGAATGCCGGGCCGCCCGCGGTCCAGTTCGGCCTGACCGGACCGCTCGGCGCGCCCGAGCGGGTGCTCGACGTCGGCACCCTGTCGAACGGCCTCGCGGCCTTCGTGCTGCAGCGCGAGCTGGAGACGATCGAGCTGACCGAGGCCGACCAGGTGGAGCGGCAGCGCCGCCGCGCCCGGATCGAGATGGATCGGGCCCGCGCGGCGGCCCTCAAGGCCGCGGCGGACAGGACTGCCGCCGACAAGGCCGCCGAGGAGGCGGCGAGGCGGCCGCGCAACCCGGAGGAGGGTGCTGCCCAGCCACCGGCGCCGGCCGAGGCCCGGCCGTGAGGCCGGCCGCGTCCTGAGGGCGGGGGTGGGGCTGGCCAGCGTGACGGCCTCAGGCGCAGCACCCCGTGGAGCGCCGCGCCCGCACGGGCGGCGGCTCTACGCCTTCCCCACCGCCATCAGCGCGAAGGCGTAGATCAGCGCCACCTCCTCCAGCCGGTCGAACCGGCCGGCGGCGCCGCCGTGGCCGGCCTCCATGTTGATCCGCAGGAGCACCGGCCCGCCGCCCGTCATGGTGGCGCGCAGCCGCGCGACCCACTTGGCCGGCTCCCAGTAGGTCACCCGCGGGTCGGTGAGGCCGCCGAGGGCCAGGATCGCCGGGTAGTCCTTGGCGGCGACGTTGTCGTAGGGCGAGTACGACAGGATCGTCCGGAAGGCGGCCTCGCTCTCGCCCGGGTTGCCCCATTCGGGCCATTCCGGCGGGGTCAGCGGCAGCTCCGCGTCCAGCATGGTGTTGAGCACGTCGACGAAGGGCACGTCGGCGACGATGCCGGCGAACAGTTCCGGGGCGAGGTTGGCCACCGCCCCCATCAGCATCCCGCCCGCCGACCCGCCATGGGCGACGATGCGCTTCTCGGACGTGTAGCGCGCGTCGATCAGAGCGCGGGCGCAGGCGATGAAGTCCGTGAAGGTGTTGGGCTTCTTCTCGCGCTTGCCGTCGAGGTACCAGCGCCAGCCCTTCTCGGTGCCGCCGCGGATATGGGCGATCGCGTAGACGAAGCCGCGGTCGACTAGGCTCAGGAGGTTCGTGCGGAACGCCGCCGGCATCAGCGTGCCGTAGGAGCCGTAGCCGTAGAGCAGCAGCGGCGCGCCGCCGTCGAGGGCGAGGTCCCGGCGGTGCAGCAGCGAGATCGGCACCTGCTCGCCGTCCGGCGCGGTGGCGAAGAGCCGCCGGGTCACGTAGGCGGCCGGGTCGTGGCCGCTCGGCACCGCCTGCCGCTTGCGCAGGAGCCGGGTTCGGGTTGCGCAGTCGTAGTCCCAGGTCTCCGACGGGGTCGTCATCGACGAGTAGACGAAGCGGATCGTGGCCGTGTCGAAGGCGAGCCCGGCCCGCAGTCCGAGGGAGTAGGCCTCCTCGGCGAAGGCGACGACGTGCTCGGTGCCGTCGGCGAGGTCGCGCACCACGATCCGCGGCTTGGCGTTCTCGATCTCCAGCCGGACCAGGTGGCCGGCCAGCAGGTGCAGGTAGCGGATCATCACCCCGGGCCGGTGCGGCACGAGGTCGGTCCAGTTGGCGCGGCCCGGATCGTCGAGCGGCGCGGTGACGATCTTGAAGTCCTCGGCGCCGTCCGCGTTGGTGCGGATGAACAGGCGGTCGCCGCGGTGCTCGACGCCGTAGATCAGCAGCGGCGTGCGCGGCTCGACGAGGCGCAGGGGGGCGTCCTCCGCGTGGCGGTCGAGCAGCCGGACCTCGGAGGTCTCGTGGTCGCTCACCGTCACGTCGAGGAAGGCGCCGGACTGCGTCTTGCCGATGTGGACGAAGTAGCCGGCATCGGCCTCCGTGTAGACGGTCTCGTCCTCGCTCTGCCCCGTGCCGACGCGGTGGCGCATCACCTTGGCGGGGCGGTGGTTGGCGTCCACCGCCACGTACCAGAAGCTCGCGCCGTCCGCGGCCCAGACCGCCTCGCCGGAGGTCGCCTCGACCCGGTCGTCGAGATCGAGGCCGGTGGCGACGTCGCGCACCCGGATCGTGTAGAGTTCCGAGCCCTTGGTGTCGGCGCTCCAGGCGAGCCGGGCGTGGTCGTCGGAATGCACCGCGGCGGCGATCTCGAAGAACGGCAGGCCCTCACCCTCGCGGTCGCCGTCGATGAGGATCGTCTCGTCCGGGTCCAAGCCCGACTCGGGCACGTCGGGTGATGTGGCCGGCCGCCGGCAGATCAGCGGGTGCTGCCCGCCCTCGCGGTGGCGGGTGTAGTAGGCGAAGGGCCCGTCCGGCTCGGGGACGCCGCTCTCGTCCTCCTGGATCCGCCCGCGCATCTCGGCGACGAGCTGCCGCCGGAGCTCCGCGCTCCCGGCGAGCGCCGCCTCGGCGAAGGCGTTCTCGGCGTTCAGGTAGGCGGCGATGTCCTTCGGCAGCGCGGCCGGGTCCTTCAGGACCGTCTGCCAGTTCTCGGCCTTCAGCCACGCGTAGTCGTCGGTGATCTCCTGCCCGTGGACGCTGAAGCGTCGCGGCCGGGCCTCGGCCACCGGCGCGCCGGTCCTGTGAGCGAGCAAGCCGTGGCCGATCTCCGTCATCGTCTCTCCCGTCGGGTCCCGTCGCGCGCGGGTGTCGCGTCCGGGTGAGGGGATGTGTCCCGCCGGGCGCGCGGATGCAAGGCGTCCGGGGGCGCGGCCGGGGCGGGCGGCGCGTATCGCCGGCCGGGACGGCGCGGTCGCGGGACCGGGGCCGATCCGTTGCTTTCCGGCATCGGTGGCGCGGGAAACGGTCCGGCCGACGACGCGATCCGCCGGCGCGGTCCCGCGCCGGGGCCGCGTCGGGAGCCGCGCCGGGGCGGCCCGATCGTGCGGACTCGGCGAAGGCCCCGAACCCGCCAGGGACTTGGCGCAGCGGCCGATTTCGGCCTCAACGCGGCACCGGAACGCCGCGGGTGCGCCACAGATCCTGACAAGTCGAGCCGAGCACAGGCCCGAGAAAATCGCTCTGGGATTATCCGGCTCCGCGATCCGTCCGACATGAAGGGGGACTTGCGGATGGTGGAATGGCCGATTCGATGCATGTTGTGTGTGCTGAGTACCGGAAACATCGTGCGAAGCGGGGGACAACGGGCGTACTGGCGGGTGTTGCGGGGTTGCTGAGTCTGCCGGCGGAGGCGGCGGAACTTCCCGATCGGCAAAAATCGCAGCTCATCGAGCACGTGCGGATCTGCTCGGCCTACGGCCAGGCCTTCTTCTTCATCCCCGGCACCGATACCTGCCTGCGCCTCTCCGGCCGCGCGCGCTACGAGTACGCCTACCAGCCTTCCTACAGCCGTTCGGGGAGCGCGACCGCCACCCCAGGGGATTACAGCGGCTACCAGGGCCGCCTCCGGATCAACCTCGACGCCCGGTCCCAGACGTCCTACGGCACCCTGCGCGCCTTCCTCCGCCTCGACGCCGGGAGCCGGATCGGTTTCGCCACCATGCATGCCGGCGCGCTGAACCGGATCGGCGGCGCCTTCCCGGCCCTGGGCGTCGATCAGTTCGGGCGGGCCCAGCAGCAGTTCAACGTCGACAAGGCTTTCATCCAGTTCGCCGGCATCACCGCCGGCCGCGCCTCCTCGTTCTTCGATTTCTACGCTCACGACTTCGAGTTCATCGTCGCCTCCATCGGCTCGGACAATCCCTCGACCAACCTCGCTGCCTACACGGCGACGCTGGGCAAGGGCCTGTCCGCATCGCTGTCGATGGAGGACCCGGTATTCCGCCGCACGCCGGTCTACGCGTCCCAGAACGCCGCGGCCTCGGCGTTCCCGAATCCCGGCGCGATCCTCTCGCCCGGGAACCCCGTCGCCCCGGTCTTCGTCGGCTACGACGCCGCCGGCCGCCCGACAGGGGTGGGCTTCGTGGACACGGTCCAGCGCAGCCGCATGCCCGACATCGTCGGCGTCCTGCGCTCCGACCAGTCCTGGGGCTCCGCGCAGCTCTCGGGGGCCGTGCACGAGGTCAACCACGGCCTGCTCAGCAGCGTCTCGTTCGCCGGCACCAACTTGGGGGCGCCCGTCTCGTTGGGCAACAACCGCACCCCGGGCGGCGCGGCCTCCGCCCTCGGCTGGGCCGTTCAGGGGGGCGTGAAGATCAACCTGCCAGCGATAGCGACCGGCGACACGCTCTACCTGCAGGGCGCCTACGGGGAGGGCACCGCCCTGTATACCGGCCTGCCGGCCTATAACGGCCCCTGGGCGCAATCGGCCACCGCGGTGCAGGGGGCGGCCTTCTCCCAGTTCTTCAGCGACGGCGTGATCAACCCCTTCACCCAGCGCCTGGAGCTGTCGACGAGCTACTCGTTCACGGCGGCGATGCTGCACTACTGGACGCCCGCGGTCCGCTCCGCCTTCTTCGGCTCCTACGGCGCCCTGAGCTTCGCCCGCGGCGCCCGCGCGGCGCAGGGCGCCTATTTCGGCGTGACCGGGACCGGGCCGGGCACCCCCGGCACGCGGTTCTTCGACCTGAGCCAGGTCCTGCGGGACAGCTACCGCTTCGTGGTCGGTGGCAACCTGATCTGGTCGCCGGTGAAGGAGTTCGATATCGGCGTCGAGGCGATCTACACGCGCTACGGGCCGCAGAGCGGCCGCATCCTCGACCTGGGCCGGTATCCCAACCAGAACGCGGCCTACGTCAACAACCTCGCCAACCCGGTCTCGACCGCCCGCCACGTCGACGTCATCCAGGTTCGCGCGCGCGTGCAGCGGGACTTCTGAGGGCGGCTGCGGATCCGGGGTGATCCAAGAGGGCTGGCGGCGATGCCGGCTCGGCCGGGAGCCGGTTCCGGCCTGGGGCGTTGAACCGCGGGCCGTGGCGTCGACCACGGTCACCGGTTCGATCCCGAGGTGCCGACATGGACGCGATCCCCGATCCGCAGCCGGATCCGCAGGACGATCACCCCGCCGCGGACCTGGAGCGGGTGAACGACATCCTCGCCGCTTGGGCGGCCCGCTCCGCCACCGAGAGCGCCGCGCTGATCGACCGGTTCGAGGCGATGGGCTACGAGGTCCGCGGCAAGTCGGAGGGCGAGATCGCCGACATCCTGCACCGGCCGCCGACGCGCGCGGCCGTCGCTAGATAGCTGTGGGTTGTAGGTAAAAAAGCCTTGACCTTCTGATTTTTCCTGAGAGACTGGAGGCTTCGCACGTCCGTCGTAGCACACACGGAACAAAACATGAACATGCGAGTGAAGGGCGGCCGTTCCGCCTCCGCGGGGACGCGTCACCGCGGCGCCGCTCCGGGGGATCTCCCGGCGGAGGCGGTGCGCCTGCTGGCGCGGCTCGGGGAGCCCGGCGCCTACGCGCGGCCCGACCCCCTGGTCGAGGACGCGCTGGTCGCCCGGCGCGGCGGCGACGGGATCTCGGTGGGGAGCGGCCGCTTCGCGGCCGCCTCCGGGCGCGCCCTGGCGGCGGCCGATCTGGCGACGTGGAACGCGGCCGGCACACGCCTGACGATCAGCGAGGCCGGGCGGGCGCGCCTGCGCCGGGAGGCCCGGCCGGGCGACCTCGCCTTCGCGAACCAGCACCGCGATCTCGCCGTCGTGGAGGGCGGCGCCGGGCCGACCCTGCGCAACGCCGCCGAGAACCCCCTGGCCTGGATGGTGCGCCGGCGCGACCGGGACGGCGCGCCGCTCATCGACGCGGCCGCCTTCGAGGCCGGGGAGCGGCTGCGGCGGGACATGACCACCGCCGCGCTGCTGCCGCGGATGGGCGCGGATCTCGGGGCGCCCCGGATCGACGGCGGCGGCCCGCGCGACCCGGCCTCCGCGGCCGACCACGTGATCGCGGCCCGGCAGCGGGTGCGCGGCGCCCTCGACGCGGTCGGGAGCGACCTCTCGGGCCTGCTGATCGACCTCTGCGGATTCCTGAAGGGCCTGGAGCGGATCGAGGCCGAGCGCCGCTGGCCGGCCCGCTCCGCCAAGGTCGTGGCCCGCATCGCCCTGGGGCGGCTCGCCGAGCATTACGGGCTGGAACGGGAGGCGACCGGTCCGGACCGGGCCCGCCTGCGCCTCTGGCGGGGGTGAGGCCGCTCAGGCCTCGGCGGCGAGCCGGACCGCGTCGCGGTGGATACGCTCCGCCATCGCCCGGACGCCGTTGGAGCGCTTCGACGTGACGTGGGCGCCGAAGCGGAGCTGCCGGAACAGGTCGAGGCCGTCGGTCTCGGCGGCCTCCTGGGGCGTCTTGCCGGTGTAGAGCGCGATCATCAGCGCCACGAAGCCGCGGACGATGAACGAGTCGCTGAAGCCGTGCAGGACGAGGCGCGGCGTGCCGTCCGCCGGCTCCGCCCGCGTGTCGATCCAGACCTGGCTCTCGCAGCCGTGGACGCGGTTCGCCTCGGTCCGCTCCGCCTCGGGCATGGGCGGCAGGGCGCGGCCGAGCTCGATCAGGTATTCGAGCCGCATGTCGTCGTCTTCGACGATCTCGAAATTCTCGATGATGGTGTCGATGGGAGGGAGCATGCTCGGCCGGGTCCGGAAAGGTCTGGGCCGCTATAGGCCGGCCGCGCCGTTGTGGCGACGGGGTCCGGCGCCGCGGGCGCTCATTGCGGGCCGGGGCGCGCCGCCGGCAGGGTCAGCCACAGGGGGGCGCCCGGGCTGGCATCGCCCGCGACGCTGATCTCCGCCTGGGCCGCGTAGGCGGCGATGAGGCGGGGGCCGAGCTTCGGGACGTTCGGTCGGCCCGACTCGGCCGTGTCGCTCACCTTCGAGACGATCGAGAGGCGCAGCGGCGCGGCGGCCTCGATGTCGATGGCGATGGCGCAGGCGACGTGCTCGGCGGTGGCGTCCAGGCACTCGGCCACGATCTCCGCGACGATCATGCCCAGGGCGTTGGCGGTGCGCGGCTCCACGAGACCGTTCCCCGAGCCGCCGACCTGGACGCCGATCCGCCCGGCCCGCCGGAGCTGCCCGAGCCCGGAGGCGAGGCGGTGCAGGTAGTCCTTGAGGTCGATCGACGCGATGTGCGGCGCCTCGTGCAGGTGCTGCTGCACCAGCGCGATCGCCCGGACCCGCTGGCCCAGCGCCTCGAAGCTGCCGCGGCAGGGGTCGGGGGCCGCCCGCCCGTAGAGGCCGATCAGGCTGACCATCACCTGGAGGTTGTTGCGGACCCGGTGGTAGACCTCGGCCAGCAGCGCCTCCTTCTCGGCCAGCGCGTGCTCGATGTGCTCCTCCGCGTGCTTGCGGTCGGTGATGTCGAAGCAGGAGCCGAGATAGCCCTGGAACCGGCCGTCCTCCACGAGGGGGCGGGCGGTGTCGAGCAGCCAGCGGTACTCGCCGTCGTGCCGCCGGAGGCGGAACTCGACGGTGAAGGGTGCCCGCGCCTCGAAGGCCTCGGCGACGATCCGGGCGTGCCGCTCGAAATCCTCGGGATGCAGCCCGCTGCGCCAGCCCAGGCCGAGCTCCGCCTCCAGGGGGCGCCCGGTGAATTCCAGCCAGCACTCGTTGTGGTGGATCGCCTGACCGGCCTCGTCTGAGCGCCACATCATCAGCGGCACCACGTCGGCGAATCGCCTGAAGCTGTCGCTGAGGGCGGCGGCTTCCGCGGTGCCCTGCGCCGGGCCCCGACCAGGATCCCCCGCGGGGCCGTTGCCCAGCGGGTCTTCCGCGCCGGACCCTGGTGGCTCACCGACCATTCTGTACCCGATTCACTCTGACGAACTGCGTGAAAGGCGACGCCTGCGTGCGGATGGCGCCGGTCAACGTGTCGACCGGACGGCCGTTCCGGTCCTGAACCGCGTTCAGATCTGCCATTCACCGGGACATTAGCGGCAATACCTTTCGAGCCCGTTCAGCATCCCGCCGACGTGCGGGGCCGCACCGGGCGCGCGGACGCGGCGGAGAGCCGGTCGGGCGACCCCGGCCGAGGTCCGGCCCGCGCGCAGCCCGTGACCCGCGCACACAACCTGTAGCTGGCTTCTGGATAACCACAGATAGTTCGTGACGCCCCGACCCGGTTGTGTCTCTTGGCAGATGATACAACCTTGAGGGTGCCGTGCTGCCTGTCCCGACCGCGACGAACGCCGCCCGCTGGCCGGTGCTCGCCGGCCTCGTCCTCCTCGGCCTGTCGGGCGGCGCCGTCGCCCGGCCGTTCTCGGAGCCCGACGACCGGAACCTCGACCGCCACGGCCACTACCGCAGCCGGGACGGGTCCGACGTCCACCGGCCGGCCAAGAGCCTCGACGGCAGGAAGCCCGCGGGCGCCACGGCCAAGTGCCGGGACGGCACGTGGAGCTTCAGCCACACCCGTTGAGGCACCTGCTCGGGTCACGGCGGCGTGGCGCACTGGGCGGGCTGAGACCGAACGATGCCTTAAGTCCTATATCAGCCGAGAAATAGGAATTAACGCTTGACACCGGCGCGCTGCCGGGGTATCAACCAGGCACGGTCGAGACGTGTGCGGAGAGACCCCGATGTGGCCACCCCCTCCCAGCAGGGCGGACAGCCGCGCCGAGGCCCTGACGCTCCTGCGCGAGACCGACCTGACGTGCGACGCGATCGCGGCCCGTCTCGGCGTGCACCCGAAGACCGTGCACACCTGGAACGCCCGGGCCGGCTGGCCGAGGCCGCGGCAGCACCGGCCGCGGCTCCTGACGGGGCGCTGGCCGGCGGCGCGCCGGGCCGCCCTGATCCGCCTGCTGTGCACGCCTGGCGCCGATCCCGGCGACGTCACCGAGATCCTCGGTCTCGGCCGGCTCGACCCGGCGATGATGGCCACGGCCTTCGGGGCTGACCTGCCGCCGGCGGTCACCGGGCGCGGCGACCCCGCGGCCGACCCGGCGACCCTGCGGGCGCGTCTGCGCGCCCACATCGCCCGGCAGATCGCCGCCTTCGACGCGGCTCTGAGCGGGGCGGGGGCGGGCGCGAGCGACTCCGCCCGAATCCTGCGCGACCTCGGCGGCCTCAAGCGGCTCCTCGACACGGTGGATGCGGAGGGCGCGCGCGGCGCCGCGGGGGAGGGGGGCGATGGCAACGGACGCGACACCGGACCCGGCACCGAGCCCGACCTGCCCGCGGAGATCGCGCGACGCGTTGCTGGCTTTGTCGGCGGCCGGGCGGCTGCCTGACTTCCTCGAGACGCTGCCGCCGGACCTCCTCCGGGCGCTCGCGGGCGACTGGCTGCACCAGGCCCGGCCGGACCAGCTGCCGCCGCCCGACGCGGCGCCCTGGACCACCTGGGCGGTGATCGGCGGCCGCGGCAGCGGCAAGACCCGCACCGGGGCCGAGTGGGTCGACGCCCTCGCGCGCGGCGACCCGGCCTTCGCGGGCGCGCCGGTCGGGCGGATCGCCCTGGTGGGCGAGACCCATCTCGACGTGCGCGACGTGATGGTCGAGGGGCCCTCCGGCCTCCTCGGCCTGCCGGCGCGGGGACGGGCCCGGCCCACCTGGTCGCCGAGCCGCCGCCGGGTGGAGTGGAGCAACGGCGCCGTCGCGCTCGCCTTCTCGGCGGAGGAGCCCGACGCGCTGCGCGGCCCGCAATTCGGCGCCGCGTGGTGCGACGAGGCCGCCAAGTGGCGCCGGCCCGAGGCGGCCTTCGACATGCTGCAGTTCGGCCTGCGCCTCGGCGCCCGGCCGCGCAACCTCGTGACGACGACGCCCCGGCCGGTGCCGCTGATCCGCCGCCTGCTCGCCGACCCGCGCACGGTGGTGAGCCGTGCCCGGACCCACGACAACGCCGCGCATCTCGCACCCGACTTCCTCCAGCAGGTGGTCGGGCGCTACGCCGGCACGCGGCTCGGCCGGCAGGAACTCGACGGCGAGCTCATCGCCGACCGGGACGACGGCCTGTGGACGCGCGCGGCCCTGGAGGCCGGCCGCCTCGCCGCGGCGCCCGATCTCGGGCGGATCGTCGTGGCGGTGGATCCCCCCGCCGCCTCGGGCGCGCGCTCGGACGCCTGCGGGATCGTGGCGGCCGGGCGCGCGGGCGGGCACGCCTACGTGCTGGCCGACGCGAGCCTCGCCCGCGCCACCCCGCAGGCCTGGGCGGCCGCGGCGCTGGCGCTCTACCACCGGCTCCGGGCCGACGCCCTCGTGGTCGAGGTCAACCAGGGCGGCGAGATGGCCGCCGCCGTGCTGGGCCAGTGCGACCCCGCCGTGCCGGTGACCCGGGTCCACGCCATGCGGGGCAAGTACCTGCGCGCCGAGCCGGTCTCGCTGCTCTACGCCCGCGGGCTGGTCCACCACGTCGGCGCCTTCCCGGCGCTGGAGGACGAGCTGTGCGATTTCGGCCCGGACGGCCTGTCCGGCGGGACCTCGCCCGACCGTCTCGATGCCCTGGTCTGGGCGCTCACGCACCTGATGCTGGAGCCCCGGGCTGCGCCCCGGATCCGGCGGTTGTGACAGCGGTCGCCGGAAACAATTCGGCGCGCTTCGGGTGAAGCGCGCCGGAGTCGGTTCGTGGTCTCTGGAACGAACTGCATGCTGTATACACAATGTCGTGCGCCAAATCTGTAGCGATCAGGCCACGGCACGCGGTCCTGAGCTGGGAATCTCCACCGTAATTCTCCGTATTGCGCGCCGACGGCGGGCGGATTGAGCGGCGCATCTGTCGGGTTGATCCCCGCCGTCCTTCCCGGGCGCCGCGGCCCGGCTGCGATTCCCGAACCGTCGTCGCTGCCCGACCCCGGCACATCGGCGTGCCGGGTTCCTGGGCGTGCCGGGTTCCTGGGCGTGCCGGGCTCTTGGACGCCCGAGCGGTCGCTCAATCGCCGCCGCCACCGCCATCACCGCCGCCGCCGTCGCCGCAGCTGCCGCCGTCGCTGCCGTGGCAGCCGCCATCGCCGAAGATCGCGCCGCCGTCGCCGCCGGAGCCCGAATCGTAGCTGAGGGAGCCGGAGCGGCGGGGCCCCCGGGAGCGCGTCGCGGAGGGCATGAGGCAGCGGAGGAAGGGGACGAGCGCGATGACGAAGATCGCGAGTTCGAGGGCCTGCTTTCTGTCCATCGGAACCTCCATCGGTTCGTCGGTCCGGACAGTCTAGCACAGGTCGGCGCCGGGCCGGTCAGGGCGGCGTGGTCAGGCTCCGAAGGGCGGCCCGGACGTCGGCGAGGGTGCCGACCAGGGCGTAGCAGGCGAAATCGTGCGCGCCGGCGGCGGCGTTCGCCAGCCGGAAGCGGCAGCTCAGGCGGTTCGCCCCGGCCTCGGGCGCGACCGCGAAGCCGGGCCGCGGCGCGTCGGGCTCCTGCTCCGGCGGACCCGGGGCCCAGACCGCGAGGGCGTGCGAGCCCTCCGGCGTCGCCAGGATCACCGGGTCCGGCCGCTCCCCCGCTCCGGGGCCGAGGGGCGCGAGCCCGCCGGTCGACGGGTCGAAGCGCCAGGCCGCGGAGAACTCCGCCGGCACCGCGGCGGCGAGGGGTTCGAGACGCAGCGCCGCCGCGGGCTCGGTCAGGTTGAAGCTCGCCTGCACCTCCACGGCGTTGCCGAGGCCCGGCAGGCCGAGGGCGACCCGCTTGCGCAGGAGCGGGGCCGGGGGCGGGGCCGGGATCGCGGGGCTCGCGGAGGCGGTCGGGCAGTCCGCGGGCGGCTCGTCGGCCGGGTCGGCGGGGCCGTCCCAGGCCATGCGGGTCTCGGTCTCGGCCCAGCTCCGGCCGGCGCGCAGGGCGCGGAGCCGCCGGGCCGCGGGCGCGCCGGACCCGTCCTGCGGGGTGCCGGCCTCGCTCGCCCGGCGGCAGGCGGCGCCGGAGCCGATCTCCGCCCGCGCCTGCAGGGCATCGCCGGGCTCGGTGTCGGCGAGGAAGGTGACGCCGTCCCAGGTCAGCGTGTCCACCGCCCCGGCGACCCGCCGGGACAGGCGCAGGCTGATCTCGGACCGGCCGAAGGGGCGCGCCAGGATCAGGGTCCCGTCGGGCTCCGGCCACAGGGGTGCGGGTGCGGGCGCATCCGCGGCCCGGGCCGGCGCGGCCGGGGGCGCGGCCAGTGGCCCGGACAGGGGCCCGGCCAGAGGCCCGGACAGAGGCCCGGCGACGAGCGCTGGGACCAGAGCCGCGACCCGCGCCGCGACGCGGGTCCCCGCCCGGACCCGTCCCCCGAACCGCGCCTGGGGCCGCGCCTGGGGCCGTGTGGGGATCCGGGGCTGCATCGCGTGACCATAGCTCAGGAACGGACCGGCATGTCGACCCTCCTCGAACGCCTGGCGCGGGTCGCGCGCCGCGCCGCCGGCGGCCCGGCCCTCGCCACCAAGGCCGCCGCGGCCCCGGCCTTCGCCCTCTACGCCGAGGGACGGGCCAGCTGGACGCCCCGCGATCCGGCGGCGCTTGCCCGGGCCGGCTACCAGGCCAACCCGGTCGTCCACCGGGCAGTGCGGCTCGTCGCCGAGAGCGCCGCCGGCCTGCCGCTGATCGCCACCGGCCCCGGCGCCGAGCGCGCGGGCGACCTGCTCGCCCTGCTGGCGCGGCCGAACCCCCGGGAGAGCGGGCCGCACCTCCTGGAAACGCTCTACGCCGACCTCCTCCTCACCGGCACGGCCTACCTGGAGGCGGTGAGCCTCGACGGGCGGGTCGCCGCGCTCCAGGTCCTGCGTCCCGGACGGATGCGGGTGCTGCCGGGCCCGGACGGCTGGCCGGCGGCCTATCTCTACACCGCGGGCGGGCGCAGCCGCCGGTTCGACCTGCCCGAGCCGGGGATCGCCGTGGCGCCGATCCTGGCGCTGACGCTGTTCCACCCGGAGGACGAGGCCGGCGGGCTCGCCCCGATCGCGGCCGCCGCCGCCGCCCTCGACATCCACAACGCCGCGAGCGCCTGGAACAAGGCGCTGCTCGATAACGCCGCCCGGCCGTCCGGCGCCCTGGTCTTCGCCGGGGCGACGTTGTCCGAGCCGCAATTCGACCGGCTGAAGGCGGAGCTGGAGGCGAACTACCAGGGTTCCGCCAATGCCGGCCGGCCGCTGCTGCTGGAGGGCGGCCTCGACTGGAAGCCGCTCGCGCTCTCGCCGCGCGACATGGATTTCGTGGCGGCCAAGGACGCGGCCGCCCGGGAGATCGCCCTGGCCTTCGGCGTGCCGCCGCTGCTGCTCGGCCTCCCCGGCGACAACACCCACGCCAACTACGCCGAGGCCAACCGCGCCCTCTACCGCCAGACCCTGATCCCCCTCGCGGCCCGCACCGCCCGGGCGCTGGCCGGCTGGCTGGAACCCGCCTTCGGGGCGATCGACCTGGAGCCCGACCTCGACCGGATCGAGGCGCTGGCCGGGGAGCGGGAATCCCTGTGGCGCCGGGTCCAGGCCGCGGACTTCCTGTCGGTGGCGGAGAAGCGGGAGGCCGTGGGCTACCCGCCCGCGATGCCGGGGGCGCCGGGCACACCCTGAGGCGCGGGGCGCGCCCTCACTGTCCCATCCGAGGATCCCCCCATGGACGGCCACTTCTCCGGCTATGCCAGCCTGTTCGGCGTGCCCGATCTCGGCCGCGACGTGGTGGTGCCGGGCGCCTTCGCGGCGAGCCTCGCCCGCCGCGGGGCCGCGGGCGTGCGGCTCCTGTTCCAGCACGATCCGGCCGAGCCGATCGGCCGCTGGCTCGCCCTGCGCGAGGACGGCCGCGGCCTGTTCGCGGAGGGCGCGCTCAACCTCGCGGTGCAGCGCGCCCGCGAGGTCGACGCCCTGATGCGCGGCGGCGGCCTCGACGGGCTCTCGATCGGCTTCCGCACGCTGCGCGCCCGGAAGGGCGCCGGCGGCGAGCGCCGGCTCCAGCAGGTCGATCTCTGGGAGATCTCGCTCGTGACCTTCCCGCTGCAGCCGGGGGCCAGGGCGAGCCCCGCGTCGATCCCGGCTCCGGACCCGGAGGCCGACGCGATCCGCGGCCTCGCCGGCCTGATCGCGCCGCCGGGCGCCCTCGGACCCGCCGCGAGACCCGCCGCGAGACCTGCCGCGAGACCTGCCGCTTGGCCGCTGCCGGCCGCGCGGTCCTGACTTCCACCCCCGACGAGGCCCATCATGGACGCCCAGACCCCGCTCGCCGATCCCGCCCCGCTGGGCGGCCTGCCGCCGCTGGAGAACAAGGCCGCCCATTCCGACGGCGGCCCGGTCCGCTCCGCCCTGGACGAGCTCGCCGCCGCCTTCGCGGCCTTCAAGGAGACGAACGACGCGCGGATCGACCGGATCGAGGGCCGCCTCGGCGTCGACGTGCTCACCGAGGAGAAGCTCGCCCGGATCGACGCGGCCCTCGACGCCGCCCGCACCCGGCTCGACCGGATCGCCCTGGAGCGGGCCCGGCCGCCCCTCGGCCAGCCGGACGTCCGGGAGACGGGGGCCGCGCACGAGCACAAGGCCGCCTTCGACCTCTACGTCCGGGCGGGCGAGAGCGCCGGGCTCAAGCGCCTGGAGGCCAAGGCGCTCTCGGCCGGCTCCGGGCCGGACGGCGGCTACCTCGTCCCCGACACGATCGAGCGGACCGTGCTCGCGCGCCTCGGCCAGGTCTCGCCGATCCGGTCGATCGCCAGCGTGCAGCCGATCTCGGGCGCCCAGTACAAGCGCGCCGTCTCGGTGGGCGCGCCGGTCACCGGCTGGGCCGCCGAGACCGCGCCGCGCCCCGAGACCGCCGCGCCGGCCCTGTCGGAGATCGCGTTCCCCGCGATGGAGCTCTACGCGATGCCGGCCGCCACCCAGACGCTCCTCGACGATTCCGTGGTCGATCTCGACGCGTGGCTCTCGGCCGAGGTGGAGACGGCCTTCGCCGAGCAGGAGGGCGTCGCCTTCGTGTCCGGCAACGGCGCGAGCCGCCCGCGGGGCTTCCTGAGCTACGACACGGTCGCCAACGCCGCCTGGGTGCCGGGCAAGATCGGCACGGTCGCCACCGGGACGGCCGGGGCCTTCCCGTCGGCGAGCCCGGGGGACGCGCTGTTCGACCTGATCTACGGGCTGCGGGCGGCCTACCGGCAGAATGCCGGCTTCGTCATGAACCGGCGCACCTAGAGCACGATCCGCAAGTTCAAGGATTCGGAGGGCAACTATCTCTGGCAGCCGCCCCTCGCCGCCGGCCGGTCCGCGACGCTGGTCGGCTTCCCGGTCACCGAGGCCGAGGCGATGCCGGACCTCGCCAAGGACAGCCTGTCGGTGGCCTTCGGCGACTTCCGCCGGGGCTACCTCGTGGTCGACCGGACCGGGATGCGGGTGCTGCGCGACCCGTACTCGGCCAAGCCCTACGTGCTGTTCTACACCACCAAGCGCGTCGGCGGCGGGGTGCAGGATTTCGACGCGCTCAAGCTCCTGAAGTTCTCCTGACGCGCGGCGGCAACCCTAGCTGGGGCAGCCCGCGCGGTCGCCGCAGCCCGCGAGCCGCCCGGCCTGCTGCTTGGCCCGCTCGAGATTGGTGCGGGCGGTGACCAGCCGCTCGCTGGCCTCCCGGCGGATCCGCACCGAGGTGCCGGGCTTCGCCTCGCGGACGTCCACGGCCTCCCAGTAGGCCATCGCGGCCTGCAGCTCGGCCTGCGCCTCCTTGAGGGTCGGAACCGGCGGCTGCGGCATCTCGGGCATCTCGGTGAGGCGGCCCTCCAGCACGGCCCGCGCCACGGCGATCTCGAACCGCCGGTCGACGCCGAACTGCGCCATCCGCTCCAGGTTCGGCTCGATCATCTCGAGGAGCGCCAGGGTCGGGACGACCAGCGCGTGCGCGTCCCCGCCCCAGCCCGGATCGCATTTCTCGCCGTTGACCGCCCAGAAGATCCCGCGCGCGGTGGCGATGCGGCCGTTCCGCACCTCGCGGACGCGCAGGAAGAAGAAGCGCTCGCCGTAGATCGGGTCGAGCGAGCGAATACAGGCCAGACTGCCGGTTATGGCCGCCTGATAATATGTCTCAAGATCGATTTCCACTGACGTCTCACAATTTCAAGGGCTGCATGACGCGGATCCGCTCGGGCGGACGCGCGGAAATCATGGAAACGCTGAAACAGTACGCGGACGACTCGGGCGTGGGACGGGATGAAACGAAGCGCTGCGCATGGGCGGCTCGCCTAGGGCCGATCGGCCGTGCCGGTCGACCCGATGGGGTGAGAGGGGGCCGAGACCCCGGCGCCGCCTCTCGATACCGAGCAGTCCGGGTCCGGTCCCGTCGGCAGACGTCCGTCGCTGCGGGGCCCGCGCACCGCCCGGCGCGGCGCCATCCTGCAGGGCGATCGGATCCGCGTCCGAGCCGGCCCGTGAGGGCTCGACGGCCGAATACCCCTTCGTTTCCGGTAGATCAATACGATCTGTCAGGGAAGTACAGTGTTTCTGATAGAAACATAGTCTGTTAGTACGCTTTCCAGCCGAAACGCTCGTGCTGTGTCTGTTTCCGTCGGACAAACAAGATCATTTTTATGTGGCCGCGCGGCCACCGAATACATCGGCACGGGTGGCCGTTCCGATTTGGGATTGATGGCTGCGGCCATTTGCGGGAACTTATTCGAACAAGAGCTCGAAAGAACCAGAGCTCATCGGCAAGACGAATCAATTCGGCCGAAACAAATAATAGCAGCGCGGCCTGCGTGGCTGAATGCTGTCTCCAATATGGGTCTCGACGTTTTGGGGAAATCGATGAGGATCTTGAAGCACACGCTCCTCTGTTCCGCCGCGGCTCTGTCCGCGGCGAGCGCAGCGCAGGCGGCTGATCTGCCGGTCAAGAAGGCTGTCCCGATCGAGTACGTCCGCGTCTGCGGCGCGTACGGCGCCGGCTTCTTCTACATCCCCGGCACCGACACCTGCCTGCGTCTCTCCGGCCGCGCCCGGTTCGAGGGCGGCTACATGACCAGCTACTCGCGGCAGAACGGCTCGAACGTCGGTGATACGTCGGGCTACCAGGGCCGGATGCGCATCAACCTCGATGCCCGCACCCAGACCGCCTACGGCACCCTGCGCGCCTTCGTGCGCCTCGATGCCGGATCCCGCACCGGCTATTCCGGCGTCGGCCAGTCGGGCACCCAGCAGCGCATCGGCCAGGCCTTCCCGGCTCTCGGCATCGACCAGTTCGGTCGCGCCTCGCAGTTCGTGAACGTCGACAAGGCCTTCATCCAGTTCGCCGGCATGACCGCCGGTCGCGCCTCGTCGTTCTTCGACTTCTACGCCCACGACTTCGAGTTCGCCGGCGCCACGCTCGGCTCCGACATCGCCTCGACCAACCTGCTCGCCTACACGGCCACGCTCGGCAACGGCCTGTCCGCCACGATCTCGGCCGAAGACCCGGTCTTCCGCCGCAGCCCGATCTTCTCGCAGACCAACAATCCGGCCGGCGTGACGAACAACTCCAACATCGTCAATTTCGCTCAGACGAACGCTCCGGCCGAGGTGTTCATCGGCTACACCAACGGCGTGCCGACCCGGTACAGCTTCGTCGACGTGATCCAGCGCTCGCGCATGCCCGACGTCGTCGGCGCCCTGCGCCTCGACCAGGCCTGGGGTTCGGCGCAGCTGTCGGCGGCCGTCCACGAGCTGAACGTCGGCAACGTGGCCAACGGCGCCGGCACCGGCACCGGCTCGAACATCAGCATCCCCCACACCAGCAACTCGTACGGCTGGGCGGTGCAGGGCGGCCTGAAGATCAACACGCCGTTCATCGCGCCGGGCGACGCCCTCTACCTGCAGGGCGCCTACGGCTCCGGCTCGCAGATGTACACCGGCTACTGCGCGTTCAGCGGCTGCTACTCGCAGAACCCGACGACCATCCAGGGCCAGAAGTTCGCGCAGTACTTCAACGACGCCACGGTGAACCCGTTCACGGGCCAGATGGAGCAGTCGACCAGCTTCACCGCGACGGCCTCGTACCTCCACTACTGGACGCCGGAGTGGCGCTCGGCCTTCTTCGGGTCGTACGGTGAGATGAACTACAGCAGCGGCGCCCGTCTGGCCCAGGGCGCGGCCTTCGCGCTGTCCAACCCGGCCGGTGCCAACTCCTTCGGCGTGAACGCCGTCGGCGTGCCGGGCACCCGGTTCTACCAGCTCAGCGAGGCGCTGCGCGACACCTACCAGTTCGTGGCGGGCGGCAGCATCATCTGGTCGCCGGTCAAGGACCTCGATATCGGTGTCGAGGGCTTCTACACCCAGATCGGCGTCAAGAACGGTCGCGTGATCGACCGCGACAAGAGCCCGACGGCCTACGCGAACGTCGCCGGCATCAACAACGGCACCTTCGTGCCGCGGACCACGACGGCGGACAGCGTGTCCACCTTCCGCTTCCGCGTCCAGCGCGACTTCTGATCCCCGATCGGGACCGGTTCGCCCTCCAAAGCTTCCCGGTCCTGATGTCCCCGTGCAAAGGGACCCCACTGAGCCCGGCCTCGCGGCCGGGCATTTTCGTATCCCCGATCGCGTCGAGTCGCGCCCCGCCCGAAGGCGGGGCGCCGCGATCCTCAGCGGCCCGCGTTGCCGTCGCGCAGGGTGCCGGTCGGCTCCTGCACGTGCGCCTCGAGGAACCAGAGGTGCTTGTCGACCGCCCGCGAGATCTCGGTGAACAGGTCGGCCGTGTCGGGGTCGCCCGCCTCGTCGGTCTCGTCGATGTTCTGCCGGACCGCGTTGGCGTAGGCGGCGTAGCTGTCGATCAGCGCGGCGATGTGGTCGGCGATGGCGTAGATGCCGGTCGGGTAGGCCGGCAGCTTGGTGCGCTCGGCGACCGCCTGGGTCGAGCCGAAGGCCGTGGCGCCGAGCTGGACCGCGCGCTCGGCGACGCTGTCGTTCAGCTCATCGAGCTGGGTGCGGAACCCGTCGAGCATCTCGTGGACGCCGATGAACTGCGGCCCCTTGAGGTTCCAGTGGGCCTGCTTGATCGCCAGCGCGAGGTCGATGCCGTCCGCGAGCCGGGCGTTGAGCGCCTCGATCGAGACCTTCTTGGCGTTCGAGTCGGTGTTGTTGCGGGTCTTGTGCGTCCGCGGGGTGTTGCTGGTGCCGGTGTCGGCCATGCTCTCGCTCCGTGAGCCGGGAAGGTTCGGATGCGAAAAGTGCCGATCGGCCCCCGGGTTCCCGCAGGCGCGAAGGATCCGGGGGCGGGCAGCGGCTTTGCGGCGGTCAGGCCGCAGCCCGACTGCGGTGAGGCCCCTCAGCGGCGGCGGCCCGGACGGGCCATCCAGTCGGACCGGTTGCCGCGGGGCAGGGCGTCGCCGACCTGGATGCGCGACAGCTCCGCCGTGCGCGCGGCGATCCAGCCGGCATGCTCGGCCACCGGGGTCACGGCGGTGAAGCCGCCGCAGGCGGTCCGGCGCGCGCCCTGCTGCAGGGCGCCGCTCGACCAGCTCACCACGCCGACGATCCGGTAGCCGCCGGGGCCGCCGGTCAGGATCGGGCCGCCGGAATCGCCCAGGCAGGCGCCGGCGCCCGAGGTCTCGGCCATGCGCCGCCGGTCGGTGACGACGGTCACCCGGTTGGCGACCTGGAGCGAGCCGATCGACACGAGGTGGGCGAGCCGCAGGATGCGCGCCGAGTTCCGCCGGTTCTCGGCCACCACGCCGAAGCCCGCGATGTCCACGGGCTGCCCGTCGGTGATCGAGCCCGCGCCCCGGGGATCGAGGGGCGCGTAGTCGTTGCCGAGCGGGCGCTCGAGCTTGAGCAGTGCCAGGTCGACGCCGGGCTGGTCCTCGGGGGTCGTCCCGGGCACGAAGTCCGGGTGCATGGAGGCGGTGATCACCGCGGTCCGGTGCTGGCGGAAGTTCCGGTCGACGCTGATCACCGTGTAGCCGGCCGGCCGCATCACGCAGTGGGCCGCGCTCAGCACGAGGTCCGGGGCGATCAGGGTGCCCGAGCAGATCTCGCCCTCGGTGCTCTCGATCCGCACCACGAAGCTCCGCGCCCCGTTCGGGTCCCGCGTCGTCGTGCCGTTGATCACCGCCGCGGCGGGCGTGGGCAGCAGGCCGCCGAGGGCGCCGAGCAGCGACAGGCCCAGGAACCCGCCCCACAGGCCGCCGCGCAGGCTGCGCTCGCGGGGGCCGGCCTTTCGGATCGGGCGAGGGGACATCGGGAACTCCGGGCGCGCGCAGGCGCGGGTGGGGGACGCCGGAGGCGGCGCCGAGGGAGCCTGGGGCGAGGGGCCCCAGATCGAGTGAGCCTAGAGCAAGGCAATAGCCCGGCCAAGCTGAGGTTCCCTGCGCACGCGGCGCCGCGCCGCTACTGCGCCCAGCGCGCCGTCCGGTCCCAGCCGTCGAGCACGCGGTCGATCCAGCCCCGCTGCGGCCCCACCAGGACGCCCTGGGTGAGGCCGCCGCAGGCGCCCCCGATCCAGGCCGACAGGGCCAGCACCGCCCCGTCCGGTCCCGCGATCGGGCCGCCGGAATCGCCCTGGCAGGCGCCGCCGCCCGCGCCCTTCAGCCAGACCAGGATGCGGCTCGGCCCGTAGGGCTCGATCACCGGCAGGCCGAGGCTGCGGTAGGTGCCGGTGGAGCGCGGGTCGCCGGGCTTGGCCGCGCCGTAGCCCGACAGGGTCAGGGTCTCGCCCGCCCGCGCCGGGGCGGCGCTCAGGGTCACGGGCGCGAAGCGCGGCGGCAGCGGCGTCTCGGTGCGCAGCAGCGCGAGATCGACGGAGCGCCGCCGGGAAGCGGCCGCGCCGGCGTCGTAGCCCGGATGGACCGCCTGGGCGGTGACGTCGACGAGCACCGGCGCCCCGGCGGCGTCGCGGAAATGGACGCGGTGCTCCTTGGCGTCGGCGAGGCAGTGGCCGGCGGTCAGCACCGTGTCGGGGGCGAGCACCACGCCGGTGCAGACACCGCCCTTCGACGACAGGACCATCACGGCCCCGCCGGCCGGCGCCTCGGTGCCGCCGACGATCGCCCGCGCCGGGACGGCCGCGAGCGCCGGGATCGCCATCAGGATCGCGGTGACGGTCGCTACCCGCGCGGCGCGGACCGCCGGGCGGCACTTCGGGATCGGCATCGGACCACCTGCAGAGAGACGCGCGATGATCCCGTTACGCATCGCCGCCGCCGCCGTCGAGCCGGTGGGCGTGCCCGACCTGCGCGCCTACCTGCGCGTCGACTCCGACGCGGGCGCCGACGAGGACGGCCTGCTCCAGGCCCTGATCGCGGCGGCCCGCGCGAGCCTGGAGATCGAGACCCGGCGGATCCTGGTCCCGGGCCGGTACCGGATCGCCCTGACGGCCTGGCCGCCGGACGGGCAGGTGCCGCTGCCCCTGAGCCCGCTGGTCGCGATCCTCCGCGCCGGCCTCGCGGACCCGTCCGGAGGCGTCACCGACCTCGACGCCGGGCTGGTGCGCCTCGGCCCCGACCCGGACGGGGCGCCGTCGCTGCAGGTGGATCCGGCCGCGCCGGATCCCGCCGGCCGCACCATCCTGATCGAGGTCGCGGCCGGGTACGGCGGCGACGGGCCGCCGCTCCCCGAGCCCCTGCGCCTCGCGATCCTGCGCCTCGCCGCCGCCCGCTACGAGCGTCGCGGCGACGAGCCCGACGCCGCCCGCACCGACGCCGCCGCGCTCGGCGCGCCGTTCCGGCGCCTGCGGCTGTGATCCTCCCACCCGGAGCTTCCCCGATGGCGACCTCGTTCCAACGCCCGCCCCTCGGCGCGCGGCGGCGCCGCTTCGTGCTCGAGCGGCCCCTGGAGGAGCCCGACGGGTTCGGGGGCGTGCTGCGCCGTTACGTGGCCGGCCCGGTCCTGTGGGGCGCGATCGCCCCGGCGGGACTCGCCGACCGAACGGCCGGCGGCCGCACCGACACGCGGCCCGCCTACCGCGTCACCCTGCGGAGCCGGGCCGCGCTCGACCCGACCATGCGGCTCGCCGCCGGGCCGCGCCGCTTCGCGATCCGCGCCGTCGCCGAGCCCGACGCGCGGGGCCGCGACCTGGTCTGCCACGTCGAGGAGCTGCCCGGGGAGGGGCGGTCGTGAGCGATCCGGGCCCGCTCCTGGCGCTCCGCGCCGGCCTGATCGCCCGCTTCGCCGCCGACGCCGCCCTGGCCGCGCTGCTGGGCGGCCGCGTCCGGCTCTACGACGAGCCGCCGCGGGGCACGCTCCCGGTCTACGCGCTGTTCGGCGACGCCGAGATCGCGGACGAATCCGTCGACGGCGCCGAGCGCCATTGGCACAGCCACGCGATCGCGGTGATCGCCCAGGCGGGCTCGGTGCGCACCGCCCTCGACGCCGCTTCGCGCATGGCGGCGCTCCTCCGGGACGCCCCGACGCCCCTCGTCCTGCCGCTGGCCGGCTGCCGGCTCGTGACCCTCCGGGTGCGGGCCGTCCGCGCCCGGCGCGACGCCCGGACCGGCGAGGCCAGGGCGACCCTGACGGTCGAGGCCGTCACCGAGAACCTGTGAGGAGGGTGCCGATGGGCGCGCAGAAGGGCAAGGACCTGCTGATCCGGGCCGGCGACGGTGCGGGCGGCTTCGCGGCGGTGGCGGGCCTGCGCAGCCGCCAGATCACCCTCAACGCCGAGACCGTCGACGTCACCAACGCCGATTCCGCCGGGCGCTGGCGCGAGCTGCTCGCCGGGGCCGGGGTGCGGCGGGCCGCGATCGCCGGCTCGGGCGTGTTCCGCGACCAGGCCTCGGACGCGCGCCTGCGCCTGCTGTTCTTCGGGGGCGCGGTCGAGGTGTTCCAGATCGTGATCCCGGCCTTCGGGATCCTGGAGGGGCCGTTCCAGATCGCGAGCCTGGAGTACCGGGGCGACCATGCCGGTGAGGTCACCTTCGACATGAGCCTCGAATCCGGCGGCGCGCTCGCCTTCGCGGCGGTCTGAGCGCCGTGGCCAACCGGATCCGCGGCGAGGTGCCGCTCACCCTCGGCGGGCGGCGCTACACGCTCTGCCTCACCCTCGGCGCGCTCGCCGAGCTGGAGACCGCGCTCCAGGCCGGCGACCTCGCGGGCCTCGCCGCGCGCTTCGCCGGCGGGCGCGTCTCGGCCCGCGACCTGATCGCCCTCCTGGGCGTCGCCCTGCGGGGCGGCGGCCACGACCTCGACGACGCGGCGGTGGCGCGGCTTCCGCTGGCGGGCGGGCTCGACGCCGTCTCGGCCGCCCTGGGCGACGTCCTGGCGGCGGCCTTCGGGGAAGCGCCGGGCGGGGAGGCGGCGGGTGGGGAGGCGCCGGGCCCGGCAAACCCTCCCTAGGGCCGGACGCGGACAAGCCGCCGCGTCCGGCCCCGGGCCGCTTCCCCTGGGACGACGCCCTCTCCCTCGGCCTCGGCGCGCTGGGTTGGCGGCCCCGCGATTTCTGGTCGGCGACCCCGCGGGAGTTCGCCGCGGCGCTCGGCCGGCGCGCCGGCCCGGAGCCCCTGTCCCGCGCCGCCTTCGCGCGGCTCCTCGCCGCCCATCCCGACCCACCGTGAGGCACCGCCATGGCCGAGACCGACCCGCAGGCCGACCCGCTGTCCGACGACCGGATCCGGCAGCTCGAGACCCTGGACCGGCTGGCGCAGAGCTTCGGCCGCAGCCTCGACACCGCCCTGACCCGCGGGGCCGCGTCCGGCCGCAGCCTCGACGGCGTGCTCGGCACCATCGGGGCGCGCCTCGCCGGCGTGGCGGCGCGGGCTACGGCCGGGCCGATCCAGTCGGGCCTCACGGGCCTGATCGGCGCGATGCTGGGCTCCGGCGCGGAGACGGGCTTCGCCCGCGGGGGCGTGTTCCGGGGCGGCCGCGTCCAGCCCTTCGCCGCCGGCGGCGTCGTGGCCGCGCCGACCTACTTCCCCATGGCGGGCGGCGCCGGCCTCATGGGCGAGGCCGGCCCGGAGGCGATCCTCCCCCTCGGCCGCGGGCCGGACGGTCGCCTCGGCGTGGCCGCGGGCGGCGCCGCGGCGCGGCCGGTCTCCGTGACGGTCAACATCGCGACCCCCGATCCGGGCGCCTTCCGCCGCTCCGAGGCGCAGGTGACCGCGAGCCTCGCCCGGGCGGTGGCGCGCGGCCAGCGGGCGACGTGACGGCGGCCGGCACGGCCGACGCGCGGCGGCCCGTCGAGGGTCACGCCGCCCTGCGCGCCTCCGTCTCCCGCGCCCGGCTGGTGCGGCCGTCGACGCTCACCGGCGCGACGCCCTGGATCGTCACGCGTCGGACCACGCGGGGCGCCTCGCCGTAATCGTCCACCGCCCGGTGGACCGTGGCGCGGTTGTCCCAGATCGCCACGTCGCCCGTCCGCCACGACCAGCGCACCGTGTTCTCGGGCCGGGTCGCGTGGTCGTGGAAGATCGCCAGCAGGTGCTGCGAATCCGCGGTGGTCAGGCCCAGGATCCGCTGGATGAAGTGGCCGACGATCAGCGAGCGCTCCCCGGTCTCCGGGTGGACGTGGACCAGCGGGTGCTCGGTCTCGAACACGGTCCTGGTGAACACCTCGTCGTAGCGCCGCCGCCCGGCCTCCGACACGTTCACCCGGCCGCCGACATAGTCGTAGACGTTCGAGTGCAGCGCCCAGAGCTTGTCGGCGAGGTCGCGCAGGGGCTCGGGCAGGTCCGCGTAGGCCGCCGCCGTGTTGGCCCAGAGCGTGTCGCCGCCGTGGGGCGGCAGCGTCACGGCCCGCAGGATCGAGAGCGCCGGGTAGGCCGGCACGAAGGTCACGTCGGTGTGCCAGGAACTCGCCCGCTCGCCCCGGCTGCCGTCGATGTCGAGGATGCCCGCCGTGCCGGCGAGGGAGGGCACGGTCGGATGCGGGACGAGGTCGCCGAGGCGCCGGCCGAACGCCTCCTGCCCGGCCTCGTCGAGGTCCTGGTCGCGGAAGAACACCACCTTGTGGGTGTTCAGCGCCTGCCGGATCGCCGCGACCGTCCCGTCGTCCAAGTCTCCCGAGAGGGCGACGCCGCGGATCTCCGCGCCGATGCGGCCGGCGACGCGGCGGATGTCGAGGGCGGGGGCGGATGCGTGCAGGGGCTGGGGGATGGCGCTCATCGGAAGGTTTCCCTGGCAGAACGGCGCCGCGTCGTGCGGATCGCGCGGTGAACCGAGATGTGCGGATTGAGAGGACTTCGGAGAACATCCGCTTCGGTGCGGCGATCTTCGATCACCTGCCGTCCCGTGTCGATGAACGGCGCTTTTGATTTTCCGGCGTCTCTCGGAAGACTTTTTTCAGCTGCTCCGATCCGGCAGCGATACCGTTCCCCGGGCGCCGCGCGGGATCTGCGGCCCGGCCTCCGTCCTCGCGGGCGGAGCGAAGCGATCCCGGAGCGCCACGGTCACGGATGTCGCGCTGCCCTGGGTCGCGTCGCTGCGCTCGCGATGACGGTGACGCCCCGGAAGACCGGCGCGGCCCTGTCGCCACCCGAACCGGAGAGGCCCGTCATGGCCGACGACTTCCACGAGGTGCTGTTCCCCCTCGACGTTTCCCTGCGCGCCGGCGGGGGTCCGCAGCGGCTCACCGAGATCGTGACCCTGGCCTCGGGCCGGGAGCACCGGAACGGCCGCTGGGCCGATTCCCGCCGCCGCTACGAGGCCGGCTTCGGGATGCGCGGCCTCGACGCGCTGCACGCCGTGCTGGCCTTCTTCGAGGAGCGGCGCGGGCGGCTCTACGGATTCCGGTTCCGCGACCGGGTCGACGACCGCTCCGGGCCGCCCGGCCGGCCGACCGATCCCCTCGACCAGCCGCTCGGCACCGGCGACGGGGTCACCGCCACCTTTCCGCTGGTGAAGACCTACGGCGTCGGCTTCGCGCCCTACCGCCGCCGGATCGCCAAGCCGGTAGCCGGCAGCGTCCGTGTGGCGGTGGCGGGCCGGGAGGTCGAGTCCGGCGCCTTCGCGTGCGACCCGACGACCGGCCTCGTCACCTTCGCGGCGGGCCGCGTCCCGCCGCCCGGCGCCGCCGTGACGGCGGGCTTCGCCTTCGACGTGCCGGTCCGGTTCGACACCGACGCGCTGACCATCGACCTCGCCGCCTTCACGGCCGGGGAGATCCCGAAGGTGCCGCTCGTCGAGATCGTGCCCTGAGGAGGCGTGACGCCATGCGCGACATCCCGGAGGCCTTCGCGGCCCATCTCGCGGGGGGCGTGACCACCCTGTGCCGCTGCTGGTCCCTGCGGCGGCGGGACGGGGCGACCCTCGGTTTCACCGACCACGATCGCGACCTCACCGTCGCGGGCCTCGTCCACGCCGCCCGGACCGGGCTGGAGGCGGCCGAGGCCAGTGCCGAGCTCGGCTTCGCGGTCTCGGGCGGCGACGTGGCGGGAGCGCTCAGCGGCCTCGGGCTCACCGAGGCCGACATCGCCGGCGGCCTCTACGACGGTGCCGCCGTGGAGACCTGGCTGGTCGACTGGAGCAGCCCCGAGACCCGGCTCCTCCTCGACGTCGCCACGATCGGCGAGGTGCGCCGGGACGGCGACGCCTTCGTGGCGGAGCTGCGCGGCCTCGCGCACCGGCTCGGCGCCGAGCGGGGCCGCACCTACCGGGCGACCTGCGGCGCCGATCTCGGCGATGCCCGATGCCGGGTGGACCGCGCCGCGTGGACGACGGCCGGCCGGGTGAGCGGCGTCCCGGAGCCGGCCACGCTCGCGGCGGCGCTCGCCGGGTCCTTCGCGGACGGCCTGTTCACCGGCGGGCGCCTGACCTGGACGACGGGCGCCAATGCCGGGCTCGCGGCGGACGTGCGCCTCCAGCTCGGGCCGCTGATCGAGCTCTGGACGGTGCCGCCCCGGCCGGTCGCCGCCGGCGACGGGTTCAGCCTGACGGCCGGGTGCGACAAGCGCCTCGCCACCTGCCGCGACCGCTTCGCCAACGCGGTCAATTTCCAGGGCTTCCCGCACATGCCCGGCAACGACTCGGTCATGCGGGCGGTCCCCGGCTCGGACCCCATCCTCGACGGCGGGAGTCTCTACCGATGAGCGCGCTGCGGCGCGAGATCGGCCGAGAGATCGGTGTTGCGGCGCTCGGCGAGGCGCGGCTCTGGCTGGGCACGCCCTACCGCCACCAGGCGTCGCTGCGCGGCGTGGGCTGCGACTGCCTGGGCCTGCTGCGCGGGATCTGGCGCGGGCTCTACGGCGCCGAGCCGGAGGTGCCGCCGCCCTATTCCGGCACCTGGGCGGAATCGGCCGCGCCCGGGACCGACCCGCTCACCGAGGCGGCCGCCCGCCACCTCGTGCCGGTGCCCGGACCCCTGGCGGACCTGGCGCCGCGGCCGGGCGACGTCCTGCTCTTCGCCTTCCGCCGCCACCTGCCGGCCCGCCACTGCGCCATCGCCACCGGCGCCGGCGCGATGATCCACGCCCACGACGGGGCCGCCGTCACCGAGGTCGCGCTCACCGGATGGTGGCGGCGGCACGCGACGGGGGTGTTCCGGTTTCCGGCGCGCTGCGGCGCCTACGAGGAACGCGTCGATACGGTGAGCTTGACGCCGAGCACGTCCATGATCTTGCGGACCGTCTCGTAGCGGAGCTTCGAGCCCGGCGTCAGCGCCTTGTAGAGGCTCTCCCGACCGACACCCGCTTCCCGGGCGATCTGCGCCATGCCGCGTGCCTTCGCGACATCGCCCAGGGCCGCGATGAACAGGTCGGGGTCGGGGTCGTCGAGCGCCGCCGCCAGGTATTCGGCAATCGCCTCCTCACTGTCGAGGAATTCCGAGGCGTCGAACGGTGTGAAACGCATCGGGTGATTCCGTCGAGAGAGGAGGCCATGGATTTGGTCCTCTGAATGTCCCGGGTCTGGCTGGACTTATCGCCGCCGCACAGGAGCAGGTACGTTACCTCGCCGCGTCGGACATAGTACACGCGAAAGCCCGGGCCATACGGGATCCGCATCTCGAACACACCTGCCCCGACCGGTTCGGCATCCCCGAAATTGCCGAGCCCCGCGCTGCGGATACGTGCCGCGATGCGCGCCCTGGCGCGGTGATCCTTCAGGCCCGTGAGCCAAGTCCGGACGGTGTCGGACAGCAGGATCGTCGTCACCGGTCGAACGTATCCGATCGGATACGGACCGGCAACCCGTCCACGCGATACCGCCATCAGATCCGGAGCCCGCCATGGCGACGCTGATCCTGTCCTCGGCCGGCGCGGCGGTCGGCACCGCCCTCGGAGGCCCGATCGGCGGCCTGGTCGGGCGCGCGCTCGGCTCCGTCGCGGGCGCGGCCCTCGGCGGCGCCCTGTCGGGGTCCGGGCGGCACGCGCGCTTCGTCGAGGGGCCGCGGCTCGCCGACGTGGCCGGGGTCACCTCCACCGAGGGCGATCCGATCCCGCGGGTCTACGGGCGGGCGCGGATCGGCGGCACCCTGATCTGGGCGACCCGACCGCTGGAGGTCGCCAACACCACCGTCGCCCGCGCGGCCGCGCCCGCCAAGGGCCTGGGCGGGCTCGCGGGCGGCCCGAGGACCGTCACCACCCGCTACAGCTACTTCGCCAACCTCGCGGTCGGGCTGTGCGAGGGCGAGATCGCCTGCGTCCGCCGGATCTGGGCGGACGGGCGGGAGATCGACCAGGCCGGCCTGACCCTGCGGGTCCATACCGGCGGCCCCGGCCAGGAGCCGGACCCGCTGATCGTCGCCAAGGAGGGCGCGGAGAACGCGCCCGCCTATCGCGGCCTCGCCTACGCGGTGTTCGAGAACCTCGCCCTCGCGGCCTTCGGCAACCGCGTCCCGCAATTCGCCTTCGAGGTGATCCGCCCGGTCAACGGCCTGTTCGACCGCGTGCGCGCCGTCGACCTGATCCCCGGCGCCAGCGAGTTCGGCCTCGATCCGGACCGCGTCACGGTCGATCTCGGGCTCGGCCGCACCGAGGCCGCCAACCGGCACCAGCTCCAGCGCGGCACCGACGTGATCGCCTCCCTCGACGCGCTCCAGGCGCTGTGCCCGAATCTGCGCCGGGTTGCCGTGGTGGCGACGTGGTTCGGCACCGACCTGCGGGCGGGATCCTGCCGGGTCGTGCCCAAGGTCGAGGCCGCCGACAAGCGCGCCCGGCCGGAGGATTGGCGCGTCGCCGGGATCGCCCGCGACCGGGCCGAGACGGTCTCGACCCTGCCGGACGGCAGCCCGGCCTACGGCGGCACGCCGGCGGATGCGGGCCTGACCCGGCTGATCGCCGAGCTGGCGCGCCGGGGGCTGGCGGTGTCGCTCTACCCGTTCGTCATGATGGACGTGCCGGCCGGCAACGCGCTCCCCGATCCGCACGCCCCCGGCGCCGCGCAGCCCGCCTATCCCTGGCGCGGCCGCATCACCTGCGATCCGGCCCCCGGCCTTCCGGGGAGCCCGGACGGGACCGCCGCGGCCGACGCGCAGGTCGCGGCCTTCTTCGCGGGTGGCTACCGCGACGCGGTCCTGCACTACGCCGGCCTCGCGGCCGGCTGGGCGGCCTCGGGCACGCCCCTCGCGGCCTTCGTGATCGGCAGCGAGCTCGTCGGCCTGACCCGGGTGCGCGGCGCGGCCGGCTACCCGGCGGTGCGGGCCCTGCGCGGCCTCGCCGCCGCGCTCCGCGACCGCCTCGGCCCGGCCGTCACCCTGGTCTACGCGGCGGACTGGACCGAGTACGGCGCCCATGTGGGCGACGGCGGCGCCACCGTCCGCTTCCCCCTCGACGACCTGTTCGCCGACCCGCATATCGGCGCCGTCGGGATCGACTGGTACCCGCCCGTCTCCGACTGGCGCGACCACCCGGACCACGCCGACCTCGCGGTGACGGGCGACATCGCCGACCGGGCCTATCTGAAGGCCCGGGGCGCGTCCGGCGAGGCCTTCGACTGGTACTACGCCGACGCGGCCGACCGCGCCGCCCAGGCCCGCCGGCCGATCACCGACGGCGCCGCCGGCAAGCCCTGGATCTACCGGGCCAAGGACCTCGTCGCGTGGTGGTCGAGCCCGCACGTGGAGCGCGACGGCGGCGTCGAGACCCGCACCACCGCCTGGGTGCCGGCCGCCAAGCCGATCTGGCTCACCGAGATCGGCGTTCCGGCGGTGGACAAGGGCACCAACGGCCCCAACGTCTTCCCGGACCCGAAATCGTCCGAGAGCGCCTTCCCGCCGGAATCCCGCGCCCTGCGCGACGAGCTGATCCAGCTCCGCGGGCTGGAGGCCGTGATCGCGCGGTTCGACCCGGCCGTGCCGGGCTTCCGGGAAGCCGACAACCCGGTCTCGCCGGTCTACGGCGGCCGCATGGTCGATCCCGACGGGATCTTCGTCTGGGCCTGGGACGCGCGGCCCTTCCCGGCCTTCCCGACGGTGCGCGGCGTCTGGGCCGACGCCGCCAACTGGCGGGTCGGCCACTGGATCACCGGCCGGATCGAGGGCTGCGACCTCGACCTGCTGGTCCAGCGGATCCTCGCGGATTTCGGGTTCGACGCGCCGGTCTCCGTGGAGGCCGCCGCCTATCTCGACGGCTACGTGATCGACCGGCCGCTCACGGCGCGCGGCGCCCTGGAGACCCTGGCGGAGGTCTACGGCCTCGACGTCTCGGCGGTGGCCGGGACCCTGCGGCTGCGCGGTCCCCGGCGCGACCGGCCCGTGATCCTGGCCGAGACCGACCTCGTCCGGCTGTCGGAGGAGCGGCCAGTCCTGCACCAGGTCCGGGCCGAGGAGAGCGCCCTGCCGCGCTCCGTGGACCTCGGGATCACCGATTCCGAGAGCCCGGATTACCGGCGCGCCGCGGCCTCGGCCGTGCGGCCCGCCGGCCTGCGGCGGCGCGAGACCCGGATCGAGGCGGCGATCGTCACCCGCCGGGAGACCGCCGACGGCTTGGCCGAGGCGCTGCTCGACCGGCTGATCGCGGCCCGCGACACCGCGGTGTTCACGCTGAGCCCGCGCCGGGTCGAGCTGGAGCCCGGCGACCTCCTGGCGGTCCCGGCCGACGTGCCCGGCGGCGCGGTCCTGCGCCGGATCGACCGGATCGACGACGCGCCCACGGGCCGCCGGATCGAGGCGAGCGGCGTGCCGCCCCGGGCGGGGCCCGGGCGCGGGCTGCCCCGCGCGATGGCCCAGGCGGCGGTGGCGCCGCCCGCCTTTCCCGGACCGCCGCTCGCCCTGGCCCTCGACCTGCCGGTCGACCGCGGCGACCCCACGGTCCTTCAGTCCTGCGCGGTGGCGGCCGAGCCCTGGCCCGGCGCGGTCGCGATCTGGCGCGCCGCGGGCGACGGGCCGCTCGCCCTGCACCGCCTCGTCGACTACCCGGCCTGCCTCGGGCGCACCCTGTCGGCGCTGCCGCCCGGCCCGCTCTGGCGGATCCAGCGGGGCGCGCATCTCGACGTCGCCCTGCGGCGCGGCGCTGGCCTCGATCGGGGCGGGCGCGATGCTAGCCGGGGGCAACCTGTTCGCCCTGCTCGGTGCGGACGGGACCGTGGAACTGCTCGGCGCCGCGTCCGCGGTCCTGACCGGGCCCGACACCTACCGGCTGTCCGGCTTCCTGCGCGGGCTCGCGGGCAGCGAGGCGGCGGCGGGGCGGGTCTGCCCGGCGGGGAGCCTGATCGTGCGCCTCGACGACGGCGCCGTGGCGCCCCTGGTCGACCGGCTGGACGAGGTCGGCCGCGCGTTCCGCTACCGGATCGGGCCGGCGGATCGCGACCCGGCCGACCCGGCCTTCGCCGAGATCACCGCCACGGCCGGCGTCGCGGCGCTGACGCCGCTGCGGCCGGTCCACCTGCGGGCGCGGCGCGCGGCGGACGGGGTGCGGCTCTCGTGGATCCGGCGGGCCCGCCGCGACGGCGACGCCTGGGAGCCGGCCGAGATCCCGCTCGACGAGCGAGAGGTCTACGCGGTGACGGTGTTCTCGGCCGCCGGCACGGCCCTGCGCACGCTCCGGGCCGAGGCCCAGCACTGCCTCTACGCGGACGAGGCGGCCGATTTCGGCGACGCCCAGACGCATCTCGACGTCGCGGTGGCGCAGATCGGTCTCGTCGCCGGCCCCGGACCCGCCCGCCGCGCCCGTATCCCCGTCCACTCGGCCTGACCGCTCGACCTGACCGCCCGGGAGCCGCCCCATGTCCGACGCCACGCCCCATCTCGGCTTGCCGCTGATCGCCGCGAGCCAGGCGCAGAAGCACGTGACCCACAACGAGGCGCTCGGCCTGCTCGACGCGCTCGTCCAGCTCGCCTGCCTGGACAAGGATCTCGCCGCACCGCCGCCGGGCCCCGCGGAGGGCGACCGCTACCTCGTGGCCGCCGCCGAGCCCGGGGGCGCCTGGGCGGGGCTCGCGGGCCAGGTGGTGCGCTACGCCGACGGGGTCTGGACCGGCGCCGCACCGCGGGCCGGCTGGCTCGCCTGGCTGATCGACGAGGCCGACCTCTACGTCTTCGACGGCGCGGCCTGGACGAGCCTCCGCCGCGCGCTGACCGCGCTCCAGAGCGTCGGCCGCCTCGGGATCAACACGGCGGCCGACGCCACCAACCGCCTCGCGGTGAAGTCCGATTCCGCGCTCCTGACCTGGGACGACGCCACGCCGGGCACCGGCGACATGCGGGTCTTCGTCAACCGGAAATCCGCCGCCCGCGACGCCGCCCTGGTCTTCGAGACCGGCTACGCGGCGCGGGCGCTGCTGGGCACCCTCGGGAGCGACGACTTCACCCTGAAGGTCTCGCCCGACGGCGCCGCCTTCGCCACGGCGCTCACCGCCTCGGCGCGGACCGGCGGGATCGACTTCGCCTCGGCCGAGACCGCCCTCGCGGCCGCCCCCACCACCGACCTCGGCGCGGCCGGCACCCGGCGGGTGCTCGTCACCGGCGCGGCCCGGATCGCGAGCTTCGGCGCCGCCGCCGACCGGGAGCGGTTCGTGCGCTTCTCGGGCGCCGCGACCCTGGTCCACGATCCCGAAGTGCTGGTGCTGCCGACCCGCGCCGATCTCGTGACGGCCGCCGACGACACCTGCATCGCCACCTCGGACGCGGCGGGCCGCTGGCGCGTGCGCCATTATCAGCGCGCCGACGGGACGCCGCTCGCGACCGGCGCGCAGGTTCTCGGCGCGAACGGGTCGGTGCGGCTCCCGGGCGGCCTGATCGCGCAATGGGGGCTCGTCACCGCCGCCGACGCGGATGTCGCGGTGGCGTTCGGCATCGCCTTCCCCGGGAGCTGCCTCGGCGTCTGGGCGCAGCCGGTCGCCGGCGCCGGCGACGCGCTCCACGCCGCGCAGGTCAGCGACGTGGCGGCCACCGGGTTCACGCTCCGCACCCGCCGCGCGACGGCGGGCGCGGTGGCGGGGGTCGGGTCGGTGCCGACCTACTGGCTGGCGCTGGGCGCGTGAGCGCCGCGGATCCGCAGGCGGCGCCTCGCGGCCGCTCTCAGTCCGGGGCCGCGCCGAGGGCCCGGAGCATCGCCGGCTCCACGGCCGCGTAGCCCGCCCCGTTGAGGTGGATGCCGTCGTCGGTGAAGTCCCGCCGGAGCGCCCCCGCCTCCGTGGCGAGCGGCGGCCCGTAATCGACGAGGCGGGCCGGGCCCGCCGCGCAGTAGGCGCGCAGCCACTCGTTCAGGGCGCGGATCCGCGCCACCGGCCGCAGCTCGGGGCGCCAGCCCCAGAAGTCGCTCGGCATCACGGTGCCGATCGTGAGCGGCAGCCCGGCCGCGAAGGCCATCCGCCCCATGGCCAGGATGTTCCCGGCGATCGCCCGGTCCGGCACCGGGCCGCCGATCTCCGCGATGTCGTTGATCCCGCAGAGCAGATGCACGCCCCGGGCGCCGACCGTGTCCCGCAGGAAGCGCGCCCGGATCTGCACGCTCGTCTCGCCCGGGACGCCCCGGGCCACGAAGCCGTGGCGCGCGAAGGTCTCGGCCCGCACTGCGCCCCAGGCGGCGGTGATCGAGTCGCCGATGAACACGAGCGGCCGGTCCTGTCCGCGTCCCACGCTTCCCCCTCGGCGCCGCCCACGGCGCGGGCCGCCTTAGCCCGGCGCGCCCGGGGAGGCCAGTTTCCGGAGCACGCCCATGCCGCCTCCCGTTCCGGCCGCGCAGGAGCCCTTCGCCGCCGCCTGCCGCCGGCTCGGCCCGCGGCTGATGCGCGATCTCGGCCTGAGCGACGTCCAGGCCGCCGGCCTGCTCGGCAATCTCGGCATGAGACCGGCGGGTTCCGCCATCTCCAGGAGGTCGCCCCCGCAGTGCCGGGCTCCCGCGGCGGCTGGGGGCTCGCCCAGTGGACCGGGCCCCGGCGCGTCGCCATGGAGGCGTGGTGCCGGGCGCGCGGCCGCGATCCCGCCGACCCCGAGGCGGGCTACGGCTACCTCTGCGCCGAGCTGCGCGGTCCCGAGGCGCCGGCCCTCGCGGCCCTGCGGGCCACCACCACCCTCGCTGCCGCCACCGAGGCGGTCTGGCGCCGCTACGAGCGGCCCGGCGTCGTGGCGCCCGCGCGCCGCCTCGCCTGGGCCCGCCGGGCCCTCGCCGCCCTGCGCGACGGTCCCGCCGCGATGCCGGCTCAGCCGCCGGGCCGGCCCTGACCCGTCGTCACCCGATCCCGAGCCGGCCGGGTCCGCCGCGCGCTGAGAAGGAGTACCACGATGATGCACCCGATCCGGGCGGCCGTCGCCCTGGCCGTCACCGGCCTGCCGCTCGCCGCCCTCGCCGGGCCGGCCGGCGGTGCCGCGCCCGCCGTTACTCCCGTCGCCGGCCTGCTGCCGTGGGGCGACTGGCTCTCCGGCCTGCTCCAGCCGGTGACGGCCGCGCTCGTTCCGCTCGCCGCCGCCGCCGTCACCGCCGGCATCGCCCGGGTCGCGCCCTGGGCCGCCTCGGTGCTCACCCGCGACCGGATCGAGGCCGCGATCCGCGCCGGGGCCGAGTTCGGCCAGAACGCCGTGGCCGGGGCCGCCCGGGGCCGGACCGTCAGCGCCGACCTCGGCGCCGCGGTGGTGGCTGCCGGCGCCCGGCACGTGCTCGCCACCGCCCCCGCGCACGTCGTGCGGAAGGCGGGCGGCCCCGAGGGCGTGGCCGCGCGGATCTTCCGGGCGCTGCCCCTCGATCCGCAGGCGAGCGCCGCCAACGTCCTCGCCCCGGCGCTCGCGCAGCTGCGCGGGGCGGACAAGCACCCGGCCTGAGGCCGGGCATCGCCGCTTCGGCGGCGCGGGGGCCGTGAAACAGGGATCGTCACCATGAAGCCCCTCCGCACCGAGGCACGGCAATCCGCGCCCCCCCAGGACGCCGAGGGCGCGGGGGTCGCCCTCGGCGGGCGGCCCCGGACGATCCGCTTCCCGCCCGTCTGGCACGCGTGGTTCGCCCGGCAGTCCGAGCCGCGCCTCGCCGCCCTCGACGAGCTGGTCGACGCGCATCTCGAGCGCCGCGCGCTGCGCCGCTACCTGCGCCGGCTCAAGCACGCGACGGTGCTCGCCTTCGTCGCCGCGGCGGCGGCCGCGCACTGGTTCTCCGACCAGGTCGCGTGGCTCGCCGCGCATATCCCGGCCCTGCGGGCCCTCTGGAAGCTGCTAACGGGAGGGTGAGATGCGCCTGCTCTGGGACAGGGTTCTCGACCGGGCGTGGCTCGGCCTGGCGGCCGCCGCGGCGGTGACGGTCGCCGTCCACGAGGGTGCGGCGGTCGGCCGGCTTGCCTGGACGCTGGGGTCCGGCGGCGCCGCGCAGGCCGCGCCCGCGGGAGCCGGCCGGGCCGGGCCGCCAGCCCGCGCCGCGGCCTGCGGTCCCGCCCCGGCGCCGTTACCGTGAGACCGGCCGCGGCGCCTGTGGGAAGCGGCGCGCGGCGTGGAACCGGGCGCCGCCTCGGCCGTCATGTCCGCACGATGCCGCCCGCCACCGAATCGACCGCGAAGGGACTGTCCGGACCGCCGCCGACGACCGCCGGGGGCGACGCACGGCCACGTATTCAGGACGCATTCAGTGCCCTGGGCTCACATCGTCTGCCAATGCGCTACGCCATCGCCCTCGTCGCCATCAGCCTGACCGCCGCGGCCCTCGCCGCGGGCGGCCTCGGCTCCATGGCCGACGACGGGCCGGCCCCCCAGACGGGCGCGGTGTCGAGCCAGCCGCCGCTGCGGATCGAGAGCTGCCTGTCCCCCGCGGACCTGCGCGAGGAGGTCGGCGAGCGCCGGGTGATCCCGCCGGTCGCGGCGATCCGCGCGGCCCGGACAGTGATCCCCCGCGCCGAGATCCAGCGGGCGAGCCTCTGCCGTCACGCGGACGGCCTCGTCTACATGCTCACCGCCTTGCGCCGCGACGGGCATTTCGTGCACGTGATCGTCGACGCGCGCACCGGCACCGTGGCGGGACAGTATTGAGCGGGCGCGGGGACCGTTTCGGAGGGGAGTGAGCCGTGCGTCTGCTGGTCGTGGAGGATGACAAGGACATCAACCGGCAGGTCGTGGCCGCGCTGGAGGAGGCCGGCTACGTCGCCGACAAGGCCTATGACGGCGAGGAGGGCGGCTATCTCGGCGAGAGCGAGCCCTACGACGCCATCATCCTCGACATGGGCCTGCCCAAGGCCGACGGCGTCACCGTGCTGCAGAAGTGGCGCCGGGCCGGCGTGAAGACCCCGGTGATCATCCTCACGGCCCGGGACCGCTGGTCCGACAAGGTCGACGGCTTCGACGCCGGCGCCGACGACTACGTCACCAAGCCCTTCCACATGGAGGAGCTGATGGCCCGGGTGCGCGCCCTGCTGCGCCGCGCCGCCGGCCACGCCACCAGCCAGATCGCCTGCGGGCCGGTGACCCTCGACACCCGCTCCGGCAAGGTCTTCGTCGACGGCGCCCAGGTGAAGCTGACGAGCCACGAGTACCGGCTGCTCTCCTACCTGATGCACCATACCGGCCGGGTGGTCTCCCGCGCCGAACTGACCGAGCACCTCTACGACCAGGATTTCGACCGCGACTCGAACACGATCGAGGTGTTCGTGGGCCGCCTGCGCAAGAAGCTCGCGGTGGACCTGATCCAGACCGTGCGCGGCCTCGGCTACCTCGTGGACCCCAACCAGCCGCCGGCGCGGATGTGAGCGCGGCCGCGCGTTCCGGCACGCTGCCGGCCGTCTTCATGCGCGGCGGCACCAGCAAGGCGCTGATGCTGCACCGCCGGGACGTGCCGGGGGATCTCGCCGCCTGGGAGCCGGCCTTCCTCTCCACCATGGACAGCCCCGACCCGTTCGGGCGGCAGCTCAACGGCATGGGCGGGGGCGTCTCGTCGGTGTCGAAGATCTGCGTGGTGGAGCGCTCCGCGCGGCCGGACGCCGACATCGACTACACCTTCGTGCAGGTCGTGGTCCGGGACGGCCGCATCGACCTCTCGGGCAATTGCGGCAACATGCTCGCCGCCGTGGGGCCGTTCGCGGTCGACGAGGGGCTCGTCGACGTCCCGGACGGCCCGGTGCGGCTGCGGATCTTCAACACTAACACGCGCAAGCTGATCGTGGCGGGCTTCGCGGCCGCGGGCGGCCGCAGCGTCTACCGCGGCGACCTCGCGATCCCCGGCGTCACCGGCACGGGCGCGCCGATCCAGCTCGACTTCTTGGATCCGGGCGGCGCCACGACCGGCCGGCTGCTCCCGACCGGCGCCGTCCGTCAGTGGCTCGACGTGCCGGGCCTCGGCGCGATCGAGGCCTCGCTGATCGACGCCGCCAATGCCTGCGTGTTCGTCCGCGCCGCCGATCTCGGCCTCGCCGGCACCGAGCTGCCCGCCGCCCTGGAGGCCGTGCCGGGCCTCCTCGACCGGCTGGCGCGGATCCGCCGGGCCGGCTCCGTGGCGATGGGCATCGCGCCCGATCTCGAGGCGGCGGCGCGCGTCGTCCACGTGCCCTTCGTCGGCCTCGTGGCGCCGCCGCAGGATTCCGGCAGCCTCTCCGGCGCCACGATCCGCGCCGCCGAGACCGACCTGACCGCCCGGGTCATCTCGAACGGCGTGCCGCACCAGGCGCTGCCGCTCACCGCCACCCTGTGCCTCGCGGTCGCCGCCCGGCTCGAAGGCAGCCTCGTCCACGAGGCCGCGCGCCCCACCGAAGCGGTCCTGCGGGTCGGCATGCCGTCGGGCATCCTCACCGCCGACGCCGCCGTGACCCGCGGGGCCGACGGCTGGCGGGCCGAGCGCGGCGCCTTCTTCCGCACGGCGCGCCCGCTGATGCGCGGCGCGGTGTTCTACGATGCGCCGCCGCACGTCTGAGCGACCGACGCATCCATGATCGACCTCATCGGCCTCTTCTCCCTGCGCCGCCGCTCCATCGCGGTGCGGCTCGCCGTGTCGGCGTTCCTCTCGAGCTCCGCGATCCTGCTGATCGCGGCCTGGATCCTCACGACCCTCTACCGCGAGAACACCGAGCGCTCCTTCGACAGCCGGCTCCTCGTCTTCGCCAACAATCTCGCCACCGACCTCGTCTCGCCCAACGACCCCGAGAGCCGGACCTTCTCGCTCGGCGACCCGCGCTTCGACCTGCCCCTGTCCGGCTGGTACTGGCAGGTCGGCAAGCCCGACGCGAAGCCGCGCGACGTGCGCACCTCGCGCTCCCTCGTGGGCGTGCCGCTGCCGGCCGCGACCGATTCCGACGGGAAAGTCGGGGTCGGGCAGATCCGCCAGGGCTACGGCAAGGGGCAGGACGGACGCCTCCTGCGCATCATGGAGCGCGACGTCGATCTCGGCGAGGAGGGCCGCTACACGGTCCGGGTCGCGGGCCCCGCCGACGAGATCGTCAACGACGTCGACCGGTTCCGGAACTCGCTGACCATCACCTTCGGCCTGCTCGGCCTGTCGCTTGCGATCACCACGCTGCTGCAGATCCGCTTCGGCCTCGCGCCCCTCAAGAAGATGCGCGCCGCGCTCGGCGCCGTCCGCCGGGGCGAGGCCGACCGCATCACCGGCACCTATCCCCGCGACATCGCGCCGCTCACCGGCGAGGTGAACCTCCTGATCGAGACCAACCGCGAGATCCTGGAGCGCGCCCGCACCCAGGTGGGCAACCTCGCCCACGCCCTGAAGACGCCGCTCTCGATCATCGTCAACGAGGTCGGGGCCTCCGACGCCCCCGAGGAACTCGCGCAGAAGATCCGCGAGCAGGCTGCGGTAATGCGCGATCAGGTCAACTACCACCTCGACCGGGCCCGCGCCGCGGCGCTCGCCGGCACGCTCGGCACCTCCACGGAGGTCGAGCCGGCGCTCGCCGGCCTCGTGCGCACCTTCGGGAAGATCTACCGGGACAAGGACATCGCCTACGACGTCCACGTCCCGCCGGGCCTGCGCTTCCGCGGCGAGCGCCAGGATTTCGAGGAGATGGTCGGCAACCTCGTCGACAACGCGTCCAAGTGGGCCCACGGGCGGGTGGCGATCCGGGCCGAGGCGGTGAGCAAGGACGATTATCCCCACCTCGTCGTCGCCATCGAGGATGACGGTCCGGGCCTGCCGCCGGAGGCCCGGCAGGCCGTGCTCGGCCGGGGGCGCCGCCTCGACGAATCGAAGCCCGGCTCGGGACTCGGCCTGTCGATCGTGGCCGACCTCGCCGCCCTGTACCGGGGGCGCTTCACCCTGGAGCAGGCGGCGCTCGGCGGCCTGCGCGCGGTGCTGGAGGTGCCGGGGGACCTGCCGGTCGGCACGGCCGCCCACTGAGGCCGTCGGACGCGTCCGGGCACGTCCGGGCACGTCCGGCCGCGTCCGGGTACGGGCCGGGAGGCGGCGCGCGGCCTCATGGCTCCCGCCCGGGGCCTTGTCATCGCAACAGAGTTGCGTGACACCGAGCCGCCGCCGGGAGGCGTCGTGGCATCACGCCGCCGGCTCCACAGGGCGTGGGGAGGGGCGGGCCGGTGCGGCCCGTTGGCGATAAGGTCCATGACGGCGATCTGGTTCATCCTGGCGGCCATGACCGCGGCGGCCGTGCTCGGCCTGCTCTGGCCGATGTCGCGGCGCGCCGCCGTGCCGACCGGCGAGGCCGGCGGCAGCGGGCTCGCCACCGAGACGGCGTTCTACGAGGATCAGATCGCCGAGATCGACCGCGACCTCGAGCGCGGCCTGATCGCCCCCGACGAGGCCGAGACCGCCAAGGCCGAGGCGGCGCGCCGCCTGCTCCGGTCGAGCCGCGAGGCGCAGCGCGAGGCCGAGGATGCCGGCATCGCCGAGGCCGCGCGCCCGGCCGAGCCGCGCCTGCGCCGCCGGCGCGCCGCCTCGGCCTTCGCGCTCTCCACCATCCCGCTCGTGGCGCTGATCGCCTACGGGCTCTACGGCTCGCCCGAGGTGCCGGCGCAGACCGAGGCCGACCGGCAGGCCGCCCGCGGCGGCGCCGACGAGCTGATGAAGGCGGTCGGGCAGATCGAGGCGCGCCTCGCCCGGGACCCGAACGATGCCCGCGGCTGGGCCGTGCTCGCCCCGGTCTACATGCGCACCGGCCGATTCGACGATGCCGCCCGCGCCTACGGCCACCTCGCGCGGATCAAGGGCGAGACCGCCGACCTCCTGGCCGACCAAGGCGAGGCCCTCACGGCGGCCGGCGACGGCACCGTCTCGCCCGAGGCCAAGGCGCTGTTCGAGAAGGCGCAGGCCAAGGAGCCGAACGCGCCCAAGCCGCGCTTCTACCTCGCCCGCGCGGCCGAGCAGGCCGGCGACACCGGCGAGGCGATCCGCCAGCTCACCGAGCTCGAGGCCAGCAGCCCGCCGAACGCCCCGTGGCTCGGGATCGTCAAGCAGAGCCTCGCCCGCCTCAAGGGCGAGCCGCCCCCGCCCGCGACGCCCCAGGCCGCCCCCGAGATCCCGGCCGAGCAGCAGGCGGCGATTCGCGGCATGGTCGACGGGCTCGACGCCCGCCTCAAGACCGGCGGCGGCACCCCCGACGAGTGGCTGCGGCTCGTCCGGTCCCGGATGGTCCTCGGCGAGCGCGCGCAGGCGACCGACGCCCTGGCCCGGGCGCGCACGGCCCTCGCGGGCGACCCGCAGGGTCTCGCCCAGGTCGAGCAGGGCGCCCGCGCCGTGGGTCTCGGCGCAGAGGGTGCGGCGCCCGCGCCGGCCGAATCGGGCCGGGCGGGACCGGGCGTCCAGGCCGAGAAGGAGGCCGCGATGGCGGCCATGCGCGCCATGCCGCAGGCGGAGCAGCAGGCGGCGATTCGCGGGATGGTCGAGGGACTCGACCGGCGCCTCGCCGCGCGGGGCGGCACGCCGGACGAGTGGATGCGGCTCGTGCGTTCCTACAGCGCGCTGGGCGAGCGCGACCAGGCGGTGAAGGCCCTCGACCGCGCCCGCATGGCGCTGGCCGCCAACAGCGAGGCGGTGGCGCGGCTCGACGGTCTCGCCCGGGAGCTGGAGCTTCCTGCCAAGCCGAACCCCTGACGCACCGAACCCCTGACGCACCGAACCCCTGACGCGCCCCTTCCCCGGCGCCACGAAATCGCGAGCCCGCCTCCGCGGAGCGGTCCGTACGACAATCGGTCCCGACGCCCGCCCTTGACCCGCGGGCGCCTGGAGCCGACACCCTCAAGACTAGAATGAGAACGGTTCCGGTCGAGGCGGGTCTCCGCGCGCCGGACCGCGGGGTGGAAGTATCGTGACGCGTAAGAAACGCCGCCTGATCCTGATCGCCGCCTGCGGCAGCGTCCTGGCGCTCGCCGTGGGGCTGATGCTGTACGCCATGAGCGGCTCGATCGTGTTCTTCCGCTCGCCCACCGACATCGCCAAGCAGGCCATCGCCCCGGGCACGCGGCTGCGGCTCGGCGGGCTGGTGAAGGACGGCTCGCTCAGGCGCGGCCCCGACCAGACGGTCGATTTCGCCGTCACCGACACGAACGAGACCGTCGAGGTCCACTACAAGGGCCTGCTGCCGGACCTGTTCCGGGAAGGGCAGGGCGTGGTCGCCGAGGGCGTGCTGGAGCCGGGCGGGCAGTTCCGCGCCGACACGGTGCTGGCCAAGCACGACGAATCCTACATGCCCCGCGAGGTGGCCGACGCGCTGAAGGCGCAGGGGCGCTGGCAGGAGGGCGGCCCGAACAAGGGCGGCCCGGCGCCGAAGCCCGCTACCGCGGCGGCGGACAGCACCCTCGGTCCCCGCAGCGAGCGGTGAGGGAACCCGCATGATCGTCGAGACCGGCCACTTCGCCCTCGCGCTCGCGCTGGCGATCTCCCTCGTCCAGGTGGTGATGCCGATCTGGGCCGCCCGCTCGGGCGATCCGGCCCTGCGCCAGACCGCCTCGCAGGCGGCGCTCGGCGCCTTCGCCTGCGTGCTCTTCGCCTTCGCGGCGCTCACCTACGCGCACGTCACCTCGGACTTCTCGGTCCAGAACGTCGTCGAGAACTCGCACACGCAGAAGCCGCTGATCTACAAGATCTCCGGCGTCTGGGGGAACCACGAGGGCTCGATGCTCCTCTGGGTCCTGATCCTCACCCTGTTCGGCGCCTGCGTGGCGGCGGCCAAGAACTCGGTGCCGCCGCGGCTGCGGGCCAACACCCTGGCCGTGCAGGGGCTGATCACCTTCGTGTTCGTGCTGTTCATCATCACGACCTCGAACCCGTTCACCCGGGTGATCCCGGCCCCGCTCGAGGGCAACGATCTCAACCCGCTGCTGCAGGATCCGGGTCTCGCGGTCCACCCGCCACTGCTCTACGTCGGCTATGTCGGCTTCTCGATCAGCTTCGCCTTCGCGGTGGCCGCGCTGATCGACGGGCGGATCGACGCCGTCTGGGCGCGGGCGGTGCGGCCCTGGACCCTCGCCGCGTGGTGCTTCCTGACGCTCGGGATCGCGATGGGCTCCTACTGGGCCTACTACGAGCTCGGCTGGGGCGGCTGGTGGTTCTGGGACCCGGTCGAGAACGCCTCCCTGATGCCGTGGATCGCCGGCACGGCGCTGCTGCACTCCACCGTGGTGATGGAGAAGCGCGACGCCCTGAAGGTCTGGACGGTGCTGCTCGCCATCCTGACCTTCTCGCTCTCGCTGATCGGCACCTTCCTGGTCCGCTCGGGCGTGATCACCTCGGTGCATTCCTTCGCCACCGACCCGACCCGCGGCGTCTTCATCCTGGCGATCCTGATCCTGTTCATCGGCGGCTCGCTGACGCTGTTCGCGTGGCGGGCGCCGCTGCTGCGGCAGGGGGGACTGTTCGCGCCGATCTCCCGCGAGGGCTCGCTCGTCCTCAACAACCTGTTCCTGGTGGCGGCCTGCGCCACCGTGCTGGTCGGCACGCTCTACCCGCTGGTGCTCGAGATGCTGACGGGCGAGAAGATCACGGTCGGTCCGCCCTTCTTCAATTCCACCTTCGTGCCGCTGGCGATCCCACTGCTGCTGATCGTGCCCATGGGGCAGGCGCTGGCCTGGAAGCGCGGCGACGTGCTCGCCGCCGCCCAGCGCCTGTTCGCCGCGCTGGCGGTCGCCCTGGTGGTCGGCTTCGCGGTGCTGGCGCTGACCTGGGGCGGGCCGGTGCTGGCGCCGGTCGGGATCGGCCTCGGCGCCTACCTGCTGATCGGGTCCGCCCTGGAGATCGTCACCCGCGCCCGCGGCTACGGGGCGAGCCGCGCCCGGTCCCTCGGACAGATCGGCCGCCGCGCCGTCGGTCTGCCGCGCTCGGCCTGGGGCACCGCCATCGCCCATGCCGGGGTCGGCGTGGTGGTGCTGGGCATCGCCGCGCAGGGCTGGGCCACCGAGGGGCTGGCGACCCTCAAGCCCGGGGAGAGCCTGGCGACGGGGCCCTACGTGGCGACCCTGGACCGGGTCGCGCCGCGCAAGGGACCGAACTACGAGGAGGCCGCCGCCTACCTGACGATCCGCACCCGCGGGGGCGACGAGGTCGGGAAGGTCGAGACCGGCAAGCGCTTCTACCCGAGCCGCAAGATGGCCGTGACGGAATCGGGGCTGCTGACCAACGGTGTCAGCCAGGTCTACGCGAGCCTCGGGGAGATCGGGCAGGACGGCGGCGTCGGCCTGCGCCTCTACTACAAGCCGCTGGTCCTGCTGATCTGGCTCGGGGCGGTGGTGATGGCGCTGGGCGGCGGCCTGTCGCTCACGGACCGGCGGATGCGCGTGGGCGTCCCCGCCAAGGCGAAGGCGCGGCCGCTCCCGGTCGCGGTGCCGGCCGAGTGATGGCGCGCCGTTCGCTCCGCCCGGCGCTGGCCGCGCTCGCCCTGCTGGCGTCTCTGCCGGCCCTGGCGGTGCAGCCCGACGAGGTGCTGAAGGATCCCGCGCTGGAACACCGCGCCCGGGAGATCTCGGCCGAACTGCGCTGTCTCGTCTGCCAGAACCAGTCGATCGACGATTCCGACGCGCCGCTCGCCAAGGACCTGCGCCTGATCGTCCGCGAGCGGCTGGAGAAGGGCGACAGCGACACGGCGGTGCTCGACTACGTCGTGGCCCGCTACGGCGAGTTCGTGCTGCTGCGCCCGGTCTTCGCGCTGCACACCCTGCTGCTGTGGCTGACCCCGGTGCTCGCGGTGCTGCTCGGCGGGCTCGGAATCTGGCGCCTCGCCCGCCGCCGCCCGCCCGCGCCGGCCCGGAACCTGTCGGCCGCCGAGCAGGCGGAGGTCGCGGCGCTGCTGCGACGGGAGTAGAATCGCCGCCGGAAGCGATTCGCCCGCCCCGTTCGGCACGAGTCTTGGATCGGGCCTCGCAGACCGCACGATCGGCGACGCGCCCGGGGCAGGACGATGACGGCCGCTACGCTCACCATCTCGAGCCGCAACTACTCCTCGTGGTCCCTGCGGGGCTGGCTGATCTGCCGGATGGCCGGGCTCGACTTCCGGACGGAGGTCCTGTCCGGCACCGACGCCACCACCCGGGCGGAACTGCTGCACCTGTCGCCCTCGTTCCTGGTGCCCCGCCTGCGCCACGGCGACGTGGTCGTCTGGGACACGCTGGCGATCGCCGAGTATCTCGCCGAGACCTTCCCGGAGGCCGGCTTCCTGCCCGGCAACGTGGCGGAGCGCGCCCATTGCCGGTCGATCTCGGGGGAGATGCATTCCGGCTTCGTCAATCTGCGCTCGGCGCTGCCGATGAACCTGCGCGCCTTCCACCCCGATTTCCGCGTGTTCAACGGTGCCAAGGCCGATATCGAGCGCATCGTCACGATCTTCGACGATTGCCTGGACCGCTACGAGGGGCCGTACCTGTTCGGCGCGCGGCCGTGCCTCGCCGACGCGATGTTCGCCCCGGTCTGCACCCGCTTCCGCACCTACGACGTCGCGCTGCCGCCCCGCGCCGCCGCCTACCGCGACACGATCCTGCACTGGCCGCTGATGGTCGAGTGGGCGGAAGCCGCCGCCGATGAGCCGGACGAGATCGAGGAACTCGAGATGGAGTTCTGACGCGGCCGAGGCTGCCGTCTTGGAGCCCGCCACCGTCCTTGCGGGCGGAGCGAAGCAATTCAGTCGCGCCACGCTTGCCGAGGTCGCGCTGCCCTGGATTGCTTCGCTCCGCCCGCAAGGACGGAGGGCTCTGAGCGGACGTTCCGGACCCGACGTGGCGGAATGCAATTTCTTGCAGGGCACAAATTTATGTTGCGACGCACGCGACAAATCCTGACTGCCGATCGGATTTGAAAAATCGCGCTGCGGCAACAGGTTAACGAACTGGCTCCGCTCCTCAGGCCTGCGCGTTACAGCTCGACAAACGTCCTTTGTCGCCCGACCGGACAGCGCGATTGATGCCATTCGGCATTTCTGTTCCTCTTCGCATTAGAACAGGAACAGACTGGGCTGGAAACCATGGCGCGTCACGAGCCCTGGAGCGCGGAGCGCGCATCCGGGATCATCGCCGAGCACACCCACCTCGAAGGGGCCACGCTGCCGATCCTGCACGCGCTGCAGGAGACGTTCGGCTACGTCGATTCCGGCGCCGTGCCGCTGATCGCGGACGCGCTGAACCTGTCGCGCGCCGAGGTGCACGGCTGCATCACCTTCTACCACGACTTCCGCGCCCACCCGGCCGGCCGCCACGAGGTGAAGCTGTGCCGCGCCGAGGCCTGCCAGGCGGTGGGTTCCGACAAGCTCCACCGCGAGATCCTCGGCCGCCTCGGATGCGGCTGGCACGAGACCACCGCCGACGGCAGCGCCACGGTCGAGCCGGTCTACTGCCTGGGCCTCTGCGCCAACGGTCCCGCCGCGCTGGTCGACGGTGAGCCGGTCGCGCACCTGACCGCCGACGCCCTCGAAGCCGCCCTGACGGAGGTGCGCCAGTGAGCGTCACCCTCTACGTTCCGCGCGACGCCGTCGCGCTCGGCCTCGGCGCCAACAAGGTCGCCCGCGCCCTCTTCGCCGGCGCCGAGCGCCGCGGCCTCGACGTCACCATCGTCCGCACCGGCTCCCGCGGCCTGTTCTGGCTGGAGCCGATGGTCGAGGTCGGCACGCCCGAGGGGCGCGTCGCCTACGGTCCGGTGACGGTCAAGGACGTCGACGCCCTGCTGGACGCCGGCCTGACCACGGGCGGCGACCACGCCCTCCGCCTCGGCGACCCGGAGACGATCCCCTACCTCGCCCGGCAGCAGCGCCTGACCTTCCACCGCTGCGGCGTGATCGACCCGGTCTCCGTGGACGATTACCGGGCCCATGGCGGATATCGCGGCCTCGAGGCTGCCCTGAAGCTCGATGCCGAGGGCGTCGTGGCGGCGGTGCGCGATTCCGGCCTGCGCGGCCGGGGCGGTGCCGGCTTCCCGGCCGGCATCAAGTGGAACACCGTGATGCTCGCCAGGGCGGACCAGAAATACGTGGTCTGCAACGCCGACGAGGGCGATTCCGGCACCTTCGCCGACCGGATGATGATGGAGGGCGACCCCTTCAACCTCATCGAGGGCATGACCATCGCGGGCGTCGCGACCGGCGCCACCCGCGGCTACATCTACCTGCGCTCCGAGTACCCGCAGGCCTTCGCCACCCTCAAGGAGGCGATCGCCAACGGCGTTAAGGCCGGCGTGCTGGGCGAGAACGTCCTGGGCTCGGGCAAGAGCTTCCACCTGGAAGTGCGCCTCGGCGCCGGCGCCTACATCTGCGGCGAGGAGACCTCGCTGCTGGAGAGCCTGGAGGGCAAGCGCGGCATCGTGCGGGCCAAGCCGCCGATCCCGGCGCTCAAGGGCTTCCTCGGCAAGCCGACGCTGGTCAACAACGTCATGACGTTCACGGCCGTGCCGTGGATCCTGGAGAACGGCGCCAGGGCCTACGCCGATTACGGCATGGGCCGCTCGCTCGGCACCCTGCCGATCCAGCTCGCCGGGAACATCAAGCACGGCGGCCTGATCGAGGTGGCCTTCGGCATGACCCTCCGGCAGGTCATCGAGGATTTCGGCGGCGGCACCCGCTCAGGGAGGCCGGTCCGGGCCGTGCAGGTCGGCGGGCCGCTCGGGGCCTACTTCCCCGACCATCTCCTCGACACGCCCCTCGATTACGAGGCGATGGCGGCCAAGAAGGGCCTCGTCGGCCACGGCGGCATCGTGGTGTTCGACGACACCGTCGACATGGCCGCCCAGGCCCGCTTCGCCTTCGAGTTCTGCGCCACAGAGTCGTGCGGCAAGTGCACCCCCTGCCGCATCGGCGCGACCCGCGGCGTCGAGACCATGGACAAGGTGATCGCCGGCATCCGGCCGGACGCGAACCTGAAGCTGGTCGAGGACCTCTGCGAGGTCATGACCGACGGGTCGCTCTGCGCCATGGGCGGGCTGACGCCCATGCCGGTGATGAGCGCGATCACCCATTTCCCCGAGGATTTCAGGCGCGCCGGCGATCTGCCGGCCGCGGCCGAGTGAGGAGACGTCGATGGGCCTGATCAAGGAGATCGACTACGGCACGCCGATCCGGGTTGCGGAGCAGACTGTCACCCTGACGATCGACGGCATGTCGGTGACGGTGCCGGCCGGCACCTCGGTGATGGCGGCGGCGATGCAGGCCGGGACGCAGATCCCGAAGCTCTGCGCCACCGACTCGCTGGAGCCCTTCGGCTCCTGCCGCCTCTGCCTCGTGGAGATCGAGGGGCGGCGCGGCACGCCCGCCTCGTGCACGACCCCGGCCGAGAACGGCATGGTGGTGCACACGCAGAACGAGAAGCTCGCCAAGCTCCGCAAGGGCGTGATGGAGCTCTACATCTCCGATCACCCCCTCGACTGCCTGACCTGCGCGGCGAACGGCGATTGCGAGCTGCAGACCCAGGCGGGCGTCGTCGGCCTGCGCGACGTGCGCTACGGCTACGAGGGCGACAACCACGTCCGGCCGAGCTCGGAGAAGTACCTGCCGAAGGACGAGTCGAACCCGTACTTCACCTACGACCCGTCGAAGTGCATCGTCTGCAACCGCTGCGTCCGCGCCTGCGAGGAGGTGCAGGGCACCTTCGCGCTGACCATCGCGGGCCGCGGCTTCGACAGCCGCGTGGCGGCCGGCCCGACCAATTTCTTCGAGTCCGAGTGCGTGTCCTGCGGCGCCTGCGTGCAGGCCTGCCCGACCGCGACCCTTCAGGAGAAGTCGATCCACGAGTTCGGCCAGCCCGAGCACGCGGAGGTGACGACCTGCGCGTATTGCGGCGTCGGCTGCTCGTTCAAGGCCGAGATGCAGGGCGAGCGCGTCGTCCGCATGGTCCCCTACAAGGGCGGCAAGGCCAACGAGGGCCATTCCTGCGTGAAGGGCCGCTTCGCCTACGGCTACGCCACCCACAAGGACCGCATCACCAAGCCGATGATCCGCGAGAAGATCACGGATCCGTGGCGCGAGGTCTCGTGGGAGGAGGCGATCGACCGCGCGGCCTCCGAGTTCAAGCGGATCCAGGCCAAGTACGGCAAGGATTCGGTCGGCGGCATCACGTCGTCGCGCTGCACCAACGAGGAAGCCTACCTCGTCCAGAAGCTCGTGCGCGCCGCCTTCGGCAACAACAACGTCGATACCTGCGCCCGCGTCTGCCACTCGCCGACCGGCTACGGCCTGATGTCGACGCTCGGCACCTCGGCCGGCACCCAGGACTTCAAGTCGGTCGAGCATTCCGACGTGATCCTGGTGATCGGCGCCAACCCGACCGACGGCCACCCGGTCTTCGGCTCGCGGATGAAGAAGCGCCTGCGCCAGGGCGCCAAGCTGATCGTCGCCGATCCCCGCAAGATCGACCTGGTGAAGTCGGCCCACATCAAGGCCGACTATCACCTGCCGCTGAAGCCCGGCTCCAACGTCGCCTTCATCAACTCGTTGGCGCACGTGATCGTCACCGAGGGGCTGATCGACGAGGCCTATGTCCGCGAGCGCTGCGATCTGGCCGAGTTCGAGTCCTGGGCCCGGTTCATCGCCGACGAGCGCCACTCCCCGGAGGCGCAGCAGCCCTTCACCGGCCTCGACCCGGCGGATGTCCGCGGCGCGGCCCGGCTCTACGCCAAGGGCGGCGCGGCCGGCATCTACTATGGCCTCGGCGTCACCGAGCACAGCCAGGGCTCGACCATGGTGATGGGCATGGCCAACATCGCCATGGCCACCGGCAACATCGGCAAGCTCGGCGCCGGCGTGAACCCGCTGCGCGGCCAGAACAACGTCCAGGGCTCCTGCGACATGGGCTCGTTCCCGCACGAGCTCACCGGCTACCGCCACGTCTCGGACGACGCCACCCGCGAGAGCTTCGAGGCGATCTGGGGGGCCAAGCTCGACAACGCCCCGGGCCTGCGCATCACCAACATGCTCGACGAGGCCGTCGAGGGCACGTTCAAGGGCATGTACATCCAGGGCGAGGATATCGCGCAGTCCGACCCCGACACGCACCACGTGACCTCGGGCCTGATGGCGATGGAGTGCATCGTCGTCCAGGACCTGTTCCTGAACGAGACCGCCAAGTACGCCCACGTCTTCCTGCCGGGCGCCTCGTTCCTGGAGAAGGACGGGACCTTCACCAACGCCGAGCGCCGCATCTCGCGGGTCCGCAAGGTCATGGCCCCGATGGGCGGCTACGGCGACTGGGAGGGCACGGTGCTGCTCGCCAACGCGCTCGGTTACCCGATGAACTACAGCCACCCGTCCGAGATCATGGACGAGATCGCCCGGCTCACGCCGAGCTTCACCGGCGTCTCCTACGCCAAGCTCGACGAGCTCGGCTCGGTGCAGTGGCCCTGCAACGAGAAGGCGCCGCTCGGCACGCCGATGATGCACGTGGACCGCTTCGTCCGCGGCAAGGGCCGGTTCATGATCACCGAGTTCGTGGCCACCGAGGAGCGGACGGGGGCGAAGTTCCCGCTGATCCTCACCACGGGCCGGATCCTGTCCCAGTACAATGTCGGCGCGCAGACGCGGCGCACCGAGAACTCGCGCTGGCACGAGGAGGACGTGCTGGAGATCCACCCGTTCGACGCGGAGCTGCGCGGCATCGTCGACGGCGACCTCGTCGCCCTGGAGAGCCGCTCGGGCGACATCGCCCTGAAGGCCAAGATCTCGGAGCGGATGCAGCCCGGCGTGGTCTACACGACCTTCCACCACGCCAAGACCGGCGCCAACGTGATCACCACCGACTACTCCGATTGGGCGACCAACTGCCCCGAGTACAAGGTGACGGCGGTGCAGGTCCGGCGGACCAACCGGCCCTCCGACTGGCAGGCGAAGTTCTACGAGGAGGACTTCTCCCTGACTCGGATCGCCCAGACCCTGGACGCGGCGGAGTAAGCGTACCCGATGAGCGCCGTGACACAGGCGGACAAGCTCGTCCGCATGGCCAACCAGATCGCCACTTTCTTCCGGTCCTACCCGGAGGAGGAGGCGGTCGCCGGTATCCAGAAGCACATCAAGGCGTTCTGGACGCCCAAGATGATCGCCCATCTCGAGGCCGCCCTGCCGGAGCAGGGCGACCGGGTCGACAGCTACGTGCGGCGGGCGTTGCAGGGCGCGGAGCCGGCGGCCGACAGCCCGGTGCGTCCGGCCACCCGGGATCCGCAGCTCGCGGGTGCGGGCGCCAGCGACGCGGGCTGACCGCTCGGCGCCGGTCCGGGGCTTCGGGCCCGGACCCTGCTCGAGCTGACCTGCGCAGGATCACGCGAAGCACCCCCTCTCCCGACCGGGCGAGGGGGTGCTTCGCGTCCGTGCCGATCGTGCGGGGAACGGGGCTGCGCCGGCTGAGGGGCGCCTTGGCCCCGGCTGGCCGCGCCTTCGCCCCGGCTGGCCCGGCGACGTCCGCCGCCGGGCCCGGGGACTTCAGTTCTTCAGGGCGACCGTGAAGTCGGCCTCGGTCTTGCCGCGGATCTCGTCCTCGGTGACGCCGTCGGCGAGCTCGATCAGCTTCATGCCGCCGTCGCCCTTCTTGTCGATCTCGAACACGCCGAGATCGGTGATCACCAGGTCGACCACCCGGGTTCCGGTGAGCGGCAGGTCGCAGGCCTTGAGCAGCTTCGGGCTCTCGGTGCCGTCCTTGTTCTTGGCGACGTGCTCCATCACCACGACCACGCGCTTCACGCCCGCCACGAGGTCCATGGCGCCGCCCATCCCCTTCACCATCTTGCCGGGGATCATCCAGTTGGCGAGGTCGCCGTTGCCCGCCACCTGCATGGCGCCGAGGATCGACAGGTTGATGTGCCCGCCGCGGATCATCCCGAAGGAATCGGCGGACGAGAAGTAGCTCGTCGTCGGCAGCGCGGTGATCGTCTGCTTGCCGGCGTTGATCAGGTCCGGGTCCTCCTCGCCCTCGTACGGGAAGGGGCCCATGCCGAGCATGCCGTTCTCCGACTGGAGCTGCACCGACATGCCCTCGGGAATGTAGTTCGACACCAGCGTCGGGATGCCGATGCCGAGGTTCACGTAGAAGCCGTCCTCCAGCTCCTTGGCGGCGCGCGCCGCCATCTGCTCGCGGGTCCAGGCCATCGTTCTCGCTCCCTTCCCGTCCGATCAGTGCGTGCCGCCGCCGGCCGCCGCGGCCGGGGTGCTGTCGTCGCGCTTGCGCGTGGTGCGCTGCTCGATGCGCTTGTCGCGCTGCCCGACGTCGATGATCCGCTTCACGAAGATGCCGGGCGTGTGGATCGTGTCCGGATCGATCGCGCCGGGCTTCACGAGGTGCTCGACCTGCGCCACCGTCATCTTGGCGGCGGTCGCCATCATCGGGTTGAAGTTGCGCGCGGTCATCCGGTAGCGGAGGTTCCCCTCGGTGTCGCCCGTATGGGCGTGGACCAGGGCGAGGTCGGCGAACAGGCCGCGCTCCATGACGTACTGCTCGCCGTCGAACTCGCGGACTTCCTTGCCCTCGGCGACCTTGGTGCCGACGCCGGTCTTGGTGAAGAAGGCCGGGATGCCGGCGCCGCCGGCGCGGATCCGCTCGGCCAGCGTGCCCTGCGGGTTGAACTCGATCTCCAGCTCGCCGCCGAGATACTGGCGGGCGAACTCCTTGTTCTCGCCGACATAGGACGAGATCATCTTGCGGACCTGGCGGGTGTCCAGGAGCTTGCCGAGGCCGACCCCGTCGATACCGGCGTTGTTGGAGACGACCGTGAGGCCCTTGACGCCCGAGAGGCGCACCGCCTCGATCAGCTCGTCGGGGATACCGCAGAGGCCGAAGCCGCCGCACATCACCATCATGTCGTCGTGCAGGAGGCCGGCCAGGGCCGCGGCGGCATCCGTGTAGACCTTCTTCATCGAACCGTCCTTTTCCCGCCGGACCCGACCGGCCGAAACCTTGGGAAGCGCGTGTCCTCGCGCCTGCTCTCCCCGATTCCGCGCGCGAAATCCAGTGGTGCGCCGCACCGGCGCGCGCGGTCTCGGGCGATCCGTAACCGGCACTGCGCTGGGGAGGGCAGGGCGGCCCTGCGCGGGCGCGGCAGACAAAGCCGGCCGAGGACGCTAAGTTGCCCATTCGACGTGCAGACCCTGCCGGGCCGCGGCAGCCCGAGGGGCCGGCGCGGCGCCCGGCTTCCGGCCACAGCCGCCGCCCCTTCGGAGCATGATGTCGCTGCGCCGCCCGATCCTCGTCCTCGCACTCGGGAGCCTGATCGCTGCCGGCCTCGGCCTGCGCGACTGGCCCCTGGAGGATGGCCGGGTCACGGCGTTCGCCCGCCGCGCCTTCGACGCGTACGGCCTCCGGCTGACACTGCACGGGCCCGCGCACCTCGCGGTTCTGCCCTGGCCGCGCCTGACCCTCGACCGCGTCCGGCTCGCCGCGGGTTCCAACGGCCCAATTTTGGCGGATGACGGCCGCCTGATCATCGATCTCGACCCGCTGAGCCTCGTCGGCGAGCGCGCGGACGTGAGCGGGCTCCGCCTGGAGGGCGCGCGGCTGTCGGACGACCCCGCGGGTTGGGAAGCTCCCCTCGCGCGCCTCGCCGAGCAGGCCCGGTCCGGCGAGACGGCCCGGCCGCGCCGGATCGTTGTGCGCGACGCGCGCCTCGCCGCCGGCGACACGGCCCGGGACATCGACCTCGACATCGCGTGGCCGCTCTGGGGCAAGGCCGCCGAGGGCCGCGCCAGCCTCATCTGGCGCGGCGTGCCGACCCGGATCGCCCTCAGCCACCTGCGTCCGGCCGAGATGGCCCAGCGCCGCGGGAGCCCGTTCACCGCGGAGATCACGTGGCCGGACGGCCGCCTCGCGGCGGACGGAACGGTGGCGCCGCCGACGGAGGGGAGCGCGCTGCCCGTCATGTCCGGGCAGGTCCGGTTCGAGACGCGATCCCTGCCGGAGAGCTTGGCCTGGATCGGCCGCGATATGCCGCTGGCGCCGCTCGCCGGCGCCTTCTCGGTCGACGGCCGGTTCGAGACGGGCGAGCGGTCCGTCTCGTGGCCGAGCCTGCGCATCGGCCTAGGTCAGAACGTGCTCGAGGGGGCCGGCGCCGTCGCGTTCGGGCCCGGCAAGGCGCCGCGCCTCTCGGTGCAGGCGACCCTGGCGGCCGAGACGCTCGATCTCACGCCTCTCGTCGCGGATCTGTCGCGGCTCCTCGACCCCGCGCCCGCGTCGATCGCCCTGGCGCCCTTCACGCGCGGCGACCTCGACCTTCGCCTGTCGGCGGCCGAGGGGCGCGCCGGCGCCGTCCGGGTGCAGGATCTGGCGGCGAGTGTCCTGGTGCGGGAGGCCGCCCTGGAGGTCGCGGTGAACCGGGCCCGGATCCAGGACGGCACGTTCAAGGGGCGCGTCAACCTGACGAGCGGGTCCGATCCGGCCGCGACCGAACTGCGCACGCAGGGAAGCCTCGACCGCGTCGACCTCGGCGCGCTGCTCGGCGAGATCGGCGCGGCCCGCTGGGTGGTGGGGCCCGTGCAGGGGCATTTCGCCCTCGAATCCAGGGCCCGGGACACGGTCGGATTGCTGGCGCACCTGAATGGCCGGGCCACGCTCGCCATGGACGGTGGTGCCATCGCGGGCCTCGACCTCGCCGACGTCATCCACCGCAACGGCGCGGTGGCGTCCGGCGCCCTGGCGCGCCGCAACGGCCGGACGGCCTTCGAACGGGCCGTGGTGACGCTGCGCATCGCCGACGGCGTGGGCGAGATCGCCGAGTCGGGTCTCCTGGGGCCGAGCGTCGGGGCGACCCTGCACGGCCAAGTCTCGCTGCCGGAGCGTCGGCTCGATGCCAAGGGCGACCTCGTCCTGCGTCCGCCCGGCGATTCCTCCCGCGGGATCCTGTTCGCGGTGACGGGCCCCTGGAGCGCCCTGACGGCTCAGACGGTCGCGCACAGCGAGATCCCCGACCCGGTCGGCCGGTACGGGGGCGCGATGCTCCCCGACCCGCTCAAACTGCCCGCCACGCTCGGCCTGCCCGGCAACGCCCGCGCGTACGCGCCGTGACCGCGGCGCCATGGCGCCGGCTCCGGCCAAGCTCTAAGATCGGGCCTCGAACGCCTTCATGATCCCCATGCGCCGCCTGCTCATCGAGGAACCCGTGACCCGCGCGGGGCCGCTGGCCCGGCGGCTCGCCGTGTTCTCCGTCATCGCCACCGGGATCGCCCTGGTCCTCGTCCGGGATCCGCGCTCCGACACGGACGCCGCCCTCGTGGCGCTCGTGGCCGGGCTCGGCGTCGCGCTGCTGGCGGCCGCGGCCGCGATCTTCGCCTTCGTGCGGGTCTGGCGCGAGGGCGCCCGCGGTCTCGGGGCCGCCCTCGCCGGATTGATCCTGGCGCTGGCGGTTCTCGGCTACCCCGCCTTCCTGGGCCTGCGCGGCCTGCGTCTTCCCGCCCTCTCGGACATCACCACCGACATCGACAATCCGCCGGCCTTCTCGCGCTCGCGGGCGGCCTTCGCGGCCCGCGGCGGACGCTATCCGGCGGACCCGAGCCCGGCTGCGCGCGAGAGCCAGCGCGGCGCCTACCCGCAGATCGCGCCGCTGACCCTCGATATCGGCGCCGACGAGGCCTTCGAACTCGCCCGGCAGGCCGCCCTGAAGCGGCACTGGCAGATCGTCGAGGCGATCCGGCCGGGCGGCCGGACCGGGAACGGCCGGATCGAGGCCGTGGCGCGGGGGCTGATCCTCAACCTGCCGGACGATGTCACCGTGCGCATCCGCCCCCGCGCCGACGGGGCGCGGATCGACGTGCGCTCGGCCTCGCGGCTCGGCGGCCGCGATTTCGGCAGCAATGCCGACCGGATCCGGGCCTATCTCGACGACGTCGCCAACCTCGCTCTCGCGGTGAAGTGAGCCGCCGCGCCTCTCAGGCCGGCGCGTAGGTGCCGTCGAGGCGGGGGGCGCCGTCGCAGGACGCGAGCCCGCGTCCGACCAGATCCTCCAGGTGGGCGAAGACCGACAGCGCCGCCGCGCCGCGGAGCCGGGGGTCGAGCCCCTGGTAGATCGCAGCGACGATGTCGGCGATCCGCCCGTCGCCGGCGGCCAGCCGCGCGCGGATCGCCGCCTCGCGCTGGCGGCGATGCCCGGCGAGCCCGCGGAGGAACCGGGCGGTCTCGCGCACCGGTCCGCCATGGCCCGGCCAGTAGACCGTCTCGTCGCGCCCGCGCAGCTTGTCGAGGGAGTCCATGTAGGCCCGCATCGCGCCGTCGGGCGGCGCCACAATCGTGGTCGACCACGCCATGACGTGGTCGCCCGAGAACAGCGCCCGCGCCTCTGGCAGCGCGAAGGCGAGATGGTTCATCGTGTGCCCGGGGGTCTCGACGGCCACGAGGGTCCAGCCCGGGCCGGACACGGCGTCGCCCTCCACCATGATCCGTTCCGGCGCGTGCGCCCGGTCGGCGCTCGCGTCGAGCATCGGGGTCTCCGCTTCCGACAGGGCCCGCGCGGCCCTGTGCGGCGCGCATCCGACGATCGGCGCGTCGGTGCGCGCGGCAAGCAGCCTTGCTCCGGGCGAGTGATCCCGATGGGTGTGGGTGACCACGATGGCCTCGACCCGCTCGGTGCCGAGATCCCGAAGCAGCGCCTCGACATGGGCCGGATCGTCCGGGCCCGGATCGATCACCGCGACGCGCTCCTGGCCCACCACGTAGGTGCAGGTGCCGCTCGCCGTGAACGGGCCTCCGTTCGGCGCGACCCGCCGGCGGATCAGCGGCGCGACCCGGTCCAGCCGGCCGGCCGGAGGCATCGACGGATCGAAGGTCAGGGTGGTCTCGTCGGTGTCCGCCATCGCGATCCCGTGCGATCGATACGACGGTTCCTTGGACGGTTCGCGGCCGCGTGGCAATCGCCGTCGAGGCCTAGAGGATGGGAGGCCGCGGTGCGAGGCATTCTGGGATGGCGGCAGGACCTGCCCGCTGTCCTGCCGGTGATCCTGACGCAGGGGTGATGCCGTCCGGCGCCTGTGGAGGGACGCGGAAGGAGTCGCGTCCGCTCCGGGGTCGCGCGCGTCCCGCGATCAGTCCTGCCGGCGCGGTTGCCGTGCGCGCACGCGGACCGGTACGGGCGCCGGTGCCGGCATGAGACCGAGCGCGGCCGCGCGCAGGGCGTCGCCGGCCTTGTCGACGATCTCGGTCACCCGCGCCGCCATCGCGGCGGCCTTCGATCGAACGGCACTCTTGGCAGATTGCAGCATCGCAAATCCCGGATCGAGCCTTAAGACCTATCTTCGAACGCTAGCGCCCCTGTCTCGTTCCGTCACCCCATGTCGCGGCCGGCGCTCGCGCCCGCGGGGACTCACAGGACTTCGCGATGGGGGCGGAACCGGAGCGAAACCTTGGCGTTTTCGTGTTCAGAACGACGCGGCCCGCCCGCGTTGGTACTTTCTAAGGATACGAACCATGCTCGGTTGGGCCGTAACTTTTCTCGTCGTCGCTCTCGTGGCCGCTCTGCTTGGGTTCGGCGGCATCGCCGGCACCGCCATGGAGGCGGCCAAGCTGGTCTTCTTCGTAGCGATCGTCCTGTTCGCCATCTCGGCCGTCGTCGGCCTGATGCGGGGCCGTTCGCCGACACTTTGACCGAGGGCCGGAGCGGCCGGCCCCGTTCAGCGGGCCGGCGCACGGACCCACGGAAGAGCCGTCGCCGCAGGGCGGCGGCTTTTCCATCGCGGCGCTGCCATCGCGCCGTTGCAGGGGTAGATTGTCCCGTTCACGGGACGAGCGGTTTCAGGCCTTGCGGTCGGCGCTGTCGAGCTTGGCGATCAATTCGGCGAAGCGATCGGGTACGGGCTGCTGCGTGACCGTGTCGTACATCGCGCGCAGCTGCGCGGCGATGCGGTTCCGGGTCTGGTCGCTGAGGCCGCCCTTGCTCTTGGAGCGGTCGGACGGGTCGGAGGCGGCCGTACCGCCGGAGCTGTTCTCGGACTCCGACAAGCGATCCGAAGCGGTCTCGACGTGCGGATCGCGCGCGCGAAGACCGGCCTCCTTTCCCTGGTCCACCATCAACACGCCCCTTGTTGCCGAAGTCGGCCCGGCCGCATTGTGCTGCGGCTCGACATACGCCATGGCTGCGCCGGCAACGCCTGCGCGCCGGCATCGGTTCCGCTGGGGGGTGGAACGGAGTGCGGGCCTCCGCGTTGGGCGGTAGGCTGCGCAGGACAGAAAGCCGGCCCCGGCAGGCCCTCGGTGACGGATCGAGGCGTTCGCGGCCGGGCAACACGGCGAGGCACAGGGGATCGAATGTCGACATCGCAACTCGTGGTACAGCACCTGCCGTACCTGCGCCGCTACGCGCGCGCGCTCACGGGTAGCCAAGTGGCGGGTGACGCGTACGTCGCCGCCACCCTGGAGACCCTCGTCAACGAGCCGGACACGCTCGGTCGCAGCACCAACATCAAGGCCGACCTGTTCCGCGTCTTCACGCGGATCTGGAACTCGCTCTCGGTCAACGGCCGCAGCGAGCAGGTCCAGCACGACCTGCCGGCGGAGGTCCGCCTCGGCCAGATCACCCCGCTGCCGCGCCAGGCCTTCCTGCTCTCCTGCCTCGAGGGCTTCTCCGAGGAGGACGCGGCGATCATTCTGGGCGTCGACGTGTCCGAGGTTCGCGACCTCGTGGACGAGGCCGGTCGGGAGCTCGCCGCCGACATGGCGACCGAGATCCTCATCATCGAGGACGAGCCCCTGATCGCGATGGATCTGGAGGCGCTGGTCGAGGGTCTCGGCCACAACGTCATCGGCGTCGCCCGCACCCGCACCGAGGCGATCAAGATCGCCGGCGAGGGCAAGCGCCCCGGCCTGATCCTGGCCGACATCCAGCTCGCCGACGGCTCCTCCGGCCTCGACGCCGTGAACGACCTCCTGAAATCCTTCGAGGTGCCGGTGATCTTCATCACCGCCTATCCCGAGCGCTTCCTCACCGGTGAGCGGCCCGAGCCGGCGTTCCTGATCGCCAAGCCGTTCCAGCCCGCCAACGTCTCGGCGGTGATCAGCCAGGCGCTGTTCTTCCAGCAGACCGCCCGTCGGCGGGAAGCCAAGACGGCCTGAGCTGACGGCCTGAGATCCGGCCTGAGGTCAGGCTTGGCGGTTCGCCCCCGGGAGTGACCCGGGGCGTCCGCGACCGAGAGTGGCGACAACGAAAAAGCCCCGGCTCACGCCGGGGCTTTTTTTGTTGTCGGTCCGCACGCCCTCGTCGGACGCCGCGCACAAAAAAACGGGCCGGAGAGAGCTCCAGCCCGTCGCGAAGGTTCCGGCCGATGCACAAGGGGAATGCGGGGAGGACCAGGTGGCCGGGTGCACAGAGAACGGGTGCCGGCGCGGGAGGTTCCAGAATGGGCGCTTTTTCGTGAGGCGTGCTTTTTCTGCCACGAACCGTGGCTGTGGATAGCGGGCGTGCGCCGCCGCACCAACAGCCGAGCTGCGTTCGAATACTCAGGATTCGTAGACGCGAGACAGTCTAGGAACCTGCGATTGCAGGGCGCGTTGTACGAACATCCTGTCAAGCTCTCGCAATGAGGTCGAGGCGATGCTGCGGTCTGGTTTCATCCTGGGCGTGAGTGCTCCTGCGGCTCTTCTCACCGTTCTGGTCCAGCCGGTGGTTCGCGACACGGCGGATCGGTGGACGATGCCGGTCCCGACCGCGCAGACCATTTCGGCGCCGCTGCCCGGGATGCGCCCCGTGTCGCTGTCGATCAGCCCGACGCGGGTGGCGGGGGTGCAGCGCCTCGACAGCCGGAACGCCCCGGTGGCCGGCGAGGCGCAGGATCTGGAGATCAAGCCGATCCTGCGGCAGCCGCCACGGCGCATGCGCGAAGGGTGCGAGGCGGCGCTGAGCTCCCTGGTCGGTCCCGAGGCGCGCCGCATGACCCCCGGCCGCTGCATTTCCTGATCGGCGCCGACAGGTCTGGAAATCAGAAGGCCCCGCCGTCTCGGCGGGGCCTTTATGCTGTGTGGATCGGCCCTAGATCGCGATCCGCAGCCTAAACTTGAAACGAAAACGGCGCCCGTCCCGAGGGACGCGGCGCCGCTACGCGGTACGAAACGGCAGCGGCCTCACTCAGCCCGGCCGGTCCCCGTGGACTGACCGCCCTTGCGGCCGGCGGACGAGGCGAGCTCACGGTCCTGCGAGAAGGAGCGCTTCTCGGCCGGAACGCTGCGGCCGCCCTTGCTGGCGATCTCGCGCTGCCGCTCCAGGTCCATCGAGGCAAAGCCTCGCTTCGAGGTCGAATTTCCGGACGCCATCAGTTCCTCCTCAGGCTTCGCTTCACCCCGCAACAACCTTCAGCAATAACCAAGGTTCCTGTCCCGAGACCTGCTCAAGCTTCCGACAGCTAAGCTTGGCAGCAACCCCGACTTGTGTGCCGCGTTGGTCGACATTCGACCTTGGTTGAAGTCCGCGTCGGGTCCGACAGGCCCGGAGGCCCGGCGACTCGTCCCGGGCGGACGGCGCGGCCTCACGGCACGAGAGAAGGGTTTTCGCGCATGACGAACCGCAACATGGTCAAGGATGCCGCTCCGGGGGCACAGGCCACGCAGCCCAACACGCCGCCGCTGCCGCCGATGCCGGCGCCGGAAGATTCCGCCACCCCGACCACCCGCGAGGAGCCGACGGATTCGCCGCACCTGAATGCCAGTCTCAAGCGCGACGCGCCCCCTCCCGGGGGACAGGGGCTCTCGACGAAGCGCTGAGCCGGGCGAGGGCGTTCTCAGGTCCGGCGCCGGTGCGCGAGGCGCGTCAGGCCCGCGACGAGAAGGGCGATCGCCAGGATCGTGACGATCCCGGCCACCGTCAGGATCCGCTGGATGAGGGGCGTGTAGACGCCGCGCGCGGCATCGTAGCCGTAGCAGAGCAGGGTGAGCCGGTCGGCGATGCTGCCGACCCGGCCCTCGCCGGCTTCCGTCAGGGCGAGGCGCAGGTCGCGCCCGGTCAGCGCCAGGGGCGACAGCACACGGGCTACCCGGCCGTCGGCGGTGAGGAGAAGCGCCGCCGCGGGATGCGCGAAGCTGTCGGTCCCGGCATCGTAGACAGCTTCATAGCCCAGCGCGCCGGTGAGGCGCGCGAGCGCGGCGTCCGACACGATGAGCGCCCGGGGCCGGACGGATCCCGCCCGATTCCCGAGCGTCTCCGCCAGCATGCGCCGGGCGGCCGCGGCGTCGTCGCGGGGATCGATCCCGACCAGCACGAGGGCGTAGTCGTCGATCGGCAGGCCGGTGGCCGCCAGCGCGTCCACCGACAGGGACAGCATGGGGTCGCAGACGTTCCCGCAGGTGTAATCCACCGGCAGCAGAAGGGCCGCGCGGCCGCCCAGGGCCTGCCCGAGGGTGGTCGGCCGGTCGGTGCGCGCGTCGGTGGCGGCGAGGTCGAGCGGGGCCCGGGCACCCGGGGGCGGCGCGACCGCGACGCGGGCGAGGTCGGCCTTGACGAGGCGGGCCGCTGCCGGCTCCGGCGACAGGACGAGGCACAGTGCCAGGAGGGCGCCGAGACCACACCGACAGGTTGCGTAAGGCGCGGGGCTGGACAAGTGCCTGACGAACCGCATGGATAAGCGGGCCCGTCCGGCCCCGCCGTCCTGGGCGTGAGACCCGTCGCGGAGCCCCCGAATGACCCTCGACACCGAGGTTTCCTCCCTGAAGCAGGTGCCGCTGTTCCGCGAGGTGGAACCGGCGCGCCTGAAGCTCCTGGCCTTCACCAGCGAGCGGGTGCATTTCGAGCCGGGGCAACGCTTCTTCGCCCGCGGCGACGTCGCGGATGCGGCCTACGTGATCCTCTCGGGTACGGCGGACGTCAGCATCGACGGTCCCGCCGGCCCGGTGCGGCTGGCGCTGCTCGGCCAGGACGCCCTCGTCGGTGAGATGGGCATCCTGGCCGAGCAGCCCCGCTCCGCCACCGTGACGGCGCAATCCGCGGTGACCGCCCTGCGTATCGACCGCGGGGTGTTCCTGGAACTGCTGGCCCAGTTTCCACAGATCAGCATCGCCCTGATGCGCGTGCTGGCGCTGCGGCTGGAGCAGACCAACCAGGCGCTGGCGGAGAGCCGGGGCTGATCATCCCGCGTAGGTGATGAATTCCAGGAGCGAGCCGTCGGGATCCCGGAAGTAGACGCTGATCCCCGCGCCCGCGGCGCCGTGCCGCTCCACCGGGCCGAGTTCCACCGGGACCCCGGCGGCCTCGAGATGCGCGATGGCGGTCTCGATCGCGCCCGACCAGCGGAAGCACAGGTCGCTGTTGCCCGGCTGGACGGGTTTCGCCGCGACCGGTACCGGCTCGACGCCCGGCCCGTGGCAATTGAGCTGGACGCCGCCGAACCGGTAGGCGAAGCCGGGACCGCGCTCGAGGATCTCGGCACCCACCACGTCGCGGTAGAAGGCGTTCGAGCGTGCCCAGTCGCTCACGTGGATCACGCAGTGATCGAGGTGTATCGCCGGGCTGAGCGGGACATCGGGAGCGACCGTCGCCTCGGTGGGAAGAGTTTCGGTCTCGGCCATCGTTCACCTCCGCTCCGGGCGCAGTAGAGCACCGCTGCGATTCAGAATTAGGGCACAACCGTGGCCGTGGGAGCGGCCCGCGCGCGGCCGGCTGCGGCGCAAAAGCTACATCGTCACAGGCGCAGAGGCGGTAGGCATGGCGCGACGACCGTATCCCGCACGACAGGACCTATGATCGCCACGCTTCCCTCGGCCTGGAGCCGCCTGCGCCGGATCGTTCTCTCGCGAATCCTCCTCGCCGTCGTGGCGATCGCGCCCGTCGCGGCCTGCCAGACCCGTCCGGTCCAGGTCGCCCAGGACGACGAGGCGGCGTGGTACGTCGGCAGCAAGCCCGACAAGCCCTTCGACATTCCGCTGGTCGACACCCAGCGCCTCGATCCGAAGTACCGCCGCCAGCAGGTGAGCTACAACGGCCCCGAGCAGCCGGGGACAATCGTGGTCGACATCGACAAGCGGCAGCTCGTCCTGGTCCAGGCCGACGGCACGGCGATGCAGTACGGTGTCGGCGTCGGCAAGGCCGGCTTCTCCTGGAAGGGCGAGGCTCGGGTCGGGCGCAAGGGCGTCTGGCCGGACTGGAGCCCGACCGTCACGATGGTCTCGCTGCATCCCGACCTGCCGCGCACCCGCAAGGGCGGCCTCGACAATCCCCTCGGGGCGCGCGCCCTCTACCTCTACCAGGGCAACCGCGACATCCTGTTCCGCATCCACGGCACCAACGAGCCCTGGAGCATCGGCGAGCAGATGTCGTCAGGCTGCGTTCGGATGCTGAACGAGGATATCGCCGACCTGTATGAGCGCGTGCCGGTGGGCACCCGCGTGCTCATCAAGCGCAACGGCAAGTACCGGACCTGAGCGGGCGTGGCGCGGATTCCTGACCGGTCAGCCGGCCGGCGTCCCCGCGGCGGACGCGTCGCGGACCTCGCCGGAGACCCGCTTTGCGAGCCGGTCCAGAGCCGCTCGATCCAGATCGCCCCGATCCGGGCCGCCGGGGGCCGCGGCCGGCTCGCCCGGTCGACCGTCCGGCCCCATGCCGTCGCTGGCCAGCACCGCGGCGGTGGTCAGGCCCGGACTGGTCCGGCCCGTCGGCCGCTCCGGGCCGATCGAGAGGCCGGCCCAGACGAGGAGAGCCGCGCACAGGGCCAGGCTGGCCAGCAGGGTCTTGAGAAAGGTCATGTTTCATAACGAGCGGCTCCGGGCCGTCGTTCCGTTGCCAAGCTTCGCTCCGACGGGCGGAACGCTTTGGCAACCACGGCGGTCGAAACTCGGCATCGCGCTCTCGAGGCCGATTCGGTCGCCCGGCAAATTCGCCACATTGGCCGGGCACCGTCGCGGCCTCGACGCCCCCGTCACCAGCTGACTCGCCACGCGCGTGGACATTCCCGCTATGATCAGACCGATGCTCGCCCTGCTCCTCCTCTGCGGCCCCGCGGCCGCGGCCGGGACGGTCAGCGGCCCCGCGACCGTGATCGACGGTGACACGATCGAGGTGCAGGGCACGCGTATCAACCTCTACGGTATCGACGCTCCCGAGACCGCGCAGCGCTGCGAGACCGCCAATGGCCAGGAGTATCGCTGCGGCAGCAAGGCCGCGCAGGCCCTGCGCGCGCGGATCGGCGGCGGCGCGGTCACGTGCGAGCGGCGGGAGGGCGGCGTGCCCGGTCGCGTCACCGGGATCTGCCACGTCCACGGCGAGGACCTGTCCGCCTGGATGGTGGGGCAGGGCCTGGCGCTGGCCAACCGTCAAGTGACGGCGCCCTATATCCGCCAGGAGGGCCACGCCTGGGCGACCCGCCGCGGCATCTGGGCCGGCACCTTCGAGAAGCCGGCCGACTGGCGCCAGGACCGGCGCCGAGTCGAGGCCGCGGCCGGCACGAGCGCGGCCGACTAGTCGCTCCGGCGGCTCAGGCCGTCGCGTCCTGTCCCTCGGTGAATTCCCGCCAGAGAAGGACCAGGGCGGCCATCACGGCCGGCCCGAGGAACAGGCCGAGGAGCCCGAAGGTCTCGACGCCGCCGAGGATGCCGAGGAGCACCCACAGGAAGGGCAGCTTGGTCGTGCCGCCGATCAGCGCCGGGCGGATGAAGTGGTCGGCCACAAAGGTCACGACGAGGCCCGCCGCCGCCACCACGAGAGCCGCCGTCACCGACCCGGCCGCCACCAGGAGGAGCGCCGCGATCGCGATGGCCACGGCGGCGCCGAACGGGATCATCGCCGCCACCGCCGTGAAGGCGCCGAGCAGGACCGGGTGGGGCACGCCCGCGAAGTGGTAGACGATCCCGAGCACGAAGCCCTCGCCGAGGCCGACCAGCACCAGCCCGTCGACCGTGCCGTGCACGGAGGCCACCATCTGGCGGGCGACGCGCTCGCCGCGCGGCCCGAACAGCCGGTGGCAGGCGGTGAGCGACTGGTTCCGCACCGTCCGCCAGTCGCGGAACAGGAAGAACAGCGCCACGAGGCTGAAGCCGAACAGGACGATGCGGTGCAGCACCTCGCGGCCGACATTGCGGGAGGCCCCGAGCACCGAGTGGTTCTCGAACCGGCGCAGCAGGTCGGAGCCCGCCTGCGCGTGGCCGAGATTGTCGTTCCACCACGCGGTCGCCTGCGCGGCGCCGTAGGGCAGGTGCTGCAGGAATTCCGGCGCCGGCACCCCGTTCGCCTCGGCGTTCCGAACGAACTCGGCCACGTCGTGGGCCTCGCGGGCGGCCTGGATGCCGAGGATCGCGAGCGGCGCCAGGAAGACCAGCGCCACGGCCGCGGTCATCAGCGTGGGCAGGAGGATGTTGTGCTTGCCCGGCGGGAAACGGTGCTCGAGCCGCTGGTAGACAGGCCAGAGGGCGATCGCCAGGACCACCGCCCAGGCGAGCGCCGGCAGGAACTCGTGCAGGATCCAGAGGCCGAGCGCCGTCAGGGTCAGGACCAGCAGGACCCGGGCCGCTCCCTGGGAGCGCGCGCGCTCCTGCGGCGGCAGGGGCGGCGTCTCGACGCGCGCCGGCGGGGCGGCGGGCTTGGTGATCGGTGGCATCCGTCTGGTCTCCTGAGGACGCGCCTCGTCTCGCCGTCAAGCTAGGGCCGGCGCGTCCGGAGCGTACGCGCGTCCCCGCACCCGGCGGCGCACGCCTGTGGACAGGCGCTGAAACGCCGGGGAAGCGCCGCGGTTGCCGCTTCTGACACCCTCGTGTAGAGGTCGCCGCCATTCGACCGGGCCGCGTTCCAGGCCCCGTCCACGCGTCGGGCGGCCGCCCGGGCGGCGAGGGGGCTCCCGCACGACCGATCCGGAACTCGAACAGCCCGCGAGAAGACATGTCCGACGAGCCCGCCCACGGCAGCGCCACCTTCGAGCGCGTGGCCGACATCATTGCCGAGACCGCCGACATCCCGCGGGACAAGATCACGCCCGAGAGTCACGCCATCGACGACCTCGGCATCGACAGCCTCGCCTTCCTCGACATCGCCTTCGCGGTCGACAAGGCCTTCGGGATCAAGCTGCCACTCGAGCGGTGGACCCAGGAGGTCAACGAGGGCAAGGTCCCGGCCGAGGAGTACTTCGTCCTCAAGAACCTGTGCGCGCGCATCGACGGCCTCGTGGCCGAGAAGGCCGCCAAGGTCTGAACCGAGGCCGATCCGACCCGTCATGCGCCTCGAATACTTCGAGATGATCGACTCCGTGCGGCTCCTCGACAGGGCCGCCGGCCGCATCGAGGCGCTCGCCCGGGTGCCGATGGCGAGCCCGGTCTTCGAGGGCCACTTCCCCGGCCACCCCCTCGTGCCGGGGGTCCTCCTGACCGAGACGATGGCCCAGGCCTCCGGGTATCTCGTGCTCGCCCATCTCGACTTCGCCCGGATGCCGTTCCTCACCGGGGTCGACAAGGCGCGCTTCCGGTCCTTCGTCGGGCCCGGCGCGGACCTCCTCGTCACGGCCACCCTCGAGCACGACGGCTCGGGCTACGCGGTGACCAGGGCGGCGATCAGCCACGACGGCAAGGCGCTGTGCGACGCGGAACTCCGCTTCCGCACCATGCCGTTCCCGGACGGACTCGACGCGCCGATGCGCGAGCGCGCGCGGACCATCGGCCTGTTCCCCGATCCGGCTCCGGCCGAACGCGAGCCATGAGCCAGCCATGAGCCAGCCATGAGCCGCCCCGTCGTCGTCACCGGTCTCGGCCTCGTCTCCTGCGCGGGCGAGGGCGTCGACGCCCACCTGGCCGCCCTCGCCGGGGAGGCGGCCCCGCGCACCGACAGCGAGACCTTCGCGCCCTATCCGGTCCATCCGGCCCCGGCGATCGTCTGGGACGGCCAGATCCCCAAGCGCAGCGACCAGCGCCAGATGGAGGCGTGGCAGCGGCTCGGCGTCTACGCCGCCGGCCTCGCCCTCGACGCGGCGGGCGTGAAGGACGACGCCGCCTTCAAGCAGGCGCTCCACCTCGTCGTGGCCGCGGGCGGCGGCGAGCGCGACTACGCGGCGGACGGAGCGATCCTGACCGGCCTGCGCGACGCCGCCGATCCGGGCGCCTACCTGAACGAGCGGCTCCAGAACGATCTCCGCCCGACCCTGTTCCTCGCCCAGCTCTCGAACCTGCTCGCCGGCAACATCGCCATCGTGCACGGGGTGACGGGCGCCTCGCGCACGTTCATGGGTGAGGAATCCGCCGGGGTCGACGCCCTGCGGATCGCCCAGGCACGGGTGGCGTCGGGCCAGATCGACGCGATCCTGGTCGGCGGCTCCTACAGCGCCGAGCGGCCGGACGTTCTGGTGATCCACGAGATGGGCGGCTACCTCGCCCGCGACGCCTACCGCCCGGTCTTCGCGCGGGGCGAGTCCGGTGGCGGGGCGGGCGGGTTCATCCTCGGGAGTTGCGCGGCCTTCCTGATGCTCGAATCCGCCGCCCACGCCGCGGCGCGCGGCGCCCGCGCCCTGGCCCGGCTGGAGCCGGTGGCGAGCGATCGGACCCGGCGCGCGCCGGGCAGTGTCGCCGGCAGCCTCGTGACGCTCTGGCGACAGGCCGGCCTCTCGGCTCCCGACACCGTCCTGTCCGGCGCTACCGGCGTGGCCCCGATCACCGCGGAGGAGCGCGGCGCGCTGGCGCGGCTCGCACCGGGCGCGCGCCTGCGCGCCCTCGGGGACGTGATCGGGCACGGACTCGAAGTGGCGGCGCCGTTCGGGGCGGCCCTTGCCGCCGCCCTCGTCGCCGCCGGCGGTGCGCGCGAGGTCGCCGTGACGGCCGTCGGCCACCGGCGCGGCGAAGGGATCCTGCGCCTCGTCCCGGCCTGAGCGAACCCGCGTCACGGGGCGCATGTCGGCCGCGTCCGATCGTCCGGTCGGCAGCACAGCTTTCGCGCGGACGCGCCGTATTGAAATCCCTTATCCCGTTGTTCAAGCGACCGTTCCGGCGCCGCTCAACCGGAATTTCCGGAAAGAGTTTCCCGCATCGCTCCGGCGCTGGCCGAGGGAAATATTTCTCTGCGCTTGCCAAAGAACCGCCGGCGGTCTACTTCTACCGCATCGGCACGTGTCCGGATATCTTGGACCGTTACGCCTTCGCAGGGCGGTTCTGACTTTCCTATCGCTATCGGTCGATGCCGGCGCCCCCTCGTTCGGGCGGGTGCCATCTCTCACTATGCCTGCGAAGATCAAGGACTTCCATGAGCACCGGAACCGTCAAGTGGTTCAACGAGACCAAGGGCTACGGCTTCATCCAGCCGGATGACGGCGGCAAGGACGTGTTCGTCCACATCTCGGCCGTTGAGCGCGCCGGCCTGCGCGGCCTGAACGAGGGCCAGAAGGTCACGTACGAGCTGGAGACCGACCGTCGCAGCGGCAAGCAGTCCGCCGGTCAGCTCCAGACGGCCTGATCGCCGTCCTCAGCGTTTCTCCGGAAGCCGCTCCTCTGGGAGCGGCTTCTTCGTATCTGCCATCGTGTTTCTAACCCCCCTCTGCGGGTGACGGCCTTCGCCGCACCCGATCCAGGAGTGTCTGTGAGCTTTTTGAACAAGCAGGGTGTCGCCGATCGCCTCGAGACCGCCGCCAAGGCGCGCTCCGAGATGCTGGCCCGGTTCCGGGCCCGCCCGTCCGCCGACGACCCGGCCGTCCTCGCCCGCCAATCCGCCCGCCGCGCTGTGGTCGATGCCCGCGAAGTCCGCGCTGCCGAGCGCGCCGCCCAGCGTCAGGCCGAGATCGAGCGCGCCGCCGCCCTCGCCGAGGCGGAACGCCTCGCCGAGATCGAGCGCAAGCACGCCGAGCAGCTGGCCGCCCAGGAGCGCGCCAAGGCCTTGCAGGCCGAGCAGAAGGCCCAGCGCGACGCGCGCTATCTCGCCCGCAAGGCGAAGGCTCAGAAGAAGCGCTGAGGCGCGTTCCGCAGCGATGCCCGTCCAGGAGCTCGGCATGTCCCACAAGTTCAAGGTCGGCGAGCGCGTCTGCCGGTCCCGCCTGGGCATCCCGGGCGAGACGGGCGAGGCCGAGGTGTTCGAGATCCTGCGGCTGATGCCGGCGGATCAGACCGGCGAGCCGAGCTATCGGATCCGGACGAAGACCGGCGAGCGGGCGATCCGCGAGGGTGACCTCGTCGCGGCCCCGCAGGCCTGATCCGGGCGCCTCAGAGCGTCCGGAACATCACCAGCGCGTCGACCGGCCCGAGCGTCGGGTGCCGGAAGGCGCCCGGCAGCCGGCCGACCACGTCGAAGCCGAAGCTCTCCCAGAGCCGGACGGCCCGGGCGTTGGTGCTCACCACGAAGTTGAACTGCATCGCCACGAAGCCCCGCGCCCGCGCCCGGTCGAGGGCGTGCGCGCACATGGCCCGCGCGACCCCGCGGCCGAGGGCGGCCGCTCCCGTCATGAAGCCGCAATTGGCGACATGGGCGCCCCCGCCAGCCTGGTTCGCGCGCAGGTAGTACGTGCCGAGCACCGTCCCTGCCTCCTCGGCCACGAAGGTTTCGCGGTCAGGGCCGGTCCAGTACGCGAGAGCCTCGGCCTCGCCGAGGTCGCGGTCCAGCGCGTAGGTCTCACCGGCCCGGACGGTCGGCACGATGATGCCGGTGATGGCCGCGTGGTCGGCCGCCTGCGCGGCCCGGATGTGCAGACTCACCCGAATTGCTCCCGCAGGATGCGCTCGTCGAGGCTGTGGCCGGGATCGTGCAGCAGCACGAGCTCGGTGGCGCGGTCGAGGGAGGTCTCCACCGTGCAGACCCGGCGGAACTCCGTGTGGTCGGCCACCGCCGCGACCGGGCGGTGGGGGGCGTCGAGGACGTCGATCCGGATCCGGGCGTAGTCCGGCAGAAGTGCGCCGCGCCAGCGCCGGGGGCGGAAGGCCGAGATCGGTGTCAGCGCCAGAAGCTTGGCGTCGAGCGGTAGGATCGGTCCCCCGACCGACAGGTTGTAGGCCGTGGAGCCCGCCGCGGTGGCGACGAGCACGCCGTCGGCGATCAGCAGGTCGAGCCGGACATTGCCGTCGACGGCGATCTTCAGCTTGGCGGTCTGGTGGGTCTGGCGCAGCAGGTAGACCTCGTTGATCGCCCGCGCCCGGTGGGATCGGCCCTCCGTGTCGAGCACGTCCATCACGAGCGGGTGGATGACGCTGCGCTGGGCGTTCTCCAGATGCTCCAAGAGGTCGTCGTCGCGGAACTCGTTCATCAGGAAGCCGACCGTGCCGCGGTTCATCCCGTAGATCGGCTTCGGGTGGTCCATGAAGCGGTGCAGCACCTGGAGCATCAGGCCGTCACCGCCCAGGGCCACGACGACGTCGGCCTCCTCGGGCGGGACGTGGTCGTAGCGCCGCATCAGGGCGGCCGCGGCCTCGCGGGCGTAGCCGGTCGGGCTCGCCACGAAGGCGATCTTCTGGAAACGCGGCATGGATCAGGCGCAGCCGCGCAGGCGCGTCGGGATCGCCTCAGGGTTCACGTCACGGCTCCAGTCTGACGAGCGAACCGCCCGGTTGACGTCCTTGCCCGGCATGCGCCTCACTCCGCGAGCACACGCGCAATTGGAGGCATAGCATGGAGCGTCCGCTCCTCGTCTACACCACCTTTCCCGACCTCGCCTCGGCGCTGAACATCGGCGAGGCGCTGGTCCGCGAGCGACTCATCGCCTGCATCAACGTGCTACCGGGCATGCAGTCCGTCTACAGCTGGAAGGGTGCGGTGGAGCGCGGTGCCGAGGTCGCAGCCATCCTCAAGAGCCGCGAAGGTCTGGCCGACGCGCTGGCGGTCGCGCTGAAGGCCCGCCACCCCTACGACACGCCGATCATCCTGCATCTGCCGGTCGCCGGGGCGGACGCCGACACGGCCGCCTGGATCCTGGCGGAGACGCAGCCCGGTAAGTCGTTCGAGAACGGGACCCAGGCGGACTGATCCGGCAGACTGCGCCGCGCTGCTTCCCACCCTGACCCTTCCGGCCGGTTCCGGCAGTGTGCCGGACAGGGTCCAGACGGCTGTGGACAAGCGCGCTTTGCCGTCGGTGCGGGCGCCACAATGGCTCGTCGGACACTGGTGCCATTGGCGTAGTCGTGGAGTCGAATTAAAAAGACATAAATATACGAATCTATGCTAAAAATATCCGATCTTGAATTATGGAACGAGAATTTATACTGACTGATTGGAGTATAGGATTGAATTCATCTGGTGTGCTTGGCTAGAAAACCTCCGTGCGTACACCGCACGCGATGCGACGCGGAGGAAAATCATGGGACGTTTCAGGAATGCAGGACGGTTGGGGTTGGTCCTGCTCGCCGCAGTCGCGGGCGCCGTGCATGCGCAAGCGGCCGGGGCGCCGAAGAGCGAGCCGCTGATGACCGTCGCGCCGGCGCCGTCCGGTCCCGCCGGCCTCGCATCGGCCGATCCGCCCGCCTTGCGGTACGGTGTCCTCTATGCCGACGACAAGGGCCACAGCCATGTCCAGTATTGCGACCTGAAGAACTTCATCTTCAAGAGCTACGCGCCTCCGGCAGCGCCGCAATATGTCGGCTTTCCGCCGGGTGAGGTGACGTCGATCAAGTACGCGGTCCTGCCGGTCGGCTATGTCGGCACGTGGCACACGGCGCCGGGTCCCCAATGGGTGATCACCCTGTCGGGCCGCTGGTCCGTGGAGGCTACGGACGGGTCGGTGCTGGAGCAGGGCCCCGGCGAGGTGGAATTCAACGCCGATATGGGATCGACACCGCAGGGGCCTGAGGGCCATGTCGGACACCTGACCCGGCAGGTCGGCGACGTGCCGAACGTGCAGCTCATCGTCTCGCTGAAGCCGCAGGCCGGAAAGGCCCGCTCCACCGATCCGTGCCAGCCGTCCCAGCCCTGAAGCGCGGTGCGGGCCGGCGACACTCGTTCCGCCGGCCCGCGCGGGTCAGCCGCCGCTCACCGGATAGCTGCGGCCCTTCCAGGTCGCCGCGCCGGCCCGTTCGCGGCGCAGGAGCACGTTCCACTGGATCGCCAGGGCCACCGCGACCGCCGCGGGGTGGAGCGGGATCGTCGCCCACGGGGCCCGGACCGCGACGGTGACGGCCGTTCGGGTCGCCAGGGACAGGCCGAGGGCCAGCACGGCCGGGGTCAGGGCGGAGGCCGGCAGCAGCCCGAGCAGCCCGGCCAGGACGAGGAGCGGCGGCAGGATCTGACCGCAGCCGAGGAGCAAGGTCCAGATCGGAAGGGCGCGGGGCGTGGCCATGCCCTCGTGGGCGTTCTTGGAGAAGCCGGCCCAGGCCTGGGCGAAGCCGTTGTACATCCGGCAGGTGGCCAGCGCGGCGGCGGCCACGAGATCCGTCCGGTAGCCCGCGGCCCGGAACAAGCGGGGCAGGCGGACTCCGTCGTGCAGGGAGGTGCGGATCGCGCCGTGGCCACCGGTGGCCGCGTAGGCCCCCCGATCCATCAGGATCAGTTGACCGCAGGCCGCGCCGAGCGACGGGTCGGACAGGCGGCGCATCAGCGGCACGGGCAGGAAGCCGAGGAGCAGGAAGTCGATCATCGGCACCGTCAGCATCTCACCCACCGTGTCGGTCCGCTGCCGGGGCACGCCGCTGACGAGGGCCGCGCCGGTGCGGCGAGCCTGCGCCGCGAGGGCGGCGGCTGCCCCGGCCTCGAGGCGCACATCGGCGTCGATGAACAGCAGGTGGTCGCCGCGGGCGAGCCCGGCCATGTGGCTGCAGGCGTGGTTCTTGCCCGTCCATCCGTCGGGCAGGGCCGGCACCGGGACGAGACGCAGGCGCGGGTCGCCGACGGCGCGCACGATCTCGGCGGTCGCGTCGGTGGAATGGTCGTCGCCGACGATCACCTCCACCGGGACCGCGGCGCTGGCGAGCGCCGCCCGCACGGTGGCGTCGATGTTGCCGGCCTCGTTGCGCGCCGGGATCAGGATCGAGACGAGACCGGCCCCGGTCTCCACCGCGGGTTGGCGCAGGACCGCGAGATTCACCGCCGCCAGGATGGCCGGCAGGAGGGCGGTGGCGAGGCAGAGGTACGCCAGGGCCGTGAGGATCGAGTCGGTCATCGTCTGCGCCGGCAGGGGTGCGCGCCACGATAGGGGATCGGGCGGGATCTGGCGCGCGCGGGCGGTCTCATCCGGCGCGATCCTGACCGCCCGCGGCGCGGTGCGCCGGATCGAACCGGCGGCCGGAGAGGCGGGCCGACAGGCGCCGCCACAGGTCGTAGAGGCCGCCGACGCCCTTCCGGCCGGAAACCAGCGTGCGGAAGCGTCCGGGCTCCCGGCTGATCACGTCGGCGCTCAGGCGGTCGAGGGTTCGGGTCAGTTCGGATTCCAGGCGCGCGAGGCGCTGATCGCGCGGGAGCGCGGCGAGTTCGGATCCGGCGATCCCCGGCCCGAAGGCCGTGAAGGCTCCCGCGCCGCGCTCGTCCCAGAAGGTGTACTCGACGGCGAGCGGGACGAAGAGCGCGTCGGGGGCGATCTCGGCGAGCCGCGCGACGCCGGGACGCAGGGCCAGCGGCCGCGCGCGGGCATCGGCGAAGCGGCCCTGCGCGGTGATCCAGAGCATGCCGTCGGGGGCTCCGAGGATCGACCGTGCGGCTGCCAGGAACTGTGCCGCCCCGCGCGGGCTGTCGAGGTCGACGCCGAAGGCCCCGATCCGCTCGAAGATGCGGTAGCGCGCCAGCATCGCGGCGTCGAACGGCGCGCGGCTCGCCCGCTCCGGATAGAGCCGGCCGCCCAGCACGATGATCAGCGCGGCGTCCCACCAGGCCGGATGGTTGCAGTAGACCACGATCGCGCCGGGATGGTTCGCGTCAGGCGGCGTGCTCCAGAGGGGCAGCCGCAGGGCGTCGAGGTGGCGGTGCAGGTATCGCTCGAACCACGCCACCATAAAGGCGCGGATCCGGGGCGAGACCGAGGGCAGGGGGGCGCCGTGCGCGCCTCTCGCGCCCCCCGTACCGGGGGGCGGAGATGGCGGCGTCGCGGTCACGCCGAGGCGCGCAGGGCGCCGCGCGCGTCCTGGTCATGCGCGTCGGCGGCGATCCAGCCCGACATCATCACCATCGGCATGCCGGGCCCCGGATGGGCGGCGCCGCCCGCGAGGTAGAGGCCGCGCACCTGCCGCGACCGGTTGCCGGGCTTGAACGCCCCCATGACGCGCCCGTGGGAGGCGAGGCCGTAGATCGCGCCGTTCAGGACCTTGTAGCGCTCGTGGATGTCTTGCGGCGTGAGGTGGCGCTCGACGACGATACGCTCTTCGAGATCCGGCATGCCGGCGGTGCGCTTGAGCTTGTCGAGGATCGTGCGGCGGTAGTTCTGGAACAGCGGCCCGTCCGGACGCCAGTCGTGGTGCGGCCGCAGATACGGCGTGTGCACGAGGACGTAGAGCGCCTCGCCGCCCTCGGGCGCCACGCTCGGATCGGTGGAGGAGGGAGCTGCCAGATAGGCGGTGGGGTCCGGGGCCGGCTCGCCCTTGTTGTAGATGTAGTCGAACTCCTCCTCCGGGTCGCGGGAGAAGACGAAGTCGTGGTGGTTGAGGTGCTCGTAGCGCTTGTTCAGGCCGAGATAGAGCACCACGCCCGAGCAGGCCGGTTCGGGATTCTTCTTGGCGTAGGCCTTGGCGGCCTCGCCGCCCACGAGCTCCCGGTAGGTGCGGACCGAGTCCATGTTGGAGATCACGGCGTCGTAGGGCGTGACCCCCGCGGCCGTCCGCACGCCCCGGACCGCGCCGTTGGCGGTCTCGATCCCGGTCACCTCGGTGTCGGTCTTGCACGTGGCGCCGAGTTCCTGGGCGAGCTTCGCCAGCCCCTCGGCGACGGCGCGGGTGCCGCCCATCGGGTACCAGACGCCGTCGGCCGTCTGCATGTGGGCGATGGCGCAGAGCACCGCCGGCGCGCCGTAGGGCGAGGAGCCGACATACTGCACGAAGTGGTCGAGCATCTGCGCGAGCCGCGCGTCCTTGACCTTGCCGCGGATCGTCGAGGCCACCGAGGCGTGCATGCGCAGCGACAGTACGTCGCGCAGCGTGCCCGGGTTCATGTTGGCGCGGATGTTGATCGTGTCGAACAGGTCCTCGACCGGCTTCCAGAAGAAGAATTTCTCGGACACGCCGTGAAGATGCTCGGAGATGGTGATGAACTTCTTGTAGCCCTCGCCGGTGCCGGGGGCGAAGCGCTCCATGTCGCCGGCCATCCGCTCGACGTCCTGCATCAGGTCGATATGCGTGCCGTCGTCGAAGAAGCAGCGCCACTGCGGGTCCAGGCGGCGCAGGTCCATGTAGTCGTGGACCGAGCGGCCGGACTCCGCGAAGATCCGCTCCAGCACCCGGGGCACGGTCAGGATCGTCGGCCCCATGTCGAAGCGGAAGCCGCCCTCGTGGAGCACCGCCGCCTTTCCGCCGAGCCAGCCGTTCTTGTCGTAGACCGTCACGCGGTGGCCCCGCGCGGCCGCTACGCACGCGGCGGCGAGTCCGCCGAGCCCGCTGCCGATGACGGCGACCGTGGAATCCTGGCTCATCCTGCTGGCTGGCTCCCCGGGCCGAGGAAGGCGTGGCCCGCAGAGCGAAGCTAGACCTGGGGCCGGGCGGGTCAACGCGCCACCCGGTCGCGGTCGCCTAGTGGCGGCGCTCGCCTGTGGACAGGCGCGCCAGGAAGTTCCCGATCTCACGCCGGCGGAGCCCGGCCTCCAGCACCTCGGGCCCGACGCCGTGACGCCAGGCCAGGCGGCGCGCGGTCTCCGGGTCGTGGCCCTGGAGCGTCGCGACTTCGTCGGCATAGGCGGCCACGGCCCGCGAGTTCTCGGCGAGTCCCGCCTCGACGATGGCGGTGTCGCAGAGGCGCAGCATCGCGGCCAGCTCGTCGAGGTCGAGCTCGGGATGATACTGCGTCCCCCAGAACCAGCCGCGATCCCGGCGGATCTCGAGGGCCTGGATGCCGAGAACGCGGTTGCCGGCGAGCACGCGGGCGCCCGGGGGCGGCTCTAGGACGGCGTCGGAGTGGATCGCCGGGGCATCCCAGGTCGCCGGCCGTCCGGCGAGCAGAGGGTGAGTCCGGCCCTCCTCGGTCGGGGTGATCGCCCGGGCGAAGCCGTATTCCGGCCCGCGGGGGTTCTCGGCGGCGCGCCCACCCGCCACCGTGGCGGCGACCTGCACGCCCCAGCACGAGCCGAAGACCGCGCGCCCGGCCTCGAAGGCCGCGCGCATCAGGTCGAGCTGCCGGTTCACGGCCGGCGTGCCCTCCGAGACCTTGAGGGTCGAGCCGGTGAAGATCAGGCCATCGAACTCCGCGAGACCCGCCGGCAGGGCCGCGTCGGCGTCGGCGGCGTTGACGTGCCGGCAGACGGAGCCCGGCGCGAGGTCCCGCACCACCGCCGCGTAGGACTCGGCCGAGGTTCGTCCGGTGGCCGCGACGTGGCGGTCGCGGGCGGCGCGATCGTTGCCGTCGGCGATGAGCAGGCGGAGCATGCGGGATACCGGGGAGCGCGGCCGTAGCGGAGGCGCCTCTATGTCGGTGCGCACCGCGTCGCAGGAACGGCGCGGATCGTCGCGGGAGGCGGGCGCTGAAATCGGGCCCGACTCCTCCAAACGGGTGATGCGCCCCGCGAGGCCGGGTTTACCCCTGCCGTCTCGGACTCCGAGGAACGATCAGCGCGGAGGACAGGATGCCAGATCTCGCCGAGGTGGAGCTCTACTGCGCGGAAGCCCGGGATATCCTCGCTCACGCGGAGAACATCGTTGCCGACCTGGACCGGAGAGGTGCCTGCGAGGGGCACTGCCTGATGGCGAACCAGGGCCTCGCGGCGCTGCGGAACCTCGACCGCATCATCGATCGGCACCGCAGGCGGCTGGCGTTCCTGGCCCTGCCCAACGCGGTCGGCCCGTCCCCACCTCCGTCCCCTCCGCGGAAGCGGAACTGGCTGCTCTTCCTCCGGCGGCGCGGCGGGTACGCGGGCCATGGCATCGAGGCGCATTCCTAAGGCTTCCCCGGAGGATCGGGCGAGCCACGCGAGGCGCGCAGATCCCCGCCTGCCGGTGACGCGACGGTGCGACGGCCTGTCGAGAACCCTGCTGGTCGGGGTCGTGCTGCTCGGCCTGGGGTTGGCCATCCCGGCCACCGCCCGGCGATCACCCCCGCCGTTGCACCAGGCGGCCGAGATCGAGGCCCTGGTCAACAGGGCGGCCGACATGCTGGAGGCCGAGGGCGCGCGGGCGTTCGACGCGTTCCGGCGCAAGGGGAGCACCTGGCGATACGGGGACGTCTACCTGTTCGTCGTCGACCTGCGGGGGATCGTCCTCTTCAACGCCGCCCATCCGAACCGCGAGGGCCACGACCTGCTCCACGAGCGCGACGCCGACGGGAAGCAGTTCCACCACGATTTCATCGACGCCGTCACGCGGTTCGGGTCCGGATGGGTCGACTACATGTTCCCGAAGCCCGGCCAGTCGGCGCCGAGCGTGAAATGGAGCTACGTCTGCGCGACGCGCGTGGCCGGCGTGGAGGCGCTGGTCGGTGCCGGCGTCTACGTGGAGTAGGGCCGTCCGGGTCGGGACGCCGGGACCTAGGCCGTCCGCCGCGCCGCCAGCGCGAGGGCGAACGCGAGACCGGCCAGGGTCAGCGCCGCCAGGACGCCCAGGGCCGGGGCCGCGGCGGAGAAGCCCTCGCCCAGGGCGCTCTGGTAGGCCTCGATCGCCCAGGCGTTCGGGGTGAGCCATCCGGCCTGCTGCAGCCAGGGCGGCATCAGGAACCGCGGGACCATCGAGCCTCCGACCGCCGAGAGCAGCAGCACCCCGAAGGTCGAGGCGAGATGCGCCTGCTGGCGCGAGGCCGCGAGCGCGCAGGCCGCGAGCGCCAGACCGGCCGCCATCGCGGAGACCAGCAGGCAGGCGGCCAGGAAGGCCGGCCAGTGCGGACCGATCTCGACGCCGTAGAGAAGCGCGGCGGCCAGGAAGATCAGTCCGGCCTGGACGAGCCCCTGCAGCGTCAGGAAGGCGAACTTTCCGAGCACCACGACGGGCAATCCACCCGGCCCGGCCATCAGCCGCTCGGTGAGGCCCGTCTCGCGCTCCTCGACCAGGGACATGGCGCCCTGCATGGCGGCGAAGAGCAGGAACACCGCGGTGATCGCGCCGGCGTAGTAGCTCACCCGGGCATTGGCGGTCCCGGACGCGGTGCTGCGGCGCTCCACCAGGGAGGCGAAGCTGAACGGTTCCTTCTTGGCACGCTGCTCGGCGAAGGCCTCGTCGAGGAACCGGCGCTCGTCTGGACCGATCTTGCCCGTGCGCTCGACGTCGGCGACGACCCGCGACAGGACCACGTCGGGCAGCGCCTCGTTCAGGACCCGCTGGAGCTGGCCGAGGGCGATCGGTGTCGCCAGCGCCTTGGCGGGGTTCTCGACCAGCACCACCGGCTGGTCCGCGGAACCGGGCGCGGCCTCAGCAGGGGCGGCGATCAGGTCTCCGCGCAGGACCAGCGCCACATCGACCTCGCCGGCCCGCACCGCCTGCGCCACGGCGTCGATGTCGGTCGCGGGCAGCCGCGTCACCCGGAGCGAGGGATCGGCCGCGAGCGCGTCGGCGAGGCGCTGTGTCGCCGCGGTGTGGACGAGGTCGGCCAAGCCGAGATGGATGCGGATCCGGTCGCCGATCGCACCGGAGAAGATCGCCGCGAAGATCGAGAAGATCACGGTCGGCAGCACGAAAGCCATCACCAGCGCGGCCCGGTCGCGCAGGAGGGTCAGGAGCATCACCCGGAAGGCGGCAGCGATCATCCGGCGGCCCCGACCCGGAGCGGGGTGGCTTCGGGATCCGTCAGTTCCCGCGGGCGGAGGGCGTCGAGATAGAGCGTCTCCAGCCGCGGCGCCCGCACCCGGATCTCGGCCACCGGCACGTTCTGGGCGCGTAGGGCGCCGAGCAGTGCCGCGCCGTCGAGGCCGGCCCGTTCGACCGACCGCCAGACGAGGCCGCCAGCCTCGGCGGGCACGAAGCCGGCCCGGCGCAGCGCGCCCTCGGCCTGTCCCGTCACCGGGCCGGTGAGGCTCAGCTCCCGCTCGGGCGCGCCCGTGCGCAACTGCGCGAGCAGGTCGGCGAGATGGCCGGCACGCACGACCCGGCCCTGGGCCAGGAACGCGACCCGGGAGGCGAGGCGTTCCGCCTCGGCGAAATCGTGGGTGGCAATCAGGATCGCGGTGCCGGCGGCCTTCAGGCGGTCGAGCACCACGTGGATCGCGGCCCGCGCGGCGAGGTCGACGCCGCTGGTCGGCTCGTCGAGGAGCACCAGCCGGGGCCGGTTCATCAGGCTCGCGGCGATGTTCACCCGGCGCCGGTACCCGCCCGACAGGACGCCGACCGGGCGCCGAGCCACGTCGCCGATGTCGGCCATGGCCAGGGCGGCCTCCACGGCCGCCTTCCGGTCGCGGCGGGAAACCCCCGCCAGCTGCCCGAACACGCCGAGATTTTCCGACACCGTCAGCCGCGGGTAGAGGGCGATCTCCTGCGGCACCCATCCGATGGCGCGTCGGGCCTGTCCCGCGCGGTACGGGTCCGCTCCGGCCACGCGCACCGATCCCGCACTCGGGGCGAGGCGCCCCGCCACGAGGCGCATCAGCGAGGACTTGCCGGCCCCGTTCGGTCCGAGCAGCGCCAGGGTGTCGCCAGTGCCGAGGTCGAGATCGACCTGATCCAGCACCCGTCGGCCGCGGAGGTCGAGGCCGACGCCCGCGAGCCGGACGAGGGGGGCGTCCATCGGTTCACCGACCCGGCAGGGCACGGCCGAGGCGCACCCGTACGGCGGCGCCGGGCTCCCGGAGGGCGAAGGCCGCCTCGGCGAAGTCGGGTCGCGCCCGCCGCCCGACGGCCCCCGAGAAGCCGTAGGGCTCGAGTGGCAGGCCGAGGCCGGTGCGGTCGAGGCGCCCGTTGCCGTTGGCGTCCTGGTAGGCCGCCACCGCGTAGGTTCCCGGCGGGACATCCCGGAAGGTGAACCGCGCCCGGTCAGCGGTGGCCGGCGCGTCGTCCCCCCGGAGACACGACGTCTCCGAGAGACCGCCCTGACAGAGCGCGACGCGCACCTGGCCGCCCCCGGGCTCGATGCCGTCGACCTCGACCTGCACCGCGGCGGCCCAGGCGGGCAGGGTCGCGGCGCAGAACCAGGCCGCCACGGCAACCGTCACGCGTCCTCTCGGCCTCCGGAGAAGGCTCCGGTCGGTCGCCGCGCTCACGAGGCCTCGCTGGAGGTGGCCAGCGGGGCGGTGTCGGGGATGCCGGCCGCGGCGGCGGCGCGGGCACCGGCAAGCTCCTCGATCAGCAGCCGGGCCGAGATGCGGGCTCCCTCGTAGATCACCGGCAGGCCGGAGCCCGGATGGGTGCCGCCACCGACGATGTAGAGCCCCGGTCCGAAACGATTGTGCGGCCGGAAATACAGCATCTGCATCAGGTCGTGGGCGAGGTTGAAGGTGGCGCCTTCGTGGACGGCGAAATCCTCTTCCCACTGGGTCGGGTCGATGATCCGCTCGTAGCGGATGCGGGACTCGAGATCGTCGATTCCGAGGAGCTTCAGCCGTTCCAGGACCAGGGCGCGGTAGATCTCCCGCATCGCCGCCCAGTCGATCCCCGCCTTCAGGTTGGGCACCGGCACAAGCACGTAGAGGGCCGTGTGTCCGGGCGGCGCCATGCCGCCATCCGTGTAGCCCGCGTGCTGCACGTACAGGGACGGCTGCATCGGCAGCGTGCCCTCCGTGATCTCGCGGATGTTCTTCTCGTAGCCGTCGGCCAAGAGGATCGTGTGATGCCCGAGGCTGTCGGGCATTTTCCCCTCGAGGCCGAGATACAGCATGAAGGTCGAGCAGGAGAGCCGAGCCTTCCGGATCTTGGCGTCGCGCCAGCGCGGCCGGTGCCGCTCCGGGACGAGGGCGCGCACGACCTTCGCGAAGTCACCGTTGATCAGCACCGCGTCGGCGTTGAAGGTCTCGCCGTCCGCCACCAAGCCGGTGGCGCGCTTGCCGTCGAACAGCACCTCCTCGACGTTGCTGTTGAGCCGGAGGTCCACGCCCATGCGGCCGGCCAAGCCCGCCATCGCCTCGGAGACGGCGCCGCAGCCGCCTACCGGGTGATAGACCCCGTGCTCGTATTCGAGGAACGACAGGATGGTGAACAGGCTCGGGCACCGGAACGGCGACATGCCGAGATACTTGGTCTGGAACGAGAAGGCGAGGCGCACCCGCGGGTCGGCGAAGTGGCGCTTGAGGTCTCGGTCCACGCTCCGGCCCGGATGCAGGTAGGGCAGGGCGGCCAGCATGGCCGGGCTCGCCATGCTGCGCAGGGTGTGGAAGGCCTGTTCGAGGACCGGCTTGAAGTAGTTCAGCTTGGTCCGGTTCTCGGAGAAGAAGGCCTTGACGTTCTTGGCGTCGTCCGGCGCCAGGCGGGCGATCTCGCGCTCCAGGCGCTCGACGTCGCCGGTCGCGCGGATCGTTCCCGAGATCCCCTCCGCGCCCTCGAATACGAGGTGGTACTGCGGGTCGAGCCGCTCGAGCTTGACGTGGTCTTCCAGCCGCTCGCCGCAGCTCGCGAAAATATCCGCAAGAATCTGTGGATAGAGGAAGAACGTCGGGCCGATATCGAACCGGTAACCGCCGGGAGCCTCGACGGTCTTCGTCCGACCCCCGACCTGCGGGTCCTTCTCGAAGATGGTGACGTGGATCCCGGCCCGCGCGAGCAGCAGGGCGGCGGCCAGTCCGCCCGGTCCGGCCCCGACCACGGCCACCCGGCGTCCGGTCAGCGCCCGCAACCCATCCCCAGACTGAAGCAACGTCCCCGACTCCTCACAGAATCCCGATACCCCGTGCAGCCAAGCTAGCTTCGCATCATCGCGCGGCAATTGCAGCCGTTTGTCGCGCGCACAACGGTGTATACGATCATACCGTGGATACACATCCGCAAGGTTTCTCGAGGCGAGCCGCGTCGCGGACCGCCCGTTGCCTCGCCGGCGGCCTCGCCAGCGCCGGATCGCGCGTCGGGCCGTCCTCGGTGGAGCGGGCGCGTCAGCGCTGGCCCAGACGCTCGTACCAGGCGTGGGCCTGGGCGGGCGTCTGCTCGAACGTCCGGGTGCCGTGAGGCCTCCGCGTCTGGCGCCATTCCCGCGGCGTCACCCCGAATCGAGCGCGGAAGGCGCGGCTCAGGTGTGCGGGATCCTTGAAGCCGTGCTCGCTCGCCAGGCGCGCGAGCGACCGCGTCTCGAGCGGATCCTCCAGGGCGATCCGGATCGCCTCCAACCGCTTCTCCCAGACGCGGTGCATGACGCCGCCGACGTTCTGGAAGGCGCGGTACAGCACGGTCCGCGAGACGCCCACCCCGTCGGCGAGGCGGTCCGGCGATAGGTCGGGCGAGGCCAGGTGGAGATCCATCAGGCGCTCGACGAGGGCGACGAAGCCGGCATCCAATTCCGGGCCCTGCAGCACGTCCGAGGCCGCGGACGGATCGAACAGGCGGCGGACGAAACCGGTCAACTCACCCGCGATCGCCGGCTCGTCGTCGGCGGTGGCCGTCGGCAGCCGGCGGTACAGGGCGTGCAGCCGGGCGACGAGCAGACGGTTCCGCTCCCTGTCGAGGAAGATCGGGATCCGCTCGACCGCGCAGTCAGCCAGCAGGCGTCGCGGGATGGTCAGCCCGATCGCGCTGGAGCTCACCCCGCGGGCATCGAGTTCCCGGCCCATATTGGCGGCCATGATCCGGTTGCGCTGCTGCACCACCGGGCTGCCCGCGACGTCCCCGGACAGGCCACCCGACACGTAGAGCATGAACGTGAAGTGATCCGGCGTCGCCGCGGCGTGGCGGCGATCGCGGACCATGTGCTGGGCCGAGAAGACCATCCGGCTGGCGAGGATATCCCCCAGGACCGTGCAGGACAGGTTCCCGCGCGGCACCGGAGCCCCTTTGATCTGCTCGATCCGAACGATGGGTGCCATCAGATCGCGCCAGGCCGCGAAGGCCTGCGCGGGGTCGAGGTGATCGGTGTTGAAGTGAAGCGTCGGGAGACTCGACATGCGATCCGGCGCGGCGTCGTGACGGTCTTGAGATCTCAGCTTGCGCACACCCGCGCCTGGCGTCGAGATGTCCATGTGTTGCAGGCGGACGATTGTGCGCCGGCCCTATTCTGCGGCGTCCGCGCGGAGAATACTGAGTTCAGGAAACGGCCGGCCCGGGCGAAGGGAGCTGTCGTTGCGGCGCGTTCACAGCCTGCCGAGGCGCCCCTGGCCGCGCGCGATGGTGTAGAGGGCGACGCCCGCCGCGGTGGCGACGTTGAGCGAGTCGAAGCCGGCGGCCATCGGGATCCGGATCGGACGCGCCCGGGCCAGCGTCGCCGCATCGAGGCCGGGTCCCTCGGTGCCGAGGATCAGGAGCGCGCGCGCCGGGACGTCGAGCGTGTCCAGAGTCTCGGTCGCCCCCGGGCTGAAGGCCAGCGGCTGGAGATCGAGGGTTTCGGCGAGCCGCAGCCAGTCCTGCCCTTCCGGCAGCCGCGCGAAGGGCTGGATCAGGGCGGCCCCTGCGGAGACGCGGATGCTCTTGCGGTAGAGCGGGTCGCAGCTCGCCCCGTCGAGGAGCACGGCGTCGGCCCCGAAGGCCGCCGCGTTGCGGAAGGCGGCGCCGACATTGTCGTGATTGGTCAGGCCCGCGAGGCCGACCACGAGGGCGGGGGCGGGCGGCGGCGGTACGAGGTCGGCCGCGCCGGGCTCCGGCCCGCGCAGGCCGACCGCGAGGACCCCGCGGTGGATCGGGAAGCCCGTCACGGCGCTCATCACCGCCTTCGAGGCGCCGAACACGGGCGGCGGCTCCGCGGCGGCGGCGACGTCGGCGGCGAGTCCGGGCCAGCGCTCAGGCGCGAGGAGGATCGATTCGGCGCGGAAGCGGCTGCGGCGCCCGAGGAGCAGCCGCAGGGTCACCTCGCCCTCGACGATGAAGCGCCCGGCGCGGCCCACGAGGTCGCGCTCGCGCATCCGGGTGTAGGGCTCGAGGCGGGGATCGTCCGGGTCGGCGAGGAGCTCCGGGACCGGAGTCACCTCAGCCCTGGGACCGGTCGGAGCGGTTCGCCAGCGGGTCGGCCTCAGCCTTGGTCGGCACCTTCACCAGGGCCTCGCCGTCGAGGACTGTCTCACCGCCCACCGAGCACTTGCAGGCGAGGCGCGCGCGCCGCCGCTCAGGCATGAGTTCGGCCACCGTCACGGTGACGTCGACGACGTCGCCGATCCGCACCGGGGCGCGGAAGTTCAGGGTCTGGGAGATGTAGACGGCGCCGGGCCCCGGCAGGCGGGTGCCGAGCACCGCCGAGATCAGCCCGGCCGTGTAGAGGCCGTGGGCGATGCGTGTGCCGAACGGCGTGCGCGCGGCGAAGTGCTCGGACAGGTGGATCGGGTTGCGGTCGCCGGTGATCTCGGCGAAGCCCACCACGTCCGAGGAGGCGATGGTCTTCGAGAGGGTCTCCGACAGGCCGACCTCGAGATCCTCGAAATAGAGCACGCGCAGTTCGGGCAGCATGACGCGGCAGACCTCCGGTTCCGGCCGGTCATTCGTCTTGTGCAGCCGGCTCCGGCAACGGCGTCGCACGATCCCGGCGGCGAATCCACCCGGACAAAGGCGTAACGGCCTCGAACTTTCTTGAGCCGGGGACAGGCTTTTCTCAACAGCGGCTCGACAGCGCCGCGCGCGTCGGCGAAGAGGCGTCCCGTGATCGCCGATGATGCGCCCCGGCCCGCGCCGCCCGCCCTCCGCCCGGTCGTCGCCCGCGTGGCGGCGCTCAACCTCGGCTATTTCGGCATCGAGATCGCGGTGGCACTCGCCATCGGCTCGGTGGCGCTGATCGCCGACAGCCTCGATTTCCTCGAGGACGCGGCGATCAACCTGCTGATCTTCGCGGGTCTCGGCTGGAGCGCGCGCAACCGCGCCCGCCTCGGGACCGCCATGGCGGGGATCCTGCTCCTGCCGGCGCTGGCGGGGGCTTGGGCGGCCTACGGCAAGATCGCCGACTTCACCGCCCCCGCGGCACTGCCCCTGACCCTCGCGGGGCTCGGGGCGCTCGCCGTGAACCTCACCTGCGCGCTCATGCTCGCCCGGCACCGCTCCGGCTCGGGCAGCCTGACCCGGGCGGCCTACCTCTCGGCGCGCAACGACGCCGTCGCCAACCTGGCGATCATCGCCGCCGGCCTGGTGACGGCCCTCCACCCGTCTCCCTGGCCCGACCTCGTCGTGGCGGCCGGGATCGCGATCCTCAACGCCGACTCGGCCGCCGACATCCTCAAGGCAGCCGCGGCCGAGCGCAGAGCCGCGCGGTAGCGGCCATCGGGCGGCCCCCAAGCGGCGACACGGCAGCGACCATCATGCGCATCTTCCCCATCTCGGACCTGCACCTGGAGCGGCGTCCCCTCGACCGGATCGCGCCGCCCGCGGAGCCGTTCGACCTGCTCGCCTGCCCGGGCGACCTCCACGAGGGACATCCCGAGCGGGGGCTCGCGGCGCTGCTGCACCTCGCGCAGGGACGGCCGATCGTGCTGGTGCCGGGCAACCACGAGCGCTACGCGCCGACCGGGGACCGGCGGACCGCGCCGGAGCTGATCGCCGCCCTCGAGGCCGAGGTCGGTCGCCTCAACGGGCTCGGCGCGCGGATCCATCTGCTCCAGCACGCGCGGAGCTGCGTCATCGACGGTGTCCGCTTCGTCGGCACCACCCTGTGGAGCGACTGGACCCTCGCGGGGCGCTGGCTCGCACCGGACGCGCCGAACCGGCCCGACGATCCGGTGGCCTACGCGGCGTCGCGCATGACCGACCCGGTGACGGGCTCGCGGGAGTATCTCGGATCGATCCGCAAGGCCGACGGCAGCCCCTGGCAGCCGGCGGACGCGATGGCGGAACACCGGATCGAGCGGGCGGCCCTGCACGCGGCGCTCCGGACCCCGCACGACGGACCGACCGTGGTGGTGACCCATCACCCGGCGAGCCCGCTCGCGGCCGACCGCTTCCGGGACGCGCCCGGCGTCCCCTGGTGGGTGCCGGCCTTCTACGCCAGCACGGCCCTCGACGACCTCGCGGAGGCCGAGCGGCCGGAGCTGTGGATCTCCGGGCATTTCCACGCCGGCCACGACCTGCGGATCGGCCGTTGCCGCTGGATCTCGAACCCGGTGGAGGGCACGACCTACCGCGGCGACTTCGTCGTCGAAGTCGAGGAGCGGTGATTTAGTCCCCTCGCCAAGAGAACGGTCTGTCGACGCCGTGCGATCGCGCACGGCTTGGCCGTAACGGCGGGATGCTGTCGGAGTGAACGCCCGTCAAACCCTGATCGGCCCCGAATGACGGGGCTCAGGTTCGGGGTTTTCATGGCCGGATTTAGCCTGACGTCACGTTGGGTCGCGGCGGCGGCTCTTGCCGTCTCGGCCCCGATCGCCGCTGCGTCGACGGCCACGACCGCGCGGGCGGCGTCCGCGGCGCAGCCGGGACAGACAGTCGGCCTGCCGGTGGGCGACCAGCTGCCGGTCGGCCTGTATTTCGTGAACCTGTCGAGCTTCGGCGTGCGCGGCACGCTCCCGCGCGACTCGTCGACCAACGTCAACCTGCCGACCTTCGCGTGGGCGACGCCCTGGGATGTTGCCGGTGCGCGCCTGCAGTTCTTCTTCACCCAGCCGGTCGCGGCGGCGAGCAGCCAGGGCGCGCCCTATCAGAGCGGCGTCGGGCAGCAGCTGCTGGCGGCCCAGCTCGCCTGGGACCTCGGCGGCGACGTCGGCTTCAGCTACCTGTTCGGCGGCTACCTGCCGATCCAGACGCGGTTCCTGACGCAGTCGGCCTCGCTGACCCACCGCTTCGCGCTGAGCTACACCGGCCAGGGCTGGAACCTCACGGCGAATCTGCTCTACGGCGTCTTCCTCGACACGCGCTCGCCCAGCGGCACCCTCTACCCGGACTACATGAACCTCGACCTGACCATGACGAAGAAATTCGGCTCCTGGCAGATCGGCGCGGTGGCCTTCGGGTCGACGGACCTTCCTACCGGCGTGGCGTGCTACCGTCCGCAGGGCCAGATCGCGGTGGGCGGTCTCGTCGGCTACAATTTCGGGCCCGTGAACCTGCAGGCCTACCTCACGCACGACGTGGTCGAGCGCAATTACGGCGGCCGCGAGGTCCGCGGCTGGCTGCGCGCGATCGTGCCGCTGTATCAGGACAAGAACGAGGTCGAGCCGGGCCGCACTCTCGTGACGCGGCGGCAGGCCGAGTAGCCGAGCCGGCTGAAACTGTCCGGGCCGGTGTCATCCCTGGCATAGGCCGCGGGGCCGGGCGGGGGGCCGTACGAACGGGGCCTCCGAGATCGTCGCATCTCGGAGGCCTCTTCGTGCGTCCAGGACGGCGCCGCCGATCCGGCGCGGATTCGCGCCCCGACTGACGGGGCGCGGCGGAAGCCTCAGCCGTGCACCAGCACGTTGCGGAACTGCCAGGGATCGCTGGTGTCGATGTCCTCCGGGAACAGGCCCGGGCGGTCGGTGAGCGGCGTCCAGTCCGTGTACACGCCCACGACTGGGCCGAGATACGGGGTCTGGACCTCCAGGCAGCGGCGGAAGTCCATCTCGTCGGCCTCGACGATGCCGGCCTCCGGATTCTCCAGGGCCCAGACCATGCCGGCGAGCACCGCCGAGGTCACCTGCAGGCCGGTGGCGTTCTGGTACGGGGCAACCCGGCGGGTCTCCTCGATGGAGAGCTGCGAGCCGTACCAGTAGGCGTTCTTCGCGTGGCCGTAGACGAGCACGCCGAGCTCGTCGATGCCGTCGACGATCTCGGTCTCGTCGAGGATGTGGTGCTGCTCCTGCACCTGCGCCGCCTTGCCGAACATCTCGTGGAGCGACAGCACGGCGTCGTCGGCCGGGTGGTAGGCGTAGTGGCAGGTCGGCCGGAAGACCGGCTTATCGCCCTCGCGCACCGTGTAGTAGTCGGAGATGGAGATCGCCTCGTTGTGGGTGACGAGGAAGCCGAACTGCGACCCGGCGGTCGGCACCCAGGTGCGCACCCGCGTGTCGGCGCCCGGCTGCAGCAGGTAGATCGCGCAGCGCGACCCCTTCTCCTGCTCGCGGGCGTTGGCGGGCTTCCAGGTCTCGTGCGTCCCCCAGCCCAGCTCGGCCGGCTGGTTGCCCTCGGAGACGAAGCCCTCGACCGACCACGTGTTCACGAAGACGCCCCGCGGCTTCGGATTCTTGGCGCGCTGCGTGTCCCGCTCGGCGATGTGGACGCCCTTCACGCCCAGATCCTTCATCAGGGCGGCCCACTCGGCCTTGGTCTTCGGCTCGGGCCGCTGCAGGCCGGTATCCTGGGCGATGTTCAGGAGCGCCTGCTTGACGAACCACGAGACCATGCCGGGATTGGCGCCGCAGCACGACACGGCCGTGGTGCCACCGGGCTTCTGCGCGCGGGCGTCAAGGATGTTCTCGCGGAGCGCGTAGTTGGTGCGGTCGCCCTGGCTCTTGGTCTTGTCGAAGTAGAAGCCCGGCCAGGGCTCGGCCACGGTGTCGATGTAGAGGGCGCCGAGTTCGCGGCAGAGCTCCATGATGGCGCGCGAGGAGGTGTCGACCGACAGGTTGACGCAGAAGCCCTGGCCGCCGCCCTCGGTGAGGAGCGGGGTGAGCACGTCGCGGTAGTTCTCCGGCGTCAGGGCCACCTTCTCGAAGCGCAGTCCGTGCTTCTCGGCGAGCGGCCGGTGCGTGTCGACCGGGTCGATCACGGTGAAGCGGGCGCGGTCGTACTCGAAATGGCGCTCGATGAGCGGCAGGGTGCCCCGGCCGATCGAGCCGAAGCCGATCATCACGATGGGGCCGGTGATGCGGCCATGGATCGGGTGATGGGTCGGCTGGTCGGTCATGCGGGATATCCTCGTCTGGCGGACGCCGGGCGCGTCCGCTCATCTGCTCGCGGGCGGGTTATGGCGCGCGTGTGACAGTGCGGCGACAGGCCCGCGCCGCCGGAGCGGTGCCGGTGCGGTCCAGGGCCCGAGTCGCCGGAAACGCGCTCAATGGCGGCTTGCCCGTCGCCGGTCAACCGCGCCCGCGGAACCCTTCGTTAACGTCCCTTACCCGAAAGTCGCGCGGAGTATGAACTCAGCGCATGCGTCCCCCATCATCTGTCCAGTGGCAAGCTCGGGACGCGGGCCTCATATTGCGATGCAGCAAGGTCGCGCAGAGGGCCGCAGAAACTCGGGGAGCTTGGAAACGCCCGGGACCTCGCACCTGGAGTCCGTCATGCTCGCGCTCATCACCGCCCGGATCCCCGGCCCTGCCGTCGAGACCGCCGATCGCGATCCCGGCTTCCTGACCCTCGTCTTCGCGGTCGCCCGCACGCTGCGCGTCGGCGCGGAGAGTGCCTTCGCCCGCCGCTGCGCGCTCGCGCGCTCGATCGGTGGCCCGAATCCTCTCTGAGACGCGCGCAACCCACCGGCGCCGCCTCCGGCGATTGCGTCGCCCCGGCTTGGGCATTAGGCGGCACTGCCGCCCAATGGCTCTCCGGGGGATCGTGATTCCATGTCGACATTTCGTGCGCTTCTGCGTCTCAGCCTGATCGCGACGTCGCTTGCGGCGGTCCCGAACCTGGCGGCGCGCGCGCAGGATGCCGAACCCGACGCCGCTCCGGCCGCCGAGGCGCCCGCGAAGCCGAAGCCCAAGCCGCGGCCGAAGCCGGCTCCCCACAAGGCGGCCAAGCCCGCCGAGGCGGCGAAGCCCGAGGAGGCCGCCACGCCGGCGGCCGCTGCGGCGCGCGCCGTGTGGCCCGCCGGCGCCAGCACCGTCAGCGAGAGCTACGGCGACTGGACGATGACCTGCACGCGCCCGAGCGACAAGGTCACCTGCATCGTGGCCCAGTCCCAGGGCGATTCGCGGACCGGCCGGCGCAAGTTCGGCTTCGAACTGCAGACGCCCGCGAACGGCCGGGCCGAGGGGATCGTGCTGATGCCCTTCGGGCTCGCCATCGAGCCGGGCGTGACCTTCAAGCTCGACGAGCAGACCCTCGGCAAGGGCGCCCCCTACACGACCTGCAGCGCCGAGGGCTGCATCGTGGCGATCAGCTTCCCGACGCTCGCCCTCGACGGCATGCGCACCGCCAAGGCCCTCACCGTGACCGGCGAGAAGGCGGGCGGGACCGAGCCGGCCACCGTCACGGTGCCCCTGACGGGCTTCTCGCAGGCCTTCGATCGCGCCGTCGCCCTCGGCGGCTGAGCCGCGCGGCGGCCCGCGGCCTTTTCCGGTTACGGTTAAGCCAGCGTTAGCCGCGGTCGAGCAGGATCCCGCCGAGAAGTGGCGCCGCGCGCCGCGGTCCCTCGGGTGCCGCGCGCCGGGTTCGGATCGGCGAGGCGATGGGATCGGTGGGCGGGCGACCCCGGAACGGTCGAGGACGCGGCGCGCGGGTGCTGACCGCGGCGCTGGCGCTGCTCGCCCTTCTGGCAGGGATCGCGCCCGCGCTGGCCGCGCGGCTCGTCAGCACCAAGGGCAGCGAGGTCGGCACCGGGGCCGGCGGCTACGGCCGGATCGTGCTCACCTTCGACAAGCCGGTCGCGGTCAAGGCGAAGCTCGCCGGCGGCGTCCTGCTCCTGAGCTACGGCGAGCGGGTGGCGCCCGGGCCCGAGCACCTCGGGGACGAGATGCCGGCCTTCATCGCCAGCGTCCGCCGCGACCCTGACGGCATGGGGCTCCGCCTCGCCCTGCAGCGCCCTTACCGGGCCAATGTCCAGTCGGCCGGCGAGCGCGTGTTCGTGGACCTGCTTCCGGAGGGTTGGTCCGGTCTCATGCCGCCCCTGCCGGCCGAGGTGATTGCCGACCTCGCCCGCCGGGCCCGGGCGGCCGAGGAAGCGCTCAGGGCGCGCACGCCGGAGCCGGTGCGCCGGGCGCTGTCGCTCGAGCTCGCGCTGCTTCCGACCCTGACGCGGCTGTCGCTGCGCCTCCCCGCGGAGGCCGTCTCCACGGTGACCGCCGAGGGACCCGTGACGCGCGTGCGGGTGATCGGCGCCTGGACGATCGATCCGAGCGGCACCCGCGGCCGTCCGCGCCCCGGAATCGCCAAGCTGGCGACAGAGACCGACGCGAACTCGGCGAGTCTCCTGATCACGCCCGAGGACGGGTTCAGGATCAGCACCGAGCGCGAGGACGGCGCCATGTACGTGGACGTGGTCCGCCCCAAGCCTATGGAGCCGGCCGCGACCGCCGTCGACGTGCCGGGTCCCGCCGCCGCGAAGCAGGCGCCGCCGCTGCCGGTCGCGTCGCGCCCGGCCCAGGCCAGTGCGCCAGTCACTGTGCCAGTCACGGCGCCCGTCGCTGCGCCAGTCACTGCGCCGGCGGTCGCGCCGCGCGCCCCCGAGCCGCCGCCGACGCGCCGGGCCGGCGGAGGCTTGCTCTTCCCGTTTCAGACCCTCCCGCCGGCGGTCCTGTTCGAGCGCGGCGGGATCGCGACGCTGGCCTTCGAGACCAGCGAGCCGGTGGTCGTCCCGCCGTCGAGCCAGGGCCTCGCGCCGATGGGCGCACCCGCCCGGACGGGGCCGCTCACGGTCGTGCGGTTCCCGGTTCCACCGGGTCGGCTCGTCGATCTCAACGCCGTCACCACCGGGACCGGCGTGGCCTGGGAACTCTCGGCGGGCAGTGCACTCAGTCCGAGCGACACGATCGATCCCGTCCGCAAGCCCGATCCGTCCGGCCGCATCGCCGTCACCCTGACGCTGCCGCATCCCGGATCGGCGACGTGGCTCGCCCTCGACGATGAGCGGATCGCGGTGGTCACGTCGGCCGCGCAGCGCCCCGTCGGCAATCCGAAGAACCGTCGCTTCGTCGATTTCGAGATCCTGCCGAGCCGGCACGGCCTCGCGGTCCTCGCCGGCGCCGACGATCTGGCGGTGCGGCCCGAACTCGACGGCGTCTCGATCGGCCGCGAGGGCGGGCTCGCCGCGTCTATGGCGGCGCGCAAGCCGGACGTGGCGCTCGTCGACGCGGGGGCCCTCGCGATCGCGAAGGAGCCCTGGGAACGCGCCAGGATGGGGAATGTCCGCGCGACCCTGCGCGGCCTCTTCGACGCGGCCGTCGCGGCGACGCCGACCGAGCGCGGGCCGGCCCGCCTGGCGCTGGCCCGCGCGGATCTCGCCAACGGCCTCGATTACGAAGGCCTCACCGCGCTGGAGATCGCGGCCGCCGACGATCCGCTGCTGGCGATCCAGCGCGACACCGCCGTCCTGCGGGGCATCGCCCTGGTGCGGATCGGCCGGAGCGCGGAGGCGCTGAAGGCCCTCAGCGTCCCGCTCCTGAGCGACGATCGCGAGGCCGCCCTGTGGCGCGCGATGGCCTCGGCCGGGGCCGGCGACTGGAAGACGGCGGAAACGGGCTTCCTCAAGGTGCTGCCGCTGGCCGACGGCTATCCCGCGGACGTCGCGCAGATGATCCGGGCCCGGGCCGCCGAATCGGCGATCGAGAACGGCGATGCCGAGACCGCTGCCGCGCGCGCCGAGGCGGAGCGCGACCTGCCGCCCTGGATCCGCGACCGGCTGGCGATGGTCCGCGCCCGCGTGGCCGAGGCGACCGGCCAGACCGAGGCGGCCCTGGACGCCTACGCGCGCCTCGACAACTCGGCCGTCCGCCCGGTCGCGGTCGAGGCCGCGCTCAGGGGCGCGCTCCTGGCGCAGGCCTCCGGCAAGCTCGCGCCCGACGCCGCCATCGAGCGGCTGGAGCGGCTCGCCCTGACCTGGCACGGCGGCCCGGTCGAGGACGGCATCACCGCCGGTCTCGCCCGCCTCTATCTCGCCGCCGGCCGGTGGCGCGACGCTTTCACAGTGGTGCGCCGGGCCAACGTCTTCGCGCCGAACGCCCCCGCGACCGCGGCCCTGGCGCGGGACGCGCAGATGGCCTTCGAGAACCTCTACCTCACCGACAAGGGCGACAAGCTCTCCGGGATCGAGGCCGTGTCGCTCTTCTTCGATTTCCGTGAGCTGAGCCCGATCGGGCGGCGCGGCGACGAGGTGGTGCGCCGTCTGGCCGACCGCCTCGTGACCCTCGACCTCCTCGATTCGGCTGCCGACCTGCTGCAGTACCAGATCGACAACCGCCTCACCGGCCCGGCGCGATCCGCGGTGGCGGCGCGCCTCGCGACGGTCCGGCTGATGGACGACAAGCCGATGGAGGCCCTGAAGGTCCTCGACGCCACCGAGCTGCCCGAGCTTCCGGGCGAACTCAAGCGCGCCCGCGGGCTGGTCCGCGCCAGGGCCCTGTCGGACCTGACCCGCACCGACCTCGCGCTGGAAACGATCGAGGACGAGAGCGGTCCGGATATCGAGCGTCTGCGCGCCGACATTTACTGGGGCGCGCGCCGCTGGCGCGAGGCCGGGGAGGCCCACGAGGCCCTGCTGGGCGATACGTGGCAGTCCGGCCAGCCGCTGGACGATCAGGCACGCGCCGACATCGTGCGCGCCGCGATCGCCTACGATCTCGCGCACGAGGCCGTGGGCCTGGAGCGGCTGAAGGCGAAATTCTCTGAGGGGATGGCGGCGAGCCCGGACGCCCGCACCTTCGCGCTCCTGACCGGCACCGACCCGACCCGGGCACCGGGCTTCCGGGACATCGCGGCGCGCGCCACGAAGGTCCAGACGCTGTCGGCCTTCCTCGCCGAGTATCGCAAGCGCTATCCGGATGCCGCCGCGCCCGCGCGCGGTCGACCCGAGGCGCCGGGTGCGGGCGGCGAGGCGCCCGCGGCCGGTGCCCAGGGCGGACAGCAGCAGAGCAGCGCCGGGACACCCGGTGCGCCGCCCGGGTGAGCGCGGCGGTCGTCGTCGATCGTCCGTTCGAGCCGCCCTCGGCCGCGGAGGGCCGAGCGGCGCCGCCGTCAGCCGCCGTAGCTCTGGACCAGGGAGCCGGCCACCAGGGTCCAGCCGTCGACCAGCACGAAGAAGATCAGCTTGAACGGCAGCGCGACCGTGGCCGGCGGGACCATCATCATGCCGACGGCCATCAGCACCGAGGCGACCACGAGGTCGATGATCAGGAACGGGATGAACAGCAGGAAGCCGATCTCGAAGGCGCGGCGCAGCTCCGAGATCATGAAGGCCGGCGTGACGATCTCCAGGCCGACATCCTCGGGACCCTTCGGCGTGGGCACCTTGGCGAGGTCGAGGAACAGCTTCAGGTCCTTCTCGCGGACGTTGCGCAGCATGAAGGTCTTGAACGGCGCCGAGGCGCGCTCGAATGCCTGCGCCTGCGTGATCCGGCCGGCGATCAGCGGCTCGATACCGGCGCTGTAGGCGGCGCGGCCGGTCGGGGCCATCACGAAGGCGGTCAGGAACAGCGCGAGGCTGACGAGCACCGCTGTCGGCGGCGCCGTCTGGGTGCCCAGCGCCGACCGCAGGATCGACAGCACGACGACGATGCGGGTGAAGGCCGTGGCCATCACCAGCACCGAGGGGGCTACCGCCAGGACGGTGATCAGCGCCACGAGCTGGAGGGCGCGCTCGGTGGTGCCGCCGGCACCGAGATCGAGGGTGACGCTCTGCGCGAGGGCCGGACCGGCGGCGAGCACTCCGCCGGCCAGCGCGACCAGTGCGGCGAGCGCGACCGGCGGCAGGCGCAGCTTCGGGACCTGGCGCATCGGGCGTGTCGGCACGGGAAGGTCTCGGGTCACGGACGGTCGCAGGTGGGTGTGGCCGGGCGAACGCCGGCGCGGCGGGCCTCGAGATTCTGCCAGACGAGGAGGGCCGGCAGGCCAAGCACCACGTCGGGCACGCGGCGCGCGAGCGACAGGGCGAGGGCGGTCCCCGCGTCGATGCCGAACAGGCCGCAGACCAGCACCAGTCCGCCCTCCTGGACGCCGAGCCCGCTCGGGACCACGAAGGCGGCGGCCTTGATCGCCTGGCTCAGCGCCTCGATCACCAGAATGTCGGCCCAGCCGACATGGTCCACGCCGATGCAGGCGAGGACGACCGCGACCTCGACCGTGCCGAGCAGCCAGGCCAGGGCGTGGAGCGCGAACGACTGAGCGAGGTGGCCCCGGCGGCTCGGAGCCCAGACCGTGTCCAGGGCGCCCTGGATCCGGCGGTTCGGCTCGGGGCGCGCCTCGGCGTCGCGCACGAAGCGCCGGCCGAGGGCGGCGAGGCGATCCTCGAGCACCCGCACGATGCCGGTCCGCTGGAAGGCGAAGAAGGCCGCCACCGCCAGCCCGGCCACGACGAGCGTCCGCAGCGTCCAGCTGGCGAGGGCGGCCGCCTCGGCGCCCTCGACCCGGCTCAGGAGGCCGGCGCCGAGGCCCGCGAACAGGGCGAGCGTTCCCACCTGAAACAGCATGTCGGCCAGCACGGAGGCGGCCGCCAGGGAGCCGGCGACGCCCCAGAACGTGAGAAGGCGGGCGCCCAGCACGTCGCCGCCCACCGAGGCCACGGGCAGCAGCACGTTGATGCCTTCCCGGACGAAGCGCAGGATCATGCAGGCCGAAGCCGTCGCGGGCGCCAGCCCGTCGAGAATGCGCGCCCAGGCGAGGCCGCAGAGCAGGATCACCACGATCCGCACCAGCGTCACGCCGGCGAAGCCCGCCACGCCGATCCGTCCGAAGGCCGCGGCCACCGCGGCGAGATCGTTGGTCGCCACGAGCCAGACGGCGAGGCCGAGGCCGATCAGGGTGCCGAACAGCGGCAGGCGACGCAGCACGGCGTGGGCCGCCCGCCGCTTCCGGGAAACAGGGTCGCCGGTCACGGTGTGCGGGCCTCGCGTCGAGAGGCGGGCAAGAGCGCGCTCCAAGTTGTGCCGGTCAGCGGACCGGCGGCGATTCGTCGGGTGGTATCGCCGCTAGAGCGGTATTGGGGCCGAATTCGGGGACCCTGCGACGTGGCAGGACGGGATTGAGCACCGCGGCGAGCGCCTCGGCGGGCCCGGCGGCGGGATCGAGCAGGACGACCCGGCCCTCGGCCAGGCTCGCGCCGGTCGCGACCGCCACGGCGCGCTTCGGACAGGGGCCGAGGCAGCCCGATTCCACGATGCACAACTTCCGCCGGCGTCCGCCGCCGTCGCGGGCGGCCCGCTTCCCGGCCTTCTTCAGCAGCGCGCGGAGGTCCCGCCCGCGCAGGCCCTGCCGCTTCGCGCATTTCGAGCAGACGACGACGATCTCGGAGAGTTTGGTCTTGGCCGTGCGGCCGGTCGGGCAGCCATCAGGGGAGCCATCCGGGGCCGCGGCACGCGGTTCTGTCATCATTCAGAGACTGTAGGACGCGATACCGGCCCCGGGCTACGGCGCCCGTCGCCGCGGTGCAGCAGCCGGGCGGCGGGCGGGCTGGGCGCCATAAAAAGGGCCTAAAAGAACGGGATTCCGGTAACCGCGCACGGGCCGCCCCTCGGCCGGCGCCGCGGCAGCGGAACCGGCGCAGACCCAGGAACAAAGAGCGGATGAGCTTCGACGACGTCAAGGACGACACGCGCGAAGGCGAGATCGTGACGTTCGCCGCTCCGACCATGACGGAGCTGCGGCGCAGCGCGGAGACGATCCGGCCGGTGCCGGAGAAGCGGACCGCCCGGGCCCTCGTGGCGACCGTGCGGCAGCGCCTCGACTGGAGCCGTCTGCCGGGCCTGCGTCCCCGCGAGGAGGACACCTCAACCTACGGCGCGCGGATCATCCGCCGCGTCGGCCTGTTCGTGCTCCTGCCGACCCTGGTGGTCGGCCTGTACCTGTTCGCGTTCGCGTCCAATCAGTACGTTGCGGAAGCCCAGTTCGCGGTCCGCGGCAACGTCGAGCCGATGGAGAACATCTCGCTCGGCCAGTACACGAACCTCATCCAGAAGCACAACAGCCAGGACAGCTTCATCGTCCGCGACTACATCAACAGCCAGACGCTGGTCGAGGCGCTGGAGAAGAGTATCGGCATCTCCAAGATGTTCTCGCGGTCCGAGGCGGATTTCTGGGCCCGCTTCGACCCCAGTGATCCGATCGAGGACCTGACCAAATACTGGCGCAAGCACGTCGAGGCGCATATCGACTCGATCTCGGGCGTGATCCGCCTGTCCGTGCGCGCCTTCACGCCGGAGGACGCCCTGACCATCGCCCAGGCGGTGGTGTCGCGCTCCGAGGCGCTGATCAACGACATCTCCAAGCGCGCCCAGGCCGACATGGTCGCCCAGGCCGAGGCCGACGCGAAGGTCGCCCAGGACCGGCTGCGCAAGGCGCACGTGGCGCTGCAGGCATTCCGCAATCAGTGGGGTGTGATCGATCCGATCAAGACCGCCGAGGGCACGCTGACCACGCTGACCCTGCTGCGGAAGGACAAGCTCAAGGCCGAGAACGACCTGCAGGTCCTGCGCGGCTCCAGCCTCGACGAGCGCTCGCGCTCGATCCAGACGCTGGTGGCCAACATCGCGGCCATCGACCAGCAGATGAAGTCGCTCCAGGACGAGCTGACGAGCGCCAACGCCGCCGCCGGCGGCCAGAACATGACCGAGGCGCTGCTCCAGTACGAGGGCCTGCTGGTCGAGCGGACCATCGCCGAGAAGCTGGAGGAATCGGCCCACAGCCTGCTCGACCGGGCGCGCATCTCGGCGAGCAAGCAGCACATCTTCCTGGCCACGTTCGTCCCGCCGGTCCTGCCGACCGACAGCCTCTATCCCGAGCGGGGCCACTCCCTCCTGGTGTCGTTCTTCTGCTTCCTGGTGATCTGGAGCTCGTCCGCGCTGCTGATCGCCGGCATCCGCGACCAGAGGATGTAGCGGCATCCGCGGCTCCCGGGATCTGGATCCCGGGCCGCGCGATCTGTAGAGGGAGGCGGCCCGGCCAACCGGGCGCACCTGGATGAGCGAAGTCTAACGGTCCATGTCGGATTTCTCCGATCTCGTCGCGAAGGCGATCCAGCCGTCGATGACCCGTGAGGAGCGCGAGGCGGTCTACACGGTCGTGCGGCAGGCCGTGCTCCGGCTGCAGGAGCGGGAGGCGTTCCCGCCGGACGACCCGCGGGTCGCCCTCCAGCGCCACCTCGTCGAGGAGACGATCCGCGACGTCGAGGGCGACGTCGCCCGCTACGAATCCCTGCGCAAGCTCGACGCGGCTTTCGCGGCCCAGGCCGAAGCCCACAAGGCGGCCCAGAGCGGGCGGCGCTAGGGCGTCACCGCCGGTCCGCCCCCGTCACGGCACGGGTACGCCCGGCCCTTCACATCCGTGACGTTCGCCGTCGTCCGGCGCGTCCGCGCCGGGGCCGCTCCGTGGATGCGCGTCAGCCGCAGGCGACGCTCGCCCGGACGCTGCCGGGCTCGGCCACGTCCAGGCCCGCCGACACGTACTCGTTGAGCTTGTTGCGCAGGGTCCGGATCGAGATGCCGAGGATCTTGGCCGCGTGGGTCCGGTTACCGAGGCAGTGGTCCAGCGTGTCGAGGATCAGGTCGCACTCGACCTGCGCCACGGTCCGGCCCACCAGCCCGCGGGTGGCGGCCTCGGCGACCTGGGCGGCGCGCGCGGCCGGCCCCTCGACCGCGAAGGTCTCGCCCTCGGGCGACAGGATCGCCTCCGGGCCGATCGCGTCGCCCGAGGCGAGCAGCACCGCCCGGTGCAGGGTGTTCTCCAACTCGCGCACGTTGCCGCGCCACGGGTTCCGCAGCACGAGCGCCCGGGCCTCCGCGGAGAGCGGGCGGACCGGCATCCCGTTCACCGCGGCGTATTTCCGGGCGAAGTGGGTGGCGAGTTCGAGGATGTCGGCCGGGCGCTCGCGCAGCGGCGGGAGCCGCAGGCCGACGACGTTGAGCCGGTAGAGCAGGTCCTCCCGGAACGTGCCCTTGCGGACCTCCTCGGCGAGGTTGCGGTTCGAGGTGGCGAGCACGCGGATGTCGACCCGCACCGGGGCGGTCCCGCCGACCCGGTCAATGACCCGCTCCTGCAGGGCGCGCAGCAGCTTCGCCTGCAGGCGCACGTCCATCTCGGAGATCTCGTCGAGGAGCAGCGTGCCGCCATTGGCCTCCTCGAACCGGCCGATGCGCCGGGCGACCGCGCCGGTGAACGCGCCCTTCTCGTGGCCGAACAGCTCGGATTCGAGCAGGGCCTCGGGGATCGCCGCGCAGTTCACCGAGACGAAGGGCTTGCCCGCCCGGTTGGACTTCTGGTGGACGTGCCGGGCCAGCACCTCCTTGCCGGTGCCGCTCTCCCCGGTGATCAGCACCGAGGCCTCGGAGCGGGCGACCTGCTCGGCGAGCTTGACCACCCGCTCCATGGACGGGTCGCGCCAGACGAAGGCGGCGCGGTCGGTGGCAACCGCCTCCAGCACCGCCGCGATCATCTCGGGATCGGGCGGGAGCGGGATGTACTCCTTGGCGCCCGCCCGGATCGCCGCCACGGCGGCCGAGGCGTCCGCCGAGACGCCGCAGGCGACCACCGGCGTGCGGATCCGCTCTCCCTCCAGCGCGGTGACGAGGTCGCGGATCGGCAGACCCACGTCGATCATGATGAGATCGGCGCCCCGCGCGCGCAGGACGGTGAGGCCCTGCGGCACGGCGTCGGCCTGCGTGACGGCGGCGCCGCGCTGCATCGCGATCTTCGAGGCGGTGATCAGCTCGCCGTTGAGCCGCCCGATCATCAGGAGCCGCATAGTTCGTCCCTCTCAAAACCCGCGCGCGGACAGCACACCGGCGTCCGCGGCTGAAAATCACTCACCCTTGACGATCTCGGTCATCGTCACGCCGAGCCGGTCCTCGACGAGGACGACCTCGCCGCGGGCGACCAGCCGGTTGTTGACGAACACGTCGATCGCCTCGCCGACCTTCCGGTCGAGTTCGAGCACCGCCCCGGGCGCCAGCCGCAGCAGGTCGCCGATCGGCATCCGGGCCGAGCCCAGGACCGCCGAGACCATGACGGGCACGTCGAAGAGCTGCTCCAGGTCGGCGGCGGTCTTCGGGGTGGTGGGCGCGTCGCGGATCGAGCCCGCGGCGTAGTCGGTGTCGTGCTCGCCGAGCTGGGGCAGGCTGAAATCGTCGGACATCAGGATCTCCTCACAGGCTCGTCGGCAGGCCGAGGGCGTCCAGCACCGCCGCCTCGATGCGGGCGCGCTCGCGGACGATGCCGCCGTCCGCCCACTCGATGCGGGCGTCGCCCGCCGCCATGTCGGGGTCGCCCAGCACCACGAGCCGGCCCTCGTAGCCGCGCTCGCGCGCGAGGCGCTTCACCAGGGTCTCGGCCTCCTCGACTAGGCCGTCGTGCACCCGCACCACTAAGTGCGGCACGCCGCGCAGGTGCTGGAGCGCCGTCCGGGCCGCCTCGCCGATGCCGGCGAGCGGGGCGGCGTCGAGGGCGTCGCCCGCGACCTTGCGGGCGATCAGCATCGCCACCTCGACCGCCTGCGCCTCGCGCTCGGCGTCGCGCGCGTCGGCCTGGGCGATCAGGCCCGCGGCGGCGAGCGCCAGGCGGGTCATGGCGTCGGCGAGCCGGCCCTGGACCTGCGCCTCGGCCTGGACCCGGCCCTCCTGCATGCCGCGGGCATGGGCCTCGGCCTCGGAGCGGGCCGCGGTCTCGGCGGCGCGCAGGGCCTCGGCGCTGGGGCGGCCGCTGCGGAAGTCGGTCTCGAACAGGAACGGCTTCGCGCTCCGGGCGGATTGGGCGCTCAATAGACCAGCTCCTCCTCGGCGCTATTCTTGGCGATCATGATCTCGCCCTTCTCGGCGAGGTCCTTGGCGATCTCGGTCATCTTGGCCTGCGCCTCATCCACCTCCTTGAGGCGGACCGGCCCGAGCGAGGCCATCTCGTCCGTGAGGTTCTTGGCCGCGCGGGTCGACATCTGCCTCAGGAAGAAGCCGCGGGTCGGCTCGTTGGCGCCCTTGAGCGCGCGGCACAGGGTCTCGTTGTCGATGCTGCGCAGCAAGGTCTGGACGCTGCCCGGATCGAGTTTCAGCAGGTCCTCGAAGGTGAACATCAGCTCGCGGATCCGCTTGGCCGAGCCGCGGTTCGCCTGGTCGAGCGCGGCGAGGAAGCGGCCCTCCGTCTGCCGGTCGAAGGCGTTGAATACGTCGGCCATCATCTCGTGGGCGTCGCGGCGCTGGGTCTGGGCGATGGTCGACACGAACTCGACCCGCAGCGTCTCCTCGATGTGGCGCAGCGCCTCCTTCTGCACCGTCTCCATGCGCAGCATCCGGTTGAGGACGTCGATGGCGAAGTCCTCCGGCAGGATGGTGAGCACCTTCGCGGCGTAGTCGGCGCGCACCCGCGACAGCACCACCGCCACCGTCTGTGGGTACTCGTTGCGCAGGAACGAAGCGAGGATCTCCGGGTCGACCTGGGCGATCGAGGCCCAGACGCGCTTGCCCGACGCGCCCTTGATCTCCGCCATGATCAGCGAGACCTGATCGCTGGGGAAGATCTTGAGGAGCAGCGCCTCGGTCCGCTCGAAGTTCGACGAGATGCCGCCACTGTTGCCGAGCTTGGTCACGAACTCGATGATCAGCTTCTCGACGGTCTGCGCCTCCAGCGTGCCGAGCTGGACCATGGCGGCGCTGACCTTCTTGATCTCCTCCTCCTCGAGCATCTGCCAGATCGGGGCGCCTTCCTCCTCCCCGAGCATCAGAAGGAGCGCGGCGGCGCGCTGCGGCCCGGGCATCGACGCGAACGAATCGCCGCCCGCCGTCGCCAGCGTGTTCGCCAGACCCAGTGCCGCACCTGCCGCCATCGTGTTGCCCTCGACGCCCTACGCTTCACTCTTCCTGGATCCAGGTGCGCAGCACCTCGACGGTCTCGGACGGGCTCGCCCGGACCATGTCGACCACGCGCTGGACCGTCTCGGCCTGGACCTGGCCGTTGATCTTGGCGAACTCCATCAGCCGCGCGGTCGGGTTGTCGCGGTCGATGACCGTCACGGTCTGGCCCGGACCCGCGACCGCGGCGGCGTCGCCGGGGAGCGCCATTCCGGACGCCGTCAGGACCGGGGCATCCGGGACCGGCGCGAGCACTTGGCGCACCAGGGGGCGGACCACCGTGAGCAGGACGATGAGCGTCAGCAGCGCCAGGACGGCGAGCTCGGCCATGCGCAGCACGTCCTCCTTGGTGGGGGCGAGCAGCGACTGGATCAGCGTGGGCTCGGTGAATTGCGGCACGCTCGGCGCCTCCGCGAAGCGCAGGTTCACCACCTCGATCTGGTCGCCGCGGGACTTGTCGAAGCCGACGGCGCCGCGCACCAGCGCGGTGATCCTCTCGATCTCGGCGGGCGTGCGCGGGCTGTAAGTCTGCTTGCCGTCGGGGGCGGTGGCGTAGACGCCGTCGAGCACCACGGCGACCGACAGGCGCTTGATCCGGCCGCTCTCGGCGATCTCGGTCTTGGTGACCCGCGAGATCTCGTAGTTGGTGGTTTCCTCGTTCTTGTTGGTCGCGTCCTTGGGCGTCGGCGTCTTGTCGCCGCCATTGGCGCCGGGCAGCTCGTTGCCGACGCTGACCTGTCCCTCGGCATTGCCGGTGACCGCCGATTCGGTGCGGGTCTGGGCGGAGCGTACGACCCGGCTCTCGGGATCGAAGGTCTCGGAGCGGCTCTCGACCCGGTTGAGGTCGAGTTCCGCGTTGACCTGGACGCGGGCCCGGCCCGGGCCGACGATGCCGGCGACGACGTCCTCGATCTGGCCGCGCAGGCGCCGTTCGAGGCCGACCTGCCGGTCCTCGAACCCGCCGGCGACGTCGGCCGCGGCGTCCCGGGCGCCGTCGGCCAGAAGCCGGCCGCGCTCATCGACGATCGAGATCCGTTCGGGCTTGAGGCCCTCCACCGCGGAGGCCACGAGATGGCGGATCGCCCGGACCTGCCCGGCATCGAGATCGCCCATCAGCTTCAGCACGATCGCCGCGCTCGGGCTCTCCCGGTCCCGCTCGAACAGGCGGCGCTCCGGCAGCACGAGATGGACGCGGGCCGCCTGGACCCGCCCGATCGCCCGGATCGAGCGCGCCAGTTCGCCCTCCAGGGCGCGCAGGTGGTTCACGTTCTGAACGAAGTTGGTGGACGAGAACGCGTCGCCCTTGTCGAAGATCTCGTAGCCGACGCCGCCCTGGGTCGGCAGGCCCTTGCCGGCGAGGTCCATGCGCAGCTTGGCGAGGTCCGGGCGGGGGGCCAGGATCGTCTGCCCGGCATCGCCCCGCGTCTCGTAGCGGATGCCGCGGCTGTCCAGCTCCCGGACCACGGAGGCCGAGTCCTGCATCGACAGGTCGGAGAACAGCACGCCCATGTCGGGGCGCGAGACCCGCAGGATGATGAAGGCGAAGAATCCGATGAGCGTCAGCGTCACCGCCGCCATGGCGGCGATTCGGGCCGGTCCGAACTTCGTGACGAGATCGAGAACCGGCTTCACGGGAGGATTCGCTGCACTCTAACGCTGGCGGACCCCGGCGGCCCGCTCGGCAGAAATTGCCCAGGTCGTGGTTAGCGGGTCGTTAATGCGGGGGCGTCCCGCGGGCTCGGATGCGGGCGCCGGAACGACCGAAGCCGCGCCCGGGGTCCGGACGCGGCTTCGTGAGTCCTCGGATTCGACCGGGCCAGCCCCTCGGCGCCGTCTGAGGTCGTCGCTGCGGGCGGGTGGCCTTCGCGTCGGTCCGGGGCCGCGAAGCGGGTCCCTCGACCAGAGTCGCCGACGCGCCGGGTCCGGCATCCGCGGCCTCGATGAGACCCGGAAGCGCTGGCGGCGTCCCGGGATAGGGGCGCCCGGCACGGGCGCCGCGGATCAGTGACGGTAGTGCTGGATCCGGGTCGTCCGCAGGCCGGCGAGGCCGTGCTGGTCGATGGAGAATTGCCAGCTGAGGAATTCCTCTGTGGTCAGCGTGTAGCGCTTGCACGCCTCCTCCAGGCTGAGGAGACCGCCGCGCACCGCGGCCACGACCTCGGCCTTGCGCCGGATCACCCAGCGACGGGTGCTCGGGGGCGGAAGGTCCGCGATCGTCAGGGGGCTGCCGTCGGGCCCGATCACGTACTTCACTCTCGGGCGGCTCGGTTCGGTCATGATACGCTCTACACTCGACTGACCTGTCGAGCATTGAAGGTACTTGTGCCCGCTTAAGAGATGTTGAAGCGAGTCACTCGGATGTGATTCGTTAAGTGCCACTTGTGGACAACCCGATGGTCTGGACGCTGGACAGCGGCACGCGCTGCGAACCGATCACCAGCACCGGCGACGTTCCGCTGAGATCGACCTCGTCGACCGTGCCCGTGAGGCTCGTATCGACCGAAACGCTCGAGCCGGTGGCATCCGTGGCCGCCACCTTGATCGAGTAGTTCCCGTCGGGCGCGGTCAGGCCGGCCGAGGTCTTGCCGTTCCACGTGTAGGTCTGGCTGCCGGCATTGAGCGCGGTGGTCTGCGTGGCCACGACGTTGCTCTTCGAATCCAGGACCGTGATCACCGCCTTCGAGGCGGCCCGGGCCGGGTTCAGCGTCCAGGAGGCGGAGCCGCCGGACAGCTGCGAGGCGCTGCCGTCGGCCGACACGGTCTTCCCGATGTAGCTCGTGGCCGAGGCCGAGCTCGCCGATTGCGAGGCGCTCAGGATGCTGTCGAGGCGGTCGTTGGTCTTGAGCTGCTGCTCGACGCCGGCGAACTGCACCAGCTGCTGCGTGAACTGGTTGGTGTCCATCGGGTCGAGGGGGTTCTGGTTCTTGAGCTGCGTGGTCAGCAGCGTCAGGAACTGCGTGAAGTTGCTGGCGATCTCGGTGGCGTTGCCGCTGCTGCTCGTGGACGAGCCCGTCGTGTTCGTCGTGCTTGTCAGGCTCGATATACCGCTCGTCATGCTGATCTCTCCTGTGCCGCGTCCTGGCGCAGGGGCCGGATGCGCGTCGTGTCTGTGTGGGTCCGCGATGCGGGCGCCGCGCGTACCGCCTAGATCCTCATGTCGAGGCCGCCGTAGCCGCGCAGGACGCGGATCGGGGCGACCTCGTGCGGGGCTTCCCCCTGATCGCGCGACCAGCCCGTGCCGCCCCCGCGCGGGGAATCGCCCGGCTGACCGCCGCTGCCGCCGCTCTGGGCGCTTCCGTCGCCCCGCAGCGACAGGTTGATCCCGCCGGCCGAGGGATCGAAGCCGGCCTGGGTCAGCGCCTGCTGCAGCTGGCCGGCGTCGCGCTGGAGCAGCGCGAGGGTCTCGGGCCGGTCGACCACCAAGTGGGTCATGACGCGGCCGTGCGCCTTGTCGATCTCCAGCTTGACGTCGATGCGCCCGAGCTCGGCCGGGTCGAGCCGGATCTGGAACTCGTTGGATCCGCGCAGCGACCTCAGGCCGATGGTCATCGGCACTTGGCCGATCGGGATGGGTGGGTCGGTCTGGAGCGACGCGGTCTGCGTCGGCGCGGCGGTCTCCTGGGCGGCGCGCGTCGTGTCCACGGCCTGGCCGGATGTCGCGGGCGGCGCCGGACCACCCTGCGCCGCCGCGGGCAGCGTCTGAAGCGGACCTGCGCCCTGGCCAACGTCGGTCAGGGCGGTGAGGAAATCCTGGGCCGCCGCATCGGACGTCGCGGCCGCCGCGCCGCCGGCCGTCAGGCCGTCGACCGGGACGCTGCCCGGTTCGACTTTGCCGGGTTCGTGACCGGCGCCCGCCGATGCCGGAGCGGTCCCGGCGATGCTGTGGACGGTTCCGGCCGCGCGGCCGCCGCCCTGAGCGTTCGTGCCGGAAGGGCCCGCGGTTGCGCCGGTTCCGGAGAGAGCCGCCGAGCCGTCCTGCGCTGGCGCCGTGCCGCTACCCGCATCCGTCTCAGCCTCGGCCTCGGTCTTGACCGTCCCGGTCGCGCCGCCCCCCTCGGACAGCGCGGCGATGAGGGCCAGAAGGGAGGCGGACGGCCCCGAGGCCGCGGGTTGCGCGGGGGCCTCGGCCTTCTGCGGCGGCACCGCCGCGTCGGCCTCGGGGCCTGCGGTGCCGGCCGCCTCGGCGGCCGGATCCTGCCCGGCCGCGACGGCCTCGGAACCCTGCTGCGCGGCGGCTCCCGCCCGGCCGGTCTCGGCGGTGCGCGCCGCGCCCGCCTTCGGAGCCTCGGCGCGCGCGCCCGCGGCGGAGGGCGGTCCCTCGGCCCGCGCGGCCGAGGCCGGCGCATCCGCCGGCTTGGCGAGGCTGGCCCTCTTGTCCGCGACCCGGGCCTCGGTCTGAAGCGCCGCATCCCGGGCGCGGTCGCCGGCCAGCCGCGCGGCGTCGGCCTGATCGCGCAGGTCGGCCTGACGGGCGCGGGCCGAGGCGGCGACGTCGCGCTGATCGGCGGCGCGGGCCCGCGCCGTCGCGGCGTCGTCGCGGGCCTGGGCCGCGCTCAGGGCGGCGCCGAAGCGGTCCTGCGCGGAATTGCCGGCGCGGGCCGCCACGCCCGCGGCCTCCCAGCCCGAACGCTGCGCCTGCGCGTTCCGCGCGGACGGAATCCACGTGGTGACATCCAAACGATCCGCCGCGCCGCTCGCCATTCCGGACTCCTCTGGGCCGCACAGCAGCAAGGCGCGCGCCACCGTGCCGGCCGGATAAGTCTCTGAAAAATCTCGTTCTCTGCTTGCAGCACGTGGGTCGTACCTGATCGAAGCTGCCGCCCGCCCGGCAGGATCTGCCGAGTGTCCGATCTCGCTGCCCTGGAAAGCCGGGCGAAGTCCCGCTATAGACGGCCCGTGCAGCCAGGGAGCTTCCGGGCCGGCGGCTGCGGACCCTCGCGATGAACGCCCTCGATCTTCCCAAAGCCCCCCACGAGACGCGCGTCGTCGTCGCCATGTCGGGCGGCGTCGATTCCTCCGTGGTCGCGGGCCTGCTGAAGCGGCAGGGCTTCGACGTGGTCGGCGTCACGCTCCAGCTCTACGACCACGGCGCGGCGAGCCACCGCAAGGGCGCGTGCTGCGCCGGCCAGGACATCCACGACGCCCGGGCGGCGGCGGAGCATCTCGGCATCCCGCACTACGTCCTCGACTACGAGGATCGCTTCCGCGACGAAGTCATCGAGAAGTTCGCCGAGAGCTACCTCGCGGGCGAGACGCCGATCCCCTGTGTCGAGTGCAACCGCACGGTGAAGTTCCGCGACCTGCTGGGCCTCGCCCGCGACCTCGACGCCGACGCGCTCGCCACCGGCCACTACGTGGCCAGCCGGGCGCTCCCGGGCGGCGGCCGCGCGCTCCACCGCGCCCTCGATCCCGCCCGCGACCAGAGCTACTTCCTCTACGCGACCACGGCGGAGCAGCTGGACTTCCTGCGCTTCCCCCTGGGCGAGATGGAGAAGACCGAGACACGCGCGCTCGCGAAGGATCTCGGCCTGTCGCTCGCCGAGAAGCCGGACAGCCAGGACATCTGCTTCGTACCGCAGGGCCGCTACAGCGACGTGATCGCGCGTCTGCGCCCCGACGCGGCGCGGCCCGGCGAGATCGTCGACCTCGCCGGCCACGTTCTCGGCCGGCACGACGGGATCGTGCATTACACGGTGGGCCAGCGGAAGGGCCTGGGCCTGTCCGGGCCCGAGCCGCTCTACGTCGTGCGGCTGGAGCCGGACTCGGCCCGCGTTGTGGTCGGGCCGCGCACGGCGCTGGCCACGACCCGGATCCGCCTCTCGGACCTCAACTGGCTCGGCGAGGGGCCGGTGGCGGCCGTGCGCGACCTGCCGGTGGCGGTCCGCGTGCGCTCGACCCGTCCGCCGCGCCCGGCGACGCTGACGGTCGGGCCGGACGGCGCGGCCGAGGTCGTGCTCGCCGAGCCCGAGGACGGCGTGTCGCCGGGCCAAGCCTGCGCGATCTACGCGGATGACGGCCCCCGGGCCCGGGTCCTGGGCGGCGGCACCATCCGGCGTGTCGACGCGTTGTCGGCCCGGCCCCGCGAGGCCGCCTGATCTCAACCTCTGGAACCTTCGAACGATGCTGAGCGAGCCGCAGATGGCCGGGCCGAGCACGGCCCTGATGCGCAAGGCCTATGCCCGCTGGGCCCCCGTCTACGACGTGGTCTACGACAAGCTCACCGAGCCCGCGGCCCGCGCCGCCGTCGAGGCGGCGGCCGAGCACGGGCCTCGGATCTTGGAGGCCGGCGTCGGCACCGGGCTGGCGCTGGGCTACTACCCGAAGGCGAGCTTCGTCTGCGGCGTCGACCTGTCCGAGGACATGCTCAAGCGCGCCCGCGCCAAGGTCCGGCGCCGGAACTTGGCCCACGTGAAGGGCCTCCAAGTGATGGACGTCTGCCACCTCGGCTACGCCGACGCGAGCTTCGACGCCGTCGTGGCCCAGTTCCTGATCACCCTGGTGCCCGACCCCGAGGCCGCGATGTCGGAGTTCCTGCGGGTGGTTCGCCCGGGCGGCGGCATCGTCCTCGCCAACCATTTCGGCCAGAGCGACGGCCCTCTGGCCCGGGTCGAGGAAGTCGTGGCGCCGCTCTGCACGAAGATCGGTTGGTCGTCGGACTTCAAGGCGACGCGGATCGAGGCCTGGGCGCGGCGCAACGGCGTCGAGGTCCTGGGATTGAAGCCGACCTTCCCGGGCGGGTTCTTCAAGATCCTGCGGATGCGCAAGCCCGGGTGAGCGAGACCGGCAACGCCCCCGTCGCCGAAGGCCGCGTCGAGAACCGCGAGGGGCGCTGGAAGCGCCTGCGGCGCTGGCTCCCGCTGGCGCTGCTCCTGACGGTGTCGGCGGTGGTCCTGGTCTCGGGAGCCGCGCAACTCCTCAGCCTCGACCGCCTGCTCGCGTCCCGCCTCTGGCTGCGCGGCTTCGTCGAGGCCGGGTATCTCCGCGCGCTGGTCGCGGCCTACTGCCTCTATGTCGGGGCCGTCGTCGTGTCGGTACCGGCCACGCTGATCCTCACGATGGTCTGCGGCTTCCTGTTCGGCATCGTGCCGGGGGCGCTCACCGCGGTCTGTGCGGCCACGACCGGGGCGGCCATCGTTTTCGCGATCGGCCGCGGGCCCGGCGCCGACCTGCTGCGGCGCATGGGCGGCACGCGCCTCGCCGGGCTGGCCGAGGGCTTCCGGCGCGACGCCTTCGGCTACATCGCGGTGCTCCGCCTCCTGCCGCTGTTCCCGTTCTGGGTGACCAACCTCGCGCCCGCCGCCTTCGGGGTGAAGATGCGGGTCTTCGTGCTCGCGACGTTCCTGGGGCTGCTGCCGGGCGCGGTCGTGTACGCCACCACGGGCGCGGGCATCGAGGACGTCGTCGCCGCCCACGAGGCCGCCAGGGCCGCCTGCCTCGCGACGGGGGCGGGCGGCTGCGACCAGGCCCTGACCCTGCGCGCCCTGGTCACGCCCAAGATGGTTGCAGGTCTCGCGATGTTGGCCGTCTTCGCCCTGGTCAGCATGCTGCTGAGCCGCCGCGCCCGACGCGGCTGAGATGCGCCGCCGAGACGCGCGATCCGCCACCGGCTGTGTTTTTCGGTGTCTGAGGGCGCGTGCAACCGCTTGGAGGGGGATATCGTATAGTGCTCGCCGCCGGGAGCCTGTATTCCCGCCTGCGAATCTGTGGCTTGCGAACATGTATCCCGCGAAGGCCGAACCCGGCTCGAGCTTTCTCAATCCTCTCTCCGCCGATCCTCATCCGCGATGCCGGCGCGGAGCGTGACCGGCGTGTCCCTCGAGTCCCATCAGGCCGAGGCACCGGCGACGCCGGCGCCCGCACCGGCCCGCGACGTCCCCGAGCGGCGCACCGCGCGCCTCGGCCTGTCCGGGCGCCTGTTCCTCGTCACCGTCGCGTTCGTGGTGGTGGCCGAGGTGCTGACCTACGTGCCGGCGGTGGCCAATTACCGGATCGAATGGATGTCCGACCGCTTGGCGGCCGCGCAAGTCGCCGCTCTGGTACTCGACGGGCGGACCGGCGAGCCGGTCTCCGAGCCGCTCGAGAGCCGGCTCCTGGCCGGCGTGAACGCCCGCGCCATCGCCGTCCGCGGCGGCGGCGCCCAGCGTCTGCTCGCCATCGAGCCCATGCCCGAGCAGGTCGCCGACACCGTCGACCTGCGCGACGTCACGGCCCTGTCGGCGATCCGGGGTGCGTGGCGCACCCTCGTGGCGCCGGTCCACGAGCCGATCCGCGTGGTCGGGGAGGGCGGCATCGGCTTCGACCGGGTCGAGATCCTGCTCGATGAGGCGCCGCTGCGCACCGCCATGATCGACTACGCGCTGCGCCTGCTGGTCTCCTCGCTGATCATCGCGGCGGCCGCCGCCGGTCTCGTCTTCGTGGTGCTGCAGGTGCTGATCGTGCGCCCCGTGCGGCGGCTCGCCACCAGCATCACGGCCTTCGCGGACGATCCGGAGGATGCCGGGCGGATCATCGCGCCGTCCCGCCGCAGCGACGAGATCGGCCAGGCCGAGCGGGCACTCGGGCGGATGCAGCGCAGCCTCGCCGACCAGCTCCGGCAGAAGCGGCGACTCGCCGAACTGGGCTTGGCGGTCAGCAAGATCAGCCACGAACTGCGCAACCTGCTGACCGGCGCGCAGCTCCTGGGCGACCGCCTGGAGGGGACCGAGGATCCGACCGTGCAGCGCGTGGCCCCCCGCCTCGTCGGGACGCTGGCCCGCGCGATCCGCTTCTGCGAGGCGACCCTCGCCTACGGGCGGGTCTCCGAGCGGGCGCCGCTCCTCACCAGCACGCCGCTGGCACCGGTCTTCGCGGAACTTCCGGACCTCGCCGCGCTGGCGGCGCATCCGGTCAGCGTCCAGGTCGCGGCGGGCGATCTCTCCGTGCAGGCCGATCCGGAGCAGCTCGGGCGGGCGCTGGCCAACCTCGTGCGCAATGCCGTGCAGGCGCTGGACGGGGCGGCCGTGCCGGAGGCCGCCGTGAGCGTGGTCGCCGTCCGCGCGGCACCGGGCCGGGTCACGATCCTGGTCGCCGATAACGGTCCCGGTCTCCCGGCGCGCGCGCGGGAGAACCTGTTCGCGCCGTTCCAGGGGTCCATGCGGTCCGGCGGTACGGGCCTCGGGCTGCCGATCGCCGCCGAGCTGATCGGGATCAACGGCGGCACCCTCACCCTCGACGATTGCGAGGCCGAGGGGCTGAGCGGCGCGCGCTTCCGGATCGTGCTGCCGGAGGGCTGACGGGACCGGACCCGCGAGACGGTGCCCCGTTGCCGCTACTCGGCCGCGGCCCGGACGGGCTCCCCGACCCGGATGCCGAGATCGGCCAGCAGCGCCGCGTCGTCGTCCTGCCCGTTATTGGCGGTGGTGAGCAGCCGCTCGCCGTAGAAGATCGAGTTGGCGCCGGCGAGGAAGCACAGCACCTGGGCCTCGCGGGTGAGGCTCTTGCGGCCGGCGCTGAGCCGCACGCGGGAGCGCGGCATCACGATCCGCGCCGTAGCGCACATGCGCACCAGATCGAACGGGTCGACCGCCGGCTGGTCCTCCAGCGGGGTGCCGGGCACCGCCACGAGGGCGTTGATCGGCACGCTTTCCGGATGGGGGGCGTGGTTGGACAGAACCTGGAGCATCGCGGCGCGGTCGGTGACACCTTCGCCCATCCCGACGATGCCGCCGCAGCACACGCCGATCCCGGCCTCGCGGACGTTCGCGAGGGTCTGCAGGCGCTCGTCGTAGGTGCGGGTGGAGATGATGTCCTCGTAGAAATCCGGCCCGGTATCGAGGTTGTGGTTGTAGGAGGTCAGCCCGGCCTCGGCGAGGCGTCCGGCCTGCGAGGGCGTGAGCATGCCGAGCGTCACGCAGGCCTCCATGCCGAGGCCGCGCACGCCGCGCACCATGGCGAGCACCGCGTCGAATTCCGGGCCGTCCTTCGGCTGGCGCCACGCGGCGCCCATGCAGAAGCGCTGGGCGCCGGCGGCCTTGGCGGCGGCCGCCTCGGCCAGCACCGTCTCCACGGGCATCAGCCGCTCGCGCGCGACGCCCGCGCCCTTGTGATGGGCCGATTGCGGGCAGTAGGCGCAATCCTCCGGGCAGCCGCCGGTCTTGATCGACAGGAGCGAGGCCCGCTGGATGTCGGCGGGATCGTTGTGCCGGCGGTGCACCTGCGCGGCCCGGAACACGAGGTCCATCAGCGGCAGGTCGTGGATCGCGCGGATCTCCGCCACGCTCCAGTCGTGGCGGATGTCGCCGAGGTCGGGCTGCTGGGAACCGGGGAGGGAAGTCGCGCTCATACGGTGTTTGAGCCGGATCGGCGGCCAGAAATCAAGCGGGCCTCGCGCCCGATCCTCCGACCGAGGGGTCGGTCTGGACGATCATGCCGTACCAGCCCAGCCCGCGATAGGTCTCGTATCCCGGTGTCCGATGGTACGCCGTGACCGTGCCCGACCGCGGATCCCACACGACTCCGCTCGTCTCGCCGTCCATCCGGCAGGAGACCCGCTCGGTCAGGAGGCCGACCTGATCCGAGGCGGCCAGCACCCGGCCGCCGGCATCGACCAGCAGTGCGCGGGTGCGCCCCCGATCTTCCGGCGCGACCCGGATCCCCGAAACGATGGCGTGGGCCTGCGGTGCCCAGTCGAAGTGGATCGCCAGGACGCCGAGCGGTGCGCCGGTCGCCTGACCGCCTTCACGCACGCTCGCCGCGTAGGTGGCGACCTGCGCGCCGCCCAGCGCATCCTCCTGCCGCACGTCGGCGCAGACGAAGGCGTCGCCGCTCTCCAGGGCGAGCGCCTCCCGGAACCACGCCTCCCCCGCGACGCTCCGGCCCTGCAGGCCGGGGTATCGATCGGCGCGGCCGGTCGCGAGGATGCGGCCGTCCAGGCCGCAGATCCAGAGATCGAGATAGACCGTGTAGGCCGAGAGGATGATGCCGAGGCGGTCGCCCGCGAAGGCCGCCGCGGCCGGGCCGGGATCGGCCGCGCAGGCGACGACGGCGGCGTCGGTCGCCCACCAGCGCACGTCGCAGGTCCGCTCGTAGAGGTTGCGATCGATCAGTTCGACCGCGCTGAGCGCGAGATCGACCAGGCGTTCTCCCTGGACGCGGCCCGCCATCGTCTCGACGGTGCGCTGCAGCTCGACGATGCGGCCGGACAGGTGAAGCTCCAGCTCGCCGGCGATGACGTCCACGGACTCGCCGAGGGCGCGCACTTCCTGGGCGACGACCGCGAAGCCGCGTCCCTCATCTCCGGCGCGCGCGGCCTCGATGAGCGCGTTGAGGGCGAGGATCTTGGTCTGCGCCGTGATCCGCCGGATCCGGCCGGTCTTCTCCTGCGCCGCCTGCTTGACGGCATCGGCCAGGATCTCGATCGACCTGAGGGTCGGCGGCTCGGACTCTAATCCGGAGGTCCGGTCATTTGGGAAATCAGTTTTCGCAGTCATGCCGGGCCCGATCGACGAGGCGGGCATTTTACAGCTATAATATAATACAGTCTTAACCGATCAAGGTCCGCGATATAACTTACAATACTAAAATAAATCCATAATTCAATCGAGAGTATATAAATCCCGTCGGTCGCGGGTGCCGGGCGCTCGCCAATATCGATGACGTTGCCTGGACGCGGGGCCGCCGCCCGGACGCGGGCGGCAGCCCGTCTGTCAGCCCGTCTTTCAGTGCGTCGGCTCGCCGGCCGAGACCTTGGCGGTCCAGTCGTCGAAGGCGATGACCTTCTGCCGCTGCTCGCCGAGCCGGTCGATGCGCAGGACCATCTCGTCCCCGGCCTTGAGGTAGCGCGGCGGCTTCATGCCGAGGCCGACACCCGGCGGCGTGCCGGTGGTGATCACGTCGCCCGGCTCCAGCAGCATGAAGTGCGACGCGTAGGCGACGAGTTGGGGAACGTCGAAGATCATCGTGGCTGTCGAGCCGGTCTGACGGCGCTCGCCGTTCACGTCGAGGCTCATGGCGAGGTTCTTCAGGTCCGGAATCTCGTCGAGGGTCACCAGCCATGGGCCGAGGGGGCCGAAGGTCGGCGCGCTCTTGCCCTTGGTCCAGGTCGGACCGCGGTTCATCTGCCACTCGCGCTCGGAGACGTCGTTGCAGATGCAGGCACCCGCCACGTAGCTCAGCGCCTCGTTGGCGTGGACGTAGCTGGCGCGCCGCCCGATCACCACGGCGAGCTCCACCTCCCAGTCGGTGCTGTGCGATCCCTTGGGGATGATGACCGTGTCGTTCGGCCCGCACAGGCTGGACGGAGCCTTGTTGAAGATGATCGGCTCCGCGGGGATCGGCGAGCCGGTCTCTTCGGCGTGGTCGGCGAAGTTCAGGCCGATGGCGACGACGTTCCGGGTGCCGCCGACGCAGGGGCCGAGCCGCACGTCCGGGGACAGCTTCGGCAGGGTCTCGGGATCCAGGGCGCGCAGCCGCGCCAGCGAGTCGGGCGCGAGGGCCGGCCCGGCGATGTCGCGCACGATGCCCGACAGGTCGCGCAGCCCCCCGCTGGCATCCACGAGGCCGGGCTTCTCGTCGCCGCTCGGGCCGTGCCGGAAGAGCTTCATGGCCGCACTCCTCATCCTTCCCTGAACCGGTCTGCGCCGGACGCCGGGACCATGGCCGGGCCTCGACCCGGGTGCAAGGCCGGCCGCGTCGGCGTGTCGGTCCGCCGGGTGTCGCCGCAGGGCAACAGGACGGCGGAAAAGTGCAGGGTCGGCGACGTTCGGATATATTGTTCCTGTCGCCATCTCGGTGTGACAGCTCGGATCAAGACTGAAAAATCTCGATCATCACGGGGTTTCGCTCGTGAAGGTGCCGTTTACCGCTCCTTATCTACTACTATTCCTCTCGGTGCCGAAAATGGTCGGGGTCATTGCGGTTCCGCACCCGAAACCGGCACCATGCATGGAAGGTCGCCGCATAACGGGTCTCGAACAATCGACGGCGCCCAGCAGAACGAAGGCTTGGGGGAAGAGATGGGCGGGACGGTTCGCGCTGCGATGCTGGCGGCGACGGCGGTGGTCCTCGGCGCCGGGCAGGTACAGGCGGGGGCGTTCGGGATCCGGGAGCAGAGCACCGAGGCCCAGGGGCTGGCCTTCGCGGGCGCGGCGTCGGGGTCGGGCGGCGTCTCGTCGATGTTCTGGAACCCCGCGACGATCACGATGAACCCGGGCTTCGTCGCGGAGCAGAACTTCACCTATATCGGCCTCTCCTCGACGATCCGTCCGGATGCCGGCACCAATCCGGGCTTCGCGCGGCTGGGCGGCTCCGGCGATATCGGCCAGGGCGCCGTCGTGCCGGCGGGCGCGACCTCGTACCAGCTGAACGACCGCCTGTGGCTCGGCCTCTCGACCGGCGCCCCCTTCGGCCTCGTCACCAAGCCGCGGGACGTGTGGGCCGGCGAGGTCTACGGACGCTCGTCGCGGATCTTCTCGCTGGCGATCAACCCGGTCATCGGCTTCAAGGTCAACGAGTGGCTCTCGATCGCGGCCGGCCCGAACATCGAGTATTTCCGCCTGACCCTGCGGCAGGCGCTGCCGATCCCCGGCATCCTGCCGACCTCGTATCCGAGCTCCTTCCTCAAGGGTGAGTCCTGGGGCGCGGGCTTCACCGCCGGCGCCACGCTCACGCCCCGCGACGGGACCGTGCTGGGTATCGGCTACTGCTCCTCGGTGCACTACGACATCGACGGTTCGATCGGCGTCCCGCTCGTCGCCCTGGCGCCGCTGGCCGGACAGGTCCGCGCCAAGCTGAACACGCCCGAGAAGCTGAGCGTCGGCCTGACCCAGGCGGTCTCGCCGGTGGCGCGGGTGAATCTCGGCTTCGAGTGGGACAACTGGTCGAGGCTCGGGACCATCGGCATCGTGTCGAAGACGATCGGCCTGCCGGTGAACAACCTGCCGCTCAACTACAAGGACGGGTTCACCTACGCGATCGGCGCCGAGTACGACGCGTCGCCGAACCTGACGCTGCGGACCGGCTTCGCCTACGAGACCTCGCCCATCGACTTCCGGAACCGCTCGGTGCGCCTGCCGGACGGCGACCGGTACAACGTCTCGGTCGGCGCCAGCTACCGCTGGAGCCAGCAGCTGACGCTGAACCTCGCCTACTCGCACTTCTTCCTGGACCGCTCGCGGATCCTCGCGGGCATCGGCCGCGACTACAACATCAGCAACATCGCCTTCGCGGGCGTGGTGGATTCCAGCGCCGACATCGTCTCGGTGGGCTTCCGCTACGTCTTCGGCGCGCCGCCGGCCCCGGCCCCGGCGCCGCTCGTGCGGAAGTACTGACGGGCAGCTCCGGTCGCGTCCGTCGCTGCCGCCGTCCTCGCGAGCGGAATGAGGCGATCCAGGGCATCGCCACGCCGACAGGTGTCGCGCTGCCCCGGGTCACGTCGCTCCGCTCGTGATGACCGGGCGGCTCCGTGATCGTCGCGGCCGTTCACCCATCGATCCGCGTGCGTCGCGCGCCTCAGGCGCGCATCCGCACGTATGTGCCGGGCGCGGGCCCTAAGGATTGCAGCGCGTCGCCGCCCGGCTGCCGAGCCGGCACCCGCTCCGGGGCCTGCGCCTCGATCCACTGGAACCAGTAGGGCCACCACGAGCCCTTGGTCTCGACCGCGGCCCTGATCCACTCCTCGAGCGTCCCCTTCACGGGGCCGCCGGTCCAGTAGCCGTATTTCGGCTTGGACGGCGGGTTGATCACGCCGGCGATGTGGCCGGAGCCGGCGAGGACAAAATCGACCTTCCCGCCGAAGACCTTCGAACCCTCGAAGACCGACAGCGCCGGCGCGATGTGGTCCTCGCGGGTCGCGAGGTTGAAGATCGGCACCTGGACCTTCCTGAGGTCGAGGCGGACGTTGCCGAGCACCATCCGCCCCTGCGCCAGCGTGTTGTCGAGGTAGCAGTTGCGCAGGTAGAACGAGTGGTTGGCCGCTGGCATCCGGGTGGCGTCGGAGTTCCAGTACAGCAGGTCGAAGGCCGAGGGTGCCTTGCCCTTGATGTAGTTGTTCACGACGTAGGGCCAGATCAGGTCGTTCGGCCGGAGCATGTTGAAGGCGTTCGCCATGCGGGCGCCCTCCAGGTAGCCCTGCTCGGCCATGCGCGCCTCGACCTGGCGGATCTGCTCCTCGTCGGCGAAGACCTTCAGGTCGCCCGCGTGGGTGAAGTCGACCTGCGTGGTGAGCAGCGTCGCGCTCTTGATCCGCCGGTTGCCGGTGGCCGCCTGCATGGCGAGCGTCACCGCGAGCAGCGTGCCGCCGACGCAGTAGCCCGCCGCCGTGACCTCGCTCTCACCGGTGGCGACGCCGATCGCGTCGATGGCCGCCTCGATCCCCTCGCGCATGTAGGACTCGAAGTCCTTGTCGGCGTGGCGGGAATCGGGATTGACCCAGGAGATGCAGAAGACCGTCAGGCCCTGGTCGACCATCCACTTCAGGAAGCTCTTCTGCGGATTGAGGTCGAGGATGTAGAACTTGTTGATCCAGGGCGGGACCATCAGGAACGGGCGCCGCAGCACGGTCTCGGTGGTGGGCGCGTACTGGATCAGCTCGATCAGGTCGTTGCGGAACACCACCTCGCCGGGGGTGACCGCCATGTTGCGCCCGACCTCGAACCCGCTCGGGTCGGTCTGGCGCACGCGCAGCTGCCCGCCGCCGGCCGCCAGATCCTCCTCGTACATCTTGAGGCCGCGGACGAGATTGGCGCCGTTCTCCTGCAGGGTGTGGCGGATCAGCTCCGGGTTGGTCGGCAGGAAGTTCGAGGGCGACAGCATGCTGGTCACTTGGCGCAGGTAGAACTGCGCCTTGTGACGCGTGTGCGCGTCGAGCCCCTCGGCCTCGTCGACGAGGCTCTCCGCCCAGCGGGTGGCGAGCAGGTAGGCCTGCTTGAGGAAGTCGAAATACGGGTTGGTCGTCCACTCGGCGTGGGCGAAGCGCGCGTCCCGGGGCTCGGGCAGCGCCACCGGATCGGCGGGCTGGCCCTGCAGGCGCAGGTAGGTCGAGCCCCAGAGCGACAGGAACGCCTGCGACAGGCGCGCCTGAGCCTCGGCGCTGCGGTTCGGATCGGCGAGCCAGGTCTCGGCCACCTGACCGAGCACCTTGGCCGCCTCGTTCATCTCGCTGCCGGGTGCGGCCGCCTGGCCCTCGGGCCCGAGGAGGCGGGCGGCGTTGCGCCCCATCGCCTCGACGAACTGACCGGCATTGCGGGAAATCGCCTCGAAATCCGGCATCGGGGCGACCGTGCCGTCCGGCATCGCGCCGTTCGAGACCGACTTCGGAGGGGCGGTCCGATCCGGCGCCTGCGGGCTCGTCAAACGTGCCTCCCTGTGCTTCATCTGTTGACCCGATGGCGCGGGCCTCGTTTCCGACAAAATAAGGAGCGAGCCAGAGTTTTCGCCAGCCCGGCTCAGGACGTCGCCGAAACATCCGGCCGATCTTTTCATACGCATGTGACGATGGATCGTGCCATTTTGAACCCCGCTATCCGCCCACATCGCGCCGGTCCGCTGCGCCGCCTGACGCGCGCGGCCGGCCTGGGCGTGCTGGTCGGCGCGCTCGGGGCCTGCTCGGGCGACGTCGTCCGCTCGCTGGCCTCCGATGCAGGCTACGGGCCGCGGGTCGTCGCGGCCCCGGATTTCGTCACGGACACCCGCAGCAAGGCGCAGCCCGACTTCATGCCGGTGGGCGTCGACGCGCCGAAGCGGCCGGTCCGGGCCAAGTCGGTCACGGGCCAGAAGGCCCTGGAGGCGGAGCTGGAGGGTGCCCGCGGCCGCAACGAGGCCCGGGGGCGGGCCGCCGAGAGCGCCGGGCGGGGCGCGGCCGCCACCGTCAAGCCGGCTCCGGCGGCGTCGCAGTAGCGGCCCTTTTTCAGGGTCGGCGGCGGCCCGCAACTCTGCTAGAGCACGTGGTTCGCCCGACCGGCCCAGACGAGAGACGCCGGATCCGGGACGCGCCGATGGACACGCCCATGACCGACTTCCACCGCATCAAGCGACTGCCGCCCTACGTCTTCGAGCAGGTCAACCGGATCAAGGCTGCCGCCCGCGCGCAGGGCGCCGACATCATCGATCTCGGCATGGGCAACCCGGATCTGGACGCCCCGAAGCACGTCATCGCCAAGCTGTGCGAGACGGCCGGGCGGCCGCGCACGGATCGCTACTCGGCCTCCAAGGGCATCGCCGGCCTTCGCAAGGCCCAGGCGGGCTATTACCAGCGGCGCTTCGGCGTGACCCTGAACCCCGACACCCAGGTGGTGGCGACCCTCGGGTCCAAGGAAGGGTTCGCCAACATGGCCCAGGCGATCACCGCGCCGGGCGACGTCGTGCTGGTGCCGAACCCGAGCTACCCGATCCACGCCTTCGGCTTCCTGATGGCCGGTGGCGTCATCCGCTCCGTGCCGGCCGAGCCGACGCCGGCGATGTTCCCCGCCCTGGAGCGGGCCATGCGCCACTCTATCCCGAAGCCGGTGGCGCTGGTCGTCTGCTACCCGTCGAACCCGACCGCCTACGTGGCGAGCCTCGACTTCTACCGCGACCTCGTGGCCTTCGCGAAGCAGCACGAGCTGATCCTGCTGTCGGACCTCGCCTACGCGGAAGTCTATTTCGACAACAACCCGCCGCCCTCGGTGCTGCAGGTGCCCGGCGCTATCGACTGCACGGTGGAGTTCACCTCGCTGTCGAAGACCTACTCGATGGCCGGCTGGCGGATGGGCTTCGCGGTGGGCAACGAGCGCCTGCTCGCGGCGCTCACCCGGGTGAAATCCTACCTCGATTACGGCGCCTTCACGCCGATTCAGGTCGCCGCGACGGCCGCCCTCAACGGCCCGGACGAATGCATCCACGAGATGCGCAGCATCTACAGGAAGCGTCGCGACGCGCTGGTGGAGTCCTTCGGCAAGGCCGGCTGGACCATCCCGTCGCCCGCCTCGTCGATGTTCGCCTGGGTGCCGATCCCCGAGCGGTACCGGGAACTGGGCAGCCTCGAATTCTCCAAGCTGCTCCTGGAGAAGTCCGACGTGGCGGTCGCGCCCGGCATCGGCTTCGGCGAGTTCGGCGACGAGTACGTCCGCATCGCGCTGGTGGAGAATGAGCAGCGCATTCGGCAGGCGGCGCGCAATATCCGCCGGTTCTTCGACGGCACCGACAAGACGCTGCACAACGTCCTGCCGATGGCCCGGACCGGCTAAGCCGGCCCGCGCAAATTGTTGCCGCGGGGCGACAGACGTCGTCAAAGGTGTCGGCGCCCCGCGCCGGCGCTTGTCAGCGCGGGGCGCGATGGCCAGGGTCAGGTGCGGGGGTCTTCCCGCGTCCCGAGTCTCGCATGCGCCGCCTGAACCTCATCGCCGCCCTGCTGCTCGCCGCCGCGGCCTCGGCCTGCGCGCCGAACCCGATCATCGCCCGGGACCCGATCCCTGCGCCAGGGCCGGCGGACGTGTACGCGTGCGACTCGAAGCCGTTGCCGGTCAACGCCTTCACGACCGATTGCCGCCCCGTCCCGGCGAGCCCGCAGGTCGTGCTGCGCGCGCGGGGCTGAACCCGCCCGGAATTTCGGTAACCGGTCGATTCGGACGGGCCGGACAAGCCGCCCGCGATCAGCTAGACTGTAGGCCAGATGCCGGCCAGCCCGGCCCCCTGACGGAGCATCGCGTGAGCACCAAGACCCTGATCGCCGCCGGATTGCTCGCCCTCCTGGCGGGGCAGGGCGCCTCGGCCTCTGACGCCGCCTACCCGCCGGCGCCCTACCAGCCCCGCGCCTTCGTGTTCACCGCCCCGAACGGCCCGACGGTCCTGCAGACCGAGGGCTGCTGCCAGGTGGTGGTGCCGCCGGGCCGGCCCGATCTCGCCCAGCCCGCCGTGCCGGTGGCCGAGGTGATGAACGGCGGCGGCTTCGGCTACACCGGGTTCGACTACTACAACGACCAGATCACCGAGGGGCGGTTCGGCGCGCGCAAGCGGCCGCGGGAGTACGTGATCGCTCCGTCCTACATCGTGCCGCCGCGCTACTGAGCCGCCGGGCGTTCCGGGGCCTCAATCTTTCTGCGGATCGTGGCCCCAGTTCATCAGCGACATCCGCCACGGGGAGTCGGGGTCCTTCCGGGCCTCGCCGCCCTGCTTGAGATGGCGGTGGACGTAGCCCACGACCTTGCGCATGGCGGCGTAGTCGTCGTCCGTCAGGTCGGCCTTCTTGGTGTCCTTGATCGCCAGGATCCGCCGGCCCATCTCGTGCCCGGTCGACTCGCCGCCGTCCTTCTTCTGGCCGACCTCCCGGCTCGCCGCGCTGTCGAGGTGCTTCCTCAGCGCCGCCGGCGTCATGTTGACGGCCTCGTTGAAGTCCTTCCACGTCGCCGCGTGATCGTCCGCCATCCGCCTGCCTCCCGGGCCGTGTCGCTCGTCCTCGACAACCCCGACAACGCGCCCGAGGCTCGCCGGCTCGCCGCCATCCCTGCGGTCGGGCGCCGCACGGGCGACGGGCGACGTGGCGGGCGACGTGGCGGGCGACGTGGCGGGCGACGTGGCGGGCGACGCGGCGGGCGACGTGGCGGGCGACGTGGCGGGGAAGCGTTTACAGGCCGGGTCCCGGGGGGTATCACCCCGACCCGACGAGCTTCCATTCTCTCCCCACACCCCATTCCCGAAAAGCCAGATGCGCGCCGAGATCGAGCAAGCCTCGGATGCCGCCAAGCAGTCTATAGGGCTGCTGAGGAGGCATCTTTGACTGGGATACAGTCGATAAACGCCTCGCGGAGCTGAACGCGGCTTCCGAGGACCCCGACCTCTGGAACGACGCCGAGGCCGCCCAGAAGGTCATGCGCGAGCGCCAGCAGCTCGACGAGGCCGTCACGGCGATCAAGAAGCTGGAGCGCGACCTCGAGGACGGCGCCACGCTGATCGAGCTCGGCGAGATGGAGGGTGACGAATCCTCGATCCGCGAGGGCGAGGCGGCGATCCTCGCCGTCGAGAAGGAGGCCGCGAGCCGGCAGGTCGAGACGCTTCTGTCGGGCGAGGCCGACGGCTTCGACACCTATCTCGAGGTCCATGCCGGGGCCGGCGGCACCGAGAGCCAGGACTGGGCCAACATGCTCCAGCGCATGTATGCCCGCTGGGCCGAGCGCCGGAAGTACAAGGTCGAGGTCGTCGAGATGACCGACGGCGAGGAGGCCGGGATCAAGGGCGCCACGCTCCTGATCAAGGGCCACAACGCCTACGGCTGGCTCAAGACCGAGTCCGGCGTGCACCGTCTGGTCCGGATCTCGCCCTACGATTCCAGCGCCCGGCGGCACACCAGCTTCGCCAGCGTCTGGGTCTATCCGGTGATCGACGACCGGATCGAGATCGAGATCAAGGAATCCGACTGCCGGATCGACACCTACCGGTCGTCCGGCGCCGGCGGCCAGCACGTCAACACCACCGACTCGGCGGTGCGCATCACCCACAACCCCACCGGGATCGTGGTCGCGTGCCAGCAGGAGCGCTCCCAGCACAAGAACCGGGCGACCGCCTGGAACATGCTGCGCGCCCGCCTGTACGAGCTGGAGCTGAAGAAGCGCGAGGAGAAGGCCAACGCCGAGGCCGCCGCCAAGACGGATATCGGCTGGGGCCACCAGATCCGGTCCTACGTGCTGCAGCCGTATCAGCTGGTGAAGGACCTGCGCACCGGCACCCAGTCCACTGATCCGGACGAGGTGCTCGACGGCGACCTCGACCCGTTCATGGAGGCCTCGCTCGCGCAGCGGGTCTACGGCGGCGGTGAGGCGGTCGAGGATATCGACTGAGGCGGCGTGAGCTGCCTCCCCGTCATCACGAGCGCAGCGAAGTGACCCAGGGCGGCGCGCGATCGATCAGCGTGGCGCGACCCTGGATCGCTTCGCTCCGCTCGCAATGACGGCGGTGCTGACAGAAGAGCGCCGTTGAGGCCAAAGGATGAGCGCCGGCGGCGCCCATCCTCCCACGCCTCTCAATACCCCAGCGCCGCCCCGTCCTTGCGCGGGTCCGAGCCGGCCGCCAGCGTGCCGGCCTTGCGGTCGATCCAGATGACCTGCCCCCCACCGAGCGGCAGCGGCGCGCGGATCGCCGGGTGGCCGCGCTCGACCAGCCCCGCCATCACGGCGTCGGAGATCCCGCCCTCGACCTCCAGGCTGCCGCCGTAGGCGAAGCTGCGCGGGGCATCGAGGGCCTCCTGCACGTCGAGGCCCCGGTCGAGGAGACCGGAGAGCAGCTCGACATGGCCCATGGCCTGGTAATGGCCGCCCATGACGCCGAACGGCGCGACGGCCTGCCCGTCCTTCATCAGCATGCCGGGGATGATCGTGTGCATCGGCCGCTTGCCCGGCCCGACGCTGTTCGGGTGGCCGCCCTCCGTGCGGAACGACAGGCCGCGGTTGTGCAGCAGCACGCCACTCTCGGGCGCCAGGATGCCGGAGCCGAAGCCCTGGAAGATCGAGTTGATCAGCGACAGCGCGTTGCCGTCCCGGTCGACCACGCAGAGGTAGACCGTGTCCTTGTGGGCGCGGCCCTCGGCCATCTCGCGGGCGATCTCGGGATAGATCTCCGGCTCGCGGGCCCGGCCCATGTCGATCGCCCCATGGGCGGCGGCCTTCCAGGCGTCGGAGAGCAGGTGCTCGACCGGCACGTTGGCGAGGGCCGCATCGCCGAACAGCACGTCGCGGTGATGGTAGCCCTGCTTGCACACCTCGGCGAAGAGGTGGAGCCGGTCGAGGTCGGAGAGCGCGCCGACATCGTAGTGCGACAGCACGTTCAGCATCATCAGCGCCGCCAGACCCTGGCCGGCGGGCGGGCACTCGTAGACGTCGTAGCCGCGGTAGCGGGTCGAGACCGGCACGACCACGTCGGGCCGCGCGGCGGCGAAGTCGTCCAGCGTGTGCAGGCCGCCGAGGGCGTTCAGCCGGCTCACCATGTCCTCGGCGACGGGGCCCTCGTAGAAGGCGCGCGCGCCCGCCTCGGCGATCGCCCGGAGCGTAGCCGCGAGCTTCGGCAAGCGGACGACGCTGCCGATCGCCGGCACCTCTCCGCCGGGCAGGTAGGTCGCGGCGGCGTGGGGATCGGCGGCGACGCGCTCGGCGCCGCGCAGCCAGTCCCAGCCGACCCGCTGCTGGACGATGAACCCGTCCTCCGCGTAGCGGATCGCCGGCTGGAGCAGCTCGCCCAGCGACCGGGTGCCGTGCTCGCGCACCAGCAGATCCCAGGCCGCGACCGCGCCCGGCACCGTCACGGCGTGGGGGGAGGTGGGCGTGATCGCGACGCCGTGCTCGGCGTACCAGTCGGGCGTCGCGGCGGCGGGCACGCGGCCCGAGCCGTCGAGGGCGATGGGCTTGGTGGCGCCCGCGGGGGCGTAGAGCGCGAAGCAGTCGCCGCCGATCCCGGTCATCAGCGGGTCGACCACGCACTGCACGGCCACCGCCGCGATACCGGCATCGACGGCGTTGCCGCCCGCGCGCAGCACCTCGATGGCGGCGAGCGTCGAGAGCGGGTGCGAGGTCGCGACCGCGGCGTTGGCGGCGTAGACCGGGGATCGGCCGGGGGCGGAGAAGTCTCTCACGGGATGTCCTGCTCTGCTGGGCGACTTAAAGAATCACCGCTTGATGCATATCGCCACCTCGGGATGAGGCGGTGACGGAGATGACGGCGCGGCCTCGTCCATGACGGATGGCTTCGTCGCCTCGTCTTTGCGAGCGCAGCGAAGCAATCCAGCCGCAACGCTGGGCAACCTCGCGCTGCCCTGGGTCACTTCGCTGCGCTCGTGATGACGGCGGAGGCCGGGCTGACCGGTTGTTCCGATCGAGGATCGCCTGGACGATCACGCGTGCTGCCCTCTCGGCAGCGCCACCCAGTGCCCCGGCGCCACCTCGGTGAGCGGCCCGTCGGGCGGCTGATCGTGGCCGGCGAGGTCCCGCGCGGCGAGGCGGGCGCGCTCCTCGGCCGGGTGCGGCACCGGCACCGCGGCGAGCAGACGGCGCGTGTAGGGGTGGCGCGGATCCTCGTAGAGCGCGTCGGCCTCGGCGAGCTCGACGATCCGCCCGCGCCAGAGCACCGCGACCCGGTGGCAGAGGTAGCGCACCATCCGCAGGTCGTGCGAGATGAACAGGTAGGACAGGCCCATCTCGTCCTGCAGGTCCTGCAGCAGGTTCACCACCTGCGCCTGGATCGAGACGTCGAGCGCCGCGATCGGCTCGTCGGCGACGATGAAGCTGGGCTTCAGGGCGATCGCCCTGGCGATGCAGATGCGCTGCCGCTGGCCGCCCGAGAACTGGTGCGGGTAGCGGCCCATGAAGCGCGGATCGAGCCCGACTCGCTGGAGCAGGGCCGCCACCGCCTCCCGCCGCTCCGGGCCGCGCATGTCCCGCCGATGCAGCTTGAACGCCTCCGCGACGTACTCGCCGGCGCTCATCCGCGGGTTGAGGGCCGCGTAGGGATCCTGGAACACGGTCTGGATCCGCGCGCGCATCTTGCGCATGGCGCCCGCCGAGAGCTTGGCGAGGTCGGTGCCCTCGAAGGCGATCGTGCCCGAGGTCGGCGGGTTGAGCATGGTCACGGCCCGGCCGATGGTGGATTTGCCGGAGCCGGACTCGCCCACGAGGCCCAGGGTCTCGCCGGGGCGGATGTCGAAGCTCACGCCCTCGACGGCGCGGAACACCGCGCCCTTGCCGCCCCACCAGGAGCGGAGGGGATAATGCTTGGACAGGTCGCGCACCGAGACGACCGGCTGCTGCGACGCGTTCATCGCGCGGCCTCCTCACCCAGGAGCTTCGGCAAGTCGTACCAGGCGGCGACGAGGTGGCCCGGAGCGGCGCCGGGCGCCTGCGCCAGGGGCGGCATCTCGGCCCGGCAGCGGGGCGTCGCGAAGGCGTTGCGCGGCGCGAACGGGTCGCCCGGCGGGAGATGGCGCATGTCCGGCGGCGCGCCCTCGATCTGGTGGAGGCGCCGCCGCCCGGCGCGGCCGCCGGAGAGATCCGGCAGGGACCGCAGCAGGCCGAGCGTGTAGGCGTTGCGGGGATCGGCGAAGATGTCGTCGACCGGGCCGCGCTCCAGGATCCGGCCGGCATACATCACCTGCACGGTGTCGCTGATGCCCGCCACCACACCGAGGTCGTGGGTGATCCAGATGATCGCCATGCCGAGCTCACGCTTCAGCTCCTGCACCAGGGTGACGATCTCGGCCTGGACGGTGACGTCGAGCGCCGTGGTCGCCTCGTCGGCGATGAGCAGCTTCGGCCGGCAACTCAGGCCGATCGCGATCATCACGCGCTGGCGCTGGCCGCCGGAGAACTCGTGCGGGTACTGGTCGAGGCGCGCGGCCGCGTTCGGGATGCGCACGAGGTCGAGCAGCTCCCGGGCCCGGGCGCGGGCCGCGCGGGCGTCGAGGCCGAGATGGATGCGCAGCGGCTCGACGATCTGCGCCGCCACGGTCATGCCGGGGTTGAGCGAGCTCATCGGGTCTTGGAACACGAAGCCGATCGCGCCGCCGCGGATCTTGCGCAGGTCCCGCTCCTTCAGGGCGAGGAGGTCGCGTCCCTCGAACAGCACCTGCCCGCCGGTGATGCGGCCGGGCGGGCGCGGGATCAGACCCAGCATGGCCAGCACGTGCACGCTCTTGCCGGAGCCGGACTCGCCGACGATCCCCAGCGTCTCGCCCTCGTGCAGTGTGTAGGACACGCCGTTGACCGCGTGGACCGCGCCGCCGTCGGTGTCGAAGGCGACCGCGAGGTCGCGGACGTCGAGGAGGGGCTTCGTCATCGCGGCCGTCATGTGCGCTGCCTCGGATCGAGGGCGTCCCGCAGGCCGTCGCCGAACAGGTTGAAGGCGAGTACCGCGAGGAAGATCGACAGGCCGGGCCAGATCGCCATCCAGGGCGCCTCGTCCATGAAGTTCTTGGCGGTGTTGAGCATCGCCCCCCAGGACGGCTCGGGCGGCTGCTGACCGAGGCCGAGGAACGACAGGCTCGCCTCCGCGATGATCGCGGCCGCGATGGTCAGCGTTGCCTGCACGAGGATCGCCGGGACGATGTTGGGCAAGATGTGGACCCGGGCGATCCGCCAGGGTGGGTTGCCCATGGCGCGCGCGGCCTCGACGAACTCCTCCGCCGCCACGGCGCGCACCTGCGCCCGGGTCAGCCGGATGAAGGTCGAGGTCGCCGAGAGGCCGATCGCGATCATCGCGTTGACGAGGCTCGGGCCCAGGAAGGCGGCGAGCGCGATCGCCAGGATCAGGAACGGGATCGCCAGCAGCGCGTCGGTGAGCCGGGAGATCGCGCCGTCGATCCAGCCACCCGCGTAGCCGGCGAGCAATCCCAGGGGCAGGCCGAGGGACACCGCCAGCGCCACTGAGACGAGGCCGGCGCCGAGCGAGGCCCGGGTGCCGAAGATGATCCGCGAGAGTACGTCGCGCCCGACCTCGTCGCCGCCGAACGGGTGCGCGAGGCTCGGGGGCCCGCGGACGTTGCCCCAGTCGGTGGCTGTCGGGTCGTAGGGAGCGATCCAGGGCGCGAACACCGCCATCAGCACCAGCAGGCCGACGATGACGAGGCCCACGACCGCGCTCCGGCGCGCGCGCAGGCGTCGCCAGAAGGCCGCGAGGGTGCCGGGCTCCTGGATGAGCCCGTTGGCGGGGGCGCCGGACGGGGCGGCCTCCAGGCCGACCGCCTCGGCGCGGGCGATCTCGCTGCCGGTGCTCATGCCCGCCTCAGCTTCGGGTTCACGGCCGCCGCGAGCAGGTCGGCGGCGAGGTTCAGGGCGATGTAGGTGGCGGCCGTGCAGATCACGACGCCCTGCACGGTGGCGAAGTCCCGGTTGAACACCGCATCGACCATCAGCTTGCCGAAGCCCGGCACGGAGAAGACCTGCTCGGTGAGCACCGCCCCCGACAGGAGCTGGCCGAATTCCAGCGCGCCGAGGGTGATGATCGGGATCGCGGCGTTGGGCAGCGCGTGCCGCAGGGTGACCCGCAGCGGCGAGACGCCCTTGGCGCGCGCGGTGCGGACGTAGTCGGAGCCGAGCACGCCGAGCATCGCCGCGCGGGTGTGGCGCATCATCACCGCCGCGATGGCGTTGCCGAGCACGAAGGCCGGCATCGCCATGGCGGCGAGGTTCTCCGACAGGCTCTCGAAGGGCGAGACGTAGCCCGAGGCCGGCAGCCAGCCGAGCTCCACCGAGAACAGCAGGATCAGCAGGATCCCGAGCCAGAAATTCGGCACCGACAGGCCCCAGAGGGCCACGCCGTTCGCGATCGTGTCGGCGGCCTGCCCGCGCTTGACCGCCGAGAGCACGCCCATCGGCACGCCGATGGCCAGCGCCACCAGCATGGCGAGGCAGGCGAGTTCGAGCGTCACCGGCAGCTTCTCGACGATCAGCTCGGAGACCGGCTTCTGCAGCCGGATCGACTCGCCGAGATCCCCCCGCAGCACGCCGCCGGCCCAGTAGGCGTAGCGCACCGGCAGGGGCTCATCGAGGTGGTATTTTTCCCGGATGAACGCGATCACCTGCGGATCACGCTCCTCGCCGGTGAGCGCCGTGGCGACGTCGCCCGGCAGCAATTGCTGCAGGGCGAAGATGATCATCGAGGCGAGGATCAGGGTCGGGACCGCCAGGGCAAGGCGCCGTGCGAGAAACCGCAGCATCAGTTCAGCTTCAGCCCGGTGAAGCGCACGAGCCCGTCCGGGTAGGGCACGAAGCCCGTGATCTTCTGGCTGTAGGCCCAGAGCAGCTTGCGGTGCAGGATGTAGATGCCCGGCCGGTCCTTCAGGACCTGATCGGCCAGGGCCTTCCAGGCGGCCTTGCGCTTAGCCGGATCCACCGTCCCGCGCTCCGCCTGGAGGGCCGCGTCGGCTTCCGGACTGCAGTACTTGGGATAGTTCAGCGCCGCCTTGCAGGCCAGGAAGCTGAACGTGTTGCCGTCCGGGTCCGAGCGGCCGCTCCAGGAATAGAGCTGCGCCTCGTAGTTGCCCTTGTCGGCGGCATCGAGCGCAGTCGTGAAGTCCACCGCCTGGATCTTCACGTCGAAGCCGGCCTCCTTGGTCATCGCCTGGATCACCTGGCCGACCTGCGGCGACTCGCTGTTGGCGTAGACGGTCAGCGTGATCTGCGGGTTCGGCTTCCCGGCCTCGGCCAGCAGCGCCTTGGCCTTGGCGACGTCCCGCTTCGGGATCGGGTACTCGGCGACGTAGTTCGGGTTCTTCGGGTTGACCCACTGGTTCCCGGCCAGGAACTCGCCGTTGTAGACCACCTGATTGATGGCGTTGCGGTCGATGGCCGCCTCGAACGCGGCGCGCACCTTCGGGTCGGACACCGGCGAACCGGCCTTGTGGGGGTTGAACAGGATCTCCTGGAAGCCGAGCTCGTAGGTTGAGTCGAGCTTCAGCTTGGCGTCACGCTTCACCTGCGCCACGTCGGTGGGGGCGAGGCGCTCCAAGAGGTCGAGCTGACCCGCGCGGAGGTTGGTGAGCCGCACGGTGGCGTCGGGGATCGGCCGGAACTCGATCCGCTGGATATGGATCGCGTCCTTGTTCCAGTAGTCGGGGAAGCGCTCGACCACGATCCGGTCCTGCGGCACCCGCTCGACGAACTTGTACGGACCGGCGCAGACCGGCGCGGAGGCGAACTTGTCGCCGAGCCGCTCGGCGGCCTTGGGCGAGACCATCATGCCGGCCCGGTCGGTGAACTGCGCCAGCAGCGGCGCGAACGGCTGCTTCAGGTTGATGCGGAAGGTCAGGTCGTCGACCACGTCCACGGAGTCGATCGGCGCGATCTCCGAGCGGCGCTGCGAGCCCGGCATCTTCATGTGCCGCTCGATCGAGTACTTGGCCGCCGCGGCGTCGAGCTTCTCGCCGTCGTGGAACAGCACGCCCGGACGCAGGTGCATGGTCAGCGCCTTCTCGTCGGGCGACAGCTCCCAGGAAGTCGCGAGCTGCGGCACCGGTTTCAGGTCCGGGCCGATATCCACAAGCTTGTCGCAGAGCGCGGCGAACACCATCCGGCTCGCGAAGGTCCGGGCGAGCGTCGGGTCGAGGGCGTCCGGATCCTCCATCATGCCGTAGCGCAGGGTCTGCGCGGCGGCGGGCCCGGTGAGGGCGAGCCCGGCGAGGAGACAGGCGGCGTAACGCAACATGAGACCGATCCGGGTGGAGGCGGGAGAAGCGGAGCGGACCGGCCGGTCCGTTCCGGAGGCGGCCGGCAGTGTTGCGCGGCCGTTTGGCATGCACAATCCCAGGCAGCATCCATGCCATACAATCAGGATGCATCTTTTATTCAATCCGCGCCGCGAGCCTCTGAGGCCGCCGTTTCGAGCCGGCCGGCGGCGTTCGATGACGGCGCGACCGCGCCAAGGTCGAGATCGGCCTGCGAACAGCTCCGTGAGCGCCGGATCTGAGGTGCGACTTAGATCGGGATAAGTCAAATTTTACGCATTGCTTGAACAGGCCAGAAGAAACTTCGGCCCCAGAAGGTCACCGATGTATTCTTTATGATGATGCGGGTGTGATGGTCCGGCGGCACATCGTCATGTTGCCCGCGTTGTGCTGGAACCAGCGGCGTCGCGATTTCTACGCCGTGACCGCCGACGTCTCGACCGAGGGCATCCGGTTCCGCTCCTCGTCGCTCCTGGTGCCGGGTGAGCATCTCACCTGCAGCATCCGCCATATCGGCACGCTCGAGGCCCGCATCGCCCGCGTGGCCGGTCAGGAGTTCGTTGTCTGTGTCCGCGGTGGACGCGCGACTCTCACTGACGTTGCCCGTCAGTTCGTGACGCTGGCAAAAGCCCAGGACCTGCAATCCGAACCGATCCGCGCGCACCGTCGGATCGTGCCGAAGCAGAAGATCGTCCAGATCACCACTTCATCGGGCGAGGCCCTCCAGGGACACGTCCTCAACGTTTCGGCCTCCGGCGTCGCCCTGCTCGTCGATCACGCGCTGGAGATCGGGGCGATGATCCGCGTCGGGCGAAAGACCGCCACCGTGATGCGCCACTTCACCCACGGTGTCGGGGCCGCCTTCTCGGAGCCGTTCGCGCCGTCCGCGGTCCACGAGGCGATGTCGCTCTGAGGGCCGCCCGCGGATCCGGGCGCTGCCGCGGTGCGGCGATCGTCGGCCACCGGCCCCTCGCAGAGGCGGCGGAAGGGCGCTACAACTTCGCGGGTCCAGCGAAGGATCACCGATGAAGCGACCGCTCTCCGCCCGTTCCGCCACATCCCTGGCGCTCCTGCCGGCTGCACTCGCCCTGCTGCCCCAGGCGGCCTTCGCCCATCCGGGGCACGGCACCGCGACGGGCGCGGAGGCGGGGTTCCTCCATCCGCTCCTGGGCGCCGACCATGTTCTCGCGATGGTCGCGGTCGGCCTCCTCGCCAGCCTGCGCGGCGGACGGGCGCTCTGGGCGCTGCCCCTGTCGTTCCTGGCGTTGATGAGCGTGGGGGCGGGGCTGGGCATGGCCGGCGCGGTGCTGCCGCATGTCGAGCTCGGGATCGCGCTGTCCATCGTCGTGTTCGGCCTCGCCGCCATCGTCGGCCTGCGCGCGCCGGTGGCCCTGCTGGCTGCCCTGGTCGGGGTCTTCGCGGTGTTCCACGGCTACGCCCACGGCGCCGAGATGCCCGAGACCGCCTCCGGCCTGTCCTTCGGCCTCGGGTTCCTCGCGGCCACCGCGCTCCTGCACGCCGCGGGGATCGGCCTCGGCGCCGCGGCGTCGCGGATCGGAGCGACGCGGGCCGCCCCGGCCCTCGGTGCCGGCCTCGCCGCGGCCGGTCTCGCGCTGCTGGCGCTCCCCGCCTGAGCGCCGTACCCGACCCGCTCCGGAACCCCGCCCGGGCCGCGGGCGCGGCGCCCCGGCTGAGCATCCGCATCGATCTCGGGCCGGGGCACCGCCTCGGCCCCGGCAAGGTGCGGCTCCTGGAGATGATCGCCGAGCACGGTTCCATCGCGGGCGCCGGCCGCGCGCTGGGCATGTCGTACCGCCGGGCCTGGCTGCTGGTCGAGGCGATGAACACCGGCTTCGGCCGCCCCGTGGTCGAGGCGCAGACCGGTGGCCGGGCCGGCGGGGGCGCGCGCCTCTCGGCCTTCGGCGCCGACGTGGTGCGGCGCTACCGGGCCGCCGAGGCGGCCGCGGAGGCTGCGGCCGCGCCGTTCCTGATCTGCCTGGGACAGGCCGGGGACGCGTAACCGGGCCGGGCACGGGCGCGAACCCGGATGCGATGTCACAGGCCCTCGTGGGCTGACGTTCCATCATCCCGCCCCACGTCCAGCCGGTCGCGACAATCCCGGCACCAGGAAGAGAACCCCCATGGCAAAACTCACGACGCTCGCCCTGATGGGGCTGCTTGCCGTCACCACCGGTGCGCAGGCGGCGCCGAAGGTCGAGCGCCTGCGCGGGACCGTCGAGGCGGTCGCGGGCGGCGGCTTCACGCTGAAGACACGGGACGGCGCGTCGGAGACCGTGGCGCTCGCCCCCGACGCCAAGGTTTCCTGGGTGGTCCCGTCGAGTCTCGACGCGATCAGGGACGGGGTCTTCATCGGCACGGCCACGAAGGGCGAGCCACCGGTGGCCCTGGAGGTGGTGCTGTTCCCCGAGGCGATGCGCGGCACCGGCGAGGGGCACTACGACTGGGACATGATCCCCGACCACACCGCGGGCGGGGCGCCGGTGCGGAGCGCCATGACCAACGGAACCGTGAAGGCGGACGTGCGCTCGACCGCTCCCGACGCGCCCCGCGTGAAGAGCGCGATGACCAACGGGACGGTCAAGGCGAGCCGCGGCGGGGCGGAGCGGACCCTCACGGTCGATTACGGTCAGGGCCAGTCGCTGCAGATCCTGGTGCCGCCACAGGCGCCGGTCGTCAGCTTCGAGCCCGCCAGCGCCGCGGCCGTAGCGCCCGGCGCCAAGGTCTTCGTGATCGCCGCGCGCGGGGACGACGGCCGCATCACGGCGCGGCGCGTCGCCGTCGGAAAGGACGGGCTGACGCCGCCCATGTGAGGCGCCCGTCTGGCGCCGGCGAATCGGCTGGGACGGCGTGAGCCGCCCGGTCCCGGGTCGGGGCCGGGCGAAAGGCTGCCCGTCGGCGCGGCAGCTCAGCCGCTCAGGACAGCATTCGTGCACATTCGGCGGACCGTCGCCGACTAAAGCGCCCCGAGAATGTTGCCAGGCCGCAACATCGCGCTGGAACTGCCAAGGCAGCCGCGAATCCTCGTTGCTCGCGGAAACCCGTTCGCACATGGTGATCGTGCACGGGGGCATCGCCAAGCGAGAGCCCGCAGGAGCCTGCCACCTAAGACGCAGGCCAAACCTACAGAACGTGCGGCTAGACCCGGATAACCGGGCAGGTCCGCATCATTGGGTCTCGAAGCTTTGGAGATGTCTATGAAGCTCTTGAAGAGCTCATTGCTCGGGTCTGCTGCTGCGTTCGCGGCGGTAGGCGCAGCCCACGCCGCCGACCTCCCGGTCAAGAAGGCGGTCCCGATCGAGTACGTCCGCGTCTGCGGCGCCTACGGCGCCGGCTTCTTCTACATCCCCGGCACCGACACCTGCCTGCGTCTCTCCGGCCGCGCCCGGTTCGAGGGCGGCTACATGACCAGCTACTCGCGTCAGGGTAGCAACGGCGACACGTCGGGCTACCAGGGCCGGATGCGCATCAACCTCGATGCCCGCACCCAGACCGCCTACGGCACCCTGCGCGCCTTCGTCCGCCTCGATGCCGGCTCCCGCACCGGCTACTCCGGCGTCGGCACCTCCGGCACCCAGCAGCGCATCGGCCAGGCCTTCCCGGGCCTCGGCATCGACCAGTTCGGCCGCGCCCAGCAGTTCGTCAACGTCGACAAGGCCTTCATCCAGTTCGCCGGCATGACCGCCGGTCGCGCCTCGTCGTTCTTCGACTTCTACGCCCACGACTTCGAGTTCGCCGGCGCCACGCTCGGCTCCGACATCGCCTCGACCAACCTGCTCGCCTACACGGCCACGCTCGGCAACGGCCTGTCCGCCACGATCTCGGCCGAAGACCCGGTCTTCCGCCGCAGCGTGATCTTCTCGCAGACCAACAACCCGGGCGGCGTGACGGTCAACGCCAACCTCGCCAACTTCGCGCAGTCTCAGTCGCCGGCCGAGGTGTTCATCGGCTACACCAACGGCGTGCCGACCCGGTACAGCTTCGTTGACGTGATCCAGCGCTCGCGCATGCCCGACTTCGTCGGCGCCCTGCGCCTCGACCAGGCCTGGGGCTCGGCTCAGGTCTCGGCCGCCGTCCACGAGCTGAACGTCGGCAACGTGGCCAACGGCGCCGGCACCGGCACCGGCTCGAACATCAGCATCCCGCACGCCAGCAACTCGTACGGCTGGGCGGTGCAGGGCGGCCTGAAGATCAACACGCCGTTCATCGCGCCGGGCGACGCCCTCTACCTGCAGGGCGCCTACGGCTCCGGTGCCCAGATGTACACCGGCTACTGCGCGTTCAGCGGCTGCTACTCGCAGAACCCGGCCACCATCCAGGGTCAGAAGTTCGCGCAGTACATCAACGACGCGACGCTCAACCCGTTCACGGGTCAGCTGGAGCAGTCGACGAGCTTCACCGCGACGGCCTCGTACCTCCACTACTGGTCGCCGGAGTGGCGCTCGGCCTTCTTCGGGTCGTACGGTGAGATGAGCTACGGCAGCGGCGCTCGTCTGGCCCAGGGCGCGGCCTTCGCGCTGGCGAACAACACCGGTGGCAACTCCTTCGGCGTGAACGGCGTCGGCGTGCCGGGCAGCCGGTTCTACCAGCTCAGCGAGGCGCTGCGCGACACCTACCAGTTCGTGGCGGGCGGCAGCATCATCTGGTCGCCGGTCAAGGACCTCGATATCGGTGTCGAGGGCTTCTACACCCAGATCGGCGTCAAGAACGGCCGCGTGATCGACCGCGACAAGAGCCCGACGGCCTACGCGAACGTCGCCGGCATCAACAACGGCACCTTCGTGCCGCGGACCACGACGGCGGACAGCGTCTCCACCTTCCGCTTCCGCGTCCAGCGCGACTTCTAAGCCACTCCACCGGCGCCGGGGCCTCGGCCTCCGCGCCGGTCCCCGTGCTTCAGGAACCTCAAGGCTCGGCTTCGGCCGGGCCTTTTTCGTTGTGCCGGGCCGCCCTGGATCCGTAACGCCTCCGGCCGCCAGCGCGCGGTCGGCCACGCGACCCGGTGCGTTCCGCGCCGCGATCCCGCCCGCTCTCGGCCGGTCCGTTGACCGACCCATGATAGGGTCCGGCGATGCGCCGCCCCGCGCGCAGGGCGCCGCCGGTGCGCGCCATCGTTCGTTCGGACCCGCTTTCCGGGCGCGCGCCGCGTCCATCGAGCCGGGCAAACGCCGCCGCGCCGTGCGAACGTGCCATCCCGCAAATGAGCCGAGCCTCCGGCCGACGCGTCGGACGGGCAGGACCCGCGCGTCGAATCGCTCGCCGGCGACCGCGTGCCGTTCGCGGGGCACCCAGGCGGTTCTGACTGCATCCGCCGCGCCTGTCCGGTCAGAGACGGCCCGCACGACAGCTCCGAGCTGACTTCCGGGCCATCGCCTCTCGATTGGTGCTGGTCGTTCGAACGAGCCGGTTTTAGCAATATTTCATCCGTCCGGATAACCTGATAATATATAGATATACTGAGTAATTATCTCCCATTTTGCATTATTAGATAACATTTTGTTGCGGACGCGCAACGTTCATCTGCAAGATTGAAGATAAATCTGAATCTTTGTTGCGCGCGGTGGGGCCTCTGCACATCGTCGCCGGGCAAATGGGCCTCAAAACCGCCGTGGCGAGCGAGAACAGGCCAATGATCTGCGAATAACTCGTGGATTATACTTGGTGTGTCCGGTCTTGCTCATCCGTTTGCGAGAATTGAGATTCAAATTTCGGAGACATCGATGACATTACTGAGATCATCGCTGCTGGCGACTGCCGCCGCGTTCGCGACAATGGGCGCTGCGCACGCCGCCGACCTGCCGGTCAAGAAGGCTGTCCCGGTCGAGTACGTCCGCGTCTGCGGCGCGTACGGCGCCGGCTTCTTCTACATCCCCGGCACCGACACCTGCCTGCGCATCTCGGGCCGCGCCCGGTACGAGGGCGGGTACATGACGGCGTCGACGCGGCAGGCCGGCACCAACGCCGGCGACAGCGCGGGCTATCAGGCGCGTCTGCGCATCAACCTCGATGCCCGCACGCAGACCGCTTACGGCACCCTGCGCGCCTTCGTCCGCCTCGATGCGGGATCCCGCACCGGCTACGCGCGCTCGGGGACGCAGGCGCGCATCGGGCAGGCCTACGACGCCACCGGCGTCGACCAGGCCGGGCATGCGCAGCAGTTCATGAACGTCGACAAGGCCTTCATCCAGTTCGCCGGCCTGACCGCCGGTCGCGCCTCGTCGTTCTTCGACTTCTACGCCCACGACTTCGAGATCTACGGCGCGACCGCGGGCTCGGACGTCTCCTCCACCAACCTCCTCGCCTACACGGTGACGGCCGGCGCCGGGCTGTCGGCCACGCTGTCGGTCGAGGACCCGGTCTTCCGGCGCAGCCCGATCTACGCGCCGGCCGGCACCGCGTCGCCGGTCAGCCCGGTCTTCGTCGGCTACTTCAGAGGTGCACCGATCGGTGTCAGCGGCGTCGACAGCATCCAGCGCGAGCGGCTGCCCGATGTCGTCGGCGTCCTGCGCGTCGATCAGAGCTGGGGCTCGGCGCAGCTCTCCGCCGCGGTTCACGAACTGAACGTCGGCAACATCGCGGCGACGCCCGCGGCGGGCGCCAATGTCAGCGTCGCGCACACCAGGAGCGTCGAGGGCTGGGCGGTGCAGGGCGGCCTGAAGATCAACGCCCCCTTCGTCGCGCCGGGGGACGCCCTCTATCTCCAGAGCGCCTACGCCGACGGCGCGCAGATGTATACGGGATACTGCGCCTTCACCGGCTGCTATACGCAGCTCAACAACGGCTTCCAGGGCCAGAAGATCTATCAGAGCTTCTCGGACGCGACGGTCAACCCCTTCACCGGACGGCTGCAGACGTCGCAATCCTTCTCGGCGGTCGCGTCGTTCCTGCATTACTGGACGCCGGAATGGCGCTCGGCGGTCTTCGGCGCCTACGGAGAGCAGGATTTCTCCCGCAACGCGCGCCTCGCCCAGGGCGCGCTCTACAACGTCCTGAGCTTCAACGGCGCCGCCAATCTCGGCTCCAACGCGGTCGGCGCGCCCGGAACCCGCTTCTACCAGTTGAGCCAAGCGCTGCGCGACACCTATCAGTTCGTCGCGGGCGGCAGCATCATCTGGTCGCCCGTGCGCGACCTCGATATCGGCGTCGAGGCCTTCTACACCCAGATCGGTGTGAAGCACGGTCGCGCGATCGACTCCGACAAGAGTCCCACCGCCTACGCGAACGTCGCCGGCATCAACAGCGGCACGTTCGTCCCGCGCACCGTGACGCAGGACTCGGTCTCGCAGGTCCGCTTCCGCGTCCAGCGCGACTTCTGATCGACGATCCCGGCGGCGGGGCCTCGGTCCCGTCGCCTGTCCCCGTCCGATGCTGTCATGGCCCGGTCGGCCGCGTGGCCAATTCTCTGCGCTGTGATCACGACGGAGACGGGATCTTAATCCCCGCCGACGGGACAGGTCGCGTCCTTTGTTCCCTGGATCGCGTTGCCGCCCTTCATTCGCGCTGATACGCCGGATGTCACTTTATCGCCGCCGATCGTGCGCGGCCCGATGGATCGCGGCCCGGCGCGCGGTCGCGAGGGCGCGGCGAAGCGGCCCGCGAGCGGTCAGAGATCCGGGGGGACGCCATGACCAGCACCGTTTCACCGAGCCCGATCCCGTCGCCGGCGGAGGGCCGGGCCGAGGACGGGCGCGCGGCCCGGTTCTGGCCGGACGTCTGGTGGCGGCTGATCGACTTCAAGATCGGCATCATACCGCTCCCGATCTTCGTCGTGCTGGCGATCCTGCTCACCGTCCTGGTCCAGGAGGGCGAGATCAAGCCCGACGGGCCGACCATGATCGCCGTGCTGGTGATGGGCGGCTTCACCTGCGCGGAGATCGGCAAGCGGATCCCGATCCTGAAGAACATCGGCGCCGGGGCGATCTTCGCGACCTTCATCCCCTCGGCGCTGGTCTACTACGCCCTGGTGCCGCCGCAGATGGTCAAGGCGATCACCGATTTCACCAAGTTCACCAACTTCCTCTACATCTACATCGCCACGATCATCGTCGGCTCCATCCTCGGGATGGACCGCGAGGTCCTGATCAAGGGCTTCCTCAAGATCTTCGCGCCGCTCGCCCTCGGCTCGGTGGCGGCGGCCCTGGTCGGGACGCTGGTCGGCACGCTCCTCGGCCTCGGCCCCTACAAGACCTTCTTCTTCATCGTCGTGCCGATCATGGCGGGCGGCGTCGGCGAGGGGGCGATCCCGCTCTCCATCGGCTACGCGGCGATCCTGGGGATGCAGCAGGGCGTGGTCTTCGCTCAGGTGCTGCCGCCGGTGATGCTGGGCTCCCTGACCGCGATCATCCTGTCGGGCACGCTCAACTCCGTCGGCAAGCGCTACCCGCACCTCACCGGCGAGGGCCGCCTCCAGCCCGATTCGGACGGCATCAAGTCGAGCGACGCCCAGGCCAAGGCCGAGGCGGCCAAGGGCCAGATCGATCCCGCCACGATCGGTGCGGCCGGGCTCACGGCGATCACCCTCTACCTGCTCGGCGTCATGGCCCACCACCTCGTCGGCCTGCCGGCGCCGGTGGCGATGCTGTTCCTCGCCGTCCTGGCGAAGCTCGCCAGCGCGGTGTCGCCCCATCTCCAGGCCGGCGGCTTCGTGGTCTACAAGTTCGTCCAGGTCTCGATGACCTACCCGCTGCTCTTCGCCATCGGCGTCGCGCTGACGCCCTGGCACGAGCTGATGGCGGCCTTCACTCTGGTGAACCTGGTCACCATCGTGTCGACCGTCGTGACGCTGATGACGGTCGGCTTCTTCGTCGGCCGCTGGCTCGGCATGTATCCGATCGAGACCGCCATCGTGAACGCCTGCCACAGCGGCCAGGGCGGCACCGGCGACGTGGCGATCCTCACGGCGGCGAACCGCATGGCCCTGATGCCCTTCGCGCAGATCGCCACCCGCATCGGCGGCGCGCTGACGGTGACCGGCACGATCGTCGCCATGAAGTGGATCGGTGCCTGACGGGCACCCGGAAAGGACGTCGTCATGGCCGGTGATCCCGGGGCCGTCGGGGCCACGCTCAAGTCGCGGATCGGCGCGATCCTCCGCTCGACGAGCGGCAACTTCCTGGAGATGTTCGACTTCTTCCTGTTCGGGTTCTACGCCACCTACATCGCGCGGGCGTTCTTCCCCTCGGGCAACGAGACCACCGAGCTGCTCCTGACCTTCGGCACCTTCTGGCTCGGGGCGCTGATGCGGCCGCTCGGGGCGATCGTGCTCGGCGCCTATATCGACCGGATCGGCCGCCGGAAGGGCCTGATCATCACCCTCGCCATCATGGCGAGCGGAACGGTGCTCATCGCCTTCTGCCCGAGCTACGACACGATCGGGGTCGCGGCCCCGCTGATCGTGCTGGCCGGGCGCCTGCTGCAGGGCTTCTCGGCGGGCGTCGAGATCGGCGGCGTCTCGATCTACCTGTTCGAGATCGCCACGCCGGGCCGGCGCGGCTTCTACACGTCGTTCCAGTCGGCGAGTCAGCAGGTGGCGATCATGTTCGCCGCCCTGATCGGCTACGGGCTGAACGCGTTCCTGACCAAGCAGCAGCTCGGCGATTTTGGCTGGCGCATCCCGTTCTTCATCGGCTGCCTGATCGTGCCGTTCATCTTCTTCATCAGGCGGTCGCTCCAGGAGACGCAGGAATTCGCCAAGCGGACCCGCCACCCGACCACCCGCGAGATCCTGACCACGGTGGCCGCCAACTGGCGGATCGTGCTGCTCGGCATGATGCTGACCACGATGACGACGGTGACGTTCTACATGATCACCGTCTACACCCCGACCTTCGGCAAGAACGTCCTCAAGCTCACCGAGACCGACAGCCTGATCGTGACGCTGTTCGTGGCGATCACCAACTTCGTCTGGCTGCCCGTGGGCGGAGCCCTGTCGGACGCCATCGGCCGCAAGCCGGTGCTGCTGACGATCTCGACCCTGTCGCTGCTGACCACCTACCCTGCGCTGCACTGGCTCGTGGCCGACCCGACCTTCGGCAAGATGCTCGCCGTCGAGCTGTGGTTCTCGTTCTTCTTCGGAGTCTACAACGGCGCGATGGTGGTCTCGCTCTCGGAAGTCGTGCCGGCCCATGTCCGCGCCAGCGGCTTCTCGCTGGCCTACAGCCTCGCCACCGCGCTGTTCGGCACGGCGACGCCCATGGTCTCGACCTTCCTGATCGAGAAGACCGGCGACCGGGCGGCGCCGAGCTACTGGCTGATGGCGGCGGCCGCCTGCGGCATCGTCGCGACGCTCGCCCTGTTCCGCGGCCGGCCCGGTCTGGAGCGCGTGCCGGCCCACGCCTGAGGGTCGGGGGCCCTCAGCTCTCCTGCCAGATCCGGATCCGCGCCTTGAAGGCGGCGCGGATATGGGCCCGGGCCGCGGCCTCGGCGGCATCCCCGTCGTGGGCTCGGATCGCCGCCACGATCGCCGCGTGCTCGGCGAGCGATTCCGCGGCGCGGTCGGGTGCCGCCAGCGTGGTGGCGCCCGGGAGCAGCACCAGGGACAGGCGCATCGTCTCCAGCGTGCCCTGCAGGAAGCGGTTGCGCGCCGCCCCGTGGATCTGGCGGTGGAACAGCCGGTTGGTCCGTGCCAGCGCGGGCGCGTCGCCGAGCAGCGTCCGGTCCCGGGCGACCATCTCCTCCAGGATCTCGGTCTCGACCGTGCTGGCGTGGATCGCCGCGAGGCGCGCGGCCGTCCCCTCCAGCACCTCGCGCAGGTCGTAGAGCTCGCTCACCTGCCCGTAGTCGAGCTGCGCCACGCTGGCGCCCCGGTGCGGCTCGTGGGCGACGAGTCCCTGCGCCTCCAGCCGGCCGAGCGCCTCGCGGACCGGCGTGCGGCTGATCTGGAACCGCTCGGCAAGCTCCGCCTCGCGCAGGCGGCTGCCGGGGGCGAGCTCGCCCTCCTCGATCGCCCGCAGCAGCCGCTCGTAGGCGCCGGCGCCGCTGGAGCGCTCCGCTTCGCTGGCCTTCATGTCCGGCTCTCCTCGGCTCGGCCATAGCGCGAAACCGTGACGCCTGAAACGCTTGCGAGAAATTGCATGCAGACGTATACAATGCGTTGAGAGCAGCCACTGGAGAGGAGGCAGGCATGCAGCGTCCGGACGATGCGCCGTGGGATGTGGTGGTGGTCGGCTCGGGCAACGCCGCCATGAGCGCCGGTCTCGCCGCCCTGGAGCGCGGCGCCTCGGTGCTGATGATCGAGAAGGCCGAGCGGGACCTCGCCGGCGGCAACACCGCCTACACGGCCGGGGCCATGCGCTTCGTCTACGCGGGCAACGACGACCTGATCCCGCTGCTGGTCGATCCCGAGGACCCGCGCCTGCCGCGGACCGATTTCGGTGCCTACACGGCACAGAAATTCGAGGCGGACCTGCTCGGCTTCAATGACGGGCGGCCGCTCTCGCGCGAGCAGCGCATCCTGATCGACGAGAGCGGCGCGGCCCTGCGCTGGCTGGCGACGCAGGGGGTGAAGTTCGAGCCGATCTACTCCCGTCAGTCGTTCGAGAAGGACGGGCGCTTCGTGTTCTGGGGCGGCCTGACGCTCGCCACCCACGACGAGGGCTTCGGCCTCGCCCGGGCCGAGCTGGAGGCCTTCACCCGGGCCGGCGGCGAGATCCGCTACGGCTGCCCAGCCCGGGGCCTGATCGTGGAGGACGGGCGCGTCGTCGGCGTGGAGACGCCGCAGGGTCCGGTCCGGGCGACGTCCGTGGTGCTGGCCTGCGGCGGCTTCGAGTCGAACGCCGCCCTCCGGACACGCTTCATCGGCGAGGGCTGGGACAAGGCCCGGGTACGCGGCACGCCCCACAACCAGGGCGACGGGCTGCAGATGGCGCTCGACCTCGGCGCGAAGGCCCACGGCTTCTACGGTGGCTGCCACGCCACGCCGATGGACCTGCACACCCCCGATTACGGCAACCTCGAGCTGCCGCACGGCGAGCGCAAGCACTACCGGAAGATCTGCTACTTCCTGGGCCTCATGCTGAACGCGGACGGAGAGCGGTTCGTCGACGAGGGCAAGAATTTCCGCAACTACACCTACGCCCAGTTCGGCCGCTCGATCATGGAGCAGCCCGGGCACGTGGCGTGGCAGATCTTCGACGCCAAGGTCGATCACCTGCTCTACAGCGAGTACCGGTTCCACGACGCGCACTTCGTCGAGGCCGACACCCTGGACGGGCTCCTCGACAAGCTCGAGGGCATCGACCGCGCGGCGGCGCGGCGGACCATCGCGGCGTTCAACGCCGCCGTGGACGAGAGCGTGCCCTTCGACCCGACCGTGAAGGACGGGCGCGGCACGAAGGGGCTCGCCCTGCCGAAGTCGAACTGGGCGCAGAGGATCGAGACCGGGCCGTTCAAGGCCTACCCGGTCACGGGCGGCATCACCTTCACCTACGGCGGCGTCGAGGTCGGCGACGACGGCGGCGTGAAGCGCGCGGACGGCGGCGCGATTCCCGGCCTCTACGCCTGCGGCGAGATGGTCGGTGGCGTGTTTTTCAACGGCTATCCCGGCGGCTCGGGGCTGACCTCCGGCGTCGTGTTCGGCCGCCGCGCCGGCTACGGCGCCGCCGCGAGGGCGAAGGGCTGAGGTCAGCGGCGGAGCGCGACCGAACTCCTCCGATGCGGGGAGGGAAGCCGCGCGATCGTTCCCCAGCGGCCCATCGTCCCCTGTCCGCCGCCCCGGCGCGGGCGTAGAAGCCCAGCCATGCCCGCCCGACAGGCCGTCTTCACCATCTCCCGCGGCGTCCCGTTCCTGCCGACGCTCGCCGAGGCGCTGCTCTCCGGCCGCCTGGTCGGGCCGGTGGCGGACGATCCGCTGGCGCTCGCCTCCGTCACGATCTACCTGCCGACCCGCCGCGCGGCCCGGGCGCTCGGCGCGATCCTGGCCGAGAGGCTCGGCCGGGACGCGCCCGGCCAGGCGACGCTGCTGCCGCGGATGGTGCCGCTCGGCGAGGCCGACGAGGCCGAGCTCGACCTCGCCGCCGAGCCGCTGCTGGAGGAGAACGCCGACCCCCTGAGCATCCCGATGCCGCCGCTGGAGCGCCGGCTGATCCTGGCCCGCCTCGTCCAGGCCTGGGCCAGGACCGTCGACCGGACGCTGCTGCCGCTGGACGCCGAGGTGCCGTTCCTGGTGCCGTCCTCCCCCGCCGACGCGGTCGGGCTCGCTGGCGATCTCGAGCGCCTCATGGACGCGCTCACCGTCGAGGGCCTGCCCTGGTCGGAGATCGGCGCGGCCGTCGAGGCCGAGTATTCCCGCTACTTCGGCCTGACCCTCGACTTCGTGAAGATCGCCGCCGAGAACTGGCCGAAGCTCCTGGCCGAGCGGGGCCTCGCTGATCCGGTCGCCCGCGCCCGCGGGCTCGTGCTCGCCGAGGAGCGTCGCCTGTCGCGCGGCGCGACGCCGGACCCGGTGATCGTCGCCGGCTCGCTGGGCTCCGTCCCCGCCACGGCCCGGCTCATCGCCGCCGTGGCCAAGCTGCCCCACGGCGCCGTGGTCCTGCCCGGGCTCGATCTCGACCTCGACGCGGCCGGCTGGGACGGCATCGACACCGGCGAGGGTTTTTCCCGCGTGATCGCGCACGGCCATCCGCAGGCGGTGCTGCACCGGTTGCTCGGACCGGAGAACCTCAACCTCGACCGCGCCGAGGTCGTCGCCCTCGGCGAGCCCGACCCCGGCCAGGCGGCGCGAGCCGCGCTCCTGTCGCAGGCCCTGCGGCCGGCCGATACCACCGACGCGTGGGCCGCCCTCGACCCGGCCGCGCGCGACACCGTCGCCCGCCTCGGCCTCGAGGGGCTCGCGCTCGCCGAAGCGGCCGACGAGCGCGAGGAGGCGCTGGTCGCGGCGCTGGCGCTGCGCGAGACCCTGCAGACCCCCGGTGCCACTGCGGCGCTCATCACGCCCGACCGCGGGCTCGCCGGCCGGGTCGCCGTCGAGCTGCTGCGCTGGGGCATCGTGGCCGAGGATTCCGCCGGGCTGTCCCTGGCCGTGAGCCCGGCCGGGCGGCTCGCCCGGCTCGCGGCGGAACTCGCCGCCGACCTCGCCCGCGATCAGGCCGACGCGATCCCGGCCCGGCTGATCGCGCTGCTCTCCCATCCGATGGTCCATCTCGGCCTGCCGCGTCCCGACGTGGTCCGGGGCGCGGCCGCCCTGGAGATCGGATTGCTGCGCGGCCCCGTCCCGGCCCCGGGCTTCGACGGCCTGCGCAAGGCCCTCGCCGCCGAGCGCGCCGGGCCGCCCGAGCACCGGCCCCGGGCCAAGCGCCGCCTGAAGGACGTCGACTGGGAACTGGCCGCGGACCTCTTGGACCGGCTGGATCTGGTGTTCCGGGATTTCCCGGGCCCGGACGGCGCGGGCGATTGCGACCTCGTCACCACCGCCACCGGGCACCGAGCGGCGTGCGACCGGCTGATCGCGGGGCCGGAGGACGCGCCCGAGGAGACGGACGGCTCCCTGTCCTGCCTGGACGCCCTGTTCGACGACCTGGAGATGGCCGAGCCCGGCCTGATGCCGGGCCGGTTCGACGATTACGCCACTTTCTTCACGTCGCTCGCCCGGGAGCGCAAAGTCGCCTGCTCGGGCGAGGCGCCGCATCCGCGCCTGCGCATCCTCGGGCTGCTGGAGGCGCGCCTGCTCTCGGTGGACCGCGTGGTGCTCGGCGGGCTGGACGAGGGCGTCTGGCCGGTGCGCACGCTGACCGACTCGTTCCTCAACCGGCCGATGCGCGAGCGGGTCGGACTCAACCCGCCCGAGCGGCGGATCGGGCAGATGGCCCACGACTTCGTGCAGGCGCTCGGCTGCCGCGACGCGGTGATCACCCGCGCGTTGAAGCGGGAGGGCGCGCCGACCGTGCCGTCGCGCCTGATCCAGCGCCTGCGCGCCCTCTCGGGCGACGCCCGCTGGGACGTCGTCCTGCACGCGGGGCGCCGGCTCGCGGGCCTCGCCGCGCGGCTCGACACGGCGCCGCCGGAGCCGCGGCTGAAGCGCCCCGCGCCGAAGCCGGACCCGGCGCTGTTCCCGCGCTCGCTCAGCGTCACCGAGATCGAGACGCTGGTGCGCGATCCCTACAGCATCTTCGCCCGCCACGTGCTCGGGCTCGACCCGCTCGATCCGCTGGCGGCGGCGCCGGGCGTCGCCACCCGCGGCTCCCTGGTGCACGACGTCTTCGCGGAATTCGCCAGTCGCCATCCCAAGGACCTGCCGCTGGACTCCGCGGAGCGGCTGCTGAACTTCGCGGTGAACGCCTTCAGCGACATCGAGGCGGAGTACCCGAACCTCTACGCCGAGTGGTGGCCGCGCTACGAGCGCATGGCTTCGGCCTATCTGGACTGGGAGACCCAGCGCCGGCCCGGCCTGACCCGGGTCTACCCGGAGGTCTCCGGGCGCTGGGCGATCCCGATGGGGCGCGAGACCTTCACGCTGCGCGCCCGGGCCGACCGGATCGAGCTGCGGCCGGACGGCACCGCCTGCATCGTCGATTACAAGACCGGGACGCCGCCCTCGGGCAAGATGATCTTCTCCGGGTTCTCGCCGCAGCTCACCCTGGAGGCGGCGATGCTGATGCACGGCGCCTTCGCGGATCTGCCGGCCGTGAAGACGACGCCGGACCTGCTCTACGTCCACGCCTCGGGCGGCCGGAAGCCCTTCGTCCCGATCCCGGTGAAGCCGCCCCGGGGCGAGGAGCGCGGGGTCGAGCAGATCGTGGCGGAGCACGCCGCGCGGCTCCGGGGGCTGGTGGCCCGGTTCATGACCGGCGAGGCGGCCTACACGGCGCGGCCCTACCCGCAATACGCCAGCCGGTACGGCGCCTACGACCACCTCGCCCGGGTGCTCGAGTGGTCGCTCGCCGGGGACGAGGGCGGGGAGTGACCCCGCCCACGCCCTCATCCTGAGGTGCCGAAGTGCAGCGGATGTCTCGAGGAAGCCTCCCGATATCGCCGCGGTTCCGGGGGACTTCTTCGAGGCGACTGCGCCGCACCTGAGGATGAGGTGACCCGGTGGGAGGCGCGTCCTCCGCGCCTCAGAAGAACGCCTGCAGCCCCGTCTGGGCCCGGCCCAGGATCAGGGCGTGGACGTCGTGGGTGCCCTCGTAGGTGTTCACCGTCTCGAGGTTCTGGGCGTGGCGCATCACGTGGTACTCGCCCATGATGCCGTTGCCGCCGTGCATGTCCCGGGCGGTGCGGGCGATGTCCAGCGCCTTGCCGCAATTGTTGCGCTTGACCAGCGAGATCATCTCGGGCGCCATCTTGCCCTCGTCCATCAGCCGCCCGACGCGGAGCGAGGCCTGGAGGCCCAGCGCGATCTCGGTCTGCATGTCGGCGAGCTTCTTCTGAACGAGCTGGGTCTGCGCCAGGGGCCGGCCGAACTGCTTGCGCTCCAGCGTGTAGGTGCGGGCGCGGTGCCAGCAATCCTCGGCGGCGCCCATCGCGCCCCACGAGATGCCGTAGCGCGCCCGGTTGAGGCAGCCGAACGGCCCCTTCAGCCCCGAGACGTTCGGCAGCAGCGCGTCCTCGCCGACCTCGACGCCCTCCATGACGATCTCGCCGGTGGTGGAGGCGCGCAGGGACAGCTTGCCCTTCAGCGTCGGGGCGGACAGGCCCTTCATGCCCTTCTCGAGGACGAAGCCGCGGATCGCGCCCTCGTGCGCGTCGGACTTCGCCCAGACCACGAACACGTCCGCGAAGGGGGCGTTCGAGATCCACATCTTGGCGCCGGAGATCCGGTAGCCGCCGTCGATCTTCTCGGCCTTGGTCTTCATGCCGGCCGGGTCCGAGCCGGCATCCGGCTCGGTGAGGCCGAAGCAGCCGATCCACTCGCCCGAGGCGAGCTTCGGCAGAAACTTCTCGCGCTGCTCCTCCGAGCCGTAGGCGTGGATCGGGTACATCACGAGGGAGGATTGCACGCTCATCATCGAGCGGTAGCCGGAATCCACCGCCTCGACCGCCCGCGCCACGAGCCCGTAGGCCACGTAGGAGGCGCCCGCGCAGCCGTACTCCTCCGGGAGCGTCACGCCGAGCAGGCCGAGCTCGCCCATCTTGCGGAACAGGCCGGGATCGGTCTTCTCGGTGGCGTAAGCCTCCACGATCCCGGGCAGCAGCTGCTCCTGCGCGAAGCTCTGAGCGACGTCGCGGATCGCCCGCTCGTCCTCGGTGAGCTGATCCTCCAGCAGGAAGGGATCGTCCCAGACGAAGCGGGCCGAGGCCGGGGCCGACGGGGAGGCGCTGCCCGGAGGGCGCATCGGAGCGTTCATCGAGATTCCTCGCCTGCAGGGTGGCGCGGGTCTTCGCGGCCCGCGCGCTTGACCCTACCCTAGACCCGCGCGCCGCCCGGTCCAACGCGCGCGGTGACGCCGGGGCGCCGCCGTCACGCGCGGCCGAGGAGCATGAGCCAGAGCAGCGTGGTGAGCGGCGCCAGCAGCGTCGAGACCAGGACCGAGGCCGCGACCATGCCGGTCTCGGTCCGGTAGCGCGCCGCCAGCAGGTAGGCGTTGATCCCCACCGGCATGGCGGCGAACAGGGTCGCGACGCCCGCGTAGGCGGCCGGCATCGCGAAGACGTGGAAGGCCAGGAGCCAGACCGCCAGCGGGTGCAGGAGGTTCTTCAGGAGCGCGATCACGAGCGCACCCTTGAGGTCGAACAGCACCCGGTAGCGCTTCAGGCCGGCGCCCAGCGCCACCAGGGCGCAGGTGGAGGCCGTGCCGGCGAAGGCGTCGATCAGCGACTGGGCGATGCCGACCGGCGCGAGGCCGAGGGCCTTCATGGCCATGCCGATCAGCAGCGCCACGAAGATCGGGTTGCGCAGCAGCACCAGGGCGAGCCCGCGGATCCGCGCCAGGACCGGCAGGCCGGAATCGGACTCGATCAGGAAAGTGGCGCTGCCCATCATCAGGGGCAGGTGGACGGCCAGCAGCATGAACAGCGGGAAGGCGCCCTCCTCGCCGTAGGCCTGGAGGATCATCGGGACGCCCACGAACACCGTGTTCGACTGGCTCGCCGCGAAGCCGTGGAGGATAGTACCCCGGCGCTCGATCCCGGCCCGCCGCCGGGCGATCAGCGTGCCGACGGACCACGAGATCGCCGCGCCGCCGAAATACGCGACCCAGTAGGACCACGCGATGGTCCCGCTCATCCCGGGCTTGGTCAGCGTGGCGATGATCAGCGCCGGGACGGCGACGGCGAAGACGTATTCCGACAGCCCGTCACTGACCTTGTCGGAGAGGAGCCCCGCGAGGGCGGCGGCCCAGCCGATCAGGACGATCCCGAAGATCGGGGCGATGATGGCGAGGGCGTTCACGGGGCCGGCGGGAGCGGGGGCTGATGCGCGGGGGGAGGACTCGGCCCATAGCACGCCCGCGCGCCGCGTCGCGCCCCGTCGGAAGCTGTGCTGGCATGCCGGACGAGAGGGGGGAGAATCACCGCGCCGCCGAGCGCGCCCGGGTCGCCGCGGCGGTGCGGGCCCTCATCGCGGGCACCCGGTAACGCGCCGGCCGCGAGACCGTCGACGTCCCCTTCGTCACCACGGCCGACAGCGGCGCGTGACGGCGCCCGCGCCGCCTACTTGTTCTCCAGCACCTGGATCGGATCCGTGCGCTGGCTCGCGGGCGGTTCCTTGGTCAGGTTGGCGCCGCCCTCCCGCTGCACCTTGACGTCCTTCGGCGCACCCGGCCCGCCCACCGCGCGGCCGCCCTCGGCGCTCTGGGTCGGCACCGTGCCGGACGCCAGTTCCAGGCAGGTCACCATCTCGACGTAGGAGGGGAAGCCGCCCGCCTTGAACTGGTTCTGGCACTGGCTCTTCGCGGCGGGCGTGTAACTGCTCCAGTGGCGCTCGGCCTCCTTCTTGGCGTCGCGCTCGGAGCGGATGCAGCCGTCGTAATTCGCCTTGTCGCTGATGCTCGTGTTGGCGACCTGAGCCGACCGGCAGGTCCGCTCGACGTCGAGATCGGGCACGGCGTCGGCCCGGGCGGAGGCCGGCGCGAGCGCCAGGATGAGCAGCGCGAAGGTGCCGGGGACCATCGTGCGGGAACGGGTCGTCATGTCGTCAGACTCGCGATCTGTGGCGGTTCGCGCCGCCGGAACTGCCGGCACAACGCGCCAGGAGACGGTTCGGCACCAAGCGCCCGCGACGATCAGCCCGCGTGGGCGCCGCGCAGGGCCTGGTCGAGATCGCCGTACAGGTCGTCCGTGTCCTCGATGCCGGTGGACAGGCGCAGCAGGTCCGGCGGGCAGGGGCTGCCCGGGCCTTCCACCGAGGCGCGGTGCTCGATGAGGCTCTCGACGCCGCCGAGCGAGGTTGCCCGCTTCCAGAGCCGCACCCGCGCCGCCGTGGCGATGGCGCCGGCCTCGCCGCCGGCGACCCGGATCGACAGCATGAAGCCGAACCCGTCCCGCATCTGCCGGCGGGCGACCGCGTGGCCGGGATCGTCCGGGAGGCCCGGGTAGAGGACGCGGGTCACGTGCGGGTGCCCGCTCAGGCGCCCGGCGAGGCGCAGGGCGCCCGCCGCCTGCGCGGCCGCCCGCAGGTGCAGGGTCCGGAGCGAGCGCATCAGCAGGTAGGCCTCGAACGGCCCGAGGATGCCGCCGCTGCCGGCGCGGATCCCCCGGATCCGCTCCCAGAACGCGTCGGCCCGCGCCCCCGCCAGCACGCCCGCAACCACGTCGGAATGACCGTTCAGGATCTTGGTGGCCGAGTGCATCACGATGTCGGCGCCGAGTTGCAGAGGGCGCGTGTGCACCGGTGAGGCGGCCGTTGAATCGACGGCGAGCCGCGCCCCCGCCGCGTGGGCGATCTCGGCCGCCGCGGCGATGTCGGTGACGGTCCAGAGCGGATTGCCGGGGGTCTCGATCCAGACGAGCTTGGTCCGGCCGGGCTCGATCGCGGCGCGCAGGGCGTCCGCGTCGTCCGTGTCCACGAAACTCAGTGTGAGGCCGCGCCGGGGCGCCTCCTCGCGCAGCCAGCGCTTCAGAGCCCAGTACATGACCGTGCCGGCGACCACGTGGTCGCCGGGCTCCAGCGCGCCGAACACCGCGGTCGCCGCCGCCATCCCCGAGCCGAACAGCAGCGCGCCGGCGGCGGCGCCCTCCAGCATCGCCAGGACCGACTCCGCCTCGCGCACCGTGGCGTTGTCGGGCCGCGCGTAGCTGTAGCCGGAGCTGTAGCCGTTGTCGGGATCGCGGATGAAGGTGGTGGCGACGTGGAGCGGCATCACCACCGCCCGCGTCTCCGGCTCGATCCGCCCCATGGCCTGGGCGGCGAGGCTCCGGCGCGTGTATTCCGGCTCGGCGTCGCTCCGGGTATCCGACGGACCCTGCGGCGCGTAAGGCTGTGACATCTGGCGATTCTCGGCGGATGGAGACGGGCGCGTGCCACGGCGCGCGGGTGCCGGCAAGCCGCGCCACATGCCGCGCCACATGCCGCGCCACATGCCGGGCCACATGCCGCGCCCCGTGGAGACAGACGATCATGACCGCCGCCACACAGGTCCCCGAGGGATCGCCCCTGCCGCGCTGGCTGCGCCTCGCCGCCGCGATCCTGCCCGTCGCGGCCACGGCCGCCGTCGGCTCGGTGTCGACCCAGGCGGAGATCCCGGGCTGGTACGCGAGCCTGAACAAGCCGGCCTTCAACCCGCCGAACTGGGTGTTCCCGGTCGCCTGGACGATCCTCTACACGATGATCGCGGTCTCGCTCTGGCGCCTGCTCGGCGCCATGCCGCGCACGGGACCGAGCCGCCAGGGCTGGTGGCTCGCCCTCGCGGCGTTCGTGGTGCAGATCGCGCTCAACGCCGCCTGGACGCCGGTCTTCTTCACCGCCCACGCGATCGGCGCCGGCCTGATCGTCGTCGCGATGCTGCTGGTGATGGTGCTCTGGACGATCCGGCTGACCTGGCGGTTCGACCGGCTCGCGGCGTGGCTCCTCGTCCCCTACGCGGCCTGGGTCGCCTTCGCGACGCTCCTCAACGCCGCGATCCTGCGGATGAACTGATTTCCGATTCCGGTTCGGTTTCCTTCCGTCATCGCGAGCGAAGCGAAGCGACCCAGTGCAGCGTTACCTCGGTCGGCGTGGCGCAACTGGATTGCTTCGCTGCGCTCGCAAGGACGGTCAGGGCAATCCGGACGCCGTCAGGCGTACGGATCGGTGCAGGTCCTTCGTGAACGCCGCGAAGGCGCGCGGATCTCAGGACACGTGCTCGGGCTTCTCCTCGCCGGCCGGCTTGCCGTCGTCGCGGGCGCGGTGCAGCAGGAAGATCGCGAACACCATCGTGAGGATCAGACCCGCCAGCACGCCGAGCTCGATCATCGAGGCCTGGAACAGCGCCTGCTTCTCCGGCGACCAGTCCTTGGCGTGCATGATCTCCGACGATTGCAGGGTGATCACCAGAACCCGCCGGATCGAGGCGATCAGCCCGACGATCAGAAACGGCTCGCAGGTCAGCGTCCCCGACCGCATCGAGACCCGGACCGTGTGCAGGATCTCGATCAGCATCAGCAGGAACAGCAGCCGGTCGATCACCTCGAGGATCTGCTGAGCGCCGCCGAGCGCCCGCATCGCCTCCCAGGTCATCCCGGCGGCCTCGATCAGCGCCACGAGGGCGGTGAGCGCCAGCAGGATGCCGAGCGCCGCGTAGATCGCGTGCTCGGTGTGCAGGAAGATCGCGCTGGCGACCTTCGTCAGGCGTCCCTGGTCTTCTGAGTGTTCCGACATCATTCCCCCCTGGAATGCGCCGAGACGATCAGCTTCCGGACCGCGCGTCCAGTGCGGCGACGCTTGTGCTCGATCGATCGGGATCGGGGGTGGCGTTACGTCGCTGCCGGCGGCCGGGGCCGCTCAGTGGAAGAACGGCAGGGCGTGCGGCGCGAGGTAGCCGAAGCCGAGCAGCGCCGCCCCGGCGAGGCCCAGGAAGCCGCCGGCGAAGACCAGCAGGCTGATCCCGGTGATGACCTCGGCCGAGGCCAGCACGATCCCGATCTGGAAGGCCGCCGAGGCCAGCTCGTAGTGGTGGTAGCGCAGCAGCGCGAGGTCGCGCCGGCCCTCGGACGCGCGGGCCTTCTCGGACAGCTCCTTGCGGCCCTCGCCGGTCGCCGGCTCCGAATCCCAGCGCGCCAGCGTCTTCGACCACTCGGCGCGCTTGGCGGCGATGGCCTCCTGGTTCGGCCCCGGGGGCACCAGCGCCAGGGCCTCGTCGGCGGTCTTGAGCACCGTCGCGCGGATCGTGCGGGCCTGGAAATAGGCCCACTGGTTCGCGGCCTCGACGTTGGCGCCGATCGAATCCGTCTGGGACGCCTTGCCCAGTGTCTCGCTGAACGCGAGGAACAGCGCCAGCACCGAGATCAGCAGCGCCACGCGCTTGTTCGACCCCTCGACCGCCCCGTGACCACCCGACATCGTCTCGCTCGTCTCCGTTGATTCGGCGGGGCCGAGTCACAGCCCATCGCGGCGCGCGACGCAATCCGCGACGCAATCCGCGCCGCCGATCCGGCACCCGCTCTCCGCGCCGACCCGCTCTACTCCGCGGCGATCCGCGGCGGCGGCGGGTGCCCGTCATTGGCCGGATGGGCCGGATCGAAGGCGGGGGCATCCTCCGGATCGTCGCGCTCGCCGATGAAGCGGCCGAACAGCCGCGTCAGCAGGCGGGACAGGTCGTCCATCAGCACGAAGATCGCCGGCACGAAGACGAGCGACAGCACCGTCGAGACGATCAGGCCGCCGATCACCGCCACCGCCATGGGCGAGCGGAACTCGCCGCCGATCCCGTAGGCCATCGCGGAGGGGACCATGCCGGCCGCCATGGCGATGGTGGTCATCACGATCGGCCGGGCGCGCTTGCGGCCGGCATCGACGATCGCGACGTTCCGGTCGACGCCGGCGCGGATCTGCTCGACGGCGAAATCCACCAGCATGATGGCGTTCTTGGTCACGACGCCCATCAGCATCAGGATGCCGATCACCACCGGCATCGAGATCGGCATGTGGCAGATCAGGAGCGCCAGGATCGCGCCGCCGATGGAGAGCGGCAGCGAGAACAGGATGGTCAGCGGCTGCAGGAAGTTGCCGAACAGCAGGATCAGCACGCCGAAGACCATCATCAGGCCGGCGCCCATGGCCAGCGCGAAGCCCTCGAAGACCTCGCCCATTACCTCGGCGTCGCCGGTCTGGCTGATCGTCACCCCTGGGGGCAGGTTCTTGGCGGTGGGCAGGTTCATGACCTGGCTGATCAGCGCGGCGAGCGCGTCGGTGCCCTGCATGTCGCCCTCGAGCGCGACGCGCACGGCGCGGTCGTAGCGGTCGATGCCGGTCGGGCCCTGGCCGAGGCTGATGTCGGCCACGGTCGCGAGCGGGACGGCCGTCCCGCCCTTCACCGGCACCTTCAGGGTCTCGAGGTCGGATAGCCGGCCGCGCACGCTCTCGGGGAGCTGCACGCGGATCGGGATCTGGCGGTCGGTGGCGTTGAACTTGGCGAGGTTCATGCCGATGTCGCCGATCGTCCCGACCCGCACGGTCTCGGCGATGGTGTCGGTGCTGACGCCGAGATCGGCCGCCACGGCGGGCTTCGGCCGGATCCGGACCTCGGTCCGGTCGAGGGGTGCGGTCGACATGACATTGACGAGGTGCGGGACCTGCTGGGCCTCGCGCTGGAGCTTGGCCGCCGTCTCGGCCACCACGGCCTTGTCGGGGCCGGCGATGATCAGCGCGAGGTCGCGCTGGCCGCCCTCGCGCAGGGCCCAGAAGCGCAGGTCCGGCTCCTCCCGGAGGATCGCCGCGACCTCGGCGTCGATCTGCTTCTGCGTCTTGTCGCGGCTGTTCTTCGGCGTGAGGTTGATGGTGAGGCTCGCGAGGCGCACCTCCTTCTTGGCCGGCAGCTGACGGCCGCCGTCCACGAACACGCTCTTCACCTCGGGCAGCGCGCGGATCTTCTCCTCGATGCGGTCGGTGACCCGGACCGTGTCCTGGAGCCGGGCGCCCGGCGGCAGCTCCACCACGAACAGGGTGCGGGCCTGGTCCTCCGCCGGCAGGAAGCCCGCGGGCAGCAGGCCCGTGGAGGCGATGGAGCCGGCGAAGCACGCGAGGCCGAGCACCAGCGTGATGAACTTGTGCCGGACCGACCACGCCACGAGGCGGGTGTAGCCGCGCATGACGACGCCGTCCCGCTCGTGGTCCGGCCCGTGGTCGCGCAGGAAGTAGGCGGCGAGCAGCGGCGTGATCAGGCGCGCCACGAGCAGCGACATGAACACCGCGGCCGCGATGGTCAGGCCGAACTGCTTGAAGTACTGGCCGGCGATGCCGCCCATGAACGACACCGGCGAGAAGATCGCGATGATCGTCGCCGTGATGGCGATGACCGCGAGGCCGATCTCGTCGGCGGCCTCGAGGGACGCGCGGTAGGGCGACTTCCCCATCCGCATGTGCCGGACGATGTTCTCGATCTCCACGATCGCGTCGTCCACCAGGATGCCGGTGACGAGCGTGATCGCCAGCAGGCTGACGGCGTTGAGCGAGAAGCCCAGGGCGCTCATCACCCAGAAGGTCGGCAGCACCGAGAGCGGCAGCGCCACCGCGGCGATCAGGGTCGCGCGCCAGTCGCGCAGGAACAGCAGCACCACCACGACGGCGAGGAGGGCCCCCTCGATCAGGCCCATCATGGCCGAGTGGTAGTTGCCGATCGTGTTGACGACGCTGGTGTCGATCAGGTCGAACCGCACGTTGGGATTGGCCGCGTGGAGCGCCGCGATCTTCTTGGCGACGCCCACCGACACGTCGGCGTCGCTGGCGCCGCTGGCGCGGGAGATCGCGAACGCGACCACCGGCTCGCCGTTGAAGCGCGCGAAGGTGCGGGGCTCCTCGGCGGTGTCCGATAGGGTCGCGAGCTCGTCGAGGCGGACCTTGCGGTTGCCCGGCACCACGATGGAGGTCTTGGCCAGCGTGTCGAGGCTCGCCGAGGCGGCGAGCGCCCTGATGGACTGCTCCTGGCCGCCGACCTCGGCCCGGCCGCCGGCCATGTCGGCCGAGGTCAGGCGCAACTGCCGGTTCACGTCCGCGGCGGTGATGCCCAGCGCCAGCAGGCGGTCAGGCTTCAGGGTGACGCGGATCTCGCGGGCGACGCCGCCGAGGCGCTCGACGCCGCCGACGCCCTTCACGCTCTGCAAGCCCCGGGCGACGACGTCGTCCACGAACCACGACAGGTCCTCGGGCGTCATAGCGGGCGCTGAGGCGCCGTAGACCATGATCGGCAGGCCGGCGATCTCCACGCGCGAGACGATCGGCTCGTCGATCGTCCGCGGCAGGTTCTGGCGGATCTTGGCGATCGCGTCCTTGACGTCGTTGGTCGCCCGATCCTGGTTCACCTCCAGGCGGAACTCGATCGTGGTGGTGGAGGTGCCCTCCGTGATCGTCGAGAGGATGTGCTTGACGCCCTTCACGCCGGCGACCGAATCCTCGACCCACTTGGTGACCTGGGTCTGGAGTTCGGCGGGCGCGGCGCCCGACTGGGTGATCGTCACCGAGACGATCGGGATGTCGATGTTGGGGAACCGGGTGATCGGCAGCGCGCGGAAGCTCACGAGCCCGAGGATCATCAGGACCAGGAACAGGACCACCGAGGGCAGGGGCCTGCGGATCGCCCAGGCGGAGACGTTGAGGCGCATGGCCGGATCCTTCGTCTCGTCCTACCGCGGGGCCGCGTCGGCGATCGGCGTGCCGGTCGGAGCCGGCACGGCGCGCACCCGGTCGCCGTCGCGCAGGAAGCTTCCGGCGCGGGCCACGACGCTCTCGCCGGCCGCCACGCCGGAGCGGAGTTCCGTGAAGCCGTCGGCGGAGAGCCCCGCGGTCACGGACCGCGCCTCGACACGCCCGTCCTTCACCACGAGGACGCTGGCGCGGCCGTCGGCCGCGTAGAGCAGGCTGGAGACCGGCACGGCCACGCCGGTGCGGCGCGCGATCTCGACGTTGCCGCGCGCGAAGGCGCCGATGCGCAGGGCCGGATCGTCGCCGAGGCGGATGCGCACCTTGCCGAGCCGCGTGGCCCGGTCGACCTCCGGGTAGACCCGGCGCACCTTGCCGGCGAGGCGGCGGCCATCATCGAGGTCGAGGCTCGCCGGGTTGCCGACGTGGATGCGCGCCAGCGACGTCTCCGGCACCTCGCCTTCCAACTCGATCTCGCCCCGGGCGATCAGCCGGAACAGCGGCTCGCCCACCGCGGTGGCTGTGGCGCCGATCCGGGCGGTGCGGCGATTGACGATGCCGGCCTCCGGCGCCCGGATATCGGTGCGGGCACGCCGCAGGGCGATCTCGGCGCCGGCCGCCCGGGCGGTGGCGAGGTCGGCCTGGGCCGATTGCAGGCCGCCCCTGGCGGCGGCGAGGCGCCCTTCCGCCCCCTGCGCCGCCGAGACGCGCTGTTCCAGCACGGCCGCGGTGGCGTTCCCGGTCTTGGCGAGCGCCTGGGCCCGCTCCAGCGACTGCTTGGCTTCGACGTTGGCCGCCTCCGCCTGGACGATCTGGCTCTGGGCCTGGACGATGGCCGCCTCGGCCCGGGCGATCGCCGCGGCGTTCGAGGCCTCCTGGGTGACGATCATCTCCAGCGACAGCTTGGCGAGAACCTGTCCCTTGGTGACGCGGTCGCCCTCCTCGACGAGGAGATCGGTGATGCGCAGGCCCTCGACCTCCGGGGAGACGAGGATCTCGTCGCGCGGGACCAGCGTGCCGGTGACGACCGCCCGCTCGACGATCTCGCGGTTCTCGGCCGGGACCACGGTGACGGCGGGCGCGATGGCGGCCGCGTCGGGAACGGCGGCGGTCTCGACGGCCCTGGCCGGCGCCCCGGCGAGGATCGCGAGCCCGCACAGGAGACTGAGGCGGGGCGCGCGCCAACGGACGGAGTTCACGACGGGGGCCTCGCAAGCGGCGCTGGACTGGTATTGCCTCTCCCTCGCTGGGCAGGTCGGCGTTTTCATGGCGAGCCACTCCACCGGAGGTCGAGCATAGCGCCATCCGGCGGGGCCGTCGCCGGGCCTCGCGCCGCAGGTGATCGGGGCGGCCGGAGCGCGGCCGTTCACGGCGCTCAACCTGCAACCAGCCACGAATAGCGACGTTAATAGGCCGATGGTCTTCTCGGGACCGGGGAGGGGTCGATGAGCATTTTCCAGATCAGGCAGAAGAAGAGCGGCGCGGTGCTCTGGACGGGGGCGGCCGACGACGAGCAGACGGCCCTCGACGCCATGGCGCGCGAGGCGGGCTATCGCGACTTCTCGTCCCTGCCGGACACGATCCGCGCCGACGGGATCGAGGCCGCGAAGCTCGACCTGATCTCCTGAGTCCGGACATGAGTGCGGACTGAGGCACCCGCGCCGGCGCGGCGACCGCCCGCTCCGTCGCGGCCCGGCCGTTCAGAGATCCGCGATCAGGGTCTGGATCGTCGCGGCGCAGGTCCGGACCGCGTCCGGGTCGTGCAGGCCGCCGATCACCGATGGGTCGATGGCGCGGGCCGCCGCGATGAGGCCAGGCCAGGCCGCGGCCGAGGGCCAGCCGGGATGAACGATCGCGGCCCCGAGCCGGGCCAGAGCCTCGGCCTTCTCGGTCTGCTCCCCGTAGGCACGCTCCTCCGGGAGGCAGACGAAGCGCTTCCGCTGCGCGGCCGCCAGGGCGACCACACCGTCGCCGCCGCCGCCCACCAGCAAAGCCGCCCGAGCGACCCGCGCCTCGACGTCCGGGACCCAGCCGTGCAGGTGCAGGTTGCCGGGGACGGCGCCCGAGCCTGAGACCGGCCCCAGGACGTGCCACGGCCGGTCCGGCACCGCCCGCGCGGCCGCGGCGAGATCCGCGAGGTCGCCCCCCGCGCCGCCGCGGCCGAACACGACCACGATCTCGCGTCCCGCCTCGATCGGGGCCTGCGCCGGCGCGCCCAGGAAGCCCGCGTACAGCGTCTTGGCCCGGACCCAGTCCGGCACGGCCGCGCCGTCGAGTGCCGCGGGGAAGGGGGCCAGCAGCCGCGTCGCGCTGCGGAAGGCCTCCAGATGCGGCCGGTCGGTCCGCGTCCCGGCGAGCCGCACCACCAGGGTCGGCACCGACAGGAGGCGCGCCAGGAGCGCCACCTCCACCGAGACGTCGACGACCAGGAGGGCCGGTTCGGCCCGCTCCGCCCAGGCGGCGATGCGCGCCATCCGCGCGCGGACCCCCGGATGGTTGAGCGGCGCGTAGTGCAGGGCCTCGGGCCGCTCGGTCGCGCCGTCCCGGCCGTCGAAGGCCGCGTCGCCGAGGGGGCGGTCGTCGGGCAGGTCGACGGTGTCGAGGCCGGCGGTGTCGAACCCGGCCAGCGTCCCGAGGATCGTGCAGGGCCGGTCCAGAGCACCGGCGACGGCCCGGGCCCGCTGGAGATGGCCGGCGCCCTGGTGATGGACGTACCAGCCGATGCCGCGGGTCACGCGGCGTCCCTCAGGGACGACGCGAGGGCGTCGAGATCGGCGACCGCTTGGTCGAGGGCGCAGTCCCGCGCCGGCGGGCTGCGCGACTCGAGGATCCGGTCGGCCCGCTCCACGAAGGCGATGTCGTTCGGGCAGGCCCCGACGGCGGCGAGGTCGTCGGCGTCGAGACCGAGCCGTGCGCAGGCCGCGGCGCGGGCCTGCGGGTCGAGGTGGAAGGCCCGGCGCAGGGCCGCGCGGCGCAGGATCAGCGCCTGCCAGTGCGCGGCCTCCGGCAGCAGGTAGGCCTCCCCGTCGAGGACGCGGGTCCGGCGCAGCATCTCGGTGGCCATGCCGCCCGAGACCCGCCCCTGGTGGCGGGACGAGACCAGCACCTGCACGTCCGGGCAGTGGCGCAGGCGCGCGCCGTTGGCGCGCAGCAGCCCGACGAGGGCGTTGTCCTCGCCGCAGGGCAGCGCCGGCAGCCCGCCGACCGCCCGGTACAGGATCGCGGGCACGGCGAGGCTCGCGCCGGTATGGTCGCCGTGACGGGGGGCGGGATCGTAGGGCGGCGGGTCGAGCAGGTCCTCCAGGCGTCGGACGCCGGACCAGTAGCGCTCGATGCGCGCGTGCAGGTCCGTCAGGGCGGGGTCCGGTGTGCCGTCGTCGTCGATCACCAGCCGGCCACCGACGATGTCGGCGGCCTCCAGCGCGCGGAGGTTGGCCGCGACCCACTCGGCCGGCAGGCGGGCATCCGCGTCGGTGGTCAGGAGGATGCCGTCCGGCTCACCGTCCGCCTCCAGCCACTCGGCCCCGGCATCGAGCGCCATGCGCCGCGCCGTGCCGACATGGGCGTCCGCGCCGCCGAGCTCGACCGCGATCAGCCGGAGGGTCAGGGTCGCGAGGATGCCCGAGGCCTCGACGTCGCGCACTGCCTGGACGGTCCCGTCCGTGCAGTTGTTGGCCAGCACCACGACGCGCAGGGGCGCCCGCGCCGAGACGCCGTTCTGCGCGGCCAGGGAGGCGAGCAGGCGCGGCAGGCGCTCGGCCTCGTTCCGGGCGGGGATGCAGACGACGCAGGGGGGCGGGGCCGGATGGTCGGCGTCGGTGGTCATGGCAGGTCTCCCGTGGCACCCTCGTGCGCCGCGGAGGTCGGGGGCGGCCCGTCATGCCGCCGGGCTCCGGGCTCGGGTGCGGATTGCGGCGCGCGGATCCGCGCCGATCAGCCGCGTCCTCCGGCGACGCGCAGGGCCGGCCGCGCCCGCTCGGCGCAGCGCGCGATCACGGCGTCGTAGGCCTCCAGGTAGCGCCCGGTCATGGCGGCGGCGTCGTAGAGCGCCTCGGCGCGGTCGCGACAGGCCCGGCGCGACAGGCCGGCGGCCTCCCGGATCGCCACCGAGAGATCCTGCGGGTCGTCCGGGCGGGCGAGGCGGCCGCAGGACGCGTCCAGGATGTCGGGCATGGCGCCGCGCCGGAAGGCGGCGACCGGCGTGCCGCAGGCCAGGGCCTCCGCCACGACGAGGCCGAAGGGCTCCTCCCAGCGGGGCGAGACGATCGCCACGCGGGCCCGGCCGAGATGATGGGCGAGGTCCCGGTGGGAGAGATGGCCGAGATGCGTCAGGTCCGGCCCGAGACGCGGGGCGATCTCGGCGGCCCAGTAGCCGGGATTGAGCTTGGGACCCGCGAAGGTCAGCGGCAGCCCGGCGGCGCGCGCCGCGTCGATCGCGAGGTGCAGCCCCTTCTCGGGCACGATCCGGCCCGACCAGAAGGCGAAGGGCGTATCGTCGGCAGCGTGTGAGAACGCGAAGGTCGAGAGGTCCACGCCGTTGTCGACCACCTGGGCGCCGGGCACGAGATGCGCCCATTCCTGCGCCAGCGAGGGGGACACCGCCAGGAAGGCCATGTCGGGGTCGGCCTGGACGACGCCGCCGACCAGGGAGTCGAAGGGCGGCGTGTGCAGCACGGTGACCCAGGGCAGGCCGAGCCGGGCGCTCTCGCGCAGCGGCAGGGCGTGCAGCGCGTTGTTGTGGACGAGATCGAAGCCTCCGGCCGCGACCATCTCCATCATGCGCCGGTAGGCGTCCTCCTCCTCCCGGTCGATCGCCTCCTCCCGCTCCGGGTCGAGGAGCGCGTCCCCGGTCGGATCGCAGAGCATGACCGGGTCGAGCGCCGGGTCGGACCCGCGGCTCGCGAACAGCGTGACGTCGTGCCCGTGCCGCTTCAGCGCGACGGTCAGGAGATGCGTGTGCATCTCCAGGCCGCCGGCGTAGGGCTGGCCGATCGGGTATTTCAGATGTGCGAGGACAGCGATCTTCACGCGCGCACCGAGTCCGGTTGGGTGGGGATTTCTGCCGCCCGCAGCGGCGCGAAAGGACTTCTTTCCGCAGCGAGGGTGGCGGGGATCATGCCGAATATTTCTTCAACAAGCGTTGCGTTGACGGGGTCCGAGCGACGACGAACGCGACGCTTGCGGGCTTCCTAAGCGCGGCGGCCTGAACCATTGATGATCGACATCCGCGGGTGACCGTTCACGCCGCGGCGCGGCACGCCTCCGGGCTGCCCCGCGGACACGCGGTCGCGGAGCCCCGATCGGCCTGTTAGGCTGCGCGGCCGCGCCGGCCGTGGCGCCGTCAGGGGAGGGGTGTCGATGGGGCTTCCGTTGGGGCTGAGCGTGTTCGCCGTGGGCTTGGCGGTGCTGGCGATCATCACCCTGGCCGCGGGCGTGAAGATCGTGCCCCAGGGCCACGTCTACACGGTGGAGCGCTTCGGCCGCTACGCCCGCAGCCTCGACGCCGGCCTGGGCCTGATCACGCCCTTCGTCGAGCGGATCGGCCGCAAGGTCAACGTGATGGAGCAGGTCATCGACGTGCCGAGCCAGCAGGCCTTCACCCGCGACAATGCCGGCGTCACCATCGACGCGGTGGTGTTCTACCAAGTGCTCGACGCGGCGCGCGCCTCCTACGAGGTCTCGAGCCTCGACCTCGCGGCCACGACCCTGACCATGACCAACATCCGCACCGTGGTCGGCTCGATGGATCTCGACCAGCTCCTCGCCCACCGCGACGAGATCAACGAGCGCCTGCTCCGGGTGATGGACGCGGCGGCCTCGCCCTGGGGCGTCAAGATCAACCGGATCGAGATCAAGGACATCGTGCTCCCGGCCGACCTCGCCGGGGCGATGGCCCGGCAGATGAAGGCCGAGCGCGAGAAGCGCGCCTCGATCCTGGAGGCGGAGGGGCAGCGCGCCGCCGAGATCCTGCGGGCCGAGGGGCGCAAGCAGTCGGCGATCCTGGAGGCGGAGGGCCGGCGCGAGGCCGCGTTCCGCGACGCGGAGGCGCGGGAGCGCTCGGCCGAGGCCGAGGCGGCCGCGACCGGCATGGTCAGCCGGGCGATCGCCGAGGGCGACATCGCGGCGGCGAACTTCCTCGTGGCCGAGAAGTACGTCGACGCGGTGCGGGCGATCGCCACCGCGCCGAACCAGCGGGTCGTGGTGGTGCCGATCGAGGCGGCGGCCCTCGCCGGCACGCTCGGCGGCATCGGCGAGCTCACCCGCACGGTCTTCGGCGACGGCGCCGCGGCGCCCCGGCGCGCGGGGAGCCCGCCGAACGTCGCGCCGCCGCGGGCCTGACGCCGGTGACGCTCGATGCCCTCGCCGGAACCCTCGGGGCCCTCGGGGCGGCCTGGAGCTGGGTCATCGCCGGCCTCGTGCTCGCCGGTGCCGAGATCCTGCTGCCCGGCGTGTTCCTGATCTGGCTCGGCCTCGCCGCCGTCGCGACCGGCCTCGCGGCCGCGGCGCTGCCCATGCCCTGGCAGGGCCAGACCCTGCTCTTCGCCGGTCTCGCCGTCGCCCTGGTGGCGCTCGCGGCGCGCCTCCAGCACCGCGGCAGGCGGGCCGGGCCGGACCTGAACCGCGCCGACCGCGGCCTGATCGGGCGCGAGGGCGTGCTCGACGAGCCGATCGTGCGGGGCGCGGGCCGGATCCGCTTCGACGACACGCTGTGGCGGATCGAGGGGCCCGACCTGCCCGCCGGTCGCCGGGTGCGCGTTACCGGGATCGGCGGCACGGTCCTGCGGGTGGAGGCGGCCTGAGGGCCGCGCCTACCCGAACGCCCCGACCTCGTGCTGGATCATCCCCGAGATCTCCCGCACCTGATCGAACATCCGGCGGATCGGCTGGAACAGGTTGGCGTGCTCCGCCTCGTAGGTACCGACGTCGCGCGGGCCGGCCGGCTCGCCGAAATTGAGGCCGAGCGTCGGGTCCGGCGTGACCGGGAAGATCGCGTCGAGGAGCTTCAGGCAGCCGTCGATGTCCAGCCGCAGGAAGCGCTCCAGCAGCTGCTCGCGGGAGATGCCCGCCTGCGGCCGGAAGCCCGGGATGTGCACCGCCAGGAACCAGATCCGGTGGATCAGCGCGAGGCGCAGGGCGTGGAGCAGCGTCAGCCGGGCCGACATGGCGGGCAGGTCCGGGGCGGCCGCGCTCAGGGCGAGCCAGTCCCGGGTCAGGCGTCCGAACAGGTTCCGCAGCGCGGGGGCGAGGTCGAGGCGCTCCAGCGCCCCCGAGATCACCACCAGCTCGTCCCGGCGGAAATCCTTCTGGGTGCGCCGCGCCCGCTCCAGCCACACGGCCGGATCGAGAGTGTCGATGTAGGCCCGCAGCACGTCGAGGTCGCCGACCGAGGCGGCGTGCTGGACCAGCCGGAAGGCCCGGGAGAAGCGCACCGAGTCGCGCCGCATCTCGCGGAACAGGTCGGGGCCGCGCTGGGCCGCCCGGCCGATCCCGTGGAGGGAGTTCGCCAGGAAGCCGAGCTGGTGCAGGATCGCGTTGTTGGGGATCGCCCGCATCTGGCGCGGATGGGTGATCCGCGCCGGGCCGCCATTGTCGGTCTGGCGCGCCACCGGGCGCGACCCGGTCCGGTCGATCAGGCTCGGGCCGAAGGTGCCGAGGAGCGCCGCGTAGCCCGGGTCGTCGACCAGCGACTCCATGTCCTGGCGGGCTGCGGTGAAGAATTCGAGGGCGAAATCCGGCTCGGCGTAGATCGGGTCGACCTTGCCGTCGGCGGCCTTCGGCCGGTCGTTCAGGGCGTAGTCCGGGAACGAATCCTCCTCCGTCACGTCGAGGGCGTAGACGTGCTCGGCGATGCGGGCGACGCTGGCGCGCGCCAGCGCCTCGGTGCCGTACAGCAGGTAGCCGTCGGTGCCCTGGAAGCTCGATTCGAGCCGGACCCGGATGCCGGCCTTGCGGGCCCGGTCCCGGGCATCCTCCGGGGCGAGGTAGGCGAGGCGGTCGCGCAGGGAGGTCGGATGGGCGCCGCGCCCGATCGATTCGCCGTGCGTGTCGAAGATCGCGAGCTCGACGTCGGACAGGCCGTTCTGGACCAGCATCTCGGTGATGCGCAGCCGCAGCCGCTCGATCCAGAAGGTCGCCGCGAGCTGGCCGACGTAGCGGCCCGAATCGGAGTAGCCGAACTGCACGGTGAGGCGGCCGATGCGCTTCAGGTACTGGCGCCAGTGCGGGTTGCGCAGGGCGTCGTCGAGCACCCGGATGCCCTGCTCCAGCGCGCTCGCCGTCTCGAACAGCGGCGTGATCTCGAGCTTGTCGGCGATGCCGTAGTGGCGCGCGAGCCAGAGGGCGGCGAGCAGGGTGTAGCCGGTCTCGGTCTCGGCGATGAGGAAGCGCACCGGATGGGTGCCGTCCACGTGCTTGAGGATCTGGGCGATCGTCATCATCAGCCGCGCCGCCGAGGCCCGCTCGGCCGCGAGCGCCCCGAAATCGACCGCCACCGGGCGGACGTCGTTCAGCAGCGTGTGGATCGTCGCGAGGTGCGAGCGGCGGCGGGCCGCGTCGGTGGGCTCGCCCTCCAGGTCGATCACCCGCCGCACCGCGTTGTGGATCTGGCTGGCGTTCAGCCGGAAATGCGGCAGGGCGTTCGACAGGCCGTGCGTCGCGACGCCCGCGCGCAGGACGGCGATCCGGCGCTGGTCGGCCGGGTCGTCGGCGACCTCGAGGGCCTTGGTCAGCGCGACGACGAGGGCGCCCGCGTCGGTCTGGGCGCGCTCGCGCTCGATGATGAGCGCCAGGGCGAAGCGGTGCACCGCCTCCAGGGACGGCTGGTCGCCGAGGCGCGGCGCCACGGTGAGCTGGCGGTTCACGGCCGCCAGGGCGTTCTCCGCGAGGGCCCGGACCTCGCGGCAGGCGGGGATCTCGGGCAGGTCGCGCATCACCCGGTCGAACTGCATGCGCTTCGAGATCAGCCGGTAGCGCAGAGTGTCCCACCAGCCGATATCGGTCCGCCCGTCGGTGTCGCAGCCGACCCAGCTGGCGATGGCGAAGGGGCGGGGCGTCAGTTCGGTCCAGCGGTCGGGCCAGCGGGCGCGGGCGGCGTCGAGAAGGGCGCCGTTGAAGGCGTCGAGGGCGAGACGGCCGTTATTGGCCGCCGCGCAGGCCTGCTCGAACTCGACATCCAGGGTGATCGGCGCGTCCGGTCGGGTCGACAGGGCCGCCGCGCGCGCGATCAGCCCGGCGCGGTCCTTGGTGTCGGGCAGGCTCGCGGCCTCGGCGAGGAGGCCCGCGACGGCCCGCGGCATGCCGAAGGTGGGGTGGGCCGTGAACACCACCGCGAAGGCGGTGCGGTGGATCAGGGCCGCGAAGGCCTCGACGCCGTCCGGCCGGTCGGGTGCCGCCGCCACGAGCCGCGCGGGGATCGCCGCCTGCGGATCCTCCGGGCCGGCATCGAGCCCGACATAGGCCCGCAGCCGTTCCGCCCGCGCTGCCAGCGCTGCGGCACGCAGGCGCACGAACAGGCCGTCCAGGTCGCCCGTCGAGATCTCGTTCCGGTCGAAGCGCCGGGTGATCGCCAGGGTCACCGCCAGGACGGGGTTGCGGAACGGGTCCTCCCGGGCCTGATCCCGGGCGGCCTCGATCAGTCCGAGGAGGTGCGCCTCCAGTTCCTCGGGCTCGCGGCTCGGCTCGTGCTGCATCGGTCGGTCCCGGCTCCGGTCTGCCCGCATCTACCCGGTCCGGCGGCTCACGCAAGGAGCGTTCCGCACGTGACCGGGGACGTGACCGGGGACGTGACCGAGGAGGTGACAGGGGACGTGACAGGGGACACGGCCGCGACGCAGCGGGGGAACATCGACGACGGGATGGGGTGGCGGCGGCCTGAACCGCAGGCTAGAGCTGGCCTCCTGATGGAGCGCCTGTTCATCATCCTGGCTATTCTGGTCATCGCTGTCGCCATCGTCGCCGTGGCCGCGATGGCGGCGCGCGGCCGGCGCGAGCCCCTGCGCATGGGTTCCGAACTCGACATCGAGGACGAGGACCTCGTCATCGGCTCGGTCGGACCGCGCAAGAGCCCGATCGACCGCAGCGCCCAGGTGCTCGACCCGCGGGTGCTCGATCTGGACGCGATCGAGTTGGAGCCGATCCGCGCCCTCGACCGGACGCAGCGCGACGTGCCGCTCCGCCGGGACCCGCCGGGAGCTGGGCGATGAAGCTGTGCGCGCGCGGGGCGGCCGGGCTGCTGCTCGCCGGCCCTCTCTGCCTGTCGACGATGACGGGCGTTACGGCCGCGCCCGCCGGTAAGCCGGCCGCGGCGGCCATTCCGGCGCAGGCCGCGCCTCCCCAAGCTTCGCCCGCGCAAGTCGCGCCTGCACCGGCCGCGCCCGCCGCGACGCCGCCGCCAGGTGAAGCCGCCCCTCAGGCGGCGAGCCCCACGCCCGCCGCCGGCCCGACCCTCGAGCAGCCCTGCGGGACGCAGGCGGCCCGCTTCGAGAGCGCCAAGGGGTTCAAAATGGTGATCACGCGGGCCGGGCAGGTCCGCACGACGAACCCGCTCAGGCCGCTGACGACCGAGGTGAACGAGGTTCTCCAGGTGGTGATCGCCGGAAAGGTCGCCACGGCCTACGGGCCCGATTTCACGACGCTGCGGCGCGGCGGCGCCGCGTCGGGCATCGAGGCGATGCTGGGCGGTTCGATCCACTGGGAGCCGACGCTGCCGACCTTCCCCGATCCGATCGCGATCGTCAGCGAGGAGGGGACGCCCCTGGCGCAGCTGACCTTCCGCGCCTGCGAGGCGGCGCCCGCCGTCAAGGCGCCGAAGGTGCCGAAGGCCGAGGCCCGCAAGAAGGCGCCCCGCCAGGCGGCACCGAAGGCGGCGGCCCCGAAGACGCCCCCCGGCTTCTCCATGCCTCAGGGGGCGATCGCCGAGTAGCGGCTACTTCTGCTTGGCGATGACCTTGTCCTTGATGCCGTCGTAGACGTTCTGCGGGATGATCTTCTTGGAGACGAGATCGTCCTTCCCGCGATACGGCCGTCCCTTGATGATCGCGGCCGCGCGCGCCGCGCCGATGCCGGGCAGCGCGTCGAACTCCTCGGTGCTGGCGCTGTTGAGATCGATCAGCGCCCCCTTGGCGGCGTTCGGCGATCCGGCGACGGGCGCGCTCGGGGCCGCGGGCTTCGCGGGGGCCGTCGGTGCCGCCGTCGTCGGCGCCTGCGGCGCCTGCGCCAGGGCCGGGGCCGCGACGAGGCTCGACAGGAGGGCGAGGAGGGCGAGGGTCTTGGTGGAGGAAGCCATGGCGTTCTCCCGAGAGGCGCGGCCCGCACAGCGGTGCCGTCCGGCCAGATCTGCGCCGCTCCGCTTGAACCCGCCCTTAACGGTTGTGGTCCGGCACCCCTAGTCACGGGCCGGCGCCGGAGCTATAAGCCCGGCCTCATCCGTATCCCGCGGTGTGCGTGGCGATCCTCGATCGAGGAGCCGCCCGCGCGCCGCTTTGTCCGCGGCGTCACGAAGGATCCAGCCATGGCCGTTCCGAAGCGAAAGACCTCCCCCTCCCGCCGCGGCATGCGCCGCTCGGCCGACGCCCTCAAGGCGCCGACCTACGTCGAGGACAAGGATTCCGGCGAGCTGCGCCGTCCGCACCACATCGACCTGAAGACCGGCATGTACCGCGGCCGTCAGGTCCTGAAGGTGAAGTCGGCCGAGGCCTGAGCCTCGCGAGGGCGGCGCCTCAGGCGAGGCGCCGCGCGGCCTCCGCGTAGCGCGCGGCGGCCATCCGGGTCCGTTCCAGGCGCGACGGCAGCAGCGTCGGATCGCCCGCCGTCAGCAACTGCGCGATGAAGCCGGCGCGGGGTCTCCCCGCGGCCGCGCGTTCCGCTGTCCGGGGGGCGGGCGGCTCATCGGACCGGCCCCCGTCGATCAGGGCGAGCGCCTGGACCTCCGTCCGCGCCGTCTCGGGGGAGGGGTCCGCGTCCGGGACCGGCGCGCGCCGGGTGGAGCGGACCTGTGTCGGGCCGAGACGGCTGACTGTTCCGATACGCACCATGCGCACATTCTCCGCACGTTTCCGTGCCCGTGTCGCAAAGGTGGGGCCGACGTTTACCGATCGTCAACCCTTCGTCCGGTCGGTCCGGCCGAATTACTTTTTCGCGAGCGCTTCCAGGCGCTGCTGCATCTCCAGCATCTGGCGCTTGAGATCGTCCAGCTCGCCGCCCCCGTAGGATGTGGGCTGAGTCGCGGCCGGCGCGGTCGGCTGGGCTCCCGGCGCAGGCGGGGCGAAGCCCGTGAACATCTTCATGGCATCGCCGAAGAAGTTCATGTTGGTGCGCACCTGCTGCTCGATGGCGTTCTGGAACGCCGCCGGGCCGAAGCTCTGGGCGAACTTCTCGCGCAGGCCGTCCTGGTCCTTGGCGAAGTTCGCCATGGAGAATTCGAGGAAGCTCGGCACCATCGTGCGCATGCTGTCGCCGTAGAAGCGGATCAGCTGGCGCAGGAACGCCACCGGGAGCAGGTTCTCGGCGCCGGCCTTGTTCTCTTGCTCGAAGATGATCTGCGTCAGGACCGAGCGGGTGATGTCGTCGCCCGTGCGCGCGTCGTAGACGACGAAATCCTCGCCGTTCTGCACCATCGTGGCGAGGTCCTCCAGCGTCACGTACGTCGAGGTGCCGGTGTGATAGAGGCGCCGGTTGGCGTACTTCTTGATGACGGTCTGGGTGGCCTTGACGGTATCCGCCATCGGGAACGGCCTTTCTGGACTCGGGACCGGGGGGCGTTGCAGACGCGCGGTGCTGTCTGACGGGGGCTGTCTTCGCGCCCGCAACACGATCCTTAAAGCCTTCCCCGGGCGCAGAAAACAGCAAACTGCAGCTGTTCAACGCAGAATAATGCAGAGCGGTCGGGGCGGTCGCGCCATTTCAGTCTCGCGGTCGCGTCATCGGCGCGTTTGGCGCGTTGATCCACAACCTTGACTTCGCCCACCTCAGGCCCTTCATCCCAGGGCCGGCACAGAGCGCGCCCCGGGACGTGGAAGGCGCGCCGGCTCGCGAGAGGAGAACGTTCACATGGCAGGCAGCGAAGAGATCGTCATCGTCGGGGCGGCGCGCACGCCGGTCGGCTCGTTCGGCGGCGCCTTCGGGGCGGTGCCGGCCCACGAGCTCGGCGCGACGGCGATCAAGGCCGCCCTGGAGCGCGCCAAGGTCTCGCCCGACGAGGTGGACGAGGTGATCTTCGGCCAGGTCCTCACCGCGGGCGCCGGCCAGAACCCCGCCCGGCAGGCGGCCATCAAGGCCGGCATCCCCGAGAAGGCCACCGCCTGGGGCCTCAACCAGGTCTGCGGCTCGGGCCTGCGCACGGTCGCGATCGGCATGCAGCAGATCGCCAACGGCGACGCCAAGGTCATCGTGGCCGGCGGCCAGGAATCGATGTCGCTGTCGCCCCACGCGCAGTACCTGCGCGGCGGCCAGAAGATGGGCGACGTGAAGCTCGTCGACACCATGATCAAGGACGGGCTCTGGGACGCCTTCAACGGCTACCACATGGGCCAGACCGCCGAGAACGTCGCCCAGGCCTTCCAGCTCACCCGCGAGCAGCAGGACCAGTTCGCGACCCGCTCGCAGAACAAGGCCGAGGCCGCCCGCAAGGAGGGCCGGTTCAAGGACGAGATCGTCCCCGTCACGGTGCCGGGCAAGAAGGGCGACACGGTCGTCGACACCGACGAGTACATCCGCGACGGCGCCACCATGGAGGCGATGGGCAAGCTGAAGCCGGCCTTCACCAAGGACGGCACCGTCACGGCCGCCAACGCCTCGGGCCTCAACGACGGCGCCGCCGCCCTGGTGCTGATGTCGGCCTCGGAGGCCGAGCGCCGCGGCCTGACCCCGCTCGCCCGGATCAAGTCCTGGGCGACCGCGGGCGTCGACCCGAAGGTGATGGGCACCGGCCCGATCCCGGCCTCGCGCAAGGCCCTGGAGAAGGCCGGCTGGAAGCCGTCCGACCTCGACCTGATCGAGGCGAACGAGGCCTTCGCGGCCCAGGCACTGGCCGTCAACAAGGACATGGGTTGGGACGACGCGAAGGTGAACGTCAACGGCGGCGCCATCGCCATCGGCCACCCGATCGGTGCCTCGGGCGCCCGCGTCCTCGTCACCCTGCTCCACGAGATGAAGCGCCGCGACGCCAAGAAGGGCCTCGCTACGCTCTGCATCGGCGGCGGCATGGGCGTGGCGATGTGCGTCGAGCGGACCTGATCGGTCTGTCACGACAGTATCGGCCCACAACATAGACTTAAGGCCGAAGTCAGAAAAAATCGCGTGCGGACGCCATCCGCACGCGGCATCAAGTGATGCGAACAGGAGGAAACAATGGCTCAAGGACGCGTCGCCCTCGTGACGGGCGGCACCCGCGGCATCGGCGCGGCGATCTCGAAGCGGCTCAAGGACAAGGGCTACAAGGTCGCCGCTAACTACGCCGGCAACGACGAGGCGGCCAACGCCTTCAAGGCCGAGACCGGCATCCCCGTCTTCAAGTTCGACGTGGGCGATCTCGCGAGCTGCGAGGCCGGCATCAAGGCGATCGAGGCCGAGCTCGGCCCGGTGGACATCCTGGTGAACAACGCCGGCATCACCCGGGACGGTGCCTTCCACAAGATGACGTTCGAGAAGTGGCAGGCGGTCATCAAGACCAACCTCGACTCGATGTTCACCTGCACCCGTCCGCTGATCGAGGGCATGCGCAGCCGCAACTTCGGCCGCATCATCATCATCTCGTCGATTAACGGCCAGAAGGGCCAGGCCGGGCAGACCAACTACTCGGCCGCCAAGGCCGGTGTGATCGGCTTCGCCAAGGCGCTCGCGCAGGAGAGCGCCTCGAAGGGCATCACGGTCAACGTGGTGGCGCCGGGCTACATCGCCACCGAGATGGTGATGGCGGTGGCGGAGGATATCCGCAACAAGATCATCTCCACGATCCCGACCGGCCGCCTCGGCGAGGCCGACGAGATCGCCCACGCGGTCGAGTATCTGGCGAGCGACGAGGCCGGCTTCGTGAACGGCTCGACGCTGACCATCAACGGCGGCCAGCACTTCGTCTGATCGCCGCGGGCGCGCCGGATCGACCCGGCGCGCCCGCCCTGTGGGCGAGCCGCCCCACCGCGCCGGACGCGCAACTCTCCGTCCGGTGAGCGTTCCTTCCGACACTCCGCGCGGCCGAGCCCGACGACGGCGCTCCTAGCGCCGGGCCCCGCCTGCCGGCGACCGTCCCGGGCCGCGCCGGTCCGGCCCACGCGCCGCGCGCGCCGCCGGCCGTGCTCGCGGGCCCGCCCCACCGACCCATCAAGCGTGACGAAAGTCCTTCCCCGCGTGCGGAATCGCGCGTCGGGCGGGATAACGGGCATTGCGGGCAGCGATCGAGCCTCCGGCCCGCGTGTTCTGAGACACGAACAATTCGAACGGCCTCGTATAGACCTCCTTCCATCGGCTCACGGATGGTCCTGCCGATAGAAATCGAGGTCCTGAGGATCATGAACAACTGGTTTCACGGTAAATTCGGCGTTCAGTTTATCGGCGCCAGCCAGAATTGTTCTTCCCGCACGGCCGCGATGCGTGACGACCGCTCCGCGGCCCGCCGCCCCGCGCTGCCCGCAATCGCGAAGCTCGGGCTCGCGGCGGCCTGTGCCCTGGGGCTGGCGGCCTGCGTCACCCCGCAAGAGCGCCACGCGCTGGATCAGAACCAGTGCTACGCCTTCGGCTTCGAGCCCGGCACCGACGGCTTCGCCGAGTGCATGATGGGGCTCCACCAGCAGCGCGCCGTCGCCCAGTCCAACAGCAACCTGTACTGGCAGGCGCAGCTCGCCGAGCAGAACCGCCGCCGCGAGGCCCAGCAGGACCTCTACAAGGTCATGAGCCTGCAGCGCGCCGGCGACGCGCGGTTCCCCGTCTGCGGCGCCTCCTCGGACGGCGGCATGGATCGCCGGACCATGACTTGGTACGGCCCGAACTGCCGCGCCCGCTGATCCGGATCGAGGGAGGTTCCCATGTCTGACGTGACGACGCGCGGCCCGCGCAACCCGAGCCAGATCATCTTCGTGACGGTGGCCCTGTTCGGCACCGCCGTCGGGTTCGCGACCGCCAGCCTCGTGTGGTTCACGCTGGCCGTTCTCGGCTCCGCCGCGCTGACCTGCGCGGGGTACGGCCTGATCCGGCGGCGGCTCGGCTGGAAGCCGCTGAACGGCGAGTACCTGTCCAACCTCCTCTACGTGCTGAGCCCGTACTAGGCGGACACCACGCATGCCCCCGCGGACGCGCCGCGGGGCTCATCGGCGGGCGGCGCAGGCCCATGAAGGCCTGGCCGCGCCGCGCCCCCCATCCCCGCAGACCGCGCCGCCTTCGAGGCCACCATGACGCTCGCCCTCATCATCACCGGCTTCCTGATCGTGAACTTCGTGATGGCCGGCTTCTTCTCCCTCGTGGCCCTCTGGGCCGACTGAGCGGCGGCGTTACGGAGCGCCGACGCAGTTGGCGTAGAAGGTCGTGGTCGCGGGCCAGTCGGAGAAGACCCCCAGCACGCCCACCTGACCGTGCAGGACGTCGAGCAGCTGCAGGATGTCGCCGTCGCCGGTGACCACTGGCTTGATCGACTGGTAATAGTACCCGCCGCCGCCCTTCAGGGAGCCCGAGCGCTCCAGCGACCACGCGATCAGCCCCAGCCCGGCCGCCTTGGCCTCCCGGGCGTAGGTCGAGGGCTCGATCGTCCCGTCCGGGCCCGGCCGGACCAGCATCCACAGCGGCGGCGCCAGGATCTTCACGCCCCTCCGGGCGAGCTCGGCCATGCCGGGCTGCCACGTGGCGGGCTTCTCCGGGTCGAAGCCCTTCGCGGTCTCGTCCCGGTCGTCGAGGAAGATCGCCTGGCGGCCGAATTCCGGATCCTTCTCCAACCAGTAGAGGATGTCGCGGAGCTGGAAGCTCTGCGGGTAGACGTCGGAGGCCGGGATCCCGGCCTCCCGGTACTCGTCGACCAGCTGCTGGGCGTACATGTCCTGCGTGTAGGTGCCCTGGAACGGCATCGGGACCTGGGGCGCCTTCAGCTCGGGGGTGAATTTCCGCCCCATCCCCTTCACCAGCGCGATGTACTCCTTGTGCGAGATCAGCGTGCCGGTGCCGGCGTAGAGGTCGGTGCGCCAGCGCGGCGTGGCGTTCATGTAGGCCGCCACCGTGGTGGCGTCCGGGTCGGACGCGTCCATCTTCCCGTTCAGCGACTTGAATTCGTCCAGCGTCAGGTCGCTGGTGCAGCACTTGGCCGAGGCCTTCCGCCCGGTGGCCGGGTCGGCCGGCGTGAAGCCCTGCGTGCACTTCGCCGCGAGCTCGGGCCGGGCGAGGATGTCGGTGGTCGTGTGCAGGTCGCACTGGCTGTGGCGGCAGACGAGCTGGCGGTCCTTGGTGAAGGCCACGTCGCACTCGATGATCCCGGCGCCCATCCGGTACGCGGCGAGCAGGCCCTCCCGGGTGTGTTCGGGGAACATCAGCGGCGCGCCGCGGTGCGAGATCGAGAAGGTCCGGGGCGTGTAGGTCCGGTCGACGCCGCAGGCGGCGAGCCTGTCCTTGAGCGGGCCGGGCTTTAGCTGGTCGACGAGATAGAAGGGCCGGGGGCCGAGCTGGGCGGCCTCGCCAGCGAGCGCGGGGCCCGCTCCCAGAAGCAGCCCCAGCCCCAATATGATCGCACGCATCGCGAACCTCCCGTTTCAGGCCGCCGGTAGAGGGGGACGGTGACAGGGGCGTGACCCCGCACGCCCCGGCGCGCCGCCGCCATGATAGCGGCGGATCATCCGCGCGGCGTCGGCCGCCAGTCGGGCGGCGCCATCTCGAAGCCGGCGAAGTCGAAGCCCGGCGAGACCGTGCAGCCGACGAGCGTCCAGGCGCCCAGGCTGGTGGCGGTCTGCCAGTGGCCGGCCGGCACGACGCATTGCGGGCGCTGCCCGGCGGCGAGGTCCGGCCCGAGATGCCGGGCCTCGGCGTCGTGCCCGTTGGGGCTCGTGGTGATCACCAGCGGCGCGCCGGCGTGCCAGTGCCAGATCTCGGTGGCGTCGACCCGGTGCCACGCTGAGACCTCGCCGAGGTCGAGCAGGAAGTAGATCGCGGTGCCGACCGAACGGCCGTCGACGGTCCGTGGATCGCGGAACGTCTCGCGGTAATGGCCGCCCTCCGGATGGGGCTTCAATCCCAGGGTCGCGATCACCTCGGCTGCCGTCATGTCCAGCTCCCTGTCGGTCCCGGCCGCGCGGATCGTCCGCGGCTTGCCGGCACTTGGCACCGATGCTACCGGCCGAAAACCCCGCAAGGTCCGAGAACGATGCCGAGCCCGACCGTACGTCTCCACCGCGGCGACCTGCCCGCCACCTACGACGCGGGGCGGGCGGTGGCCATCGACACCGAGACGCTCGGTCTCAACCCGCATCGGGACCGCCTCTGCGTGGTGCAGCTCTCCACCGGCGACGGCACGGCCGACGTGGTGCAGATCCCGCAGGACGGGCCGGAGCCGGTCGTGCTCAAGCGGGTCCTGGCCGATCCCGGCATCCTGAAGATCTTCCACTTCGCGCGGTTTGACGTGGCGGTCCTGTACAGGGCCCTCGGCGTCATGCCGAGCCCGGTCTACTGCACCAAGATCGCCTCGAAGCTCGCGCGCACCTACACGGATCGCCACGGGCTGAAGGACGTGGTCCGCGAGCTGGTCGGCGTCGACCTGTCGAAGCAGCAGCAATCCTCGGACTGGGGCGCCGAGACCCTGTCGCAGGCCCAGCTCGACTACGCGGCCTCGGACGTCCTCCACCTCCACGCGGCCCGGGAGCGGCTCGACGCGATGCTGGCCCGGGAGGGTCGCACCGACCTCGCGTCCGCCTGCTTCGGCTTCCTGCCGACGCGGGCGCGCCTCGACCTCGACGGCTGGCCCGAGACCGACATCTTCGCGCACACCTGATCGTCCGGCGGGGCCTGCACACTTCCTGTGCGGAGTGAGACTTTCCTGTCACCGCACCGCGATAAGTCGCTGGTAGGTTGTGGCTGCCTGGGCTTCCGAGTCCCGGCCAGGCCCTCCTCGCCGGTCGCCCACCCGATCAGGCCGGCGAGGAGGGTCCGTCGCCCTCAGGTCAGGGTCCGCGGGCCCGACGGCGTGCTGATCCGGGCAGTCCAGCGCGGGCCCGGGCCGGACACAATCTGCGGTGGAACGTCGAGGCCCAGCGCCGCGTGAAGCCCCGCGACGGCGGCGGGATCCGGATCCGTCAGGACGAGCGCCTCCAGACCGGCGCCGAGATCCGGCATCGTCGCGGCGGGATTGCCGCGCGGTCCCCACGCCATCGCGCAGGGCGCGGCCCCGTCCGCCGGCCACGCCCCGCCCGGGGGCACCGCGAAGCGCCAGGACAGGTCGCCCCGGGTCATCGTCGCCGCCGCGCCCAGGAGCGCGCCGTGCGCGGCGAGGAGGCCGTCGAGATCGTCCGCGCGGGCGACGAAGCCGCGCAGTCGCCGGCCCGAATCCCAGTCGGCCCGCACCCGCGCCGCGTCGCCGAGGCCGAACCAGCGGGCGCCCGACGGCGGCGGCGCCTCCGGATCGACGGCGATCACCTCCAGGAACAGGGCGTCGCCGAGGCGCAGCAGGTGGTTGCGCGTGCCCATCTCGCGGTGGCGACCGCCCTCGGGCATGGCGAGGCCGAGGCAGTCCCGCACATGGGCCACGCCCTCCGCGAGGTCGGGCGCGACGACGACGAGGTGGTCGAGGGTGAGCATCGTTCGGGCTCCGTGTGCGCGGGCACCTATGCAGCCGGCCGCCGGGCATGCCCGGGACCGCACCGGTCCCGACCCGGTCTCGGCGCTCACGGGCTGCCTCGGGTGAGGCGGCGAGGGGTAACGTCTGAGCGTCCCCAAGAAAAAGGCCGGGGCCCCGCGAGAGGCCCCGGCCCGGAAGTGCGTGCCGGGCCGGGCCTCGTGCCCGGCCGGCTCTCACATCACAGCGAGTAGTACTGCACGAACTCGATCGGGTGCGGCGTCATCTCGTAGCGCAGCACCTCGGTCATCTTCAGCTCGATGAACGAGTCGATCTGGTCGTCCGAGAACACGCCGCCCTCCTTGAGGAAGGCCCGGTCCTTGTCGAGGCTGTTCAGGGCCTCCCGGAGCGACCCGCACACGGTCGGGATCTTCTTCAGCTCCCGCGGCGGCAGCTCGTACAGGTCCTTGTCCATGGCCGGGCCCGGGTCGATCTTGTTGCGGATGCCGTCGAGGCCGGCCATCAGCAGCGCCGAGAAGGCGAGGTAGGGGTTCGCCATCGGGTCGGGGAAGCGGACCTCGACGCGCTTGGCCTTCGGGCTCTTGGTCCACGGGATGCGGCAGGAGGCCGAGCGGTTGCGCGCCGAGTAGGCGAGCAGCACCGGCGCCTCGTAGCCCGGCACCAGGCGCTTGTACGAGTTGGTCGACGGGTTGGTGAAGGCGTTCAGCGCCTTGGCGTGCTTGATGATGCCGCCGATGTACCAGAGGCACTCCTGGGACAGGCCGGCATACTTGTCGCCCGCGAAGACCGGCTTGCCGTCCTTCCAGATCGACTGGTGGACGTGCATCCCTGAGCCGTTGTCGCCGTAGACGGGCTTGGGCATGAAGGTCGCGGACTTGCCGTAGCTCTGCGCGACGTTGTGGATGCAGTACTTGTAGATCTGCATGTGGTCGGCGAGCAGGGTCAGCGTGTCGAACTTCATGCCGAGCTCGTGCTGGGCCGAGGCCACCTCGTGGTGGTGCTTCTCGACCTTCACGCCCATGGACTGCATGGCCGCGAGCATCTCGCCGCGCATGTCCTGTGCCGAGTCCTGCGGCGGCACCGGGAAGTAGCCGCCCTTGGTCTGGACCCGGTGGCCGAGGTTGCCGCCCTCGTAATCGGTGAAGCCGTTGGTCGGCAATTCGGTGGAGTCGAGCTCGAAGCCCGTGCGGTACGGGTCGGCGCCGAACTTCACGTCGTCGAACACGAAGAACTCGGCCTCGGGGCCGACGTAGATCGTGTCGCCGATGCCGGTCTGCTGCAGGTAGGCCTCGGCGCGCTTGGCGGTGCCGCGCGGGTCACGGCCGTAGGGCTCGCCGGTGGCCGGCTCCAACACGTCGCAGACGATCGACATGGTCGCGGCCGAGAAGAACGGGTCCAGCGTGGCGGTGACGGGATCCGGCATCAGCAGCATGTCGGACTCGTTGATCGCCTTCCAGCCGGCGATCGAGGAGCCGTCGAACATGGTGCCCTCGTCGAAGATCTCCTCGTCGATGAGCGACACGTCGAACGTGACGTGCTGCCACTTGCCGCGCGGGTCGGTGAACCGGAAGTCCACGTAACGCACGTCGTTGTCCCGGATCGTCTTCAGCACCTCGGCCGCAGTCGTCATCGTGGGCATCCTCCAGGGATCTCTGAATCGGCTCTCGTGGCGCACCCGCACGCGGTCGCGCGCACCGGCAAGCGGCGCTTGATATCCGGCGCGGGCGTACCTTGCCACCCGCCGGGCAGCGGAATCGGCCGACGGATGAAACGATCGGCCCATTCGCGCACCCGATCTCGTAACCGTGATGGCAGCTCCGTTTCTAGGGCACCGTTGTTCTCCGGCAATGGCCTTCCTGGCACGATCCATGCAATTGCGGCCGCAGCCGTCGACGAGGCGGCAAGCCGTTCGCGTCTTCCCGGGTTGCCCAGGTCGCGCATCGATACGGACGAGAGAACCGGAATGACCAAATACAAGCTCGAGTACATATGGCTCGACGGGTACACGCCGACCCCGAACCTCCGCGGTAAGACGCAGATCAAGGAATTCGACAGCTTCCCGACCCTCGAGCAGCTCCCGATGTGGGGCTTCGACGGCTCGTCCACCAAGCAGGCCGAGGGCGGCAGCTCCGACTGCATGCTGAAGCCCGTGCGCCACTTCCCCGACCCGGCCCGCAAGAACGGCGTGCTGGTGATGTGCGAAGTGATGATGCCGGACGGCGTGACCCCGCACGAGTCCAACAAGCGCGCCACCATCCTGGACGATGCCGGCGCCTGGTTCGGCTTCGAGCAGGAGTACTTCCTGTACAAGGACGGCCGCCCGCTCGGCTTCCCGGCCTCCGGCTACCCGGCGCCGCAGGGCCCGTACTACACCGGCGTCGGCTATTCGAACGTCGGCGACGTCGCCCGCAAGATCGTCGAGGAGCACCTCGACCTCTGCCTCGACGCCGGCATCAACCACGAGGGCATCAACGCCGAGGTGGCCAAGGGCCAGTGGGAGTTCCAGATCTTCGGCAAGGGCTCCAAGAAGGCCGCCGACGAGATGTGGATGGCCCGCTACCTCCTGCAGCGCCTCTGCGAGAAGTACGGCATCGACGTCGAGTACCACTGCAAGCCGCTCGGCGACACCGACTGGAACGGGTCGGGCATGCACTGCAACTTCTCGACCGCGTTCATGCGCGAGCACGGCGGCAAGGCCTACTTCGAGAAGCTCATGGAGGCGTTCAAGAACGCCCGCGAGGAGCACATCGCCGTCTACGGTCCGGACAACCACATGCGCCTGACCGGCAAGCACGAGACCGCCTCGATCCACGAGTTCTCGTACGGCGTGGCCGACCGCGGCGCCTCGATCCGCGTGCCGCACTCCTTCGTGAACAACGGCTACAAGGGCTACCTGGAGGACCGCCGTCCGAACTCGCAGGGCGACCCCTACCAGATCGCCTCGCAGGTGCTGAAGACGATCGCTTCCGTGCCGACCGAGGCCGCTGCAGCCGCGTAAGACGCGGAGCTTCGACAGACGATGCGAAGCCGGGCCCTCGGGTCCGGCTTCGCCGTTTCCGGGGTAACGGGCTTCCGATCTACCCCGTCCTGAGGGTTGGAGCGCGGCGCAGGCCTCGACGGAAGCCTCCGGGGATCGCGCGGACCGCCGGGCGCCCTTTCGAGGCCCGCTGGCGCGGGCACGTCAGGATGAGTGGGTCGGGTGAGGGAGCCCGTCGGGCCTGCTCGACGGCCGCAGGGGCGCCATCGCTCCCGAATTCCCCCGCCTCAGGACCGCCGCGGGCGCTCGTCCTCGCGGATGGCGGCCTCGTGGTACCACGCGCCTCCGCCGAAGCTCGGCACGGGCGCGGGCTTCGCCTCCGGAGCCGCCCGGGCGGTCTCGCGCGCGCGTCGGAACGCGGACAGATCGTAGATCTTGGCGGTCTCGCGCGGGTCCGTGGCGGCCATCGCACTTCCTCCTGCACCGGTTCGAGCGGCCGATCGGGCCGGCCGTTCCCGATGATGTGGGGTGCGGGAAGCGGCGCTCCAGGGCCGGAGGCGCCGATGCCGGACATTCGCGCAGTGCGAAATCTTAGGCAGTGTCGCGCGGTGCGCGGCCGCCGGCGGTCTCACGACCGCGGGCGGAAGGGTCAGATCGCGTCCGTGCCGGTCTCGCCGGTGCGGATGCGGATCGCCTCCTCGATCGTCGAGACGAAGATCTTGCCGTCGCCGATGCGCCCGGTCTGGGCCGACTTGCGGATCGCCTCCACGGCGCCCTCGACCAGGGCGTCGGACAGCACGATCTCGAGCTTCACCTTGGGCAGGAAGTCGACCACGTACTCGGCGCCCCGGTAGAGCTCCGTGTGGCCCTTCTGACGGCCGAAACCCTTCGCCTCGATGACGGTGATGCCCTGGAGGCCGACCTCCTGGAGCGCCTCCTTCACCTCGTCGAGCTTGAAAGGCTTGATGATCGCTTCGATCTTCTTCATGCCGCTCGGGCCTGCGCTGCGGTGCCTGGCATTTCTAACATCCTCGTGACGCCTTCGCCACGCCGTTTTCGCGGCGTGTCCGACCATAGTGCCTATTTGCTGTGCGATGCACGCACATCCTTAGAGCGCTTCACCGGAATCTGGCGCGATTTTAGTCAGGGCTGATCGGTGCACGGGCAGAGGCGGAGACGGATATGCGGTTGCTGACGGTCGCGGCAATGAGGCGGGTCGATGCCGCGGCAATCGAGGGCGGCGTGCCGGGCCTGACGCTGATGGAGGCGGCCGGGGCCGCCGTGGCCGGGCGCGCCCGGGCGAGGCTCCCGGCCGGTGGCCGCGTCGTCGTCCTGTGCGGGCCGGGCAACAACGGCGGCGACGGCTACGTGGCCGCGCGCCTGCTGGCCGAAGCCGGCTACGCGGTCGAGCTCCTCTACCTCGGCGCGGTGTCGGCGCTGACGGGGGACGCCGCGCTCGCGGCCGCGGCCTGGACGGGGCCGGTGCGCCCGGCCGAGGGCGGCGCGCTGCCGTCCGGCGACCTCGTGATCGACGCGCTTTTCGGCGCCGGCCTGTCGCGCGACCTCGACGGCGCCGCCCGAACGCTCGTGGAGGCGGTGAACGAGGCCGGGATGCCGGTGCTCGCCGTCGACGTGCCGAGCGGGGTCGACGGCGATACCGGCGCGGTGCGCGGCGCCGCCATCCGGGCAGTGGAGACCGTGACCTTCGTGACCTTCAAGCCCGGGCACCTGCTCCAGCCAGGGCGGGGCCTGTGCGGCCAGCTCAGCCTCGCCGATATCGGAACCGGCCCGGCGGCGCTGGAGGCGGGCCTGGCCGCCGGCGCGCCCCTCGACCGGAACGGGCCCGACCTGTGGGGCCGGGACTTCCCGCGCCTCACCGGCGCGAGCCACAAGTACACCCGCGGCCACGCCCTGGTCCTGTCCGGGCCGGCCACCAAGACCGGCGCCGCCCGGCTCGCCGCCCGCGGCGCCCTGCGGGTCGGGGCCGGGCTCGTCACCGTCGCGTCCCCGACCGCCGCGCTGCCCGAGAACGCCGCCCACCTCACGGCGATCATGCTGCGGCCCTGCGAGAGCGCCGACGACCTCGACGACCTGCTCACCGACGAGCGGCTGAACGTGATCCTGGCCGGACCCGGGCTCGGCACCGGCGAGCCGACCCGGGAGCGCGTGGCCGTGGCGGCCGCGGCCGGGCGCGGCCTCGTCCTCGACGCCGACGCGCTGACGAGCTTCGCCGGCAAGGCGCCGCTGCTCGCCGCCCATCTCGCCGACGGGGACGCGCGGGCCGTGCTGACCCCGCATGCCGGCGAGTTCGCGCGGCTCTTCGACGGGACGGACGCGATGGCCGAGGGCGCCGACAAGGTCGCCCGGGCCCGCGCGGCGGCCGCGCTCACCGGCGCCGTGGTGGTCTTCAAGGGGGCCGACACGGTGATCGCGGCCCCCGACGGCCGTGCGGCCATCAACGACCACGGCAGCCCCTATCTCGGGACGGCCGGGTCCGGGGACGTGCTCGGCGGCCTGATCGCCGGCCTGCTCGCGCAGGGCATGGAGCCCTTCGCGGCCGCCGCGGCCGGCGTCTGGCTTCACGGGGATGCGGGCCTGCGCCACGGGCCGGGCCTGATCGCCGAGGACATCCCCGAGCTGATGCCGGCGGTCTTGCGCGACCTCGTCGCGTCGACCGGGGGCTGACACGGCGGCCGACCGCTCAGGTGACCTCGAACATCGTCCAGAGGCCGGTGTCGAACCGTTCCAGCACCGTGGCGCTGATCAGCCAGCGCCCCGGATTGTCCGCCAGGAAGCCGATCCGGGCGGTCCGCCCCTCCAGGAGCTGGAACGTGTCGAGCCAGTAGGGCTCCCAGCCGTCGTCCAGGGGATGGAGCAGGCGGAAGCAGTGGCCGTGTAGGTGCAGGGCCTGCGGGAAGGCGGTCTCGTTGCGCAGGGCCAGCACCACCACCTGCCCGCGCTTCACCGAGAAGATCGGCGCGAGGCCGGCGGTGCCGCTCGCGCCGTTCACCGACCAGATCTTCTGCGGGTCGCCCGTGTAGACCGGATCGAGCGCGGGGCCGTCCTTGGCTCCGTCCTTCACTCCGTCCTTGCCCTTCGGCACGAAGGCGCCGCCGGTGATCACCACGTCGCGGCGCAGGGCGTTCTGGAGCTTGATCTCGGCCGGCAGGCGCTTGTTCTCGCCGATCGGCCCGATCGGGGGCCGCTTCTCGGTGATCCGGGCGCCCTTGGTGACGACGCTCGCCAGGACCAGGCCCTTGCCGATCAGCGCGTGGATCTCGCAGGTGGCGCCTTCCTCCTCCGGCAGGTCGACGAGCAGGTCGTAGCGGGTGCCGGGCGGGAAGGGCAGGGTCGCCCGCAGGGGCTCGAACGTGTCGGTGGGCTGGCCGTCGACCGCCGCCACGTAGACCTTCACGCCCTCGAACTTGATGCGCGTTGCCCGGGCGTTGCAGGCATTGCCGAGACGCAGGCGGATTCGGGAGCCGGGCCTCGCCTCGAAGGCGCCCGGCACCGGCTTGCCGTTGACGGTCACGAGGTTGCCGAGGCGCCCGTTCGCGGCCGCGAGCGCCGTCTGCCCGAACGGCATGAGGGTGCCGTCGTCCTGGAGCCGCCAGTCCTGCAGGACGACGCTGACGTCGGCGTCGACCGCGGGCGGGTTCGTCTCCTCGACGACCAGCATGCCCGCGAGGCCCCGGCCCGACGGCTCGCTCGCCCCGCCGACGACCAGGGGCCGGATCAGGTAGGAGCCGGCATCCGGCGGCGTGAAAGTGTAGAGGAAGTCGCCGCCCGGCGGGATCGGCGCCTGGGTCACGCCGCCGACGCCGTCCATGGCGTTGACGTTGCGCACCCCGTGCCAGTGGAGCGACAGCGGCTTGTCGGTCCGGTTCTCGACCTTGAGGCGCAACGCCTGCCCGAGCTTCACCCGGACCACGGGCGGCAGGGCCTTGCCGTCGAAGCACCAGACCGGCGTCTCGGGCGCGGAGTCCGGCCTGAGTCGCGCCTTGCCGGGCGCCGCCGGCAGGGCCGCCGGCGCGGCCGCGGGCTCCGGCTGGACGGGCGCGGATGTCCCCGGCGCGGCGGCCGGCGCCTGGGCCCGCGCGGCCTCTGGCGCGAGCCCGAAGGCCGCCGCGGCGGCGAGCAGGGTTCGTCGCGACGGCGTGCCGGCGCGCGAATCGGTCGGCGGCACGGTGCGGGATGGCGGCATGGGATCTCGGCTGCGGCTCGCGACGGACCCGCTCCTTAGCGGCGCGCGGGCTCCCGCGCCACAGGGGCAAGTTTTTTGCTGCGGGCCCGCCGGCCCATGCTATAGGGCGCGCTTCCGGCGGCCGGCGATGCGCCGGATGTCGGCGCGCGCGGGCGTGGCGGAACTGGTAGACGCGCTGGATTTAGGTTCCAGTGTCGCAAGACGTGGGGGTTCGAGCCCCTCCGCCCGCACCAGGACCTCTGCTGAGGTTGCGGTCCCCTCGGGACCCTCCGCCCCGTACCCGACATCTCGGCATCCCGGTCCGCGCGAGCACGACGCCGGCCCGGCCGGCGAACCCAGGTTTCTTTGAAGAGCGACGACGACGATGCAGGTGACCGAGATCAACGCCCAGGGGCTGAAGCGCGAGTTTCAGGTTCTGCTGGCCGCCCAGGAACTCGAGGAGCGCCTGACCAACGAGCTGTCCGGCATGAAGGACAAGGTGCAGCTCAAGGGCTTCCGTCCCGGCAAGGTGCCGGTCGCGCACCTGCGCAAGGTCTACGGCCGCTCCGTGATGGCCGAGGTGGTGCAGAACGCCGTCAACGAGGCGAACCGCCAGATCGTCACCGATAACGGCCTCAAGCTCGCCCTGGAGCCGCAGGTCGAGTTCCCGACCGACCAGGCCGAGGTCGAGAAGGCGCTCGACGCCAAGGGCGACCTCGCCTTCAAGGTCGCCCTCGAGGTGATGCCGAGCTTCGAGCTCGCCGACCTCTCCGACGTCAGCCTGACCAAGCTCGTGGCCAAGCCCGCCGACGCCGAGGTCGACGAGGCCCTGGAGCGCATGGCCGGCCAGAGCCGTCCGTTCACCGAGCGCGAGGAGGGCGCCGAGGCCCAGAGCGGCGACCGCGTCACCATCGACTTCGTCGGCCGCATCGACGGCGAGGAGTTCCAGGGCGGCAAGGGCGAGGGCATCGACCTGGAGCTCGGCTCCGGCTCGTTCATCCCGGGCTTCGAGGAGCAGCTCGTCGGCGCCAAGGTCGGCGACAAGCGGCTCGTGAAGGTCACCTTCCCGGCCGAGTACGGGGCCGAGCACCTCGCCGGCAAGGACGCCGAGTTCGACGTGACCGTCACGAAGATCCAGGCGGCGGGCGAGGCCAAGATCGACGACGAGCTCGCCAAGTCCATGGGCATGGAGTCGCTGGAGAAGCTCCGCGAAGCCGTGTCCGAGGCGATCGGCCGGGATTTCGAGGCCGCCTCGCGCCGCCGGCTCAAGAAGGAGCTCCTCGACGCGCTGGACGGCAAGTACGCCTTCGAGCTGCCCCCGTCTTTGGTCGCGCAGGAATTCGCCGCCGTGTGGGCCCAGGTCGAGCAGGACCTCAAGACCCGCGGCAAGACCTTCGAGGACGAGGACACCACCGAGGAGAAGGCCCAGGCCGAGTACCGGAAGATCGCGGAACGGCGCGTCCGTCTCGGTCTCGTGCTTGCGCAGGTCGGCGAGAGCGCCGATATCAAGGTCTCGGACGAGGAGGTGAACCAGGCCCTCATCGCCCGGGTCCGGCAGTTCCCGGGCCAGGAGCAGCAGGTCTGGGACTTCTACCGGAAGAATGCGCAGGCGCTCGCGGAACTCCGCGCGCCCCTGTTCGAGGAGAAGGTCGTCGACCACGTCCTCGGGCAGGTCAAGCTCGTCGAGGAGCCCGTCTCGAAAGAGGCGCTTTTCGCGGACGAAGATGACGACGACACGACCGGCGGCAAGCCGGCAGACAAGGCCGAGGCCAAGGGCGAGTCCAAGACCGACGCCAAGACCGAAGCCAAGGCCGACTGAGTCCCGCTCTGTCCCAGGACGGCGGGCAAGGGTTAGGCGATGGTTAAGCATCGCCGGTGTTCGCTGACATGCCCGGGGCTGCCCTGATTCGCGGCAGCCCCGGGCCTCACTCCGGGGCAGGATGAGATGAGAGATCCGATCGACGTCTACAACAACGCGCTCGTGCCGATGGTCGTCGAGCAGTCGAGCCGCGGCGAGCGCGCCTTCGACATCTACTCCCGCCTGCTCCGCGAGCGCATCATCTTCCTCACCGGCCCCGTGGAGGATTACGGCGCGTCGCTGATCGTGGCGCAGCTGCTCTTCCTCGAGGCGGAGAACCCGAAGAAGGAAATCTCCTTCTACATCAACTCCCCCGGCGGCGTGGTCACCTCGGGCCTGTCGATCTACGACACGATGCAGTTCATCCGCTGCCCGGTGACGACCCTCTGCGTCGGCCAGGCCGCCTCGATGGGCTCCCTGCTGCTCACCGCCGGCGAGCCGGGCCACCGCTTCGCCCTGCCGAACGCCCGGATCATGGTCCACCAGCCGTCCGGCGGCTTCCAGGGCCAGGCGACCGACATCCTGATCCACGCCCGCGAGATCGAGGCGCTGAAGCGGCGCCTGAACGAGATCTACGTGAAGCACACCGGCCGCGACTACGACACGATCCACACGGCGCTGGAGCGCGACAACTTCATGACCGCCGACGCGGCCAAGGAGTTCGGGCTCATCGACGAGGTGATCGAGAAGCGTCCCGAGCCGGCGGCCGCCTGACCGGCCCGCGTCGCCTGACCGCCGCGGCGCGGCCTTGATCCCGCCGCGGCAGCGTGTTTGCATCGAGGTTCGGGCCCTTCGGTCAAAGGCGCGCAGCACACTGTTTCTTTAAACGGGCCCCCTACATTCATGCGATGCGCGTCCGCCCCTTGCCGGCGGCGGACGCGAGGAATCGGAGACCGATATGAGCAAGACTGGCGGCAACGACTCGAAGAGCACGCTGTATTGCTCGTTCTGCGGCAAGAGCCAGCACGAGGTCCGCAAGCTGATCGCCGGCCCCACGGTGTTCATCTGCGACGAGTGCGTCGAGCTGTGCATGGACATCATCCGCGAGGAGTCGAAATCCTCGCTGGTGAAGAGCCGCGACGGCGTGCCGACCCCCAAGGAGATCCGCCGCGTCCTCGACGACTACGTCATCGGCCAGGACTTCGCCAAGAAGGTCCTCTCGGTCGCGGTGCACAACCACTACAAGCGGCTCGCCCACGCGACGAAGCACAACGACGTCGAGCTGGCCAAGTCCAACATCATGCTGATCGGGCCGACCGGCTCGGGCAAGACCCTGCTCGCGCAGACGCTGGCCCGGATCCTCGACGTGCCGTTCACCATGGCGGACGCCACGACGCTGACCGAGGCCGGCTACGTCGGTGAGGACGTCGAGAACATCATCCTCAAGCTGCTCCAGGCCTCGGACTACAACGTCGAGCGGGCCCAGCGCGGCATCGTCTACATCGACGAGATCGACAAGATCTCCCGGAAGTCCGACAACCCGTCGATCACCCGCGACGTGTCGGGCGAGGGCGTGCAGCAGGCGCTCCTGAAGATCATGGAGGGCACGGTCGCCTCCGTCCCGCCCCAGGGCGGAAGGAAGCACCCGCAGCAGGAATTCCTGCAGGTCGACACCACCAACATCCTGTTCATCTGCGGCGGCGCCTTCGCGGGGCTGGAGCGGATCATCTCCCAGCGCGGCAAGGGCACCTCGATCGGCTTCGGCGCGACCGTGCAGGCCCCGGACGACCGCCGCACCGGCGAGATCTTCCGCTCGGTCGAGCCGGAAGACCTGCTGAAGTTCGGCCTCATCCCCGAGTTCGTCGGCCGTCTGCCGGTCCTGGCGACCCTGGAGGACCTCGACGAGGCCGCGCTGAAGAAGATCCTGCAGGAGCCGAAGAACGCCCTGGTCAAGCAGTACCAGCGGCTGTTCGAGATGGAGAACGTCGACCTGACGTTCCAGGACGAGGCGCTGTCGCTCGTCGCCCGCAAGGCGATCGAGCGCAAGACCGGCGCCCGCGGCCTGCGCTCCATCCTGGAGACGATCCTGCTCGACACGATGTACGACCTGCCGGGCCTCGAGTCCGTGGAGCAGGTGGTCATCGGTCCGGAGGTGGTGGAGGGCAAGTCGCGCCCCCTCTACATCCACGGCGACCGCAACAAGGACACGCCCGCGAGCGTCAGCGCGTAGGCACTCGGCAGGGTTGCATCAGGCGCCCGGCCCAGGCCGGGCGCGCTGCGGGGATCGCCTTGAAAACGCGCTTCCTCGCAGCCACCTCAGGCTCAGCGCGGTGGCCGCACGCTCCTTCGAGGTCCGGTCCGCGTCGCCAGCCGCAAAGTTAGCGAAATCCGACCCTCGCGGCCCGGTCGGCACCCGGCTGTAGGCGCGCTCCGTTCATGGGGGCGCCGAACCCGGGCGTCCCTGAGAGGAAGTCACATGTCACAGTCGAAATCGCGCCAGCCGGTGGTCCCGGGTTCGACGGGCACCTACGCCGTCCTCCCCCTGCGCGACATCGTCGTCTTCCCGCACATGATCGTGCCCCTGTTCGTGGGCCGCGAGAAGTCGATCCGCGCCCTCGAGGAGGCCGTCCGCACCGACCGCCACATCCTGCTCGCCACCCAGATCAACGCGGGCGACGACGACCCGGCGACCGACGCCATCTACAAGATCGGCACGCTCGCCTCGGTGCTCCAGTTGCTGAAGCTGCCCGACGGCACCGTGAAGGTGCTGGTCGAGGGTGTCGGCCGCGCCAAGGTCGTCGACTTCACCCGCTCGGACGAGTTCTACGAGGCGACCGCCGAGGCGCTCCACGACGAGCTCGGCGACCGCGTCGAGGCCGAGGCGCTCGCGCGCTCGGTGCTCTCGGAGTTCGAGAACTACGTCAAGCTGAACAAGAAGATCTCGCCCGAGGTCGTCTCCGCCGTGACCCAGATCGACGAGCCGTCCAAGCTCGCCGACACGATCGGCTCGCACCTGCTCGTCAAGATCTCCGACAAGCAGGGCATCCTGGAGACCCCCACGGTGGCGCAGCGCCTCGAGCGCGTGCTGTCGCTGATGGAGAGCGAGATCTCCGTGCTCCAGGTGGAGAAGCGCATCCGGACCCGCGTCAAGCGGCAGATGGAGAAGACCCAGCGCGAGTACTACCTGAACGAGCAGATGAAGGCGATCCAGAAGGAGCTGGGCGACTCCGAGGACGGCCGCGACGAGCTGGCCGAACTGGAAGAGAAGATCGAGAAGACCAAGCTCTCCAAGGAGGCCCGCGACAAGGCGACGGCCGAGCTGAAGAAGCTGCGCCAGATGTCGCCGATGTCGGCCGAGGCGACCGTCGTGCGCAACTACCTCGACTGGATGCTCGGCATCCCGTGGGGCAAGCGCTCGAAGATCAAGAAGGACCTGCTCGGCGCCCAGGCGCTGCTCGATGAGGATCATTTCGGCCTCGACAAGGTCAAGGAGCGGATCGTCGAGTACCTCGCGGTGCAGCAGCGCGCGAACAAGCTCACCGGCCCGATCCTGTGCCTCGTCGGTCCTCCCGGCGTCGGCAAGACCTCGCTCGGCAAGTCCATCGCCAAGGCGACGGGTCGCGAGTTCGTCCGGATGTCGCTCGGCGGCGTGCGCGACGAGGCCGAGATCCGCGGTCACCGCCGGACCTATATCGGCTCGATGCCCGGCAAGATCGTGCAGTCGATGCGCAAGGCCAAGACCTCGAACCCGCTCATCCTGCTCGACGAGATCGACAAGATGGGCATGGACTTCCGCGGCGATCCGTCGGCGGCGCTCCTCGAGGTTCTCGATCCTGAGCAGAACAGCACCTTCAACGACCACTACCTGGAGGTGGATTACGACCTCTCGAACGTGATGTTCGTGACCACGGCCAACACCCTCAACATCCCGGGCCCGCTCATGGACCGGATGGAGGTGATCCGCATCGCCGGGTACACCGAGGAGGAGAAGGTCGAGATCGCGCGCAAGCACCTGATCCCGAACGCCCTGAAGAAGCACGGCCTCGGGACGCACGAGTGGTCGATCGACGACGATGGCTTGATGATGCTGGTCCGCCGCTACACGCGGGAGGCCGGCGTCCGCAACCTGGAGCGCGAGCTGTCCAACCTGATCCGCAAGGCGGTGAAGGAGATCCTGATCACCAAGACCAAGTCGGTCGCGGTGACCCCGGACACCCTTCCGGTCTTCCTCGGCCCGCCGAAGTTCCGCTACGGCGAGATCGACGCGGACGATCAGGTCGGCGTGGTGACGGGTCTGGCCTGGACCGAGGTCGGCGGCGAGTTGCTGACGATCGAGGGCGTCATGATGCCCGGTAAGGGCAAGATGACGGTCACCGGCAACCTGAAGGACGTGATGAAGGAGTCGATCTCGGCGGCGGCGAGCTACGTCCGCTCCCGGGCGATCGACTTCGGGATCGAGCCGCCGCTGTTCGACCGCCGCGACATCCACGTCCACGTTCCGGAAGGGGCGACCCCGAAGGACGGTCCGTCGGCCGGCATCGCCATGGCCACCGCGATCATCTCGACGCTCACCGGGATCCCGGTCCGTCGCGACGTCGCGATGACCGGCGAGGTGACGCTCCGCGGCCGGGTCCTGCCGATCGGCGGCCTGAAGGAGAAGCTGCTCGCCGCGCTGCGCGGCGGCATCAAGACGGTGCTGATCCCCGAGGAGAACGCCAAGGACATCGCCGAGGTGCCCGACAGCGTGAAGAACGGGCTGGAGATCGTGCCCGTGTCGCGGATGGATCAGGTGCTGGAGAAGGCGCTGGTCCGCCAGCCGGTCGCAATCGAGTGGGAGGAGCCGCTCCCGGTGGCCAAGCCCGCCCGGACCGAAGAGGACGGCGCCGCCTTCGTGGCGCACTGAGCCGACCGATCGATTGAGACGAGCCCCCGGTGCCCCGAGCCCCGGGGGCTTTTTCATGCGCGGACGCGAGCGCGGAGGCCCGGATGCGCATCCTGCTGATCAACCCGAACACGAGTGCGCACGTCACCGATCTCGTCGCCGGCCATGTCCGCACTCAGCTCGGCGGCCGTGCGGAGCTGCGCGCCGTCACCGGCCGGTTCGGAGCCCGCTACATCGCGAGCCGGGCGGCGGCGGCGATCGCCGGCCACGCGGCCCTCGACGCTCTCGCGGAGCACGGCGCCGGCTGCGATGCGGTCTACCTGGCCTGCTTCGGTGATCCGGGCCTCCTCGCCCTGCGTGAGCTGTCGCGGGTACCGGTCATCGGCATGGCAGAGGCGGCCTGCCGCGAGGCCGCTGCGTCCGGTCGCTTCGGGATCGTCACCGGGGGCGCGGCCTGGGAGCCGATGCTGCGGGAGTTCGTGGCGGCGCTCGGCCTCGCCGACGCCCTCGCGGCCCTCCGCACGGTGGCTCCGAGCGGCGGCACCATCGCCCGTGACCCGGACGCGGCCCTGGAGATCCTCGCCGAAGCCTGCCGCGCCTGCGCGGGGGCCGGCGCCGAGTCGGTCATCCTGGGCGGTGCCGGTCTGGCCGGGCTCGCCGCGCGGATCGCCCCGCAGGTTCCCGTTCCGGTGATCTGCTCGGTCGAGGCGGGGACCCGCGCGGTTCTGGCCGCGGGCGCATTCGGGCAGGCCCCGTCGAGGCCTGACCCTGTCGAGAGCATCGGCCTGACAACCGCGCTGGCGACGCAGCTCATCGACCCCTGATAAGGATCCGGGGTGCGGACCCTTGCACCGGACCGGGACCATGCCGTAACGGTCGCCAGCCGGGCGGTTAGCTCAGTTGGTAGAGCGTCTCCTTTACACGGAGAGGGTCGGGGGTTCGAGTCCCTCACCGCCCACCATTGTTCGCAATGACTTAGCGCGAATTTCCGACGACTTGGCAGCTCAGGTCTCCGGTTATTCTCCAAGAACCCCGGATTTTGCGCTGCACCATGGCGAAAGAACCCGCGACCGTCTCCGAGCTGCGCAAGGCCGCCGAGATCACCGACCAGGAGATTGACGCTGCGGTCGACGCGGTGCTCGCCGATCTCGCGACTGAGGCCTACCCGCTCGCGAAGGGCTGGACCCTCGACCTCGTCGAGACGCTCCGCACGAACACGCGAGCGGCCGAGGCGCTCACCACCGACAAGCCGGCCTGGAAGCGCAACATGGTCCGAACCGCGATCCTGCTGGCCCATCCGGTAAAGGGATGACGAGGGTGGTGCCATGACCCCGGCCGAATACGTCGAAGTGGTCGTCATGCCGACGGTGCGGGAGTTCATGCAGAACACCGGCGACCGACGGCTCGCTTATCTGTCTGCGATCGCCGCCTTCCACATCTCTGACTACCTGTCGCGCACCGCGTCGCCAGCAACCAAGCCCGAGGCCGAGCTGAAGCGTATCCGCAAGGTGCTGCGTTCGGACCTGCCCTCATATTATGATGCGATTGACGGGATGGCGAACGGGACCAAGCACTGCGGCAGGGATTTCGGTGTGCCGTTCAGGCCCGGCGACGAGCAGTACGTGCCACCCTTCGGTTTCGGAGAGGGCTTCGGCGGCTTCGATCAGGGTCGCTGGGATGGCCCAGGTCTTCTTGTGCACGTAGGAGACGACCAGGTCTTCGTGGACAACGCTCTGGGCTACTTCCTGTTGGCCTGCGCGCGGCACTTCCCCGACCACATCCCGAGCATCCAGCCTTCGGATTGGGACCCGAAGTTCAAGCCGGCCAGCTGACAGATGCCGGACGACGAGGCCGACCCGGTCCTAGAGGTGGTGACGGCGTTGCGCGCAGCCGGCGTCGCGGTGGACCCGATCGGCGACGAGCTTGAACGCTGGCAGATCGGCGACCTGATCTTCTCGGATGCGGATCTGTGGCGCCTCGCCGCGAGCCGTGGACTCGTAGAGGACGGCGACTCGCGGTAGGCCGTCGCCGCCATGCCCTCCGAACCGAAAGCCCCGATCCGTGGCCGCCACCTTGAAGCCCTGCGCGCCGTCGCCGAGAACCCAGGCGGCCTGAGGCACGAGGCCTACCCGACCGTCATGCCGATCCTGCAGGAGCTCGGGTACGTCGAGGAGCGCCCGACCCGCGGGCGGACCAGTCGGCGCGCTTGGCACCTGACCCCGGGCGGACGCGAACTCCTGATCGCGCTCGGGATCCGCGAGAGCGCCGAGCCGTGACCTTCACGTGGCGCCGCACGTTTCCCGACACGCACCACGACTTCGTGGCCGAGGAAGCCGGCCAGCACGTCGGCCGGATCAAGCGCATCGCCGGTGGCCCGCAGAACGGCACCTGGACCTGGAGCTGCACCGGCTGCCAGCGCGGGCACGAGGCCGAGGGCGTGCGCCCGCTCAACGGGGAGGCCCCGACCCGGGACGAGGCGATCGAAGCGCTGGCCGCGGCATGGGCTCGCGCGAAGGCGTGGAGCGCGCGGACCGGCCGACCGCTGGCGTAGGTACCGGTTACCGGTAGTCCCGAAACGCGAAGAGGGCGCCCCGGCCGAAGCCAGGGCGCCCAGGACGTTGACGGAAGGTGAGGGCCGCTGATCAGTCAGGCGGGCGCCGCATGAAGGCCTTGAGCATCGCCTCCCGCGTCTCCTTCATCTCGTCCCGCACCGAGACCACCATGTCGTCGATGCGCCGCTCCAGGCGGGTGATGACGTCGCCGGTCACGTAGGTCCGCGCCACCTCGATCTTGAAGGCGTTCAGCTTATCCTCGAGCGACCGGATCTCGATCTTGGCCGCCGCCATGTCGATCGTGAGCGGCGAGACCGCCTCCTTCGTGCCGGTGCGCAGCTTCCCGACGACCCAGTCGACGCCCTTGCCGACCGAGAACAGGAACAGCGCGAGCGCGATAAGCTGCGCCCAGGTGATCGGCCCGGGCGACAGGAAGGACGTATCCATGGCGGCGGTCTTTCGCGGTCCCCTTATCGGGGAAGGGCAGAGTGAGGGGTCAGGCCTTCGTGCCGCCCGGCATCGCGCCGGGCACGCCCTGCGTCCGCTCGACGGTGCGCTGGACGCCGAGGCCGAGCATGCCGGTGAGCAGGACCATGAGCTGGCCCACTTCGATCAGCGGCGCGGCCGGCAGGGCGGCGCCGATCGCCGCTCCGATGATGCCGGTTAGCCAGGTCAGGATCGGGCCGAGCACGAAGGCGTAGGCGAGGCCGGCCACGCAGACCCAGCCGGCCGTCGGCCGCCACCGGGCACTGTAGCGGTCATTCCCCTGCGCCTCCGCGAGGTTCACCGTCGCCTGCGCCTTGGCGATCTCCATCGCGGCGTTCGTCGCGGTCGTGTCGCGCGCGGTGAGCGCCTCCTCGATCGCGAGCTGCGCCGCGGCCTTCGCCGCCGGATCCGGGACGAGGCGCTCCACCAAGGTCTTCGCCGCTTCGGCCGCCGGCGGGAGGGCGATCTTAATGCCCTCGCCGATCGCGGGGCCCATGCCGCCGGTGACGGCACCGCCGACGATGCTGCCGATAAAGCTTCCGAGGCCGCTCGACATGGCTTCAGCCTTTCACGGGATAGGCCGCGCGCAGCCGGTCGGCGACGCGCTGGAACAGGTTGCGGGAGGGGGAGGGCGCCGGAGCCGGGGCGGGCGCGACCGAAGCGGCCGGCGCGTACGAGGCAGACGTCGCGGGCTGGGTGGTGACGGGCGCGGGCTTGCCGAGGGCGTCGGGCATCCGGACGCCGACCAGCGGCATGCCGGCGGCGATCAGCGCCGCCTCGGCCTTCCGCGCGTAGCCGGCGATCAGCTCGGCCTTGTCGGTGCCGTTCACGGTCCGGCGGGCGCCGACGTAATCGCAGGCGTCGCCGTGGATGTAGTCCTCCAGCGCCTTGCCGGTGAAGTCGCCCTTCAGCGACACGCCGCGGGTCACGCCCTCGACGAGGATCCGCTTCGAGATGGTCGGGTCAAGGGCCAGATCCGGGTCGTCTGCCAGCGGCACGCCGAGCAGCACGCCCATCCGGCGATAGTTGTCCTCGAAGGTGAGTTGGACGTCACCGCGGCCGTAGAAGCTGAGGCCCCGGGCGTTCGGCAGCGCGTAGTTCCGGCTGATCGCTCCGCGAGCGAACAGCTTCGCCACCGCCGCGCGGGCGCCGGCATCCGTGGTCGCGAACCCCTCGCGGACCGGCTGCATCCGGCGCCCGGTCTCATGGAACGAGGTCGCGATGATGTAGGCGAGCAGGCGCCGGTCGAGGACCAGCGCGTAGGCCAGGAACACGTCGAGCAGGTGATTGAGCCCGTCGACCTGCGCCTGCGTGTACGAGCCGAACATCGGCTTCAGCGCGGCGAAGAATTTGCTGCGGTCCAGGCGTGCGAACGCGCCCCCGTCGGTGGACGTGGCCATGGCGGTCTCCGGATCGTCGAGGGTCAGCCGAGAATGGCGAGGTGGACGCGGCCGACGCCCGACAGGCCGATGGCCCGGGCCGCGCCGCGCGAGAGATCGATCGCTCGGCCGGCGATGAACGGGCCGCGGTCCGTGATCCGGACGACGACCGAGCGACCGGTGGCGGCGCACGTCACCCGCACCCGGGTGCCGAACGGCAGCCTCTTGTGCGCGGCGGTGAGCGCGTCCTGATCGAAGCGCGACCCGTCTGCGGCGCGGCGGCCGTGGAAGCCGGGGCCGTACCAGGAGGCGACTTCGGCATGGGCGCACGGGACCGATCCCGCGAGCGCGAGGCACGCGAGGGCGGCCCGCGCCGGGAAGCGCAGGGGCATCAGGACCTCTGGGAGGGGAGCTTAGGAGGGTAGCTCGGCGCGAAGCTGCGGCCCGGCCCTAGTTGCCGATCGCGATGTAGTTCACGCGCACGAGCGTGTTGACGACCGGATTGCCGAGGCCATCCGCGACATGAACCACGAACGAGCCGAGCTGCGCGCCGGCATAGATCGAGACCACCGCCTGCGGGACGGTCGAGCCATCGCCGTTAGTCGGCGCGACGATGAAGCAGGCCTTTGGGAACGGCATGCCGAACGGGATCAGGGCGTTGCCGCCGGCATCCGTGCCGGCCACGACCGAGTCCCACTGGAACATGAGCCCGCCCGGCAGCGCGAGCGATCCCCGCTGGCCGACTGAGGCGACCTTGGCCAGATCGCTCGGGGTGGGCTCGAACACCCGCACCCGCGTGACCTTCGTATCGGTCGCCGCCGCCATGTCGCCCTGCAGTAGGACGGGCACGCCCTTCACCAGGTCGCCGTTGGCGAGAGCCGTCCCATCTCGGCGCAGGATCGGACCGCAGTCGAAGCCGTCGACCTTGAGATGAGGGATGTTGGCGGCCGCGCCGGCGAGCGTCGTGTTGAAGGCGAGCCGCAACGTGAACGGCCTCGTGATCGCCGGCGTCTGACCGTTGACCTGGGTCGCCGGGTCGATCAGCCCCTCGTTCGTGTTCACCGAATAGACGTTGCTGGCGCCGAGCGTCGCGACCAGGGTACCGAGCTCGTCATCGCGCGCGCAGGCCGCCGTCGCCATCAAGCCGCGGACAGCCGGGCCCATGGACTTCGCCGGCCAGTTCTTCGTGACCATGGCATTCGGGTCGGAGGTCTGGTTCTCCTCCGGGTTCTTGCTCCAGTGGTGGGGTCCCATCAGGCCATCCTCATCGGCTAAAGCGGTGCGAACCCGAAGGCGAGGCGCGGCAGGATGCCGGGCAGGCTGAGCCCGGCATCAGCCAGGCCCTGCCCGCCGTTCGGCAAGCCGGCGGCTGCGGCTGGCACACCCTGCGACGGGCCGTTCAGATCGAAGCTGCCGGGCGCCGCCGTCGCGCCGGGCAGCGTCATCGGCGGACCGGCCGGCGCGGTCGGAGCCGGTGCGGCCGGCGCGTTGTCGAGCTTGCCCACCCACTTCGCGCTGAAGTCGCGGGCGAGCGTGTCGGGTGATCCACCGTTGCCGGTGGCGGCGTTGCCCAGTCCCAGCGCGCCCATGGTCGATCCGGGGTTCGCCAGGATCTTCGAGGCGCCGGTCGGGCCCTGCTGGTGCGCGAGGTACATCTCGCCGTCGGTCGGCGTGCGCCCCAGCGACTTCGTCAGCGACCTCTCGTTCGAGGCCGTCAGGCGCGCCGCCGCGTCGGAGGCCTGCGCCGGATCGAACGGGTTACTGAGCCCGAACGCCTTGGCCGTGCGCGGCATGAACTGGAAGAGGCCGGCAGCGCTACCGTTCCGGGCGTTCGGATCGCCGGTGGACTCGATCTGCGCCACGCGCGGCAGGTAGTTCGGCCGCGACCACGACAGGCCGTTGCGGTCCGCCGCCGACTGTATCGCGGCGGCGACCTCAGGGGACATCGGCATGTGCGGGAGCGTCCTGAAACGCGAAAGGCCCGCGCGATGGCGGGCCTTGGGGTCGGGCGCATAGCGCTCGCGACGGTGACGGTTTCGACGGTTTGGCCCGTCGGGTCAAGTATTCGCGGTGGATCGCGCGCTGACCCAAGCTCGGCCGCGTGCTATCGTCAGCGATGCCCTTCGCTCGCATCGCCCTCGTCGCTTTCCTCATCCCTACAGGAGCGGTGGCGGCTGGCCTCACCGGCACCTTCGAGCACAAGGAAGACGGCCACGTGCAGGGCGCCACGGTGAAGGCCGCAGGCGGCGGCTACACCGGGGACTTCTCGACGGCGAGCAACCGCGGCTGCGGCGGCGGGGTGACCATGAAGGGCCGCGCCACCGGCCCCTCCACCATAGTATTCAGCAAGGCCGAGGACGGACAGGTCTGCCGGATCACCGCGCGGTATGGCGCCGGCTTCCGCACCGTCGACCTCGAGGAGGACGGCTGCACGATGTGGCACGGCGCCTCGTGCGAGTTCCAGGGTACCCTGAAGCGGACCGGGCGGTAGGCGCTACCGCCGCTCCGGTGTGACTGCCGCGTCATCGACGGAAGCTCGGCTGCTCGCATAGGTTGATTCCGAGACGAGGGAACGACCATGCGGTTGAGAACAGTGGTGGCGCTGGCTGGGCTGGCGGCGGTCGGCGGCTGCGTGGGACCGGTCGCCCAGACCCAAGGTGCCTGTGCCGCCGAGAACGCATCCTACCTCGCGACGTGGGATTGTACCCGCTCGAAGCTCCTGGCGTCTGAAGGCCGCCGAATGAGCAGTGACCTGGGTATCCACTATCTCGCTGTCGGCGACGCGCTCGCCGAGCGTGTCAGAGCTCGGCAGATGAGCGACGCGGATGCGAAGCTGGCGCTGGCGAACGAGCTTCGATCCGCCACTCGTGAGTCTCAATCCCGGGCTGCGGCTGCGTCAGCGGAATCCGGCGCGATGATCGAAGCCGGCTCGCGCCTCCTCGCCGGACCGCCGATCGTGAACCAGCCGTCTATGCTCAACCAGCCGATCACGTGCACAAGCCGGCGAGTGGGCTACACCGTGCAGACGACCTGCTGATCGTGATAGGCTCAGGCATGCCGACCCGCACCCAGATCATCGTCTGCTGGCTCGCTTTCACTGGGGTGATGGCACTCCTGTCGATCCTGCTGCACGCCTTCGTGCCAGGGGTGATGACCAGCCTGCAGAACGCCATCGGGGTCGGCACCCTCGGCATCCTGATGCTGATCGGCTGGCTTGCGCTCGCGGTTTACGCCTACCGCCCCCTACTGCGCGACTGGCTGGCGCGCCGGCGAGGCACCTCCGTTCGCGAGCGATAGCAGGCGGCTCGTGAACAGCTCGGCGTTCTTGCTGCCGGGCGGAGATTTCGCGAGCGCGCGCAGGTCCGGGAGCGCCTTCGGGTCGAACATCAGCCGCGCTACCGCCTCGCCGGAATTGAGCATCCGGGTCCGCATCATCGCGTCCCCGACGCCGTGCTTGAGGCCGACCGCGGCGCCCGCGATGCCGCCCTTTACGCCGCCCGCGATCGTCCCGGCCGCCGCGCCGGTCAGCGCGTCGGACACGACCTGCCCGACATGCGTCTTGCCCGAGGCGAATTCCTTCTGGATCGCGTGGTTGAAGGCGGTGTCCGAGCCCTTCTGCGGCCGGTAGGCCGTCGCCTTCAGGGTCGTCAACAGCCCGTCGAGCGCCTTCCAGCGGGTCTCGCCCTCCGGCAGCGCCTTCATCACCTCCTGGAGGTTCCGGTACCGCTGCGGGTGCTCGCTCACCGCCGAGGCGAAGATCGAACCGCCGTACTGGGCCGGGAGCCCGCGCTTCTCGGCGGTCGCCGCGTTGAACGTGCCCTCCAGGTAGTGGCGCGCCAGCATCTGGGCCGACCGCGGGTCGTTGCGCACGAGCGCCTGCATCGCGCTCGCGATCTCTCCATGGCTGGACGGCTCGGCCGAGAACAGCACGCTGGTGGCATGCTTCACGTCCGGGCGCTGGGCGATCTGGCCCAGCGGCGAGGCCGCGACCCGCTCCATCCCATCGTGCGCGAACACGAGGTTCGAGAGACGGTCGCGCACCTCGGGGAGCTGGTCGAGCACGTCGGCATTCTCGCGCATCGCTCCGCGCAGGGCATCGGCCGTGCGGACACCATCCTGCCCGACGGCCCGGTCAAGGATCTGGGTCTCGACGTGGCGGCCGAGGGCCGCGCGGGATGCCGGCGCCGGCTGGGCGAGCAGCTCGCGCGCCGCGGTCGGGCCGCCGACGATGCCCGGCACCTGCTCGGCCGGCGTTGCCATGCGCCCGGTGAGGTCGTCGCGGCGGACCACGCGGCCGAGCGGGTTGTTGCCGGTGAACGGCTCCAGCGGCGCGGAGTTGGCGGCGAAGTTCGCGTCGGCGGTCGCCACCTCCGGCACGCTCTTCAACTGCGTATCAAGCGCGGCGCGCGTGGCCTGAAGATCCCGGACCTTCGTCGCGTCGCCGATGTCCTGGGCGGCGCGGATGCTGAAGTCGAGGCGCTCACGAGCGTGCAGCAGACCGGCGACGCTCATGTCGAGTTCGCCGCCCGGCTCGAGCAGATCCCGGCCGGCGCGGCTCAGCGCACCGCGAACATCACCCTTGGCGGTACGGCCCTGCTCGGCGACCGTGGCCAGCGCGGGACGCGGGTCGACCTGCCCGAACCGAACGTCGGGGATCTCCTCCGTCACAGTCGGCGTCTTCACCAGCGGAGCGGGCTGCTCGCGCATCGCTCCGACCGTCCGCTCGAAGGCGTCCAGCGGCTCGGCCGTCTCGCCCCGCATAAGGGCCCCGAGCGTCCGGGACCGAAGGTCGGGATGCACGCTGGCGGGGTCGAGCCCGACCGCACGGAGATCCGCGTTCAGTCGGGTCTCGGCGTGCGATAGGGCGGCGGCATACTCGTCGCCGAGCTGCCCTGCAGTCGGACCCGCGCCGGCCGTGCGGTTCGAGCCGAGCGGGAACGACGGGAAGCCGCGCTGCTCGTTCTGGAGCTTCCGCAGCAGTTCGGACGAGATATCCCGGGCCATGCCGCCATCGGCATCGGGCCGGAAATACCCCTCCTCAATCAGCCGCTCACGCCAGAAGTTGTCGATCGACTTCCCTCCCTGGCGGGCGACGTTGCCGAGGCCGGGGAGGTTGAACTTGTGCAGGTCGGTCGCGAGCACGTCGCCTTCGAGCGGCAGGCCGCCGTTCTGGGCGATGAAACGCCCGAGGCTGACCGGGCCCGCCTCCTGGATGGCGCCGTCGGCGCGGCCGGGCGGCGGGCCGAGCGGCGCCGGCGCGCTGTCGTTGAACTGCGGGCGGCTGTACCGCTGCTCCGTTACGATGGGATCGCCCGGGCGCTCGACCGTGGCCATGCGCTCGATCCCGACCGTCTCCGGCGCGGCGCGCGCGGCGCGATAGTCGACGTCGGCCTGCGCCGCGCGCCGAGCCTCCAGCCCGTCGGCCACCCCGCGCAACTCGTTCTGGATCGTCTGGCCGGCCTGCTCCGGCGTGATCCGGGGGCCAGTCGCGGCGCGCGCCTGCGACAGCGCCATGCCCTGCGGTGTCTGCGCGACGCCGGCCTGCGCCGCCCGCTGGACGTCGAACCCGAGATCGGTCGGCGTGGTCGGCTCCGGTCCAATCCGTTCGAACAGGGCGCGGCCGGCGTTGTCGACCTGCGCCGGGCGCGCCGCGTAGAATTCACCCGCGATCTGGCCGCCCTCGCCGCCGGAATTGGCGGCTACACGGGCGAGCTGCGAGGCGCGCGTGGCCTTGCCGCCCGTCGCCGCGTTCAGCGCCTCATCCACCGAGATGCCGACCGGGCCGCCAGGGGAATTGGCCGCCGCGTCGCGGATCGCCTGCGCTGAGGCCAGCTCGGATTCCGTGAGGCCGTGTGCCGCCTCACGGAGCAGATGCATGCCCGGCTCGCCGCCGTTGATCGCCCGCCACGCCTTGCCGACACCCGCGCCGACGGCGGGACCTGCGAGGCCGAGACCGCCACCGATCGCAGCTCCCTTCTCGATCTCACCCAGATCACCGCCCGAGCGCACCGCGGAATCCGCGGCGCCCAGGGCGGCACCCGAGACGCCGGAAGCCGCCATCCGCACCGGTAGCGCCGCGCCCGAAGCGCCGAACGCGGCCGGCGCCGCCATCACGAGGGGAACCGTGCCGACAACACCACCGCCGACGTGGCCCGCGATGTCGGCGATGGGGTGCTCCTCGGCAGTCCGCTTCCCGAAATTCTCGACCGCCTTCAGCTCGTCGCTGTACCGGCTGTCGTTCTTCAGCGCGCGGATGCCAGCGACGGCCCGGTTCACGCCGGCGAGCATGTACGGGCCGGCCACCGGCACGCCGTCGATGATCCCGCGCCCGATCGCGGCAACCGCGTCGCCCGGCTGCCCGGCGGTGGGCGCGTCGGAGAACCCACGGTGCATGGCCGCGAGGTCGGCATCCGAGACCTTCGACAGGTCGACCGACGGAGCCGAGCCAGGCTCGGGCTTCGGCGCTGGCGTGCCGGCGTAGAGCTTCTGCAGCTCGTCGTCGGAGAGCTTCGAGAGATCCATCAGCGCATCATCCCGCGGCGGCGCATTTCGGCCTCGACCGCCGACCTATCGGGGGCGGCCGGGCGGTACTGGTAGACCTCCGGCTGGTCGACCTTGAAGAAGCCAGCCCGCTGGGCGGTCTCGGGGGTCGCGAACCGGTCGACGCTCGCGTTGTGGTGGGCGATCGTGTTCTTGGCGAGGATCTCCTGCGCCTCGATGCCAGCGCGCAAGGCCGCCTCAACGCTGGACCGATCGCCGGACGAGATCGTCTTGCCGAGCTGGAGGTCCATGTTGGTCGTGTGACCGGACTGCGAGATTGCCTTGGCCAGCTCGGCGCTCTTCTGGGTCGCCGCCTGGTCGAAGAGCTGCGACTGGGTCACGTAGCTGTCCGGAATGCCCAGGACCTGCGCCGCGACCGCGCGAGCCTGCGTCCGCCAGTCGGCGCCCGCGCCGGACACGATACCCTTGTCGATCGCCTCCTTCTGGCGGTTGATGGCGGCGATCGTACCGATTGCGCCCTCGGCTTTCGCCCGGCTCTCGGTGATCGCCTTCACCGCCGCCTGATCCAGCTCGGCATTCGCCTTCTGGGGAAGCTGGTTCGTGCCCTGCGTCAGGGCGACGTGCGGCATGCCCTTCTCGTCGTAGGCGCCCGGCGTACCCGGCGGGGTGCCCGGGGGCGGCTCGATCAAGCGGCCGTCGGCGCCGGTCGTGCCCCAGACCCGCGCGCCGGCTGTGCCGGGCGCGATCGGGGTCACCGCACCCTCCTCGCCGATCTTGCTCTTGTTCACGCCGATGATGGAGTTGTCCGGACGCGTGACGATCTGCACGTTGTCGGGGCTGCCCGCGGCCGTCCCCGCCGACTGCGCCTGCGCCTCGGCCTGGATCCGCTCGAGCGGCTTGGCGCCACCCTCCATCGAGCCAGCCGCCTGCGCGCGGGCCTCGGCCTGGATCTGCTCCGGCGACTTCGGCATGCCGTGGGTCGGATCGCGCAGGATCTGGAGCGCGGTGGTGACGTTGGAGCTGTTCGTCGCCATCGCGGCGAGCTCAGCGTCCGACAGGTCCGGGTAGGCGCGCCTCAGGATTTGGGCGTTGCCCGTGAGCGCGGCCTGCTCGCGCTGGAGCTTGAGCTGCTGGAGCTGATTGCCCGCGACGGCGGTCGCGGCCTTCTGCGCGTTGGCCAGGCCCTGCCCGAGCCCCTCGCCGAAGTTCCGGCCCGACAGGATCCCCGCACCGATGGCGATGAGCTGATCCGAGAGCCCGGACTGGTTCATGCGCGACAGCGCGCGGCCGAAATCGAAGCCGCCCGAGCCCTGGCCGGCCGGCGCAGACGCGGGTGCCGCGACGGGCTTCGGCGTGCCCGACACAGGCTGCCCGGTCAGCGGATCGAAGCTGCTCACCGGCTGCATGCCGGCGCCGAGCGAGGACAGCTCGGACGGCCGCGCAGGCGGGGTGGGCGCGTTGACCGGCTTCGCGAGTGCGACCTCCTGGCCGCCCTGCGGTGCCGGGGCCGGCAGCGAGCCGGTCGACTGCGGCGCGGGCGCGGCCGGCCCCGCCTGCGGCTCGGCGGCGGCCATCACGGGCGGCTGCGCCCCGAGCAGCGACGGGACCCGCATCGGCGCCGGGCCATCGTCCTGCTGAGCCGCCATCTGCGGCACAGGCATCTGGCCGCCGAGCATCGACGGGATGCCAGACGGCGACGCGACAGGCGGCGGCGCGGGCACGGCCGGCGCTTCCTGACTGCCCTGGATCGCGCGCAGCACCGCCGCGAGCTGATCGGCATCAAGACCGCCCGGGAAGGCCGGCGCCGCGCCGCCGAAGGGGATGCCGTCGCTCATCGTGTGCCTCTCGGGTTCTGCCCGGCGAACTGCATGGGCTGCATGAAGCCGAACGGGCGCGGCTTCACGGGGCGGAACTGCATCGGAGAGCCGCCGCCGCCCTGTTTCTGACCACTGCCGCCCGAGCTGCCGCTCTGGCCGCCCTCCGCGGCAGCCGGGCTGGGCGCCGCGGCCGTGCTTGATCCGGCTGCACTCGACAGGAGCGGGTTGGGCGTGGACATGCCACCGCCGCTAGCCGGCAGCACGGTGCCGGCGCCGCCGGACTGCGTCGGACCGGACAAGCCGAAGGCGGCCGGACGGCTCGAACCACCGGCCGAGGCCGGGAGCTGCATGCCGCCGCCGAGGAACTTGTTCGCCCAGGCGTAGTGCGGCGCGAACTGGTTGTTCACCTTGTCCGCCACAGTACCCGGCATGCCACCGTTCTTGGCGTCAGACGCGCCGAACATGCCGGGCGAGCCGGCGTTGATGGTCGAGTAGGCGTTCATCACGCCCGAGCCGGGCTGGTATTTGCGCGCGATCAGGAACTGCTCCGCCTTGAGGAGCTGCTCCTGGAAGCTCTCGCGGCCGGTGACCCCGAACTGCTTCTGCTCGCTCGGCCCGAACTGGATCAGGCCGACATGCCGGCCGCCGGTCCCGCCCCAGCGCGAGGGGTCGGCGCCGCTCTCATAGTGAATGATCCCGCCCCACTCGACGGGCGAGAGGCCGAGCCGCTGCGCCGACGCGATGAGCGCCTGCTGGTCCGTCATCGGGCCGCCGGTCGCCGCCGCGGGCGCGCCGGACTGCCCGGCGCCCGGGGAAGTCGGTTGCTTCGAGGCCTCGACCGAGATCATTGGTAGGCTGACGGAGGCCGAGGAGCCCTGCTGCGGGACGATCGGCTGAGCCGCCGCCGGCTGGGGCGCGGCGGCCTGAGGAGCACTCGCAGCCCCGGGAGCCCCGCCGGTCGTCGCCATCTGCCGGATCGCCGCCAGCATGTCGGGCGTGAGCCCGAACGCGTCGTCCTGCGAACCCATCGCCGGGATGTTGAAGCCGAAGGCCATTATGCGCTCCCGTCAGCCGAAGAGACCGCCGCCGGCGAACTTTGAGATCAGGCCGCCGATGCCGAGGGCGCCGCCGAGCAGCGTTGAGCCGAGCGACTGCTGCGTCCGGGTCTGGGTCCGACCGTAGGAATCCGTCGTGCCGCCCAGGCCCGCCATGCCGCCCATCAGGCCGGCGTAGCGGTCGAGGTTCTGCCAGGGCATTTGGTTGGTCTCGTCGAAGACCTGCTGGGCCGCGCCGATGTTCGCCTGATCCTGGCCCTGCAGGATCGAACCGACACCGAGCATCTGCTGCGCGGGCGCGTACCGGGCGGCGTCGAGCGCCGGCAGCATGGAGGCCGCCTGGAGCGCCTGGCTCTGCCCGGTCTGGCCCGCGCCGATGAAGCCCTGGGCCTTCGTGACGCCGAGGTTCGAGTTGAACTTGTCGCCGTCGAGCACCTGCCCAAGCACGCCAGCTTCCTGCCCCTGCTGCGCCTGCCCGAGCTGAGCGCCGGCGAGGCGCTGCTGGTTGTTCGTGCTCTCGACGCCCGACTTCGCGTTCGTGATCCCGAGGCCGAGCTGCGAGGCAGCCTGCCGCGCGGCGTCGATCTGCGAGTTGGCCGCGAGCTGGCGCTGGGCCTCGGTATTGTACTGCGACGCGTAGAGCTGGCTCTGCGTGTCGTTCACCGCCTTGGTGGTCGCTCCGGCGAACGCGCCCGAGCCGTACCGGCCGGACGCCGCGAACGCCTCCTTCTGCGCCTGGAGAGCGTTGTCGGAGGAGGTCTGAACGAGCTTCTGAAAGATCGCGTTCTTGGTCGGATCCAGGCTGTCACCGGCGGCGATGCCCGACAGGTTCGTCTCCGCGGCCGAGGGCGCCTGCGACTTCGCGAAGAGCTGGTCGAGCTGCGGGATGGTGGTGAGATCCCTGGCGCCGCTCATGAACGAAGCGGCAGTTTGGTTGATCGGGTTCGACGCGGATCCGATCCGGTCTGCGAGGCCCGACAGCCGCGACGTGTCGACGTTCGGGACGGCCGACAGCATCGACAGTCCCTGCGCCGTGGTCGGCGAGATCCCGTTCGAGCCGAGCAGGCTCTGGGCGAACGAGATGCCCTGCGGCGCGGCGTTGTCCGAGGCGAACTGATCGCGGATCGACTGGAGGCCGGTCAGGGCATCGTCGCCGAGCTGCGCGACCCGCGGGCCCGAGTAGATGCCGGTGCCCGAGCCGCCGTTGTACAGCTTGCCCGCATCGCTGATGACCGCCTGCAGGCCCGGGATCGCCGGAGCCCACGGCTGCGTCTCGGAGTGCTGCTGCGAGGTCTGGGTCTGGGTAGAGCCGCCCATCAGAGTGCCTTCCGGAAATGCGTGTAGGCGTCGTAATCGGGCAGCAGCCCGGCCCAGCCGGACCGGCCGGCGAACTCGACAGTGGCGCAGCCGAGGCGGCGCGCACCGGCCTCGATGAGGGAGAGCGTGTCCCGCCACGCCCGCGCGCCGGCGCCACCGACGGCGAGCACCCAGCAGGAGCGTGTGCGGTCGGCGTGCTCGCGGACCTGCGTGACGCCGGCCGCGACCGACGCGCCGGCGGCCGGCCCGATGAGCACGAGCTGTCCCTGGCCGGCCCGGCACAGCGCGCGCAGACCGTCCAGGGTCAGGTCGGATTCCGGCCGGGCGCAGACGCGCGCCAGCCATGGCTCCGCTACCGGCCAGATCGCATCGACCTGGTCGGCGGGCACGGGCGTGAGGATCATCCGCGGCGCCTGATCTCGTAATCGAAGGTGCGGTCGGTCGCTGCGGACTGGTCGTGGCCGAGCGTGAAGGTGCCCTTGGCGGTCGACTGCACCCAGACCTTGGCCGCGGCCGCGCTGGCGCTCCGCGGCGACAGCACCACCATTGCGCCGTCGGCGCAGACCATGTTCTCGACGGGCGTGCTGGCCGCGTTGGCGGCGAGCGTCACCGATCCGCCCGCGTTGGTGCCGCCCGTGGCGAGATCGCGGATGGCGTCGCCGTGAAGGTCGAGGTTCTGAGCGGTGAGCGCACCGCCGCGCGCCGGGACCTTCACTGCGAGCCCTCCGGTACCGCATCGGGCTCGATGGCGGTGGCATAGGTCCACCCGTCACCGGCCGCGATCCGCAACCGCGCCCGGTGGTAGCGCCCCGAGGCATGGCAGGGGGCGAACCGCTGCGTGTTCGGCCCGGTCTCAGGCCGCCACCGCACCGGCACGCTCACCGCGAGGCTCTCCCGCGTGCCGACCGACGCCGTCCAGGTGTCCGCGTCCGTGTCGGGGCGCAGGCCGCGGGCATAGGCGCGGCGCAGTCGGGCGAGCTGCGCGTCCGCGGTCTCGATCAGCGCCTCCAGGCTCGGGCCCTCGAGGAGCGAGAGCCGGTTGTCGAGGCCGAACGTCCCGATCAGCGGCACGCCACCCGAGAAGATCGCGGAGTCTGCCGAGAGGCCGCCCGCGAAGTCATAGGGCGTGGTGCCGGCGTCCATGTCCTCGTCGATGGAGTCGAAGCTGATCGGCGCCGTCTGCACGCGCAGCCAGTGTCGGATCGTGAGGTCGACCTGGGTCCAGCGGTCCTGCACATAATCGTAGACGATGCAGGCATCGAGGAGCGTCGTGTCCGAGACGCGGTTGCTCTTGAAGGCAAACAGCACGCGGTTGCCGGTCGGATCCGGGCAAGCCACGCAGGTGTGGATGAAGGTCGGGTCGCGCAGGGCCTGCATCCAGCCGTTGACGCGGTTCTTCCCGATCGGGACCGAGACGCCGGCCGCGAACGCGTAGATGCCGTCGCGGTCTAGGTAGAAGATCGTCGGGCCGATCTTGAGTACGGACCAGGGCGCCACCGCGCCACGGTCGCTCTCCAGCTTGGATCGCTGGAAGATCTCGGCCGTGCCCGGGGCGAACACGAGCTGCTGGATGGCCCTCTCCTGGAAGATCACCACCGTCTCGCCGCCGACGAGGCCCGTGACCGAGCCGCCATCCGGCAGGATCTGGATGTCCGAGCCGTGCACGCCCGGGATCCACTCGTGCGGGTTGCCGAGCGCGGACCACTGCACCGCCGCCTCGTTCCCGAGGAGCCCTCCGAACACCACGAACTCGTTCACGACCGTGACGAAGCGGGCGAAGGGCGGCGGGTTGCCCGCCGTGGACGCGAGGTCGGCGAACTTCGCCCCCGCCGCGTCGATGATGATCTCCTGCGGACGAGCGCCGGTGTGGGTGGCGATCAGCGTCGACCCGTAGAGCGCGAACGACCAGTAATCCCCCTCCGGCACGCTGTAGGCCGAGGGGCCGGACACGTCGGACCAGGCGAGCGCGCCGAGGTCGAGTCGGTAGAGCTTCGTCGCCGTGCCTGCATAGACGGTCCAGGCGCCGACCGCCGTGCGCACCGCGATGGCGCCGCGGCACGGGCCGGGCAGCGCCGGCGTCGCCGCGCGGGGCGAGGGCACCGGGCCGTACCCGTCCGGGCGCGGGAACACGTTGAGCGCGATCGCTGTCGCCTGCGCGTCGTTCGAGGCGACGTCGGGCGCCCAGGGTGGGAGCGGGATCTTCACAGGTCGTAGCTCTGCACGACGCCGGTACCGGCCATCGTGGTCGCCAGCCCCTTCAGCGAGGTCGAGGCCTCCTGCACGGCCGTATCCATCGCCTGCTTCAGGCCGGGATCCTTGAGGCGATGCAGGGCGAGGTAGCGCTTCGCGTAGGCTGCGATGAGGTCGTAGGCCTCGTCGACCCAGGCGTTCGTGTCGGCATCGGTCGCGGGCGCGCCGAGCCGGACATGGCCGGTAAAGCGGATCGTGTAGACCTGATCCGGGATCGGGAAGAGCCGGTAGCCCTCCGAGAACTTGGCGAAGTAGGCGGGCTGCCCGGCCTGATCCTGGTCGCCCAGCGCCTCCAGGCTCGCGAGCGCAACGGGCTTCAGCTTCCAGGTGGTGTTCGAGCCATCGATCGCCACGGCGCTATCGATCGCCAGCATGACGTTCTGCCCGGCGAGGTCGGCGCCGCCGTAGCCGGCCTGCCCAGCCACGGTGACGAACTCCAGCACGCCGTCGTTGAAGGCGAAACGCTCCCGCTGCCAGAAGCCGATCGCGTGCCGGATCGCGTTGCGGACCGCGCCGATGAGATCGGGCCGGTCGAGCTCCTCGACGATTTGGTTGACCATCCGCAGCAGGGTGGGCGAGCCGTCGTCGCTCGACGTACCGTCGGCCAGGATCAGCGGATTGTCGACGGTCGCAGCGAAGGCCGACTTCACCTGCGCGGTGGAGTCGGGGAACAGCCCAGAGGACATGACGCGGCCTGCTCTCAGAGGATGGTGATCACGCCGCGGCGGCGACCGGGCCGCACGCACTTAGGATCGCGGCTTCGTACAGGTCGTGGCAGCGCGCGAGGGTCGCGTCGGACGGGTGGATGCCGTCCTTCGTCGTCCCGGGCTTGGCGGTGCCGTCCCACAGCGCGAACTCGGTGAAGAGGTCGATCACCGGCACGTTGCGGGCCGCGGCCTGCCGTTTCATCGCCGGGATGATGTTGTCCCGGAGCTGCCAGACCCGCCATCCAAGATCACCGAGGCCTTTGCCGTTCTCGGGCGGGTACGGCAGCGCAAGGATGGGGCGCGGACCCTGCGCGCGGACATTGTCGAGCAGTCGCCCGGTGTCGGCCTCGTAGGTCCGCCACTGCGCGTCGTCGACCGGCACCCAGACGTTGTTGATGCCGACCTGGGTGACCGCGACGCCGGCTTGGCTGTTCAGCACGCAGGCGCCGCCGAGATTGGCGACGATGCCGATGGTCGCCCCCGGCAACGCGCAGGAGATCACCCGCCGTCCGGCGAGGCTGTCCCAGGTCGGGATGAAGTGCCGGCTGTCGCCGACCAGCGCCACAGCGCCGGGCACTGGTTGGCGGCCCCCGTAGCTGTCGACCAGCCCGAGGTGGAATTGCGTCATGTCGTAGGCCATCGGACCCTCGAGGCGGGGAGCGAGGAGCGGGATGAGGGGACGATGCCCTCAGACCGAAGATCAGCCGACGGCGAGGACCTGCGCGGCGCGGCCCGTGCCGATCAGGCCGAGGCTCTCCAGAAGCTGCGTGCCGGCGACGACGCGAGGGTCCGTCAGGTCCACGAACTGAGCCCCGGCCGCCATCAGGCAGAACAGCTTGATCCGTGGGTCCGTGCTGTTGACGATGGCGGCCTGCTCGGGGGCCGTGAACAGCGCCATGAAGCCGAGGAAGTTGACCCGGTTGTCGGGCAGCTCCCTGCTGGGATCGTGGGCGGCCAGCACGGTCGCGGCCCGCGCCCTTTCCGCATCCGGGCAGGAAAGGATGACGCCGTTGACCGGATCCCAGGAGATGCCGTCGAGCGGGATGCCGGCGGCCGACAACTCGGAGGCGAAGGTCGGGCCGATCTTGAGAGCGTCGGTCATTGGCGCACCATCCCGCTCACCTCGCCGCTGAAGTTCGTGGTCCCCGTATTGGCGGACCCGAACAGGCTGACGGTGTGGAGGCCCTCCGAGCGGAAGGCGCTGTTGGCGACACTGAACGGGCCGGAATAGCCGCCCGCGGCCGGCGTGGAGTAGGTGCTCGGCACGGTGATCGCGCTGCCGTCTACGGACAGCAGCGCCGAGGACGTAGCCGCCGCCGTACTGTTCACACCGTACCCGACCCCCTTGGCGTCCACGGCCTCGTCCGCCCATGTCAGGAACGAGGCGCGGAAGGTGGCCATCTCCGTCGCGGTGGGGGAGGCCGTCGAGCCGGAGACACCGCCGGTCGCGAACGGCCGTGATGCCCGGTTGAACCACGACGCGACATACCGCTTCGTCGCCGTATCGGCGAAGGTGCCGGGCGATCCGGCATCCATGTAGGCCATCCCGATCAGCGTGCGGCTGCTGTCGCCGGACTTGATCTCCGTGCCGGTCGTCGCGTCGGTGACGTGCCCGGTCGTCACCACCTCGCAGGCCACGGCCGATCCGGTCCAGTAGGCGTACTGGTAGGTCAGCGTCGCTGCAGTCTGGCCGGCGTTCGAGCACGTGAAGCCCGCGCTCGGGATCGTCCGGTAGACGCCCCCGATCATGATCAGGTTGCCGTTGAACGGCTTGGCGGTCAGCGTCGTCGTGCTGGTGTAGGCGAGGCGCACTTGGCCCACGGGAACCGACGTGATGGCCGCACGGACAAAGCCCGTCGTCGCCACCAGCGTGCTGTTGTCCCCGGCCGCGGCCGTGGTCGCGGTGGCTGCCCCAAGCGCGGGCGCGCTCAAGCTGGTGATGTCGGTGTTCGCGCCCGAAGCCGCGCCGGCGACGTTGCTGCGCGCCTGGGCCTGCTGGGCCGATGTCAGGCCCTGGCTCAGGTCGTACCGGACCGCACCTGCCCCGGGTGAGGCGGAGGTGCAGACCGTGTCGGTGCCGTTGAACTGGAACGTGCAGCCCGACAGGGTCGGCGTGACGCCGGACCAGCCTGACGCACCCCGAACCGGGATCGTCGCACGCGTCGCGCCCAGGCCGTAATCCAGGACCGCCGAGAGCGTCGCCCCAGTCGGCACGGCCGTGGCGCCGGTCAGGTTGGCGACGACCGTGCCTGCCGCCACGCTGGCCGGGGCAGGCGCCGCGGTGCTGATGCCGGTGATCCTGCCCTTGGCGTCGACTGTGACGACAGGGACGAGGTTACCGGATCCGTAGGTCCCGGCCGACACGCCGGTGGCTGCCAGCGTCAGCGCGGCCGAGGCGTTGGCCGAGCCGTCGAACGTCATCGAGCCCACTGCGTCGCTCGTGAAGGACAGGGTGCGCGCGGTCTGCAGCTTCGAGGCGGTCGCGACGTTGCCGCTCGCCTGAAGCGTGGCGAGTTGCTGCTGCAGGGCCACCACTTGCGGCAGCGGCCCCGTGATCAGGCCCTGGAGGTAGAGGTCGTTCTGGTAGAGCTTGGTCAGGGCCGCTGGCAGCGGATCGACCAAGACGCCGGGGCCAGCGGCGACGATCGGCTGCTGGAGCGCGGACTGAGCTGACGCCAGCGATGGCGCGAGCAGGAGCACGGCGCCGACGAGGCGCGCGAACCAGTGCGGGGTCATCGGCGGCCCTTCGAGCGGCGCGCGGGCTTCCGAGGCGCGGCAGGCGCGGGCTCGGGCTGGCGGTCGGGCTGGGGAAGAGGGGCCGGCTCCGGCGCGGAGGCCGGGGCCGGGATGGGCGCCTCGGCGAGCGCGTGTGCGCCCGCGTGCAGCACCCAGAGCGCGGCGTGCATCAGCCGTCGTTGTTCGGGGCGTAGTGCAGCACGATGGTGGCCACGCCCGCGGCCGGGCCGCCGGCGATCGTGCCGTAGATCGGCGTGTCGGCGGCGAGCCGGCCCTTCAGGGTGGCGGTGTCGATGCGCTTCACGCCCGCCGCGGTGACGGCGGTGTCGCCGGCGGCCGCGAGGTCGTTGCCGCCGACGCTCGTGCCGAGCAGCATCGAGGCGCCGGCCGTGAAGGCGGTCTCGACGAGCACCAGGAGCGAGGTGATCAGCGCGCCGGCCGGGAGCGAGGCCGGCAGGACGAAGGCGCCGTTGGCGAAGGTGACGGTCAGGCGGATGTACTGCGACTCCTGTCGGCGGTACTCGCGCACCGACGGGGAGGCGGGGGGGACGTTGGTGGTCACGAGGACCTCCTGTTCAGACGGATCGGGGGAAAGGCGGGACGGGCCGGAGCGCGAGGCCCCGGCCCGGGTCAGCCGTCAGGCTGGAGCGGCGGAGGCTTAGCCGGCGGGCGCGGCGTAGGTCGGGACGGTGATGACGCCGAAGTCGTCGCCGTTGAAGGTCGTCTTCTTCAGGCCCCAGATCGCCCAGGCGGAGACCTCGAGGTTCCGCTTGTGGTCGTAGAGCTCCTCGTTCCAGCGGTAGCGCTCGTCGCCGCCGGCCTTGCCGTAGGCCACGGTCGCGGCCTGGGCGCCGAGGAGGACGGCGCGGCGGGTGTTGGCCACGGCCTGGGTGCCGTCGACCGACACGCCCTGCGTGACGTCCTGGGCCTCACGGAGCACGACGCCGTTGTACATGCCGAGCGCGCCCGAGAAGATCGGGCTCTTGCTCGACTGCATGCCGGCCATTGCGGCCTTCTGGATGTCGAGCCACTGGCCGGCCGCGGTGTTGGTCCGGAGCGAGGTGACCTGCGTGGAGTGCAGGTACATCACGTAGACCTTCTGGCCGTCGACCACGACGGGGCGGATCATCACCTTGCCCGCCGCGCCGCCGGTCTTCGCCAGCTCCACCGCCTGGTCGATCAGGCTGAGGGTGAAGATGTCGCCGGCGACGAGGGCCGCGTCGTTGGCGCGGCCGTTCGGACGCAGGATGCGACCGGCGGACGGGGCCGTGACGAGGTTGTTGCCGTTGTACTTCCGGGCGTTCTTGCCCGGCAGCGCATTCACCGGGGTGTAGCCGCAGACGTGGGCGAAGAAGATCTTCGCGCGACGGGTCTGGAACCAGTCGGCGATGCCGGAGCGGGCCTGCTCACGCAGGTTGAAGGGCACGCGCTGCGCGTCGATGGTGTTGTCCGACTTCACGCCGACCACGTGGCCGAGCTCGTCGATCGTCACCTTGTCGGAGTTGGTGCCGAGCTGCTCGCCGTTACCCTCGGCGACGTCGTCGGAGGTGAAGCCGTCGCCCTTGAGCTGCATGCGCAGGCCGAAGGTGACCTGGTCACCGTTGCCCTTCTTGGTCTCGGTCTTCTCCTGGATGATGGATCCGTCGGAGGTGCCGACCAGCGGGTCGATGTCGATGGACTTGTTGGCCTCCACTGCGAGCTTCTTGCTCCACAGCTTCTGGGCCATCGGATCGCCGATGCCGAAGTTCGTGAACATGGGGGTGCCTCTGAAGGCTGGATTCCGTGGGGAGGGGTGCGTGCGGGCCGTGTCGTCGCCGCGCGGACGGAAGCCGGGCCCCAGGTGACCGTTGGGGACGGTGATCGGACGGGCGCCGTGACGTGGCGCGGACGAAGGCTGTGACGCGGCCAGGCGAGCCCTGTGACGGGGGCCAATCGGACGACCGGACACGCGAAAGCGCCCCGCTGGGAACAGCAGGGTGCGGCGCGCGGGCCGGTCGGAAACTGATGGGATGCGGGACGGGGCCTCAGGCCCGCACGTCACGCGACCATGGCGATATCCGGTGTTTCGCCCGTCGGGTCAAGCGGATCCTACTGCGTCGGCTCACGGCCGACGATCATCACCGCCGCGCTGGCGGCAGGCGAGCCGAAGGGGTTCACGAGGAGCCCGATCAGCGTGCCACTGAGCGTCGTCGTCGTCGACTGCCAGCACTTCCCGGTCGCGGCCGTGGCGGAGCGCGAGATCACGTTGCAGACCAGCGGCAGCGAGCCGGCATTGATCGGGATCGGCAGCACCACGGGCGCGGCCGAGGTGAAGGGCCGGGCCCATGTGACCGACCAGGATCCGTCGCTGGCGTTCGTGACCACGTTCGCCGCCTGGACCGACGTCGGGCGCGAGGCATCCTTCGGCACGTAGCAGCCGGCCGAGCCGGTCGAGCCCAGCAGCGTGTCGGCGGTCGGGACCGCGCCGCAGGGTGCCGGGACCTGGGCCGTAGTCGCGTAGGCCGACAGATCGGGCGGGCTGGCGCCGGGCCCCGCCGCGAGGGCCGGGGCGGACGCGAGCAGAAGGAACAGCAGGAGCGCGCGCACGGCCGGACTCAGTAGCTCATCACGGCGACGGAGCCGCCCGAGGCAGAGCAGGCCGCGTAGATCGCCGCCGTGGTCCGCCCGGCAGCGTCGAAGGTGAACGAGCCGCCCGGGGCGATCGGGTAGCCGGTCCCGTAAGCCGCGGCGCCCGGCATGATCTCGCACGCCACGGAGCCGGTGTTCGTCACGGTGCGGCGGCTGACCGGGTCGGCGGCCGACACCAGCACGCCGGCCGTGCCGATCCCCGACACCCGGGCGACGCTGAAGGCGCCGGTCGCGGGCGGGTTGGCCGCCAGCGGGTTCGAGCCGACGCCGATCGGCGCGCCCGTGCCGTCCACGAGCTGGTTGGTCTCCATCGGAGGCGCCGCGCGGGCTGCCCCCGTCAGGAGGGCCGCCAGCGCGACGACGAGGCAGGCGCGCCGCATCGGATCAGGCCTCCGCGCCCATCAGACGGGCCAGCTTGTCCGGGTTCTTCGTGGCGAACGCCTCGAAGTCCTTCTCGCTCATCGCGGCCAGCATCTCGAACGTGACCTCGCCGGCCGGCGCGCCGCCGGCGGCCGACAGCGACTTGCCCGGACCGGCCTGGCCGGCGGCGACGCGCTCGACCTTCTGCGCCGGGGTCTCGACCGGCGCGGGGGCGGGCGCGGGCTCCGGGGCCTTCGGGGTGAACCCGCGGGCCTTGGCGATCTGGAAGATGCGCTCCGCCGGCGAGACGCCCGCCTTCCGGGCTTCGAGGGCGATCTGGAACTCGTCCTGCTGGAGCGCCTGCTGGATCTGCGCCTCCGGCACGCCCAGCGCGGCATACTCGGCCGTCCGGCTCTGCATGACGTGGCGGAACGCGTCGGCGAAGGTCGGCTCGGCTGAGGCGAAGCGGTTGAGGTCGGACTGGTAGTCCCGGATGACCTCGCCGACCTCGCGCTCCTGGCGCTGGCGGGTGGTCTCCTGCGTGAAGCCGTTCTTCAGCTCCTCGATCTGCTTCTCCAGGTGCTTGGCGTACCCGAAGATGTCCTCGTCGGGGTTCGGCGGCGCTGGCGGGGTCTCCGGCTGGGCGGCGGCCGCGGGCCGAGCCTGCATCGCCTCGTTCAGCAGCTTCAGGCGCTCGTCGCCGCGCGCGTACTTCTCGCGGAGGTCGTTCAGCTCCTTCTCGACCGCCTTCCGGCGCTCGCGCTCCTGGTGGAACGCGCCGTGGCGGACGAATTTGCCCTTGTTCTCGTCGGCCGTGGCGGCGTCGGTCTCGGGGTCGACGACCTCGCCCGGGGCGGCCTCGGGGACAGCGGCGGCCGAGGCAACATCACCACCGGCCGGGGCGCCCTCGGCGGCCGGCGCCGCGGCAGCGCTCGACGGCGCATCCTCGCCGCGCTCGTAGGCGTCGAAGGCGGCCTGCTCCTCGGGGGTGAAGCCCTCGGCGTTGTCGCTGGTGGTGGCGAGATCGTTGTCGAACATGCTGTCCTCGTGACGTGAAGGGTACGGAAGCCGACCTGCGCCGCCGGCGGGCGGAAGGGGTCAGGCGCGCCAGGAGACGCCGTCGGCGCGGTGGCGCGGGGGCTCGGAAAGCGGGCGGGGCGGCGGCGGCGTGCGGCGGATGCCGTCCTCGGCGATCAGCGCCGCGACGGTCTCAGGCGAGCCCTCGACCAGCAGCATCGGCACGCCGACCTTGAGCCACACCTGGGAGGCGGGCGGATCGGCCATGCCGTTCTCCACCATGCCGACGTTGTCCGGGGCGACGTAGACCGCCTCGCCGGGCGTCTCGGGATCGCCGGAGTAGATCCGGAGCTGGACGAGCTTCATCGGCAGGCCTGCGGGTTAGAAGCCGACCTGGGTCGGGTACTGCTCGGGCCCGGCGGCGGGCGGCGGCAGCATCGCGAAGGGCGCCCGGTCCACGGGGAGCGGCGTCGGGGCCGGTGAGGCGTGCCGGTGCTGCTCGGACGAGGGCGCCGCCCCCTGCGACGTCTGCTGGGTGCCGTGCGCGATCTCCAGGGTGCGCCCGACCGTGTCGACCTTGTCGTACGTGCTGAGCGAGCGCTGGTGCTCGGCCTGGGCGCGCTTCAGATCGGCGCCGGCGGCCTTCTCCTCGATCGCCGTGAGCGCCTGCTGCATGGCGATCTGCTTCTGCTGCTGCGCCTGCGGGTCCTGCTGCTGGGTCGCGAGCAGCTCGCGCATCTTCGAGACGAAGCTGTCCGGGAACGGCGAGTAGGGCAGGACCTCGAGGAGCACCTGCGGGGTGATCATGTCCCGGATGATCGGCAGCACCGACACGAAGGTCTGCCAAACGACCTGCTGCTGGTTCGGCGAGGAGGGGGCCTCGTCGATGATCACGTCGAAGTCGCCCGCGGTCTGGTCGCGCAGGAGCGGGATGACCTTCTGGCCGGCCGGCCCGGTGATCCGCACGAGGCGACCGTCGGAGAGGTAGCGCTGGATGAAGTAGAGCCGCACTCGGCCGATGTGCTTCCGGGCCCGCCGCAGCGCGTTGAACGCGGTGGCGAGGATGTTCATCGCCGCCTGCTTGCGGTGGTACTCCAGGATCCCGGCCTGGTCGTTCTGCTGCTGGCCGAGCAGCTCCAGGTTCACGCCCGAGGAATCGCGGATGGAGCCGATCGCGAACTCCATCATCTGCCAGTGCCCGGCGGGCAGGACCGGCAGGGGCTTCTCCTTGATCGCGCCCGAGCGCAGCGCGCCCGGGTTCACCCAGGTTGTGGCGCCGGGCTTGGCCGCGGAGGTCTCGAACTGCCGGACGTCCTTCACCGCCGAGGTCTCGGCGAAGTGGCCGCCCTTGGACTGCCGGTTGAGCATGTCCATGGTCTGGCTCAGCCACTTGTTGGCGAAGCGCTGCGGGTCGCGCATCGGACGCACGATCCCGAACCACGAGCCCTTGTTCTGGTCCCGGTCACCCGTGAGGAAGGCGTAGGAGAAGCGGTCGCCGGCCGGGGCCGGGCCCTCCTCCAGCACGGTCGCGCCGAGGAACGCGCGCCGGTAGACGCGCTTCATCTGGTGGAACACCTGCACGGGCGGCATGCCCATGGCGGCGGCGCGCTGCATCAGCACCTTCGCCTGGGCCGGGTCCATGTCCATCGGCTCGCCGGTCTGCGGGTCGATGACGATCGCGACCTTCTTCCGCTCCCACCACTGCACCTCGACGATGGTGACACGGTCCGTGCCGGCGTCGGCCGCCTCGCGACGGTCCATGCGGTGCTCGCCCGGCTGGAGTTGGTGGTGCGGCTCGGCGCCGTCGCGATCCTCCGCCCAGGCGGCGTCGAGGTCGGACGGGTCGGCGTCGGGGAACAGGCCCTCGGCCTCGGCCCGATCCATCGTCTTCGCCCGAAACACACGGCGCGCGTCGGAGAGCCCGCGCTTCGTCGCGGTGTGGTCCCAGAACATCTCGAGCGGGTTGACCCGGTCCTCGACGTAGGCGCCGTCCGGGTTGATCTCGTAGTCCAGCCGCTGCTCGATCACGCCGACGCCGCAGATCACGGCATCCACGAAGGCGTCGCTCTCCTCGTCCTCCGCGTCGGCCTCGTCCGCGAGGTAGCGGGAGGCCTCGGTGAGCACCTCGTTCAGCGCCGCGTCGCCGACCTCGCGCGGCAGGTACTGGATGTCCTGGCGGGTCGAGACCTCGGAGCCCGCGACCGCCTTGATGACCGGCAGGACGCGGTTGAACGTGATCGGCGGCCGGCCCTGCTCCTTCAGCACGGCCTCGTCGGCGGCCGACCACTGGTGGCCCGCAACGAAGTCGAAGTCCTCGCGCGCGTCGGCCCGCCACTTCGACGAGGCGTCCCGGTCCGCGCGGAACCACGCTCGCAGCTTGCGGAACAGGGCGTCCCGGTCGAGCTGCTCCTGCTCCTCGGGCGAGACGGCCTCGTCGGCCGGCGCGTCGGTCTCGGTCATGCCGCCCATCCGGTGCCTTGCGTGGTCTCAGCGCGCTCGCGGCGACGGCGCCGGTCGTAGCGATCGTTCGGGGTGTTCACCGGCGGATCGTCCGGGCGGGGCTCGGCGATGGCGACGGCGAAGTAGCGGAAGGCGTCGGCCGCGTGGCTCGCCCAATCGTGCAGCGGGTTCTTCGAGAAGGCCTGCGTGTTTGGGTCGACGTCGTACCGGTAGTTCCGGAGCGCCTGCAGGCCGTCCGCGCACCGCTCCTCATCGAACCAGCACCGCGCGAAGAGCTGGCGGGCCGCGTCGATGCCGGCCGCCACGGTCAGGCGCGGCGTGATCCGCACCTCGTGCCCGGCGGCCCACATCTGCTGCTCGATCGTGCGCTCGGAGGCGAGGAGCTCGTTCTGCGCGTCGTGCGGGAGCCAGTGCTCCCCGTAGACGTAGCCCTGCTCGGCGGTCCGGGCCGCCAGCACGTCGAGGTAGTGCTGAAGCGCGAAGCCGCGGTTCTCGTAGAAGTCGATCAGCCGGAACTCGAAGCCGACCTGCTGGGCGAACCAGATGCTCGTCTTGTCGGCCCGGCCCAGATCCCAGAACGTGTGCACCGGCTTGGTCGGGTCGAACTCGACCTTCCGGAACCGGCCCGCCCGCGTCGCGGCCAGGATCTCGTGGGTGTAGATCGCCCCGTCGAGGACCTGCTTGCAGTTGCCGCCCCAGACCGTCTCATAGGCGACCGGGTCGCGCTCCTTCAGGTCCAACGCCTCCTGCCGGAGCACGTCGGGGAACCACGGGTTGTCCTCCCAGCCGATCTTCACGACCCGCGCGCCGGTCGGCGGCTTCTTCACGAAGCGCTGGTAGGTCTCGTCCTCCTCCAGCTCGGTGTTGAAGCTGATCCAGATCTCCGAGCCTTCCTTGCGGATGGTCGGGATCAGCACGTCCCAGGACGTCTTCGAGACCGTGCGGGCCTCCTCGACCCAGCATACGTCCACGCCCTCGGTCGACTTCACCGAGGCGACGTTGTGCCGGAGGCCCTTGAAGATGAACTCGGTCCCGTTGGTCCCGAGGATCCGCTTCTCCTGCGTGTCGTAGAGGTGCGACAGCCCGAGGAGGTCGATCTGCTGCACGAGGAGCGCGTGCGCCGATTCCGCGATGCTGTTCTGGAACTCGCGGGCGCAGAGCACGCGGAGCTTGCGCTGGGCGCCGAGGATCACGAGCGCCCGGCCGAACCCCCAGGATTTCGCCCCGCCGCGGCCACCGTACGCGACCTTGTAGCGGGCCGGCTCGAACAGGAAGTCGAGCTTCTCCGGGAACTCAACCCGCATCGACGGGCGCCGCCCGGACGAACGCGACGGTGATCCCGCCGTCGACCAGCGGCGCGCCGTCCTTGCCGGTCAGCTCGTTCTCCCGCTTGTTGGTGAAGACGCCCCCGACCTCCTTCGCGGCCTGGGCCAGGAGCTGGGCGGCGAGCGCGATGTTGCCTTGCGTCTCGGCCCGCTCGGCGAGGCGCTGCAGCGCGCGCAGCCGGGTCACACGGTGCGAGATGCCGATCGCCGCCGCGTTGTCCAGGAACTGCTCCCGGGTGACGCGGAACACCTCGCGGTACTGCTCGCTCAGGCCCTGCCCGGCGCGCCGCTCCGGATTGTACGCCTCGACCTGCTGCGGCGAGACCGTCTCGGCGAACTCAGCCTTGACCGCCTTCACCACCACGGAGGGCGGGTCGAAGCACGCAAGCTGCTGAACGATGAAGGTTTTCACCTCGTCGGAGAGCGTCGACACAGTCGCGAATCCGTCAATTCAGGATCAAACCCGGCGCCCGCAGGTGCCGCAGGCGCCGACGATGTCCGCCTCGCACACGATCGGGGGCCGGTTGGCCGCCTCGACCAGCGCCGCGGTCTGGCCCGCCGCCGCACCGACGCCGTAGCGGGCGACGACGCCGACGAACTCCTCGACGTCGTGGCCACGCATCGTGAAGATCGGACGCCCCGTCTGCTTCGAGAACCGCGGGGCGCCATAGGCGTCCTTCGCCTGCGCGCAGTGGTAGAGCTCGTGCTCGACGAGGGAGCAGAACGTGGCGTCGTCGGCCTGGTCCGCGAAGCCGGCGTCGAGCGTGATCATGAAATCCGGAACGAGGCCGAACCACGCTTCGACCTGCTGGAAGAACCGCGCCCGGGCCCACTTCCCGCCCTGGATGGAGGGGATCTCGGCCTGCCCGACGACGCCGTTTCCGCCGCGCGCGTTCGGCACCGACGTCCACATGAAGCCGAGCGTCGCCTCGCGGAGGTGCGCGTGCTCCTCGTTCAGCAGCACCGCGTCCTCGCTGACGAAGGCGGCGCGCGCCCAGGTGTCCAGCTCGGGCGCCGGCTCGAACGGTACCGCCGTGAGGGCGCCTTCCTGGCCGAGGAGGCGCTCCGGCGGGCGAGGGCGGGCGAGCATCAGAGGGCCCGCACGAACGGCAGCATCTCTTCCGGGACGGACCAGACGCCATCGGCGCCGGGCTGAAGGTCGACCACCTCGATGCCGTCGAAGCGCGAGGGCTGCCGGGCCTCGGCGGGCCGCATGGTGCGGAATTCGAAGGCGTCGGATGTCTGCGAGGTGGTGTGGCCGAACAGCGTGCTCGCGAGGTTGTCCTCGCGCAGGCGCCGGAGCCGATCGCCCATCTCGGCCTGAGAGCGGAGCAGCTCCTCGGTCGTGAAGAACGTCTTCGCCATCAGGCCCCCGTCATTCCCTCGACCGCCACGCAGCGCACCGACAACGTGCGGCCGCGCGGGGCCTCGCCGAACTGCTCGATGGTGGAGGCGTGGCCCTCGCAGGCGAACCGGCCGATCCAGCGCCGGCCGGAGACCGGGAGCAGGCGGCAGTCGGAGCCGCGGCAGGCACGGACCTTGATGCGGTAGCCGAGCGTCGCGGCCTGCGCGGGGCGATCGAACACCCACACCCAGCCCCAGCCGAGCGCCAGGACCAGGAGGATGCCGGCGGCGTGCCGGAGACCGACGACGCCGCGCATCAGTGCTTCGCCCGAGACGGCATGTCGCCGAAGAGCAGCGTCAGGCGCTCGGCCATGACGCGCACGTCGGCGGGGGCGGCCGGGCGGACCATCATGAAGGCGGCGGACCGACGCGGGCGGAGGGCCGCCGCGGCGATGCCGGCCAGCAAGATCGCGGCGCAGAGGCGGGGCATCAGCACGCGCTCCACTTCATCATGAACGCCACGAAGACGACCAGGAACACAATCGGGCCGAGGCCGATGTCGATGCCGACGATGCGGCCTTCGCGGTCCCGACAGACGTCGAACAGCTCGAACATCAGGCGCTGGCCCGCATGGCGACGGGCGAACCGCCGAGATCATCGGTCGGCAGCCCGAAGGACGGCGCAACGCCGACCTCGAACTCGGTGTGGCCAAGATGCTTCTGCGCGAAGGCGCGGGCGCTCTCGGCCGAGGAGAACTTCTCGGCCCGGGCCAGATCCTTCGTCCACACGAACGGTCGGTGGCCGTTCTCATGGGCACCGACCGTGTCGGCCTGTGCGAGGTAGCGGCGGAAGCGGCCGGCGCCGAACCGAACGACATGCATCAGCATGGGCGGGCGTTCCTCATCGCCATGGAGCGGCGGACCTCGAACTCGCCGGCCCGGGCCTCGTCGTACGGGGTCTCGACCGGGAGCGGTGTCGCGTCCGGGTGGCCGATGATGCCCTGCCGGCGCAGCTGGTCGCCGTAGGCCTGGGCCGCCGGGTCGCGCTGGAGGCGCTGCGCATGGCGAAGCGCCCGGTCCGCGTCGGCCGGGGTGAAGTCGGGGCGTGCGGTCACGCGATGCCGAGGCGCTTGTGCGAGATCCGGCGCCAGCCCTTGGTCGGGTGCAGCACGTGGATGGCATCGGCGCCGTACCGGATCGCGGCGATGCGCTTGGGCGCGATCGCGTTCCAGGCAGCAGAGATCGACGCCCGGTGGAGGGCGGCCTGGTAGTGCTTGTCCATGTGGGGGTCTCGCGTCAGCCGATGATGGCTTCGTGGGTCCCGGGCTGGAGCACGTGTTGCTCGGCGCCGGTCCAGGTGAAGAGGTACTCGACCGCCCCGCGGTACTTCGGGTTGTCGAGGACGTAGCCGACCGTGTCGTGCCGCCACCGGCGGCCGGTCGGGGAAGGGATGCCGTCGCGGTTCAGCCCCTCGGCGATGGCCTGGAGAGTCGCCCGCGGGCGCCTGCCGCGGCCCCGCTCCCGGAAGATCCGCCGGACGACCGCCGCCTGCTCTGGAACGATGACGAGGCCGCCGGCGCGGTCGGTGGCGTAGCCATAGGGGACCCGGCCCCCGGCGAAGCCGCCGCGGCCGGCCTTGGCCAGCTTCCCGCCCGCGGTCCGGTCCCGGATCGTGAACCGCTCCGATTCCGCCATGCCGGCGAGGATCGCGAACACGGTGCGCCCCATCGGCGTCGCCGTGTCGATCGGCTCGGTGACAGACCGGATGCCGACCTCGTGCGTCTCGGCCAGATCCGCCACGGTGGTGACGGCGTACCGGATCTCGCGGGCGAGCCGGTCGAACCGGTAGACCAGCAGCACCGAGAACTTCCCGTCGGCCGCGAGCTGCAGGACCTCCCCGAAGCCAGCGCGGTCGGCGGGCCGGGTTGCGCCGGACACGCCCGCGTCGGTGATGACCGCGACGAGCTCGTAGGCCTGGCTCTCGGCGAAGGCGCGGAGGGCTCGCTCCTGCGTCTCAAGCCCGAAACCGTGAGCGGCCTGCTCGTCGGTCGAGACCCGGAGGTAGGCCACCGCCCGGGTGGCCAGAACCGCCTTCGCGGCCTCTTGGGTTTTTATTCTGCCCCGGGCGCGAGCGGTTCGCCGCGACCCTGAAATCGCGGGTAAGTCACTCATTTTAGTGCGCTATTTACGCTGACGGGGCGGTTCTTGCGGAAATGTCTTGGTAATTCCGCATCGACCTACAAATCAGGCCGCCCGACGCCGCCTCGCGACGGTGAACGGCTTGCCCTTCTCGCTCCGCCCGGACAGGCCGAAGGTGCGCTTTTCCACGGTCCCGATCAGCGGCCGAAGCTGGCGGATCAGCGACCGGATGCGCCGGCAGTGATGGTCGCGCGCGGCGAGGTCGACGTCCTGCCGCCCGGTCGCGCGCAGGCGGCAGAGCGCGAGGCTCTCCTCCTCGATCGCGGTGACGATAGCGTGGGCGCTCATGGGTCTACCGCCAACTGCCGGTAACGCAGGCCACCGCGTAGCCCTGCCGGATTGCGATCTGCCCGTCCGGGCACTCGGAGGCTTTCCCGGCGATCCAGCACAGCCCAGAGATGACCGCCATGAGCGGCCAGACCATCCAGGGCTTCATCGTGCCCCCGAGGGCGCGGTCGGCAGGATCATGGGAGCCACGATAGTACGGAACACCGCCCGCGTCTGCCGGAGCAACGCCTAAGCTGTTGAGCGGGTTCGAAGAGATGGCTGGAACGGCAGGGTTCGAACCTGCGACCCTCGCCTTAACAGGGCGGTGCTCTACCAGCTGAGCTACATTCCACCGTCGGACACAAGAATGCCCGGCACCTTGCGGCCCGGGCATGTGTCTCGCGACGTTGGCGTTTTGCCGGGTTTCGCCCGACGGGTCAAGGCATCGGCTGGACCAACTCGGCACCGGTTCCCTGGATCAGACGCATCACCTCATCCAAGCTTTCCCGAACCGCGATATACGACGTGCCCTTCTCGTCGGTTGCCGTCGTGTAGATCATCGCGCCGCCCTGACCAGAAGAGCCAACTCTAATGATGTGATCAATATTAACCCAGGTTGGGCCCGGTGCCCGTGTGACCTTAATCCAGCCCATGTCTGCCTCCGTTCCGACGCGCCCATGCTGGCGCATCGGCCGGCCGGTGTCACGCGGCTGGCGGGTACGGTCCACGCCAAGCGGCATAGAAAGCCTCGTCGCGAACCCAAGTCTCCTCGATCGTCACCGTGGAATCGGAGACGTGCTTCCAGAAGCGGTGAGCTGCTGGCGACCGCGCGGCGAGCATCCGGTCGGCCGCGAACCGGTTGAGGCGCTCGTACCGGACACGCGGCCGCTCAACCCGGCGCCAGCCGAGCGGCGAATGGCTGATGAGGCTGCCGCACATCAGGCCGCGACCGGGAACAGGTGAGGGGCGGCGTCGAGGCACCCGAAGACGAACATCTTGAGGGCATTCGTGCGCGCCTCGCCAGGGTGGGCCAGCGAGTGCTCGCTGGAGATGATGAACATCCTCGACCAGTCCCCGACCGTGCAGCGGGCGAACATCTGATAGGGGCGCCCGGCCCCCTGGCCGGCGGCGAAGCAAGGGGCCAACTCGACGTGAGCCGCCCCGAGACGCTCCGCCAAGACTGCCCGCTCCTCGCCGGTGAGCGCCACGCTCACTCGCCACCGACCCGGCAGCGCGCCGCCACAATGTCCCGCACCCGCCCGCGCCCGGCGACGGCGCGCTGGACCTCCGGCTTGGCCTGCGGGGCGTAGCGGGCCTCCTCGCTGCCCCAGTACTGACCCTGGCCGGTCGGGACGGCCCGCCCGCGCGCGTCGGTCTCCTCGCCGGTCTTCTGGCCCTGGAAGAACCGCTCCTGAACATTCGCGACGCCCTCGGCCGCGAAGTCCTCGTCGAGGTTCTCCATCAGGATCCGGAAGTGCTCGGCGATGTAGGCCGTGCCGCGGTCGCCACCCTTGCCGCGGGCCTCGGCGAACTGGGCGAAGGTCTGGCGGCCGGTCAGCACCTCGTGGAGGAATCGGGCCCCGGGCACGCCGACCGCGCGGACGACCTTGTCCTTCAGCTTCGCCACCAGCCGGGCGTCGTCGATCGCGTAGATGACCGACAGCTCGTGCGCGATGGTCATGTCCTTCGAGCCGCGGACGCCGAAGTCCATGGAGCCGAGCCGGGCGCCGGAGGCGCGCTCGAAGATCGCCTGGACCTGGCGCCCGACCTCGTACTGCGAGACCGTGAGCCGCCCGTGCGAGCGCTCCATCTCCAGCACGTCGACGCGGCGGTTGACCGAGGCGAGCGTGCGGCCGCCGGGCGTCCACGGATCGTCGACCGCGACGGCCGCCGTCTGGATCGGGCCGCGCCTGCCCCGGACCGGCTTCGACAGGTCGGTGCGCGGGTCGAAGGCTCCAGCGTGGTCGTACCGGTCGCCGCGCGGATCCCGGCGCCGCTCCGGCTGAGCGAAGCGCACATGGGTGTGGGTTGCCGGCGAGCCGGCAAGGGAGATGGCCTTGGTCCTGGACGCTGCCACGGTTGTGCCCCTTGAGGCGGTCGACCTTCCGTCGATCCGTGACACCTGATCTGCGTCCCGTTTTTGGACACACGCAAGCGTGATCTATGCCTGCGTCACTCCGGCGTGCCCGTGACCTTTGCGTTCCATGCATCAGCGAGGCGGTGGCAGGCGCGCTTCCGGCGCCGGTCGAAGGTGCGCCGCTGAACCCCGACCTCGGCGCAGTAATCGGTCACGGTGCCGCCCGGGACCTCCCGCAGCAACCGCAGCCGCCGGTGCCGCCGGATCCGCCGCCGAGCCTTCGACCGGGCCCAGGTAAGGAGCGCGATCCGCTCCGGGCTTCCGACGCCCAGGACCTCGGCGGAGAACACGATCCAGTCGAAGGTTGCCCGCATCTCCTGCGGGTCGTTCGGCTGGAGCCGGTTCAGCCGGACGCTGAAGATGCCCGAGCTGGTGAAGGCCATGAACGCCGCCACCAGCCACCGCTCCACGTCCGCGCACGTCATGGCCGGCGGGTCCGGACCTTCGATCCTCAGCGGGTTCGCCATCAGCACCGGGTCAGCAATCCCCTACCGACCGTTCGATTCCGTCTCGGCCTCGAAGGAGGCCTGCGCGCGGTCCACGAGGTCGCGGATCACCGCGGCCAGCCGGCCGGCCTCCGTATGCATGGGCTGCTCCCGAACCATCGTTCGAAGATCCTTCCACCGAGACAGCGGCATCGTGATCGCCACGGTGACCTCGACGTCCTCGGGCTTCGTCAGAGCGATGCGAGCCTTCATGGCGATCACCGGGCCTGAGGCGCCGCCGGGCCAGCGTCGCCCTTCGGAGAGCAGGACCAGCGCACCGTCGTGTACCAGCCGCCCAGGCGCTTCTCAGCCTGTTTCCCGGCCTCCTCGCACGCCGAGGTCGTGGCGTACTCTGCGGTCGCCATCGTCATGCCGGTCGAAGCGGACGCGGTCGCGAGGTAGATGATCAGGATCGCCGACATGAGCATGTGTCCTCAGACGATAGGGATCAGGCAGCCGAGCGGCTGAACAGGTCGGGCGTCGGCGGATCGGCCCGAACGGGCTCGGCCGGCATCGGCGGCACCGCCACGCGCGCCTCGACGATCGCGCGGCACTCCGGGTCGCCGCAGGACCACATGCCGTCGCTGCGATTCCGGAAGACACCGAAGCCGAATGAGGCGCCGAAGATGCCGCACTCGGCGCAGACGTGCTCGGCCGGCGGCTCGCGGGCAGCGTCTGCCGCCTTCCGCGCGGCCTCGCGGTCGCGCAGCTCGGCCTTCCAGAGATCAGGGCGCCGGCTCACCGCGCGCCTCCCGCCTGGCCCTGGCGCTGGTCGAGGTGGGCCATCAGCCGGCCGATGTCGGGCCCGTGCCCCGTCGCGCGGAGCCGGGCGAGGTCCTCGTCCAGCTTCGCCCGCTGCGCCCGCGCGATCTCGGCCGGCGTCTCGGCGCGCCGGCGCTCGGGCTCGGTCTGGCGCATGCGCTGGAGATGCGCCTCGGCCACCTTCGCGACCTCCGCGCGCTGCTCCGCCGTCGGCACGTCGTAGACCTCAGCCTCGAGCACGCGCCGGATGTGCAGGAGCTGCGTTCGGAGCGGGATCAGGCCCTCGCGCACCTCCGCGGCGAACTCGGCCGGCGAGGGGCGAAAGCGCTTCGACCAGGGCTGAAGCGTCTCACCCGAGCGGAAGCGCTCGGCCGCCGCGTGAATCGCCGCCAGCGGGAGCCCTTTCACCGCGGAGATGTACTCCGCGATGAGCTTGTCGTTCTCCTCGTCGTCGCGTCCGCGCCCCTGCTCGAATCCGAGCAGCACCCGGGTCACGATCGCGTCGACAGCCACACGGTCCGGCGAGATTGCCTCGCGTCCACGCGCTTCCTCCCGCCAGGGGGCCAGCTCAGCCACCAGCCGCTCGGAGACGTCGCAGAGCGCTCGACGCTCGGCTGTCGTGACCGCCCTGTCCCGCCGCACGCAGTATCGCGTCGGATGGACGGGATGCCCCTCCAGACAGCCATGCCACGCCTCGATCCTGGCCACGGCTTGGCTCGGCAGCGGGGCTGTTAGCGTCGACGGAAGGCGGCTCGACATCGAAAGCTCCCTGCTGGGACTGTTGGTGGAGGCGGATCAGACGGCCGGCGAGGCCGGTCGGACGGTCAGCGGGGCGGCCAAGAGCCGGGAGGCGGTCCTGATCCTCGCGGCGCTTCCGCAGGCGGATCTCGACCCAGCTCGAGAAGTCAGCGAGCTCGCGACCGTCAGCGTCCTCGATGACGCTCAGCACGAAGACCGCTTCGTCCCGGGCGATCGACAGCCAGTGGCCCATGAGCTTGCGGGCGAGGTCGACCGGCCTGGAGGTGTTCGAGCAGATCAGCGCCACGCCGCGCTCGACAGCGGCGAAGCGGTCAGCCTTGCCCTTCGCGATCAGGTCGGCGTTCGAGCCAGCTGGCTCGCCACCACCGTCCAGCGCTCGCGCACCGCGGGCAGCATCACTGACCTGGCGGTTCCCTTGGTGGTTCAGTGACGGTTCAAACGTAGTGAGCCCGGCACCTCGTGCCGCTTGCTTGGAACGACGTGCCGGTTGATCGGAACGACGTGCCGGTTGCTCGCCATCAGCCGGCATCTCGTGCCGGTTGAGCGGTTCGCCCATGCTCAGGACCAGGATGTCCGAGGCCCGGGTGCCATCCTTGCGGCGACGCTCCCGCCGTTCGACCAGACCGGCGTCGACCAGAGCGGCGATGGCGTTCCGTACAGCCCGGACCGAGAACTCGGTGTCCTCGGCAAGCTGCTCCTGCGAGGGCCACGCTTGGCCGTTCGCATCCGCGTAGTCAGCGATTGCCACCAGGACCGCCTTGAGGGTCCCGCTGCCTGTCCGGGCTCGCTTAGCCCATGCGTGTGCCTGCACTGACATGGCCGCTACTCCGCCGCCATCGGCATCGGACCGGGCGCATGGTCGGCCTCGGTGAAGTCCTCCCAGGACATGCGGCTGAGCTGCGTCGGGCCGCGGTGGGAGAGGTCCCAGACGAACCAGGCGAAGGCCATGTTCGAGGACGCCTTCGGGCCCTCCCAGCCATCCCGGTGCATCATCGGCAGGCGCTTGCGGAAGCAATGCACCCGAGCCAGCGTGCCGGTGTCGAGGATGGAGCCGCGGGAGATGCTCTCGTAGAACGAGAACCGGAGCAGCATCATCACGCGCGGGCAGAGCCGCACCGCGTGCTCCACGAAGGCGCGGGCGTCCTTATAGGGCGGGTTCGTGACGATGCAGTCGATGCCCTCGGGCGCCGCGTCGAACTTCAGGAAGTCGCGGCCGGAGAACTGCCCCTCCCAGCCATAGTCGACGAGGTCGGTGGCCAGCACCTCGTGCCCGCCCGCGCACAACTCGCGCACGATGGCGCCAGGACCGCAGGCCGGCTCCCAGATGCGCCGCGGCATCCACTCGATCGCCATCAGCGCGCGCACGGCCACGGCCGGCGTCTCGTAGAGGTCGTTCCCGCGCTCGGAGAGCGCATGCGCCTTGTTCTCGCGGTGGGTCACGGCTCGGACCTCCGGAGGCGCGAGGAATCGGCGCTGGCGCGCACGACGAGGGAGATGCTGCCGGAGAGCGCGCGGCCCGCGAGGATGGGGAGGTGCCATGTCATGCCACCGCCTCCAGCGGAGGGCGCACGGGGGCGATCGGCTCTAGGGCGGCGCCGTCGGACAGGCCGCGCACCGTGGCGGCGACCTCGTCGTGCTCGGCGTGCCACTCCAGCAGCGCGCGGACCGCGTTCCGGTCGTTGTCGACGACGCCGTGCCGCTGGAGCAGGTCGGAGACCGCCTTGACCGAGTTGTCGAGATCCATGCGGGACGAGCGCGGCACGGCCAGCAGCAGGACGTAGGGGCCCGGCACGCGCCCCGGGCGCTGGGCCTGGAGACGCCAGCCGGCGCCGTCGATCCAGGCCCGGTAGACGTCGGACCGGTGCGGCCCCTTGCCGTGGCCGTGCCGGTAGAGGGCGTTCACCGAGGGCGGGACCGGCAGGAGCACGGTCACGGAATCGACCACGCGGCGGCCGGGCGGCGCGAACACGGGGCCATGAGAGGAGGGCGAGCGGCGCATGGCGGTCACCGGCTCGCTGCGATGGCGTCTTCGAGGTCGATCTGACGCGCGGCAGAGCCGCCGCGGCGGTTGCGCTGCGCGTGCGCCTCGACGCCGAGCGAGGCCGATGCGCGGGCGAGGCCGGCGCCGGTGGTCTCGACCGGCTCCATGCCGGGCCCGGAGATCGTTATCCGGCTCTCGGCGAACTCCCGGCTCACAGCGGCCCGGCCGAGCGGCGTGTCTGCCAGCATGCCGAGGGCCTGCATGTAGAGATCGAGGATCGCCTCCTGTTCCTGGCGCTCGGAGTGATCCTGCTTGCGGATGCGGAGGATGGTCCGCATCGCCTTCGTGTCAAAGCCGCGACCCTTGGCTTCGGCGAACACCTCTTTGATGTCGCCGAGGATGCCGGCCTTCTCCTCCTCTAGGCGTTCCAGCCGCTCGATGAACTGTCGAAGTTCATCCGCAGCGACGCCATCAGCGGCCGAGACTTGATCGGGGGAAGATCTTGTGGCCTTCATAGCTCAACCCGTCGCAGGGGATTTCATCGTCCGCCCGGTCTGTTCGCGCAGGCCGGGCGGTTCTCGTTTCAGGGGTGCGGGCGGTTGCCCGGCAGGCGCGGGTCGTGACCGCCGTGACGGGGCACGCGCGGCTCCTCGACGACGGGCGAGCGGTCGCTGATCGGATCAGCCCCGGCCGCCGTCAGACGCTCGCGCAGGAGGTAGCCCTCGAACGCCCAGATCTGCCGAAATGCGTCGTCGTAGGCGTACCGCTCGCCCTTGACCTGGTCGTAGTTCTCGGGCGAGGCGCAGGCCGATTTGCCGACGATCGCGAAGCCGTTGGCCAGCGTCAGTATGCAGATCGTGAGCGTCTTCGAGCGGAAGTACTCTGCGCTCGCGACCTTGGCCTCCATGTCCTCGACGGTGACGCGCGGAGCCGGGGCGTTCGACAGTCCGGCATCGGCCTCCGCGCGGGTGATCGCCGGCTTGCCGGTGGCGTCGGGCTCGCGGGACGCCGGCATGTAGGACGCCGCGAAGATGTCCGGCTTGCAGGGGTACAGCTCGCCCTTCACACCGCGGATGATCCAGTCGCCGGGCGAGGCGATCATGGAGCCTTCCAGCGTGTCGATGAGCGCGGTGCCGTCCTCGACGTAGCGCACCCGGCCGGATGCCACGTCGGCGGCCAGCTCGGACCGCTGCTCACCAGCCAGGAACTGCACCGCTTCGATCGTGACCGGCTTCTTCGTGTACTGGGGCATGACGGCTCCTCAGGGTGAGCCGAGCGGCCGCGCCGCCCGGAGAAGGGATCAGGCGGAGACGACCATCCAGTCGTCGGCGAGCATGTCGGACTGGGAAGCCAGCCAGCCCATGAGGATCTCGCCGGTGGCGGTCTTCATGTTGATGCAGGGCAGGACGGTCGCGGAGCCGCCGTTGAGGCGAGCGAACTCGCTGCACGGCTTCGACCAGAAGTTCTCGAAGGAGATCTCGCGGCCCGCCAGCGGTCCGGACAGCGCGAGCCACATGCCCTTGCCGTTCCAGCCTTCGCGGGCGATCCGGTCGCCTGCCTTGAGCTGCTCCAGGGCTTGCCCGAACGTCAGCCCACGGCCGCCGCCCTCGTAGGACTTGCGGTGCTCGGCCGGCCCGATCGCCGAGTAGCCGTCCTCGAACACCGCGCGCGGCGAGTGCGAGAGGTAGCCGTCGCTCTGCCCGGGGACCGGGCCGTACCGGACGAGCATGTCGCCCTCGGTCGGGGCGCCACGCGAGGCGAAGCCGGCCGGGACGTCGACGACGGTGCCGCCGACCAAGGCAATGCGGCCCGACCCGTCAGCGCGGAACTCGGCCGCCGCGATCGGGTAGGCCTCGACCTGCTTGTGCGAGACGTGCGTCGGCGAGAACGGCGGGAGCGGGCTGCCGATGACGACGCCCTGGTCCGACGGCACCACGTCGCCGCTCTGGTCTTTCGGTCCGCAACCCATGCTCAGCTCCTGAAGGTGGCCGAGCGGCGCCGATCGCCGCCCGAAGGTGGCGGGTCAGCCGATGGCGGACTGGATGCGCGAGACAGCCAGCTCGATGCGCATGGCGGGGGTTGCGAGGCCGCCGACGAGCGCAGCGAGCACCGACACCGCCCCGGCCGGCTGGGCGGAGGCGTTGAGGCTGCTGGTATCGGCGCCCGCTGGGACCGCACCGCTCAGCTTGTCAGCCAGCGCCTCAAGGCTCGTGGCGGCGTCATCCATCCGGGAGCGCGTGTCCCCCAGGTCCTTCGTCACGCTCGCGAGCGTGCTCGGCGCCGCCTTCGCGTAGATCTGCGACCCGTCCGACATGTTCACTCCTCCTCGTTCGCGGCCCGCCACAGCGGCAGGTCGATCAGGTCCGCCGAACCCAGCGGGCCCGGCACACGCGGCGCAGCATCCGCACGGACCAGTGCGGGTGCGGGCGACCGTCCTGGACGGCGCGGAGCAGGGCCTGCCGCCGCGCGAAGAACAGCTTGAGCCTCAGCCACAGCAGGGTGCGCAGACCCGGCGATCGCGGCGGTGACCTCGACGTCATGGGCGAGCCTCCTGAGTTGCCGCTCGCATTCGGCGGCGTGGGCGGCCTCGATCCGGGCGAGGATGTGCGAGGCGATTTCCTTGGGGGGCCGGTACCGGAGCGCCCACAGCTTCCCGAAGGGGATGGCGGCGCGCGTCGCGATCCGGCGCATGGCGTTGGCCGTGTCGCCTGGGCCGCGCGTCTCGAAGCGCAGCAGCTCGTCGAAGGCGCTCCGCGCCCGCATCACGTCAGCGTCCGGCATTTGAGCTTTCCGCAAAAACCTTTTGCACATCCACAAATCCACCCGTGGTTACTTGCGACCACGGACGGAGGGAGCCGACATGCAGAGGGAGTTCTTGAGGGTACGCACGACACACAGCGCGACCGCCGGCTTGGCGGCAGGGACGGGCGCGCAGGAGAAGGGACGACCCGGCCGAGGGTCCGAGATTGCGATGGTCTCGGCCGGGTCGCTCGCTGGCGGGAGGCGTGAGCCTGCGACCGCTGCGATGGGGAATGAGGGACGCCTGCCCGCCGTTGTCGAAACGGAGGGGAAGGTGCGGGCAGGCGATCGGCCGGTGAAGCCCGGCGCAATGGGGGGAAGCTGTGCACAGGCGCGCAACAGCAAGTAGAGACGCTGTCACGATCCGCGAGTTACTATCATCGCGGACGAGAACGGCAGAGCCGACGATGTGCACGGGCACCGACATTTCAGGCCGCCTTTCGGAAGAGGCGGCCAACCGCGCGGATGACGCGCTTCAGCGTGCCGGCATCGTTCGCCGCGGGCCGAGGCTGCTCCGGCTGGCGAACGACAACTGCAAGGGGGAGCAGCAGCACGTCGCCGCCCGCGGCGCGGTGCGCGAGATAGGCCTGCAGGTCCGCATCCGCCGCCTGGCGGTCCAGCTCCTGCGCCGCCTCGTGCATCCCGAGCGCCAGCAGCGCGATGTCCGCGCTCCGGCCCGTCGCCGCTTCCGCGGGACGGCGGCGCTGGATCTGCTCGACCTCAAGAAATAGCCCCGAGGCGCCGAAGCGGAGGATCCGCGCGAGCTGCATCAGGCGGTCGGCGGCGGTGAGGGCTTGCGGCATGGCGGTCGTCCGGAGGGAGACCGCCACCGAGGCCGCGGCCTCGACGCTGGCGACGGCAGGGGCACGCGGCGAAAGGCGAGGGGCGGCCATCACAGGACCGCCAGGGCGCGACAGCCGATCAGCAGGGCCGGCAGCACGGTGATCGCCGCGATGATCGGCCGAAAGCCGAGCAAGCTACCGGCGGCGACGCCGGCAGAGACCACGACCATCAGCTTGAGGAGGAAGAGCAGTGCCGCGAGCATCATTGCCCCCGCGACTGCGGTGCGGATGGTCCGCGGAGAGGGCAGGCGTTCGACGGGCCGGTCACCCGCAGCGTCGCGCCCTTGAAGGCGCCGGAGCAGACGACGCCATGGACACACGCGCCGTTGACGCCGCGCGCCGTGAAGCTGGTGTGGAAGCTGTCGCTGTCAGCGCAGCCGAACGGCGTGTAGCCGCCGATCGCGATATCGGTGAACCCGTAGAGCTCAACCGTCTGGCGCGCGACATCGCTGTCGGAGCAGCTGGCCAGGGCGAGCGTCGCGGCAAGGAGGAGGGCGCGGCGCATCATGCCGCAGCTCCCTCGACGGGAATGCCGTTCTCACCGGGGATCCGGAAGAACTCGGGGCAGAGAAGGCGCCGGCTGATGCCACACGCCTTCTCGATCCGCACGGCGAGGTTCGGCGAGCACCGCCCAACCTGCTTGGCCTTGTTGATGGCCGCCTGAGAGACCCCGCAGGCTTTGGCCAGCTTGGCTTCCGATCCACGGTCGCGGATCGCGGCTTCGATGAGAGGGCGAACGTCCGACATGGCCGGGAATATGATCGGTTCGGTTGTTGGTTGTCAACAACCAGAATTCCCGAGCAGTTCCACAACCAAGGTTGTAGGATTCTCGACGATGAGCTGGCACGAAGAGATCCGCGAGGCGCGCATCCGAAAGGGCTTGGGCCAGAAGGCCTTGGCCAAGCTCATCGACGTGTCTCAGGCCACCATCGCGAAGATCGAGGTAGGCCAGGTCCGCAGCACCGAGCACCTAGCGAAGCTCTGTGAGGCGCTGGACATCGACCCGTCCACGATGCCGGAGGAGGCTTTCGGTCGATCGCGGCCGCCACAGCGCCAAGCGCAGGCGAGCGCCGCGCCTGTTCCTGAATATGCGCGTGATCCGGCCTACTGGGCGGCGGCCGCCGGCCTTGTCGGCGACGTGCCGCTATACGCGGCGGCGGAAGGCGGAGCCGGCGCGCTCATCATCGAACGCGAGCCGATCGGTAGCGCCAAGCGCCCGCCGATCCTGCAAGGCGTGAAAGACGGCTACGCCATCTATCTGGTTGGCGAGTCGATGGTTCCAGAGTTCGAGCCCGGCGATACGCTCTTCGTCAATCCGAGGCTGCCGGTTCTGGCGAACACGTCTTGTGTCTTCTACAGCTCCAAAGCCGATGAGCCTCGCGCTACCGTGAAGCGCTATCTCGGAGCCTCAGAAACCGAGTGGCGGGTGCGACAGTACTCGCCGAGCAAGGACTTCGGTCTTGACCGTGAGGAATGGTCGACCCGTCACCGGATCGTGTCCAAGAACTTCCGGTAGCCCTCAGAACGGCAGATCCTCTTCGCTGGCCTCGCCGAGGCTGCGCACCACGCGCGGCTCGTCGAACTCGCCCGTCTCGGGATTGCCTGTCCGAGCGAAGACCATCACCGAAGCTTTCCGCGGTGCGATGCGCTCAGCCAGTCTAACCGCCGCGGCCTCGGTCCGCGCCTCCTGAGGAGGGTCCATTCGGACACCCTGTCGGTCCCGAGTGAAGCTCTGCACCACGTAAAACGTTCTCTCGACGCTACTTTGCGACTTCATCGGGTTCTCCCGGGACGCATTGCCCGGCCCCGATGTTCCTCGTTCGTTCTACCGTAAGTCAACTGCGGTTGTAGCGTGCGACCTGTGGACAACCACCGACCACAGCGGATGGTAATCCGGTAGTTGACAACCAACAACCACGGTTATACCGTCTCTCCATCGCCGCTCACCGAGCCGATGGAGCCCCAGATGCTCACCGCCTACCTCGACAATCTTCAGCACGCCTCGGCCACCACTGCGGTCGCGCACTGCCTGCTGGCATCGCTGACCATCGGCTTCGGCCCCTTCGTGCCGGGCTTCATCATCCAGCACGTGGCCGCCGTCCGGGGCGCCCGCTGACCATGGCGACCCACTCCGCCAAGGCGCGCGCCGCCAGCCTCGCCCGCTTCGCCGCCCGCTGTGATGCCGGCCGGGCGAGCCTCCGGGATCCCCGCTTCCGCCCGAGCCAGAGCCCGGCCCTCAACGCGGCGATCGCCGAGATGGAGGACCACCGCCGCCGGTGGGACGCCGGGCGCGCCGAAGCTCTCGCCGCCACCGGCTGCACCGACGCGCCGGTCCGCGACGTCCGCATCGACCTCAACCACGCGCCGGCCGGCCGCCGGTCGCCGACCGGAGCCCTGCTGTGAACGCGCCGCACCCGATCCGCGCCCTGCACGGGCATCTTCTCGCCACGGCGCCGAGCCTCGATGCGATGGTCCCGGCCGAGCCGCTTCCCAGCGCGTCCGAGGCTCTCGGGCGCCTCGAATCCTCCCTCGCGATCCTCGACGCGATCAGCGAGTCCACGCTCTCGGCGGTCCACCACCTGGAGCGGGCAACGATCGCCGGCGCCGGACAGCGCGCCGACATGGGCCGCCTGGAGGACGTCGCCGCGAAGCTGGCCGCCGCGGCGCGCCGGGCCGAGGCCGCCCGCGCCCGCGTCGCCGACAAGCTGGCGGGTGCGCGATGAGCTGCGCCGTCCGCTCCGCCCCGGACCATCAGGCGTTCATCGCCCTGGTTGACCGCTACGCCGCTGAGTTCGGCCTCCCGACCTACAGCGACATGGTCCGCGCGCATCATCTGCGCGATCGGCAGGCCTCCGACCTCTATGGCGCGCTCCGCGCCGTCGAGAGCCATGTCGGTGACCTGCAGCTCCTCCTCGCCCAGACGGGCCTCGACCAGCCACAGGCCGTCGTCGAGCACGTTCTGGAGGAGGCGCTGGAGAAGGCGACCGCCGCGACCCAAGCTGCCGGCATCGCCCTCTTCACCGCCGAGACACGCGTCGACCTCGACGGCCGCACCGACGTGATCGTCATGGCCGAGGCGCGCACGCGGCTCCGGGCTGCCGGGAGGCGTCTGTGAGGGCCGCCCGTACCTCCGACGCTGCGTTCCTTCGGATCGACCGGCGCCCGCCGTCCCGCCCGCGCTTCGCCGCCACTGGGCCGCGACCGCGCGGGATCCCGAGCACCGTGGAGCTGTCCGAGCGGCAGACGGTCGCCGGCATCATCCGCGAGGCCCGTCTGCGGGCCGGCCTACCGCAGGCCGAGATCGCCCATCTGCTCGGCGCATCGCAGACCGCGCTTAGCAGCTGGGAGCGCGGCGACGAGCCCGTGCCCTTCGCTCGCCGCGCCCAGCTCGCCGGCCTCTACGGCTTCGATCTCAGCCTCATCGCCGGCCTCGACGCCGAGAGCGTCGCGCTGACCGACGACGAGCGCTCCCTCCTCACCGCCTTCCGCCACATGCCCGCGGAAGGCCGCCGGGCCCTCCTGGAGCTTGCCCGCCCGTGAGCATCGTCAGCTATCTCGACCTCGCCCTGGCGCTGCCGGCGGCCCTCGCGCTGGCCGCCCCCGAGCCGCGCCAGGCCGCGCCGGCGCCCGAGGATATGCGCCTGACGCCCGCCGAGGCGGCCGAGCTGCTGCCGCGCGCCGGCATGGTCCACGTCCAGGTCGGGCAGATCCGCGCCCGCTGGGAGCGCGGCGACCTCATCGCGGCGCTCCGGGCCGGCCGAGAGCGTCGCCTCACGCTCGCCTCCCGATCCGCCGGGTTCGGCCTCTCCTTCGTCCGCGACAGTGGGGAATCCGTCCTCGTCCAGACCGACGACGCGAAGGTCCGCGGCTGGCTGGAGCGCCAGGCCAAGCGGGCAGGGGAGTGAGCCTGCCACCCGCCCCGTAGCCCGCCCCTCAGGAGATCCGCCGTGAACCAAGCCAAGCAGCAGCTCGCCACCGTCGAAGACCACCCGCCAGCATCGGTCGCCGTCCAGCCGGCCGAGGGCGCCGCTGTCCTGTCCATCATCGAGCGGATGGCCCGGGACCCGAACATCGACCCGGACCGCGTCGAGCGGTTCCTCGTCATGGCGCGCGAGGACCGGGCCGAGCGCGCGCGCATCGCCTTCAACGCCGCGATGTCCGCCTGTCAGGCCGAGTTGCCGCGCGTCCTGCGCGATGCCCGCAACTCGCATTCCGGGGCCTCCTATGCGCGCCTGGAGAGCATCGCCAAGGCAACGGCGCCGATCATCGCCCGGCACGGCTTCTCGCTGTCGTTCGACACCGAGCCGTCGCCGATCCAGGGCAACCTCCGCGTCACCTGCACCTGTGCCCACGAGGCCGGGCACGAGCGCGCCTATCACCTCGACCTCCCGCCCGACACCGCCGGCGCCCAGGGCAAGGCCAACAAGACGCCCATCCAGGGGATCGGCTCCACGATCACCTATGCCCGGCGCTACCTCGTCCTGCAGGTGTTCAACATCGCGCTGACGAACGACCCGCACGACACGGACGGGGCGCCGGCCGGCGGCAACGACGACGTCATCAGCGACGAGCAGGCGGAGCAGATCCGCAAGCAGCTCACCGAGCACAAGATCCCGCCGGACCGGCTGCTGCGCTTCTTCGGCGTCGAGAGCGTGCCGGACCTGCCGGCCGCCCGGTTCGACGAGGTCCTCGCCTCCATCAAGACCACAGTGGCCAACCGCGCTCGCCAGCAGGAGGGCCGCTGACATGGCCGACATGGTCCAGGGGAGCCCAGAGTGGCTCGACGCGCGCTGCGGCAAGGCGACCGCCTCCCGCATCGCCGACATCCTCGCCGTGAAGAAGGACGGCAAGCCGACCGCCGAGCGCGAGCGCTACCTGATGGAGCTCGTCGGTGAACGGCTGACGGGGCTCACGACCCAGCACTACCTCACGGGCCCGATGCTGGAGGGCTCCGAGCGTGAGCCGCAGGCGGCCGACGCCTACGCCTTCCTACACGGCGTCGACGTCGACCAGATCGGTTTCGTCGAGCACCCGAGCATCGCCATGGCCGGCGCCAGCCCGGACCGGCTCGTCGGCGATCTCGGCCTCGTCGAGATCAAGTGCCCGACCCTGCGAACGCACCTCGACACGCTGCTCTCCGGCACGATCCCGGAGCAGTACCTGCCGCAGATGCGCTGGCAGATGGCCTGCACGGGCCGGAAGTGGTGCGACTTCGCCTCCTGGCACCCGAGCGTGCCCCCGTCCCTGCGCCTCTGGGTCAAGCGCCTCCACCGCAACGACGAGCAGATCGCCAAGGACGAGGCCGCCGTGCGCGCCTTCCTCGGCGAAGTCGAGGCCCGCGTGGCGACCCTGTTGGCCATCGGAACGGCGGAGGCCGCCTGATGCGCAAGGTCGAGGTCAACCTCCACGACACGCATATCGGCCTCTGGCAGGCCGATGCGAACGATCCGACACTCAAGTCGGAGATCTTCGACGAGCTGCTGCGCCACCTCACGCGACGCGGGTTCAAGGTCACTGCGGACCCGCGCATCGTAAAGCAGTTCCGCTGCCTCAGCCCCAGGCATCGGATCGCCGCCCGTGGCGATCTGCGCGCCGAGATCCAGGTTAACGGGCGCGTCGTCGAGCTTCGGTGGTGGTCGGAACGATCACCGTCCGAAAACCGCAACGGCCCGCGCTACGGCTTCGACCACCGGAAGCGTATGCCCTACCTCGACGGCCTCCGGTTCGAGCTGGAGCTGCGCCACCTCCTGAAGTGGCTGGCCGAGCGGGCCGACGTCGCGATGCGAGCGCCGCACCGGCAGGATTTCCGCTGCGGCCGCGGCCGCGGCGAGCTGCCGGCAGCCGAGTACATCCAGGCCCGCTACGCTACCGACTGGCACACCGACAAGGATCTCGGCCGCCCCGGGTCCCAGGACTACGACCGCAAGTCGGGCGACGGTGACGGCAGCCTCGTGGAACACGGCGCCCGCGTCTGGTTCCGCGATCGCAAGGGCCGGATCGGTACGGGCATCGCGCACTCCGACGGCGGCAGCCGCTGGATGATCGTGACCGGCCCCTACAGCATCACGTGGGCCAGCAGCTTCGAGATCTACACGCGCCGCCCTGCCGACCTCCGGCGGAAGCGCAACGAGCGTGAGCGCCGCAAGCGCCTCGAGGGCGAACTGGCCAAGGCGATCACGCGCATGGATTTCCTGCGCGCTGAGACCCTGCGCAAGATCCTGTTCGGTGCCGAGCTGACCTACGGCATCTGGGCGGTCGACAAGGAAGCGTTCTACCGCTCGGACTATGCCGGCTACACCACGGACCGGATTTCTGCGGGCCGGTACACCTGGGACGAGGCCGCGGCCGAGGTCGAGCGCGTTCCGCACGAACTGCGCCTGGTCCTGCCGGATGGCCGGCATCTGAAAGCCGGAGAGCTCTCCATGGCGAGGGCCGCCTGATGTGCTGGCCGAGCTTCTCCATAGGCTTCGGCGCCGCGAGCACCCTGGCTGCCTTCGCCTGGATGATCGTGTCCGCCGCCCGCGACCTGCGGGCCGAGGACGCCGCGCGCGGGGAGGGCGACCGCTGATGGCCGCCCTTCGCTGCCCCCAGTGCACCCGCACGCTCGCCAGCACCGAGGCGATGTTCTCGCACGTGAAGGCGAAGCACGGGCTCAAGGCCGCCCGCGCCTGCGTGCCGGAGCATCCGGTCTTCGTCCGCGAGGCCGAGCGGCGCGCGCGCCGCCAGGGCCACAACCCCGAGCCCAGCATGGCCGACCTCGTCGTCGAGGCCACGCTCCATCGGGCCATGGGCCTGCCTGTCGACCCCGATATCGCGGAGATGTTCGATGTCTGACGCCACCACCGTGCCCGGCCCGAAGCGCTGCACCGAGGTCGACGCCCGGATCGGCGGGCGGATCCGCATCGCTCGAGAGCAGGCGCGGATGAGCCAGACCAGTCTCGGCGACGCCCTCGGGATCTCGTTCCAGCAGGTCCAGAAGTACGAGCAGGGCAAGAACCGGATCTGCGCCGCCAACCTTCAGCGCGTCGCGGACCTGCTCAAGGTCCCGGTCGAGGCCTTCTACGACGGGCCGGCCGCTATCCAGGCGTCCCCGCCGCTCACGGTCGAGCAGGCCTGGGCCGAGCATCGCGCCGCCACCAAGGCCCTCGAGGACGCGCTCCAGCGCGAGGCCGCTGCTCTGCAGGTGGCGGCGTGAACGCGGTCCCGGACTATCGCGCCTTCCTCGAGGCGAAGGCCTGCGCCGCGCCGGTCACCGGCTACACGGTCACGGACGCGGAGATCCACTCGCGCCTCCTGCCGCACCAGCGCGCGATCGTCGCGTGGGCCGTCGCCGGCGGCTGCAGGGCGATCTTCGCCCTGTTCGGCCTCGGCAAGACCGGCATGCAGCTCGAGGTCCTGCGCCTCGTGCTGGAGCGGACCGGCGGCCGCGCGCTGATCGTGGCCCCGCTCGGCGTGCGACAGGAGTTCATCCGCGAGGCCGCCGCGCTCGGGCAGACCATCGCCTTCGTGCGGCGGTCCGAGGAGGTCGACGCACCCGGCCTGTACCTCACGAACTACGAGAGCGTCCGCGACGGCCGCCTCGACCCCGCCCTCTTCGAGGCCGCCTCGCTGGACGAGGCGAGCGTGCTGCGCTCGTTCGGCTCGAAGACGTACCAGACGTTCCTCGGGCTGTTCCGCGGGGTGCAGCACCGCTTCGTCGCGACCGCCACGCCCTCGCCGAACCGGTACAAGGAGCTGATCCACTACGCCGGCTTCCTCGGCGTCATGGACACCGGCCAGGCCCTGACCCGGTTCTTCCAGCGCAACTCTGAGAAGGCGGGGGACCTCACCCTCTACCCGCACAAGGAGCGCGAGTTCTGGCTCTGGTGCGCGAGCTGGGGCGTGTTCCTGCAGCGCCCGTCCGACCTCGGGTTCTCGGATGAGGGCTACGACCTGCCGCCGCTCATCGTGCGCTGGCACGAGGTGCAGACGAACCTCGCCGACGCGGGCGCGGACCGGGACGGCCAGGGCATCCTGTTCCGTGCCTCGGCCGTCGGGCTGGCCAGCGAGGCGCGCGAGCGCCGCGACAGCCTGCCGGCGCGGGTGGCGAAGCTCTCCGAGTTGCTAGCCGCCGACCCGGACAGCCACCGCATCCTCTGGCACGACCTGGAGACGGAGCGCCACGCGATCTGCGCGGCCGTGCCGGATGCGGTTGCCGTCTACGGCAGCCAGGACCTCGACGAACGCGAGGCCGCGATCCTCGCCTTCGCCGACGGCGAGATCCGCAACCTCGCCGCCAAGCCGATCATCGCCGGGTCCGGCTGCAACCTGCAGCGCCACTGCCACAAGGCCGTGTTCCTCGGCGTGTCGCACAAGTTCAACGACTTCATCCAGGCGATCCACCGCATCCAGCGGTTCCAGCAGGCGCACCCCGTCGAGATCGACATCATCCACTCCGAGGCCGACCGGGAGACCGTGCGGGACCTGCAGGCGAAGTGGGCGCGCCACGACGAGATGGCAGCACAGATGGCAGAGATTATCCGTACCTACGGCCTGTCTCAGGCCGCGTTCGCGCAGGCGCTTGCCCGGTCCATTGGAACGGAGCGCATCGAGGCGTCCGGCCACGACTGGCGCATGGTCAACAACGATTGTGTCGATGAATGCCGGCGCCTGCCAGAGAACAGCCTCGACCTGATCGTCACGTCGATCCCGTTCTCGAACCACTACGAGTATACGCCGAGCTACAACGATTTCGGCCATACCGACTGCGACGAACACTTCTTCGCGCAGATGGATTTCCTCACGCCGGAGCTGCTGCGGGCGCTCAAGCCCGGCCGGCTCGCCTGCATCCACGTGAAGGACCGGATCCTGTTCGGCTCGGCTACGGGCTTCGGCACGCCGACGGTCAACCCGTTCCACGCCAAGACGCTGTTCCACTACCAGCGCCACGGCTTCGCCTACATGGGCCTGATCTTCATCGACACCGACGTGGTGCGGGAGAACAATCAGACCTACCGCCTCGGCTGGACGGAGAACGGCAAGGATTCGACCAAGATGGGGGTCGGGTGCCCCGAGTTCGTTCTGATCTTCCGGAAGCTGCCGTCGGACCTGTCGAAGGCTTATGCCGACGATCCGGTGACGAAGACGAAGCCGCACTGCCTCACGGCCGAGGGCGGCCTCGTACCGTTCGACCAGCGCCTGCCGTCCGTGCCCGGTACCGGCTACTCGCGCGCCCGCTGGCAGGTCGACGCGCACGCCCGCTGGCGGTCCTCCGGCGACCGGCTGATGCCCGCCGACGAGATGGCGAAGCTCGGGCCCGACGTCCTGGCGCGCGTGTTCCGCGAGTTCAGCCTGCAGCAGGTCTACGATTACGAGACGCACGTCCGGATCGGCGAGGAGTTGGAGGCGCGGTTCGCCCTGCCGTCGCAGTTCTTGAGCTTGTGGCCGGGATCGTCCCGGGACGACGTGTGGACCGACATCGCCCGGATGCTGACCCTGAACACGGGGCAGGCCGCGAAGGGCCGCGAGAAGCACGTCTGCCCGCTCCAGTTCGACATCGTGGACCGGCTGATCGAGCGCTACTCGGCCCGTGGCGAGCTGGTGTTCGACCCTTTTGCCGGCATCGGCACGGTACCGCTGCGGGCGGTGAAGGCCGGGCGCCGCGGCGCCGGCGTCGAGCTGAACCCCGGCTACTTCTCAGACGCCACGGCCTACCTGCGGGCGCAGGAGCGCGCCCACGCAACGCCGACCCTCTTCGACCTTCTCGCGGCCGAAGCCGCGCCCATCGCAGCGGAGTAGCAGTATGGCCGAGTCCAGCACCATCACGCGCGAGATGATCGAGGCCGGCGCGCGGGCCCTCTACCTCAAGGATCGGGGCGTCCCGGATGACGCGTGGGGCCGCGACCTTCCCGAGAGCACCATGGAGCTGTGGCGCGGCTACGCCCGGGCGGCGCTGATGGCTTCTGCCGCGGCGATGTTCGGCTCGAAGCGCCGCCCGCATTACGGCGGCGCCTGCCTTGGCGTGGACGGCATGGGCGCGACCCTGCACCTCCGCAACGGCTCGCTGGAGCTCGTCTTCAAGGACGAGGTGCTGGACCTCATCAACGAAGAGGGGCGAGACCTCTACGTGGCGCGCCTCGCGGGCTCGGAGGTCCTCGCGCTCCGGCAGTGGCTGATCGACTTCCTGCCGGCGTCCGAGGCCGAGATCAGCGCGGGCCATGGCGTGGCGCCGCCCGTGAGCGTCACCGTTCCCGCCCCCGGCACCGAGGAGCGTCTCTTCTGGCTGGAGGCGGCCGAGCAGCACGGCTTCGAGAGCACCAGCGGCGAGGAGGAACTGCCCGCCTTCGACCCGCCGGCCTACCTCGCCACCGAGGACGAGGTGCTGAAGCTCATGGCCGCGGCCCGCGAGCAGGGGCGGAAGGACGTGCTCGACGCCCTCTCGACGGGAGGCGCCCGTGGCTGAGAACAGCAAGATCGAGTGGACCCACCACACGATGAACTTCTGGCTCGGCTGCACCGCGCTGAGCCCGGCGTGCGACCACTGCTATGCCGAGGGTTGGGCGAAGCGGACCGGCAACGCCGCGCTGTGGCAGGGTGAGCGCCGCCGCACCAGCGTCGCGCTATGGCGCCAGCCGGCGAAGTGGGACGCCGCCTGCGCCGCGACGGGCACCCGCCAGCGCGTCTTCACCAACTCGCTCGCCGACTTCTTCGACAACCAGGTCCCGGCCGAGTGGCGGCATGACGCCTGGGCCGTGATCGCCGACGCCCGGCATCTCGACTGGATGGTGCTGACGAAGCGTCCCGAGAACATCGGGAAGATGCTCCCGCTGATGGACAGCTCGGCGCCCGGCTACCGGCCATGGAACGAGCGCTGGCCGTGGCAGCATGTCTGGCTCGGCACGACGATCGAGGATCGGGCGCGGCTGCACCGCCTCGACAAGCTGCGCGCCGTCCCCGCAGCGGTCCGCTTCCTGTCGATTGAGCCCCTGCTCGAGGATCTCGGCGAGCTCGACCTGTCCGGCATCCACCTCGTGATCGTCGGCGGCGAGAGCGGGCCGCGCGCCCGCCCGCTGAACCCCGCGTGGGTCCGGTCTCTGCGCGACCAGTGCGCGGCCCAGGGCGTGCCGTTCTTCTTCAAGCAATGGGGTGAGTGGCTGCCGGGTCAGAACGAGCGCGCGAGCTGGGACGACGAGGGGCAATCCTCGGCGCATTGGCAGGACGGCAAATGGGGGCCGTTCACCCCACCGAGCCCGGCCAAAAACTACGTCATGTGGTCACCCGACGGGATCGCGCATCCGGGCGGTTCCCGCACAGCTGAGAACTGCTTCCCGGTCGCAGCGTGGGCAGCCCGCGTCGGCAAGAAGGCCGCTGGCCGGCTCCTCGACGGCGTGACGCACGATGGCATGCCGGAGGTGCGCTCCTGATGGTCGCCTACAGCTTCAAGAAGCAATTCGGTCCGCCGATCCTGGCCGGCACGAAGGCGCAGACGATCCGCGCCGACCGGAAGCGCCACGCCCGGCCGGGCGAGATGGTGCAGCTCTTCACCGGCATGCGGACGCGGCAGTGCCGGCGGCTTGGTGAGAGCCGGTGCGTCGAGGTCCTGCCGGTGCGAATGGCCTTCTCCAAGCGCGGCGCCGCCGAGCTGATGCAGGTCGGCGAGCGCTACCTCGTCACCGGCGGCCAGATGGACGCTTTCGCCCGGGCAGACGGGTTCGCGGACCTTGAGGCCATGGCCCGCTTCTGGTGGGCCGAGCACCCGCCCGAGGGCGGCAACGTCCTCACCTTCGAGGGCATCCTCATCCGCTGGCAACCGCTCGTCCCGGCCGACGCGCTCGACATCGCGGGGGCCGCATGACCTGCTATGTCGACCAGCCCATCTTCCCGTTCGGGCGCATGATGATGTGCCACCTCTGGGCCGACAGCCTCGACGAGTTGCTGGCGATGGTGGACCGCATCGGCGTCGACCGGAAGTGGATCCAGGGCCACCCTGATCTCTCGTTCGGCAAGCACCGCAACGCCTCGTGGGTCCACTTCGACATCGCGAAGGGCAAGCGCGCCCTGGCGATCCAGGCCGGCGCGCTGGAGACCGACCGCTACGGGGCCAGCTACTTCGACGCGCAGCAGCGCGGGCGAACCAAGATGGTCGCGGACATCGAGGCAATCCGGGCCAAGGCCGGGAAGCCGGTCGATGGCATCACCCGGCCGACCGAGGACACGAGCGGGAGGGCAGCGTGAGGGAGCCGACCCAAGCCGAGATCCTCGCCGGCAAGGCGCATCCAGGCTGCATGTGCGGCCGGCGCTTCCCCGACACGCCCTGGGACGCGCGGAAGCACTGCGGCTTCTGCGCACCGCCGCCCGAACCCTGCGAGTGCGGCGAGAGCTCAACCTATGACCTGGAGGCGGGTGTCTGGCGCGAGCCGGCGTGCCCGAACTGCGCATGACCCGCCGCTACGCCGCCGACACGTCGGTCCCGATGGACCGCAGCATCTCCGAGATCCGGACGACCGTCCGACGCTACGGCGCCAGCGAGTTCGCCCACATGGAGAGCGATACGCAGGCCGCGATCCACTTCACCATGCGCGGCCGGCGGATCCTGTTTCGGCTCGCGATGCCGGATCCGAAGAGTGCCGAGTTCGCCCTCACCGAGACGGGCAAGGTGCGTTCAGCCGGCGTCGCCGAGGCGGCCTGGGAGCAGGCCTGCCGGTCGCGCTGGCGGGCGCTCGCCCTGGTCATCAAGGCGAAGCTGGAGGCCGTCGAGGTCGGTATCGTGGTGTTCGAGGATGAGTTCCTCGCCAACACGGTGCCGCCGGGCGCGAGCGTCACCTTCGGCGAGGCCGTGCGCGAGGACATGCGGCTCGCCCACGAGAAGAAGGCCCTCACCCCGCTGTTGCCGTACCTCGGAGGGGGCAGTGCCGCGTAGCGCTAGGATTCCCGCCCCGAACGAGGTCACGGACGAGACCATGATGCCGCTCAGCGTGGCCGCCGAGGTCGCGGTCGCGCATGGCGTCGTCACGAGCGCGTCGGCGAAGGCCTTGCGGCGCGAGGCCGAGCATGATCGGCTAACGACCTACGAGGTATTCGGGCGCCTGCACACGACCCTCGGCGACATCAAGAAGATGGTGAAGCGATGCCGCGTCCAGCCAAGGGTGCCCGCCTCTACTTCAAGGCCGCCGACGACCGCTGGGTCATCCGAGACACCGGTGGCATCGAACGCGGCACGGGCTGCAGCTATGGAGAGCGTGAGGCGGCTGAAAGAGCGCTGCAAGCCTACCTCTCCGAGAAGCACACCCCCGATTTCGGCCGCGGTGATCCCGCTACAGTCGAGATCGCGGACGTCCTGAAGCTCTACGCCGACGAGCACGCGGCCGGCACGAAGCGGCCCGACGTGGCATGGTCGGCGCTCCCGCACCTGATCACCTTCTTCGACGGGAAGAAGGTCGCGCACGCCACGCCGAACCTGTGCCGGGCCTACGCGAAGTGGCGGACCTCGCAGCCGCAGGCGAGGTTCAAGTTCGGGCCGGGCTACCGGTACGCGACCGAGGCCGAGGTGCCCCGGGTTGGCGATCAGACCGCCCGCCGCGAGCTGGGCGTGCTCTCGGCCGCCTTCGGCTACGCGCACAGCGAGCACAAGCTGCTCTACCCGGTCCCCGTGACGATGCCGGACCGGGCGCCGGCGCGTGATCGGTGGCTCGGCCGCTCGCAGGCGGCCGCGCTGCTGCTCGCCGCACTGGGCTTCCGGCCGACCGGGCGGCACGATGCGAAGGGGAAGGAGATCTGGCGGCGACCGCGCGAGAAGGCGCGGCCGGGCGAAGAACGGGGCCGCGCGCTGTTCGTTCAGCGCCACGTCGCCCGGTTCATCCTGGCGGGCCTCTACACCGGCACCCGGCACGAGGCGATCCTGCGCCTGAAGTGGATCGAGAGCACCGACGGCGGCTTCGTCGACCTGCGCTCCGGCATCATCTACCGGCGCGGTACCGCCGAGGGTGAGTCCTCGAAGCGGCGGACCCCGATCCCGATGTCGAAGCGGCTCGCCGCGCACATGCGGCGCTGGCGGAAGAACGGCGCCTACGTGATCGAGTTCGAGGGCAAGCCGATCCTGCGCCTACGTCGCGCCTGGACGACGGCGCGGAAGGGGGCCGACCTCGGCGAGGAGATCACGCCGCACGTCCTGCGCCACACCTTCGCGACGTGGGCCGTGATGGCGGGCGTGCCGTTCGGTAAGGTCGCTCGGGCGCTCGGCACCACCGAGCAGGTCGTGGAGCAGGTCTACGGCCACCACCTGCCGGAGCATCTGCGCGGCGTCGTCGAGACCGTGTCGCGCGGCGGCAGGTCCTAGAACTGGCGATCCAGCCGGATCTAAGCCTCTGACACCTTCCGGCTGACCATGGCCTCGTCGATACGACAGGCAAGAGCACCATCGCAGTCCGTAAGGCGCTGGTTCTCATTGTCCTGAATGAGCGACGCTTTCTGTCCGCTCTTCGCGACGACCATCTTCTGTACCCGGAGGGTCCGGCAGCGTTTTTTGATCAGGCTGGTGACGGTCAGAGGAGCCGTCTTGCTGTCGTTGATGAAGTAAGCGTTTTCGTCCTCGTTCATGCATTCGAGGATCAGATCGGCGTGCACTTCAAGGACGCCGATATGCTCATCGACCACTTCCAGGCGGTCTGCCACTTTATCAAGCAGTTTTACTGCCTCTCTCCGGACTTCCGAAGACGGGTGCTTCTTCGAGATTACGGCTGCTGTCAAAGCGACTTCTGATAATTGCGCGACCATGCGGTTTGCCTCCCCATCGTATTCAACGGAGGCGGGTCTCTGGAATGGCACTATCTGCCCTGAGGCAGCCGGGCGGCAGCTACACTGGTCCTCGGACGATGCGGCGCTGTCGCTCATGTGGCGGCCCTTCCATTCCCTTGCGGTTACACATACCTCATTGTTACGCGGAAACCAAGCGCAAACCACGCGGTTTTTGATTGACTTTAACCGCCATTGTCGCATGTTCTCCGTGTCCGCCAGAAGGGAAACGTCGCATGTCTGGGAAATCCAAGCAGCTGTCATTCGTGGCAGACGAGGAGACCCTTGCTCTGATCGATAAGCTCAAAAAAGAGCTGAAGGCGCCGACCACGACGGCCGTCTTCAGGAAGGCGCTGGCGATCGCCAGAGTGGCCGCAGAGCAGGCTCGCGAGGCCGACGGCGTGGTAACGGTGACTGGCAAAGGTCAGCCAGCGGCCGAAGGCGTGAGCATCGCGCTCCAGGCCTGAGGCTAGCATCGTGCCGAACGGGACCACGCTGTCGCTTGACACCCTATCAGCGGGCATCTCGCTCAAGGACACGATCAAACTTCGCCAGCAGGAACACGCTGAGCAGATATCCAGCCGCCTGATCACCCTGTTTGGGTGGTCGGTCGGCTGCACCTGGGCGTTGGCGCTGGTCCTTGCCGCAGCCGACTATGCCTTCATCGGCTTCCATCTGATGCAGGCAGCGGACCGTCTCGTGACCGAGAAGGTGCTGCTCGCCATCATTGCCGCGACGATCGCCCAACTGGGAGCGGTTGTGGCCGGTATTGTCTATGCCGTCTTCAAGGTGCCGCCGCCCGAGCCCGAGGAGGCCTAGGCGGCTGCAACCGGAACACGGGCGGAACAGGTCTCCGGTTATTCTCCGGAAACGAGGGCCCGAAAGGGCCTCGGAAGACCCTCTAAGGCTCTTTCCTCCTCTGCCGGCGCTCTAAGGCTTGGGAACGCCAATCCTTTACACGGAGAGGGTCGGGGGTTCGAGTCCCTCACCGCCCACCAAGATTGTTTCTCGTTTTCCGTTGTTTGCTGATGTGAGGCCGGCGAATTCCGGCCTCAACAGCCGTTCTGACGGCACCTTACGGCACCGTGGTTCCGGCTAGGCCGCGGCCCAAAGGAGAGGACGTGAAGACGCCGCCGGCGGTCGACGGCTCGAGCGCCTCGGTCATCTTCTGGCCGTCGCGCTTGCGCTGCTGCGCCTCCACGGCCCGGTCCTAGGACACGCCGAGCCGAACCGAGCTGGTGCGCCTCAAGGGCGAGATGAAGGCGCTGGAAAAGGTCTCCGTCCAGAGGAAATGCGGGATCCAGTTCGAGCGGCAGGCTGCCCGCTGACCGGCTTGGCGGGGCGTGCTAACCTAAGCCGCATGCCCCGCTGGCTTCAATTCGCCCTCGGCCTCGTCACGCTGATCGCGCTCGCCGCGGGCATCGTGCGTACGCTCGTGCGTCACATGCCGGACGCGGTCGCATCGTGGCTCGGGCCGTGGGCTTACGAGGCGTTGATCCTGCTGCTGGCCGTCAGCGTCGTGGCGATCATCGTGCGGGCCGCCCAGGGTTATCGCTCTCCTCGATCTGATATGGTGCGGTAATGCTCCGCCGGCTCGCGATCCTCCTCCCTTTGCTCGTCTCCACGGTCGCGCACGCTGCGGGCCCCGGAGCCAGGGCGGTGGGCACCTTCGAGCACCAGGAGGACGGCTACGAGCAGGGCGTCGAGGTGAAGGCCGCGGGCGCAGCCGGCTTCACGGCCCAGTTCTCAACGGGAACCAAGGGCTGCGGCGGTGAGGTGACGATGAAAGGGCGGCCGACCGGACCCGACACGGTCGTCTTCAGCAAAACCGACGGTGGGCAAACCTGCCGGATCACCGTCCGCTACGCTTCGGATTTCCGGTCCGTCGTCCTGGAAGAACAGGGCTGCACGATGTGGCACGGCGCCTCGTGTGAGTTCCAAGGGACGTTGAAGCGAACGGGACGCTAGAGCGTTTTCGGTTTGGGCTGAGTCGGCTTGGTGGGGTTCACGCGGCGCTGGGAGGCTGATTCACTCAGGCCGGTCGACAGCCGGAGTGATGCATGGGCCGCCCCTACAGCTTGGACCTGCGCGAGCGGGTGGTGACCGCGGCTGCGGCGACCTCGCGCCGTCAGGCGGCCGCCCGCTTCGGGGTCGGCCAAGCAACCGCGATCCGCTGGATGGCGGCGCTCGCCGCGACTGGGACGGTGGCCGCCCGGCCGCAGGGGCGTGCCCGCCGCTCCAAGCTCGACCCGTACGAGACGTTCCTGCGTACGCTGATCGACGAGACGGTCGACATCACCCTGGAGGAGATGCGCGCCCGGTTGCAGGACGAGCATGGCCTCACCGTCGGGCTCGGCACGTTGTGGGCCTTCCTCGACGCGCGCGACCTGACGTACAAAAAAAGACGGCCCACGCCGCAGAGCAGGATCGGCCGGACGTGAAGGCCGCCCGGGAAGCGTGGTTCGAGAGCCAGCCCGATCTCGACCCGGACCGGCTGGTGTTCCTCGACGAGACGTGGACCGCCACCAACATGGCCCGCACCCGCGGGCGCTGTCCCCGCGGCCAGCGGCTGCGCTCCCCCGTCCCGCACGGTCATTGGAAGACCACGACCCTGGTGGCGGGCCTGCGCCTGTCCGGGATCGCCGCGCCGTTCGTGCTCGACGGGCCGATCAACCGCGACGCCTTCCAAGTCTACGTCGATCAGGTCCTGGTGCCCGAACTCGCACCCGGGGACATCGTGATCATGGACAATCTCGGCAGCCACAAAGGCCCGGCCGTGCGCGCGGCGATCGAGGCGGCGGGCGCGCGGCTCCTGTTCCTCCCGCCCTACTCGCCGGACTTCAATCCGATCGAGATGGCGTTCTCGAAGTTGAAGGCGGGGCTGCGCAAGGCCGCGGCGCGCACGCGCGAAGGGCTCTGGACCACAATCGGGCGGCTCGTCGATGCCGTTACGCCCGACGAGGCCGCAAACTTCTTCGTCGCGGCAGGATACGACCCCGATTAAACCGAAACCGCTCTAGCTGCCCCGCCACGATGCGGCGCGCCTGTGGAGGCACCGATAAATCTGGCGAAGGCGAATATCAGTACTAGGACACAATTAGAGAGTGGGCCTGTTGCAAAAACAGGAGGATCTTCGGATGCTTCGCCCTGATTCGAGGGCGGGCTCGCGTGTCGATGGCGTTCAATCAGATTTTATTTTCGATTTTTGTGTATCTAGGTGCCGCTATTTGCGGGGCAGTGGTGGGTGGAATACTGGGTTTTCTCGTCGGTGCTTGGTATGTTGACATCATGAAGGTAACTCAGCGCGAAGGCACGGCCGGCTATATGGTCGTTTTGCTTTTCACGCCAATCGGGGCGTCCTTGGGAGCCGTTGCTGCCCTCGTCGCGCTGATCATTCGTCGTCACTATTATTGATGAGTTCAATCAGGCATTGTCGGGCGCCGACTCGACCTGGCTGAACTGCCGCGCGCACTGCGCCACACCTTCGCGACGGGGGGCATGAGGGCGGGCGTGCCGTTCGGCAAGGTTGCTCGAGCGCTCGGCACCAACGAGCAGGTCGTGGAGCAGGTTTATGGCCACCACCTCCCGGAGCATCTGCGCGGCGTTGTGGAGACCGTGTCTCGGGGTGGTCGGGCGGAAGGCAGACAGGAACTCCATCGAAAAGCGACACAGGATCATGCACATAAGTGCAGAATAACAACCTTGATTACGGCTTAAATATTACTTTGGCCGCGCTTTTATCACATGTTGAACTGAAAAAAGGGCGGGCGCGATCCTGCAGAGCTGGCCGAGCACAAAACTTTTCTGATCTTGAGGGAGAAAGCGAAAGGGCGTGTAGCGGTATACGCCCATCCAGCCACCCGCGGCGCCGCGAATATCTTCAACTTCATATCCCGCCGCCTCGAACAAACGACGTACACTCCTGCGCGTGAACCATCGGAGATGTGTGGCATCCATTATCCCGGTCGGCTTGTAGTTAAAATTTCCAAATAATAATTGCGCTCTTACGGTCCAATGCGCAACATTTGGAATAGAGGCCAGCACGCGACCATCTGGCGCCAGCGAATTTTTTACTTCTCTCAACATTTCTGCTGGGTCTACAAGATGCTCTAAAACATCTGCAAATAAGATGTAGTCAAATTTCTCGTTTCTCTGTGCGAAAGCTTGATCATAAACACCAGTGATGACATTTAATCCTTCTGTGCGCGCTTGCTCGGCTCTCTCGGGATGAGGCTCAACGCCAACTACATCAAGCGAGAGAGCGTCTCTCAGTGTGGATGTGATCGTCCCTGTTCCGCATCCGACATCTAATAGCTTTTTGTTTTTTTTCATAAACGAAATCAATAATCCCGTGCTTTCGTATCGATTATTGTTTCTGCTGTTATACCTCAGAGAAGAAACATTTTGTTTGCTGAGTCCGGCGACGGCCTCTCGAGTATGTGTCATGTTCGGAAGCTCCATTCTGTCGCCTGCGTTGTTATAGGCATTTTCGGAATCGGCTTAGAGCCGATCCGTCAGCAGATTTTGATGCTCAAAATATGGAAAAATCAGCATTGATGAGTGACAAATAAACAAACAACAGTCAAGAAGTCAGAGGTCCGCCAATAGGGTTTTTCCAATCGTCCATAGGTCTATGCGAGAGCTTGCCGACAAGCTGGCCGAGATCCGCGCCGGGGTCGCGCAGTTGGAACGGACTGCGGCGATCGCGACGTGCCGGGAGGTCGGGTGCGATATACGGCGCGCCGGCGGGCGCAATGCGGCCGGCGGCGTCAGGTGCTGTTCCGCGCTCGACAGCGTCTGTACCCGGTGCGGCGATAGAGACGATGGCGACAAGGCCGAAGCCGTCGAGCGACAAGCCGGGTGCGACGACCGCGTGACCCGTTACGGGCCGACATGGGTGCGCTGTAGAACACAGGGGGGATCCGACGAACCGGCCCGGAACAGGTCTCCGGATATTTTCCGGAAACGAAGGCCCGACGGGGCTCCGGATGGCCCGCTACGTTTTTTTCCTGTGCCGTCGCTCTACGGCCTGGGAACGCCAATCCTTCCACGGAGAGGGTCAGGAGTTCGAGTCCCTCACCGCCCGCCGGCGCTCCGGCGCCGGCCTCCGTCGACGGTGAGGGCGGGCGGCTACCGGTAGCCGCCGTTCGGCAGCCGTCCGTGATACGGCGTGTTGCGGCAATGGCCCCACGGTCCGCGCCAGTAGCCGGGCGGGCAGCCGTTCCCCGCTCGCACCTGATACCAGCCGCCGGGCAGCGGACCGACATAGGGCGTGCTGCGGCAGTGGCCCCAGGGGCCGCGCCAGGCGCCCGGCCCACATCCCCCCGCCACGAGCGTGATCGGCGCCGCGAGGCCCGGATCGGCCACGACCGGCATCGCCTGCGCGGCCGAGACCGGCAGCGCCGCCAGGGCTACGGCCGCGGCAGCTTTCGTTAAGATATTCATCATCACTCTCCGGGAAATCGGTCCGTATTGATCGCCCCGATCTTTCACAGAACTCATCAATACCCCCCGCGGATGCATTAAATATCGGCCATGAAATAAAATGGTTCCGGAAATGCGATCAATCCGATGCATTGGCGCGGCGCTTCCGCGCCGGCATCGCCCGTCAGCGGGAGCGCCGCTGGCGACCGGCAGCCGCGTCCGGCCCCGGAAAGAGCTGCAACCGGAAATCTCAACCGGAGGTGGTTCATGATGAAGCTGAAGGCAAATGCCTGAGGCCGTGACGCTCAGTCATACCTAAGAATCGGTACTGTAAGCCTCGGAATAGACGTGAGCATCTTCGCGGAATCACTTCGAAGCGGAGGGTGCGATGCCAGTCACGATTCCGGATCGCCTGGGGCTCGGCGTCGCCGATGCCGGGAACGGCCTCTCCGCCCGCGCGGCCGAGGCACGGTCGCGGCTCGTCCGCTGGATCGTGGGTAATCGCGCGGCGGCGCGCGTCCCGACGCGGATCCTGACCGACGACGAGATCGCCTCGTTCCGGCGCGACGGGTTCGTCACCGTCCCGGCGATCACCACCGCCGAGGAGCTCGACACCCTGCGCGGCGCCTATGACCGTCTGTTCGAGGAGGCGCGGGGCTGGAAGGACGGGAGCCTGTTCGACCTCGTCGACGTCGACCGCGGCGCCAGCGAGGCGCGCTCGCCCCAACTCCTCAACCCGTCCCGCTTCGAGCCGCTGCTCCGGGACATCCTGTTCCGGGCCAACGCCCTGGCCATGTCGCGCCAGCTCCTGGGGAACCGCGCGGCCCTCGTCTTCGAGCACGCGATCCGCAAGCCGCCGAAGATCGGCGCCGCCACCGCGTGGCACCAGGACGAGGCGTTCTACGCCGCCTACACGAATTACCGGGCGATCACGGTCTGGATGCCCCTGCAGGACGTCTCGCCGGAGAACGGCTGCATGCTCTACGTCCCGGGCAGCCACCGGGAGCCGCTCCTCCCCCATCGCAGCATCGGCGGCGACCCGCGGATCCACGGGCTCGAGGCCCTCGGCGTTCCGGTGGAGCGCGCGGTCCCGTGTCCGCTCCCGGCGGGCGGCGCCACCTTCCACGATTGCCGGACCCTGCACTGCGCCGGGCCGAATCTCAGCGCCGGACCGCGGCGCGCCTATGCCCTCGGCTTCGGGGTCCGCGCGCCGGAGCACACGCTCCGCCACGAGCATCCCTGGAACGCCGAGAAGCGCACGCTGCGGCAGGAGCGCGAGCGGCAGGCTCGCGGCGGGCTGGCCCGATTGAAGGCGGGCGCCAAGCAGCAGATCAAGGCGCTCATCCGCTGAGGGAGGCCCCGCCCGCGGGGCTCGTGACCGGGTCCGTCAGGCCTCCGACCGCACCGCCAGGGCCGCGCGCACGACCGCGTCGGTCTGCAGGTGGTGCAGCATGTGGCCGGCCCCCGGAAGGGACTCGAACCGCGCCCCCGGGATCAGGCCGGCCGCGCGCCGGGCGTGCAACTCGGTGTTCACCACCAGGTCGGCGCTGCCGCCCAGGATACGGGTGGGCCGGCGCAGGGACGGGTAGCCGAGGACGCTGCGCGCGAGCCCCGGCCAGAGCCAGCCCGCATCCTCGCCCTCGGCGGTGATCTGCGCCGGGCGACCCGCGAGGGCGAAGGGGAAGTCCCGCGCGAAGCGCGCCGGCATCGCCTCGGGGAAGAACATCGCGTTCCACAGGAGCGGGAGCAGCGCCCGGTCGCTGCTGGCGCCCAGGAACGCCGACAGCGCGTCGCCGCCGAAGGGCAGCGCCCGCGGCCCGAACAGCACCTGCTCCAGCCGCGGCTCGGGGAAGCAGATCGGCGCGAGGGCGACGATGCCGGCCACCTCGTCCGGATGGAGCATGCCGTAGGCGAGGGCGACGGCGCCCCCGAACGAGTGGCCCAGGATGACCGGGCGCTCCAGGCCGAGGCGCCGCACCGCCTCCCGGATGGACGCCGCCTGGTCCCAGATGTCGGCGCCCCCGCCGCGCGGTCGGCGGCTGAAGCCGTGGCCCGGGCGGTCGACGGCGACCACGCGGAAATGCTCGGCCAGAGCCGGCACGGGCCCGAGCCAGACGTCCTCCAGGCACATCAGCGTGCCGTGGATCGCCACGAGGTCCGGCCCGGCGCCGGTCTCCGCGTAGGCGATCGTCCGGTCGTCGGCCAGGGACACGATCCGGCGCGGCACGATCCGGGGATCGGCCTCGGTGCCGGTCCCGGCCTCCCGCGTCGGTCGGGCAGGGCCGGGCAGGGTCTCCGTCGCGACAGCCACTTACAGGCGCCGCCGGCGCCCGGACGAGGTGCCGAGCACCGCGAAGGCCGTGGCCGCGCCGACGCCGAGGAGGCCGGCCGCCGCCGCGAGGGGGTGCAGGGTCGCGCGGGTATAGGCGCTGGTCCGCATGACCGGGACGGGCGGGTCGCCCCGCGTCTCGCCCGCCGAGACCGGCGCGTGCAGCGCGCCGTCCGGGTTGCGGGGCGCGCTCCGGCGCTTCTGGAGCGCGATGATGGCCGGGCCGAGATAGTCGTAGGCGCCGGGCGCGAATTCTTTGCCGGCCACGAAGGCCTTGCCGGCCCCGCCCACGAAGATGTCGCGCTGCGGGTGGACGGCCGCGTGCAGGATGGCGTTCGCCACCTCCTCCGGCGGGTAGATCGGCGGCGGCAGGCTCGGCTCGCGGTCCATGTAGTTGCGCGCCCGCTGGGGCAGGGGGGTGTCGATCGAGGCTGGCTTGATCAGCGTCACCGAGATCGGCGCGTTCTCGTCCATCAGTTCCATGCGCAGGGCGTCGGTGAAGCCCTTCACGGCGTGTTTCGAGGCCGCGTACATGCCCTGGAACGGGAAGGCGAGGTCGGAGGCGATGCTGCCGACGTTGATGAGGGCGCCGCCGTGTTGGCGCAGGTGCTCGGTCGCCACGAGGGAGCCGTAGACGGTCCCCCAGAAATTCGTCTGGATCAGGCGCTCGTGGTCGGCGTCGCTGATCTCGCGCAGCCGGCCGTAGATCGAGCCGCCGGCCACGTTCACCCAGGTGTCGAAGCCGCCGAAGGTCGCCTCGGCCCGGTCGGCGACCGCCTGCACGTCGGCCCGCCGGCCGACATCGGCGACGACGTCGATCGCCTTGCCGCCGACGCCCTCGATCTCGGCGCGGATGCGCGCCAGGGCGTCGCCGCTGCGCGCCGCCAGCACCACCCGGGCGCCGCGCTCGGCCGCCATCCGGGCCGTTGCGAGACCGATGCCCGACGAGGCGCCGGTGATCACGATGACCTGCTCGCGGAGCGGCTTGTGCTTCATGCGTTATCCCCGACGCTGCGGCGCGGCCGCACGGGAACGGCCACACGCTAGGCTATCGATCGGGGTGGCCGCATGTTCCGGGCGCGCCTGCGGGTGATCGGGTCGCAGGCTGCCCGGCCGGGCGCTCAGCGCCCGTAAATATCCTCGACGCGAATGATGTCGTCCTCGCCGGTGTAGGAGCCGACCTGGACCTCGATCAACTCCAGCGGGATCTTGCCGGGGTTGGCCAGCCGGTGCATCGAGCCGATCGGCAGGTAGACCGCCTCGTTCTCGTGGACAAGCACCACCCGCTCGTCGATCGTGACCTCGGCGGTGCCGCGCACCACCACCCAGTGCTCCGCCCGGTGGTAGTGCTTCTGCAGCGACAGCCGCCCGCCCGGCACCACCTGGATCCGCTTCACCTGGAAGCGCTCGCCGAGGTCGATGCGCTGGTACCAGCCCCAGGGCCGATACATCCGCAGGTGCGCGTCCGCCTCCGGGGCGCCCTGCGCCCGCAGGGCGCCGACCAGCTCCTTCACCTTGCCCGAATGCGCCTTGGAGGCCACCAGCACCGCGTCGGGGGTCGAGACCACCACGACGTCCTCCAGGCCCACCACCGCGGTCAGGCCCTCGCCCTGGCTGTGCACGAGGCTGTTCTTCGTGCCGATCAGCGACACCCGGCCGCGCACGGCGTTGCCGGCCTCGTCGTGGTCCAGCACCTGCCAGACCGCGTCCCAGGTGCCGACATCCGACCACGCGAACGACACCGGCAGCACGCCGGCCCGGGCGGTCCGCTCCATCACCGCGTAGTCGATCGAGATCTTGGGCGCCTGGGCGAAGGCCGCCGCGTCGAGGCGCACGAAGTCGAGGTCGGTCACCGCCGCCTCCAGGGCCGCGCGCGCGGCCGCCAGCACCTCGGGGACGAACGCCTCCAGCTCGGCCAGCATCAGGTCGGCGCGGAACAGGAAGTAGCCCGAGTTCCACAGGGCGCCGTCGGTGATCAGCGCCTCGGCGCCGGCTTGGGTAGGCTTCTCGACGAAGCGGGCGACGCGGGCCGCGCCCGGGGCCTCGGCGATCGGCTCGCCGCGGCGGATGTAGCCGTAATCGGTGGCCGGCCGGTCGGGCTCGATGCCGAGCGTCATCGTGTAGCCGGCCTGGGCGCCGGCGGCCGCGCGCCGCACGGCGTCGACGAAGGCCGCCGTGTCGGGCACGACGTGGTCGGCGGCCATGATCAGCACCACGGCCTGCGGGTCGCTGGCGGCGGCGTGCAGCGCCGCGACCGCCACGGCGGCGGCGGAGTCGCGGCCCTGCGGCTCGAGCAGGATGTCGGCGGAGAGACCGAGCTGGTCGCGCTGCTCGGCGACGATGAAGCGGGCCTCGGCCGAGGCGATGACGGTGGGCGTGGCGAAGACCGTGGCGTCCGACACCCGCGCCAGCGTCGCCTGGAAGGTCGAGCGCTCGGCGTCGACCAGCCGGGCGAACTGCTTGGGCATGCTCTCCCGCGAGGCCGGCCACAGCCGCGTCCCCGTCCCCCCGCACAGGATCATCGGGTGGATCTGGATCGAAGGTCGGGACATGGTGACGTCTCCCGAGAGGGCTCGGCGGGGTCGGCGCGGCCGAGCCCGCCCCGCGCGGGTGCGATGGACTCTCGGGCGCCGATTTCAGGATCTGCCCTTACCGTCGGGCCGGGACCGGAACAACCTGCGCGCATTATCCGCGCGTCGACGGGCTGGCTCCGTGCACCGGGATGGTTATCTCTGGCCTGCCATGAACGCGCCCGTCCCCACCCAGCAGGCCGACGACCCGGCGCCGTCCCCGCGCCGGATTCCCGCGGTGGAGCGCCTCGTCGGCGGCGCGCCGCCGGCGGACCTCGACGCCTACGGGCGGACGGCCTTCACGGACGCGATCCGGGCGGTGCTGGCCGAGATCCGGGCCGGGGGCGGCCCCGTCCCGGACGCGGAGTCGATCCGGGCCGCGGCGTCGGCGCGGCTCGCTGCCGAGCGGCGCCCGTCGCTGCGGCCGGTCTTCAACCTGACCGGGACGGTGCTGCACACCAATCTCGGCCGCGCCCTGCTGCCCCGCTCGGCCGCGGAGGCGGTGGCCGCCGTGATGGTGCAGGCGAGCAACCTCGAGTTCGATCTCGAGACCGGCGCCCGCGGCGAGCGGGACGACCATGTCGAGGCCCTGATCTGCCGCCTGACCGGCGCCGAGGCCGCGGTCGTCGTCAACAACAACGCGGCCGCGGTGCTGCTGGTGCTGAACGCGCTCGCCATGCGCAAGGAGGTGGTGGTCTCTCGCGGCGAGCTCGTGGAGATCGGCGGCTCGTTCCGGGTGCCCGACGTGATGGTGCGGGCCGGCTGCCGCCTGCGCGAGGTCGGCACCACCAACCGCACCCACCTGCGCGACTACGCGGAGGCCCTCGGACCCCGCACCGGCCTCGTGATGAAGGTGCATCCGAGCAACTACGCCATCGCGGGCTTCACCGCGGCGGCCGATCCCGTGGCCCTCCACGCCCTCTGCCGGGAGCGCGGCGTGCCGCTGGCGGACGATCTCGGCAGCGGCAGCCTCGTCGACCTCGCGGCCTACGGGCTGCCCCCCGAGCCCACCATCCGCGCGGCCCTGGAGCGGGCCGACGTCGTCACCTTCAGCGGCGACAAGCTGCTCGGCGCGGTCCAGTGCGGCATCGTGGCCGGCCGGAAGGACCTGATCGCCCGCGTGCGAAAGAATCCGCTGAAGCGGGCCCTGCGCGTCGACAAGATGACCTACGCGGCCCTCGAGGCCGTGCTGCGGCTCTACCTGCACCCGGAGCGGCTGCGCGCGGAGCTCCCGACCCTGCGGCTCCTCACCCGCGACCGCGACAGCATCGCCGCCCAGGCCGAGCGCCTCGCCCCCGCAGTGGCGGAGCGGCTCGCCGGCCGCGCCGCGGTCACGGTCGCCGAGTGCATCAGCCAGATCGGATCCGGAGCATTGCCGGTGGAGACGCTGCCCAGCGCCGCCCTGGTCCTGACGCCGGCCTCGGCGGGCAGCCGCGGGGCGGGCGGGCGGTGCCGGCGGCTCGCCGAGGAGTTGCGCCGGCTCCCCGTGCCGATGATCGGCCGGATCAGCGACGAGGCCGTCCGCCTCGATCTCCGGACGCTCGAGGACGAGGCCGGCTTCCTCGACAGCCTGGCGGCGCTCCCGCCCGTCGCGGGCGGGGGACGAACACCGAGACGAACCCCATAGGGTTGTTAAGAGAACGGGCCGGACGACCGGAGCTTGCGCGCCGGTATCCCGTGTTATGGTATGGTGACGAACCCGCGGTCGCGGTCGAGAATGGCGGTGCGTGGACCGCGATGGGCAAACGATATGGCGTATATTGCCGATACGGCTGAGGCGCAGCCGGAGACGGATCCGCTGCTTCTCGATAATCAGCTCTGCTACGCGCTCTATGCTGCCGCGCATCGGATGACCAAGTCGTACCGGCCGCTGCTCGAGCGGCTCGGACTGACCTATCCGCAATATCTGGTCCTGCTGGTGCTCTGGGAACAGGACGGCGTCACGGTCTCGGAGATCGGCCGGCGCCTGCGCCTCGATTCCGGCACGCTGACACCGGTGCTCAAGCGCCTGGAGAGCGCGGGCTTCCTGCTCCGGACCCGGCGCCAGTCGGACGAGCGCGAGGTCGAGATCGCCCTGACGCCAGAAGGCGCCGCCCTGCGCGCCGACGCGGTCTCGGTCCGCGAGAGCGTGATGTGCCAGCTCGAACTCAGCGAGCCGGAGATCCGCGCCCTGCGCAAGGATCTGAGCCTCGTCATCGAGCGGCTCAGCGTGAACGACTGAGCGGCCCGGACGCGATCGGGGTCACCGCCGCAGGCGGTTGCCGAGGACGAAGCCGTACAGCCCCATCAGGATGATGCCGACGCCGCCCTCGATGCCGACCAGCAGGTTGGTGACGCGGCCGGTGGGCTTCAGGCCGATCTCCGGCGGGTTCGCGGTCATCATGTTGAGCGCGCTGTAGCTCAGGAGATCGAGGGGATTGTAGGTCGGCCCGGCCTCCGGTCCCTCCACGATGAACAGGCCGCCCGTCAGGCCGAAGAGCCCGCCGAACAGCACGATCAGCAGCGCGAAGGCGCGGGCGATGCGCGACAGGCTCTCGCCGTAATCGCACAGCCACTCGACGAAGCGGTCGGCGGTCCAGCGATAGCCGTGCCGCAGTAATCCGGACCAGTCCCGATCGGACCAGGCGGCGCGGGCCTGCTGACCGGCGTGGAACCGGCCCATCCGGCGGCCGCGCTTGTAGGCCCAGCTCGCCGCGTCGTGGCTGCCGATGCTCTTCCAGTTCTGCTCCAGGGCGAGGTAGCTGGCCTGGGCGGCGTCGTAGGCGCCGGCCACCTCCTCGCCGACCGCGCCGCCGAGCTGCTCCACGCTCATCCGCGTGCCGTTCAGCCACGCGCCGGCGAAGCGCGCGTGCCGCAGCCGGCAGGTCGCGAGGTTGAGCCGCACGAGGTCGGTGTCGGAGAGATCCGCCCCCGAGAGATCGGCGCCGTCGAGCTTCGCGCCGGTGAAGTGCGCGCCCCGCAGCCGCGAGCCGGCGAGGCTCGCCTTGGTCAGGCTGGCCTCGGCGAAATCCGCGTGGGTCAGGTTGGCGTCGGCGAGCTTGGCCTCGTCGAGCCGCGCCCCGCGGAAGACCGTGTCGTCCGCGTCCGCCCCGGAGAAATCCGCGCCCCACAGATCGGCGCCGGCGAAGTCGGTCCCGTCGAGCAGGGCGCCGGACAGGTCGGCGAAGCGCATCGCGGCCTGGCCGAACCGGGCATCCTCCAGCATCGCCCCGGCGAACTTCACCTGCCCGGCGACGATGCCGGTGAAGTCCGCCCCCGAGAGATCGGCCTCCGACAGGTCGGCCGCCTCCAGGATCGCCCCGGTGAAGCGGGTCGAGCGCCCCACCGTGCCGGACAGGCTCGCCCCGCGCAGGTTCGCGCCGGAGAGATCGGCCTCCTCCATGCGGGCGCGGGACAGGTCCGCGCCGGCGAGCGCCAGGCCGCCGGATTCGGCGTCGGTGACGAGGCCGGCCTCCGGCACATCCGCGAGGGCGCCCGGCCCGGCGCTCAGCTGCGACAGGTCCGCGCCCGGCTCGCGCAGGGGCGCCCCGGCGGCGATCCGGCCGACGAGCGCGCGCAGCCGCGATTCCACCGGAGCGTCCGGTCGCGCGTCGGGAGGAGTCGCCTGGTCCATGGTCGTTCCTTGCCGGAAGGCGCGACCGGACGCCAGACGCTCCGCTCAGGGTGCGGCGGTCGCGGCCGTCACCCGCACGGTGATCGCCTTGGCGGCGGGAGTCTTGGACTGCTCGTCGTAGTGCCAGAGCGGCAGCAGGACGTTCAACTCCGGGTAGTATCCGGCGCAGTTGCCCTCGGGGATGTCGTAGGCGATCACCCGCAGCCCGCCGACGCGCCGCGTCACCTGGTCGTCCGCCTCGGTCGCCACGTCGACGCTGATCCCGTCCCTCAACCCCAGCCGCGCGATGTCCCGGCGGTTCATGAACAACACGTCCCGGGTGCCCTTCACCCCGCGGAAGCGGTCGTCGTAGCCGTAGACCGTGGTGTTGAACTGGTCGTTCGACCGCAGCGTGATCAGGTCGAGCACCTCCGGCCCGCGGTCAGGAAGGTCTGGATCGGCCTCAAGGCCCTCGGGGACCGCGAAATTCGCTTTGCCAGTCTCGGTCTCCCACTTGCGGTCGCGGGCGCCCAGCGGCTTCAGCAGGCCGCCCGGGTGGAACATGCGGCCGTTCAGGTCGTGGAACACGCTCGGATAGGTCGCCTCGATCGCGTCGCGCACACGGGCGTAGTCGGCGACCCAGGCATCCCAGTTGATGCGGGGATTGGTCGGCAGGGTCGCCTTGGCGATCTCCGCCACGATCCAGGGCTCGGAGCGCAGGTGCGGTCCGACCGGGTCGGCCACGCCCCGCGAGCCGTGGAACTGCGCGGTGGAGCTCTCCATCGATACGGCCTGCGGGCCGCTCGCCTGCCGGTCGATCTCGATCCGGCCGAGGCAGGGCAGGATGTAGGCGACGGCGCCGGACACGAGGTGCGAGCGGTTGAGCTTGGTCGAGATCTGCACGGTGAGCCGCTGCCGCCGCCAGGCCGGTTCCATCCGGGCGGTGTCGGGCACGGCCCGCAGGAAGTTGCCGCCGAGCCCGATGAACGCCTTCACACGCCCGTCGAGGACGCCCTCGCAGGTCTCGACGGTGTTGAGGCCCTTCTCCCGCGGCGGCTCGAAGCCGTAGAGTTCCCGCAGCTTGTCCAGCGGCGCCAGCTCCGGCTTCTCGGTGATGCCGACGGTGCGCTGGCCCTGCACGTTCGAGTGGCCCCGCACCGGGCAGATCCCGGCGCCGGGCTTCCCGATATTGCCGCGCAGCAGCAGCAGGTTCACGAGCATCCGGACGGTCTCGGTGCCCTTGCGGTGCTGGGTCAGTCCCATCCCGTAGATGCCGATCACCGCCTTCGCGCGGGCGTAGACCCCTGCGGCGGCCTCCAGGGCAGTCCGGGAGAGGCCGGAGCGCCGCTCCAGCGCGGCCCAGTCCTGACCGTCACAGAAGGCGACTAAGGTCTCGAAGCCGTGGGTGTGCTCGGCGATGAAGGCGTGGTCGAGCACCCGCGGCCGGCCAGCGGCTTCCGCGGCCCGGTCGAGGGCGATCAGCGCCTTGCACAGGCCGGTGAGCGCCGCGAGGTCGCCGCCGGCCTTCACCTGATGGTACTGCGTCGAGATCTTCGTGGACGAGCGGGTGAGCATCTCGACCGGCGATTGCGGGTCGGTGAAGCGCTCCAGCCCGCGCTCGCGCAGCGGGTTGAAGGTGATGATCTGCGCGCCCCGGCGCCGCGCCTCCTGGAGCGGGTGCAGCATCCGCGGCGAGTTCGACCCGACGTTCTGGCCGAAGAAGAAGATCAGGTCGGTGGTCTCGAAATCCTCCAGCAGCACCGTGCCGACCGGCGCGCCGATCGACTGCGGCAGCGCCACCGAGGTCGGCTCGTGGCACATGTTGGAGGAGTCGGGCAGGTTGTTGTTGCCGTAGAGCCGGGCGAGCAGGGCCCACATGTAGCTCGTCTCCAGCGACGCCCGACCGGAGGCGTAGAACACCACCGACCGCGGGTCCTGCGCGCGCAGCTCCTTCAGCTCACGGCCGATCTCGGCCAGGGCCTCCGCCCAGGCGACGGGCCGGTAGCGGTCTGTCGCCGGATCGTAGCGCATCGGGTGGGTCAGGCGGCCCTGCTCCTCCAGGGCGTAGTCGCTCCAACCGAGAAGCTCCGTCACCGTGTGCGCGGCGAAGAAGTCCGGCGTCGCGCGGCGGCGCGTCTGCTCCCAGGCCGTCGCCTTGGCGCCGTTCTCGCAATACTCGAACGCCAGCGGCTTGGCGGGCTTCGCCCAGGCGCAGGAGGTGCACATGTAGCCGTCCGGCTTGTTCTGCTTGAGCAGCATCGCCGACCCGGTGACCGGTACGCCCTCGCGGGTCAGGATCTCGACGAGGGAGCGGGCCGAGCCCCAGCCGCCCGCAGGCCCGTCATAGGGCTCGATCCGGACGTCGTCGGTGTTCTGATCGGCCATGGCGCCCTCCACCCGGCGCAGCGAGCACCGGACCTGGGGAACGCGCGAGCGGGCGAATGGGATCACGGGCGCGTCACCGCGCCCGGAGAAGGGTTTCCTCGCCGCCGCAGCGGCTCTAACGTCGACATGCGGACTGTCCCGCCGGAGGAGGAAATCATGGCCAGCGTCGACGTCGAGATGGTGAAGTGCGCCTGCCAGGACTGCGTCTGCGTGATCCCGGTCGCCAAGGCCGTGTCGCGGGACGGCAAGGCCTATTGCTGCGACGACTGCGCGAACGGCCACAAGGATCACGCCGGCTGCGAGCACGCCGGCTGCGCCTGCCACGGCTAGGGCTTCTCTCGTTCGCTTCGCGACGGTCCGGAGGACGCGTCAACGGTCGAGCCAGCCGCGACGCGCCCCCTCTCCCGCACGAGCGGGGACCCGCACCTCATTCGGCGCGGGTTCGGAGAACGACCCCGGGATGACGCGCCGCGGCGGTCGCGGTCAGGAGACCGCGGCGAGCTTGTCGGCCATCGACTGGTCCTTGTCGCGGCGCGTCGAGAAGATCAGCGTGAAGAAGGTCCGCTGGACGCCGAGCTCGGTGAGCCTCGCCTCGCACCGCTCCGCCAGCGCGCAGATCTCCGACAGCTCGCCCTCGATGTTCGTGCCGTTGGGATGCATCGTGGCGGTGAGGCCGCTCGACTCTATGATCCCCTTGATCTCGCGGACGTAGGGCGAGACCGACGGGCCGACGCCCATCGGCACGATGCAGAGGTCGGCCGAAACTTTCATGGTGCCTGCCTGATCCGGGAGGGGCGGCCCCGGCCGGCTGCGCGACCGGAAGCGGGGCGAGCGGGCAGCCTATCGCCGGCCGCACCGACTTTCCAGGCCGGCGCCGGCGGTCACGCCTCGCCGGTCTCCAGCGCCGCCGCCCGCACCGAGGGCAGGCAGGGATTGGCGTTGTCGCTGCGCCACGCGAGCCACAGCTCCGGCCCGGTCGTGGCCGGCAGGGCGATCGGCCGGAGCCGGATGTCGGCCATGCTGTTGCCCCGGGCGCTGCCCGGCACCAGCGCGACGCCGATGCCGGCGCCGACGAGGGCCAGCATCGCGTGGACCTGGTTCACCCGCTGCACGATCCGCGGCTGCACGCCCCCGGCCTCGAACAGACGGTCGAGCAGGTCGATGAAGTAGCGCCCGCCCCGGGGTGACCACGTCACGAAGGCCTCGCCGTCGAGGTCCCGCAGGGTCGGGGCGCGCGCCGCCGCGAGGCGGTGCCCGCGCGGGACCGCGAGCAGGAGCCGCTCGCGCGCCAGCGGCGCGGTGGCGATCGCGGATTTCGGATCCTGCAGGACCGGGGCCGGCCGCAGGATCGCGAGATCGGTGCGGTTCTCGCCCAGCGCCAGGATCTGCTCGTCCGAGACCATCTCCTCCAGCACGAGGTCGACCTCGGGCAGCGTCCGGCGGACATGGGCGACGACCTGCGGCAGCGTCCGGTAGGCCGAGGCGGCGGTGAAGCTGAGGCGCAGCACCCCGCTCTCGCCCCGCGCGGCGCGCCGCGTGATGCGCGCGGCGTTCTCGGCCGCCGCCAGCACCCGGTAAGCCTCGGCCAGGAAGGTGCGGCCCGCCGGGGTCAGGCGCACCGCCCGGGTTGTCCGCTCCAGCAGCGTCACGCCCAGCGTCTGCTCCAGCATCTGGATCTGCCGCGACAGGGGCGACTGGGTCAGGTGCAGCCGGGCCGCGGCCCGGCCGAAATGCATCTCCTCGGCGACGGCGACGAAACTGCGGGCATGGCCGAGATCGAACATTGATGCAGGATCCGGGATAATCCAGCCAAAATCAACGTTGGACGCATTTAACGCCGGCGCCTAACCCCGGACGCGACACCGAACGGTGCGTTCCAGGGAGAGAATCGATGGCGAGCATGACCCCGGCCGAGATGGCGCGCGTGCTGGGCTCCGGCCTGCTGTCCTTCCCGGTCACGCATTTCCGCGACGATCTCAGCTTCGACGAGACCGCCTACCGGGACAATCTCGGGCGGCTGGCCGACTACAGGGTTTCGGGCCTGTTCGCCGCCGGCGGCACCGGCGAGTTCTTCTCGCTGACGCCCGTCGAGATCGACCGCGTCCTGCGCGCCGCGGTCGAGGAGACCCGCGGCCGGACCCCGGTGATCGCCCCCGCCGGCCAGGGTACCGCCCTGGCGGTCGAGATGGCCCGGGCCGCCGAGGCCGCCGGCGCGGACGGGATCCTGCTGCTGCCGCCCTACCTCGTCGGCTCCGAGCAGGCCGGTCTCGCCGCCCATGTCGAGGCGGTCTGCCGCGCGACCTCGCTCGGCGTCATCGTCTACAACCGCGCCAACGCCCAGCTCAACGAGCAGACGCTCGCCGGCCTGTGCGAGCGCTGCCCGAACCTCGTCGGCTTCAAGGACGGCGTCGGCGACGTCGAGCTGATGACTCGGGTCTACGCCGCTCTGGGCGACCGCCTGACCTATGTGGGCGGCCTGCCCACCGCCGAGACCTTCGCGCTGCCGTACCTGGAGATGGGCGTCACCACCTACTCCTCGGCGATCTTCAACTTCCTGCCCGAATGGGCGCTGTCCTTCTACGACAGCGTCCGCCGCCGGGACCGCGACGCGGTCTACCGGGAGCTGCGCGACTTCGTCCTCCCCTACATCGCGATCCGCAACCGCAAGCGCGGCTACGCGGTCTCGATCGTCAAGGCGGGCATGAGCGCCGTCGGCCGCCACGCCGGCCCGGTCCGGCCGCCGCTGACCGAGCTCGACGCGGCCGAGCGCGCCGAGCTGACGGCCCTGATCGGCGACCGCCGCTGAGCCCCCGCCTCGACACCCAAGATAGACCCGCCGAGCCAACGGCGGCCACGACCCGCCTCCCGGATCAACCGGGCGGCGACGAGCCTGGGAGAACGTCCATGAGTGCCAGTTCGACCGGCGCGCCGAGCACCCTGCTCGCCGCCGCCGACGCGGGTCGCCGCACCCGCGTCCGCCTGCTGATCGTCGCGATGCTGTTCGCCGCGACCACCATCAACTACGCCGACCGCGCGACCATCTCGATCGCCGGCCCCGACATGGCCAAGGAACTCGGCCTCTCGCCGGTTCAGATGGGCTACGTCTTCTCGGCCTTCGCGTGGTCCTACGTCCTCGCCCAGATCCCGGGCGGCTGGCTCCTCGACCGCTACAGCGTCAAGTGGGTCTACGCCGCCGCCGTCGCCCTCTGGTCGGCCTTCACGCTGGTCCAGGGCGCCGTCGGCTTCTTCACCGGCCTGACCGCCGTGGTGCTGCTCTTCGCCCTGCGGCTCGCCGTCGGCCTCACCGAGGCGCCGGTCTTCCCCGCCAACGCCCGGATCGTCGCCGCGTGGTTCCCGACCCGCGAGCGCGGCATGGCCTCGGCGTTCTTCAACTCGGCGCAGTACTTCGCCACGGTGCTGTTCACGCCGCTGATGGCGTGGATCGTCCACAACTTCGGCTGGCACCACGTCTTCACCAGCATGGGCCTGCTCGGCATCGCTTTCGCGGTCCTCTGGCTGCGCGTGGTCGACAGCCCGAAGAACCACCCGTCGATGAACCAGGCGGAGCGGGACTACATCGAGGCCGGCGGCGCCCTGCTCGACATGGACGGCCAGAGCCGGAGCAAGCAGGGCGATGCCGGCCGGACGCTGCGCCAGCTGCTCGCCAACCGGATGCTGCTCGGCATCTATATCGGCCAGTACTGCATCACCGTGCTGACCTACTTCTTCCTGACGTGGTTCCCGGTCTACCTCGTCAAGGAGCGCGGCCTGTCGATCCTGCAGGCCGGCTTCGCGGCGGTGCTGCCTGCGCTCTGCGGCTTCATCGGCGGCATCCTCGGGGGCGTGATCTCCGACATGCTCCTGCGCCGCGGCTTCTCGCTGACGGCGGCCCGCAAGATCCCGATCGTGGGCGGCATGCTGCTGTCGATGAGCATCATCGGCTGCAACTACGTCCAGGCAGACGCCCTGGTGGTCGGCCTGATGGCGCTCGCCTTCTTCGGCAAGGGCATCGGCGCGCTCGGCTGGGCGGTCGTCGCCGACACCTCGCCCCGGGAGAGCGGCGGCCTCTCGGGCGGCCTGTTCAACACCTTCGGCAACACCGCCGGCATCACCACGCCGATCGCGATCGGCTACATCGTCCAGAGCACGGGCTCGTTCAACGGCGCCCTGGTCTTCGTCGGCCTGAACGCCCTCGTCGCCTGCTTCTGCTACCTCGTGGTGGTCGGCGAGATCCGCCGCGTCGAACTCAAGGCCCACTGACCCGCACGCCGGACCGGCCCCGGCCGGTCCGGCCCCGCAACGATCCCGCCTCGCGCCCGGCGCAGACCGGCCGGGGGCCCCCGAGGAGGACGCCATGCTGAACGACAGTCGCCACGCCGCCCGCCACACGCCGACCGTGACCGCCATGACGGTGGTGCCGGTGGCCGGCCACGACAGCATGCTGCTCAACCTCTCGGGCGCGCACGGCCCGTACTTCACCCGCAACCTCGTGATCCTGACCGACTCCACCGGCGCCACCGGCCTCGGCGAGGTTCCCGGCGGCGAGGGCATCCGCAAGACCCTGGAGGATGCCCGGGACCTCGTCGTCGGGCAGCCGCTCGGCGCCTGGAACGCGGTGCTCAACGCCATGCGGACGCGCTTCGCCGACCGCGACGTCGGCGGGCGCGGCCTGCAGACCTTCGACCTGCGCATCACCATCCACGCGGTCACAGCCGTCGAATCCGCCTTCCTCGACCTGCTCGGCCAGTACCTCGACGTGCCGGTCGCGGCGCTCCTGGGCGAGGGCCAGCAGCGCGACGCCGTCGAGATGCTGGGCTACCTGTTCTACGTCGGCGACCGCACCCGCACGGATCTCGATTACCGCGCGCCGACCGCCCGCGACGGCTGGTTCCGCCTGCGCGACGAGGAGGCGCTGACCCCCGAGGCCGTGGCCCGGCTCGCCGAGGCCGCCTACGACCAGTACGGCTTCAACGACTTCAAGCTGAAGGGCGGCGTCCTGCGCGGCGAGGAGGAGATCGCCGCCGTCACCGCGATCCACGAGCGCTTCCCCAAGGCCCGCGTGACGCTCGACCCGAACGGCGCGTGGTCCCTCGCGGAGGCGATCCGCCTCTGCAAGGGCCAGGGCCACGTCCTGGCCTACGCGGAGGATCCCTGCGGCGCCGAGGGCGGGTTCTCGGGCCGCGAGATCATGGCCGAGTTCCGCCGCGCCACCGGCCTGCCCACCGCCACCAACATGATCGCCACCGACTGGCGCCAGATGAACCACGCGATCCAGCTCGGCGCCGTCGACATCCCGCTGGCCGACCCGCATTTCTGGACGCTCGCCGGCTCGGTCCGGGTGGCTCAGCTGTGCCGCGACCACGGCCTGACCTGGGGCTCGCACTCGAACAACCACTTCGATGTGTCGCTCGCGATGTTCACCCACGTGGCCGCGGCGGCGCCCGGCAACGTCACGGCGATCGACACCCACTGGATCTGGCAGGACGGCGAGCGCCTGACCAAGGAGCCGCTGGCTATCCGCGGCGGCCTCGTGCGGGTGCCGGAGCGGCCGGGCCTCGGCATCGAGCTCGACATGTCGGCGGTGGAGGAGGCCCACGCCCTCTACCGCGACCACGGCCTCGGCGCCCGCGACGACGCGGCCGCCATGCAGTTCCTGATCCCCGGCTGGACCTTCGACAACAAGAAGCCCTGCCTGGTCCGCTGAAGCCCGGCCCGGGCTCGCGCCGTCAGACGCGCGAGCTCGGGCGGTAGAACGGCTCGTGCCGCGACGGGTCGATGTAGTCGGCGTAGAAGCGCCGCGCGTGGGGGAGCAGCGCCTTCGACAGCTGGCGCCGCTCGACCTCGTCGTCCGAGAGCGCCCGCGACAGGTCGTCGTGGAGCGCCTTCAGGGCGGCGTCGCGGTCGACCCGGGTGAAGCGGCCGTCCGCGTAGAGCACCTCACCCTCGCACAGAACTGCGGTGACGCCGCCGGTCTTGGCCCGCTGGATCACCGCGTCGAGGAGCGGCGTCTCCGGGTCGAGGTAGGGATAGGCGATCTGGTCCCAGTCGATCAGGACCATGTCGGCGCCCTTGCCGACCTCGATCGTGCCGAGACTGTCGCCGTAGGGCGTGGTGCGGGCGCCGCCGACGGTGGCCATGCGCAGCACCTGCGCCATGCTCGGCACGTCGGCCTCGTCCATGCCGGGAACCCGGTGGGCGCGCAGCACGAGGCGCATTTCCTGCAGCATGTCGCGGTCGTCGTTGATGCCGGCCTCATCGAGGCCGATCGCCGTGTTGATCCCCTTGGCCTCGAAGCGGTTGAGCGCCGCCACGCCGGAGCGCAGCCGGAAGTTCGACGAGCAATTGTGGCAGATGCAGGTGCCGGTCGCCGCGACCCGCTCGATGTCGGATTCGTTGAGCCAGACGCCGTGGCCGAGGGTCAGGCGGGGCCCGAGCATGCCGAACCGATCGAGGTATTCCAGGGCGGTGCCGCCGCCGCGCCTCTCCGCGTAGGCTTTCTGGTAGGCGGTCTCGACGAGGTGCATGTGCATCGGCACGTCGTAGGATTCGGACAGGCCGGCCAGCCCCTCAAGGGCTGCGTCCGAGCACCAGTGCAGGTTGGCGGGGGCGAGCTGGATCTTGGCCCGCGAGGCCCCGGCCTGGCCGCTATGCAGGCTGCGGAACAGGGAGAAATTGTCCTCCAGGGACATCTGGAAGCGCTCGAACCAGCGCTTCATCGGGTCCTGCAGCGGCGCCGGCAGGCTCGCCACGAAGTCCCTATCGGCCTGGTAGACGAGGCGGTTCTGGTCGCGGACCGCGAAGCAGTACGAGACCCGCATGCCGATGTCGCGGTAGGCCCGCAGCACCTCGTTGGAGCGCGCCTCGACCTCCTCCAGGCTGCCGGGCATCCAGCCGTGGATGTGCTGGACCGTGGTGATCCCGGAGCCGACCATCTCGAAGGCCGAGTACAGGGTGTCGAGGTAGAGGTTCAGGTTGCGCGTCACCATCCGGGTGACGAACCACAATTCGAGCGGCATGTCGGGGGAGCCGAGCTGCACCGGCGTCAGGCCGACATGGTGGTGGCCGTTGACGAAGCCCGGCAGCAGGATCTCGCGGCCCGAGCCGATCACGGGGGCATCGGGGTAGCGGGCGTGCAGGTCCGCGTAGGTGCCGACCGCCGCGATGACCCCGTCCTTCTGGAGGACCGCGCCGTCGGCGATCTCCTCCCAGCGGTCGTGATCGAGGGTGCGGGTGATCATCCGCCGGCTGCGGATCAGCGATGTGGCCATGGTCGTGTCCGTGTTGGGGGAGGGGGTTCAGACGAGCGCTTCCTGCTCGGCGAAGGCCCGGTCGACCTCGTCGCGCAGCAGCTCGGTGAGGTGCCGCCGCAGCGCCTCGGCCTCGGGCGAGAACGGGTCGCGCGGGCGGTCGAGGTCGTTGCGGACGATCGTCTTGATCCGCCCGGGCCGGGCGGTGAACACCACCACCCGGTCGGCGAGCGCCACCGCCTCGTCGATGTGGTGGGTCACGAACAGCACCGAGGCGCCGCTGTCGCGCCAGACGTCGAGCAGGAAGTCCTGCATCTTCTGGCGGGTCTGGACGTCGAGCGCGGCGAAGGGCTCGTCCATCAGCAGGACCTTCGGGCGCATGGCCAGCGCCCGGGCCACCGCCACCCGCTGGCGCATGCCGCCCGACAATTCGTCCGGCCGCTTGTCGAAGGCCTCGGCGAGGCCAACCCGCTGGAGCGCCGCGCGGGCGACGCTCCGGCGCTCGGCCTCGGGCACGCCCTTCAGCGACAGGCCGAAGCTGACGTTCTGCCAGACGCTGAGCCAGGGCAGCAGCGAGGTCTCCTGGAAGATCAGGCTCCGCTCCGGCGACGGGCCGGTGACCGGTTCGCCGAAGGCCAGGAGCTCGCCCCCGGAGGCGGCCTCGAGCCCGGCGATCAGGTAGAGCAGCGTGCTCTTCCCGCAGCCCGAGGGGCCGAGGAACACCACGAACTCGCCGGGCCGCACGGTCAGGTCGATGTCGCGCAGGGCCTCGTGGGCGCGGGCGGTGCCGGCCGCCCAGACCTTGGCGACGCCGCGGCACGAGACGGCATCGTCGGAGCGGGGGTCAGAGGCCAAGGGAGGCCCCCGTGTCGCGCGGCAGCCAGTACAGCAGCCGCCGCTGGACCAGCCGGAACAGCAGGTCGAAGGCGAAGCCGAGCAGGCCGATCAGCGTGATGGTGAAGAACACGAGCGACGGGTTGAAGGTGTTGCGTGCCAGCATGATCACCTGGCCGAGCCCGTAGCCGACACCGGTCGCCTCGGCGACGAGCACCACCATCCAGGCGCCGAACAGGTTGAGGCGCAGCACCGCGAGCAGACCCGGGAGGATCGCCGGCACGATCACCCGGGCGTAGATCTGGCGCTTCGACGCGCCCATGGTCCGGGCGACGTTGATGTAGTTCCGGTTGACCCCGTCGATCTGCTGGATGGTCGAGAGCACCATCGTGAAGAACAGGGCAATGAACACCATGAAGATCGCCGGGGCGTTGCCGATTCCGAACATGAAGATCGCGACCGGCAGCCACGCGATCGGCGAGACCGGCGCCAGGAGCGTGATCGTCGGCAGGGTCAGCCGCTCGAACAGCACGACGTAGCGGATCGCCACCCCGACGAGGATCGACAGGGAGGCCGCCAGGGCGAGGCCCGCCAGAACCCGGCCCGTGGAGGCGAGCACCGTGATCAGCACCGCCATGGCGGGGCTCGGGCCGGTATTCATCCGGGTGCCGATCTGCCAGCGCTGCGCGGTGTTGAAGAAGCGCGCCTGCTCGGCGAGGTTGCCGAGGAAGATGTGCGGCGGCGGCAGGAGCTTGGCGTCGGCGAGGCCGAGCGCCCAGAGCAGCTCCCAGAGGCCGGCGAAGCAGCCGACCGAGACCAGCATCCAGCCGGTCCGGCGGAGCAGGGGGACGAGCCCTTCGGGCAGCGCGAGGCGCTGACCGAGCGGGAGGCGCGGCCGGTCCTGCGGGACGGCGGCGGCGCGGGCGAGGAAGGTGGCCATCCGCTCAGGCCGACTTCAGCTTGAGCTTGCCGTAGAGGTCCGGGTTCTCGGCGATGACCTGTTCCAGCAGGGTCCAGTCGATCGCGTCGCGGCCGGGCTTCTTCTTGATGTAGCCCATCTCGGCGACGGAATCGGTCCGGTCGAGGATGAACTGCGTCTGGTTGCGGGCGTCCACCACCGAGGGCTGCCGGCCCATGGCGAGCTGGGCGTTGCTCATCGAGGTCTTGTAGTAGGAGCCGACGAGCTTGTTCAGGGCGGCCTGGGGGTCGCTCTCGGCCAAGCCTTGCGCCTTCATCATGCCCTTGATCAGGGCCTTCACGGCGGCCGGGTTCTTGGCGATCAGCTCGTTGCGGACCGCCAGCACGCAGTCGGTGTAGCCCTTGCCGTAGATGTCGGTCCCGTCGGAGAGCTTCACCGCGCCCTTCACGTCGGTGAGCAGCGCCGTGCCGTAGGGCTCGATGGTCGAGATGATGTCCAGCGCCCCGGCGCGGAACGCCTCCACGGCTTCCGGGGTCGAGCCCATGTAGCGGACCGTGATGTCCTTGAAGGCGACGCCGTTCTTCTTCAGCCAGTCGTAGGGCAGCACCTCCAGCGTATCGAGCTGGAAGGTCCCGAGCGTCTTGCCCTTGAGCTTCTCCGGGCTGTCGAGGCCCGGCTGGGCCACGAGGACGCAGCCTTCGATCCCGCCGCCGGCCACGATCTTCACCGGGGCGCCGGCATCGTAGAGCGCCATGAAGCTCGTGTAGGGCATCACGCCGGCATCGACCTGGCCCATGCCGAGGAAGGTGACCTGATCCGAGAAGGTCGGCGTGTTGACGAAGTCGATCGTCAGCCCGTCATCCTTGGCGAGCTGCATCGCCTCGGCCAGGAAGAAGTTGAGGTTGCAGAACCCGGTGCCGTGGGTCGCGCGGATGCCGGTGGCCGCCGCGGCCGGGCCGGTCAGGCCCGGGCCCACCGCCAGGGTCAGCGCGGCGGCGGTCCCGCCGAGGAAGCGCCTGCGACTGGGCTTGAACCGCGTGAGATCCGGGACGCGATAATCGCCGTGACGGTCGCACATATCGACTCTCCTCAGAGGGCGGATCGCGCGATCCGCCGGACGGCGCGTGCCGGTGCTGAAACGGAGGGATCGGAGCTCGGGACAGGCTCAAGGCAGTCGCGGAGATCCGGTCGCCCGGCACCTCACCACATCGACGGCACGCCAACCTCTAGCCGCCGCCGGGGCGACGCTGCGCTGGTGAATACGAACCAAGAAGCGTGCCAGACGCGGGGGCCGACCGTATTGAGCGGCTCGCCTTGCCCGTCGGCGCTGTCGGAGACCTGTACCGTCCCGTCCTTGCGAGCGGAGCGAAGCAATCCAGCCGCGCCAGGCCTCCGGACATGGCGCTGCCCTGGGTCACTTCGCTGCACTCGTGATGACGGAGGTGTCGCATCGACCGGTTCGACGCCCGCGAAAGCGGCTGTCTGCCGCCGGCGTGTTCAGCCGGGCTCTTCGACCAATGCCGGTCCCGCGCGGGCGAAGAACGCGCGGAGCGGGCCCTCGGGCAGCATCCCGAGCCTCGCGCACAGGCGGTCGTCGGGCGCCCGGTCGGCGCCGCGCTACGCGGCCACGAGGTTGAAGGTGCGGTCGGCCGGCGCGAGGCTCACCCGCCGCCCCCAGTCGAAGGCGACGAAATCCTGCTCGATCCCGTCCGAGAACACCACGCCGCCCTCGTTCATCCGCGACACCACCGTGAGGGGCGAGCCGGCGAACTTGCCGCCGCGGAGGTCGGTGCCGGTGGCGACGCTCGGGAACGGCTCGCGCACCCAGTAGCCGAAGGCCGCCTCCTCGATGCCGACCTCCACGGTGAGGTGCGTCGCCTCGCTGATCGAGCGCGCCCAGCCGGTCAGGCCGGTGCCCGAGGCCACGATCAGACCGCTCGACGAGTGGTCCTCCGCCCGCGCCCCGTCGTCGATGCGGTAGCGCGCCGACTGGTGGCTGCGGTGGCCGACGAAGATCTCGTTCAGGGCGAGCAGCCGCTCGCCGCCGTCGAAGGTCGCCTGCACCATGGTGCGCCGCTGGAGGGGGGCGGCGCCGGCCGCGCTGGCGGGCAGGAGCGCGCGCAGGGCCTCGACCCGCGCCCGGGCCAGCACGCCGTCGTAGAGGTCGGGCGCCGGGTTGACGCCGACCACAGGCTGCCCATCGAGGTACTTGGCGACGTTGGCCACGAGCCCGTCCTGCCCCACCGCCACGACGACGTCCTCGGGGGCGAAGAGGAAGCGGTCGAGGTCGGGGCGCTTCACCAGGGCCTGCCGCCAGTCCAGCGGCACGGCGGACCGGGCCTCGGCGAGCACGGCCTGGAACTGCGCGTGGCGTGCCTCGACCTCGGCGAGCGTCTGGCCCCGGCTCTCCAGGAAGAACCGGACCTGGCCGCGGGTCGCGTGCCGGGCGATGAGCAGCTCGTAGTCCGTGTCGCGGATGACGAAGACCACGCGGGGGGTGATGGCCGGCACGGCGGACCTCCTCAGCGCGGCGCGAGCCGCGGGGACAGCGCGCCCCGGAACTCGCCGAGGACGGCCGCCAGCAGGTCGGGCGTGACGTTGACGTGCTCGATCGTCTCCAGCTTGCCGGCGAGTTCCCGGGCCGCCAGCCCGAGCAGGACGGCGGGCGGCATGTCCCGGTAGACGGCGGCGCGGCGCTGCTCCGCGTCGGCCCGGGCGCCCTCGACGAGGCGGATCCGCTCGGCCTCCGCGGCCGCCTCCAGGCCCCGCGCCTCCGCGACGCCGGCGGCGCGGTCGCGGGCGTTCTCGGCCTCCTGCGCGATCAGCACGGTCTCGCGCCGGGCCAGCTCGGTCTTCGTGGCGAGTTCGTTCTCCGCGATGGCGCGCTCCTTCTCGACCGCCAGGGCGCGCCGCGCGAAGGTCGCCTCGTCGGCCTTCTGCTGCAGGGCCTCGAAGGTCGGGGTCTGGAGGGCGCGCTCCAGCTCGCTCGTCGGCGCGAGGTTGGTGAGCCGCACCGACACCGCCGCGACGCCGATCTCGGCCAGCGCCGGGGCGTCGGACAGCACCCGTTCCAGCACGGCGCGCAGCGGCTCCGGACCCGCGTCGAGGAGGGCGCCGATCGGGCTCGCCCCGAGATACTGGAGCGCCGCCTGGCTGGCGATGCCGCCGAGGCGCGCCTCGATCCGCTCGATCGGCTCGCCCTGCAGACGCCCGGTTCGGAGGTCGATCGAGAAGTCAACGCGGCTCGCCAGCAGTTCCGGATCGACGACGTGCCAGCCGATCGTCCCCTGGACCACGACGGTCTGGAAGTCCCGACTGCGGCCGCGGACGAAGAGCGTCATCTCGCGGTCGTCCACCGGCACCTCGCTGATGCTGGCGGTCTCGGGCCGGAACCAGAAGACCAGACCCCGCCCGCTCTGCCGGACACGGCCGTTGCGGAAGCGGATGATGTGGCTGCTCGCCTCGCTCCGGAGCTGGGCGATGACACCGATGTTGCGGACCGTGGCCATGATGGGCTCCTCGAAGCGCTCTCCGCCGAAGTGGATACCGGTTCGGCTCAAGAGAGCGCGTTGAAACAAAGGCTTAGAACTGGCCTGACCTGTCGAAGCGGAAGAGTTCGGCGGGGCGGAACGCCGTCCCGGCCTCGCGGGCGCCCGTCGGCGCGATCCAGCCCCGGTCGCGCATGCGGCGCCGGAAGGCGGATTTGTTGAGGGGCGCGCCGCGGATCGCCGCGTGCACGTCCTGAAGCTGCCGGAGGGTGAAGTGCTCCGGGAGCAGCGCGAAGCCGACATCCGTGTAGTCGAGCTTGCCGCGCAGCCGCTTCACGGCGAGCGCGAGGATGTCGGCGTGGTCGAAGGCGAGGGCGAGGGGCGCGCCGTCCTCCGCCTCGGCCGAGACCGGGCCGCCGGACTCGCCCGCCCAGGGCACGACCAGCGCCGCCGCCGCGAGCCCGGCACCGCCCGCCAGGGCCTCGACGAAGGCCGCCTCCGGCAGCAGCGCCAGGTAGGCCACCGAGACGATCCGCATCCGCGGATCCCGATCAACGGCGCCGAAGGTGTAGAGCTGCTCGAGCCGCGCCCGCCCGATGCCGGCCTTGTCGCGCAGGACGCGCTCCGCGGCGGCGTCGAGGGTCTCGGCGATGCCCACGAACCCGCCCGGCAGGGCCCAGAGGCCCGCCTGCGGCTGCTGGCCCCGCCGCAGCAGGAGGGCGGCGAGCCGGCCCGCCCGGATCCCCAGCAGGACGAGATCGACCGCCAGGGCGGGCCGCTCGTAGGCCGCAGGATCGTAGCCTGCCAGGAACTCGGACTCGTTCATCGGCCTGTTCTGCTCAGGTTGAGCATAACTAAGACGCAGATTGCGCATATGTCAAGCGGAGAGTGGATCCGCTGGGAAGCGCCGCGGGACGCACAGCTCCGCACCGGCTCCGCACAGATCCGCCCGGGCACGGCCGGCCGGTGCGGTCCGAGCCTGGAAAAGGGCGAAGCTTCTCATGGCGACGGAGGGGCTGGCGCGGGAGCTTCAGCGGCGAGCCGGCATCGATCCGCCGGCGCAGGAGGTTTCCCCGATGCCGTTCTTCGCTCCACGATCCGCGGTCGAGCCCCCCCGCAATGCCGCGCTGTCACCGCTCTTCCTCGCGCTGCTGGCGCTGCTCATCATGCTCGCCTCGGCCCACGCGGCGCCGGGCCGAGACCGCGGCGGCCTCACGCTGCGCGGGCCGGCCGGCACCGCGCCGGTCGAGGCCGTCCAGTTGGCGACCGACATCAGCGTCGACGTCAGCGGCCCGACCGCCCGGGCCACCGTCACTCAGGCCTTCCGCAACGTCACGGCGGACTGGGTCGAGGGCACCTACCTGTACCCCCTGCCGGAGGACGCGGCCGTCGACGGGATGAAGCTCGTCGTCGGCTCCCGCGTGATCGTCGCCGACATCCGCGAGCGGGCGGCGGCCAAGCGCGCCTACGAGGCCGCGAAGGCGGCCGGGCAGTCGGCGGCGCTGACCGCGCAGGAGCGGCCCAACGTCTTCACCAACGCGGTCGCCAATATCGGCCCCGGCGAGACGGTGGTGGTTCAGATCACCTATCAGCAGACGATCCCCGTCTCGGGCGAGACGCGGACGCTGCGCCTGCCCCTGGTGGTCGCGCCCCGCTACATGCCCGCCCCCGCCCCGGTGAACGCGGTCTCCCTCGACGGCGTGGCCGGAGAGGCGCGCGACCCGGTTCCGGATCGCGCCCGGATCAGCCCGCCGGTGCTCGACCCGGCCCTGTCGTCGCCGACCAACCCGGTCGCCGTCACCGTGCGGCTGCAGGCGGGCTTCCCCGTCGGTGACGTCCGCAGCGCGACCCACGCGATCCGCGTGACCGAGACCGGCCCGGAGGCGCGGACCGTCACGCTCGCCGACGGCGTCGTCCCGGCCGACCGCGACCTCGAGCTGACCTGGGCGCTGGTCCCGAGCCGGGTGCCCGGCCTCGGCCTGTTCCGCGAGACCGTGGCGGGCCGGACCTACCTGCTGGCCGCCGTGAGCCCGCCGGCGATCGAGGCCGACACGGCCGCCCGGCCGGCGCGCGACGTCACCTTCGTCATCGACAATTCCGGCTCGATGTCGGGCGCCTCGATGCGGCAGGCCAAGGCCGGGCTGCTCGCCGGTCTCGCCCGCCTGACCCCGTCGGACCACTTCAACGTCATCCGCTTCGACGACACCTGGGACGCGCTGCATCCCGCGCCCGTCCCGGCGACGCCGGAGGCCCTGGCGCAGGCCCAGGCCTTCGTCGCCGCACTCGAGGCGCGCGGCGGCACCGAGATGCTGGCGCCGCTCAAGGCGGCGCTCGCCGACCCGCACCCCGAGGACGGGCGCGTCCGGCAGGTCGTGTTCCTCACCGACGGCGCCGTCGGCGACGAGGAGCGGATCTTCGCGGCGATCCACGCCGGTCTCGGGCGCACGCGCCTGTTCATGGTCGGCATCGGCTCGGCGCCCAACGGCCACCTGATGCGCCACGCCGCCGAGATCGGCCGCGGCAGCTTCACCGAGATCCGCGACCTCGCGCAGGTCGGCGAGCGGACCCGCGCGCTCTACGAGAAGCTGGAATCCCCCGCCGTCACCGACCTCACCGCGACCTTCTCGGTCCCGGGCGTCGAGGTCACGCCGGGCGCGCTACCCGACCTGTATCGCGGCGAGCCGCTGGTCTTCGCCGCGCGGCTGCCGGGAGCGGCCGAGGAAACGGCCCGCGGGACCGTGACCGTCTCGGGCCGGGTGGGCGGCCGGACATGGACCCGGACGCTCCCCCTCGCCGAGGCGGGTGCGGGCGCCGGCATCTCCAAGGTCTGGGCGCGGTCCCGGATCGGCGAGACCGAGACTGCGCGCATCACGGGGCGCCTCGGTGCGGACGCGGCCGACGCCGCCATCCTGGCGCTGGCCCTGGAGCACGGCCTGACGACGCGGCTGACCAGCCTCGTGGCCGTCGACGCCACGCCGCGCCGCGCGCCCGGCACGCCCCTCGTCGCCGCCGACCTGCCGCTGAACCTGCCGGCGGGCTGGGACTTCGCCAAGGTGTTCGGCACGGACCGGCCGGGCGCCATGCCCGCCGACGACGGGGCAGCGCGGATCGTGCCGATCCGGGCCGAGGGCGCGGCGGTCGACCTGCCGCGGACCGGGGCCGGCATCGTGGCGCAGCTCGGCCTGGGCCTGCTCCTCGCCCTGCTGGGTCTCCTGCTCGGCACCGGCCTGACGATCGGCGGCCGGCGGACCGGGGACGCGCGATGAGCCGGCGCACGGTGACCGGACTGGGGAGGGCCCTCGCGGCCCTCCTCACCCTCGCGGGGCTCGGGCTCGCGGCGCAGGCCGCCTGGATCCCCGCCAAGGCCGCCCTGGCCCAGCTGCTGCTGGAGCGCGCCTTCGCCCGCACCCTGGCCGAGGGTCGGCCCGCCCGGCCCTGGCCCTGGGCCGACACCGAGCCGGTCGCCCGGCTCACCGTCGCGGGCCGCAGCTTCGTGGTGCTGCGGGGCGGGAGCGGCCAGGCCCTGGCCTTCGGCCCCGGCCACCTGGACGGCACCCCGGAGGCCGGCGCGCCCGGCACCGCGGTCATCGCCGCCCACCGCGACACGCAGTTCGGGGTGCTGGGACAGCTCGGGCCCGGCGATCCCGTCACGGTGACCGGCCGCGACGGCCGAACCCTGCGCTTCCGCGTCACCGGCACGCGGGTGGCCCGCTGGGATGCCTCGGGCATCGACCCGCAGGCCCCGGGGCGGCATCTCGACCTCGTCACCTGCTGGCCCCTGGAGGCGCTGCAGGCCGGCCCGCTCCGGCTGATCGTCGAGACCGAGCTGGCCCCGGAGCCGGAGCGTTCCTGACGGCTCGGCGTGGACGGCCAGCTTGGCCGCGCTTGCGCGAATGTGCGGTTTCGTGCGGATCTGTGCGGGTCAAGCCCGTGCGAGCCGTGCCTGTGAGCGAGATCGAACTGTCCGAGGCGCAGAGCCGCGCCATTGCCCAGACCGTGCGCGAGGCGCTGGCCCGCCGGCGCATCTCGCGGCAGACGCTGGCCGAGGAGGCCCGGATCAGCATCTCGACCCTGGAGAAGGCGCTCGCCGGCCGCAGGCCCTTCACCCTGGCGACGACGATCCGCCTGGAGGAAGCCCTGGGCCAGTCCCTGCGCCAGGAGACGGCGCGCCCGGCCCCGGAGGCGGCCCGTCACGCGCCCGACGAGCTCGGCTCCTACTCGCGGGAGAGCGTCGCCTGGATCGAGGGGCGCTACCTCACCCTGCGGCCCTCGTTCGGGTCGGCGGGCGCGATCTTCGCCTACCGCACCGAGATCGCCTGGGACGCGGACGCGGCCCGCCTCGTGTTCCGCGAGGCCGAGCGGCTCGACGCGCCCTTCGCGCAGTCCGGCAGCGTCGCCGTGCCGAGCCAGTCGGGCATGATCTACCTCGTGACCAACTGGCACGGACAGCACCGCCTCGCGGTGCTGTGCCGCCCCAACATCCAGGGCGAGATGTACGGGGTCCTGACGACGCTCCACGCCGGGCGCGGCACGCAGCTGACTCCGGCCGCGGCGCCCCTGGCGCTGCTGCCCGAGCAGGCGGGTGCGCACGGGTACGGGCGGATTGGGCCGGAGGAGCCGGGCTACGGTCCGTACCGGGCCTATCTCGCCCGGGTGAACGACGACGGCTACGCCACCTTCTTCACGGGCGTCGCCTGACGGGATCTGACGGATGAGCCCGAAGGCGCGGCGCGCGGCGGGCTTGGAGCGGGTACCGGGAATCGAACCCGGGTATTCAGCTTGGAAGGCTGCTGCTCTACCATTGAGCTACACCCGCGCGGGCGGATCGTTAGCACGCCGGGTCGGCCGTGAGAAGGTGGGTCGGGATCGCCGCCGCGCGAGCGACGTCCCGAGTCCACTTCGTCGCTAGCCGGCTCACAGGCACGGATTCATGACCGGCTCGCGCGGGATCGAGAGCAGGTCGTCGACCTGGGCGCGCAGGCCCGCGGCGCCGCCGGTCCGCAGGGCCCCGTACAGGGCCTCCGCGTCGCGGCCGCAGACCGCGCCGGGCCGCTGCTCCGGTTCCGTCGTCCCGTCGCGCGGCGGCCCGGTCCTGTCCGGGGCGTTGTCGGCGATGAAGCGATCGATGCGCGCGAGCGCGGCGCGCAATTCCTGCTGGAAGTCCAAGTCGGCGCCGGCGTGGCACGCCTGTCCGACGGCGCGCATCGCCTGCAGGATGCCCCGCATGCACAGCACCGCACCCTTGCCGGTCCGGTCGACCTTCGTGACGGTGTCGCCGCGCCGAATGGTCTGGATTCCGTTCACGAGCGCCTCCGCCGATCCCGGACCTGCCTGACCGGGAGCCTCCGAGGACACGACCAGGAACGCGCAAGTCGCGGCGGCGCAGCCGACGATCAGGGATCGCGGTCGGGACGGCGTGCGTGCCGTGAGGCGCATGGATCCGGCGCCGTCTCCACCGCGCGACCGCGGCAACATCCGTGCCCGCTCAACCCAGGCCCAGGGCGGCGCGGGCCTCCGCGGGCGTGGCGACGCGGCGGCCGTGGCGCGCCACCGCCTCGGCGGCGAGGCCGACGAGTTCGGCGTTGCTGGCCGCCAGACGGTCCTTCGTCACCCGGATGTTGTCCTCCAGGCCGGTGCGGACCGCGTCCGCCCCGCGGGCGAGCGCCCAGTCCATCACGATCGCCTGGTTGCGCCCGATCCCGGCCGCCGTCCAGGTCGCCTCCGGCAGGATCCGCCGGGTCTCGGCGAGCAGGATGTCGAGGAGGTGCTCCTCGGTCGGCATCGCGTTCTGGACGCCCATGACGAACTGCACGTGCGGGCGCGCGTCGATCAGGCCCGCATCCACCAGCCGCTTGGCGCCGTGCAGGTGCGAGAGGTCGAAGATCTCGATCTCGGGCCGGACGCCGTACTGCTTCATCTGGCCGGCGAGGTCGGTCACGAGGCTCGCGGAATTCTCGTAGACGATCGTCGGGAAGTTCACCGAGCCGGTTGACAGGGAGGCCATGTCGGGCCGGTGCTTGAGCGAGAGGCCGCGGGCGGCCGGGTCGCGCCCGCGCCCGCCCGTCGAGAACTGCACGATCATCCCCGGGCAGTGCCGGCGCAGCCCCTCCTGCACGGCGGCGAACCTGTCCGGATCGGAGGAGGGCGACTCGTCGTCGTTGCGCACGTGGATGTGGCAGAGCGTGGCGCCGGCCTCGAAGGCCTGCTGCGTCGACTCGATCTGCTCGGGCACGGTGACCGGAACGGCCGGGTTGTCGGTCTTGCGCGGCACCGAGCCGGTGATCGCCACCGCGATCACCACGGGCGCGTCGCTCCGAGATCCTGCCATTCGCCTGTCCTCCCTGCCGCATCGGGCTTCCGCGACCGGGATAGCGCCGCGGGATCCGGATCTGAACCGCCCGGCGCGGGCGGCAGGTCCGTGTGCGGGACATCTCCGGCCGGATGACAGCCCGGACTTGAGTCTTGCGGGCGCTTGCCGCACGTCTCGACCCGCGAGGCACACGATGAACGACACCGTCCTGGTCCTGAACGGGCCGAACCTGAACCTGCTCGGCAAGCGCCAGCCGGAGATCTACGGCCGCGAGACGCTGGTCGACGTCGAGGCCCTGTGCCGCGAGACGGCCGCCGGCCTCGGCCTCGCGGTCGATTTCCGCCAGAGCAACGCCGAACATGTGCTGATCGACGCGATCCACGAGTACCGCGTCGGCTCGGCCGGCATCGTCATCAACGCGGGCGCCTACACCCACACCTCGGTCGCCATCCTCGACGCGCTGAACACCTGCGAGGTGCCGGTGATCGAGTGCCACATCTCGAACGTCCACCGCCGCGAGGCCTTCCGCCACCATTCCTACATCTCGCTCGCGGCCACGGCCGTGCTGGCGGGATTCGGCACGCACGGCTACGCGCTGGCGATCCGGCACCTCGCGCATCTGCGGGCCGGCAGACCTGCTTGAGGCGCGGATAGCGCCGCGATCAGGGTTGACGCTGGCGGAGACAGGGCGGAGGAGGGCGGTCAGGCCCTATTCCCACGCGATCTCTCTGGCCGGACCGGTTCTCAAGGCCCCGGAGAGCGCCCCAAGCGGAGCGCGCACGCCGCATGACCAGCCCCTTCCTGCCCCTCGACCGGAAAGTGATCGCCCGCGAGGCGGCCAAGATGTTCCTCGAGATCGAGGCGGTGCTCTTCTACAAGGACGAGCCGTTCAAGTTCACCTCGGGCTGGGCGAGCCCGGTCTACACCGACAGCCGGAAGATCATCTCGTTCCCGCGCCTGCGCTCGACGCTGATGGATTTCGCCACCGCCACCATCGTGCGCGAGATCGGCTACGAGAAGCTGACCCACATCGCCGGCGGCGAGACCGCCGGCATCCCCTTCGCGGCCTGGATCGCCGACCGGATGATGCTGCCGATGCAGTACATCCGGAAGAAGCCCAAGGGCTTCGGCCGCAACGCCCAGATCGAGGGCGAGATCGTCGAGGGCGCCCGGACGCTGCTCGTCGAGGACCTCGCCACCGACGGGCGCAGCAAGGTCAATTTCTGCAAGGCCCTGCGCGATTCGGGCGCCCAGGTCGAGCACTGCTTCGTGCTGTTCTACTACGACATCTTCCCTGACAGCGCCGCGCTGATGGAGGAGATCGGTATCAAGCTCCACTACCTCACCACGTGGTGGGACGTGCTGGCGGTGGCCAAGGAGATGGGCACCTTCGACCCGAAGACGCTGGCCGAGGTCGAGCGCTTCCTCAACGCGCCGGCGGAGTGGTCGGCGGCCCACGGCGGCATCTCCGCCTTCGGCCAGGCCTGAGGGGCATCCCGCGATGAGCGTCGCCGACCTGTTCCCCGCCGAGCGCCAGGACGCGAAGACCGTCGACCGGATCACGATCCGGCGGCCGGACGACTGGCACATCCACCTGCGCGACGGCGCGATGCTGAAGGCGGTGCTGCCCTACACGGCGGCGCAGTTCGCCCGGGGCATCATCATGCCGAACCTCGTGCCGCCGGTGACAACGGTCGCCGCGGCGCAGGCCTACCGGGAGCGCATCCTGGCGGCCCTGCCGGCCGGCATGGACTTCACCCCGCTGATGACCTGCTACCTGCGGGACGACACCGACCCGGACGAGATCGAGCGGGGCTTCGCCGAGAAGGTCTGGGTCGCCGCCAAGCTCTACCCGGCCGGCGCGACCACGAACTCGCACGCGGGCGTCACGGACCTCGTCGGGATTACCCCCGTCCTGGAGCGCATGGAGCGGATCGGCATGCCGCTCCTGATCCACGGCGAGGCGACCGACCCGGAGATCGACATCTTCGACCGCGAGGCCGCCTTCATGGAGGGCAGCCTGATCCCGCTGCTCGCTCGCCATCAGGGGCTGAAGGTCACCGTGGAGCACGCCACCACGGCGGAGATCCTCGACGTGGTCCGGGAGCACCGGAGCCGGTGCGCGGCGACGATCACGCCGCACCACCTCGTGATCAACCGGACGCACATCTTCCAGGGGGGGCTGCGCCCGCACCTGTACTGCCTGCCGGTGGCCAAGCGCGAGCGGCACCGGCTCGCCCTGCGCGAGGCCGCGACCTCCGGCGAGGCCTGCTTCTACCTCGGCACCGACACCGCCCCGCATGTCCGCGGCGCCAAGGAGGCGTCCTGCGGCTGCGCCGGCGTGTTCTGCGGGCCTTCCGCGCTCCAGACCTACGTGCAGGTCTTCGACGAGGAGGGGGCGCTGAACCGGTTGGAGGCCTTCGCGTCGCTGAACGGCGCCCGCTTCCACGGGCTGGAGCCCAATGCCGGGACCGTCACCCTGGAGCGGCGGCCGGGCCGGGTCGCAGAGGCGGTCGCGGTCGACGACACCGCGGTGGTGGTGTTCCGGGGCGAGGAGACGCTGCCCTGGTCGGTGGCGTGACGGCCTCCGTGGCTGCAAGCCGTCATCGCGAGCGCAGCGAAGCGACCCAGGGCAGCGCGACATCGGTGATCGTCGGGCGACACTGGATTGCTTCGCTGCGCTCGCAAAGACGGACCTCGGCAACCCATCCTTTCCGCTGAAGCCATCTTTGCCTGGATCCAACCTCCGGTTACCGATCTTCCGTCGATCCGGAGGAGGGCAAGATGCAGGACGCGCGACAGGATGGCATCACGGCGCTCGGCGCCGTGGACCTCGCCGCCGCCATCCATGGCCGCGTGATCTCCTGCGCGGAGGTGATGCGCGCCTATCTGGAGCGGATCCACCGGATCAACCCGCAGGTGAACGCCCTCGTGGGCCTCGCCGACGATGCCGCGCTCCTGCGGGAGGCCGAGGCCGCCGATGCCGCCTTGGCGCGGGGGGACGCCGTCGGGCCGCTGCACGGCTTCCCGCTGGCCGTGAAGGATCTCGATCCGGTCCGCGGCCTGCGGTTCACGCAGGGCTCCCCGATCTTCGCCGACCGGGTCGCCGACACCGACTCGATCATGGTGACGCGCCTGCGCGCCGCCGGGGCGATCTTCATCGGCAAGACCAACATCCCCGAGTTCGGCCTGGGCTCGCACAGCTTCAACCCGGTCTACGGCGCCACCGGCAACGCCTACGATCCGGCCAAGACCGGGGGCGGCTCGAGCGGCGGCGCCGCGGTCGCAGTCGCCTTGCGGATGCAGCCGGTCGCCGACGGCAGCGACCATGCCGGCTCCCTGCGCAACCCGCCGGCCTTCAACAACTGCTACGGCCTGCGCCCGAGCTGGGGCCGGATCCCCGCCGAGGCCAAGGACGTGTTCAGCCCGAACCTCGGCGTGCTCGGGGCGATCGGGCGCACGCCCGGCGATATCGGCCTGATGCTCTCGGTGCTGGCGGGCTACGACCCGCGCTGCCCGAACGCCATTCGGCAGGACCCGTCCGCCTTCGCGAGCCCGCTCGCCCGCGACTTCCGCGGGACCCGGATCGCGTGGCTCGGGGATTGCGGCGGCCAGATCCCGTTCGATCCCGGCGTGCTCGACGTCGGGCGTTCGGCGCTCGCCACCTTCGCGGAGATCGGCTGCACCGTCGAGGAGGCGATGCCGCGCTACGACATGGAGACCCTCTGGCAGGACTGGCTGGTGCTGCGGGCCTTCACGGTCGCGGCGAATCTCCGCCCGTTCTACGACGAGCCCCGCCACCGGGCCCTGCTGAAGCCGGAGGCGGCCTGGGAGGTCGAGCGGGGGCTGGCGCTCGGCGCCGACCGGATCATCGCGGCGCTGGAGGGGCGCACCCGCTGGTACGAGACCCTGCGCCGCTTCACGGAGACCTACGACTACGTGGTCATGCCCAGCGCCCAGGTCTTCCCGTTCGACAAGAGCCTGCGCTGGCCCGAGACGGTGGGCGGACGGGCGATGGACACCTACCACCGCTGGATGCAGATCACGATCCCCGCGACGATGTCGGGCCTCCCGTCGCTCGCCGTGCCGGCGGGCTTCGGCGAGGCCGGTCTGCCCACTGGCATCCAGATCGTCGGTCCGAACCACGGCGAGCTCGCCTGCCTGCAGCTCGGCGCCGCCTACGACGCGGCGAGCGGCTGGGTGCGCCGCTACCCGCCGCCGCTGCAGTGAGCCGCGGCTCCGGCACTCAGCCGGCGCGGAACCAGCGCGATTGCACGCACGGACGCGTTGACCGGCTCCGCGCTCTCCGCTAAGAGGCCCGACACTTCGCGCGCCGACCATGAGCCAGTTCCGGATCATGGGGCCGCCGCGGGGCAGTTTCGGGTTTCCGATGACGACGGTCCTTATTGTAGCGGTAGCGTCACCGACGGGGCGGCCCTGAACGAGGGTCGCGATCCGAGCGGTGGCGCATGCAGGGTCCCTCGGGGCCCTTTTTTGTTGCCCGCTCCAGGGCGGCAAGGGATCGGCGCAGACGGGTGACCGAGGCGAGAGGCACTTTCGGGCGAGGCGGAGACCGCCCCGCGTGACGGGGGTGCCGGGAGAGAGGACGGGGCAGGGCGGCGATCACGGGATCGCGGTGGCCTCGGAGAGCGCGAGGAGACGAGCATGGGCGGCGAGGTCATGACCGGGGCCGAGATGGTCATCCGGGCCTTCCAGGATCAGGGTGTCGACACGCTGTTCGGGTACCCGGGCGGCGCCGTACTTCCGATCTACGACGCGCTCTTCCACCAGAACGCCGTCAAGCACATCCTCGTCCGCCACGAGCAGGGCGCCGTCCACGCCGCGGAGGGCTACGCCCGCTCCTCCGGCAAGGTCGGCTGCGTCCTCGTCACCTCGGGCCCCGGCGCGACCAACATCGTCACCGGGCTCACCGACGCGATGCTGGATTCGATCCCGCTGGTCTGCATCACCGGCCAGGTTCCGACGCACCTGATCGGCACCGACGCGTTCCAGGAATGCGACACGGTCGGCATCACGCGCCACTGCACGAAGCACAATTACCTGGTCAAATCGATCGACGACCTGCCGCGCATCCTGCACGAGGCGTTCTACGTCGCGGCGAACGGCCGGCCGGGCCCGGTCGTGGTCGACCTGCCCAAGGACATCCAGTTCGCCTCCGGCCTCTACGAGCGCCCGGAGATCGCGAGCCACAAGACGTACCGCCCGGCCGTCAAGGGCGACGCCGACCGGATCCGCGCGGCTGTCGACCTGATGGCGAGTGCCCGCCGGCCGGTCTTCTACACCGGCGGCGGCGTGATCAACTCGGGCCCGGAGGCCTCGCGGCTGCTGCGCGAGCTCGTCCGCGAGACCGGTTTCCCGATCACCTCGACGCTGATGGGGCTCGGCGCCTATCCGGGCACGGACGAGAAGTTCCTGGGCATGCTCGGCATGCACGGGACCTACGAGGCCAATCTCGCGATGCACGAGTGCGACGTGATGATCTGCGTCGGCGCGCGGTTCGACGACCGGATCACCGGCCGGCTCGACGCGTTCTCGCCCTTCTCCAAGAAGATCCACATCGACGTCGACGCCTCCTCGATCAACAAGGTCGTGAAGGTCGATGTCGGGATCGTTGGCGACTGCGCCTCGGTGCTCGGCGACATGCTGGAGGCGTGGCGCGCCCTGCCGTCGCGGCCCGACAAGTCGAACCTCGATCCGTGGTTCCAGAAGATCAGCGCCTGGAAGGCGCGGGACTGCCTCGCCTACTGGCCGTCGGGCACGATCATCAAGCCGCAATACGCCGTGCAGCGCCTCTACGAGGCCTGCAAGGACCGCGAGACCTACATCACCACCGAGGTCGGTCAGCACCAGATGTGGGCCGCCCAGTACTTCAAGTACGACGAGCCGAACCGCTGGATGACGTCGGGCGGCCTCGGCACGATGGGCTACGGCCTGCCGGCGGCGATCGGCACCCAGCTCGCGCACCCGGACGGGCTCGTGATCGACATCGCGGGCGAGGCCTCGATCCTGATGAACATGCAGGAGATGTCGACGGCGGTGCAGTACCGCCTGCCGATCAAGGTGTTCATCCTGAACAACGAGTACATGGGCATGGTCCGCCAGTGGCAGGAGCTGCTGCACGGCTCGCGCTACTCGCAGAGCTACTCGGAGAGCCTGCCGGACTTCGTGAAGCTCGCGGAGGCCTACGGCGCCAAGGGTATGCGCTGCGAGAAGCCGGGCGACCTCGACGGCGCCATCGCGGAGATGCTCGCCCATGACGGCCCGGTGATCTTCGACTGCATCGTCGACAAGACCGAGAACTGCTTCCCGATGATCCCGTCGGGCAAGGCGCACAACGAGATGCTCCTGTCCGATTACCTCGGCGAGACCGGCGTCGAGCTCGGCGACGTGATCTCCGAGGAAGGCAAGATGCTGGTGTGAGGGCGGGCGGCCCGGCGTCACCGCCGGGCCGCGATCCGCCGCTGCGGCGGCGATGGGTCGAACGACGAGGACGAGGCCGGCGATGAACGCGATGAACACCCACTACCCCGATGCCGTCCGCGTCGAGCCGGTGAACCGGCACACGCTGGCGGTGATCGTCGACAACGAGCCCGGCGTGCTCGCCCGCATCTCGGGCCTGTTCTCCGGCCGCGGCTACAATATCGAGAGCCTGACCGTCTCCGAGACCGAGGAGGCGCGCCACATCTCGCGCATCACCATCGTGACCACCGGGACGAACGCCGTGATCGAGCAGATCAAGGCGCAGCTTGACCGGCTGGTGCCGGTGCATCGGGTCGTGGACCTCACGCTCCAGGGCAACGCCATCGAGCGCGAGATCTGCCTCGTGAAGGTGAAGGGCGAGGGCGAGCACCGCAGCGAGGCCCTGCGGCTGGCCGCCGCCTTCGGCGCCAAGACGCTGGACGCCACGCTCAACTCCTTCGTGTTCGAGCTGACCGGCGCCACCGAGGATGTCGACCGGTTCGTGCGCCTGATGAGCGTGATCGGGCTGGTGGAGATCTGCCGGACGGGCATCTCGGCGATGGGCCGGGGATCGGAGCCGCTGTAGGATCAGGCGGCCCGAATCTGCTACGATGCCCCGTCCCCGCAGGAGGCGGAGCGATGGAAGCCAAGGTCATTCGCTGGGGTGACGATCTCGCGGTCCGGCTGAGCAGCGCGGAGGCCGAGGAACTCGGCATCCGCGAGGGCGAGACGGTCGAGATCGTGTCGAAGCGCCCGCCCGAGCCGGTGCCCACGCAATGGGCTGGGCGCCGGTATGTCGATGGGCTGCCGGTCTACACCATGGAAGAGATGATCGCCGAGGCCCGGCGACTGGGCTCGGAAGCTGAGCCGCCGACGGTTGAGTGGGGGCCGGATCGCGGGTCTGAGATCATCGATGACGACAACGACCCGTACTGACTGGCAGCCGAGGCCGGGCGAACTCCTGCTCGTCGATCTTGAGCCGGTCCGCGGCACGGAACAGAAGGGTATCCGGCCCGCGCTTGTCGTGTCGGATCCGAACATGAACCAGTTGACGCGTCGCGTGATCGTCTGCCCAATTACGCGGAACCCGCATCCATGGCCGACGAAAGTGTTCCTGCCGCCGGGGCTCTCCGTCACGGGCGCTGTCTTGGTGGATCAAGTCCGCTCGATTGACAGGGCCGCACGCATCCTGAGAAATCTCGGCAGTGTGCCCGATGAGATCGTGGCCGAGGTACGCGGCAGGCTCAGGACGCTTCTCGGCCTAGCCGTCTGAGATTCGCGCGCACTGCATCGGCTCCCCCCAGAAGAAAGGCCTTCATGACCGCCCGCACCCTCTACTACGCCCCCGGCGCCTGCTCGCTCGCCGCCCACATCATCCTGGAGGAATCCGGGCTGCCCTACGAGGGCCTCAAGCTCGACCTCGCCGCGGGCGACCAGCGCCGGCCGGAATACCTCGCGATCAACGATCGCGGCCGCGTGCCGGCGCTGACCGAGGACGGCTGGGTGCTCACCGAGTGCGCGGCCATCATGCGCCACGTCGCCCGTCAGGTGCCGGAGAAGGGGCTCTGGCCCACGGATCTCCGCGAGCAGGCCGCCGCCGACGAGTGGCTCGGCTGGCTCGCCTGCAATCACCACGTGACCTACGCCCATGTCCGCCGGCCCGAGCGCTACACCGAGGACGAGAGCGCCTTCGAGGGCATCAAGGCGAAGGCGGCCAACACCTACGCGGACCTCGCCACCATGACCGAGGTGCGCCTGTCGCACGGCGGCTGGGCGGTGGGCGACCGGTTCAGCGTCGTCGACGCCTACCTGACGGTCTTCTGGTTCTGGGCCAACGGCCCGGTGCTCCGGTTCGACATGGCCGGGCGCTTCCCGGCCTGGACCGCCCATGCGCGCCGGGTCGCCGAGCGCCCGGCTGTCCAGGCCGTCTTCGCCCGCGAAGGACTGCCGCTCCCCCGCTAGCAGGTGCGGGCACGGCACCCCCTTGCCGAGCCCTACGAATCGGCCTAAAGCGCGTACCGTACGGTACGGTACGCCATTCGAGATGATGCAGGCCAGCGCGACAGCAGAGCGGGAAGAGCCGTCGGCCCGCCAGCAAGCGGTGCTGGACGCCGTGCTCGGCCTCATGGTCGAGGACGGCGAGCAGCTCACCATGGACGCGGTCGCGCGCCGGGCGAGCTGCTCGAAGGAGACGCTCTACAAGTGGTTCGGCGACCGGGACGGGTTGCTGACCGCGACGGTGCGCTGGCAGGCCTCCCGGGTCCATGCCGGGAACGACAGCGCTCAGGTGCTCGACGGCGCGACCCTGCGGGAGCGCCTGCAGGACTTCGCCGTGACGTGGCTGGAGGTCATCACCGGCCCGACCTCGGTGGCGCTGAACCGCATCGCCATCGCGCATGCGGGCTCGCGCAAGAGCAATCTCGGCGGCATCGTCCTGGCGAACGGGCGCTTCGCCATCGGCGAGCGGGTGAAGCCCGTGCTGGAGGCCGGCCGCGCCGCCGGCCTGCTGAGCTTCGCCGACAGCGAGGCCGCCTTCCGCACCTTCTTCGGCCTCGTCGGCCGGGATATCCAGATCCGCCTTCTGCTCGGCGAGACCCTCGACCTCGACGGGGCCGAGATCCGGCGCGAGGCGGGCCGCGCCGTCGAGCAGTTCCTGGCCCTCTACGGCCGGGCCAGACCCGACCCGAAACACCAAGTCTAAGAGGAGACAGACATGCGGGTGTATTACGATCGCGACGCCGACCTGAACCTGATCAAGGGCAAGAAGGTCGCCATCGTCGGCTACGGCAGCCAGGGCCACGCCCACGCGCTCAACCTGCGCGATTCCGGCGTGAAGGACATCGTCATCGCGCTCCGCGAGGGCTCCGCCACCGCCAAGAAGGCCGAGCACGAGGGCTTCAAGGTCCTGTCGGTCGCCGAGGCCGCCAAGTGGGCCGACGTGGTGATGATGCTGACCCCCGACGAGCTGCAGGGCGACATCTACCGCGAGTCCCTCGAGGGCAACATGAAGCAGGGCGCCGCGCTCCTGTTCGCCCACGGCCTCAACGTCCACTTCAACCTGATCGAGCCGCGCAAGAACCTCGACGTCCTGATGGTCGCCCCGAAGGGCCCGGGCCATACCGTGCGCTCCGAGTACCTCCGCGGCGGCGGCGTGCCGACCCTGATCGCCATCGCGCAGGACGCCTCCGGCAACGCCCACGACCTCGGCCTGTCGTACGCCTCGGCCAATGGCGGCGGCCGCGCCGGCATCATCGAGACGACCTTCAAGGAGGAGTGCGAGACTGACCTGTTCGGCGAGCAGGCCGTGCTCTGCGGCGGCCTCGTCGAGCTGATCAAGGCCGGCTTCGAGACCCTGGTCGAGGCGGGCTACGCCCCCGAGATGGCCTATTTCGAGTGCCTCCACGAGGTGAAGCTGATCGTCGACCTCATCTACGAGGGCGGCATCGCCAACATGAACTACTCGATCTCCAACACGGCCGAGTACGGCGAGTACGTCACCGGCCCGCGCATCGTGACGCCCGAGACCAAGGCCGAGATGAAGCGCGTGCTCAACGACATCCAGTCGGGCACCTTCACCCGCAACTGGATGCTGGAGAACAAGGTCAACCAGACCTCGTTCAAGGCGACCCGCGCCAAGCTCGCCGCCCACCCGATCGAGGAGGTCGGCGCCAAGCTCCGCGGCATGATGCCGTGGATCTCCGAGAAGGCGCTGGTCGACAAAACCCGCAACTGATCCGCATCCGCGCGGTCGGGCCCGGCCCGGCCGCGCACGCGCGGGGCCGGTCACGCGGAAGCGTGGCCGGCCCTTGGCGTTCCGGGTTGCCCGACACGGGGTGTCCCGGCCATAAGCCCGCCAGCGGTCCCGCGCGTACGAGGACCGGCAAGCGGAGAGGACACGCATGGCATCGCTCTATTCCGACGCGCACCGGGCGCTGCAGGAGGAGTTCGGCACCACCAAGCTCGCCGTGCGTCTCGACGAGGACTGGGTCCACGAGACCGTCCAGCCGGACGAGGCCGCCTTCATCGGCTCCCGCGACATGTTCTTCCTCTCGACCGTCGACCCGGACGGGATGCCGACGGTCTCCTACAAGGGCGGTCCCACGGGCTTCGTGAAGGTGCTCGACGACAAGACGCTCGTCTTCCCGGGCTTCGACGGCAACGGCATGTTCTACTCGATGGGCAACATCGAGGGGCAGGCCAAGGTCGGCCTGCTGTTCATCGACTTCGAGACGCCCCACCGGATCCGCGTCCAGGGCCACGCGACGCTGCTGCGCGACGACGCCCTCTTGGCCGCGTACACCGAGGCCAAGTACCTGGTGAAGGTCGCGGTGACGAAGATCTGGATCAACTGCCCGCGCTACATCCATAAGTATCAGAAGCTCGAGCAGAACAAGTACGTGCCGCGGCCCGGCCGCGAGACGCCGCTCGCCGCCTGGAAGCGCCTCGACCTCGCGGGCGACGTGATCAGCGATGCCGACAAGGTCCGCGTCGCCCAGGAGGGCCGGCTGGAAGTCGCGGAGTACGAGGCGCTGATGGCCCGCGGCGAGGCCTGATCGTCCATTCCGGCCGCCCCGCAGTCCCGGGCGGCCGGTGAGGAACTCAATTTTCGTCAAATAAGATGATGTTGAGTATAAATCTGCCGCATCACATATTGATAAAGATAAATTTCCGTGCTTGATAGTTTCATGTTCTAAAAAATTCTTGACGGTGTGAGTGCAGAGCCATAAATTTCGTGCAAATTTGCCGATCGCATCTTTGCTCGGACCGTTAAAACCATGGTTTCGCTCCCGCTGCGCGTCGCATTGATCTGCAGCATCCTGATCGCTGCAGTGTTCGCGGGTGGGACGACTTTTCTCGCCCGCCGAATCGACGCTTCCTTCGATGAGCAGGCCGCAGAGATACAGTCGGAGACGCTGTCGAACGAGGCGCGCGAGGTCCGCTTCCGCCTCGCGGTAGCGGCCAAGACTGCCGAGAGCATCGCGGCCTCCGCGTCGGCCCTGCGCGCCGGCCGCATCCAGGACCGGGACATCTACGACGCGCTGCTGCGCGAGCTTCTGCGCGCCAACCCCGAGCTGATCGCGACCTGGACGGGCTGGGAGCCGGACGCCCTGGACGGGCGCGACCGCGCGTTCGCCGGCACGGCCTCCTCGGATGCGAGCGGCCGCTTCATGCCTTACTGGAACCGCGGGAGCGGCACGATCAAGCGCGAGGTCCTCACGGGTTACGAGGCCGAGCCGGACGGCGCCTATTACCTCCGGCCGAAGCGGCTGAACCGCTTGGTCGCCATCGAACCCTACATCTACCCGGTGGCCGGAAAGGACGTCGTCATGATGTCCTTCGGCGCGCCGATCCGCGTGGACGGCACGTATCGCGGCACCGCCGGCGTCGACATCGACCTCGGCGCCCTGAACGCCGCCCTCGGCGCGGTGAAGCCTTTCGGGACCGGCTACCTGGCCGTGGTCTCGGCGAGCGGGACGACCGTCGCGCATCCGACCGGCGCGGCGGCCGGGAAGCCGATGCACGGCTTCGACGCGTCGGCGGCCGACGCGGCCCGGCAGGCGATCGCGGCGGGAGCCGTGGTGGTGACCGACGCGCCGGGCCCGGACGGGGCGCCGTGGCGCTACATGGCGCAGCATATCCAGGCGGGCGAGACGCCCGACCGCTGGGCGATCGTCGTCGCGGTGCCGGTGGCGACGCTCACGGCCGCCGCCGATCGGGCGCGCGCGACGCTGATCGGCATCTCGGTCCTCTGCGTGCTGATCGGGTGCGCGGCCGTCTTCGGCGCGCTGCACCGTCTCGTCGGGGCGCCGATCCGCGGCCTCGGCCGGACCATCGGCGACATGGCCGCGGGCGATTACGGGGCGGATGTGCGCGAGGCGCGGCGCCGCGACGAGGTCGGACTGGTCGGGCGTGCCGTGCTGAAGCTGCGCGACGGCCTGCGGGCGCAGGCGGAGGCCGACGCGCGGGCGCGGGCGAAGGCTCAGGCGGCGGCCGACCGGGACCGCAAGCGGGTGACCGCGGACCTGGCGAACAGCTTCGAGCAGGCCATCGGCGGCATCGTCGCGACGGTCACGGACGCGGCCACCGCGCTGCAGGCCACGGCCGGGGCGCTGGCCGCCACGGCGTCGGAGACCGCCGGCCAGTCGACCACCGTCGCGGCCGGGGCCGAGGAGGCCGCCGCCAACGTCCGGGCCGCGGCCTCGGCGGCCGAGGAGCTCGGCAGCTCGGTGCAGGAGATCGGGCGTCAGGTGCAGGGATCCGCGCAGCTCGCGCGGGCCGCGGCCGACGAGGCCGGGCGCACGGTGCGGCTGGTCGAGGATCTGAGTGCGGCCGTGATGAAGATCGGGGACGTGGTGGCGCTGATCAGCGGCATCGCGGGCCAGACCAACCTGCTGGCCCTCAACGCCACCATCGAGGCGGCCCGCGCCGGCGAGGCCGGACGGGGCTTCGCGGTCGTGGCCGCCGAGGTGAAGGCGCTGGCCGAACAGACCGCACGGGCCACCGAGGAGATCGCGGGCCAGATCGCCCGCGTCCAGGCCTCGACCGAGCAGGCGGCCTCGGCGATCGGCAGCATCACGACGCGCGTCGACGAGATCAGCGGGGCGGCCACGACGATCGCGGCCGCGGTCGAGCAGCAGGGCACGGCAACCCAGGAGATCGTCCGCAACGTGACCCAGGCCGCCGCCGGCACGGGCGAGGTGACGACGAACATCGCCCGCGTGGCCGAAGCCGCCGACATGACCGGCTCTGCCGCCGGTCAGGTGCTGGAATCGTCCGCGGACCTGTCGCGGCAATCCGCGCATCTCCGGGCGGAGGTCGGCCGCTTCCTCGGAACGGTGCGCGCGGCCTGATGGTCGCCGTGCCGGCCCGCGCTACGGCGCCTTGCGGGCGACGATGAACACGCGCGGGAAGGCGAGCAGGCGCCGCCCGTCACTGCGCGGCGGGTAGGCGGCGTCGATCGCGCGGTTGTAGGCCGCCAGGAAGCCGGCCCGCTCCTCCGGATCCAGCGGGTCGAGGAACGGCCGGAGCCCGGTCGCGCTGACCCAGTCCACGATGGCGGCCGCGTCCGCCATGCGGTGGTGGTAGGCGGTGCGCCAGACATCGACCTCGGCGGCGCGCGGCGCCAGCAGGTCGTAGTAGGCGGCGGGTTCCAGCATCCGCCCGAGGCGGCCGGCCACGGCGGGATCGCCGATCGCGGCCGCCCAGGGGCCGTCCGCCGCGACCGCGCGCATCAGGCGATGGGTGTGCTCCGCGAGGTTGTCGGGCATCTGGACGGCGAGCACGCCGCCCGGGGCGAGGAGACCGAACAGCCGCGGCAGCAGGGTCGCGTGGTCCGGCAGCCATTGCAGGACGGCGTTGGCGTAGATCAGGTCCGGCGCCCGGTCCGGTATCCAGGTCGCGGCGTCGGCCAGCGCGAAGGCGAGGTCCGGGAGCCGGGCGCGGGCGCTCTCCAGCATGGCCGGCGAGGTGTCGAGGCCGATCACCTCCGCGTCGGGGAAGCGCGCCGCGATCAGCGCGGTCGAGTTGCCGGGCCCGCAGCCGAGATCGACGGCGAGCCGCGGTGCGTCGAGGGGCACGCGGGCGAGGAGCTCGGCGGCGGGGCGGGTCCGCTCGTCCTCGAAGCGGGTGTAGAGGGCGGGGTTCCAGTCGGCCATGGCACCCTTCCGTGAAAAGTCCTCAGCAGCCGAGCCGGTCGGCGAGATCCGCGAGATCCCGCGCCGCGTGGGTGACCGGCACCGTCGGCGCGGTCTCGCCGCCGGCCGGGCCGTGCTCGTGCGGGCGGGCGATGTGGGCGGTGGCGAGCCCGTGGCTGGCGGCCGCCGCGAGATCGTTCGAGTGGGCGGCGACCATCATGGTCTCGCCGGCCGCGAAGCCGAAGGCCGCGACCGCGTCGCGGTAGAGCGCCGGCTTCGGCTTGTAGTCGCGGGAATAGCCGGCGCCGAGCACCGCGTCGAAGATCAGGCCGTTGCGGCGGGCGAGGTCGGCCATCAGCCGGACATGCCCGTTTGAGTTCGGTGCCAGGAGGTGCTTCTCGCGCAGGCGTCGCAGCGCGTCCGGCACCTCGGGCCACGCGTCGAGCCGGTGCCATGCCTGGACAAGCTCGCCCCGCACGGCCTCGGAGACGCCCGCGATGCCGAACTGCGCCAGCACGCCGGGCAGCGACTCGGCCTGGAGCGTGTCGAGGTCGACGTAGGGTCGGGCGCCGGAGCGCACCGTCTCCATCGACGGGTTGTAGCGGGCCCGCCACGCGTCCGCGAAGGCGCCGGCATCGAGGTCCGGCGCGACGGGCGCGAGCAGCCGCGCCGCCTCGCGGGCGACGCCGGAGCGCCAGTCGACCAGCGTCCCGAAGACGTCGAAGACCAGCGCCCGGACGGTCACCGCACCGCCTGCAGGCTGGGACCGCGCCGGACGAAGCCGACGATGTCCTTGACCGCGTCGAGGGTCTGCGCCGCGATGGTCTCGGCCCGGGCGCTGCCGTCGGCCAGCACGGCGTCGATATGGCCCGGATCGGCGGTGAGGCGGCGCATCTCCTCGGCGATCGGCGCGAGGCTCGTCACCGCGAGGTCGGCCAGAGCCGGCTTGAAGGTCGAGAACTGCGCCCCGCCGAAATCGCGCAGAACGTCCTCGCGGGTGATCCCGGCGAGCGCCGCGTAGATCCCCACAAGGTTGTCGGCCTCGGGCCGCTCCTTCAGGCCCGCCACCTCGGAGGGCAGGGGCTCGGGGTCGGTCTTCGCTCTCCGGATCTTCTGCGCGATGGCGTCCGCGTCGTCCGTGAGGTTGATGCGGGCGTTGTCCGACGGATCCGACTTCGACATCTTCTTGGTGCCGTCGCGCAGCGACATGACCCGGGCGGCCGGGCCGCCGATCAGCGGCTCGGTGATCGGGAAGAACGCGTCGCCGTGGCCGTGCGCCGTGATCGACCCCGAGAAGTCGGTGTTGAACTTCTGGGCGATGTCCCGGGTCAGCTCCAGGTGCTGCTTCTGGTCCTCGCCGACCGGCACATGGGTCGCCCGGTAGGCCAGGATGTCGGCGGCCATCAGCACCGGGTAGTCGTAGAGGCCGATCGAGGCGTTCTCCCGATCCTTGCCGGCCTTCTCCTTGAACTGGGTCATGCGGTTCAGCCAGCCGAGGCGGGCGACGCAGTTGAAGATCCAGGCGAGCTCGGCGTGCTGCGGCACCTGGCTCTGGTTGAACACGATCGAGCGCTTCGGATCGATGCCGGCGGCGAGGAAGGCGGCGGTGACCTCGCGGATCTGGCCGCGCAGGGCCTCGGGATCCTGCCAGACGGTGATCGCGTGCAGGTCGACCACGCAGTACAGGCACTGCGCGTCGCGCTCCTGCATCTCCACGAAGCGCTTCACCGCCCCGAGATAGTTGCCGAGGTGCAGATTGCCGGTGGGCTGGACGCCCGAGAAGACCAATTCGGTGAACGCGGCCATCGGCGCCGATCCTGAGCGAGGGAAGACCGGGGCTCCGCGCCGTCCGGGCGCGCGGTTACTCGCACCCGTAGGCCGGAATGGTCAAGGACGCGCTCACGGCTCCCGCGTGGGTAGCTTCGCGCTGGGGCAGAGGTCGACCAGGACGCAGCGCCCGCAGGCCGGGCGATGATGATGGCAGACCTTCTGCCCGTGCAGCATCAGGATCTCGTGATTGTCGTAGAGGTCCTGCGCGCTCCAGTCCGCGGGGAGCTGCGCCCGCAGGATCGGGTGCGACGGGCCGACATCGACCCGCCTGCCGATCAGCCCGAGACGCTGGGCGACCCGGTGATGGTGGCTGTCGACCGGCAGCGCCGGCATCCGCAGGGTGGAGAAGGACAGGACCGCCGCGCTGGTCTTCGGCCCGACGCCCGGGATCGCCTGCAGCCATTCCCGCGCTGCCTCGACCTCCATGTCGGCCAGGAAGGCGAGGTCGAGGCTGCCGTGCCGGTCGCGCAGGGCGCGGAGCACGTCGCGGATACGCGGCGCCTTCAGCTCCGGCCAAGTCACGCCCGCGATGGCGGCCTCGATCTCCGGCACGTCCGCGTCGAGCATCGCGTCCCAGTCGGGGAAGCGCGCCCGCAGCGCCTTGAAGGCCCGGCCGGATTCGGCATTGCGGGTCCGGTGCGACAGGAGCGACGAGACGAGCTCGCTGACCGGATCGAGGCTGTGGAAGTACGGGATCGGGCAGCCGTAGACCGGGCAGAGCCGCGCGTGGACGGCGAGCGCCTTCTCGGCCAGCGCCGGATCCGCGACGGCGGGGACCGCCTTGCGGCGTGAACGCGGGACGGTCGCGGATCTGAGGTCGGCGGCGGGCATGTCGGGCGAATCCGGCAGCCGCCGCCCCTGTTCCTGCTGATACGGGGCAGCGGCGATCTGTCCGCATCGTCGGGTCCGCGCGCTTCCAGCGGAGAGCAGGGCGCGCTCGAGTCCGAGGCGGTCGTCGCGACCGAAGGGCGCCGCCGCCGGCCCGCGCTCGCCTACTTCACCAGCGCGTAGATGTTCACGTCGAGGCTGTCGTCGGTGCTGTCCTTGAGGTCGGTGGCGTACTCCTCCACGAACCGGTCCTGCACGACGATGTCCTTGGCATCGAGGTAGGCGGTCAGCGTCTCGTAGGTGCTGTCGATCGACTCGTAGGAGCCCTTGTGGGCGAAGCGCAGCGCCTTACCGGAGGGCGTCGTGCCGAAGCGCAGGCCGTCGGTCTCGGCCGGTGCCGGGCTCGGCGCGGCCGCCACCGGGACCATCGCCTCGAACTCGAAGCCGTCGTCGTCCGTGCGGGTGAAGACCGCGAGCGGCCGGCCGGCCGGCGCGACGCCGAGCTTGGCGAGGTCGGCCTCGATCCGCGCGAAGGCCTGCTTCAGGTTCGGCACGGCCTCCTCCCACTTGGTCTTGCCGGACAGGATCGCGGCGGGCTTGGCCGGGAGGGTGACCTCGTCGACGTCGCCGGGTTCGCCGGCCTTCTCGATGAGCGTGGGCCGGCCGGGTGTCCCCGTGCTCGTGGCCGGGGGCGTTCCCGCCGCAGACTGGCCCGCGGGCGGGGGCGCCACCGACTGCTGCGGGGCCGGGGCCGCGCTCTTGTCCGGGTCCGCGACCGGGTTCGGCGCGGTCGTGGTCGGCAGCGGGTTCGTCTGGGCCGGCGCGGGCGCCGTGGAGGGCGGCGGCGCGGGCTGCTGCTGGGCGGCGATCGGGCCGGCCGACGCGAGCACGAGGGCGGCCGAGAGGGCGACGAGCGGACGAAGGCGGATCACGTATGGCGCTCCGGTCGAGGCCCACGGATGATCGCGCGGGCTCCCGCGGCGTAACCTAGTGGCGAACGGGACGGCCCGCGAGGGCGCCGCGGACGAGAGCCGCGGGTGCGGCGCATCTGCCACGCCGTGGCACCCCTCGCGCCGGGCAACGGCTTTTGCGATATAGCCCGCGCCTTCCTCCAACCGCGGGACCGCATGAGCGCACTCGCCCACAGACGCTTCCTGAAGATGCACGGCGCCGGCAACGCGATCGTGGTGCTGGACCTGCGCGGCTCCGCGGCGAAAGTCCGGCCCGAGGAGGCGCGGGCGATCGCCCAGGATCCCGGCTCGACCTTCGATCAGCTGATGGTCCTGCACGATCCCGTGAGCCCGGGCACCGACGCGTTCATGCGCATCTACAACACCGACGGTTCGGAATCGGGCGCCTGCGGCAACGGCACGCGCTGCGTCGCCTACGCGATGCTCGACGACCCGGCCATGGCGCGGCCGGCCGAGGGCGGCCGGCTTACCCTGGAGACCAAGGCCGGCCTGCTCGGAGTGCGCCGCGTCTCGGAACGCGCCTTCACGGTCGATATGGGCCGGCCGCGGCTCGCCTGGGACGAGATCCCCCTGTCCGAGCCGTTCCCCGATACCCGGCGGATCGAGCTGCAGATCGGCCCGATCGACGACCCGATCCTGCACTCGCCTGGCGCCGTGAACATGGGCAACCCGCACGCGGTGTTCTTCGTGGAGCAGGATCCGGACAGCTTCGACCTCGCCCGGATCGGCCCGATGCTGGAGAACCACCCGCTGTTCCCGGAGCGCGCCAACATCTCGGTGGCGCAGGTGACGGGCCGCGAGACGATCAAGCTCCGCGTCTGGGAGCGGGGGGCCGGGCTGACGCTCGCCTGCGGCACCGCCGCCTGCGCCACCGTGGTGGCCGCCTCGCGCCTGCGGATGATCGGCCGACAGGCCAGCGTCGCGCTGCCGGGCGGCGAGCTGTTCGTCGAGTGGCGCGCCGACGACCACGTCCTGATGACCGGTCCGGTCGCGCTCGTCGCCGAGGGGACCCTGGCGCCGGAGCTGTTCGACAGCGCGGCCTGATGGCGGTCGAGACCCTCACCTTCGGCTGCCGCCTCAACACCGTCGAGTCCGAGGCCCTGAGGGCCCACGCGGCTGCGGACGGGCGCGACCGCGTGGTGGTGAACACCTGCGCGGTGACCGCCGAGGCCGGGCGGCAGGCCCGCAAGGCGATCCGGCGCATCGCCCGGGAGCGGCCCGCCGCCGAGATCGTCGTCACCGGCTGCGGCGCCGAGGTCGAGACGGAGGCCTACGCGGCCATGCCGGAGGTCGCGCGCCTCGTCGGCAACGCCGAGAAGCTGCGGCCGGAGGGCTGGTCGGCGGCCGCGACCGGCCCGGGCGCCGTCATGGCGGCGCGAACGGCCGAGCCGACGCGGGTCGAGGCGGTCGCCGGGCACACCCGTGCCTTCGTGCCCGTGCAGAACGGCTGCGACCACCGCTGCACCTTCTGCGTGATCCCGTTCGGGCGGGGCGTCTCCCGCTCGGTGCCGGAGGCGGACGTGATCGCGCAGGTCGAGACCCTCGTGGCCCGGGGCGGGCGCGAGGTGGTGCTGACCGGCGTCGACCTAACCGCCTACGGCCGCGACCTCGCCGGCCCGGCCCCGTCCCTCGGCGGCCTCGTGCGGGCGATCCTCCGGGCGGTGCCCGACCTCGCGCGCCTGCGCCTGTCCTCGATCGATTCCGTCGAGGCCGACGACGCCCTGCTGGCGGCGATCGCCGAGGAGGAGCGGCTCATGCCGCACCTGCACCTGTCGCTGCAGGCCGGCGACGACCTGATCCTCAAGCGCATGAAGCGCCGGCACCTGCGCGCCGACGCGGTCCGCTTCTGCGAGACGGTGCGGCGGCTGCGGCCCGACATCGTGCTCGGCGCCGACCTGATCGCGGGCTTCCCGACCGAGACGGAGGCGCAGTTCGCCCGCTCCCTCGACCTCGTGGTGGAATGCGGCCTGACGCACCTGCACGTCTTCCCCTATTCCCCACGTCCCGGCACGCCGGCCGCGCGCATGCCGCCGGTTGCGCCAGACGTGATCCGTGCGCGGGCGGCGCGGCTGCGCGAGGCGGGTGCGGGTGCCCTGCGGCGGCACCTCGACGCCCAGGTCGGCCGCCGCCTCACGGTGCTGGCGGAGCGCGGCGGCGTCGGGCGGAGTGTGGATTTCACGGCCGTGCGGCTGGCGGCCGATGAGGCGCCCGGGACGTTCCACAGCATCGCCATCGCGGGGCACGACGGGGCGCGGCTGATCGGCGCCTAGCGCCCGGTCTTCCTGGCCTGTGACGCTCCGTGCCGGCCCCGAAAGGACGGATGCGGTCCAGGCGCATGTTCAATCGTGCCCGCCGCCGTCTTTGCGAGCGGAGCGAAGCAATCCAGCGGCGCCAGGTCTCCCGATGTCGCGCTGCCCTGGGTCGCTTCGCTGCGCTCGCGATGATGCGAGGCTCACGCGCCCATCGTCGCCACGGCTTCGGCGATGTGCGGTGGGGGCGGCGCCGTCACCGTGATGGCCTCCCGTTTAGGATAAAGCGGGATCGACAGCGCCCGCGCGTGGAGGTGCAGCGCGCTCCCGCGGGGCGCGCCGCCGTAGACGGCGTCGCCCAGGATCGGCCAGCCGGAGGCGGCGCAGTGGACCCGGAGCTGGTGGGTCCGGCCGGTGACCGGCTTCAGCTCCAGCCAGGTCCGCCCGCCGGCGCGGCCGAGCACCCGCCAGTGCGTCAGCGACGGGTCCCCCGCGGGGTCGGCCTTCATCCACCATGAGCGCGGATCGTCCGAGCGGCGGGCCAGCGCCAGGTCGATTCTGCCTTCCTCCTCGGCGGGACCGCCGGCCACGATCGCCCAGTAGGTCTTGTCGACGGCGCTGCCGGAGAAGAGCTTCCCGAGCCGCGCCAGAGCCTTGGCGTGGCGGCCCAGCGCGAGGCAGCCGGAGGTGTCGCGGTCGAGCCGGTGCGCGGCCTCCGGCCGGCGGGGCAGGCCGAACCGGAGCGCGTCGAGGTAATCGGTGAGCGTCTCGCCGCCGCGGGGGCCCGGATGGACCGGCAAACCCGCCGGCTTGTCGATGACGAGCAGCAGGGCATCGCGGTAGAGGAGGCGCGCGCCTATGTCGAAGGCGTTGGACATCCGGATCGGCTAGAGGGTCGGTGTCGGCGGGGCAAGGTGGGGCGAGGACGCGATTTCATGGCGAGCGAGGAGAAGCCCGGCTGGTTCGGACGCCTGTTCGGGCGCAAAGGCCAGCCCGCGCCCGAGGACAGAGCCGAGGATCAGGCCGAGGACAAGCCCGAGGCCGAGCTTCCGGCCGGGGCGGCCTCGCCCTCCGAGGGGGAGCCGGACTTCGCCACCGCCGCGGAAGATGTCACCCACGTCCCGCTGCCGCCCGAGGAGACCGGGGAGCCGGTCCCGGACGCGGTCGAGGGTGCGGACCTGCTGCCCGTGGAGGGCGAGCCGGAGCGTCCGCCGGCCGGCACCGCCGGTGACGATCCCGCGCACGGCGCCGACCCGGTCGATACGGGTGATATGAACCGCGAGCCGGTGGTGGAGCCGGCTGCCGACGTGCAGCCCGAGATTCAACCCGATTCCCAACCCGACATCCAGCCGGTCGACAGCGCCGCGGCCCTCGCGCACGACGCCGGCGCCGGACCGGACCGCGAGCCGGAGGCCAAGGGCTGGTGGAGCCGCCTCACCTCCGGGATGAAGCGGACCTCGTCGGCGCTGTCCGACCGGGTCACGGGCCTGTTCACCAAGCGCAAGCTCGACGCCACGACCCTTGAGGACTTGGAGGACGCCCTGATCCAGGCCGATTTCGGCCTGGAGACCGCGATGCGGGTCTCGGAGGCCGTCGGCAAGGGCCGCTACGAGAAGGGCATCTCGCCCGACGAGGTCCGGGCGATCCTGGCCGCGGAGGTGGAGCGGGCGCTGGAGCCCGTGGCGGTGCCGCTGACGATCGACGCCGCCCGGAAGCCCTTCGTGATCCTGACGGTCGGCGTGAACGGCGCCGGCAAGACCACGACGCTCGGCAAGCTCGCCTCGAAGCTCCGGGCGGAGGGGCGCACCGTGATGCTCGCGGCCGGCGACACCTTCCGCGCGGCGGCGATCGACCAGCTCAAGGTCTGGGGTGCGCGCACCGGCACGCCGGTGGTGAGTGGCGCGCAGGGGGCGGACGCGGCGGGCCTCGCCTTCGACGCCCTGAAGCAGGCGGGCGCCGCCGGCACCGACGTGCTGCTGATCGACACCGCCGGCCGGCTCCAGAACAAGGCCGGCTTGATGGCCGAGCTGGAGAAGATCGTCCGGGTCCTGCGCAAGCAGGACCCGGAGGCGCCGCACGCCACGCTCCTCGTCCTCGACGCCACGGTCGGCCAGAACGCGCTCAGCCAGGTGGAGCTGTTCTCGCAGGCCGCGCCGGTCTCGGGCCTGGTGATGACCAAGCTCGACGGCACCGCCCGGGGCGGCATCCTGGTGGCGCTGGCGGCGAAGTTCGGCCTGCCGGTGCACTTCATCGGTGTCGGCGAGGGCGTGGAGGATCTGGAGCCCTTCGCGGCCCGCGACTTCGCCCGGGCGATCGCCGGGCTGGAGAAGGATTAGGCGGCGGCCGCTCGAAGGTCTCAGGTGCGCGATGTCATGGACATCGCGCGCTCCGCGTTCCACACACCCCGGCGAATCCCGTCCGACGCTCTCAGCCGACCGTGAGCGCCGCAGCCGAGCCAACCGAGCGTATGCAGATCGAATCCGTCCCCCCGCACCGCCACCTGCCGCCGCTCGTGAAGCTGGCGCTGGAACTCGGGCCGCTGGTGCTGTTCTTCCTCGGCAACGCCTATTCCGAGAAGTTCGGCGTCGCCCCGGACCAGAAGCTGTTCGTGGCCACGGGCGTGTTCATCGCGGCGACCGTGGTGGCTCTGGCGATCCACTACGTGATGGTGCGCCGCCTGCCGATCATGCCGCTCGTGTCCGGCGTGGTGGTGGTGGTGTTCGGCGGCCTGACCCTGGCGCTGCAGGACAAGACCTTCATCATGGTCAAGCCGACCATCGTGAACGCCCTGTTCGGCACCGTGCTGCTCGGCGGCCTCGTGTTCGGGCGCTCGCTGCTGTCGGTGGTGCTCGACTCGATGTTCAGCCTCACCGACGAGGGCTGGCGGAAGCTCACCTTCCGCTGGGGCGTGTTCTTCTTCGTGCTGGCGGCTCTCAACGAGCTGGTCTGGCGGACCCAGACGGAGGATTTCTGGGTCAACTTCAAGGTGTTCGGCATCATGCCGATCACCGTGCTGTTCGCCCTCGCGCAGACGCCGCTGCTCACCCGCTACGAGCGCAAGAAGGCGCAGCCGGAGGCGTGACGCCTACTGCGCCGCCGCGACCTTGCCGGCCGCGCGGATGCGGGCGAGCACGCTGGAAAAATTCTCCGGCGTGAGGATGCCGACCAGCTTGTCGCGGATCACGCCGTCGGGCCCGATGATGAAGGTCTCGGGCACGCCGTAGACGCCGAAATCGATCGCCGCGCGGCCGCCGGCATCGGCCCCCACCGCGCTGAACGGCACGCCGTGCCGGGTCAGGAAGCGCTGGCCGGCCTCGGGGTTCGGCTCCTTGTAGTCGATCCCCACGAGCCGGATGCCGGGCTCCTTCGCCAGCCGCATCAGCATCGGGTGCTCCACTTGGCAGGGCGCGCACCACGAGGCGAAGACGTTGAGCACGGTGATCTGGCCCTTGAGGTCCGCGCTCGACAGGCCGGGCACGGGCGCGCCGTTGGCGGTCAGCCCCGGCATCGCGGGCAGGTCGAAGCGCGGGACCGGCTTGCCGATCATCGCGGAGGGGAGGGCGGCCGGGTCGGCGCCGGAGCGCAGGCGCAGGAACAGCACGGCGGCGAGCGCCGCGAAGACGAGCGCCGGCAGGATCAGCAGCAGCGAGCGGCGGACCGGCGGTGTCCGGCCGGCGGTGTCGTCGAGGGGCGCGCTCATCGCCGGTCCTCGCCGAAGCCCCTGAGGGCGCGCCGCTGCGCCCGGCGGTCGCGCAGGGCGTTGCCCACGAGGGCGACCATCACCACCGCCGTGAACGCGTAGGCGGCCAGGATGAAGCCGCCGTGAGACCCGAGATCCATCGCGGTCCTCCTAGACCGGCTGCCCGACCGGCATCGCGGCCGGTGTCGGGGTGAGGCGCGGCTGGGCGCGGTCGAGGCGCTCGGCCTCGCGGATCGTCAGCGTCCGCACCCGGCGGCGCATGATCTCGGTGCGCATCGCGTAGAGGTGCAGGGTCATCCCGCCGAGGGTCGCGGCGGCGATCATGACCAGCAGCGGGTGGAGCATCGAGGGATCGATGGTGGAGCCGCCCATGCGCAGGATCGAGGCCGGCTGATGAAGCGTCGACCACCAGTTCACCGAGAACTTGATGATCGGCAGGTTCACGGCACCGACCAGCGTCAGGATCGCGACCGCGCGGGCGGCGCGGTTCGGATCCTCCAGGGTCCGCCACAGGGCGATGATGCCGCAGTAGATCAGCAGCAGGATCAGCATGGAGGTCAGGCGCGCGTCCCAGACCCAGTAGGTGCCCCACATGGGCTTGCCCCACAGCGAGCCGGTCACGAGGCAGATCAGCGTGAAGGCGGCCCCGATCGGCGCGGCCGCCCGCTGGGCGACGTCGGCCAGCGGGTGGCGCCAGACCAGGGTTCCGATCGCCGACACGCTCATCGCGCCGTAGAAGAACACGCCGAGCCACGCCGCCGGGACGTGGATGTACATGATCCGCACCGTCTCGCCCTGCTGGTAGTCGGGCGGCACCACGAAGAAGGTCTGGTACAGGCCCAGGGCCAGCACGCCGAGGGACAGGGCCGTCAGCCACGGCACGAGCGCCCCCGACCACCGCATGAAGTGGCTGGGGTTCGACAGGCGGGTCCAGAGGGAAGGCGTCATCGCGGCAGCTGTCTCGGACATCGTGGAAGCGGTCTAGCCTAGGGTGCGGTGCAGCAACAATGCGGGTCGGCGGCGCAGGCGGCGGGGGTGCCGCAATGGCATCGTGCGCCGGGCCGGACCCCGTCGGGACTTCGGATCCGAAAAGCTGCTGTACGACTGCGCCGACAACGAGCCGTCTTCCTGAGACATCCGCGACGCACGCGCTCTCCCGCACGGGAGCGGGGACCCGCGCCACGCCCGCACGTGTCCGACGATGACGCACGTCCGCGGCCGCAGCTTTTCGCGTCCGAGCCTTGCGTATTGCGGGCGGATTGCGCATATAGATGTGAACAAAAAGAGAACGAAAGAGCGTCCCCGATAAAAGCTGTGGACGACGCGACCTCACCCTGACGGACCGAGCGCCCCATGCGAACCGCCGACAAGCAGATCGCCGACATCCTCGTCCGCTACGGCGAGCCCTTCGGGGGCAACGTCTGGCGCGTCCAGGGGACCGCCGTCATCTATCACAAGACCCTGGAGCGCATCGCCGCCCAGGCCGGCATCGTGTTCGAGCCGCCGACCGTCATCCGGGCCGAGCGCGACGAGGCCGTGATCTTGGTGACCGGCCGGCTGCCCGGCGCGAAGCCCGGGACCGAGCGGGTCGAGTGGTCCATGGGCGAGGCGCTGGTCAACGTGAACTACCGCGTCTCGGGCAAGCAGGCGGCCTACGTCTACGCCATGGCCGAGAAGCGCGGGAAGGACCGCGTCATCCTCAAGCTCATCGAGCTGCACGGCCTCGTCTACTCCGAGGAGGAGGCCGACGAGTTCCGGGCCCATCAGGTCCCGGTCCGGGCCGTCGACGAGGATTTCGAGGAGGCGCCCGCCTTCGACGAGGTGACCGAGGCCGAGGGCGACCTCAAGCGCCGCATCGACGAGGCCGAGACCATCAACGCGGTCACCGACCTGATGCTGGACGGCGCCACCCAGGCCGTCCTGGCGACGATGCCGCCCGGCACCCGCGACGAGGTGCGCGACTACGCCAAGGCCCGCCTCGTGGCGCTGGGCTGGCCGAAGCGCGCCGGACGCCGCAGCGCCGCCTGATCCCGCTTCCACCCCCACCGAAGGAGACCGCCATGCATCGCGCGACGAGCCGCCGCACCATGAAGGCCCGCCGGGATTCCCACCACGGCTGGAGCATCGAGACGCTGTCGTACAGCCCGACGCGGATCGTCCGCCTCGGCGCCGAGAAGGTCGCGATCCTGTTCCCCCCGGTCGAGCCCGGCGCGGCCTGGCAGCTCTACCCGCATCCCGACACGTTCCCGGGGCTCAACTTCGAGGGCCTGCCCGAGCCGCTGCGCCCGGAATTCCTCGCCTTCCCAGACCTTCCGGAGGTCGAGCGGTTCCTCGGCATCCGCGACGCCGAGCCCGCCGCCCTCGCGGCGTGACGCGGGCGATCAGGGCGCCGGCCACGGCGCGCCGCGATGGAGCACCTCGGCCTCGTCGGTGAAGGTGCCGTCGGGGCTGTGCAGGACGAGGGGCGGCAGCAGGCTCGGCAAGGCGCGGCTGCCGCGGGTCGCCGCGATCAGCACGCGGATCGCGGGCGCGTCGCCGCGGGGATGGACCGGGCGGATCGCCAGCCCGCCGTAGCGGCCCCGGAGCGCGTCGAGGCAGGCCGGGAGGGCGTCCGCCCGGTGGATGAGGCCCAGGCGCCCGCCGGGCCGCAGGATCGCCGTGCAGGCGCGGATCCAGGCGTCGAGATCGCCGCCCGCGAAGGTGTGGGCGGCGGCGCGGCCCGGATGCGGCGAGGCGCGGTGATCGCCGGCCGCGAAGAACGGCGGGTTGGTGAGCACCACGTCGAAACTGTCCGGCAGCAGACCGGCGGCGCGGCGTTCCGCCGCGGGCGCGAGGACGTCGGCGACCAGGACTCGCGCGTCGATGCCGTTGAGGGCCGCGTTGGCGCGGGCCTGCCCGGCGAGCACCGGGTCGCGCTCGACCAGGGTCGGCCGGAGGCCCGGCACCAGGGCCGCGCAGGCGAGGCCGACGGCGCCCGTCCCGGCGCCGACGTCGCAGAGCCGGTCCCCGGCCCGCGGCGCGAGCAGTCGGGCGAGCAGCACCGCGTCGGTCCCGGCGCGGTGCGCGCCCCGCGGCGGCTGGTGCAGGCGCAGGCGGCCGCCGAGGAAGGGATCGGCGCCGCTGCCGGCCTCGGCGGTCACGGCTGGCGCAGCTCGTGGGCGATGCCGGCATCGGTCAGCAGGCGGCGGGCCTGGGCCTCGTGGTCGCGCGGCACGAGGAGGCGCTGACCGAAGACGCCGATCGACCCCTCCATCAGGCTCATGTGACTGTCGGCCACGAGGACCGGGATCTCGGCCGCCTCGAGGACCGAGCGGGCGAACCCGATCAGCACGACGTCGTTGGCCCGGATCAGCTCGATCATCGCGGCGCGGCTCCGGAACGGGCGGGGATCGGCGGTTTCGTCGCGTGAGATCCGCGCTGGCGACACCCCATATCCGGCCGGCGACGATGTTGCGGCGCCGCGGGGCGCGTGCGAAGGGATCGCCCGCCCCCTGCGGGGCGACCGGTCTGGAGGTCACGGATCTTGGGTATGGCCCTCTCCATCGAGAATCCGAAGCCCGAGGCGGAGGCGGGGCTCAACGACCTCGTCGCGCTGGTGGCCGACGGCATGGCGCGGGTCAACACCACGATCCTGTCGCGGACGGGATCGGACGTGGCGATGATCCCCGAGGTCGCCAACCACCTGATCGCCTCCGGCGGCAAGCGCCTGCGCCCGATCCTGACGCTGGCCTGCGCCCGGCTCTGCGGCTACGCCGGCGCCACCGACGGCGACGTGAAGCTCGCCGCCAGCGTCGAGTTCATGCACACCGCCACGCTCCTCCACGACGACGTGGTCGACGAGAGCGACATGCGGCGCGGCCGCGTCGCCGCCCGGATCAAGTGGGGCAACGAGGCCTCCGTGCTGGTCGGCGACTTCCTGCTCGGTCAGGCCTTCCGGATGATGGTGGAGGTCGGCTCGCTCAAGGCGCTCGACATCCTCTCGGCCGCCGCCACGGTGATCGCCGAGGGCGAGGTGATGCAGCTCACCAACGCCAAGAACCTGGAGACCGACGAGGCCGCCTACCTCGCGGTGATCCGCGGCAAGACCGCCGAGCTGTTCGCCGCCGCCTGCGAGGTCGGGCCGGTGCTCGCCGGCCGGCCCGAGGCCGAGCAGGCGGCCGCCCGGTCCTACGGGATGAATCTCGGCATCGCCTTCCAGCTGATCGACGACGTGCTCGACTACGGCGGCACCTCCGCGGAGCTCGGCAAGAACGTCGGCGACGATTTCCGCGAGGGCAAGATCACCCTGCCGATCGTGCTGGCCTATCGCCGGGCCAGCGAGGGCGAGCGCGGCTTCTGGCGGCGCACCCTGCAGCAGGGCGAGATCGGCGAGACCGACCTGGAGACCGCCCTCGACCTCCTGCAGCGCCACGGCGCCCTGGAGGAGACCGTGGCCCGCGCCCACCATTACGGCGCCGAGGCCCGGGCCGCCCTCGACATCTTCCCGGACGGGCCCGTCAAGGCGGCGCTCCTCGGGGCCGTCGAGTTCTGCGTGGCGCGGGCGCGCTGAGGGCGGGCGCCCTCGGCTCCCGCGTCGACGGCCACCGACCTCCGCCAGCTTGACGGCGCGCGTCGGCCTCACCGCGTCACGGGCCCGAGGGCCTCGGTGAGGGCGGGGGCGAGGTCCCGCAGCTCCGCGAGATGCGCGTCCGTGAGGGTCCGCAGCAGGGCCTCGGCGCGCGGCGTCAGCGACAGCTCGCTCCGCCGCCTGTCCTCGACGGCGCGGGTCTTGGTCAGCAGGCCGGCCTCCACCATGCGGGAGACCAACTCGGCCGCGCTGTGGGGGGCGATGAGCAGCTGCTCGGCCAGCAGGCCGACCGTGGCGGGCGCGCGCCCGACGTGGCCCGCGAGCGTCAGCAGCGCCTGATGCTGCTGCGGCGGCAGCCCCTCCCGGGCCGCCGCGGCCTCGCTGAACGCCAGGAAGCGGCGGAGACGGAATCGGAAATCCGCCAGCGCCGCGTACTGCTCCCGCGACAGCGCCGCCGTTCCGGGGGCATCGGCCTCCATGATCGCCTCCGTGGTGAATCGTCCGAGCCGCCGATGCTGCGTCGTATCGGCAGTCCTGTCCCGGCTGCAACGGTCGAGCCATTGTCGAATATATCGGATCACGACATAAGTGCCGCCGCGAGGAAAGGAGGCCCTGATGATCGGCGGGACTGGGAGCGGGAGCGGGGACGGCAGGCCGTCGCGGCGGGCGCTGGGAGATTTCAGCGCGGACCGGCGGGTCCTGACGCTGGCCGGCATGGCGGTCGTCACCGGGACCGCCGCCAGCGGCACCGCCTGGATCCTGCTCACGCTGATCGGCCTCGTGACCAACCTCGCTTGGTACGGCCGGCTCGACACCGACCTGACCTCCCTGGCCGGCGCGGCGCCGGGGCCCTGGATGGTGGCGATCCCGGTGATCGGGGCGCTGATCGTCGGCGCCATGGCGCGCTACGGCTCGGAGAAGATCCGCGGCCACGGGATCCCGGAGGCGATGGAGGCGATCCTGATCGGCAGCAGCCGGATGTCGCCCAAGGTCGCCGTGCTCAAGCCGCTCTCCTCGGCGGTGGCGATCGGCACCGGCGGCCCGTTCGGCGCCGAGGGGCCGATCATCGTGACGGGCGGCGCGGTCGGCTCGCTCTTCGCCCAGTTCTTCCATCTCAGCGCCGCCGAGCGGAAGACCCTGCTGGTGGCGGGCGCGGCGGCCGGCATGACCGCCATCTTCGGGACGCCCGTGGCGGCCGTGCTGCTCGCCGTGGAGGTCCTACTGTTCGAGTGGCGGCCGCGCAGCCTCGTCCCGGTGACCGTCGGGGCGGTCACGGCGGCCTGCTGGCGGCCGGCCCTGTTCGGCGCCGGCCCGCTCTTCCCCTTCGCCGACAATCCGGCCCTGCCCTGGTGGGGGCTGCCCGCCTGCGCGCTGCTCGGGGTCGCCTGCGGCCTGATCTCGGGGGCGCTGACCCGGGCGCTCTACGCGCTGGAGGACGGTTTCGGGCGGCTTCCCCTCCACTGGATGTGGTGGCCCGCCCTCGGCGCCGTCGTGGTCGGGCTGGGCGGCCTCGTGGAGCCCCGGGCGCTCGGCGTCGGCTACGACGTCATCCACGACCTGCTCTCCGGCCACATGCTGGCGAACGCCGTCGTGCTGATCCTCGTGGTGAAGGCGGTGATCTGGCTCGCCGCCCTGTCGTCGGGCACGTCCGGAGGCGTGCTCGCGCCGCTGCTGATCCTCGGCGGCGCCGTCGGCTGGCTGATCGGCCTCCTCTTGCCGGGCGCCCACGGCTTCTGGGCGCTCATCGGCATGGCGGCGATGCTCGGCGGCACCCTGCCGGCGCCGCTGACCGGCGTCGTCTTCGCCGTCGAGGTGACCGGCGACGTCGCCGCCCTGGCGCCGCTGCTCGCCGCCACCATGGCGGCCTACGCGGTGACCGTCCTCCTCCTCAAGCGCTCGATCCTGACCGAGAAGATCGCCCGGCGCGGGCAGCACGTGACCCGGGAATACGGGATCGATCCCTACGAACTCGCCCGGGTCGAGGCGGTGATGACCCGCACGGTCGAGACCCTCGACGCGAACCTGCCCCTGGCCGACGCCCTCGCGGCGATCGAGACCGGTGCCCACCACGCCTATCCGGTGGTCGACGGCGCGGGCCGGCCCGTGGGTCTCGTCTCGCGCAGCGACGCCCTGCGCTGGACCCTGGAGGAGCGCGACGGCGAGGCCGAGGCGGGCACCCTCGGCGAGCGCGTCTCTGACGCCGATCTCGCCGTCGTCCATCCGGGCGACGTGGTCTCGCACGCCCTCGACGTGATGCTGTCGGCCGGGCAGGGGCGCCTGCCGGTCACCGATCCGCGCACCGGCGGCCTCGTCGGGCTCCTGACCCGCAAAGACCTGCTCCAGGTGCGCGCCACCGTAGTTCGGGCCGAAGCCGAGCGTCGCGCGTTCTACCGGAAGGGGCGGGGTGAGCGGCGCGCGCGGATGGAAGCATGACCCTGGACCTGCACCGTCCCGGCCGGACCACTCGCCTCGATCGGCTCGCGCCGGGCCGCGTCTACCTGATCGCCGGCCGGGACGGGCCGGATCTCGCCCTCGTCGTGCAGCGTGAGGGACGTCGGGAGGCCCTGCTGCTGAACCGCCGTCACGCGGTCGATGGCCACCTGCGGGTCGCGTCCGAGATCGCTCCCGAGGCCGACGTGCTGGCGCTGCCGGGGGCCGTCCTGGCGCCGAGCGGCGCCCTCGCGGACGTCGCCCTCGGCGTCACCGCCGCTCCGGCCGCGCTCCACCTCGGCGACGGCCGGGCGTATCTGCGCGGACGCATCTCGGACGGCCGGCTCGCGACCTACGATGTCGGGACCGGTCGGGCCAGCGCGATCGATCCCGGCGACCTGCCGCGGGCGCGCGGCTGGCGCGTGATGGTGCCCGAGGGCCGCGGCGTCGTGACGGTGTACGAGGCGGAGCCCGGCTGAACGCCGCCCGCGGGCCGGGTCAGCGCAGGAAGGTCGGCGCCACCCACCATCCCGGGTGGGCGGCGCGCAGGGCGGCGGCGGCCCGGACGGCCGCGCGCCGGTCGGCGAACAGCGCGAACACGGTCGCGCCGGAGCCCGACATCCGCGCGAGGCGGCAGCCCTGGGCGCGCAGGGCCGCCAGCGCGTCGCCGATCACCGGCGCCACGGTCAGGGCCGGCGCCTCCAGATCGTTGCGGGCCCCGGCCAGGGCCCGGAGCAGCGGCTCGCTCGCCATGGCCCGCGGGATCGTCGGGTGCGGCGAGCCCGCGAGATCCTGGCCGACGCTCAGGCCCAGCGCCTTGAAGACCGGGGCGGTGGGCACCGGAACGCCGGGATTGATCAGCACCGCGGGCAGCGGTGCGAGGCCGAGGACCGGCCCGATCGCCTCGCCCGCGCCGCGCATCATCCGGGCCCGCGGGTCGAGGCAGACCGGCACGTCGGCGCCGGTCTCCCGCGCCACCGCGCCGACGGCCTCGTGGTCGAGGGGCAGCCCGTTGAGGCGCGCCAGCAGGCGCAGGGCCGCGGCGGCGTCGGAGGAGCCGCCGCCGATCCCCGCCGCGACCGGCAGGCGCTTCACCAAGTGGAAGGCGCCCAGGCGCAGGTTCGGCACCCGGGCGGCGAGCCCCCGGGCGGCCCTCAGGACGAGGTTGTCGTCCGTCGGGCCGGCGGGGCCGGCGGTGGGGCCGCTGACGGTCAGGCTGAGCGGTGCCGCGGGATCCAGCGTCAGGCGGTCGGCCGTGCCCGCGAAGGCGACGAGGCTCTCGAGCACGTGGTAGCCGTCACCGACGCGGCGGCCGAGGACGTGGAGCGTCAGGTTGACCTTGGCGGGGGCGCGATCGGCGAGCAGGGTCACGGGGTCTCGGTCGGGTCGTGGCGATGTGTCCCGAGGCTCTACAGGCTCACGGCCCGGAACAACAGCTCAGCTGCCGCCCCCGCCGAACACCCGGCGCGGCCGGTCGGGCCGGGCGTCGTTCGGGCGGATCACGGTCAGATCCTCGGCGAGTCCACCAGCCCGTCGCGTCTCGCGAGGCTCGACAGGGCGCCCGAGCGTCGGAGCACCAGGATGCGGTGGTTCGCCAGGGGGCACGCCGCCGACCCGCGCGGACCGGGCGCGCCGGCCTGCGGCCTGGGCGCCGCGCGATGGAGTCCGGGCCGTGGTGCCGGCGGATCCGATCCTCTAGGCTGTCGCGCATCATGGCGTTCACCGAATCCGTCGCCGCGGCGCTCCCGTGCCAGCGCCATCTCTTCGAGATGCCCGCCGACGTCAGCTACCTCGACGCCGCCGCCTGGTCGCCGCTGCCGCGGGCCGTGCGCGCGGCGGGCGAGGCTGGGATCCTGGTCAAGAGCCGCCCCTGGGACCATCCCCGCACGGCGGTCCCGCCCTGGGCCGAGCGGGCGCGCGCTGCGGCCGCCCGGCTGATCGGCGCCGGCGCGGACGAGATCGCGATCGTCGGCGCGGTCAGCCACGCCATGGCGGTGGCCGCCCGCAACCTGACCCTGCGGCCGGGCGGGCGCCTGCTCCGCGTGGCCGACGAGTTCCCGTCCCTGCGCTTCGCCTTCGACCGGCTGGCCGACCGGCAGGGTCTGGTGGTGGAGGAGGTGCCGCGCCCCCCGGACGGCGACTGGACCGCGGCGGTCGCGGCCGCGATCGACCGGCCGGGCGCCCCGCCGCTCGCCCTCGCCACCCTGACCCCGCTGCACTGGACCGACGGCAGCCTGATCGACCTCGACCGGCTCGCTCCCGCGGTCCACGCCGCCAGCGCGGCCCTGGTGATCGACGCCACGCAGGCCGTGGGCGCCGTGCCGGTCGACGTCGCCCGGTGGCGCCCGGACTTCCTGGCCTTTCCGACCTACAAGTGGGCTCTCGGACCGTACGGTCTCGCCTTCCTGTACGCAGCGCCGCACCGGCAGGACGGGGCGGCCATCGAGGAGAATATCGGGAACCGCCCCCCGGCCGCCGGTGCCCGCCGCTACGACCGGGGCGAGCTCAACGATCCGGTCGCGCTGTTCATGGCCGTGACCGGGCTGGAGCACATAGCCGAATGGGGCGTGCCGGCCGTCGCCGCCCGGCTGCGCGGGCTGACGGACCGCTTGGCGGACGGGGCCGCCGGCCTCGGCCTGGCGCCGTTGCCGGCTTCCCTGCGGGCGCCGCACATCCTCGGTCTGCGGCCACCCGCGGGTCTGCCGACGGGCCTCGTCGATCGCCTGCAGCGGGACCGGGTCTACGTGAGCGAGCGCTCCGGCGCGCTGCGCATCAGCCCGCACGTCTGGGCGGACGAGGACGACCTCGCGCGCTGCCTTGCCGCACTGTCCGGTGCCTTCCGGGGGATCACCTGAGACGGTCCGGAAACGGACGCTCCGGCATGAGCGCCGGGCCGGGAGAGAGTCGCGAGACGATTGCGCGCCGCCGACCGCTTCCCGGCGCCGGCGCCCGGCCTGCGCGCCCACACGGAGACCGTCCACCCCCACATGACCGATTCGATGCCGCGTCCCGGTGATCGGCTCCTGCTCCCGGGCGCCGGCCGCCTCCGCCTGCCCGGACCGATGCGTGCCGTCCTCTCGGGGCGGTTCGCCGTGATCCTGTCGGGCGAGCTGACCCAGAGCCTGTTCCACTTCCTCCTCAACATCCTGCTGGTGCGCGCGCTCGGCGCGCACGATTACGGCCTGTTCGCCATCGTCTTCGCGGTCGGAGCGGTCGGCATCACCTACATCCGGGCCCTGGTGGCGGTCCCGGCGACGATCCACGTCGCCCGGAGCCTGGGGCGTCCGGCGGCGCTCGGCTACGACGTGATGTTCGGCTCGGGCGCGGTGCTGGTCTCCGGCCTCATGGCGGCCGCCGTCGGCCTCGTGCTGATCCCGGTGATCGGCCTCGGCGCACTCGCGGCCGGGGCCTTCGTGGGCCTCTACGCCTTCCGCAGCTACCTGCGGATCGTGCTCCTCGCCCGCGGCCGGCCCCGGATCGCCGGCCTGAGCGACCTGGTCTACGCACTCTGCGGCGGTCTCCTCGTCGCGCGCTGGCTGAACGGGGAGGGCACGGCCCTTCTCGATCGGGCCTTCACGGCGATCGCGCTCGCGCACGCGGTCGCGATCGCGGTGGCCTACGCGGCGCTGCGCGAGCGGATCCGCTTCTCGCTGCACGCGCGGGCGCGCGCCCGCTACCGGGCCATCTGGCGGACCCTGGCGTGGTCGCTCGCCGGCGTCACCAGCCTGACGGTCCAGGGTCAGGGGCTGACCCTGCTGCTGGCGCTCCTGGCCGGCCCTGCCGCCTACGCGCCGATCGCCGCCATAATCGTGCTCTACGCGCCGCTGCGCATCCCCGCGAGCGCGCTGCTGAACATGATCCTGCCCGAGATCAGCCGGTTGCTCGCGGCCGGGCAGGTCGATGCCGCCCGCCGGCTCGTCGTCCGCAACGGAATCCTGCTCGGCAGCGCCTGTCTCGCCTACGGGGCGGTGATGGCGGCCGCCCTGCCGCTGGTCGAGGACATCCTGTTCAAGGGCCGGTTCGCCGCGCAGCCGATGGGCTGGATCGGGCTCGGTGTCTGGGCGGTGGTGACCGTGTCGCTGCTCTACGCGATCCCGCGGGCCTATCTCGAGGCCTCGGCGGCGTTCCGGACCATCACGGCGGGGGCGGTGGCGAGCGCCGCCCTCGGGATGGCCGTGATGGTGCCGGCGCTCCTGCTGCTGCCGCCCGCCACCGCGCTCGCCGGCCTGCTGGCCTCCGAGGTTGCGACGCTGGTCTGGTCGGTCTCGGCCTTCCGGACCCTGGCGCGGCGCCCGGGACCGGCGCGGCCCCTCGGCGCCGCGTGACCGGGCCGCCGCTCAGCGCAGCGCGAGCAGGGCCGGCGCCAGTCTCCGCAGCGCCGGCGTCCGGCTGTAGACCCAGAGCGGGTTGTGCTGGACCACGTCGGTGCACAGGCCGCGCTTGAACTCGAAGACGGGCCGGTTCGCCGCCGGATCGATCCCGCCGAAATCGAAGACCCGGCAGCCCTCCTCCTTCGCCCGCTCCACGAAGCGCCAGACCGCGAGGGTCGCGGCGCCCGTCGCGCGGGCCCGCTCGTTCGAGGCCGTGTAGAAATCCGTGCAGCGGCTGTCCGACAGGTGCGCGATCCGCACGAGGACGCGCCGTCCGTTCTCGCGGATGTCGAGGAACAGCAGGTGCTCGTCCTCGGCCGCGATGTCGCGGTAGGCCTGCGGCTGCAGCGTCGTGGCGAAGCCCTTGCGCTCGCGCAGGGCCGCGAACATCGCGGTGAAGTCGTCGAAGGCTTCGAGGCGCTCGGCCCTGTCCTCGAGGAAGTGCGTCGTCACCTCGGGGTTGCGCTCGGCCTTGCGCAGGGCCTTGCGCCAGCGCGGCTCCATGCCGGCCTGGATGGCGTCGAGATCCTGGGTCAGGTCGAGTTCGAGGGTGTGGTCGGGCGCGCCGATCACCGGGGCGAAGCCGTGCATCAGCAGCGCCAGCGTCGCGTCGCGGGTCTCGAACTGCTCGTAGTCGACGGCGAGGACGTCGAGCCGGCCGAGCGCGAGGTGGTCGATGAACGCGGCGAACACCGCCTCCGCGCGGTGCGCGCCCGCGGCGGTCAGCAGCGGGCCGCCCTGGACGTGGATGAACCGCGCCGGCCCCTTCCGGCGCGTCTGCCACTGGACGAAGGCGAGGTCCGCGCCGTCGCCGGACACGACCGCCCGCCGCACCTCCAGGCCGCGCCGCGCCTTGTAGGTGCCCCAGGGGCTGCCGCAATAGATGTTGGCGCCCGGGCAGGCCCAGACCCGCCGGTCCCAGTCCAGGGCATCCGCGGTCTCCTGAACCGCGAGCTTGGCCGCCATGTCGCTCCTCGTCCTCGCGCCCCGTCCCGGCCGGGCAGGGGTTCCCGCGCCGCACGCCTCATCGGTCAGGCGCCACCGCATTGCATCCTCGCGCGGCCGATCGTCCACAGGGTGACGGTGGCCGCGCGGGTCGGTTTCCGCTGCGTCGCGAGCGGGGCTCCGGTGCCCGGGCGGCCGGGGCCGGTGAGGGGACGCGCCCGGGCCGGTCGTTGCGCGGCGCCGGCAGCAGGCCCGGCCGCGGCGCTTGGCCACGGACCGCGGGCGTGCAGGAGGTCGTCCCGGTAACGCCGAGGGCGCCCGCGCTCAGGGCGGACGCCCGTTCCGGACCGACGCCGGTCCTGCGGGAACGCGCGGGGATCCTAGGCGGCCGGTCGCGCCGGCGCGTCCGCGGCGCGGGACGGATCCGTCGCCGTCGGGCGGCGCAGCGTCGTCCGGACCATGGCCTCGATGCCCTCCGCCGCCGAGGCCTCCGAGAACAGGCTCAGGTAGCGCGACCGGGCCGCCCGGCCGAAGTCGCGCCAGCGCGCCGGGTCGGCGACCAGATCCGCCAGCACGGCAGCGATCGGCTCCGGGCCGCCCGGCGGGACGATCCAGCCGGTCTTCCCGTCCTCCACCACCTCGGGCAGGCCGCCGATCGCCGTGACGAGCGGCGGCACGCCGTAGGACATCGCCTCGATCGCCACGCGGCCGAGGGATTCGGGCCGCTGCGACGGCATCGTGACCACGTCGGCCCAGCGGTAGAGGGCGGCGGGATCGGCCACGAACGGCTCGAGCGTGACCTGCGCGGCGAGCCCCGCCTCGGCGATCCGCCCGACCAGGGCCCGCTCGCGGGCCTCGTCCTCGAAGGCGCTGCCGACGATGCGCAGCGCGATCCGCCGACGCACGGGCTCCGGCAGGGAGGCAAGGGCCTCCACGAGGACGTCCTGGCCCTTGATCCGGCTGATCCGGCCGAGCATCAGCACGCGGAGCGGGCGGGAGCCGTCGTAGGCGCAGCGATTCGGCTCGGCGGGACCCGCGATCCCGTTGTAGACGACCCGGGCGGTCGCCCCGCGGGGCAGGGCGTAGGCCCGCTCGGTGGCGCGCGAGTTGAACACCACGTTGGCGCCGCTCCAGCGGATCAGCCCGCGCAGGACCTTCAGCACGGCGCCTTCGGGGATCTCGTGGACGTGGACGATGCTCCGGCCGGGGACCAGCCGGGCGGCCAGCAGGTAGTCGGCCACCACGGTGGTGTTGATGTAGACGAGGTCGCTCGCGCGGATGCGGCGCCACGCACGGATCATCGCGATGGGCAGAGCCATCAGACCCAGGGTTACGAGGCGCGCCAGGTTCTTGCGCCGCAGGATCCAGAGCGGGGCGATCACGATCTCGCTGGCGAAGGGCTCCAGCGCGGCCACGATCGGCCCGCGTCGCGGCAGCACCACGTCGATCCGCGCACCCGGATGGGCGGCCCGGATCGTGCGGACGGTCTCGATGAAGCAGCGATCCGAGCCGTACAGCTCAAATCCCTGGTGGACGCACGTGATCCGAAGCTCCGCCGCGGCGTTGGCGACGGCCCGCAGCGCGGGGGCGGCAGCACGATCGCTGTCGCGCGCCGCTCTCAGTCCGAAATTGTCTACCATAAGATGATTTCTGTATTAAATAAACAACTAGCAGTTGTAGAGACCGGTCGTCGGGATTGTATCCTTCGGATCTACAATAGGGCCGACACATTGGAAAGGAAGTTTCATGCCTGACCGCGCACCGAAACTACTTATTCTCGGCACGCGCGGTATCCCGGCCGCCCACGGTGGTTTCGAGACTTTCGCGGAACGTCTCGCGCTCTACTTGGTCCAACGCGGCTGGCAGGTCGGCGTGTACTGCCAGAGGGATGTCGAGGCGGTGCGGGACCGCATCGTGCGGAGCACCTGGAACGGCGTCGAACTGATCACCGTGGAGATCGGCCTGCGCGGTCCGGTCGCGACGCTCGCCTTCGACGCCATCTGCGCCCACGACGCCGCGACCCGCGGCGGCGTCTGCCTCGTGCTCGGCTACAACGGCGCCGCGTTCCTGCCCTACTTGCGGGCGCGGGGCGGGCGTATCCTGACCAACATGGACGGGATCGAGTGGCGCCGTCCGAAATGGTCGCTGCCCGTGCGCGCCTTCTTCTACGTCAGCGAGTGGATCGCCGCGTGGTCCTCGCAGCGGCTGGTGGCGGACCATCCCGTCATCGCCGACCACCTCGCCCGTCGCAGGCCGCGCGGCGCCATCGCGACCATCCCGTACGGCGGCGATCCCCCGGCGGCCGATGTCGGACCGCCGCCCCTCGGCCTCGAGCCCGACCACTACCTCGTCTCGATCGCCCGCATCGAACCGGACAACAACATCCTGACGCTCGTCGAGGCCTTCTCGCGCCGTGCCCGCGGCGTGCGGCTGGTGGTGCTCGGCACGCTGAGGGTCGGCAATCCGTACCATCGCGCCGTGGAGGCAGCCGCTTCGCCGGAGGTGCTGTTTCCCGGCGCCATCTACGAGCCCGAGCAGGTCCAGGCCCTGCGGGTCCACGCGCGGGCCTATCTCCACGGCCACACCGTCGGCGGCACCAACCCGTCGCTGGTCGAGGCGCTCTGGGCGGGCAACGCCGTGGTCGCCCACGACAATCCGTTCAACCGGGGCACGGCTGGCGACGGTCAGTTCTACTTCTCGGATCCGGACAGCTGTGCCGCGGCGATCGAGCGTGTGCTCTCCGACGGGGCCGCGGTCGCGGCGGCCCGCGCGGCGGCGCGGGCGCGCGCCGAGCAGTTCCGCTGGGATGCCGTGCTGGCCTCGTACGAAGATGCGCTGCGCCGTGTCGGCGGCTACCCGCCGGCCCCGGACCGCGCGGCGCGCGCCACCGCGGCCGAGCCCGTCGCCGCTCCGGCCGGTCCGAGATGGTAGGCCCCAGCCGGCGGTCGGTGCTCGCCGGCGCCCTCGCGGCGGGTGCGGGTGTCCGGCCCGTCCAGGGTAGTCCCGCGCCGGTCGCCCTGCGCCGGGGCATCGCCCTCTGGCCCTGGTTCTCGCTGACCACCGAGTACCCGCCCCCGCGGACCGACTACGCGTGGCCGCCCTTCCAGGCCGGCCGGCCGGTGCCGACCCGCGACGACCTCGCCCGGATCGCCGGGTTCGGCTTCGACTTCGTGCGCCTGCCCCTCGATCCCGGGCCGTTCGTGGCCTTCACGGGGCCGCGGCGCGCCGAACTCCTCGGCATTTTGTCGGAGGCCGTCGACGCGGCGCTGGCGGCCGGGCTGCGCGTCCTGGTCAATGTCCAGGCGAACGCCGCGACCCACCACTACACGCCCGACGCGTTCTACGGCTCGGACCGGGCGCCGCTCTTCGCGGCCTATCGCGACCTCGTCGGAGACCTCGCGCGCCTGTGCGCACGGAAGGGCACGGACCGCGTGGCCCTGGAGCCGGTGAACGAGCCGCCGCAAGCCTGCGGCGCCGGTGCCTGGAACCGGGTGCAGGACGGGCTCCTGGCCGCGGCCCGCGCGGCCGCGCCGGCGCTCACCCTGGTGGCGACCGGCTCCTGCGGCAGCCTCGTCGCCGGCCTGACGGCTCTGGATCCGGCCGCGCTCGCGCGGTTCGCGCCGCTCCTCTACACCTTCCACTTCTACGAGCCGTACCTGTTCTCCCACCAGGGGGCGACCTGGCTCACCGAGGAGCCGTTCTACCGCTGGCTCACCGCCGTGCCCTGGCCCGGGAGCCGCGGCACGCTGCGCGAGACCCTCGAGGCGGTGCGGGCGCGCATGGAGACGGACCGCACGGTGCCGCAGGCCGAGAAGGCGCGCGACCGCGCGGTGATCGAGGCGAAACTGCACGCGTATTTCGAGGCCGCGCCCGGCCCGGCCTACATCGCCGACGCGATGGCGCCGGTCGCGACCTGGGCGGACCTCTACGGGATCCCGCGCGGGCAGGTGCTGATGGGCGAGTTCGGCGCCCTGCGCACCGACGCCCGTTTCACGGCGTCCCGGGCGCCGGACCGGGCCGCCTACATCCGGGACGTGCGGCTGGCGGCGGAGGCGAACGGGTTCGCGTGGTCGTTCTGGAACCTGTTGGACGGCCTCGGCCTCATGGACGACGCGCACGTCGCCGATCCCGCCCTGATCGCGGCGCTCGGGCTGCGGGCCCGGCCCTGAGGCGGCCCTCGACCGATCCGCGGCACTGCGCCCACTCAGCCGCGGCGCGGAAGGGGCGGGAACAGGACGATGAGCATCAGGGCGAACTTGGCGAGCAGGGTCGTCTTGCCGGCGAGTCCCTCGAACGTGTTGACGAGGATCACGAAGGCCAGGATCGGGAGCCAGACGCCGCGCCGGCAATCCCGCGCGATCTCCGCGAGGTAGAGCCCCACCGCGATCACCAGCACCCCCGTGACCAGGATGCCGTGGTAGAGCACGGCCGAGATGATCGAGTTCTCGATGCCCCATTCCAGGCCGTAGATCCGGCGCAGCGTGTTTACCTGCAGGAAGTCGGGGGCGAGCAGGAGCTGCCGGAACGGGATCGCGTCGAACACCGTGAGCATGTCGACCCGGGCCTGCGCGCTGCCGCCGTCCGAGACGAACCGGTCCAGCAGGGTGTCGAAGAACCCGGCCGAGGCGAGGACCGCGACCAGCACGGGCAGCAGCGTCAGGGCGAAGCACGCGCAGGCCGCCGCCGCCAGCGGGACGCGGCCGGTGCGCAGGGTGCGGTTCAGGGACACGAGCCCGACAGCGCCGCCGAGGATCAGCGTCGTGACGGTGGCCGAGCGGCCCCCGAACGTGACCAGGGCGACGAGCTGGAGGACGATCATGGCGGCGCGCGGCATCGGCGCCAGGCGGCCGCCGCCCTTGGCCAGCGCCAGGATGTAGCACGCCGTCATGGTCGCGTTGGCCAGCGGGTGGCCCTGGAGGGCCGCCGAGCGGGTGTCGGACTCGAACGCCACGCCGTCGAACCGGTAGGGGAAGAAGCGCTGGCCGCTCGCGAGCTCGAACAGGCCGAGCAGGGCGTTGGCGAGCATCACGAGGTGGAAGATCGTCTCCAGCCGCCCGAGCGTTTCGGCGTCCCGATCCATCAGGAGGATCGGGACGAGGCCGGCGAGCACGAAGGTGTCGATGGAGCCGGCGAGGCCCGCGCCGCCCCGGGCCGCGATCAGCGCGAGCAGCAGCACGCCGCAGGCGGCCAGGAGCACGCTGGCCGGCCGCCGGTTCAGCGCCCCGGCCACCGGGATCACCGGATTGCCCGCGCGCATCAGGGTCCAGCCGATCAGGACGACCGCCAGGTAGGTGGCGGGGTGGATCTTCGAGGCGGCCGAGCCGGTGATCCCCTCGTAATTGAGGCCGAGCACCCACAGGAGGCCGCCCGAGACCCCGACGAGGAGCAGGGCCCAGACCGACAGGGCCACCGATTCCGCCCGCAGGAGAGCGCGCAAAACCGGGCCCGTGCGCGCCGCCGGATCGTGGCGGCGCGCGAAGCCGGTCTGCCGGAGGGTCCTCATGCCTTGCGCCGGGTCAGGAGCAGGGAGCCGGAGATCGGCCGGCCCAGCGCCTCCGACGTGTCGACGAGGTCGATCAGGTCGCGCTGGCGCGTCGCGCCGTTGCAGGCGACGAGCAGCAGCCGGTCGGCGGCGGCCGCCAGGGGACCGAGCCGCAGGTTCTCGGTCAGCACGCCGCCGTCGACGAGCACGAGGTCGAAGCGTCCCTTCACGCCCGCGATGAAGCGCTCGACATTGGTGGGGGTCAGGGCATCGCGCAGGGGCTTCTCGGTGTCGCCGAGCCCGACCCGGCGGGCGCCGGAGGCCGGGTCCGTCCGGGTCACGGCGTTGAGGCTCTGCTCGCCGCGGAGCACGTCGAGGAGGCCGCCGGTGCCGGAGCCGTCCGCCCGCAGGTCGGCGTCGACGCGCAGGACGCGGTCGCCGCGCGCGACGGCGACCGCGGCGAGCAGCCCGATCACCGCCTGGCGCTCGGCCTCGTCGGATTCGCCCGAGGTGACGAGCAGCGCCAGCGCGTGGCCGCTCGCGCCGGAGGTCGCGGCCAGGTGGTCGAGGGTGAGGCTCGCGGCGCTCGCGCTCGCGCCCCGCGGCCGCAGGCCGGGCAGCACGGCCACCACCGGGGCGTTCGACAGCCGCTCCAGCTGCCGCGGTGAGAGCACGGTCGGCGCCAGGTATTCCCGCGTCAGCGCGAGGCCGGCGCCGAGGCCGAGGCCGCCCGCGAGGGCGGCGGCGACCAGGATCAGCCGCGGCGGCCAGCTCGGATCCTGCGGCGGCCGCGCCGCGGTGATGATCCGGGCATTCGAGCTGTCGATGCTGGTCTGCTCCTTGATCTCCCGGGCGCGCACCAGGAAGGCGTTGTAGACCGAGCGCGCCGCGTCGACCTCGCGCTCGAGCTCGCGCTGCTGCACCGACGACTGGGCGTTCACCGCCGACTGCCGCTGCAGGCGCTCCAGCTCCGCCGCGAGGGTCCGCTCGTTGGCCTGGGCGCGCTGGGCCTCGGTCTCCGCCGCGCCCGCGATGCGGTTCAGCTCGGCGTCGATCAGCCGGCGGACGTCCTGCATCTGGGCGCGCACCGCGGCGATGAACGGGTGGCGCTCGCCGAGATTGGTGCGCAGGTCCGCCTCCTTGGCGGCGAGCTCCGCGTACTGCCCGCGCAGGCGCTCGATCACCGAGGACTGGACCGCCTCCGGCATCGCCCCGGACCCGATCGCCTGCCCGCGCGCCTCCCGGATCCCCTGGAGCCGCGCTTTGGCGTCGGCGGTCCGCGCGCGCGCGGCGACCAGCCGCGCGTTCAGGTCGGTGAGCTGCTGCTCGTTGACGAGCCGGCCGCTCGACGCGATCAGGCCGTTGCGCGCCTTGTAATCCTCGAGCTTCTTGTCGGCGACGTTGACCGCGTTGCGCAGCTCGTCGAGGCGGCCGCGCAGCTCGCCCGCGGCGCGCTTGGCGGCGTCCGAGCGGGCGTCGGTCTGGTCCGTCAGGTAGGCGCTCGCGATGGCGTTGACGATCCGCGCCGAGAGGTCGGGGTCCGTCGTGGTGACCACGAGATCGATGACGAAGACCTTGTCGGCGCGCTTGACCGCGAGCCGCCGCCGCAGCTGGTCCAGCGCCCGGCCGCGGGCGTCGACCGGCCGCTCCGCCCTCGGCCCGGCCACCAGCGCGCGGAGTTCGCCGAGGACCCGCGTGACGACGCCGTCCTGCGGCGCGCCGAAACCCGGCGCGGTCGCGAGCCCGACCTGATCGACCGCCCGGCCCAGCACGGCGTCCGACTCGATCACCTTCACCTGGCTCTCGACCTGGGCGATGCCGCCGTCCGGCGACAGTCCGGCGGGGTTGACGTCGTTCGAGACGACCTGGCGGTCGCGGGGATCGATCAGGATCTGCGCGGTGGCGGTGTAGAGGGAGGGCGTGATCAGCGCGTAGGCGAGGGCGAGCAGCCCGAGCAGCAGCGCCGTCCCGAAGACCAGCCGCTTGCGCCGCCACAGGATCCGCCACAGGTCGCCCAGCTCGGCGGTGGTGTCGGGGCGGTTCGGGCCCGGACGCTCGGGATGGGCCGGCTGCACGGGGGTGAGCCACGTCGCGACAGCGATGTTATGGTCGATCTGTGCCACGATCGGTCACCGTCGTCTCAAACCTGGTCGGTCCCTCGCGGGTGCCTTCCCCACTGCAAGAGTCGCGCAGCCTCCTGACAATGGATCGGGACCGCGATCCGCGCCGGAGCGGCCCGGATGACTGGGAGCGTGGTAAATCAAATCCGCGCGGCGCGCTCCCGCGCCCGCCTCGTTCATCGCGGTCCCGGTGTTGCTGCAGCGTGTCGGCCGCGGCGTCGCATCGCGGCGGGCCGCCGAGGGACCGTCCGGATGTCCCGCACGCCGCGCTGCCGCAGCGCCCGCCGACCCAGACCCATGCGTTCAGACATCGGCGTGGATAACGCCTTCGGGCTGCTCTATTCCCCGATCGGATAAATTGTATTGGCTCTTCCGAGACGCAACAATCGCTTCAAGCTGCGATCTGTACTCTAATTCAGGTGCTCTTCCATGGAAGCGATCGGCGTCGAGGACCGGGGCGGCGGCCGGCGCGACGCCAGCGCCCGCCTGCGTCGGATCGCGGCCGCGACCGGCGTCCCGCTCGCCGCGTTCTTCGGGGCGCCGGCGCCGCGCCCGCTGGCCGAGCTCAGCGAGCTGATCGGCCTGTGGCAGTCGATCGCCGACCAGGAGGGCCGCAACGCGATCCTGGCGGTGGCCCGGGCGCGGGCCGCCGGGACGAAGGACGGGCCGGGCGGGCCGGCCTGACGGACCGGCCCGCGGATTTTGCGGCGCCCGGCCCTGGCGGGAACGCGCCGGGACCGCTACATGATGGGAGCGGGGCTGCAGAGTTCGTCAGGAGCACTATCCCCGGGGCCTTATCGACTCCCTCGGGAGCTGTCCCTGGCCTCGTCCCTGGACTTGGCCAACACGGCGCCCACCTACGCTGTAGGTTTCCCGGGATCGATCCTCCAACGGCTCACGTGGCTCCGCACCCGACCTCTCCCAGAACCGGCACCGAGGCTCCGGACGCCGCCCGCAAGGCGGAACTGCGCGCCGCGGCCCTCGCCGCCCGCGACGCCCTCGATCCCGCGACCCGGCAGGCGGCCTCGGCGGCGATCGGGAACGCGCTCCTCGCGCTGCCCGAGCTCGCCCAGGCCCGTCTCGTGGGCGCCTTCTGGCCGATCCGCAGCGAGGTCGATCCCCGGCCCGCCGCCGAGGGCCTGCGCGCCCGCGGGCAGGCCGTGGCCCTGCCGCACGTCACGCCGGACGGCCTGGTGTTCCGGGAATGGCGCGCCGGCGACGCCCTCGTCGCCGGCCGGTTCGGCCTCAGCGAGCCAGACCCGTCGCTGCCGCCGGTGGAGCCCGACGCGCTGATCGTGCCGCTCGCGGCCTTCGACCGGATCGGGCAGCGCATCGGGTACGGCCGCGGCTACTACGACGGCGCGATCGCGCGCCTGTCCCGGACGAACCCCGTCCTGACCGTCGGCATCGGCTTCGCCGCCCAGGAGGTGGCGCGGGTGCCGGCCGAGCCGCACGACCGCCCCCTCCAGTACGTGATCACCGAAGTCGGCGTGATCCGCTGCGACAGGACCGCCTGACCCATGCGCCTGCTCTTCCTCGGCGACGTCGTCGGGCGTTCGGGCCGCACCGTGGTGTGCGAGCACCTGCCGCGGCTCCGGGAGCGCTGGCGCCTCGACTGCGTGGTGGTCAACGGCGAGAACGCGGCCGGCGGCTTCGGCATCTCCGAGACGATCTGCGACGAGCTGATCCAGGCCGGCGCCGACGCGGTCACCCTCGGCAACCACAGTTTCGACCAGCGCGAGGCGATGGTGTTCATCGCCCGCCAGCCGCGCCTGGTGCGGCCGGCGAACTATCCGCCCGGCACGCCGGGACGCGGCGCCACGGTCGTGGAGACCCAGGGCGGCGCCCGCGTCCTCGTGGTCAACGTGATGGGCCGGGTCTTCCTCGACGCGATGGACGACCCCTTCGCGGCGGTGGAGCGCGAGCTCACCGCCTGCCCCCTCGGCGCGGCGGCGGACGCGGTGATCGTCGACGTCCACGCCGAGGCGACGAGCGAGAAGCAGGCCTTCGGCCACTACCTCGACGGCCGGGCGAGCCTCGTCGTCGGGACGCACACGCACACGCCCACGGCGGATCACCGGATCCTGCCCGGCGGCACGGCCTACATGTCGGATGCGGGCATGTGCGGCGATTACGATTCGGTGATCGGCATGCAGAAGGACGAGCCGATCCGCCGCATGATCCAGAAGACGCCCGGTTCCCGCTGGGAGGTCGCCGTCGGCGAGGGCACCCTGTGCGGCATCGCGGTAGAGACGGACGCGCGCGGCCTCGCCACGCGGGTCGCGGCCCTCCGCCTTGGGCCGAATCTCGAGGAGACCGCGCCGCATTTCTGGGATTAGCGCCCTGTCCGGCCCGGTGGATGCCGGTTTGGCGTAAGGCGGTCGCGGGCCGCTAAGCCTTTTGTGCGGGACTGGTCTCGATCGGCCTGGGCATAGCTCCGCGATGACCTTCCCGAGACTTGATCGCGTGCGGGCCTACCCCCACAGTGCCCCCCGAGGGGCGCCGATGGCCGGCTGCCGCGTGGTGAGATCAGGCTAGAGCGATCGATGGCCGCCCGAGAAACCGGCGACGACAAGAATGGGCCGCTGGCACAGCCCGGGATCTATCTCGGGCGGATGGTCATCTTCCTGATCCTTGTAGGCTTCCTGGCCTTCATTCTGTTCCGGCAGATCACACCGGCCTTCCTGGCCAATCCCGGGCTCAACGGGCTCATCCTCGGTGTGCTGCTGATCGCCGTCCTGATCGCCTTCGGGCAGGTCGTCCGGCTGTTCCGCGAGACCGCCTACGTCAACGCCGTCGCGGGCGGCGCGCAGGTCAAGAAGCCGCCCGCCCTGCTGGCGCCGATGGCGCCGATGATCGCCGCGCGGGCCGACGGAGCCACCCTGCCGGGGACGACCGGCTACCTCGACACGATCGCGGTGCGCCTCGACGAGGGCCGCGAGATCCTGCGCTACATCTCCGGCATCCTGATCCTGCTCGGCCTGCTCGGCACCTTCTGGGGCCTCATCGACACGCTGTCGGCGGTCGGCGGCGTCATCAAGGGCATGCGCGGCGGCGGCGATGCCGGCGTGATGTTCGACGAGCTGAAATCGGGCCTCGCGGTGCCGCTCTCCGGCATCGGTCTGGCCTTCTCGGCCTCGCTGTTCGGCCTCGCCTCGTCGCTGATCACCGGCTTCCTGGAGCTGCAGGCGGGCCAGGCCCATGCCCGGTTCCACAACGAGCTGCAGGACTGGCTGATGTCCGGCGCGGCAGCTCCGGAGTCGGCGCCGGTCGCGGCGGCAGCGACCGCGGCGCGGCCGGCCGTCGGCACGCAGGAGCTGAAGGAGGCGGTCGACCGCCTGAGCGCCCTGGTGGCCGAGGGCGGCGGCAGCCGCGCGGCGACCCAGGCGATGACCAACCTCGCCGAGGGCATCCAGGGCCTCGTCCAGCACATGCGCGCGGAGCAGCAGATGATCCGCGACTGGGTCGAGGCGCAGGCGAGCCGCGAGCGCGAGCTGAAGCAGGTGCTGGACCGGCTGGGCCGGGAGCGCGTCTAGTGGCCTCCACGGCGACCCGGACCCGGCGGACGCTCAACGTCTGGCCCGGCTACGTCGACGCGCTGGCCACGCTGCTGCTGTCGGTGGTCTTCCTGCTCACGGTCTTCGTGGTCGGGCAGTTCTTCCTGTCGCAGGAGCTGACCGGACGGGACGAGACCCTGGCCAGGCTCAACCGCCAGATCGCCGACCTCACCGACCTCCTCGCCCTGGAGCGGACGAACCGCCGCAACCAGGAAGAGGAGGCCCGCAATCTCCGCACGACGCTCGCCGGCGTCGAGGCCGAGCGCGACCGGGCCAAGGTGCAGGCCGAGGCCGCGACGGTCAGCCAGGGCGCGGCGGGCACCCTCGACAAGCAGCTGGAGACCGAGCGCGGCGCGACCCGGCGGGCGCAGTCCCAGATCGACCTGCTCAACGAGCAGATCAGCGCCATGCGCCGCCAGCTCGCCGCCCTGGAGGACGCCCTCGCGGCCTCCGAGAGCCGCGACAAGGAATCCCAGGCCCGGATCGCCGAGCTGGGCAGCCGGCTGAACGTCGCCCTCGCGCAGAAGGTCCAGGAGTTGGCCCGCTACCGGTCCGACTTCTTCGGCCGCCTGCGGCAGATCCTCGGCAACCGGCCCGACATCCGCGTGGTCGGCGACCGCTTCGTGCTGCAATCCGAGGTGCTGTTCCCGGCCGGCTCCGCGACCCTCAAGCCCGAGGCCGGGCCGGAGCTCGACCGCATCGCCGGCGCGGTCTCGGAACTCGCCAAGCAGATCCCGGCGGACCTGCCCTGGGTGCTCCGCGTCGACGGGCACACCGACGCGCGCCCGATCAGCACGTCGCAGTTCCCGTCGAACTGGTCGCTCTCGGCGGCGCGCGCCATCGCGGTGGTGCAGTTCCTCGCCGGCAAGGGGATACCGCCGCAGCACCTCCTGGCGGGCGCCTTCGGCGAGTTCCAGCCCCTCGAAGCCGGGGCGACCGAGGAAGCCTACGCCCGCAACCGCCGGATCGAGATGAAGCTCACCGAGCGCTAGCGCTGTCGGACCGCCGCGGCGCCGCAGGGGGTGTCGGCGCGCGGCCCGCGTCCGGTGACCAGTTTCGCGGCGATCTCGCTCCGCATTCCCAGGTGCATGTGCCGATCAAGCCAGCATCCGATCGTCTTACGAGAGCTTCGAACACCAGAAGCCGGAAGAGATAGGCGGTAATTGTTCCGGCGGGCGTTGATTTCTCCTGTGCGCGCCGCAGCTCTGCTGGATTAACGCATCGTTATCCTTGACGTCCCATGGTGCGGACGATCCAGGGAGACCGTATCGATGTCGAAGCTCAGCCTGTCCCTGAACGCGGTTCGGCCCGGAGCCGACGATCACCCCCGGCCGCACGTCGCCCTGCGGGACGAGGCCAGCGCGATCGCCGCGGCCGTGCGGGTCTTCGAGGACGGGCTGACGGACCTGCGCGCGGGCGTGCGGGCCGCGGACGACGCCGCGTCCGCCGCGGCGGCGGCCGACGCGGCGACCGGCCTCCTGGCCGGCATCGCCGGTCAGACCAGCCTGATGGCGCTCCGGGCCGCGATCGAGGCGGCCCGCGACGGCGGAGAGGGCCGGGGATTCGCGGCCGCGGCCGCGGAGGTCAGGGACCTGGCCGGGCAGATGGTGCGGGCGACCGACACGATCGTGGCCCAGGTCGGCCAGATCCAGGCCGCGGCGGAGCGGGCGCAGGATACCGCGACCCGGGGGCAGCGCCAGGCCGCGTCCGCGCACTGAGGCCGCACACCCCGCACCGGCGATCCGTCGCGCGGACGGGCGCCGGCCCGGGCGGCTCCGGGCGCGGCCCGGCTACTCGGCGACCGGCAGGCGCTCGCCCCGGCTGCGGGGCTCCTTGCCCCGCGCCGTCTCGTCCAGCGCGTCGGTGAACTGCAGGTTCGCGAGCTGGGCGTAGAGCGCGCCCTGAGCCAGCAGGCTCTCGTGGGTTCCGGTCTCGACGATGCGGCCGTCGTCGAGGACCAGGATGCGGTCCGCGGCGCGGATCGTGGCGAGCCGGTGGGCGATCACCAGCGTGGTCCGGCCCTGCATCAGCGTGGCGAGGGCGGCCTGGACGGCGCGCTCGGACTCGGCGTCCAGGGCCGAGGTGGCTTCGTCGAGGAGCAGGATCGGCGCGTCCTTGAGGATCGCCCGGGCGATGGCGATGCGCTGCCGCTGGCCGCCCGAGAGGGTCACGCCGCGCTCGCCCACCTGGGTCGCGTAGCCCTGCGGCAGGGCCGAGACGAAGCCGTGCGCGTTGGCGAGTTCGGCCGCGCGCCGGACCTCCGCCTCGCCGGCCTCCGGGCGGCCGTAGCGGATGTTCTCGGTGACGGTGCCGGAGAACACGACGGGGTCCTGGGGCACCAGGGCGATGCGGGCGCGCAGGCGCTCGGGATCGACCTGGGCGATGTCGGCACCGTCGACGAGGATCCGGCCGCCCTGCGGGTCGTAGAAGCGCAGCAGCAGCTGGAACACCGTCGATTTGCCTGCGCCGGAGGGGCCCACGATGGCGATGCGCTCGCCGGGCGCGGCCGCGAAGCTCAGCCCGCCGAGGGCGGCGTGTTCCGGGCGGGTGGGGTAGGCGAAGCGCACGTCCTCGAAGGCCACCGCGCCCCGGGCCGGCTCGGGCAGCGGCAGGGCCGGGGACGGCGCGCGGATCGCGGGCTCGGCGGCGAGGATCTCGGTGAGCCGCTCGGCCGCGCCGGCCGACATGGCGAGGTCGCCGTAGACCTCGGAGAGCTGCCCGAGGGCGCCGGCGCCGAACACGGCGTAGAGCACGAACTGCGAGAGCTCGCCGCCCGTCATCGTGTGGTTCAGGACGCCCTGGGCGCCGTACCACATCACCCCGACCACCGAGGCCGAGATCAGGAAGATCGCGACGCCGGTGAGCAGCGCGCGGGCCCGGATCGAGGCCTGGGCGGCGCCGTAGGCCTCCTCGGAGGCCGCCGCGAACCGGGCCGCCGTCGAGTCGGAGCGGCCGAAGGCCTGCATCGTCCGCACCGCCCCGACCGCCTCGGCGGCGTAGGCCGAGGCCTCGGCGAGCCGGTCCTGGGCCGCCCGGGAGCGCCGGCGCACGCCGCGGCCCGACACGATCAGCGGGAAGACGATGATCGGGATCGCGGCCAGCACCATCACCGACAGGCGCGGGCTCGTCACCACCATCATGGCGGTGGCGCCCACGAACAGGAACAGGTTGCGCAGCAGGATCGAGACCGAGACGCCGAAGGCCGACTTGATCTGCGTCGCGTCCGCGGTGAGCCGCGAGACGATCTCGCCGGACTGCGCCCGGTCGAAGAACGCCGGATCGAGCTGGGTCAGCCGGGCGAAGACGGCGCTGCGGAGGTCGGCGACGACCCGCTCGCCCAGCGTCACCACCGTGTAGACGCGGGCCGCGCTCGACAGCGCGAAGGCCGCGACGACGCCGAGCAAGGCGAGGAAATAGGCGTCGATCACGTTCGAGCCGTCGGCGGTGAAGCCGTGGTCGATGACCCGGCGCATGGCGATCGGGACGACCAGCGTCGAGGCCGACGCGCAGATGAGGGCGACGAGCCCCGCGGCGATCCGCGCGCGGTAGCGCAGGGCGAAGGGGAGGAGCGGCCGGAGGGCACTCAGCGGGGCTCTGGGTCGGCCGGCCGCGGCCGCCTTGGTCTTACGGGCCATCACGCCTCACGTGTTGTCGTTCTCCCGGTCCGCGGCGCTTGTGACCGGGGAGCGGCTGCGGTATAGGCCGCCGCTCATCCGATTGCGTGTGTTCAATGGCCGCGGGCCGCCACCACGGTCGGCTTGGACGTGCCGTTGCCACGAACCCATGGTTCGGTGCAACCGGTGACATCTTCCGCATTCCGGGCCGGGCGGCGCCTCCTGCGCTTCCCGCCGGCGTGCCAGACAGGGACCAAGGTCATGGCGAAGGACGCGGCCGCGAAGGCCAAGGGGACCGAGCACCCCGATTACCACTTCATCAAGGTCGTGATGACGGACGGTACCGAGTACCAGACCCGTTCGACCTACGGGAAGGAGGGCGACACCCTCAATCTCGACATCGATCCGCTGACCCATCCGGCCTGGACCGGCGGTGAGCAGAAGATGCTCGACCGCGGCGGCCGCGTGTCGCGCTTCAACTCGCGGTTCGGCAACCTCGGCAAGCGCTGAGCGCCGCAGCCGTCACGGCGACGCTGTTCGAGACGGGCGGTCCCTGCCGGGGCCGCCCGTTTTCGTGCGCGGCGTCGCGCGGCCGCGCGCGTTATCCACAGGACGGGTTTGCGAAGATCGCCCGGACCTTGGCGCGAACCGCGCGTCCGGATGCGTGGACGGGAACGCTTCTTCTCGGTCGGGGCGCACCCGCGGCCTCCGCGGCCGGACCCGGCCGCCGCCGGCGCATTCAAAGCGCGGCCGGGCCGTCGTATCCTTCCCCGGTCACCCGCGGTTCGCCGGAACTCCGCCGCGCGGGCGGCCCGCCTGTCCGGGGGCCGAGGCTCTCCGGACGCACTGCTAGGATCGAGATCCGATGAGACGTCTGCTGCTGCTGTTCCTCGCCCTGGTCGGTCTGGCCGCCGCGCCGGCCCTGGCCGCGGACAAGATCAAGGTCGGCATCATGGGCGGGGATGCCGAAGTCCTCTGGGCGAAGGCCAAGGAGATCGCGGCCCGCGACGGGCTCGACATCAACCTGGTGGTGTTCTCCGACTACCTGCTGCCGAACGAGGCGCTCCAGTCCGGCGACCTCGACGCCAACGCCTTCCAGCACAAGCCGTTTCTCGCCAACCAGATCAAGGCGCGGGGCTACAAGATCGTCCCCGTCGGCGAGACGATCGTGACGCCGATCGGCCTGTATTCGAAGCGAATCAAGGCTGTCGGCGACCTGAAGGACGGGGCGCAGATCGGCATCCCCAACGACCCGTCGAACGGCGGTCGGGCGCTCCTGCTGCTGCAGGCCGAGAAGCTGATCCGCCTGAAGGACGGGGTCGGCCTGCTGCCGACGGTCTTCGACGTCGTCGACAATCCCAAGCGCCTGAAGTTCCACGAGGTCGACGCCGCGCAGCTGCCCCGCAGCCTCGAGGATCTCGACGCCGCGGTAATCAACACCAACTACGCCGTCGATGCGGGCCTGATCCCCGGCAAGGACTCCATCGCGATCGAGTCCAAGGTCGACAACCCCTACAACAACGTCATCGTGGTCCGCGAGGCGGACACGGGGAAGCCCTGGGTGCCGAAGCTGGTCCGCGCCTTCCAGAACGACGCGATCCGCCAGATCCTGAAGGAGCAGTTCCCGGGCCAGTTCCCGGCGTTCTGAGCGTCGGGGCCGGAAGGCCGGCCACGCGCGGCGGCGGCGCTCCCCGGAGCGTCGCCCGGCCCCCGCTCAGCCCTCGCTCATGCGGAAGGCCATCCGCAGCAGGCCCTGCTGCGCGGCGACGGGGCTCTCCACCGGCTGGGGCGTCGGCCGGTCCTCGGCGATCAGCGCGTCGAGGTGCAGGATGCGGCTGTGCAGGCGCCGGGCCCGGAGGATCAGCTGCTGCAGGCGCATCGGCAGCAGGTTGAAATCCTGCTGCTTCGGCGGCTCGGCGGTGCCGAGCTTGACCCGGTGCTTCTCCAGGAGGGCCTCGGCCGGGGTCATCTCGCCCTCGGCGACGGCGCGCTGCACCAGGAGCCACGAGGCGATCTGCATCAGCAGCGTGGTCAGGCGCATGCTCTCGGCCGCGTAGCTGAGCGTCGCGTCCCGGGACACGAGGCGCGACTCGTCGCGGCCCTCGCCGTCGAGATAGGCGGCCGTCTCCTCGACCAGGGTCATCCCGTCGCGGAACAGCGCCTTGAAGGCTTCCGAGTTGACGTAGGACCTGCCGAAATCGACCCAGTCCTGATCGTCCCGGAACGTGACATCGAAGCCGTTCATCTGCCTCTCCTGTGCCGTCCGACGGCCCGGCTCGTTCCGATCCGGGACGCTCCGTCCGTGGCTTTCGGACGACGCCGCAATCCTAGCGCCGATTGGCCCGGACAGCAGGGTTCATGTTTTTTTAACCTTAACCCGCCGCCCGGGATCTGGAGAAGTGCCGCGGATGGCGGCACCCGCGCTCAGAACGAGGCGCGGATACCGCCGAAGACGCTGCGGCCGCTCCCGGGATAGAAGGCGGCCAGCGCGGCCGGGCCGCCCGCCGTCGCGGCGGCGTTCGCCACCACGGCGATGTCCGAGACGTAGCGGGCGTTCGTGAGGTTGCGGGCATCCACGAACAGGGCGACGCCGTCGGCGAGATCGAGGCCGGCCTCGACGCCGAGCAGGGCGTAGCCGGGCACCCGCAGGGTGTTGGCGTGATCGGCGAAGGCCCCCTGCGGCACCCAGTCGAGCGACGGCGCGACGTGGAAGCCGCGCGGGTGCCGGTAGCTCAGGACGGTGCGCAGCACGTCGGCCGGGATCCCGGCGATGCGGTTGTTGCCGAAGACCGGGTCGCCGACGAACCGGAAGTCGTTGTGGGTCCAGATCTGGGTCACGCTGAGCCCGTCGCCCGCCGCCGCGAGGTCGCGGGCGAGGTCCAGGGTGAGCGCCGCCTCGACGCCCTGGTGGACGGAGCGGGGGGTGTTGAAGGTGGCGGCCGGGATGTTGAGGCCGGGATTGGTCGCGAAGTTGATCAGCTCGTCGCGCAGGTCCGACCGGTAGAGCGTCACGTCGAAGGCGAGGCGGTCGAAGCGCCCGCGGGCGCCGGCCTCGTAGGTCCAGGCGCGCTGCGCCCGCAGGGGCACGAAGGTCGTGCTCAGCAGGTTCTGCTGCACGAGGTCGGAGAAGTCCGGCACGTCCCGGGACCGGACGACGTCGCCGAAGATCTGGATGTCGGGCCGCGGCTGCCACAGCAGGCCGACCTTCGGGTTGACGCCCGCGTAGGTCACGTCGGCGAAGCGCGGGTTCGGGTTGCCCGGCAGGCCGCCCTTGTCGCTGAAGGTCCGGTTCGACGAGAACGCCTTCGCGCCGGTCATCAGCGCCATGTCCGGCAGGAACCAGAAGCGGTTCTCGCCGTAGGCCTCGAGGCTCGAGGCGCTCTGGAGGGCGTTGAGCGTCTGCGCGCCCCGCTGCCCGCGGACGTTGACGAATTGCAGCGCGGAGTTCTGGCCCGCGAAGGCGCGCAGGCCCAGCACCACGTCGTCGCGGAAGCCGCCGAGATCGAAGGTCCCGGCCCAGTGCGGGCTGATCCCGTAGGTCCAGCCGTCCTGGTCGATCGCCTGGAAGATCGGGTGGTACAGGCTCTTGTGGATCGCCCAGGTGTCGACGTCGAGCTTGCCCACGTCGAGCAGGAACGAGGTGCGGTTCGCGATCCGCTCCGTTCCGACCTTGCGGGACTGGTTGCCGGTGATCGCCGTGGGGTTGGCCAGCGTCGGGGTCGAGAGGCTCTGGCCGAGGGTCAGGGTGCCCGGCAGCTTCTGATCGGTGAGGTAGGTGCCGAGATAGAAGCGGGTCTCGATGTCGGGCGCGATCCGGTAGCCGATATTGGCGTTGAAGTTCTTCGTGGCCTGGGCCTCGTGGGCGCGGAACCCGTCGGCATTGGTCAGCGTCGCGTTGACCAGCCCGTCGAGCGGCCCGTCGATGCGGGACATCTGCGCCTGCTCGCGGATCGTGCCGAAGCTGCCGCCGTCGACCCGCAGGATGTTGGGCGCCAGCGCGGTGTAGGCCGTGGGCGTGACGGCGTTGACGGCGCCGCCGAGCGTCGTCGCCCCGAAGGTGAGGGCGTTGCCGCCCTTGTAGACCTCCACCGAGCGCAGAGCGAGCGGGTCGACCTGATAGAAGTCGCCGCTCCCGTCCGCGAGGTTGAGCGGAATCCCGTCCTGCAGCAGCTCCAGCCCGCGCAGGTGGAAGGCGCGGGCGATGCCCGAGCCGCGGACCGACAGGCGCAGCTCTTGCCCGTAGCGCTCCTGCACGTAGACGCCGGGCACGTCCTTGAGCACGTCGCGGAGCGTGTTGGTGTAGCGGTCCTGGAGCGCCGCGGCGTCGACGAAGGCCACGGAGCCGACGGTCCCCGCGAGGGCGGCCCTCTGGCGGTCGACGCTCGGCACCGAGAGCGAGCCGCGGGTCTCGTCCGACGGCGCGTCCGTCGCGGCGGCGCCGACGACGCTGAGTTCGGACAGGGTGGCCGAGGCGGCGGACGGTGCCTGGGCCGCGGCCGGCGTCGCGCAGGTGAACAGCAGGAGCGCGGCACGTCGGCCGGCCCGGAACTGGCGGGGCATGGTGTGGGATCCGTGTCTGGCGATCGGGAAGGCGGGGCGATCGGTCAGACGACGGGCGGGGCGCGGGCTCCGAGGCCGGGACGCGGGGGCGCCCGCGGGAGGGCGACGCGCCGCGGCCGGGGGGCGGCGGCCGCGACGGGTCGGGCGACCGGGACGGCGGCGACGGCCGACGGCCCGGGCAGGGTGGCGGGGCCGGCCGCGTGGCAGGCGACGCAGCAATCCCCGCGATGAGGGGCCGGCAGCTGTTTGCCGGCCGGTGCCGGATCGGTCGGGCCGCCGTCGGCGAGGCAGAGGACGTGGTCCGGCCCCGCGGCGGCGGAGGCCAGGCCGCCGAGGACGCCCTGGAGCGCCAGGGCGTAGAGGGCGAGGAGCGCCACGATCCGGGCGAGCGCGCGCGCCGGCCGCGCGGGGGCGACCCGAAGGTCCGCGCCGCCGCGACGGCCGGGCGCCGCGGCGGCCCGGCCTCGTGGATCTGCTCGCGTCACGACTGTCGCCCGGCGGCCGAAGCTCCGTCCCGGGCGGCTAGTGCTGGTGCTGGTGCTGGCCGCCCGGTGCGCCCGCGCCGATCGGCGCCACCGTAAAGGTCACCGGCACGGCGCCGGCCCGCTGGAAGGTGAGCGTCCCCGCGACGGTCTCGCCCGCCTTCGGCGCGCCGGTCAGGTCCTCGAACATGAGGTGATAGCCGCCGGGCTTCAGCTCCACGGTCTCGCCGGGCTTGATGGTCAGGCCGTTCGTGACCGGCGCCATCTTCATGACGCCGCCCTCCATCGACATGGAGTGGATGTCGCTGCTCTTGGCGAACGGCACCGTGGCGCCCGTGAGCGTGTCCGGGGCGCTCCCCGTGTTGGTGATGCGCACGTACCCGCCGGCGACCTTGGCGCCGTTCGGCGTGGCGCGCAGCCACGGCGTCTCGATCGTCAGGTCACCGGCCTTCACGGTCGTCGCGGCCGCGGCCGTCCCCGCGGCCGGCGCGCCGCCCGCCTGGGCGACCTGGACGATCCGGAAGGACGGCGCGGCCGCCTTCAGGTCGTGGGCGTCCTGACCGGCCTTGGGGATCTCCGACCAGGAATAGCTGCCCTCCGCGCAATCCTGCTGGACCGGGACGTAGACGGTCGCGCCGGGCTCGAAGGTGCCGGCGACCTGCGCCAGGAAGGTGAACTCGTCGACCTGATCGTCCGGAAGGGAGCCGCCGCTCCACGTGATCGATGTCACGCCCTCCGCGGCCGTGCCGTGATGGGTCGCGTAGGTCTTGGCGTAGGGTCCGCGCGTCGTCGCGAGGGTCCAGCCGGGTTTCGGCATCGGCTTGGCGCCGATCAGGCCCTCCGGGATGGTGACGCTCACGCGGGTCGTCGGCTTGCCGTTGCAGCCGTGCATGATCTGGACGACGCCGCGATACGAGGCGCCGGGGGCTGCCTGCTTGCGTTCCAGCACCGCGTGGGCCTGCGCCGCGGAGGCGAGCAGTGCGAGGCCGAGGGCGGCCGAGACAAGGGTCTTCATGGGAATACATCCGTCCTGAGGGATCCGAGAGGTGGTGATCGCTCAGGCGGTCGGCGGCCCCCTCGGGGACGCGATGGTGCCGGGCGGCGCGCGGGCGCCGACGCTCCGGTTGAGGGGCCAGGCCGGCCGCAGGTCCGCGGTCGCGACCCATCGGAAGCCGACGGACGGGGGGCGCGGCGGGAGCGCCGGGCCGGTGGCCTGGGCCGCCGTGCAGCAATCGCCGTGGTCGTGGGGGACGGGCGCGCCCGATGGAGCGGACGCGTCGGCATGCTGCGCGCAGAGGCCGTCGGTCGCCGCCGGCATCGGCATCAGGCCGCCGAGAAAAGCCTGGAGCAGCAGGGCGTAGAGCGCCAGCAGGGCGACGACGGCCCGCAGGGCCGGCCCGACACGTCGATCCGAAAGGGCCTCGCCCGAATCCATGCTGCTCCCGCGCGCCGTCCGAACCGGACCGCTATGGCATCCCTGCCACACCGGCGCGATGATGGCTGTTGCCAGGGTGCCGCAGACGGACGCCGCGTGCGCTGCCGCACGGCGATGCCACATTCCGGCCCCTTCGATAGGGAGTCTTAACGCCATCCCGACACCGTGGCGCCCGAGACAATCCGCTCCCGTCACGACCTGACGAACCCCGGACCAGAGCCAGCGACCGATGCGCAAGAAGGCACAAAACCGGTTCCCCGCGATCCTCGGCGTCGCCGCCCTCGGCGCGCTCGGCATCGGCGGCGCCCAAGCCCGCGATCAGGGCAACTATGCCCAGGCCGAGTGGGCGCAGGACTACGCCTCACCCGCCGGCATGCAGGTGCAGCGCGAGACGGTGCCGATCCTCTCGCCCCAGACCGTGACGTCCACCGAGCAGATGGTGGAGCGCTACAAGGACATCGTCGCCCGCGGTGGCTGGCGGCAGGTGTCCGGCGCCGACCACCTGCGGATCGGCTCGCGCGGCCCGGCCGTGGCGGCCATCCGCCAGCGCCTGATCGTCACCGGCGACCTCGATCCGGCCGCGGGCGGCTCGGGCGTGTACGATTCATACGTCGCCGCGGGCGTGAAGCGGTTCCAGGCCCGGCACGGCCTCAGCCAGACCGGCGCGATGACGATGGCGACCCAGCAGGCCATGAACGTGCCCGCCGACGTGCGCCTGCGCCAGCTCGAGATCAACGTCGTGCGCCTGCGCTCCTACTCGGGCGATCTCGGCCGGCGCTTCGTGATCACCAACATCCCGGCCGCGCTCGTCGAGACGGTCGAGAACGGTCAGGTCGTCACACTCCACGCCGCCGGCGTGGGCAAGATCGACCGCCAGTCGCCGATCATGAACACCAAGGCGACGCAGATCAATTTCAACCCGACCTGGACGGTCCCGGCTTCCATCGTGAAGAAGGACCTGATCCCGAAGATGCAGAAGGATCCGAACTACCTCACGGACAACAAGATCCGGATCCTGTCGAACGGGTCCGAGGTCTCGCCGAAGTCGGTGAACTGGTTCTCGGACGAGGGCACCCGCTACACCTACCGGCAGGATTCGGGCGCCGACTTCAACTCGATGGGCATCGTCCGCATCAACATCCCGAATCCCTACGGCGTGTTCATGCACGACACGAACACCAAGGGCGTGTTCGGCGACGATTTCCGCTTCATCTCCTCGGGCTGCGTGCGCGTGCAGAACGTGCGCGAGTACATCACGTGGCTGCTGAAGGACACGCCCGGATGGGACCGTCAGAAGGTCGAGGAGGCGATCGAGAGCGGCAAGCGCATCGACGCCAACATCTCCCAGCCGGTGCCGGTCTACTGGACCTACATCACCGCCTGGTCGACCCCGGACGGCATCGTCCAGTTCCGCGACGACATCTACAAGCGTGACGGCGTGAACGTGCCCTCGACCATCGGCGCGCCGACCCCGGTCGCCAGCGCCGAGCCGATGCCGCAGACCTTCGAGCCCGGCGACGAGGAGTAGTCGGACCCGCGGGCGCCGGCCGCTCCCGGCGACGCCCGCCCGTCGAACCCGATCCGAGGCCCGCACCTCTGCCGAGGCGCGGGCCTCGCGCGTTCGGGGCCGCGCCTGTCATCTGGAGGTCAAACGCGTCTGATTGGCCGCGCAGGCAGCGTCCCGGATGCCGGTTGCCGGCCTCCCGCGGGACGCCGCGCCGCGAAGCCGTGCAGGAGCCATCGATGTCGCGCGACACCCAGCCCGGAGGCCTGACCCGCCGGAGCACCATGGCGGGCGCCGCCGCCCTCGGCCTCGTCGCGGGCCGGGCCGGCGCGCAGGAAGCCGCCGAGGCCACCGAGGCCGCCGAGGCCACCGGGATCGTCTCCGCGCGCGACGCGGCCGGCGGGGAGCCGGTCCCGCTGCCGGGCGTGCTGGTGTCCAACGGTCGCGAGATCGCGCGGACCGACGAGCGGGGTCGATACCGCCTGCCGATGCCGGGCGACGGCGCGGTCTTCGTCATCAAGCCGCCGGGCTACGCCCTGCCGCGCGACGCCGACAACGTGCCGCGCCACTCCTACATCCACCAGCCCGGGGGCACGCCCGCCGAGCTGGGCCTGCGCTATCGCGGCCTCGCGCCCACCGGGCCGCTCCCGGCCTCGATCGACTTCACCCTGACCCGGGCGGACGAGCCGGACGACTTCGACGTCGTGCTGTTCACCGATCCCCAGCCCGAGAGCCGGTTCGAACTCGACCACGTGCGCGACACCGCGGTCACCCGCGCCATGGCGATCCCGGCCGCCTTCGGCCTGACCACAGGCGACGTGCTGTTCGACGATCTCTCGCTCTACGGCCGGTCCAACCGGATCGTCGGGCGGATCGGCCTGCCCTGGTACAGCCTGCCGGGCAACCACGACCTCAACATGCAGGCGCCGGACGCGCGCTACAGCCGCGAGACCTGGAAGCGGGTGTTCGGCGCGCCGACCTACGCGTTCCGGCACGGCCGGGCGTGGTTCGTGATGCTCGACAACGTCGAGTGGCTCGGGCCGCCGGTGCCGGTGGGCGCCAACACCTACCGGGGCCGAATCGGCGACCGCGGCCTGGCCTTCCTGCGCAACCTCCTGGCCGAGATCCCGCGGGACGACCTGATCGTGCTGGCCATGCACATCCCCCTGCACACCGAGACCGGCCCCGAAGAGCCCCGCACCCACACCACGGACCGCGCCGCGCTCCTCGACCTGCTCGCCGGCCGCAAGGTGCTGAGCCTCGCCGGCCACACACACACGACCGAGCACCACTACCTCGCCGACGGCCACCACCATCACGTGCTCACCGCCGTCTCGGGCTCGTGGTGGAGCGGTCCCGACACCCGCACGGGCATCCCCTCGGCCGACAGCCGCGACGGCACGCCGAACGGGTTCCACGTCCTGTCGATCCGCGGCGCCGACTACACGACGCGCTACGTCGCCGCGCAGGGGCAGCCGGACGAGACCATGCGGATCCTGTTCGAGAGCGAGCTGCGGGCCGGCGCGCCCGAGGTGGTGCGCTGGACCCGGCCGGTTCAGGGGCTGCGGCCGCCGGTGCCGCAGGACGCGCTTGCCGACACGACCCTGGTGGTGAACGTGTTCGACGGCGGCCCGCGCACGCGCCTCGCGTTCCGGGTCGGGGACGCACCGCCCCGGCCGATGGCGCGCACCCGCCGCCCCGACCCGTTCGTCACCGAGCTCTACGAGCGCTACCCGGAGACGAAGAAGAGCTGGGTGAAGGCGGTGCCCTCGACCCATATCTGGACGGCGCGGCTCCCGGACGACCTCGCCCCCGGCGCCCACCGGGTGACCGTGGAGGGCGCGGACGAGTACGGCCGCCCGATCCGCGGCTGCACGGTGCTGGAAGTCACCGGCGAGCGCGGCCGCGGCTGAGCGGGGGCGCCGGTCGTCCGGCGCCCGCGCAGGTCACGCCGCCAGCTGGCGGGCGCCGTGGCCGCCCTCTTGGATCTCCTCGACGATCTTCGCGCAGAAGGCGTCGAGGTCGCCCGGGTTGCGGCTCGTGACGATGCCGTGGTCGGTCACGACGTCCTTGTCGTGCCAGCGGCCGCCGGCATTGATCACGTCGGTCCGGATCGAGCTGAACGAGGTCAGGTCGCGGCCCTTGGCCGCGCCGGTCTCGATCAGCAGCCACGGGGCGTGGCAGATCGCGGCCACGACCTTGCCGGAGGTCAGGAAGCTCCTGATCAGGGCGAGGGCCTGGGGCTCGAGCCGGAGCTTGTCCGGGTTGATCTGGCCGCCCGGGAGGACGAGGGCGTCGTAGGATGCCGGGTCGACCTGCTCCAGGTCGGTGTCGACCGCGACCTCCCGGCCCCAGTCGGTCTTGTCCCAGCCGCGGATCGTGCCCTTGCTCTGGCGCGATTGCGGGGCGGTGACGGTCACCGCGGCGCCGGCCTCGGCCAGCTTGGCCTGCGGGACGGTCAGCTCGCTCTCCTCGAAACCGTCGGTGGCGAGGATCAGGATCTTGGCGTGGCGGATGTCGGGCATGGCGGTCTCCGGTCGGGGGATCTGCCCGGCTAACGGAGGCTCGTGCCGCCCGTTCCCGCGGCCCTCCGCCGCCCGGCCGCGTCCGGGAGCGGACCCCGGACCGGTGATCGGAACCCCCGGGGAAGGCGGCCCGTTGGTCCCCATCCCAACCATCAGGAGTCGCGTCATGGCCAATCCCGGCCTTCCCGAGCCCACGCCCGGCGACCTGCCGCCGCCCCCGCCGACGCCCGAAGAGGAGCCCGATATCGGCCCGACCGGCCCGCGCACGCCCTATCCGGTGAACGATCCGGGGATCGGCGAACCCGGCGGTCCGGGCTCCGAGCCGGACATCTTCCCCGGCACGCCGACAGATCCCGGGACGCGCATGTGACGGCGCCCGCGACGGCGGTGCGCCCGGCCGTCAGTGACCGCCGTGCGAGGTCCGCACGTCGCGCGGGGCATTGAGGATCTCGGAGAGGCTCGTCACGACGTGGCGGGCCTCTTCGTCCGTCAGGCGGAGCTGGAACGGCGGCAGGGCGCCGGCCTGCAGGGCGACCACCGCCTGGCCCTCGTCGTCGGTACCGACCTCGATGGCCGACGACGTCACGTCGAGCATGGCGACCTCCTCGTCGCCCATCTCGTCGGCCATGTCGGGCTCGTCCGTATCGTCGATCGCCGTGAGGAGTTGCCCGACGGCGCGCACCAGCGCCCGGGCGGCGCGGGCATCCATCACCACCGCCGTCGCCTGATCGTCCTTCTGGAAGGAGAGCTGGATGTTCGCACCGTCCAGCGAGACCGAGATGCCTGCCATGTATCGTCCAGAGCCACGCGCCTTAACTGCTTGAGCGCATTCCGTATATGCATCGTGAATGCCCGGAATCACAGGGGGCGGTGCCGCTCGGCCCCCTCCCGATCCCGGCCTGCGACGCAGATGATACGCCGCCCATGCCTTGTTGCGGCCGCAGCCTACGCCTAAATACGTCCTCGGGGGGCTTATCCACCGAGGCTGACGCTGTTCAAGGTTCAGCGACTCGCGCCCCGCCGCACTGGCCAAATCCAGAAAGACCGTGGTGCATCACGCGGCCCTCGTGCCGCGCGGATGGCCTATGGACGAACGAGGTACACTACGTGAATACCGGCACTGTGAAGTGGTTCAATGAGACCAAGGGCTACGGTTTCATCCAGCCCGACGACGGCGGCAAGGACGTGTTCGTCCACATCTCGGCCGTCGAGCGCGCCGGGATGCGCAACCTGATCGAAGGCCAGCGGATCGCTTACGAGATCCTCACGGACAAGCGTAGCGGCAAGGACGCCGCCGGCAACCTGCAGGCGGCCTGACCGTCGCGGGTTCCGAGGCGCTTCCCGCGCCCTCAGTGCGCCGAAGTGTGCAACTGAGGATTGCGGGTGGCGCATGAAGCGGCCGCCAGACGCGGTTCCCCCTTCCGACGCTGCCTGCCCGGGCGAGACTGCCCGGGTTCCGGTCGCGTCGGAGGCAATATCCCAGAAACGACGCCGGGCGCAGCCAACGTCCGGTCCAGAAAAGAAAAGACAGTGATGTTATTCGAGTATACACGGCGCCGCGGCGTCCGTTCCCCCGTCACCGATGCCCCGACCTTCCGGGTCGGCAAGCTGGCGCGGGCCAAGACCGCGGACCAGACCGGGGCCGATCTCAGCGACCTGATCGACCGGTCCTACAACTACCACTCTCCGCGTGAACTGCACTGGCATCTCGCCGAGCGTCTCGGGCTCGCGCCCGCCGCGGTGAAGATCCGCGAGACCGCGACGGCCTGAGGCCGCTCGCCGCGGACACGCGGGGCCTCGGCCTCAGCGGTCCCAGGCGGCGAGCACCGGGTCGCGCAGACCCACCGGCGCGGCGAGCAACTCGCCGTGCACCGGGTCAGCGCGATTGTACGGCGTCGCAGCCCCGGAGAAATCGCAGACCACGCCGCCCGCCTCGCGCAGAACGAGGTCGGCGGCGGCCAGGTCCCAGTCGCGGGCATTCCCGGAAATCATCCCGATATCGACCGTCCCGTCCGCCACGCGGGCGAGCCTCAGGGCGAGGGACGGGATCCGCGCGATCACCTCGAAATCCGGGTCCGCTCCGGCGCCCCGGGCCAGGCGGTCGAGCATCGGCTTCGGGCCGGTGACGCGGGCGCCGGGCAGGCTCTGCCTGGTATCGACGCGGATCGCTTCACCGTTCCGCGTCGCGCCGCGCCCGCGCACGGCCTCGTAATCCGCGTCGCCCACCGGCGCGTGGACGAAGCCGATCAGCGGCTCGCCGCCCGACAGGAGCGCCACCGCGATCGACCAGTCCGGATGGCCTGACAGGAACGCCCGCGTCCCGTCGATCGGATCGACGATCCACACGAGGTCGTGGCCGAGGCGCGCCGGGTCGTCGGCGGTCTCCTCCGACAGCCATGCCGCCCGCGGCACGAGGGCGCTCAGACGCACCTTCAGGAAGGCATCGACCGCGACGTCCGCCTCGGTCACAGGCGAGCCGCCGGCCTTCGACCAGATGCGGGCCGAAGTCTGCCCGCCGAGCCTGAAGAACGGCCGCGCGATGTCGGCGGCCTCGCGCATCACGGCGCGCAACTCTGGCATCAGGGCGGATACGGCATCGTCGGTGAGAGGCTCTGGCATCGCGCTCCGCGTGGAATCCGTGCGGCCCGCGAGGGCCCCGCCGGCCCGCCCGTCCGACGGGCGGACGTCCGGGCCCGCTTGGGCTCACCCGGTCGGGCTGAGAAGACCCGGCGCGGAGGATCGCGCGCCCGGTCGCCCCGTTGTACGGCGGCGCCCGCAGCGCCACAAGGATGCTGGTTGATCGATCGATAACGACCGATCTGCGCAAGGAAATGTTGAGCATTCAAGGAAGCATTGAGCATTCCGCAAATGACAGCGCTGTCCAGATTCGCTTAACGACGGCTCTTAAGCGGTGCGGAGGAGTTCGGGTGCGATTTTGCTTGGCATAACGGACGGCCCGACAGGGGTCGCCACTTGCTCCAGGGACTCGGACCGATGAACACTTCCCCGGCCACGGACAAAAGCCACGCAGGACACCCGATGCACGGTGCCGACACCGCGCCCCGCTTCGTCGCTTCGCCGCTGCCGGTGATCGGCCGCACCCCCGGCGCGCGCCGGGCCGTCGGGATCGCGCTCGCCTACGCCACCGAGGACGCCGAGATCGTGGGCGCCGACCGGTTCAGCCTGATCCTCGTCGACGAAGAAGGCGACGTGCTGCAGCGCCTCGGCAGCTTCGAGGAGGACGATGTGGTCGCGTTGTGGCGCGACATCGCGGCGCGGGCGGGCCTCGTGCGGATGATCGTCCGGGAGGACGGCCTCCTCGTCCCGGTCTCCCAGCAGATCGGCCGGCTGATTCTCGGTCAGGTCCGCATCCGTCGCCGCCACGCTGGTCTCGGCCGCCGTCGCCCGCGCTTCCTGGCCCGCCGCAAGACCGGCCGGCTCCCCGCGCGCCCGCAGATCTTCCGCGGCGAGAACGAGATCATCGCCCGCACCTGAGGGCGCCGACGGCCCTTAGAACAAGTTGCGCAGCAGCGCGTCGGCGGTGAGGCCGACGAACAGGATCAGGCCCGCATCCCGGTTCGACCGGAACAGCGTGAGAGCCCCGCGCCCGTCGCGCTCGCGCAGCGACAGGACCTGCCAGGCGAGGTGCCCGGCGAAGGCGGCGACCCCCAGATACCCGACGAGCCCCGCTCCGGCCCCGCGCGCGGCCAGCACCACGAACAGAGCGGCCAGCGCGTAGCAGAGCCCGACGGCGAGCCGCACGTGCCGGCCGAACAGGCGGGCCGAGGAGCGGATCCCCGCGATCTCGTCGTCCTCGATATCCTGCACCGCGTAGATCGTGTCGTAGCCGATCACCCAGCACAGGGCGCCCGCGTAGAGCAGGAGCGCCGGCGGATCGAGGCGGGCGAACACCGCGGCCCAGCCCATCAGAGCCCCCCAGGCGAAGGCCAGTCCCAGGATCGCCTGCGGCAGAGGCATGACCCGTTTCATGAACGGGTAGATCGCCACCGGCAGCAGCGAGCAGAGACCGATGATCACCGCCTCCGCGTTGAACTGCAGCAGGACGGCCAGCCCGATCAGGGCCTGGATCACCAGGAACAGGGCGGCGTGGCGCGGCCGCACCTGGCCCGAGGGCAGGGGGCGCAGGCGCGTGCGCTCGACCTGCGCGTCGAGGTCGCGGTCGGCGATGTCGTTGTAGGTCGAGCCCGCCCCGCGCATCGCCACGGCGCCGATCAGGAAGAGCAGGCAGTGCCAGGGGTCGGGAAAGGCCTGGTCCGCGGCGATCGCCGCCAGGGCGGCCGACCACCAGCAGGGCAGGAGGAGGAGCCACCAGCCGATCGGCCGGTCGATCCGGGCCAGGCGCAGGTACGGGCGCCAGGGCCGGGGCGCCCGCCGGTCGACCCAGTGCCCGGAGACCGCGTCGGCCGGCCGCCCGTCGTCAAACACCGTGCCGTTCATCGGTCGGATCTCCGGTCGTCCCGCACGTGAGTCCCCCGCCGCTGCCGAGGGGGGACCCGCGCCGGATCCGCGATCCTCTCAGACGATCTCAGAGAGCGCCCTGCGGCAGCTTGAAGCTTCCGGTCAAGCCCGGGCCGCCGAGCAGCCCGCCGCCGCCGCCACCCGCCTGGGCCTGCGCCTGGGCGCGGGCCTGCGCCTCCATCTTGGTCGCCTGGGCGGCGACGCTGCAGATCTTGGTGCGGATGCCGCTGACCTTCACGTGGTCGGCCTTGAAGCCCTCGGCGAAGGAATCGGGGATCGAGCACCATTCCTTGTTGGCGGCGATCCACTTGATGCCCTCCGCGCCGTTGGACTGGAGCTTCCCGAACAGGGCGCAGGCCTCCTGCGGGGTCATCTTCTTCTTGGACTGCGATGCCGCATTGGCGCGGCCGACCAGAGCCTTGCGCTCGGCCAGGGTCTTCTGGATGGCACCGCATTCCGGTGCCGCGCTCTGCGCGAACGCCGCCGTCCCGAACAGGACGGTGCCGACCAGCACCGCCGCCCCCAGCTTCAGACTCCCCTTCGCCATTCCGCGACTCCCTCGACGCCCCTGCCGAATCCGCGAGCGGCCGGCTCTCTTCCGTTCCGTTGGGTTCGCCATAGGATTGTGGCGTCATTCGAGCGGCAAACCGGCTGCGCCATGCACCAGTGGACTGGCTGCCGAAAACCGGGGCTCGTAACCATTCGGCAACACTTTCGGTCGCGGTCCCCGCGTTGACAGGCCCGCCGGCCCGCGCGACCACGCCGCCATGCCGGCCTATGACTTCACCGCTCCGCGCCTCCACGTCGCGGCCGATCTCGCGGCGGGGGTGATTCTGCCCCTCGACCGGGCTCAGGCGAACTACCTGCTCAACGTGCTGCGCCGGGGACCGGACGATCCGGTCCTGGTCTTCAACGGCCGCCACGGCGAGTGGCGCGCCCATCTGGTCCAGACCGGGCGCAAGGGCGCCGACCTGCACGTCGCCGCGCAGACGCGTCCGCAGCCCGCGGGCGCCGACCTTCACTACCTGTTCGCCCCGCTGAAGAGCGCGCGCCTCGACTATCTCGCGCAGAAGGCGGTGGAGATGGGGGCCGGGACGATCCGACCGGTCATCACCCGGTTCACGCAGGGCGATCGCGTCAACATGGACCGGCTGCGGGCCAACGCGGTCGAGGCCGCCGAGCAGTGCGGGATCCTGGCGATTCCCGATTGTCCGGAGCCCGAGCGCCTGCCGGCCGCTCTCGCGGGCCTCGCGCCCGGGCGGCTCCTCGTGTTCTGCGACGAGGACGCGCCCGTGCGCGACCCGGTGGCGGCCCTGCGGGCGGCCGGCGACCCGCTGGCGCCCCCTCCGCTCGCCGTGCTGGTCGGTCCCGAAGGCGGCTTCTCCGAGGAGGAGCGGGCGCTGATCCGGGCGCGGCCGAACACCGTGGCGCTCTCCCTGGGGCCGCGCATCCTGCGGGCCGACACCGCCGCCGTCGCCGTGCTGACGCTGGTGCAGGCGGTGCTCGGCGACGCGCGCTGACGCGCGCTGCCCCGATCCATGTGTGCCCGCGCACATGGAAGGACCGCGCCGGTCGATTGTTTCCCCGGATCAGACGTGAAGCGGCGCGCCGGTCGAGACCGCCGCGTTGTGGGTTCACGGCGGCTCGATTATGTCCCGGATCGGACGCCGCCTGCGCCGCGTGCTCATCGGGGTCGGGGGCGGGTGTCCGCCCGGATCCCGCTCGCGAGAGCGGGTTTGTACCGGGTGGATCCGTCGGAGCAGTCCGGCGCGCCCGTTCCCAGGCACAAGTCAGACGCACGGGCAGGCAGCGCATGGCGCGCGACAGCAACGACACCACGCCGCTCACCACGCGCGCCGAACTGATCGAATGGTTCGCGGCGGGCGAGAAGCCGCGCGCGCGCTTCGCGATCGGCACCGAGCACGAGAAGATCCCGTTCTATCGGGAGACCCGGGCGCCGGTCCCCTACGAGGGGGACCGCGGCATCCGGGCGCTCCTGGATGGACTCGCCCGTGAGACCGGCTGGGAGCCGATCCTCGATCTCGGCAACATCATCGGCCTGTCGGCGGAGGCGGGCGGCGCGATCTCGATCGAGCCCGGCGGCCAGTTCGAGCTGTCCGGCGCGGCGCTCCCCGACGTGCACGCCACGGCGGCGGAACTCGCCACGCACCTCGCCGCCACGAAGCGGGTGGCCGATCCCCTGGGCATCGGCTTCCTGACGCTGGGCATGAGCCCGAAATGGCGCCGGGACGAGACCCCGGTCATGCCCAAGAGCCGCTACCGGATCATGGCCGGCTACATGCCGAAGGTCGGGTCCCTCGGTCTCGACATGATGCTGCGCACCGCCACCGTGCAGGTGAATCTCGACTTCGCCTCCGAGGCCGACATGGTGCGCAAGATGCGCGCGTCCCTGGCGCTGCAGCCGGTCGCGACCGCGCTCTTCGCCAACTCGCCCTTCACCGACGGCCGGCCGAACGGCTTCCTGTCGCGCCGGTCCGAGATCTGGCGCGACACGGACGCCCACCGGACCGGGATGCTGCCCTTCGCTTTCGACGCGGGGTTCGGCTACGAGGCCTACGTCGACTGGCTGCTCGACATGCCGATGTACTTCGTCAAGCGGGGCGACACCTACCACGACGTGTCGGGCGCCTCGTTCCGCGACCTGATGGCCGGCAAGCTCCCGCAGCTGCCGGGCGAGTTCGCCACGGTCTCGGACTGGGCCAACCACGCCTCCACGGCCTTCCCCGAGGTGCGGCTCAAGCGCTTCCTGGAGATGCGCGGCGCCGATGTCGGCGGCCCCGGCATGATCGCCGCCCAGGCCGCCTTCTGGACCGGTCTCCTCTACGACGACTCGGCCCTCGACGCGGCCCTCGACCTCGTGAAGGGGTGGAGCCTCGCCAACCGCGAGGCCGCGCGCGCCACGGCGCCGCGCCTGGGGCTCGCGACGCCGGTGGCCAATACCACGCTCGGGGCCGTCGCCGCCGAGGCCCTGGCGATCGCCCGCGCGGGCCTCCGGGCGCGGGGCCGCCGCGACGCCGAGGGCCGGGACGAGGTGATCTACCTGCAGCCGCTCGAGGCCGTCGTCGCGGCCGGGCGGACGCGGGCCGAGGATCTCCTCGCCGACTACGAGGGTCGCTGGGGCGCCTGCGTGCGTCCGGCCTTCACGGAATGCGTCTTCTAGCACCCGGCTGAACGGCTCACGCCGGCCGCGCGAATCGCCGTTGGAACGTGCTAATGGAACGTTTCGACAGGGCGCGACGCCCGGGGAGAGGCCGCATCATGATCCGCATCATCGCCGTCATCCTCGCCGGTATGGCTTCCGTTCCGGTGGCCTCGAGCACGGCGCGAGCGGCCGACCTGGCGCGGTCGGAAGGCGCTGGGCCGGCCCCGGGGCGCTGGCATCACGGGGCCGGCGGCCGGATCGCCGGCACCGTGGCGGCGCGGGGGCGGCCGCAGTACAGCTACTACGGCGAGTACGGCTATCCCGCGCCGTTCGGCTACGGTTACGCCTACGCGCCGGTCCCGAGCCGCGGCTTCGAGTACGGCTACAACGGTCCCCGCTATGTCTGGACGGCGCCGGACAGCTATTCCGGACCCGCCTTCGGCTATCACGTGTGGTGAGGACGCCGCTGGCGCCGGGCCGCCGCGGTGCCTAAGACCGCCGGGGCCGGCATCCGCGCCGGTTCGGGAGCTTCCGGCGTGCGGGATGAGGATCCGGACTGCGTCGACCTCGACCTGAGCGGCCTGAAATGCCCGCTCCCGGTCCTGCGCACCCGGAAGGCGCTGCGCGGCCTCGCCGCCGGCCGGACGCTGGTGGTGACCTGCACCGACCCCTTGGCCGCCCTCGACATCCCCAACCTCGTGCGCGAGGAGGGCGCCCGCCTCGACGCCGCCGAGCGTCTGGACGGGCCGCCCGCGGGGCGCCTGCGCTTCCGCATCACCGTGTCCGCAAGGCCGCCGCATTCCTGAACGATCCGTCGGGCTCCAGGAGCAGGGCGAGATCGGAATGGCACCACGGATCGGGGGCGTGCGCCTCGTACATGACGGTTGGGCGCGCTACCTCGTCGCCGAGGTGATGCAGGAGGACGGGAGCCGCATCACCCGGGAGATGGAGGATCACGGGCGGGCGGTCGCGGTGCTCCCCTACGATCCCGACCGGCGGGTCGCCACGCTCGTCTCGCAGTTCCGGGCGCCGGTCCTCTACTCGGGCGGGCCGCCGAGCCACATCGAGGTGCCGGCCGGCCTCCTCGACGAGGGCGCCTCCGAGGACGAGGCGCGGCGCGAGGCGATGGAGGAGACGGGCCTGCGCCTCAGCGCCCTCGACTTCGTCGCCAGTGCCTGGTCGATGCCGGGGATCTCCACGGAGCGGATGGACCTGTTCCTCGCCGCCTACGGCGAGGCCGACCGGACCGGCACCGGCGGCGGTCTCGCCGCCGAGGGCGAGGCCGTGGCGGTCCACGAGATCCCGCTGCCGGAACTGGCCGCCATGGGCCGCCGCGGCGCGATCACCGACATGAAGTCGCTGACGCTGCTCTTCGCGCTCCAATTGCGGCGGCCGGACCTGTTCGCGGAGCGGCGCTGAGTCAGCCGGCGCGCCGCCGGAACCGGTCGCGCGCGGCGAGGCCGATGAAGCGCCACGACTTGATGAAGTAGCGCCGGAACAGCCGGCGCGGCGCCTGCAGGAACCGGTAGATCCACTCGAGGCCGAGGCGCTGCATCAGCCGCGGGGCGCGCGGCAGGAACCCGGCGGCGACGTTGAGGGCGTCGCCGACGCAGAAGACCACCGGCTCGCCGAGCGTCTGGCCGTGGCGATCCACCCAGATCTCGGATTTGGGCGCGCCGACGCCCATCACCAGCAGCGTCGTCCCGTGGGCGCGGATCCGCTCCGCCAGGGCGCGGCTGTAGGCCGCGTCGTGCTCGAAGCCGAAGGGTGGCACGGCGCTCGCCACGGCGCCGGGCGGAAGGCCCGCCGCCTGCAGCCGGGTCGCCAGCGCGTCCGCCGCGTCCTGTCGGGCGGAGACGAAGAAGACCCGCCGCGCGAAGGCCGGCGGGTCGGCCAGGACGCAGCCCAGGAGGTCGTGGCCGGTGATCCGGTGAACGGGCTGGGCGCACGCCTTCCGGGCCAGCCAGACCAGCGGCATCCCGTCGAGGGTCCGGGCCGCGGCGCGCGCGTAGGCCTCGCGGAACGGCGCGTTCTCGCTGAGCTGGACGATGTGATCGACGTTCGCCGTCACGATCATGCGCGGGCGGCCGTCACGCCGGGCCGCGACGTCGGCTACGAGGGTCGCGGCGGGACCGGTGTGAAACCGGTAGCCGAAGAGTTCGACGGTCGCGCCCGTCTGCGGCGATCCGGACGCCGCGGGGGCCGGGGCGCTCACCGTGTGTGCCTCCCCGAGGACCGGATCCATAGCGCCCAGGTAGAGGCTGATCTCGCCGATGTCACGCATCGGCGGCCCGGAAGCTCGCGGCCGGCCGGGTGGCGGCGCGCAGGCTGCGGCGACGGTCGCTGTCGGCGCCGAGCAGCAGGGCGATGCCGCCGCCGAGCAGCAGGCCGAGGACCAGCGCCACCGGCAGGACGATCTTGGGGGAGGGCGGGAAGGTCCGCTGGCGCGCCGGGACCGCCGCCGAGATGATCCGGACGTTGGTGGTGTTGAGCCGCTCCTGCTCGCTCGCCTCGCGGGCGCGCTTCAGATAGGCCTCGTAGATGCCGCGGCGGGCGTCGAGGGTCCGCTCCAGCTCGCGCAGGCCGACATAGGCCCGGTCGCTGGACGCGGTCTCGTTCTTCACCCGGTCGAGATTGGCCCGGATCGCGGCCTCGCTCGCGGCGGCGCGGTCGTAATCCTTCTGGGTCGTCTCGATGATCCGCTCCTTCTCGCGCTGGATCAGGCGCTGCAGGTCACGCTGCTGGGCGTACTGCTCGGCCATGGCCGGGTGGCGCTCGCCGAGGCGGGTGGCGAGCTCCGCGGTGTTGCGGGACAGCGTGGCGTATTGCTGCCGCAGGGCCTGCATCTCCAGGCTCTGCAGCATTTCGGGCAGAGCGGTGCTGGGATCCGACGACCGCATCCGGCGTGCCTGATCGAGGCGCGACTTGGCCTCCGCGGTCTTGATGGAGGCGGTGACGAGCTGCTGGTTCAGGTCGCCGAGCTGCTGGTCGGTGAGCAGGCGGCCGCTGGCAGCCACGAGCTTGTGATCCTCGCGGTAGCGCACCACGGCGCTCTCGGCCTGCTCGACGTCGCGCTTGAGGCTGTTGAGCCGCCCCGCCAGGGCGTCGGAGGCGCGCCGCGCGGTCTCGGTCCGGGCCGCGGCCTCCTCGGCGAAGTAGGCGTCGCCGACGGCGTTGGCGATGCGGGCGGCCTTCTCGGGATCGCGCGACTGAACGGAGACGTCGATCACGAAGGTCCGCTCGGCCCGCCGGACAGTGAGCCGGTTCTGCAGCGTGTCGAGGGCCGTGAAGACCGGGTCGCGGCTCGCCGGCGGGGGCAGCATGCCCAGCGCGCCCTTGATCCAGGTGAGGGTCGGATTGTTGCCGTCCGGCAGCACGAACTCGTCGTCCTGGTCGAGGTGGAGCTTGGCGATCACCCGGCGCAGGACGCTGTCGGACTGGATCACCCGCACCTGGCTCTCGGCGATCGACACGCCGCTGTCGGCCTGGGGCTGGCGCGCGTTCACGTCGTTCTCGACGACGCGCAGGTCGCTCGGATCCACCAGGATCTGGATGCTCGACGTGTAGCGGGGCGGGATCAGGCCGAGGAGCGCCACCGCGACGGCGACCATGAACAGGCCGCCCAGCACGATGAAGCCGCTGCCGCGCCACAGCCGCCGCAGGATCACGCGGCCGTCCGTCGGCGGTGCGACCTGCGGCAGCACCATCCGCACGGGCCGTTCGCCGCTCATCCGCGTCGAGAAGTCGAACATACGCCTCGCTCCCTGACCTGCCTCGGCGGAGACCGCCGCCCGTCACCCGCCCCGTCGCCCGTTCCCTTTGTGACCAGCTCCGTGCCGATCTGGAACAGGTGCCCGCCCGAGGCGCTGCCTTCTTCGGGAGCCCAGCAATCAACATACCGGACCAGTAGTGTCGCCCCGATGCGGCACTTGCTTCAGGAAGCTGGCAGATATCGCTTACAGATGCAGTCCTGACTGTCACGACAATCGAGCATGAAAAGTTCCCGATTTGTTGGGGACTACGCAGGCCGCCTCAGGCGGTGCCCGCGTGTGCGACAATTGACTCCAGCGCATCGTAAGCCGCGGGATCGCCGGCCAGGAAGCGCCGGAAGCGCGCGCCGTCCTCGGCCGCGATCGCGTTCCAGCGCGCGACGTTGGCCCGACTCATTCCGGCGGCGCGGGGCAGGGCGCCGTCGCGGATCCAGCTGGCGAGGGCGCCCGCGGCCGCGTCGGGCTCCTCCGGCCGGATCAGCAGGGCCGACGCCCCCAGGACCTCCCGGAACACCGGGTCGTCCGGCGCCACCACCGGAAGGCCGCCGTGCTGGACCTCCAGCAGCGGCAGGCCGAGGCCCTCCGCCTTGGAGGTGGAGACCAGCAGGTGGCACGACCCCGCGAGGGCGCGCAGCTCGGCGTCGGCGAGGTACCCGTGGCGGTGCAGGAACGGCGGCGGTGCGTCCAGGAAGGCGTGCTGTCCCCAGCCGACCCGGCCGACGAGGTGGAGCTCCGCCGGGATACCGGCACGGATGAGCGCCGCCGTCAGCGCGAGGGTCGCCGGATAGTTCTTGCGCGGCTCGATGGTGCCGATGGCGAGGATGCGCAGCGGCCGGCCCGGCGCGTAGGCAGCCGGTCCCGGCAGGTGCGCGAGCCCGAAGGCGTCGCGGACGGGGGGGCGCAGCAGGGCGACGCGGGCGCGTCGGGCGCAGAGCACGCGCACGTCCGCCCCGGTGGTGCGGCTGTTAACGAACAGGTTCGGGCACCAGCGCAGGGCCAGGGCGAAGCTGGGGCTCATGTAGAGCCGGCTGCGCAGGCTCAGATCCTCCGTCCGCGTGAGCAGGAAGGTGTCGTGGACGTAGAGCAGGCAGCGCGACGCCGCGACGGCGCAGAGCGGCCCGGGCGGGAAGCCCGGGAACAGGAACAGGGCGTCCCGATCCATCAGCGCCCGCGCCGGCAGGCCGAGCTGCTGCGCGGCGACCATGCCGGGCAGGGAGCCCGCGGTCACCGGCCGCACCGCGTGCGGGGCGAGCCGGTCCGGGGCGAACAGGTCGAGGGTGACTCGCTCGATCCCCGTCACGTGGGCGCGCAGATGGGTCTGATCGAGGTAGATCCGTCGCCGAGTCGGCGCCGCCCGCGCGCCGCCCGCATTGTCGCCGGCCACGTCGCCGGCCACGTCGCCGGCCGCGTCGCCGGCCCTGTCGTCGCGGGCCGTCACGTCTGGCTCCGGCGCAGCGCGCCGGCGAGGTAGAGGCACCGGCGCACGAGGAGCGGCATCCGACGCCCGAAGACCATCTGCTTGGCCCGCCGCAGCCGGCGCACGAGCGGGCGCGAGACCGCCGGGACGGTGCCGGCCGCGCCCGCCCGCAGGTCCGCCGCGAAGGGGAAGTGCCCGAGCATCCCGGGGGCGAAGCGCGGGCCCGTCGGCGCGCTCGGCAGACCGTGACGCCGGAAGACCGCGTCCAGCGACAGCGCGGAGGCGGCCGGGCTGTAGCGGCTCTCCAGGGCGATGCGCGCGAAGGCGCCGAGCCGCGCGCGCGCCTCGCTGTCGCCGACCAGCGCCGCCAGCGCCTCGGCGAGGGCGCCTGGCCGCACCGGTACGAGGCGGCCCGACACGCCGTCGATCACGGCCGAGGTCAGGCCGGAGGTGCGGTAGGCGAGCGTCGGCACCCCGCACAGGCCGGCCTCGATCGGCGTCTGCCCGAGGGTCTCGTGACGGCTGGCGGTGACGTGGAGGTCGCAGGCCCCGTACCACGCGGCCAGGAGCGCCTCGTCGGCGATGAGGCCGGGCGCGTACAGGTTCGCGACGCCGAGCCGGGCCGGGTCGTCGAGCCGGCCGACCGCCACCACGCCAACGCCCGGGCCCGCTACGGCCTGGAGCGCGGCCCTGAGGTCGGCGAAGCCCTTGTCGGGCCCGTCGACGATGACCGAGGAGACGAGGATCAGGACGTCGTCGGCCGGCAGGCCGAGCGTGCCGCGCAGCGCCGCGCGATCGCCGGGCCGGAACACGGCGGTCGGGAAGGCCAGCCGCACGGGCTCGATCACGCTGCCGGGCGGGGCGAGTTCGCGCGCCCGCGCCAGCGTCCAGTCGGAATTGGCCAGCAGCCAGGGCGCGGAGGGTCGCGTCGGGGATCCGGGCGCGGCGCCGGCGAGCACCGCGCGCTTGCGCTCGTGCATCCCGGCGATCCGGCCGGGCGCCAGCTCCGGGTACTCGTCCGGGCCGGGGCAGGCGGCATCGCAGCCGGAGGCGGCGCGCCCGCAGTCGCGGGGGTGGGCGCACCGGCCCGTCAGGGGGAAGAGGTCGTGCAGCACGAGGCCGACCGGACCGCGCCGCGCCAGGCGGCCGACGACGTCGAGGCTGCGGGTGGCGCCGTGCAGGTTGCCGGCGAGGACGAGATCGGGGGCGGCCGCCGCGACCGCGGCCTCCGCCTGCGGGAAGTCGTCGCGCCACTCGGCGGCCTCCGGGCGTCCGCTCAGCGTCACCTCCGCGACCCGGTGGCCCGCGAGGGTCAGCGCCTCGGCGAGGCGGCGCTGGGCCACGCCCGCGCCCCCGCGGGTTCCGGTCCCGGTCAGCGACACGATCGACAGGCCGGCGGCGGGCGGGGGCGGCGGCGCGTCGAGCCTGTGGAGCATGATCGGGCGGCCGATCAGGCTCCGCCGATCGGCGGGGATCGCCGACCAGGCGGAGGCGGCGTCGAGCGTCCCGTCGGCGTCGATGATCGCGTGCGCGAGGGCGTCCCGCCGCCAGAGGATCCCGCCGTCCGCGGCCCCGGGGCCGTCGAGGCCGCGGACGGCGTCGTCGAACAGGACGCGCAGCCCCGCCACCGCGTCGGCGCCGGTGAGCGCGGCCTCCAGCGCCAGGGCGGTCAGCGCACCGGGCGCGAGCAGGTCGCCGGCGCGGAGCCAGAACAGGTGCTCCGGATCGGAAGCCGACAGGATGCGCGCCGCCGCGGCGCGGCCGGCCGCCGGGTCGAGCAGGTCGTGCCGCAGTTCCGGGTAGCCCTGGCGCAGGACCGACGCGACGGTCTCGGCGAGCGCGGCACCCGCGCCGGCCACCGTGACGACGCGGATCCGCGGCCACGGACGCCCGTCGGGGAGCGACGCGGGACGGGCCGGCGCGCCGGCGCTGCGCCCGAACGGCCAGCCGGCGACGCCGTGGGCGGGCGGTGACATGTCTGCGGCGTCGGTCACGGCGGCTCTGGCGGCGGCTCGGGTCTCGTGCGGGGCGGCAGAGTGGACGGGAAGGTTGAAGATTGCCTCTCGGGGCGGGCGGCCCGTCAGGCCGCCACGCGGATCCGCGCCGGGCCGGCCTCGATCCGGCCGATCCGGGCCGCCGCCGGGTAGCCGGCCGCCCGGATGCGCGCCAGGATCGCGTCGGCCCGGTCGGCCGAGCAGGTCACCAGCAGCCCGCCCGAGGTCTGCGGATCGGTCAGGAGATGGCGGCGCCACTCGGGGAAGTCGGCCGGCAGGTCCACGGCCTCGCCGAACGCCGCCCAGTTGCGGTGCGAGGCGCCGGTGACCGCGCCCGCGCGCGCCAGCGCCTCCGCCTGCGGCAGCAGGGGAAGGGCGTCGGCCTCGAGGGTGAGCGTGAGGCCGGCGCCGCGGGCGATCTCCAGGCCGTGCCCCAGGATGCCGAATCCGGTCACGTCGGTCAGGGCGTGCACGGCGGGCTCGGCGGCGAGATCGGTCCCGATCCGGTTAAGCAGCGTCGTGGTCGCGATGAAGTCGCGGTAGCCGGCCTCGTCGAGGGTCGCCCGCTTGATCGCCGCCGAGTAGACCCCGACCCCGAGGGCCTTGGTGAGCAGGACGGCGTCCCCGGCCACCGCGTCGGCGTTGCGCCGCACCGCCTCGCGGCGGCAGGTCCCGATCACCGCCAGACCGTAGATCGGCTCCGGCGCGTCGATCGAGTGGCCGCCCGCCACCGGGATGCCGGCCGCGGCGCATTGCTCCGCGCCCCCGCGCAGGATCCGCGCGACCACCTCGGGGTCGATCTTGCCGAGCGGCATCCCGAGGATCGCCAGCGCGAACAGCGGCCGGCCGCCCATGGCGTAGACGTCCGAGATGGCGTTCGTCGCGGCGATCCGGCCGAAATCGACGGGGTCGTCGACCATCGGGGTGAAGAAGTCCGTGGTGGCGATGAGGCAGGTGCCGTCCTCCAGCTCCCACACCGCCGCGTCGTCCGCGGTCTCGTTGCCGACGAGGAGCCGCTCGAACGGGCCCGCCGCCGGCTGCTGGGCGAGGAGCTGGCGCAGGGTGGCCGGGTCGAGCTTGCAGCCGCAGCCGCCTCCGTGGGCGAGACTGGTCAGGCGGGGGGCATCGCTCATGGCCGAACTCCGTTCCGGATAACCTGGGGGCCTCGCGCGGTCAGTAGCGCGTCGTCAGCGCGTTGAGCCAGTCCGGCGAGGCCGCGACGGCCGCGGCCTCGACCCGCTTGTCGAGCCCCGTTAGCACCAGCAGGCCGAGCACGACCATCACGGCGCCGAGCGCGGCCTTCGTGGCCCGGCCGGCCGCGGCGAGGCCGCCGCGCCAGCGCAGCAGCGCCTCGCGGGAGACGAGGCCCAGGAGCATCAGCGGGGCCGCGGCGCCGATCCCGAAGGCCAGCATGGTCAGGGCGACGCCCCCGAGATGCTCGCCCCGCGCCGCCATGAGCGAGGCCGCCCCCAGGGTCGGTCCCACGCAGGGGCTCCAGGCCGCGCCGAGCAGCAGGCCCACGGCGAACTGGCCGGGCAATCCCCCGGTGCCGACGCCGCCGAAGCGATCCTCCACCCAGGCGCCGACCGGGCCGGCCGCCGTCGCGACCCGGGCCTGGAGCCGCGGCAGCATCAGCACGACGCCCAGGAGCACCAGGAGCACCGCGCCGGTGCGCCGGAACACGTCGCCGTCGAGCCCGACGGTGAAGCCGATCGTCGCGACGAACAGCCCGATGGCCGTGAAGGCGATGGCGAGGCCGGCCGCCAGAGCCACCGGACCCAGGCGATGCTCGGCCGCCGCCGTGCCGAGCACGATGGGGATCAGCGGCAGCACGCAGGGCGAGAGCACCGAGAGCAGGCCGGCCAGGAAGGCGAACCCCACCGTTCCCAGCATGCCCTGTGCCCCTCCGCTCGCGCCTCGCCCGACGAGGCTTCGACCCTGGCGCGCGGGCCGTCAACGCGCCAGGCGGACGCGGGCCGGCGGGAACAACGCGGCCGCGTGCCGCTTTCGGCGGCAGTCCGGCGGCGTTGCCGGGCGAGGCGCCGAGGAAGGCGTCGAGGAAGGCGTCCAGGAAGGCGCTGAGGCGAGGCGGAGCGGACCGGTGACCATCTTCTTCACGGGCGACACGCATTTCGGCGATCCGCGGGCGCTGCGCTTCGACCACCGGCCCTACCCGGACCTCGAGGCCCACGATGCCGGCCTGATCGCGGCCTGGAACGCGACGGTCGCGCCCGGCGACACGGTCTGGCACCTCGGCGATTTCGCCCTCGGCCCGAGCGGTGACCGGATCCGCGCGATCCTCGCCGGACTGAACGGCGAGAAGCACCTGATCGCCGGCAACAACGACGGGCCGGACACGCTCACGGCGCCCGGCTGGGCGTCGGTCCGGCACTACGCGGAACTCGCCGTCGAGGGGCGGATGGTGGTGCTCTGCCACTACGCGTTCCGTACCTGGAACGGCATGAGCCGGGGCGCGCTGAACCTCCACGGCCACAGCCACGGGAAGCTCAAGCCGATGCCGAAGCAGTACGATGTCGGCGTCGATCCGATGGGTGCGGCCCCCGTGCCACTCTCCGCAATCCTGACCTCCCGACTGCGCCGGAAGCGGTGATTCGGGGCGGAACTTTCACGTCAGCTTCACTGTTTCAGCGGACAGAGAAGGAGTGGACCTGAGCCGCTCCGAGAAGCCCGGCAGGACCGCCCGCGGATCTGCCATCACAAACCGTGTGTGAGTGTTCCCGTGAGTGCCAAGTCGGTCACTCTGACCCGCTGCCTCGCCAGCCTCCTGGCAGGCCTCGCCCTGACTTCCGCCGCGTCGGCCCTGCCGTCCTGCATCGAAGCCCAGCGCAAGGTCGACGAGGCGAACGCCCTGCGCTTCCAGGCGCGTCAGGAAGCCCGCCTGGGCAACCATGACCGCGTCTGCGACACGCTCGACGAGGTGGGCGACCGCTACGACGATGCCCGCGACGCGTTCGAGCGATGCGGAGAGGGCGTCGTGGCCATCGACCTCCGCAGCGAGCTGCGGGGTCTGCGGATCGCCAAGAAAATCAACCGCTGCGACTGACCGGGTGCGCGATCGCACCTCGGCCGTCCCGTTCCTGAAGCATCACCCCGATACGCGCGACGCTGGTCGCCGAGAAGGTTCTGCGCCGATGACCCCCGCCACGCTCTCGAACGACATCGAGCCCACCGTCACCCGCACCGGTCCGTCCTTCGCGGCCGCCCTGTGCGGTTTCGTCAGCACCACCGTCGCCACGACGATGCTGCTCATGCTGATCGGCACGTTCTGATTATGGTGCGACCGACCAGAATCTCTGGCGGTTGAACAGCATCTCCTGGGAGCCGATCTTCGGGGTCGGCTCCGTCCTCCGGCCGCAATCGGGTTCGGCCGGTTTCGTGACCGCCGCCAGGGTCGCCGGCGCTACCGGCACAAGGCCCAGTCGGGACTGCACTTCGGGTTGCCGTGCCGCCGCGATGGTCAGCACGCAGGCGATCAGGCCGCCGGCAACAGTTCCGAGAACGAAATTCAACATCGGGGTTGGGGTCCGGGGGCCGGTTCCTTTCGGCCGCACAGCGTCGTCGATAACCAACCCGGCGGCATCATGGCGGATGCGGCGCTCACGCGCTTTTAACTCCTGATCTGCGACAGCTACGCGCTAGCTTGCCTCAGTGGCAGGCCCGACGACGGGGCTGGACCGCCGATGAACTACGCCGCCAACGCCTACGCCAAGACCTCCCACAGCGCGCTGTCGCCCCGCGAAGCCGAATCCGCCGTGCTGCTCAAGGCAGCGCAGAAGCTGATCGGCGCCAGCCAGGGGCTCACCAGCGGCGACGCCGGGCGCATCAACGAGGCCCTGTCGTTCAACCAGCGGGTCTGGACGCTGCTGACCTCCGAGGCGACGTCCGCGGAGAACCCGCTCCCCGCCGACGTGAAGCAGGGCGTCGGACGCCTGGGCGTGTTCGTGCTCCAGAGCTGCATCGACACGATGATCGCTCCCACGCCAGAGAAGATCGCCACGCTGGTGTCGATCAACAATCACATCGCCGCCGGCCTGCAGGGCAATCCCGGCTGAGGCCGCGTGCCGGTCAGCGAGCCGCCGCGGCGTCCGGCACCTCGGCCGGCGATTCGGCGCCGGCCGCCTCCCACTCGACGAGCTTGCGGCTCAGCTTGAGCGACCGGTAATACTCGCCGGCCTCGACGGCCTGGGCGATCGCGGCGATCTGCCCGGCGGCGGCCGGCGCGAGTCCCAGCAAGTCCGTGGCCTGCCGGAAGAACAGGTCGATGCCCTGCGTCGGGTCGTCGGCGAGGTAGATGACCGTCAGCGTCAGGTGGAGACGCTTACAGGCCGTGTCGGCCTCGCTCTCCGTGATGATCTCGCTCTCGCGCAGGAACTTGCACTGCGTCTCGATCAGGAAGGTCGAGCGACGGTCGCCGTTGCGGAGCAGCGCGCCGTTGATGATCAGCCGCTCGAACGGCTTGAGTTCCAGGCGCAGGGGCATCGGGTGTTCCTTTCTAGAAGACCCGGCGATCTCATTCGCGAACCGTTAACGTTTCGCGAATGTCGGACGGCCGCGCCGCCGTTGCCGCGGGTGGCCATCGTGATAAACTCGGACAAATTCCGGCCGGGCGAGCCACGTCGAGGAGGATCGATGACGGCGACGGGCGATCAGCGCGCGCGGTATCCCAGCCTCGCCGGCAAGCGCGTCCTCGTGACCGGCGGTGCCTCGGGCATCGGCGAGGGGCTGGTGGAGGCCTTCGTCGGGCAGGGCGCCCGCGTCCTGTTCTGCGATATCGCGGACGACGCGGCCCGCGCCGTGGTGGCGCGCCTCGCGCCCGGCGCCGCGCACGCCCCGCTCTACCGGCGCTGCGACCTGACCGATATCGAGGCGGTCCGCGCGCTGGTGGCCGAGGCCGACACGACCCTCGGCGGGCTCGACATCCTGATCAACAATGCCGGCAACGACGACCGCCACGCTCTCGCGGACGTGACGCCCGCCTACTGGGACGACCGGATGGCGGTGAACCTGCGCCACCTGTTCTTCGCGGCCCAGGCGGCGGTCCCACCCATGCGCCGCGCCGGCGGTGGCGTGATCCTCAATTTCGGATCGATCAGCTGGCATCTCGGGCTGACGGAGATGCCGCTCTACCAGACCGCCAAGGCGGCGATCGAGGGCATGACCCGGGCGCTCGCCCGCGACCTCGGCCGCGACAACATCCGGGTGGCGGCGATCGTGCCGGGCAACGTTCAGACGCCCCGCCAGGAGCGATGGTACTCGCCGGAGGGCGAGGCGGAGATCGTCGCCGCGCAGTGCCTGGACGGTCGGATCCAGCCGGCCGACGTCGCCGCGCTGGTCCTGTTCCTGGCCTCGGACGATGCCCGGATGTGTACGGCCCACGCGTACTTCATCGACGCGGGCTGGCGCTAGGACCGGCGCCGGGCAACCAAGCGGCCGGGCAAAGGATCGGCCGGGCGGAGGCGTCGACGGCGCTCCGGCCCGGCCCGCTTCCCTGCCTCAGTCGCAGGTCTCCTTCTTGACGGTCTTCGAGTCGCCCATGTCGTTCTCCTTGCGCACCGTCTTGGTGACGCAGCCGTCGCCGTGGTCGTGAACGGTCACGGACTTCGACTCGGAGGCCGGGCGGTCGACGACGACGGCCGGGCGGTCGCGCTCGATCACCGTGGTCTGGGCCTGCGCGGCGGCGCCGAGGCTCAACAGGGCGGCGGTCGCGAGCAAGGTCATGCGCATGCTGAAACTCCAATACCGATCTCGGTAGCGGATAACGGCAATGCCAGCTTGGGCGTTCCGCGGCGTGTCGCGTCCTGAGGCGGGCCGAACCCGTAGAGAACTTGGCTCGGCCCGCGCGCCGTTCGGCATGAGGTGCAGCCGGAGCGACGGCGCCAATGACCGCGGAAGCCGACCCGAAGCAACCCCGGCGAACTACGTGCGCGGCGCGGCCGGGTCTCAGCCGCCGGTCATCGGCGGGAAGAAGGCGATCTCGCGGGCCCCCGCGATCGGCGCGTCCGACTTGGCGTGGGCCCGGTCGATCGCGGCACGGACGACGCCGGGATCCTCGAAGGCGTAGGCGTATTCCTCGCCCCGGCCCCGGAGCCAACCGACGAGATCGGCGACGGTGGCGACCTCCGGCGGCGGCGCCAGCTCCTCCTCGGAGCGGCCGATCCGCTCGCGGACCCAGGCGAAATAGACGAGCTTCATCGCATCACCGTACCGGAGACAGGGCAGGGACCGCGCGTCCCGGAGACGGATCCCTCAGCGCGGATCGTCGATGACGTGCTTGATCCCGGCCCGCATGTAGTCCCACCCGGTCCAGAGCGTGAGCGCGGCGGCGAGCCACAGGAGCGTCAGGCCGATCGGCTCGGTTCCCGGGAGCACCGTCTCGCCCGCCGGACCGGCCACCAGGAAGCCGAGGGCCAGGAGCTGCACGGTGGTCTTCCACTTCGCGATCCGGCTGACCGGCACGCCGACCTTCAGCTCCGCCAGATACTCGCGCAGGCCGGAGACCAGCACCTCGCGGCACAGGATCACGATGGCCGCCCAGATATTCGAGCCGACGATGGTGTGGTCCGCCGCCAGCATCAGCAGGCACGCCGAGACCAGGAGCTTGTCGGCGATCGGATCGAGCATCCGGCCGAGCGCCGAGCTCTGGTGGTAGGTGCGGGCGACGTACCCGTCGAGGTAGTCGGTGATCGCGGCCGCGACGAACACCCCCAGCGCCGTCCACCGCGCCGTGTGGGATTCGGGCCAGAACAGCAGCGCGACCATCACCGGCACGGCAACGAGGCGCCCGTAGGTCAGGCAATTCGCGAGCGTCCAGGCCGGCGACCGTCGTCGGGGAAGGACGGCGTTCATCGGAGGGGTGAAATCAGAGCGGGGCCCGGGCGTCAACGCCTCAGACTCCGCCGCGGCCATCGCGGCCGGGTTCTCAGGCGCCGGCATGAAAGAAGTCGTAGACCGCCCGCGCGGTGGCGGCGTTCACGCCCGGGGTCTTGGCCAGATCCTCGAAGGCGGCGCGCTCGATCGCCTTCACGGTCCCGAAGTGGTGCAGCAGCGCGCGCTTGCGGCTCGGACCGATCCCGGCGATCTCGTCCAACGGATTCTTCACCATCTCACGCTTCCGCTTGGCCCGATGGCTGCCGATGGCGAAGCGGTGCGCCTCGTCGCGGAGCCGCTGCACGAAGTAGAGCGTCGGGTCGCGCGGCGGAAGCTTGAAGGGTGGCCGGCCGGGCACGAAAAACGTCTCCCGGCCCGCATCCCGGTCGCGGCCCTTGGCGACGCCGACGAGCGGCACGCCCGCCACGCCGACCTCCTCCAGCGCCGCCCGCGCGGCGTCGAGCTGGCCCTTGCCGCCGTCGATCAGCACGAGGTCCGGCCAGGCCGGGAACGCCTCGCTCTCCTCCGCCGGGGCTGGCACCGGCTCCGGCACGCCGCCCTCGGCGGCGGCCACGGCCGCCTCGCGCTCCGTGCGCGGCGCCTCCTTCACGAGCCGCTTGAAGCGCCGCTGCAGCACCTCGCGCATCATGCCGTAATCGTCCCCGGGGGTCAGGTCCTCGGACTTGATGTTGAACGTGCGGTAATGCGCCTTCATGAAGCCCGTCGGGCCGGCGACGATCATGCCGCCGACCGCGTTCGTGCCCATGATGTGCGAGTTGTCGTAGACCTCGATCCGCCGGGGCGCCCCGTCGAGGCCGAAGGCCTGGCCGAGGGCGGCGAGCAGCTTGCCCTGGGAGGCCGTGTCGGCGAGGCGCCGCGCCAGTGCCTCCTTGGCGTTGCGCTGGGCGTAGTCGACGAGGTTCTTCCGCTCGCCGCGGCTCGGCCTGTGAATCTCGACGCGGTACTCCACCCGGCTCGACAGGGCCGCCGCGACCAGCTCCGCGTCCTCGATCGCGTGGCTCGTCAGCACGGTCCGGGGGGCGGGCTTGTCGTCGTAGAACTGGCCGATGAACGAGCCCAGCACCTCGTCGGGCGTCATCGTCCGGTCGGCCTTCGGGAAATAGGCGCGGTTGCCCCAGTTCTGGAAGTTCCGGAAGAAGAACACCTCGATGCAGAACTGGCCGGCCTGCTCGTCCAGCGCGAACACGTCCGCCTCCTCGACGCCCTGGGTGTTGACCCCCTGCACGCCCTGGATCGCCGACAGGGCGGCGATGCGATCGCGGAACCGGGCGGCGCGCTCGAACTCCATCGCCTCGGACGCCTCCTGCATCTCGGCGCGCATCCGGTCCTTCACGGCGTTCGACTTGCCGGCGAGGAACGCCCGGGCGGAATCCGCCATGGCCGCGTAGTCGTTCGCGGCGATCTCACCGGTGCAGGGGCCGGAGCAGCGCTTGATCTGGTAGAGTAGGCAGGGCCGGGTGCGGTTCTCGTAGTAGCTGTCGGTGCAGGTGCGCAGCAGGAAGGCGCGCTGCAGGGCGTTCACCGTCCGGTTCACCGCCCACACGCTGGCGAACGGGCCGTAATAATTGCCCTTCCGGCGCCGGGCGCCCCGGTGCTTGACGATCTGCGGGGCGGGGCCGTCGTCGGTGACCAGGATGTAGGGGAACGACTTGTCGTCCCGCATCAGCACGTTGAAGCGGGGCTTCAGCTGCTTGATCAGGTTGGCCTCGAGGAGGAGCGCCTCGGTCTCGGTCGCCGTGGTGACGAACTCCATCGCCGCCGTCTGCGAGATCATCCGGGCGATGCGGTTCGAGTGCGCCTGGCCCCGCGCGTAGGAGCCGACCCGCGCCTTCAGGTTCTTGGCCTTGCCGACGTAGAGGACGTCGCCGCGATGGTCGAACATCCGGTAGACGCCGGGCGAGGACGGCAGTGTCGACCAGAACCGGCGGATCACCTCGGTTCCGGCCTGGACGGCGCCCGGCTCGAAGTCGAAATCGATCTCCGGCGCCTCCGTCTCGGGGAGGCCGGCTTCCGGCTCGTCGGCGGTCTCGTCCCGCTCGGCGTCGCGGCCGTCGTCGAAGGTGTCGGGGGGCAGGTCTGAGAGGGCTCTGCGGCTCATACCGCAGATCTAAGCGTTCCGGACCGCCAGGGGGACCGGGGCGGCGACAAAAATCGCGCGCCCGGTCGGCTCGATCAGTCGAACAGCGAGTCGATGTCGCTCTGGTCGACGTGGCCGATGTCGTGGTCGAGCTTGGGCCCGTTGAGCAGCGAGCTCTCGTCGTCCAGGGACGTCGGCACCGGCATGACGGTGATGAGCTCCTTGAAGCTGTCGAGTTCCGACCACGTGGCGATGAGCCGGTCGAGATGCTCCTCGATGAACTTCATCACGCTGACGATCTTGGTGATCCGCTGGCCGGTCAGGTCCTGGAAGTTGCAGGCCTCGTAGGCGGTGATCACGCGCTCGAGGATCACGTCGACGTGCTGCTTCGTGCCGGGCGGCAGCGTCGCGGCGTTGAGCATGCCGGCGTGGCTTTCGATCTCCTCGATCGCGCCGAGGAGCTGCGTGGTGGCGCGCTCCGTCGAGTCGACCACCGCGTCGAGCTCGTCGGCCGCCCGGCGCATGCCCTTGCCGGTGTTCTCGGTCCGGTGCAGCGTCGCCAGCTCCGACTTGGTGCGGGTGATCGCCTCCTTCATCACGTCGAGCTCGGTGCGCATCGCCAGCGCCTCGTGCAGCTCGCGGCGGCACGACTCGATGGTCTCGCTCGCGCTCATCTGCGTGACGCGGCGCAAGTCCTGGATGGCGTTGAAGATCTCCTCCAGGCGCTCGCTCGAGGCGGACGCCCCGGGTCCGGGAGGGGGAGCCGCGGGAAGCCCGAGACTGTCTTCGATGCGATAGCGCTTCTGGGTCATCGTCCGGGCGTGAGCGTTCGGGTTCCGTCGCCGCGACTGTCTACCATAACGGTTAGCGGACTGTGACTGCCGAGCTTCTTACCGCCGGCTCCCTGCGCCCGGGGACCCAGGGCCTCGTCGGGGCTTAACCGCCGATTCACGCTGGTCGCGACGGGCCGGGGACGGGCCGGGCCGCCCCGGCGATTCACCACGTTCGTTCACCGGATTCGGTAAAATTCGACGGGATCGTTCGCGGGCCGGGAGCACGGGCACCGGCTCGGGAGCATGCGACGATGCGGCGTTCAGTCCGTCTGGGAATGGGTGTGGCCGCGGCCGCGTTCGTGCTGTACGGCCCCGCCCGGGCGCAGCAGGCGCGCTACGCCGAGGGCGGCTACGGCGGCGGGCTGATCGAGTATCTCGTCACCGGCAGCGCCGGCGGCGCGCCTGGGCGCGGCTGGCCGCAGCGCGCGGCGCCGCAGCAGCGCGTCGCGGCCTATTCCGGCGAGCTGGTGCCGGTCGAGCCGGAGCCGGCGCAAGGTTACGGGCAGGCGTACGGGCAGGCTTACGGCCAGCCCTATGGCCAGGCCTCCGGCGCCCCTCAGCCCTACGGTGCGCCGCCCGCGGCCGCCTACGGTGCGCCCCAGGGAGATCCGGGCCGGATCGGCCGCGCGGTCTCGCCGGAGTACCAGCGCCAGGAAGTGGCCTTCACGGGGCGGCAGAAGCCCGGAACGATCGTGATCGACACCGCCGGAAAGCATCTCTACCTGGTGCAGGCCGGGCAGCGCGCCCTGCGCTACGGGATCGGCGTCGGCCGCCCCGGTTTCGCCTGGAGCGGGCTGAAGACGGTCAGCCGTAAGGCGGAGTGGCCGGACTGGACGCCGCCGGCCGAGATGCTGGCCCGCCGTCCCGACCTGCCGCGCCACATGGCCGGCGGCCCGGAGAACCCGCTGGGCGCCCGCGCCCTCTACCTGGGTTCGTCGCTCTACCGGATCCACGGGACGAACGAGCCCAACACGATCGGGCAGTCGGTCTCGTCGGGGTGCATCCGCATGATGAACGACGACGTCATCGATCTCTACGAGCGCGTGCCGGTGGGGACGCGGGTCGAGGTCCTCTGAGCGGCCGACGCGGCCCCGGTCGCGGATCGGACCTTCCGGATACGAGAAAGGCCCGGCCGCGCCTGACGCGACCGGGCCTTCCGCTGCGTCTCAGGGACGATCAGGTCCAGTCGCTGTCGTCGCCGCCGCCGAGGTCGCCGCCGAAATCACCGCCCGGATCACTGTAGCCGGCGTCCTGGAAGCTGCCCATGTCGCCGCCGCTGTTGTCGAGGGCCGAGCCGAGATCTTGGTTGCCGCCGCCATCGCCGTAGTAGTTGTTGACGACGGTCTCGCCCCCGCCGCCGAGACCGGCGGCCGCGGCGCTGCCGAGGCTCGAATGGCCGCCCGCGAAGGCGTTCGACAGGGCGCTGCCGAGGAGCATGCCGCCCGCAGCGCCGGCCGCCATGGGCAGGGCCGTCGCCATGAAGCCGCCGCCGCGCGCCGGGGCCTGGGGCTGGCCGCCCCACGGACCGCCCTGCTGCTGCGGGTAGCCGCCCTGCTGCGGGTAACCCTGCTGCGGGTAACCCTGCGGCGGGCCGCCCTGATTGCCCCAGGGCTGGCCGCCCGGACGCGGCTGCCCGTAGCCGGGCTGGGGCTCCTGGCGCTGCTGGCTGCCGCCGCCGAAGATGCTCGACAGGAAGCCGCCACCCCCGGAGGACTGGGCCGGGGCCGCCTGGCTGCGGGCCTGCTCCAGCTGCTGGTTCAGGCTCTTGATCGCCTCTTCCTGCACGTAGATCAGCTGCGCCATCGCGTAGGGCGCGTAGGGCTGCGCGCGGAGCTTGTCGGCGATGAAGCGCTCCGCCTCCGCGTCGCGAGGCTGGGTCTGCGCCTGCTCCAGCCGCTGGAAGATTCCCGAAATGACGTCGCGTTCTTCGCTGTTCATGGAGTCGTCCTCCTCGAATCTCACCCGCGGGCCCGAACGCGCCGCATGGCAGCTAGGACATGGGTGCGCGGCGACGCTTTGTCAGGGGGATTGCGAAAACTTCATCCGCCTATCCCGAAACGCGAGAAGCCCGACCTGCCGGCCGGGCTTCCTGCATGCCGAGTGTGGGGCGCGGCCGCGGCCGCGCCGACGCGATCCTAGAACGTGCCGAACTTGTAGTTCAGGCCGGCGCGGACGACGGCGAACTGGTCGTCGCGGCGGCCGACGCCGCTGTAGACGACCGGGAAGTTGTTGGCGGCGTTGATGACGAACGCGCCCTGGTTGCGGGTGCCGCGGTCGAGGTTGACGTACAGGCCTTCGACCTTGAGCGTCACGGCCGAGGAGCGGAAGAAGTTCAGGAACGAGTCGGTGGGCAGGGCGTACTCGATGCCGCCGCCGGCGGCCCAGCCGGTGCGGAAGCTGTCGTTGCCGGCGAAGCCACCGAAGGAGCGGTCGGCGCTGCCCGAGCCGTAGGCGAAGCCGCCGGTGCCGTACACGAGGGTGCGGTCGAAGGCGTAGCCGAGGCGGCCGCGGACGGTGCCGAAGAAGTCGAGGCTGGAGAGGCCGCGCGGGTCGGTGACGTAGTAGCCGGGGGCCAGCGCGCCGGAGATGAAGGCGTTGTTCCGGCTGCGGCCGAAGTCGAGGTACTGGGCGTCGGCCTCGAAGCCGATCACGACACCGGAGCCCGGGGTAAACTGGTAGTTGTAGCCGATCTGGCCACCGCCGGAGAAGCCGTCCTGGCTGCGGTTGCGGAAGGAGGCGACGGTGCCGGGGGCGGCGTAGGGGAAGGGGACGGCGAAGGTGTTGCCGGTGTTGCGGTCGCTGGCGTCGAAGGCGTAGCCGGCGTTGATACCGAAGTAGGCGCCGGTCCAGGTGAAGACCGGGACGGGGGTGAACACCGGCGGCGGGGCGGCGCGGCGCGGAAGGTCGGCGGCGAAGGCCGAACCCGCGAAGGCGACGCCCGCGAGGGCCGTGGTCACACGGAGCATGGATTTCATGATCTGGTCCTCACTGGTGGTCCGCGCCGTCCCACGGGCGGACGGTTGCGGAACCGGATCTGGCTGCGTTCCAGCGGTTCCAGGGTTGCTTTGCGCTCCGCGGTGTCGCCGACCGCTCTCGCGGCCCCTTGTGGCAACCCGCCGTTTTCCCCGGCACCTTGACCCCTAAACGCGGTCGAATGGCCAAGGTTCATTTAAGGCTACGCTTTTTTTCGGGCCGAGGATCGACAAAGTGTCGCAGCCCCTTTCCGAGGCCGCACTGGCTCGTTAGGGCACCAGCGTGATCGCGGAGATCAGGCGGCCGTAATCCGCCTCGCCGCGATGCGTGGTCCGCCGGTAGCTGTAGAACCGCTCCGGATCGGCGTAAGTGCAGAGATTGAGTGCGGTGGCCTCGCCGATCTCGGCCTCGCCGAGCCGGGCCAGGATGAAGCCCGGAAGATCGAACTGGGCGTGTCTCGGCCGCGTGCCGGGGCCGAGGAAGCGCTCCATGCCGGGGGCATCGCTCCCGAAGCGCGCGACGAAGTCCGGACCGACCTCGTAGGAGGCCTGACCGATCGTCGGTCCCAGGACGGCGACGATGCGGCTGCGCCGCGCCCCGAGCGCCTCCATCGCCGACACGGTCGCGCCGATCACGCCGGTGAGCGCGCCCTTCCAGCCGGCATGGGCGGCGCCGACGACGCCGTTCTCGGGATCCGCGAACAGGATCGGCCCGCAATCCGCGGTGGCGATGCCGAGCGCCAGGCCCGGGACCCGCGTCACCATGGCGTCGGCCTTCGGCCGCTCCGCCGCGAAGGGGGCCTCGACCGTGACCACGTCGGCCGAGTGGACCTGATACAGGCTCACGAGCCGGTCCCGCGGCAGGCCGAGCTGCGCGCACATCCGCGCCCGGTTCTCGGCGACGCGCTCCGGCGCGTCCTGGGAGCCGAGGCCGCCATTGAGCGACGCGTACAGGCCCTCGGAGACCCCGCCGACGCGGGTGAAGAAGGCGTGGCGCACGCCCGCATGGGCGGAGAGTTCCGGCGCCTCGATGAACATGCCTGCGGTCACGGTCGGCCTCGCGCTTGCCCCTGTCGCGCCCCGATAGCGCAAGGGCGGACCCTTGACGATGTCGTTCAACCGTCAGATTCTTGCTGCATTGCAGTACGGAGCCGATCCGGCCCCGCCTTGAGAAGGATCGCGATGTCACGAGGGATCGAGACCGACGCCCTGCCCGAGACGCCCGAGGCCGAAGAGCCCCGGATTCCGAGCGCGCCTGCCCACCCCGTCACGGGAGAGCCCGCCGCCTTCGACCCGACCGACCTCAACCCGCCCGCGCCGCCGACTCCGCGGCCCGCCAGCCAGACCGATTCCGGCTTCGGCTCCTTCGGCTGAGAGTAGCCGACCCGTACGGGGCCGCGCATCGTCCCGGCGGCTCAGAGCCCCGGAAATCCCGGGAGCGGCCCGACGGACGGGCCGCTCACCGCCAGCACCTTGAACAGGCTTCCCATCCCGCCCCGGCCCGGATCGGTCAGGCGCGCGGCCGCCGCGTCGATCGCGGCGGCCTGCGCGGGGCTCGCCCGTGCCTTCAGACGCTCGGCACGGGCCCCGAGTCCGAGGGCGGCCAGGAAGTCGCCCTGATCGACGGGGCCGTGGATCGCGGCGCCCTCGGCCCGCGCCGCCTGGGCGAGGGCGGCGAAATCGACGTGATGCGTCAGATCCGCCTCGCCGGGCTCCGCCAGCGGGTCGGCGAAGCGATGTCCCGCCAGCGCCTGGAGGGTGTCGCCGAAGCCCGGACGCACATGGCCGTAATCGATGGCCAGCAGGGCGCCGCCTTCGGAACACAGCCGCCGCGCCAGCGCGCGTATCAGCGCGAGGCCGGCCGCCGGCACGCTCATCAGCGCGCCGTCCGGGCCGTCCGCCGCGAGGCCCGGGACCGGCTCCGGCGACAGGCCGAAAGCGAGGCCGCCCGCCGGATCGAGACCGACCTGCCGCTCGTGCCAGCCCGACGGCCGGCGCTCGAACTGGCGCACCGGCAGGCAGTCGAAGAACTCGTTGGCCAGGATGATCGCCGGCCCCTCGGGCAGCGTGTCGACGCTGTCGTGCCACGCGGCACCGGTCCCGGCGAGGGCGCGCGCCTGCGCGGCCCGCAGCACCGGGCTCGTCTCGACGAGGTGCGGTGCCACGCGCACCCCCGGGAGCGCTGCCCGCAGCGCGCGCAGCGCGTCCGCCATCAGCGTGCCGCGGCCGGGCCCCAGCTCCACCAGGAGGAGCGGATCCGGCGACCCGATCGGGCCGCGGACGTAGGCTGTCCAGGCACCGAGCAGTTCTCCGAACATCTGGCTGATCTCGGGCGCGGTGGTGAAGTCGCCCTGGGCGCCCAGGGGATCGCGGGTGCGGTAGTAGCCGTGGACCGGGTGGCCGAGGCAGAGGGCCATGTAGCGGTCGACGCCGATCGGCCCGTTCTGCCGGATCAGCGCCGCGATCTCGGTTCCGAGGGGGGTCACGCCTCGACGGCCGCCTTGCGGGCGGCCTCGGCGGCCGGCGCTTCCACCGGATGGCGGGGCCGTGTCCGGCCGGTCGCGGCCAGCACGATGTAGGTCAGGCCGACGATCATCATCGGCACGCACAGCAGCATGCCCATGGTCACGCCGCCGCCCATCGGACCGAGATGGTCGCCGAACAGGAAGCCGAGCTGGCGATCCGGCTCGCGGAAGAACTCGCAGAAGGTCCGGGCCAGCGCGTAGCCGAGGACGAAGATGCCGCCGAGGAGCCCGGGCTTGCGGAAGCCGAACCGGCGGACGCTGACCGCCATCACGATGAACAGCAGCAGGCCCTCGGTGGCGGCCTCGTAGAGCTGGCTCGGGTGGCGCGGCAGCGGGCCGCCGCTCGGGAACACGATCGCGTAAGGGAAGTCCGGCGCCGCGCGGCCCCAGAGCTCGCCGTTCACGAAATTGGCGATCCGGCCGAAGAACAGGCCGATCGGCACCACCACGGCGCCGATATCGAGGAGCGTGTAGGCGTTGAGACCTTTCCCGCGGGCAAACAGCACGAAGGCCAGGATGGCCCCGATGAAGCCGCCGTGGAACGACATGCCGCCATTGCGGATCGCCAGGATCTCCCACGGATCGGCGATGTACATCGGCAGATTGTAGAACAGCACGTAGCCGATCCGCCCGCCGAGCACGACGCCGAGCGCCACCCAGACGACGAGGTCGTCGATGTCGACGACCTGCGGGCGCTTCACCACGCCCCAGAGGCTGTCGGCCATGACGAGGCGGCGCGCGTAATACCAGCCGCCGATCAGGCCGGCGATGTAGGCGAGCGCGTACCATTTGATCGTGATCGGCCCGATCGCGATCGCCACCGGATCGATGGCCGGAAAGGGCAGGGCGAGGAGCGGCATCTAACTCACCTCCGGGGCGGCCGGATTGGACGCCGGAGGGGCGACGCGTCAAGCCCGGGCGCACGCTCCCGGAACGGAGGCCTCAGCCGCGCACGAACAAGAAGCCGTGTCCGTCCGGGCCGGCGCAGTAGGCTGCCGCGCCGTCGGCGGAGGTCCGCGGCGTTCGCCCGCTCTCGCGCAGGCGCCGCGACAGGGCCCGCGGATCCGCTGCGGTGAACAGGTAGCGGGTGGCGGCCCGGTCGGCGGGCTCGACGACGAGCCGCCGCTCTGTCGCGGGCGTGCGGTAATGCAGGAGCTCCACGTGCGGCGCGGGGTCCGGCGGCGCCAGGGCGATCACGTCGACCTGCGGATCGTCGACGCCGTCGAGGCGCGCCTGCTCCGGCCCGCGGTTCAGGCCACGCTCCGACACCGCCAGCCCGAGGGGGCCGGTCAGGAAGGCCAGGGTGGCGTCGAGGTCGGTGACGGTGATCGCCGAGTGATCGATCCCCAGGAACAGGCCCGGCGCGTCGCGCCAGCGGGCGGCCGCGGGGCCGTCGGGGAAGAAGATCAGCTCCAGGGGATGCCCGTCGGGGTCGCGGAACTTGTAGGCGGTCACGCCCCCCGTGGAGGCCGGCAGGCGCTGCGGCCCGCCACGGCTGATCGGCGTCGGGGCGAGCCGCGCCAGCCGCGCGGCCGCGGCTTCCATGTCGCGGACCGGGATCGCGAGGTGCTGGAAGAACGGGTCGGTCGCCGCGGGATCGGTTGGGTAGGGCGCGCCGGGCGGATCGACCGCCAGGAAGGTCACGGTCTGCCCCCCGAGACGCATGCGCAGCTGGGTGGCGCGCCGGTCCGCGAGCCCCATCGCCTCCGCCTGCGCGGCGGGAACCGGCTCCGGCGGGGCGGCCCGCGCGAAGCCGAGCCCGTCCCGGTAGAAGGCCTCCGTGACGGCGAGGTCCGCGACCGTGCGGCCGAACCCCGCGAGGGCCCGCACGCCGCCCTCGGGAGCGGTGCCGCTCACAGGAGCGGCGCTCCCCGCACGTTCACGTAGATCGCGTAGAGCGCCTGCGAGGCGCACAGGAACAGGCGGCTGTCGTTGCGTCCGCCGAAGGTGAGGTTGGCGACCGTTGCGGGCACGAAAATCTTGCCGACCAGCTCGCCGCCGGGGTCGATGCAGTGGACCCCGTCCCCGGCGCTCGACCAGACATTGCCGTGCTCGTCGCACCGGATGCCGTCGGCGTTGCCCGGCGCGATCCGGCAGAACACGTCGCCGCCCGACAGGCTGCCGTCCTCGGCCACGTCGAAGACGCGCACGTGCTGGAGCGGATCGGTGTCGAACTGCAGCCCGGTCTCGACGATGTAGAGCCTGCGCTCGTCGGGCGAGAAGCAGAGCCCGTTCGGCCCCTGGAAGTCGTCGGCCACCACCCGCAGCGAGCCGTCGCGCGGATCGAAGCGGTAGACGGCGGCGGGCAGCTCGGATTCCTGCTTGCCGCCCTCGTAGTCGGTCTGGATGCCGTAGGGCGGGTCCGAGAACCAGATCGTCCCGTCCGACTTGCAGACGATGTCGTTGGGCGAGTTCAGGCGTCGCCCCCGGTAGTGCTCGACCAGGCCGGTGACCCGCCCGTCGAGCTCGGTCCGATGGATGCGCCGGCCGCGGTGCGAGCAGGACAGCATCCGCCCCTGGCGGTCGCGGGCGTGGCCGTTCTCGAAGTCGCTCGCCTCGCGGTAGACGCTCAGGCCGGCGGATTCCGACCAGCGCATCACCCGGTTGTTGGGGAGGTCCGAGAACAGGAGCTCGTCGCGGTCGCCGAACCAGACCGGGCCCTCGGTCCAGCGGAACCCGTCCGCGAGCTTCTGCAGCGGCGCGTTCGGCAGGATGTAGGCCTTGAAGCGCGGCTGCGTGAGTTCGAAGCCGTCCATGGAGCCGCCCCTACTTGAAGCGACCGGGCTGATTGACGGTCGGCTCGACCTGCAGCCCGGTCACGATCATCGTGCAGGGCTCGTCGCCCACCGTCCCGGACAGGTGGCCCTTCCGGCCGTCGCGCGCCTTCGTGTTCTGGTCCTCGCCCATCATCAGCTCGCCCGGGCCCATCTCGACCCGGTGGCCGTCCATCGTCTCGACGAACCAGCGGCCCGACAGGACGGCGATCCATTGCGGCCGCGGATTCTCGTGCCACTCGCCGACCCAGCCGACCGGCAGGACCGTGAAGGTCACGACCGACGGCGCCGGGTCCATCTTGTCGTTCCACTGCGGCGCGGTCTCGGGGTTGATCCCCTCGAACTTGAACCGCTCGAGGTGGAACAGCTCCTGGCGGCTCACACCCTCCGCATCGGTGTAGACGTGCCAGTACGGCATCTTCGGAGGGGTCGGCTCGCTCATCGTCGCTCCTGCCGCGGCGGGACACACCCTCCCACAACGGCCGGGCTTGGCGATGGTTCGCGGCTCCCGACGAAGGCCAGAACGACCGGGACATCGCTCCGAGTCCCGGTCAGCAAAGCTCCTCACCGTCCTTGCGAGCGCAGCGAAGCAACCCAGCCGGCGCCACACTCGGCGATCGCGCGCCGGCCCGGCTCGCCTCGCCGCGCTCGCGATGACGACGCGACGCTCACATCTGCTCGGGGATCCGGTCCGTCTGCGCGAGGTTCGAGAACCGGGTGATGTTCGCGTCGAACTGCAGCTCCACGGTGCCGGTGGGGCCGTGACGCTGCTTGCCGAGGATCACCTCGGCCTTGCCGTGGACGCGCTGCATCTCGGCCTCCCAGGCGAAGAACTCCTCGGTCCCTTCGCGGGGCTTCTTGTTCCCGACGTAGTACTCCTCGCGGAACACGAACATGACGACGTCGGCGTCCTGCTCGATCGATCCCGATTCGCGCAGGTCGGCGAGCTGCGGGCGCTTGTCGTCGCGGTTCTCCACCTGACGGGAGAGCTGCGACAGGCCGATGATCGGCACCGCCAGCTCCTTGGCGAGCGCCTTCATGCCCGTCGTGATCTCGGTCATCTCCTGCACGCGGTTGTCGCTGCGCTTGCCCGAGCCCGAGAGGAGCTGGAGGTAGTCGACGATCAGCAGGTCGAGGCCCTTCTGGCGCTTCAGGCGCCGGGCCCGGGCGGCGAGCTGGGCGATCGAGATGCCGCCGCTCTGGTCGATGTAGAACGGGATCGTCTGCATGTCCCGGGCCGCGTCGGTGATCTTGTAGAAATCCTCGGGCCTGATGTCGCCGCGGCGGATCTTGTAGGAGGGCACGCCCGACTGCTCGGCGATGATGCGGGTCGCGAGCTGCTCGGCCGACATTTCCAGCGAGAAGAAGCCCACGATGCCGCCGTTCACGGTCCGGGTCGTTCCGTCCGGCTGCTTCTCGCCGCGGTAGGCCTTGGCGATGTTGAAGGCGATGTTGGTCACCAGCGAGGTCTTGCCCATGGCCGGGCGGCCCGCGAGGATGATCAGATCGGAGGGCTGCAGGCCGCCCATCTTGGCGTCGAGGTCGGACAGACCCGTGGCGATGCCCGAGAGCTTGCCGTCGCGCTGGTAGGCCTTGGCGGCCATGTCGACCGCGGCGGTCAGCGCGTCCGAGAATTTCTGGAAGCCGCCGTCGTAGCGTCCGGCCTCCGCCAGCTCGTAGAGCCGGCGCTCGGTCTCCTCGATCTGGTCCCTGGGCGCCTGCTCCACCGGCGCCTCGTAGGCGCCGTTCACCAGATCCTCGCCGATGGTGATCAGCCGGCGACGGATGGCGAGGTCGTAGATCGTGCGGCCGTACTCGCCGGCGTTGATCACCGTCGTCGCGTCGGCGGCGAGGCGCGCGAGGTACTGCATCACCGTCTGGCCGCCGAAATCGGCGTCGCCCAGATAGGTCTTCATGGTGATGGGCGTGGCGAGCTTGCCGGCCTTGATCAGGGAGGCCGCCACCGTGAAGATCTGCTGGTGGGCATCCTCCATGAAGTGCTCGGCCAGCAGGAAGTCCGACACCCGGTAATAGGCGTCGTTGTTCACCAGGATCGCGCCCAGCAGCGCCTGCTCCGCGTCGATGTTGTGCGGGGCGACGCGGTACTCGGCCTGGACCGCTTCGAGCTTGGCCGTGAGCGCATTGGGCAAGGCCATCGGCGGACGACTCCGTATCAGGCGCCGCGGCGGGCGCGCCAGGATCACACCGCACGACCTTGGCGCCGGTATGGTTACCGAAGCCTAGCCGACGGCCGTTTCTCCCGGGCCGGGGCGCGGAAAAGCGGACGCCCGCCGACTCTCGCGAGGGGCGGGCGTCCATGCTGGAACAAAACTGGAACGTGTCAAGTCTCGGGGACCATCATCCCCAGTGTTCACCGGTATACACGGCGGGGTCGGCCTCGCTGCCCGGCCACGCCGCCGCAGGCCCGACCGGCCGGTTGGCCGGCCGGTCAAGCCTGCAAACGGGAATCAGCCGCGGTCGTCGGCGCCCTCGCCGGCATCGGCCAGCGCCTGACCGACCTCGAGGCCGAGGTCGTCGAGGTTGAACGCCTCGCGCTCGGTCACCGACTCGCCGCGGGCCTGACGCTCGGCCTCCTCGGGGCTGCGGGCGACGTTGACGGTGATCTCCACCTCGACCTCGGGGTGCAGCACCACCGGGACCGTGTGAAGGCCCAGCGTCTTGATCGGCTGGTTCAGGGTGAACTGACCGCGATCGACCGTGAAGCCCTCCTTCGCGACGACCTCGGCGAGGTCGCGGGTCGAGACCGAGCCGTAGAGGACGCCGGTCTCGCCGGACTGACGGATGAGGACGAAGCTCTGGCCGTTCAGCTTCTCGGCGACGACCTCGGCGTCCTTCTTGCGGTCGAGGTTGCGGGCCTCGAGCTGGGCGCGCTGGGCCTCGAAGTGCTTCTTGTTGGCTTCCGTCGCGCGCAGGGCCTTGCCGCGGGCGAGCAGGAAGTTGCGGGCGAAGCCCGGACGGACATTCACGGTCTCGCCCATCTGGCCCAGCTTGGCCACGCGCTCGAGCAGGATCACTTCCATGGTCTTTCTCCTTCAGGTGTTCGGCCACGCGGGCCGGGGTCTCACGGCGCCGGATCGCCCTTGGGGCGTCGGCGGTCGAGGGCTGTGTCGGCGAGGCCGAACAGGGTCAGGGCGACCAGGGCGATGCCCTGGGTCACGAACAGGATCAGGTACATTCCGAACAGCATGAGCCCGCGCCCCGGCCGGCCGCGGGAGCGGTCGTGGAAGGCGGCGAGCCCCTGGAGGGCGAAGGCGGCGCTGAACGCGCCGAGCAGCGCGACCCCGAACACGCCGACATAGCCGGGCGCGAAGCACATCCCGACGGCCGCCGCGACCGCCACGAGCGTGCTGCGCGGCATGGCGGTCGAGGGGATGTCGGGCCAGGGCCGCGGCAGGCGGCCGGAGATCTTCACGATCCGGGCCGACGCCCAGAGGTAGAAGGCCAGCAGCAGGGCGAGGCCGTTCGCCGCGAAGGCGGGCACGACGCGGGCGAGGGCGTCCGCCACCTCGGCCCGCGTGACGTCCGCCGGGTCGGCGTCGGCCTGCGGGGCCGGACCGGGCGTCGCCGCCCCGTCCTTGCCGCCCGCCTCGCCGCCGGTCGAGGGCGCGTCGGCGCGCGGGGCATCTGCGCGCGGGGTCTCGGGGGACGGGCGGGCGGAGGGCAGCCGCGTCTGGACCAGGGTCTGGGCGAGCCCGCGCAGCTGCGCGTCGAAGGCGGCGTGGTTCGGCGACGACAGGACCGCGATGGCGATGAAGGCGAGGGCGGCCGTGGCGGCAATCCAGCCGAGCAGGCGGCCGGTCGGGTACCATTCGAGGCCGGCGGGCGTCTCGCGCCCGAGGAGCGCGAGGTAGGCGAGCCACCAGGCGGGCAGGGCGATGTAAGCCGCGAAGGCCAGTCCCAGGAAGGGCGCGATCACCAGGACCAGCGCGAGGCTGCCGGCGGCGGCCGCGGCGAGCGCGGCCTTGTGGCTCCAGCCCAGGCCGACGATCAGGATCGGAAGCGGCGCCACGAGGTAGAGCAGGATCGCGAGCGGCGTCGCCTTCAGCAGCACCCCGAACAGGAGTGCGGAGACGAGGCCCGCGCCGATACCGATGCCGATGTGCTGTGCCATGAATTCCGCTGTCCCGCTGCCGGTACGGCAGGGTTAGAGGCGGCTACGCGCCCCAACGATCGGGCGGCGCGAGCCGCCCTCTGGGAGGGCCGGCCCGGGCAGATGCCGGGCCGGCGGGTTCTGATGGCCTACTTGATCACGTAGGGCAGCAGGCCGAGGAAGCGGGCGCGCTTGATCGCCTGGGCGAGCTCGCGCTGCTTCTTGGCCGAGACCGCGGTGATCCGCGACGGCACGATCTTGCCGCGCTCGGACACGTAGCGGGACAGGAGCTTGACGTCCTTGTAGTCGATCTTCGGCGCGTTCGCGCCGGAGAACGGGCAGGTCTTGCGACGACGGAAGAAGGGACGGCGTCCGCCGCCCGCACCAGCACCGAATGCCATGGGTTAGCCCTCCCCGCCGAAGCTGCGCTCGCCGCGGTCACCGCGATCGCCGCGGTCACCACGGTCGCCGCCGAAGCCGCCACCGCCGAAGCCCTCGTCATCGCGACGACGGCCGCGCTCGCGATCCTTGCGGTCGTCGCGGTCGCGCTTCTGCATCATGGCGGACGGCTCGGAATCGAGCTCCTCGACCCGGATGGTCATGAAGCGCAGCACGTCCTCGGAGATCTGCATCTGGCGCTCCATCTCGGCGATGGCGGCCGGCGGGGCGTCGATGTTGAGGAGGGCGAAGTGCGCCTTGCGGTTCTTCTTGATCCGGTAGGCGAGGGACTTCACGCCCCACATCTCGATCTTCTCGAGACGGCCACCGTTCTGCTCGATCACACCCTTGTAGGTGTCGATCATCGTCTCGACCTGCTGGGACGTCACGTCCTGGCGGGCCAAGAGCACATGCTCGTAGAGAGGCATTGTCGGGCCTTTCATCGTCAAAAGGAGCCCGGCCGCCGGAAGGCGGCTGATTCGGGCCGGTTCATCTCGCGCTACGCTCGGCGCCAAGCCCTTCGAGCCGATTTTCAGGCCCGAGCGGTTGATCGAAGGCGGAGACACCGGACGACGGGATCTGGGAGAGCCCTGTGCCGCGAGCGGCACCGTCCGTTCAGCCCCCGGCCGGAGCGAACGCGAGGGGCGGCGCATAGTCGGTTTTTCGCGACCTGGCAAGGTTGCGTCGTGGGTCGCGGCGTAGGCCGCGGGCCCGAACTCCCCGCGGCCGCGGGGATCGGGCCGCGCGTCCCGTGCCGGGCCCTGCCGGGACGGCCCCGCCTGTTGTGCGTAACACGCCCACGGGCGCGTGCCGCGCCGCGGCGCGACCCTGTCCGGCACCGCTCAAGCTTGCCGCTCGGGCGGTTCGATGACACAAGCGCGGCGCGGCTGGGGATCCCCGGCCGCACTGGTTTTCGGTAATCCTCCAGATCCGCGATGGCAGAGGCCCCAGCTTCCGGCCCGTCCGAGGTCGGTCCCGTGCTGATCACCGGCGCGAGCGGCTTCCTCGGCTCAGCCCTGGTCGACGTGTTCCGCCGGGCCGGCTTCCCGGTGCGCATCCTCGTGCGCGCGTCGAGCCCCCGCCGCAACCTCACCTGGACCGACGTGGAGATCGCCGAGGGCGACATGCGCGACCCGGCCGCCGTGGCGGCGGCGATGCGCGGCCAGCGCTACCTGATCCACGCCGCGGCCGATTACCGGCTCTGGGCGCCGGACATGGAGGAGATCGTCCGCACCAACCGCGACGGCACGCGCCTGATGATGCGCGCGGCGCTCGAGGCCGGCGTGGAGCGTGTCGTCTACACGTCGAGCGTCGCGACGATCAAACCGCCGGCCGACGGCGTCACGCCCTCCGACGAGACCATGCCGCTGACGCCCGAGACCGCGATCGGCGCCTACAAGCGCAGCAAGGTCGTGGCCGAGCGGGTGGTCGAGGAGATGGTCGCCCGGGACGGCCTGCGGGCGGTGATCGTCAACCCGTCGACGCCGATCGGTCCCCGCGACGTCAAGCCGACGCCGACCGGCCGGATCATCCAGGAGGCGGCGCTCGGCAAGATGCCGGCCTTCGTCGATACCGGGCTCAACCTCGCCCACGTGGACGACGTGGCCCAGGGACACCTCCTGGCGCTGCGCAAGGGCCGCATCGGCGAGCGCTACATCCTCGGCGGCGAGGACGTGTTCCTCTCGCAGATGCTCGCCGACATCGCCGGCATGGTCGGGCGCAAGCCGCCGACCGTGAATCTGCCCCGGGCCGCCGTCTATCCGGTGGCGTTCTTCGCGCAGCTCGCCGCGCGGGTCACCGGCAAGCAGCCCTTCGCGACGATCGACGGGATCCGCATGTCGCGCTACCGGATGTTCTTCTCGGACAGGAAGGCGCGCGCCGAACTCGGCTACACGGCCCGGCCGTACCGCGAGGGCCTGTCGGACGCGATCACGTGGTTCCGGGAGGCGGGCTACCTCGCATGAGCACCCTCGATTCCGCCACCGCGACGCGCTCCGGCAAGGGGCACCGCGACGAGAACTTCCCCGTCGCCTCGCACCTGATCCATCCCCGCCACCGGGGCGCGATCCTGGCGTTCTACAACTTCGTCCGCGCCGGCGACGACGTGGCCGATCACGCCGCCCTGTCGCCCGAGCGCAAGATCGAGCTGCTCGATCGCCTCGCCGACGCGCTCACCGGCGCCGGGCCGTCCGATCCCGAGGCCGAGCCGCTGAAGCGCGAGCTCGCGGCCCGCGGCCTGCCGCCCCGGCACGCCCTGGAACTCCTCGACGCGTTCCGCATGGACGCGCGCAAGAACCGCTACGCGGACTGGGACGAGCTGATCCACTACTGCCGCTACTCGGCGATGCCGGTGGGCCGCTACGTCCTCGACGTGCACGGCGAAGACCCGGCCCGGGTCTACCGGGCGTCCGACGCCATCTGCGCGGCGCTCCAGGTGATCAACCACCTCCAGGATTGCGGCAAGGACTTCGCGGCGCTCGACCGGGTCTACCTCCCACAGGATTGCCTCGACCGCCACGGTGCCACCGTGGGGATGCTCGGGGAGGAGAAGGCGCCGCCGCAGCTCCGGGCCGCGATCCGCGAGCTGGCGCAGCGCTGCCTCGACCTCCTCGACGAGGGCGCGGTCCTGCCGGACCTGATCGACGACCTGCGCCTGTCTCTGGAGATCGCCGCCATCCACCGGCTCGCCGTCGTGCTGAGCCGGGGCCTGCTGGAGCGCGACCCGCTCTCGGAGAAAGTCCATCACGGCAAGGCCGCCTTCGCGCTGACGGCGCTGGGCGGCGTCGCCGCCACCCTGGCGCGCCGGCCCTTCCGCGGCCGGACCGTCCGGGCCGCGGCTCAGGGAATCCGTTCGTGACCGCCACCGCCACGCCCGCCCAGGACCACGCGAGCGCCGCCCCGGCGCTGCCCGCCGCCGGCTCCTCCTTCTACACGGCGATGCGCCTGCTGCCGAAGGAGCGGCGGGAGGCGATGTACGCCGTCTACGCCTTCTGCCGCGCCGTCGACGACGTCGCCGACGACGGCGGCACCCGGGCCGTCCGGCAGGTCGAGCTCGACCGCTGGCGGGCCGATATCGACGCGCTCTACGCCGGCCGCCCGGCCCCGCGGGTGCGCGACCTCGTGGAGCCCGTGCGCCGATTCGGCCTGAAGCGCGAGGATTTCCAGGCGGTCATCGACGGCATGGCGATGGACGCCGTCGAGGACATCGTCGCCCCCGACGCCGAGACCCTCGACCTCTACTGCGACCGGGTCGCCAGCGCGGTCGGCCGGCTGTCGGTGCGGATCTTCGGCATGCCGGAGGCGGACGGCATCCGGCTGGCGTGGCACCAGGGCCGCGCGCTCCAGCTCACCAACATCCTGCGCGACATCGACGAGGATGCCGAGCGCGGCCGCCTCTACCTGCCGCGCGAGAAGCTCCGGGCGATCGGCCTCACCGACCCGACACCGGCAGAGGCGATCGGCCACCCCCGCATCGGCGAGGTCTGCATCTCCCTCGCCCGCGAGGCCGAGGACCATTACCAGGCGACCTGGGAGATCATCCGGCGCAGCCCCCGCAAGGCGACCAAGGCCGCCCGGCTGATGGCCGCCGCCTATCACCTCTACCTCAAGGCGGTGCTCGCGCGCGGCTGGGCGATGCCCCGCGCCCGGGTGAAGCCCGGCAAGCTCGCGCTGCTGGGCGTCGTCGTCCGGCACGGCCTGATCTGATGGGCACCGTCCACGTCGTCGGCGCCGGCCTCGCCGGCCTCGCCGCTTCCGTCGCGCTCGCCGAATCCGGCGCCCGGGTGGTCCTGCACGAGGCCGCCAAGCAGGCCGGCGGCCGCTGCCGCTCGTACTACGACCCGGCCCTCGGCCTGACCATCGACAACGGCAACCACCTGCTCCTGTCCGGCAACGCCGATTCCCTCGGGTTCCTCCGGACGATCGGCGCGCCGGCCGACGCCCTGGTGGGGCCGGACGTGGCGGAGTTCGACTTCGCCGACCTGAAGACCGGCGAGCGCTGGCGGCTGCGGCCCAACGCCGGGCGGCTGCCCTGGTGGGTGATGAGCCCGGCCCGCCGCGTCCCCGGCACCCGGGCGCGGGACTACCTCGCGCCCCTCGGGATCCTGCGCGCGGCCTCCGGCAAGGCGGAGGGCGCGGGCGGCACGATCGGCGCCCACATGGCCTGCGAGGGCACGCTCTACCGGCGCCTCTGGCACCCGGTGCTGCTCGCGGCCCTCAACACCGAGCCCCGCGACAGCGACGTCGGGCTGGCGGCGCGGATCCTGCGCGAGACCCTGGGGGCGGGCGGCAAGGCCTGCCGCCCGCTCGTGGCCGTCGAAGGGCTGTCCTACGCCTTCGTGGATCCGGCGATCCGCTACCTCACGGGCCGCGGCTGCGAGATCCGCCTCGGCCGTCGCCTGCGCGGCCTCGACCTCGCGGACGGCCGCGTCGGGCAGCTCGTGTTCTCCGACGGTGCCGAGACCCTCGGTCCGGAGGACGGCGTCGTGCTGGCGCTGCCGCCGTGGGTCGCCCGGGAGGTGTTGCCCGGTCTCCTCGCACCGGTGGAATTCCGCTCTATCGTGAACGCGCATTTCGCGCTGGTGCCGAAGCCCGGCAGCCCGCTCGTCCTCGGCGTGGTCAACAGCCTCACGGAGTGGCTTTTCGCCTATCCCGACCGGTATTCGGTCACGATCAGCGGTGCCGACCGGCTCCTCGACGTGCCCCGCGAAGACCTCGCGCGGCAGATCTGGGCCGAGATCGCACAGTTGTGCAACCTTGCACCCGACCTGCCCAGCTGGCAGATCGTAAAGGAGAAGCGTGCGACCTTTGCGGCGACGCCGGCGGAAGCCGCGCGGCGCCCCAAGGCCGAAACCGCCTACGACAATCTCGTCCTGGCAGGCGATTGGACCGCCACCGGCCTGCCGTCGACGATCGAGGGAGCGATCCGCTCTGGCCAGACGGCCGCACGTTCCTTGCGTGCGGGATCTGCCGCGCGTGCTGGAACCCAGGTGCGCGGCGCAGCTTGAGGCATGGCGTCCGCCGCGAGGCGGTCGTTCGAGGCGAGGACTATGAGAGAGGCCGTTAGCAAAGTCGAGGCGCTGCAGCGCTCGAAGACTCAGGGGATCTCGCTCGAGGACGTCGAGCGCGGCGTGGCGCAGGCGACGCGCGCGCTGACCGCCCTGGCGCACGACGACGGGCACATCTGCTTCGAGCTCGAGGCGGATGCCACGATCCCGTCCGAGTACATCCTGTTCCACCATTTCCGCGGCACGCGGGTCCCCGGCGACCTCGAGGCCAAGATCGGCAGCTACCTCCGCCGCACCCAGGGGCGGCACGGCGGATGGGCCCTCGTCCACGAGGGGCCGTTCGACATGAGCTGCACGGTCAAGGCGTATTTCGCCCTCAAGATGATCGGCGACGACATCGAGGCGCCGCACATGCGCCGGGCGCGCGAGGGCATCCTGTCCCGCGGCGGCGCGGCCAACGCCAACGTGTTCACCCGCTTCATGCTGGCCCTCTACGGCGAGGTGCCGTGGCGCGCCGTGCCGGTGATGCCCGTCGAGGTGATGTTCCTGCCGAAGTGGTTCCCGTTCCACCTCGACAAGATCAGCTACTGGGCCCGCACCACCGTGGTGCCGCTGTTCGTGCTGCAGGCGACCAAGCCCCGGGCGCGCAATCCCCGCGGCATCAGCGTGCAGGAGCTGTTCGTCACCCCGCCGGAGAGCGTCCGCTCCTGGCCGGGCTCGCCCCACGCCACGTGGCCCTGGACCCCGATCTTCGGCTTCATCGACCGGGTACTGCAGAGGGTCGAGAACCACCTGCCGCGCAAGAGCCGGCAGCGCGCCATGGAGATGGCGCGCGCCTGGGTGAGCGAGCGCCTCAACGGCGAGGACGGCCTGGGCGCCATCTTCCCCGCCATGGTCAACTCGGTGCTGATGTACGAGGTGATGGGCTACCGGCCCGATCACCCGCAGGTCCGCGTCGCCTGCGACGCCATCGAGAAGCTCGTCGTCGAGAAGGCCGACGAGGCCTACGTCCAGCCCTGCGTCTCGCCGGTCTGGGACACGGCGCTCGCGAGCCACGCGCTGCTCGAGGCCGGCGGCCCCGAGGCCGAGGCCCAGGCCCGCGCCGGTCTGGACTGGCTGAAGCCTCGGCAGGTGCTCGACATCGTCGGCGACTGGGCGGCGCGCAAGCCGAAGGTCCGGCCGGGCGGATGGGCCTTCCAGTACGCCAACGCGCATTATCCCGACCTCGACGACACCGCCGTGGTGGTGATGGCGATGGACCGGGCCATGCACCAGCACGGCCTCGTCGCCGGCATGCCGGACTACAAGGCCTCGATCGCCCGCGCCCGGGAATGGGTCGAGGGGCTGCAATCCGAGGACGGTGGCTGGGCGGCGTTCGACGCCGACAACAACCACATGTACCTTAACCACATCCCGTTCTCGGATCACGGCGCGCTGCTCGACCCGCCGACCGCGGACGTGACCGCGCGCGTGGTCGGGATGCTGTCCCAGCTCGGCGAGACCCGGGAGACCTCCCGCGCCCTCGACCGCGGCGTGAACTACCTCCTGAACGATCAGGAGGAGGACGGCTCGTGGTACGGCCGCTGGGGCATGAACTTCATCTACGGCACGTGGTCGGTGCTCTGCGCCCTCAACGCCGCCGGGGTCGACTCCGCCGATCCGCGCATCCAGAAGGCCGTGTCCTGGCTGATCCGGATCCAGAATCCGGATGGCGGCTGGGGCGAGGACGCCTCCTCGTACAAGATCGACCCGGCCTTCGAGCCCGGCTCGTCCACCGCCTCGCAGACCGCCTGGGCGCTGCTCGCCCTGATGGCGGCCGGCGCGGTCGATGACCCGGCCGTGACCCGGGGCATCAACTTCCTGACCCGCACGCAGGGCGCGGACGGGTTTTGGAAGGAGGAGCGCTACACCGCCACCGGCTTCCCGCGGGTGTTCTACCTGCGCTACCATGGATACCCGAAGTTCTTCCCGCTCTGGGCGATGGCGCGGTTCCGCAACCTCAAGCGTGGCAACAGCCGGCGCGTCCAGTTCGGCATGTGACGTCCAGCGACGTCCTTGGGCCGGCCCGACGGGCCGGTCCCGCTCCGCCGGATCGCAGCGCGCTCGACCCTCTCGACAGCCGATCCGCGAGCCCCGGTACCCGACACGTGGCCTCCTCAGACAGCGATCCCGCGGGACCGGACGAGCCGCCCCCCGCGCCGGATCCGGCCCGGACTCCGCCCCGGCGCTCGCGCCTGCTTGCGGACCTCGCCGGACTCGTCCACGAGCGCGCCATGATCGATCCCGCCGCACCCGTCCTAGCCGTCACCGGCCTCGCCCGCGAGCGCCGCATGGCGGCGGGGGAGGGGGTCGAAGCCGTCGGGGCCGGCGGCAACCCGCACCGGCTCCGCCAGCTGCTCGAGGCCCGCGGCCAGCCCGGCTGCCGAGCGGTTGTCAGCTTCGGCATCGCGGGCGGCCTCGATCCCTCGCTCCGGCCCGGCGACGTCGTGGTGGGCACCGGCGTGGTGAGCGAGGAGGGGCGGCGCGCCGCCGATCTCGACCTGTCGGCCACGCTGCTCAACCTCCTGTCCGGCGTCGGGCCGCGGGTGATCCCGGCGGACCTGGCGGGGGTCGACACCGCGGTTCTCGCGGTCGACGGCAAGACCGATCTGCGAACCACCACCGGCGCCGCGGCCGTCGACATGGAATCGCACGTGGCCGCGTCCTTCGCGGGCCGGCACGGCCTGCCCTTCGCGGCCGTGCGCGTAATCTGCGATCCGGCCGATCAGGCCCTGCCGGCCTTCGCGGCCTCGGCCCTCACGCCGGACGGCGAGCCCGACATTGCCGCGGTGTTCTTCGCCTTCGCGCGCGGCCGGGCACGCCTGGGGGACCTCATGCGCCTTGCCCGGGATTCGAACGCCGCCTTCGCGGCGCTGGGACGGTGCCGGACGCGGCTCGGGCCGGGACTGGGCATACCGGTCCCGGGGCGCTGAGACGCCCAGACGCTCAGTCGCGGTGAAGGGGCCACGAAAAAGCGCCGGCCTGTTCGGCCAGCGCGAGTCGGAGGTCACCACGAGACGGCGCGGGGCGGACCCCGCGCCGGGAGAAACCGGCCTCAGCCGGCCTTCTTGTTGAGCGAGACCGCCACGAACCGGGTCTGGCCCTTGCCGCTCTTCACCCGCATCAGCACGGCCTTGCGCCCGCTCGACTCGGCCGCCCGGATCTGCGTCGCCACGTCCGACGGACGGGCCACGCTCTGGCCGCCGACGTCGAGGATCACGTCGCCCGCCTCGATACCCTTGGCGGCCGCCGGGCCGTCGGGATCGACCTGGACCACCGCGACGCCCTGATCCGACAGGCCGACATCGCCGGCCGGGGCGAGCTGCAGGCCGAGCCGCGGCTGGCCGTTGCCCGAGTCGTCGTCGCGGCTCGCCATCTTGGTGCCGTCGGTCGGCATCGTGCCCAGCGTCACCGTGGCGGTGTCGGTCTTGCCGCCGCGCAGGTAGCTCAGCTCGACCTTGGCGCCCGGCTTCAGGCCGGCGATCTTGCGCGACAGCTCGCGGGCGCTGTCCACCGTGTCGCCGTTGACCTTCTCGATCACGTCGCCCGCCTTCAGGCCGGCCTTGGCCGCCGGGGTGCCGTTCTCGGCGTGGTCGACGAGGGCGCCCTTGGCCTTGTCGAGGCCCAGACCCTCGGCAATGTCCTGCGTCACGGGCTGGATCTGGACGCCCAGGTAGCCGCGGGCGACCTTGCCGTCGGTCCGGAGCTGGTCGACCACCGCCTGAACGGTCTCGGCGGGGATCGCGAAGGCGAGGCCGACGCTGCCGCCCGACGGGGACGCGATGGCGGTGTTCATGCCGACCACCTCGCCGTTGACGTTGAAGGTCGGGCCGCCCGAGTTGCCTTTGTTGATGGGCGCGTCGATCTGCAGGAAGTCGTCGTAGGGACCGGCGCCGATGTCGCGGCCGCGGGCCGAGACGATGCCGGCGGTCACGGTTCCGCCGAGGCCGAACGGGTTACCGATCGCCACCACCCAGTCGCCGACCTGCGGCGCGGCCTTGCCGAACTGGACGTACGGGAAGTTCGAGCCCTCGGTGATCTTCAGCAGGGCGACGTCCGTCTTGGAATCCTTGCCGATGACCTTGGCGTCGAGAGTGCGCCCGTCGTCCAGCGTCACCTGCACGGTCTTGGCATGGTCGACCACGTGGTTGTTGGTGACCACGTAGCCGTCGGCCGAGATGATGAAGCCGGATCCCACCGCGCCGCGCGGGCCCTGATGCTGGGGCTGCATGCCGCCGGGACCGTTCTGGCCGAATCGCTTGAAGAACTCGCGCAGCTGCGGCGGCACGTTCTGGAGGTTGCGCCCCTGGCTCGGGCCATCGTCGTCGTCGCTGCTCGCCGAGTCGTCGAGCTTCACCTTCACCGAGACCACGCCCGGCTTCACCTTGTTGACGATACCGGCGAACGAGCCCGGCGGATGCTCGGGCGCCTCGATCGGCGACTTGGGCAGAGCCTGCGCGTAGGCCGGGGTCGCGGCCGGCAGATAGCCGCTGCCGATGGCACCGCCGGCGATCAGCGCGGCGGCCGCCACGGAGGCGAGGGCGCGGCGCGAGGTGCGGCCAGTGGGACGGGTCTCGGTCATGGGGGGTCTCAACCTCTCGGGACTGATCGGGACGACGCCGGCGGTCGCGGCCGTCGATGGGATCTGTCTAAGGGGCGGCGCCTGACCCGGGCGTGGCGATCAAATTACCGTTTGGACAGGTAGCCGAGCGCTCGCGGAGCCCCAGCGCGATCGCGGCGCGTGACCGAGACCGGAGGTCCGACGACCCGGCGCGGGTTGGGCCGGATCCAGGCTCGTGCTGTCCGGCACCGCCGTTTCCGGGAGTCGATCTTGAATACCGCTCAGTTCGGCGGGCCGGCGCAATCTCGGTGCCGCCAGATCCGAGTGTGTAGGCAGAGGAATCGACAATGAAGGTGCTGTTGGCGGCCGCCATGGTCTTCGGGTCGACTGTCGGCGCGCTGGCGGTCGAGTCGTATGCGGATTACCGTGATTACTTCGGCGCGAAGCCCGTCGTCGCAAGTCGCGCGCCGCGCAGCGTTTCCGAGAGAACGTACAGCGTCGATACGCGCCGCCCCGGAGATGAGCGCGTTGCGAAATCGGCGGCCAACTTCCGGCCCGGCTACTGGAACCAGTCGGGCGGCTACGTTCCACCGGACTATTCCCTGCATCCGCGGGGCGCGTCGCAGGACGGCTTCTGGACCCCGAACGACGCGTCCGCCGCCAGTTGGGGCGGGCCGCGGGCGTTCACCGGAACCCTCGGCACCCGACGCTGACGGGCGAGCCTCCGGGGCCGGGTCACCCCCGGGGCGGGCCTGACACGTCGGAGCGCTCCCGGACGGGCGCTCAGTCGCCGCTGAGCCGGACCAGAGCTTCCTCGATCTTCGCCAGCCGCGCCGACTCGCTCTCGCGGCGCTCCCGGTTCTCCTCGATGATCTCCTCGGGCGCCCGGGCCACGAAGTCGGCGTTGCCGAGCTTCGCGTCGATCTTCTTGATCTCGCCCTGCGCCTTGCCCTGCTCCTTCTTCAGGCGCGCGACCTCGGCCGCGAGGTCGACCACGCCTTCCAGCGGCAGCGCGGCGACGCTGCCGCGCACCAGGAGCTGCACCGAGTTCTTCGGCGGCGTCTCGGAGAAGGTGATCTCCGACAGCCGAGCGAGACGCAGGAGCGTGTCGCGCCACGCCTCAACCCGCACTCTCACCTCCGGGGCGGCACCGACCATGACCAGCGGGATCTGCGCGCCGGCCGGGACATTGGTCTCGGACCGCGCCGAGCGGATCTGGCTGACGAGATCGACCACGAACCCGACCTCGGCCTCCGCGGCCGCGTCGGCGAGGCCGCCGAGGTCCGGCCAGGCGGCCAGGGTCAGCAGGCCGCGCTCCGGCAGGTCGGCGCCCTTGATCGCCCACAGCTCCTCCGTGAGGAACGGCATGAAGGGGTGCAGCAGCTTGGCGACCTGATCGATCAGGAACGCCACGCTCGCCTGCGTCTCGGCCCGGATCGCCGGATCGACGCTCTCGCCCTGGAGCACCGGCTTGGCGAGCTCGAGATACCAGTCGCAGAAGATGTTCCAGACGAAGCGGTAGGCCACCGCCGCCGCGTCGTTGAAGCGGAAGGCCTCGAGGGCGCCCGCGACCTCGTCGACCGCGCGGGCCGCCTCGGTGAGCGCCCAGCGGTTGATCGCGCCGGTGGCGGAGCGCGGGTCGAAGGCCGGGTCCAGGCGGCAGCCGTTCAGCTCGGCGAAGCGGGCGGCGTTCCAGAGCTTGGTCGCGAAGTTGCGGTAGCCCTGGACACGGTCGGTGGACAGCTTGATGTCGCGGCCCTGGACGGCCAGGGCGCAGAGGGTGAAGCGCAGGACGTCGGCGCCGACCTGATCGATCAGTTCCAGGGGATCGACGACGTTGCCCTTCGACTTCGACATCTTCGCGCCCGACGCGTCCCGCACAAGGGTGTGCAGGTAGACCGTGTCGAAGGGCGCCCGGTCGGTGAGGTGCAGGCCCATCATCATCATCCGGGCGACCCAGAAGAACAGGATGTCCTTGCCGGTCACCAGGGTGTTGGTCGGGTAGAAGCGCGCGAGTTCCGGGGTCGTGTCCGGCCAGCCCAGCGTCGAGAACGGCCAGAGCGCCGAGGAGAACCACGTGTCGAGGACGTCCGCGTCGCGGGTGAGCGCGACCGGCCGACCGTGCTGCGCCTCGGCCGCCGCCTGCGCCTCGGCCTCGCTCTCGGCGACGAAGATGCCGCCGGCGTCGTCGTACCAGACCGGGATCTGGTGGCCCCACCAGAGCTGGCGCGAGATGCACCACGGCTCGATGTTGGTGAGCCACTGGAAGAAGATCTTCTCGTAGTTCTCGGGCACGAACTTGGTCTGCCCGTCGCGCACCGCCTGGAGGGCGCGCTCCGCGAGCGGCTTGACGTTCACGTACCACTGGTCGGTCAGGTAGGGCTCGATGACCACGCCCGAGCGGTCGCCGTGCGGGACCGCGTGGGTGTTCGGCTCGATCGCGCGCAGCCGACCGCGCGCCTCCATCAGCGCGACGACCTCCTTGCGGGCCTGCGCCCGGTCGAGGCCGTGGAGCGCCAGGGCCTCCGGCTCGGGCGCGACGCCGTCGAGGAACTCGGCGTTGCCGTCGAGCAGCATCCGGCCCTCGGGGTCGAGGACGTTGATCAGGCCGAGCCCGTGGCGGCGGCCGACGTCGAAGTCGTTGAAGTCGTGGGCGGGCGTGATCTTGACCGCGCCCGTGCCCTTCTCGGGATCCGAGTAGGTGTCGGCCACGATCGGGATCAGCCGCCCGACCAGCGGCAGGCGCACGCGCTGGCCGACGAGCGCGGTGTAGCGCGCGTCCTCGGGATGGACCGCGATGCCGGTGTCGCCCAGCATCGTCTCGGGGCGGGTGGTGGCCACCGTGATGACGGCGCCGGTCTCGTTGCCGGCCTCGTCCACCACCGGGTAGTCGAAGTGCCAGAGATGGCCCCTGGTCTCGACCTGCTGGACCTCCAGGTCCGAGATCGCGGTCTGGAACTTCGGGTCCCAGTTCACCAGCCGCTTATCGCGATAGATCAGGCCCTGCCGGTGCAGGTCGACGAAGGTCTTGAGCACGGCCCGGCTCAGCCCCTCGTCCATGGTGAAACGCTCGCGGGACCAGTCGCAGGAGGCGCCGAGCCGCTTCAGCTGGTTGACGATCGCGCCGCCGGATTCCGCCTTCCAGGCCCAGACCTTCTCGACGAAGGCCGCGCGGCCGATCTCGCGGCGGCCGGGCTCCTGACGCTCCATCATCCGCCGCTCGACCACCATCTGGGTGGCGATGCCGGCATGGTCCGTCCCCGGCTGCCAGAGCACGTCCTTGCCGCGCATGCGCTCGAAGCGGCAGAGGATGTCCTGCAGCGTGTTGTTGAGGGCGTGGCCCATGTGCAGGGAGCCCGTCACGTTCGGCGGCGGGATCACGATGCAGTACGGCGGGGCCCCGGCGCGCTCGGGCCGGCCGGCACGGAAGGCGTCCGCCTCGGCCCAGGCGGCGGAGATCCGCGCCTCGACGGAGGTGGGCTCGAAGGTCTTGTCCATCATCGCGGGTACGGGCCGGCGCTTGTCCAAACGGGGGTGGCCCCGCTTTCGACCGTCACGCCGCTCCCGTCAACACGCGGACGGCGGCCCGCGGCCGCCGTACCCAGGCCGCCGGCTCAGCGGCCGCGCGACACCCGCTCGATCTCGGCGCGCACGAGGCGCTCGACCACGGCCGGGAGGTTGTCGTCGAGCCAGGATTTCAGCATCGGCCGGAGCATCTCCTTGACGAGATCCTCCAGGGTCCGGGCGTTCTGCGTCAGCACGGTGTGGGCCAGCAGGTTGAACGCGCCGCTGACGCTGGCATCCGTGGCCGGAGAGACCAGGGCCTCGGGCTCCGGCTCGGGCGCGCGGGCGGCCTGGAGCACGGGCTGCGGGGGCGGGGGCGGTGGGGGCGGCGGCTCCGGGGCCGGCTCGGGCTCGGGCTCGGGCTCCGGCTCGGGCGCGGCGGTCACCGGGTCCTCGAAGTCGATCGCGTCGAAGTCGAGCAGGTCCGGGGCCGGCTCGGGTTCCGGCTCCGGCTCGACGACGCGCGGGCGCATCACCGGCTCGGCGACCTCCGCGAGGTCGAGCACGTCGTCGGGCTCCGGAGCGGGCGCCGCGACCTCGGCCGGCTTGGCGGCCTGATCGTCGGCGATGATCCTCCGGATCGACGCGAGGATCTCTTCCATCGAAGGCTCGTGCGCCTTATCGGCAGCCTTGTCCTGGAATTTCGAGTCCGGGATCTTGGGGCTTGCTGCACTCATCGGCAGGCGCACTCGGGCATGGGAGACTGGAAAGCGACCCGAATGGATCGATGTTCAATCAGTATTCCATGCCGTTTCGTGACGGCAAGCGCGCCCACAACACACTCCCCGTGGAAAAGCCGTCAGCGACCGTCCGGGGTGCGCAGGCCGAACCAGAGATCCTTGACCTGATCGTAGTGAACCTTGGCGCTGTAGTATTCGACCGGGAGCGCCGTGAAGCGCGCGGTCAACTGTCCGATCGCCTGGACCACCCCGTAGGAGAAGATGACCCGGTCACGCTGGGCGACGATGAGGTTCACCCGGGAATTCAGCAGTTCCTGCTGCGCGTTGAGCACGTCGAGGGTCGTGCGCTGGCCGACGCGCGCTTCCTCGCGCACGCCGTTCAGCGCCACCTCGTTGGCCTGGACCTGGGCCTGGGCGGCGATGACCTGCGCCTTGGCGGCCTCGAGCCGGCCCCAGAAATCGACGATCTGGGCGCGGACCTGATCGCGGATCTGGTCGACCTGGATGCGGGCCTGGCCGACCGACTCCTTGGCCTGCCGGATCTGCGCGTAGGTCTGGCCGCCCTCGTAGATCGGGATCGAGAGCCGTCCGCCGACGAAGCCGACGAAGAAGCTCTGGTTCGGTCCGTTCTGGTCGTAGAGCTGGCTGAGCGAGCCCTGCAGGCTGAGCTGCGGGGCGAGCTGGCCTTCCAGGACTTTCACCTGGGCCTCGCTCGCGTCGACGTTGTGGATGGCCGAGACGACCTGCGGGTGCTCGCGCAGGCCGACGGCGATCGCCTGATCGAGGCTGCGCGGCACGAACCGGTCCAGCGGCCGACCCGGCGCGAGCTGGCGCGGCTCGACGCCGATGTTCTGCCGGTAGACGCCGATGCTCGTGCGGAGGGTCGATTCGGCCTGGGCGACCTGCGATCGCGCGCCGGCCAGTCGGGCCTCGGCCTGCGCGACGTCGGTCCGGGTCACCTCGCCGACGTTGAAGCGGTCCCGGGTCTGGCGGAGCTGCTCTTCCAGAACCTCGACGTTGTTCCGGTTCAGCTCCAGCGTCGCCGTGTTGCTGAGCACGTTCATGTACGCCTGGACGGCGCTGTACAGAACCGACAGCTCGGTGAAGCGCAGGCTCTCGCGCTGGCTGTAGACCTGCGACTCCGCGCGCCGGACCGTGTTGTCGGTCTGGAAGCCGTTGAAGATCGTCTGCGTGACGTTGAGGCTGGCGGAGCTCGGCAGGTAGGTGGTGCGCGTCGTCCGCCGGGAGGTGATGACCTGGCTCGCGATGTCGGAGGTCGCGCCGCCGGACAGGCCCTCGCCGCCGGTCGCGGATCCCGCCGCCCCGGCACCTGAGGTTCCGATGCCGGTGGTGCCGCCCGCGGTCCCGATCCCCGTCGTCCCGATCCCCGTGGTCGTTCCGGTCCCGGTCGTCCCGGCGCCCGCCGTTCCGCCCAGGCCGCCGCCCGTCGTCCCGAGGGCCGATCCGGCGGTGGTCGCGGCCGTGCCGCCGGTGGCCGCCGTCGCGACCGTGCTGGACGAGCGCGTCTGAAGGTACTGGACGCCGATCGCGGCGTTGACGTTGACGGTCGGCCGGTAGCCCGACTGCGCGATCGCCACGTTCTCGTCGATAGCGCGCACGCCCGCACGGCTGGCGTTCAGGCTCGGATTGCCCTGATAGGCCTTCGCGAGAGCGCTCTCCAGAGTCTCGGCCGATGCCGGCATGGCAGCCAGCATCGCGAGTCCGGACACCATCCCGGCCAGGCGGAACGTCGGGCAACTCGCTGGTGGACGTCGTGTCACGATGAACAAGCCCTTGCGGTCTCTTTCGGTCCGGAAGTCCGAGACGAAAACGGCCAAGGTACGGCGTTTCGCTCGTCTCCGATCAAGCCCGCCCCACCGTCACGCTTAGCGCAAACCGGGCGCTTTGGCTCGCCTCGGTGCGGGTCTGGCGGCGGAATGTGCGGCGTTGGGGCATTAAGGTGACACACCCGGCGCGGACAGCGCGGCACGCGAGCGAATTGAGTTGTTAAGTCGCATAAATACGCTCTTCCAAAGACTATTGCCGGCGTGCAGCCACGCGAGACTTGGGAGCCGACGCGTCGCCCCCGGCCGGGCAGGGTGGCCCGTTCCGCGGCTGGCCCTGCGGTCGACACCGGTCCGCGCCTAGTAGCGGTCCATCCCGCCGCCGCCGGCGTCGGGCTCCAGATCCAGCGGTCCCTCGGGCGCGGATTCCGGCTCGGGTGCGCGGCGCGCCCGCGCCGGCGGCCGCGGCTTCGGCGCCGGCCCTGCCAGCGCGGCCGACGGGTTCGGTTTCGGCGCGGCGCTCGGGGAAGCCGGCTGCCCGCGGGTGCCGCCGGGCGGCCCGGGCGGGCCGGGCGGGCCCATGGCACCCATCAGCCCCGGTGCGCCGGCCATGCCGATGGGGCCGCGCTCGCCCGGCGGGCCCGGCGGTCCGGCGACGCCCTCCGCGCCGGCTGGCCCCTGGGGTCCGGGCGGCCCGGGCGGTCCCATCGCGCCCCGCTCGCCGGGAGGCCCGGCCTCGCCCCGCGGACCCGTCTCGCCGCGCGGGCCGGCGAGCCCGGGCGCCTGCGGCCCCTGCTGGCCGCACTCGCCGACCACGATGCTGCGGGTCTGTTTCGGCGTCCGCAGCGTCGCGATGCAGGTGGCCGGATGATAGACGACGCGAAACTCGAAATAGCCGCGGCTGTCGGTCCGGTGGGGGAACTGGCCGTCGAGCGTGATCTCCACCCCCGGATCGTCGGCGTAACCGATGATCCAGAGATCACCGCCGGTGATCTTGGCGGCCTCGATGCGCATGTCCGCCGCCCGCGCCGGCAGCCCGCAGGCGGCCGACAGGGCCAGCATCGAACACAGCGCCCAGCGCTCGCGCCACAGGCGTTTGGCAGATCTCATGGCAGGTCACGCAGTCTTTTAGACGGTCAGAATGCCATAGCCCGCAAACTAAGCAATAAATTGCGGAGAAAGTTGGATGTGGAAAAGCGCGGCCGGTCGAAGGCCGTAGTCCGAAATGGGTATTCGAAGGGCGCGCGGCGGGGCCTGTAGCGTGACCGCGCTGGACCCGGTCAGGCGTGTGCGGACCGGGCCGGCAGAGGAGTGGCGCGGACCGATTCACCGGTCACCGCCGCGCGAGCGCCCCGGGCCGCATTCGGACCCGCGGTGGAGGGTTCTGCCGTGGACAACGACGATCCGCCCTGGGACACGGACCCGCTCTGGTACGACCGGACCGAGTCCGGAACGCCGCCGGGGCCCATCCTCGAGGCGCTGGCCTGGCTGTTCCTGTTGGCGATCGCCGGGTGCGCGGCGCTCGTGTGGCTCTACGGGATTCCGGACCGCCTGTGGCGCGCGGCGGCGCGCCGGCTGATGCGCCGCGATCCGGCGGATGCCGGGCGGTTCTGAGCCGCGCGCGCCGGCACCGGCTCAGGCCGCGGCGATGCGCGTGCTGAGCAGGGTGGCTTCCAGATCTTCCACCGGCATCGGGCGGCCGAGATGGTAGCCCTGCAGGAACGGGCAGCCCATCGCCTGCAGGATGTTCAGGTCCTCGGCCGACTCGACGCCTTCCGCCACCACGTCGAGCCCGAGCAGCCGGCCGAGGCCGAGGACGGCGAGGACGAGCCCGCGTTTGTCGTCGCTCGCCCCGAGGCCGGTCACGAAGCTCCGGTCGATCTTGATCCGGTCCGCCTTGAGCTGGCGCAGCGAGGAGAGCGACGAGTAGCCGATGCCGAAATCGTCCAGGGCGACCCGGATGCCGGCGCGGGACAGCGCCTGCAGCTTGCCCTGCACCGCGCCGATGTCGAGGGCCGTCTCCTCGGTGATCTCGATCTCCAGCATGGTGGGCGGCAGGCCGAGGAGGTTCAGGCGCCCGATGACGATCTCGTCCACGGGGACCTGCGCCATCTCCCGGGGTGAGACGTTCATCGCCACGCGCACGCCGCTCAGGCCGCGGCGATGCAAGATCTCCAGCATCGCGCAGACCTGCTCGAGGATGTAGCGGAGCAGCGATTCGGTCAGGCCGGCCATCGCGGCGGCGGCGATCAGGTCCGGGGGCGCGATCCAGCCGAGCCGCGGATGCTCCCAGCGGATCAGGGCTTCCAGCCCGACCAGGGTCCGGCCATCGGCCGCGTAGATCGGCTGGAACCAGACCTTCGGGGCGTTCTCGACCAGGGCCTGCGACAGGTCGCGCTCCAGGTCCCGCCGCATCTGCAGCCCCTCGCGCAGGCCCGAATCGAACACCCGGTAGCGGTTCCGCCCGGCGGCCTTCGCGGCGTAGAGCGCCTCGTCGGCGCAGCTCAGCATCTCGGTGAAGCTCGGCTCCGCGCTCGCGTGGACGCCGATGCTGACCCCGAGGCGGCCCGCGTCGAAGCCGTCGAACGGCTGGGACACCGCGGCGATGAGGTTCGCCGCCATGACGTCGTCGGGCACGCCCGACGTCACGGGATCGTACAGCACCGCGAACTCGTCGCCGCCCAGCCGGGCCGCGAGACCGTTCTCCGGCAGCGCGTCCTTCAGCCGGCGCGCCACCTCGACGAGCACCCGGTCGCCCGCCTTGTGGCCGTAGACGTCGTTGACGAACTTGAACCCGTCGAGGTCGAGCATCAGCAGGCTGAGGGTCCCGGTGCGGAGCCGGTTCTCCGTCGCCTGGAGGAAGCCCGCGCGGTTCAGCAGGCCGGTGAGATCGTCGTGCGTGGCGCGCCACCGCATCTCGTCCACGAGGGCGCTGGCGCTGGCATGGGCCTCGGCGCGGGACCGGGCGAGGGCGTGGGCCTCGTTCTTGAGCCGGCTCGCCTCACGAAATACGGATTCGCTGCGGAACGCCGTGTGCGTCAGGGCGAGGAAGTAGAGCAGCACGCAGGCCGCGAGGCAGTTCCGGTCGAAGTCGCCGGCATAGGCGAGGCAGGCCACGACGGACAGCAGCGGAAGGGCGATGAAGGCGAGGGGGATGCGCGCGTACGCGATCCCGTGCGTCACCGCCCCCGCGGTCACGCCGCAGGTGATCGTCAGGTAGAACAGGGTCTCGGCGGTCGTGTAGCCGTCGCACAGGAGCGGCTGGCAGGCCCAGACCAGTCCGGAGAGGAACGCCGCGACCGTGAAGACGCGCAGGTGCCGGTCGACGGAGCGCGCGGCGGCCGCGGCGAGGCTCGGCGTCATGTCGGCGGTCAGCGCTAGGCCGAGGCAGGGGATCCGGCAGAGGGCGATTCGCAGGAGGTTGACGCTGGTCGACGCCGCGAACCAGATGGCCCCCACGGTGCCGTGCCCGCTCCTGTAGGCGACGAGCATGCTCGCCACGCCGAGCAGCATGTTGACCGGGATGGCCGCCAGCACGCTCCCGCGCATGGCCTCCAGCTGATCCCGCCGGATCAGCGCGCCCCACCTCGGATCTGCAGGGTCGAGAGATTCACCGGAGCCGGGTGAGCCCGGCTCGGATCTCTCCTGGTCCCGAACGATCATCGCACGTCCACTCGAAGATGAGGGACTCATGGCACCGAATCGTAAGATATCGTTGAACGATCAACGCGCGCCGCGCCCGATCCCGAGCTTTTCGCGCGCCGCGCGAAGAGAGACTCCGGGTCGCAAGGCATTCCGGCCGCGTCGCCGCGCACCATATCGGGTCGCGGGCCGCTTCCGGGCCCCGGATCGTCCATGGCCCTGACCCGCGACCTGCTCGATATCCGGACGATCTATCACGAGCCAACTGTCGGCGACTTCCCGCTGGGCCGGGACATCCTGGCGCGCTTTCCCGACGCCGCGCGCATCGTCGTGCCGTCGCATTGGAACATCCCGGAACTCCACGGCAACGCCGGCTCGGTGGAGGATTGGGTGCGGATCAAGCGCTCGACGCTGGTCCTGGGCGTGAAGAAGGGCCTCGCGATGCGCCCCAACGGCCGCAGCGCCCACTTCATCGCGCCCTCGACGTCCAACGGCTGCGCCATGGCCTGCGCCTACTGTTACGTGCCGCGCCGCAAGGGCTTCTCCAACCCGATCTCGCTGTTCGTGAACCTCGAGCAGGCCTGCGCGGCGATCGCCCGCCACGCCGGCCGCCAGGGGCGCCTGCCGGAGCCGGACCCGATCGATCCGGAGCACTGGGTCTACGATATCGGCGAGAACGGCGACCTCTCGGTCGACGCAGCGGTCAGCGACGGCGTGCGCGCCCTGGTCGCGCTGTTCCGCACCCTGCCCAACGCCAAGGCTTCCTTCGCCACCAAGGCCGTCAACCGCGACCTCCTCGCCTACGATCCGCAGGGCAGGACGCGCGTCCGCTTCTCGCTGATGCCGGCGCGGATCGCCCGGATCGTGGACGTGCGCACCGCCCCGATCGCCGAGCGGATCGCCGCCATCGACGAGTTCGTGGCCGCCGGCTACGAGGTCCACGCCAACTTCTCGCCCGTGATCCTCTACGAGGGCTGGGAGGCCGACTGGCGGGCGCTGTTCGCCGAGATCGACGCGACGCTGTCCGACGCCGCCAAGGCGCAGCTCAAGTGCGAGATCATCATGCTGACCCACAACGCGGATCTGCACGCGGTCAATCTCGGCTGGCACCCGAAGGCCGAGGACCTGCTCTGGCGGCCGGACATCCAGGAGGCGAAGGTCTCGGAGGGCGGGGGCACCAACCTGCGCTACCGGGCCGGCTGGAAGGGCCGCTGGCTCACCCGCTTCAAGGCCCTGCTCGCCGAGACGATGCCCTACTGCACGGTGCGCTACGCGTTCTGAGCGCGGAGCGCTGAACTTCCGGCCGCGCGCGGCGTTGGCGCGCCAGCGGAGGAAAGCTCAGCCATGTCGAGCCCATCCATGTCGAGCCCATCCATGTCGACGCACGAGGACCATATCGGCGAGGCGGTGGCCCTCGCCGCCGCCAATGTCGAGGCGGGCGGTGCGCCCGACGGCGCGGTCATCGTGCGGGAGGGGGCCGTGCTGGTCCGCGCGGCCAACACCGTGCACGCGACCAACGACCCCAGCGCCCATGCCGAGATGGTGGCGCTGCGCGAGGCCAGCCGCCTCCTCGGCCGCCGCGACCTCGGCGACTGCGTGATGTACGCGAGCGGCCGCCCGTGCCCGATGTGCCACGCCGCGATGCGCCTGGCCGGCTTCAAGGAGGGCTACTTCGCCTTCTCGGCCGAGGAGGCCGAGACCTACGGCGCCGGCAGCGCGTCGATCTACGCCGAGCTCTGCCAGCCCCTCGACGCGCAGCCGATGCGCGTCACGCAGCTGCGTCCGCCGGGCGATTCGCCCTACCCGGCGTGGAAGGCGCGCCGCGAGGCCTGACGCGGCGGCGACGGCCTCAATGGGTCCAGGGCGCCGTGCGGTTGAACTTGAAATTGTCCGAGTAGGACAGGCCCTTGCGCTGGACGGGCTTGGCCGGCTGCTCGACGCGGTAGGCGATCCCCTCGCGCTTCGCGTAGGCCACGGCCTCCTCCTCGGTGTCGAATTCCAGGCGCACCTGCTGGAGCATGTCCGAGGACCCGTTCCACCCCATCAGCGGATCGATCTCGCGCGGGCTGGTCCGGTCGAACTCCAGGATCCACTGCTTGGTCCGGGCGAGGCCCGACTGCGTGGCGTCCCGAGACGGACGGAAGATGCGGGCGCTCGGCATCTGACTCGACAAGCTCCTGATCGAATGGTCGGGGCGATAGGATTCGAACCTACGACCCCCTGGTCCCAAACCAGGTGCGCTACCAGACTGCGCCACACCCCGACTGCCACACGGCCTCAATGCCGTAGCGGTTCCGCCGTTCCCCCGCAAGGCGCGGCGCGGTGCGCGCCGACGCTTCCGGGATCGGCCCTTCGCGGCGGCCTGGCCGTCGCGTACCACTTGTCAGACAAATCAGGGCGCGGTAGCGTTCGGGCTGGGACGAGGACCGGGCCGCCCCGCTGTCGAACCGGCGCCTGCCATCACTGGGGGGTGGAGGATGGTGCGCCCGGATCGACGTGCCGGGCGGTTCCGGCCCTCGTCGCCGCAGCGTCGCCGCGGTGCTGCGCCTGCGTCCGCGCGGCGGGCCTTGCCGGCCCGCGCCGGAACGGTGACGATCGCCGCGAGTGACAGGGACCTGCCCGTGTGGACACCGAGCCCGCGCTACCCGGACCCGGCGGTCGAGATTCTCGACGCCGCCTTCGCCCGCTACCGGGTGTTCAACGCGGCGGTCGAGCGCCTCGCGACCGGCTTCCGCTGGTGCGAGGGGCCGGTCTGGTTCGGCGACGGACGCTACCTGCTCTGGAGCGACATCCCCAACGACCGCATCCTGCGCTGGGACGAGGAGAGCGGGGCGGTCGGCCTCTACCGGCGGCCGTCGGGCTTCGCCAACGGCAACACCCGCGACCGGCAGGGGCGGCTCGTCACCTGCGAGCACGGCGGCCGTCGGGTCACCCGGACCGAGCATGACGGCGCGATCACCGTCCTGGCGGACGCGTTCGAGGGCCGCCGGCTCAACTCGCCCAACGACGTGGTGACCGCGGCCGACGGCGCGGTCTGGTTCACCGACCCACCCTTCGGGATCGGCGGGTTCTACGAAGGCGTGCGCGCCGAGCCCGAACTGCCGCAGAACGTCTACCGGCTCGACCCGGTCACCGGTGCGCTGGAGGCCGTGGCCACCGACCTCGCCGGCCCCAACGGCCTGTGCTTCTCCCCCGACGGCCGCGTGCTCTACCTCGTGGAATCGCGCGGGCAGCCGACCCGGCGGATCGTCGCCTACGACGTGGTCGCCGGCCGCACGCTCCGCGACCGGCGGGTCCTGATCGATGCCGGGCCGGGCACGCCGGACGGGCTGCGCTGCGACGTCGACGGCAATCTCTGGTGCGGGTGGGGCATGGGCGACGACGCCCTGGACGGCGTCATGGTGTTCAACCCCGACGGCCGGCCGATCGGCCGCATCCGGCTGCCGGAGCGCTGCGCCAATCTCTGCTTCGGCGGCCGGCACCGCAACCGCCTGTTCATGGCGGCGAGCCAGTCGCTCTACGCCGTCCACGTCGACGTCCAGGGCTGCGCCGGCGGGTGAGGCCCGGATGCCCAGCCCTGCATGCGCCGCCGGCGTCGTCGCCGGCACCATGCTTGACCGGAGCGGCGCGCCGACCCACTTCCCGTCCGCCGGGGGCATAGCGGGACACCAGCCGATGATCGAACTCCATTACTGGCCGACGCCGAACGGCCATAAGATCACGATGTTTCTCGAAGAAGCGGGCGTTCCTTACCGCATTCATCCCGTCAATATTGGCAAGGGTGAGCAGTTCAACCCGGATTTCCTCAAGATCGCGCCCAACAATAGGATGCCGGCGATCGTCGACGACGAGCCGGCGGGCGGCGGCGCGCCGGTCACGCTGTTCGAGTCGGGGGCGATCCTGCTCTACCTCGCCGAGAAGACCGGGCGCTTCATCCCGGGTGACCCGCGCGGCCGGGCCGAGGTGCTGCAATGGCTGTTCTGGCAGATGGGCGGCCTCGGCCCGATGCTCGGCCAGAACCACCACTTCTCGCAGTACGCGCCCGAGAAGATCGACTACGCGATCAAGCGCTACGTCAACGAGACCAACCGGCTCTACGGCGTCCTCGACCGGCGGCTGGCCGACCGCGCCTTCGTCGCCGGGCCGGACTACTCCATCGCCGACATGGCCTGCTATCCCTGGATCGTGCCGTGGGAGAAGCAGGGGCAGAACCTCGACGAGCACCCGAACCTCAAGCGCTGGTTCACGGCGATCGCCGAGCGGCCCGCCACCAAGGCGGCCTATGCCCGCGCCCCGGAGGTCAATCCCGATTTCGGCAAGACCATGAGCGAGGATGCCAAGAAGGTGATGTTCGGCCAGACCGCCGCCAGCACCAAGCGCTGACCGGATCATGGTCGAGATCCCGCCCGCCCTGCCGCTGCAGGTGATCCACCGCGGCTGGAACACCTTCGGCATCGCCACGCTGACGCTGCAGGACGGCAGCACCGTGCGGCGGGCGCTGGAGGACCACGGGCAGGCGGCCTGCGTGCTGCCCTACGATCCCGAGCGGCGCGTGGCGCTGCTCGTCCGTCAGGCGCGGGTCGGGCCCGCCTTCTGGGGTGAGTCGGCCGAGTTCGACGAAGCCCCGGCGGGCGGCCTCGACGGGGGCGCCCCCGAGGCGACGGCGATCCGGGAGGCGATGGAGGAGGCGGGCGTCCGGCTGACCCGGCTGGAGCCGGTCGCCCACGCCTACAGCATGCCGAGCGTGTCCTCGGAGCGCCTCTGGCTCTACCTGGCGCCCTACGCCGCGGCCGACCGGGTCGGCCCCGGCGGGGGCCTGCACGCGGAGGGCGAGCAGGTGGTGGCCGTGGAGATGCCGCTGGCCGCGCTGGCGGAACAGGCCCGGGCCGGCCGCCTGCCCGATCTCAAGACCCTGGTTCTCGTCCAGGCCCTGATGCTCCGAAGCCCCGAACTGTTCGCCGCATGACCCTCTCGCCCACCGCACCCGCGCCGGATGTCCTCGCGGCGATGCTCGCCTTCGCCGAGGAGGCGGCCCCGCTGGCCCTCGCCATGCGGGCGGGAGGCCTCGCGATGAGCAACAAGGGTCCGGATCTCGGCCAGGCGCTGACCGAGGCCGACCTCGCCGTCAGCCGGTTGATGCACGCGCGGTTCGGCCCCGACCTGATCGAGGAGGAGACCGCCGAGGATCTCGGACAGGCGGTGGCCCGGGCGCTGCTCGCCCGCGACGCCTGGACCTTCGTGGGCGACCCGATCGACGGGACCCGGCCCTTCGCGGGCGGCCTGTCGGGCTGGGGCGTGATGGTGGCGGCCTGCCGCGGTGGCTGGCCCCGGGCCTGCGTCATGAGCCTGCCGGCCTGGAACGAGGACCGCTCCGCACCGGCCGGGGGCGTACCGGCGGAAGCCACGGAGGGTCTCCTGCTGGCGGCGAGCGAGGGCCGCGCCTACTGGGCCCCGACCCGCGGCGGCCGCACGACGACGGCGCTGCGCCCGCTCGAGCGCCCGGAGCGCCGGACCGGCCATGTCGGCTGGCTGTCGGTGACGGCGCAGCGCTACACCCTGGATTACGGCCGCGGCTGGTTCCCCTGGAGCGAGGGCGGGGCGATCTCGGACGCCGCGCTCCTGGCCACCGGGCGCCTCGACGCGACCCTGAGCAACAACCGATTGTGGGACCTGGGCCCGATCCTCCCGCTGTTCGAGGCGCTGGGCTTCCGCCTGTTCCACTGGCCCGATCTCGGGGATCCGCCGGCAGACTTCGTGGACCTGTTCGACGCCGAGCTGTCGGCCCACGACGACCTCTGGCTGGTGTGCCGGGATCGCGCGCAGGCCGCCGATCTGGCGTCGGCCATCCGCCCCGCCTAGGACAGGGCCCTGCCGGGCCGCGTCCGGGTCGCGTCCGGGCCGGGATGGCCGTCGATCGGGCGGTCCCGGATCGCGCGGGGATCCGGGACCGCTCTCAGAGCGCCGCGATCAGCGACCGGATCCGCGCCTGCGACGCCCTGAGCCCGTCCTCGGCCTGGGTCCGGGCGGCATCGAGCTTCGCCAGCTCGTCCTCCTGGGCACCCATGCGGCTGAGATAGCGGCGCGCCAGCTCGCTGTCCTTCGGAACGGCGCCGAGATTGCTGCGGATGCGCTCCTGCTCCGCCTGCACCTTCGCCGCGCGCTCGCCGATCTCCTCGACGGTCCGGGTCGCCGCGGCGACCTCGGCGCGGGCCTGGGAGAGGGTCTTGAGCTTGCCGCCCAGCTCCGGGTCGGTCGCCAGGGAGGCCCACCGGACGAGCAGCGCCTCGTCGGCGTCGACGAGGTCGTAGGCGTCGATCCGGACGCGCTCGAGCACGGCCCGGGTCTCGGCCGTCCCGCCGGCGGGAACCGCGACCTTGAGGCGATAGGCCGTGGGGGTCTCGCTGTCGCGAGCGGACGCGGTGAGGGTCCAGCCATCCCGTCGGGGATGCTCGATGATCACGGAGCGGGCGGCGTCCGGCGCACCCTTGATCGTGTAGGTCGTGACCTCCCGGGCGATCACCGTCGCGCGCGCCACGCCGTCGACCACGGTGATCTTGGTCAGGGCGTCGCTCGGCGCGGTCTCCGCCTGGACGGCGACCTTGCGGTCGAGGGCGAAGCTGGCGAGCCGCTGCTCGCCGACGGGCGTCGCGGGCAGGCGGGCGTCCCCCAGGTAGCCGGCCTTGCGGTCGTAGAGGGTGATGAGGCCCGCCGGCAGGGTCGCGCCGGCGCTGTTGCGGATCCGGAGGGCCGCGATCGGGTGAACCCCCTGGCCTGGCTTCCAGAGGGCGACCCGCTCGGCCTCGATCTCGGTATCGAGGAACGGCACCGACAGCGTGCCGCCGGCGCGCAGATCGACCGGATGCGGCAGCGTGAAGTTCGCCGCGACATCCCCCTCGCTGGCGGCGGCGCCCGCGGTGGCGGCCGCGGCGTCGTAGCTCGGTTCCGCGGCCTCCATGCGGCTGTCGCGGGTGTCCATCCGCGCCATCGGGGCCGGAAGGGGCGCGGCGGCGGGGGCCGGGGCGCGCAGGCGCGCGACCGACTTCGACGCGACCGTGCCCGGGTCGAGGTCCGGCATGCCGACATCCTCGACCATTACCGGCGCCTCCGGTCTCTTGCGCCAGTAGCGCTTGTGCAGGCGCTGGAGGAGCGCCACCGGCGACCCGGACGAGAGGGTGACGTCGACGCCCGTCCAGTCGGCGCCCAGCGCGTTCTCGATGATGGCCCAGGCCTGCAGGTTCGCGCGGCCGCCGCCGCCATCGACGATGCGGTAGCTCGTCTTCCAGACGGGCGCGGCGACGACGTAGGTCAACCGGACCTCGCGCTGGCCCTGCCCGGAGACGGCGATCTCGACCCGGTGGGCGTCGCCGACCTTGGTCTTCCCGGCCGCCGCGATCGCCTCGGCGATCTTGGCCGCCATGGCCGGGTCGAGGATCGTCACGGAGGCGCCGTCCTCGATCGGCACGGATTCGAGCGTGCCGGTCGCGGTCAGGACGGTCAGGATCGAGACGTCGCCGGTCTCAGTCCCGGCATTCCGCTCGGACACGCCGAGCACCCGCCCTTCGAGCGTGCGCCCGCCGCTCTGGACCCGGATCGGGACGCCCTGCAGCTTGCCCACGAGGCGGGTCGGCGCGGACAGGTCGTCCGCGGTGAACGGCATCGTCCGCAGGGTCTCGTCGGCCTGATCCACCCCGTCCAGGCGCAGGGCGCCGACGGTTCCGACGGGATCGCGCACGACGAGGCTCTTGAGGATGTCGTCGACCTGCTCGGGCCGGACGCTGAGCCCGATCGTCCCGTCGCCGTCGACGGCATGGACCAGGGTCACTTCGGCCAGGCCACCGCTCGACAAGGTCACCGCGCGGATGCCGTCGGGCGCTGCCATCAGGGGCGATGCGGCTGCAATCATGGACACGAGGACTCCGGCTAAGGTCAGATGCGATCGGATCAATTCGTCTGGCTCCAGTCAGGGCGCGCCCGCCGCACGCGGTCCCACCCTGGCCGACCGGGCGCCGTCCGGCAAAGGCTTCGTGACGCGCGCGGGCGTGAACCGATCGCGGGGGCCCCTCCCGTGCTGTCCGCGCCGGGGCGCGGCGCCGATGCGGCGGGATGGGAACGGCGGCGCGATGGGGGAAGGCTGCGGTCCGCGGATGCACCCTACCGTGTCCGGCCGAATGTCCTGCCGTTCCAGACGGCGATCGCACCGCACGGATCCTGCCCGGATCGTCCGCACGTCGCCCCGGTCATATCGACGATGACCGCCGGGCGGCCTCCCACCGTGCGGAATCGGAGGTCGTGGGCGACGGCGTCGAAGGCGTCCACGAACCCGTCCGTCGTCGAGGCGAAGACCTGCATCTCGCAGCCCGCGGTGCCGCACGCGGCGGACTCGTCATCGCCGCATTGGACGGCCGCGAAATCCAGGATGAAGTCCGGTACAGCGTCGCCGTTCACGTCCTGGCGGGTGATGAAGCCCGGCTTGAGCGTGGCCGGCTCGGACCCGCAGGACGCCTCGGCCCGCGCGGCCGCCGCCGCGACCGGCGGCGGGAGATCGTCCGCCGCGGCGGTGAGCGGGACGGCGAGCGGGAGGGCGAGAGCCAGGGCGGCGAGGGCGCGACGCATGCGGCCAGGATCCTCAGGCCCGTCCGCCCTGTCCAGCGCACTAGCTCATCGCGGCCCCGATGGAGGCTACGCCCCGGGCCTTCCTTCGACCCAGGCGCGCAGCGCGTTCGCGCCGTCCGGACGGATGGTGACCGCGACGCTGTGGGCACGGTCGACAGCGGGAATGAGGGCGCCGCTCGACAGGGCGACGTCACCGGCGAGGGCGCCGAAGCCGTATCGGACATCCGCGCATCCAGCGAGGGTGGGCGACCGGTCCTGTGCTCTCCCGGCGCTTCCCCGAGCGTCGACCCGGGGAGCGACCGCCTGCCTGCGGCGCCGGAGAGCCAGACAACCTCTACTCGGCGCAGGCGAAGCGCGTCCCGTCCCACAGGAAGGTCGTGCGGCCCGGCCCCCTCCGGACCGAGCCGCAATTCCATCCCTCGTCGTTCGCCGAAGCCGCCGGCCGGCCATTCAGCGCGCGAAACCGGAGGTCGTGCGCGTAGATGTCCAGCACCAGGACGAAGCCGTTCTTCGAGGATGCGAGGACGATCTTCGGGCATCCCATGAGGCCGCACTGGGAGACTTCTTCGTCGCCGCATCGGAGGCCGCCGACGTTGAGGATGAAGTCCGGTACCCCGTCACCGTTCACGTCCTGCCGGTCGATGACGAACGGATCGATCCTCGCCGGCGCGGATCCGCAGGTGGCCTCGACTTCGGCGATGGCCGCGGCCACCGGCGGCGGGAGATCGTCCGCCGCTGCGGCGAGCGGCACGGCGACGAGAAGGGCGGCGACGGCAGGGCGCATGGCGCCAGGATTCGGGCGCCCGTCCGCCCTGTCCAGCGCACTAGCTCATCCCGGCCTCGACGGTCGGTGCCGCGCGCCCGTCCTCCCGCGGGGGCCGCCTCGTGAGGGCCCGTGTCCGAGAGGCGCGACGGACCGGGCGGCGCACCGAGTGCCGGTGCGCCGCCCCTCGACCGTCCGGCCGATCAGTTCAGCGTCGCGTTGACCGGGCGGCGCTCGGCCCCGACCGTCACGTCGCCGATCATCAGGCCCATCGGCCCGAGGCGGACCGGCACCGTCTCGCCGTCGTGGACCTTGCCGGAGAGCACCAGCTCGGCCAGCGGATCCTGGACGTTCTTCTGGATCACCCGCTTCAGCGGCCGCGCCCCGTAGGCCGGGTCGTACCCCTTGTCGGCGAGCCAGTTCTTGGCCTCCTCGTCGACCTCCAGGGTGATCTTGCGATCGTCCAAGAGCTTCTGCAGGCGCCCGAGCTGGATCTCGACGATCGCACCCATCTCCGACCGCGCGAGGCGGTGGAACAGGATGATCTCGTCGACCCGGTTCAGGAATTCCGGCCGGAAGTGCCCCCGCACCACGCCCATCACCTCCTCGCGGACCGCGTCGGTGTCCTGGCCCGCGGGCTGGTTCACCAGATACTCGGCCCCGAGATTCGAGGTCATGATCAGCAGCGTGTTGCGGAAGTCGACCGTCCGCCCCTGGCCGTCGGTGAGCCGCCCGTCGTCGAGAACCTGCAGCAGGACGTTGAACACGTCCGGGTGCGCCTTCTCGACCTCGTCGAACAGCACGACCTGGTAAGGCCGGCGCCGCACGGCCTCGGTGAGGGCGCCGCCCTCCTCGTAGCCGACATAGCCCGGAGGCGCGCCGATCAGCCGGGCGACCGCGTGCTTCTCCATGTACTCGGACATGTCGATGCGCACGAGCGCCGTGTCGTCGTCGAACAGGAAGCCGGCCAGAGCCTTGGTCAGCTCGGTCTTGCCGACGCCCGTCGGGCCCAGGAACATGAACGAGCCGATCGGCCGGTTCGGATCCTGAAGCCCGGCGCGGGCGCGCCGGACCGCGGTCGAGACCGCCTCCACCGCCTCGCGCTGGCCGACGACGCGCTTGGACAGCGCCTCCTCCATGGCCAGGAGCTTCTCCCGCTCGCCCTCCAGCATCTTGTCGACCGGCACGCCGGTCCAGCGGGAGACGACCCCGGCGACGTGGGCGGGCGTGACCGCCTCCTCCATCATCGCGTCGCGGCCGTTCTCGGCCTTCGCCTCGATCTCGGCGAGTTGCTTCTCCAGGCCCGGGATCACCCCGTAGGCGAGCTCGCCGGCGCGCTGGTACTGGCCCTGGCGCTGCGCAGCGGCCAGGTCGTTGCGGGCCTCGTCGAGCTTCTTCTTGAGGCCTGCGGCCGTGCCGAGCTTGTCCTTCTCGGCCTTCCACCGGGCGGTGATCGCCGCCGAGCGCTCCTCCAGGTCGCCGAGTTCCTTCTCCAGCCGGACCAGCCGGTCGCGGGAGGCGGAATCGGTCTCCTTCTTCAGCGCCTCGCCCTCGATCTTCAGCCGGACGATCTCGCGGTCGATGTTGTCGAGCTCCTCGGGCTTCGAATCGACCTGCATGCGCAGGCGCGAGCCGGCCTCGTCGACGAGGTCGATCGCCTTGTCGGGCAGGAACCGGTCGGTGATGTAGCGGTTCGACAGTGTCGCAGCCGCGACCAGGGCCGAATCCTGGATGCGCACGCCGTGGTGCTGCTCGTACTTCTCCTTCAGGCCGCGCAGGATCGAGACCGTGTCCTCCACGGTCGGCTCCGACACGAAGACCGGCTGGAAGCGCCGGGCGAGCGCCGCGTCCTTCTCGACGTGCTTGCGGTACTCGTCGAGCGTGGTCGCGCCGACGCAGTGCAGCTCGCCGCGGGCGAGGGCGGGCTTCAGGAGGTTGGAGGCGTCCATGGCCCCGTCCGCCTTCCCGGCGCCGACCAGCGTGTGCATCTCATCGATGAACAGGATGATGCCGCCCTCGGCCGCCGTGACCTCGGAGAGCACACCTTTAAGCCGCTCCTCGAACTCGCCGCGATACTTCGCGCCGGCGATCAGCGCGCCCATGTCGAGGGCGAGCAGGCTCTTGTCCCGCAGGGACTCGGGCACGTCGCCGTTGACGATGCGCAGGGCCAGCCCCTCGACGATCGCGGTCTTACCAACGCCGGGCTCGCCGATGAGGACCGGGTTGTTCTTGGTGCGCCGGGACAGGACCTGGATGGTCCGCCGGATCTCCTCGTCGCGGCCGATCACCGGGTCGAGCTTGCCATCCCGGGCGGCCTCGGTGAGGTCGCGGGCGTACTTCTTCAGCGCGTCGTAGGCGTTCTCGGCCGAGGCGTTGTCGGCGGTGCGACCCTTGCGCAGCGCGTTGATCGCGGCGTTGAGCGAGGCCGGGGTGACGCCCGCCGCCTGGAGCGCGCGGCCAGCCTCGGAATCCTTCTCCACCGCGAGGGCGAGGAGCAGCCTCTCCACCGTCACGTAGGAATCGCCCGCCTTCTCGGCGGCCTTCTCGGCGGTGTCGAACAGGCGCATCAGCTCGCGCGTCGCCTGCGGGGCGGCCGCGTTGCCGGAGACCTTCGGCTGCTTTGCGAGCCACTGCTCGGTCTGTGCGAGCGCCACGCGCGACTGGCCGCCCGCGCGGTCGATCAGGCCGGCGCAGAGGCCCTCCGGATCGTCGAGCAGCACCTTGAGCAGGTGGCCCGGCTGAAGCTGGGGATGTCCCTCGCGCATCGCGAGGTTCTGAGCCGCCTGCACGAAGCCGCGGGCGCGCTCGGTGTACTTCTCGAAGTTCATGCACAACCCTCCCGTACCGGCATCCGCCGCCCGATGAGAGGCGCGGCGCCACCGAAACGTCGCCCTCCGGCTATCCGCCGCGTGAGGGCCCCGGCGCCGTGGTGGCCGCCGGTAGACCCGATGTGGTGTTGCAATTGAGCACCACAAGGGGCGGCGAAGCCCTTGCGCGCCGGATCATTTCAGGGCCACGCTCCGCGCATGACCGCATTGATTCATGTCAGCGCCCTGTATCGCTACCCGGTGAAGGGCCTGAGCCCCGAACCCGTCGAGCGGGCGGAGCTCGAGACCAGCGGCCACTTCCCGGGCGACCGGCTCTACGCCATCGAGAACGGTCCGTCGGACTTCAACGCGGTTGCGCCCCGCCACCAGCCCAAGACCAAGTACCTGATGCTCATGCGCGACGAGGCGCTCGCCCGCCTGCGCACCCGCTACGACGATGCCACGGCGACGCTGACCGTGGAGGGGTACGGCGACCCGCAGGCCTTCCGGCTCGACACCGCGGCGGGTCGCGAGGGCCTCGCGGAGCTGATGCGGCGCTACGTCCCCGAGAGCCTCCGGGGCGAGCCGAAGGTCCTCGCCGCGCCGCCGCAGTACCGGTTCACCGACTCCCCAACCGGCTACGTGTCGCTCATCAACCGGGCGAGCGTGGCCGCGGTGGAGGACTACCTCGGCGCGCCCGTGGACCCGCTGCGCTTCCGCGGCAACCTGCTGGTCGAGGGGCTCGAACCCTTCGCCGAGCTCGAGATGGTCGGGCAGGTGGTCGAGGCGCCGAGCGGGCTGCGGCTCAAGATCACCAAGCGGACGGTGCGATGCGCGGCGACCAACGTCGACCCGGTCAGCGGCGTGCGCGACTGCGACATCCCCTGGACCCTCGACGCGCGCCTCGGGCACCGCGACCTCGGCGTCTACGCGGAGGTGATCGCCGGCGGGCCGCTGGCGCGGGGCGACGCGCTGCGCGTGGTGGGGTGACGCGCGACGGGTGATCCCAGCGCTGCCGTCGTTGCGAGAGCAGCGAAGCGAGCCAGGCAGCGCCACGCTGACAAGCCGCGCGCCGCCCTGGGTCACTTCGCTGCGCTCGTGATGACGGGTGGACGCGGTCCGATGGACGTCGTGTCAGAGCCGCGACACGTAGGCCGCGAGATCCTTGATGTCCGCCTCGCTCAGGCCCTGCGCGACCTCGTTCATGGCGGGATCGTAGCCGGGCCGGGCGTTCGACTTGTAGCCGGCGAGCGCCTTGGCGAGATACTCCTCCCGCTGCGCCCGGATCCGCGGGATCGCGTCCCGGCCCGCGAGGTCCGGCCCGTGGCAGGAATTGCACTGGTGCTTCGCCACTAGCGCCTGCGCGCGCTCCGTCAGGGCCGCGTCGGCCGGCGGCTCGGAGCGGTCGGGCGGCGGCAGCGTCGCCACCGCGTCGGCGTAGGCGCGCAGGTCGTCGTCGGAAAAGCCGGCCGCGACCTCGTTCATCGGCGGCGCCTCCCGCTGCTTCTCCCGGAACTGGAAGAGCTGCGTGACCACGTAGTCCGGGAGCTGACCGCCGAGCGAGGGCACACCCTCCGTCGCCGACGTGCCGGCCCCGTGGCAGCCGATGCAGGGGGCGAGGCGCTCCTGCATCGCCGCGTCCGGGGCGGCGAGCGCTGCGCCCGCCAGCAGCAGCCCGCCGAGGGCGGGGACCAGCCCGCCGGCTGCCCGGGTGGGGCGGCGCATCACCGGCCGTAGCTGACGCGGTAGATCGCGCCGTTGTAATCGTCGGAGACGAGCAGCGATCCGTCCTTGGCGACCAGCACGTCGACGGGCCGGCCGACATACTTGTTGTCCTGGAGGAAGCCGGTCAGGAACGGCTCAACCGCGGCGGTCTTGCCGTCCGGTCCGGGCTTGGCCACGACCACGTCGCCGCCGAGCTTGGTGGTGCGGTTCCACGAGCCGTGCCGGGCGACGAACATCGCGTCGCGGTAAGCCTCCGGGAACTGCGTGCCGGTGTAGAACCGCAAGCCGAGGGAGGCCGTGTGCGGGCCGAGGAGCGCCGCCGGCGCGGTGAATTCCGAGCAGGCATGGCCCCAGCCGTATTCCGGATCCGTGAACGTGCCCTGGTGGCAGTACGGATAGCCGAAATGCTGCTTGCCCGGCTCCGTGAGCACGTTCAGCTCGTCGTTCGGGATGTCCTCGGAGACCCAGTCGCGGCCGTTATCGGTGAACCAGAGCTGCTTGGTCTTCGGGTTCCAGTCGAACCCGACGGTGTTGCGCACGCCGCGGGCGACCACTTCGGCGTTCTTGCCGTCGAGGTCCATGCGCCGGATCTGCGCGTGCGTGTCCGGCGGCATCACGATGTTGCCCGGCGCGCCGACCGGGACGTAGAGCTTGTTGTCCGGGCCGATGGCGATGAACTTCCAGCCGTGGGCCTCGTCCTTCGGCAGGTCGTCGTAGACCAGGGTCGGCTTCGCCGCACCGTCGAGGTGGTTGGCGATGTCATCGTAGCGCCAGATCTTCGAGAGTTCGGCCACGTAGAGGGCACCGTCGTGGTACGCGACGCCGTTCGGCCGGTGCAGGCCCGTCGCGATGGTCTTCACCGCGCGCTTCCCGTCACCGTCCGGGTTCGGCAGCACCGCGTAGACCTTCCCCACCGTCCGGGTGCCCACGTACAGCGTGCCGTCCGGCGCCTGGGTCATCTCGCGGGCGTTGGCGAGGCCGCTGGCGTAGACCTCGATCTTGAAACCCTCCGGGACCTTCAGCTTGTCGAGCGGCAGCTTGGCGGCCGCGGTCGCCAGCGGCGGTCCGGCCACCGGCGCGAGCTTGGCCGCGGCGCCGCCCTCGGGCCGGCCGTAGAGCGCCGAGCCGCGATCGACCTGGACGCTGGGCGGCGGGGCGGCGGTCGCGGGCGTCTCCTGCGCGACGACCGGGCCGGATCCCATCAGGCCGAGACTGAGTCCGGCGAGGGCGGCGGCGAGGCCGCGGGTCAGGATCGGCTGGTTGATCGGCGTCATGATGTCTCCCGGTGGCGGCGGCCTCGCGGACCGCCCGCTCGCTCTGCACTCTTTATTCAACGGTCCGCCGGGGAGTGCGACCGGCCCGGGCGGCAGGGAGGCGACACTCCGCGGCCGCCGTAACGTCGGCCGGGATTCGGTGCGCCGCCGCGTCCTCCGGGGCCATCTTCGGCTGTCGCGTCGGCTCACCTTGCGTTTTGGGCAATGATCTCCGAAAACGCCCCCGTCCGGGAAGCTTAGGCTTGGCCGGGGCTGCCGGCCGTCCGCTGGAGCCCGGCCGACGCGGCGTTCCGATCCGGTTCGAGGACACGTATCGATGATCGATTACGCGCAGGCGCGGCGGATGATGGTCGACTGCCAGTTGCGGACCTTCGACGTGAACGACAACACGGTGCTCGACGCGTTCGACACCGTGCCGCGCGAGGCCTTCGTGCCGAAGGGCCGCGAGCCCTTCGCGTATATCGACCAGACCCTGAACCTCGGCGAGGCCGGCGGCGAAACTCGCTGCATGCCGGCCCCGATGGTCGTGGCCCGGATGATCCAGGCCCTGCGGGTCCGGCCGGGCGTCGCCGCCCTCGACGTCGCCACCGGTTACGGCTACGCCGCCGCCGTCATGGCGGAGCTCGGCGCGCGGATCACGGCGCTGGAATCGGTGCCCGATCTCGCCGCGGCGGCGCGCACCCGGCTCGGCGCCTCCGCCCAGGTGATCGAAGGCCCGATCGCCGACGGCGCGCCCAAGCAGGGCCCCTTCGACGTCATCCTGATCAACGGCCGGGTCGAGGTCCGGCCGCAGGCGCTGCTGAACCAGCTCAAGGACGACGGTCGCCTGGTCTGCGTGTTCGGTCCGCACCGCAACGCCAAGGTCACGCTCTTCGTGCGTGCCGGCGACGCGTTCGGCGCTCGGCCGCTGTTCGACGCGTCGCTGCCCGGTCTCGAGGCCTTCGCGGCGGAGGCGGGCTTCGCGTTCTGACAGCGCGCGCCGGATCGCGTCCGCACCCGTCGGCGCGGGCGGACCCGTGACGGCGCCGCAGGCCCCGATCAGCCGAGCCTGTAATCCCCCAGCCGGGCCCGGCGGGCGCTCCGGCGATAGGCCATCACCGAGTCGGGCCAGAGGGTGTTGTTGCGCCCGGTCGCGTCGAGGTACCAGCTGTGGCAACCGCCGGCCTGCCAGATGCTGTCGGCCATGCGGCTGTGGATCCGGTCCACGAACCGGGCCTGGGCCTCCGGCCGGACCTCGATGGTCTGCCTCCCGCGGCGCAGCGCCTTCAGGCAGTCGAGAACGTGCTGCACTTGGATCTCGATCATCGAGATGACCGAGTTGTGGCCCAGCCCGGTATTGGGCCCGAGCAGCATGAAGAAATTGGGGAATCCCGCGACCGTGATGCCCTGGTAGGCGCCCACGCCGCCGGACCAGGCCTCGGTCAGGCTCCGGCCGTCGCGGCCGACGAGGTGCATCCGCGCGAAGGTCGCGGCCACATCGAAGCCCGTGGCGTAGACGATCACGTCGAGGTCGTGATGCCGCCCGGCCTCGGTGATCACGCCGGTCTCGGTGATCCGGGCGATGCCGTCCGTCTCCAGGGTGACGTTCGGACGCTGGAGCGCGGGGTAGTACTCGTCGGAGATCAGCACCCGCTTGCAGCCGAGGCGGTAATTCGGCGTCAGCTTCGCCCGCAGGGCCTTGTCGGGGACCGCCTTGGCGAGATGGTGCCGCGCCAGGGACTCGGCTTGGCCGGTGAGCTTCGAGACCTTGGTGAAGCCGAGCAGCGCCCGCACTTCGTGCAGCCAGAACAGCCGCGCCCGCTCGAGCCGCCGGCTGAGCGGCAGGCGCCGGTAGCGCTCCCGGGCCCGCTCCGCGATGGCGTGGTCGTTCTTGGGCATGATCCAGGGCGGGGTGCGCTGGAACAGCGTCAGGTGCGACGCGACGGCGGCGAGTTCCGGCACCACCTGGATCGCGCTGGCGCCGGTGCCGATCACCCCGACTCGCTTGCCGGCCAGCGCCACGGAGTGGTCCCAGGCCGCCGTGTGGAAGGCGGGGCCGGCGAACCCGTCGCGGCCGGGGATATCCGGGTAGGCCGGATGGTGGAGCCCGCCCATGCCCGCGACGATCGCGCGCGCCGTGATCGGTCCCCGGTCGGTCTCCACGTGCCACAGGGCGCGCGCCGCGTCCCAGGTGGCGCCGGTGAAGCTCGTCCCGAGCTGGATCAGGGGCGTCAGGCCGTTCCGCTCGGCGGTGTCCCGGAGATAGGCCAGGATCTCCGGCTGCGGCGCGTACATCCGGCTCCAGTCGGCCTTCGGGGCGAAGGACAGCGAGTAGAGGTGCGAGGGGATATCGCAGGCCGCCCCCGGGTAGGTGTTGTCGTGCCACGTGCCGCCGATGCCGTCGGCCTTCTCGATCACCCGCAGCGGGGCGATGCCCGCCTGCCGGCAGCGGATCGCCATCGCGAGCCCCGAGAATCCGGCGCCGACGATCAGGACGGCCAGGGTCTCGTCCGCGGGCTCGGTCATCGCAGGGTGCTCCCGGACGGGGCGTGCGGCGCGTGCGCCGTCAGGAAGGCCGCGGCCTCGTCGAGGGAGGTCCGCGCCTCCGGCAGCATGCTGGCGGCGAACTGCCAGGCGTGGGACACGACCGGAAACAGCTTGAGCTCCGTCTCGACGCCGGCCCTGCGGGCCCGCTCCGCCATGCGCACGGAATCGTCGCGCAGGACCTCGCGGGCGCCGACATGGAACAGCAGCGGCGGGAAGCCGGTCGGGTCGCCGTAGAGTGGCGAGACCCGCGGATCGGCCGGATCGGCGGCGCCCAGATACATCGGCCGGATCGCCGCGAGCGCCTGCGGGTCGAACATGGCGTCGCGCCACGCATTGGTCACCCGTGATCCGTCCTCGGACATGAAGTCCGTGGCCGGCGAGAACAGGGCCGCCGCCCAGGGCATCGGCAGGCCGCGGGCGCGGGCCTCGCCCATCAGCACGAGGGCGAGATTGCCGCCGGCCGACTCGCCAGCCACGCAGGCGGCGCCCTCGGCGCTGAACGCCGCCCAGACGGCGGTCACGTCGTCGACCGCCGCGGGGAAAGGGTGCTCGGGGGCGAGGCGGTACTCGGGCGCGAAGATCGTGAAGCCCCGGTTCGCCAGCGCGCCGGTGACGGGACGGTGCGTACGGGGCGAGCAGGCGATGAAGCCGCCGCCGTGGATGTAGAGCATCCGCCGGCCGGGGCCCGCTTTCGGCCGGACCCACTCGCCCTTGACCCCGCCGACGATGCCCGGCTCGTAGGTGACGCCCTTGGGGTCGGGGAAGGTCGGCGCCTCGAAGATCCGGCGGAACGCGGCCGCGTCCCGCGCCCGGGACAGGGGCCCTCGGACCCGGCTGCGGACCATGTAGGCCCCGAGATACGCGCGCAGGCTCGCCATCTCAGAGCGTCCCGCCGGACAGGCGCACGATTGTCTTCCAGTAGCCCACCGGCATCAGCCGCTGGATCAGCGCGGCGTTCTTCGCGTCCTTGCCGATGACGATCCGGGGCGCCCGGGCCTCGATGCCGCGGATGATGGCGGCGGCCGCGTCGGCGGGCGCCAGGGTCAGGAGCTTGCCGAACGCCTCCCGCGCCTCCTCGTCCTCTACGGCTGCGCGCTTCGCAGCCTCCGGATCGCTCGGCGGCCGCCGGCCGCGGGCGTTGCGGGAGATGGCGGTGGCGACGCCGCCCGGGTGGACCACCGTCACCCCGAGGCCGGTGCCGGCGTACTCGTGCCGCAGGGCCTCCGAGAAGCCGCGCACCCCGAACTTGCTGGTGCAGTAGGCGACCTGGCCGGGCGGTGCGATCAGGCCGAACAGGCTCGACAGGTTGACGATCTGCGCCGCCGGTCGGGCCCGCAGCATCGGCAGGAAGGCGTGGCACATCCGCACGACGGCGCGCAGGTTGATGTCGAGCAGCCACTCGAAATCGTCGAGATGCGTCTCGTCGAACCGGCCGCCGAGGGCGACGCCGGCATTGTTGATGAGGAGGTCGAGATGCCCGGACCGCTCCGCGACCCAGGCGGGCAGCGCGCGGATCCCCTCGGCATCCGTGAGGTCGAGGACGCGCGTCTCCACCGTGACGCCGCGGATCTTCGCGGCGACGGCCGCGAGGCCGGTCTCGTCTCGGTCCACCAGGAGAAGGGTGCAGCCCTTCGCGGCGAGGCCCTCGGCCAGCGCCGCGCCGATGCCGCTCGCCGCTCCGGTGATCAGGGCCACCGCGCCCGCGAGTTGGAACCGCTGTGCCAAACCGCGCCCCCCGTGCCGCCGATCTGGATCGGATCGTCCACGGGGGATAGGCCCCGCCGGCTGGATTGTCTAGGGTGAACACCCTAGACGGGGACGGGATCATGTCGCGGGGCGAGGGTCGGAGGGTCGAGCGCGAGCGGGAGGTCGGCCGGGAGCCCGGTCCCGCGGCCGCGTCGCCCGACACGCGCACCCGGATCCTCGCCGTCAGCCTCGCGCTGTTCAATGCCCGCGGCCTCGGCCACGTCACGACGGCGGAGATCGCGGCCGCGGCGGGGATCCGCGAGGGCAATCTGCAGTACCATTTCCCGCGCAAGCGCGGCCTCGTCGAAGCCCTGTTCGCGGCCTTCGAGACCGAGGCCGTGGCGGTGGCGGGCCGGATGCCCGCCGACCCCGCGGCGCCGGAGGCGCTGCTCGCCTACCAGAGGGCGTGGTTCGACCTGATGTGGCGCTACCGCTGCGTCTACCGCGACGGTATCGCCATGGTGGAGATCGCGCCGGCCCTGCGCGCCCGGGTGCACGCGCTGCGGGCCGAGACCCAGGCGCTGGCCCGCGCCGTGTTCGAGGCGGCCGTGCGGGCGGGGCGGCTGCGCGTTTCCCCGGACGCGCTCGGGCGACTCATCGACAACGCCTGGATCGTGTCGAGCCACTGGATGAGCCACCGTCTCCAGGGCGGCACCGCCCTGACGGAAGCGGATCGGGACTGGGGCTTCGCGCAGGTCCGCGACCTCTTCGCGCCCTATCTCGCGCCCGAGAGCCCTACTTGACGGCCACTGGCCCGATCCTTCCATGCGCTCCGGCCAAGCTCGGACCCGAAGGACGCGATGCTCGACCGCCTGACCCATGCCGGCCTCAGCCTGCTCGTGCTGCTCGCGGTCGCGTTCCTGTTCTCGACCAACCGGCGGGCGATCAGTCCCCGCGTGGTCCTCACGGGACTGGCTTTGCAGGTCGGCCTCGGCGCGCTGGTCCTGTTCCTGCCCGCCGGGCAGGCCGCGCTGCGCGCCGCCGCGGACGCGGTCGTGACCGTGCTGTCCTACGGCGACCGCGGCACGGCCTTCCTGTTCGGCGGCCTCGTCGAGCCGAAGATGTTCGAGCTGTTCGGCGGCTCAGGCTTCATCCTGGCGCTGCGGGTCCTGCCGCAGATCCTCTACGTCTCCGCGCTGATCGGCGTGCTCTACCACCTCGGCGTGATGCAGGTGCTCGCCCGCGGGCTCGGCGCCGTGCTCCGGCGGATCCTCGGCACCTCGCCGATCGAGTCGTTCTCGGCGGTGATCACGATCGCCATCGGCCAGAGCGAGATCGCCGTCGCCCTGCGCCCGTTCCTCGCCCTGCTGACCGGCGCCGAGCTGTTCGCCGTCATGTCGAGCGGCGCCGCGTCGACGGCGGGCTCGATCCTAGCCGGCTACGCGGCGCTCGGCGTGCCCATGACCTACCTGCTCGCGGCCTCCGTGATGGCGATCCCGGGGGGCCTCGTCTACGCCAAGATCCTGATGCCCTCGACGGAGCCGACCCGGATCGCCACCACCCGGGTAGAGTTCGGCGAGACACGGGCGGCCAACATCATCGAGGCGGCGGCCGACGGCACTCAGAAGGGGCTCGCGGTGGCGGTCTCGGTGGGGGCCATGCTGATCGCCTTCGTCGGGCTGATCGCGCTGGCGGACGGCCTGTTCGGCACCCTCGGCGGCTGGATCGGCTACCCGTCCGCCTCGTTCGAGGGCGTGCTCGGCTGGGCGCTCGCCCCGCTGGCGTGGCTGCTCGGCGTGCCCTGGGACCAGGCGACCCTGGTCGGCGGGGCGATCGGCCAGAAGCTCGCCTTCAACGAGTTCCTGGCCTACGCCAACCTGTCGCCGGTCCTGAAAGCCGGAACCCTCGAGCCGCGGGCGCAGGCCATCGTCTGCTTCGCCCTGTGCGGCTTCGCGAATCTCGCGTCGATCGCGATCCAGCTCGCGAGCTTCTCCAGCCTGGTCCCGGAGCGGCGCTCGGAGGTCGCCCGGTACGGCCTGCGGGCCATCCTCGCGGGGACGCTGTCGAACCTCACGAGCGCGGCGATCGCGGGGCTGTTCGTGGCGTGACGGGTCAGGCCGCCTTGCGCGCCGCGAGCAGCAGCGCGTTCGGGCGGGTCCGCTTCGGCACCGGCAGGACGCGGTCGAGGACGGCGCCGACGCCGTACGCGAAGGCGAGCGCCGCCGCCCAGGACCATGTCCGCCGGAAGAAGCGGTCGCGGCAGCGGACGGGGCTGACCTTGGCCATCCAGTGGATCAGCGAATCGTGCCGGTCCATGCCGATGGCGTGGACGGCCTCGGGCGTGCAGCCGAGCGTCCCGGCCAGCGCCTCCAGGGCTCTGGGCGTCCACCACGTCAGGTGGTGGGGCGGCGCGTTGATGACGAAATTCGGGACCGTGGTGTTGGGCGAGGGCCAGAGCGGCGTGCCGATCAGGACCACGCCGCCCGGCTTGACGCAGGCCGCGAGCGCCCGGGCGAAACCCAGCGGGTCCGCCACGTGCTCGATCACCTGGAACGCGCAGGCGACGTCGTAGACTGGCCCGACGCGCGCCGCGTGCGCCTCCACGGTCTCGTCGAGGATCGCGCCGGTCGGGTCCTCGGCGGAGAAGTTCGGATCGAGGCCGGTATAGGTGGCGTCCGGCACGTAGGCGCGGAACCCGCCGTGGCCGCAGCCGACATCGAGCACCCGGGCTCCGGACGGGACGTGCGCGGCGGCCTGGCGGAATTCCAGGCGCTCCGTCTCCGGGCCGGCGAGCTTATCGTGCGCGGCGATCCGGCCGTAAAACGCCCGGTAGAAGGCCGCGTCGCCGGCCACCGGCGGATCGAAGAAGATCAGTCCCGTAGGAGATTCCCAGAGCCGGAACGTGCCGGCGGGGCGGAGCAGCGGCCCGACATCGACGCGGCCGGAATAGTGCCAGAGGAGCGTCAGGAAGCCGGCGTCCAAGCGCTCGACGCAGCGCAGAGCGGGGGCACCGGTGATCGGGCAGGGGGGATCGACCGATCGGCCGTGTGCGCGCTGTCCGCCAAACTGGTCCTCGCTCGCTCCGCAGGCCCGGCTGGTCCGGGGCGCCGCAGCGGCACAGGTTTGGTGCGGCCCGTCAAGCCGAGGCGCGGCTCGTGTCGAGCGCGCAAAGAAAAAGGCGCCGCTTCGGATGAAGCAGCGCCCGGAAACGTCAGAGCGACGTCTTAGTGGAAGGTGTCGATCTCAGCGGACTCGTAGCTGGTGACTTCCATGCCGACGCAGATCTCGGAGACGACGGGGGCGGACCAAGCCATGATTTCCTCCAGGTAAGTTGATGCGATGGATAGAGAGGCCACGAAGGCCGGAGCGAACCGCGCTCCGGACCGCGCGCGACTTAGTTGAACGTGTCGATCTCGGCGGACTCGTAGCTGGTGACTTCCATGCCGACGCAGATCTCGGACACGATCGGGGCAGACCAAGCCATGGCGTTTCTCCTCGCTGTTGCTGCGATCCATATAGGCAATATCTTGGACGCAATACAAGCGAGCACAACACTTATATTTCTCATAGGGAGCCTGGCCGTGGGCGGCGCGGGGTCGTTCCGTGGCCGCGCGGCCACCCGCCGGAGTCCTGTTCGGCATCGGCTGCGGATGGGCGCGGTTTCGGCTTGACGGGCCCCGCGCCCGGGCGCACGACGCACCCGCGCGACGGTGTCCTCGACGGTGTCGCGCTCCCATTCCAGCAGCGACCCGCGAAGCGACGTGCCCGACCGATCGTGCCTGCCGTGCCCGGCCCCGTGCCGTCGTTCCGCCTGAGCCGCTGAGAGGCCCGGCCGCGGGGTGACCGACGCGGCGGCCGGCCACGGCCCAGACCCAGGATGACCGGCGCCGCGTCGCCTCGTAACCCACGAGGCGAGGCCATGAACGAGATCGCCCCCTTCGATACGCGCGTCGATCCCTCCGTGCTGGCCGCCCGCCTGTCGGACGAACGGGCGCCCGACATCGTCGAGGCCCTGAACGACGAGGCACCCGAGGTCGCCGCCGCCATCCTGCTCGGCCTGCCGCTGGAGCGGGCGATCGAGGTGCTGGACCAGCCGGAACTCGACTGCGCCGCCGACATCATCGAGATGCTGCCGCGGGACCGGGTCGCGGGCTACCTGTCGGGCATGTCGGCCGACCGGGTCACAGACGTGTTCCGCGAGATCGAGGAGCCGGGCCGCTCCGACCTGCGTGCCCGCCTCGACGCCGAGACCCGCGGCGCCGTGGACCGGCTCTCAGCCTACGGCGAGGAGACGGTCGGCTCGCTGATGACCACTGAGTTCGTCACGGTTCCGGGCACCTGGACGGTCGGCCAGACGCTGGAGCACATCCGCCACGTGGAGAAGACCCGCGAGACGATCTACGCGATCTTCGTACTCGACCCGCGCACCCGCGCGCTCACCAAGGCGGTGCCCCTTCGCCGCCTGATCTCGGGGGATCCGGGTGACAACGTGCTCAGCGTCGCCCCGGGGCGCCGGCCGCTCGCCGTCTCGCCGACGGCCAGCCGCGAGGAAGCGGCCCGGCTGATCTCCAAGTACGACCTCCTGGCCCTGCCGGTGGTCGACGCCGTGGGGCACGTCATCGGCATCGTCACCGTCGACGACATGATCGACGCGATGATCGAGAAGCAGACGCAGGACGTGCAGCGCTTCGGCGGCATGGAGGCCCTGCCGGAGCCCTACATGGATATCGGCTTCTTCACGATGATCCGGAAGCGGGCCGGCTGGCTCTGCGCGCTGTTCCTGTCGGAGATGCTCACGGCCTCGGCCATGCAGGGCTTCGAGGGCGAGCTGGAGAAGGCGATCGTCCTGACGCTGTTCATCCCGTTGATCATGAGCTCGGGTGGCAATTCGGGTTCGCAGGCGACCTCGCTGCTGATCCGCGCCCTGGCGCTGCACCAGATCCGCCTGCGCGACTGGTGGCGGGTGGCGCTGCGGGAACTGCCGACCGGGATGCTGCTCGGCGCAATCCTCGGGGTGATCGCGGTGATCCGAATCGTCGCGTGGCAGAAACTCGGGCTCTACGATTACGGCGAACACTGGCCTCTGGTCGCCGCCACGGTGGGCGCGGCGCTCGTCGGGATCGTGACGTTCGGGTCGCTGTCGGGCTCGATGCTGCCGTTCCTGCTCCAGCGGATCGGCTTCGATCCGGCCACCGCCTCGGCGCCCTTCGTGGCGACGCTGGTCGATGTCACCGGCCTCGTCATCTACTTCTCGGTGGCGCTGCTCATCCTGCGCGGGACGCTGCTCTAGGCGCGCGGCCCGCACCTCAGGTCGCCACCGCCTCGGCGAGCCGCTTCCGCTGCACCTTGCCGTTGGCCGTCCGCGGCAGGGAGTCGAGGAAGCGGATCTCGCGCGGGCGCTTGTAGGCGGCGAGCCGCTCGGCGCACCACGCGAGCAGGGCCTCCGCGTCGGGCTCGGCGCCCGCCTGCAGCACCACGAAGCCGCAGATGACCGAGACGTCCGCCCGCACCGGCAGCTCGGCGACGCCCACTTCCGCCACGGACGGGTGGGTCGACAGCACCGTCTCCACCTCGTTCGGCGAGACCCGGTAGCCCATCGCCTTCATCAGGTCGTTGTTGCGGCCCTCGAACCAGAGGTAGCCGTCGGCGTCGAGGCGGGCGAGATCGCCGCCGACGAACCAGTCGCCGCGCATGACCTCCGCCTCTTCCTCCGGCCGGTTCCAGTAGCCGAGCATCAGCGCTGGCTCGGTCCGGTGGACGGCGAGGAGCCCGCTCTCTCCGGCCGGGAGCGGCACGGGCTCGCCCGCCACGGGCAGGATCGCCACCCGCCGGCCCGGCTGCGGCTTGCCGGGCGAGCCGGGGCGCACCGGGATGGTCGGGCCGCTGGAGATGTAGGTCGAGACCTCGCTCATCCCCAGCGCCTCGTAGAGGGGCTTGCCGGTGGCCTGACCCCAGGCCTCCAGCAGCTCCACCGCGAGGGGCTCGCCGGCCGTGCAGCCGTGGCGGAGGCTCGACAGGTCGTGGGCGCCGAGGTCGCCGTACTTGAGGATCTGGCGGTAGAGCGTCGGGACGGCGGCGAACAGGGTCGCGCCGTACGCCGCGATCAGGCGCGGCCAGACCCCGGGATCGCGCGGGCCATTGTAGAGCACCGCGGTCGCGCCCACCGACCAGGGATCGCTCAGGCCGACGCCCAGCGTGTAGGTCCAGTTCATGGTGCCGGCGTGGAGCATCACGTCGGATTCGGTGAGCCCGAGCCAGTGGTCCAGCATGGGGCGGCGGCCGTAGGCGGCGCGGTGGGCGTGCAGCACGCCCTTCGGCCGGCTCGTCGTGCCAGAGGTGTAGATCAGCATCGCCGGGTCGTCGGCGGCGGTGTCGGCGTAGTCGGGCAGGGGCGGGCCAGCCTTCAGGGCAGAGACCGCGGCGGCGTCGAGCAGGAGGCGCCCGCCCAGGGCCTCGGGCGCGACCGTGCAGCCGCTTCCGATCACCACGGCGGCGGCCCCGGAATTGTCCATGAGGAACGCCGCCTCGCTCTCGGTGAGCTGTGGCGAGGACGGCAGCGCCACGAGGCCGGCCGCCAGGGCGCCGAAGTAGACGAGGACGTAGTCGGCCTCGTTGCCCATCCGGATCATCACCCGGTCGCCGGGCCTCAGGCCGAGGCCGAGGAGACCCGCCGCGATGCCGCGCACCGCCCGCTCGACTTCGCCGAAGCTGAGGCGGTCCGCGGTGCCGTCGCCGACCATCACCAGGGCGGTCTTGTCGGGACGAAGGCGCGCGTTCTCGGCGAGGCAGTACCGCGCCGCGTTGAAGCGGGCCGGCGGACGGCGGTCATCGTGCTGGCTGTCGGACACCGGGCGCTCCCCGCGGGCGGCTTTTCGCCGGGTGTCCCGCCTGGGCGCGCTTGCGTCAACTGGGGCCGTCGCTCCGCCGGCGAGCGCGGCCCCCGGGCAGTCTGGCCCTCAGGTCCGCCGCTGCGCCTGGCCCTCCTGCTCCTCGAAGCCCTTGAGCATCTTGTCGAGGGTCATCGGGTAGTCGCGGACCCGGATCCCGGTGGCGTTGTAGATCGCGTTGGCGAGCGAGGCGCCGGCGCCGCAGATGCCGAGCTCACCGAGCCCCTTGCTCTTCAGCGGGTTCGCCTTGTCGTCGAGCTCCGGCAGGAACACCGCGTCGATCTCCGGAAGGTCGGCGTGGACCGGCACGTGGTACTCGGCCATGTCGTGGTTGACGAAGTAGCTGTAGCGCGGATCGACCACCGCATCCTCCATCAGCGCCGCGCCGACGCCGAAGGTCATGCCGCCGATCGCCTGGCTGCGCGCGGTCTTGGCGTTGAGGATGCGCCCGCCGGTGAACACGCCGAGCATCCGCCGGAGCCGGATCTCGCCGGTATCGACGTCGACCCCGACCTCGGCGAAGTGCGCTCCGTACGAGTACTGCGAGAACTTCTGCTTCATCTCGCCGGGCTTGATCTCGCCGGAGGCCTCCAGCCCGGACTTGGCGAGATCGGTGAGCGACTCGGTGCGGTTGCCGGATGTGACCGCGCCGTCGCGGAAGGTGGCGCCGTCCGGGTTGAGGTCGCCGGCCTTGAGCAGGGCCTGCCGGAGGTTGTCGCAGGCGACGTAGAGCGCCGAGCCCGCCGAGCCGGCGCCGAAGGATCCCCCGGAGCCGGACGCGAACGGGAAGTCGGTGTCGCCCATCTCGACCCGCACGCGCTCGGGCGGCAGCCCCAGCATCTCGCCGGCGATCTGGGTCAGGATCGTGTAGGTGCCGGTGCCGGGATCGGTCATCGCCATCCGCACCACCAGCACGCCGTCCGGCCCGAGGCGGACCTTCGCGGCGGACGGCATCAGCGGGTTGAGGCGCGCGGCCGCCGACATGCCCATGCCGACGAGCCAGTTGCCCTCGCGCCGGGAGCCCGCGGCCTGCCGCTTGTCCCAGCCGAACAGGCGCGCGCCCTCGCGCATGCAGGGCACCAGCTTGCGGGTCGAGAACGGGACCTTCTTCTCGGGATCCTCGGCCGGCTCGTTGCGCACCCGGAGTTCGATCGGGTCGATCTTCAGCTGCTCGGCGAGCTCGTCCATGGCGCACTCGAAGGCGAGCTGGCCTACGGCCTCCCCGGGAGCGCGCATCGCCGAGGCGATCGGCATGTTGAGGTTGACCAGCCGATGGCGCGTCACGCGGTTCTGCGCGGCGTACAGGGAGCGGGTGACGTTGGCCGAGGTCTCGAAGAACCCGTCGCCCTCGGCGGTGTCGGACCAGGATTCGTGGCTGATCGCGGAGAGACGGCCGTCGCGGTCGGCGCCGAGGCGGATCCGCTGGATCGTGTCAGTCCGGTGGGTCGCGACGTGGAACTCCTGCTGCCGGGTGAGCGCGACCTTCACGGGACGCTGGATCACCTTCGAGGCCAGGATCGCGAGCGTCGCCTCCGGCTGGACCTGCAGTTTCGCGCCGAATCCGCCGCCGATATAGGGGCTGACGATGCGCACCTTCTCGGGGTGGAGCTTGAGCACCGAGCCGAGGGATTTCTGGCCCCGGTTCGGCATCTGGTTGGCCGTGTAGAGCACGACCCCGTCGCCCTCCCAGGACGCGATGGTGGCGTGCGGCTCCATCTGCGCGTGGATCTGGTTCGGCGTGACATACTCCACGTCGAGCTTGACCGGTGCGGCCGCGAAGGCGGCGTCGAAGTCGCCGAGCTTGGAATCCGGCGGCGAGTTGACCGGCTTCGGCTCGTAGGCCGCCGCCAAGCTGTCCTTGAGCAGCCCCTTGGGCTTGGCCGCGTCGTACCGGACCTTGACCAGCATCGCGGCGGCGCGCGCCTGCTCGAAGGTCTCGGCGACCACGAAGGCGACCGGCTGCCCGTAGAACCGGATCTCCGTCCCCTGGAGCTGCGGCCAGACCTGCTCCTTCTTCTCGCCCTGCTCGGGCACGTTCTCGTGGGTCATCACCAGGATCGCGCCGGGCGCCTTGCGGGCGGCCTCCGCGTCGATCGACCGGATCGTGCCGGAAGCGATCGCCGCCGGCACGATGAAGCCGTAGGCGGGGTTCTCGAGGGCCCGGGTCTCGTACGCGTAGGGCGCGTGACCCGTGACCTTGAGCTTGCCTTCGACCCGGCTCAGCGGCTTGCCGACGAGCCCGTCGGGCCGGTCGTCGAGGGGCGTCCGGCCGATCGGCTGGTTCATCTCCATGGGAACGGTCCTTGCCGGGATCTACGCGCGGGTCGCCTGCGCCACGACGGCCCGAAGGGTCCGGCGCGTCAGCGGGATCTTGAAGTCGTTGCTGCCGTAGCCGCGGGCGCCGTTGAGCACCGCGTCGGCGGCGGCGTCGGCCGAGCCGGTCTGCACCAGCGCCGTCTCGGCCTCGGCCACCCGCCAGGGCTTGTGCGCCAGGCCGCCGAAGGCCAGCCGCGCGGCCTGAGGCTTGCCGCCTTCGGCGCCCGCGATCACGGCGGCCACCGACACGGTCGCGAAGGCGTAGGACGCCCGGTCGCGGACCTTCCGGTAGATGTGGGTACCGGCCACCGGCCTCGGCAGCGTCACGGCCGTGATGATCTCGCCCTTGCGCAGCTCGGTCTCGATCTGCGGCGTGTCGCCGGGCAGCCGGTGGAAGTCGGCGATCGGGATGCTGCGCGCCTGCCCGTCCGGGTTGACGGTCTCCACGGTCGCGTCGAGGGCCCGCATGGCGACGTTCATGTCGGACGGGTTGGTGGCGATGCAGGCCTCGCTCGCGCCGACCACCGCCATGATGCGGTTGAACCCGCCGATCGCCGAGCAGCCCGAGCCGGGCTCACGCTTATTGCAGGGCATAGCGGTGTCGTAGAAATAGTAGCACCGCGTCCGCTGGAGCAGGTTGCCGGCCGTCGTCGCCTTGTTGCGCAACTGGCCCGAGGCGCCGGCGAGCAGCGCCTTCGCCAGCACGGCGTAGTCCTTCCGGACCCGTGGGTCGGCGGCGAGGTCGGCGTTGCGGACGAGCGCGCCGATGCGCAGGCCGCCATCCTGCGTGGCCTCGACCGTGTCGAGCGGCAGCCGGTTGACGTCGATCAACGTGGCCGGAGTCTCGATCTGGAGCTTCATAAGGTCGAGAAGGTTGGTGCCGCCAGCGATGAACTTGGCGTTCGGCCGCTCGGCCGCGAGCTTCGCGGCGTCCTGCACGGTGGCGGGGCGCTCGTAGGCAAAGGCCTTCATCTGCGCCTCCTCAGAGTTTGGTGGCAGCGGCGTCGCGAATCGCCGCGACGATGTTCGGGTAGGCGCTGCAGCGGCAGATGTTGCCGCTCATCCGCTCGCGGATCTCGGCGTCGCTGAGTGTCGGAGTCGCCGCGACGTCCTCGGTCACGTGGCTCGGCCAGCCGGCCTTGGCCTCGCTCAGCATGCCGACCGACGAGCAGATCTGGCCCGGCGTACAGTAGCCGCACTGGAAGCCGTCATGCTCCAGGAACGCCGCCTGCATCGGGTGGAGCTTGTCCCCGTCCGCCAAGCCCTCGATCGTGGTGATCGGGTCGCCCTCGTGCATCGCCGCGAGCGTCAGGCAGGAATTGATCCGCCGGCCGTCGACCAGGACCGTGCAGGCCCCGCACTGGCCGTGATCGCAGCCCTTCTTGGTGCCGGTGAGCGCGAGGTGCTCGCGCAGAGCGTCGAGGAGCGTCGTGCGGGTGTCGAGGACGAGATCGTGCGGTTGGCCATTGATGCTGAGCCGCACCGGCACGGTCTGCGGAGCCGGATCGCCCGGCGCCGCCGCGGACATCGCGGGACTGGGCCGGAACCCGAGGGCGCCGAGTGCGCCGGCCACCGCACAGCCCTCCACCACGGCCCGCCGCGTCAGCGCGAGCGGCTTCGTCGGAGTCGCGTCTGTCATGCTGCCATCCAGCCCGTGCACCGCGCGTGGGACGCCGCGCGCAGCTTGGAATCTGGTGCGCCAACGTCCGGCCGGATGGATTAGATCCTGTCCAGACTGCGCCCGTTCAGCGCGGCTCCGCCGCTTCGGGCGCTGGACCCATGTCGTGACCCGATCGCTCCGTCCTTGCTTCGCTGCGCTCGCGAGAACGGGGACGCCTTGGAACGCGTCCCGCTGCGAGCGTTTGGGTTGATCGGACCACGACACCGGAGCCTCGCCTCATGGCTATCCCGACCCTGCCGCTCAACGACGGCCGACACATCCCGCAGATCGGCTACGGCTGCTGGCAGCTCTCGGACGCCCAGGCTCCGGATCTCGTCGGACAGGCCCTCCGCGCCGGCTATCGGCTTATCGACACGGCCGCGGCGTACGGCAACGAGGCGGGCGTCGGGCGCGGCATCCGGGACGCGGGGATCCCCCGCGAGGAGATCTTCCTCACCACGAAGCTCTGGAACGATCGCCAGGGCCGCGACGAGGCGAGGCGCGCCTTCGACGAGAGCCTGCGGCAACTCGGTCTCCCCTATGTCGACCTGTACCTGATCCACTGGCCGTGCCCGCAGCGTCGCCTGTTCGTCGAGACCTGGAAGACGCTGATCGAGCTCCGGAAGGAGGGCCGCGCGAAGTCCATCGGCGTGTCGAACTTCTCGCCCGAGCACCTCGCCACGCTGATCGGCGAGACCGACGTGGCCCCGGCCGTCAACCAGATCGAGCTGCACCCCTATTTCCAGCGCAAAGAACCGCGCGCGGAGGACGCCCGTCACGGGATCGTGACCGAGTCGTGGAGCCCGCTCGGCCGGGGCAAGGAGCTGAACGACCCGGTCATCCTCGCAATCGCGGAAGCGCACGGGAAGACGCCCGCCCAGGTGGTGCTCCGCTGGCAGATCCAGATCGGATGCGTGGCGATCCCCAAGACCGCCACCCCGCGGCGCATCGCCGAAAATATCGCGCTGTTCGATTTTGAGCTCGGCGCGGACGAGATGGCGCGGATCGCCGGCCTCGACCGGGCCGACGGCCGGATCGGACCTGACCCGGCGACCTTCTGCTGAGCGCTCGAGCCTTCGGCGGCGCAGCGTAACATCGCACCGCAAAAGATTTATGCTCACAGCTAGCATATCTGGACAGGCGCGTCCGGCCCCCATAAGTTAGACGGCACAATGCTCAAACTGAGCATAATGGAGGACGCCATGACGGCGACCGTTGCACCCGTCTCCCGCACGACGATCCCGGGCCTGCCCCTTCCGGATCTGTACGCACGCGTCAGCCGGCACGTCCCCGCGATCGAGTGGCCGGCGCTCGCCCCCGACATCGAGGCGATCCTGCGCCTGAAGCGGGAGCGCAACGCCGTGATCCTGGCGCACAACTACCAGGCGCCCGAGATCTTCCACACGGTGGCCGACATCGTGGGCGACAGCCTCGCGCTGGCCCGCGAGGCGGTGAACGTGAACGCCGACGTGATCGTGCTGGCGGGCGTCCACTTCATGGCCGAGACGGCCAAGCTCCTGAACCCGAGCAAGACCGTGCTCATCCCCGACATGGGCGCCGGCTGCTCGCTGGCCGATTCGATCACCGCCGCAGACGTGCGCGGCCTGCGCGCCAAATACCCGGGCGTGCCGATCGTGACCTACGTGAACACCTCGGCGGCCGTGAAAGCCGAGTCCGACCTGTGCTGCACCTCCGGCAACGCCGTCGCGGTGGTCAGGTCGCTGAACGCCCCCCGCGTCCTCATGATCCCCGACGAGTTCCTCGCGCAGAACGTCCAGGCCGAGATCCCGGAGGTCGAGATCCTGACCTGGGCCGGCCACTGCGAGGTGCACGAGCGCTTCACCCCGGCCGACATCCGCGACGTCCGCGACAGCTATCCCGGGGTGACCGTGATCGCGCACCCGGAATGCCCGCCGGACGTGGTGGCCGAATCGGACTTCTCGGGCTCCACCGCGATGATGATGGACTTCGTCGTCGAGAAGCGGCCGAAGCAAGTGGTGCTCGTCACCGAGTGCTCCATGGCGGACAACATCGCGGCGCAGAACCCGGACATCGAGTTCATCAAGCCCTGCAACATGTGCCCGCACATGAAGCGGATGAGCCTGCGCAACATCCGGCGGTCGCTCGAGACGATGACCCACGAGGTTACGGTCGACCCGGCGCTCGCCGACCGCGCCCGGGCCGCGGTCGAGCGCATGCTCGAGGTGCGCACACGATGAACGCGATCTCCCCCAACAGCGCCGACCGCGTCGTCGTGGTCGGCGGCGGCGTCGCGGGCCTCAGCGTCGCGCTGCGCCTCGCGCCCCGCCCGGTGACGCTGGTCACGGCCTCGGCCCTCGGCCTCGGCACCGCCACCGGCTGGGCCCAGGGCGGCATCGCGGCCGCGGTCGGCGCCGACGACGCGGCGGCGCTCCACGCCGCCGACACGGAGGCCGCCGGCGCCGGGCTAACCGAGCCCGACGTGGCGCTCCGGGTCGCCGCGGAGGGCCCCGCGCTGATCGACTGGCTCGTGCGGATCGGCGTCCCGTTCGACCGCACCGACGACGGCGCGCTGGCCCTCGGGCTCGAGGCGGCCCACGGCCGCCGCCGCATCGTCCGCTCCGGCGGCGACGCCACCGGCGCCCGCGTCCTCGAAGGGCTCGTGCGGGCCGTGCTGTCGGCGCCGTCCGTGGAGGTCGTCATGGCGCGGGCCTGCGACCTGCTCCGGGACACGCGCGGGGCGGTGGCCGGCATCGTCGCCGAGCGCGACGGCGCGCTGTTCCGCATCCCGGCCCGCGCGGTGGTGCTCGCCACCGGCGGCGTCGGCGCCCTCTACGCGGCGACCACCAACCCGCCGGGCGCCGTCGGCCGCGGGCTGGCGCTCGCCGCCCGGGCCGGCGCAGTGATGCGCGACATGGAGTTCGTGCAGTTCCACCCGACCGCCATCGCGGCCGGCGCCGACCCGATGCCGCTCGCGACCGAAGCTCTGCGCGGCGAGGGCGCCCGCCTCAGCGACGAGACCGGCGCCGCCGTGATGGCCGGCATCGCGGGCGGCGACCTCGCGCCGCGCGACGTGGTCGCCCGCGGCATCTTCCAGGCGCTGCAGCGGGGCCGCACGGTCTATCTCGACGCCCGCGGCGCGCTCGGCGCCGCGATGCCGACGCGCTTCCCGACCGTGGCGGGGCTCTGCGCCGCCGCCGGCATCGACCCCGCCGTGCAGGCGATCCCGGTCCGCCCGGCGGCGCACTACCACATGGGCGGCGTGAAGGTGGACGGGTACGGCGCCACCTCGGTGCCGGGCCTCTACGCCTGCGGCGAGGTCTCCTCGACGGGCCTCCACGGCGCCAACCGCCTTGCCAGCAACTCCCTGCTGGAGGGGCTCGCCTACGCGCGCTTCATCGCCGACGGGCTCGACGCGCCGCCGCCCGCCGCGATCGTGCCCGAGGCCGTGTCTGTCCGCGCCGCCGGCGACCTGCCGGCGATCCGCGCGCTGATGGAGCGCAGGGTCGGCGTCGTGCGCGACGCCGCCGGCCTCGAGGAAGCCGTCGCTGTCCTCGAGGCGGGGGCTGAGACCTGCGACGCCGCCCTCGTGGCGCTGCTCATCGCCCGCGGCGCGCTCGCCCGCCGGGAGAGCCGCGGCGCCCACTGGCGCAGCGACTTCCCCCATCTCGCCGCGGCCGCGCACACCGAGGCCGCGCTGGCCGACCCGATCGCCGCGACCCCGTCCGCCGAGGAGGCGCTGACGCCATGACCCAGTCGGTTCTCTCCGATGAGATCCTCCCCCTGCCGCGGCTCCTCGTGGAGCCCGTGGTGCGCGCCGCCCTGCTGGAGGATCTCGGCCGGGCCGGCGACATCACCACCGACGCCATCGTGCCCCCGGGCGAGCGGATGCGCGGCGTGATCGCCTCCCGGCAGGACGGCGTCATCTCGGGCACCGACGCCGCCGCCATCGCCTTCGCGCTGGTGGACCCGGCCGTCACCGTGACGGTCGAGCGCGGCGACGGCGCCCGCGTGGCGCCGGGCGACGTGGTGCTGCGCCTCGAGGGGCCGGCGCGGGCGATCCTGACGGCCGAGCGCGTGGCGCTGAACCTGCTCTGCCGGATGTCGGGCGTGGCCACCGCCACCCACGGCCTCGTCGAGGCCGCGCGCCCGCACGGCAAGGCCTCGATCGTCTGCACCCGCAAGACGACGCCGGGCCTGCGCGCCCTGGAGAAGCACGCGGTCCGGGCCGGCGGCGGCTCGAACCACCGCTTCGGCCTCGACGACGCGGTGCTGATCAAGGACAACCACGTGGCGGTGGCCGGCGGCATCGTCCCGGCGATCGAGCGCGCCCGGTCCCGGGCCGGCCACTTGGTGAAGATCGAGTGCGAGGTCGACAGCCTGGAGCAGCTGGAGGAGGCCCTGTCGGTCGGGATCGACGCGGTGCTCCTCGACAATATGGGGCCCGACCTGCTCCGCCGCGCCGTGGCGATGATCGACGGGCGCGCCCTGTCCGAGGCGTCGGGCCGGATCACCCGCGAGACGGTCGGGGCCGTCGCGGCCTCGGGGGTCGACCTGATCTCCTGCGGCTGGATCACCCATTCGGCGGCGATCATCGACCTGGGGCTCGACGCCGCCTGACCGGCGGGCCCCGCGCGCCGCCGGCGCGGCGGGGCCGAAGCGGTCGCTCGACTGTCATCACGTTCGGGTGACAAGTCTTCGCCGCGGTCGCTCGGGAGATCTGCCGAGTCTATCACCGCGCGACCGACTCGCTAAGATTTCGGCCAACCGCGACGCCATCGACCGGACCCGACCGTGAGCCAAGCCCTGCCTTCCGCGGCTGCCCCGGCGGTCGATCGTCCGGCGGCGCCGGTGGCGCGCAAGCCCGGCGCGGTCCGGCACGGGCCCGGCGGCGCGCTGATGCTGGGCGCGCTGGGCGTCGTGTACGGCGATATCGGCACGAGCCCGCTCTACGCGTTCAAGGAGGCGGTGAAGGCCGCGACCAGCGGCGGCGCCTCGGTGCCGGTGGCGGCCACCGGCGCGGTGTCGCTGATCCTGTGGTCGCTGATCCTGATCGTGTCGCTGAAATACGCGGTGCTGATCCTGCGCGCCGACAACCGCGGCGAGGGCGGCATCGTCGCCATGCTGGCGCTGCTCGGCGCGCGGCATGCCAGGCCGGGGACGTGGAAGGCGCTGCTGCTGGTGGTCGGGCTGGTCGGCGCGGCCCTGCTCTACGGCGACGGCGCGATCACGCCGGCGATCTCGGTGCTGTCGGCGATCGAGGGCCTGAAGGTCGACGCGCCGGCGCTCGGGCCGTACGTCGTGCCGATCACCCTCGCCATCCTGGTCGGGCTGTTCCTGGTCCAGCACAAGGGCGTCGCCGCCATCGGGCGGGTGTTCGGACCGGTCATGCTCGTCTGGTTCGTCGTCCTGGTCCTGCTCGCGGTCCCGAGCATCCTGCACGCGCCGGAGATCCTGGCGGCGGCCAACCCGTTCCGGGCGGTGGACTTCCTGATCCATGCCGGCTGGCATGTCAGCTTCCTGATGCTCGGCGCGGCCTTCCTGGCGGTGACCGGCGGCGAGGCGATGTACGCCGATCTCGGCCATTTCGGCGCCCCGGCGATCCGGATCGCGTGGTTCGGCCTCGTGCTGCCGGCGCTGCTGATCCACTATTGCGGCCAGGGCGCGCTGATCATCGCCGACCCGAGCGCGATCGAGAACCCGTTCTACCGGCTCGCGCCGGACTGGGCGCATTACCCGCTGGTGGCGCTCGCCACGATGGCGACCGTCATCGCCTCGCAGGCGGTGATCTCGGGGGTCTACTCGCTCACCCAGCAGTCGATCCAGCTCGGCTTCATGCCGATGATGCGGGTGGTGCACACCGATGAGGACGAGCGCGGCCAGATCTACGTGCCGGCGGTGAACTGGCTGCTCGCCGTGGCGACCCTGACGGCCGTGGTGGTGTTCGGCTCCTCCGACGCCCTGGCCGGCGCCTACGGCATCGCGGTCTCGGCGCTCATGGGCATCACCACGCTCCTCGCCGCGCTGATCGCGCTCCGCTGGGGCTACAACCCGATCCTGGTCCTCGCGGTCAACGGCTTCTTCCTCGGCATCGACCTCGTGTTCTTCTCCGCCAACAGCGTGAAGCTGTTCGAGGGCGGCTGGTTTCCGCTGCTGCTCGCCGGCGTGGTGGCCTTCCTGATGCTGACCTGGATGAAGGGCAACCACGTCCTCGAATCCGTCCGCCAGACCATGCGCATGTCCGAGGCCTCCTTCCTCTCCAGCCTCGGCTCGCACCCGCCGGTGACGCTGCCCGGCACCGCGGCCTTCCTGACCGCCGCCACCGAGGGCATCCCGATGGCGCTCGGCCGCCTGCTGGAGCGCAGCCGCTGCCTGCACGAGCGGATCCTGCTGATCACCGTCGTCTACGAGGAGGAGCCGGTGATCCCGGCGAGCGAGCGGGCGCAGGTCACGCTGGTGGCGCAGGGGATCCGCAAGGCGATCTCGAAGTACACGCCCGGCATGGAGCGCGTCGTGCTGCGCTACGGCTTCATGCAGACCGCCTCGATCCCCGAGGGGCTGCAATGCGCGGTGGCGAGCGGGCTGCTGCCGCCGGAATATCTGGAGGACATGACGTATTTCGTGGGCCACGAGGTGGTGATCCCGTCGCCGACCCATCCCGGCATGGCGCCGTGGCGGGAGGGCCTGTTCGCCTTCATGAAGCGGAACGCCGAGCGCACCGGCGCCCATTTCGGCCTGCCGACCCGGCAGATCGTCGAGGTGGGCACCGAGATCGAGATCTGACCGGCCGCGGCGCGCGGGGGCGCTGCCCGAGGCGCGCGTCGGAGGCCGGGGCCGGCCGTCTTTCGCATTGAAAACGGCCCCGTTCGCCAGCATATCGCCACCGCAATTTCCCCACAGCGGAGGCATCACCCGTGAGCGAGACGATCGAGCGGCACGAATTCGGGGCGGAGGTGGGACGCCTCCTCGACCTCGTCGTGCACGCGCTCTACTCCGACCGCGAGATCTTCCTGCGCGAACTCGTCGCCAACGCGGCCGACGCCATGGACCGGCGGCGGTTCGAGGCCCTGACCTCGGCGGCGAGCGCGCTGCCGCCGGACGCCAAGGTCCGCATCGCGCCCGACAAGGAGCCGCGGACCCTGACCGTGTCGGACGCCGGCATCGGCATGACCAAGGAGGATCTCGCCACCAACCTCGGCACCATCGCGCGCTCCGGCACGCGGGCCTTCTCGCAGACGCTCGAATCCGCCAAGGCCGAGGACCGGCCGAGCCTGATCGGCCAGTTCGGCGTCGGCTTCTACTCGGCCTTCATGGTCGCCGACCGCGTCACCGTCACGTCGCGCCGCGCCGGCAGCGACGAGGCCTGGACCTGGGCCTCGGAGGGGCAGGGCAGCTACACGCTGGAGCCGGCGACGCGGGCCGAGCCCGGCACCGACATCGTGCTGCACCTCAAGGCGGATGCCGACGAGTACCTCGAGCCCTACCGCCTCGACCATCTCGTGCGGAAATGGGCCGACTTCATCACGGTGCCGATCGCCGTCGTGCGCGACGGCAAGGACGAGTCGGCCAACCAGGGCACCGCGCTCTGGCGCAAGGCGAAGTCCGAGGTCACCGAGGAGCAGTACGAGGAATTCTACCACTCCATCGGCATGAACTTCGACAAGCCGTGGGCGACGCTCCACTGGCGCGCCGAGGGGCAGCTCGAGTTCTCCGCGCTTCTGTTCATCCCCGGCTCGAAGCCGTTCCAGGCCCTCGAGAACGAGCGCCAGAGCAAGGTCCGGCTGCATGTCCGGCGGATGTTCATCACCGACGAGGCCGAGCTGCTGCCGCCGTGGCTGCGCTTCGTCCAGGGCGTCGTCGACACCGAGGACCTGCCGCTGAACGTCTCCCGCGAGATGCTGCAATCGACCCCGGCGCTCGCCCGGATCCGCCGCGCGGTCACCGGGCGCGTCGTCTCCGAACTCACCACCCGCGCCAAGGACGCGGAGGGCTACCAGTCCTTCTGGGAGAATTTCGGCCCCGTCCTCAAGGAGGGCATCTACGAGGATTTCGAGCGCCGGGGCGAGATCGCGCCGCTCCTGCGCTTCCGCTCCTCGGCGGTCGAGGGCTGGACCTCGCTGCCCGACTACGTGTCCCGCATGAAGGACGGCCAGGAGGCGATCTACTACCTCGTCGCCGACGACGCCGAGGCGCTCAAGTCGTCGCCGCAGCTGGAGGGCTTCCGGGCCCGCGGCCTCGAGGTGCTGCTCCTCTCCGACCACGTCGACGCCTTCTGGCCCGATCAGCTCGGCACCTTCGACGAGAAGCCGCTCCGCTCGATCACCAAGGGCGGCCTCGACCTGTCGAAGTTCGCGCCGGAGGGCGAGCAGCCGGAGGCGCCGGAGGGCATCGACGCCTTCGTCGCCGCCGTGAAGACGGCGCTCGGCGCCGAGGTCTCGGACGTGCGCACCACCGACCGGCTCGTCGATTCGGCCGTGGTCCTCTCGGCCGGCACCGGCGGACCCGACCTGCAGATGCAGCGGCTCATGCGCCGGGCCGGGCGGGCCGGTGCCGGGCAGCCGGTCCTGGAGATCAACCCGCGCCACCCGCTGATTCGGGCGCTGGCCGCGGCACCCGAATCGGAGGTGCCGCAGGCCGCCGGCACGCTCCTCGACCTCGCCCGCATCCAGGACGGCGACAGCCCCCGCGACCCGGCGGCCTTCGCCCGCACGGTGGCGGCGGCGCTCGCGGCCGCGCGGGGCGCGTAGGACTACGGAGACCCGCGCCGCGCGCTGCCGGGACGCCGCGCGCGGCGTGTGTCTCCACACACATCCGTTCGGGATGATTGTGGGTTCGGTTGATCATTCGGAAATGGTCGAGCCATAACTTCGCCACCGGTCGGGATCATTGCCCGGCCGAAGGCGCGGGCGCGGTGGGGGCCGCAGGCGTCTGAGCCGAACCCTCTCGCGCGCCTCGGGCGCGCCTCACGGACGCTGCATGAACCCGGTCGAGGCTGAAGCCGGCAACGGACAGGCGGTCGCGGCGGCGCGGACCCGGGCCCACGCCCGGGCGTACCGCCACAGCGGACGCGTGCGCACCATGCGCCGGCTGATTCCGGTGGTCGCCGGCGGCGCGGTGGCGCTGCTGCTGGGCTACCTATTCAATCCCTTCGCGGCGCAGCTGCCGGGCGTCTCGGTCGGCCCGGTGACGCTGGCCGGCTCCAAGGTCCGCATGGAGAACCCGCGGCTCTCGGGCTTCCGCCAGGGCACGCGCGGCTACGAGGTGACGGCCGACGCCGCCCTCCAGGATGTCCGCAAGCCGAGCCAGATCGAGCTGCAGCAGATGCGCGGCCACATCGCCACCGACGACCAGGGCGGCATCGCCCGCCTCTCGGCGACGTCGGGCCTGTTCGACACCGCCCGCGAGGCGCTCGACCTGAAGGACGACATCCGCATCTGGACCGACAAGGGCGAGGAGGCGCGCCTGCGCTCCGCCGCCGTCGCGTTCAAGACCGGCTCCATCAGCTCGCAGGAGCCCGTCACCGTCTCGAGCGCGCGGGCCAACGTGAAGGCCGACACCCTCGACGTCGTCGAGAACGGCAAGCGGATCTCCTTCGTGGGCAACGTCCACGTGGTCATCGTCAGCGACGCGCCGGGGGAGAAGCCCCAGGCCCGCATCCTGACCTCGGACGCCGAAGCCGCGGACGGTGCCCGATGAGCGCCGCCCGCCTCCTCTGCGCCGCCCTGGCGGCCGGGCTGGTCCTCGCCGGCCCGGCGCTGGCCGAGAAGCCGGCGCGCAAGGACTCGCCCTTCGGCAATATCGGCGGCGGCGGCAAGGATCCGATCAAGATCGACGCCGACCGGCTCGACGTGTTCGACCGGGAGAACAAGGCGGTCTTCGCCGGCAACGTCGTGGCCGTGCAGGGCGACAGCACCATCCGCTGCTCGACCATGACGGTGACCTACAAGCGCGGCAAGGACGCGCCCGGCAAGGGCGCCAAGGGCGACGCCAAGCCTGAGGCGCGGGACGAGGGCGCCGACGCGGCGCCGCGGAACCCCGCCGAGAACGGGATCCAGAAGGTCGACTGCGCCGGGCCGGTGACGGTGGTGCAGAAGGACCAGGTCGCCACGGGCGATCACGCGGTGTTCGACCAGGACGCCAAGCGGATCGTGCTGACCGGCAACGTCGTCCTGAGCCAGTGCCAGAACGTCACCCGCGGGCAGCGGCTGGTCTACGACATGAACACCGGACGCGCGAACATGGACCCGGTGGCGGGCGGCCGCGTCTCGGCCCTGTTCGTGCCCGGCGAGAAGTCCGACGCCAAGGACGGCAAGGCGAAGGGCTGCGGCCAGCCGCCGCCCAGGCCGAAGGCGCAGGTCGATTGAGCGGCGCCGTGGCGTTCCAGGCGGGCCCGCAGGAGCCGGCCCGGACGGGCTGGCTCGGCCGGCTGTTCGGCCGGCGCGCGCGGCAGGCCGAACAGCCGGCCGAGGCCGACGGCTGGTCCGCGGCCGAGGAGGGCGGTCTCGGCATCCTCAGCGTGCGCGGCCTGCGCAAGAGCTACGGCGCCCGCACGGTCGTCCACGAGGCCGGCCTCACCGTGCGCACCGGCGAGGCCGTCGGGCTGCTCGGGCCGAACGGCGCCGGCAAGACCACGATCTTCTACATGATCACCGGGCTGGTGGCGGCCGATCGCGGCCACATCACCCTGGACGGCCTGCCGATCACGCACCTGCCCATGTACCAGCGGGCGCGGCTCGGGATCGGCTACCTGCCGCAGGAGGCCTCGATCTTCCGCGGGCTCACCGTGGAGGACAACATCCGGGCGGTGCTGGAAGTGGTCGAGCCGGACCGCAAGGCGCGCGCGCGCAAGCTCGACTCGCTGCTGGAGGAGTTCGACATCGCGCGCCTGCGCAAGTCGCCCTCGATCGCGCTCTCGGGCGGCGAGCGGCGGCGCTGCGAGATCGCCCGGGCGCTCGCCTCGTCGCCGACCTTCATGCTGCTGGACGAGCCCTTCGCGGGCATCGACCCGATCGCGGTCGGCGACATCCAGGACCTCGTGAAGCACCTGAAGCAGCGCGGCATCGGCGTGCTGATCACCGACCACAACGTCCGCGAGACGCTGGGCCTGATCGACCGCGCCTACATCGCCCATTCCGGCCGCATTCTCACCGAGGGCACGCCCGAGGAGATCGTCGCGAACCCGGACGCGCGCCGGCTCTATCTCGGCGAGGATTTCCGGCTCTAGGCCGGTCGCTCAGCCCTTCCAGTTCTTCAGCGCCGCGAAGGGGCTGTCCGAACCCGCGGGCTTCTCCGGGTTCAGCACCGGCTCCACCTGGGCGATCGCGTCCGCCATCGAGAAGGCCGAGCCGCTCTGGAGCCGGCCGCCCGCCGCGTCGCGGTGGCCGCCGCCGCGGAACAGGCGGGCGCCGTCGAGCGCCGTGCCGTCGTTGGACCGGAACGACAGCGTGCCCATCCGCTGGACGTTGACCACGCGCTTGGCCCGGCCCGCGTCCATGATCAGGTCGGAGACCCGCTGGAAGGTACCCGAATCGAGCGCGAAGGACAGGAGCGTGCCGTCCTTCAGCGGGCGGAACAGGGAATCCGAGCGGGCGAGCGCCCGGGCGAGCCGCATGCGCGTCGTCAGCGCCGGGTCGTCGTCCGGCGCGTCGCGCAGCAGGGTGTCGACCACGCCGGCGCGCAGCGCCGAGGCGCGGCGCTCCAGCTCGGCCGGGCTCGCCCCGTCCCGCAGGGCGGCGGCGGCCGCGAGCAGGATCTCGGACACGAACCGGTCGTGCCAGGGATGCCCGACCGGCACGTAGCTCGACACGACCTCCCAGAACAGCTCGTCCAGGGCGAGGCCGCCCCGGAAGGCGGGGCTCTCCTTGCGCCAGAGGTCGAGGGCATCGACCGCGGTGAGCAGGCTCGACAGGTCGGTCGCGGGCTCGTGCGCGGCGAACAGGGCCCGGTGCTCGAAGGCCATCCGCGTGGCGCAGATGTCGTCCTCGATCAGCACGGCGATCTCGGGGTCGCCCAGGTCGATCCGGTGGAGCGCCGGCCGCTCGGCGTCGGGCGCCGCGTCCAGGCCCAGGCGCCGCATCTGGTCGAGGGAGGAGGCGTGGTGGTCGAGGACCACGAGGCGGTGCTTCTGCCCGTCCTCGCGGCGCCGGTTCATCGCGGCGAACTTCTTCAGGCCCGCGATGGTCTGCTCCTCCAGGCCGAGGTCGGTCATCAGCAGGATCTCGCGCTCCGCCGCGCGGCCGAGGCGCCGGATCTCGTCCTCGAAGACCGGGCCGACATCGCTGTAGCGGGGCACGTGGACGACGCGCTCGACCGGGGCGCAGGCGGCGGCGACCGTCGAGGCGCCGTAGCCGTCGAGGTCGTGGTGGGTGATCTGGATCAGGCGCAACGGGCGGACTCGGAGGGTGACGGAGCGGCCCGTCTACGACGCCCGGCGCCGCGAGGCGAGGGGCGGCGGCCCTTCCGTCCGGCGGCGTTCGGTGCAGAATGCTGCGAGGCCGCCACGAGTCGCGAAGGACCGGCCGGCCGCGGAGACCCCCAAGGGGCCCGTCATTCGGGGAGGACACGATGGCCCTGGCCGCAACGCCGCGCGTGCGCCGCATCCAGACGATCTCGCTCGCCCTGCTGGTGACGGCGGGCGTCGTCAACTACGTCGACCGGGCCACCCTGGCGGTGGCCAACCCGCTGATCCGCGAGGATCTCGGCCTCTCGATCCCCGACATGGGATTGCTGCTCTCGGCCTTCCTCTGGGCCTACGCCTTCGCGCAGCTGCCGGCCGGGGCGCTCGCCGACCGGCTCGGCCCGCGCCTGACGCTGACGCTCGGCCTGACCTGCTGGTCGTTCGGGCAGATGCTCGGCGGCGCGGTGACGTCGTTCTGGCAGTTCGTGAGCGCGCGGATCGTGCTCGGAATCGGCGAGGCGCCGCATTTCCCGACCTGCGCCCGCGTCTCCCGCGACTGGTTCAACATCCGCCAGCGCGGCACCGCCACGGGGATCTGGAACTGCGCCTCCTCGCTCGGGACCTTCCTGGCCCTGCCGCTGCTGACCTTCTTGATGGTGAGCTTCGGCTGGCGGGCGATGTTCGTCATCATGGGCGCGGCCGGCCTCGTCCTCGCCGCGATCGTCTACCTCGTGTTCCGCAACCCGCGCGAGACCGACCTGACGCCGGGGGAGCGGGCCTTCCTGGAGGAGGGCGATGCCCCGAACGCCGGCCGCGCGGTCACCTGGAGCGCGTGGCGGCGGCTCTTCGGGTTCCGAACCAGCTGGGGGATGATCGTCGGCTATTTCGGCTGCATCTACATGACGTGGCTCTACACCGCGTGGCTGCCGAGCTACCTCGAGATCGAGCGGCACTTCACCCTGCAGAAGACCGGCCTCGTCGGCTCGATCCCCTTCGCCTTCGGCGTGCTGGGCGGGATCCTGGGCGGTCGCGTCGTCGATGTCCTCGTCCGCCGCGGCGTCGACCCGATCCGCAGCCGCAAGATCCCGATGGTCGGCTCCCTGGTGGCGACCGCCGCGTTCACGGTGGTGGCGGCGCTGACGCCGAGCGACACCCTCGCGATCGCCTGCATCTCGGCCTCGCTGTTCCTGGTCTACATGAGCTCGTCGTCGGCCTGGGCGATGGCCTCCGTGGCGGCGCCGGCCAGCTGCACGGCGTCGCTCGGCGCCATGCAGAATTTTGGCGGCTACATCGGCGGCGCCCTGGCGCCGACCGTGACGGGCTTCATCGTCGGCGGCACGGGCCATTTCTCCATGGCCTTCATCACCGGCGCCGTGATCGCCCTGGTGGCGGCCCTGGGCTACTGGACGCTGATCCAGGATCCCATCGCCGACGAGGGTCCGGAGAGCCCCGCCGTCGGCGCGCTCGGGGCCGCGCGCTAGGCGAGCCGACGGCGCCCTCTCGCGCCACCCCCGCGCGTCACCCCCACGCTTCACCCCCGCAGGTTCGGCGCGGCCACGATCAGGTCGCGCAGATGCGTGCGGGCCGTGAAGCTCCGGCGCATCAGGTCGACGAAGGTGGCGGCCGGCCCGTCCCAGTCGTGGCGCGCCGCGTGGGCCCGCGCCGCGCAGGCGTCGAAGGGCAGCCGCCCCTCGACCGCCGCGCCCATCAGCTCCGTGAGACGGTCGACCCGGTCGGGCGCGTCCGGGTCGAAGTAGCTCGCCGCGCTGCCGCCGGCTTCCGGGATGGCCGTCAGGCTCGAGGCGATGACGGGGGTTCCCCGGGCGAGGCTGTCGAGCACCGGGATGCCCCAGCCCTCGCCGCGGCTCGGGAAGACCAGGGCGGCGGCCCGGGCGTAGAGGTCCGACAGGCCCCGGTCGTCGATGCCGGCGATGTGCACCGCGTCCGGCGTCCGGGCGAGGCGGTCGAGGGTCTCGGGCCGCTCGCCGTCGCCCTTGCCGACCACGATCAGCCGGGCCGCGCCCTGCGGCAGCCGCGCGAAGGCGTCGAGGACGAGGCCGAGATTCTTCCGCGGCTCCAGCCGGCCGACCATCAGCAGGTAGGGGCGCCCGTCGGCGAGCGGCGTCCGCTCCGTGACCGCCTGCGGCGGCGTGGAGCCGCAGCGCACCTCGGCGATGCGCTCCCGCGCGATGCCGTAGACGTTGGCGATGGAGTCGCGGCTGTAGTCGGAGATGGTCAGGACCAGCTTGGCGCGCCGCGCCGAGAGCCGGGTCAGGATCTTGTTCCGCCAGCGCATCGACCAGGGGAAGAACTCGGGATGCGTCTCGAACAGGATGTCGTGGACCACCACCACCTGCCGGTCGCCCGGCACCAGCGGCGGGGCGATGTAGGTGGTCAGCAGCGTGTCCAGACGGTCGCGCAGGAACAGCCACGGCCAGACCAGGGTCAGCCGCACGGTCGCGGGCACGCGCGGCAGCCGTTGGTGCTCGATGTTGTCGCCCGAGACGATGCGGGCGCAGGCCTCCGGGTCGCCGGAATACACCACGTAGGTGGCGTCCGGGTGGCGCGCGGCGGCGCGCCCGATGATGTTCACGAGCCAGGTCCGGCTGCCCTGCGGCTTGCCGGTGAGCACGTGCGCGTCGATGCCGATGCGAAGCATGTTACGGGCTCCTGTAGGCGCCGAAGGTCGGGGCCTCGCCGGGGGCGTAGGCCTGGCCGGCGATGTCGCGGGTGGCGCCGAGCGGGATGCCGGCGCGGGCCGGGGGCGCCGTCAGGGCGAGCCCGCCGGCCATGGGGTTCGCGGGATCGCGGAAGGCGGGCGTGCCGGTGAGGTCGGGACCCTGACCGTCGAGCGGCAGGCTCGCCCCGTCGCCGGTGGCCTGCGTGCCCCAGCGGTAGAGCGGGGCGCCGACGGCGCTGCCGAGGAAGTTCGGCCCGATCGCGTTGTTGTTGTCGGTGGTGGTCGCCTCGACCACGATCGCGGCCACGTTCGGCCGGGTCGCGTAGGCGATGTTGTTGAGCACCCGGTTGTTCGACGTGCGGTCGACCCGCTTGGTGTAGTCGGAGGCCAGCACGATCTCGCCGCGATAGACGTGCTTGCCGCCGGAATCGCGCATGTTGCCGGTGGTCGTGTTGTTGACCACCGTGTTGGAGCCGGCGTCGAACAGGTTGATCCCGGCGCCGTCGTTGTCGGCCGCGACGTTGAACGCGACGATGTTGCCGTCGCACCACTGGTCGATCTGGATGCCGTTGCCGTCCTGGCCGGTGGTCTCCTTCTGGCCGGTGACGATGTTGTACCGGATGATGTTGCGGTCGCCGGCGTCCTGGGCGGCGTCCTTGGCGTAGACGTGGATGCCCGAGGTGCCCGACATCCCCACGCCGTTGCCCGAGACGCGGTTGCCCTCCACGACGTAGCCGGAGCCGTTGATCTCCATCCCGTGGATGCCGTTGCCGGTCACGGTGTTGTCGAGGATGTAGCTCGGATCCTCCGCGGGCGCGTTGATCACGTCGACGGCCACGCCGTGGGTCTGGTTGTCGGCGAGGGTGTTGCCGGTGATGCGGTGACCCGCCCCGGCACCGTCGCCGATCCAGATCCCCAGGCCGGAGCGGGACACGGTCGAGCCCGCGACCGTGACGTGGCTCGATCCCCGGCGGATGATGAAGCCGGAATTGACCGCGCCCTGGACGCTCAGGCCCGTGACCGTGACGTAGGCGGCGTTCTCGAACACCACGGAGTTGGACAGGCGCGGCTGCGTGCCGGGTTCTGCCGCCACCGTCACGGGCGCCGCCGCGGTCCCGCGGGACCCGACGAACACGACGTCGCCGTAGCTGCCGCCCCGGACCAGCACGCTCGATCCGGGACCGAGACTGGCGAAGGGCACGTCGGCGAGCCGCGCCACCGTGGTGTAGCCGGGCTTCGCGCCGCCGGCGGGATCGACCAGGATATTCTGCTGCACCTGCGCGTCGGCCGGCCCGCAGGCGGACAGGACCGGCAGGAGCAGGGCCGACAGGGCGCCGCCGAGGACCGTGCGGGGCCACCTCATGCCGCGAGCGCCCGGGCGATGGCGAGGCGCTTGCGCCGCTGGAACAGCCGCCGCCACACGCTGCGGCCGGCCTCGGGGCTGATCCGCGTCAGCGCGCGCGCCGCCATCTGCCAGCCGGGCAGGAGCGCCTGCGGCATGGCGAGGTCGGCGACCCGGTGGCGCGCCGCCGCGCCCAGCGGCGGCGGCCCGACGAGGCCGAGCCGGCCGAGATCCGCCACGAGGTCCGGGCGCTTGCGGTACCACAGCACCAGCGCCGCGCCCTCGCGCTCGGCGATCCGCAGGTAGGCCGCCTCGTCCAGGAGGTGGTGGTGGTAGCCCAGCGCCTCGGGCGCGTAGAACAGGCGCATGCCGCGCCGGGCCAGCCGCTCGCCGAGCTCGATGTCCTCGTGCCAGAACAGCTTCGGGTCGAAGCCGCCCGCCTCCTCCAGGAAGCGCCGGTCGACGCTGACGTTGCAGGTCAGGAACGCGTCCCAGCCGACCGCGTCGCGGCCCGCCAGCGCGTCGTAGGAGGCGTCGTGGTGGAGCGCCGAGAAGGGCGAGAAGGGCAGGGCGGGGTCGATCGTCATCCGTCCGAGGATCGCGGTCTCACGACCGCCCCGCCGGGCGTGGGCGAGGCGGTGCGCCTCGACGAGGCTCGGGACCGGGATCGTGTCGTCGTTGACGATCAGGAGGCGCTCGCCCCGCGCCGCCGCGATGGCGCGGTTGCGGGCGGCGTTCGCCCCGGCATTCTCCTGGCGCAGGTGCACCACGGGGATCCGGGCCGTGGCGACGGCGCGGCTGACGACCGTCCCGGTGTGGTCGGTCGAGCCGTCGTCGCAGACGACGATCTCGAAGGGCGCGTCCGTCTCCTGCCGGTCGAAGGCCCTCAGGCACAGGCGCAGCGTGTCGGCGCGGTTGTAGGTCGGGATGATGACCGAGAGCACGGGTTGATCGCTCATGAGGAGGCTTCCGGGAGCGGGAGGTCGAGGGGATCGGTCGGGGCGCGGCGCAGGCACAGCCACCCCGCGAGGGCGGCCGAGAGGGCCGCGGCGGCGGGCACCGCCGCGGGCGCCAGGGCGGCGGGACCGGCGGCCCAGGCGAGGGCGGTGAGGAGGGCCGGCGCGGCGAGGATCGGCACGTCGGCCAGGGCGAGGGGCGGTCCGGCCTCCCGCCAGAAGGCCTGGGCCAGGACGCCGAGCATCGCGGCCTCGGCGAGCAGCGCGGCGATGCCCGCGCCGAGGAGCGGATCCCAGGGGATCAGCAGCGTGCAGGCGAAGAGGTTCGTGGCGCAGGCCGCCGCGCTCCCGCGCACCGCGAAACCGGTCCGGCCCAGCGGGACGAGGCCCGCGAACAGGATCGTGGCGGCGATCAGCAGGACGCTCATCCCGGTGGCGATGCGCAGCACCGGGACGGCGCGGCCGAAATCCGGGCCGAAGGCGAGGCGCACCAGCGGCTCCGCGAGGGCGCAGGCCGCCACCGCTCCGGCGCAGGACGCGGCGAGGATCGGGACCAGCGCGCCGCGGACCCGCGCGCGCAGGGCGGTCGTGCCGGCGCGCGACCGTCCGTCGACCAGGGGCCCGACGGCGCGCCCGAAGACCGGCACCAGCGGGGCGCACAGGGTGATCGCCACCGCGGCGCCGAGCTCGAAGAACCGGAAGCCGGCCGTGAACTGGCCGAGCTCGGCCGCGCCCGCGAAGGCGGCCAGCATCATCAGGCTGATCCGGCCGTTGAGCGAGCCGAGGGCGTTCGAGACGCCCACCCCCGCCGCGGCCCGGATCGTCGCGAGCGCGTGCGGCAGCGAGGCGGGGCGGGCGGGCACGAGGCGCAGCGCCAGCGCCAGCCCGACCGCGCCGTACGCGATGCCGGCGGCCACCGCCACGAGGCTGAGCGCCGCCTCCGAAAGCTGCAGCCAGAGCGCGAGTGCCGTCCCGCCGATCAGCAGGGCGGCGTTGGCGAGCGACGGCCAGACGGACCAGCCCGGCCGCCCGCAGACCTGAAACAGGGCGTCGAGGAAGCGGGCGGCCGCGAGCGGCATGAGGAGAGCGGCCAGCGCCAGGGCGGGCCGGATCGCGTCCGGCAGCATCGGCAGGACACCGAGGAGTGCGGCGCCGGTCCCGAGACCGAGGACGAGGCGCGCCGACAGCATCCGGCCGAATTCGGCCGCCCGCATCTCCGGCCCGATCGCGCCGAGCCGCGCCCCGAAGGTCAGGGTGGTGCCGAAATCCGCCGCGATCAGCGCGACCGCGAGGATCGCCAGGGCGAGGCCGTAGCGGCCCAGAGCCGCCGGGCCGGCGAAATGGCCGACCATCACGAAGGCCGCGAAGCCGGCCGCGAGGTAGACGCCGCGCCCCGCCGCCTGACCGAGCAGGTTCGCGCCGTAGCGCAGCCCGCCGGCGCGCCTCCGTCCCGACAATCGGTTTACCAAGCGAAGCATCTCTCGGTGAAGCCTGACTGAAAACTGCGACCTACGATTGCATCGTGGCAGGCTGCGTATGGCTTGCAACCGCAAGCTCAATTTATGGTTGCAGAGTTGTCGCGTTGGGAAAAACCGGAGGACTGCGTATGTCCGAGACAGCCGCTGGACCGGATCTGCGTCTCTCGCGCGGAGTGGACGCGGAGGCGGGGCGTCTCCGGTGGGCCGAGGTGCGGGCTGCCCTGTCCGCCGACCGCGATCACTGGCGCCGCCGCGGCGGCGGACCGGCCCGCCTGCGCCGGGGCTACCACGCGGTCTGGCTCTACCGCCTGTCCCGCTACGCCCACGAGCGCGGCTGGCGGATGGCGGCGTGGCTGCTGTGGCTGGTGAACGGCTGGTGGACGGGCGCCGACATCCCGCCCTCCAGCCGCATCGCCGGCGGCCTGTTCCTGCCGCAGCCCTACGGGACGGTCATCGCCGGCGCCGTGGGCCGCGACGCCGCCTTCGGGATCCAGGCCTCCATCGGCGGCCTGCTGAAGGAGCCCGACCAGGACATCGGCGGCGGCCCCGGCCTGCCGGTGCTGGGCGACGACGTCGTCCTGGAGGCCGGCGCCATCGTGCTCGGCGCCGTCCCGATCGGTGACCGGGCCCGGATCGGCCCGCGGACCACCATCCTCAAGCCCGTCCAGGCCGACGAGGAGGTCATGCCGCAGCCCTGGCGGCCGCTTCCCGGCCGAGGGGTCGCGGCGTGAGCGGCCCGATGACCGACCACGTCACCCTGCCGGGCCTGCGGCGCCTCCTGGCGGCCGACTTCGCCCGCGTCCTGCGCCAGACGACGGGGGGCAAGCCGACCTCGCGGCTGCGGCGCGCGATGCACCTCACGCTGCCGGCCATGCAGGTGGCGATCCTCCACCGGACCGCGCACCTGCTGCACGGCCGGGGCTGGCGCCGCTGCGCCGCCCTGGTGGCGGACCTGTCCCTGCGGCTGACCGGCGCCTGCCTGCATCCGGGCTCGCGCCTCGGGCCCGGGCTGTTCGTGCCGCACCCGGCGCGGGTCGCCTTCTGCGGCACCGGGGGCGCCGACCTGACGCTCCTGCCCGGCACCCTGGTCGGGCCGCGGGACTGGGTCTTCCCGAGCCAGCCTTTCCCCGCCGACGGCCCCCATCTCGGCGACGGCGCCGTGGTCGGCGCGCACGCCGCCGTGCAGGGGGCGGTCGCCATCGGCGCGGGCGCGACGATCGGGATCGGGGTCTGCAGCCTCCGGGACGTCCCGGCCGGCACCGTGACGATGCTGGTCCAGCGGCAGCTCCGCAGCGGCGGGCGCGGCCCGGAGGCGGGCCGTGGGCGCTAGAACCGGAGGCGCCGGGCCGGTGCCCGGCTCACGCGCGCCCGTGCTCCCGGCGGACGGCCGGCCGGGCCTCCCGGCCCTGGCGCCTGGGCGCCAGCTGGCGGCGCAGCACGCGCTCGTAGGCGTCGAAGATGCCGCGCCACGTGAACGCCTCGGCGTGGCGGCGACGGGACGCCTCGCCCATGACCTCGAGGCGGCGCGGCCCGGCCCGCACCAGGCCGAGGATGCCCCGCCGCAGCTCGGTCTCGTCACCGAAGTACAGCGCCTGCGGCCCCGCCACCCAGCGGTTGAACGGGTTGTCGTGGGCGAGGATCGGCGAGCCCGCCCCCAGCGCCTCGACCAGCGACGGGTTGGTCCCGCCCACGGTGTGGCCGTGGATGTGGAACCGGGCGTGGAAGCGGAGCGCGGCCACGCGCTCGGCCTCGTAGATCGCGCCGGCGAAGATCACGTCCGGGCCGCCCGCCGCGCGGACGGCGCGGTGGTACGGGTCGGACTCCGCGAGCTTGCCCAGCACGAGCAGCGGCAGGCCCGGCCGGACCTCGCTCCAGGCCCGGACGATCTGGAGCACGAGGTTCTCGGGCACCACCCGGGCGATCAGCAGGCCGTAATCCCGCGGGCGAAGGCCGAACGTCGCCAGCGGCTCGGTCGAGGCTTCCAGCACCGGGTCGGCGCCGTACGCGATGGTGGTGATCCGGGCGGCCGAGGTCCGGCGGGCGAGGTGCCGGGCGATCTCCGGATGGTCCGCCACGAGGTGGGTCGAGAACAGGCTGCCGAGCCGCTCGTTCAGCCAGAACCAGGCCTTGGCGGGCTTCGACCAGCGGTCGCGCTTCCACTCGATGCCGTCCATGTTCATCACGCTGCGCTTGGCGGTCAGCCGGTAGAGCAGCGAGAACACCGCGGTGTTGTAGCCGAGCACGAGGGGCAGGGCCGGCCGGAACGCCGCCCGCAGAGTGCATTTCAGGTCGAACACGATCGTCGAGACGGCGCCGTCGCCCCGGACCGCGACCGGGATCAGCAGGATCCCGCGCCAGACCATTGGCGGCGCCGGCTCGCGCACTTGGCAATAGACCTCGACCCGCCAGCCGCGCGCCACGAGCTCCAGCGCGAGGCGCTCCGCCAGCGTCTCGAACCCTCCGTGCGCCGCCGGCACCCCGCGGGTGCCGAGGATCGCCACCGTCGGGCGCCCGCCCGATCCCCCGGATTTCATATGCGCCGTCGGCGCAGCACGTTCAGAGGAGCCTGAGGCATGGTCACGGTCGAACAGCGTCTGTTCCGGGAGATGGGAGCCGGGGGCTATTCCCGGCACGACCACCGGATGGAGTACATCGTGCGCGTCAACGCGCTGCTCCGCTCCGACATGCGGGTCATGGAGTTCGGCGCGGGGCGCGGCAAGTGGAGCGATGACCCGGTCCCACTGCGCCGAAGCCTCGGCGACTTCCGGGGGCGCTGCGCCCAGGTCGTCGCCTGCGATGTCGACGAGGCGGTCCTCGGCAACCGGTCGGCCGACGAGGTCCGGCTGATCGGTCACGACGGGGTGCTGCCATTTCCGGACGGGAGCTTCGACCTGATCTCGGCCTTCTCGGTCCTCGAGCATATCGAGCACCCCGAGGTCACCGCGGCGGAACTCGGCCGGGTGCTCGCGCCGGGCGGCTGGCTCTGCGCCTGGACGCCGAACCGCTGGGGCTATGTCGGGATCGGGGCGCGGCTCGTGCCGAAGCGGCTGCACGCCCGGGTGCTGCGCCTCGTCGAGCCGCGGCGGGTCGAGATCGACTCGTTCGTGCCGCTCTACACGATGAACACGGAGGCGGCGCGGAAGCGGCTTTTCCCAACTGACCGGTTCGAGCACTTCACCTACAGTTTCGACGGGCAGCCGTTCTATCATGGCGAGAACATCGTCCTGGGCAAGTTCTGGGAGCTGCTGTTCCGGCTCACGCCGGGTCCCTTCAAGGGCTACCACATGGTGTTCATCCGCAAACGGCCGTGACGGTTCATCGCGGTCGGAGACGAAGACTGCGCAGGTGCCCGGAGAACCTGCGCATGTCCTCGGCCTTGCGGGCGAGGTCCGGCTGCCGGCGCAGCCGGGCCGCGAGACCGTAGGCCACGGCCCGCAGGGTGAAGCCGAGCCGGAGCGGGCCGGAGAAGAAGGCGGGCGACGACAGGAGCCGCCCGGCATTGCGCAGGCTGTAGATGGCCGCCAGCCCGTCGAGCCAGCGGGCCGAGCGGGCGCTTCCCGAGCCGCCCTGGAGATGGGTGACGGCGATGTCCGGTCGGTAGGCGACGCGCAGGCCGGCATCGCGCAGGCGGCAGCCCCAGTCCACGTCCTCGCCGTAGAGGAACATCGGGCTCTCCAGGCCGCCGATCGCGGCGATCGCCGAGCGGCGCAGGAGCAGGCAGGCCCCGCAGATCCAGTCGACGTCGAGGGCCCGCGCCCCCCTGGCCTGGCGGCTCGCGAGGTAGAGGCCGCGCAGCCCGAGGCGGCCCGACAGGCCTGCGGCGTGCACCAGGATCGAGAGGGGGCGCGGCTCGTAGCCGGCGTCACCGACCTGATGCGTCCCGTCCGGGAAGGTCAGGCGCGGGCCGACCGCCCCGACATCCGGATGCGTGTCGAGATGGTCCAGGAGGCCCGTGAGCGCGTCCGGGTCGTGCAGGAACGCGTCGGGGTTGAGGAGCAGGATCGCGGTGCCGCGCGCGTGCTCCAGCGCGCGCGCGTTGCCGCCCGCGAAGCCGTGATTGGTCGGCTCGGCGATGACCCGCACCCAGGGAAACGCCCGCGCGACGCGCTCCGGCGTCCCGTCGGTGGAGGCGTTGTCGACCAGGATTACCTCGTAGGGGCGTCTCACCCGGCTCGCCGCCAGCAGGTCCAGGCAGGTCTCGATGTCCCGGCCGGCATTGTAGGTGACGATCAGGACGCTGAGGCTGACGGCGCTCACGGACGGTCTCCGTACGCTGCGAGGGAGGGGCGACGCCCGGACGGCACGGGGATCCGCTCCGGACGCGCGCGCGCCGCGCCGATCGGGCCCGTCGACGCGACCGCCCGGGACGCCGCGACGGCCCTGCGCCGCTGCGCCGCCCGCACCCCGGCGATCAGCCCGAGGCCGGTGTAGAGCAGCTCGGCGATGCCGAGATTCAGGCGGAAGCCCGGATCGACCAGCCCGTGCAGCAGGTGCGCGATCAGGCCGACCGCGCAGGCGGCCGCGATCGCCGCGAGCGGATCGCCCACCGGCGCGCGGCGGGCGGCGCGGAAGCCCCGGGCGATGCCGATGCCGAAGACCAGCGCGAAGGCCGCGTAGCCGACGACCCCGACCTCGGTGAGGATCAGGATGTGCAGGTTGTGCACCACGTGGTTCGACCGGTCGAACAGTCCGGCGAGCCGGGACAGGCCGGTCCTGTCGAGGACCGCGAACTGGTTGCCGAAGTTGTTCAGGCCGACGCCGAAGATCGGGAACTGCTCGAACAGGGCGAGGGCCGCGGCGTTCAGCGGGCCGCGCTGGGCGGCCGAGCCGCCGTCGTCGGCGGTGAGCCGCTCCCAGATCAGCGGGCCGGCGTAGAGCGCCGCGACGGCGCCGACGACCGCCAGCAGGCCGAGGACGATCAGGCTCGTCCGGGAGAACACGCGGTCGCGGTAGACCAGCAGGATCAGGAGGGCGGCCGAGACCGGGAAGGTCAGCCAGGACGCGCGCGACAGGGTCAGGACCACGCCGACCAGGGCCGAGGCGGCGCCCGCCGCCCCCGCGAGGCGCAGGAGCAGCGGGCCGCGCGACAGGGCCAGCGCCAGGGCGAGCGGCCAGACGAACTCGTAATAGTAGCCGAGGATGTTCGGGTGGACCTTCAGTCCGCCGGCGCGGCGCTGGGCCGAGAAGTTGATGTTCTCCTCGACGATCTGTTCCTCGCCCAGCACCGACAGGCCGAGTTCCGAGCCCGAGACGTATTGCAGGCCCGCCACCGCGGTCTGGACGAGACAGAGGGCGCAGATCGCCAGCGCGAGGGTCCGGATGTCGGATTCGGACAGGTTCGAGACCGCGACCGAGACCAGGAGGAGGCCGGCGAAGCGCCACGTGTCGAACCAGAGATAGGCCGGGTCGGTGGCGTTGGAGAGCGAGAGCAGCCCCGCGATCAGGAAGCCGAGCTGCGTCAGCACGAGGGGCCGGTCGAGCCGCAGGCCCGGGGCGTCCTCCCCGAGTCCGGTGAGCTTGGCGACGATCAGCGCCGCGGCCACCAGCAGGGCGACGCTCACCGTCAGGCCGGCGCCGCCGCCGATGCTCGGCAGGTACTGCCCGACGGCCTCGAAATGCTGGAGGAAGCTGACGTCGAGCTTGACCGTCAGCCCGACCGCGAGGGCGACGAGCAGGAGCGGCGTGAGGCGATAGAGCCGCCCGACGATCAGGGCGCCGACCGCGCCGAAGGCCGCCGCGAGGCCGACGACGGCGAATTTGAGCGGCGCCGCGCTCAGGGCGATCGCCCCGGCCGCGGCCGCGAAGCCGATCCCGGCGAGCGGCAGGACCCGCAGCGCGCGGACGGGCGCCGCGCTCATCCGAGCCACCGGTAGAGCCATCGCGGGATAGGCCGCCGCGTGCGGTTCAGGACGACGCCGAGCGGCGCCCCGCCGGCGGCCTTGAGGTCGGCCAGGGCGCGCTGCGCCACGGCCCGACGGGTGCGCTCGGCGCCGATCACCACGATGAAGCCGTCCACGAAGGGGGAGAGCGCGGCGGCGTCGCCGATCTCGGTGATCGGCTCGCAATCCACGATCGCGAGCTCGAAGCGGTCGTCGACGAGCGCCAGGAAATCCTCCACGCGGCCGTCGTCCAGGGTCGCCTGTCGGATGGCCGACGGGCTGCCCGCGGGCACGACGCTGAGGTTGTCGGCGACCGGGTGGACGCCGCGGCTCGGGGCGACCGTGCCGGCGACGATGTCGGCGAAGCCCGGCTGGCCGGTCAGGCCGTAGGACTCCGCCAGCGACGGGCGGGACCAGTTCGCCTCGATCAGCACGGCGCTGCGGCCCCGCCGGGCGTAGGCGCCGGCGAGTTCACGCGCGAGGGTGCTCACGCCCTCGCCGGGCTGGACCGCGGTGACGCCGACCCGGCGCACGCGCGCCTCGTGCCGGGTGAGCTGGACGAGGGCCGGCTCCAGGATCGCCGGATCGATCTTCGGCGCGATGGCGGCGGCGATCATGCGGCGGCTCCCGTCTGCAGCGGCACCGCGGCCAGCACCGGCACCCGCAGCGAGCGGGCGACCTCCGACGCGCTGCGGTAGGTCTGGGCCAGGATCTCCGCGAGGGCGACGTAGGCCAGGGCGGCGAGCAGTCCGAGACCGGCCGCGAGCCCGAGGATCAGCGGCCGGTTCGGGCCGGAGGGCAGCCGCGGCGGCACGGCGCGCGCCACGAGGGCCGAGGAGGTGACGGCCTGCGCGTCGAGACCCGTGCCGGTCTTCAGAGCGTCGATCCGCTTCTGGGTCTCGGTGATCTCGTCGGTGAGCAGGCCCTTCTGCTGGGTCAGCCGGCCGTAGGCCAGCGCCGCGTCGCTCTGGCCGATGGCCGCCCGGCGGCGGGTCTGCTCGATCCCCGTGATGCTCTGGATCTTCTCGGCGAGGATGGCGAGCTTCGCCGTGTCGGCGGCGAGGAGCGCCTGATACTTCTGTCGGGCCAGGGCCGCGAGGTCCCGATCGAGGCTCACGAACTCGGGGGCGGTCGGCCGGAACCGCACCGCCAGCTCGGCGCGCTTCGTCCGCAGGTCCGCCCAGCGCTGGTCGAAGGCCGTGACCGTCGGGTCCGCGTCGGGCGGCGTCGGCTGCCAGCGGTCGGGTCCGGCCTCGCGGGTGCGCTTGAGCCGGGTCTCGACCACCTCGCGCTCGATCTGCGCCGCCGATTTCTGCTTGGCGAGGTCAGCCAGGGTGCCGAGGTCGTTCTGCTGCTCGATCTCGAAGCTCGCGGTGTTGTTGCCCTTGAGGTAGGTCGAGAGCTGCGCGTCGATGGCGGCGAGGTCGGCCCGGGCGCGCTCCAGCTTGCTCTGGTAGAACGAGGCGGGAGTCTCGTCGGCGTAGACTTCCACGTGGCGGCGCTTGTAGGCGTCGAGCAGCCGGTTCAGCGCCTGGGCGGCGAAGTGCGGGTCCGTCCAGGTGAAGCCCGTGAGGATCACGTCCGTCTCCTTCACGAAGACGACCTTGAACGCCGCGAGATAGGCCTCGTAGAGCTTCTCGTCCGGGGTCAGGTGGCGCAGCAGGCCCACCGCCTCGAACGGGATCCGCACCGTGTCGACGATCCAGGTCTTGACCGCCTTCGCGCTCCGCACGGCCTGACGGCCCTGGTAGATCAGCCAGTCGGTCCAGTCCGCCGGGGGCGGCCCGAGGTCGCCGGTCGGGGTGATCGCCTTCAGCGTCGCGAACTCGTCGCGCACGATGCTGGGATCGCGCAGGATCTCGATCTCGTTGTTCACGTTCTGCGCGCGCTCCGAGAACATGTAGTTCTGGTTCGCGCCGCCCTGGAGCGGGGCGCCCGCCTTCTCGCGGCCGAGCCGGATGATCAGCTTGGCGTCGGCCGTGTACTCGGCCGGCGTCAGCAGCAGGTAGATCCCGGCGCCGAGGATCGCCGCGACCAGGATCAGCAGCGCCGGCCGGATGTGCCGGAACAGGGCCGCGAGGGCGTCGCGGAGGTCGAAGGCCGGGCCCTCGACCGCGTCGGCGGCGGTCAGGTCGCTCTGCCTCACGTGCCGGACCTCACGGTGGCGCTGGTGGAGGTGCTGGCGGACGGGCCGGTGATGTAGTTCACGCCGAAGCCGGTCCCGTTGAAGAGCAGGATCTGGCGCACCACGAGGTCCACCGCGCGGGCGGTCTTGGCCAGCAGCGAGGGCGGTACGTAGACGGTGGCGTTGGGCGGAACCACGATCGAGTCCGCCAAGCCCGGCTGGCCGATGTCGACGATGCGCACGCTGCCGGCCGCCTCGGCGTCGAAGCGGATGATCCGCACGGCCTCGCCGGCCGCGGTCGGCAGGACGCCGCCGGCCGAGCCCAGGACCTGCGCCAGCGTCCGCGGCCCCTGCAGGGTGACGGGACCCGGCGCGCGGACCTCGCCGAACACCATGGTGTTGGCCGGGACGAGGCTCGCGAGCCGGACGCTGGTCGTCACCGAGGCCAGCTGGTGCTTGTAGGCGGCGTTCAGGCTGCCCATGACCTCGTGGACGGTCCGGCCCGCCGCCTGCACCGGGGGCACCATCGGCAGGTTGATCTTGCCGTCCGGCTCGATCGCCAGGACCTTCACGCGGCCCATGTCGGCCCGCTGGGTGAGGTCGCGGAAATCGTCGGTGACGGTGCGGAACCGGCGCAGCATCAGGGTGACGACCGGATCGATCAGCACGTCGTCGTAGGTGCTCTTGATCAGCGCGGCGGCCGCCTCCGGCGACAGGCCGGCGACCTTGATGCCGTTCTTGCCCGGCAGCGAGATCCGGCCATCCGGCCGGACGATCACCGTACGGTTGTATTCCGGGTGCGTGCGGAAATCGACGTCGAACTCGTCGTTCGGGTTCAGGCGGTAGGTCGGCTGGACGACGCTGGAATCGATCAGGAACGAGACTTCCAGGTTGTCGCCGACGTTGAGCCGGTAGTTCGCCAGCCCGAGGCGCATGGTCCGCCCGACCTCCTCCTGGGCGGCCGCGACCAGCGCGGCCGGGAGGCCCTCGGTGACCGAGCCGGTCTGAGCCACGTCGAGGCCGGAGCGCGCCGCGCTCTGCGGGCGCCCGGAACTGCAGCCGGCGAGCAGCGGCGCGCAGGCGACGAGCGCGAGCGCGACCGCCGCGGCACCGGATGGCCGGCCTGGCCGCCGTCGCGCGACACCGAGGAACGCAGACAGGGTAAACGCCATCGACCTTCAGCCGCATCCTGCTCGAGCGCGCTCGTCCCATCACAACTCGTGATCGAACCGCGCACCGCGATACAATCGCCAAGCTTGGTTAACGAGGCTTGAACCCGGCTCTCGGCAACTCTATCAGAAGTTGTGTCTGGCGAGCCGTGGCAAAGTGCTGAGCCTCGCCCGCCCCGGAGAGGGGGGCGGGTTCCGGCGCAGGCCGAACGCGTGTGCGCGGCCGGGGCGCCGTCGTTCCCACCGTCGGCGGGTCGACGCGCGGATCCCGCCGCGGCGGTGCCGTCTCCCGACAAGTCCCGCGCACGCTCCCGCCGATCTAAACCTGTAATCAGAGGGATGCTTGCCCGGATTTAAGAACGTGATCTATAGTTCGACGGTATGGAGCCGTACCGAGCGAGGACGAGAGTTCGGCGAGCCGGCGCGGAGCGCCAGTATCCGGCACGGCGGAGGCGCGTCACATGTCGGGCGTGAGGCCGGATCTCTTCGCCCGCCTGCACGACGACCTGGAGTCCGGCTTCCGGGAGGACCTCGAGGAGGCCGTGATCGATCCCGCGCGCTGGCCTGACTTGGCCGAGCGCGTCGTGCGGGCGTCCGGCAGCGAGGGCGCCCTGCTGCTGCGCTCCGACCGGACCGGCCTCGAATCGCTCTGCACCGCCTCCCTCGCCGACGCCTCGCGCCGCTACTTCGACGAGGGCTGGCACCGCGACGACCATCGCCTCCGCGGCATCCCGCTCATGCGGACGCGCGGGATCGCGGTCGATCAGGACTTCACCACGCCGGAGGAGATCGCGCGCCTGCCCTTCTACCAGGACCTGCTGGCCTCCCGCGGCCTGCGCTGGTTCGCCGGGATCGGCTTCTCCGTGAAGGGACGCCTGTGGTGCCTCTCCCTGCAGCGGACCGTGGAGCAGGGACCGTACGAGCTGCACGAGCAGCGGCGCCTCGCGACCCTGTCGCCGCTCCTGCAGCGCGCGGGCCTGCTGACGTCGATGGTCGAGCGGGCCCGGCTCGCGGGGCTGACGCAGGCCTTCGAGCTGATCGACCGCGCCGCCCTGATCCTCGACGCCGACGGACGGGCGCTCCGCTGGAACGACGCGTTCGGCGCCCTCCTCGGGCGCGACCTGAAGCTCGCGGGCGGCCGCCTCACCGCGGAGGATCCGGACGCCGCGCGGCAGCTCGAAGCCCTGGCGCGGCCCTCCGGCCGCCCGCCGATCTCGGTGGTCGTCGCCGCGCGACGGGACGGGCCGCCGCTCGTGATCCACGTCGTGCCGCTGGTCGGGCCGAGCCGCGGCCTGTTCGCCGGGGCGAGCACGCTGCTCCTCGGGAGCGTGCCCGGGGCCCCGGCCGCGCCCGCGACCGCGATCCTCCAGGCGGCCTATCGGCTGACCCCGGCGGAGGCGCGCCTCGCCCGGGCGCTGTCGAGCGGGATCTCGCTGGCCGAAGCCGCTTCGCGATTCGCGATCACCGCGGCGACCGCGCGCTCGCAGCTGAAGGCGATCTTCGCCAAGACCGGAGCGACGCGCCAGTCGGATCTCGTGCGGCTCGTGGCCGGGCTCGCGCGCTGAGGGGTCACGGTTCCGAGAGGCGCGCGGCCCTGTCGCGTCGGCGCCGGAACGGGTGGGGCCGGCCGCCGGTTGCCGCAGGAACGACAGGAGATGTCTCGATGACGAATCGGATCGCACTCGTTTCCGCCCTGGCCGTCGCGGGCCTGCTGGCCGGCGCGCCCGCCCAGGCGAAGGGCTGCCTCAAGGGCGCCGTGGGCGGCGGCGTCGCCGGGCACATGGCCGGACACGGCAAGATGGGCGCGGCCGCGGGCTGCGCGATCGGTCACCACAACGCCAACAAGAAGGCCAAGCAGGGCTGACCGTCCCGACGCCGTCTACTTTGACGGCGATCGGATCGACCAGAGGGTGATGACCACGTCATCGCCGCTTCTCCGAAGCCGGATTCCCAGCGGAATCCGGCTTCGCTGCGTTCTGCGCCATGGCGCCAGCGAGATCGGTTCGCGCGGCACCTGACCTTCTCACCCAGATGACGGGACCGTCGGCGCGGCGACCGCCGACCCGGACCGCCCGCGCGTCCACGTCTCCAGTCGCCCTCGCTCCACCCTTTCGCACCGCGTCGCGCTCGGCCGCCCGCAAGCCCCGCGCAAGCCGGCCGTTGACCTTACTTTCGAGCTATTCTAATTAAGAACTGTGGAGGGCGCGCCGCCGAGGCGGTCCCCTCCCTCCGAGATACCCGATGGAGAGACCCGATGGCCGGTTCCGCGAACGCCGCTTGCGAAAGCTGCCGCTTCTTCGACGATCACAAGCTCAACGGTGCCCAGGCGCAGGGTGACGAGGGCCTCTGCCGCTTCAATCCGCCGGTCAGCCAGCCGGCCCCCGAGTCGAAGGGTCTCTGGCCGGTCGTGGCCTCGAAGGACTGGTGCGGCCACTTTACGGCCGAGATGTCCGCCGCCGAGTAAGTCATCGCATCCTCGAGCCGTGCGGGATCTGCGCCGAGGCGCCGGTCCCGCCGAGGCTCCGCCACCGTCAGCGGGATCGAGCCGCGCCCGGCTCGTGCGGGGCAGATTGCCGGAGCCGCGCCGCCTCTCGTAACCTGCGGCCGTGACAGACGTGATACGCCCGGCCACGGAGGCCGACCTTCCCGCCATCGCGGCGATCTACGGCGACGCCGTCGCCTCCAGCACGGCCAGCTTCGAGACGGAGCCGCCGACGCTGGCCGAGATGACGCGCCGCTTCGAGGTGCTGCGCGCGGGCGGCTTTCCCTACCTCGTGGCCGAACGGGACGGCGCGGTCGCGGGCTACGCCTATGCCGGCCCCTATCACCAGCGCGCCGCCTATCGCTCGACCCTCGAGGATTCGATCTACGTCGCCCGGACGGCCCGCGGCGGCGGAGTCGGCCGGCGCCTGCTCGCCGCCCTGATCGCGGCGAGCGAGCAGATCGACTGCCGGACCCTGGTCGCCATCATCGCCGAGAGCGGCTCACCCGCCTCGATCGCGCTGCACGCGAGCCTCGGCTTCACGCCCGTCGGAACGCTCGCGGGAGTCGGCCACAAGCACGGGCGCTGGCTCGACGTGACGCTCATGCAGCGCAGCCTCGGACCCGGCCGCAGCCTTCCGCCGACCCGGATCTGACCGTCCAACGCGCACCGATCCCAGTATCGCCGGGTCGATTCCCGTCCAGAGCCCCGGCTGAGTTGTCATGATGCGGACAACTTCGCGCGGGAGAGGGCGGGCATGACGCGCACGCCGTCCGGTTCTCGGCGCGGGCGCGATGACGCGGAGGGAGCGATCCTTCCTGCGCGGAAGCGGCACACGCGAGGACGGGCGGTCAAGGCTCCATCACGACTCGCGAGGGATGGGAGTTCGGGTATGCGGTTTACATCGATCGGTCGCCGGGTAGCGCCGCTCGCGATCCTGGCGCTCTCGGCGCTGGCGGGCACGGCCCAGGCCAAGACGCCGACCGATCCCAGCGGCACCTATCTCACCGAGGACGGCCGCGCGCGCGTGCGCCTCGAGAAGTGCGGGACCGCGGGTGACCGGCTGTGCGGATACGTGGTCTGGCTGAAGGTCCCGCTGAACGACAAGGGCGAGCCGCGGATCGACTTCAAGAACCCCGATCCCAAGAAGCAGGCCCGGCCGTCCCTCGGACACCAGCTGATCCTGGGCCTGAAGCCGAATGCCGACGCCCATTACGAGGGCAAGATCTACAATTCCGAGGACGGCAAGTCCTACGACGTCACCATCTGGACCGAGACGGCCGGCGAGCTGACGGTGCGCGGCTGCCTGATCGCGTTCCTGTGCAAGTCGCAGACCTGGACCAAGGTGACCGATCTCGCGCCGGGCCAGCTCCCCGGCCCGACCAACGGTGCGAACGGTCCGCGCAGCGATCCCGAATACGCCACCGCCGCCCCGAAGCCGACCGCCAAGGCCGGCGCGAAGCCGGCTCAGAAGCCGGCCGCCGAGGCGCCCAAGGAGGAGTGACCGGCGCGGACCCGCGCGTGGCCGGCCCTCAGTCGGCCAGGGCCGCGTAGGTCAGGACGCGCAGCTCGCGCCGGATCGGCAGGGCCGAGGACGGGACGAGCTGCGTCATGAGCACCACCGACAGGTCCTCGGCCGGGTCGATCCAGAACGCCGTCGAGGCGAGGCCGCCCCAGGCGACCTCGCCGGGCGTGCCGAGGATCTGGGCCCGGGCGGGGTCGAGCATCACCGAGAAGCCCAGGCCGAAGCCGATGCCGGTGTAGGAGGTCTCGGCGAAGCGCGGCGTGCCCATCGCGGCCAGGTCGCCCGGCAGGTGGTTCGCCAGCATCAGGTCGACCGTCTTGCGGCCCAGCAGGCGCGCGCCGTCGAGGGTGCCCCGGTTGAGGATCATCCGGCAGAAGCGCTGATAGTCCGCCGTCGTCGAGACGAGGCCGCCGCCGCCCGACGCGATGGCGGGCGGGCGCGCGAAGGCCGTGTCCACGGAATCGTCGAACAGGCGCAGCTGCCGCGCGCGGTCGTACGCGTAGGTGGCGCAGAAGCGCGGCATCAGCTCGGGTCGCACGTGGAAGTCGGTATCGACCATGCCGAGGGGCCCGATCACCGCGTCGCGGAGATGGTCGGCGAACGGGCGGCCGGTCAGCGCGGCCACGTACTGGCCGAGCACGTCGGTGGCGACGCTGTAGTTCCAGGCGCTGCCCGGCTGGGCGAGGAGCGGCAGCTTCGCGACCCGCGCGGTCATCTCGGCGAGGGTGCCCTCGCGCGCCAGGAAGTCGACGCCCTGCTCACGGTACTGCGCGTCGACCAGGGTCGCCTCCATGAAGCCGTAGGTCAGCCCGGCCGTATGGGTCAGCAGGTCCCGCACGGTGATCGCCCGGCGGGCCGGTTCGGTCTCGAGCTTCGCCCGGTTGCCGCCCACGGCGACGCGCATCTCGGCGAACTCGGGCAGGACCCGGGAGATCGGATCGTCGAGCTGGAACAGGCCCTGCTCGTAGAGCTGCATCACCGCCACCGAGGTCAGCGGCTTGGTCATCGAGTAGATCCGGGTGACCGTGTCGAGGGTGAACGGCGTTGCCCGGGCGAGGTCGGCCTGCCCGCAGGCGCGCGCGAAGGCGATGCGCCCGCGCCGCGCCACGGTGACCGACAGTCCGGCCAGCCGGCCGTCGCCGACGAGGCGGTCCATCCACGGCACGATCCGGGCGAGCCCCTCCGGGCTGAACCCGGCGCCGGTCGGATCGGTCTCGGTCAGCGCGGTCATGCGGTCTCCTCGTGGTGGCTTTCCGCGAACGTAGAAGGGGCGGGGGACGAAATCACCAGCCCATCGTTCCGGGACCGCCCTTGAACGGGCCGACGATGCCGGGCGTGATCCAGCCACCGTAGAAGCTTCCCGGTTGCGGGGTCACCGGGTCCGCCCCGACGAAGCAGGCGTCCATGGGGCCGGCGTAGAACGCGACGTAGCCGGCGATCGCGCGGAAATCCGGGGTCGGATCCGGGTAGGCCCAGGCCGCCCCGGGCACGAGACGGTCGCCGCCGCGCACGTCGAACAGGACCGCCTGTCCCTTCCACTCGCAGATCCCGCCGCGCCGCCGGTTCACGAGCGTCCCGTCCGCGATGTCGGCGGGCGGCAGGTAGTAGGTCGGCGGGTGCGAGGTCTCGAGCACCCGGAACCCGGAGCCCGTCTCGGCGATGACGCGGCCGCCGAGCACGACCCGCAGCCGGTCCGGGACGGATTCGAGCCGGGGCGGCCGCGGATAGTCCCAGACGCTCTCCTCGCCGGGTCTGACCGGATCGGGGACGGGCCGGAAGGGCGATCCGCGCATGGAGAACCTCGTGCTGTGCCGCTTCGGATCCAGATAGGGCAGTGCTGCCGGCGTTTGTCGTCCGGCGCGCCCGTGCTAGCCCGTCGCCGACACTCGAGCCCGGGATCCCCCGCGATGGACATCGCCCTCTTCCTCGACTTCGACGGCACGCTCGCCGAGATCGCGCCGCGTCCGGACGCCGTGCGGGTCGAGCCCGGCCTCGTGGAGGATCTGGAGCGGCTCCGGGCGCGACTCGACGGCGCCCTCGCCATCGTCACCGGCCGGCCGGTCACAGTGATCGACGGCTTCCTGGCGCCGTCCCGGTTGGATGCGGCCGGTCTCCACGGCGTCGAGCGCCGGGTCGCCGGCGCGCTCACGGGCGGCCGCGCGGAGGACCATCCGGATCTGCGCCGGCAGGTCGCGCGCCTGCAGGCCGAGACCGCCGCGCTCGCGCAGGTCCTGATCGAGGACAAGGGCGCCTCGGTGGCGGTCCACTGGCGGCTCGCGAACCCGGACGATGCCCTGCGGGCCGAGACGCTGGTGAAGGGCGCGGCGGAGGCGCTCGGCGCCGAGTACCGCCTGCAGCTCGGCAAGGCGGTCGGCGAGATCGTCCCCGCGCAGGCCACCAAGGCCCACGCGATCCGCGCCTTCATGGCGCAGGCGCCCTACGCCGGACGGGTCCCCGTCTTCTTCGGCGACGACCGCACCGACGAGATCGCCTTCGCGTCGATCAACGAGGATGGCGGCGTCGCGGTGCGCGTCGGTGACGGCGAGACCGTCGCCCGGCGGCGCCTGCCCGACCCCGCCGCCGTCCGTGCCCTGCTCAGCAACTGGGCTGCCGGGGGCGCGATCGACCCGGACGCGCTGCCGCCGGCCTGACGCGCCGCGCCGTTCAGGGGAGATCGCGATGTCGGGGCGTTCCGTCACGGGCTGGCCGCGCCTGCTGCTGCGGCTGGAGGGGGGCTGCATCCTCGTCGCCGCCCTGCTCGCCTATGGCTGGCTCGGGCCGTCGTGGTGGCTCTTCGCGGCGCTGCTCTTCGTCCCCGACCTGAGCATGCTGGGCTACGCGGCCGGTCCCGTGGTCGGCGCCGTGCTCTACAACGCGGCCCACACGCTCGCGCTGCCGCTCGTCGGCCTGTCCCTGGCGATCGCTTCAGGCCGCCCCGAGGCCGTCGGGCCGGTCCTCATCTGGCTGGCCCATATCGGCCTCGACCGCACCCTCGGTTACGGTCTCAAATACGGCAGCGGCTTCGGCGATACCCATCTCGGCGTGATCGGCCGGGCGCGTGACAAGACGATCGCGCAATCCTGAGCGGCGGATGCCGCCGATTCGGACTTGCCCGCGCGGGGTCGCGCGGCCGATGAATCGCCGGAGCCGTGCTGGACGCGAGTCCCGTCGCGGCGGGCCAGAGAGCAGGGGCATGTTGCGATGTTCGAGTTTCCGGTTCTGGTCGGCGACATCGGCGGGACGAACGCGCGGTTCGGTCTGATCGAGACGTCCGGCGACCAGCCCCGCCTCCTCGCGCACGAGGCGACCGCCGACCATCCCGATCCGTCGAGCGCCATCAAGGCGTCGCTCGCCAAGGGTGGCGGCCCGGCACCGCGCTCGGCGATCCTGGCGATCGCCGGCCGGGTCGACGGGCCGGAGATCCAGCTGACGAACGCGCACTGGAAGATCGCGGGCCAGCGCATCGCCGAGGATTTCGGGCTCTCCTCGGCGATGGTGGTCAACGACTACGTGCCGGTGGCGGCTGGCGCCGCCGATATCGAGCCCCACGACCTCACGCCGGTCGGCCCCTGTCCCCCCGTGCCCGGCGGCGCCCGCGTGGTGCTGGGCCCCGGGACCGGGTTCGGCGCGGCCGCGCTGGTCCCCTATGCGGCGCATCTCGCCATCGTCTCCACCGAGGTCGGCCACACCGATATCGGCCCGGCCGACGCCTTCGAGGAGAAGGTCTGGCACGCGCTGGAGCGGGTCGAGGACCGGATCACCGTGGAGACGGTGTTGTCGGGGCCGGGCCTGTCGCGCCTCCACGCGGCCGTCGCCCATGTCCGGACCGGGCAGCCGCACGAGAAGATCGAGCCGGCCGCGGTCACCGAGGCCGGTCTGAACGCCACCGATCCGCACGCCGCGGAGACGCTCGCGCTGTTCGGCCGGGTGCTCGGACGCGTCTGCGGCGACCTCGCTCTGACCTTCCTGGCGACGAGCGGGGTCTATATCGGCGGGGGCATCGCGCCCCGGATCCTCAAGGTGCTGGAGGAGAGCGGCTTCCGCACCGCCTTCGAGAAGAAGGCGCCCTTCGCCGCCATGATGCGCCAGATCCCGACCAGCGTGATCACCGTCCACGACCCCGCTTTCCGGGGCTTGGCGGCCCTGGCGAACGAGGGCGCCAAGTTCGTCTACCACGGGCAGGTGTGGCGGAAGGGGGCGTGAGCGCCCGCGGCGGCGTCGGCCGGGCGCGGAGCGAGGCCGGACGGCTCCGCTCCGCGCGCGTCCCGCTGTCGCGCCGGGCCCGCCCTCAGGCCGCCGCCAGCGGCTTCGAGACCTCCTCCAGGGACTTGCCCTCCGCGGCGGTGCCCCAGATGCCTCCGACGATGGCCGCGATGAGCATCAGCACCGCGCCGAGGCCGTAGCCGAACAGCACCCAGTCGCGCGAGCCGGTCTCGACCAGCGTGCCGAACAGGAGCGGGCCCGAGACGCCGCCGATCCCGGTGCCGACCGCGTAGAAGACCGCGATGGCGAGCGCCCGGATCTCCAGCGGGAACGTCTCGGAGACCGTGAGATAGGCTGAGCTCGCCGCCGCCGAGGCGAAGAAGAACACCACCATCCAGGCCGCGGTCTGGCCGACCGGCCCGAGCAGTTCGAGGCGGAACAGCAGTCCGACCGCGGCGAGCAGCAGCGCCGAGATGCCGTACGTGAAGGCGATCATCTTGCGCCGACCGATCGTGTCGAACAGCCGCCCGAGCAGCAGCGGGCCGAGGAACGAGCCGAGCGCGAAGGGCAGCAGGTACCAGCCGACATGGTTGCCGGGCACCTGGTAGAAGCGCTCCAGCACCAGCGCGTAGGTGAAGAACAGCGCGTTGTAGAAGAAGGCCTGCGCGATCATCAGCGCGAGGCCGACCATGGTCTCCTTGCGGCTCGTCACGAACAGCGCCTTGAACACCTCGGAGAGCGGGGTGTGGTCGCGGGTGCGGACCTTCATGCGCTTGCTCTCGTCCACCGGCGGCAGTGTCACGCCCTCGTCGGTGAAGCGCTTCTCGATGCCGGTCACGACACGGTCGGCCTCCGCCGCGTAGCCGTGGGTCGCGAGCCAGCGAGGGCTCTCGGGGATCCAGGTGCGCAGGAGCAGGATCACGAGGCCGATGGCGCCGCCGGTGAAGAAGGCGACGCGCCAGCCCCAGGCCGGGTCGATCACCTCGGGCTTCAGGAGCACGATCGACATGAACGAGCCGAGCGCCGCGCCGATCCAGAACGAGCCGTTGATGACGAGGTTGGTCCAGCCGCGGACCCGGGCCGGGACCAGCTCCTGGATGGTCGAGTTGATCGCCGTGTACTCGCCGCCGATCCCCGCGCCCGTGAAAAAGCGGAAGAAGCAGAAGCTCCAGATGTTCCACGACAGGCCGGTGGCCGCCGTGGCGACGAGGTAGAGGGCGAGCGTGATGAAGAACAGCTTCTTCCGGCCGATCCGGTCGGTGAGCCAGCCGAAGCCGATCGCGCCGGTCACGGCGCCCACGAGATAGCAGGAGGCGGCGAGCCCGACGTCGAACTCCGAGAACGACATCGGCGGCTGGCGCAGCGCGCCCACCAGGGAGCCGGCGAGCGTCACCTCGAGGCCGTCCAGCACCCAGGTGATGCCGAGCGCTACGATCACGAGGACGTGGAAGCGGCCCCAGGGCAGCCGGTCCAGGCGCGCGGAGATGTCGGTGTCGATCACGCGGCCGATCTCCGCGCGCTCCGGCGTCCCGGATCCCCCCTCGACCTTGCTCGCCATGTCCGCGTGTCCTCCCGATTCACCTGTTTAACCGTGCCTGGACAGCGGGCATTTACCGCGACTGTAGGCAGGTGTTGGGAACGGGTTGGAAATCGATTCGGTTCGATTTCGTCTTCACGTGCGCGGCGCAGAACAGGGAGGTCCACGCGGTGCCCCTCCCATGCCTTCCAGTCCCGCCCGTCCCCGCCGATCCTGGCCCCGGTACGCCCTGCTGGCCGCGATGACGCTCGGCGGGCTCGCGACCGCCCCCACCGAGGGCGCGGACCGGCACCTCGAACGGCCGAAGCCCCGCGTCGCGATCCAGGCGGCCGAGCGCTGGCGCCTGCGGCCGACCGAGCCCGTCGTGGCGGCGACGACCGGCAGCATCCGCAAGCGGGCGGAGACCGCGATCCCCGAGGATCGGCGCAACGTCCGCCTCGTCTACCCGGCGCTGATCGAGGCGCGCTGACGGAGCCGGCGCCCGACCCATCTCGACGATCCGGATCCCGTCAGGCACAGCGCCTGCTTCGCCCGCGCGTGGACGGGCCGAGCGGTAAGGTGCGGAGGATTTAGATGGCGGAGGCGATCGCCCTGGTCGGGTGCAAGGGGCCGGATCAGGAGGCGGAGTACCTGCGGATCCTCTCGGCGGCCATGCCCGAGGAGCGCCTGATCCCGTTCCGGACGATGGACGACGCGGCCCGGGCGGCCGCGCGGGTCGCCGTCGTGGCCAACCCCGATCCGGCCGAGGTCGCGGCGCTGCCGGGCCTCGTCTGGGTGCAGAGCCTCTGGGCCGGGGTGGAGAAGCTCGTCGGCGCCTTCGACCGGCCGCTGCCGATCGTCCGCCTCGTCGACCGCGAGATGGCCCGCACCATGGCCGAGGCCGTGCTGGCCTGGACCTACTATCTCCAGCGCGACATGCCGGCCTACGCCCGCCAGCAGAGGGACCGGGTCTGGCGCCCGCACGCCTACCGCAAGCCGTCCGACACCACGGTCGGCCTGCTCGGCCTCGGGGCGCTCGGGACCGCGGCGGCGGAGCGGCTCACCGGAGCCGGCTTCCGCGTCGTCGGCTGGAGCCGCAGTCCCAAGGCGGTGCCGGACCTCGAGACGTTCCACGGCGCCGACGGCCTCCCGGCGATGCTCGGCCGGTGCGACATCCTCGTCTGCCTCGTGCCGCTGACGCCGGAGACGCGGGGCCTCGTGAACGCCGAGCGCCTCGCCGCCCTGAAGCCCGGCGCCGCGCTGATCAACTTCGCCCGCGGACCGATCGTCGTCACCGAGGACCTGATCGCCGCCCTGGACAAGGGCCACCTCGCCCACGCCGTGCTCGACGTCTTCGCGGTCGAGCCCCTGCCGGCGGAGTCGCCGCTGTGGTCGCATCCCGGCGTGACGGTGCTGCCGCACGTCTCGGGGCCGACCGACATGGATTCGGCGGCCGCCACGGTGGCGGCCAACCTGAGGGCCTATCGGCGGACCGGCCAGGTGCCGGACGGCGTCGACGCGGCGCGCGGATACTAGGGCGCGCGCCTCACAGCTTCGGGAATGTCGCCGCGAGGTGGTCGATCAGCACCCGCACGGCCGGCGGCAGCCCGCGCCGGGTCGTGAAGACGATGTGCACGATCCCGGGCTGACCCTGCCAGTCCGGGTAGACGGGCACGAGCCGGCCGGCCGCGACGGCATCGGTGCAGGCGTGGTCGGGCAGGAACGCGACCCCGAGGCCGTCGGCCGCCGCGTCGCACAGCGCGGCGAAGTCGCCGCAGGTCAGGCGCGGCTCGTGGCGCAGGGTGAAGATCGTGCCGTCCCGGTGCTCCAGCCGCCACTCCGCCTCGCCGGGATCGTCGCGGGTGCCGAGGGTCGGGACCGCGCCGAGCGCGGCGATGTCGGGGCCGAGGCCGCGCGCGATCCGCGGCGCGGCGACCAGGATCCACCGCGAGGTTCCGAGCGTGCGCATGGTCAGCGACGCGTCGCTCGTCAGGTCCCGTCGGACCCGCAGCGCCACGTCGATCCGCTCCTCGATCAGGTCGACGGGCCGATCGGTCACGACCAGCTGCAGCCGCACCTTCGGGTATCGGACGAGGAAGCCGCGGACGCGCGCCGCGACGATGTCGGCGAGCCCCGTCGGACAGCTCATGCGGATCCGCCCGTGCGGCTCGATCTGCGCCTCCGCGACGAGCGCCTCGGCCCGCTCCGCCTCCAGCATCATCGCCCGGCAGCGCTCGTAGAACCCCTGGCCGACCTCGGTCACGCGGAAGCGCCGGCTCGACCGCTCGATCAGGCGGGCGCCTAGGCGCGCCTCCAGGGCCGCGATGCGGCGGCTCAGCTTCGATTTCGGCTGGTGCAGCGCCCGGCCGGCCGCGGCGAAGCCGCCGTGCGCGACGACTTCGGCGAAGTAGACGTAGTCGTTGAGATCGGCGCGGACCATCGTTCCTCCTGTGGAACGCTGGGTGCCACAATCGCCGACTACCCGCACCATCGTTCCGGCAGCATCTCTCCGACCAGCGGCGCGCACGGCGCCGACCAGCGGAGAACGACGATGACCGGCAGGTTTCAGGACAAGGTGGTGGTGGTGACCGGCGGCACCAGCGGTATCGGCCTCGCGACCGCCCAGGCCTTCGTGGACGAGGGGGCCTCGGTGTTCATCACCGGTCGCCGCCAGGAGGCGCTCGACGCGGCGGTCAGGCGGATCGGCGGCCGGATCACGGGCGTGCGCGGCGACATGGCGAACCTCGCCGACATCGACCGCCTGTACGACGCGGTCCAGCAGAAGCACGCGCAGATTGACGTGGTCTTCGCCAATGCCGGCGGCGGCAGCTTCGCGCCGCTCGGCGCGATCACCGAGGCGCATTATCAGGGCATCTTCGACACCAACGTGAAGGGCGTGCTCTTCACCGTGCAGAAGGCGCTGCCGCTCCTGCGGGACGGGGCCGCGATCGTGCTCACCGGATCGACCACCGGCAGTTCGGGCACGCCGGCCTTCAGCGTCTACTCGGCCACCAAGGCGGCCGTGCGCAACTTCGCCCGGAACTGGATCCTCGACCTGAAGGACCGGCGCATCCGGGTGAACACGATCAGCCCGGGCGTGACCGAGACCGCCGGCCTCGACGAGCTCTTCGGCGGCGGCGATCAGGCGGCGGCCACCAAGGACTATCTCGCGGGCCAGATCCCGGCCGGCCGCGTCGGCCGGCCCGAGGAGATCGCCCAGGCGGTGCTGTTCCTCGCCTCGGACGCGGCGAGCTTCGTCACCGGCGTCGAGCTGTTCGCCGACGGCGGGCAGGTCCAGATCTGATACTCCGCGCCGACCGGGACGCGACACCCGGTCCCGGCCGGCGGGGTGAACCCTGGCTTTATCCGCCGGTTAAAGGCCCGGCTCTCCGGTCCCGCGCTCCGCGGGCGGGCGCCGGGAAGGACGTTCGGGTTTCATGGGTTGGCCGCGCCGCATCCTGATCACCGCCGGTCTGGCGACCGTCGCGGCCGGCGTCGCCCTGGGCGTCGGCCGCTTCAGCTACGCGCCGATGCCCGACCGGGCGGACCTGCTCAACCCGGACCGCTACCCGATCGAGACCGCCTTCGACATCCTCGGACGCCGCGTCTCGCGCGCGGAGGCCGACCGGCTCAGCGGCACCGAGGCCGGACGGAAGGCGCTCTCGTCGAAGAGCGGTGCGGTCGCGATCGATCCCGCCATGGTCGAGCGCGGCCGGCAGGCCTTCTATCAGGAGACGTTCGGCAACGAGGTCTTCCTCACCGACGTCATGGGCATGCTCGACGGCGGCCTGACTCCCACGCAGGTCGCCCTGGCGGTGGCCAAGCTCGGTGGCCAGGGCACCACCGATCTCAAAGTTGCCATGGCCAGGGACGTGCGCGTCGGCGACCGCGTCTACCGGGCGGGCGAGCTGGTCCCGACCGGGCTCGACGTGCCGAAGGGCGGCGCCTTCATCATCGGGATCAAGACCTTCTACGACCGCGGCCACCTGCGCATGGGGATCACCTGCGCCCTGTGCCACGCGGCGGTCGATCCCGGCACCGGCAGGGTCGTGGAGGGCGCGCCCAACACCGACCTCAATGCCGGCCTGCTGATGGCACTCGCGAAGAACTCCTCGGCCTACTTCATGCACGCCAGCGTGCCGGAGGCCGATGCCAAGCCCCCCGCTGATCCGCAGCATACCGGCTCGACCGGCACGGGGCCGGCGCTCCCGGACGCCGCTTCCGTCGAGGCGGCCACGAAGGTGCAGGTGGCGAGCTGGCCGCCGGGCAGCTTCGACTCGTCCGCCGACCGGGTCACCAACCCGACCTCGATCCCGTCGAGCTTCTCGGCCCACGGCGAGCCCTACAGCTGGAGCGGGCGCGAGGCGATCGGGCCCTTCGCGGGCCTGTCCTCGCTCAACAACAACGTCCACGCGGCCAATTCCGACACGACCCAGCTTGCCGCCGCCGCGCCCTGGCTGTTCGGCATGGATCCCGAGACGTATCTCGGGATCGTGCTGCGCGGCTCGGCCACGGAGGCGTTCCGCTACAGGCCCGACGGCGGCCGGAGCCCGTCGGAGGTGCTGCGCAGCGTCGATCCGACCCCGGCCTCGCCGGGGCTGAACAGCTACGCGGTCCTGCCGACCTATCCGGCGACCAACTACGTCACCGACAACGGCCTGTTCACGTCCGTGCCCGGGGAGCCGGTCAACCACGCCAATAACGCCATGTCGGCCTTCCAGAACCTGCTGCACCCGCCGGCCGCCGGGCAGGATCCCGACCGGGTCCGCGCGGGCCGCGCGGTGTTCGAGAAGGCCGGCTGCGGCAGCTGCCATTCCGGCCCGGCGCTCACCAATCACCGGGTCGTCCCGGAGGCCGAGATCGGCACCGAGCCGACCCGGGCGCGGGCGGGCGCCAAGATGGAGGCGCGCCTGTCGGCGCCGGCGATGTTCGCCGCCGACACGCCGTTCCCGACCCCGGCCGACCCGGTCATCGTCCCGGTGCCGCTCGCGGGCGACGCCCTCGCCCAGGTGCAGCTCGCCTGGGGGCAGGGGGGCACGGAGGGCGGCTACAAGGTGCCGAACCTCGTGGGCCTCGCCTGGACGGCGCCGTACCTGCACGATTCCGGCGTCGCTGTCGGTTCCGACGCGGTCTCGCAGCTCGGCGTCCCGGGCACGCTGTACCGGGGTGTCGCCCCCGATCCCGCCAACAGCCTGCGCGCCCTGGTCGACCGGGATCTCCGGGCGAAGGTGATCGCCGCCAACGCGGCCTCGGACACGGCGCGGATCGCCCGCGTGACCGGCAAGGGGCACGCCTACTGGGCGGATGCCGGCTCGGGCGTCTCGCGCGAAGAGCAGACGGCGCTGATCGCGTACCTGCTCTCGGTCGATCGCCTGACGGAGCCGGCCGCGACGCCCTGACCGCGCCGCCCGCGAGCCGGATCTCCCATGTCGCGGACCCTCACCCCGGTCTGGTTCAGCCTCGGGGCCTGTTACCCGGAGTTGTGAAACCTCGCCGTCCGCGCGGGCGGGGCGAAGCGATCCAGCAGCGCCGCGCGCGCCGGTGTCGCGCCGCCCTGGGTTGCCTCACTGCGTTGGCAAAGACGCGGCTCAGATGACCGCCTCGATCAGGCCGCGCCGCTTGGCCTCCTCGGCCTCGAGGTACCAGTTCGACGGTGCCTTCTCGAGCACCTCGTCGAGGGTGACGTCAGAGCCCTGGATCAGGTTGGCGAAGCCCTCGTTCTGGATCTCGATCGAGCACAGGATCTCGTTGAGCGTCGCCTTCACGGAGGCGATGCAGGTGGTGAGCGGTCCTTCGACCTGGAGCTGCTTGTTCATCTTGCGCTCGTGGATCATCAGCCGCGTCCCGCAGGTGAGATACCGGTTGGGCCGGACGAAGAAGCTCATGAAGGTCGTGCCGGCCGAGTAGATCGCGGCCTTGCCGAGGAAGACGAACCGCCGGTTCGGATCCATCGCGCTGTTGAAGCGGATGTCCTCGCCCATCATCCGGGCGACCTCCGGGTCGCCGCCGAGCGTCGTCAGCTCGACGACGACGAGGTCGCGGTCCCCCGCCGCGTCGAGCTGGCGGCGGAAGTCCTTGTACATGTCGTAGTCGACCGGTCCGGAGAGCAGGACGGCCGGGGCCCGGAAGGCGGTGGGGCCGAGGGGAGTCGTGTCCATGGTCCTCCTGGTCGCGCGACCGGCCGGCTCGTCAGCGCGCCGGGTCGGGCGCGCCCGCGCCCTTGCCCACGAACGGGATGCCCTCGATCGGGCATTCCTCCGTGCCGACGCTCTGACGGGTAATGGCCCGGACGGCGTCGCGGGTCCCGTCGGGATCCTCGATCCAGCGCCGGTAGAAATCGTAGGGGCATTCCGACATCCCGTGCCGGTTCTCCTTCGAGTTGATCATGCCCGTGTAGCCGCGATGCAGCAGCTTGAAGAGGTGGTTCTCCGACTGGCCGTGGGCGCGGAAGTCCCGGATCAGGAACTTCGACAGGGCGGCGTACTGGATGCCCATCTCCTCCTCGCCGCACTCGCCGAGCGTGCGGCCGTCGAAGCCGATGATCGCGGAGTGGCCGAAATAGGTGTAGACGCCGTCGAAGCCCGCCGCGTTGGCCACCGCCACGTAGGTGTTGTTGGCGAAGGCCATCGCCTTCGAGATGACGACCTGCTGCTCCTTGGCCGGGTACATGTAGCCCTGGCAGCGGATGATCAGCTCGGCGCCCCGCATGGCGCAGTCGCGCCAGATCTCGGGATAGTTGCCGTCGTCGCAGATGATCAGGCTGATCTTCAGCCCCTTCGGCCCGTCCGACACGTAAGTGCGGTCGCCCGGGTACCAGCCCTCGATCGGGGTCCAGGGCATGATCTTGCGGTACTTCTGCACGATCTCGCCCTGGTCGTTCATCAGGATCAGGGTGTTGTAGGGCGCCTTGTGCGGGTGCTCCTCGTGGCGCTCGCCGGTGAGCGAGAACACGCCCCAGACCTTGGCCTCCCGGCAGGCGGCGGCGAACACCTCGGTCTCCGCGCCCGGGACCGTCGAGGCGGTCTCGTACATCTCGGCGGCGTCGTACATGATGCCGTGGGTCGAGTATTCGGGGAAGATCACGAGGTCGAGGCCTGGCAGGCCGGTCTTCATGCCGACGATCATCTTGCCGATCGCCTTGGCGTTCTCCAGCACCTCCGCGCGGGTGTGCAGGCGCGGCATCTTGTAGTTCACGACGGCGACGCCGACGCTGTCCTGGCTGGACGAGATGTCTCCGTGCATCATGGCGTGATGTCCTCCTGACCTTGATCGTCCCCCCGGTTGAGGGCGGCTCAGTGGCTGATCATCCAGGGCCGCGCCTTCGGGAAGCTCTTGGCGGCGGCCGGGGCCGCGGTCGCCTTCTTCGGCGAGCAGCAGCCACAGCCCGCCCCGTGACTGCCCGAGCGTTTGGGCGCGTGGCGGCTGCGCTCGTTGGTGGCGTGGGCGGCCCGCAGCCCCGCATCCATGCCGGCGATGCGCGGTGCGGTGAGGAAGGCCCGCTGGCTCGCGCCGCCGCAATCCGGGCAGGCATGCGGCTCGCGGAACTCCGCCATCGGCCGCATCACCGTGAAGGGCCCGCAGGCCTCGCAGGCGTAATCATAGACGGGCATGGCCATGCTTTCAGAAAGGCTGCCGGATCAGACCGCTGTCGGGCGAAACGCGGGTTCCCTCTCCCGTGCGGGAGAGGGACAGGGTGAGGGATGCGACCTCTCCGGAAAGACCGGGTCCCTCACCCCAACCCTCTCCCGCACGGGAGAGGGGGCAGGTCGCGTCCGATGAAAGCGGTCGCGATACGCAGCAGACGGCCTGATCACAGATCCGGCGAGAGCGGCATCTGGATCGAGCCGTCGAGGAACTTGGTCGGCCCGTCGGCGCCGGGGTTGATGTCGAACTCGAAGATCTTGGTGGGTATCCAGAGCGTCGCGCAGGCGTTCGGGATGTCGACGACCCCCGAGATGTGGCCCTGCACCGGCGCCGTGCCGAGGATCGAGTAGGCCTGCGCGCCCGAGTAGCCGAACTTCTTGAGGTACTCGATCGCGTTCAGGCAGGCCTGCCGGTAGGCGATGTGGACGTCGAGGTAGTGCTGACCGCCATGCTCATCGACCGAAATCCCCTCGAAGATCAGGTGGTCGTCGAATTTCGGCGTGATCGGCGACGGCTTGAAGATCGGGTTCTTGATCCCGTACTTGGCCATGCCGTCCTTGATCAGCTCGACCTTGAGATGCACCCAGCCGGCCATCTCGATGGCGCCGCAGAAGGTGATCTCGCCGTCGCCCTGGCTGAAGTGCAGGTCGCCCATCGAGAGGCCGGCGCCGGGCACGTAGACCGGGAAGTAGATCTTCGAGCCGCGCGACAGGTCCTTGATGTCGCAATTGCCGCCGTGCTCGCGGGGCGGGACCGTGCGGGCGCCGGTGGCGGCGGCCGCGTCCTTCGCGTCGCCCTTCAGGCGGCCCATATGGGCCGTCGGGCCGAAGGGCAGGGTGGCGAGCGCCGGCACGCGCTCCGGGTCGGTGTCGTAGAGCGCCTTCTCGCGGGTGTTCCAGGTCTCCAGCATCTTCGGATCGGGCAGGCAGCCGATCAGGCCGGGATGGATCAGGCCGGGGAAGCGCACGCCCGGCACGTGGCGCGACTTGGTGAACATGCCCTCGAAGTCCCAGATCGACTTCTGGGCCTGCGGGAAGTGCTCGGTGAGGAAGCCGCCGCCGTTCTTCTTCGAGAAGAAGCCGTTGAAGCCCCACTGGCTCTCGGGCTTGGCGCCGATGTCGAGGAGGTCGACCACCAGCAGGTCGCCGGGCTCGGCACCCTCGACGCCGATCGGTCCCGAGAGGAAGTGCACGATCGACAGGTCGATGTCGCGCACGTCGTCGGCGGAATCGTTGTTCTTGATGAAGCCGCCGGTCCAGTCGTAGGTCTCGACGATGAAGTCGGCGCCCGGCTTCACGTACGCCACCATCGGGATGTCGGGGTGCCAGCGGTTGTGCACCATGTCGTTGTCGTAGGCCGATTGCGTGAGATCGACCTTGATCAGCGTCTCGGGCATTCTTTTCGACTCCCTGCTGCGATTACGATGGTCAAATCTTTGGCGTCGGCGTCGGCGTCGGCGTCGGCGTCTTCGCGAGCGCAGCGAAGCGATCCAGCGGCGCACCGTCCTGAGGCCTCGCGTTGCCCTGGGTCGCTTCGCTGCGCTCGCGATGACGGACCGCGCGGGACCGTCGGCGGCTAGACCGACAGGAACCGGGCCACCGCCGCCTCGTCGATCCCGTCGCGCGGGGCCTCGTGGACGATGGCGCCGTTCTCCAGCACGATCACCCGGTCGGCGACGTCGAGGGCGAAGCTCAGGACCTGCTCGGACACGACGATGGAGAGGCCGCGCTGATCGCGGATCTTCTTCAGCGTCCGCCCCATCTCGCGGATGATCGAGGGCTGGATGCCCTCGGTCGGCTCGTCGAGGAGCAGGACCTTCGGGCGGCTCGCCAGGGCCCGGGCGATGGCGAGCTGCTGCTGCTGCCCGCCCGAGAGGTTGCCGCCGCGCCGTCCCTTCATCTCCAGCAGCACCGGGAACATGTCGTAGAGGTCCTGCGGCACCTTGCGGGCGCCGGTGACCGTGAGACCGGTCTCGATGTTCTCCTGCACCGTCATGGTCGAGAAGATCATCCGGCCCTGCGGCACGTAGGCCAGACCCCTGGCGACCCGGGCGTGGCTCTTGAGCCCGGCGATGTCCGCGCCCTCGACCTGGATCGAGCCGGCCTTGACGGGAACGAGCCCCATCAGGGTCTTCATCAGCGTGGTCTTGCCCATGCCGTTGCGGCCCATCACGGCGACGATCTCGCCGGGCGCCACCGAGAAGGTCAGCCCGTGCAGGACCTCGCTCTGGCCGTAGGCGGCGTGCAGGTCCTCGACGGCGAGCGCCGGCGTCGCGGACGGGATCGCGGCGAGCGGGGGGGCCTGGACGGGGGCCGCGTGCGCGGTCTGGAGCGAGGCCATCGTCAATGTCCCAGATACACTTCGATGACCTTCGGGTCGTTCTTGACCCGCTCCATCGAACCCTCAGACAGCACCTTGCCCTGGTGCAGGACCGTCACCCGGTGGGCGATGTCCTCGACGAACTTCATGTCGTGCTCGATCACCAGCACCGAGCGGCCCTTGATGATCTGGTTGAGGAGCTCCGCGGTCTTGATCCGCTCGCCGACGCTCATCCCGGCCACCGGCTCGTCGAGCATCAGCAGCTCCGGGTCCTGGATCAGCAGCATGCCGATCTCCAGCCACTGCTTCTGACCGTGGCTCAGGAACTCGGCCCGCTCCCTGAGCTGGTCCTTCAGGAAGATCGTCTCGGCGATGGCGTGGATGCGGTCGCGGACCTCGGCGTCCCGCTTGAACGTCAGCGCGCCGAAGACCGAGCGGCCGCGGGGAAACGAGATCTCCAGGTTCTCGAACACCGTCAGGTCGTCGTAGATCGACGGCGTCTGGAACTTGCGGCCGACGCCGGCCTGCACGATCGCGCTCTCGGAGAGCCGGGTCAGCTCCTGGCCCTTGTACTTGATCGAGCCGGCGCTGGCCCGGGTGCGGCCGCAGATCAGGTCGAGGACCGTGGTCTTGCCGGCGCCGTTCGGGCCGATGATCACCCGGATCTCGTCCGGATCGACGTAGAACGACACGTCGTTCACCGCCTTGAACCCGTCGAACGAGACCGTGAGCGCCTCGACGGCGAGGAGGTAGTCGGGCGGGGCCGCCTCGGCGCCGACCACGGGGGAGGAGAGGATCGCGGCGTTCATGGGGGACTCACTCGGCCGGGGCGCCGTGGGGGGCGATGGCGGGCGCGGGCGCCTGCAGGCTCTTGGCGCGGCGGGTGAGGCGGGGCTCGATGTGCTCCCGCCAGATCCCCGCGAGGCCGTTCGGGAAGGCCAGCACCACGGCGATGAACAGGGCGCCGAGGCCGAACAGCCAGAGGTCCGGGAAGCTCTCCGAGAAGCTGGTCTTGGCCCAGTTGACCAAGAGCGTGCCCCAGACCGCGCCGAACAGCGACAGGCGCCCGCCGACCGCGGCGTAGATCACCATCTCGATCGAGGGGACGATGCCCACGAAGGAGGGCGACATGAACCCGACCTGCAGGGTGAACATCGCGCCGCCGATCGCCGCCAGTCCGGCGGCGAAGCAGAAGGCGAAGACCTTGAAGCCCGCCACCGAGTAGCCGGAGAACCGGACCCGGTCCTCCTTGTCGCGCATGGCGACGAGGATGCGGCCGAGCTTCGACTTCTTCACGTACTGCGCCGCCAGGATGCAGGCGAACAGCAGGCCGCCGTTGACGAAGTACAGGATGAACTTCGCCGAGTCGGTGCGGATGTCCCAGCCGTGGAGGGTGCGCAGGTCGGTGATGCCGTTGATGCCGCCGGTGTAGCCCTGCTGGCCGACGATCAGGATGGTCAGGATCGCGGCGATCGCCTGGGTGATGATGGCGAAGTAGGTGCCGCCGACCCGGCGCTTGAACATCGCGAAGGAGATCAGCATCGCGAACAGGACCGGGACGGCGACCGCCAGGATCAGCGTCAGCGGCAGGCTCTTGAACGGCTGCCAGAACCAGGGGAGGGCGGTGATCTGGTTCCAGTCCATGAAGTCCGGGATGCCGGGAGTCGACTGGATTTTCGTATTCTCGATGCTCGAAGCTTCGAGCTTCAAGTACATCGCCATGCAGTAGCCGCCGAGGCCGAAGAACACGCCCTGGCCGAGGGAGAGGATGCCCGCGTAGCCCCAGCAGATCACCAGCCCGAGGGCGACGAAGGCGTAGGTGAGGTACTTGCCGACGAGGTTGAGGCGGAAGCTGTCGAGCACCAGCGGCAGGACGACCAGGATCACCCCGGCCAGGAGGAGCAGGCTCAGCCACTCCACCGGCTTCATGAACGGGTTGTCGTTGACGGTGACGGATTTGGTGAGAGTCTGGACCGGGTTCGTCATCGGGAAAACATCCTCAGCGCCGGACCTTGAGGGTGAAGAGGCCCTGCGGCCTCAGCATCAGGATGCCGACCACCGCGAGCAGGGTGATGACCTTGGCCATCGAGCCGGAGAGGAAGAACTCCAGGGTCGACTGCGTCTGGGAGATCGAGAAGGCCGACGCGATGGTGCCGAGCAGGCTCGCGGCCCCGCCGAACACGACGATCAGGAAGGTGTCGACGATGTAGAGCTGGCCCGAGGTCGGCCCGGTCGAGCCGATCATCGTGAAGGCCGAGCCGGCGATGCCCGCGATGCCGCAGCCGAGGCCGAACGTGTAGCGATCGACCTTCTCGGTATCGATGCCGACCGCCCCCGCCATGGCGCGGTTCGACATCACGGCGCGGACCTGCTGGCCGAAGCGCGACCGGAAGATCAGCAGCGCGACGCTGACGGTGATCAGGATGGTGACGGCCATGACGAACAGGCCGTTGATCGGGATCTCGATCGTGTCGGTGACCTGCACCGAGCCGATCAGCCAGGACGGCAATTCGACGCCGACCTCGCGGGCGCCGAAGATCGACCGGTAGGCCTGCTGGAGGATCAGCGACAGGCCCCAGGTGGCGAGCAGCGTGTCGAGCGGGCGCTTGTAGAGGAACCGGATCAGGCCCCATTCCACCAGCATGCCCAGAGCCCCGGAGGCGAGGAACGCCAAGCCCATCGCGATGAAGAAGTAGATCGGGAACAGCGCCGGGAGGTAGGTCTGGAAGAACGTCGAGCAGAGATAGGTGACGTAGGCGCCGAGGATCATGAACTCCCCGTGGGCCATGTTGATCACGCCCATCTGGCCGAAGATGATCGCGAGTCCCAGCGCCATCAGCAGGTAGACGGAGAACAGGATCAGGCCGGCGAAGCCCTGCATGGCGAAGATCGCGCCGAGGTCGCCGAGGGAGTAGTCGCCGAGCATGGTTTCGGTCTTCCGCAAAAGGAGTGCGTCTTCTGCCGACTCGTCACGGCCTCCGGGCGAACCGGGCCGTCTTTGCGAGCGGAGCGAAGCAATCCAGGGACGCGCTTCGTGCCGGAAAGTCTCGCTGCCCTGGGTCGCTTCGCTGCGCTCGCGATGACGCTGGGGAGGGGCTAATTTGCCCCTCCGAACGAGGTGACTACTGGTAGCCCTTCGGGAACGGATCGGGCTTGATCAGCTCGGGGCTGGTGTAGACGATCTCGAACTGGCCGTCGGGCTTGGCCCGGCCGACCCGGGTCTTCGACCAGAGGTGGTGGTTCTCGTCGATCTTCACGTAGCCTTCCGGCGCGCCCTTGAACTCGATCCCGGGCGAGGCCGCCACCACCTTGTCGACGTCGAACGAGCCGGCCTTCTCGCAGGCCATCTTCCACAGGAACGGGCCGAGATAGGCCGCCTGCGTCACGTCGCCGATGACCGTCTTCTCGCCCCACATCTTCTTGAACGCGGCCACGAACGCCTTGTTGTTCTCGTTCTGGATCGACTCGAAGTACTTCATGCAGGCGTAGGCCCCGGCGATGTTCTCGCCGCCAATGCCGTCGATCTCGTCCTCGGTGACCGAGATCGTCATCAGCACCTGCTTCGACAGGTCGATGCCCGCCGCCTTGAGCTGCTTGTAGAACGCCACGTTCGAGCCGCCGACCACGTCGGCGAAGATCACCTTCGGCTTGGTGAGCTTGATCTTGTTGATGACCGAGTTGAACTGCGTGTGGCCGAGGGGGAAGTACTCCTCGCCGACGACCTTGCCCTTGAGCACGTTCTCCACGTGCTTGCGGGCGATCTTGTTGGAGGTGCGCGGCCAGATGTAGTCGGAGCCGATGAAGTAGAAGCTGTCGCCGCCCTTCTCCTTGTGGACCCAGTCGAGGCCGGCGAGGATCTGCTGCGTGGCCTCCTGGCCGGTGTAGAAGACGTTCTTCGACTGCTCCAGGCCCTCGTAGAAGGTCGGGTAGTACAGCAGGCCGTTGTACTGCTCGAAGACCGGCAGCACCGCCTTTCGCGAGGCCGAGGTCCAGCAGCCCATCACGGCGGCGCAGTGGTCGTTGACGAGGAGCTTCTTGGCCTTCTCGGCGAAGGTCGGCCAGTCGGAGGCGCCGTCCTCCTGGATGATCTTGATCTTGCGGCCGAGCACGCCGCCGGCGTCGTTGATCTGCTGGATCGCCAGCTTCTCTGCTTCCTGCGCGCCCGTCTCCGAGATCGCCATCGTGCCGGTGACCGAGTGCAGGATGCCGACCGTCACCTCGCTGTCGGTCACCGCGAGGCCCGTGGTGTTGACCGCCGCGGTCGGCGGCGCCGCCCAGGCGGTGCGCGGCAACAGCGCCAGCGCCGGGGCGCCGGCCAATCCCATGAGCAGCCTGCGCCGCAGCGGGGAGCGCAAGCCGTGATCGGCGCCGGTCTCGGTGTCGTCTGCCATGTGCCTGACCCTGTTCGCGTCCGGGCCTTGAGAGGCGGCCCGGATCGACGAGCGCAGGCTAGGTCCTGGGTTGCAGTGCGGCCTATACGCGATTTTGCGTATGGCCGTGGTCTTGCATGCGCCGCACCATCGCGGCGGAATACTTTGAGGTCGGGGTGGCTGAGAGCGCGAATAGTGGGAGCACCGCTCCGGTGCCCGGTCTTTCGCGCGCGCGCGCGTCGCGCGGTCGCCCGTGCGCGACGCTGCCCGGGCACGACGGGCTGATCGTCCCGGCCGGGGCCCGATGAGCGGTCCGCAGCGCATCATCCCCATCCGCCGGGACTACAACCGCTTCGTCGCCGACGAGACGCTGGAGGATTACGCCCTCCGCTTCACCGCCAAGAAGGCGCGGCGCTGGTCGAGCCTCGAGGTGGCGCAGACGGCCCTCGGCTCGATCTCTTTCCTCGCGCTGGAGGCGATCGGCGGGACGCTGGCGCTCACAGCGGGATTTCCCAACACGGTGGCGGCCGTGCTGGTCGTCGGCCTGATCATCTTCGCCACGGCGGCGCCGATCACGGTCTACGCCGCCCGCTACGGCGTCGACATGGACCTGCTCACCCGAGGCGCCGGCTTCGGCTATCTCGGCTCGACCGTCACCTCGCTGATCTACGCGAGCTTCACCTTCCTGTTCTTCGCCATCGAGGCGGCGATCATGGCGCTGGCGCTGCAGCTCTGCTTCGGGCTGCCGCTCGGCGTCGGCTACCTGCTCTGCGCCGGGGCGGTGATTCCCCTCGTCGTCTACGGGATCCGGCTGATCAGCCGGTTCCAGATCTGGACGCAGCCGATCTGGATCGGGTTGAGCCTGCTGCCGCTGATCTTCGTGGCGGCGCAGGGCGCGGGGCCGCTGCGGGCGCTCGCCGGCTACCCGGGCCTCGACGGCGCCGGGGGCGGCTTCGACCTCGCGCGCTTCGGTCTCGCCACCGGGGTCCTGCTGGCGCTGCTCGCCCAGGTCGGCGAGCAAGTCGACTTCCTGCGCTTCGTGCCGGAGCCGCGGGGCCCGCGCGACCGCCGCTGGTGGCTCGCCGTCCTCTCGGGCGGCGCTGGCTGGATCCTGCCCGGGATGCTGAAGATCCTGCTCGGCGCCGCGCTGGCGGTCCTTGCGCTGGGGCACGGCGTCCCCGCCGAGCACGCCGCCGAGCCGACCCGCATGTACGCGGTGGCCTTCGGCTACCTGACGGGGGAGGGGAGCCGGGCGGCGCTGCTGCTCACCGGGCTGTTCGTCCTCGTGTCGCAGCTCAAGATCAACCTGACCAACGCCTATGCCGGCTCGATCGCGTGGTCGAACTTCTTCTCGCGCCTGACCCACAGCCATCCGGGACGGGTGGTCTGGCTCGTGTTCAACGTCGCCATCGCGGTGCTCCTGATGGAGCTCGGCATCGACAAGACCATCGAGAGCACCCTGCCGCTCTACGCCTCCGTGGTCTCGGCCTGGGTCGGCGCGCTCGCCGCCGACCTCGCGGTCAACAAGCCGCTCGGACTCTCGCCCCCGGGCATCGAGTTCAAGCGCGCCCATCTCTACGCGGTGAATCCCGTGGGGACCGGCGCCATGGCGCTATCCCTCGCGGCCGGGGGCGCGGCCTATGTCGGCTGGCTCGGCGCGACCCTGCAGCCCTTCGCGCCGTTGCTGACCCTGGCGATCGCGTTCTGCGCCGCGCCGGCGATCGCCTGGGCGACGGCGGGGCGCTGGTATCTGGCGCGGGTCCCGAAGCGGGATTGGGGCGCGGCCGAGGTGGTCTGCCGGGTCTGCGAATTGCCCTTCGAGGGCGAGGACATGGCCCATTGCCCGGCCTACGACGCCCCGATCTGTTCCCTCTGCTGCTCGCTCGACGCCCGCTGCGGTGACCTCTGCAAGCCCCACGGGCGCCTGGAGGTGCAGGCGCAGGCCGCCGTCGCGCGGATCCTGCCGGGCCGCACCGCTGCCTGGATCGGCGCGCCACTGGGCCGCTACCTCGCGGTGATGCTGACGCTCTGCGCGGTGATCGGTCTGATCCTCGGCATCGTGCACGCGGGCGCGACGATCGCCCACCCGGAGAATCGCGAGTTCCTGCGCACGGCGCTGACCAGCGTGTTCTTCACCCTGGTGGTGATCCTCGGCGTCGTGGCGTGGCTCTTCGTGCTCGCCCAGGAGAGCCGGCGCGTCGCTCAGGCCGAGACGATGCGCCAGACCGCGCTCTACCAGGCCGAGATCGCCGCCCATAAGATCACCGACGCCAAGCTGCAGGAGGCCAAGGAGCGGGCCGAGGCCGCCAACCAGGCCAAGAGCCGCTACGTGGTCGGGATCAGCCACGAGCTGCGAACGCCGCTCTCAACGGTGCTCGGCTACGCCCAGCTCCTCGAATCCGACCCCGCGATCCCGGCGCACCGCGTCAACGGCCTGCGGGTGATCCGGCGCAGTGCCCAGCACCTGTCGGGCCTGATCGACGGCCTCCTCGACATCTCGCGCATGGAGGCCGGGCGCCTCCAGATCCACCGCGACGAGGTCCGGCTGACCGACTTCCTCGACCAGCTGGTCGACATGGTCCGCCTCCAGGCGCGGGAGGCCGGACTGGAGTTCCGGTTCTCAAGGCCCGAGATCCTGCCGGCGGTGGTCGCCACCGACGAGAAGCGCCTGCGACAGGTGCTGCTCAATCTCCTGTCGAACGCCATCAAGTTCACGGAAGCCGGCACCGTCTCGCTGGACCTCAGCTACCGGAGCCAGATCGCGGTGTTCACGATCCGCGATACCGGGCCGGGCATCCCGGAGGCGGACCTCGCGCGGATCTTCGAGCCGTTCGAGCGCGGCTCGACCCCGGCCGCCCGCAGCACGCCGGGGACCGGGCTCGGGCTCACCATCGCCAACCTGCTGGCGCAGCTCCTGGGCGGCGAGATCACCGTGACCGCTGCCCCCGGCGGCGGCACGCAGGCGCGGCTGCGCCTGATGCTGGCCTCCGTGGCCCAGCCCGCGCCGATCGCCCCGGCCGCGCCGGTCGCACCCCCGGAGCGGGCCTACGCGGGCGCGCGCCGCACCGTTCTGGTCGCCGACGACGACAGCGCTCACCGCGCGTTAATGCGGGCGATCCTGGAGCCGCAGGGCATCTCCGTGCGGGAGGCCGGCTCCGGATCCGAGTGCCTCGCGACGGTCGCGCAAGGCGGCGTCGACCTCGTCCTCCTCGACATCGCGATGCCCGGGATGAGCGGCTGGGCGGCGGCGGCGGCCCTGCGGCAGGCCGGGCATACCGGCCCGATCGCCATGATGTCTGCCAACGTCCACGAGATCAGCCCGACCCGGGGCGACGACGCCCCGCACGACGCGATCTTCGCCAAGCCCTTCGACCTGCGCGACGTGATGGAGCGGATCGGCAAGCTCCTGCACCTCGAATGGACCGAGGGCGCCGCGCCGGGGCGGTCCGGGGCGGCCGCGGCCACGGCGGACGTCCCGGGGCCGGGGCCCGAGCCTGTCGGCGAGCTCCTGCGCCTCGGCCGGATCGGGCATATCCGCGCCATCGAGGCCAAGCTGACCCAGATGGAGCAGGACCCGACCGTGCCGCCCGCTTTCGTCGCCCGGATGCGCGGGCTCGTCGAGGGATACGACCTTCGCCGCTACCTCGCGGTCCTGCAGGAACTCGCCCGACATGACTGAGGCGCCGAAGGTCCAGCCGCACCGGGACATCGTCCTGGTGATCGACGATTCGCCCGACACGCTGAGCTTCCTCACCGAGGCGATCGAGCGGTCCGGCGCCACCGTGCTGGTCGCGGTCGGCGGCGACCTCGCCCTAACCCTGGTGGACGAGATCACCCCCGACGTGATCCTCCTCGACGCGGTGATGCCGGGCCTCGACGGGTTCGAGACCTGCCGGCGGCTCAAGGCCAAGCCGCAGCTCGCCGGCGTTCCGGTGATCTTCATGACCGGGCTGAGCGAGACCGAGCACATCGTGAAGGGGCTCTCCGCCGGCGGGATCGACTACGTCACGAAGCCCATCGCCCCCGACGAGATCCTGGCCCGGATCCGCGTGCATCTCGCGAGCGCCCGCGCCGCGCAGAGCGCCCGGACCGCCCTCGACACGGCCGGGCGGACCCTGTTCGCGGTCGCCGAGGACGGCACGATCCTGTGGTCGACCCCGCAGGCCGGACGCCTGCTCGCCGGGCTCGGCGCGGTACCCTCCGGCGCCCCCGCGCTGCCCGCCGGCGCCCGCGAGTGGCTGCGCGGTTGCCTCGCCGGCGCCGCCCAGCCCCTCGCGCTGACCGATCGCGACGGCGTCGCCTACGCCCTGACCTTCATCGGCCGCACCCCGGACGAGATCCTGCTCCGCCTGTCGCGCGACTCGCTGTCGGCCGGGGTCGAGCGGCTGCGGGTGCGCCTGCCGGTCACCGGGCGCGAGGCGGAGGTCCTCCTCTGGCTGTCCCGGGGCAAGTCGAGCCGCGACATCGGCGAGATCCTCGGGCTCAGCCACCGGACCGTGACGAAGCACCTCGAGAGCATCTACGCGAAGCTCGGCGTGGAGAACCGCACGGCCGCCTCGATCATCGCGGCGCGGCACCTGCAGGATTGAGCCCGCGCGGAAGCCGGTCGGCAGGGTTGCGCCGGCCGCGGATCCCCAAGCTTGTCCACAGGCGTCGATCCCCGGCGAAACGCCTTGGTAAGCCCCGCCGCCCCACGGTCCCGGCTCAGCCCGACAAGCCGAGTCCGGATGCGATGATGACCAGCCAGCAGCTCGCCGACGAACTGAAGCGGATCGCCACCACCCAGGTCAGCGACATCACGCGGGCAGTGAAGGAAGGCCAGAAGTCGATCGCCCTCAACGAGGTGCGGGACATGGCGCGGCGCCTCGGCCTGCTCGCGGACGCCTTCGATCCGAAATCCGCGGCCGAGAGATCCGAGGCCGACGGCGCGAGCGTCGCCGAAGCGGTCGACGACGCCCAGGCCGCCTGACACCCGTTGCCGGCGGCGCCCCGCCGGTCCCCTCCCAGGAGCGCTCCATGGTCCGCGCGCACTTCACCATCCGCCTCGGCAACGCCTCGCTCCCGGCCTCGGCGGCCCAGTGGGTCGAGGATGTCGAGGCCGCCCGGTCGACCGCGCGCACGATCGTGCAGGGGCTGATGCGTCAGCACGGCGGCGACCCGCGCCTCATGGAGGCCGCGATGGTGATCACCGACGACGACGGCGCCGTGCTGCTCGAGATGTCCTTCTTCGACACGCTGTACCTGCCGGTCGAGCCGGTGCCCGACGCCGACCGGCGCCGGCCACGCGCGCCCCGCGGGGCCGCGCCGCGGGGACTGACGGCCGCCCTCGGCCCGGTCCGGCGCCTCGCCGGCGCGCTGGGCATGCGCGCGCAGCCGCAGCCGCGACCGCTGCCCGGGCGCTGAGACGCTTCAGCCGTAGAGATCGCTGACCACGAAGCCCCGCGGGGCGAGGCGCTCGGCCAGCACGCGCCGGTGGCAGCCGGCCGGATCGCGCTCGAAGCAGAGCAGGCAGATCGGCGACGCCTCGGCGAGCGCGGCGAGTTCGTCGAGCGCCGCGATCCCGGCAGCGGTGTCCAGCACTTCCTCGCAGTAGATCCGGCGCATCAGCGCCGCGTCCCCGGCCCGCGCCGCCTGCCGGCCGGATTTCGGGGTGCCGAGGCTGCGCAGATGCGCGTAGCCGAGCCCGGCCTCGCGCAGGGAGGTGCCGAGCGCGCCCTTCGAGAAGCCGCGCTTGCGCGAGTTCGCCACCGCCCGGACATCCGCCAGCACCGCGACCCCGGCCGAGCGCAGGACGCCGACGAGGCGCTCCGAGTCGAGGCCTTCGTAGCCTATGGTAAAGAGTTGCTTACTCACGGTGCCCCGTCCGGACTCGCGTTGCGGGACCGCGACTTAGCCGTATGCGGCCCTGTGAACCAGCCGGGGATCGACGCCGTATGTCGCGGGGATGCAACGCGTCCCGGAATTCCGCCGCAATGATCGCAAAGCTCCGTTAACCGCGCCAGGGCCATCGAATACGCCTGTCTGTGGCGCATCTTCGGTGGCGGGCTAAACACTGATGTCGCGGATCTACACGCCTTCGCGGTCACCGATCGACGCTCTCGCTCGGGGCCTGATCAGTCGCCTCAAGCCGGCCCGGCGTCTCGCCGGGCGCTTCGCCGCCGCCGCGATCCTGGCCGGCCTCGCCGCCTGCGCGTCGAACAACGACTTCTATCCGACGAAGGGCGACGCCAAGCCCCATCCGGGCGTGGCCAAGGCCAAGCTTCACCCGATCCAGGGCATCGATATCTCGAAGTGGCAGGGCAACGTCGACTGGGCCTCGGTCCGCGCCGCCGGCACCCAGTTCGCCTTCATCAAGGCCACCGAGGGCGGCGACCACGTCGACGAGCGCTTCCGGACCAACTGGGACGGCGCGGCCCGGGCCGGCGTGCCGCGCGGGGCCTACCACTTCGTGTTCTGGTGCCGCTCCGCCCGGGAGCAGATGGACTGGTTCAAGAAGAACGTCCCCAACGACCCCACCGCCCTGCCGCCGGTCCTCGACGTCGAGTGGAACGGCCACTCGCAGACCTGCCCGAAGAAGCTGCCCAAGGCCCAGGCCCTGGCGATGGTCACCGAGATGCTGGAGGAGATGGAGCGCTACACCGGCAAGCGCCCGATCATCTACACCGACATCACGTTCCACAAGGACGTCTTGGAGGGCGAGCTCCCCGATTACCCGCACTGGCTGCGCTCCACCGCGGCCGAGCCGGAGCAGCGCTTCGTCAACCGCAAGTGGATGCTGTGGCAGTTCACGTCCACGGGCCGGGTTCCGGGCGTGCGCGGCGACGTCGACCGCAACGCCTTCTACGGCACCCCGTCCGAATGGGCCTCGTTCCTGACGACCGACTGCGACCCGCGCGAGCACAAGCGGCTCTCCGAGCAGGGGCTCTGCACGGACAAGTAGATGAAAGGCGTCGGCGAAACCTAGGTTAGTTCAAGGACGTAGAGTGCGGGGTATGGCTGACGGGCCCGCGCACCGGCGGGCGAGCCCGAGAGGATCCTGACGGGAGACTCTCCTCCCGCACCTCTCCGTCCCCCATGCCGATCGACTCTGCCGCCTCCACCGGCAACCTGCTCCTCGACGCGCTGCCGGGTTCGGATCGCGCCCTGATCGCCCCCCACCTGGAGCCGGTGACCTTCGCCAAGGGGGATACGGCGCTGGCGGCGGGCGCCGCGGCGAGCCACGTCATCTTCCCCCGCGACCAGACCGTCGTGGCGCTGATCGTCGCCACGCGGGACGGCCGGACGGCCGAGATCGCGAGCGTCGGGCACGAGGGCGCGATCGGCGGGATCATCGGCGAGGGGCGGCTGCCGCCCGCGGTCAGCGGGCTGGCGCAGATCGGCGGCGCGGCATTGCGCCTCGACGCGGCGCGGCTCCGGCAGGCAGAGCTCGAGTCATCGACGCTCCGCGACCTGTTCGCGCGCTACGCCGACTGCTTCCTGGCTCAGCTGTTCCAGATCGCGGCCTGCAACGCCCTGCACCCGATCGAGCAGCGCTGCCTGCGCTGGCTGCTGTCGCTGCAGGACCGGACGGGCGGCGACACCCTCCCGATCACGCACGAGGTCCTGGCCTCCATGCTGGGGGTCCAGCGGACCTACCTCACGCGGATCCTGCGGGTGCTGCAGGAGCAGGGCCTCATCCGGGTCGGCCGCGGGCGCATCACGATCCTCGACCGCCGGGCGGTCTCGAACGCCGCCTGCGAGTGCCACGCCCGCGTGCGGATGCAGTGCGAGGCGGTGCTCGGCGCGGTTTTCCGGGCCGAGGAGCCCCGCCGGACCGAGCCGGTCGAGACGCTGTCGCGCGCCGGGTGAGGGACCGGCCCGCGATCCGTCGACCACGTCAGGCAACGACCGGCACGCAGACCGGCGCCGCGAGGCCCGGCACCGGCGCCACCACCACGTCGATCCCGTAGATCAGGCGCAGCAGCTCCGGCGTGACCGTCGCGGCGGCGGGCCCGTCGGCGACGAGGCGGCCCGCGTGCAGGGCGATGAGGCGGTCGGCGCAGAGCAGGGCGTGCCCGGGATCGTGCGTCGAGAACAGCACGGCGATGCCGGCCTGGGCGAGGCGGCGGACCTGCCCGAGGACGCGGGCCTGGTTGCCGAAATCGAGGCTCGCGGTCGGCTCGTCCATGACGAGGAGCCGCGGCTCGCCGCTGAGCGCCCGTGCGATCAGCGCGAGCTGGCGCTCGCCGCCGCTGATCTCGGTGTAGACCTGATCGGCGAGATGCCCGATCCCGAGCGCGGCCAGCGCCCGCTCGGCGGCCGCGACGTCCGACGGCCCGGGGGCGGCGAACGGGCCGAGCCGGCTCGCCCGGCCCATCACGACGACCTCGCGCACCGTGAACGGGAAGTACGCCGCGTGCGCCTGCGGCACGGCGGCGATGGTGCGGGCGACGGCTTTCCGCGACAGGCGCGACAGGTCGGTGCCGTCGAGGAGCACCCGCCCGGCGCGGGCGGGCAGCAGGCCGAGCAGCGTCTGGAACAGCGTGGTCTTGCCGCCGCCGTTCGGCCCGACGAGGCACAGCACCTCGCCGGCGGCGAGGTCGAACGACACGTCGTGGCCGACGATCCGGCTGCCGTAGCCGAAGGCGAGGTCCCGGACCCGGAGCAGCATCAGCTGAAGCCCCGGCGCCCGGACGCCAGCAGCCAGAGGAAGAACGACGCCCCGACAAGGGCTGTCAGGATGCCGAGGGGTACCTCGACGGTGCCGAGATTGCGGGCGATCAGGTCGACCAGCACGAGGTAGCCCGCCCCGAGGACAAGCGAGGCGGGCAGCAGGCGGCGGTAATCCGGCCCGACCAGCAGCCGGGCGACGTGCGGCACGATCAGCCCGATCCAGCCGATGACCCCGGTCATCGCCACGGCCGCCGCCGTGATCAGGGTCGCGCCGGCGATCAGGACGGGGCGCAGCACCCGCGTCTCCACGCCGAGGGCCCGCGCCTCCGCGTCGCCGAGGCTCATCAGGTTCATGCGCCAGCGCAGCAGCACCAGCGGCACGAGGCCGAGAAGCAGCATCGGCAGGGTGGCGGCGACGTCGCCGAGGGTGACCGAGGACAGGCTGCCGAGGAGCCAGAAGGTGATCGCCGGCAGCTGGTTGTAGGGATCGGCCAGCACCTTGAGGAGCGAGATGCCCGCCCCGAGCACCGCGCCCACCGCGACCCCGGCGAGGACCAGCGTCAGGACCGGGTCGTGCCGCCGCACGGCGAGGCCGACGCCGTACACCGCCGCGACGGCGCCGAGCCCGCCCAGGAAGGCCAGGGCCTGGATCGGCGCCACCGGCAGGCCGAGATAGATCCCCAGGACGGCGCCGAGCCCGGCGCCGGCCGAGACGCCGAGGATGTCGGGCGAGACCAGCGGGTTGCGGAACAGGCCCTGGTAGGTCGCCCCCGCGGCCGACAGGGCCGCGCCGACGACCAGCGCGGCGATCACCCTGGGCAGGCGCACCTGCATCACGACCGTCTCCGCCGTTGCCGGAACCCGGAGGGGCAGCCCGAGCAAGCGGTGGCCGAGGATCGCGGCGAGGTCGGCGGGCGCGACCGGGTACTTGCCGACCGCCAGCGCCACGGCGGTCAGCGCCAGCAGGGCGAGACCGGCCAGCAGCGCCGCGGGCAGGCGGAGGCGGCTGCGCGCCCGGATCGTCTCGGCGGCGGCCGGGACGCGACTCACCGCGCCGGGCCCGGGGGGCCGCCCGGCGGCGTCGGGCCGAGGAGGGCGTCGGCCTGACCGGCATCGAGGTCGACATGGTAGAAGCGGCCGTAGAAGGCGCGCACCACCTCGGGCATCGGCTGCGGGAACAGGTCCGGATGAAGCCGGGCCGCCAGCCAGCGCAGGCCGATCAGCCGGTTGACCCCCGGCGGGGCGTCGAACCACGGGAAAGGCTGGAGCGGCGCCACGTAGACCCGCCCGGTCTGCACGGCCCGGACGTCCCGCCACAGCGGGTCGGCGCGCAGCCCGGCCGCGAAGGCCGGGTCGAGGGTGACGATCACGTCGGGGTTCCAGGCGAGCACCTGCTCGGGCGAGACGTTGCCGAGGCGGCCGCCCCCGTCCTGCGCGACGTTGCGGCCTCCGGCGGCCTCGACCAGCTCGGTGTTGATCGAGCCGGCGAACCCCGTCTCCAGCCCGCGCGGCCCGCGCGCGTAGTAGACCCGCGGCCGCTTGTCCTCCGGGACCGTCGCGACGGCGCGGTCCACCGTGTCGGCGAGGCTCTGGGCCTCCGCCGCCAGGGCGTCCGCGTCGGACTGACGGCCCAGGGCCGCGCCCAGCTGCCGATACGCCTCCGGTGTCTTCGCGAAGCTGCCGTCGAGCAGGATGTAGGGGATCCCGGTCTGGGCCTGGACCCGGTCGGCGAGCGACGCGTAGGTCGGCCCGAGGCTGCCCGAATCCACGATCAGATCCGGCTTGGCGGCCAGAACCGCCTCGACGTTCGCCGTGCCGCCGCGCCCGGTCAGGCGGCCGCAGGCGGGGAGGGCCCGGGTCCGGGGCGCGAGGAAGGGCAGCGCCTCGGGATGCGGGGCGCTCACCCAGCCGGCCATGAGGTCGGGCGCCAGCGTGTAGAGCAGCACCGCGGCCGGCGGTCCCGCGGCGAGCACCCGCCCGACCCGTTCGGGGAGTTCGACCGTGCGGCCGGCCGCGTCCGTGAACGGGCGCGCCGCCGCCCCGCCGGACGCCGCCAGCAGCAGGATCAGCGCCGCGGTGAGGGCGCGGCGGCGCGCGGGTCGCGGCGCCATCAGGCGGATTTCCGCTCCAGGATCTCGATCAGCGCCCCGTCGGGGCCCTCCACGAAGGCGATCCGCAGGCCGGGGCCGCGCTCCGTGATGCCGGTCCGCACGGGCACGCCCCGGGCGGTGAGATCGGCCATCGCGGCCTCGATGTCGGCGACGCGCAGCCCGAAATGCTCGATTCCGAGGCAGGGCGTGGCGGTCGCCGGCGCGATCTCGTCCGGGGCCTGCTCGATGAAGACGGCGAGGCCGCCGAGGTCGAGCACGACGCGCTGCACCGGGTCCGCGCCGACGCGCTTCACCTCCCGGGCCCCGAAGGTGTCGACGTAGAAGGAGGCGGCCGCGACGGCGTCGCGGCTGCGCAGGTGGAGGTGGTCGCAGGCGTAGTGCATCGGCTCTCCGGTTTCAGGTGATCCAGACGGGCGCGGCCCCCGGCCCGGAGGCGCCGTTCCGCGCCGTGTCCGACGATAGGGCCGGCGCGGAGCCGCGGCGAGATCGGCCGCTTGACGTTCGCCACGAACCCGCAGACTTTCCCCGCCAGAACCGTTGCAGGGATGCAACATCCATCCCACATCCCGGTTGCGAACCCACATCGCAAGCCAACCGCACAGCCAAGAGATCCATGCGCAATCCCTACGACGTGCTGGGCGTGGCCAAGGGGGCGAGCGAGGCCGAGATCAAGAAGGCCTATCGCAAGCTCGCCAAGGACTTCCACCCCGATCGCAACAAGAACGACGCCAAGGCCAAGGACCGGTTCGCCGAGGCGAATTCGGCCTACGAGATCCTGGGCGATTCCGAGAAGCGCAAGCAGTTCGACCGCGGCGAGATCGACGCCGAGGGCAAGCCGCGCGCGACCGGCTTCGAGGGGTTCGGCGGCTTCGGCGGCGGGCGCGGGGGCAATTTCGATTTCGAGAACATGGCGCGCGCGCAGCGCGGCGGCGGTGGCGGGATGGGCGAGGATATCTTCTCGCACATTTTTGGGGAGGCCTTCCGCGCCGGCGGGGCCGGTCCGGGCGGCCAGCGTCAAGCGGCCAGGGGCGAGGACGTCGCCGCGGAATTGCTGGTGACGCTGGAGCAGGTCGCCAGCGAGGAGAAGCTGCGCCTCGCCCTGCCCACGGGCCGCGAGGTCGACGTCGTGATTCCCCGCGGCGTTGTCGACGGCCAGACCATCCGACTGCGCGGCCTCGGCCAGAGTGGCGGCCTCCGGGCCGAGCCGGGCGACGCTCTCCTCACCATCCGGATCCGGCTGCACCCGCGCTTCACCGTCGAGGGGGCCGACCTGCGCACCAGCGTCGACGTCCCGCTGGAGGATGCCGTGCTCGGCGGCACGATCCGCGTGCCGACGCTCACCGGCGCCGTCGAGATGAAGATCCCGGCGATGACGAGTTCCGGCCGCACCTTCCGCCTGCGCGGCAAGGGGCTTCCGAAGAAGGACGGCACCCGCGGCGACCTGTTCGCCACGACGGCGATCGTCCTGCCGGAGGGCGAGGACGCGGCACTGACCGAATTCGCCCGCGGCCGCCGGGCGGCCAACGCGGCCTGACGCGCCGGCGTAGCCACCGGGGCGCGCATGAAGGCGCTCGGCGGCGTCCCGGACTTCCGTCGCCGGGCCGCCTCCGCTAAGGAGGCCCCCCGGCCCCGAGAGGGGTCGCGCGGCTTCGGGATCGATCATGGCGGAACACGGGCAGGGCCTTCTGGCGGGCAAGCGGGGCATCGTCCTCGGGGTCGCCAACAACCGCTCGATCGCCTGGGGCATCGCCCGCAGCGCCCGCGCCCACGGGGCCGAACTGGCGTTCACCTACCAGGGCGACGCCCTGCGCAAGCGCGTCGAGCCCCTGGCCAAGGAACTCGACGCCCACGTGATCGGGCACTGCGACGTCACCGAGTCAGCCACGATCGACGCGGTCTTCGCGGAGGCCGCCAGGGTCTTCCCGGACGGCATCGACTTCGTCGTCCACTGCGTCGCCTTCTCCGACAAGGACGAACTGACCGGACGCTACATCGAGACCTCCGAGGACAATTTCACCAAGTCGCTCCTGGTCTCCTGCTACTCGTTCACCGCCGTGGCCCAGCGCGCCGAGAAGATCATGCGCCCGGGCGGCTCGCTGGTGACGCTGACCTATTACGGCGCCGAGAAGTGGATGCCCCACTACAACGTAATGGGCGTCGCCAAGGCGGCCCTAGAGGCGTCGGTGCGCTACCTCGCGGCCGATCTCGGCCCGAAGAACATCCGGGTCAACGCCATCTCGGCCGGCCCGATCAAGACCCTCGCGGCGTCCGGGATCGGCGATTTCCGCTACATCCTGAAGTGGAACGAGTACAACGCGCCCCTGCGTCGGACCGTGACGATCGGGGAGGTCGGGGAGACCGCGTCCTACCTCGTCTCCGACATGGCGGCCGGCATGACCGGCGAGATCCTCCACGTGGATGCCGGCTACCACGTCGTCGGCATGAAGAATCCCGAGGCACCGGATCTCACCCTCGACAAGGACTGAGGCGGGTCGGTCGTCGCGGCGGCCCGGACCCGAGGCGTGAGCGGCCCGGTGTGGCTCACGCGTCTTCCGCCTCGTCGAACTCCCCCGAGAGCGTGAGCCCGTCGATCCAGGTCTCGCCGTCGCGCTTGATGACGGTGCGCGGCCGGACCTTCCCGTGCTCCGCGATGCCGACCGCCAGCCGCTCCGAGTGCGTGACGAGCCAGACCTGCGTGCGCTCCGCGGCCCGCGCGATCAGCCGCGCCAGCGGATCCATGAGATCGGGATGCAGGCTGGTTTCGGGCTCGTTCAGCGCGATGAACGGCGGCAGCCGGTAGCCGAGCAGCGCGCCGGCCAGGGCGAGGTAGCGCAGGGTGCCGTCCGACAGTTCCGGCGGATCGAAGGTCCGGCCCGGGAAGTCGGGGAAGCGCAGGCCGAAGCGCGCGTGACGGCCCGGCTCCGGCAGCACGAGCGCCGCGCCCGGGAAGGCGCCGTCGACGGCCTCGTCGATCTCGGTCGTGTCCTCCCGGATATGCGCCAGGGTGGCGAAGACGGCGGCGAGGTCCGCGCCGTCGGACGCGAGGGTCGGCGTCGTCACCGCGAGGCAGGGCCGGCGCAGGGGCGACTCGGCATCCGTCCGGAAATCGTGGTGGAAGCGCCACCCCGCCAGAGCGAGGCGGACCACGGCGATCTCGGGATGGCCGGTGGCGTCGAGGAGGCTGCCGAGGGCGGTCTCGGTCGGCAGCAGGTCACCGCCGAGGGTGCGCTTGCGGCCCTCCGCGTCCCGGAAGAAGCCGCTCCGCCCGTCGCGATCGAGGATCACGGCCGCGCGGCCGCGGGTGCGGACCGTCAGGCGCTCGGCCTTGACCTGCGGCTCCTTCCGGAAGGCGGCACCGAAGGTCGTCCCGCCGACCTGCTGCACCAGCCCGATCTCGACGGCGTAGACGAATTCCTGCCCGATCGTGTCGTGGCGCAGGGTGGCCGACAGGCGGATCCGCGCCGCCTCGCCCTGCCGCCGGCGGCCGGCCCAGAGGGCGGAGTCCATGCCGCCCTCGGCGGCGAGGTCGCGGGTGAGGGTGCCCCGGGCGGCGGCCTGCAGCAACTCCAAAGACCGGTAGAGGTTGGTCTTGCCGGTGCCGTTGCCGCCGACGAAGACCGACAGCGCGTCGACCGGGAAGCCGATCCGCCGCAGCGAGCGGTAGCCCGAGATCGCGACCTCTCGAACCACCAGCATCCCGGATTCTCCCGCGTCAGTCGGGGACCGTCAGATCCGCGATGCCTTTGGCGGCCTCGGGGAATCGCGGGTCCATGGCCTCCAGCGTATCCGCCACGGTCCGGGCAATCACGTAGTTGCGGAACCACTTGTGGTTGGCCGGCACCACCAGCCAGGGCGCCTCGGGCGTCGAGCAGCGGCCGAGGGCGTCCGCGAAGGCCTGCTGGTAGGCGTCCCAGGATTTCCGCTCGACCAAGTCGGCCGGGTCGAACTTCCAGTGCTTCTCGGGGTCGGCGATCCGGGCCTCCAGGCGTCGCTTCTGCTCCGCCTTGGAGATGTGCAGGAAGAACTTCACGACCGTCGTGCCCGACTCGGTGAGCAGGCGCTCGAAATCGTTGATCCGGCCGTAGCGGCTCTGCCAGACCGCGTCCGGCACGAGGCCTTTCACCCGCACGACGAGCACGTCCTCGTAATGGCTGCGGTTGAACACACCGATCATGCCGCGCCCCGGCACCCGGGCGTGGTAGCGCCACAGGAAGTCGTGATCGAGCTCCTCGCTCGAGGGCACCTTGAACGAGGCCACCGCGCAGCCCTGGGGGTTCACCCCCTTGAGCACCGACCGGATCGTGCCGTCCTTGCCGCCCGTGTCGATCGCCTGGAACACCAGCAGGAGGCTCCGGGCGCGCTCCGCGTAGAGGCGCTCCTGGAGGGCGACGATGCGCGCCCGCTCCTGGGCGAGGGCGTCCTTGGCCCAGTCCTTCTCGAGGCCGCCGACGTCGTCGGGATCGACCGTGCCGAGATCGAAGGGCGCCCCCGGTTCGACCGCCACGATGCCGGGCGCCGGGCGGATCGGTACCGGCCCGTGCCGGCCGAGCGCCGCCGGGACGGATTCGGCCACGCTGTCGACGCTGCCGGCCCAGCGGGCCATCGACGGGCGGTGATCCACGGTGGCGCCATGCAGATCAGCCTCACCTGTCATGCCGTCACCGCGTTTGTGGCCGCGATGATGCTTGCCGTGCTTCTTGGACATGGGGCAGGACCTAGTTCCGGATATTGCCGACCGCCGGCGAGAACGGCCGGTAGTCCACGCTGTTCCGGACGCCTGTGCAGGACGGGGTTGAGACGGTTGGGTACGATCTACTTCATCCGGCACGGCCAGACCGCCTGGAACGCCGAGGGGCGCCTCCAGGGCGGGCGCGACACCGACCTCAATACCCAGGGGGAGGCACAGGCTGCGGCCGTGGCGGAGCGCCTCGTTGCCGCGGCGGGGCCGGCCCTGGCAGAGGCCGATTTCGTCGCGAGCCCACTCAAGCGCACCCGGCGCACCATGGAGATCCTGCGGGGCGCCCTCGGCCTGCCGCCCGAGGCGTACCGCGTCGACCCGCGCCTGCGGGAGATCGGTTTCGGCAGCTGGGAAGGCTCCACCTGGGCGGAGATCCGCCGCCGCGACCCGGCCGGGGCCGCCGGCCGCGACCGGGACCGCTGGCACTACCGCCCGCCCGGCCTCGGCGCGGAGAGCTATGCCGGCCTCGTCGAGCGCGTCGGGCCGATGATCGCGGGGCTGGAGCGGGACACGGTCATCGTCGCCCATGGCGGCGTCGCGCGGGCCGCCCTGGTCGCCCTCGGCCACCTCGACGTCTACGCGGCGCCCCGCCTGGGCATCCGCCAGGGCGAGGTCCTGATCCTCGAGCCCGGTGGCTGGCGCTGGGCTTGATCCCGTGCGCCGGCGCAGTGCAAAGCCGCCTCGATAACGGCATGATCGGCAGGCTATAGGGCGGCGGCCAGGACAGGCGCCGGCCCGAGCGGTCGGCCAGCGGAGCAGCGGATGAGCGACGTCGCCGAGAAGACCCGGCCCGGACCGACGGCCGGGGAGCCCGCGCCTCTCGGAGCCGCGGCGGCGATCCTGCGCGGCGACCACCGGCCCGACCTCATCCGCGACGAGGTCCTGGCCGAGATCTTCCTGCACGCGGCCGAGACCCGGCCCGATCATCCCTGCCTGGTCGACGGCGCCGGCGTCGGCGCCGGGGGCGTCCACCCGCACCTGACCTACGCGGAGGTCGCCGCCCGGGCCGGCCGGATCGCCGCCGGCCTCGCCCATCGCGGCATCGGGCCGGGTGACATCGTCGGCCTGTGGATGGCCCGTGGCCCGGACCTCCTCGTGGCGCAGATCGGCATCACGATGGCGGGCGCGGCCTGGCTGCCCTTCGACGCCGAGGCGCCGGCGGACCGGGTGGGCGTGTGCCTCGCCGACGCGGGCGCGAAGGCGCTGCTGGTCTCCCCGGCGCTCGCCGCGGCGGCGCCCGACGCCGCCCCGGCCCTGACGCCCGCCGATCTCGACTCCGGGACGCCCGCCGGCGCGCCGCTGCCCGATCCGCGCGCGGCCGGGCTGACACCCGAGCACCCCGCCTACCTGATCTACACCTCGGGCTCGACCGGCGTCCCCAAGGGCATCGTCATCAGCCACGCCAACATCTGCCACTTCCTGCGGTCCGGGAACGCCCTCTACGGGATGCGCGCCGACGACGTTGTCTTCCAGGGCGCCTCGGTGGCCTTCGATCTCTCGATGGAGGAGATCTGGGTGCCGTATCTCGTGGGCGCGACCCTGTTCGTGGCGAGCCCCGCCATGATGGGCGACCTGGAATCGCTCCCCGGCATCCTGGAGGCCGAGGGGATCACGGTGCTCGACACTGTCCCGACGCTCCTGGCGATGATCTCCGGCGACCTGCCGCGGGTGCGCCTCGTCCTGCTCGGCGGCGAGGCGCTGCCCGAGCCGCTGATCGCCCGCTGGGCTACCGGCGGCCGCCAGCTGTTCAACACCTACGGCCCGACGGAGGCCACCGTGGTGGCCACCGCGGCCGAGATGCGGCCCGGCGAGCCGGTGACGATCGGCGGCCCGATCCCGAACTACTCCGTCTACGTCGCCGGCGAGGACCTTTCCCTGCTCGGCCGAGACCAGCAGGGCGAGCTGCTGATCGGCGGTCCCGGCGTGGCGCGGGGCTACCTCGCCCGTCCCGAGCTGACGGCGGAGAAGTTCATCGCCAACCCGTTCGCGTCGGACGGGACCGACCCGGTGCTCTACCGCTCGGGCGACGCGGTCTCCCTCGATGCCGCCGGCCGGATCGTGTTCCACGGCCGGATCGACGACCAGGTGAAGATCCGCGGCTTCCGCGTGGAACTCGGCGAGATCGAGTCCCGGATCCGAGCGGTGCCCGACGTCAACCAGGCCGCCGTCGTGCTGCGCAACGACGACGGCGTCGACCGCCTCGTCGCCTTCCTGATCCCGGAGCGCGGCCGGTCCATCGACGCCGCCGCCCTCCGCCGGACCCTCGCCGGGCAGATGCCGCCCTACATGGTGCCCGGCCATTTCGAGGTGGCCGAGACTCTGCCCCGGCTCACGTCCGGCAAGGTCGACCGCAAGGCGCTCAAGGTCGCCCCACTCACGGTGGTCGCCGCCGACGGCGAGCAGGAGCCGCCCGCCAACGAGACCGAGGCGGCCCTGGTCGCCGCGGCCAAGCAGATCTTCGGCAACCAGCCGATCGCCCTCGAGGGCGACTTCTTCGCCGATCTCGGCGGCCATTCGCTGCTCGCCGCGCGCTTCGTCTCGGCGGTGCGCGAGAACCCACCGCTGGCCGGGATCACGCTGCCGGACGTCTACGCCCTGCGCACCGTGCGGGCGATGGCCGACGCGCTCATCGCCCGCACGGGCGGCATGGGCGCCGGGGCCGCGACCCGCGACCTGAGCTTCGCGCCGCCGCCGCTGCTGCGCAGGGCGCTGTGCGGCCTCGGGCAGCTCGTCGCGCTGCCCTTCGTGATCGCGCTGGCCACCGCGCAGTGGCTCGGCATGTTCGTGACCTACCTGCTGCTCACCGGCGGAGGCCTGAGCTTCTTCGCCGAACTCGGCGTGCTGCTCCTCGTCTACGTGGCGATCAACGGCGTGACCGCGGTCGCGGCGGTCGCCGGCAAGTGGCTGATCCTCGGCCGGACCAGGCCGGGCCGGTACCCGCTCTGGGGCACCTACTATTATCGCTGGTGGCTCGCGCAGCGGCTGGCGCCCCTCGTCCACGTGAAGTGGCTCCAGGGCTCGCCCGCGATCGCCGTCTACCTCCGGCTGATGGGTGCGAAGGTCGGACGCGACACGCTCATCTCCGACATCGAGATCGGCGCGGCCGACCTCCTGACCATCGGGGACGGCGCGTCCCTGGGCGGCCGCCTCGTCATCGCCAACGCGGAGATCGTCGGCAACGAGCTGGTCATCGGCAGGGTCGAGATCGGCGCGGACGCGGCGGTGGGCACCTCCTGCGTGATCAGCCACGACGCGGTGATCGGGCCGCAGGCGGAGATCGCCGACCTCACCACGATCCCCACGGGCTCGCGGGTGGGCGCGGCCGAGCGGTGGGACGGCTCGCCCGGCCGCAAGGTCGGGATGGCCGACCCCGCGGAGCTGCCCGAACCCGCCGAGGCTTCCTTCGCGCGCCGCGCGGCGTTCATGGCGGCCTACGTGGTGCTGCTCGGCGCGATCCCCGCGGTGGGTCTGCTGCCGATCTTCCCGGCCTTCTTCATCTTCGACCAGATCTCGGACTCGCTCTCCGACATCACCGACATCGACTACCACTGGTACCTGCCGATCCTCACCTGGCCGACCGCCATGCTGATGACCGCCGGCACGGTGCTGCTGATCGCCGGCATCCGCTGGGTGGTGCTGCCGCGGACCCGCTCCGGCACCTACTCGGTCCACTCGCTGTTCTACCTGCGGAAATGGTCGCTGGCGCTCGCCGTCGAGGTCACCCTGGAGACGCTCTCGTCGCTGTTCGCGACCGTCTACATGCGGGCCTGGTACCGGCTGATGGGCGCCAATATGGGCCACGGCGCCGAGATCTCGACCAACCTCGCGGGCCGCTACGACCTCGCCGAGGTCGGCGCGAAGAACTTCATCGCCGACGAGGTGGTGTACGGCGAGGAGGAGATCCGGCGCGGCTGGATGCACCTGGAGCCGGTGCGCACCGGCGCCCGGGTCTTCGTCGGCAACGACGCCGTGGTGCCGCCCGGCGCCGTCATCCCCGACGACGTTCTCATCGGCATCAAGTCGAAGCCGCCCGAGAACGCCGCGATGAGCCCCGGCGAGACGTGGTTCGGCTCGCCGCCGATCCGGCTGCCGGCCCGCCAGAAGGTCGATCTCGGCTCGACCGCCCAGACCTACGAGCCCGGCGCGTGGCCGAAGATCCGGCGCGGCGTCTTCGAGGCCTTCGCGACCTCGTTCTCGCCGATGCTCTACATCACCCTCGCGATCACGGTGATCGACTGGTACTTTTACCCGGCCATCCTGGAGCAGGACTGGTCGGGGCTCGCCTACAGCTTCGTCGTGGCGAGCGTCGCTATCGCGCTGATCCAGTCCTCGGCGGTCATCGCGATGAAGTGGCTGCTGATGGGCGTCTACAAGCCCGGCATGCAGCCGATGTGGTCGTGGTGGGCGATGCGCACTGAGGCGATCGCGGTGGCCTACTGGGGGCTCGCCGGCAAGGTGCTGCTCGAGCACCTCCAGGGCACGCCCTTCCTGCCCTGGGTGCTCCGGCTGTTCGGCGTGAAGGTCGGCAAGGGCGTCTGCATGCTCACCACCGACATCACCGAGTTCGACTGCGTCACCATCGGCGACTACGCCACCATCAACCGCGTCTCGGCACTGCAGACGCACCTCTACGAGGACCGGATCATGAAGATCGGCCGCGTCGTCGTCGGGCGCGGTGTCTCGGTGGGTGCGTTCTCGACCGTGCTCTACGACACCAAGGTGGGCGATTTCGCCCGGCTGCGCCCGCTCACCATCGTCATGAAGGGCGAGTCGATCCCCGCCAACACCGAGTGGGAGGGCGCGCCCGCGGTCCCGGTGATCCACCGCGCCTGACGGGCGGGCCGCACCGCGCGTTCCGGCCCCGGCGTTCCGGGGCCGTGCGGGGGCGGGCCCGCGCCGAGGTCAGAGTCGGCAACTCTGCGGCACTCAGCACGAGAGACCCGGCAGGCTCAGGGACTAATATGCCGGTGTACTAGCACCTTCGTCCCGGTTGGCCGTTCTAATCTAGCTTACTGTGGCTTCCGGCAAGATAGAGCGATATACTCTGCCGGCTCGTATCGTTGCTCGGCCATAGTGCGGCGCGACGCGGGGGCGGGGGCGGCTCAACGTCCGGGTCGAGGATAGACAGGCGTCCGTGCAACTCGATCCCGCCACCCTGCTGGTCGTCAGCGCGGCGACGACCTTCCTGGTCGGCACGCTCTTCATGGCCTCGTGGCGGCAGGCGCCCGAATCCAGGGTGCTCGCCTACTGGGGCGCGGCGCATCTCGTGGGCGCGGCCGGATCGGCCGGCCTCGCGCTGCGCAACCAGATCCCCGACCTGATCTCGGTGGGCTTGGCCAATGCCGTGGTGCTCGCCGCCTACGGCCTCATCTGGAGCGGCGTCCGCTCCTTCGAGCATCGGGAGCCGCGGGTGGGCATCGCCATGGCCGGCGCCCTCGGCTGGTGCGTCCTGTGCCTGATCCCGACCTTCTACGCGTCGATCGAGGCCCGCATCATCTACGCCTCGGGGACCGCGGCGCTCTATTGCTGCGCCGCGGCCGCGCAGATCTGGCGCGGTCGCGCCGAGCGGCTCGCCTCCCGGATCGCCGCCGCCACCATCCTGGGACTGCACGGCAGCTTCTACATCGTGCGGATCCCCGCGACGCTGGTGGCGCCCCCGCAGCCGGGTCTCAGCCCGCTCGCGTCGCACTGGGTGGCGATCCTGTGCTTCGTCACCCTGATGTTCTCGATCGCCTCGGCCTTCACGTTCATGGCGCTGGTCAAGGAGCGGGCGGAGCGGGAGCAGCGCATCGCCGCCTCCACCGACGCGCTGACGGGTGTGCGCAACCGCCGGGCCTTCGCCAGGGCCGCCGCGGACGCGATGGCGCGGCACGGCGACGCCGCCCTGCTGCTGTTCGACCTCGACCGGTTCAAGGCCGTCAACGACCGCTTCGGCCACGGGGTCGGCGACGCGGTGCTCATCGGCTTCTGCACCATGGCGTCGACCTTGCTGCCGCGGGAGGCCCTGCTGGGCCGCCTCGGCGGTGAGGAGTTCGCATGCCTCCTGCCGGACGTCTCGCCCGCCGAGGCCCTGGCCCGAGCCGAGGAGCTGCGCCAGACCTTCGCGCAACTCGCGGTTCCCGAGCTTCCGGCCCTGCGCGTCAGCGTCAGTATCGGGATCGCGCAGGCGCGCCCCGGCATCGCGTTCGACCTGCTGATGCAGCGGGCTGACGCCGCTCTCTACGCCGCCAAGAATGGCGGACGAGACCGGATCTCCGTGGCCGATCCGGTCGCCACCCGCGCGGCCTGAGGCCCTGCCGGGCCGGCTCACGCGAGGGCGCGCGCCGCCTCCGAGACCTTGCGCACCGAGGCGTCGACGACGCTCGCCGAGGAGGCGATCTCCGCCATGGCGGTGTGGATCGCCGCGACGCCCTGCGCCGCCGACTGCATGTTCTCGGTCATGTCGCGGGTCACCGCGGCCTGCTCGGTCACGGCCGACGAGACGCTGAGCGAGATCGCGCTGAGCTGCTCGATCGTGGCGCCGATCCCGTCGATCGCCGAGACGGCCCGGGAGGTCTCGGTCTGCACGGCGGCGATCTGGGTTCCGATCTCGCCGGTGGCCTTGGCGGTCTGCTCGGCGAGCGCCTTCACCTCGGCGGCGACGACCGCGAAACCCTTGCCGGCCGCTCCGGCCCGGGCGGCCTCGATCGTGGCGTTCAGCGCCAGCAGGTTCGTCTGGTCGGCGATGGACCGGATCAGGCTGACCGCCGCCCCGATCCGGTCCGCGGCGCCGGTCAGCCCCACGACGATCGCCCCCGCCTCCTCGGCGCGGGAAACGACCAGATCGACGGAGGATTTCGCCTGCATCGCGTGACGGCTGAGCTCCTCGATCGAGGCGGCGAACTCCTCCGAACCCGCAGCGACCGCATCGACGTTGCGGCTTGTCCGGCTCGAGGCCTCCGCGGTCTCGTCCGCCTGCCGGACCACCCGGCTCATCGAATCGCGGATTGCCGCGATGTCGGCGTCGATCGCGCGCTGCCCCTCGGCCCGGCGCTGGCGGTCTTCGACCTGCCGGGTCACGTCGGTGGCGAACTTCACCACCGCGCAGGGCTTGCCGTCGGCGTCGAGGATCGGATTGTACGCGCCGAAGATCCAGACGATGCGGCCGTCCTTCCCGACGCGCCGGAACTCGCCGGCCTGGTACTGGCCGTTGCCGAGCGCGGCCCAGAACGCCGTGTAGTCCGGGCTGGCCGCCTCCGCCGGCGCCATGAACATGCGGTGATGCCGCCCGCGGATCTCCTCCAGCGTGTAGCCCATCGTGGACAGGAAGTTGCTGTTCGCGTCCGTGATCGTCCCGTCGAGGGCGAAGCAGATCACCGCCTGCGAACGGTTGAGCGCTTCGACCTGACCGGCGTGGAGCGCGTTGCGGACGCGTTCCGCGGTGATGTCGGTGGCGAGCTTGACGACCTTGGTGGGCTTGCCGCGGCGGTCGAGGATCGGGTTGTAGGAGCCCTGGATCCACACGGTTTGGCCGGCTTTCGTCACCCGCGGAAAGGCACGCGCCTCGTGCTGACCGGCGCGCAGCCGGTCCCAGAAGGCGCTGTAGTTCGGACCGGACCTGTCGGCCTCAGGCACGAACATTCTGTGATGCTGGCCCCGGACTTCGTCGAGCGTGTAGCCGACGAGGTCGAGGAACACGGCGTTCGCGTCGGTGACGGTGCCGTCGAGGTCGAATTCCACCCGCGCCATCGTCCGGTCGATCGCCGCGAGGAGGGCGTCGTCGCGTGAACCAAACATCGCCATCGGAGCCCGTGCCCGCCTGATCTGTAAAGTGCGGACGATCATGAGGAGACGCGCTTAAAAAACCGTCAATGGCGTGCTCTCGTCATGAAACAGGCTCAATTAGATCGCGGGAAAGTTGTAGGAGCGCAGTCGATCGTCCCAAAATGCATTTATTCAAGCGGCAAAGACACGCGAGATATAAATCATTTTCGCGCAATTATCGGTCTTCGAGTCTATACGTCGACTGATGGACGTTCTCGACTGGTCATGGCTCGAGGCGGTCCGTCGGGTTGTTCGGCGCGCGGCCTGCGTTAGGAGGAGCGTCGAGCGCCGGAGGTCCGAGACGATCGGGTCGGGGACAGCTCGCGACACGGCACTGCCTGGAGACCCGACATGGACGAGGCGACACGGATCGATCGCCTGGAGATGCGACTGACCGAGCAGGATGCGACGATCGAGGATCTGAACCGGACCGTGACCGAGCAGTGGCGGGTGATCGACCGGCTCGTCCGGCAGCTCGACGCGCTGCGGGAGCAGGTGGAGGAGGCGGCCGCCCGCGCGGCGCCGCGCGGGCCGGAACCGCCGCCGCCGCATTACTGAGGGGAGGGGCCGGCGCGCCGCGGCGCGCCGGCCGGTGCGTCAGAAATTCGCCTGCGTGACGAACTTGGTGACCAGGTAGGCGTCGAGGGCCTCCGGGCCGCCCTCGCTGCCGTAGCCCGAATCCTTGACGCCGCCGAACGGCGTCTCGGGCAGGGCGAGGCCATGGTGGTTGATCGAGATCATGCCGCTCTCGACCGCATTCGACACCCGCGCCGCGCGCTCGGCGGAGCGGGTGTAGGCGTAGGCCGCGAGCCCGTAGGGCAGGCGGTTGGCCTCGGTGAGCGCTTCCTCGTCGTCAGAGAACCGGTTGATCATTGCCAGAGGGCCGAAGGGCTCCTCGTTCATGATCCGCGCGGTCAGCGGCACCTCGGTGAAGACCGTCGGCTCGAAGAAGTTGCCCTGGTTGCCGATGCGCTTGCCGCCGGCGCGCAGCGTCGCGCCGCTCGACTCGGCGTCCGCTGCCAGCGCCGTGACGGCGTCGAGGCGCCGCCCGTGGACCAGCGGTCCCATCTTGGTCTCGGGATCGAGCCCGTCGCCGACCTTCACCGACTTGGCGAAGGTGGTGAAGCCCTCGACGAAGCGATCGAAGACCGAATCGTGCACGAGGAAGCGGGTCGGCGAGACGCAGACCTGGCCGGCATTGCGGAACTTCGAGGGGGCCAGGACGGCCACCGCCTTCTCCACGTCGGCGTCGCCGAACACGATCGCGGGGGCGTGGCCGCCGAGTTCCATCGTGGCGCGCTTCATGTGCTCGCCCGCGAGCGCCGCGAGCTTCTTGCCGACCACGGTCGAGCCGGTGAACGAGATCTTCCGGATGACCGGGTGCGGGATCAGGTAGGCCGAGATGGCTTCGGGATCGCCGTAGACCAGCGAGAGCGCGTCGCCCGGGATGCCCGCATCCAGGAAGGCGCGGACCAGGGCGGCGCAACTCGCCGGCGTGTCCTCCGGGCCCTTCAGGATCACCGTGCAGCCGGTGCAGAGCGCCGCCGAGATCTTGCGGACCGCCTGATTGATCGGGAAGTTCCAGGGCGTGAAGCAGGCCACCGGCCCGACCGCCTCGCGGACCACCGCCTGCAGCACGCCGTCGGCGCGGCCCGGGATGACGCGGCCGTAGGCGCGCTTACCCTCCTCGGCGAACCAGTCGATGATGTCGGCCGCCGCCAGGGTCTCGACCCGCGACTCGGCGAGCGGCTTGCCCTGCTCCAGCGTCATGATCCGGGCGATCTCGTCGACCCGGGCGCGCAGCAGGTCGGCCGCCTTGCGCATCACCTTGGCGCGCTCGAAGGGCGCGACTTTGCGCCAGGCCGGGAAGGCGCGGGCGGCGGCCGCCAGGGCCTCGTCGAGATCCGCCGTGGTGGCGACCGCGCACTGGCCGATCGTCTCGCCCGTGGCGGGGTTCAGGACGCCCAGGGTGTCCCGGTCGGCACCCGCGCGCCAGCGCCCGGCGATGTGAAGCTCGGTATCCGGATACATCGGTCGATTCCCGCTCGGCCGCACCATCGGCCGCAGGCGGAATGTGGCGATGTGGCGCGCCCCGGCAATCCCCGCGGCGGCATGGCTGGGGCCGTCTGTATTCAGGCGGCGGCGCGCGCGGGCTCCGGCGCCTCGACGAGGGTCGCGCTCCCGTGGCGGGCGCGCAGGGTCGCGCCCTTCGGAACCACCCGCCAGCCCTCGCGGCAGCCGTCGATCGGCTCCGACACCACCACGATGCCGCCCGGCCCCTCGCGGTAGTACAGGCTCGGCGGCCGGCCGTCGCAGGCCCAGCGATAGGCGGTCAGCGTCTCGCCGTCCGTGAGCAGCGCGGTGAAGCGCAGCGGCTCGCAGACATTCGCCGACTCCATCAACTCGCGGACGGTCTTCAGCGTCCGCGCCATCGCACCGACGGGGTCCGCCTCGAGGCCGTTGGCGAGCCCCAGGAGGAAGATCGCCTCCGAGTCGGTGCTGCCGCGGCGATGGTCGTAGTAGGAATCCGGGATCAGCGCCTCGAGGCGCCGCTTGATCCGGTGGTAGCCGCCGATCTGGCCGTTATGCATGAACAGGTGGCGGCCGAACACGAAGGGGTGGCAGTTGGCCCTGGCGGTGGCCGTCCCGGTCGAGGCGCGCACGTGCGCGAAGAACGTCCGCGCCCGCACCTGCCCGCAGAGGTTCACGAGGTTCTCGTCCGACCACGCCGGGGAGATGTCGCGGTAGACACCCGGCTCGGGCCGCTCGGCGTACCAGCCGATGCCGAAACCGTCGCCGTTGGTCTCGGTCTTCCCCTCGTCGGCGTGCAGCGACTGGTGCACCAGCGAGTGGGTCGGCGCGCAGACGAGGTCGGAGAGGAAGACCGGCTCACCGCTGTAGGCGAGGAAACGGCACATGTCGGACGATGATCCTTCAGCTCTAGGCCGCGTTCGATCCCGCGAAACGCCCCGCGCGGGTGGAGACGTTCCGCCGCAGGACGTTAACAGTCGGTCCACTCCGGTGAACAGTTTCTTAACCGCCCGGAAACTGCGCCATTTTCGTGCGTTCCGCATGAAAATGGTGCCGCCTGTCCGCAGGGCAGGCATTCGCCTCCGGAGCGACGCGACTCTTGTGAGCCGCCTCATGAAGGGTCAGCATGGCCGAATCGGGGAATCAGAAGCTCGCCGTACAGGCGGCCACCCGACGCGGGGCAAGGCACCGGCAGCAGGAGACTTTGATGGATCGCGCAACGCCCGATAGTTCCGCCCCCGTGGCGCTCGTCGTGGAGGACGATGCGGCTGTGCGCGATCTCGCGACGGCGGTGCTCGAGGAGACCGATCTCGGCGTGATCGCCTGCGAGAGCGCCGAGGCGGCCCTCTCGGTGCTGGAGCGGTCCGACGTGACCGTGGCGCTGCTCTTCGCGGACGTGCGCCTGCCGGGCGCCATGGACGGCGTGTCGCTGGCGCAGGCGGTCAAGCGGCGGTGGCCGGACGTGCGCGTGGTCGTCACCTCGGGCGCGAGCCGGGACGCGCGGCTCCCCGATCAGGCAGTCTACATGCAGAAGCCCTGGCGGGCCCTCGACGTGCTGGTCCAGGCCGAGCACGCCACCATGGCCGCCAAGGCGGCCTGAGCTGGCGGCCTGAGCTGGCGGCCTGAGCGCCCGGCGCTCGAAGCTCTTCACGTCATCGCGAGCGCCGAGCCCCGGCTCGGCGCTACAGGCGCGACCTTCCTCCTTTCCCGACGGATCTTGGGCCTGCCCGAGATCCGTCCTGAGAAGCCCGACTCGGGGCAAGCTCGACTCGGGTGGAAAGGGGACCCGCGCCACGTGCGGCTCGCGTGCCCGGGCGCCTTCATCCGGACGCGACGCAAAGAAAAAGCCCGGCCTGCGCGCGCAGGCCGGGCTCTCTCATGACTGACGTAGTGTCGCTCAGGCGGCGGGAGCCGGGCTGACCGGGGTCTGACCGGCGGCGTTGCCGCCCTGGCCCTGCGCGGCGGACGGCGACGGGAAGCCGGGACGACGGCCGCCGGCGGGGAAGCGGGGCTTCGGCTTCGGCGCGGCGATCAGGCCCTCGCGGATCGCGGTCTTGCGGGCCTGCTTGCGGGCGCGGCGGACGGCCTCGGCCTTCTCGCGAGCCTTGCGCACGGACGGCTTCTCATAAGCCTTGCGCTGCTTCATCTCGCGGAAGATGCCCTCGCGCTGCATCTTCTTCTTGAGGACGCGGAGCGCTTGATCGACGTTGTTGTCGCGAACGAGTACCTGCAACGGACTTGATCCTCTGGACCTGAAGTTCTGGGTTCACGCGGCCCGCCGCCGATCTGGAAACCGGCAACGTCCCTCGCCCGGTTTGAACCCGGGAGGGACGGGAACGTCGGTTTCCGAATCGGCGTGGAGCTCACGCCTTGACGGGGCTATTACACCAAGCGCGCACCAGTTCCAACCTGTCCGCGCGATCCATCCGCGCCTGCGCCGTGCTAGGTTGCGCGGATGAGACACGACGACTCGCAGCAATTCGCCAGCGACAACTATTCCGGCATCTGCCCGGAGGCCTGGGCTGCGATGGAGGCGGCCAATCGCGGCCACGCCCCGGCCTACGGCGAGGACGCCTGGACCGCCCGGGCGGCCGACGCCTTCCGGAACCTGTTCGAGACACCGTGCGAGGTGTTCTTCGCCTTCAACGGCACGGCCGCCAACGCGCTGGCGCTGGCCGCGCTGTGCCAGTCCTACCACAGCGTGATCTGCGCCGACTCGGCCCATGTCGAGACCGACGAGTGCGGCGCGCCGGAATTCTTCTCGAACGGCTCGAAGCTGCTGACCGTCCGGACCGAGGGCGGCAAGCTCACGCCGGAGGCGATCCGCGGGCTGGCGCAGAACCGCAGCGACATCCACTTCCCGCGGCCGCGCGTGGTGACGATCACGCAGCCCACCGAGACCGGGCAGGTCTACAGCCTCGCCGAGCTGCGGGCCCTGTCGGCGACCTGCCGCGAGCTGGGCCTCGCCCTGCACATGGACGGGTCGCGCTTCGCCAACGCCTGCGCGAGCCTCGGGTGCAGCCCCGCCGACATGACGTGGCGCTCGGGCATCGACGTCCTGTGCTTCGGCGGCACCAAGAACGGCATGCATGCCGGTGAGGCGGTGGTGTTCTTCGACGCCAAGCTCGCGGAGGATTTCGGCTACCGCTGCAAGCAGGCCGGCCAGCTCGCCTCGAAGATGCGCTTCCTCGCGGCCCCCTGGGTCGGCATGCTGGAGAGCGGCGCGTGGCTGCAGAACGCGGCCCACGGCAACGCCTGCGCTCGCCGCTTCGCCGAGGCGGTCGGCGGGCTGCCGGGGGTGCGGGCTCTGTTTCCCGTCGAGGCGAACGCGGTCTTCCTGACAATGCCGGCGGCCACGATGGAGGGCCTGCGCGCCCGGGGCTGGCGGTTCTACACCTTCATCGGCGGCGGGGCGCGCTTCATGTTCGCCTGGGATGCCCGGACGGAGCGGGTCGACGAGCTGGTCGGCGACCTGCGCGCCCTGGCGGCCGCCGCGGCCTGAGCGCGCGGACAGAGCGGCGCGGAGCCAATCCGTTGAAGGTGTTTCGCGCGCGCTGATATCGGGATCCGCTGAGGAGCATCGATATGTCGGCACGACATGCGCTTGGTCGTCCTTGCGAGCGCAGCGAAGCAATCCAGTGTCGCGCGACGCCTGCCGAACTCGTGCGGCCCTGGGTCGCTTCGCTGCGCTCGCGATGATGGAGGGGCTGAGAGCCCGGGCTCGCGAGTGCTGGGACGGCGCGACGCTGCGACGGCCCGCTCCCTACAGCAGCGCGAGATCCGCCGGGTCCGCGCTGGGGAAGATCCGCCGCAGGCTCGCCTGGTCGAGCCCGTAGAGCCGCCGGAACAGGCCGCCCAGCAGGCCGCGATAGTCGGTGAGCACCGGATAGTCCCGGTTCTGGAACAAGTGCGCCTCGTCGGCCCGCACCTGCGGTCCCGCGATCCGGCCGCCCCGGACGCCGCCGCCGAGAATCCAGTAGACGCTGCCGTGGCCGTGATCGGTGCCGCGGCTCCCGTTCTCCCGGAAGGTGCGCCCGAACTCCGACAGCACAACCACCACCGTGTCGGACCAGCCCGGCCCGATCTCCTCGACGAAGCCCGAGAGTCCGCGCCCCAGCTCGCCGAGTCGGTCGGCGAGGTAGCCGGTGCCCGCGCCCTGGTTCACGTGCGTGTCCCAGCCGCCGACATCGACGAAGCCGAGGTTGAAGTTCTCGCGCATCAGGCGGCCGATCCGCCGGGCCGACAGCTCGAAGCCCTTGGGCGAGACCGCCCCGCGGTCGGCCTGCCCGGCATGATCGGAGATCGTGTGGTAGACCGCGTCGCGCACCCGGAACCCCTCGGTCACGGCGGCGGCCAGCTTGGTGTCGCTGTACATCGCCGCGATGAGGCGGGCCTGCCGGTCGTCGATGCCGGGCTTGCCGACCCCGTTGATGGCGATGTTGGGCACCGTCTCGCCGCCCCGGAAGATGAGCGGCATCTGGTCGGTGAAGGCGATCGGCCGGACCCGGGTCAGATCCGCGGCGAGCCGGGCCATGAAGCCGGAATTGTAGTCGCGGGCCGCGCCGACCGTCTGGCCCATCTCGATCGTGTCCTGGGTCTCGAAATGGCTCCGGGTCAGGTCGTCGGTGCCGGCGAACGGCACGAAGGCGGCCTGACCCTTGGCGTAGAGCGGCAGGAGCGTGTCGCGCAAAGCCGGGTGCAGGCTCCAGTCGGCGTCGAGCGCCAGCGCCGCCTTCGGGTCCGACGCGTCGGGCTTCGGGATCGCGAGGTTCGGCCGCGACCGGTAATAGAAGTCGCTGCCGGTCGGGATCACCACGTTGGCGGCGTCGTAGGCGCCGCGCAGGAACACCACGAGGAGGCGCGCGTCGGCCTTCGGGGCGGCCCAGACGCGGCCGGCCAACGTGGACAGGCCGAGCGCCGCCGAGGCGCGGATCAGGTCGCGACGGTTCATCGCATGAACTCCGGCGAGGCGAGGTAGAGGGTGTTCCAGTCCTGCGGCGAGACCGCCTGGGCGAGGGCCGCGCGCGTCGCCGCCGACAGGGTGCCGGACAGCGCCGAGAAATAGAGCCCGTTGGCGAGCACCGGAAAGGCCGGCTCCTCGGCCTGATCGGGCAGCGCCGGCTTGAACAGGCCGGCCGAGCCGGACCCGATCTGCCGGGCGATCTCGAACCGTGTCGCGAGCTGCCCGGGCCCGTTCCAGGCGGCCGCGTCGAGGGGGTAGCCGTCCGGCGTCGAGCGGTTGAACAGGCCCTCGCCGAGGCGGTTCAGCCAGCCGAGCACCGGGCCGGCGTTGCGGATCACGCGCCCGTCGTAGGCCATGCGCAGGGCCGAGAAGACATAGCGCACCGGGTCCTTGAAGGCGCCGCCGCGCTCGGCCGTAAAGGCCGGCTCGCGCACCAGCGCCTCCATCACCGCGGCGATGTCGCCGTCGGTCCGCGTGAAGACGGCGGCGAGTCGGGCGACGAGGGCGTCGTCGGGTGCCTGCCCGAGGAAATAGGTCGCCAGCGCCCGGGAGACGTTGGTCGCGGTGGCGGGGTTGCGAGCGATCAGGTCGACCGCCTCCTCGACCTCGGGCCAGCCGCGCCCCCGGATGCGCGTGTCGAGGAAGACCTTGTCGCCGTAATCGTGCCGGTTCGGGGCGAACTCGAACAGGCCGTCCCGGCGGAAGTCGGCGGCGCGCTCGGGGCGGAGCTTCGGGTTCTCGGGCTTCAGATCGATGCCGACCCCGCTCAGGATCCGGGCCAGCGCCTCGACGTCGCCCTGCGTGTAGCCGGATCCGACACCCATCGTGTGCAGCTCCATGATCTCCCGGGCGTAGTTCTCGTTCGGGCGGCCGGCGGCGTTGGCGTCGTTGTCGAGGTAGCGCAGCATCGCCGGGTGGCGCAGGCTCGCCATCAGCAGGTCACGGAAGCGGCCGAGCACGTGCGGGCGGATCGCCGTCTCGACGTAGTCGCCCACGGCGGCGCGCAGGGTCGACTTTCCTTGGTGGACGTTGAGTCGGTTGAACCAGAACCACGTCAGCCGCTCGCGCAGCTGGTCGGGGCTGTAGAGCGCCCGCAGTACCCAGATGGAGGCGGCGTTCCGCGCGGCCGTGTTGAGCGCCGCCTGGAAAGCCTGCTGCGCAACCTTCCTAGCCTCGGGATCGGCGATGTCCTTCGCGGCCTTGGCCTGCGCGTCCAGGGCCTGGGCCCGCTCGAACAGGCTGCCCGGCGGGGTCAGCGCGTCGACCTGCGCCTGGGCGTCGGGGGGCAGGCGCATTTCGGCGGGCGGGTGAAGCTGATCGTGTAGCCAGCGCGTCCGCCCCTCCGCGGTGAGCTGCGCGAAGGCCGAGGGCGTGGCGCCCCAGGTCAGGGCATCGAGGAAGGCGGCGTCGGCCGCTGCGGCGCGCTGCGGCGCCTCGGCCGCGCAGGGCCCGGGGCCCGCGGAGGCGAACAGCAGAGCGGTGACCAGACAGCAGCGTGCTGCGGCGCGCGACATCGGGGCCTCGCGAAGCGTGGATCGACCGGGGAAGCGTGGTGTCACGCCCCTGTACGGTGCCTGAAAGGAGGCCCCATTCTGCCGCCGTCTTTGCCAATATCGGGGCTTGCCGCTACACGATCCCGAGACCGCGCGAGTGCCGCGCCGCGCACCACCACGTTCCGCCGACCCAGGGCGTTCGCTCCATGCTGATGCAGACCAAGACCGAGGCGAGGCCGGCCGATCCGGTGTCGCGGCGGCGCACCTTCGCGATCATCTCCCACCCCGACGCGGGCAAGACCACGCTCACCGAGAAGCTTCTGCTGTTCGGAGGCGCGATCCAACTCGCCGGCGAGGTGAAGGCCAAGCGCAACCGGGTCTCGACTCGCTCCGACTGGATGGGCATCGAGAAGGAGCGCGGCATCTCGGTGGTCACCTCGGTGATGACCTTCGAGTACGGCGACTGCGTCTTCAACCTCCTCGACACGCCCGGCCACGAGGACTTCTCGGAGGACACCTACCGGACGCTGACGGCGGTCGATTCGGCCGTCATGGTGATCGACGCTGCGAAGGGCATCGAGGCGCGCACGCGCAAGCTGTTCGAGGTCTGCCGCCTGCGCGACATCCCGATCGTCACGTTCGTCAACAAGCTCGACCGCGAGGCGCGCGACCCGTTCGAGCTTCTGGACGAGATCGAGAAGACGCTGGCCCTCGACGTCGCCCCGGTCACGTGGCCGATCGGCACCGGCCGCAACTTCTCCGGTACTTACGAGCTCGGCGGCAACCGTGTCCGCCGCCTCGACGCCGCCGAGGATGCGGGGATGGTCCCGGTCTCGGGTCCCGGCGACAAGCTGTTCGACGAATTGCTCACCGAGGACGGCGCGGCCGACGCGTGGCGCGAGGAGGTGGAACTCGCCGAGGGCGGCCTGAAGCCGTTCGACCTCGACGCGTTCCGCGAGGGGCACCTGACGCCGGTCTTCTTCGGCTCGGCGCTGCGCAATTTCGGCGTGCGCGACCTGATCGACGGTCTCGCCAAGGTGGCGCCGCCACCCCGCGGCCAGGACGCCGACAAGCGCCTCGTCGAGCCGACCGAGCCGCGCATGACCGGCTTCGTGTTCAAGATCCAGGCGAACATGGACCCGAATCACCGGGATCGGATCGCGTTCATGCGGGTCTGCTCGGGCAAGCTCAACCGGGGCATGAAGGCCCGGCTGGTGCGCACCGGCAAGCCGATCTCGCTCTCGGCGCCGCAATTCTTCTTCGCCCAGGACCGTGCCATCGCCGACGAGGCCTATGCCGGCGACGTGGTCGGCATCCCGAACCACGGTACGCTGCGGATCGGCGACACGCTCACCGAGGGCGAGGACATCGTGTTCCGCGGGGTGCCCAGCTTCGCGCCGGAGATCCTGCGCCGGATCAAGCTGACCGACGCCATGAAGGCCAAGAAGCTGCGCGAGGCGCTCCAGCAGATGGGCGAGGAGGGTGTCGTCCAGGTCTTCGTGCCTCAGGACGGCAGCCAGGCGATCGTCGGCGTGGTCGGCGCGCTGCAGCTCGACGTGCTGAAGGAGCGGCTCCAGGCCGAGTACGGCCTGCCGGTGGATTACGAGACCTCGCGATTCTCGGTCTGCCGCTGGGTGTCGTGCGATTCGGAGGCCGAGCTCGACAAGTTCATCGACTCGCACGGCTCGGCCATGGCCAAGGACCTCGACGGTGCCCCGGTCTTCATGGCGACAACGGCCTTCTCGCTCCGCTACGAGGAGGAGCGCTACCCGGCCGTGCGCTTCACCGACGTGAAGGATTACCAGAAGCGGGCGGCGTGACGCGCTTCGGCGGCGCCTCCGCGTCGCCGCACCCGCGAGGGGGGCGCGGCGTCAGAACTTGCCGAGCATCGGGAATTCGACGCTCAGGGTCGATTCGGACGCGATCGGCGCCTCGCGCTTGCGCGGCTTGCGGTTGAGGACCTGCTTCAGCTTGGTCTTCAGCACCGCCATGTCGAACGGCTTGAGGATGAAGGCGTCCGCGCCCGCCTGGTGGGCGAGGTTGATGTCCTCGAAGTCGAAGGACGACTCGGTGAGCATGAAGGGCGTGTTCATCAGCGCGTCGTCGGCGCGGATCTCGCGCAGCAGGGTGAGCCCGTCCATGGGCTCCATGTCGAGATCTGAGATCACCAGGGCGTAGCGGCGCTGCCGCATCCGCTCCAGCGCCTCGGGCGCGTTGGTGACGCCCTCGACATCCGGGAAGCCGATGCGGGTCATCAGCATCACGATCAGCCGCAGGAGCTTCTCCTGATCGTCGACGATGAGAATCGGGGGCGTATCGCTCTCGGACATCGGCGGCTCAGATGAAGAGGTGGTCGATGCCCTGACGGGACATCGCGTCGGACTGCAGCGACAGGCACAGCCCGTGTATCGCGGATGCCTTCGGCGTTCCGCGCTGGAGCATCGGGAGCAGGTTGGCCTTGGCGAACAGCGTGTCGTTCCCGGCCGTGCGCTGCGCGCTCTTGAACGAGTGGACGAACTCGCGCTTGGTGATCTCCCGCCACTCGCTGATCTGGACCTCGCGGTGCCGGCTGTCGGCACTCACCCGGTCGAAGGTCTCGTGCACGGATGTGCGCTCGCCCTCGATGACCTGGCAGGCGAAGTTCCCCTCGATGACCAGAAAGCTCGTGATCACCGCGAACTCGTTCTTCTTCTGAGCGATGCGACCGATATCGCTGATCTGCTCGGACCTCTTCGCCGCGTCCGACGACAGGTTGAGACGCGAGAAGTAGATGATGTGGACGAGGCTTGTCCGTTTCGCCCGCATGATCCCGAGATCCGCAATCCGTACCCGTTCAGCGCTTCCGGACAGGACGCACCGCGCGTGGCCCCGGCCCGGCGGCATCTTCGCGCGTGTCGAATAACACCGCGTAAACGCGGGGGACGGGACTTCCGGTCCGGATCTCCGCGCCCGCGGGTCCGACCCGGCAGGATCTGCCGGGCGCGCGGCCATGACCGGTCAACCCTGCCGGGTCGTCGACAATCCGGTCCAGGATTCTCAAGGACTTAGCCCTGGCATGCCGGTTGCGGCCGGACCGGCCTGCGGGCCAGTGCGGCGCGCATCGGGATCGTTCGCCATGGATCTTTTCACCGCCCTGCAGACCTCGGTCTCCGGACTCCAGGCGCAGTCCTACGCCATCAGCAACATCTCCGGGAACATCGCGAACTCGCAGACGACCGGCTACAAGCGCATCGACACCAGCTTCGTCGACCTGATGTCCGAGAAGACGCCGGGCCGCGAGGTCGCGGGTTCGGTGCTGCCCCAGTCGCAGCTCACCAACACCCTGGCCGGCAACGTGGTCTCGTCGAGCGTGCCAACCAACATGGCCATCAACGGCCAGGGCTTCTTCACCGTCGTGCAGAAGACCGGCGACGCGAACGGCGCCACATCGTTCGGCGGCACGAGCCTGTACACGCGCCGGGGCGATTTCGCCCAGGACAAGGACGGCTATCTGGTCAACGGCGCCGGCGGATACCTGACCGGATCCAACCTCGATCCGATCACCGGTCAGACGACCAGCATCGGTCCGATCAAGATCGGCAACTCGGCGCTGCCGGCGCAGGCCACCACGACGATCACCTACGCCGCCAACCTGCCCTCGACGCCGAGCACGTCGGCCTCGGCGACGTCGGGATCCGATCTCTACAATCAGAATACCGCGGCCGTCGTGACCTCCGGATCGGGGCAGACCGGCGTCAAGGTCGATTCGACCCAGACCGGTGCCGTCTCGACCTTCATGAGCAACAGCATCGCCGGCCCGTCGCTGCCGGTCTACACGTCGACCGGCGCGCCGCTCACGCTCACGACCCGCTGGGCCAAGGTCCAGGACGCGACGACCACGCCGGCTCAGCCCGCCGTGTGGAACCTGTACTACTCCACCAACCCGAGCGCGCTCACCACGTCCGACTGGAACAACGTGGGCACGGCCTTCACCTTCGATTCCACCGGGAAGCTCACCTCGCCCTCGACGAACCCGATCCCGCTGGGGCCGATCACCATGGGTGACTACACATTCCCCAGCCTCAACATGAATCTCAGCGCCTCAGGCCTGACGCAGTATGCCGACACGACCGGTGCGGCGACGACCAACGCGCTGACACAGAACGGCAACAGCTCCGGGACGCTCACGAGCGTGGCCGTCGGTCCGGACGGCAAGGTCAACGGCACCTTCTCTAACGGTTCGGTCGTGGCTCTCGCCTCGGTCGGCGTCGTCCAGTTCGCCAATGCCGACGGTCTGAAGGCCGATACGAACGGGAACTATCTCCAGACGGTCGATTCGGGGCCTCCGCTCGCGGGCCTCAACGGCAGCACGATCTCGGGCGCGAGCAACGAGCAATCGAACACCGACATTGCGACCGAATTCTCTAAGATGATCGTAACCCAGCAGGCCTACTCTGCGAACACGCGCGTCATGTCGACGGCCCAGACGATGATGTCTGATCTGCTCAACGTGATCCGCTGAGTGAGGGTGCGATTCGAGCCGCGGAGGCCGTGACATGTCGCTGAATGCGATCTCCACCTCGAGCGCAGGCCTCGCCGCCACCCAGGCGGCGATCAACATCGTCTCGCAGAACGTCGCCAACGCCGGGACGGCGGGCTACGTCAAGCGCACGCTCTCGACGGTCGCCACCGGGACGAACAATTCCGGCGTGGCCGCCGGCACGATCACCCGCAGCTTCGATGCCGCGGCGCTGAACCAGCTCCGGCTAGAGACCTCGGGGGCCGCCTACACGGGCACCAAGTCCGGCATCGCCGCCCAGCTTGACGCCCTCTACGGCGTGCCCGGCAGCGCTACCTCCCTCGACGGGACGCTGAACACCTTCACCCAATCGCTCCAGGAGCTCGCCGCGAACCCGACCTCGGCGGCCGCCCGCACGACGGTGCTGGGCAATGCCGCGGCCGTCGCGAGCCTCATCAACAGCGCCGCCGGAACGGTGCAGAACCTGCGCACCGGCCTCGAGTCGCAGCTCGGCACCGACACGAGCGCGGCGAGCACGATACTGTCCAACATCGCGACGCTTAACGGCAAGATCCAGAACACCACTGACAGCACCTCGCTGACCGATCTTCAGGACCAGCGCGACCAGGCGATCAACAACCTGTCGAGCTACATGGACGTGCAGACGGTCCCGCAGCGCGACGGGACGGTCTCCGTCATGACCCGTTCGGGCGTGACGCTGGTCGACCGCGGGAACGCCGCGACCCTGACCTTCGATGGACGCGGCGTGCTCAGCCCCACCGCGAGCTACGCGTCCGACCCCGCCCAGCGGACGGTCGGAACCATCACGGCGACGCTGCCGGGCGGCGGCAAGATCGACCTCGGCGCCCCCGGCGTGCTGCGGTCCGGCAGCCTGGCCGCCGAGATCGAGATGCGCGACCAGACCCTGCCGCAGGCGCAGCGGCAGCTCGACGATCTCGCAGCCGGCCTCTCGAAGGCGTTCACGAATACCGCGACCACCGGGACGTACAGCGGGACCGACACGCAGATCAGCGTCTCGACGATGCAGCCCGGGAACACGATCACCTTCCCGGTCACCGACAACACCGGGGCCGTGCGCAACGTGACGCTGGTGGCGTCCGCGACCTCCAGCGGCGCGGTCGTGCCCGCCGCGCAGACCACGGATGCCAGCGGCCTCACGCTGACCTTCAATGCCAGCGGCGGGCCCGGCACCTACCCGGCGGCGATCCAGTCCGCCTTCGCCACGTTCAACGCCTCCGGCAGCACCTACAAGCTGCCGACACTGTCGGCGAGTCCGGTCTCCTCGACCGCCACCAGCGCAACGCTGACGCTGGGGGCGGCCGGCAAGGTCGCCGGCGCGGCGAGCGCCAGCGTCACGGCCGTCTCGGCGTCGGACCTGAACACCGGCAACCCGTCGATCGCGATGTTCGTCGACGGTACGGGCAACAAGCTCTACACCGGCACGTTCGACGGCGGCTCGCAGCTCACCGGTTTCGCCCAGCGCATCACGGTCAACGGCGCGCTGGCGGGCAACACCGCCGCGCTGACGGCGACGAGCGCCACGGACACGAGCACGTCGGGCGCCCGCGCCCAGAAGCTGTTCACGGCGCTCACCGCGAACCAGCAGACCTTCTCGTCGTCGAGCGGTATCGGCGGCGTCTCGGCCCCCTACAGCGCCACCGTGATCGGTTTCGCGCAGGACATCGTGTCCACGCAGGGGGCCAACGCGTCGAACGCCGCGGCCCTCGACGCCACCCAGCAGACGGCGCTCTCCACGGCGCAGAGCCGGTTCTCCGCCGGGGCGGGCGTCAACATCGACCAGGAGATGTCGAACCTGATCGCCCTGCAGACCGCGTACGGTGCCAACGCCCGCGTGCTCACCGCGGCCCGCGACATGCTCAACCAGCTGCTGCAGATCTGATCATGACGACGATCACGCCCTTCGCGGCCGGCTCCTACATCACCAACCGCAACGCCTCGCAGCTCCAGGCGCTGAAGAGCCAGCTCAACGACCTGACCAACCAGCTCTCGAGCGGTCAGGTCTCGCAGACCTATGGCGGCCTCGGCTCCGGGCGGTCGACGGCTCTGTCCGCGCAGGCCACCCTGAGCGCGCTCTCCGGCTACGCCGCCGGCATCACCGCCGCGCAGACCCGGACCGACCTCGCGGTCACGAGCCTGACGCAGGTGGCGACCCTCGGCACCTCCACCGGGACGATGCTCCAGAACGGCCTGCAGAGCGTGGCGGCGAACTCGGTCTCCGGCCGGTCGACGGCGCTGGCCAACCTGCAGACGGCGCTCGACACGCTCAACGAATCGGCGGCGGGCAACTACCTGTTCGGCGGCACCGACACCACGACCCAGCCGGTGGTCGATTCGAGCAAGATCCTCAACGGCACGACCGACGCGAGCGGCAACACGCTCGACGGCCTCTCGACCCTGATCTCGCAGCGGGTCACCGCCGAGCTCGGCGCGGGGGGCAACGGCCGCCTGACGCAGACTCTGGCCAGCCCGGCAACGAGCGTGCAGGTCACCGAAGAGTCGAACAACCTGACCCGAGGGCAATTCGGCTTCACCCTGGCGGGCGCGCCGATCACGACCGGCTCGGCGATCGGCGCGACCTACACGGCGGGCACGGCCACGAGCCCGGGCAGCTTCAGCCTCAGCATGACGACGCAGCCGAGCGCCGGCGATACCGTGTCGTTCGCGCTGAAGATGGCCGACGGCACCTCCACGACGATCACGCTCACGGCCGCGACGAGCGCGGACCCGAAATCGATCACCAACTTCGCCATCGGCTCGACGCCCGCCCAGACGATGGCCAACTTGTCGGCGACGCTGAGCAACGCGCTCACCGGTGCGGCCAACAGCACGCTGGCGGTGAACGCCACCGCGGCGACCGCGTCGAACTTCTTCTCGGGCGCGGCGGAAGGCGGCCCGTCGGGGTCCGGCGTGATGCCGCAGCGCATCCTGTACGACGGCACCACCCCGGTCGGCTACAGGGCGGCCACGCCTCAGGACACGGTGCTGTGGTACCAGGGCGAGAACACCTACACGCAGCCCGCGCCGCCGGCAGTGCCGCAGCCGACCTCGGCGATCGACACGCAGTCGGTCCAGGTGAGCGCGACCGGGAGCGTCGGGACGGGCGCCCGCGCCAACGATCCCGCCGTCCAGAACGTGCTCGCCGGCCTGGCGACCATGGCCTTCGGCCTGCCCACCACGAACGACGCCAACACCTACAACACCTACCAGACGGTGGCGACGAAGGCCGGCAGCCTGCTCTCGTCCGCCAACCAGACCCCCAGCGTCCAGGACACGGTCACGCAGCTCACCGTCGCGTCGACGCGGCTCTCGAATGCCGGCACGACCAACAAGGCGCTCCAGAACACCGTCCAGAACACCCTGGACGGGATCGAGCAGATCTCCCCCGAGGAGGTCATCACCAAGCTGCTCGACGTGCAGAACCGGCTCCAGGCCAGCTATCAGGTGACCGCGACGCTCTCGAAGCTCTCCCTCGTGAACTACATCAGCTGAGCTGATCGCCGAGATCGGTCAACGCGCGCCTGACGCTCGAAAAATCTCGCGACGTGTCGGGTTCACCATAGTCTTGCCGCTTTCCGGGAATGAAGCGCAGCGTGCGGTCGCGCCCACGCGCCGTCATTCGATTGAGGAGAGGTCGGCATGGCGCTGTCCGGACCCATCGAACTCGTCCTCCGCCTGGGAGCCGTCCCGCGTAGCGGCGCGATCGTCCTGGTCGAGCAGGCCGTCGACACCTACCTCGCGGGCTACGCGCATCCCGAAGAGCGCGCCATCGCCCTCGACATCCTGCTGCGGGACCTCGCCCGCCTGCGCATCCACGAGCCCGACCTCGACGGGTTCGTCGGCGAGGTCGAGCACTACATCGACCTGCTCCACCGAGATCTCGCCCGCCAGGCCGCCTGAGATGCGCGGCCGGATCCCGGTCTGCGCTGCCCTCGCGGCGATCGTGGCCGGCGCTGGCCCGGCCGAGGCCCTCGACCTGCGGGATCTGCCCGTGATCCCGGGGCCGGTGCCGTGCCCGTCCAAGGGCCAGGGCTTCGTGCGGCTGCCGGGGAGCGGCAGCTGCCTCCGCGTCTCGGGCCGCGTCGTCGCGGGGGCGGATCTGGCCGCGGGGAGCGGCGTCGCGGCAGCGCCAGTTGTCGCCGGCCGCATCGCGGTCGACAACCGCGTCGACACCGATCTCGGCGAGGTGCGGACCTACGTCCGGATCGGCGCCGGCCGCCGTCCGGGCGGGCCCTAGAGGTTGCGCGAGAGGACCAGCGGCCCGCTGCGCACGCCGCGGCCGTACGGGGACGGCGCTGGCGTCTGCCGCCCGTAGCCGGAGGGGAGCTGTGCCCGGCCGATCTCCTCCGCCAGGGTCTTGATTAGCCCTTCCGAGACGGTCTTGGCGCTGGCGAGCACCGTCTGGTTCGCCTCCACGGCCGCGGTGAACCGCCGGTGGGCGGTGCGCAGGGCCTCGACCCCGTCGGGATGGAAGCGCTTCAGTGCGACGGCGTTCGCCTTCGCGACCTCGAGACCCTGCATGTAGGCGGCGGCCAGCGCGGCCTTCGGCTCGGCCGCGGCGACGCCCTCCTGCAGTCGCCCTTCCCGAACGTAGGCCGCCTCTTCGGCGAGCACGGCTTCCAGCGCGGCCATGTTGCCGAGCACGCCCGCCACCAGGGCCTCGGCGGTGATCCGGTCCCCGACGCGCAGCGGTTCAGCCCTTTGCATGGATCGCTCCCTCGCTCGCCGCGCCCTGCATCTTCATGATCTCACGGAAAACCGAATCGGCGATGCCGACTCCGCCGCTCTTCACGATCTGCTTCGCGTATTCCTTGGTCAGCATCGAGCGGTAGACACCGCCGCCGGTCCCGTTCTCGCCGAGCGGCCCGTCGGTGCCCTCCGACTGGGTCAGCCGGTCGAGGCTGTTCTCCAGGAACATCGATTCGAACTCGGTCGCCGTCTTCAAGGCCTTGGCCTTGTTGGCGGTCTTGATGATCCCGTCGACGGCGCTCCCGGCCACCGAGGTTCCGACGCTGGCGGCGGCGCTGGCCGCGAGACTGGCGAGTTGCAGCATGGATCGTCCCTTCGCGTCCGTTCGGTCACATCAGCTCGATATCGGCCTGGAGCGCGCCCGCGGCCTTGATCGCCTGGAGGATCGAGATGAGATCCCGCGGGCCGACGCCCAGGGCGTTGAGACCGTCGACCAACTCGCGCAGGCTGACACCCTCCTTCACCAGGGCGAGCTTGTTTCCGTCCCCGGTATCGACCTTCACCCCCGTGCGCGGCACCACGACGGTGCGTCCGTCGGAGAACGGCGCCGGCTGGCTGACCTGCGGCTGCTCGGTGATGGTGACGGTGAGGTTGCCCTGGGCGATGGCCACCGTCGACACGCGCACGTCCCGGCCCATGACGATGATGCCGGAGCGCTCGTCGACCACGACCCGGGCGGTCTGGTCAGGCTCCACCTTCAGCTGCTCCACCTCGGTGATGAGGCGGATCATGTTGCCGTTGTAGCGGGACGGGATCTGGATCGTGACGGTGGCCGGGTCGGTGGGCTCGGCGGTGTCGGCGCCCATGAAGTCGTTGATCGCCGCGGCGATCCGCTTCGAGGTGGTGAAATCCGGGTTGCGCAGCGACAGACGCAGCGAGCGGGCGTCGTTCAGCTTGAAGGCGATCTCGCGCTCGATATTGGCGCCGTTGGAAATCCGGCCGTTGGTCGGCACGCCCCGGGTGATCTTCGCGGCATCGCCCTCGGCGGCGAAGCCGGCGATCGCCACCGAGCCCTGCGCCAGGGCGTAGACCTCGCCGTCGGCGCCGAGCAGCGGCGTCACCAGCAGGGTGCCGCCCTGGAGGGACTTGGCGTCGCCCAGCGACGAGACCGTCACGTCGATCCGGGTGCCCTGCGCGGCGAAGGGCGGCAGGCTCGCGGTCACCATCACGGCGGCGAGGTTCTGCGTGCGCATCGTGGCGCCGCGGGTGTTGACGCCGAGGCGCTCCAGCATGGCCTGGAGCGACTGCTTGGTGAACGGGATGTTGTTCAGCGTGTCGCCGGTTCCGTTGAGGCCGACCACGATGCCGTAGCCGACGAGCTGGTTCTGGCGAACGCCCTCGATGGAGGCGAGATCCTTGACGCGCGACAGGGCGAGCGCCGGCACGGACAGCGCGGCGAGAATCAGGGCGCCCGCGAGAGCGACCGAGAGAGACCGGAGAGGACTGAACGCGTGACGCGGGCGCATGCCGTGTTTCGACCGTGACGGACCTGCCCCCATCCTGCCAGGGTCGTGCCAGCCGCCCGATCTGTGCAAGCCATTGAAGAAAAAAAGTTTTTCCGGGCCAGGTCTGGCCCCGCGCCTCGCGGTGCCGGCACCGAACCTGCCGACCCGGCAGCTTCTGCCGGCTTGTTTACCCGCGCTTAACCCTGGCGGCCGAATTTCCGGTTCTGCGCGGGGGCGCTTGGAGCAACGCGAACCGGATCATGCGTGTCGAGACTCGCCAGCCGATCCAGAGCGCCGGCGGTGTCGCGTCCGCCCGGAAGCCCGAGGGCGGCGCAGCCTTCAGCCTCGGCGCGGCCCCGTCGTCGACGACGTCTGCCGGCGCGCCGGCCGCCGCCGCGACGCTCGCCGGGCTCGACGCGGTCCTGCTTCTCCAGGCCGAGGCCGACACGCCCCAGGAGCGGCGCCGGCGCTCCGCCCAGCGCGGCCAGGACCTCCTCGACGGCCTCGACCGGCTGAAGGCGGCACTGCTCGGCGGCCGCGTCGCGCCGCAGGATTTGCGCGCCATCGCCGGCCGCCTGAACGAGCGTGCCGGCCTCTCGGGGGATCCCCGGCTCGACGGCCTGATGGCCGAGATCGAACTGCGCGCCGCGGTGGAACTCGCCAAGCTGGAGATGGCCCGGCGCGTCTGACCGGGCTTCCGCACCAGACCCTGGGCGCATCCCGGTACCGCGCCGGGCGAGCGCCCGATCCTGCTACCCCGCCCGCCGCTTCGGACCCGTCGGCAGCATCTGCGGCTCGCCAGGTCCGGTCTCGACGCCGAGATCCGGCACCGCGATGATCGGTGCGCCGCGCAGGTCCTTGCGGGTGACGATGGCGCCGCGCTCCTCGAGATAGGCCAGCATCCGCCGCGCCCGGCCGCCCGAGCTGGTGCCGTAGGCCTCGGCCAGCACGGTGTCGGTGGGGCAGGGGGCGCCCTCGATGGCGGCCCGCGCGACCACGAGGAACAGGCCGGCGAGGTCGTCCGGCAGGCCGGCCGCGATCGCCTGGGCCTGCTCCCAGCCGGAATTGTCCGCGACCGCGCCGCCGGCCTCGGCCCGCGCGACCGCGAGGCGCCGCTTGAACTCGGGCAGACCCATCGTGTCGCCGCGCAGGCGCCGGATCCGGCAGCGGACCGTGAAGTCCTGGTAGAGCGTGGCGGGAGTGCAGGCGGCGGCGTCGGCATCCGCCAGCACGGAGGCCAGCACCTCGGCGAGCGCCGCCTCGCGGGCCTCCGGGTCCATGGGTTCCTCCTCCGGCTCCTCCGCCGGAGCCGGCGGACGGTAATTGGCGAGCTGGACGAGCACGTCTGGCGCCGGCGCGGGGCGCGGCTTCGGCCGCGGCGCCAGCGGCGCGACGGTCTCGGCGGGGCTCGCCGTGAGGATCAGCGCGCGGGCATCCTCCAGGGCGTCGGGCAGGGGCACAAGGACCGGCGAGGAACTCCGGCTCACGGTCTGGGTCGGCCCGACCGCGATGGTGAGCGGGCGCCGGGACAGGGCCGGTCCCAGGGCCACGAAATGCCCGCGCGGCAGGTCGCGGAACGTCTCGGCCTGCCGGCGCTCCAGCCCGAGGAGGTCGGCGGCGCGTGCCATGTCGATGTCGAGGAAGGTCCGGCCCATCAGGAAGTTCGAGGCCTCGGCCGCGACGTTCTTGGCGAGCTTGGCGAGGCGCTGCGTGGCGATGATGCCGGCGAGCCCGCGCTTGCGGCCGCGGCACATGAGGTTGGTCATCGCGCCGAGCGACAGGCGCCTGGCCTCGTCCGAGACCTCGCCGGCGGCCGCGGGCGCGAAGAGCTGCGCCTCGTCCACGGCCACCAGCATCGGGTACCAATGGTCGCGGTCGGCGTCGAACAGGCCGCCCAGGAAGGCGGCGGCGGCCCGCATCTGGCCGTCGGCGTCGAGATTCTCCAGCGACAGCACCACCGAGACCCGGTGGGTCCGCACCCGGGCGGCGATCCGCTGCAGGGCGACGTCGTCGCCGTCGGCCTCCACCACGACGTGGCCGTAGCGGTCGGCGAGGCTGGCGAAGTCGCCCTCCGGATCGATGATCGCCTGCTGCACGAGGCCGGCGCTCTGCTCGAGCAGCCGCCGCAGCAGGTGCGATTTGCCGGACCCGGAATTGCCCTGAACCAGGAGCCGCGTGGCGAGCAGTTCGGTGAGGTCGAGGAGCGCGGGGCGCTCGCCGGTCAGGCCGAGATCGATGTCGGAACGCATGGGGCCTCATAGCACGGCCCGGCGGGTCCGGGTGTGCCGCCGCGGCACTGTCCACGCTTCCCGTATATGGGCCGCATGTGGACCTTATGCGGGCGTCGGTCCGAGGCGTGGCTCCGCCGCCGGTGCGCGATCGGGCCGTCAACCCCCGCCCGGGCGCCCCGGGCCCCGCTCTTCCGCCCTGGACCCCGACATGGCGGCCCTGTAGGCCCACGGCCCTTCTCTTCAGTCCCGGATCCACGACACGATGGCGGCCTGCGGCCTCGATTTCGGCACGTCGAACACCACGCTCGGGCATATCGGCCCGGACGGCCCGACGCTGCTGCCCTTGGAGGGCGCGCACCGGACAATCCCGAGCGCGATCTTCTTCGAGCTCGGACGGGAGCCGATCATCGGCCGGGCCGCCACGGCGGCCTATGTCGAGGGCCGGTCCGGCCGGCTGATGCGCGGGCTGAAATCCGTGCTCGGCACGCCGCTCATGGATGAGGCGACCCCGGTCGGCCGCCAGCGGCTGCGCCTGCGCGACGTCATCGCCCGCTACCTCACCGCCGTGAAGGCGCGGGCGGAGGCCGCCAGCGGCCAGAGCCTCGACACCGTGGTCCACGGCCGCCCGGTCCACTTCGTCGACGGCGACCCGGAGGCGGATCGCCGCGCAGAGGACACGCTGCGCGACATCGCCCGCGACGTCGGCTTCAGGGAGGTCTCGTTCCAGTACGAGCCGATCGCCGCGGCGCTCGACTACGAGCGCCAGGTCCGCGCGGAGGAGATCGCCCTCGTCGCCGACATCGGCGGCGGCACCTCGGACTTCTCCATCGTGCGCCTCGCGCCGGAGCGGCGGGGGCGGCCGGACCGGGCCGGCGACATCCTGGCCAACGACGGGGTGCGGATCGGCGGCACTGATTTCGACCGACAGCTCAGCCTCGGAACGGTGATGCCGCTCCTGGGCCTCGGGAGCCCGATGCGCCGCGGCGACCTCGCGGTGCCGAACGCCTACTACCACGACCTCGCCACGTGGTCGGCGATCAACCGCCTCTACAATCAGAAGACCCTACGCGAGATCGACGAGGTCATCCGCGACGGCGCCCGGCCCGACCTGCTCGCGCGGCTGCGCGAGGCGGTGGAGGGCGAGCGCGGTCACGCCCTGGCCGGGGCAGTGGAGAGCGCCAAGATCGCGGCGTCCGAACAGGACGCGACCCTGCTCGACCTCGGCCTCCTGGAGCCCGGGCTCGCGGTCCCGGTGGATCGCGCGACCCTGTCCGCCCAGACAGGGGACCTCGCCCGCGCCGTCGCGGCCCGGATCGCGCGCTGCCTCGCGCAGGCGGAGCTGACGGCCGACCGGGTCGACGCCCTGTTCCTCACCGGCGGCTCCACCGGCCTGCCGCACCTGCGCGCCGCGCTGACGGCCGCGCTGCCGGCCGCCCGGGTGGTGGAGGGCGACACGTTCGGCTCGGTGGGACTGGGCCTGACCATCGAGGCGGCCAGCCGCGGAGCGTGAGGCCGCGCCCGGCCGGGCGCGCCGCCTCTGCGGCGATTGACGGGCCGGCCTTGATCCTCGACAAGGCGGTCCCTCCCGCTCGGAGACAACGGCGGCCCATCCGGGCTCCTCCGCGCCGCCTCGCCCGATGCTGTTCAACTCCTTCGTCTTCCTCCTCGCCTTCCTGCCGGCCGCGCTGATCCTGCACGGGCTGGTGGCGCGCGCCGCGCCCGCGTGGCGGCTGCCGCTCCTCGTAGCCCTGTCCTTCGTGTTCTATGGCTGGTGGGACGTCCGGTTCGTGCCGCTGCTGGCCGGCTCGATCCTGGCGAACTGGTGCGTGGCGCGCGCCTATCGCCGGTGGCCCGGCCGCTGGCTGATCCCGGCGGCGATCGCCGCCAACCTCGCGCTGCTCGGCGTGTTCAAGTACCTCGACTTCGCGGCCGACCTCGCCAACCTGATCCCCGGCCTGGAGGCGCAGCGGCTCGGCCTCGCCCTGCCGCTCGGCATCTCGTTCTTCACCTTCCACCACATCATGTATCTCGCCGACCTGCGGGCCGGCCGGGCGCCGGGCTTCGGGCTCGTGAAATACGCCCTCTACATCGCGTTCTTCCCGCAGGTTCTCGCCGGCCCGCTCGTGCGCTGGAGCGAGATCATGCACCAGTTCGACGAGGCGCCCTACGCGCGGCCCGACGCCGCCGAGCGCTTCGCCCGCGGGTTGATGCTGCTGACCGTCGGCCTCGCCAAGAAGGTGTTCCTCGGCGACCCGCTCGCGGAGTATGTCAACCCGGTGTTCCAGGCCGCCGCTGCCGGCAAGGCCGTCACGGTGGTCGAGGCGTGGCAGGCGACGCTCGGCTTCACCTTCCAGATCTACTTCGACTTCTCCGGCTACACCGACATGGCGCTGGGCATCGCGCTGCTGTTCGGCCTCGTCCTGCCGCAGAACTTCGACGCGCCCTACCGCGCCACGTCGCTCCGCGACTTCTGGCGGCGCTGGCACATGACCCTGTCGCGCTTCCTGCGCGACTACCTCTACATCCCGATGGGCGGGAATCGCCGCGGGCTGCCGCGGCAGGTCGGGGCGCTCGTCGCCACGATGACGCTCGGCGGCCTCTGGCACGGGGCCGGCCTGACCTTCCTCGCCTGGGGGGCGCTGCACGGGATCGGCCTCGGGGCCGGTGTCCTGGCGCGCCGGGCCCGGATCGCGATCCCCGCGCCGCTCGGCTGGGCGCTCACCAGCCTGTTCGTCGTGCTGACCTGGGTTCTGTTCCGCGCGACGAGCTTCGAAGCGGCCCTCGCGATCTTCAAAGGTCTCTTCGGGCTCGCGCCGAGGGGCTCCGGCTTCAAGTGGCGCACTATCGCCATCGCCGCCCTGGTCGCGACGGTCGGGCCCACCGCCTGGAACGCGGTGCACCGGCTGCCGCCGCGCCGGCTCCTCGCCTTCGGCTTCGCGCTGCTGTTCGTGCTCGTCCTGCTGAAGATCGGCGACGATGCGAACTACGAGTTCATCTACTTCCAGTTCTGAGGATGGCGCCCGCACCCCCCACGACCGACAGGGACTGGCGCGGCTTCGCCCGCACCCTGGCCCTGTCGATGGTCGGCCTCTTCGCGGGCTACCTGGCCCTCGCGGTGCTGGTCGACCCCTACGATACCGGCCGCTCGACGCTGCTGTCCCGGGGGGCCGTGCGGCCGCAGGGGCCCCGCACGGCCTCGGCCGTCCGCGGCCGCGATCCGACCTATGCGGGCGTGGTGATCGGCAACTCGCACATCCAGCTCATCGAGCCGGCGGCACTGACCGGGCTCACCGGCATCCCGTTCCTCCAGCTCTCGGTGCCGGCCACCGGCCCGTCCGAGCAGTTCGCCTTGCTGGGATGGTACCTGCAGCACCACGCCCGCCCCGCCGCGATCGTGCTCTCGGCCGACGCGTTCTGGTGCGCGGACGACCCGTCCTTCCCGAGCGAGCACGGCTTTCCCTACTGGCTCGTGGGCGACTGGCCCGCCTACCTGCGCGGGCTGATCCGCTTCTCGGCCGCGCAGGAGACGGTCAACCGCATCGGCTGGCTCCTGAACCCGCGCCGCAAGACCGCCGCGGCCGACGGCTGGTGGGATTACGAGCGCAACTACCTGAGCCAGGGCTTCGGCGTCGATCCCGCCAAGAAGGCGGCGCTGGAGAAGCCGGTCGGGCCCGAGCCGGAGCCGCGGCACGGCGGGCCGTTTCCGATCGCGGCGCGCCTGCGCGCCGAACTGACCCGGATCCCGGCGGAGACGCCGGTCGTGGTGGTGTTCCCGCCGGTCTACGCCCGCGGCGAGCCGCCGCCCGGCAGCCCTCGGGCGCGGGCCGAGGCCGCCTGCCGGGCCGAGGTGCGCACGGTGTTGGCCGCCCACGCGCTCAGCACGGTGGTCGACTGGCGCGACGGCCGCCCCGCGGCGGCCGATCCCGACCAGTTCTTCGACCAGACCCATTACAGGCTGCCGATCGCCCGGAGCCTGACGACCGAGATCGCCGAGGCGATCGTACGGTTGCGGACCAGATGACAGCGTAAAACATCTGTACCGTGGCCTGTTTGCCGCACGCGGCGATGCAGTGACAGCCAGTTACAGCCCCTGCATCCGTGTGCGTTGTGGCGATGAGGCACCTCGACTATACGGCACCTCACGTTATCGCCGCACACCGGCCATCCCCTGGTGGGCGGTTTACCATCCAGCGAGGGTGACGCATGGCGAAGGTGCAGCTGGAGGACGGCTACGTCCCGTCCGACGACGAGCCCTTCATGAACGACCGGCAGCGCGAATATTTTCGGCGCAAGCTGCTGAGCTGGAAGAACGACATCCTGCGCGAGGCGCAGGATACGCTGGTGGCTCTTCAGAGCGAGAACGAGAACCACCCCGACCTCGCCGACCGCGCGTCCTCCGAGACGGACCGGGCGATCGAGCTGCGGGCCCGGGACCGCCAGCGCAAGCTCACCGGCAAGATCGACGCGGCGCTGGCCCGAATCGAGGACGGATCCTACGGGTTCTGCGAGGAGACCGGCGAGCCGATCTCCCTGCGCCGCCTCGACGCGCGCCCGATCGCCACCCTGTCCCTCGAGGCGCAGGAGCGGCACGAGCGCCGCGAGCGGGTCTACCGCGACGACTGACCGGGGCCGGGCCGCGCGCCAAATCCCGCGCAGCGCCGGCGCGGCGCCTACTGCGTCAGCCGCAGCGCGCCGATGCTGGCCTGGATCGACTTGAAGGCCTTGATCAGGTCATCGGACGAGTTGGCGAGGTAGAACTGGTCCGGTGACGAGGCGCAGTTCCGCAGCAGCGTCTGGCCGGCCGAGTCGATCGGATCCGCCGGGACGCTGAAGCCGATCGTGTAGATCGAGATATTATTTGTCTTCGCGTTGCTGCACGCAAGGGCTGTCAGTTTGTCGAGCGCATCCCGCGCTGTGCGGGCATTCGAAATATTTTGATTGCTGGGCGGAAGCCGCGAATTCGGGTTCGATCCATCGGCGTTCGTAAAGTAGCCGAAGGGAAAGTACATGGATTTATTGTAGGACGGGTTCGAATTTACGGGCCAGGTATTTTCCCCGTCTGTCATGAGGATCATGATCTTGTTGATCGTGCTGAGGTCGGAATTGGCGCTGTTCGAGGAGTAGCGCGCGCCGTCTGCGAACACGCTGTTCGGGGAAAGCGTGCGCCATCCCCACATGAAACCTTCATGAATATTGGTCGAGCCTGAGGCTACCATCAGGTTGATCAGGTTCTTGAGCGTCGTGGTATCACTGGTCAGTCGTTGAAGCGGCTGGGTCGTGCAGCCGAAATTCGGCCCGTTGGGAATACCCGTGTAGCGGTTTCGCGAGGTGGGCGACGGATCGCGGGGGCTGAGATACTTGCATGCACGCCCCTCGGCCGTCGAGAATGACGTGTCCCGGGTCGGCTTCAGGCAATCGGGGCTGTTCGTATAATCGTCGATATAGCTGTTGAAGCTGATACTCGATGAGTTTTTGGTCGAGTATTCGCTATATTCCGACGAGCCATCACCCGGCTCGTCGGGGGCGAAGAGCGGGAGATAATAAGAATCCTTGTTGCTCGCGGTCGGTGCGCCGTCTTGAACGTTCAGGGGATAGGGCAGTGTTTCGAGGCATCCCGCCCAGGCCCAGCCGGAGTTGGCCGCCTGCAACTTCGAGAAGATGTCGAAGCGATTGGTGATGCCCGTGCCTTGAAGGCCGTTGACGTTGAGCCAGTGATAGCTGGATTGCGCAGCTTGATCGATCCAGGTCGCGTAACGATAGGTGGCTGGATTGACAGCCACAGACGCGGCGAACGGCACGATGGAGATCTTGCTCGCGCTGGAGAAGGCCGGGCTGGTGTAGACGTAGTTGACGAAGTCGGTCGCGGCCGTCTGGACGGCCTGAAGCTTCGACTGTCCCCCGCTCGAGGCGGCCATCGAGCCCGTGTTGTCGAGCACGAGCGCGATCTCGAAAGTCTTCGGCAGCGGCGTGGCGCATTGCGAGACGGCGCCCGGGTTGATGCGCTGGGTCCCGGTCAGGCCGCCGAAGAAGGTCGTCGACTGCTTGTGAGCGGTCAGCGTGATCTTGCGCGGGCTGCTGGTGATGGCCAGCCGGTCGACCACGAGGCTCGCCGCCCCCATGGCACCGGTCATCGTCGTCTGCGCCAGGGCGTTGAGTTCGGTCTCGGACGTCGTCAGCGGCGTCTGGCAGAGCAGCAGCGCCGTGGCGTCGGCCGCGGCCTGGAGCTTCGTCTCCAGCCGCGTGGCGAAGCCGTAATCGATCGCCGCGCCGCCGACCATCACCATCGGCACGCTCAGGAACGCGAACAGCAGGGCGACGTTGCCGCCGCGGTCGCGCAGGATGTCGCGGCGCCGCTCGGGGCGGCCGTCAGGTTTTGCGAACGATCTTCGTGCCATCGCAGTTCGATTGTTTGTCGTCCGGCAGGACGACTTCCGTGTAGGTGCTGGTGCCGTAGGCCTGGCCGCCGCGGGTCGGCCACGGCGCGCTGCTGGTGAACGTGATCGTGTTGCTCACGCCCTTGGCGAGCTTGACCAGCGCGCTCCCGATCATCGGCGTGTAGCTGATGCTGACCTCAGCCAGCACGTAGCGCATGCCCGGCATCCGATAGCCGTCCGGCACGGTCAGGCTGGGCGCGGGGCCCGGGCTCCGCGCGGTCCCGTTGGTGTTGGCGACGCTGGAGCAGACCACCGGAGGACCGCTCGGGTCCTTCGCGTCGGTGCCCATCGCGCTGACCACGATCTTGACCTTCGACGTGTCGAACGGGCGCATCACCGCCGTGGCGGAGGCGAGGATGTCGTTCATCACGGTGGTGCTGATCGGGTTCTGTGTGTCGCCCTGCGCCGTCAGGTCCGCCACGGTGCGGCCGAGCTGCGTCAGCTTGCGCCACTCGTCGATGGCGTGCGTCACCTCGGTCATGCCCGCCCAGATCGCGAGCAGGATCGGCAGGATGACGGCGAACTCGACGGCCGCGCCGCCGCGCCTGTCGTGCCGGAGCCGCGCCGCCCGCCGGGTCAGGACGGTGAGGACGGGCACGGGCTCGCTCCGACGATCTGGTAGGGCTCGGTGCGGAACACCGCCGTGGAGGTCAGCAGGCTCGATCCCTCCGCGGATCCGCTGGTGAACTGCTTCGTGTTGAGGCCCATCAGGTTGAAGAAGGTCGGGAACGGCACCGCCGCGGTGACGATCACGATCGTCCCGGGCGAAGCGCATTTGTAGTTGGAGCCGAAACTCGTGCTCCACGTGCCCGTGGCGGTGTCGATCGGCTTGTTCGCGGTCGCGCTCGCGAAGCTGCTCGAGGTCGCGACGTCGATCTTGACGTTCTGGCAGTTGAACACAGTGGGCACGGGGCTGACGGGCGATCCGCACATCCGCGCCTTCAGGGTCGCGAGCACGGTCGCCGGATTGGTCTGGCCCGCTGTGTCGAGCTGGAACTGGCCGGTGAAGATCGTCCGGACCGCGTTCTGGAGCGCGCGATCGAAATTCTGCGTCGCCCACATCTGGAACACGATCTGGATGATCGCGCCGCACAGCGCCAGGAAGGGCAGGGCCACCAGGGCGAACTCCACCGCGGCCGCGCCCCCGGTGTCGCGCCCGAGGCGCGCGAGGAGGCAACCTGGCGTCACTCTGACCTGCGTTCCTACAAGTCCTCGGCTGTTCATATGCGAGCAGATCAGTCGGAAGTAGCCATCTCATCCGATGTGACGCCAAGCTTTTGCGAAACTCTTAATCCGATCGACTAGACCAGGGTTATCAAACGGCCGCTACTTTTGGTTGTAATAGGGCCGGCGTGTCGTCGACGCGCTGTTGACGCACCGCCTGCGCGCGCCAGTTCCCCGCGCGCAGCGTGCCGGAGAACCCCATGAGATCCCCCCTGATCGCGCTCGTGGTCGGCGCGGTGGCGCTCGCGCTCGCCGCCTGCGATGCCCCGAAGCCGGGACCGGCCGGACCCCCCGGGGCGAAGGGTGATCGGGGACCGGCGGGGCCGGCCGGGCCGGCGGGTGTGAACGGTGCCACCGGGGCCCGCGGTCCCACGGGCGACCCGGGCCCGGCCGGCCCGGCCGGTCCGCCGGGACCGTCCCTGAACAGCCAGGTGCGCCTCGACGTGGCGTGCCGCCGTGACGAGGAATTGATTGGCGCTTACTGCCGAGGCATGGCGGTTGTGCCGTCGGTGACTGTCACGGACGGCGTGTCCACGGTCGGCTGCCTCGACATGACCGCCAAGGCCGCCAAGGATGCCCAGCCCGTCGCGGTCTGCATGAAGAAGCTATGAGACTTGCCGTCCCCGCACTCTTGGTCGCGCTGGTGTCCGGCCCGGCCTGCGCGCAATCCTTCGTGCCCTCGGAACGGGCGGCGATCGACCTCGTGCGCGACCGGCGCACCGCCGGCTTCACCACGGTGGCGCGGACGCTGGCCTATGCCGAGCGCGCGACCGGCGGCGCCTTCCGTCTCGGCGGCTACCGGGTCGATTACCGCCCGGACGTCCCCTTCGCCCGGGTGCGGATCTGCTATCGCCTGGGGATCGACCCGCCGACCTGCGGCCTCGCTTACCGCGTCGCGGTCAATCCCGCCCATGTCGAGCCGGCCGACCGCTACAGCGGCCTGACGCGCGACCTGGAGCACGGCCCGCAGGCCTTCCTCCGGGCACTTGCCCGGGAGGCCGACCTCCAGCGCCAGCCGGATATCCTGCGGAAGGTCGAGGCCGCGCTCGAGCCCTACAACCCCTACGACTGGCGCTGAGGGACGCGGCTCTCAGAGCAGCCGCGGCCAGCGCAGGAGCCGCTCCGGCGCGAAGGCAGCGACCGGCACGGCCGGTTCCCGGCCGGTGGCGAGGTCGGCGACGATCTCGCCGGTGATCGGGCCGGTGGACAGGCCGATATGGCCGTGGCCGAAGGCGAAGAGCAGGCCGTCGTGCCGGGGGGCGCGGCCGATCACCGGCATCCCGTCGGGGGTCGACGGCCGGGAGCCGAGCCACGGCGCGTTGTCCAGCGGGCCGCCGAGCCGAAGGGTGGAGGCCGCCTCCCGGGACGCCGCATCGATCTGGGTGTGGTCGGGCGCGGCGGCGCGCGCGTTGAGCTCGACGCCGGACAGGACCCGGACCCGGTGCTCGCCCATCGGCGACAGGATCGACCCCGCGCCCGTGTCGAGGATCGGCCGGGTCAGCGGCGCGCTGTCCGGATGCAGGGCGTAGTGGCGGTGGTAGCCGCGTTCGGCCGCAACGGCGAAACGGTAGCCCAGGGTCCGGGCGATCGCCCCGGACGCGGCGCCGGCCGCGAGGACAACCTGTCGGCCCCGCACCGCGCCGCCGTCGTGATCGACGCGCCAGCCGTCCGCCTGGGGCTCCAGCCGGGCGACGCTGCCCCGCAGGCGGCGGCCGCCGAGACCGGTGAACAGGGCCTCGCACGCCTCGATGAGCCGGCCGGGCTCGCGGACCGACCCCGTCTCGGTGAGCAGCATGGCCCGCGCGTAGGGCCGCACCAGCGCCGGCTCGAGCGCGCGCAGCGCCGCGGTGTCGAGGATGTCGAAGGCGACCCCGTGCCCGGCCAGGATCTCGCGCTCGAGGGCGGCGGACGCGAAGGCCGCTTCGGTGCGGTAGGCCTTGATCCAACCCGTCCGCTGTAGCCGGTCGCCGGTCCCGGCCCGGGCAGCCAGCCGCTCGTGGGCCGGATAGGCGGCGCTGGTCAGCGGCAGCAGCGCCTCCGCGGCGCGGCGCCAGCGCGAGGCGCGCGCGGCGGCGAGGAAGTGCGCCGTGTAGGGCACGATCCGCGGGAGATGCCCGTAGTGCAGCCGCAGGCCGCGATCGGCGTTGCGCAGGTAGGCCGGGAGCTTGCCCCACAGGGCCGGGCTCGACATCGGCAGGATCGAGCCGCGGCTGACCACGCCGGCATTGCCGTAGGAGGTCCGGGCCCGCGCCTCGCCGGGATCCAGCAGCACCACGTCGAGCCCGCGGTCCCTCAGCGCGATGGCGCTGGCGAGGCCGACCATCCCGCCGCCGACCACCACGATGTCGGCCGTCTCGTCCGTCGCCATGCCGCTCACATCCTGCACCGCACCACGCGCGCCCTTCTGCCGGGTTTCCCGCGTCCTGGGTAGCGGGCGCTGCGGGGGACGCATCCGGCCGGTGTGATCGCGAAGTCCCGCGCACATTCTCGCGCAGATCGGCTAGAGAGCGGGCCATGACTCTCGTCCGCTTCGCACCCTCGCCGACCGGGTATCTCCATATCGGCAACGCCCGGCCGGCCCTGCTCAACGCCCTGTTCGCCCGCCGGACCGGCGGCCGCTTCCTGCTGCGCCTCGACGACACCGACGCGGAGCGCTCCACGGAGGCCTTCGCGCAGGCGATCGGCGAGGATCTCGCGTGGCTCGGCATCGTGCCCGACCTGTTCGCCCGGCAGAGCGACCGCACGGCGCAGCACGACGCCGCCGCCGACCGCCTGCGCGCAGCGGGGAGGCTCTACCCCTGCTACGAGACGCCGGAGGAGCTGGAGCGCCGCCGCAGGCGTCAGCTCGGCCGCGGCCAGCCGCCGATCTACGACCGGGCGGCGCTGCGGCTGACCGCCGAGGAGCGGGCGGCGCTGGAGGCCGAGGGCCGCCGGCCGCACTGGCGGTTCCTGCTCGAGGCGCGGACCGTCGGCTGGGACGACCTCGTCCGCGGGCCGGCCCATGTCGACTGCGCGTCCCTGTCGGACCCGGTGCTGATCCGCGCCGACGGCAGCTACCTCTACACGCTGCCGTCGGTGGTGGACGACGCCGATCTCGGGATCACCCACGTCATCCGCGGCGAGGACCACGTCACCAACACCGGCGTGCAGGTGCAGATCTTCGAGGCCCTGGGCGCGCCCGTCCCGGTCTTCGGCCACCACAACCTGCTGACGACGGCCGACGGGGAGGGGCTGTCGAAGCGCCTCGGCCACCTGTCGCTGCGCGGCCTACGCGAGGCCGGCTACGAGCCCGCGGCGGTGCGCTCGCTGGCGGTGCTCACCGGCTCGGCCGAATCGGTGCGGGCGGTGCCCGACCTCGACACCCTCGCGGGCCTCGTCGATCTCGGCGAGATCTCGCGGGCGCCGGCCCGGTTCGACCCGGCGGAGCTCGACGGCCTCAACGCCCGCTTGGTCCACGTCATGCCGTACCCGGAGGCGGCCGCGCGCCTCGCGGCTCTGGGGATCCCGGAGGACCGGGCAGAGGCCTTCTGGCTCGCGGTGCGGGCCAATCTCGGGCGCGTCGCGGAGGCGGCCGACTGGTGGCGGGTCGTGGCCGGTCCCGTCGAGCCGGTGCTCACCGAGCCCGCCGTGATCGCGGCCGCCCGCGAGACCCTGCCGCCCGAGCCGTTCGGCCCGGAGACCTGGAAGGCGTGGACGACCGAGATCCGGACCCGCACCGGGGCCAAGGGCCGCGGCCTGTTCATGCCGCTCCGGCTCGCGCTGACCGGCCTGGAGCACGGGCCGGACCTCGCCGGCCTGCTGCCGCTGATCGGGCGGGAGCGGGCGGCGCGCCGGCTCTCCGGCGCGGCCGCCTGAGCGATCAGCGGCCGGGCTTCGGGCGCGCCTCGATCAGCGCGGCGTCGAGCAGGAAGCTGCCGTCGGCCTCGATGGCGAAATGCGCCGCGACCTCCGCGGGCGCGGTGACCTGCAGCGCCCGGATCGCCGCGACGTGGGTCTCCGGCGTCCGCATCCGGGCGATCCAGCTCGCGAACTCCATGCGCGGCCGGCTCGGCGTCGCGTCGCCGGGCGCGAATCCGGCCGCCTCCAGCAGGGCCCGCCATTCCGACGCCCGGTAGTCGCGCACGTGCGAGGGGTCGCGCAGCAGCTCCAGCGCCTGCAGGTGCGTGTCCAGCAGCGGATCCTCGGGCGCGACGATGTCGCTGACGATGAGGAACCCGTCCGCCCGCAGCACCCGTCGCGCCTCCGCCAGGGCCGCCGGCACGTCGCGCCAGTGGTGGGCGCTGTAGCGGGTCAGGACGGCGTCGAAGCTCGCGTCGGGGAATGGCAGGGCCTCGGCGCCGCCCTGCCGGGTCTCGATCCGGTCGAGCCCCCGCCGGGCCGCCTCGGCCGCGACCGCCGCCAGCATCTCGGCCGACAGGTCGTAGGCCGTGACGGCGGCGCCAGCGGCGGCCGCCGCGAAGGCGACGTGGCCGCCGCCGCAGCCGAGGTCGAGCACCCGCAGGCCCGGTCGCGCGCGGACCCGCTCGCCGATCCGGTCGAGATCGGCGCCGGCGGCGTGCACGGCGCTGGTCACGTAGGCGGAGGCCTGCGCGCCGAACTGGTCGACGACGTGTCGGGCGTGGCTGCGGGCGTTCATCGGCGGATCTCCCGGATCAGGTCGCGAGCGGCTTCAGGCGGGACAGCCGCAGGGCGATCATCAGCGCCAGACCGTACAGCCCGCCCACGAACAGCACCACGCCGTTCCACCCGGAATGGGCGAAGAACCAGCCGCCCGCGGTCCCGAGGACCGACGAGCCCAGATAGTAGAGGCCGAGATAGATCGCCGAGGCCTGGGCCCTGTCGCGCAGCGCCCGCCGCCCGACCCAGCTGCTCGCGACCGCGTGGGCGCCGAAGAAACCTACCGTCGTCACTACGATGCCGGCCAGGATCAGCAGCAGGCGGTCCGAGAGCGTCATCACGATGCCGGCCAGGCCGACGGCTGTGGCGACCCAGAGGACACGGCGGCGGCCGAAGCGGCTCGCCAGCTCGCCGGTGACAGGGCTGCTGACCATACCGGCGAGGTAGACCGAGAAGATCATCCCGATCACCGCCTGGCTCAGCGCGTAGGGCGGCTCGAGCAGGCGAAAGCCGATGTAGTTGTAGATGCAGACGAAGCCGCCCATCAGCAGGAACGCCTCGGCGAAGAGCCAGGGCAGGCCGGCGTCGCGGAAATGATGGGCGAAGCTGCCCGGGACTTCCGCCCAGGCGAGCCGGCGCGGCACGAAGCGGCGCGAGGGCGGCAGCCAGCGCCAGAACGCCAGCGCGGCGGCGAGCGCGAGGCCGCCGATGACCGCGAGCCCGGCGCGCCAGCTGACGAAGTCCGCCATCACGCCGCTGATCAGGCGGCCCGACATGCCGCCCAGCGCGTTGCCGCCGACGAGCAGGCCCATCGACAGGCCGATGGCCTTGGCGTCCATCTCCTCGGCGAGATAGGCCATGGCGACGGCCGGGAGTCCGCTGGCCGTCAGCCCGGTGAGCGCGCGTAGCGCCAGGAAGCCGTACCAGCCGGGGACCAGGGCGGCCACGACCGTGAGCACCGCCGAAGCGACCAGCGAGGCCAGCATCACCGGCTTGCGCCCCCAGATCTCCGAGAGCGGGCTGACGACGAGCAGCGCCACCGCCAGCAGCCCGCAGGGCAGCGACAGGGCGAGGCTGCTCGCGGCCGGCGAGACGCCGAAATCCTCCGCGTAGATGGGCAGGAGCGGCTGGACCGCGTAGAGCACCGCGAAGGTCGAGAAGCCGGCCGCCGCCAGGGCCAGAGCCGTGCGGCGGAAGACCGGTGTGCCCGACCGGATGAGCCCGTCCTCCGCCTCGCTGTTCATGACCGTCCCGCGCCGCTGTCCTCAACCGGTGGTGAGGCGCTGTGGCCGCACGGTCAACTGCCGCGCAGGACAGGCCCGCGCGGCGACCGCCCTAGCGCGGCGGCGGAGGCGGCGGAGGCGCTGCCTGGCCCTGCCCCTGACCTTGCCCCTGCTGCAGCAGCGGCGTGATCCGCTGGACGACGACGCGGCGATTCTCCCGCGACGGGCCCTGCGTGTTCACTTTCAGGTACTGCTCGCCGTAGCCCTGGGTGGTCAGGTTCTCCGGCGGCACGCGGAACTGCTCGGTCAGCACGGTCGCCACCGACTGGGCGCGCCGGTCGGACAGCGACAGGTTGTCAAGCGCGGAGCCGACGGCGTCGGTGAAGCCCTCGATCAGAAACACCTCCCGCGGGTTGGCCTGGATGGCGCGGTTCATCGCGCCGGCGATCACCGACAGCTTGGCCGCCTGATCGGGCGTGACGGTGAACGAGCCGGTGTCGAAGGTGATCGTGTTGATGTCGACCGAGCGCAGGCGGGCGCGGAGGTCCGGGCTGTAGCGGATCTGGTCCAGCGTGTACCGGCGGTCGACCTGCACCACGGGCGGCGCCGTCAGCGCCTCGTAGACCTCCGCCTCGTCGGCCTGGGCGTAATCCACGATGTAGCGGTCCCGCGGGATGCGGATCTCCGGCGGCGGCAGCACCACCACGTCCTCGTAGATCGGGCGGAGCGGGCCGGCGTAGCTGTTGTCGATCAGGACGAGCTCGCGACCGTCGCGGTAGCGGAGGTAGCGGCGCAGCATCCGACCGTCATCGTTCGTGACGGTGACGATCTGCTCGCCGCCGGGCCGGTCGACGTAGCTGTAGAAGTCCGCGCCCTGCCGCTCGAACCGGTAGCCGCGCGGGTCGAGGGTGCGGAAGCGCTCGTTCTCGTCGTGGCGGATCAGGTAGCCGTCGCGGTCCTGCACGATGATGCGGCCCGGCTCCCGGTAATAGGTCCGGCCATCCTCCCGGAACTCGCGCCGGTCTGTGCGGACCTGATCGAAGTCGCGCACGCCGTCGTTCTGGCGGAAACCGCCGGGGACGTAGCCGGGCTGTCCCGGCCGGTTGAAGGCGTTCGGGTCGGCCGGACCGCCCGGGCCGCCCGCGGGCGGCTGTCCCGGCTGTGCCGGGGCCGTCCCGGGCTGCGGTCCGCCGGGCGGTGGGGCCTGTCCGGGGGCGGGCGCCTGGCCCGGCGGCACGAACGGCCGTCCCGGAATCCCGGGGGCCATGTTGGGCGGCACCGGCCGTCCGGGCTCGGCGCCGGGAGCACCGTTGGGCTGGGCCGGCGCCCGTCCCTCGGGCTGGGCTCCCTGCGGCTGGAACGGCCGTCCCGGAACGCCCGGAGCGGCGTTGGGCGCCTGCGGCCGGCCGGACTCGGCGCCGGGACCGCCATTCGGCTGGGCGCGGTTCTCGGGCAGGCGGTTGTCGGGCTGCGCGTCTGGGCGCTGGGCCGGTCGACCGGGTGCGCCGGGGGGCGCGTTCGGCGGCTGAGACCGGTCGCCGGGCGCACCCGGACCGCCCGGACGCTGACCCGGCGGTCCGCGATCCGGCGCGGACCGGTCGGGGGCCGCGTCGCGCTGCGCGGGACGGTTCGGCTGGTCGTCGGGACCGGGGCGATCCCGGTCGGGCGCCTGGCGCTGCTGCGGCGGGGCCGGCGGACGCTCCGGCGCGGGCCGCCCCTGGGGCGGCGGAGCCTGATCGCGATCCGGCGCCTGCTGACGCTCGGACCGCCCCGGGCCGGGCCGATCCTGCGGCCCGCGGTCCGGACGGTCCGGCTGCTGATCCCGCCGGTCTTGCTGTCGGTCCTGCTGCCGCTCCGGTTGGCGGTCCTGCCGATCCGGCGCCGGGGGACGGGCCGCCGGCGGCTCCGGCCGGCGCTCGGGCGCGCGCTCCCGCGGAGGCGGTTCGGCCTGCGGCTGGCGCTGGGCGGGCGGTTCGGGCCGCTCGCGCGGGGGCGGCGGCGCCCGCTCCGGCCGGGGTTCGGGCCGCTCGCGCACGGCCGGTGGGCCCGGCGGCGGGCCGGGACGCTCCTGCGGCGGCCGCTCGGGGCGCGGGCCGCCGTGCGGGGGTTCGCCGCCGCGGGGGCCGCGCTCCTCCGGTCCGCCCTGCGCCACCTGGATCCGGCCCGGCGCGGCGTCTGCGAGCTGCACGAGCGTCAGGCCCGGCAGCACCGTGCCGGTGAGGAGGATCAGGCGGAGCAGGCGCATCGCGGTCTCGTGTCGGTTCAGGCCGAGCCGAACACCGGACGTCGCGTATGGTTCCGCGCCCGTCGGCGCGAAACAAGTCTCAGGGGGTGAGGCGCTGGGGCACCGCGATGACGTCGGGCGCGATGATGCGCACGGCAACGTGATCCGGCTTGGCTTCCGCGGCCTCCGCGGCCTTCGTGCCGTCGGCCGCGGCAGGTTGGATCTTCGCCGCATCGTCGCGGCCGGGTCCCGCGCCGCCCTTCGTGTCGACGCCCGCGCGGCCGGCGGCGTCGGCGGCGAGCTCCGCCGCGGTCCGGTCGGCCCGGCCGACGAGGGTCAGGCGCACCTTCGGCCGGGACAGGGCCTCGGCCTGCATCGGCGTGACGAAGATGTCGCCCTTGTGCCGGACGAGCATGCTCTCGGCCTTCACCAGAGACTGCGCCCAGGACTTGCCCTCCGGCTTGCAGGAGCAGTTCGGCACGAATTCCTTGCGGAATTTGAAGGCGTTGGCGAGGTTCGTGTAGGCGCGGCTGCCCTTCACCGTGGCGGCGTGCTTCAGGGCGTCGTCGCCGTACGGCATGGAATAGGCCTGCGCCTCGGTCCCCGGGCAGAGCGCCTGACACATCTCGTCGGCGCCGCCGCGGCCCTCTGGCAGGTTCTTCATCGGGAAGTAGCCGCCGTCGCAGGTCCGCACGCAGACCATCTGCGGGCCGCCCCGGCCGTAGGCCTCACCGGAGCCGGCATAGGCCTCGCGCGGCGGGCAGGTGGAGGCGACCAGCCCCTGGAGCTCCCGCTTCCGGGCGCCGCTGTCGTCGATCACGGCGCCGCCGTAGGTGGCCTTGAGCGCGCGGATGCGCTGCTCCACCGCGCCGCACTGGGGCGGCCGGGTGTCGAAGAACAGGAACTTGCCGCCCTCGCAGTTCAGGCCGCGGAAATAGGCTTCGAGCCGACCGATCTCGTCGTTGAGCGCACGCGTCGTGCTGGCGCCACTCTGGAGCGAGGCCAGCTCAGCCCGGTAGCGCCGGCACTGCGGCGACGGCAGCTGCGGCGCCGGCCGCGCCTCGGCGGGCGCGGCCTCCTGCGCGCTGGCGGAGGTCGCGAGCGGAGAGGACAGTCCGAGGGCTATGGCCGCGCTCAGGATGAGGCGGCCGAGCGTACGGACGATCGGGCGGTGAGGCATAGGCTGCATCGCGTTGATCGGGTGCGCGGCGATCCGGAGTATCCGGAGCCCGCGCGCATCCGCGCTTCGGGACGGAAGCGGGGCCATTCTACGCCCCCTCGCAAGACCGCGACACCCCTCCTACATCCGGCCCGCAAGCGTGAGGGGGAATTGACCGGCGATGTTGTTTCGGAGTCTCACCTATGTTGGGCTTCTCGCACTGGGCCTGGCAGCGGCCGGTCCGGCCGCGGCGCAGGAGCCGGACCGGATCTTCGACAAGTCGACGGTCTGGCGCCCGCTGACGCCCAACGACAAGCTCGTGGTCTACGGCGTCGACGATCCGGCGGTCTCGGGCGTGTCGTGCTGGTACACCCAGCCTGAGAAGGGCGGGATCAAGGGCACACTGGGCCTGGCCGAGGATGTCTCGGACATCTCGCTGGCCTGCCGGCAGACCGGGCCGATCGCCTTTAAGGGCAAGCTCAGCCAGGGCGAGGTGGTGTTCAGCGAGCGCCGGTCGCTGATCTTCAAGTCGATGCAGATCGTCCGCGGCTGCGACGCGAAGCGCAACACGCTGATCTACATGGTCTACTCGGACAAGGTCATTCAGGGCTCGCCGAAGAACTCGACCTCGGCGGTGCCGCTGGCGCCCTGGGGCACCGAACCGGCGCAGAAATGCGCCGACTTCATGAAGTGAGCGGCGCCCGGTGACGCGAGCTTTCCGCGCGGCGGCCCGGCGACGGGCCGTCCGCGGCCGGCTCAGTCCTGGCAGGTGATCCGGATCGGGCGCTCGGACGGCGCCGGGACCGGCTGGCTGATCGCGCCGGTATACTCGTCGGCGGCGGCGACGCCGTAGGAGTTCGCCGCGGCGTAGCCCTGGGCCTCGCACCACGCGTTGGCGACCACCTGGCCGCAGGCGCTGCCCGGCGTCGTCAGGCACTCGCCGACGCCGTAGCCGTCGCTCGACGGGATCAGGAAGGTCTTCTCGACACGGGCCGGCGCCTTCGCGGGCGTCTCGCCGTCGGTGCCGGCCAGCGCGGCGTGGGTCAGGCCCGCGCAGGCGAGAACGGTGGCGAGAGCGAGGGAACCAACGGCCGAGCGTCGCATGGATTGTCCTTGGGCACAGGATCTGTGGCGTGAGGATCGTGGCCCGGACGGTCCGACGGCGCGGTTAAGGAAGCCTTACCCGCATGGCGCGCAAGCCATCTCGAATTCCTCACGCTTTTGGGTTAGCCCCATCGCGCGGGCCGCGCCGTCGCCGCGATGCAACAGGGTGCCGTGCCGGGGCTGGCCGATCCGCCACGTTTCGGCCGCTCTTCGCCGCGCGGGGCCCTCAGGTCGTTGAAGGCAGGGCCGGATTTCCGGCCACGGCTCCGGGCCGGACGTCATCCCCGGCGCCGGAGAAGGGATGGGTTTCATGGCGCCGATGTTGCGGCTCTACAACACGCTCACCGGCGCCAAGGAGGCGTTCGCGCCGATCGACCCGCAGCATGTCCGCGTCTACGCCTGCGGCCCGACGGTCTACGACGCCGCCCATATCGGCAACGCCCGGCCGATCATCGTCTTCGACCTGCTGTTCCGCCTGCTGCGCCACCTCTACGGGCCGGAGCACGTCACCTACGCGCGCAACGTCACGGACGTGGACGACAAGATCAACGCCCGGGCGGCCGAGCGCGGCATCACCATCCGCGAACTCACCGACGGGACGCTGGCGCAGTTCCACCGCGACGTGCGTGACCTCGGCGTGCTCATGCCGGAGGACGTGAACGTGCCGGGCGCGCGAGCCCGCTTCGTCGAGCCCCGCGCCACCGACCACATCGCCGAGATGGTGACGATGATCGAGGCCCTGGTCCGGGCCGGCCACGCCTATGTGGCGGAGGACCACGTGCTGTTCGACGTCCCCTCGATGCCGGATTACGGCGGCCTGTCGAAGCGGCCCCTCGACGAGATGGAGGCGGGGGCCCGGGTCGAGGTCGCTCCCTACAAGCGCTCGCCCCTCGACTTCGTCCTGTGGAAGCCGGCGAAGCCCGGCGAGCCGTCCTGGCCGTCGCCGGCCGGCATCGCCGCCGCCGGCCGCCCGGGCTGGCACATCGAATGCTCGGCCATGTCGGCCAAGCATCTCGGCCGGACCTTCGACATCCACGCGGGCGGCATCGACCTGATCTTCCCGCACCACGAGAACGAGGTGGCGCAGTCCCGCTGCTGCTTCGGCACGCCGGTGATGGCCAACGTCTGGCTGCACAACGGCTTCCTCCAGGTGGAGGGGGAGAAGATGTCGAAGTCGCTCGGCAACTTCATCACCATCCGCGACGTGCTGAAGGACTGGCCGGGCGAGGTCGTGCGCCTCACCATGCTCAAGACCCAGTACCGGCAGCCGATCGACTGGACCCTGCGCGGCCTCGAGGAATCGGCCCGCGTGCTCGACCGCTGGTACAACGCCGCCGGGGACGCGCCCGCCGCGCCCGACATCCCCGCCGGGGTCGTCGAGGCGCTCTGCGACGACCTCAACACGCCGGCCGCGATCAACGAGCTGCACCGGCTCGGGAGCGGTGCGGAGGCGCAGCCCGGGGCGCTCCGCGCCGGCGCGAACCTGCTGGGCTTCCTCGCGCGCACCCGCAGCGACCGCGAGCAGGATCAGGTCGCGGCGTCCGGGGTCGACGTCGCGGCGGTCGAGGCGCTGATCGCCGAGCGCCGGGCGGCGCGGGCCGCCAAGGACTGGCCCGCCTCGGACCGGGCGCGCGACGCTCTCGCGGCGATGGGCGTCGCCGTGAAGGACAACAAGGACGGCACCACGACCTGGACGGTGGCGCGCTGATCGCCGAGCCGGCCGTCGATGACACGGACGTGACGGCGGCCGCGTCCTCGCGCCCGCTTGCGCGGCGCGGCGCGGGCGGCATCTGTGGTCCGGGGGCTCGCGGCGGAGATGAGCAGCACGTGACCAGCTTCGGGACCAGCTTCGGGACGACCTTCCGGACCATCGGGGCGCGACGCGCCGCCGCCGCGTCGGCGCTCACCCTCGGTCTGGGCCTGTCGGGCCCGGCCGCCGCGATCGACGGCGGCTCGGCCGCCGGCCGGGATGCCCTGGCGCAGGCCACCGTGGCGATCGGCACGATCACCCAGCCCGAGGAGGCGCTGAAGCTGACCCGCTGCACCGGCGTGCTCATCGCGCCGGATCTCGTGCTCACCGCGGCCCATTGCGTGAACGGCGATCCGCTCGGCGCGCTGGTCGTGTTCTTCCGCGGCAGCGAGCCGGCGCGGCCGGTCTACGGCGCGCGGGTCGCCGCCCGCTACAGTCCCGATCCGGGGGAGATGCTGCCGAACGAGGCGTCGGGCGTCAGCCTCTCCGACCTCTCCCTCGACCTCGCGGTCCTGCGCCTGACCGAGCCGGTGCGCGACCGGCGGCCGGTTCCGCTGGCGGCGGATCCCGGCCGGGTCCCCAAGAGCCTGCGCATCGCCGGCGCCGGCCTCTCCGGTCGGACCGTCGGGCGCCTGCGCACCGCCACGCTGACGCCGGTGGCGGCGAGCAGCACCGGGCTGACCATCGCGCGGGCCAACGGCGCCCGGGTCTGCTTCGGCGATTCCGGCGGCCCGGTCGTCGCGCAGGATCGCCGCGGCACCTACATCTGGGGCGTGGCCAGCGCGGTGATCAGCCGGGCCGCGCCCTGCGGCGGCTACGTGGTGATCGCGCCCGCCGCGCAGGTCTTCTCGGCCACCGGGACGCGGTGAGGGCTGCGGATATCGCCGGAACGCGAAAACCCCGCGCGGCCGGACCGCGCGGGGTTTTTCAGGAGACGGTGCGACCGGCGGATCAGACCGCCATGCGCTCCTCGCCGTCCATCGGCTCCCGCAGCACGTAGCCGCGGCCCCAGACGGTCTCGATGTAGTTCTTGCCCTGGCTGGCGTTGGCGAGCTTCTTGCGCAGCTTGCAGATGAAGACGTCGATGATCTTCAACTCCGGCTCGTCCATGCCGCCGTAGAGATGGTTCAGGAACATCTCCTTGGTGAGCGTCGTGCCCTTCCGGAGCGAGAGGAGTTCCAGCATCTGGTACTCCTTGCCGGTGAGGTGCACCCGGGCGCCGCCGACCTCGACGGTCTTCTGATCGAGGTTCACGATCAGGTCGCCGGTGGTGATGACCGACTGGGCGTGGCCCTTCGAGCGGCGCACGATGGCGTGGATGCGCGCCACCAGCTCGTCCTTGTGGAACGGCTTGGTGAGGTAGTCGTCGGCGCCGAAGCCGAGGCCCTTCACCTTGTCCTCGATGCCGGCCATGCCGGAGAGGATCAGGATCGGGGTCTTCACCTTCGCCACGCGCAGCGAGCGGAGCACCTCGTAGCCCGACATGTCGGGCAGGTTCAGATCGAGGAGGATGATGTCGTAATCGTACAGCTTACCGAGATCGACACCCTCTTCCCCGAGGTCGGTGGTGTAGGTGTTAAAGTTCTCGGACTTGAGCATCAGCTCGATGCTCTGCGCGGTCGCGCTGTCGTCCTCGATCAAAAGTACCCGCATCGTCGGTCCCCAGCCCCGCCGGCCGCATCAGCGCGCAGACACGTCCCAGCCTTCGCCCGCCACCGGCCTGTGGACGGGCGCTCCGTCGCTCTTGACGTGGAACGCTATGGATTAATCGTTAACAAAACCTGATTCCTGCCCGCAAGCGTCTCGTTCGAAGTTCCGCGAGCTTGACAGGAGAAACACCGTTCCTCCGGCCTCGCCCTCGGCCCCGATTCCGATCCGCCCTCGTCCAGGCCGCTCGCCCCCTTCGGCGTAAGTACTTCCTGCGTAACGATTCGATCCCCGGTGTTGTCCGTCGGACACACCGGTACGACTTCGTCGGGCGCGATTGTGGTCGCGACCCGGATCGAGCCGCTACGAGCCCGTGACCCGCAGTGTTAAGGAGGCCGGTAAACGAAGCGTTGAGAGCCAGGCCGATGACACAGGATCCGGCAAGATCCGTTGCTTCGCTCGCGTCGGCGCAGGCCGCCCTCGAGCGGATCGAGGTGCTGGAGACGTTCGGGCGGGTCGTGGCGATCCGCGGCCTGCTGGTGGAGGTCGCCGGACCTGTGGCCGCGATGCGACTCGGTGGCCGTGTCGACGTCGAGGGTGCTAACGGCCACGGGCTGGTGCCCTGCGAGGTCATCGGGTTCCAGGGCGATCGGGCGCTCGCGATGCCGTTCGGCTCGCTCGAGGGCGTGCGGCGCGGATGCCCCGCCTATGTCCGCGACGAATCGGCCGGCGCGATCCGGCCCTCCGGCGCTTGGCTCGGCCGGGTGATCGACGCCCTCGGGCGGCCGGTCGACGGGCTGGGCCCCCTTGTGCAGGGGCCAGACGTCTACCCCCTGCGCGCGGACCCGCCCCCCGCCCATGCCCGCACACGCGTCGGCGGACCGCTCGATCTGGGCGTCCGGTGCATCAACACCTTCCTGACCATGTGTGCGGGCCAGCGGATGGGCATCTTCGCCGGGTCCGGCGTCGGCAAGTCCGTGTTGCTGTCGATGCTGGCCCGCTACACGGCCGCCGATGTGGCGGTGATCGGACTCGTGGGCGAGCGCGGCCGCGAGGTGCAGGAATTCCTCCAGGACGATCTGGGCGCCGCGGGGCTCGCGCGCTCGGTGGTCGTGGTGGCGACCTCCGACGAGCCGGCCCTGATGCGCCGGAACGCGGCCTACGTGACCCTGTCGGTCGCCGAGCACTTCCGCGATCAGGGCGCCAAGGTCCTGTGCATGATCGACTCGATCACGCGCTTCGCCATGGCCCAGCGCGATATCGGCCTCGCCGCCGGCGAGCCGCCCACCGCCAAGGGCTACACGCCGACCGTCTTCTCGGAGCTGCCGCGCCTGCTCGAGCGCGCCGGTCCAGGGGTGGGGCAGGGCACGATCTCGGCCCTGTTCACCGTCCTGGTCGAGGGCGACGACCACAACGAGCCCGTGGCCGACGCGGTGCGGGGCATCCTCGACGGCCACATCGTCATGGAGCGCGCCATCGCGGAGCGCGGGCGCTACCCGGCGATCAACGTTCTGCGCTCGGTCTCGCGCACCATGCCGCGCTCCTGCGACCCGGCCTACCTCCCGGTCGTGCGGCGGGCGAGGCGGCTGCTGTCGACCTACGCCGACATGGAGGAGCTGATCCGGCTCGGCGCCTACCGGGCGGGCTCCTCCCAGGAGGTCGACGAGGCGGTCGCGCTCATGCCCGATCTTGAGGCTTTTCTGGGGCAGGGTAAGGAAGAAGCAACGTCCATCGGCGATGGTTACGCACGGCTCACCGAGATCGTCGGCAGGGCCTAGGCACCATGGGCCGAGGCGTTAACGCTTCGGCGCGATCATGGTGCACGTGGGGGATCCGGGCGGGTCTGCCGTGGGCAGGCTCGCACACAGGCTCGGTCCGGGCACGATCCCGGGCGCGGCCTCAAGCGTTGCGTGGAGTGAGCGTCCTGATGAAATCGCGTGACACGCTGATCCGCCTGCGCCGCTTCCAGGTCGACGAGAAGCGCCGGCGCGTGACCCAGATCGAGATGATGATGGCCGACTTCCAGCGCATGGCGGTGGAGCTCGATCGCGAGGTCGCCGTCGAGGAGGCCCGGGCCGGAATCACCGACGTCGGTCACTTCGCCTACCCGACCTACGCCCGGGCCGCGGCGACGCGCCGGGACAACATGATCCAGTCCGCCCAGGCGCTCGAGGGTCAGCTCGCCGAGGCGAAGGCCGAGCTGGGCGAGGCGTTCGAGGAGCTCAAGAAGGTCGAGATCCTGAACGACCGCGAGCGGACCGCCGAGCGCGCTGCCGAATCGGCCCGCGATCAGGCCGCCATGGACGGGATCGGCCTCAACCGCGCCCGGGGCTGACGCGGCCCGTCGGACCGCTCGGCCGGCTTCCGCGGCACGAAACCGTCACGATCACCTGACAAGGGGGATCGCGGCGGCGCCATGCCGCTTGCAGCGCGTCGCGTGCCGGCGCATCAGGGGCTCTCCCCAGGGCGTCGGTGTTCATGAAGAAGATCAGCGAGTTCATCTGGCCCTTGATCGGCCTCGCGGCCGTCGTGATATCGGGCTACTTCCTCTACCAGGAATTGAAGACGACCTCGCTCGCGGCGATCTGGGCCGCGATCCTCGCGATCCCGCCCCACCGGATCCTGCTGGCGGCCCTGTCGACCCTGGTCGCCTACGCGGCGCTCGCCTGGTACGACCGGATCGCCCTGCTGCATCTGGGCGTGCGCCACATTTCGTGGCTCTTCGTCTCGCTCTGCTCGTTCACGACCTACGCGCTCTCGCACAATATCGGCGCCTCGGTTTTCTCGGGCGCCCTGGTCCGCTACCGGGCCTACACGGCCAAGGGCCTGACGGCGGCGCAGGTCGCCGTGCTGGTGGCGCTCTGCTCGTTCACGTTCTTCCTCGGGACCGTCCTCCTCGGCGGCTTCACGCTGGTGGTCGATCCGAACCTGCTGACGCGCCTCGAGGGCAAGCTCCCGGGCTTCCTCACCGATTCCAAGACCGCGCTGATCGTCGGCATCGGCATGCTTGGCTTCGTTGGCCTGTACGTGATCGGCTCGATCCTGCACCTGCGGCCGCTGCACATCCGGTCGTTCAAGCTTGAGTATCCCCGGCCCGGCATCATGGGGCGCCAGCTGCTCGCGGCGCCGCTGGAGCTCCTGGGCGCGGCGGGCATCATCTACTTCGCTCTGCCGGAGGCGATGAACCCGGGCTTCATCCCGGTCCTGGCGATCTTCCTGGCCTCCTTCTCGGTGGCGCTGGCCTCGCACGCGCCGGGCGGCCTCGGCGTGTTCGAGATCGTGTTCATCACCGCGATGCACATCACCGATGAGGCGCAGAAGGACGCGATCATCGCGGCGGTGATCATCTTCCGGATCTTCTACTTCTGGCTCCCGGCCCTGGTCTCGGTGATCGTGGTGATCGCCTTCGAGCGCTCGCGGCTGGCCGCGGCGATCGGCTCGGCCGCGCACGGGCCCAAGGCGGCCGCCGTGCCGGAACCTCCCGTCGTCGTTCCCGGTCTCGACGCGCACGAGTTGGAGCGGGAGCTCAAGCAGAAAGCGATCTGAGGGGCTGACCGCCGTCTCGACGCGGGGGTGACGTCGCCGCCTCGGCCCCCGCGCGCCACACCGCGAAACCCGGGATGCTTCGCCGCGCGCTTCGTCTGTGCGCGGCGCTCGCCGATCCCGTGATTGCTCCCTCGGCCCGTGCGCCGGCACGAGTCTGCCCACGCCGGTGTCGCGGCCTCTGGGTCCTCAGATCGAGTTCACCGTCCGCAGCCGCGCCCGCGGGTGGATCTCCGCCTGGCTCATCACCGGCGTCTCGCGGCGGAAGCGCTCGATGATCGAGCGCACGAAGGGCCGCGTCTGGGCGGAGGTGACGAGCACCGGCATCTCGCCCTGGCGCGCCGCCGTCTCGAAGCGGTCGCGCACGGTGTTGACGAACTCGCTGAGCTTCGAGGGCTGCATCGCGAGGTAGCGCTCCTCGCGCTCGCCGACGATCGACTCCATGAACGCCTGCTCCCAGGCCGGCGACAGGGTGATGATCGGCAGCATGCCGTTCGGGTCCTGGTACTGTGCGCAGATCTGCCGGCCGAGGCGCGCCCGGACGTGCTCGACCACGTCGCGGGGGTTCTTCACCGCGCCCGCCACCTCGGCGATCGCCTCCACGATCGCCCCGAGATCGCGGATCGAGACCCGCTCGGCGAGCAGGAACTGCAGCACGCGCTGGATGCCGGTGGTGGAGATCTGCGACGGCACGATCTCCTTGAGCAGTTCGGCGTGCTCCTTGGGCAGCTCGCGCAGCAGCTTCGAGACTTCGACGTGGTTGAGGAGCTCGGAGACGTGGGCCTTGATGATCTCGGTCAGGTGCGTCGACACGACGGTGGCGGCATCGACCACCGTGTAGCCCTTGAGCTGCGCTTGGTCGCGCAGGGCCGCGTCGATCCAGGTTGCCGGCAGGCCGAAGGTCGGCTCCAGCATGTGCTGCCCGGGTAGCTGGACCTGACCGCCCATCGGATCCATCGCCATGAACTGGCCCGGGAAGATCCGGCCGGTGCCCGCCTCGATCTCCTTGACCCGCACCACGTAGGCGTTGGCGTCGAGCTGGACGTTGTCGAGGATGCGCACCGACGGCATCACGAAGCCGAGTTCCGCGGCGAGCTGGCGGCGCAGGGCCTTGATCTGGTCGGTGAGCCGGTCCTGGCCCTCGCCGTTGACCAGGGCGAGGAGCGCGTAGCCCATCTCGAGCTTGAGGTCGTCGAGCTTCAGCAGGTCGGTGACCGTCTCCTCCTTGGCGGCGCTCGCCGCGGCGACCGCGGCCGCATCCATCGGGGCGCCCAGGGCGTCGAGCGGCGGCGCGAGCTTGGCGGTCTTGTTGATGCGCCACGCCGCGTAGCCGGCGCCGCCGCCCAGCAGGACGAAGGGCAGCATCGGCATGCCGGGCAGGAGGGCGATCAGCAGCATCACCGCGGCCGACATGCCCAGCGCCTTGGGATAGTGCGCGAGCTGCTTGCCGAGCGCCTTGTCGGCGGCGCCGCGCACGCCGGCCTTCGAGACCAGCAGGCCCGCCGCCGTCGACACGATCAGCGCCGGGACCTGGCTCGCGAGGCCGTCGCCGATGGTCAGCAGGGTGTAGCTCTTGGCGGCCTCGCCGAAGCTCAGGCCCTGCTGCGCCACCCCGATGATGATGCCGCCGACCACGTTGATGAAGGTGATCAGCAGGGCCGCCACCGCGTCGCCGCGCACGAACTTCGAGGCACCGTCCATGGCGCCGAAGAAGGAGGATTCTTCCTCGAGCGCCGCGCGCCGCGCCTTCGCGGTCTTCTCGTCGATCAGGCCGGCCGACAGGTCGGCGTCGATGGCCATCTGCTTGCCGGGCATCGCGTCGAGGGTGAAGCGGGCCGCGACCTCGGCGATGCGGCCCGAGCCCTTCGTGATCACCACGAAGTTCACGATGATCAGGATCGCGAACACGATGATCCCGATGACGAAGTTGCCGCCCATCACGAAGTGGCCGAAGGCCTCGATGACGTGCCCGGCCGCCGCCGTGCCCTCGTGCCCGTGCCCGAGGATCAGGCGCGTCGAGGCGAGGTTGAGGGCGAGCCGCAACATCGTGGCGATGAGCAGCAGCGTCGGGAAGACGGTGAATTCCAGCGGGTTGTCGATCGACAGGCCGGTCATCATGATCAGGACCGACAGGATGATCGACACGGCCAGCAGCAGGTCGAGCAGGATCGCCGGCAACGGGAAGATGAGGACCGCCAGGATCCCCAGCACGCCGGTCGCGAACAGCAGGTCCGACCGCTTCGACAGCGCCTGGAGATCGCCGCGCGTCGGCAGCGCGAGCTGGCCGAGGACGGCCGCCGCTCCTGTCTGTGCCGGCGCGCTCGCCGTCTCTGCCATCGATGCCATCCGCTGCCGTTCGCCCGGGACAGGCCCGGGACGTACCCGGCAAGATCTGCCGAGCGGATGGTTAGCGCGGCGTTAAGATGGGGCCGGCGCTCGCGGGAACCCGGGCCGCCGCGATCGCTTGATCGGTCGGCGAGAGCGTCGATCCGGCATCCGACCGCGCCCGCGTCCGGGCCGCCCGCGCCGCCGCCACGTCTCCGGGCCCGGGCCCGGACATACCGGGAGAGCTCGATGGCCCTGCGCGCCCTGACCGCCCTGTTCGACGATTACGACGCCGCCGCGGGGGCGGTGGACCGGCTGGAGGCCGCCGGCATCCCCCACGCGGACATCAGCATCATCGCGAATCGCAACGAGCCCGCGGTCCCGCCGCGGGCGCCCGGGACCGCCGTTCCCCGACCGGTGGACGCGGCGGATTCCGCCGGCACCGGAGCCACGGTCGGCACGGTCCTGGGCGGCGGCGCCGGCCTGCTCGCGGGGCTGGGCCTCCTGGCGATCCCGGGGCTCGGGCCGGTGGCGGCGGCGGGCTGGCTCGTCGCCACCGTGACGGGCGCCGGCGTGGGCGCCGCGGCCGGCGGCCTGATCGGCGGTCTGACCGCGGCGGGCCTCAGCGCCGACGAGGCCGAGACCTACGCCGAGGGCGTGCGTCGCGGCGGTACCCTGGTGACGGTGCGCGCCGACGAGTCCCGGGCCGAGCGCGTCCTGTCCATTCTCGACCAGGCGGGGTCGATCGATCTCGACCAGCGCGCCGAGGGCTGGCGCGCCCAGGGCTGGACCGGCGGCACCATCGGCCCGGCGGCGGATGACCGGGGCACCGGGGCCGGCCGCTGAGGATACCGGTCCGTCCCGGGCGAACCCGGCGGGACGCGCGTCAGGTCATCATCTTCCGGGCGAACATCGCGGCGCCGAACAGGACGCCGGCGCCCGCGGTGATCAACGCGATCATCAAGAGCCGCCGCGGTTCGGTGGAGGATTCGGCCTTCACCGGCTCGACGATCGGGCTGAAGAACTCGATCTGCCGGGCCGCGATGATGCGCGCGCGCTCGTGGGCGGTCAGCACCTGCTGATAGTACTTCTCGGCGTTCTTGCGGTCGTTCTCCAGGACCTCGAACTTGGTCAGCGCGTCGGAGAGCAGGCGCTTCTGCTCCGGATCCTGGCTGGCGGATTGCCGCTCGATCCGGGCGATGTTGTCGTCGAGGTCCTTCATCTGCTGCTTGATGTCGATGATCCGGCGCGCGTCGGGACCGAGGTCCCGCTGCCCGATCGCGAGCTGGAGCGCGAGGTTGATCCGCGAGGCCCGCATCTCGGCGATCATCTTGACGTTGATGTCGTTCGTCTTCTGCGCGTCGAGCACGCCCTCGCGGTTGCGCAGGTCGCGCGTCGCGAGGCGGATCTTGGTCATGCGCTCCTCGGCGAGCCGCAGCTCCCGCGTGCTCTCGGCAACGGCATCCTCGCGCGACTTGACGCTGAGGTCGTTCACCTTGCGCTCGGCCTCCTTCATGATGGCCTTGGCGATGGCGAGGGATTCCTGGGGATCGAAGGCCTCGACCTCCACCGACAAGATGCCGGATCCGGCCTCGACCTCGACGCCGACGCGCCGCTTCCAGTAGCGGACAAACTTCTCGATCGGCTTCTCCGGATCGAACCGCGAGAAGTAGTCGATGGACTCGTTGCTGAACCACTGGCGCAGCGGAAGCTGCGCCTCGAGGAGCTCCAGCATCGGACGGCTGAGGATGAACTCGCGCGTGATCAGCGTGTCCTGCGCCACCATCTGGTTCGCCGTGCCGGAATTTGTCCCGCCGGTCTCCGAGGACGTCTTCTCGGCGGAGCCGATGGCCGGCCGGATCGCGAATCGCGCCTCGCTGACGTAGCGGTCCGAGGCGATCAGGCCGTAATAGGCCGCCCCGGCGAGCGTCGGCAGCAGGAAGCAGACGACGAACAGGATCGGGATCCAGGGATCGTTCTTGGCGTCGGCCTGAAAGGACCGGATGCCCTTCTTGCGGTCGGCGAAGCGCGACATGCGCGCGATCTGCCGCAGCGACTCGCTCACCGCCTGCTGGCGGTCCGCGGGCGTGACCGGCTGCCCCTCGGCCTTCCGGATCTCCATGTTCATGGCCTGATTCCCGGCCTCCCCGGCCTCGAAGGTCGACCCGTTACCGGGATCCCGCGCGCGCCGCACCCGGCGCCGCGACCGTCTCTCGCACGGCGAGGCGGCAAAAGCATGTCGTCGCGGTCCGGCCGCCGCCGGCGCGGTCAGGCGTTGAGGCGCCGGTACACCTCGATGGCGTCGTTCACGTCCTCGTAGATGATCGCGCGACCGTTCAGCAGGACCAACCCCTGCGTGCACCACTGCCGGATGGTCTCCATGGAGTGCGAGACCATGATGATGTCGGCGTTCTTCCGGCGCTGCGAGAAGACCTCGTCGCAGCGCTTCGAGAACCGCGCGTCGCCGACCGAGGTGATCTCGTCGATCAGGTAGCAGTCGAACGGGATCGCCATGCTCATGCCGAAGGCGAGCCGCGCGCCCATGCCCGACGAGTACGTGTAGATCGGCACGTCGAGGTAGCTTCCGAGTTCCGAGAAATCCTCGACGAAATCGAGCACCTTGCGCGGGTCCTCGCCGTAGATGCGCGCCACGAAGGTGACGTTGTCGCGCCCGGTCATCTTGGGATGGAAGCCGCCGGCGAAGCCGAGGGGCCACGAGACCCTGAGGCCGCGGTGGATCCGGCCGCGCGTCGCGTCCTCGGTGCCGGCGATCAGCCGCATCGTGGTGGATTTTCCGGCGCCGTTGATGCCGAGGATGCCGTAGGACACGCCCGGCTTCAGGGTGAACGACACCTGTTCCAGGATGGTCCGCCGGTGGCCTTCCGTCCGGTAGACCTTGCTGACTTTCTCGAAACGGATCACCGAAATGGTCTCCCGGGCGGTGTGCCGAACCGCCGGTCCGAGCTGCCTGACGGGCGGAGTCCTGCTCGCCGAAAGCGGCAAATCTGAGAAGGACATGAGCGCCTTGCCGCGTCGCGCGGCGGCGATCGAGCGGCGCGCGTCGGCAGACGGCTTCGCCCGGAAAGCTCCACCGGTCGCTTGAAGAAAAGTGCCACCTGTCACCCCGTCGGTTGACGCCATTCTCCATTTGGCATACCAAATACCAACCGAAGAGGGCGGGTGACAGCCCTTCAAGGATGCGGGACCGGAATTTTACCGCCGTTTCCGCGCGTGACGTTCAGGAAGGGCCGCCCCATGACAAGGCGCCGGACTGCCGCGATCCACCTCTCATCCGCGCTGCCGACCGGGTGGCGCCCATGACGGCGACCGGGCCGACCCTGGCCGCGCCCGGTTCCCTCGAAATCCACGGTCTGGCCGAGGCGATCGGCGACGCGGTGGTGGTGTCCGATCCGGACGGCGCCATCACGGTCTGGAACCCGGCCGCGGAGCGCATCTTCGGCTTCACCGCCGCCGAGGCTCTGGGCCAGACCCTCGATCTGATCACACCCGAGCGGCACCGACGCCGCCACTGGGACGGCTACGCCAAGACCATGCGTACCGGCGTCACCCGCTACGGGGCAGAGACCCTGAGGGTGCCGGCGCTCCACAAGGACGGCCGCCAGCTCTCCATCGCCTTCACGGTGGGGATGGTGCGGGACGCCTCCGACCGGGTGACCGGGATCGTCGCCGTGATCCGCGACGAGACCGAGCGCTGGGCCGAGGAGAAGCGCCTGCGCCAGCGCGTCGCCGAACTCGAAGCTTCCTCGGATCCGGCCCGTCGGGCGCCTTGAGCCCGCCGGACCATCCGAAGGACCCGATCACCGAACCGCACAGGGAGAACGCCCAATGAGCAAGCCGCTGGAAGGCATCAAGATCATCGACTTCACCCACGTCCAGGCCGGCCCGGCCTGCACGCAGCTCCTCGCCTGGTTCGGCGCCGACGTGATCAAGGTCGAGCGCCCCGGCGCCGGCGATGTGACCCGCACGCAGCTGCGCCACGTCGAGGACGCGGACGCGCTCTACTTCACGATGCTGAACTCCAACAAGCGCTCGCTCACCCTCGACACCAAGACCCAGGCCGGCAAGGAAGTCCTCGAGAAGCTCATCCAGGACTCCGACGTCATGGTCGAGAATTTCGGTCCCGGCGCCCTCGACCGGATGGGCTTCTCCTGGGCCCGCATCCAGGAGCTGAACCCGGGCATGATCCTCGCCTCGGTGAAGGGCTTCTCGGACGGCCACCACTACGAGGACCTGAAGGTCTACGAGAACGTCGCCCAGTGCGCGGGCGGTGCCGCCTCGACCACGGGTTTCTGGGACGGGCCGCCCACCGTCAGCGCCGCCGCGCTCGGTGACTCCAACACCGGCATGCACCTCGCCATCGGCATCCTCACGGCGCTCCACCAGAAGAACAAGACCGGCAAGGGCCAGAAGGTCGCCGTGTCGATGCAGGACTCGGTGATCAACCTCTGCCGCGTGAAGCTGCGCGACCAGCAGCGCCTCGACGCGCTCGGCTACCTCGAGGAGTACCCGCAGTACCCCCACGGCGAGTTCTCCGACGTGGTGCCGCGCGGCGGCAACGCGGGCGGCGGCGGCCAGCCGGGCTGGGTGCTGAAGTGCAAGGGCTGGGAGACCGACCCGAACGCCTACATCTACTTCACGATCCAGGGCCACGCCTGGGCGCCGATCTGCAAGGCGCTCGGCAAGGAGGAGTGGATCACCGATCCGGGCTACAACACGCCGCGGGCCCGCCAGGACAAGATCTTCGACATCTTCAAGACGATCGAGGAGTGGCTCGCCGACAAGACCAAGTTCGAGGCGGTCGACATCCTGCGCACCTACGACATTCCCTGCGCGCCGGTGCTGTCGATGAAGGAGATCGCCGAGGACAAGTCCCTGCGCGAGAGCGGCACCGTCGTCGAGGTGGCGCACCCGAAGCTCGGCAAGTACCTGACCGTCGGAAGCCCGATCAAGTTCTCCGACATGCAGGTCGAGGTGAAGGCGTCGCCGCTGCTCGGCGAGCACACCGATGAGGTGCTCGCAGACCTGGGTTACACCCAGGAGCAGATCCGGGCGATGCACGAGGCCCGCGCGGTCTGATAAGGACCGCCCGACTTCAGCGACCCTGAGACAGGACGGCGCTCCCCGGGGCGCCGTCCTTTTCACGTGCGAGCCCCGGATCCGATGCGCGCATTCCTCAGCCGTTTCCTGCCGGAGCTGACCCCGGTCAGCAAGCGCGAGCGCCTGCGCTCGGCGGCCGGTGCCCTCGTGGGCATCCTGGCGACCGGCTTCGTCTGCCGGGTCTCCGTCCCGGCCGAGGCCCTGCCGGTGCTGATCGCCCCGATGGGCGCCTCGGCGGTGCTGCTCTTCGCGGTGCCGGCGAGCCCTCTGGCGCAGCCCTGGTCGATCCTCGGCGGCAACATCGTGGCGGCGCTCGTCGGTGTCACGGCGGCGGCCTGGATCGGCGACCCGTTCGTGGCGGCGTCCTGCGCCATCGGGGTGGCGATCGCGCTGATGATGGCCCTGCGCTGCCTGCACCCGCCGAGCGGGGCCGTGGCGCTGACGGCGGTGCTCGGCGGCCCGGCGATCCGGGAGCTGGGCTACGGCTTCGTGCTGTGGCCGGTGGCGGTCAACTCGCTGCTGCTGCTGACCACCGCCCTGCTGTTCAACAACCTCACCGGGCGCGCCTACCCGCACCTGCGCCCGGCCGGGCCCCGGACGGCGGATCCGCCCTCGGACGCCCGGGTCGGCTTCCGGGCCTCGGACCTCGACGCCGCGCTGGAGGATTTCGACCAGCTCCTGGACGTCGATCGGGGCGACCTGGAGCAGATCCTGCGGCGCGTGCAGATGCGGGTCTACGGCCGCCGTTCGGGCCCGATCACCTGCGCGGCGATCATGTCGCGCGACGTGATCGCGGTGGCGCCGGACGCGCCGCTCTCCGAGGCCATGCGGCTGCTGCGCCGTCACCGCATCAAGGCGCTTCCGGTCACCGACGAGGGCGCGCGCGTCCTCGGCATCGTCACGCAGACCGACCTGCTCGACAAGGCCGCCTGGGACCGGAGCGGGCCGCGCCTCGGTCTCGGCCGCCGCCTGCGCCTCACGGCCGAGCGCGGCCGCGCCCCCCACGGCTGCGCGGCCGACATCATGAGCGCGGTCGAGCCGGTCGGTCCCGACACGCCCGTGGCCGCCCTGGTGCCGCGGATGTCGGAGGCGGGGCTTCACCACCTGCCGGTGGTCGACGACGACGGCCGCTTGGTCGGAATCGTCTCGCAGACCGACCTGATCCCGGCGCTCCTGTCCGAGGCCGACGCGCCCGAGGCGCCGATCCGCACCCGCGCGCCGGCCCGGGCCGCCCTGGCCTGAACCTCAGCGCCCGGCGGGCGGATCCGCCAGGAAGAACCTGACCGCCTGCGCCACCACGGCCGGCTGGTGGGCGTGCGGTCCGTCATACTCGAAGTAGGTCACGGGATAGCCGGCCTCGCGCAGGGCCGGCACGTGGACCCGGGCGCTCCGGTCGATCGGGATCTGCACGTCCTGGGTCCCGTGTGACAGGAAGATGCGCGGCGCGCCGACCTGCAGGTGCACCGACAGGAACCCGGCCGACGAGACGATCAGGTGGCTCGCCACGTCGCCGTTCGCGAGCCCCGACGAGAGCGTGTAGCTGCCGCCGTCGGAATGGCCGGCGAAGCAGAGCCGCTGCGGATCGAGCAGGAACCGGTCGGCGACGTGACCCAGCGCCGCCGCGACGCGCTCCCGGTCGGGCCCGTGGCCGGCGATGACGATGTCCCAGGTCGGGAACAGGGATTGCGGCGCGAGGAGCAGGAAGCGCTCGGTCCGGGCGTGCGCCTCCAGCATCGGCAGGATGCGCTCGGCGCTGCCGCCGCCGCCGTGGAACAGCACCACGAGCGGGCAGGGCCGGCGCGGATCGAGGCCCTCCGGGACCACCAGCACCGCGTCGCGCTCGGCGAAGAGGCCGAGGTCGTGCCGGCCCGGGGCGAGGGGCTCCTCGGTCGGGAGCCGGTGGCGGAAGTGCAGGCGGCCGGCGAGGTCGGGGTCGATCATGGATGCACCGTCACCGAACGGATGACGGATCCGGCGCCGTCACTGCGGGCGCGGCGAAGCCATCCCCGCGCTCCGCGCGAAACTGGACCGCGCCGCCCCGGGTCGCTTCGCTTCGCTCGCGATGACGGTGCGGGGAAGGTCTCCCGGGGGCCGGGAGCTTCAGCGGAACACCGTCCCGCGCGGATCCGCGACGCCGTTCTCGTCAAGGCAAAGAGCCGGGCTCGACACGCGAGCCCGGCTTCGATGGTGTGGGATCAGAGATCTCGCGAGGGTCTCGCCCTCACTTCTTCTTCTTGATCCCGCTCTGCGGGTTGAGGCTGCCGATGTTGCCGCTCTCGCTGCCGGCCGCCGGGTCGATGACGGCGTTGACGAGGGCCGGGCGGCCCGAGTTCATCGCCTCGTTGACCGCGCGGGTCAGCTCGTCCGGCGTGGTGACGTGGTAGCCGACGCCGCCGAAGGCCTCCATCATCTTGTCGTAGCGGGAATCCGGCACGAACACGGTGGTGGCCGGGTCGCGGCCGGTCGGATCGGTGTCGGTGCCGCGGTAGATGCCGTTGTTGTTGAACACCACGATGCAGACCGGCAGGCCGTACCGGCAGATCGTCTCGACCTCCATGCCGGAGAAGCCGAAGGCGCTGTCACCCTCGACGCAGAGCACCGGCTTGCCGGTCTCGACGGCGGCCGCGACGGCGAAGCCCATGCCGATGCCCATGATGCCCCAGGTGCCGACGTCCAGGCGCTTGCGCGGCTGGTACATGTCGATGATGCCGCGGGCGAGGTCGAGGGTGTTGGCGCCCTCGTTGACGAGGATCGCGTCCGGCCGCTCCTTGACGATGGTGCGCAGCGCGCCGAGCGCGGCGTGGAAGTTCATGGGCGAGGCGTTGCTCATGAGCTTCGGCGCCATCTTGGCGACGTTCGCCTCGCGCTTCGACCTGAGCGTCTCGATCCAGTCGGACGGGGGCTGCTGCCAGCCCTGGCCCATGCCGTCGAGCAGCGCCTGCACGCAGGAGGCGATGTCGCCGACGACGGGCGCCACGATCTCGACGTTCGAGTCCATCTCGCGGGGCTCGATGTCGATCTGGATGAACTTGGTCGAGCCCGGCTCGCCCCAGCTCTTGCCCTTGCCGTGCGACAGCAGCCAGTTCAGCCGGGCGCCGACCAGCAGCACCACGTCCGAGTCCTTCAGCGCCGTCGAGCGCGCCGCGCCGGCCGAGAGCGGGTGGGTGTCGGGCAGGAGGCCCTTGGCCATGCTCATCGGCACGTAGGGGATGCCGCTGGTCTCCACGAGGGCACGGATGGCGTCATCGGCCTGGGCGTAGGCGGCGCCCTTGCCGAGCACGATCAGCGGCCGCTTGGCGGATTTCAGGACCTCGAGCGCCCGGGCGATCGCCTCGGGGGCGGGGTGCTGGGCAGGCGCCGGATCGATCACCTTGACCAGAGACTTCTGGCCGGCCTCAGCGTCCATCACCTGGGAGAAGAGCTTGGCGGGCAGGTCGAGGTAGACGCCGCCCGGGCGGCCCGAGCAGGCCGCGCGAATGGCGCGGGCGACGCCGATGCCGATATCGGCGGCGTGCAGCACCCGGAAGGCCGCCTTGCACAGGGGCTTGGCGATGGCGAGCTGGTCCATCTCCTCGTAGTCGCCCTGCTGCAGGTCGACGATCTCGCGCTCGGAGGAGCCCGAGATCAGGATCATCGGGAAGCAGTTGGTGGTGGCGTTGGCGAGGGCGGTCAGGCCGTTGAGGAAGCCCGGCGCCGAGACGGTGAGGCAGATGCCCGGCTTCTGGGTGAGGAAGCCCGCGATCGCCGCGGCGTTGCCGGCGTGCTGCTCGTGGCGGAACGAGATGACCCGCATCCCCTCGGCCTGGGCCATGCGCCCGAGATCGGTGATCGGGATGCCCGGGACACCGTAGATGGTGTCGATGCCGTTCAGCTTGAGCGCGTCGATGACGAGGTGGAAGCCGTCGGTCAGATCGGGCTCGGCCTCGACCTCGGGGGTGGTGTGGACGATCTTGGCGACTGCGGTCATCACGGTTTCTCCCGGAAGATCGGTTTGGACGGGCGGCGCTCGGCGCCGGCTGGCTGGAGGATCCCCCGCACTCCCGAGGAGGGGGAGGGTGGGAGATCCGCGAAGGTCGGGCGTCGCTCTCGCGACGTCGTGGGGCGGGGGCCTATCAGGCCGCCCGGATCGGCTGGGCGCCGAGCGCCGCGGGCTGATCCTCCGAGGCGAGGTAGCGGGCCCGCATCGGGCGCAGGACGAACATCGCCAGCGCCGCCGCCGTCACGTTGAGGACGATGATCAGCGTGAACACCGCCGACCAGCCGTAGGCCGCCGACAGGATGCTGGCGAAGGGGACGAGGAAGGCCGCGGTGCCCTTGGCAGTGTAGAGCAGGCCGGCGTTGCTGGCGGCGTACTTGGAGCCGAACGTGTCGCCGCAGGTCGCCGGAAACAGCGAGTAGATCTCGCCGAAGACCCCGAAATACACCGCGGTGGCCAGGACGAAGACCATCGGGACGTGACCGTAGGTCAGCAGCACGATCACCGCCAGCGCCGCCGTCGAGAAGGCGATGAACATCGTGTTCTCGCGGCCGATGTTGTCGGAGACGTAGCCGAAGAACGGCCGGCCGAACCCGTCGAAGACCCGGTCGAGCGAGATCGCCAGCGTCAGCGCCGCCATCTGGAGGCCGAACAGGCTCACCGGCACGCCGGCCACCTGGAAGTCGTGGGCGATCGGGGCGATCTGCGCCGCCGCCATCAGGCCGCCGGAAGCGACCATCACGAACATCACGTACATCACCCAGAAGACCGGGGTGCGCACCGCCTCGCGGGGGCTGCGGTCGACCTTGGTCTGCGGCAGGCGGGTCTTCTTGCGCTGGACCGGCGTGTTGGTCGACGGCTTGCGCAGCAGGAAGGCGAGGGCCAGCACCACGGCGCCCTGGCCGATGCCGAAGTACAGGAACGCGTCCTGGTAGCCGCTCGACGCGATCATGCGGGCGATCGGCACCACCGTGATGGCGGCACCCGCGCCGAAGCCGGCCGCGGTGGCGCCGGCGGCGAGGCCGCGGCGATCAGGGAACCACTTGAGCGCGTTGCCCACGCAGGTGCCGTAGACCGAGCCCGCACCGATGCCGGCGACGACGGCGCCGAGATAGAGCATCGCCAGGCTGTCGGCGTAGGCGTTGATGGTCCAGGCGAGGGCGATCATCACGCCGCCGAAGGCGACGACGATCTTCGGACCGTAGCGGTCGACGAACCACGCTTCGACCGGCACCAGCCAGGTCTCCGTGGCGACGAACAGCGTGAACGCGAGCTGGATCGCCGCGCGGCCCCAATGGTAGCGCTGGTCGATCGGGTCCACGAACAGGGTCCAACCGTATTGAAGGTTGGCGATCATGGCCATGCAGATCACGCCGAAGGCGAGCTGCCACCATTTCGCCGAAGGCGAATCCTGGCGTTCCATCCCTGAGCCTCTCTCTTGGGCGGCGCGGCCTTGCTCTGGCGGCGTCTCTCGTGCCCCGACGATCATGCACATCCGTTCTAGGTATGCAATATACCAGGGTGAGACGGACCGGGTGAAGTGTCAGGACGGCGATATTATTCCGTTTGCCCGGCCGGAGGAATCGGTCCCCAGGCACCGAGCGTCGGTGCCTCCGCGGGGCTCAGAATCTCGTCGAGGGCGGGGATCGAGGCCGGGTCGGCCGGGAAGCCGATGAGGGCGCAGGCGGCTTCCCAGTCGGGCCCCGACTTCACCGCCGCCAGGGTTCCCGGATCCAGCGCCGTGATCCGACCGCGGTCGAGACGCATGAAGGCCCGGCCGGTCTCGGCCTGAACGAAGCGGACGACCGCCATCCGGCGCAGGCATTCGCGCAGGAAGCTGGTGTTGGCGGAGGCCGAGAGGTCGGCGCCGTCGAACACGGCGTCGGGCCCGTGGGCGAAGATGTCGACCTTGCGGAAGCGGTCGATGTCGATCAGCCCCTTCACGTCGAGGATGTTGAGAGTTCCGTCCGCCCAGAACGCGATGGTGCGCGGGCGCTCGCCCAGCGGCACGCTGTTGTCGAGGAACTCGCAGACCACCTGCTTGTCCCGTGAGAGCGCCCAGTTGAAGAACAGGCGCGGCATGCCGGTATAGGCCTCGACGTTGTGGGCCAGGAGGTCCTCGACGGCCTTGTAGCGGCCGAACAGCTCGCCGCGCTTCCAGGCGCGCTCCACGGTGTCGGCCGGAGGCGTGACCATGAACTGCATGTAGACGCGGTCGCCGAACCGGGTGAGCAACTGGCCGCCGCCGTCCGAGCCCGCGTCGGCCTGGAAGCTGTCGAACCGGAACCGGTCGATCAGCAGGTTCGAGATCCGCCGCTCCGCCGCCTTTCGGGTGACGTAGCGGTCGAGCTTCATGTCGATGATCTCGACCTCGTAGCCGGTCAGCGTCCCGGCGTACCGCGAAGCTTCGCCCAGGCTGTCGTAGTCGAGGAGGTACTTGCGCCAGACGTCGGGGGTGATCACCGCGAAGTCCGACCACGCCATGCCCAGCCGCTTGGCGAGGCCGAGCTGGTAGGGGCGGATCGTGCTCTTTCCGGACGCCGAGGCGCCCTTCACGTTCATCACCACCGGATGATCCTGCGGCGCCAGCCGCCGGTAGCGCTGCGCCTCGACGACGGCGTCGATCCAGGGCTCGATCTGCTCGCCGACGCGCCGGCTGCCGTAGCCGTTCGAGACCAGCGTCCCCGCGATGGTCCGCAGCAGCGCGGCGTCGCGGATGACCGCATTCTGCCGCGCGATGAGGCCCGACACCACGGCGCGCAGGGCCTCGCAGGCGGCCATCTCCAGGGGGTCGCCGGCTTCGGCGGCGCGTCGCTGCCAGCTCTCGAGATGGCGCAGGGCCCGGGTCGCGAGATCCTCGCGCGGCGCCTGGACCGTCGGCGGGCGGCGCCCGAGCAGGCGGTCGAGCCAGCGCGGCTCTGGCGGCGGCGGGGGAGGTCTCTCCTCCAGGATGGCGGCGATCTCGCGGGCGAGCACCGCGTCGGCCTCGGCGCGGATCCGGTCGAGGGCGGACTCGACCTCGGCGAGGCGGGGCTCGATGCCCTCGCGCAGGATGGTCGCGACGATGGCGCGGAAGTTCACGCCGAGATCGGCGTAGACTTCGCCCACCGGCACGGAGAGATCCGACATCACCCGGATCAGGACCTCGTGGACGACGAGGCGCCCGGCCCGGAACCGGGTGAGCTGGCGGGCGGGCAGCCCGCAGAGATCGCTCAGGTCCAGGGCGTCGCGGAGCGGCGTCTCGACGTGCTCCGGCCGGTAGACGGTCACGAGGGGCAGGAAGGCGGACGGCAGATCGGACCGGACGCCCGGGTTCCAGGGGCCGATGGGCGGCTCGGGAGAGTGGACCGACGCGTCCGTCACGCGCGCGGCAGCCGTATCCGTCACCGCGCGCCCCGCTGAAGACCGCCCGAAACGTCCGCAACGCCCGCCGCGACCTCGGGACGAGGGCGTGGACCGGGCAGACGCCTGCCCGGTCCTCGCGGCGAACCCGGCAGTCCCGACCCCGACCACACGGCCGCGGGCGGACGCCGGCTCTCAGAAGATCTTCTGGAACCAGCCGTGGGCGTCATTGGAATTGCCCCGCTGGATGTCCACCAGCAGGCTCCGCAGCCGCTGGGCCACGGGGCCGGCCTTGCCGTTCCCGATGGTGAAGCTCTCCTCCCGGCCCTTCACGGTGCCGATCGGCGTGATCACCGCGGCGGTACCGCAGGCGAAGGCCTCGGTCAGGCGCCCCTCCCGCACGTCGGCGCGCCACGCGTCGATCGTGTAGGGCTCCTCCTTCACGGTCAGGCCCGCCTCCCGCGCCAGCGTGATCACCGAGTCGCGGGTGATGCCGGGCAGGATGCTGTCCGAGAGCGGCGGCGTCACCAGCGTGCCGTCCTCGAAGACGAAGAAGACGTTCATGCCGCCGAGCTCCTCGACGTAGCGGCGCTCGGCCGCGTCGAGGAACACCACCTGCTCGCAGCCCTGGGACGCCGCCTCCGACTGCGCCGCGAGGCTCGCCGCGTAGTTGCCGCCGCACTTGGCCGCGCCCGTGCCGCCCGGGGCCGCGCGGGTGAAGTGCTCCGAGACCCACACCGTCACGGTGCCGGTCGGATCCTTGAAGTAGGAGCCGACGGCCGAGGCGATCGTCACGAACAGGTATTCCGAGGCCGGCTTGACCCCGAGGAAGGCCTCGCTGGCGATCATGAACGGGCGCAGGTAGAGGCTGCCGTCCGGCGTGTCGGGGATCCAGGCGCGGTCGATCTCGACGAGCCTGCGCATCGCCTCGACGAAGGCGTCCTCCGGGAAGGGCGCCATCGCCATCCGCTCGGCGGAGCGGCGGAAGCGCAGGGCGTTGGCCTCCGGCCGGAACAGGGCCGCGCCGCCGTCCGCGGTGCGGTAGGCCTTCAGGCCCTCGAAGATCTCCTGCGCGTAGTGCAGCACCGCGGCGGCGGGATCCAGGGGAATGGCCTCGCGCGCCTGGATCCGCGCGTCGTGCCAGCCGCGGCCGGCGGTGTAGCGCGCCACCACCATGTGGTCTGTGAACACCTTGCCGAAGCCAGGATTCGCCATCAGCGCGGCCCGCTCCTCGGCGGTCCGCGGGGCCGGATGACTTTGGATCTCGAACGTCAGGTCGCTCACGGTGTGGTCCTCATCGACTGAGGCCCTTATGGCGCGCTCCGGCGCGCGAATCTACGGAGCCGGCGCATGACGGCGTCGCCGTATATGCGAGTCACTCGGCGAGTCACTCGGCGCGTCACTCGGCGGTCGCGGGCTCCGACAGCTGCAGACGGTGCAGGCGCGCGTAGGCGCCGCCGGCGGCGAGCAGGTCGTCGTGGCGCCCGGTCTCGATCACCCGGCCCGCCTCCATCACGGCGATCTGATCGGCGTCGCGGACGGTCGAGAGCCGGTGGGCGATCACCAGGGTGGTGCGGCCGCGCATCAGCCGGGTCAGCGCCTCCTGGACGAGCCGCTCCGATTCGGAATCGAGGGCCGAGGTCGCCTCGTCGAGGAGCAGGATCGGCGCGTCCTTGAGAAAGGCGCGGGCCAGCGCCACCCGCTGCCGCTCGCCGCCCGAGAGCCGGCCGCCGCCCGGGCCGACCCGGAACCCGTAGCCTTCCGGGAGGGCCGAGACGAAGGTGTGGGCCGCGGCGGCCTCGGCCGCCGCCTCGATCTCCGCGGGCGTCGCCCCGGGCCGGCCGAAGCCGATATTGGCGGCGACCGTGTCGTCGAACAGCACGACCTCCTGCGAGACGACCGCCACCGCGGCGCGCAGGGAGGCCAGCGTCACGTCCCGGACATCCTGGCCGTCGATGGTCACGGCGCCGCCGGTGACGTCGTAGAGGCGCGGAACGAGGTTGAGCAGCGAGGACTTGCCCGAGCCCGAGCGCCCGACGAGCGCCGTCACCGATCCGGCCGGGACCGCGAGGTCGATGCCCTCCAGCGCCGGCGCGTCCGGCCGGTAGCGGAACCGGACGTCGGCGAAGCGGATCGCGCCGCCGGTCACCGCCAGCGGCCGGGCCTCCGGCGCCTCGCGGATCGTGGCACTCTCGTCCATGACGTCGAAGTATCGCCGCAGCGCGGCGGCGGCCTCCTGCAGGATGGCGTTGAGGTTGCCCAGCGCCCGGGCCGGCTGGGCGGCGAGGAGCAGGGCCGCCACGTAGCCGGTGAAGTCGCCGACCGTCTTCTCTCCGGCCAGGACCCGCTGGCCGACCAGCACCAGGACGCCCGCCACCGCGATGCCGCCGCCGATCTCGAGCAGCGGGTCGAGGCGGCCGCGGGCATTGGCGGCCTTCATCTTGAGGCGCCGCACCTCGTCGAGGGCCTCCGCGGCGCGACCCTTGAGGTATGTCTCCATCGCGTAGGCCTTGGCGACCCGGGCCCCCTGCAGGCTCTCGGAGATCAGGCTGGCGGTGGCGCCCATCTGCTCCTGGGTCGAGGTCGAGACCCGCCGGAGCTTCCGGCCGATCCGCCCGATCGGTCCCGCCACGAACGGGACCGTGACGCCGGCCACGAGGGTCAGCACCGGATCCATCCAGATCAGCGCCGCCACGAGCCCGATCAGCATCGCGATGTCGCGGAGCAGGACCGTCGAGATCCGGGTCAGCGCCTCCTTGATGAAGGCGAAGTCGGTGGTGAAGCGCTGGGTGAGCGCCGCCGGGCTCTCGCGGCCGAGCTGGGCGAGATCCGAATCGATGAGATGCCCGTAGAGCGCCGCCTGCATGTCGGCCTCGACCCGGGTCACCACCCGGTTGGTCAGGACCGTCTGGCCGTAGAGGGCGAAGCCGCGCGTGGCCGTGACGACGATCACCACCAGCGGTCCGTACGCGATGGCGGCGGCGTCCTTGCGGTCGAAGGCGTCGAAGGCGGCCTTGATCAGCGCCGGGTAGAGCCCGGTCGAGGCGCCGACCAGGGCGATCAGCACCAGCACCACCGCCAGGGTGGCCCGGTGCGGGTACAGCCACGTGCGCCAGAGCCGGGCGAGGAGGGGAGCCGTGTCGCCGGGAAGGCGCGCCATGAGACCTACCGGGTCGGATCAGTGCCGCCCCGGGGCAGGATGCGCGGCGGCTGCGGTTTGCCGCCGCCGCCGCCGCGGATCAAGGCTTTTGCTCAGCGGCCGTCGCCGCGCGGCCCGTGATCGTCGCCGCGATCGTCACCGCGGTCCCGGTGCCAGCCGCCCCGCATGCCGTGGCCGCCCATCGGGCCCATCGGCCGGGCGAGGATCATGGCGCGCCGCTTCTGGTCCTGGTCGAGGCTGGCGTAGAGCGGCTGGGACGCGTCGGCGAGCTTGCGCAGGGCATCGCCCCGCGCGCTCGCCGCGTCCGCCATCGCCCGCAGCGCCGCCGGGGCGTCGTCGCTGAACTTCGGCCGGTCGCGCATCGCCTCGCGGCGCTGCTGGCGCAGCTTGGCCATGTCGCGGATCGCCGTCTCCACCGGCGGCCACAGCTTCTCCTGGTCGGCGTTGAGCTTCAGGCCGGCATGCAGGGCGGCGATGCGGGCATCCGTGAAGGCCGCGCGGTCCTCGGGGGTCAGCGCGCTCCAGCGGCCGTGCCCGCGGAAGCCCTCGGGTCCGTGATCGCGCGCGACCGCCGCGCCGGCGAGCCCGAGGCCGAGCGCCCCGGTCACCAGGATGGCCGCCGTCAAAGGTCGGGACATGGAAATCTCCGTCTCACGCTCGGGACGTCGCCGCGGCCCGCGGCGGCGCCCAACGCCGCGCATAGGGCACCCGCCGTGTATCCCGCTTGTGTATGTAACAATGTTACATTAGTGGCAGGCGCGACGGGTTTGCGGCAGGTGGAGCGGTGCGGCGCGTGGCAAGAACATTCCGGATCGCGGCGCTCGCGATCCTGTCCCTGTGGTTCGGATCGGCGGGGCCGGCCTCGGCCGCACCGCAGGACCGGCCGGTGCGGGCGGTGGCGACCTTCTCGATCCTGGGCGACCTCGTCCGGCAGGTCGGCGGATCGCACGTGACGGTGGCGACGCTGGTCGGTCCGGACTCCGACGCGCACGGCCTGAGCCCGTCCCCGGCCGACGCGCGCAAGCTCGCGGAAGCCGACATCGTGTTCGTCAACGGCCTCGGGCTGGAGGGCTGGTTCGACCGGCTGATCCGGGCCTCCGGCACGCGCGCCCCCGTGGTGGTGGCCTCCGCGGGCGTGAAGCCGATCCCCGCGCAGGACGAGCACGCCCACGAGGACGGCGATCACGCACACGGACACGGCGACCACGCCGTGGACCCGCATGCTTGGCAGGACGTCGCCAACGTGCGGACCTACGTGGCGAACATCCGGGACGGCCTCGCCAAGGTCGATCCGGCCCATGCCGACGCCTACCGGGCGGCGGCGGCCGCCTACCTCGCCGAGCTCGACGCGCTGGAGCGGGACGTCCGGGCGGCGATCGCCCGCATCCCTCCGGAGCGGCGGCGGATCATCACGACCCACGACGCCTTCGGCTACTTCGCGGCGGCCTACGGCCTGCGCTTCATCGCGCCGCAGGGCGTGTCGACGGACAGCGAGGCGAGCCCGCGGGACGTGGCCGCGATCATCCGCCAGATCCGGAAGGAGCGCGTGCCGGCGGTGTTCCTCGAGAACATCAGCGACCCGCGCCAGATGCAGCAGATCGCCCGCGAGAGCGGCGCCCGCGTCGGCGGCAAGGTCTATTCCGACGCGCTCTCGGCGCCGGACGGCCCGGCCGCGACGTATCTCGACCTGATGCGGTCGAACCTGAAGGCGTTCGACGCCGCGCTGATGCCGGGCTAGCCCGCCGGGAGGGCGCGCCGCCGTGATCCTTCGCCTTCACGGCGTCGGACATGACATAGCGTAAACCGCCGGTTAAGAGGCCCCCACTAGCCTTACGAAACGGGTGCCAGCCGATCCTCGTGCGCGAGGGCTCAAGGCCTTGGGGCCTTCAGAACGCGTAGCTCGGAGATCGCGTGGCTTGGGGGCCTGACCGCTGGCGCTTCTATCGGCTCGTCGCGCGCGAGACCGCGCGCGCGGTCCGCGCCGCCGGCGCCAGCGTCACAGCCCCGCCCGACATCCTCGCCCGGATGCGGGTCGCCGGCCTGGTGATCGCGCCGCAGGACCTGCGCACCTCCGACGCGACCTTCGCGGACGACATCTATGCCGGGTTGTTCGTCTTCGCCGGCCGATCGCTCGCGGCGAGCGGCGGCTCGCCCTTCGACTACGCGGCACCGTCGCCGGAATGGGCCGACGAGCTCTACGGCTTCGGCTGGCTGCGCCACCTGCGCGCCGCCGACACCGCGCTGGCCCGCGCCAATGCCCGCGCCTTCGTGGCCGATTTCATCGCCGGCCGCGGCGACGCGGCGCTCGCCCGCCAGACGCCGGTGGCGGCGCGCCGGCTGATCTCGTTCCTGTGCCAGTCGCCCCTCGTTCTGGAGGGGGCCGACCACGGCTTCTACCAGAACTTCCTCAAGGCGATCGGCCGCAACGCCCAGCAGCTCGAGCGCGACCTCCGGCGCGGTGTGCCGCCGCAATGGCGCCTGAACGCCGCGGTGGCGCTCTGCTACGCCGGCCTGTGCTGCGACGGCATCCAGCCGATCCTGCGCCGGGCGACCCGCATCCTGACGCGGGAGCTCGACCGGCAGATCCTGACCGACGGCGGCCACCGCTCCCGCGACCCGCGCTACGCCATGGAGCTGCTTCTCGACCTCCTGCCGCTGCGGCAGAGCTACCTGAGCCGCAGCGTCGAGCCGCCGCTGGCGCTCCTGCGCGCGGTCGACCGGATGCTGCCGCTGCTGCGACTGCTCCGCCACCCGGACGCCTCGCTGAGCCACTTCAACGGCATGGGCGCCACGGACGCGGACCATCTCGCGACCCTGCTGGTCTACGACGGCGCGCTCGCCCGCCCGCTGATGCACGCGCCGAATTCGGGCTACGAGCGCCTGGAGGGCGGCCGGGTGGTGATCGTCGCCGATGTCGGTGCCAGCCCGCCGCTGCCCTACGCGGTGAATGCCGGTGCGGGCTGCCTCGCCTTCGAGATGTCGAGCGGGCCGCAGCGCATCGTGGTCAATTGCGGCCTGCCGGCCAGCGGCGCGGATCTGCGCCTCCTCGCCCGCTCGACGCCGGCCCATTCGACGGCCTCGGTGGCCCACGCCTCATCCTGCCGGTTCCTCACCCGCACCGGGTGGTGGGGCGAGCGGCTGCTGGCGGACTGGCTGATCGGTCGGCGCGGGCCCGTGGTCCTGAGCGGTCCATCGGCGGTGGCGGCCGAGCGGGCCGAGGAGGCCGACAGCGTCGTCCTCGCGGCCCGGCACAACGGCTACGCCCCCGAATTCGGCATCGTGCACGAGCGCCGCTGGCAGCTCTTCCACGCGACGGCGCGCCTGGAGGGCCGCGACGCCTTCCTGCGCCAGGGCAAGGGGCTCAGCCGCGGGCGGCGGCTGCGCCCGCAGGACGTGGCGATCCGTTTCCACCTGCATCCCGGCATCGCGGTGCGCAGCGTCCCGGAGGGGCTGGAACTCGCCTCGGCGCTCGGGGAGGTCTGGGTGTTCAGCGCCGAGAACGCCGAGATCGCCATCGAGGAGAGCGTCTACTTCTCGGGCCTGACCGGACCGCGCCGGACCGACCAGATCGTCCTTCATCTGCGGGTATCCGACGATGTGGAAGTCCGGTGGAACTTCGAGCGTCGGGCCTCCGCGCCCCTGCGCGGCGTGGCGCCCTGACGGGTCTCCGGACAGGGCCGGCTGGCCGGGCTCACCGTTTCCATGCTACCGCGCCGGAAAATCTCGAACTTTCGGCACGAAGCTATGGCGCACGATCAGGTGCGGGTCTCCCGCGCGCTCCTCTCGGTCTCGGACAAGACCGGCCTCGTCGACTTCGCCCGGGCGCTCCACGCCCGCGGCATCGCGCTGGTCTCGACCGGGGGCACTCACCGGACCCTGCAGGAGGCCGGCCTGCCGGTCACCGAGGTCGCCGACCTGACGGGGTTCCCGGAGATGATGGACGGCCGGGTCAAGACGCTGCACCCGGCGGTCCACGGCGGCCTGCTCGCCATCCGCGACAACCCGGAGCACCAGGCCGCGCTCGCCGCCCACGGCATCGGCGCCATCGATCTCCTCGTGGTCAACCTCTACCCGTTCGAGGCGACCATCGCGGCCGACCGGTCCGACGCCGACTGCATCGAGAACATCGATATCGGCGGCCCGGCCATGATCCGCGCGGCGGCCAAGAACCACGCGGATGTCGCCGTCGTCACCGACGTGTCGGACTATGCCGGCGTCCTCGCCGCCCTCGAGGCGCAGGACGGCGCACTCGGCGCGGATCTGCGCCGGAGCCTGGCGCAGAAGGCCTTCGCCCGCACCGCCTCCTACGATGCCGCCATCGCCAACTGGATGGCGGGCCGCTTCGGCGCCGAGGCGCCGGCCCGCTTCCGGGCCTTCGGCGGTTCCCTGGGCCAGGAACTGCGCTACGGCGAGAACCCCCACCAGTCGGCCGCCTTCTACCGCGCCCCCGGTAAGGTCCGGGCGGGCGTGGCCACCGCCCGCCAGCTCCAGGGCAAGGAGCTGTCCTACAACAACTTCAACGACACGGACGCCGCCTACGAGTGCGTGGCCGAGTTCGACCCGGCCCGGACCGCCGCCGTGGCCATCATCAAGCACGCCAACCCCTGCGGCGTCGCCGAGGGGGCGAGCCTGCTCGAGGCCTACGAGCGGGCCCTGAGCTGCGACCCGACCTCCGCGTTCGGCGGCATCGTCGCCCTGAACCGGACCCTCGACGCCGAGGCGGCCCGCCGGATCGTCGAGATCTTCACGGAGGTGATCATCGCCCCCGACGCCACGCCCGAGGCGGCGGCCATCGTGGCCGGCAAGAAGAACCTGCGCCTGCTGCTGGCCGGCGGCGTGCCCGACCCGCGGGCCGGCGGGGAGACCGTGCGGACCCTCGCGGGCGGGCTGCTGGTCCAGAGCCGGGACGCGGCGGTCGTCGACGACATGCCGCTCACGGTCGTGACCAAGCGCGCGCCGAGCGAGGCCGAGCTGGCCGATCTCCGGTTCGCCTACCGGGTGGCCAAGCACGTGAAGTCGAACGCCATCGTGTACGCGAAGGCCGGCGCCACGGTCGGCATCGGCGCGGGCCAGATGTCCCGGGTCGATTCCTCGCGCATCGCCGCCTGGAAGGCCGCCGAGGGGGCGAAGCGTCTCGGGCTGGCCGAGAGCCTCGCTGTCGGCTCGGTGGTGGCGTCGGACGCGTTCTTCCCGTTCGCGGACGGCCTCATGGCGGCCGCCGAGGCGGGCGCCACCGCGGTGATCCAGCCCGGCGGCTCGATGCGCGACGCGGACGTGGTCGCGGCGGCCGACGAGGCCGGTCTCGCCATGGTCCTGACGGGGCACCGCCACTTCCGGCACTGAGCCGGCGGGCCGTCTCCCGCCCTCCGGGACGGCGCGCCACCTCGGGGGCGGCCGCACCGGTCCGGACGCCCCGGAACGCTCGCGGTCGCGCCGCCGCGCCGCGTTAACGATACGCCGCGATCGGATCGGCCGGGTCGATTGTTTGCCGAGCGGGCGCTTCCGCCCAGCATTGCCGTGAACAGACGCGGTGCTCGACCAAGCTCGGCAATGAATGGTCGGCGTTCGGGAAAACTATCTTTGGTGCAACATTACGGGTGTAATATTCCAAACTTATCGAATAGGCGCGGTGTCTGCGCCGCGGGTTGAAATTTTCTCGGCCGCACGCCATCATCGCGGGGAAATGCGCCGGAAGCTCGCGTGGAGAACTTCCTGGAACAGCTCCGGGTCGAGTGACGAGATGGTGGTCGCAGCGCTGTTGTTTCTCGTGGGATGGCTTCTCGGCCGATCCTACTCGGTGATCATCCTCGCCCTGACCTCGTCGGTGATCCTGTTCACCGCCACGACGATCTTCGTGTCGGTCTACGGGATCGACCTGCTGCGCGTCCTGATCGTGTTGGGATATCTCACCGCGCATCAGGCGGGGTATCTCCTCGGCGCCTATCTCACCGGGTACCCCGAGAGCGATCGGGGGCGGTGAGGCGCATCACCACCACCAGACCAGCCGTCCGGCGTACCCGTTGATCAGAATCCAGAGCCCAGCGGCGACGAGGGACCAGGTAATCACAAGGAGAAGCGGTGGCTTCGTGCCGGGCTGACTGCGCAGAAGTGTCAGGACGGTGTTCACGTTCGATATCCCAGGGGCCCGGTGCGGAGGGAAAGCCGATACGGGCTCGTACCGCATCGGGTTCCACCGGGCCGATTGTCGGCAGGTTAAATCTTGTCCAGGCTCGGGTGACGGGCGCGCCCTCGATGAGCTCAGGGTCGTCGGTCAGATTACTTGCAGTTGCAATAAGTCGCCTCTCGCAACATCAAAAGTTTGAACCAGGACAATTGACTCTCCGGATCCGGTCGGTGGAGGCCTGTTTCCGCCGGGCCTCGATACTTGACACATCCGTATAGGATCAGACGAAACGCAATCCGTGAGGAACCGCACGGGTCGCTATTTCGCCGCCGCGTTGCAGGCCCGACACAAGCGGGACGGCCGCGTCGTGCCGTACGAACGAGAACGCCCAGGCAGCGTGAGCTGCCTGGGCGTCTTTGACACGCGCCGGACCTCGGTCTGGCCGGCTCGCGCCGATCAGGTGTCGGCGAAGATGTCGCGATCCTTGGTCTCCGGCACGAAGAACACGCCGATGATCACTGTCGCGACCGCGATGACGATCGGGTACCAGAGGCCGAAATAGATATCGCCGGTCTGGGCCACCATGGCGAAGGCGGTCGCCGGCAGGAGGCCGCCGAACCAGCCGTTGCCGATATGGTAGGGCAGCGACATCGAGGTGTAGCGGATCCGGGTCGGGAACAGCTCCACCAGCATGGCGGCGATCGGGCCGTAGACCATCGTGACGAAGAGCACGAGGATGAACAGCAGGCCGATCACCTGCGCGACCTGCGGCCGGAAGATGTCGAACGGGTTCGACATCTTGACGATCTCGGGGTCGCCGGCCTTCGGGTAGCCCGCGGCCTGCAGCGCGGCGGTCGTGGCCTTGTTGGCCTCGACGTTGCCGCCCTGCGGGTACGGGATCTCGGTGTCGTTGACCCGGATCGTGGTGGGCTGGCCGGCCGCGCCGGGGGCGGTCGAGTAGCGGACCGACGACTTGGACAGGAAGTCGCGGGCGAGGTCGCAGGGCTGGGTGAACACCCGGGTCCCGACCGGGTTGAACAGGGTTCCGCAGGCGGCCGGATCGGCCGTCACCGTCACCTTCACGTTCTCGATCGCCGCCTCGAGCTTCGGGTTGGCCGTCGAGGTGATCCCCTTGAAGATCGGGAAGAACGTCGCCGCCGCGATCGCGCAGCCCGCCAGGATGATGACCTTGCGGCCGATCTTGTCGGACAGCCAGCCGAAGACCACGAAGAAGCCGGTGCCGAAGAGCAGCGACCACGCGATCAGCAGGTTGGCCGTGTAGCCGTCGACCTTCAGGATCGATTGCAGGAAGAACAGCGCGTAGAACTGGCCCGTGTACCAGACCACGCCCTGGCCGGCGACGAGGCCGAACAGGGCGATGATCGCGAACTTCGCGTTCCGCCACTGGCCGAACGCCTCCGTGAGCGGCGCCTTCGAGGTCTTGCCCTCCTCCTTCATCTTCTGGAAGGCCGGGGATTCGGAGAGCTGGAGACGGATCCAGACCGAGATGCCGAGCAGCAGCACCGAGACCAGGAACGGGATGCGCCAGCCCCACTCGGCGAAGGCGGCCTCGCCGGTGATGGTCCGGGTCGCCAGGATCACCATCAGCGACAGGAACAGGCCCAGGGTCGCGGTCGTCTGGATCCAGCTCGTGTAGAAGCCGCGCCGGCCGTTGGGGGCGTGCTCGGCCACGTAGGTCGCCGCGCCGCCGTACTCGCCGCCGAGCGCGAGGCCCTGGGCGAGGCGCAGGACGATCAGGATGATCGGCGCCGCGATGCCGATGGTCGCCGCGTTGGGCAGGATGCCGACGATGAAGGTCGACAGACCCATGATCAGGATCGTGACGAGGAAGGTGTACTTGCGGCCGACGAGGTCGCCGACGCGGCCGAACACGAGGGCGCCGAACGGGCGGACGATGAAGCCGGCCGCGAAGGCCAGCAGGGCGAAGATGTCGCGCGTGGCCGGCGGGTAGGCCGAGAAGAATTGCGCGCCGATGATCGCCGCCAGCGAGCCGTAGAGATAGAAATCGTACCACTCGAACACGGTGCCGAGCGAGGACGCGAAGATCACCCGCTTCTCGGCCGACGTCATCGGCCTCGCGGCGTCCCCTGTCCGCGCACTCGCGGTTGCCACAGCCATGAAACAGGTCCTCCCAGACGCATTTGGGCGGCCCGCGACACGGATCGCCCGCTCACCGGCCCGATTCCCGGGCGGTTCTGCGCACGGCGCAGATCACCTATGCGTTATCGCACCGATTGGAGCGGTCAACCGGTAAAGCGATCGTGAAGACTCCCATCAACATGGGCGCGTACGCAGTTGTCACCGGAACGACGAAGGGCGCGGCTCGCGCCGCGCCCTCCGCCTGTTCGACGCTTCGGAAGGCCGTCAGTGCGCGTGCGCGCCGGCCGCCCCGATGCCGGTCTCGGAGCGCACGTACTGCGCCTCGAAGGCGGCCCGCTCGCGCTGGGCCCGGCGGGACTTGTCCACGAGGGAGACGACCCAGATCGTCGCGAAGGCCAGCGGCATCGAGAACAGCGCCGGGTTGTCGTAGGGGAAGAGCGGGGCGGGATTGCCCAGCGTGGTCACCCACACGGCCTTCGACAGCACCACCATGATGACCGCCGCGAGCAGGCCGACGAGGCCGCCGGCAAGCGCGCCCCAGGTGGTGGTGCCGCGCCACAGGATCGACATGGCCAGCACCGGGAAGTTGCAGCTCGCCGCCACCGCGAAGGCGAGGCCGACCATGAAGGCGACGTTCTGGTTCTCGAACACGTAGCCGAGGTAGATCGCCACGATCCCGATCACCACGGCCGAGATCTTCGACAGGTTGACCTCGTGCTTCTCGGTGGTGCGCCCGCGGGCGATCACCTGGGCGTAGAGGTCGTGGCTGATCGCCGAGGCCCCGGCGAGCGTGAGCCCGGCGACGACCGCGAGGATCGTCGCGAAGGCCACCGCGGAGATGAAGCCGAGGAAGTACGGCCCGCCCACCGCGTTGGCGAGGTTCACCGCCACCATGTTGGTGCCGCCGATCATGTCCTTCAGCTTGTCGAACGCGCCGGCCGGACCGAGCTTGAAGTAGACCGGGTCCGACATCAGCAGCGCGATGCCGCCGAAGCCGATGATGAAGGTCAGGATATAGAAGTAACCGATCAGGCCGGTGGCGTAGAACACCGACTTGCGGGCGGCCTGGGCGTCCGAGACCGTGAAGAACCGCATGAGGATGTGCGGCAGCCCGGCGGTGCCGAACATCAGGCCGACGCCGAGCGAGATCGCCTCGACCGGGTTCGACACCAGACCGCCCGGCGCCATGATCGCGTCGCCCTTCGGGTGGACCTGAACGGCGTTGGCGAACAGCGATTCCGGGTTGAAGCCGTACTTGTACAGAACCGCGCCGGCCATGAAGGTCGCGCCGCCGAGCAGCAGGCAGGCCTTGATCACCTGCACCCAGGTGGTCGCCTTCATGCCGCCGAAGGCGACGTAGACGATCATCAGGACGCCGACGATGATCACCGCGTAGAGGTAGGGCAGGCCGAACAGGAGCTGGATCAGCTTCCCCGCGCCGACCATCTGGGCGATCAGGTAGAAGGCCACCACCACCAGGGTGCCCACCGCCGAGATGATGCGGATCGCGGTCTGGTCGAGGCGGAAGCTCGCCACGTCGGCGAAGGTGAACTTGCCGAGGTTGCGCAGGCGCTCCGCGATCAGGAACAGCACGATCGGCCAGCCGACCAGGAAGCCCGTCGAGTAGATCAGCCCGTCGAAGCCCGAGGTGTAGACGAGGCCGGAGATGCCGAGGAACGAGGCCGCCGACATGTAGTCGCCGGCGATCGCGAGCGAGTTCGTCCCGGCCGAGATGCCGCCGCCCGCCGCGTAGAAGTCGGCGGCCGACTTGGTGCCCTTGGCGGCCTTGTAGGTGATGCCGAGCGTCAGCAGCACGAAGAACAGGAACATCAGGATGGCCGGCCAGTTCGTGGCCGATTGCGCGACGGCACCGAGATCCGGGCCGGCCGCGTAGGCGGCGCTCGCGACGATGGTGGCGAGCGTCAGGCCGAGGAGGAGGCGGTTCATCGGGCCACGCTCCGCTTCAGGGCTTCGCTCAGCGCGTCGAAGCGCGTGTTGGCCCGGGCGACGTAGACCCCCGTGAGCGCGAAGGCGAACAGGATCACGAACACGCCCGCGAACAGGCCGAGGGAGGCGGTGCCGCCGACCTTCACGGCGAGGAGCGACTTGTCGAAGGCGATCAGGCCGATGAAGCCGAAATAGACGACCAGCATCAGGATCGTCAGGATCCAGGCGAAGCGGGTGCGCTCGTGAACGAGCTGCTGGAACTCGGGTGTCCGGGCGATCCGCTCGACCTGCGGATCGGCGGCGGTCTCGCGTGGGCGTGGTCCCGGGGGCGCCGCGCGCCCTCGGGTGTTCAGTGTCGTGCCGCTCATGGGTGTTCCTCCCGCGAGGGCCTGCTCTGGCCCCCCGGTTCTTCGCGTTGAGACTCGTGGTTCTTGTTGGGAGCGGGCGCCGCCCCGGCACCCGCCCCGGTCCGAACCCGCGCCGCCGGGGCGGCGCGGGTACGATCAGCCCCGGTTCTGCCGGTTCTCGATCAGGTCGTCGACGACGGCCGGCTCGGCGAGCGTCGAGGTGTCGCCGAGCGAGCTGAAATCGTCCTCGGCGATCTTGCGCAGGATCCGGCGCATGATCTTGCCCGAGCGAGTCTTGGGCAGGCCGGGCGCGAACTGGATCAGGTCCGGCGAGGCGATCGGCCCGATATCCTTGCGGACCCAGGTCACGAGCTCCTTGCGCAGGGCGTCGTCGCCCTCCTCGCCGTCGTTCAGGGTCACGTAGGCGTAGATGCCCTGGCCCTTCACGTTGTGCGGGTAGCCCACCACCGCGGCCTCGGCCACCTTCGGGTGGGCGACCAGGGACGACTCGACCTCGGCGGTGCCCATCCGGTGGCCCGAGACGTTGATGACGTCGTCGACCCGGCCGGTGATCCAGTAGTAGCCGTCCGCATCGCGGCGGGCGCCGTCGCCGGTGAAGTACTTGCCCGGGTAGGTCGAGAAGTAGGTCTGCTCGAAGCGCTCGTGGTCGCCGTAGACCGTGCGCATTTGGCCCGGCCAGGAATCGGCGATGCAGAGATTGCCCTCGCAGGCGCCCTCCAGGACCTTGCCCTCGGCGTCGACCATCTCGGGCTTCACGCCGAAGAACGGCCGGGTCGCCGAGCCCGGCTTCAGGGCGGTGGCGCCCGGCAGCGGGGTGATCAGGATGCCGCCGGTCTCGGTCTGCCACCACGTGTCGACGATCGAGCAGCGCTGGTCGCCGACGACGTTGTAGTACCACTCCCAGGCTTCCGGGTTGATCGGCTCGCCCACGGAGCCCAACACGCGGAGCGATTGCCGCGAGGTCTTCTTCACCGGTCCCTCGCCGCCGCCCATCAGCGAGCGGATCGCGGTCGGCGCCGTGTAGAAGATGTTGACCTTGTGCTTGTCGACCACTTCCCAGAACCGGGAGGTCGACGGGTAGGTCGGGATGCCCTCGAACATCAGCGTCGTGGCGCCGTTCGCGAGCGGCCCGTACACGATGTAGCTGTGGCCCGTGACCCAGCCGACATCGGCGGTGCACCAGTACACGTCGCCTTCGCGGTAATCGAAGACGTACTCGTGCGTCATCGACGCGTAGACTAGGTAACCGCCGGTGGTGTGCACCACGCCCTTCGGCTGCCCGGTCGAGCCGGAGGTGTAGAGGATGAAGAGCGGGTGCTCGGCCTCCACCGCCACGGCGGGGCACTCGTCCGTCACCTGCTCGGCGGCCTCGTCGTAGTAGACGTCCCGGCCCGCCTCCATGGCGACGCTGCCGCCGGTGCGGCGCACGACGATCACGTGGTCGACGAGGTCGGTCCCGAGACGCTTGATCGCCTCGTCGACATTGGCCTTCAGCGGCACCTTGCGGCCTCCGCGCAGGCCCTCGTCGGCGGTGATCACCACCTTGGAGCCGCAGCCCTGGATGCGCGAGGCGAGGGAATCCGGCGAGAAGCCGCCGAACACGATGGCGTGGATCGCCCCGAGCCGCGCGCAGGCGAGCATCGCGTAGGCGGCCTCCGGGACCATCGGCATGTAGAGCGTGACGCGGTCGCCCTTGCCGACGCCGCGGTTGCGCAGGACGTTGGCCATCCGGCAGACCTGCGCATGCAGCTCGCGGTAGGTGATGTGCTTGGATTCTTCGGGGTTGTCGCCTTCCCAGATGATCGCGGTCTGGTCGCCGCGGGTCTCGAGATGGCGATCGATACAGTTATGGGCGACGTTGGTCTTGCCGTCCTCGAACCACTTGATCGAGACCTTGCCGGGCTCGAAGCTGGTGTTCTTCACCGTCGAGAACGGCTTCATCCAGTCGATGCGCTTGCCGTGCTCGGCCCAGAACGCGTTGGGATCGGCGACCGAAGCCGCGTACATCTCCCGGTACTTGGCATCGTCCACGTGCGCACCCTCGCGCCACGCGGATTGAACCTCGATCACCTTGCCTACCATGGCGTCCCATCCCTGTTTTGGCGCCCGATCGTATCGCGGTCTCCGCCGCGCAGCCAGGACTTCCAAAGTAACGTAGCCGCCAATCTACGATGACGATATCATCGCAGTTTGGCGCGCTCCTGCGCAGCTCAATTCCCGTGAATAGATTGGGCGCAATGTAAGGGCTGATTGGGGCTTCGATGCTGCGCTGTCAAGCGCGCGCGCCCGAGGCCGCTGTCACCGGCGGCCCTCTGTTTCCGCCCCGCGGGGGTGGGGGGCGCTCACCCCTAGCCGTTGGCCGCCCGCCGCGCGGGCATGATGATCTCCACGAGCGTGCCGTCTTCCGGTCGGGCGGAGAGCTGCAGGCGCCCGCCATTGGCCTCCACGAGCGCCCGCGGCAGCGCCAGCCCGTCCTCGACATCGCCCTGCGGCGCTGCCGCCCGCGGCGCGTGGCCGGCGCCGGTCTCGCGCACCCGCACGGCGATCCCCGCCCGCTCGGCGGACCCGGTGGACACGATGATCTGGCTGCCGGCCGTGGAGCGTCGGATCGCGTTCTCGATCACCAAGCTGGCCGCGCGGCTGACCGAGCGCTCGTCGGCCTCCAGGTCGCCGATATCGGTCGAGAAGCTCGTCCGCATCACGATGCGCCCCCGCGCTGCCTCCCCCTGGAGCTGGGCGACACAGCTCGCCACGACGTCGTTGAGGTCGAGGGCGCGCGGCTCCAGGTGGAGCGCGCCGGCCTCGACGGCGGCGAGGTCCAGGAGCTTCCCGACGCGCTCCAGCATCGCCTCGCCCGAGGCCTTGATCTCGGCGAGGCAGCCCCGGTAGCGCGCGTCCCCGAGGGGGCCGAACGGTTCCTTCAGCATCGCGCCGGCCAGGTCGACGATCCCGGACACGGGCTCGCGGACGGCGCAGCCGAGCCGGTCGAGGGCATCGGCGCGGCCCGGCGCGGGTTCCGGGCCGCCCTCCGCGCTCCGCGCGAGGGCCTCGTCCTCGGCTCGGGCGATCTGGGCCACGCGCCGGCCCGCCGTCGCCGCCACAGTCAACGACATCGGAGCGCCGTCGATGCGCACGATCCGCCGCCCCGGGGCGGTGCCCCTCAGGGCATCGGCGACCGTCAGGACGCTCTCCCGGTCGAAGAGCGTGACGAAGCTGCTGCCGACGATCTCGCGCGGATCGCAGCCGAACAGGCCGGCCGCCGCGCGGTTCAGCGCGACGATGCGCCCGGCCCCGTCGACCGTGACGACGCCCGTCTCCAGCGCGTCCAGAGTCGCCTCGGCGCTGGCCGTCCGCTCGGTCTCAGCGGCGCGGGCGAGGCGCTCGGCCGTGAGGGCGTCGGCGACGTCGGCGTCCTCGACCGGGCGCACGACCAGGCACGTCGCGGTCGCGCCCGACCAGGGGAGGGCGCCGGCCCGGATTTCGACGGGACGAGCGCCGCCGTCGGCCGTCGCGACGGTCGTCCGGCGCGCGGACGGGTCGACCGTCTCCGCCGGGGGGAGGCCGGGCAGCAATCCCGGAAGACCGAGGCGCGCGAGGCTCGGCAGGTCGGGGTGGCCGGTCAGATCGAGGAAGGCGCGGTTCGCCGCGACGATCGCTCCGTCGCGATGGACCAGCACCGGCACCGGCAATCCGCCGAGGAGATCGGATTTCGGGGACGGCGGCGCGTCGGCGACCGGCTCGGCCTCCACCGGCCCGGTCTCGACATCGGGATCCGCGGCGGTCGCGCCGGTCTCCGCCGGACCGGCCTGCGGCGCCGGGAACGGCATCACCGCCCCACCCGCGGTCCGGGGCGCCCCCGATCCGGCCTCGTCACCGGCGTAGCGGGCGCCCAGCGCGCGGGCGATCTCGCGGAACGCGGCGTGCTCGTCGTTCGACAGCGGCGCGGCGACGGGATCCGCGTCGACCGCGACAGGAATCGCGACAGGAATCGCGACAGGGATCGCGGCGTCGCCGGTCCCAGCCGGGCCAGCAGCGGGCTTGGCAACCTCGGACGTTGCCGGCTCCGGCGTCGCGGAGGGCACGGGCATGGGAACGCGCTCGGGAACGCGCTCGGGAACGCGCTCGGGAACGCGCTCGGGCATGGGCTCCGGGGTCGGCTCCGGCGTCGCGACCGGTCTCGGGCTGTCGGCCGGGGCGCTGCGGATCAGGCCGAAGCCGCCGAAGCCCGAGAAGGCCGCGTCGCCCCGCCCGAGCGGGGCTCCGGACAGGTCGACCCGGAACGCCCCGGTGCCGGCATCGAGGACCGCCGGTTCCCCGCGGAAGGTGCGCCGGTCGCGCAGGGCCGCCAGCACGGCGTCGGCGCCGAAGAGGCGCCCGCTCTCGGCCAGATCCTGCCAGCGCTGCCCGACCAGCCCGGCGAGCGCCTCCGGGCCTGTGAGGGTCGTCAGGACACCCGCGGCATCCAGGCGCCAGAGGAAGCGGTCGTCGCGCCGGAGCGGCGTCGCCGGAGGCGATTGCGGCTCCTGGGGAAGCGCCCGCGCCGCCACCGGATGCCCGGCGGGCGCGTCGACCGGTGGATCGAGCGGGCGGATCGGACGCGCGCGGCCAGCCGCCACCGGCGCGGTCGGGACGATGAGGATCGCGGGCCGGCCGTCGGCCTGCGCGCCGCGCGCCAGCCAGCACAGGACCGGCGGCGCGATCCGGCGGACATCGAGGCGCAGGCGCGCGAGGCGGGGCGCGGCGTCGCCCGCCACCGCGGTCGCGATCTGCCGGGTCAGGTCGGCGAGGGCCGGGCCGTCCAGGACCGCGGCGAGACCCGCCGCCGCTTCGGACGCGGACAGGATCCGGGCCTCCGACGGATCGATCACGAGATGCACGGCGTCGCGCGCGCCCAGAGCGGCCGCCAGCGCGGGCAGGCGCTCCCAGGTCGCGAAGGCAGTCCCCAGCCCGGGCGGGGCTGCAGCGGCCGTCGGTGTCACTGTCGTCTCCAAAGCCCGCGACCTCGAACCCTAACGCGATCCTGACGCTCAACGGTCCCGCTTTGCCCGAGAAACGCGCGCGACCGTAGCCCTATTGTAAACTCCCCCGCGCCGCGGCGCTGGACTCTCGGCGCAACCGTCACACGTTTACGTTATGTCAACCTTAACGCCATGAGCGCGGGTGGCATATGGCGGCGAATCAGTTATTGTGCACCGCACAAAGCGCCATCCACAGGCCAATGAAGAGAGGAGACGACGTATGAGCAACCCCCCGAACTACGAAGTTCCGGCCGAGATGCGCGACTTCGCCGAGAAGAGCGTCGAGCAGGCCCGGAAGGCGTTCGACAGCTTCATCGGCGCGGCTCGCCGCACCGCCGACACCGTGCAGGGCTCGGCCGAGCTGGCGCGCTCCAACGCGCTGGACGCGTCCTCGCGCGGCTTCGAGTATGCCGAGCAGAACGTGAACGCGGCCTTCGACCTCGCCCAGAAGCTCGTCCGCTCCCGGGACATGCAGGAGGCGATGCAGCACCAGGCCGAGTTCGTCCGCAGCCAGTTCGCCGCCATCCAGGCCCAGGCGAAGGAGTTCAGCGGCCTCGCGCAGAGCGCGATGCAGCAGGGCGCCGAGCGCGCCAAGTCGGCGATGCAGCAGGGTGCCGACGAGGCCCGCAAGGCCATGGAGCAGGGCCAGGACGCCGCGAAGCAGACGGCCCAGAACGCCCAGGACGCCGCCGAGCGCGCGTCGCACTGACGCTCGCACCGACGAACGGGGCCGCGGCCCGCTCCCGATCCGGGGGGCGGGCCGTCTCGTTTTCGCCGGTATTGCCGCCGAGAGCCGCCGGGCGGACGCGTTGGGTCCGCGCCGAGTGAAGGGTTCAGGGATGCGCCTCACTGTTTCCGGCCGATCCGGCCTGCGTGGACCTCTCCGTCTGGCGGTCGCCGCCCTGGCGCTCGCCGCCGTCGCTCCGAGTAGCACGGCCTTCGCCCAGTACTACGACGATCCGGGCTACGACGGCGGTTACCGGCCGGTCCCGCGCCGGGCGCAGCGCCCCCCGGTCGGCTACAATTGCGACGCCGTCCAGCAGGGAATCACCGGCCCGAAGCCGTATTCCTGCCCGCTGCCGGGGCCGCGGCCCCTCGGCGTGCGCTGCTTCTGCGACATGCCGATCGCCTCGTTCAGCCCGCCGCAGACGGCCGTCGGCCGCGTCGTTCCCTGAGGCACAGCCCCGCGCAGGCGACCGCACACGCGACGGGCCGCGCCCCCGGGTGGGATGACGCGGCCCGTGCGGCACAGGCGGGCAAGGGGCGCGGGTGATCCCGCGCCGCGCGCTCAGTTCAGGACGACGACCTTGGCGCCGACCTTCACACGCTCGTACAGGTCGGTGACGTCGTCGTTGGTCATCCGGATGCAGCCCGACGAGACCGCCTGACCGATCGTGTCCGGCTCGTTGGAGCCGTGGATACGGTACTCGGTGCTGCCGATATACATGGCCCGGGCGCCGAGGGGGTTCTCGATGCCGCCCGCCATGTAACGCGGCAGGTCGGGACGACGGGCGATCATGGCCTTCGGGGGCGTCCACGACGGCCACTCGCGCTTGGCGGTGATCTTGTTGGTGCCGCTCCAGCTGAAGCCCGGACGGCCGACGCCGACGCCGTAGCGGATCGCCTCACCGTTGCCGAGCACGTAGTACAGGCGCCGCTCGGCGGTGGAGACCACGATCGTGCCGGGCGCGTAGGGCGCGTTGAACGCGACGATCTCGCGGGGGATCGGCTGGACCTGCGCCTGCGGCGCGGCCTGCACGCCCTGGCCGTAGCCCGGGGCGTAAGAGCCCTGGTAACCGTACTGTCCCTGATCGGAGTAGTACTCGTCGGCACTATCCGTGCCGAAGGGATCGTACGACGAAGCGGCGAGGACGGGCGTGGCGGCAAGAACAGACACGCCGAGGAGCGCGGCGAGTGCGGTGACCGTGGTCTTCATGAGTGGCCTACCTGTGCAATAACCTTTGCCATTACAAGCGTGAGCATAGGCTAGCAGTTCCATACTTCCGCCCGGAATTTGCTGTCCGGCGGAATACGCAGGCCGGCTTGGCCGTGCGGTGCGCGATATCACGAACGCGTGCGCGGCTCAGGGGGCCTCGTCCGTGTGGACGTCGAAGCGCGCGAGGTGGGCGTAGCCGAAGTTCGTCGAGATGGCGCAGTCGGTGGCGTCGCGGCCGCGGGCCATGACGATGCGGCCGATGCGGGGCCGGTTGTGGCGGGCGTCGAACGTGTACCAGCGCGGCCCCTCGGGCCCTTCCAGGAAGACCTCGAACCACGCGGAGAAGTCCATCGGCGCCGGGTCCTTCGGCACGCCGATATCGCCGAGGTATCCGGTGGCGTAGCGGGCCGGGATGTTCATGCACCGGCACAGGGTGATCGCCAGGTGCGCGAAGTCCCGGCACACGCCCTCGCGCTGCATGAAGGCGTCGTGCGCGCTCCGGGTCGCGTCGGCGCGCTGATAGTCGAAGCGGATTCGCTCGTGCGTGTAGTCGACGATCGCCTGGACGCGGGCCCAGCCCTCCGGCGTGCCGCCGAACAGGGACCACGCGGTCTGCGAGAGCTTGTCGGTGTCGCAGTAGCGCGAGCCCAGGAGGAAGATCAGGACGTCGTCGGGCAGGTCCTGGACCGGGATCTGCCGGGCGTCCGGCACGACCGGATCGGGCTCGCCCGAATCCTCGACCGTGAAGTCGGCCGCGATGGTCAGCTGACCGGGCGGCGCGACGATGCGGTGGCAGATGTTGTCGAAGCCGTCCCGGTACGTCCGCGCCTCGAGCGGCGGATCGAACCCGATCGCGTGCGGGGTCAGCACGTCGTCGATCCGCGAGGGATGGACGCTCAGCATCAGGATCATCGGTGTCGGCTGCGACAGCGTGAAAGCGATATCGAAACCGGTCCTGATCTTCATCGGGGCCACCTTGCTCTGTCGCCGTCCGCGCGGAGTCGCCACGCACGCTCGTTCCGAGTCCGGGTGCGCGCGAACTCAACGCGCCAGGGACGTCTCCGGCCCCTGCACGGTTCGGGCCGCCGGCCCGTCGGCAGGCAGTTCCACCACGTCGACGTCGACGCGCATGCCGAGATCGTCGCTGGCGAGGCCGAAGAAGGAGCCGTGCAGCGGCACGGCCTGGGCCGGATCGCGGGTCACCGCCACGCGGATCAGGTCGCGGTTGCCCACGATGCCGTTGGTCGGGTCGAACTCGACCCAGCCGGCGCCCGGCAGGTAGACCTGCAGCCAGGCGTGGGTGGAGCCGCCGCCGACGTGGCGCGCCCGGTCGTTGCGCGGGTTGTAGAGGTATCCGGAGACGAAGCGGGCGGCCATGCCGAGCGCCCGGACGCCCTCCATCATCAGCACCGCGAAGTCCCGGCACGAGCCGAGCTTCGTGCGCAGGGTCGTGAGCGGGTCCTGCACGCCCTTCTCGGAGCGGGCGAGGTAGGTGAAGTTCGCCCGCACGCTGCGCGTCATCGCGGCCAGCAGCTCCTGCGTCGGGATACGGCCCTGCGGCGGCAGGAAGCTCCGCGCCCAGGCATCGACCTCGTGCCGCGGGTCCGGCCATTGCCGCTCGATGGAGCGGGCGAGGTCCGGCATGTCCTCCGCCCCGTAGCCGAACGGGTAGTGGGTCGCGTGCGGCGCCAGGGGGAAGACCGGTGCGTGCTCCGGGGTGTGGTCGAGGGTGATGCCGCAGTCGAAGGTCAGGGTCTCGGCGCGGGTGTCGAAGGTCGCGACCGCCACGCAGTTGCCGAACACGTCGAACAGCCAGCGCAGGGCGGCCGGCTCCGGGGCAATGTCGAGGGTCGCCGCGATCAGCCGCTGATCGTAGCTGTCGCGCGGCCGGAACATGATCCGGTGCTCGCCGAAGGCGACCGGACGCCGGTACCGGTAGACCGTGCGGTGGCGGACGGAGAGGATCGGCAAGTCGCAGGCTCCGGGCTCGCGCCGACGCGGTCACCGGCGATGCAAGGGCCGGGCCCGGCCGCGCGGAACGCCTCAGACCACCGGCGGGGCCGGGTCGGCGGCGGCGCGCTCGGCCTCGACCAGCACGTCGAGGGGGCGCCACGGCTTGGCGATGAAGACGGCCTCGGCCGGCAGCTCGGGGCGGGGAATGCCGTGGCCCGAGGTGATCACCAGACGGGCCCGGGGCCACAGGGTCGCCACCGCGCGGGCGAGCTGGAGGCCGTCCATCTCGCCGGCCAGCCGGACGTCGGCGAAGACGAGGGCGACGTCGCCCCCGCGCGCCTGGAGGACCGACAGGGCGGCCTCGGCGCTGTCGCACCCGACCACGTCGAGTTCGGTTTCCTCCAAGAGGGTCTCGGCGAGCGCGCGGATCTCGGGATCGTCCTCCACGACGAGCGCGAGACGCGGCGGACCGGCCTCGGCCGCCACGACGCTCGGCGCGCCCAGGGCGGCCTCGTCGCCCTCGTTCTGCCGCACGCGGCGGACAAGGGCCGCGAGGTGTTCGGGCACACCCTCGGTGACCAGATCATCGTAGAACGACGCCAGTTTCTGACCGATCTGATCGAGCGGAATACCCGGTGACAGCGTATCGGTGAGCGGCAGGGGTGCGCTCGTCTGGTGCTTTTTCAAGGACTCCCCCCGAAGTCGACTTCCGCGCCGCTCGAGGATGCGGCGCTCGAAGGAGGAAAGTCGGCAATCCGCCGCTGGTTGCGCCGGGCGTTCGGAATCACGCCCGGCGTCACAGAGCCGTTACTGCGTGGCGAGCCCGGCGTCCGCGTCGGCATACGCCATGATTCCAGAGACTTGGCGGACGTTCTGGTAGCGCGTCCCGCGGGTGCTCATCATCGCCTCGAACTTCTCGTGCACCTGAGCGACCGACAGGCTCAGGGGCTTGCGGTGGCGGCCGCGCCCGACGAAGCGCCCGGCGGCGAAGAAGATCGAGCGGTTGGCCCGGGCCGGCCCCGGGAGCAGGGCCGCCGCGGCGGCGGCCGGCTTGTTCACGACGTTGGCGAGGAACTCCTCGGCGTCGTCCGGTCCGAGGAAGTGGGCGAGGTAGACCTCGCCGAGGGTCAGCTCGCGGCCGATGCGCAGGGCGATGCGGGCCGCGTCGCGCTTCAGCATCTCGCCGGCCATCAGCGCCGAGAGGTACGGGTCGCGGCGCAGTTCCAGCACCCGGGCGCGCTCCGCCGGATCGGTGATCACCGGCCGGTCGTTGGCGTCGGAGGTGATCAGCGCCGCGTCCTTCTCCAGCCCGTACTTGGCGCCGAAGTCGCGAACCACGCCGAGCCAGGTCCGCTCGATGAACTGGTAGAGGCCCGTCGCCGAGGACGTCTTGGCCTGGACCGCCGTGACGAAGCTCGATTCCTTGTCGGCTACCGCCATCAGCAGCACCGGATCGGTCTGGACGGCCTGGGCCGCCCGGACGATCGTCTGCACGAGGTGGCGCCGGATCTTCATCGGGCCGAACTCGAGGATGTCGTTCGGATCGCCGACGGCGCTCTCGGAGAGCAGGAAGTCGTACGACACGCGGTCGACCGTGTTGGAGCCGAGTTCGGTGTCGAGGTCGTGCACCGGGGCGAAGCTCGCGGCGGCGCGCAGCGGCGTCTGCTCCAGCGGGGTGGTGAGGGCGACGGTGTGGATGCGCGGGCGCGGCATCGGGAGCTCGGTGGCGGCCTCCGCGACCGACACGGCCGGCGACAGGCCGACCTTGGCGAGGTCCACGCCCGACCCGATCAGCGCGGCGCTGAGGCCGCCGGCGATCATCGAGACGGTGAGCAGGGAGCGGAACAGCGCGGGGCGGCTGCCATGGGCACGGCCCAGCATGGGCTGTGCGGCGATCACGTCGGCGCGGCCCGAGCCGAAATGGCCCTGCTTGCCGGTGATGGTCCTCGGCGATCCGACCGTGCGGCCCTGCATCGTTATCCCGACTCTCCACACGCCGCTGTGGCGCTACGGACTCACCATCGCTTGACAGATGTGGCGACAACACGGCCGCGCTTGTGGCCGAGTTGCGGCGTCCCGTGGAGATTTCGGGGCAGGCCGCCCGTGACTCGCGCGGCATCCCTCCTTAAGAGGGCGCCATGCGGGTGCCGGGCGGATGACGCGCGGCCGCCCTTTCCCGTCCGTCCTGCCAGAGTCAGCCCCGATGAGCGGCGTCAACGAGATCCGGTCGACCTTCCTCGACTACTTCGCCAAGGCGGGCCACGAGGTCGTGCCGTCCTCGAGCCTCGTGCCGAAGAACGACCCGACGCTGATGTTCACGAACGCCGGCATGGTGCAGTTCAAGAACGTCTTCACCGGGATGGAGAAGCGCGCCTACGACCGGGCGACGACGGCGCAGAAATGCGTGCGGGCCGGCGGCAAGCACAACGACCTCGACAATGTCGGGTACACCGCGCGCCACCACACGTTCTTCGAGATGCTCGGCAACTTCTCGTTCGGCGACTACTTCAAGGACCGCGCGATCGAGCTGGCCTGGACGCTGATCACCAAGGAGTTCGGCCTCAAGCCCGACAAGCTCCTCGTCACCGTCTACGCCGACGACGACGAGGCCGCAGGCCTGTGGAAGAAGATCGCCGGCTTCTCCGACGACAAGATCATCCGGATCGGGACCTCCGACAATTTCTGGCAGATGGGCGATACCGGCCCCTGCGGCCCCTGCTCGGAGATCTTCATCGACCAGGGCCCGGCGCTGCAGGGCGGCCCGCCCGGCTCGCCGGACGAGGACGGCGACCGCTTCCTCGAGTTCTGGAACCTCGTGTTCATGCAGTACGAGCAGCTGGAGCCGGGCGTCCGGAACCCGCTGCCGCGGCCGTCGATCGACACCGGCATGGGCCTGGAGCGCATGGCGGCGATCCTCCAGGGCGTCCACTCGAACTACGACACCGACCTGTTCCGCGCCCTGATCGACGCGGTGGCCCACGCGGTCTCGCGGACGCCGGAGGCGGCCACGATGGCGTCCTACCGGGTGATCGCCGACCACCTGCGGGCGGCCTCCTTCCTGGTGGCCGACGGTGTGCTGCCGGGCAACGAGGGCCGCGGCTACGTGCTGCGCCGGATCATGCGCCGCGCCATGCGCCACGCCGAGATCCTGGGGGCCCGCGAGCCCACCATGTTCCGCCTCGTGCCGACCCTCGTGCGCGAGATGGGCCAGGCCTACCCGGAGCTGATGCGGGCCGAGAGCCTGATCGCCGAGACCCTGAAGCTGGAGGAGACCCGCTTCCGCCGCACGCTGGAGCGGGGCCTGTCGATCCTCGACGCCGAGAGCCGCGACCTCCGGGAGGGCGACAAGCTCTCCGGCGAGACCGCCTTCACCCTCTACGACACCTACGGCTTCCCCCTCGACCTGACGCAGGACGCCCTCAAGGCCCGCGGCATCGGCGTGGACACCGACGCCTTCGCGGCCGCGATGCAGCGCCAGAAGCAGGCGGCCCGCGAGGCCTGGAAGGGCTCGGGCGAGGCGGCGACCGAGACGGTGTGGTTCGGACTGCGCGAGCGCGTCGGCGCCACCGAGTTCCTGGGCTACGAGACCGAGACCGCCGAGGGCATCGTGACCGCGCTCCTGCGCGACGGCGCCGAGGTGAAGGCCCTCGAGGCTGGTCAGACCGGCCTCGTCCTCGTCAACCAGACGCCGTTCTACGGGGAGTCGGGCGGCCAGGTCGGCGATACCGGCCTGATCCTGGCGCCGGGCGTGCGGGCGCGGGTGACCGACACGCAGAAGAAGCTCGGCGACGTGTTCGTCCATCACGTCACCGTGGAGGAGGGGACGGTGGGCCTCGACCAGCCGGTCGAGCTGAAGGTCGACAACGCCCGCCGCAGGGCGATCCGGGCCAACCACTCGGCCACCCACCTGCTCCACGAGGCCCTGCGGCAGGTGCTGGGCGACCACGTTGCCCAGAAGGGCTCGCTGGTCAGCCCCGACCGGCTGCGCTTCGACATCAGCCACCCGAAGCCGATCGAGGCCGACGAGCTCGGCCGCGTCGAGGACATCGCCAACGCGGTGCTGCTGCAGAACGCACCCGTCGTCACGAAGCTGATGGCCGTTGACGACGCGATCGCGTCGGGCGCCCGCGCGCTGTTCGGCGAGAAGTACGGCGACGAGGTCCGGGTGGTCTCGATGGGGCTTCCGGTTGACGGCGACGCCGCGCAACTGCGCGCCAAGAACTTCTCCGTGGAGCTCTGCGGCGGCACTCACGCCGCGCGCACCGGCGATATCGGGGCGATCACCATCGTGGCCGAGAGCGCGGTGGGCGCGGGCGTGCGCCGGATCGAGGCGCTGACCGCCGACGCGGCGCGCCGTCACCGCGCCGAGGAGGCCCGGACGCTGGCGGCGCTCGCCGGCATCCTCAAGGCGCCGGTCTCGGAGGCGCCCGACCGCCTGACCGCGCTGATGGAGGACCGGCGCCGCCTGGAGCGCGAGCTGGCCGAGACCCGTCGCAAGCTCGCCATGGGCGGCGAGGGCGGCCCGGGCTCGGGCGCGCAGCAGACCGAGATCGGCGGGGTGGCCTTCCGCCGCTCCGTCATCGAGGGGCTCGACATGCGCGACCTCAAGCCGATCGTCGACGAGGAGAAGAAGCGCCTGGGCTCCGGCATCGTGGCGGTGGTCGGCATCGGACCGGACGGCAAGGCCGGGCTGGTGGTCGGCGTCACCGACGACCTGACCGCGCGCTACGACGCGGTCGGGCTGGTCCGGGCCGGGGCCGGGGCGCTCGGCGGGAAGGGCGGCGGCGGCCGCCGCGACATGGCGCAGGCCGGCGGCCCGAACGGGGCCGGGGCCGAGGCCGCCCTCGACGCCGTCGCGCAGGCCCTCACCGAGGCCGCCTGAGGCGCGACGCGCCGTGGAAGGGCCGCACCCGTCACGGGTGCGGCCCGATCGTCCTCCGCGAGACCGGCGCGGTCGGCCCGAGAGAGCCCCGCGCCCGTTCTAGAGCGTTTTCGGTTTGGGCTGAGTCGGCTTGGTGGGGTTCACGCGGCGCTGGGAGGCTGATTCACTCAGGCCGGTCGACAGCCGGAGTGATGCATGGGCCGCCCCTACAGCTTGGACCTGCGCGAGCGGGTGGTGACCGCGGCTGCGGCGACCTCGCGCCGTCAGGCGGCCGCCCGCTTCGGGGTCGGCCAAGCAACCGCGATCCGCTGGATGGCGGCGCTCGCCGCGACTGGGACGGTGGCCGCCCGGCCGCAGGGGCGTGCCCGCCGCTCCAAGCTCGACCCGTACGAGACGTTCCTGCGTACGCTGATCGACGAGACGGTCGACATCACCCTGGAGGAGATGCGCGCCCGGTTGCAGGACGAGCATGGCCTCACCGTCGGGCTCGGCACGTTGTGGGCCTTCCTCGACGCGCGCGACCTGACGTACAAAAAA
>NZ_JBYQVE010000001.1:3612500-4144668 GCF_058072805.1 Methylobacterium sp. 1A | reverse complement strand
TTAGCCTACTTCGTTCAGTTATGCAAACCGGTGTTTAACCTCAGTGAGGATCTACTTCGACCCAGTTTTCGCATTTATCGTGAAACGCTTTCGCGTTTTTCGTGCGCCGCTTCATGCGCAAAACATGATAATCGCTCGTCTGGGTTGATATCTCGCGGGCAGAGAGATAAGATTGAGACAGTCAATGCGCCGTGCCCGGCTGAGGCCAGGCACGGTTAGTGCTTAAATGCAGTGTGCAAGCATGGGCAATAATTTCATAGTCTCAACGACACTGAAGCACCGAACTTTGTCTACATAAAGTCGCATCAATTTCGCGTTCAGCTATCTGAATTAGACTTTACCCCCTCGAGCCAAAATTCCGAGGACACACTTTTTTCGGAATGTGAAATTTGATTCGGCGTTCACAATTTTTACTTTGGCAGCAGAAAAAATGTTTGACATTTGTTCGTTTTGCACCTCGGCTTTGTCTGAAACCGGACCACACGCTCAATTTTGACATAGGTTACTTCAAGCTGAGCAAATAGAATGACTGAAGACGCAACGAAGAGGGTGCTCGTGTGCACAAACGACTGGTGTCATTTCACCGGGTCAGAAATTGTTGCACTCGAGGTGGCTGAGTGGTTCAAAGCGTTGGGCCACTCAGTTGTTCTATGTGGCGTCAGCATTTCCGATTTTTTCCGCTTTTATTTGTCAGATAGATTTCCTATTATCAATTTCTATCAGTGTTGTAATTTTCACGATTACGATATAGTGTGGTCACAACACAATGTTGCTGCCTTATTTTACGCTCAATTATTGTCATCGGGAAAAATTCCACTGCTAATCAATGTTTCGCTTTCGCCTTATGAGCCAATCGAATCGGCTGACGTGGTCCTTTCGGAACGTCTTCAGTTGCCTCTGTATTTCAATTCGCAAGAAACTTTTAACAAGATTCTAGACACTCGCCGTGAGTCGATTGCAGCAACAATTTTTCAAAACGCCGCGCCACGGGCGTTATTGGGGCAGAAAGTATTGCCGCACATACGACTTAACGAAAATTGCTGTCGTGAGCAATCATATCCCGAGAGAATTGCATATTGCGCTCTGGATGCTTAAGCTACTTGGACGAGAAATTCGTGTATATGGCATGAGCTACAATTTTCAGCGGGCTCGCGCCGGCGGATCTGGAATCGGCGGATGCCATAGTTTCTATTGGTAAGACTGTTCCATATGGGATTGCTCTTGGCCGTCCCGTCTATATGTACGATCGTTTTGGCGGGGATGGCTGGTTGTCGGACCAGAATTTCAAATTGCGCTGCTTACAATTTTTCGGGAAGACCGCGGTACAGAAAGTTAGAGCCGATTAATTTGGTGAGCGAAATTTTAGAAGGCTTCCAGGACGCAGCAATCGCAGCCGAGCGATTTTATTCGATCGAGAACCCGGATTTATTTAAACTTGACACTCATCTAGTTAACGTACTGTCTTTAGCTTCCGATCCTGTTTACAGCTATAATTTGCAAGTGCGTTTTACCGAAAGTCTTTCGGATTGGAGGTTTGTTCATCATCTTAAGACATTCGCCAGTTTACGTCGCGCTCACGCTGACGTGTACAGGAAAGCTGCCTTGAAATAGGTGCCGATGTATGCTGCTGGCTGGCGGCTGTGGTGGGCGAGCTTTAAGTCGCGGACTCATTAGGCTCGCAGCTAGGCCCGCACGGCTGCGAGCTTGACGCTGGCGAGGAAGTTGTCGGGATCCTTGTCGTAGCACGTGGTGACGGTGCGGAAGTGCTTGATTTTGCTAAAGAAGCGCTGGACCAAGTTGCGGTACATGTACAGGAACGGTCTGAAGGCCAACACCTTCTTGCGGTTGGGCATCGGCCTGACGTTCGCCCACGCGCCCTGCTCAGCCATCCGAGCGCGTAACACGTCGCCGTCGTAGGCTTGGTCGCCCAGCAGGATCTGACCCGTGCCCAGCCCGCCCAGCATGTCGGCGGCAGAACGCCCGTCATGGGCTTGGCCTTCCGTGATCTTGAGTGCGATGTGACGGCCCTCGGCATCCACCAGCGCGTGGATCTTGCTCGTCAGGCCGCCGCGCGAGCGACCCATGCCACCGGATCGGCCATCTTTTTTTGGGGCGCAGGCGGCATGTGTCGACGCCGGGTGAATGATGGACGAAGGCGCCGACTGAAAAATCGCCAGTTCTGCGCGCGTCCGCAGGGTCGGAGGCGCTGATCTGGGCGGCCGGGCGTCGTCACGTCGCCGATGATCGAACCTCGTGAGCGCACGAGGAGTGTCGGCGGTGATCCAGCTCGGAGAACTCGTCATGATCCTGGACCTGCACCGCCAGGGCCTGTCCGTCACGGCCATCGCTCGCCAGCTCAGCCTCGACCGCAAGGCGGTACGTCGGTACATCGCCCGCGGCCTCGAACCCCCGCCCTACACACCACGCCCGCCCCGCGAACGTCGCCTCGACCCCTTCACCGCCTACCTGCGCGAGCGCGTCGCCGCCTATCCCGCACTGACCGGATCGCGTCTCTGGCGCGAGCTCAAGGAGCGCGGCTACGCGGGCGGCTACACCGCGGTCACCGACTACCTGCGCGGGATACGCCCGGCGGTGCCCACCCCGTTCGAGGTCCGCTTCGAGACCCCGCCCGGCCAGCAGGCCCAGGCCGACTTCGCCCGCTTCGTCGTCTCGTTTGCGGACGAGCCGGGCGTGACGCGCATCGTCTGGCTGTTCTCGATGGTGCTGGGCCACTCCCGCCACGTCTGGGCGCGCTTCGTCCTGCACCAGGATCTGCAGACGGTCCTGCGCTGCCACATCGCCGCCTTCACGGCCCTGGGCGGCGTGCCGCTGGAGATCCTCTACGACCGCATGAAGACCGCGGTGACCGGCGAAAGCGAGGACGGCAACATCGTCTACAACCGCTCGCTCGTGGCGCTGGCCGCCCACTACGGCTTCCTGCCGCGCGCCTGCCGGCCCTACCGGGCGAAGACCAAAGGAAAGGTGGAGCGGCCGTTCCGCTTCGTGCGCGAGGACTTCTTCCTCGCCCGTAGCTTCCGCAATCTCGAGGACCTGAACGTCCAGCTTGGCGATTGGCTCGCCACCGTCGCCAACGTGCGCCTGCACGGCACGACGCTGCGCATCGTCTCGGAAGCCTTCGCCGAAGAGCGGCCCAGCCTGCAGCCGCTGCCGGTCGTGCCGTTCCGGGCCGTGCTGCGTCTGGAGCGGCGCGTCACCCACGATGGCCTCGTGAGCGTCGGCGGCAACCTCTACAGCGTGCCCGACCGGACACGGCGTGTCGTCGAGGTCCACCAGTTCGCCGACGAGATCCAGATCTTCGACGCAGGCCGTTTGGTGGCGGCGCACACCGTCGTCGAGGGGCGTCGGCAGATCCTGGTAGCGCCCGGGCATCGCCGCCGGCCGGAACTGACGCGCCGCACCGCAGCGGGACGCGACGGCCCCATCGTGATCGGCCGCACCGGCGAGCACGTCGCGCGGCGCTCGTTGGAGGTCTACGCCGCCGTCGGCCGCCGCTTGGCCGAGGGAGGCCGGCCATGACGGGGCGGCTGGATCCTGCCGCGACGCTGGAGAGCATCCGGCGCAACCTCGTCGGCCTCAAGATGGCTCGGGCATTGGAGGTGCTCGACCAGACCCTGTGCCAGATCGAGCAGGGTCAGATCGGCGCGGTCGAGGCCATCGACGTGCTCATGACCGAGGAACTGACGCTGCGCCAGACGCGGCGGGTGAAGATGGCGCTGATGACGGCGCGGATCACGACGGTGAAGACGTTGGCCAGCTTCGACTTCGCCTTCCAACCCTCGCTGGACCGCAACCGCTTCCTGGCGCTGGCAGGCCTGGACTTCATCGACCGGCGCGAGGCCGTTCACCTGCTCGGTCCACCCGGTACGGGCAAGAGCCACCTCGCTGTGGCCTTGGGCGTGGAGGCGATCAAGGCAGGGCGCGGAGTCTACTTTGCGACGCTGGCCGACATCATCGCTTCCCTGGCCAAGGCGGAGCGAGAGGGTACGTTGCGCGAGCGCATCCGCTTCCTCGCGGCCTTCGCCCTCCTGATCGTAGACGAGATCGGCTATCTGCCGGTGGTACTGGGTGGGGGCAACCTGTTCTTCCAACTTGTCAACGCGCGCTACGAGCGGGGTGCGATGATCCTGACCTCGAACCGCGGCTTTGCGGAATGGGGCGAGGTGTTCGGCGGTCCGCGGGTGGTGCGGGATTGGGCGATGAGACGGCGTCGCGCGAGCGCGGACGTTATGGACGCCACGCCGGGCTCGATGAGCGCGCCGCGATGGCGGCCCCCGTCGATCAACCGAACGGCGTGGCTTCTGCAGGCGGAACCGAGCACAGGCGTTGCGGACGATCGCCACTTCCTCGATCGCCTGCGGGTGAAGGCACCCGATCTGGCGAAGAGCGTGGCCGTCGCGACGCGCTTTGCTGACCTCGTGCGACGGCGCTCGAGCGAGAGCCTGGAGGCTTGGTTCGCGGCGGCGGCCGCGACGCCGCTGGCGAAGTTCGCCGCCGGTCTCGAGCGCGACAGGGACGCGTTACGCGGTGCGATCACGACGCCCTGGTCGACGAGTCTGGTGGAGGGGCAGATCGGCAGGCTGAAGATGCTCAAGCGCACGATGTTCGGCCGCGCGGGCTTCGCTCTGTTACGCCAGCGCGCCCTCACCGCGACCTGACCTGGAATTCCGCGCCACACGAAATGCGGAAGAACCACGATTTGCACTCGGCGTTGACACGCTCGCCGAGCGGGAGGAACTGGCCCGTCTACGCCGTGAGGTGCGGCAGCTTCGGTTGGAGCGCGACATCCTCTCAAAAGTCGCGGCCTGGTTCGCACGGGAGAGCGGCGCGGTGCCGTCGGGCTCTTCCAGTTCATGAGCGCGAACCAGGCCGTCTTCCCCATTGCGGCCATGGCACGTGCCGACCGCCGCGGGCTTCCTCTACCTCGCCGTGGTGGTCGACGCCTGGAGCCGGCGCCTCGTGGGCTGGTCGATGGCCAGCCACCTGCGGACCGCCCTCGTGCTCGACGCACTGGAGATGGCCATCATGCAGCGCCGACCGCGCGATGTGATCCACCACTCCGTCAGTCAGAAGATCGTTGCCAGATTCCTGGCGGCCTGATCCGCACAGCGATGGACCGTCAGTTAAGCTGGCGCCGCAGGGTGTCCCGGTGTGGCCTGACCCGCACTCCGATCGACCGGTCGTGTCTTTCCCCGGACCTGTCGGCCGCCCGGGAACACCCTGCGGTGAGGTTTTGCCTCGCCGATGCTTGTGACCCGAGAAGGGCCTGACCGTCTGGTCTCGTGACTGTCCTGTCCGCGCATCCGGTCGTGGTGAAGTGAATCGCCCCGGGTTTTCCGGAGGCCGTTTGGTTTGGCTCAGGCGGCCAAGGCTTGGACCTCGGCCTGGGCATAATAGCGTGCCTCCGCCTCGGCGGGAGGGATGTGGCCGATTGGTTCGAGCAGCCGACGGTGGTTGAACCAGTCCACCCATTCCAGCGTGGCGTACTCGACCGCCTCAAAGGACCGCCACGGCCCGCGTCGATGGATGACCTCCGCCTTGAACAGGCCGATCACCGTCTCGGCGAGAGCGTTATCGTACGAGTCGCCAACACTGCCGACGGAGGGTTCGACGCCCGCCTCGGCCAAGCGCTCGGTGTAGCGGATGCTCACATATTGCGATCCGCGATCCGAGTGACAGACGAGGCCGCTGCCGGCGAAGGGGCGGCGCTCGTGCAGGGCCTGCTCCAAGGCATCGAGCACGAAGTCGGCCCGGGCCGAGCGCGACACACGCCAGCCCACGATCCGGCGGGCGAAGACGTCGATCACGAAGGCCGCATAGACGAAGCCGCCCCAGGTGGCGATGTAGGTAAAATCCGCCACCCATAGCCGGTTCGGGCATTCGGCCCTGAACTGTCGATTGACCCGGTCGAGCGGGCAGGCCGCCGCCGGATCGGGAACGGTGGTGCGAACCCTCCGCCCCCGGACGACGCCAGCCAAGCCCATCGTTCGCATCAGCCGGACCACCGTGCAGCGCGCCACAATGATCCCTTCGCGGGCGAGCTGCCGCCAGACCTTGCGCACGCCGTAGACCCGGAAGTTTGCCTCGTACACGCGCCGGATCTCGACCATGAGTGCCGCGTCCCGCTTGGCTCGAGCCGACAGCCTCCCGGGATCGGCTCGTCGCGCGGCATGGGCGTGGTACGTCGACGGGGCGATCGGCAGAACCTTGCAGATCGGCTCGACCCCGTAGAGCGCACGATGATCGTCGATGAAGGCGATCATGACCGGAACCGGCGGTCGAGCTCCGCCTGGGCAAAATACGCGCTCGCCTTCCTGAGGATCTCGTTGGCCTGCCGGAGCTCGCGGTTCTCCCGCTCCAGCGCCTTGATCCGCTCGCGCTCATCCGTCGTCGGTCCGGCCCGCACGCCCCGGTCGCGCTCGGCCTGACGGACCCACTTGCGCAGCGTTTCGCCAGAGCAACCGATTTTGGCCGCGATCGACTGGATCGCGGCCCATTGCGAACCGTGCTCGCTCTCATGCTCCCGGGCCAGCCGGACTGCCCGCTCGCGAACCTCAGGGGAAAAGGGTGGGGTATGCTTCGTCATGGCTCCAGTCTCTCAAGAGTTGGAGCCTCCGAAAATCCCGGGGCGATTCAAAGCCATCAGGCTCGATCGACAGGAGGATGGGATGAGTGCCGAGGAAGCTCACGAACGTCACGACATCGGCGGTGTCGACACCCACAAAGATCTGCATGTCGCCGCGGTCGTCGATGACCGGGATCGGGTTCTGGCGACCGCCAGCTTCGCCGCGACCCGCCAGGGCTATCGGCAGATGCTGACTTGGATGCGTTCGTTCGGCCCGCTGCGCCGCGTCGGGGTCGAATCGACCGGCAGCTATGGTGCCGGCTTGCTCCGCTTCCTCCAGCGGGCCGGGATCGAGGTGCTGGAGGTGACCGCCCCCGACACCCAGGACCGTCGCCGGCGGGGCAAGAACGACGACTTCGACGCACAGAGCGCGGCGCACGCGGCCTTCGCCGGCACCCGTACCGTCACGCCGCGCACCCGCGACGGCATGGTCGAGTCGCTGCGCGTCCTGAGCGCGTGCCGGAAGACGGCGGTCGCGGCCCGGCGCATCGCCCTGCAGATGATCCACAACACCATCGTGTGCGCCCCCGACGCCCTGCGCGAGACGCTGCGCCGGATGACCCGGATGCAGCTCGTGCGGACCCTGGCGGCGTGGCGGCCTGATCTGAGCGCCTACCGCGACGTCGAGGCCGCCTACCGGATCGGCCTGAAGTCCCTGGCGCGGCGCTATCTGGAACTGCACGACGAGATCGCCGATCTCGATGCCATGATCGGCGCCATCGTCGACGAGCTTGCCCCGGACCTCGTGGCCCGCAACTCCATCGGCAGCAATGGCGCCGCTCAGCTTCTCCTGACGGCCGGCGACAATCCCGAGCGCTTGCGCTCAGAGGCAGGCTTCGCGGCGCTTTGTGGCGTGAGCCCCGTGCCGGCCTCATAGGGCAAGACGGTGCGCCATCGCCTCAACCGAGGCGGTGATCGCGCGGCCAACAGCGCGCTGCACATCATCGCCATCGGGCGACTGCGAACCGATGAGCGGACCAAGACGTATGTGGCCCGCCGCATCGCAGAAGGCCACTCCAAGCTGGAAGCGATCCGCTGCCTGAAGCGCTACATCGCCCGTGAGGTGTTCACGCTCATCACCCGGAGCCGGCAGGCGATCAACCAGACCCGCATCGCGGCTTGACACACAGAAGGGCGTCCAACGATCGCAATACACGTCGCTGGCCTTCGGCGGTCGCTGCCGCGAAGCGGGCGTGCGCCCCTCCATGGGCTCGGTGGGCGACGCCTACGACAACGCAATGTGCGAGAGCTTCTTCGCGACGCTGGAGTGCGAGTTGCTCGATCGCCGGCGCTTCGCCTCTCAGGCACAGGCCCGCATGGCCGTGTTCACCTTCATCGAGGGCTTCTACAATCCCGTGCGCCTGCACTCCGCGCTCGGTTATCGCTCACCCATCCGCTACGAACAGGAGATGCTCCCCAACCCTTGATCCGCAAGCGTTCCACCGCTCCACCAAAACGGGTCAACTCCACGTCACTCACCTCCGGCTGTTTGGGATCGCGCGCAATTGCTAAGATGCGGCGCGCAAACCGCTTTCACATGGCAGGACCCGCACCGAATTCGCCATCAATATCAAATTGCGGGAGAACCGCGATGCCGAGGGAGGATCAGCGCCTAGATCGTCGACTACAACGAACACCATCCCATCGTGAGCTCGGCAAGCACTCGCCGCGCGAGATTATCCGTGCTCAGATGCAACCAGCCCCGTACGCGGCTTGATGTGGAAACTCCACGATCCACAACTGACAGAGTCAATGATCACGGCAGAAATACGACCACTGTGACCGGAAAGCAGCAGATTGCACGGCATGTTCGGAGAAGGATAGCACTCTCGCTACGTTCCGGCCTAGCAATCGATTTGAATGATCGGCATTTGTTGATCGACCGACCGTCCCATCGACGGCTCGGAGCACCAACTGAGAGGAGCAACAGTTGTTAAAATTCCACGTCGGAAAAGACCAGTACCTATTCCTAGAGAACGATACCAATGCGGTTTGGCAGCAGGTCTCCGGAAACTGGCGGCCGCCACTTGCGGATTTCTTTGACCGATGGATTGCAAGACACGTCGCACGTTCTCTTGTCTGCACTCAAAATAACATGGAATATTTCCATATAATTGTTCCAAACAAAGAGACGTGTCTACTTGATCTCGCCGACTACGAATATGAGGGAGAGCTAGTAAAAAGTCCGAGGGGCCCTATCTTCTCGCTTCTTGAGTGTAACTTTTTCGCCAAAGATCACATATTTTACAACCATTCCATTATTTCGTCGCCTAAATTTTTCCACAAAACTGACTCTCACTGGAATTTCGAAGGAGCATTGATCTATACAGCAGCGGCATTCAACGCGTTTCGCGACTACAATGCAGCGAACCTGCTGCATAAAGCAATTATAGGTTGGGGCGACCACGAGTTGCATGGGGATCTGGGGCTGCACGCGGACAAGGAGCCTGAAATTTGTCGGAAACCGATATATGAACCAGTGGCAATGCTTCGATTTTCAAATCACACTCCAAACGAAGGGTATATAAGGCACTATATTAATGCGAGCGCACCCTTAAGGAAGAAGGTGCTAGTTTTCCATGATAGCACGATCCACCGGATTTATGACGGGTTAGCGTCAATTTTCAAAGAAGTGCTTTTCATACACTGCCCTGACTTTGACATAAACTTTGCCATCGAATTCGGAGCCGAGCTCGTCTATTTCTTCCAAATGGAGCGCTTTACGGTTAGGTTGAGCAGCAATGAGGCGAGTTATATAGACTTCGTTCATCAAAAGGAGTGCAGCAAGGGAGTGCAGCCAATTTTTGCGGATTATATACGACCAATACTCGGCTTATAGTGTATCCGATGCTGAGTATTTTGGCTATTTCGCAGGCTGGTCCGTCTTTTGCAAATATGTCTCTCCTGAAATGTCAGGAATTTGGTTCGAGTAGCTCAACCTAACGATTACATTGAGAGTGCGCCGCTGTCTGAAAGTAAGCCATAGAGGTTTGGCAGCATGTATTCCGCGTTGCCCGGCGCACTTGCCGTCTACCGAATCAACTGACAGCAGCTCAGGGTAAAATAAGGAAGTTGCTATGAAACGCCTCGCTTTACCATCCAGATCCGTATCCTTGATTATGGTTTAGTGCGACAGTAGTCGAGAGAGTCCCTCGCGGGGCGTTTCACAGGCTGCGACGGGCAGAGTTCCTCGAGAGGTGGAAGTGGCAGTTGATGTTCCCCCATCGCTTTGGTCCGGCGTGAGTGCGAGTTTTCCGGTTTTGTGTGTCCCTGAGGGGAGGAGCACAGCCGTGAAGAAGAGCAGGTTTACCGAAGAGCAGATCGCCTTCGCGGTGAAGCAGGCTGAGACCGGGACACCGGTCGCAGAGGTGCAGCGTCGGATGGGCATCTCCGAGCAGACGTTTTACCGCTGGAAGAAGCTCTACGGTGGCTTGGGCATAGGCGAGTTGCGGCGGCTGAAGCAGCTCGAGGATGAGAACCGCAAGCTCAAGCAGCTCGTGGCCGATCTGAGCCTCGACAAGCACATCCTGCAGGACGTGCTCGCAAAAAAGCTCTGACGCCTGCTCGGCGACGCGAGCTCGTGCACCAGGTTCAAGAGGCGCACGGGGTGAGCGAGCGGCGCGGCTGCGCCGCGCTCGGCGTCGGTCGGTCGGGCGTCCGCTACCGCTCGATCAAGCCCGATCAGGCACCGCTGCGAATGCACATCTGCGATCTGGCCGAGAGCCGGGTGCGCTACGGGTTACTTCCGGATCTACATCCTGCTGCGCCGGGAGGGTTGGCGAGTAAACCATAAGCGGGTTCACCGTCTCTACCGGGACGAGGGGCTGAGCCTGCGGCTCAAGCGGCCGCGCCGGCTCGTCAGCGCGGCACACCGTGAGCATCAGCCCGCTGCGCTCCGGCCGAACGAACGCTGGTCGATGGACTTCGTCTCCGACGCGCTGTTCGACGGCCGCCGGCTGAGGGCCCTGACGGTCGTCGATGCGTTCACGCGCGAGGCTCTGGCGATCGAGGTCGACCAAGGCATCAAAGGCGAGCAGGTCGTGGCGATCGTCGGCCGCTTGGCGCTGCTGCGCGGAGCACCGTGCGCGATTCAGGTCGATAACGGGCCTGAGTTAGTCTCGAAAGCCCTCGACCGCTGGGCCTACGAGAACAGTGTCACGCTGGACTTCTCGCGCTCTGGCAAGCCGACCGACAGCGCGCTGGTCGAGTCGTTCAACGGCCGGCTGCGCGACGAGTGCCTGAACGCGAACTGGTTCTTGTCGTTGGCCGACGCGAGGAGCAAGATCGAGACGTGACGGCGGCACTACAACGAGGGCCGTCCTCACACCGCCTTGGGGTGGCGAACGCCCCAGGAACTCGCCCTGGCGGCGGCCCTGCAGGCCGCCGAATGAGATCCGGAAGCCCACCTTCCGCCCAGACCAAAATCCGGCGGACCCTCACTTATTCCCATCCCGTGATGTTTGGTAATTTTCGCATTTTAACGTCGTTTTTTCAGTGAAATGATCGTCTTATTTGAAAATATGATCGATGTTAAAGATATCTTCCACCTCAATTATCTCCGCAGGCTGTTTATTCGGGAATTCAAAAACATCTCCGTATCTCCAATTATCATATGCACTTTGCACACCGCTCATAAATTCCGTCATTGAGGCATTAGTAGAATTGCGCAATTTGTTTCTTATCCCATGAAGGCGAACCAAATTCATGTGTCGCATAGAAATCATCTGCGTCTCGAATTTATGAAATGGCTTCGCTGAGCCCCTGAGCCTACGTGTAGGGTCGACAAGAGCGGGATAATAACCTCCGTGATCAAGCTCCGTGTTTGTTTCGACCTTAGTTAGAAACGCACAGCAGGTATTGTCTGGAAGACGCGAGCGCCAAATCGGCCGCTTGACATGAAAATAGGTAGAGACAGCTGACGCAGTTATTCCATGTTCGGCGATAAAGTCTTTGGCACGATCGAATTCGTCTTTTACGTAGTACTCATCTGCGTCAATAGTCATAAAGTGTGAGACGCCAGCCTTTTTTGCGAGATTAAGCCCGATTGACCGTTTCTTGAACTCATTACGTGATGGGTGATCATTGAAGTTTGGTTCAAAATAAGCAATCTCGTCTACTAGGGACTCTGCCTTCGCAGCATCAAGCGTCATCTCTAATGTGGCCTCAGCTCGATATCCCTGATTAGAAACCAGCTGCGCTACGATATTGATGTAATCAACTGATGATCTTATTGCCCTTAGAGAGTGTAGCAAGTGCTCTTCAGAATTGAAGACGCTGTAAGATACACCTGAGATCATAAAAACCTCTAATGATTCGCAGATTTCAAGTCGAAAATAGCTGTTAGGCATCAAGATCAAACTACGATCATGATTTTTAAGATCATATCGCAAAAGTGCAGCGCATTCTCGCTACATTTATTGCAGATGATGAGCCCAACGGACAGCGGCGGGCGCTTGGATCAGGCCGTCTCGCTCACCGTCTATTCTTCACTAGGTGGACCGGCAGGATCGCAGTCCGGACCAAATTGCGCTTCCGTGCGGGCTTGCCGCTGCTCAGCGGCTTCGGCCAAGGAGAAAATGAGCACAACGTCAGACCCGCTTGCGATTGCCGAGGCGTTGCTCCCAGGCCAAAGCTTAAGTGACGATGGCGGCGAGGTCGTCGGGTCGAGGCTCTCAGCCCAGGCGATCGCGGATGCGCGCCGCCTCGGCGACGATCCGGGCCGGATCGCCGGCCCGGCGCAGGCACAGCCGCACCTCGAAGTCGCGCCCCGAGATCCGCTTCACGACCTCGACGACCTCGACGACCTCGACGACCGAGTAGCCGCGCCCGCCCGTAGCCGCAGTTCAGCGTCAGGCTCTCGCTACCGGAGCGCAGGTGGACGAGGGCGAGGCGATGCGCCTCGGCGAGGTTCGAGACCTGGATGTAGTCGCGCAGGCACGACCCGTCCGGGGTCAGGTAGTCGGTCCCGAACACGTCGAGCCGGGCGCGCTGGCCGAGCGCCGCCTGCGTGGCCACCTTGATCAGGTGCGTGGCGTTCGGCGTCGACTGGCCGGACCGTCCCTCCGGATCCGCGCCGGCGACGTTGAAGTAGCGCAGGACCACGTAGGAGAAGCCGTGCGCCGCGGCGGCGTCGGCGATCATCCACTCGCTCATCAGCTTCGAGCGGCCGTAGGGATTGATCGGGTTCAGCGGTAGGTCCTCGGGAACCGGCGAGGCCTCGGGCTCACCGTAGACGGCCGCGGTCGAGGAGAAGATGACATTCTTGACGCCGGCACGCACCGACGCCTCGATCAGCGCGCGGGTCTTCACGGTGTTGGCGAGGTAGTAGCCCAGGGGATCGGCCACGGATTCGGGCACGACGATCTTGGCGGCGAAGTGGGCCAGGGCATCGATGCGGTGGTGGAGGATCGTCTGCGTCACGAGGGCTTGGTCGGCCACGTCGCCGACGACGAGATTCACGCCCTCCGGGACCGCCCAGTCGAAAGCGGTGGACAGATCGTCGAGGACGACGACCTCCTCATGGCCGGCGTCGAGGAGCGCCAGCACCATGTGGCTGCCGATGTAGCCGGCACCACCCGTCACCAGAACCGCCATCTTGGTCTCCGAAATCCGGGCGTCTTACTGCAACGAAATGCCCGTGGCGTCGATCTTTTGGTCGGTAGCCTAAGCAGCCTTGCGCAGCTCGGAGATAGTCGGGGGTTTTTGGCCATGGTACAGGCCTATTGCAGCCGGGTGGTCGTCGAGTCCAAAAGGGCGAGATGCACCGCGAGGGCGTTCATGTCGCCGTCCGTCAGCGTCTCTCCATCGACGGCCAATAGGCTAGGTCCCAGGTCCATAGTTCCTCGTTCGGGCGCGCAGCGCCCCAAATGCTTCACGAATCGGATCTTGATCATCTTGCACGCCGCGAGGTTACCGCAGGCAGGGAAGGGGGTCTATTGCCCGCTCAGAAACGAGCGCCGATCGGTATCGCGATAGCGCAAAAACAATACGATCGTTCCGAAGATGATCTTCTATTGGACCGGCTGCCAGTCCGGGGCAGGCTCAGAACTGGACCTCGGACGCAACATTAAGGGCAGCTCGCTGCTGATGCGGGAAGAGAACGCCTTGCAGGAGCTCGATGCCATCGATCAGCAGCCAGACAATGGTCAAAACCTTGAGGAAGAAACAATAGACGCGAATTGGCAAATAATAATGGTGAATTATTTCAGCCGAAAGGGATAAAATTGTCGCACAATACGCCATTTATAGACTACCGCAGTTTCTACCAGAGCATTACACTAATTCAATCATGGTCCTCATCAGTGAAGGCACAAAGATATACACTCTCTCTGCAGAGCGTCAGCACGATCATACTGGCCTATCATTTCGAGCTCTTGAGCCCGTACCGCGGTGACACCAACATCTGGAAGATTGTCTGATGCACTTGGACCGCTTTCTCGCTGCCGTTGCCGCGCTCTGCATCGCCGTCCTGCCTGCGCGCGCGGATCAGAACCTTGGCGCCGCTCGGATACAGTCGGGCACGAACAAGCTCGCCCTTCCCGGCGGCCCCACCCTAGGCACCTACCAGAACGGCAAGTTTAGCGCTCAGCCAGATGCCATCCAGATCCAGGGCCCAGGCTCAACCGGCGACGTGTCGGGGACAAGCGTACCGAGCCCGAGCACGAGCGCGCCCGCGAGCACGCTGTCCAATCCGATGGCAAACCGGCTGCTTTTGCTCGGCAACGACGTCACGGCCAATCCAGACAATTCGGTTGCCGATAAGATCCCGTTTGCCAACACTGGATCTAAGCACTTCCTCTACTCGCGCCGCAATGCACCTGCGCGCACACTACTCGGAACGACAACCCTCGTCCGGAACACAGTTGGATCTGGAACTTTCGGCCCAGGCTCAGCCGACTTCGCCGCGTTGACATCCACGACAAAGGATAACTGGCAGACTGCAACTGGGGCGGCGGCGGGGGAAGGCGAACTTGACACACTCATAAGCATCGCGCGCCAAGGCAAGAAGGGCGATACCGCCGCTTATGTCGGCGACGTGCTGAAGCGCCGTGACAATCTGACTTCCGTGGCATCAGACGAAAGCGGCGCACCCATCATTCTGGAAGGCGGCGTGGGCTTGATTGATGCCAGCGGCAATGAGTATCTGAGTTTTCACTCGCTGCTCGGCTTTATTGAAAGTCCTACAGGGCTGTCCGGTGGTCGCGGTTATGGCGAAGTACAAGAAGCTCGCATCGGGACCGGTTGGTCAGCTCACCACGCTTCTGCCGTCTCCTCAAGCGCGGGATGGATGTACTATTACACCGGAGCCCAGACCCGAGATCCATCAAGCCTAAATTACCTCGTGGACAACTCTGGCCGCACAACAGCGGGTCCCCCGTCCGCGCGGATGAGCTGGGGCTTCGATGCGACAGCCAACGCCTACACGCTCCTTGACGCAGTCAGCGGAATCGAGCGGATGCGGGTCGTGCGAGATGGTGGCGGGGCGACGTTTACGGGGCAGCATGGCGGCCTCACCTTCGCCGACCCCGTAACCGGTGGCGCCAACGGCGGTTATCAGCGGTTCGTCTCGGCAGGCAACGGCAACTACTACTGGCAAGTCGCTAATTCGGCTGCCGCCTTCGGCCCCGGCGGCACTGCCTTCAACGCTTACCACGTCGCGCCGGATGCCAGCTTGAACATGGACAGCTTATTCAAGCTGAAGGCGTACACGGTCTCGACGCTGCCAGCGTGCAATGCGATGAACAGGGACAGCCTTGCGGTCGTTTCCGATGCGGCCGCACCGGCCTATCGCGGTGCTCTGACCGGCGGCGGCACGGTTCGCACACCGGTGTATTGTGATGGCAGTATTTGGACTGCCCACTAGCATTACAGTTGCGTTTTTGGCGAGATTCTGACTTCTTGCGGCACCATGCTTCGCGCATTATGGGTGCAGGAACTCTGGGCCTCTTAGCTGCGAGAGGTGAAGGTACGCATGCGCCCGCTGTTTGCTCAGGAGCGGGTGGCAGCCTTGGCGGGAGCATTCCTGGACGGACTGCTCGGCGCGGAGCGGCGCAAGACCGGTTGGATGTGGGCGGAAGCTGCGGGCGATCCCGGTCCCTGGCGTCAGCAGGCCGTGCTCGGTCTCGGACGCTGAGATGCCGACGCCCTGCGCGACGTCGTGCGGGACTATGCCCTGGAAACCCTGACCGACCCGGATGCTGTTCTGGTTCTCGGCGAGACTGGCTTTCTCAAGCGGGGCAAAGCGTCGTGCGGCGTGCATCGCCAGTACACCGTAAGCGCTCGGCGAGCGGCCGTGTTGATTAGGTGGCCTGAGCACCAGCGGTGACCGGCGACCAGTTCCAGGGCAGGAGTTCGGCCAGGCGTTTGGCTGGATGATCGGCGAGGCGGGTGAGCACGTCGCGCAAGTAGGCCTCCGGATCGAGCCCGTTGAGCTTGGCCGTCTCGATCAGCGTGTAGAACGCCGCGGCTCGCTCGGCGCCGCGCTCCGAGCCGGCGAACAGGTAGTTCTTGCGCCCGATCACGACGGACCGCAGCGCCCGCTCGACCGGTTTGTTGTCAAGCACGATCCGGCCGTCGCCGAAGACCCGGATCAGTGCCGTCCAGCGCACCAGCATGTAGCGGAACGCCTTGGCGAGATCGGAGCCGCCGGAGAGCTGCGGCAGGATCGTCGCCGCCCAGGCCTTCAGGGCCGCTGCGAGCGGTTTGGATCGAGCTTGGCGCTGCCGCAGGCGCTCGTCGGGAGGCTTGCCGCTGACGGATCGCTCGACCTCGTAGATCGCGCCGATCCGTTCCAGGGCCTCGAAGGCGACCGCCGAGCCGGTCCTGGCATGAACATCGAAGAACTTGCGACGGGTGTGCGCCCAGCAGGCGGCCTCGATCAACGCGCCGCCCGGACGACGGCCCTCGTAGAGCCCGTTGAAGCCGGCATAGCCATCCACCTGCAATATGCCGGAGAACGCCGCCAGATGCGTGAGCGGACGCTCGCCCTTCCGGTCCGGCGAGGCGAAGAACACGGCCGCCGGCGGACGCAGTACGCGCGTGGCATGAGCACCCGGGAGATGGTCGCGCACCTGCGTGAGCTTTACGGCATCGAGGTCTCACCCGACCTGATCAGCGCGGTGACCGACGCGGTCCTGGAGGAGGTCGCCGCCTGGCAAGCCCGGCCGCTCGAGCCGGTCTATCCGATCGTGTTCTTCGACGCCCTGCGGATCAAGGTGCGCGACAAGGGCGTGGTCCGCAACAAGGCCGTCCATATCGCGCTGGGCGTGCGCGCCGACGGCGCCAAAGAGATCCTCGGCCTGTGGCTGGAGCAGAACGAGGGCGCCAAGTTCTGGTTGCGGGTCATGAACGAACTCAGGAACCGCGCCGTCGAGGACGCGCTGCTGGCCGTGGTCGATGGCCTGAAGGGCTTCCCCGATGCGATCCGGGCGGTGTTCCCCGAGGCGCTGGTCCAGACCTGCATCGTCCACCTCCTGCGCCACAGCCTCGACTTCGTGTCCTACAAGGACCGCAAGCTCGTGGCGGCGCGCTGAAGGACATCTACCGCGCGCTCGATGCCGCGGCTGGCGAGGCAGCTTTGGCGGCCTTCGAGACGAGCGAATGGGGTCGACGCTACCCGGCCATCGCCCAGAGCTGGCGACGAGCCTGGGGCGAGGTGATCCCGTTCTATGCCTTCCCCAGCGAGGTTCGCCGGATCCTGTACACCACGAACGCCATCGAGGCCCTGAACGCCACGCTGCGCCGAGCTGTGCGCGCCCGCGGTCACTTCCCGACCGACGAGGCCGCGCTGAAGCTGCTCTAGCTGGTCTTGAACCGCTCCGAGAAGGCGTGGAAGATGGGCCTGCGTGAGTGGGTCATGGCCAAGGCGCAGTTTGCCGTCATATTCGGCGAGCGCTTCGCCTGGGCCATGGCGGCGTGATGTTCAATCCGCCGCCCGCACACGGAATTCCTGGCAGTCCCCGCATTGGACGGCGGCGGCCATGGCTAAGGCCGCATCCATCAGCGTCTCGTCGGTGAGCGGATCTGGCGCGGGCACGGCCTGCAGCCGCGTCGGATGCGGCAGTTCAAGCTTCCCACCGACCCCGTCTTCGCCGCCAAACTGCGCGATGTCGTTGGCCTATACGTCGATCCACCGGCTCATGCCGCGGTGCTCTCCGTCGACGAGAAGTCGCAGCTCCAGGCGCTGGCCCGAACGCAGGACCCGTTGCCGATGAAGCCGGGTCAGCCCACGACGCACACCCACGACTACAAGCGCCACGGCACCACGACCTTGTTGGCCGCTCTGGACGCCCTGGAGGGCAAGGTGATCGGCCGCTGCATGCAGCGCCACCGGCATCAGGAGTTCATCCGCTTTCTCAACGCGGTCGAGGCGACAGTCCCGACCGGAAAGGTCGTCCACGCAATCTTGGATAACTATGCCGTTCACAAGTACCCGAAGGTCCGCGCCTGGCTCGACCGCCACCCGCGCTGAACCTTCCACTTCACGCCTACTTCCGCCTCCTGGCTCAACGCCATCGAGGGCTTCTTCGCCAACCTCGCAAAACGACGGCTGCGACGCGGTGTGTTTGGCTCTCTCGTCGAACTTCAGACAGCCATCAAATGCTTCATCGCCGAGAGCAACGGCAACCCAAAGCCCTTCGTCTGGACTGCAGACCCGGACCGCATCATCCAGGCCGCCAAACGCGGGCACCAAGCGTTAGACTCGCACCACTAGGCGCCTATGAAACGGATGTAACCATTCGGGAGCATAGGCCCTCGGAGGAAGCCGCGGAGCCGTCATGACCAGCCAACGACCGACGATGCTCCGCCCGATGAAGGCGACACTCCGCATCCTGAAGACGACGATCCTCGCCGCGCAATTCGAGGCGCCGGAGCCCCGCCCTCCGGCGATCCGACTGCCGCTCACCGCCTAGCCCCGACCGCGCCCGCGGGACCCACCCCGACCTGCCGTGGCGGGCCCTTGTTTGTGCGCGCCGCCCTCGGCCCCCAAGACCAGACGGATTTTCTGGATCCGGAGGGATTATCGCGCCGCGGCGCACGTCAACATCCCGACATGCCAAGGTTGGAAGCATTCTCAGGTTCGCCGGCTCCCGCTCTGCGGGCGTGCTGGGCCACGCATGAGCGGCAGCGCGCCACGGAGCGGCGCGCCGGCCGCGAAGGCTCGCCACCGCGGCCGGCATGGACTTCGAAATGATATGAGGCGGCGACCAATATAATCTGCGCTTAGTCACAGATTTTTTCGCTTGCATCGCGCGTTTTTTGTGTCAAAACCGCAAGGTTTACTTCAAGGATTGGGGTTAATACATGCGTATGCTTGTAATCGGCGCAGTTCTCGCCGTTGTCATGCCTTTCGCCGCGCAGGCCCAGGACGCCGGCGACGCCGCGGCCGGCGAGAAGGCGTTCGCCCCCTGCAAGGCGTGCCACAACTTCCAGAAGAACGGCGTGGGTCCCGACCTGAAGGGCGTCGTCGGCCGCAAGGCGGGCACCTACGAGGGCTACAACTACTCCGCCGCCCTGAAGAACTCCGGCATCACCTGGGACGAGGCCAACCTGCACGAGTGGCTGAAGAACCCGAAGGCGAAGGTGCCCGGCAACAAGATGATCTTCCAGGGCATCGCTGACGACAAGAAGATCAACGACCTCATCGCCTATCTGAAGACCCAGTCTTAAGTCGGACGGGCCCCGGACCAAGGTTCCGCGCGGCCTCTCGCCATGGATCCGTTGCGATCGACCCCGCCCGGCCTGGCCGAGCGGGGAATTTCTCGTTGTTTCGAGGGCCATCGGCAAAAAATAGTCTTGGTTTCTCTTCGCGATAACTTCCCATCGCGCAGAATGATGCTACTCTAGGCGCAGTCGCTCGGCGTAACGCACCGGGCGTCCTCAACCTTCAGCCCCGCCGGCACCCGCCGCGCGGGGCTTTTTCGTGACTCAGCGCCCGCTACCGGAGGACAGGCTCGACCCGACGCTCCCGGAGAGCTGGCTCGGAGTTCCGAGCTGAGTGCCGTTCGGGTTGGTGTCCAGGCTGAGATCAGGGGACACGAGGCCGCCCGGCGCGGGGTTGGTCGACTGGGCTGGCTCGAAGGCCTGCCGGCCGCCGGCCAGCGGCGTGATGACCCGGTCCTGCCGGATCGTGGTCTCGCAGAGACCCTGGCAGATCGGGACCGTGAGGTCGGTCTCCTGGCAGATCGCCTTCATCTCGCCCCGGATGCAGGTGCAGCGGCACAGCGCCGAGGCGGGAGCGGGCAGCGCCAGCAGGGCGGCGGCGAGCATGAACAGGCGCATGATGATCGACCTCATTGCCCGCGAATGGGCGATCGGGGCTCGGCGGACCTCATAGCACGGCGCGCCCCGGAGCCCGAACGCGCCGGCGCTCCGCGAGGCCGCCCCGCGGGTTGAAAAGGCCCGTTGCTCAGCCGGCCGTGACGCGGCGGTAGCTCGCCGCGAAGGCCTCGGCGGCCTCGCGCGTCAGATCGGTCACCACCAGTCCGGCGGTGTACACGGTCCACCGTCCGTTCTGGTCTTCCGTGATGCAGATTTCGGCCATCGGGCGCCTCCACTCCACGCCACAACAAAGCCGAGCGAACCTGACGAGTTCCTGAATCGCGCCGGGCGATCAGGAAGTCGACGCTCCATCGTCCCTAAGGATACGGATGGGCCGGAAGGCGCGCGCGGACACCGCGGCCTCGACCCAGGCGCGGGCCGCCGCGGCCGCGGGGTGATCCGCGAAGGCGGCGCGGCGCGGCGGCCATTCCGACCCGGACTGGACGACGTAGCCGCGCGTGCCCGCGGCGCAGGGGCCGACGTAGCCGAAGACCTTGCCGGTCCCGTCGACGAGGTCGGTGCAGTGGACAGGCCCCTCGGTCCAGCGGAGATCGGGCATCCTCACCCCCCACGGTCTCGCCCCGTGCTCACCCCGTCAGCGGTCCGGGGACGTGCTCCGCGCGGGCCGAGGCGGGTCGACGCCGGCGCGGACCGCCCCTATACGCGCCCGGCGGCCGGATCGTCATCGGCGCCTTCCGAGCCCGCAGAAGGATCCGGCGTGGCTGAAGGGGCGGCAGATAGCTCAGTGGACGACCCGGCGGACCGCCCGGCGGACAGCGTGGCGATCGTCGGCCTGGGCTATGTGGGACTCCCGCTCGCCCTGGCGTTCGGCCGGGGGCGGCCCACGATCGGCTACGAGCGCGCCGCCGACAAGGTGGCGGCCTACCGGGCCGGGTACGACCCGGCCGGGGAGATCGACGCGGAGGCATTCCAGGCCGCCGCACACCTCGCGATCACCGACGACCCGACCACGCTGGGCGCGGCGGACGTGATCGTCGTCACGGTCCCGACCCCGGTGGACGCGGCCCAGTGCCCCGATTTCGACCTGCTGGTCCGAGCCTCGGACCTCGTCGGCCGGCATATGCGTCTGGGCGCGACCGTGGTGTTCGAGTCGACCGTCTATCCCGGCGCCACCGAGGAGATCTGCATCCCCGTCTTGGAGCGGGCCTCGGGCCTGCGCTGGAAGACGGACTTCTTCGTCGGCTACTCGCCCGAGCGGATCAACCCGGGCGACCGGGAGCACAGCCTCACCCAGGTGGTGAAGATCGTCGCCGGCGACACCCCCGAGACCCTGGAGCGGCTCAAGGCCCTCTACGGGTCGATCATTGAGGCGGGGCTCCACGCCGCCTCGTCCATCCGGGTGGCCGAGGCCGCCAAGGTCATCGAGAACACCCAGCGCGACCTGAACATCGCGCTCATGAACGAGCTGTCGCTGATCTTCGACAAGCTCGACCTCGATACGCAGGAGGTCCTCGCGGCGGCGGGGACCAAGTGGAACTTCCTGCCGTTCCGCCCCGGGCTGGTCGGCGGCCACTGCATCGGCGTCGACCCCTATTACCTGACCCACAAGGCCGCGATGATCGGCTACCACCCGCAGGTGATCCTGGCCGGGCGGCGGATCAACGACAGCATGGCGGCCCACGTCGCCCGCAGCACGGTGAAGCGGATCGTCCGGCGCGGCGGGACCGGGCGGGCGCGGGTGATCGTCCTCGGCCTGACCTTCAAGGAAAACTGCGCGGACCTGCGCAACTCGAAGGTCGCCGACCTCGTGCGGGAACTCGAGGAATTCGGCTGCGCCGTGTCGGTCCACGATCCCCGCGCCTCCGAGGCGGAAGCCCGGGCCGAGTACGGCATCGACCTCGTCGACTGGGCCGACTTGGCCGCCGGCGCGGACGCGGCCGTGATCGCAGTCCCGCATCGCGACTACGCCCGGCTTGGTCCGGAGGCGATCGCCGCCCGGGTGAAGCCCGGCGGCCTGATCGTGGACGTGAAGGCGTTCTTCGAGAAGGCGCCGTTCGCTCGGCTGGGCTACGAGGTCTGGCGGTTGTGACGGCGGCCGCGCCGAAGCCGGGACAGCAGCGCGACACGCGGCCAGAAGCGCGGCGAGAAGCGCGACACGACCCGCGATCATCCGGACGACGAGGGAAAACGCCATGGACGAGACGGGCCACGAGAACCGGCCACCCGCGCCCAGCGACGCGGCAGCGCTCGTGGAGCGGCACGCCCGCTACCCAGACGCGCAGATCCGCACGATCCTGAACGGCACGCGCACGATCGCGCTGGTGGGCGCCTCGGCGAATCCGGCACGCCCGAGCTGGATCGTCCTGAAATACCTCCTCGACCGGGGCTACGCGGTGACGCCGGTCAATCCCGGCCTCGCCGGCCAGGACCTGCTCGGGCGCCGGGTGGTCGCCTCCCTCGCCGAGGTCCAGGCCGCGCTCGGCGACCAGCCGATCGACATGGTCGAGATCTTCCGCAACTCCGCAGCCGCCGGGCCGCTGGTCGACGAGGCGCTGGCGCTGACGCCGCCGCCGAAGATGATCTGGATGCAGCTCGGCGTGCGCGACGACGCGGCCGCCGCCCGGGCCGAGGCGCGCGGCCTGACGGTGATCATGAACCGCTGCCCCAAGATCGAGTACGGCCGGCTCTCCGGCGAGATCGGCTGGACCGGCGTGAATTCCCGGATCCTCAGCGCCCGGAAACCGGTGCTGGCGGCCAAGGGCGTCCAGAAGCTGACCATCGCGGAGCGTGGCCGGCGCTCCGACGGCTAGCGGTATTCTGATACCTCAACCGTCAACCTATTGAACGAAATAGCTTTTCTGAGATCCTGCATTTCTCTGTTGACCCAGCATCCGGGGCCGTCTATGCACCCGGCACCGCCGCCGCGTGTGCCCCACGCGGCGGCTCGTTTTTCGGCACCCCGATGTCCGCGGATCCCGACGCGTCGGGGTCCGGTCCGTCGGAACCCCTGGGATTTGGCTATGAAGACCACCTCGCTGAAGCCCGCCGAGGTCGACAAGAAGTGGATCGTGATCGACGCGGAGGGCCTCGTCGTCGGCCGCCTCGCGTCGATCGTGGCGATGCGCCTGCGCGGCAAGCACAAGGCCGCCTACACGCCCCACGTCGATTGCGGCGACAACGTCATCGTCATCAACGCCGAGAAGGTGAAGTTCACCGGGCGTAAGTACAATCAGAAGAGCTATTTCTACCACACCGGCTATCCGGGCGGCATCAAGGAGCGGACTGCCAAGTTCATCCTCGAGGGCCGGTTCCCCGAGCGCGTGGTGGAGAAGGCCGTGGAGCGCATGCTGCCGCGCGGCCCGCTCTTCCGCCAGATCCTCGGCAATCTCCGCGTCTACAAGGGCACCGAGCACCCGCATGAGGCCCAGCAGCCGCAGGCGCTCGACGTCGGCGCCCTCAACCGCAAGAACGTGAGCGCTTGATCATGGCGACCCTGCAGTCCCTCGCCGACCTCAACCGGTCGAACACCGGCGCGGTCGACCCCGCCAACGAGGCCCCCGTCCACGTCCAGAAGCTGGACGCGCAGGGCCGCGCCTACGCCACCGGCAAGCGCAAGGACGCGGTCGCCCGCGTCTGGATCAAGCCCGGCAGCGGCACGGTGACGATCAACAAGCGCCCGGTGGAGACCTACTTCGCCCGCCCGGTGCTGCGCATGATCCTGCGCCAGCCGCTGGAGATCGCCGGCCGCGTCGACCAGTACGACATCACCGTCACGGTGGCGGGCGGCGGCCTCTCCGGCCAGGCCGGCGCGGTGCGCCACGGCCTGTCGAAGGCCCTGACCTACTACGAGCCGGAGCTGCGCGCCCCGCTGAAGCGTGAGGGCTTCCTCACCCGCGACGCCCGCGTGGTCGAGCGCAAGAAGTACGGCCGCAAGAAGGCCCGCCGCAGCTTCCAGTTCTCCAAGCGCTGATACCCGATCACACCGGTGTCACGGAGAGGGCGGTTCCTGCGGGAGCCGCCCTTTCGCGTTTTCAGGCCGCTGCACGGTCGTTGACAGCCTGTCGCACCGCGCGCACCTGATTCCCGGCCGCGGTGCCCGACTCGGGCGGCGAGGCATTTTTCTAGAGAGCGAGACGAGCGATGTCTGGCGCAGGCGCGACGAAGCCCACCGTGTTCATCGACGGAGAGGCCGGCACGACCGGTCTCGGCATCCGCGAGCGCCTGGAGCGCGACGGGCGGGTCGCCCTGCGCAGCATCGCCCCGGAGCACCGCAAGGATCCGGCGGCCAAGCGCGCGCTGCTCGCCGAGGTCGACCTCGTCGTGCTCTGCCTGCCGGACGAGGCCGCCAAGGAGACCGTGGCTCTGGCCGACAGCCTGCCCGGCGGCGGTCCGCGCGTCCTCGATGCCAGCACCGCCCACCGGGTCGCGGAGGGCTGGACTTACGGCTTCCCGGAGCTGACCCGGGAGCAGGGCGCGGCGGTGGCCCGCGCCCGGCGGGTCGCCAATCCGGGCTGCTACCCGACCGGCGGCGTCGCGCTCCTGCGCCCGCTGGTGGAGGGCGGCCTGATCCCGGCCGACCACCCGATCAGCGTGAACGCGGTCAGCGGCTACAGCGGCGGCGGCAAGAGCATGATCGAGGCCTACGAGCAGGGCACGGCGCCGCCGTTCCAGCTTTACGGTCTCGGCTTCGCCCACAAGCACCTGCCGGAGCTGCAGTGCTACAGCGGGCTCACCCGGCGGCCGATCTTCGTGCCGTCGGTGGGCAACTTCCGGCAGGGCATGCTGGTGAGCGTGCCGCTCCACCTCGAGACCCTGCCGGGCCGGCCCAGCGCCTCCGACCTCGAGGCGGCCCTGCGCGACTGGTACGCCGGGCAGCCCCTGGTGCAGGTCGTGCCGGGTGCCGCCACCGGCGCGCACCGCGAGAAGATCGAGCCGGAGGATCTCAACGACACCGACCGGCTGGAGCTGCGCGTGTTCGGCTCGGCCGAGCACGGGCAGGCGGTGCTGGTCGCGCGCCTCGACAATCTGGGCAAGGGCGCCTCCGGGGCGGCCGTGCAGAATCTGGGGCTGATGCTCGGGCTCGACGGCTAGCCCACGGGCGCCGGCGCCCGCCCGCGCACGCCCGGGTGACGGGACCCGGGCGCCCGCCTCGACAGAGTGGGGCTCGGGGCACGGGCCTCGGACCGCTCCCTTCGCACCGCGAGACGCGATGAACGGCGACCTGATCGATGCGGCGTTCGGCCGGCCCTGGCACCGCGCGGACGCCGCGGCCGGCGCGACCGATCACCCGGCCGGCTCACCGAGCTTCCAGGTCGATCTCGGCTTCCGCTGCCCGATCCGCCGCGTCGAGATCGCGACCATCTCGGCTTCGCCGCCGCGCCTCGCCCTCTCCGACGACGGGCAGGCCTGGCGCACGGCCGACCTCGACGCGGCCCGGAGCGGGCCCGCGAGCCTGGTGCTCGCCACCGGGGAGGGCGCCTGGGCGCGCCACGTCCGCGTCACCCCGGACGGCCCCGCCGGAGGGGCGCCGCCGGAGGCGCGGGTGCTGTGCGACCGGGCGGATTTCGACCTCATCGCCCTGCGGCGCGTGCTCGACGTGCCCTTCGACATGGCCGACGAGCGGCCCGGCGCGAACGTTTACGTCTCCTACCGCCTCGTCGGCGCCGAGCGGCCGCGCTCCCGCGCCCTGGTCGGGCTCGCGCTCTACGAATGCGGCGCCTTCGGCAACTGCCTGATCCAGCTGCTGCTCGCCATCGGCATCGCCCGCAACCTGAACCTGAAATACATCAAGCTCCCGGCCGCCGACCGGAGCGAGGTGATCGGCCTGACCGGCCCGCTGACCTGCGGCGGCCTCACCTTCATCCCCGGCTCGGAGCCGCTGCCGGAGGCGGGCGCCTTCCTGTCGGGGATGTATTTCGACCTCGGCATCCAGCAGCTCGCCGGCACCCTAGGCCCCGACGAGACACGGGACATCGTGCGGACTTGCATCCGGCCGCTGTTCAACCGTCTGCCGGCGGAGATCCCCGCCAAGCCCGACGACGAGTTGCTGATCCACATCCGCTCGGGGGACATCTTCAGCACCTGGGTGGCGCCGACCTACCCGCAGCCGCCGCTCGCCTTCTACCAGATGGTGATCCGGCGGCTCCTGGCAGAGGGCCGCATCGCCCGGATCAAGATGGTGTTCGAGAACCGGCTCAACCCGGTGATCCCGGCGCTGGAAGCGTGGATCGCCGAGATCGGCGTGCCGCTGACGACCCAGAGCGGCTCCCTCATCGACGACGTCGCGGCGCTGATGAACGGGCGCTACCTCATCTTCGGGCTCGGCACGTTCGGGCCGGGGGTGTGCCAGCTCTCCGAGCACGTCGAGCAGGTCTTCTACTTCGCCTCAGGCTGGCCGCAGCATTTCAAGAGCATCCCGACCATCGGACGGGTCGTGGAGGTGCTGGACGTCGCCGGCGGCTACACGAAGGTCGGCGAGTGGGACAACTCGCCCGAGCGCCGCGCGCTGATGCTCGCGTATCCGGCTGAGAACCTCGCGTTCGACGACGCCTGAGCCCGGCCCCGCCGCGGCCGCCTTGCCGAAGCCGGCAAAACCGGTGACAAGCCCTCGAGCCACCGCCGGAGGACAGACTTGGCCAGCGCTGACCCATCCCCCGAGGCCCTGCAGGTCAACGCCTTCGACATGCACCGGGCCGAGGTGCTGATGCGGCTGCGGCGCCGGCTCCGGCCGCGCCACACCACCCTGGTCAGCTTCGCCGCCAAGTACCACTACGTCGAGAGCCAGCGGCGGCTGGTGGCCTCGGCCGCCGCCACGGGCGATTTCGACACGATCGAGAGCTGGTCCCCCGACCGGCTGCGCGCGACGCCGTTCTACCGGGAGCACCGGGAGATCCTCGACCGGTCCCGGGGCGCCGGCAACTGGGCCTGGAAGCCCTACGTCATCGCCGAGGCGCTGGAGAAGCGCCGCGACGGCGACTTCGTCGTCTTCAGCGACACCGGCATGCAGGCGGTCGGCGACGACCCGCTGCCGCCGGTGGCGCCGCTGCTCACCTGGCTCGACGGCTCGCAGCACCGGGTCGCGGTGGGCGTGCTGCACGGGAAGCCCCAGCGGGCCTGGACCAAGCGCGACTGCTTCGTGCTGATGGACTGCGACGCGGCGCGCTACTGGGACGCCGACCAGATCCAGGCCTCCTGGATCGCCTTCATGGTGAGCCCCGCCACCCGCCGGCTCGTGGCCGAGTGGCTGCGCTACGCGGGCGATCCGCGGGTCGTCACCGACATCCCGAACCAGATGGGGCTGCCGGATCTCGAGGGCTTCATCGACCACCGCTTCGACCAGAGCATCCTGTCGAACCTGATCTACAAGCTAGACCTAGAGATCCCGCCGCTGCGCCAGCCGTCCAAGCAGATCCGGACGCTGATCGACGAGCTGGAGATGGACACGCTGGTGGCGATGCGGCCCTCCAAGAACATCGCGCTGGGCAAGACCTGGACGGCGAGTTCCGCCTCCCCCTGGTCGGGCACCACGGGAATCTACGGCGAACGCACCACCGGCGACCCGTCCTTCTTCTTCCACACCGGGCTCGACCGGGATCCCTGGTTCGTCCTCGATCTCGGCGCGGTCGAGCGGGTCTCGGAGATCCGGATCTACAATCGCTGGGGGCAGCTCAGCGAGCGGGCGCAGCTGATGCGGGTCTGGCTGGGCGAGACCGACGGCGATTACCGCCTCGTCTTCGACGCCGTGGATGCCCACTGCCATCCCGGCCTGCCCCTCCACCTGCGGTTCGATAACGCGCGGTTCCGCTACCTCAAGATCGATCTCGACGAGGAGCAGCACCTGCACCTCGACGGGATCGAGATCTTCGCGGCGCGCTGACGCCGTCCCGGATCGCGACGGCATGAGCACGCCGATGCAGGACAAGCCGCTGTTCCCGTTCGGGCCGATCCTGTTCTTCGGCGATTCGGTCACGGCGGAGCTGGTCGCCGAGACACCGGTGCTCTTCTCCGGCCCGCAGACGGTCGCGCGCGGAATCGCCGGGCAGTCGATCCGGGACATGGGCCGCCGGCTTCGCTCCGAGATCGCCCTCTACGGTGCCCGCGGCCTCCACCTCATCGGCGGCCGCGACGACATCCTCAGCGGCAGGGGCGTACCGTCGCTGGACAGCATCGTGACCGACTTCGCCGCCATGCTGCAGGACGCGCGCGACCTCCACGTGCGGACCTGGGTCGGCTCGGTTCCCCCAGTGGATCCGGCCTCGCCGGCCGCGGCCGGTTTGCCGATCCCGCTCATCGGGCAAGTCAACGCGTGGCTGCGCGCTCACGTGCAGGCGTACGGGGCGCAGTTCATCGATTACGACGCCGTCCTGGCCACCGAAGCGGGTGCGCTCAGGCCCGATCTCAGCGACGACGGCGTCCGGCTCAACGCCGTCGGCTACGCGGCGCTCAGGGACACAATGATGGCGGCTCTGACCGCGCCGGAAGTCGAGCAGATCTGGGCCCCGCCGGAGAGCGAGGACGCGGCGCGCCGGCGCAAGTTCCTGCACCATTTCGGCTATCTCGACTCGAACACGCGCTATCCGAGCCCGTTCATCCAGTTCGCCGGCAAGCCGGGGGCGAGCCATTACGGCGTCCCGTTCGACGCCGACGGCTTCCTGAACGCCGCCCCGATCGTCGAGCGCAAACAGGAGGGCGAGACCCGGATCCTAGTCGTCGGCGACTCGACCACGATCGACGGCGGCGACATCGCCAACACCCTGCCGGGCCGCATCGAGCGGATCCTGCGGGCCGACGGCTTGGAGAGCGCGAAGGTCTACAATTTCGGGGTGATGTCGAGCTGCCTCACGCAGATGACCCACCTGATCTGGTCGCGCCTGGTGACCTACAGCCCCGACGTGATCCTCGTGCTCAGCGGCAGCACCGACCTGTTCCAGCCCTGGACCTACGATCCCCGGCCGGGCCACCCCTACAACGCCTTCATCACCCAGCGGCTCTACGACCACTTCTTCGACACGCACGATCCCCGCGCCCGCGAGGACGGCCTGTCCTACGAGGCGCTGATCACGCTGATCTACGAGGAGCTGAAGCGGCTGCGGGCCGAGGTGGGCTGGCAGAGCCCCGGCTGGGAGGACGCGATCGTCCACCATTACGAACTGGCGGCGCACCGGCTGACCAAGCTGTCCCACGACCACGGGGTGCCAATCGTCAGCGTCCTGCAACCGACGATCCTGCGCAAGCGCCACCTCACCGAGGTGGAGAGCGGCGTCGCCTCGGGGGCGTTCCTGGCCTATCTCGACCGTCAATACGCCAAGCTGGAGGCATTCACCGCGCAGCTCGCGGCGCGGCGCCCGTACCGGCGCACCTTCACGGCCCTCGACCTCAGCGGCATCTTCCGAGATCGGGAGGAGGGAACCTTCTACGACATCGTCCACTACGACGATCCCGCCCGCGAGATCGTCGCGGCCCGCTTGGCCGCCGAGATCCGCGGCGCCCTGAACCGGGCCCGCACCCGCACGCCGCTGGCCCGGGTGCGACACCTGCTCGGCGGTCGGCGGCGATAGGGCCGGCTCGAAGTGCGCCACCCCGCGTGTCGCGACGCCCCGCCCGGGATCAGCCCCGCTCGGCCGCCCGCTTCACCCGGTGGGTGAAGATCACCGAGAGCCAGGGTACGACCTCGTGCTCGACCTCGATGGAGAGCAGCACTTCGAGGTGGAGCGCGTAGGGCAGGGTGAAGCGGAAGCCGCAGCGGGCCTCCTCCATCGTGGTCGGCATGTCGCCCAGCACCGCCGCGATCACGTCCGGCCGGTGGACGTCCGCGGGGATGCGCTGGACCTCGCCGTCGGCCTCCACGATCAGCGTCGCCTTGGCGCGGTTCGCCGAGACGACCCAGCCGGCCAGCACCACCTGCCCGTCCTGGATCTCGGACCAGACCCGGTCCTGGGGGGCCTCCAGGTTCGCGCGGGCGAAGGAATCCGGCAGCTCGCCGTCGAGCTCGGCCACCGTGCAACCGACCTCGTACTTCTCGAAGCCGCGCCCCTCGCCGAAGATGGCGGCGAACTCCTTCTGGTACTGTGCGATCCGGGTGTTCTTGATGTCTTCCGGCAGGCCCGACCACTGGCCCTTCTCTTGGACCGTGTAGACCGAGAGCAGCTCCCGCAGGAACGCGATCCGGCCCTTGTCGGCGACGTAGAGGTTCATCAGCCAGTCGGCCGCCGAGGCGTTCGCGTAATAGGCTTCCGGCACCCGGCGCAGAGCCTCGGCGCGGTAGAAGCAGCACGAGAAGTTCGCGGTGAGCGGCGAGTTGGCCAGGACCGGGAAGCTGATCGTGCCGGTCGGATAGCGGCCCTGCTCGTCGTGCGGGACGTAGGAGCCGGTTGCCGGGTAGTGGAGCAGCACCCAGTTGAAGCACATGTCCAGCTTGCGGTCGTTGCGCAGCATCCGCATCTGCATCGCGATCTTGCGGTCCGACAGCCAGTGATCGTCCGCCTCGCAGAAGGCGATGTACCGGCCCGTGCAGGCGGCGAGGCAGTCCTGCATGTTGCGCAGCATGCCGAGATTGTGCGGCCGGGGCCGCACCGCGATCCGCTCCGGGTCGCGCGCCCGGTAGCGCTCGACGATCTCCGCGGTGCCGTCGGTGGACTTGTCGTCGCCGATCACGACCTGCAGCCGGAACAGCCCGCGCTGGCCCAGCACCGCGTCGAGACAGCGGCCGATATGGGCGGCGTGGTTGTAGGCCGTGACGATGACGCTGACCGTGAGCTGCTCCATGAGCCACGCGCGCAGGGCGTCGGGGTCGCCAGTGAGCACCTCGGGGGCGTCGAGGCCCATATCGTGCAGGGCCGTCCGGGCGATGTCGGGGTTGGCGTCGATCAGGCGCCCAAGGCTCGGCACGTCCTCCTCGTCGAGATAGGCCTCGGCCAGCCGCCGGAAGATCGACTTTTGCGCGGCCTCGTAGCCCGCCGCGTAGCGGCCGCCGAAATGGCCGCGCAGCTTGCGGAAGAACGCGATCTCGGAGTTGCCGAGCTTCTTGTGGCGGGCGAGCTCTGTGGCGTAGGTCGCCCACATCCCGGCGGCGTGCTTGCGGTAGACCGCCATCACCTCCGGCAGGAAGCCGACGCGCCCGACCTCGGCGTGCATCAAGTGGACGTACCAGTCGCCGGGGGCGATGCCCTCGTCGAACACGAACGCCTCCTCGCCGTGGTAGCGCCAGCGGTAGAGCACGCTGTTGGTCTGGACGAAGTTGTGCGCCACGAGGTCGGACAGCGACGGCTGCGGGCTGCACTGCTTCGGGTACAGCTCGTCGACCCCCGGCATGTCCTCGTAGACGACGCGCACCCGGTGGAAGCAGAGGGTGAATTCCGGGCGCGCCCGCAGGAAATCGACTTGCCGCTGGAGCTTGCGCGGGTCGGTCCAGTAATCGTCGCCCTCGCAGATCGCCACGAACTCGCCGCGGGCACGGGACGTGAGGTCGGCGAAGTTCCGGTTCGGCCCGAGATTCTCGCCGCGCAGGACCGCCACGAGGTTGGGGTGGCGCGCGGCGTACTCGGCGATGATCTCGGCGGTCCCGTCCGTGGAGCGGTCGTCGCCGACCAGCAGCTCGAAGGGGAAATCCGTGGCCTGGCCGAGGATGCTCTCCAGCGTCTGCCGGATGAAGGCCGCCTGGTTGTAGCTGATGCACAGGACCGAGACGACCGGCCGGTTCCAGGCCGGCGCGGGCTGGGTCTCGGCGCGTCCCCGTATCCAGGCCGCGAAGGGATTGACGAAGCTGCCGTCGAAGGTCTCGTCCGGCGGCGCGTTGAAGTCGGCCCGAGGCCGGCGCCCGAGCCGGGCGCCGTACTTCACGTAATGTTCGAGGGGCGACAGGTCAGTGAGACCCACGTCGGGATAGCGCGTCGCGTAGCCGATATGGTCGAACAGGCCGCTGGCGTAGATCGTCGCGAAATCGTCCTGCCACGGCTCGAGCGCCGGCACGGCCTCTCCTGCACCGTCCTGCATCGATCAGATCCCTCGAACGCGCGTCAGCGGGCCCCTTCCTCAGACCGGACCCTCAGAGGGTGCTGGGGAGGCGCCCTTCCTCGGAGCCGTGGTTGTAATAGTGCTGCGTCGGATCGGCGCCGGCATTCGCGACGTCGTCGTTGCACGCGAGGTAGTACTGGCGGTCGAACAACCCGGAGGTTTCGAGCCATCCGAGCATCGTCGCCTCGGGCACGACGGGGGCACGATCGGGCGTGGTAGCGGCAACCTCGCGGTAGAGATGCGTGAACCGGGCGATCCGGGCGGCCACCTCCTTGGCAGCGGGCCTGCGGACCGAGGAAGCGACGACGCTCGACTGCTCACCGGGGCGCCGGCGCTGGAGGTCGGCCTCGGCCAGACGTACCAGACGGGCGAGTTCGCCCTGGGCCTCCTTGAGCCGTGCCTGGGTCTCGGCGAGCTCGGCCCGCAGCGCTTCCACGTCCTCGCCCACGGTCGGCTCCGTCTCAGTCGCGACGCTCTCAGGAGCTGGCGCGCATGGGCGCGGCGTGAACGGCCGGGGACCGGCGCGACAGCGCGCTCCTGTCGGGTGAGGCGGGGTGATACGATTGCCCCCCTGAGCGGTCAACCCTGAGGCATCGGCGCGCCCGGCCGCGTGTCAGCGCGGCATCAGCAGTCCGACGACGCGGCGCAGCGCCAGGGCGTCCTGCACGGGGGAGGGGGCGGTGCGGAAGCCGCCCGCCGCCCCGGCCTCCGTCGACAGCCAGGCGGGCTGCGTCACCGGGTCCGGAAAGAGCTGCCGGGCGACGGTTTCGATCGGCACGCCGGTGAACCAGGGCGCATAGGTCGCGGTGAAGAACCGGAAGTAGACCGGCCAGTTCTCGGGCGTCGGTGCCAGCCGGTTGTCCGTCGCCCCCCGGGCGATCAGTGACAGATAGGTCTTCAGCGCCGCCGATCCCTCGCCGTGCATCAGGTCGCCGGTGGATTTGAGCGTGTTGGTCGCATGGGTCCGGTAACTGAGGTGCGGGGTCGGCACGAAGACCGGCTCCACGTGGACCATGCAGCGGATGAGGAAGTCCCAGTCGTGGCACATGCGGTAGGCCGCAAAGGGGCCGACCGTCTCGTAGAGCCCGCGCGAGAAGACGAGGTTGCCGCTCGTCACCGCGATGTTGTGGCGGAGGAGCGCGAAGCCGACGGTCGGGCAGGCCCCCGCCTGGCCGAGGACGTCACGGTACCACGTGCGGACTGGGTCGTCCTCGGCGAGCCGGGCACCCGAATCGTCCATGAAGTCGACACTCGTAAAGGCGATGAAATCACCCTCCGGCGGCAGCGCATCGCAGATCACCCGGAACCGGTCGGGGGCATAGGCATCGTCTGAGTTCAGGATGGTGAGCGCGTCGCCGCTGGCCTTGGACAGGCCGAGCGCGATCGCCGCATGCGCCCCACCGTTGCGGTCGAGCAGCGCGCACTGGATCCGGACAGGTCCGGCATAGCCCTCGATCGTCCGGGCGATGACGGCCCGCGACTCGTCGGTCGAGCAATCGTCGACGATGATCAGCTCGTCGACCGGGCGGTCCTGGTCCAGGACGGAGCGGATCGCCTGCGCGATGTAGGCCGCGTGGTTGTAGGATGGGATGACGACCGAGATCCGCCGCGCCGTCGGCGGGCGGGCTTCGGGCCGCGGGCGCGCGGACTTGGTCAGGAACCGCAACATCGGCGCGTGCACCTATCTCCGCGCGATCCGCCGGGCCGCGTCTCTACGCGGCATCGAGCTGTCCCCGAAGCAGGTCGAGGCGCGGCCGCATCTGCCGCTCGAAGCTGTATTCCCGCAGGATGGCGAGCCGGCCGGCCTCGCCGAGCCCCCGGAGCGCTTCGCGGTCCCCGGCGTAGAACTCGATCCGGGCGGCGATCCTGTCGGCGTCGCGCGTGATCAGCTCGAATTCTTCGCCGGGCAGCATGGCGGGGGTCCCGTCGAGCCGGCGGTTCAGGGCAAGGGAATCGGAGAGGAACATCGCCACGCCGCGCAGGCCCGCCTCGACGCAGGATGTGGTCGGGAAGCCGTCGAAGGATCCGCGGCCGCCGTCGCGCTCTATCGGCGATTGGTTGGGCGAGATGACGATGTCCATGCCGGGATAGAAGTCCTGGAAGAACGAGGCCGGCTGCACGCCGTGGAAATGGACACGGTCGATCCGCGTGAGGCCGAGCAGGTCCGGCGTCCAGTCGCCGACATAGTGCCACTCGAAGCGCGGATCGTCCGCGTAGCGGCGGACGAGGTCGGTGAAGACGTCGCAGCCCTTCTCGATGCCGAACTCCGTATAGCGCTGCGCCACGAAGCAGATCCGGATCGTGTCCTGCAGCGGATGCCCGATCCGCGAGCAACGCGCGCTCGCCGCGACATTCCAGCAATCGGGCGAGACGGCGCCGAAGACGAAGGCGATCTGATCCGGATCGCACCAGCCCCGGTCGAGCAGGTAGTCGCGCTGCAGGGTATGGGTCGTGAGCACCTTGGCGAAGCGGCGATCGCCGAGCACGCGCCGGAGCTTGGCATCCGACACGGGATCGTTCGGCATGAAGCCGCCCCCAGGATAGAGGGTGAAGACGAAGCGCTCGGCGCGCAGGTCCGGGTTCGAGGTCAGCAGCACGGCGGCGTTGTGCAGGAAGGTCGTGTGCAGGACCTTGGCGCTGAGATCGTGGCCGGTGTTCAGGGCGCGCACCCGGCCGGCCAAGGTCGGATGCTCCGCCTCGAACTGCCGCACTTCGTCGAGGAAGGTCCGGTCCGGCCGGTAGCGGTCGATGTCGCGCAGCGACGAGGCAACCCGGCTGTCTGGGATGGCGGACAGATAGGTGAGGAGTTCGCCGTAGCGGAACGCCGAGAACCGGGACGGGAAGCTCGAATCGACGAGGAGGAGGCCGGTTCCTCGGAGCGGGGCCGGCCGGATCGGCCCCGTCACCTGCGGGTGGGCGGCCCAGGCCTGGTTGGCCGCCTGCCACGCTTGCGGCGCGAAATCCGGAACGGCGCGGCTCTCGGCATGGAGCCGCTCGGCCTGGGTCCGGTCGCGGGCGAGGAGGTCGTGGAGGGCTCGGGTATGGGTGCTGGCATCGCCGAGTTCGAGGGCGAGGCGCGCCTGCTCCTCGGATCCCACGAGCCGGCCCCAGGTCCGGAAGATGACCGCGAGGCGGAATCGGAACAGGGCCGGATCCTCGCAGCCCACCGCTAGGGCGATCTCGTAGGCCGCCGCTGCGGCCCCCAGCCGGCCCAGCGTCTCGGCCTGGTAAGCGGCCAGACCGCATCGGGCGATCAGGCCGGCGCCCTCGACCTCCGCGGCTGCGCGGGCAGCCTCGAGCGCCCCGTCGCGCCGCCCTAGGGCGAGCAGCGCTCCGACGCGCACGAGGAGCGCTTGAAGGCCGGCGACCGGGCCGCCCGCCAGCAGCGCGAGCGCCGCCGCGGGATCGTTGGCGTGCAGCCGCTCGGACGCGGCCTGGACCCGTGCATAGGGGTTTTCTGGATCGTGGGTCAGCGCCGCCGCACTGGCCTCGGCGAGGGCGCGGCCTTCCAGGAGGTTGGGCAGCCGCCCTTCCGCGGCCCCGTAGTTAAGGTAATGGCCCAGGGGATTGACCCCGGCTGCGGCGATATCGGGATAGAGGGTCAGATAGGTGTGGGTGCTGAACAGCGGACCGGGATCGAGCCCGATCGCGGCGCCATGAACGCAGTAATGCTCGGCCGGGCTGAGGCTGGATACCTCCGCGGCCGACACTTGCGCCCGATAGAAGGCCGAATCGAAGAGGGGATTCGGGTCCAGTTCGGAGCACCAGCCCTCGGCCGCGTAGGCTACCGGCGTCGCGACGCCGCGGTGACCGTAGCGGCGGATCACCGAATCCGCGTCGAACAATCCAGCCAGATCCGGATGCATGCCGTCGTCCGTTTCTCTCGGCGCGCCCTCACGAGCCGGCTCCGGACGGAAGGACGTCTGGCCGTCCGGCCGGCGCGCTCATGTCCTGCCGAGCCGTAGCGCGGGGGCTTCTCGCATAGCGGGTCCCGTGTGCCTACCCTGCCCGACGGCGGAGGGGGTGCTTGAGCGCGGGCTCGCTCCCTCAGGCCAACGCGCCGTTGGCCCGCTCTGCGGTGTCGGGCGCGGCGCCCGGGCCCGTCAGACGCCAGCCGATGACGATCAGGAGAACGACCGGCACGACGAGGATCAGCGCGGCGCCGAGGATCCCGACATGGCCGACGAGGCGTCCGTAGAAGCCACCGGTGACGCCATCATGCCACGAGACCAGCGTCATCACGACGGCCGACGCGACGACGAGGGCGGGGATCTTGAACCACAGGGGCAGGGCTCGTCGGCGCGACGGCACGATCGCATCGAGGCCGGTCTCGCTCCGGCCGGCTTCCCGCTGGGTCAGGAGTGCTTCGACGTGGTCGGCGAAATCCGCCTGTATCCGGTCGCGCCGCGCGGCGTCGTCGTCGCGCGCAAGCGGCGCCGCCTGCGGCGCGGTCCCGTCCGGCCCCTCCAGCGGACCCGGGATCGCCGCCTCGGCGGCGACCATCAAGCGCGCCTCGTGCCGGCGCATGAACAACCAGAGTGCGACGGCGCCCATCAGGACGAAGGCCAGCAGCCCGAGGCCGACCGGCCCCATGACGTTCTCGATGGAGCGCCCGCAGAGATACGCACCGAAGCCCATGATCGAGGCCCAGGCGACACCGCCCAGCGCATTGAAAGCGAAGAAGCGGCGGGCGTCGAGCTTGTTCACGCCGGCAAGCACCGCCGCATAGGCGCGCAGCATCGCGGTGAAGCGGCCGAAGAACACGATCTTCCCGCCGTGCCGGCGGAACAGGTATTGACCGAGTTTGAGCCGGCCGTGATCGAGGCCGATCAGGTGCCCCTTGCGCAGGAGCAGGGGCAGACCCCAGCGGCGGCCGACCCAGTAGCCGGCATTGTCGCCCAGGATCGCCGCAGATGCCGCGATGGCCACCACCACGGCGATGTCGATTTTGCCGGTGCTGCCGGCATAGGCCGCCGAGGTCAGCAGGACCGTCTCGCCCGGCAGGGGCAGGCCGGCGCTCTCCAGCGTGATGATGACGAAGATCGCCAAGTAGCCATAGTGCGCGATTAGGTCGGCGATCGGCAGATCGTGCAGGAAGGACATGCGGTCTCCGTGCGGCTCGCAGGTCGCGCTGTCGACGACAAACGTGGCCGCTCCGGGGCGGAATGACGATCAAGCCTGCCGCACAGGCTCCGTCGCGCCGTCGGCCGCGACGGCGGTCACGGGCGCTTCATCCCTCATGGGCGGGGTGCGCCGCCGCAGCGCCCGCTCCGATCTCAGCGAGATGGCCGCGCATCCACGCGATGGTGCTGATGAGGCCCTCGCGCAGGGCGACGCGCGGTTGCCAGTCGAGCTCGGACCGGATCAGCGCGGTGTCGAGGACGTTGGCAGGCACGTCGGCGGCGCGGCTCGGCTTGTGGATGCAGGGCAGGCGATCCCGGCCGAAGGCCACCTCCAGCTCGGCGATGATCTGGTTGACGCTTAGGCCCCTGCCGCTGCCGACATTCAGCACCTTGTGCGGCCCGTCATAGGACACCGCGGCGAGGAACGCGTCGCTGACATCGTCGACGTGTAGGAAGTCGCGCACCACCTCCCCGGTCCCCCAGACCTCCAGCGGCAGGTCCAAGAGGACACGGTGGATGTAGCTTCCGATCAGGCCCTGGTGCTTGGTGCCGAGCTGGAACCGGCCATATGGGTTCGCAATTCGGAGGATCTGGTAGTCGATCCCGTGGAGATGCCGGTACAGATGGAGCGACTTCTCGATCATCAGCTTGCCGATGCCGTAGGCCGAGATCGGGTCGGTCGGCGCCTGCTCGGGGATCGGTATGGCTCGGGGAATACCGTAGATCGCGCCGCCGGAGGACGAGAATACGAGCTTCTTGATCCGGGCCGAGCGGCAGATCTCGAGCAGATGCAGGGTGGCGATCGGCGCGGCGGCCAGTTCCGCGGACGGATCCCGGTTCGAACTTTCTGGGATCGAGCCGGCGATCAGGTGGAAGACGACGTCCTGACGCTCGACGGCGTTGGCGATTGCGAGGCGGTCGGCGAACTGGCCGGTGACCCGGGCGACACGTCGGTCGAGCACCTCGGACTGGATGTGGCTACGGCTGAAGCAAGTGACTTCGGCCCCCACCGCCGCGAGGCGGTTGCACAGGTTCAGCCCGAGGAAGCCACCGCCGCCCAGCACGAGGCAGCGGAGCCCCGCCATGGACGGCGCGGGCTGACCGGATCCGGCGGGATCGAGCGGCTGCGGGCCCTTCCGGGTCTCACTCATGGCCGAAATTCAGCGCCGTCTTGGATCGGCATGGGGGCCGGAAGGGCATCTCCTGGCCGCCGGCCCGGATCGGCGGGATCGGGCTCACGGGCCTCGATCATGCGCTCGACCAGTACCAGGGCTGAGCGCTGGAGCGCCTGCCGCGTCGGTTCGAGGGGCGCCTTCCCGCAGGCGCGGGCCGCCGCGTAGGCGGCCGCGTAGGCCGCGTCCCAGCCGGCGGCGAGGACTGACGGGCCCGCGGCCTCCAATGTGTCCCGAACGGTGCCCCAAGCCGCTTGATGGGCCGCGTCCCAGGCCGCGGCCCGAACGGCCGAGCCGGTCTGCCGCAGGGTCAGGTTGGCGACGGCCGCCCGCTTGCGCGCGCGCTTGAGGTGATCGCACAGGGAGACGAGTTGGGCGACGTCCTCGACCTCGGGCAGGTCGGCCAGTTCGTCCCCCTCCACGTTCAGCTTGGCGAGGCGGAACCACGCCGGCAGGTGGGTGCGGATCAGCCAATCGGCCACCAGGGCGACCCGCCGGCGCTCCTGTGCCGCTGAGCCGCGCGCGTCGACGAGGCGCGGGATGAGTGGCTGGATCAGGGCCTCGCGCGCCTCCTGCGGCAACCGATCACTCCACGTGCGGACGAAGACTGCGAGGCTCGGCGACGCGCAGGCTAGCGGATCCAAATGCGGGGCGCCCGCGAGGTGTTTCACCGCCTCCACGGCGCCGGGGTCACTCTCGGGGTCTCCATGCGGGACGGCCGCGAGCGCAGTGACGCGCGCGAGACGGTCCGGATCGACCTGCGCAGATTCCATGGTCTGTCCATCCCGAGGCGCGGATGCGTCGCGACGCGGCGCCTCGATCGGCCGGTCGTCCGCCCAAGGAACCGGGAACCCGGCCGCCACACCGGTGGCGATCTCAGTCTCGAGCGCCGCGACGGCGGCCACGACCTTCCCCGCGTCGACCGTGTAGCTCACGTGGAAGGCGTGTACGCCGGGGCGTGGGAGCGTGCGACCGCGTAGGAACAGGATCCGTGCGCCTCCCGGTTCTATGCAGCTGGTATAGCCCCGGAAATTGAAGGATAGCTCCTCATGGATCAGACCGAGGATCCGACATCCGGGTCTACAGAACAAGGTATTGCAGAGCGCCGAGCTGGATGAACCGACGACCAAGGCGGCCGAGTGGAACGCCTCGACCTGTTCGAGGAACGTCATCGTCTCCGGGTGAATCACCTCGAACCCCAAGGGGCGCAGTCGCTCAGCGATCTCCGCCTCGTTTATCAAGGCGCGCTGGGTGAAGGCCTTGCGCGAGATGAACAGGCGCCGGTCCGTCCGGTCCGACAGGATCCCGCGCTCGCGGGCGCGGTCGAGGATCTGCTGGCGCACGGCGGCGAAGACATCGGCCGGCCAGACCGTGTCGTAGAACGGGCGGCCGGGCTTCATGTCGAATGGGAAGAAGGCCGGCGCCGGCGCCATGCCGAGCATCCCGAATTCGACAGGTCTGGGCGGCAGTTTGATGACCGGCCGGTCACGCGTATCGAGCAGGCGAAGGATCTCCTCGTGCGAGCCCGGCATGTGGTCATCGATGCAGAGCGGGATCCCGTCCGGGCAGCGGGGATCGTTGTAGCAGAGCATCCGCGGCACGAACTCGAGCAGCCAATGGCCATAGTTCCGGCTCTGGAAACCGAACATCATCAGTCCGGCATCCAGCGACTGCGAATACTCAGGCACCTCCACGAGGGCACGCGTGGCGCCGAACGCGGCCGTCATGATCTGATCCGGATTGAGCCCATCCTGCAGCAGGATGTCCGGGCGACGCGGATGTGCGGCCAGATCGTAGACGAGCCTGTCGCCAGCGACGACGACGTTGCTGCGCGGGAATGCCCGGCACCCATCGAGGAAAGCGAGATATTGCGCAGGCATGTCGAGCCCGCCCGCTTCGGAGCGGAGGGCGGGCGGTGGTTCCAAGAAGCGCAGTTCGAGTGCCGCAATGCGGCGGGCGGGCCGGATTTCGGTGTATCGAGCGCCGCCCGCCGCCGCGAGGGCTTTCACGGAAATTAGGTCGTAGGCGGACAGAGGGCCGGAACCGGTGACGTGGCGCGTCTGCGCGTGGAGTGCGATCGCTGCATCGAAGCGCCCAACCTCCAGCAGGGCATCGAGCCTCAGGCGGCGCAGGTTCTTCACCTTGATGCTGAGCAGGTCTCCGTCCTCCGTCGTCACGCCCGCGTCGCCGCCATTGAGGTCGTAGGCGAGGCGGTAACAATGGAGGCACGGCTCGGGCTGGTTCCGGCACTCGTACGCCCATCCGAGCCGCAGCAGGGTCGTAAGCCCGTCCTGGATCAGCACGGGCACCTCACCGTCGGCGCGCAGGCCTGCGATGTAAGCCTCGGCCTCGGCGAACCGGCCGCCCTCGCATAGGTCGCGCAGTCGCGCCGTGGCGGCGGCCCTCGTCCAGCGCGCCGAGGGGCCGGGGACCAGGGCGGCGATCAGGTCATAGGTCTCGGCGGCGGCGCCGAGCCGTTCGTCGCCCTCGAGCCGGAACGCGAGGGTTTCGAGGTGCCGGCACAGCGCGCCGCGCCGCACCGGCTCGCGCTCCTCGGCGGCAAGGGTGCGGATCTGCGCGAGGACGTCCGGCGCGTTGTCGCGATGGACCATCCGGATCAGGTCGATGAAGGTCTGCGTTGGCCTCATGTCGGTTGCGCGCCTGATCGACCCTGCCCGTCCGCGCGCCGGTCGAACGGCGCACCCTCGCGGGCGGTGTACTGGAACCGGCGTGCCGTGACGAGATATCCGAATGCCCCTCTCCGGGGAGGGCCGGCGGACGCGGCGCTGGAGGGCGCACGCGGTCTCGTGTAGGGCAGGGCACCGGGCAGGCAGGGATCCCCGCGCATGGACGACCACCGGAACGACACGCTGCATTCGGGCCGCGGACGGATCCGATCCCGGATCCAGGCACGATGACCGTCCGCCTCGTCCTGTACGGAGCTGGCGCGCTCGCGCGCGAGATTGTCGATGTCCTGCAACGCCTTAACGCGCACGGGACCGCGATTGAGCTTCAAGCCAGCATCGTCGATCCCGGGATCGACGCGCCAGAGTCGTTTCGGGGCCGGCCCGTGGTTCGGGATGTGCGCAAACTAGCGGGCGACGCGAGCCTGCGCTTCGTCGTCGCCCTCGGCGAGCCCGGGCCCCGGGCCCGGGCGGTCGCGCATCTTCGGGCGGAGATCGGCGCTAAATTTACCTCGATCATCGATCCGGGGGTGCTGATCGGAGCGAGCAGCCGGATCGGAGCGGGTGCCGTGATACTCGGCCATTCCTCCATCACGACGGATGCGCGCCTCGGGGAGCACGTCCTCGTCAACCCGGGCTGTACCGTCGCCCATGACGACGTGCTCGAGGATTTCGCCACGCTGAGCCCGGGGGTCCACTTGGCCGGCCATGTCCGCGTCGAGGAGGGCGCGTTCCTGGGCACCGGGGCCTGTGTGATCCCGCGGATGCGGATCGGCGCGCACGCCATGGTCGGCGCCGGCGCCGTCGTGATCCGGAACGTGGCGCCGGGCCAGACGGTGTTCGGCAATCCGGCGCGGTCCCTACGGCGCGCCTAGGCGGGGAGGGGCCGGCATCCGGATCGCCGCCTTCCGCGGTCCTGTCCGGCCATGTATAGCGGGCGCGTCACCTTAGCATGCGCGTGAGGATGGTGGCGGCCGACAGTTAGGACGTGTCTCGACGATGATCCCCGTGCTCATTCCAAGCCTGCCGGAGACGGATGCCATCGTCCCGTATCTGCGCCGGATCGATCAGTCGCACATCTACAGCAATTACGGTCCGCTCTCCCGAGCGTTCACCGATACGCTCTGCCGCTTCATCTCGGAGCGCGCCGGCGGCGCGCTGGTGGCGGCGACGATCACCGGCAGCGGGACGACGGCCATCGAGCTCGCCCTGCGCTACCGGATCGCCGGCCGGAAGGGCCGGCTATGCCTGATGCCCGCCTACACCTTCGTCGCTACCGCGCATGCGGCGGTCAATGTCGGCCTGGAGCCATTCTTCGCGGATGTCGATCCCGAGACGCTGTCGCTGACGCCGGCCATTGCCGCCCGGGCCCTGGCGGCGGCCGGGGACGATGTCGCCGCCATGGTGGTAGTCAGCCCCTACGGCGCGCCGATCGACGTCGCCGCCTGGGAGGCGTTTGAGGCGGCGCACGGCATCCCGGTGGTGTTCGACGCCGCCGCCGCCACGCTCAACCTGCACCGCGTAGGCGCGCAGCCGATCTGCGTCAGCCTGCACGCCACCAAGGCGCTCGGGATCGGGGAGGGCGGAGCGATCCTCACCACCGACACCGATCTGGTGGCCCAGACCACCGCCATGACGGGCTTCGGCTTCTCTGCCAGCAGCCGCGTCTCGGAGGTGCGGGGCGGCAATTACCGGATTTCGGAATACGCCGCCGCGGTCGGACTGGCGGTGTTCGACGGGCTCGAGGCGCGCATCCAGCAATTGCGGGACGCATCCCTCGCCTATGTCGCGGGCTTCGAGAAGATTGGCGTGCGCATGCAGCCGGGCTTCGGCCGGGACTGGCTGACCATGACGATCACCGCCCTGTTCGAGCCCGGCACAGCCGATGTGGTGACGGCAGGCTTCGACGCGGATGGGATCCAGTGGCGGCGCTGGTATGGGACCGGCTGTCAGGCGCACCCAGCCTTCGCGACCTGCCGGCACGACGGGCTGGCGGGGACCGCCGCGGCGGCCGCGACCGCCATCGGGGTGCCGTTCTTCCCGGCGATCACGCCGGCGCAGATCAACGCGGTGTGCGACAGCGTGGAGCGGTCTCTGGCGGCCCGCTGAGCGGCAACGGTGAGCCCGGACCGAGAGGAACGTTCGAGGACGATGCAAGGCGATTTTCAGCGTATCCTGAGTCAGGCCAATCCCTCGAACGGCGCCGCTGCGCTCGACGCGATCGAGGACAGCCTGTCCGCACTCACGAACAGCCGACCGGCGGTCGCTGCGCAGCACCTCGCCACGCTGGCTTTCCGGTTCAAGGGCGAGAACCGGCTCGACCTTGCGGCGCGCGCCTACGACCTCGCGGCGCGGGTGACGCCTGCACCCGGGGCGTCGTATCGGCTCGCCGCCATCCAAACCCGCATCCTCGATCTCTGCCGCCGCAAGGCGTTCGATCCGGTGGAAGGGCTGCTTCAGGATTTGCGCGCGGCGAAGACGGCCGCCGGGGATCACGGACAGAACGATCCGTCGCTCATCCACATTGCCTGGGACTACGAACTCGCCGGGGACGCCGAAGGTGCGGTGCGCAGCTACCTACTCGCGCGGATCGCGCGGGACAAGCTGGGCGGCCAGGCGCTGACGATCGACGGCGACACCCTCGAACGCAAGATCCGGAACCTGCGCATTTTGCAGATGAACGCGTTGGCCGAGGAGGGCCAACACGAGGAGGCGCAGGAACTCCACGAGCGGACGCGACACGTCCTAGGTCTGGGGCCACTACGGCTCTACGACATCGTCTCCGCCTGCCAAGCCGCCGCGGACGGGCAAGGCGAATACCGGGAGCTGCTCGGGGCCCGCCGGATCGCCGAGCCAGAGATCGCCTTCCTCGAAGGTCCGGTAGCTCTGACCTCGGCGTGCGGATCCCTCGACGCGCCACCGCAATACGTCGCCCGGTTCAAGGACTGCCTGACGTTCCCGCGCAGCAACCTCGTGCTGCAGGGTAACAGCCTGATCTACGATCTGGCCGCCCACCCAATGAACGGCATCGCCGACATCAAGGACGGGGTGAACCCCGACCAGATCATGACGGCTGTCTACGGTGCCGGGCGCGCCCTCGTCGAAGAGCCCGCTGAGATACAGACCCTGGATGCCGGGCTGATGCTATTCGGGCTGCAGAGCAAGAACTACGGCCATTGGCTCCTCGAGTTCGTGCCCCGGATGCTGTGGTTCAACGACCGCGCCTGTCCCTCGGACCTCCCGATTTGCATCGACGATCACATGCCTGCAACGCATCGGCAAATCGTGGAGCTGCTGGACGAGCGCGGACGACAGATCCTGCCTTTGCCGGCCAAGGCTGCGCGCTTCCGGGAACTGGGCGTCGCGCCGGTGCCGACCTTCTTCCCGTTCGACTCGCGGCCCGGCGTGCCGGTCTACGACGCAATCTGGCCGGCAGACGTGCTGGGCGCCATGCAGCGCGCGGTGCTGGACCGGCTCGCCGCGCGCGGCGTTGATCTCCAGCCTTCAGGGCGCAAGATCGTCCTCTCGCGCAAGGGCTTCGCGCAGCGCCAGCTGCTCAACGAGGCCGAGATCATCGAGATGCTGATGCGGCAGGGCTTCGAGGTCGTCTACCCGGAGAAGCTGACCTTCGCCGAGCAGGTCGCACTCTACCACACGGCCGACACGATCGTCGGGTCGGCGAGTTCGGCGCTCACCAATTGCATCTTTTGCAATCCACGGGCCCGGGTGATCGCGCTGATCCACGAAAACCGGTCGTTCAATTTCCGCGGCTATACTAGCATGATCCGGTCGAGCGGTGCCGACCTGCTGTTTATCCGCGGCGAGACCGTCGCCGGCGAGGCGGTGCACGCCTTCCACGCCAATTACCACGTCGCCCCCGATCTCGTTCTGCGGGGCCTCGAGCGCGGTCCGGGCCGAGGCTGATCGGCGGCCGTCGTCCCGCTTCCGGCTCGTCGGGCAGGAGCGCGACGCCCATCCATGAGGGTGCACATGACCGACGATCATAGGTGGCGCGGCTTCATCGACTTCGTCGATGAGCCTCTCGTCAACGGCTGGGCCTACGACGCGCGCAACCCGAACCTGCCTCTGCTCATCCAGATCGCCGCCGCCGGCGGCCAGACGGAGATCGTCAGGGCCGATATCTTCAGGCAGGATCTCAAGGATCACGGCATCGGTGACGGCCGCCACGGTTTCGTGGCGGACCTGCAGAACTTCTCGGCTGCGGACGGGCCCATCGCGATCTCGATCCTCGGCGGCGACGGCATCCTGGCCAAGGAGATCCGCCTCGATTCGCTGGACCTCCGCGAGGCTGTTCCGCCGATTCCCGAGGCTCTCATCGACCTGATGACGATGACCGCGGCGGACCTGCGCGTCACCGCCGCGTCCGCGGCGCGGAGCGCCGCCGGCCAGATCGGTCCAGAGGTCAAATCCGGTCCCCTGAGCAGAGCACGGTCAGACATCCTCGTGGAGACGGCGTTTCCCGGAAGCGATCCGGCGGGCCTCATCTCAAAATTCCTCCGGTACGAGGCCGTCCGGTCGGGCGGGAAGGATCTCAAGGCCAAGCTCTCCGGCACGACCAAGGAGCGCATGAACGTTCTGCTGTGGTACATCGCCGAGTACAGCCTGCGCTGGGGCCGGTCGATGAGCGTCCCGCTCTCGGAGGATCAGCTGCGGTTCCTCAACGCACCACTGCCGGTCGACGGCATCCCGGCCAGCATCAGCGTGGCCCTCTGGAACCTGCTCCGGCGCGAGCGCCCGGATCTCCTCGAGGTCACGAAGCCGGAGGTGGAGAACGAGGCCCTCTACTGGTGGTGTGTCCAGAAGACGCCCCAGCTGAACCTTGAGCGGAAGCTCGTGACGCCCGAGCAGGCCGCTGGGCTACGCCGGGTCGATCCGGCGTCTGAAGGCCGCTTCCCGCTCAGCACGTTCATGCGGCTGCACATCGCCAAAAACCCGGAACTGCAGGACCTGCGCCTGCACAGCGCCGGCGGGCGGCTAGCCGCGCTGCACTACTTCCTGCTGCTGAGCTGCAAGCATCCCCACATCACTGATTTCCTGCCGATCCCGTGGACTCAGGCCCTGCTGGCGACGCAGCCGGATGGCCGTACTCCCTTCGAGGACAACCTGTCGTTCCTTCTCCGGGATGCCCCCGGCGCCGCCGAGCTCGCACGGCAGGTACGACAAGTGGGCTCAGCCGCTCCCGATGCGCGGCCCTCCGACGACGCAGGACGCGGCACGGCGTCGGCGGCGCGCACCGAGCGGAGCGCGGGCGGCGGCGTCGCCGTCATCGGCCCGATCGAGAAGACGTCGGGCCTCGGGCAGGCGACCCGCCTGTCGTACCAGATCCTTGAGCACGTCGGCGCCCCGTCCCTGTCGGCGATGCCGTTCAACGTCGAGAACCCCGCGCTCGTCGGGTTCTCAAGCAAGGTCGATTACCGTCCGTACGACCGGCCGCACGGCATCAACCTATTTCACCTCAACGCCGAATCCGTTCCCCTCGCTTTTGCGATCCTGCCAAAATCGACATACGAAAACAGTTACAATATAGGATACTTCTTCTGGGAATTGGACAAACCTCCGGAGGCGCACTTCCTCGCGCTCGAACTGCTCGACGAGATCTGGGTCTCCTCCGAGTACGTCCGGTCGATCTACACTTCTCGGACGGACAAGCCCGTGGTGAATGTTGGCATGGCCGTTGAAGATCTGCCGACGGAGATCGCGCCGCATCTGGGCCTTCCGCGCGCCGGGGTATTCACCTTCCTGACGACCTTCGACTCGTTCTCGTTCGCCGAGCGCAAGAACCCGCTCGCGGTGGTCCGGGCCTTCCAGTCGGCCTTCGGCCAAAACAATCGGGCGGTCGCCCTCATCATCAAGACGTGGAACAGAAGCCGGGTCTCGGATAGCTACCAGGTTGGCCTCTGGCGCGCGATCGACGACTTGATCCGCGACGATTCGAGAATTCAGGTCATCGACGAAACTTACACGTACAAACAGATCCTCTCGTTGAAACGCGCCTGTGACTGCTACGTATCGCTCCACCGGGCCGAGGGCTTCGGCTTCGGAATGCTGGAGGCCATGCAGCTCGGGCGCCCGGTCATCGCGACCGGGTATTCCGGGAACATGGATTTCTGCTCACCAGACAGTTGCTACCTCGTCGATTACAAATTGGTCGGCGTGGCGCACGACGAGTACCGGGGCGTCGAGCGCGGCAGCGTCTGGGCCGATCCGAGCATCGCGAGCGCCGCGCGCGCCATGCAGGACGTCGTTGCGAACCGCGAAGAGGCTACGAGCCGGGGCGCTCGCGCCGCACGTCTTGTGGAGACGAGCTTCAGCATCCCGGCCATCGCCCATCGCTATCGACGCAGGATCGAGGAGATCCGCGCCCTTCGAGACCTGGATTAGGACTGTTCGGGATCTCTTTGAGACAGGCGGCGGGACGAGATAGGGGCAGGTCGCAAAGGGCTGCCTTCGTGTCCGACCGCCGGCTATTTTGACATCGCGCGGTTCAGGGCCTTGACCTCGCGAGCGCGTCATACAGTCACCGTCGATAGGAATGCCGTGAGCAGCCGAAATCCGGGACGAGCGGGCTGCGGGGTGTAGTGACGGACCTCGTGGGCAGTCCGTGCTACGCCTGTGCCAGCGCCTTCTTCCGATCGGTTGGCGGGGAACGGCAGGCGCGAAGTCGTGATCGGGCGGGACCTGCGGGCGAGCAGCCCCGGCCTGGCGGTGACAGGGGCGCATGCTGCTGCGGCAGCCGGCTTCTCGGCGGTCGATTGCGGCGCGCCCCAGCCCGACTTCGTCCTCGAAGCGATGAGGCGCGGCGCCTACGCCGTCACGGTCACCGGCAGCCACATCCCCGATGACCGCAACGGTCTGAAATTCTATCGGCCCGACGGCGAGATCACCAAAGCCGACAAGGCCGCCATCCTGGCCGCCCCGGGCAATATCGCAGCGTCCGACGCGACGACCACCCCCGTCCCGCCCATGCCGCAGCCCGGTGCCATCGCGCTCTATCGCCAGCGCCACCGCGAGCGGGCATACTCGTCCGCCCAGGCCGCGGTCAGCCGGGCGATTACGGCCGGCGAGAGGTTCGGGGCGTCACGGCTCAAGAGGACTGCCAGCGCGTCCTGCCCAATTCGGCAGGATGGTCGAGGTGAACCGGACCCGGTTCTCAGACCCGCTGGCACCGCGATCCCGCACGCGAACACGCGCGACCGGCACCGGGCCGATGCCGGTCTGGATCGCCCGCTCCGGCCCGTGACCGTGCCGCACCAGCCGGGCGCGTCCATCCTGCAGCCGCAGGTCCTGCATCGCGCTCAGGAACGCGTCCGCCTCCATCTCGACAGCCTGGGCGAGCAGGCGGCAGGCGCCGCTGCGCAGCACCTCGGTCAGGGGATCGTCGAGGTCTTCGGGATGACGAAGTCGGACGACGTTGGTAGGTGTCTCCATGGCGTATCGCTCTCGCTGAGAGGTTCTGATAGGCGCGACACCCGCCTCGATACGCCGCCTTGAGCTCGCCATCGTCACCCAATCTCCCGCATAGCTCAACTCCCCGTGTCCGCGAAGCCAAGGGAGGTTCAGGGCCACATAGTGTCGTATGTGAGCATCAGCCCGCGGCTCGATCAGTACCTCGTACAACTCAAACTTGACCTGGGTGTCAGGTCGGTCGTAGCAGCCGGGCATCTTCGGGACGGGACGGGTTCATGACGGCTAAGCGAGCGCTGATCACGGGTGTGACGGGCCAGGACGGCGCGTATCTGGCGCAGCTGCTCCTGCAGAAGGGCTACGCCGTCACCGGCATCGTGCGGCGCTCCAGCCATGCCGGCGTCTTCGATCACCGGTTGAAGTGGCTCGGCATCCTCGACGATGTCGAGCTGGTCGACGGCAACCTGCTCGACCAGTCCGCCCTGCTGCGCATCGTCCAGGCGGCCAAGCCCGACGAGATCTACAATCTCGCCGCCCAGTCCTTCGTGACCTCGTCCTGGCAGCAGCCGCTGCTCACCGGGCAGGTGACCGGCCTCGGCGCCGCCCACCTGCTCGAGTGCCTGCGCTCGGCGGCGCCCCAGGCGCGCTACTACCAGGCCTCGACCTCGGAGATGTTCGGCCTGATCCAGGAAGCCAAGCAGAGCGAGTCGACGCCGTTCTACCCGCGCTCGCCCTACGGCGTGGCCAAGCTCTACGCGCACTGGATGACCATCAACTACCGCGAGAGCTTCGGGCTGCACGCGTCGAACGGGATCCTGTTCAACCACGAGAGCCCGCTGCGGGGCGTCGAGTTCGTCACCCGCAAGGTCACCGACGCGGTGGCGCGGATCAAGCTCGGCCAGCAGAGGGAGCTGCGGCTAGGCAACATCGACGCCAAGCGCGACTGGGGCCACGCCCGGGACTACGTGCAGGCGATGTGGCTGATGCTTCAGCAGGACCGCCCGGACGATTACGTGATCGCCACCGGCCGGACCACGACGGTGCGGGACATGTGCGAGATCGCGTTCAAGCATGTCGGCCTGAAGGTGGACGACCACCTGATCGTCGACCCGGCGCTGTTCCGGCCGGCGGAGGTTGAGGTGCTGCTGGGCAACCCCGCCAAGGCCAAGGCGACGTTCGGCTGGGAGGCCGAGACCAGCCTCGAGGCGCTGATCACCGAGATGGTCGACGCCGACATCAAGCGCCTATCTTAGCTAGCGTGCTTAAGCGGATCCTCATCACTGGCGCGTCGGGTTTCGTAGGAGGTCACGTTCTCCATGCATTCCGGCAAGTTTTTGCGTCGGCCGAGATCTTGGGCATTGGACGCCGAGCCTGTTCAAACATACCGGAGGGTGTAAGTTATGAGTCTTTAGATCTCATCGATCCACTAGCGGTATCGAACCGAGTAAAGACTTTCCGACCGACCGAGGTCCTTCATTTGGCTGCTGAAGCGTCGATTGTTCGAGCCGACAAGTCGCGGTTCGACACTTGGCGCCTGAATTTCGGAGCATTGTACAATCTGATCGATGCAATCGATCGGCTCGGTGAGCCCTGCACTTTCGCGTTTGCAAGTTCAAGTGAGGTTTACGGACGTTCATTTTTGGACCAGTGTCCGGCTACAGAGCAGACAAAACCACAGCCGATGAATGCGTATGCGCATTCCAAATGGCTTGGTGAGCAGCTGTTGCTAAGATCAACCGATGGGACATGTCTCAATCCCATCATATTGCGCCCGTTTAATCATATCGGTCCTGGCCAAGATCTGGACTTTGCCATCGCCTCATTCGCGCATCAAATCGCGCTGATCGAGGTCGGATTGCGCCCCTCCTTCATCGAGGTGGGCAACCTCTCAGCACAACGGGACTTTCTGGATGTGTCAGATGTTGTCGACGCTTACATCAAAATTTTCCAATGTGCGAAATTTTTTGATGGCCCTCAAATCTTTAATATTTGCTCGGGCCAACCCTGCAGTATTGAAGACATGTTAATGGCCTTGCGCAAATTGTCCAAGGTTGCATTTGAGACTCGCCTTGATCCTGCTCGGACGCGCAAATCCGATGTTCCGTTGGCATTCGGGGACGCCCGTCACCTTCAACAAGCAACGGGCTGGGTGCCAAAAACTGATAAGATGGCGTCTCTGGCTCGGATCTTAAATGATGCCAGAATGCGTGTTTCCGTCGCTGAATCTTAAATGAGGCCGAGAGACAAGTGCGCGATCGGAGCGAGCGAGTTCTACCCGTAGTCCTTTGCGGAGGGACGGGGACGCGGCTGTGGCCGGCCTCGCGGGAGAGCATGCCCAAGCAGTTCGCCCGTCTGGTCGACGCCGAGCGCTCGACCTTCCAGGCGACGCTGGCGCGGGTGTCGGACGCCACCGTCTTCGCCACGCCCACCGTCATCGCCTCGGCCGAGGCCCGCTTCATCGTCGCCGAGCAGCGCGACCAGCTGGGCCTGTCCGCCGACATCCTGCTCGAGCCGCAGGGCCGCGACTCCGCCGCCGCCGTTGCGGTCGCAGCGCTGCACGCCGCCGCCAGCGACCCGCAGGCCGTGGTGCTGATCATGGCCGCCGACCACGTCGTGCCCGACACGGCGGCCTTCGTCGACGCCGTGCGGCGCGCGGCCGCCGGCGCCCAGGCCGGCTACACGATGACGCTCGGCATCGAGCCCGACCGGCCGGCCACCGATTACGGCTACATCCGCCGCGGCGAGCCGATCGCCGAGGCCCCGGGCGCGGCCCGCGTCGCCCGCTTCGTCGAGAAGCCCGACCGGGCCGGCGCCGAGGCGCTGATCACCGACGGCGCCCTGTGGAACTCGGGCTACTTCCTGTTCCGCGCCGACCTGATGCTGGCCGAGCTGGAGGCGTTCGTCCCCGAGGTGCTGGCGGCCGCGCGCGCGGCCCTGGAGGCGGCGGTGACCGACCTCGACTTCGTGCGCCTCGACGCGGCGGCCTTCGCCCAGGCGCCCAAGATCTCGATCGACTACGCGGTGATGGAGCGGACCGCCCGGGCCGGCGTGCTGCCGGTGTCGTTCGCGTGGTCGGATGTCGGCACCTGGGACGCGGTCTGGCAGGTGCTGGACCACGACGAGGCCGGCAACGCCGTGCGCGGCCGGGTGTCGCTGATCGGCACGCGGAACAGCCTCGTGCACAGCCAGGGCGAGGGCCTGACGGCGGTGGTGGGGCTGGAGGACGTCGTGGTGGTCTCCACCCCGGACGCGGTGCTGGTGGCCTCCAAGGCGCATTCGGGCAAGGTGAAGGAGCTGGTCGGCGCCCTGCGGGCGCAGGGCGCCCCGGAGGCGGACGCGCACCTGCGGATGTATCGGCCCTGGGGCTGGTACCAGCGCATCGACCTCGGCGAGCGCTTCCAGGTGAAGCGGATCCAGGTGGTGCCGGGCGGGCGGCTGTCGCTGCAGAAGCACTACCACCGGGCGGAGCACTGGGTGGTGGTGCGCGGCACCGCCGAGGTCACGATCGACGAGCGGGTGGTGCTTGTCCACGAGAACGAGGCGGTCTACCTGCCGATCGGCTCGATGCACCGGCTGGCCAACCCGGGCAAGATCCCGCTGGAGCTGATCGAGGTCCAGGTCGGCTCCTACACCGGCGAGGACGACATCATCCGCGTCGAGGACATCTACGGACGGTGAACTAAGGATTTGATCAAAGGCAAGTTCCGAGTCGGGTAAGGCAGCATCGAGTATTCTCTCTCAATTAGTGTCGCCATGTATTGAATCGTTCTCACGTCTTGACCTCGATGTTTCACATCAGGCTCCACATAAAGGTGACTCGGTCCATATGAAAGAAAACGGTACATTCGAAATGAACAACAATGCCGAGGATAAAGCCACGCCCATACTTGGCGGCATATTGCCAGGATTCGATAACGACTATTACGTCACCAATAATAGCGATGTGGATTTTGCGAAAGTTTCTCCGCTTCAGCATTATCTGACAGTGGGCTGGAAAGAAGGACGAAATCCAAGCGACGGGTTTGACGGCAACGCATATCTGGATATCAACCCCGATGTTCGCGAGGCAGGTCATAACCCTCTTATACATTTTCTGAACTGGGGAATTTGTGAAGGCCGAGGATGGCGCAAGGTTGAGATAGAATCAAGTTCGATGGATGATGGAAATCCCATGATCCCAGGTTTCGACGAAGCATATTATAGAGAACATAACAAGGATCTATCGTTCAACGATATTTCGCCGCTGCAGCATTATATGGAAAAGGGTTGGAAAGAGGGGCGAAGGCCGAGCTTGGGATTTGATGGAGATGCTTATTTAGAATTGCATCCAGACGTAAAGGCCGCTGGGTGCAATCCATTAATGCATTATATTGCGCATGGCATAACAGAAGGCCGGTCATGGATCCGGATGTCACCTCTGATACAGCTCAGTGACCCTACGTCCTTGGATGCGCAAGACATTTATCAAATACTCCAGTTTATTCTTGACGAGCTTCGGAGACGTTAAAGATGAAGCTTATAATGAATTTTGAACCATTACAGCATCGCGATTTTCGAGATCGAGGGATTGGAAGATATGTGAGGCACTTGGCGGCCGAACTTTCTCGTCAAAAAGGTGTGAAAATCTATGGGGTGTATAGTTCTGACTTAGATCCACTTGAGCCAGGGCTATTGCAATTGCCTGACGTTGATTTGGTCTGCGCCAGCGAATTAAAGACCGGAACTTTCAACGACGATACCATCTTGTTGGCAACGGCAGCGACAGCCATACCGGACGGCAAAGTGGACACCGTTCTGCAGTCGAAATTCCCGAATCTTGTTCAAGCTGCTATCCTATATGATTTGATCCCACTCATTTACCCCCAGCGATATCTTCAGAGCCCCAAGACTCAAATTTGGTATAAAGTCGGCTTGAGTCGGCTATGCAAAGCCGATTTTATCCTGTCAATTTCCAGCAGCGCTGCATCAGATTTTTGTGCGTATTTTCCAGAGCTGTCGGATAAAGTCTACAACGTTGGCGCTGGCGTTTCCTCCATTTTTCGAGAATCAAACAATAAAATAGATCCCGCCAGCAAACCGCGAAACAAAATAATAAAATTTCTTGGCGAAAGGGCGAAAGACGGCTTTGTGATGACGGTTGGTGGGGACAATTTTACGAAGAATACCGAAAACCTGATTTTATCCTATAGATCTCTCAAGAATACCTTGCGTCGGCGATACCCTTTAGTACTTGTCGGATCTTATAGTGAAGCAACTATCGTTAAATATGGCAGGGGCTTAGGTGACATAAGAGACGAATTTTCTGAATCAGATGTGTATTTCGTTCGTAACATTGATGACGAGACATTGGCTGAGCTATATCGGCGAGCCACTACATTTGTTTTTCCGTCTAAGTATGAAGGTTTCGGTCTTCCAGCAGCAGAGGCGGTGACCGCTGGTGCATTTACGATTGTCGCAGATATTCCAGCACTCTCGAGCATCGTGCTTGAGCCCGCATTGCGCTTTGATCCAAACGATAGAATGCAGATTGCATCCTACCTCTATAATAGCTTGACAAATGACGAATTTCGATTGTTGAAACCGAGGGCAGATCAATTCAACGCATTTCGTTGGTCCGAAGTAGCGGATAAAGTAGTTCAAGTATTTTCTAAAGTTGCAAAACCGGGATCGGCACTCGCCGAATCTGGGATTGCAAAGGAGCGGCTACGCTTGGCAATGATTGGTCCACTTCCGCCCAATCAATCTGGGATCGCCGACTACAATATGAATATTGTACCGGCAATGGCGGAATACGCAGATATCTCGTTCTGCGGTACGCGAGGTTCTTTTGTTCCTCCTTCGCTGAAACAAGATCCTGGCAAACTGTCGATTCATCCGGCCGCGAGTTTCTTGGCTAAATCAGATTGTTCCGACGTATCGTTGTACATTATCGGCAACAGCTTTCATCACTTGCATGCGGCGCTACTTTTGAAGATGCGGCCTGGAATAGTGTGGTTGCATGATGTAAGACTCTCAGGATTGATGTGGGATTTGGCTCGATTCAACTCGGTGCGCCAGCCTTGGGCATATCTTGAGAATGAGTTGAAGAATCATTACGAACCTGACGAGGTGGATGCGGCGCTTGAAAGCAAAAGACTGGAAGACTTTCTTAATAGCTCCTTGCTCTGCACGTTACCTATAATTGCTAATGCCAGAGGGGTAATAGTTCACTCCGAGCACGCTGCTGATATGCTTGGCAAAGAATTGCTACGCCTCGACAGAGTAGTGCCGATCGCCGTAGTACCTCTGGCCATTTCAGGCGCTGATAGGTTCTCGGATAAGTTGCCGCCGAAATTCACCAGTGATCGCAATTTTGTTATTGGCACTGTCGGATTTATCGGAAAAGTTCGGATGCCAGAGGTGCTTCTCGAAGCTGTTGCGATACTTAGAAGGACAGAGGGAATTGAGGCTGAGATAAGATTTTTGGGACATTGTGATCCCGATTACAGAAAGCAGCTTGAGGACATTTCAAAGAATCTGAAAGTCCGCGCCACTTTCTCGGACTATATTGACTCGGATCTCCATTATCGAGCGGAGTTGGAAAAACTAGATATGGTGGTGCAGGTGAGGCGACATTCAAATGGCGAATCGTCAGCTACGGTTGCGGACTGCATATCGCTTAAACGGCCAGTAGTAACTAACATTCCGTCTGCTATTGAGTTTTGGAGTGATTTTTTGTTTCCGATTCAAGGGGTTCCAACTTCATCGGAGCTGGCGACTGCTATATTAACTTGCCGCTTTCGAACATTTTCATATGCAGCCATGTCAAGATTTGGCATTAACTCAATTGGCGGTAAGGTTGTAGCGGCGGTCGAAAAACTGTCCCATCAACACGATTAGCCTTCAAAGCGATGCGTGTTTGAGCCATTAGATCTCTCCCGATCGTGTTGCAACGGTTCGGAAAGACGGCGCCCCGGTCTCAGCAGCCGTGCTGTATGATCCTGCGATGTGGTGGTAAGGTTGATCACCCTGCGGCGAGGGATGCGCTATGGGCCAAGTTCTCTACGGCAGCGCCCGGACGACGGAGCGGCTGTGTTGAAGGTCAAGGCGTGAGGGGCCGCCAGGGCTTGCGGTGGCGGATGATGGCGTTAAGCGTCACCAGGATCTTTCGCATCACCGCCACGCGGGCGACCTTCCTCGGCCGGCCACGCTCAGTGAGCCGCTCGTAGAAGGGACGGAACGGAGAGTCTCGCCGGATCGCGGTCAAGGCAGCCAAGTACAGCACGCCCTGCACAGATGTTCGCCCAGCCGCGATGGATCGCCGACCGCGGATAAGGCCAGACCGGCCTAGCTCGCCCAGAAGGATCGGGATGCGCGCTGGACGATCAAAGGGTCGAAGGCCAAGCCGGCTGAAGATGGGTCGAAGCGCATCGACCTCGCGGTGCCGCCCTTCGACTATAAGAGCCACGTCGGCATCGATCGCCGCCACAGGCTGATCCGAACCTGGACCGCCACCGACGCGGTCCGCCACGACGGGGCGCAGCTGCCAGGTCTTCTCTCGAAGACCAATACGCCAGCGATGTGTGGGCCAATACGGCCTACCGCTCGAAGGCCAACGAGGCACACTTGGCGGGCAACGGCTTCCGCTCCCGCATCCATCGCAAGAAGCCGCCGGGCAAGCCGATGGCGAGGAACGTCGCCCGGGCCAACGGCGTGAAGTCGAAGGTCCCCGCCGCCGTCGAGCACGTCTTCGCTCAGCAGAAGGGGCTGATGGGGCTCGTGGTGCGCACGATCGGCTTGTCGAGAGCCCAGATGAAGATCGGCTTGGCCAACCTCACGTACAACATGAACCGGGCAGTCTGGCTCACCTGATCCCGGACGAAGACCGCCAAAGGGTCGGGATCGAGGGCTTGTCGCCCCGACCGGGACCAGCGTGAAGATGGCGTCGGATCGCCAATCGTCGACGCCTAAAACCACGATCGACGGCTGAAGACCCTGCGCGGCCTCACGCCCTACGAGCATGTCCTTCAGGTCTGGACCAAAGAGCCCAAACGCTTCAGGCTCGATCCGTCACACCACATTCCGCGACTATACGCCAAGTGTAGCCCGTTCAACCGCCTCGCTGAGACTCCGTGTTGTCATTTGATCCAGGTAATTTCGGGTCGATTCAACTACGGTTCGATGCAACGACGGGATTATCGGGCCTGGGCCAAACTGCCGCATCATCGGGCACCGGACGCAGCACAGTGCAGCCCATACCAATCGTCGTACGCTCGCCGATCTTAAGGCCCTGCAACACCTTCGCGAGCGGACCAACTAGACCGTCGGCACCGACCGTGCAGCGTCCGCCAATGAAGGCAGCCGGCGAGATCGTCGTATTGTCACCGATCTCCGCGTCATGACCAATGATGGCGCCGGTATTCACGACGCTGAAACGACCCAACCGCGCATCGACATTGACGATCACGCCATGCGCTACGAATGCGCCTGCGCCCAGCGCGACGCCCTGGCTAACGATCGCGTGCGGCGAGACTAGGGGCGGGCAGGGTAAAGCGTGGCGGTCGAGCCACATGATGATCTCGCCACGCGCCTTGATAGCGGCGCGGCTTACCCCCCCAACGGCGAGGGCCACCCCTTCGAACTCGGCGCGATCGGCCAGCAACTCATCGAGATAGCCGCGGTAGGTTCCAACCTGTGCAGTCGGCTGGCTCGAATAGGTCGCCTCAACCGTATAGCCGCACAGCTGGGCCACCTCGGCTATTTCCTTAGAGAAGCCGCCGCCGCCAATCAGCGCGAGCCGCTGCACCGGACGGCTCACAGGACGGCTCCACCATCGACGCGCAAGATCGCACCGGTGATGTGCCGGGCCTGCGGCGACATCAGGAACTCAATAGCATCGACAACGGATTCGATCGTCGCTGCGCCCGCGGGGCTGCGTCTCTCCAGCGCTTCTTTAAAGTCTGCGCCATACAGTCGGGCATGGGCCTGAGTCATCTCTGTGTCGAGCCATCCGGGGGCGACAGCGACGGCGCGTCGGGGAGCAAGTTCCCGTGCCATCCCCTTGATCAGGGCGTCTAGGCCCGCCTTGGAGGCGGCGTATGGCACGATCGCCGGCTCGGGCCGCTGCGCCGCGACGGACGAGACCGCGCAGAACACCGCGTCCCGGGTCGAGACGCGGGCGCTGCCGAAGGCGGCGGCGAACAGGGTCGGCGCGACGAGGTTGGTGCGGTAGAGGCGCTCGACCTCCTCCACGCCGAGGCTGCGCATCGGCTTGATGACCTGGACGCCCGCGCAGTACACGAGCCCGGTCAGGAGCCCCCGCTCGGCCACGGCCGCCGGCAGCACTCCGCCGATCGCCGGAAGGTCGGTGACGTCGGCCGCGACGGCGGCGCAGCCGAGAGCCTCCAGCTCGGCCAGCCGGTCCGCCCGCCGGGCGAGGGCGGTGATCCGGGCCCCGCCCGCGCGGAGGCGCTCGGCGACGGCGCGGCCGATGCCGCTGCTGGCCCCGACGACGAGGACGTGCCCACCCAGATCCGACATCGGCTCCGACATCGCGCTCAGGCCTGCAGCTTCGCGCCGGCCAGCGCGATCAGGTCGTCGGTGGTTGCCGCCCCGGCGATCCGCTGCGGATCCACCTCAAGGCCCAGCGTGTCGTAGAGCGCCATGATGTTGAGGATGCCGAGCGAGTCGAAGGTCTCGATCTCCCCGAGGCTCTGCCCGCGGGCGAGCGGCCCCGGCTGGTCGAGGATCGTGCCGAGTTCGTCCAGGAATGCGCCCTCGGTCATCGGGTGGTCTCCTCGTAGGTCAGGACCGGGGGCGCGAAGATCCGGTCGGTGGTGATCGTGCAGGCTCCCCAGCTCAGCCCGACCCCGAAGCCGGCGAGCAGCGAGCGCACCCGCCGGCCCGCATAGGCTTCCGCGAGGAAGCCCGAGATCGTGCCGGGGATCGAGGCCGAGTTCTGGTTGCCGTAGATCGACTGGGTGCCGGTCGGGAGCTTGCTGTCGTCGAGCCCCAGGCGGCGCTGGAGGTTCTTGAGGATGTACTTGTTCGGCTGGTGCAGGACCAGGAAGTCGACGTCCTCGGCGCGCGTGTCCGAGAAGGCCAGGATGCCCTCGATTAGCGGCGGGACGCGCTTGAGGGTGAAGTTGAAGACCTGCGCCCCGTCCATGTGCATGGTGCCGAGCTTGCCCGCATCCTCGGCGTCGGCCCGGAGGCCGCTGTGCGGGATGAACAGGGCCTTCTCGCCCGAGCCATCGCTGTGGAGTTGGAAGAAGCTCTCGCTCTCGCGCCGCTCGATCAGCACCGCGGCGCCGGCGTCACCCATGATCGGCGTGATCGACCGGTCCCCGGTCGCGACCATGCGGCTCGCGACGTCGCCGACGCAGAGGAGGACGCGCTGGAGGCCGGATTCGACCAGGCTGTAGGCGACCGACAACCCGTAGACGAAGCCGCTGCAGCCGAGGCGGATGTCGAAGCAGAGGGTGTCGGTCCGCATGCCGAGGCGGTGCTGCATCCCGATCGCGGTCGACGGGGAGCTGTAATCCGGCGTCTGGGTGACCAGGATCAGCCCGTCGACGGCGTCGGGCTGCAGGTCGAGGCCGCGCAGGAGGTGGCGCGCCGAGTGCAGGCAGAGATCCGCCGTCGTGGTGGCGGGATCGGCGACGACGTGCCGGGTCGCGAAGCCCATGGCCCGCTTGAGGCGCTCGGCCTCCTCGGGAGCGAGCCCGAGGCCGGCCGCCTCGTCGTCGAAGGCCTGGACGCGCGCGCCGACCGTGGTGACGAGCCCCGCCAGGGTCGCGCGCGAGAACCGCAGGTCAGCCATGCTCGACCGTCTCGGCGACGTAGTCGATCCAGCCCTGGAAGCGGCGGAGCGGCGACTTCGTGCTGTCGAGGATGCTCTCGTTGGCGAGCGGCACGTAGCGGCCTACCGTCCGCTCGATCTCGGATTCTGTCTCGAGGAGGAGCTCGACCACCGCAAAGGAATCAAGCCGCTCGTAGACGTCGTCCTCGGGCCCGGGATTCTCCAGGTCCGGGCGCCCCCAGGTCTCGACGAGCCGCGCGAAGGTCGCGCGGGCAGCCGCCTCGACGGCGCCGCGGTCACTCCGCGACGATGTGGATGTAGGGGGTGTCATCGGGTCCTCGTGTCAGTCGGTACGTCTTGCCCTCGGGGCCAGCGCTCAAGGGTTCGAAGCCGTTGTCGTCGAGGAAGCTCTCGACCATCCGGTTCTTCGCGCTCGGGCGATACCGGGCCTTCAGGTCCCGATCGCCCTCCTGCTGGCAGACGTGGCGCAGAATTTGGGCCTCGATGCGGCGTCCGAGGGCCCGGCAGCTCATCAGGAACGTCTCGAGCTCGCCGCCCCGGACGATGGCGACCCCGACGATGCCCATGTCGCCGAACCGGTCGACCACCCGGGCCGCGTAGACGCCACCCTCCCGCATGGCGGTGGCGACCTCGTCCTCGGTGTAGCGCCGGGTCGTCAGGTTGAACTGGTTGGTCTTGTTGATCAGCTGCGTGACCCGCCGCAGGGAGCCGGGGTTGTTGCGGGCGACGTGCACCCGGATCTCGAGGGAGGCGAGGTACTCGTCCATCGAGGCGGCGGAGCGCTGCAGCTCCTGGCGCTGGGCCTCGCCGCGGTACTGCTCGGTCTTGGCCAGGTCCTCGGCGGTGACGTTCCGGGCGCGCAGCGACGCGATCCCGTCGAGCAGGGTGAGCGCCTGCTCGGGGCGCGTCCGGTCGAACAGGTGGCACTCGACCCCGGGCAGCCGGGCGCGGACTTCCTCAATCTCGAACGGGTTGTCGTCGAGGAAGACGAAGCTGTCGAGGCCGAGGTTCAGGGCCGCGGCGAGGTCGCGGATGTTCTCGCTCTTCTCCGTCCAGTTGCTGCGGTAGGCCACGAAATCGTCGAGGCGGAGCGGCATCGCGCGCTGGGCGAAGACCGCGCGGAAATCCTCCTCGTTGTTCTTCGTCACCGCGCAGACCAGGATCCCGAGGCCCTTCAGGCGCAGGAGCTGGCGCTGGAGCTGGGTGTGGACGATCCCTGGATAGTCGCTGTCGACCTCCAGGTTCTCGACGCCGTCCTCGCCGACGACGCCACCCCAGAGGGTGTTGTCGGCGTCGACCACCACCACCTTGCGCCGCGCCCGCAGCCGCGCCGCGACGGCGTCGGCGTAGCGCTCGCTCAGCGCGTCCACGGCGGCCGGGGCGTAGGGCATCTGGTACATGTACCGGTTGCGCTCGCGGAAGGCGTTGGCGAATCCGAGCAGCGCCAGGGCGCCGGCGGCGTCGACGACGCTGACCCGCTCCTGCGCCCGGGCGAGGTCGAACAGCACCGCGTTCACCCGCGCCAGCGCCTGAAGCTGGTCGTGGAGGTCGCTCTCGACGGACGAGACCGGCACGAACGGCACGGTGTTGAGGATGATCGTCCCCGGCGCGCGGGCGAGACGCGCCGAGACCAAGTCGGCGAGGCCGCGCGCGCGGGCGACGGCCGCCTCGTCCGGGGCGACGTCGAAGAACCAGCGGTGGTCGAGATGCACGATCAGGACGTCGGCGGCGGCGGGACCCGCCAGCACCTGCTCGATCTGTCCGATGGGGAGATGCTCGCATGAGACCATGGCGAGATCCGCGAGGCGGCCCGCCACCTTCCCGAACGGGTTAGTAACGACGTTTCCGACGAAACCGATCGACAGGGCGCGAGCCGTGATCATCCTCGATACCGGTCCCTGCGACACCCTGCGGATGCCTGCCCTCCGGCGATCGACCGGCCCCTTTCCGTGCGTGCGAGCGCCGCCCTCTTGCGAGATCGGTTGTCATAAAGCAAGGGGCCGGGCATCCGGCGGCCGGTCAGTCCGGTCGGGACGGGGACCGGCCGAGGAGGAGCTGCGCGATGAACGGATCCGGTTCGGACGACGCCGCCGCGACGACGCGGACCTGGACCGAGGCCCATCAGGCCGCCTTCGCACGGGCGACCGGCGACGTGAACCCGATGCACATGGACGCGCGGATGGCCCGGCGGACGCTGGCCGGCGAGCGCGCCGTCCACGGCGTCCACGCCGCCCTCTGGGCCCTCGACGCCTGCGCCGACGCCCATCCCCTGGACCGGCTCGCGACCCTGCAGATGCGGTTCGAGCGGTTCGTGCTGGTCGGGGACCGCACCGTCCTGACGGTCCACGAGGCGGACGCGCGGCAGCTGCGCCTGTCCGTGGCGGTGGACGGCGTCCGCACCCTGACGATCCAGGCGACCTTCGCTGCCGAGCGGGCACCTGGTCAGGCGGTCGAGGTCGCGCCCGTCGCGATCCCCGCCGAGCCGGTCGCCCGCGATCCGGCGGCCCTGACGGGGCTCACCGGTGCCTTCGCGCTGACAGACCCGGCGGCGATCGCCGCGCTGGCGCCGCGCCTCGCTCGCGCCCTCGGTTCGGGCCGGGTCTCCACCTTGGGCGGCCTCTCGACGCTCGTCGGTATGTTCGTGCCCGGCCTCCACTCAATCCTCTCGAAGATCGACGTGACCGTCACAGAGGGAGGCACCGGCTCGCGCCTCGGCTACGCGGTGAAGCGATACCAGCCGATGCTGCAATCCGTGACGCTGGACGTCGTCGGCCCCGGCCTCGTCGCCCGGGTCGAAGGCTTCGTCCGCCCGCGGCCGGTGGAGCAGGAGAGCCTGCGGGACCTCGCCGCGCTGGTGGAGCCGGGCGCCTTCGCGGCGGTATCGGCGCTGATCGTCGGCGGGTCGCGGGGGCTCGGCGCCGCGACCGCCAAGCTGATCGCCGCCGGTGGCGGGGCGGTCTGCATCACCTACGCGTCCGGCGCCGACGAGGCGGAGGCGATCGCCCGGGAGATCCGCGACGCCGGCGGCCGCTGCCAAGTTCTGCGCTACGACGCCGCCGAGCCGGCCGCCGCGCAGCTCGCGGCGCTGGCGATGCGCCCGTCGCAGCTCTACCACTTCGCGACGCCCCGCATCTTCCGCCAGAAGCGCGCGCCGTTCGAGCCCGCCTGCCTCGACGAGATGATGCGCGTCTACAACACCGCCTTCTACGAGCTGAGCCAGTTCTGCCTGGAGCGCGGCGACGCCGTGGCGGCCTTCTACCCGTCGACCAGCGCCATCGACGAGGCGCCCCGCGACACCCTGGAATACGTCATGGCCAAGATCGCGGGCGAGACGCTGGCCGCGACCCTGGCGCGGACGCTCCCGAACCTGCGGACGGTGATCGAGCGGCTGCCCCGGGTGAAGACCGACCAGACCGCCACGATCTTCCCCGTGCCGGCCGCCGCGCCGAGCGCGCTGATGCTGTCGATCATCCGGCGGATGTCGGCGGCCGCCTGACCCGGAGGCGTGGCGGGCACGGGACCGTATCGGACGGCCCAGACCGAACCGGGCGCCGAAATCACTCCGGGGCGGCTTCGTGCCGGACCTCTTCGTCCGCCTCCGGATCGGCCTCGGCGTCCCCGTCCTCGGCCCCGTCGGGCGCCGCGGCGGCGGTGAAAAAGTCGCCGTTCCGGATCGCCTCGCCGCCGGTCACCAGCATGCTGAGATAGGTGTTGAGGGTGTTGGGCGCGACGTCGGGCAGCCGCTCCGCGATCTCGGCGTGCGACAGGCCCTGCGGGCCGGCCGAGCCGAGCAGCGCCTTCAGCCGCCCCTTGGCCGAGTTGGCCCGGGGACCGCGGGCGCCCCGCCGTCCGCCGGAGGCGGGCGCGGCGCGGTCGGCCGCGGCGGCCCGCGGTCCCTCGGGCGCGTGGAGACCGGAGGCCTCCAGCGGGATCCCCTCGACGATGGAGGTCAGCGCCGCCTCCGCCGCCCGGAGCTTGGTCAGCTCGGCCGCGATCCGATCGTAATCGCTCTGCAGCGCGGCCCTGCGCGCCCGAACGTCCACCAGGGCCTTCGTTAGGGTGTTGTCCTCAGCCACCGGATGGCCTCATCCCATGATTTCTCTGGTGGACGGCATACGTCACAGGCGCCTTCCGGCGTCAACAGCCGCGCAGAGCCGCGCAGAGCCGCCCCCGTGGCCCGGCCACGGGCGCCCGATCCGCCGCGCGAGTTGTGAGGACGGCGCCCGATGGCTTAGAGACCTTTCTGAAACGCCGCTGCCGGCTCGGGGGCGTCGGCGCGACCGACGAATGTCGACGGATCCCGATCTCGGCACGCCGATACCGTAATCGTCATGTCAGAAGGCGAGCTTCCTTCCGCGGGTTCGATGTGCGGCCGTCCGCTTCGGGACGCCGGCCGCGCCGCACCCAGGGGCGTTCATAGATCCCGCAGAGCGAATTATGTCTTTGAATATCTTCGACAAAGGGGAGAATAATGTCATCGACATTGATTCGCGGGATCAGCACAGCCAAGCGGGAAAAATCTACGTCAACGGCGACAACAACTACATCCGCATAGGCAGGGGCTGCGTGTCCGACAAGGACATGCACATCGTCATCGAGTCGAACTGCCGGTTTGATGTCGGCGAGGACGTGCGGCTGTCGATGGCCAACATCTATATTGGCCCCGGCTCGGTGCTGCGCATCGGCGACCGGACCGGCTTCACCGGGCTCGTCCATCTCAACCCCGTCGAGGGAAAGGCGATCGAGATCGGTACGGACTGCTCGATCGCGTCGGGCGTGTGGATGACGACGAGCGACTTCCACTCCATCGTCACCCGAGACACCGGCGCGCGGCTGAACCCGGCCAAGCCCGTCCGGCTCGGCAATCACGTCTGGATCGCCAATCAGGCCACGCTCCTCAAGGGCACGGTCATCGGCGACAACGCGATCGTCGGCGCGCACGCCGTCGTCACCGGGACGGTGCCGCCCCATTGCGTGGCCGCCGGCAACCCCGCGCGGATCGTGCGGGAGAACGTGACGTGGCGGTCCGACCTGATCTGACCGCGCCGGCGGGTCGCGCGAGACGTGGGGCAGAGCGTGCGGTTGTTTACCCCGCGCGCGCGTTCCGTTAGGGCGATGGGCCGTCGGCGCGGCACCCTGCCCGGCGCGCCGAGATGCCTTCGATCCAGCCCGCGCGAACACATGCTCACCCGAGCTCCAGGCCTCGAACCCAGCGCCGATTCCGACACGCCCTCCGACGGCGGTCGGCGGCCGTCGCGCGACAGAGCGGGCGCCGCGCGTTGAAGCGGATCCGCGGCCTGTACCATCGCTGGGCGCGCTCCGGCCCGGTCCGCGCGAGCGGCAACCCGCTGATCCGGCTAGCGGCCCGCCGCGGCCTGCCGGCGGCGCACGATCTCATCACCGCGGACGCGCAGATCGCCGTCCTGGCCCCGCACTTTGACACGGCGTTCTACGCGAGCTGGTACGGGATCGCGGCCGACCCGGTGCGCGACTACCTCGTCCACGGCTGGCGCGCGGGCCGCGACCCGCGCCCCGACTTCGACTCCGCCGCCTACCTCGCCGCCCATCCCCACCTCGCCCGCGCCGGCATCAACCCGCTCCTGCACGCCCTGGCGCGCCGCCGCGCCGGGCGTGGCGGGGCCGGCGGGGCGGGGGAGGCGGCCGCCCTGCCGAAGCCCGACACGGCCGAGGCCCACCGCCTCGCCCGCCGCCTCGTCGACGGCGCCTTCTATCTCGCCGGCAACCCCGACCTCGCCGCCGCCGGCGTCGACCCGGTCGACCACTACATGGCCTCCGGCTGGCGCGAGGGCCGCGAGCCGGCGCCGCACTTCGACACCCTGGCCTACTGCCTCAGCCGCGGGATCACCTTCGCCACCCGGAACCCGCTGGTCCACTACGTCCTCCACGGCGGACCGGCCCGCCCCGACCCGGAGGCCGCGCTCGCGCTGCGGGTCGAGACGCTCGCCCCCTACTTCGACGCCGCCCATTACCGGCAGCGCCTGCCCGGACCGCAGGCCGAGGCGCTGGCCGATGCCTCGGACGCGGAGTTGCTGCGCCACTACGTGGCGGAGGGCTGGCGGGCGCGGATCGGCCCGCGGCCGGACTTCGACCCGGCCGGCTACGTGCAGGCGCGGGCCGGCAGCCGGGCGGTCGCGGACGACCCGTTCTTCCGCTACGTCGCCGAGACCCGGCTGACAGGGGCCGAGCCGTTCGCGGGGCCGCACCGGCTGAACCTGCCGGCGGTGGACGCGGACTGGTACCGGGCGACCTATCCGGACGTGGGCGGGCGCGAGCCGTTCCTGCACTTTGCCGAGGCGGGCTGGCGGGAGCTGCGCGATCCCGGCCCGGGGCGCTCGACGCTGGCGGCGCTGCTGCGGGTCTGCGGGCTGCGGCCGGCGCGGGCGCCGGTCGAGGACACGGGCTGGCTCGGGGCGATCGGGCAGGAGATCCTCGACCGGGACGCGTTCCTGGACCTGCAGGTGCGTCTGGTGGCGGGGCATTTCGACCACGGCTTCTACCGGGCGCGCTACGGGCTGTCGGAGGCGGAGGACGCGGTGCGCGACTACTGCGACACCGGCTGGCGCAAGGGCCGCAATCCCAGGCCCGATTTCAACGGCTGGGCCTACCGCGCGCACCATCCCTCCGCGGAAGCGACGGGTATCGCGCCCTTCGTCCACCACCTCGCCCGGGTCCTGCTGCGCGGCGGCGACCTCGCGGGTGAGGCCTTCGATCCGCGCTACGGCGCGCCGCCGGCCGAGGAGGACGCGGAGCTGTTCGAGCAGGCCCGCCTGATCGAGCCGCTCTTCGACGCGCCCTGGTACGTCAAGCGCTACCCCGACACGCGCGGCTTCGAGAACGGCCCGGCGATCCACTTCCTGTCCCACGGGCAGGAGGAGGACCGCGACCCGAGCAAGGCCTTCTCGACCCGCTTCTACCGCCGGGCCTACGGGCATCTCCTGGGCCCGGGGGAGGCGCCGTTCCTGCACTACGTGCGCACCGGCCGGGCCGCCGGGCTGATGGGCTGCCCCGAGGATCTCGGCACCTACCCGCCCATGGAGGCTCCGGCGGCCGACGAATGGGACCGCCTGCCCCGGGCCCTGCCCATCGCGCAGGCCCGCGTCGTCGTCATCGTCCCCGTCTACAAGGGCCGCGGCGAGACCCTGCGCGCCCTCCACGCCTGCCTGTCGGCGCCCCAGGCCACCCCCTTCACCCTGCTCGCCGTCAACGACCGCTCCCCCGACCCGCAGCTCACCGCGGAGCTCGCCGCGCTCGCCGGCCGCGGCCTGTTCCACCTCGTCGAGAACGAGCGCAATCTCGGCTTCGTCCGCTCGGTCAACCGCGCCCTCGGCCTGCGCCAGGGCCGCGCCGTCGTCCTGCTCAACTCCGACGCTGAAGTCTTCGGCGACTGGCTCGACCGCCTCGTCGCCCACGCCGAACCGCAGGCAGACCCTCAGGCCGGGTCCGGCGGGGAGGCAGGCGCAGGAGTAGAGGCCGGGGCAGGGATGGGCGCGGGGCTTCCCGTGGGCAGCGTCACGCCGCTGTCCAACAACGCCACGATCTGCTCCTACCCGCGCTTCAACGCCAACAACACCATGCCGCTCGAGATCGCCCGGCCCGACCTCGACCGCGTGGCCGCGCAGGTCAATCGCGGCCGCGCCGTGCCCGTGCCCACCGGCGTCGGCTTCTGCATGTACATGACCGCCGCCGCCCTCGACGCCGTCGGCGACCTCGACGCCGAGGCCTTCGGCAAGGGCTACGGCGAGGAGAACGACTGGTGCCTGCGCGCCACCAAGGCCGGCTTCGTCAACCTGCTCGCCGAGGACGTGTTCGTCCACCATGCCGGCCAGATCTCGTTCGGGCTCGACGCGGGCGGCGAGTACGACCAGGGCCAGGCGGCGCTGCTCGCCAAGCACCCCGACTACCCGGCGCGCGTCGGCCAGTTCGTCCAGGCCGATCCCGGCCGGCGCGGGCGGGCGCGGCTCGACCGGGCGCGGCTGGCCCGGCACTTCGCCGGCCGGGCGCTGCTCTACGTGACGCACAGCTGGGGCGGGGGCATCCAGCGGCACATCGACGACATGGTCGCGCAGGCCCGGGCCGAGGGCCTGAGCGTGGTGCTGCTGCAGATCGACCGGACCCGCAACCTCGAGGTCCACGTCTCGTATCGCGGCCCCGAGTTCCTGTACCTGCCCAACCTCGACAGCCTGTACCTGCCGCGCGACGCGGCCGAGCTCGCCGACTTCGTCGGGCAGTTGGCGCCGGTCCTGATCCACGTGCACTCGCTGGCGGGCTTGCGCTGGGGCGCGGCGCGGGCGCTGATGGCGGTGGTGGCGGGGTCGGGGCGTCCCTACGCGTGGACGCTGCACGACTACTCGCCGGTGTGCCACCGCAACCACCTGGTGCAGCCGGACGGGCGCTACTGCGGCCTGGCGCCGGTGGCGGAGTGCCGGTCGTGCCTGGCGGTGGACGCGGACGGGTTCGAGGAGCCGGACCCGGGCGAGCGGCGGGCGGTGTTCGGGGCGTTCCTGGCCGGCGCTGCGCGGGTGTTCGCGCCGTCCTCCGACACGGCGGCCCGGATCCGCACGGTGTACCCGGACCTCGCCGTCACGGTGCGGCCGCACGTCGAGCCGGAGCGGTCGGTGCGTGACACTAGCCTCCAGCGGCCCGGCCGCGTCCGCCGCGTCGCCGTGCTCGGCGGCATCAGCCTCCCCGAAGGCGCCCTGTTCCTGCAGGCCCTGGCCACCGACGCGCGCGAGCGGGATCTCCCGCTGCACTTCGCGATCGTGGGCTACTCGGACCCGGACCTGACGGGCGGCCTCGCGCGCGCCGGCGTCACCGAGACGGGGCGCTACTCCACGGACGATCCGACCCTCGACCGGGTCGCCCGGGCGGCCCTCCAAATCGCCGACCCCGGCAGCCACTGGGAGGACGACGAGACCCTCGATCTCGTCACCCAGGTCTCGGCCGATCTGGTGCTGCTGCCGTCGATCTGGCCCGAGACCTACGCGTACGCGCTGACCCTGGCGCTGCGCACCGGCCTGCCGGTGGCGGCCTTCGACCTCGGCGCACCGGCCGAACGGCTGCGCGTCTACCCGAACGGGCACCTGTTCCCCGCCGCGCTGGCCACCGATCCGGCCGCCTTCAACGACCGCCTGCTCGCCATCGACGTCTCGGTCGCCGGCCGGCTCACCGTGCCGATCCGGGCCGCCACCTACGGCGACTTGATGGGCGGCTACTATGATCTCGCGACCCGCCACTCATCCGACCGGGGTGCAGCGGTCAACGTACTTTAGCCCCTTTTCTCGTCAAAGTAGGCTCGACAACCAGAGGTCACGTCGATGCCCGCCCTCCCGCCGGTCCAGGGGCAGAAGAGCCCGATCGAGTCCTATCTGCACGTCCTGCACGCCTTGATGCTGCGGGACATGCGCACGCGCTTCGGAGCTTCGCTCTGGGGCTACGGGGTTGTCGTGCTGTGGCCTTGCGTTCACATCTTCTGCTTGATCGGAATTTATACTTTTCAGAAAGTTGCCGCACCGCTTGGCGACGCTAGAGCATTATTTTTTGCCACGGGCGCGGTTCCAGTTCTAGTCTTTCAATACATTTCTCGTGAAGTGATGAAATCAGTTATCATGAATAGGCCACTTACATATTATCCGCAAGTTAAATTATTCGACCTTATATTTTCCAGAATTTTGGTAGAGATTGTGACCGGATTTCTTGCCTTGCTGGTCGTTACGTCTGTTTTAGTGGCCATTGGCGTCAATCCAATCCCGGCAGAACCATTCACAGCCTTGTGCGGCTACCTAGCTGCGATCATACTCGGTATCGGCATTGGGACAATTAATGTAGCAATCATCGGCTTTTTTCCAGGCTGGATGATCGGCTACGCACTGTTCAGTATCATCCTGTATGTTTCCAGCGGTGTAATGTTCTTGCCAAGCTATCTGCCAGATAAAGTATATTATTGGATGAAATTCAATCCTGCCATGCAGCTTGGAGAGTGGGTGCGATCAGCCTATTATCCCTACGCAGGCATACAAGTCGATTATTTATATGTTATTATGTTCGGCCTAACTTCAATCAGTATCGGACTCCTCTTAGTTAAGCACATTGTCAGCAAGCTACAGATGTAACTGGAAGCTATCAGAGGGCTGCACGTGACTCGCAACCAACGTCGCCAATAAAGTTGGAGATCAGAACGCAGTCCTCTCAAGCGGGCACATGCTACGGTGGAATGCCCTTTTGATTGTCTAATTATCGCTGTCGACAGCGACTACGATGCGGCAAGGGCCAGAAGAATTGCAGCAAATGCTCCGCCTTTTCAGTCAGTGGCATACCCAAACTATCTCGCGCCAATCCAAAGCCTCGCATGACGAAAAAATCTATTCCCGACGTCGGCATCAAATACATCCGACTGATCCAACAGCAGCAAATCGAACTGGCTGTTCTCAAGGCTGAGCGCGATGCCGCTCTGCGTGATCGCGATCAGGCACAGGCGCGATCGAAAGCCATGGACACGCTGTTTGACGCTCTTCTGGGAAGCCTCCGGCCGTTTGGCTTCCGCCGAAGGCGCTTCCAATCCGCCGTTCGCCAAGCAGCCAAAGCCATCCCAAATAAAGAACCCGACTCGCTCCAACACGCCGTTCTGTTCGAAGGCTCAAGCCGAGTTATCAAGAACACCAATTCCCGCTCGCACTCGGCGCTGAATGCGTGATGGCCTAGGCTCACCGTATTGCCAATCAGTTAAATCCGCCGGACGGGGCCCATATTATGGATATCGAACTCCTGACGGTGTTCAATGCTCTGGTCAACCTACGAGATAATCTGGATACGCATCCGCACATTCTCAGCTCGGATCTCGACTTCTTGTCCTTTGCCACGCGGATGGTCCCGTACTCAAATGCGCAGCTGATGCAGGACCTGTGGGTGCTGTACGAGCTCCAAGAGAAGCGAAACGGCTACTTCGTGGAATTCGGTGCGTGCGATGGCGTCAGCCTGAGCAACACGCTCCTGCTGGAAAAGACCTACGCTTGGCAGGGAGCCCTGGCGGAGCCAGCTCGGGCTTGGCACGAGGCGCTGCATCGCAATCGCAGCTGCTACATCTCCGATAAGTGCGTCTACAAGACCGACGGAATTGAGGTTCTGTTCAACGAAGTCGACATCGGCGAGCTCTCCGGCATGGAGGATTTTGCCGACGACGATTTTCATGCCCAGTTCCGCCAGGAGCGCCGGCAATACCCGGTGGCGACCATCTCGCTGGAACGGTTTCTCTCGGAGGCCCGGGCGCCGCGGCGCATCGACTACATGAGCATCGATGTGGAAGGCGGCGAGCTCGACGTGCTGCAGAGCTTCGATTTCACCCGTCACGACATCGCGCTGATCAGCGTCGAGCATAATTTCTCCGGCAGCCGGGAGAAGATCGCCGCGCTGCTGAGCGGCCACGGTTACCGACGACGCTTCCGTCAGCTGTCCCTGTTCGACGACTGGTACGTGCGCCCAGATCTCGTGACAGCACGATCCTGACGGGGAAGGTTCGCTATGTCGGCGCGGTCCGCAATCGCCATTCTGGATTCGATGTTCGATCTCTTCAAGGAAATGGGCAGCGGCATCGCCCTCGATCTCAACTGGTTCGCGATCGCCAGACGCCTTCAGCAGGTTCGCGCGGAAGCCGTGTGGTCGGCCGATCTCGACTTCGTCGCTGTCAAACTCAAGTCGCACGCCGCCCATTACGCCGCGACCTACTGCGAGCCCCTCGGCTCAGAGGCGATCAGAAAGAAGAACGCCGAAAGGCTCGACGAAGTCGTCCGACATTACTCGATCCTTCGCGCGCATCTGGAGCAGCAGTTGCCGGCCTCCTGACGCCGTAATGATTGACTCGGTGCAAATGGGTGCTCCTAGAATGCGCCGCACGCCAGCACGACGCGCCGGTCAGCCGCGCTAGTACACCAGTCGAAATCCAGCGCAGCCCATAGTCCACCCGCCCGAGCGCGCTGCTCAACGCCAAGCATTGAGCCTGCGTACGGTTTGAGGCATCGATCCTGTGCGCGAGCGCCCGTGCGGCGACGAAGGAGGTACCGTGAGCAGTCTGAAATTCGGGACGAGCGGCCTGCGCGGTCTCGTAACCGACCTCGTCGGCGGCCCGAGCTACGCCTATGCCAGCGCGTTCTTCCGATCCGTCGCCCCGCGCGAAGGCCGCCGCACGGTCGTCATCGGGCGAGATCTGCGTGACAGCAGCCCCGGCATCGCCGCTACGGTGGCGGACGCCGCGGCAGGTGCCGGCTTCACGGCGATCGATTGCGGCCCGCTGCCGACCCCGGCCCTGGCCCTTGAAGCGATGCGGCGCGGTGCCTACGCGGTCATGGTGACGGGCAGCCATATCCCTGAGGATCGCAACGGCTTGAAATTCTACCGGCCCGAGGGCGAGATCACCAAGACTGACGAGGCCGCTATCCTGATCGCTTTGGGGGAGGGCGCGTCCGGCCAGGGCCAAGCTTCGACGCCCGCTGCGCCTGAACTCGACGCGATCGCGCGCTATCAGCAGCGCTACGCTGCCGCCTTCGCGCCGGACATCCTGCAAGGCCTGCGGATCGCGGTGTATCAGCAAAGTTCGGTGGCCCGCGACCTGATGGCCGACCTGCTCACCGGCTTTGGCGCGCAGGTGACCCCGATCGGCCGGTCGCACGTCTTCGTGCCGATCGATACCGAGGCCCACCGCCCGGAGGACATCGCCTTCATCCGCGACGTCATGGAACCGGGCTCCTTCGACGCGCTCGTGACCACGGACGGCGACGCCGACAGGCCGCTGGTGGCCGACAGCGCGGGTCGGATCCTGCGGGGCGACGTGCTCGGGCTCATCACCGCCCGCTTTCTGGGTGCCGACACGGTGGTGGTGCCGGTCACGGCCGGCTCGGCGCTCGAGCATTCCGGCGGCTTCCGGAAAGTTGTTCGTACGAAGGTGGGCTCGCCTTTCGTCATCGCCGGGATGGAGGAGGCGACGTCTGCCGGGGCGCGGATCGTCGCCGGCTTCGAGGCAAACGGTGGATTCCTGCTCGGATCGGATGTCACGCTCCACGGCAGGACATTGGCCGCCCTTCCGACGCGCGACGCGATGCTGCCGATCCTGGCCACCTTGGCAGCGGTGCGCGCCGCCGGCACTTCCCTCGCTGACCTCGTGGCCTCCCTGGATGCGGGAGAGATGGCCAGCGATCGGCTGCCCAACACCCCGTCCGAGACCAGCGCTGCCTTCCTCAAGCGCCTCCGGGATCCGGACTTCCGGGCCGCCTTCCTCGACCCGATTGGGTCATCCGCGTCTATCGATCAGCAGGACGGGATCCGGATCGAACTGAACGGCGGGCGCACGATCCATTTCCGGGCTTCGGGCAATGCGCCCGAGCTGCGCTGCTATGCGGAGGCCAAGACGGCGCATGAGGCGCAGGACCTCGTCAGATGGGGACTGGCCTCCGCCGCGACCGCGATGCGGGCAAACGCCTGAATCCTCACGAAGCCTCGGAGCGACGCCCGAACAACGCAAGAAGCCTGGGCTCTCTACAAGGCGCGCTGACGACCTTCGGCTGTTGGCGCGACCGCTCGGGGAAGGCCAACGGACGGGCTTCGCGCGACATGCCCAATGGCCCACGCGGCCTGCTACCGATGGGCGTACCCCGCCGCGACGAGCCTGCGCAGGCCCGCTTCAAGATCGATGTGCGGCGCGTCGAGTGCGCAGGTGCCGGTCGTCACGTGCCTGCACCAGTTCTGGTTGCAGAACTTCCGCCTCAACGAACGTGACGATTACGCACTGTACGCAGACGATGGGGTCCGGTGGCACGCCGAGACCGACGGCAATCCGGCCGCCCGCACGATGGTCGCCTCGCCCTACGACCTAGACGTCCATAACGCGAAGAAGTGCATGCCCTGAATCGATCACGAGGCCCACATCACGGAGCGGTACCACGACGGCGGCCGCCGGTGATCGCCCACAAAGCGATCCCGGCCCGGTCCCGAAACACGCGGTGCCCGGCCCGCGTCACGTCGCGCTCGCGGCGGAGGACCTGCTCCAAGCGCACTATCCCGTCGACGCCGCCTCCATCGACGCTGGGGCCTCGCGTCGACCATGGCTTATCACGGTGGCACCCTCATCGGGCCGATGCCGGGGAACAACCCATTGGAGGCGTGCATAGAGGGAGCATTCGCGCTCGAAGCTTTCCAGCTCGATCGGTATCGCCAAGTCGCTGTCTACCCGGCCGGCCACAGCAGTCGGATCCGGCGATCCGACTGCAACTTCGGACCTACGGTGGTGCACACTCGGTTGGCGATGAGGACCACAATGCCCGCATCCTGCAGTGGCGCTGCACGCGCTCTGAGCGCCGCCTGTGGACACCGTACTCGTGAGAGGAACAGGGGGCACATGGCGGCACGGGCGCGCGAGGGTCAGCCAGCTGCCGCACTGCCGACCGGAGAAGGCGAGTCGGATTCGAGGGCACGTGTCGCGCGGGATGCGGGCGATGTGGCTGCGCGGAAGTCGCCATCTCGCCTTGGCCAATTCGGCACGGCTCAGATGTGACTACAGCACTTGGTTACGACCGCTCTTATCAACCTCGATCGCCTCGCTGCGCCTGGATCGACGACACGCCGGCCGCCAGATCCCCGCGCTCCACCTTCCCGCGCCCGATGGCTTGGCCGATAGGCGCGTAGGCGTTAGCCGGCAGGATCGAAAACGGGGCGTTCCCGATCAGGGCACGCCCCACCTGCGTCAGAAGCGCGGAAGAACCCCAGTTTGCCATGTCGCTCGACAACGGCTTACGTTGGGTTCGTGCCACTGCTGGCGAGCCTGCATCGAGTCACTACGGGACCGGGGTTGGCGGAGGGAGGTCCCTTTTTGCATTCTGGACGAGGCTCGCTCGATCGGTGAATGACACGTAGCGTAAGCGTATCAGATCTTCCGCTCCCTCTGGAGCTCGGGTGTGGATCGGCTTCCAGCCCCTTGCTGCGGAACGAGGCGCATAATGTTGAAAGGCTGTCTCGTCGGTCGCGTGGCCGAGCAGTGCCGCGACCTCGGTTCGGGTCTTAGCAGCCTTCAGGCGTGCCGCCGCGACGTGCCGACAGGTATAGGGAGTGACAGGCCTCCTGATCAAACCGGGGATCCCCGTCGCTATGCAGGCAGCCCGGAGAGCTCTGCGGATCCCGGCATGCACCCGGCGCCATTCACCATCGGCCGTGGCCCGTGCCAACGCTGCGATGAACTCGCTGAGCCCTTGGATGAAGCCCTCGGGATACGCGTCCAGCTCGATCGCCCGAGTCGATCCGTTCGCGCGGCCATTGGAATTTTTGCCGTTTTGGACGACCAAGCTGGTGCCAATGATTTGAGCCGTTGGCCATTCACTTGGACGCAGCCCGAGAAGCGACGTGTAGGAGAGGTAGGGCCGCGCGAGGAACGCGTACCGGTGGCGTAGGCCTACGAGGGCCGCATCAACCGCGTTGAATTCGGTCGTGGTCAGGGACTTCCGCTTGCCCGCGCTTGTGCGCTGAGGGGTCTTGATGGCCCCTGGGGCGGCGAGACGGCCGGTTTCGGGGTCCACCACCTTAGCCAGGAGATCGAGAGCTGTGTCTATGTGCTTCGATCTGGTCGGCTTCAATATGCCGAGGTAGACGAGGCATTCCCGGATTGAGGCTCGATAAGTCCGGATCGTGGACCGGGACCAGCGATCCTTTTCTCCCAGGAACCACTCGGCGAACTGGATCGGCGTGAGCGGATCGATCCCAGTCTCTCTGGTCGCCATTTCCAGGAGAAGGGTACCTCGCTTCACATAGGCTTTGACGGTCGCCGGCGCTCGTGTCCGGTCTCGATTGGCTGGATCCACCACTGACCACCCCTGTTACATGCGCCGAGGGCCTTCTCCGCCGGCCGCATTCACAGACTGCTCACCAACCACGAAAATCGCCATCGCACTCAGGCCTACCCGCCCAGTCCTCTGGTCCGAGTCCGAAGGCGGCAAGCGCCACCGCCTCGAACGCGTATCGACGATGTGGGCGGCAGAACGTGCGGCCCTTGTCCGCGCAGATGAAAGCCGCGCGCGCCTCGCAGCCGCTCTCACTGCATCGGGCATACCACCCATAGTTTGGCAAGCGGTCGATCAGGCGTTGGACACGGGTACGTTGCCGGCCACGCGTCCACTCTGAGAAGGGCACAGACGCCTCGGAACGCCGGTTACCGTCCCGCGAGCGTTTACGCCGTCCGGCGACCTTGATGGTCGCTGGCTCCGTCACTGCAATATCCTCAAGTTCGCGATTTGGAGCCTCGCATGAGAAGGGTTTCAGATCGGAATCCGCACCGACACTCGGTGCTAGGCCTATAGCGGCATGCGGTTGCGATAGCCGCATTTCGGATAGGGTTGGATCAAGGGTTCGAATGTCTTGGCCGACCTTGCCGGCCGCTGGCGCCGTTATTGCGCCCCCCTCGAGTTCGCCATTCAGCGGCTCGCATGAGGCAGGTTCCGGATCGGTGTCCGCACCGACACTCGGTGCGAGGTCTATAGCGGCATGCGGTATCGACAGCCGCTCTTTGGTGAGGCTCGGGCCATGAATTCGAATTTCTTGGACGATCTCGACTGTCGCTGGCGCCGTCATTGCGACCTCCTCGAGTTCGCAATTCAGCGACTCGCATGAGGTATGTTCCGGATCGGTGTCCGCACCGACACTCGGTGCTGGGTCCATAGTGACATGCGGTGTCGATAGCTGGTCCGTGGCGAGGATCGGACAAAGGGTTCGAATGTCCTGTCCGGGGCTCGTCCGCCACGTCCAATCGATGTGACCGCGCGACCGCAGTTGTAATATCGCGTTCTTGACGGAGTTCTCCGCCACCCCCAGTTCGGCGGCGATTTCCGCATCCGTCGCCCGGCAACCCGCTCGGCCAAACTCGGGGCGATCCGCTAGGGCCCAGGCCACAAAGCGGGCGGCGCGCCGTATCTCCCGGTCCCGTCGGACATTGGCCGACCAAACTCGTACCGAAGCCGCTACCGTCATGGCTGTGCTCGCTTGCCTGCAGGTCTCGGAAGGCTAGCAACGAACGTCGCAAGAGCGATGGCTGCACCGAGTGTCGGTGCGCTTGCTACGGAGCGCTCGGGCGGGCACCAATCTCAAGCGACATCCGGAACCGCTCCCTCGTGTTGCCTTATGGTGGGATGTAGCTTCGAGGAAGCCTACGCGATCACCGGCCGGAGCCTGAGGATCAAACTGCCAAATTCGCCTCGTTGTTGAGGGCACTCCCGCCCATCGGCACATAGCTCGACCGCGCGGCGAAGTGGACTTGCTCCAGCCAGCAAGTCCGGTCCCGAATGAGGCTTGTCAGTGCTCGGCGTACTCCGCCGCGACGAGCCTGCGCAGGCCCGCTTCGAGATCGATGCGCGGCCGCCAACCGGTCCGGTCGAGGAACCGCGTTGAGTCGAGCATCTTGTAGGCCGCGCCCTGGAACGAGCCGGGCGGGCTCACCAGGGGGACGGACCAGGCGAGGGCGGCCAGGGCCGCCCGCGCCACCGCCTCTACGGTGAGGGGTGTGTTGGCGGCGCAGTTGAGGATCTCGTTGTTGAACGCCTGATCGGCCGCCAGGATAGCGTCGATCTGGTCGTCGACGTACAGCACCTCGCGGACGGTCTGCGGGTTGCCCCAGACCTCGAACTGCGAAGCGCCCGCCGCCTTCTCCCGCACGGCCCGGTCCAGCAGGGCGCCGACGAAGTGGCTGCGGTCGGAGGCCTTGTTGTCGTGCGGCCCGTACAGGGTCGCCAGCACGCAGTGCAGGAAGCTCAGGCCGTACTGGTGCGCGTAGGCCGCCGAGCCCGTCGCCAGGACCTGCTTGGCGAGCCCGTAGCCGATCACCGACGGGTGCGTGGGTCCCTGCCCGAACCGCGCCTCGGGAAGCGGCTCCGCCGATTCCGGATAGGTGCAGGACGAGCCCGTGGAGACGAGCTTGGCCTGCGGCTGGAACAGACGCCACGCCTCAAGGACGTTCAGGTGGACCCGGGCGTTGATCGCCAGGAGCTCGCCCTGGATGTCGTACTGCACCGCGCCGGTGCGCTGGCGGGTCACCACGTGGAAGATCCGGCCGGCCGGGGGCGCAGCGCGCAGCGCCCGCTCGACGTTCGCCCAGTCGGAGAGGTCGCCCGCCGCCCGACCGATCTCGACGACCTCGCGGCCCTCGGCCCGGAGCCGCGGGACGAGGTTGCGCCCGAGGAAGCCGTCCGCCCCTATGACGACGTCGCGCTCAGGCCCCGGCATGCTGAGCCCCCCCGCGATAGGCCTCGCGATACCACGCGATCGTCGGCCGCAGCCCGTCCGCGAGTCCCGTAAAGGTCGACATCTCGAATCGCTCGCGCAGCCGCTGGTTGGTCGAGCGGCGGGCGAGCACGCCGTGGGTCGCCGTGTCGGGGGCGTGCACCGGCCGCTTCTCGCCCGCCACCTCCAGGATGGTGCGGGCGAGGTCGAGCAGGGTCGTGGTCTCGCCGCGGCAGAGGTTGAGCGCGTCGCTCGTCTCCCGCATCTCCAGGGAGCGGGCGAACACGTCGACGACGTCGCCGACGTAGATGAAATCGCGCTCGACCAGCGGGTTGCCCTTGATCTCGAAGCGCTCCCCCGGTGCGAGCGCGCGCATCACGAAGGCCGGCAGGACGTGCGCCTTGCGCGGATCCGTCGAGTCGTGGGGCCCGTAGGGGTTGCTCAGGCGGAAGCTGATCGTGTGGATCCCGTAGCGCTCGGCGTAGAGGTCGGCGATCACCTCCGACCAGCGCTTCGACCACGCGTAGAAGGCCTCGTTCCGGTTGGGCGGCGCGTTGAGGTCGACAGCCTGCACGTCGTCGAGGGGATCGAGGGCTGCCGGGTAGACCGCGACGCTCGAGGCCGCGCGCACTTCGCGGATGCCCTTCGTCAGGCAGAACCGGTAGAGGCGGTTGGCGATCTCGGCATTCCCGGTCAGCAGGTCGCTCTGCGCCGTCTCGAACTTGCCGGCGTCGTAGCGCTGCGCGGCGACGTTGACGACGATCGCGTCGGCGGGGACCGACAGCGCCTCCAGGGCATCGAAGCGCGCGGCCTCATGCGCCCCCGGCACCGCGCGGCCGGAGGGGCTGACCGCGATCATCCGCGGCACGCGGTCGGCGAGATGCGCGACGAGGTTGCGGCCGACGAACCCGGTCGCACCGACGACGACGACGGTCTCGGGCAAGGAGGATCGGAAGACGGCAGCCACGCTCAGACAGCCTTCGGCAGATCGGCGGCGGTGATCACCTTGAGTTCCGGTACCGGAACGATGAAGGCGCCGCCGTTCTCGAGGTAGCGGCGCTCGCGCGCCAGGAACTCGTCGATGAAGTTCCAGGCGAGCACCAGATAGGCGTCGGGCGCGGGCACGCTGCCCTCCTCGACGATTGGGATGCGAGCGCCGGGGATCAGGCGGCCAAACTTCAGCGGATTCTTCTCGGCCGCGTACTGGACCAGACGCGGGCCGATGCCGAAGGCGTTGAGCAGCGTCGCGCCCTTGGCCGGGGCACCGTAGGCGTGGACCGTCTTCCCCTCGGCGTGCATGCGCTCCAGCAGATCGAGCAGCGCCGCCTGCAGGCGCCGGACGTTCTCGGCGAAGCCGACATAGGTCTCGAACTTGCCGTAGCCGCGGGCCTCCTCGTCGGCGCGCATGCGCTTGACCGCGTCGCTGACCGGGTGGGCGCCGGGGAAGCCGACATGCGCCTCGAGGGAGCCGCCGTGGACCGGCACTACGCTGACGTCGAAGACCTCCAGGCCGTGGCGCGCGAACAGCTGCTCCAGAGAGCGGAGCGTGTAGTAGCACAGGTGCTCGTGGTAGATCTGATCGAAGGCAGTGTTCTCGATCATGCCGCCCAGGTAGATCGCCTGCACGACGAAGACGCCGTCCGGCTTGAGCAGCGTGACGATGCCTTTCACGACGCTGTGCAGTTCCTCCAGGTGGAAGAAGACGCCGGCGGCGGTGATCAGGCTCGCCGGCCCGTCCTGCGCGCGGACGATCTCGGCAGTCTCTTCATTGAAGAAGCGGTTCAGCGTCGGCACGCCGGCGGCGCGGGCCAGTTCCACGACGTTGGAGGCGGGCTCGACGCCGCAGCGGCGCAGGCCGAAGGGCTCGTACTGCCGCAGCCACGTGCCGTCGTTGCTGCCGATGTCGACGACGAGATCCTGCGGCCCGAGGCCGTACCGCTCCACGAGCCGGGCCGCCGTCTGGCGGAAATGCTCCACGAGCGTCTTCGTCGTGCCCGAGACGTAGGGGTAGTCGCTGAACATGCTCTCCTTCGGGATCGTGTGATCGATCTGGACGAGCGTGCAGTCGTGGCAGAAGCCGGCGCGCAGGGGGAAATGCGGCTCGCGCCGGTCGGCGAGCTCCGGCGGGATCAGGCGGTTGCAATGCGGCTGATCAGTCAGGTCGAGGAACAGCTCGACATCGCGTCCGTCGCAGACGCGGCATGCCATGGCGAGTTTCGTTCCCGTCATCCTACGACCTGTGACATCCGCGGCGCGAAGCTCTACGACCCCGCGAGGCTTATCGGCTGAGCCATGGCAGCGCAACGCGCGGTCGCACCTCGATCGAAGTCAGAGCCGAAAGGTGAGACTGTTTTGCCATCGCGCATGTCCTCCAGTGGGTAAGTTCCACAATGACTGCGGCAGATATCCAAAAGCACAAACCCCGGTCCCGCAGAGAACAATGATCTCGACACCGAGTTGGACAGTCCGCAAATCCCACCACGTCATGAAGGATCGCTGGCTCGGGCTCCGTGCCGACGACTGCATGACGCCGTCGGGTCACATCGTCGATCCCTATTACGTGCTCGAGACCGCGGACATCGCCCTCGTGCTGGGCATCGACCTGGCCGATCACGTCATCCTCGTACGCCAGTACCGTCACGCCTATGGCGGCCCGAGCCTGGAGCTTCCGGGCGGGGCCATCGACCCCGCCGACCCCGATATCCTCGCGGCCGCCGAGCGCGAGATGCGCGAGGAAACCGGCTACATCTTCGCCGATGCCGAGCGCGTGGTCACTCTGAACGCAGATCCGGCCCGCTACGCCAACCGCATGCATCTCGTCCGCGCGCGCGTGACCGCGGCCGAGCCGGCGCGTCCGGATCCCGCCGAGGACATCGCCGTGGTGCGCGTACCGCGGGCCGAGGCCTTACAGCTCGCCCAATCGGGCGCCATCGTCGGAGCCGTGCACGCCGCCATGCTCCTGATCGGCCTGTCCAGCACCGGATGAGGGCCGTCACCGGATTGTGGATCGAGCGATCGAACCGCTGACAAGACCCGCGCGTTGCGCCAATACGATTAATCGTCGGTTAAAGAGCGGATCGAAGCGTGCCCGAGTACGACATCAAGATCGTCGCTCCGCGAGATCGGAAAGCTCCGGACGCAGAGCGCGAGACTCCGCCCAAGCGCAAGCTCGACTGGGATCGCGCCATGCGCGAGGCCGCGGAAGCGGAACTCTCGATCCAGTCGCACGACTGAGAGTACCGGACGGCGAAGCGCGCCCCGGCGAGGGCCCACACCTCCTGGGCCCCTTCCTACCCCGTCAGTGCGACCTCTCGCAGGAAGGCGAGCAGGTCGTCCGACCTGAAGTGGTGCACGGCGAGCCCCGCCGCACGGCCGGCGGCGAGATCTGTTTCCTGATCGCCGACCAGGAAGCTGCGCGCGCGGTCGATGTCCCAATGGACCATCAGATCGAGGATCATGCCGGGCTCGGGCTTCCGCCATCCGTGGACCGCCCTGTAGGCCTCGACCGTCCCGTCCGGATGATAGGGGCAGTAGCGTAGATCATCGATATGCGCGCCGGCCTCGCGCAGGTCGTCCCGCATCCAGGCGGTCAGACGGGCGACGTCAGCCTCGGTGTAGAAGCCGCGGGCGACCCCCGCTTGGTTCGTGACGACGAACACGAAGTAGCCGGCATCATTCAGCGCGCGGACGGCGTCGCGCGCGCCCGCCATCCACTGGAACCGGTCCACGGAACCGACATACCCATGGTCGTGATTGAGAACGCCGTCGCGATCGAGGAAGGTAGCCGGTCTTCTCCGACGGGCCGGGATCTCTTCCTGGGCCCGGGCGTAGCTCTCGGGCACGCCGATATCGAGGAAGTAGCCGTCGTGGGCCTCGCCGACCACGCGGCCCTCGGCGACCAGCGCGGGCAGGACGTCCCGTTCCAGCGAGCAGGCCGGCGGCAGGCCGGTCAGCGCATCGCGGCGCACCAGGTAGACGCCGGCGTTGACGAGACCGGGGCCTGGCTCAGGCGGCCGCTCGAGGAAGGCGGTGATCCGGACGCCGTCGAGGAGCGCGACGCCGTAGCGCGCGGCGTCCGGCACCCGACGGAGCGACAGGACCATCGCCGCTTCGGGATGACGGGCCGCCATCGCGGGCAGGGACAGCAGGTTCACATCGAACCACGAGTCGCCGTTCAGCAGGAGAAAGGTCTCGTCGGCCTCGGGAAGGGCATGCACGACGGCGCCCCCGGTCCCGGCCTGCTCCGGCTCGACCGAGACCCGCAGCGTCATGCCGAAGCGTCGCGCGACCGGATTGTCGGCGGCATAGGCACGGATCTTCTCGCTGTGGAAGGAGGCCAGCAGCACGATGTCGGTGAAGCCGTGGCGGCCGAGCTCGAACAGCAGTACGTCCAGGAACGGCTCCTTGCCCACGGGCAGCAGCGGCTTGGGCATCGCCGAGGTCAGCGCGCCCAGGCGCGTGCCGAAGCCGCCGCACAGGATCATGGCTTGCCGGACAGAGCCTCCGCCCTTCCGCTCTGGCTCGGTCACAGGCCGTCCCTCACGCTGCCGTCCCGCGCGGGAACAGGCTTTCTTCAACGAGGCCGCAGACGATGTGCGCGGCGGTGATGTGGATCTGCTGGATCAGGGGCGTGGCGTCCGTCGGCGCGTGCAGGCAGACATCCGCCCACTCGGGCATCGCCCCGCCCGTCGCACCCGTGAAGGCGACGACCCGCAGGCCTAAGCCGCGGGCCGCGTCCATCGCCTTCAGCACGCTCGGCGACCGCCCCGATGTGGAGAGGGCGAGCAGGACATCGCCCGGGCGCCCGAGGGCCAGCACTTGCCGCTCGAACACGTGCTCGTAGCCGTAATCGTTGCCGATCGCGGTAATCACCGAGGTGTCGGTGGTCAGCGCCAGGGCCGCGGCCGGCGGCCGGTCGTAGTTAAGCCGCGAGACGAACTCGCCCGCGATGTGCTGCGCGTCGGCGGCACTGCCGCCGTTGCCGATCGTCAGGAGCTTGCCGCCGCCGCGCAGGGATGCGGTCACGAGATCGGCGATCTCGGCGAGGGTCGCGTGGAAGCGGGAATCGTCGAGAGCGGTCTGGAAGGTGTCGCGGGTCTGCGTGAGAAAATCGACGATCGCGCTCATGATCACCCCGATCCGTTCCCGCACCGGCCGATCTCTCGGGCCGACTGGCGGGGCGTTCGCTGCTAGGCTCCGGCCACCCGGATCAGACGTTGGCGAACCGCGAGTTGCGGATCATCCGGAAGCCCTTGATCAGTTCCTTGATGCCCCGGTCGAGATCGAAATCGGGGAACCAGCCGGTCGCCTCCAGCTTCTCGTTCGACACGATGTAGTCGCGCTTGTCGGGATCCTCGCCGATCGGGGCCTCGACGTAGACGAAGTTCGGAACGTGCGCCTTGATGCGCTCGCAGAGTTCCAGCTTCGACAGGTTGGCGCTCGACAGGCCGAGATTGTACGCCTCGCCGCGCATCCGGTCGTAATTGTCCATCGCGTGGATGAAGCCTTTGGCGACGTCGCGGATGTGGATGTAGTTGCGCTTGAAGTGGCCCTCGAACACCAGGAGCGCCCGGTCGGTCACGGCCCGATGCGTGAAGTCGTTGACGAGGAGGTCGAGCCGCATGCGCGGCGCCATGCCGAACACCGTCGCGAGCCGCAGGCTGACGCCGCGGCCGCTGTCGAGCACGGCCTTCTCGGCCTCGACCTTGGTCGTGCCGTAGAGCGAGATCGGCCGCAGGGGCGAGTCCTCGGTGCAGTACTTGCCGGCCTCGCCGACGCCGTAGCCCGAGTTGGTCGTCGGGTAGACGATCCTCTGGTCGCCGCCCGCGCGCTCGACTAGAGCCATCACGGCGTCGCGGTTGAGCGTCGTGGCGCCGATCGCGTCCTCCTTGCACAGGGGAGCGCCGACCAGGGCGGCGAGAGGGATGAGCACGTCGTGCTTCGGGATCAGCTCGTCCAGGATGCGCGTGTCGCGCGCATCACCCTTGATCGGCTCGAACGTGTCGTACTGGCAGGCCGAGAACAGGTCCGGGGCGCCGGACTTGAACGTGTCGAGCACCGTCACGTGGTGCCCGCGCTCCAGCAGCATCGGCACCAGGATCGTCCCGATATAGCCCGCGCCGCCGGTGATCAGAATTCGCATCGTTGCCTCTCATCGCGATGGGTCAGCGGCCGGGCTGGGGCCTGTGAGGACGCCGCTCAGCGTGTCTGCCGATAGATCAGGGTGGACCCGTCGACGTCGATGCCGATTGGAACGACGGACAGAGGCGCGACCCGCTCGATCAGGGCCGGAAGCCGATCGGGATCGATTAGAGCGAGGAAGAAGCCGCCCCCGCCCGCGCCGCACAGCTTCGCCCCGTAAGCCCCCGATGCGATAATCGCTTCGAACAGATCGTCGAGCACCGCGTTCGAGACCTCATGCGACAGGGTCCGCTTGATGCGCCACGAGGCGGAGAGCATCTCTCCGAGTTGCGCGAGCCAGCCGCTCGTCCCCGCTTCGAGCAGCGAGACACATTCCTCGACGAGGCGGTAGAGTTCGGACAGTTCCTTGTCGATCGCGCGCGCGCGGGTCACCGCGATCTGCGCGGCGACCGTTGTCGTTGCGCGCCGCGCGATGCCTGTATGGACCAACACCATCGACGCATTGAGTTGCTGTATGGCAGCAGAGCTCATCTGAACGGGCGAGATCCGAATCGCGGAGCCGCTGAAATCGAAACGGTTGATCCCCCCGAAGGCCGCGTGGAGCTGATCCTGGACGCCAACATTCTCGCGCAAAATTTCGCGTTCGACTTCGATGGCCTTCTTCGACAACTCGATCTTCGTAGGCTTTTGATTCAATATCGCGTAGATCGTACGCAGGAAGCCAACTGTGAAAGCCGAAGAAGAGCCCAATCCGCTGCCCGCCGCAGGCAAATCGGAGATAATGCTCATATCAAGCCTGCGAGTCACGTCGAAATGCTTAAGCACTTCTCGAACGACCGGATGTTCGATTTCAGAAATATTATTGCAATGCTCAACTCGAGAATAGCTTAACCTATAGTTGTAATCTTGGCAGCCAATCAAATCGAGAGCCGCGATGATGATGTATTTATCAATCGCCGCGCCGACTACGGCGCCGGGCGCGCGCTCGAAGTACTCTGGATAATCGGTACCGCCACCGAACAAGCTAATACGCAGCGGCGTTCGCGTGACTGTCAGCATACAAATTTTCCAGAGTTTGTATTCTCAGAATTTGCTTGATTCAAGTATTTTTGATATACGACGCTACTCCGATTGCTAAATTTATACGCAAACGCAGCTATGTCATCATGATGATGACCGGCACCGACTGAATCGGCATCGAAAATATCACGAAACTCGTTAATAGCCGGAATATTGACAAAATAAATTTTATCAATACAATCGTTCCGACTAAGTGAAATTCCATTAATCTGCTGAACAACGAAGGTGGCCTGATTTGAAATGCCTTTTTTCGGCTGCGGCAGATCGATAGCATCATACCATCGCTCCTCCACTGGCAGGATGGACTGGCTCCGGCCCTTCGGTGAACAAATGATAACGTCACCGGTCACGCGGCTCAGTCGTGACGAGTCTGAGAAAGACCTGAGCGAAAACGACGCCACAGCTTCGACCAGATCGGCCTCACTGACGACTACGACACGGTCCGACACGGCAATCTTCAGCCTGACCGCACCCGAGATATCAGCATCCTGTGCGCACATGCCGGCCACGGTCACGAGTTCGAAGATAAATTTCTCACAGGTCACATGCCTCCTTTATGGTTAAGGGATTGTAAATTCTGCAGATCCGCTCATCGCACCGCCCCAGGGGCGCTCGGCCGAGTCGCCAATAATACTTCTCTGCTGTCGCACAGTAGACTTGACTGACTATAATAGATAGACACTTGAACATGGCCGGATCTTACAATCAAATCATGCCGGCAGCTCACATTCATGGCATCACTTTTCAAAATTTTAATTCATTGAATATACGATCGTGCAATCTTCATAATTTTCACAATGCTGAATTTGGCACAAGCTTGCCGCAGATCGCCCTGACTCGACCTCATCGAATCGGATCTCGCCCCCGCGCTCTAAGTTTGAGCCACGCAACTAAGGAGGATTTTAGATTTTACTCTACGAATCTTCGTCGGGATGCGACGTGCTGGACGATCATAACTAATGCATGGGGATTCGCAGGTCTGCGCCGCCACTTCTCCGGTAGAGAGCGCTGATGCTCGCCATCCCTATCCAGCTCACACAACCCCAGCCGCGTGCCGAGATCTCCCGCTCGCACGAGAGCTCCGGTACGCTGGCCACGCGTTAGGGTGTGTCCATTGAGTCCCGTCTAGCTATTGTCGAACGGCGCGAGCTTCGCGCGCAGTCACGAAAGCTTCAACTAATCGCATCAGCCGCCTCACGGAGCCGCCACGCCACGACCGTCGAAGTAATGTTATCGCCTCTCCGTCCAGTGGCGCAACGAAGGCGGGATTGAGCCCGCGATCCTCCGCAATCCTGGTCACGATCGGTCCGAGCAACGCCTCCAGATCAGCGTGGCGCGGTGCCGGCATCTCCAGCACGCGCAGGCGATCGAGCAACGGAGCGGGCAGGTTGCCCACCTCGTTGGCCGTGCCCAGCCACGAGACACGGCTGATGTCGGTCTCCGTCTGAAAACAAGGATCTTGGTAGGCCCGGGCGGTCTCCGGTTCGAGCATCGGAAGCAAGGCATCCCAGAGCCTACCGTGATCTGCGCGCGTTGCGGCCTTCTCCAACTCGTCGATCAGCATCAGCGGATTGGCGGTGCCAGATCGAGCCACCGCCATGATCGGATGCGCTGGCTCCGACGTTGCCCAACGCCGATCAAGGCCCCCCAATGACGCGCCCGCATCTCGCGTTGCATCGACCCGCCACAGCCCCAAACCGAGATGATGGGCGATCCTCGCGACTATGCGACTCTTGCCGGCACCCGGCGGGCCGATCAGCAGGGTCGGCCGGAACGTAGCGTGCTCACGTCCGATCAGATCGGCCAGAAGCCTGTCGATCATAGCCGACGCATACGGGAATTCGAAGACGAGCCGAGCGCGCACGGCTGCGAGGTCCGGCACTGCGACCAGCGGGAGCGCCTTGCCGATGACGTGCTCGTAGCCGCGGGCGATGGACTTGCCGCGGTCACTCCCCGTCTCTTGGATCGCTGTAACGACGAGAACGTGCCCCTTGGGCACTTCCGCGTGTGGGACATCGGCGTCCGGCATCTGCGCCGTCGTCTCGACGGTTGCCGCCTTCTCGCGCCGGCGCGCCTCGTTTTGGGCAAATTGAGCCTCGATCTTCTTCCACCTGCGCCGCTCACGCGTCGCCGCGCTGTCTGCCACCGGCCGTGTCAAGACCTCCCCAACGGGTACGAGCGCGTGGACGAGTGCCACGTCGCCGGCGAAGGCGTCATCGGCGCCACAGGCCAGGGCGGCAGCCGCAGTAATTGCGCTGCTCGTCTTTTCGGAGAGTGTCAGAAGCGCATCCGTGAGTGCGTCGTGCCAAGCCGCCTGCAGGGCGACAGCGAAATCGGTCGCCCCGGCAACGTCGGACTCGGCGCCCTGTTCGGCGACGCGTCCGATCGTGAGGCGCGTCTGCGTCTCGGCTAGGGCCACGAGCCCTTTCCTGAGGTCGAGAACAGCTTCGCGTTCCAGCCAGAGGGGCTGGGCCAAGCGCGCCGCAGCTCTGCGATCATCGCCAGCGCAAGAAAGCAGCGTCGCGACATCGGCCAACGCCCGTGCCACAGGCTGATCGTGCTCCACGGCCCAAACGTCGAGGAACCGGATCAGAGCGGATCGTCGGGCTATCCATCGACGGTCACGCCACAAGCCGCCTTCCGAAGAGGCCGCCCCGATCCAGGCGGAGACGAGCGCCTCGGCATCCGGGACGAGGGTGGTGATCTCGAGGGCGAGCTCAGAGCAAGCAGAAGCCACGCGCAGATCCTGAGCGAGGCAGGAGCGCAGGCGGCGCGGAAGCATCGGTTCGAGCAGGCGACGTGCCGCCTCGGAGTCAATCTGCAGAGCAGGCGGGGTCGAAGAGAATGCCATCGGCTTCCTCCCTCTCAGCGGGCGACGCCGACGCGGTCGGAACCGCGGCGCGGAACGGAGCACCAAGCATGGGCGAGGCAGAGCACCTTGAGATCAGCCCGGCGTCGAGCGCGCCGCCCGAGCACGTGCACGAGCAGGTCGATGCAGAAGCCGTCACCTCGTACGGCACAGAGGCAGATCGCCGACATCGCCGGATCGAGGCGCCCAGGAAAGGCGATGGCCTCGGCGAGGACGTTGAGGGCGATATGGATCGCAGCCGCCGAATCGCCCCAGCAAGCAGCGGACCAGTTGGGGGACGGCAGGGGCTGCGCGGCATTCAGGGCAGCGGACAGGCGGCACTGCGCCGCCATATCGAGCGCCTCAGGGGCGAGGACGCGCCACCAGGACAGCGGCAGCGAGAGTTTGGCCGCGTCAGTTGTGCCGGAGAGATGGGCATCAGGGTCACGAGCGAGTGTCATTCAGACAAACCTGGAGAGCGCGACGGCGCGCAGGCGCGCGGTGCGGGATTGATGGAGAGCGGGATGGACGCATCAGGTCGCGGCCGCGACCTGATGCCAACGTGGTGCGGTCAGGGTGCGAGCGGCCCGGGCGAGTGCGGGTGTTTGACGTTCTCAGGAACGGCGAGGCTCGCCAACGCCATCGTCAGAAGGTCCGGCACAGCCGCGCGCAATCGGGCTTGAAGCGCCGCCGTCACAGTCTCGAGCGCTGCCAAGACCGGGGTCGCGAACAGCTGATCTATGGCCGGTCCGCTCACCGTAAGGTCATCGCCGTACCCGGCCCGTCCATAGACGTCGATCAGCACCGCGCGGATTTGCGCGACCTCATAGCCGAGTGAGGCCAGAAACGAGCGGCCCTGAACCTGCGCACACCGCAGCACCCATTCGACTTGGTGTATTTTCCTAGCCTCATTTTTGCCGGAGCCTCTCTTGACCTCGGCGATGATGGCTCGGCTCTCTTTCCGGTCGACGACGATCAGGTCGAGGAATACCGACTGCGCGACGGCGCCCGCGAGTTCGATTGAGGTCTGGTTGAGCTGAGCGACGCTGCTGGCGCGGACGAGTTCCTGGGTCGGCACGGTGATCGGCATCGCGACGTTGCGCAGCACAATGTAGCGCCCGCTTCGCTCCAGGACGTCAGTGATGGCCGCCTCGATGAGGGACCCGTGCCTCTTGACCATGGAGGCCAGCACGGATCCGAGTTGCGACAAGCCTGGTCCGAGCAGGGGATCGGGCACGAAGGTCGCCCGGAACGCGCCGTCGAGCGCGGCCTGGGCTGCGGCCATCAGTTCGGGTGCGCAGATCTGCGGGATCGCGGGCTGGACGTGGCCGCAGCCGAGGGCCGCGGCGCTCCCGAGCGGGACGGTGATACGGCTGGTCGGCGCGGAGCTCGGCTGCCCTCGTGCAGATAACCGCTGTCGGCCGCCGCGCTGGGCGGCCGGGTGGGGGACGACGATGGTCATGGATGGTTTCCGTCCAGGCGACGCCGACCCGCGTGCCCACACCGAATGGCAGGGCGACGAACGGGCTCGTTTTTCGCAGCCTCAGGCCTGCGGTGACGAGGGCGTCAGGATTGCGGGATAGCGAGGAGACGCTGAGGCACGGCGTATCGCGTGCCAGCGGACCTTCAGGCGATCAGGCGGGTTGCCGGGACGGGGGGTTGGGACTGCCCGGAATTCATGCGTCGGGCCAGTTTCGTCGGCGTGATAACGCCGGTAGTGAAGGTCGCAGCCATAGTCTGTATCTCCTTGGGATACGGATCGTGGTCAGGCCGGCGCTCGGTGCTGCTAACACCGGTGCCGGCCGCTCCCTGCTAAAGAGCGGCGCGGCGTGTGCGTGTGGTCTGCCAGGGACGAACTTGGCGTGGATCGGCACCTTTGAGAAGGCCGCAGATGCGGCAATATGATCTTGAGGAAGTCCTTCCTGTCGCGATCGTTAACGGAAGCCTGGCACCCTTTTCCTTGTTGCGGGTGAGCGCTTCACATCGCATGATCGCCTGATCGCCAAGTGGCCGGTTGTCGCCAGCAGATTCTTGCTCGGTGCGCTGATCTCGCCGATCCGCACAGATCAACGTGGCGACATTTGCCTGTGTGCTCACATCAGAGACACAGCGGATGCCATGCTGGATCGCCGCGGGATCATTGTGAGCGGGTATGTGGCGAACCTCTAAGTACAACCGCATTGAGGAAATGCACGTGTTCCGGTCAGGGCCGAGCGGCTATGTGCCCATCGGCCTCTTGGTCTTCGAAGGTGGCTCCTCACGGCGGATCGGTCGTTTTGCCTATAGCTCCGACTATCTAGCTTCGGAAGGACGCAGGCCGATTGACCCCATTGGCCTGCCGCTCGGAAACAAGTGGCGGCCTGCGTCCTTGGGAGAGGTCCATCTGGCCTTTCACGATGCAGGCCCCGACGGCTGGGGCAAAGGAATCCTGACACAGGTATTTCCAGAACTGGAACTCGGCATGCCGGAATTTCTGGCTCTGGGCGGCCTGTCGCGGACTGGCGATCTGGCCTTCGGCTCAACGCCAGAGGCTCCCGAGAGGTGGACACCTAGGATGGACCCAGCGCTTGAGCGCGCTCAAGGCGAGGACGATCTCGAAGATGCGCTCATGGCAGCAGAGAAATACGAGGAAGGCGAAGTGTCAGCGCGCCAACTCGCGCAGCTACTCATCCACAGTTCGGATATTGGGGGAGCTCGACCAAAGGCGCGTGTTCGGATTTCAGAAAAAGAATGGATAGCCAAGTTTTCCGCGTGGGACGACAGGTTCGACAATCCCAGGGCCGAAGCGGTTTGCCTCGATTTCGCCGAGGCAGCAGGCCTTCAAGTCCCGGAGCGGGAGCTTCGTGTCGTAAACGACAGGCCGGTTCTCTTGGTGTCACGTTTTGACCGATCCTCGGCTGGAGCGTGTTTGTCTTACCTTAGCGCCGGAACTTTGCTGGGCGAGCCAGCTTATGGTTATGCGACAAGCAAGACCTATTTGGACATCGCATCAGCCGCGCGCCGTATCGGTGTGCACGCGCCGGAACGCGAGATGTTTCGCAGGCTCTTGGTCAATGCCTATCTCCGGAACACCGACGATCATTTGCGCAATCACGCTTTCATCAACGATGGGAGCGGCTGGAATCTTTCACCGGTGTTTGATGTTGTTCCGCATCCATCGGGCACCAAGCATGTCTGCGCCCCTGCTCCCGGTATCAGCCGGGAATGCGACGCGAGCACCGCATTCGCGGCCTACATAAAATTTGGCCTCTCCGCTGCCGACGCCAGTTCCATTCTCGATGAGGTTCATGAAGCCACCTCACGCATCCCAGCATTTCTCGACGCCCGAGGCGTGTCGAGACGGGATCGGGAAATACTCTTGGCATGCTTCGGCTCGCTACCCAGGACCACCGCGCCACAATGAGAGTCCGCGCCATCAAATGGCGCCACGCCCCTGACAAGATGGAGCAACGAGACGGAACTTTCCATACTTCGAGAAATTCAGTTGAACTACAAGTTAGATGCACCGCGAAGGATATGGAACTGTATTAAATTTCCATAAAAACTCATGCCCCCATGGAACATAAGGGCTTCGAACACGCCGTGATCGGCCCAGAAAGCCATAAGCTGGCTTTTCGACCCGAGACGGTATAATTATGGAAATATTTGCAGCAGCGAAGCATTGCAGCTGAGCCGACTCATGTAAAAATGGGCAAGCTGGCTACTGTGGGGTCGTATACTCGGAGGATAAAATATAGACTCATGTAAGTCGAAACTAGTTTTGCGCGGCCCGTAATTTCAGCTGAGCCTTGAATGGTAGACTATGCGCAAGGCGTCGAACACGCTGGTTGCGCCGGCGTCCGTGATCACTTCAAATCAAGCGGCTCGCGTGCCGGCGACGTCCCGTCCGTGGGCCTGATCCATGATCTCCCCGATCCGCTCGCCGACGGCGACGGCTATCTCCACCGAGGCCGCCCCTTCCGAACCCTGCCGGCAGATCCGGGTCAGGACGTCGGTCACGCGCTGCTCCATGACCCCGAGAATCGCCGCGGCCGCCTGGGGCTGGGCACCGCGCAGGACCGCCGCGAGGTCGCAATAGGCGTCGTGAAGAAGCTGCAGCGTGAGCCGATCGACAGCCTGTTCATCCTCCGCCGACAAGGCCCGCATCACGCCTCTCTCAACGTCCCGCATCCGACGCCACCGACAGCCTTGCCCCGATGCGTTAACAAGGCGTGAAGAACGCCGTCGGTCGGCAGGAATTGGCTAACCACCCCGCCGAACGGCGAGGACGGCCCCCTGACGCGACAGGGATGGAACTTGGCGGGCGGTCGGCGTGTCAACTCCGCAGGATCCCTCAGCGCGAGAGCTTTTCAATGCGCCCCCTCATCGCCTCGCTCACCGCCGCGAGCCTCGGTCTGGCCGCGGCCGCGACACCCGCCCTGGCCCAGGTGCAGCAGAACAATCCCAACGCCGCCAACCAATCCATGGAGACCAGCGGCCAGCTGCGCGCTCTGCGACAGGAGCAGACGACCCAGAGCAATACGCTGCGGATGGACATCCAGAGGAACCAGGCCGCGACGCCCGCTCCGAATACCGGGCCGAACGCCATCGGCCCGACCGGGGGCACCGGCGTCATCGGCCGCTGATGAAGGCGGGCGGCGCCGGCCTACACGTCGGGCAGGGGCCGCCCCTTCACGACCACCCGCGGCCACCGCTCCAGGCCGATCGGCATCAGCACGGCGATCTGCGGCGGCACCGCGGTGCCGCCGAGCAGGCTCTCGAGGGAGATCCGGCAGGCCTCCTCGATCTCGCCGCGCGTGCGCGCGCCGGAGGTCTTGATGTCGGCGATCAGGAGCGCCGCGATCTCGTGGGCAAAGGCGTCGCCGTCCAACATGCCGGACTCCCGCTCCGTGTCAGTTCAGCATAGTCGCCTGAGCATCGTCCCGGCATCAGCACAGAATTGCGTATCCACATACCGATTGCGGATACTTTGTCGCGTCCACGGGTCGCTCGCCGCGCGCCGCCGCGCTTCGGGCCCGTATCCCGGAGGTCGGCCGGAACCGGTCGACGGGCGGGTGCAGGCCGGCAACGGCGGGATCGACCGTCGGCAGCACCACCAGGGTGAGCGGGGTTGCGGAGACGAGGCCGCCGATCACCACGGCGCGGCCGTCACGATCGCGGAGGCGGCCGGCAACTGCCCGCGTCACGCAGCACGTCCCGCCGGCCGGCGCGGACCCGGAAGGCCGCGCGGCGCGATCAACGCGGTCTCTCGGATCGTGGACAGAGCCGCCGGGATGTAAGACCGGCCCGCCGCAGTGAAAGCGGCGGTTAAGGCTCGGCGTGCCAGAGCGCGGCAACGAAGCGCCGTCCGCGGGGGGCCGATGAACGTCTGGCGACGCGTCGCCCCGTGGCTCGGCTCGGCCCGCACCTGGATCGTCCTCGGGATCCTGGCCCCGCTGGGCATGGTCGTGACGTCCGGTCTCATGCTGGCCGACCTGCGCCGCGACGCCTGGACCAGCGCCGAGCAGACCTCCTGGAACCTCCTGCAGGTCCTCGAGCGCGACATCGCGCGCAACATCGAGATGTACGATCTCTCGATCCACGCGGCGGTCGACAACCTGAAGGTGCCGGGCTTGGCCGAGGCCGACCCGCACCTGCGCCAGCTCATCCTGTTCGACCGCGCCGCGACCGCCCGCGACATGGGCGTGATGCTGATCCTGGACGAGCGGGGCGACGCCGTCGGCGACATCGCAGCCGTGCCGCCGCGCCCGGGCAACTACGCGGACCGCGAGTACTTCCAGGTCCACCGGGCAAGCACCGGGCTCGGCCTCCATGTCGGGCGCCCGATCGTGTCGCGGCTCAACGGGGAGCGGATGCTCCCGTTCAGCCGCCGCATCGACCGGCCCGACGGCAGCTTCGGCGGCGTAGTCCTGGGCACCGTGAAGCTGTCCTACTTCACGCACCTGTTCAGCGAGATCGATCTTGGACCGGGCGGGGCCATCAATCTGTACCTGACCGACGGTACCCGCCTGATGCGCTACCCCTACGTGGAGGCGGATCTCGGGGCGAATATCGGGCAGACCGCGATCTTCAAACGGTTCCTGCGCGAGGGCCGCGGCAACTTCGTCAGCACCTCCGTGCGCGACGGCGTCGAGCGGAACTACACGTTCACGCGGATCGGAAATCTGCCGCTGATCCTGAACGTCGCCCTGTCCACCAAGGACGTGGAGGCGGAGTGGGCCGCGAAGGCGACGATCATCGGCGGCATCGTGCTGGCGCTGTGCGGCCTCACGATCGCGCTGTCGCTCCTGTTCGGGCGGGAGCTGCGCCGCCGCGAGGCGCTGCGGGCCGAGATGGCGGCGCTGTCGCGCACCGACGCCCTGACCGGCCTGCCGAACCGCCGCTGCTTCGAGGACGCCCTCCGGCGGAATCTGGACGCGGCCCGGCGCGACGGTCAGCCCCTGTCGCTGCTCATCGTCGACGCGGACCATTTCAAGCGCTTCAACGACCGCTACGGGCACCCGGTGGGCGACCAGATCCTGCGGGGCTTGGCCCGCTGCCTCGCGGCGAGCGTGCACCGCCCCCAGGATCTCGTCAGCCGCATCGGCGGCGAGGAGTTCACCCTGCTCCTGCCCGAGACGGACGAGGCCGGCGCCCTGCGCGTCGCCAACACGGTCCACGCCGAGGTGGCCAAGCTGACCGTCCCGTCGGCGGGGATCGGGGCCGGCGCCGTGACGGTGAGCATCGGGCTCGCGGCCGTCCGGCCGGGCGCCGACCGGAGCGCGCCGCTGCCGGATCCCTACCGCTTGGCGGACGGCGCCCTGTACGAGGCCAAGAACGGCGGTCGCAACCAGACCCGCAGCGTCGCGCCGCCGACCCCGCGGGGCGCCCTGCAGCTCGTGCGGACGTCCTGACCGGCACGCTGCCGCGCTTTCGCGGAGCGCCTTGACGGAATCGACACGAACGCCGTGGTCTCCTGGGCGCGATGGCGGACGGCCCGGATCGGGCCCGACGGCGTCGCGTCGGGACGGGGCGGGCGGGATCGATCATCCGTGTCCCGGGCCGGCGGAGCGCGCGCGGATCCGGAGGGATCCGGCCCGCAACCATAGGGTAACGAGGATGGACGACAGACGCGCCGCGCCCCGCAGACGGACCCTGCTTGAGGGCCATATCGAACTCGCCGGCGGCGGCGTGATCGACTGCACGATCCGCAACATGTCGGACGGGGGCGCCCGCCTGAAGGTCGTCAGCGTGATCGGCGTGCCCGACGCGTTCGTGCTGGCCTACGGGGTCGGCGGTCAGCGCCGGCCGGCGCGCGTCACGTGGCGCCAGGAGACCGAGCTCGGGGTCGCGTTCGGCGACGCCTGACGGGCGGCGGCCGAGGCTTCCACGCCCACCCGTGTTGAGGGGCGGATCGGATGGGCGTGGAAGGCCAGCGTCCGGCTGGTGCCCCACCGATGCGACGACAGGGTTAACACTTCGTTACCGCGCCGCGGGGCCCGCGCGCCGGGCCTGGAGCGTCTCGGCGATCACCACGCCGGTCCGCAGCACGTGGCGATGTGCGACGGCCCCGGCCGCGGCGGCGTCCCGCGCGGCGAGCGCCGCGAACAGGTCCCGGTGCTCGCGGGCGGATTCCTCCCAGCGACTGCCACTGGAGAGCGCGCGCAGGCGCGCCCACTGGGCCCGGGCCTGGAGCGCCGCATGGGCCTCCGCCAGCGGGCGGTTCCGGGCGGCCTCGACGATCGTCCGGTGGATCTCCTGGTTCAGGGCGAAATAGGCGTCGAGCACTTGGTCCCGGTGCATCCGGTCGAGCTGCGCCTGCTTGCCGCGCAGCGCGTCCATCAGGGCTTCGGAGATCCGCGGCGCTGCGAGTTCCGCGGTCAGCCGCTCGATCCCGGCGAGCGCCTCGAACAGTTCGAGGATCTCCTCCGGCGTCCAGTCCGGGACGCGGGCGCTGCGGTTCTGGTGCAGCTCGACCAGCCCCTCCGCGGCCAGGAGCTTGAGCGCTTCCCGCAACGGTGTCCGGCTGACCCCGAGGGCGACGGACAGGTCCGTCTCCACGAGGGACGCGCCGGCCGGCAGCACGCCGCGCACGATCATGTCCCTGAGCCGGGCCGCCGCCTGCTCGTGCAGCCCGGTCCGCGGCAGCTGCGCGGCCGGGACGACCGGGGCCTTGCGGGGCCGGCCCCGGCGGCGTGCGACGACGTCCATCGATCCTCCCGTTCTCCCGCGCCAGCCTAGCGCGTCCGGCCGCCCGATCGATGACCCATTTTTCGGCCGCTTGCGCTGCCATATCATGCATTTGCGCAAATTGCATGCAGCATGCAGAAAATACCTTGTCGCCCGCCCAGGCCTGTCGGATGCTTCATGGATCGAGGATGGATGCGATGGAACGAGCGAACGGCACGACGCGTCTGGGCATGCTGACGCCCTCGTCGAACAGCGTCCTCGAGCCGGCCACGGCGCATCTCCTGGCCGGCGTCGCGGGCGTGAGCGCCCACTTCGCCCGCTTCCGCGTGACGGAGATCGGCCTGTCGGCGGCGGCCCTGGACCAGTTCGACCCCGAGCCGATCCTGGCGGCGGCCGAACTGCTCGCCGATGCCCGCGTCGCCGCGATCCTGTGGAACGGGACCTCCGGCGCGTGGATCGGCTTCGACGCGGACGAGCGCCTGAGCGCCGCGATCACCGACCGGACCGGGTGCCCGGCCTCCACCGCCGCGCTCGCCTTCCGCGACCTGTTCCGCGCCCGGGATTTCCGGCGGATCGGCCTCGTCACGCCCTATACCGGCGACGTGCAGCGCCGGATCCAGGCCAACTGGGGCGCGGCCGGCTTCGACTGCGCCGCCGAGCGCCACCTCGGCCTGTCGGAGAACTTCGCCTTCGCCGAGACCGGCCCGGAGGCCATCGCCGGCATGGTCCGGGCGGTGGCGGCCGAGGGCGTCGACGCAGTGGCGATCGTGTGCACGAACCTCGCGGGCGCCGCGCTCGCCCCGGCCCTGGAGGCCGAACTCGGCGTGCCGGTGATCGATTCGGTGGCCGTCACCCTGTGGAAGGGCCTGGAGCTGGCGGGCTGCCCGACGGCGCATCTCGCCGCGCACGGCCGCGCCTTCGCGGCGGGCGGGGAGGGCCGCCCGTGAGCGCCGGGACCACCCTGATCCTCGACGGGATCACCCAGCGCTACGGGTCGGCGCTCGCGGTCGACACCGTGACCCTCGACATCAGGGGCGGGGAGCTCGTCGCCCTGCTCGGACCGTCGGGCTGCGGCAAGACCACCCTGCTGCGCGCGGTGGCGGGCTTCCTGAAGCCCACGGAGGGGCGCGTCATCATCGGCGGTCAGGCGGTAGACCACCTGCCGCCGAACCGGCGCACCGTCGGCATCGTGTTCCAGAACTACGCCCTGTTCCCGCACATGAGCGTCGCCGACAACGTCGCCTACGGCCTCGCGGCCCGGGGCGTCGGCCGGGCCGAGCAGAGGGCGCGGGTCGCCGAGATACTGGCGCTGGTGCGCCTCGAGCACCTCGGCGGGCGCTTCCCGCGGGAGATGTCGGGCGGCCAGCAGCAGCGGGTGGCGCTGGCCCGGGCGCTGGCCGTGCGCCCCTCGATCCTGCTCCTCGACGAGCCCTTCGCGGCCCTCGACAAGAACCTGCGCCTCGACATGCAGATCGAGATCAAGCGCATCCAGCGCAGCGCCGGCACCACCACGCTGATCGTCACGCACGACCAGGAGGAGGCGCTGTCGATGGCCGACCGGGTCGCCGTGCTCAATGCCGGCCGCCTGGAGCAGTTCGCCCCCCCGACCGACGTCTACGACCGCCCCGAGACGCTGTTCGTCAACACCTTCGTGGGCACGGCCAACGTCCTGCACGGGCGGCTCGCGACGGAGCCGGGCGGCGCCCGCGTGGTGGCCCTGGAGGCGGGCGGCCTGCTCCCCGCCGCCACGTCCCTGCCGGACGGGACCCGGGTCGCCGCCTGCCTGCGGCCCGAGCACGTCGCCTTCGCGGAGGAGGGACCGGGGGCCGGGGCAGGGGCCGCCGACGGCCTCGACGGCGCGGTCGAGGTCGGCCTGCCGCTGGGCGCCACCCTGGTCCACGAGATCCGCCTCGACGGCGGCGCCCGTCTCAAGACCGCCGAGCCGCGCGCGGCGGGCGCCCGGCCCCGGCCGCCTGGCACCCGCGTGCGCCTGCGCCCGACAGCACCCGAGCGGGTCGGCGTCTTTCCCGATCCCCGACACTGAGCCCGAGCCGCCCGACACCGAGCCAGGAGAACCGACCATGCCCCTGCACCGCCGCAGCCTCCTCGCCGGCGCCCTGACCCTCGGGGCCGCGCAGGCCTTCCCGGGCCTGTCCCGCGCGCAGGCGCGCAAGCTCGTCTTCGCGACCTTCACGGGCAGCTGGGAGGAGGCGCACCGGGCCGTGCTGGTGCCGGCCTTCCGCAAGAGCTCGGGCGGCGACGTGATCCTCGATCCGATGCTCTCGGTCGACCAGATCGCCAAGGTCCAGGCGGCCCGCGCCAACCCGCCGATCGACGTGATGCTGCACGATCCGGGGCCAGCCCTCACGGCCATCGCCCAGGACCTCGTCGAGCCCTACCCGGTGGCCCAGTCCGCCCATTACGGCAACCTGATCGCCGACGCGCAGGAGCCGATGGGTCCGGCGCCGTTCTTCCAGATCGTCGGGCTGACCTACAACCCCGAGAAGGTGAAGACCCCGCCGACCTCCTGGGCGGACCTGTGGAAGCCCGAATTCAAGGGCCGGGTCGGCATCACCAACCTCAACTCGACGCTGGGCACCGGCTTCCTCGTGGAGATCGCCCGGATGCACGGCGGCTCGGAGACCGACGTCGAGCCGGGCTTCAAGGCGCTGGAGGCGCTCAAGCCGAACCTCGCCGCCGTCGCGGCCAACCCGGGCGCCCTGGCGGCCCTCTACCAGCAGGAGCAGGTCGACATCGGGCCGGGCAATTTCAACGCGATCCAGATCCTGAAGGCCCGGGGCGTGCCGGTGGAGTTCGCGGCGCCGAAGGAAGGCATCATCGCCTTCAAGACGACGATCCACATCGTCAAGAACACGCCGTCGAAGGAGCTGGCCTTCAAGCTGATCGAGGCCGCGCTGTCGCCGGAGGTGCAGGCCAAGCTGATGCAGAGCCCCTACCTGATCGTGCCGACCAACCGGAAGGTCGTCATCGAGGGCGAGGTCGCCAAGGTCCTGGCGAAGGACGCGGACGAGCTGAAGCGCAAGTCGGTGTTCCAGGACTGGGCCGCGATCAACCGCGGCCGGCCGGCCTGGATCGAGCGCTTCAACCGCGAGATCCGGGTGTGAGCACCGGCCCGGCCACGGCGGGCCCGGTCGCGGCGCCCCTCCGCCCGGGCCGCGCCTGGACGGCGGCCTACGACATTCGCCTCGCGCTGCCGCTCGGGGCGTTCTTCCTCGTCTTCTTCCTGGCGCCGCTGGCGCTGCTGCTGCTCGTGAGCTTCTACGCCGATCCGGCCATGACCCGGTTCGGCCTCGACCAGTACGCCCGGTTCCTGCTCGACCCGTTCTCCCTGCGGGTGCTCGGCGCGACCCTGTGGCTCGGCGTCGAGGTCACGGCGCTGACCCTCCTGCTCGGCCTGCCGCTGGCGCTGCTCCTGACCTGGGCGCCCGGCCGGCTGCGCGGCCTGCTGACCCTGATCGTGCTGCTGCCGCTGCTCACGAGCGTGGTGGTGCGGACCTTCGCGTGGATCGTGATCCTCGGGCGCCAGGGCATCGTCAACGCCGCGCTCCTCGGCCTCGGCCTCACCGACGCGCCCCTGAAGCTGCTCTACACCGAGGGCGGCCTCGTCCTGGCGCTGGCGCAGGTGCAACTGCCGCTGATGGTCCTGCCCCTGGTCACCGCCCTGTCGCGGATCGACCCGAACCTCGCCGACGCCTCGGCGGCGCTCGGGGCGGGGGCGTGGCGCACCTTCCTCCGGGTGACGCTGCCGCTCTGCCTGCCCGGCATCGTGGCGGGCTGCCTGCTGACCTTCGCGGCGGCGATCACCGCCTTCATCACCCAGTCGCTGATCGGCGGCGGGCAGATGCTGTTCATGCCCATGTACCTGTACCAGCAGGCCTCCTCGCTCAACAACTGGCCGTTCGCGGCGGCGATCGCGATCGTCTTCCTCGTGGCGGTGCTCGCCTGCGTCACGCTCCTCAACCTCGCGGGCCGCCTGTCGGGCGGCCGCGCGCGCGCCTGAAGCCACCGGGAGTCACCATGCGGACGAGCCTGCGGCGCGATCTCGACTGGTTCAGCTTCCACGGCGCGGTGCTTCTGCTGGCCGGGCTCTGCCTCGTCCTGCTGGCGGCGCCCACCGTGATCGTCGTGGTGGTGTCGTTCACCAGCGGCTTCTCCCTGCGCTTCCCGCCGCCGGGCTACTCGCTGCGCTGGTACGCGGCGCTCGCGGAGGCCGAGCAGCTCCGGGCCGCCGCCTGGAACAGCCTCGTGGTGGCGGGCTGGACGACCCTGCTGTCGGTGGTTCTGGGCACCGCGGCGGCGCTCGCCATCGCCCGGTCGCCGCGGCTCTCCGCGCGGCTCCTCGACAGCCTGTTCCTGTCGCCGCTGGTCCTGCCGGCCCTGGCCTTCGGGCTCGCGGCGCTGATGCTGTTCAGCCTCGCCGGCATCCCGGTCTCGCCGCTGACCCTCGTCCTCGGCCACACCGTGGTCTGCGTGCCCTACGTGGTCCGCACCACCGTGGCGGCCCTGTCGCAGATGGATCCGGTGCTCCTCGAGAGCTCGACCTCCCTCGGCGCCTCGCGCCTCTACACGTTCCGCCGGGTGACCCTGCCGCTGATCCGGCCCGGGATCCTGGCCGGGGGCTTCATCGCCTTCATGGCGAGCTTCGACAACGTCCCGGTCTCGCTGTTCCTGCGCGACGCCGCCACCGACATGCTGCCGATCCGCATGTGGCAGGACCTGGAGGGCCGCCTCGACGTCACAGTGGCGGCGGCCTCCAGCCTGCTGATCCTCGTGACCGTGGTGCTCGCTGCCGTGATGGAGCGGGCCGCCGGCCTGTCCCGCCGGATGGCGGGCTGAAGCGCCCGGAGCCCTCGCATGCGCATCCTGCTCCTCAACCCCAACACCTCGGCGGCGATGACCGCGCGCATGGCGCGGGCCGCCGAGGCGGCGCTCGCCCCCGACGCGCACATCACCGCGCTCACCGCCACGACGGGCCTGCCCTACATCGCGAGCCGGGCCGAGGCGCAGCTCGCCGGGGCGGCCGTGCTGGAGACGCTCGCCGCCCACCATTCCGGCCACGACGCCGCGGTGATCGCCGCCTACGGCGATCCCGGTCTGGTCGCCGCGCGGGAGCTGTTCGACCTGCCGGTGGTCGGCATGGCCGAGGCCGCGATGCTGACCGCCTGCCAGCTCGGGGCGCGGTTCGCGGTCGTCACCTTCGCGCCCGCCCTGCTGCCCTGGTACGAGGACGCGGTGGCCCTGGCCGGCCTGTCGGCCCGCTGCGCCGGCCTCCACGCGGTGCGCCGGCCGTTCCAGGCCGTGACCGAGGTGCAGGACGAGCTGCGGCCCGAGATCCTGGCCCTGGCCGAGCGGGCGGTGGGGGAGGGGGCCGACGTCGTGATCCTGGCCGGCGCGCCGCTCGCCGGCCTCGCCACGACCCTGCGGGACGCGGTGCCGGTGCCGCTCGTCGACCCGCTCGCGGCCGCCCTGGGCCAAGCGCAGGCCCTGGTGCGGCTCGGGACGCGGCCGCCGCGGGCCGGCCGTTTCGCCCGCCCGCCCGCCAAGCCGGCCACCGGCCTCGCCGGGCCGCTCGCCCGCTGGATCGCCCATCGCGAGGAGGAGTCATGACCCGGATCGACGCGGACGGCCCGCTCTGGACCCTCTCGGCCGCGGCCCTGGGCCGCCGCTACGCCGCCGGGACGGTGAGCCCGGTCGCGGCCGCCCGCGCCTGCCTGGAGCGGGCCGAGGCCGTGAACCCGGTGCTCAACGCCCTCGTCGAAGTCGATCCCGAGGGCGCGGAGCGCGCCGCCGCGGCGAGCGCCGCGCGCTGGCGGGCGGGGCGACCGCTCGGGCCCCTCGACGGCGTGCCGCTGACCGTCAAGGACAGCCTGAACGTCGCCGGGTTCGCGACCGGCTGGGGCAGCCGGCTCTACGCGGGGGAGGGGGCCGGGCAGGCCGTCGACCGCGACGAGACACCGGTGGCGCGCCTGCGCGCGGCCGGGGCGGTGATCCTGGGCAAGACCAACGTCCCGGAGCTGACCGTCCAGGGCTACACCGGCAACCCGGTCCACGGGGTCACCCGTAACCCGTGGGATCCGGCGCTGACGCCGGGGGGCTCCAGCGGCGGCGCCGTGGCGGCCGTGGCCTCCGGGATCGGGCCCCTGGCCCTCGGGACCGACGCGGGCGGCTCGATCCGCCGCCCCGCCTCCCATACCGGCCTCGTCGGCCTGAAGCCGACCGCCGGCCGGGTGCCGCGGACAGGCGGGCTGCCGCCGATCATGCTCGACCTCGAGGTGGTCGGGCCGATGGCGCGCACCGTCGAGGACCTCGCGGCGGCCATGCGAGTCCTCGGGGCTGCCGACCCCGGTTTTGTCGCGCCGCACGGCTTCGGCCCGTTCGGGAGCGCCGTCATGCCGGAGCGCCCGCTGCGGATCCTGCACGTCCCGGCCTTCGGGACGGCCCCGGTGGATCCGGAGATCGCCGACAGCGTCGCCGAGGCGGCCGTGCGCCTCGCCGGCCTCGGCCACCGGGTCGAGACCGGCCGCTTCGACGCGGCAACGGCCATCACGGAGGCGTGGCCGGTCCTCGGCCAGGCGGGCATCGCGTGGCTGATGCGCGCGCATCCCGGCCGGCTCGGCGACCTAGGCCCGGACATCCGCGCCCTGGCGGAGGCCGGGGCGGCCCTGTCGGCAGCCGACCTGTTCGAGGTGCAGCGGATGGCCCTGGCGCTGCGCCGGGACCTCGCCGCCCTGTTCGCCGACCACGACCTCCTCATGACCCCCGCGGCCGCGGCGCTGCCCTGGCCGGCGGAGGACACCCATCCGCCGCGCATCGCCGGGGTACCGGTGGGCCCCCGCGGCTCGGCCACCTTCACGGGCTTCGTCAACGCCGCCGGCTGCCCGGGGATCTCGATCCCCTGCCGACCCTCGGGCGCCGGGCTGCCGATCGGGTTCCAGCTCGTGGCGCCCTGGGGCGGCGACGAGACCCTGGTCGCGATGGCGGCCGCCTACGAGGCGGCCCATCCCTGGCGGATAGTCTGGGAGGACGGGACCCCGTGACCGGCCTGTCGCTCCACGCCGTCGACGCCGCCACGGGCCGGCCGGCCGAGGGGATGCGCGTGCGCGTCCTGCGCGCCGGAGGAAAGCGGCGGGTGATCGCCGAGGGCCGCCTCGGGGGGGACGGGACCCTCGACCATCCGGTCGTGCGGACGCGGCTCGCCGCCGGCCTCTACGAGGTCGTGTTCGTCATCGGGGACTTCGTCGGGGCCGCGGGGGAGGGGTTCCTGGAGGAGGCCGCGATCCGCTTCCGGATCTACGACCCCGACCGCCACTGCCACCTGCCGCTGAAATTCACCGCCTTCGGGGTAGCGCTGTTCCGCGGCTGTTGAGCCGCACGCGCCGCCCTCGGACCCGGCCCGCGACGGCGCGGCCCGGCCGCCCTCCCCCGCGAGGTGACCGGAGCCTCCGGAGAGCCTAGACTCGCCCCCGATCGCGGCGCGCGCAGGAGGAAGCCGATGCGGGTTCAGGCGATGACGATCCCGGCGGCGGCCGGGGCCGCGACGCGCGGCGCCCCACGGGCGCGCCTGCTGCTCGCCGCGCTGACGATCCTCGCGCTTCCGCTGGTCTTCGTCGCGGCCGCGCGGGTCCCCGCGGCGCCCGTCGATCCCGACCTCGTGCGGGTGATCCGCTTCATGGCGCTGCTCAAGGGCGGCTTCGCCCTGGCGGCGCTGGCCGGCTGCTTCTGGCGTCTCGGCCGGCCCGCCGGGTGGCGGAGCGCCGTCTACGTGGCCGGACCGCCGCTCATGGCGCTCGGGGCGGCCGGCCTGTGGTCCCTGCGCGATCCCGGGCTGGCGGCGCTCGGCCTGCATCTCGGCCTGTTCGCGGTCCTGGCGGCGGCGCTGACCGACCGCGAGGCCCTGCCCGACCGGCTCCGCGCCGCGCGCCGTCAGATCGTCTCGTAGGCGAACAGGACCGAGATCAGCGTCAGGCCGACCAGCCCGATGACGAAGCAGATGTCGGCGCAGCGCTCCAGGGTGACCGAGAGATCGCCGCCGTCGTCCAGGCGGATCGACAGGTAGGACGCGATCGCGCTGACCAGGAACAGGATCGCCGTCAGGGCGGCGGCCTCGTCGACGTGGCTCGGCCCGATCCAGCCCTCGGCGATCTTCACGAGGCCGATCAGCGTGGTGCAGACGCCGACCATCGTGCCGGCATTGGGGAGGATGTGGCGCGACAGGCTATCCTCGCCGGACCCGGTGCCCTTCCGCCTTTCGGCCATGCGCTCCTCGTACAGCTCCGCTCCGGCCGATGGCCCCCTGATACCGCGCCCGTGGAGGTTCGTCATGAAGCGCCCACTCACCACCAACTTCTCCGCACCGCCGCCGGAGCGTGCCCACCCGCCCGAGCCGGCGCCCGCGGCGGCGACTTGGCGCGACGTCGCCCCGTTCGCGGCCGCCCTGATCGCCACCCTGGAGGCGATCGAGGCCGGGCAGAAGGCCGGGCCGGCGATGCGGGCGCACCGCTCCGCCATGCGCCGCCAGGGCGAGGCGGCCGCCGCGCTCGGTGGATCCGAGGCGCTGGAGGCCGTGCTCGACCAAGTCGCGGACGCCGACGCGGCCCGGGCCGAGCGGCGCCTCGCGCTCGTCCGCGAGGCCTGGGCGGGTCTGCCCGGGGGAGGGGCGTGAGGCGTCCTGCCGGCTCGCCGAATCGGGCTGGCGGCAGATCCGGAACGCAGTGCGCCGTTGGGGCAGCGCGCCGAGGCGCCACAATCCGAATTCGGGCCGCCGCGTAAAGATTTGATACAGGATCTCGGATAAATTCGGGGCTGGCCATACCGCGTCAGCTCGAGATCGCTCGTCGGGAATTTGTGATGGACGACCAGGACAAGCAATTTATCACGCAGCAGATCCTCGACGTCGGCCGCCAGCTCTATGCCGCCCTCGACAGCAAGATCATGACGGCTCACGCGCAGCAGTTGGCGCAGATGCAAGATGTCCGGCGCCTCGCCGTGGTTCAGCTCGCGCCGAAGAACGATTTCTGCCTCGTGACGGATCATCCGATCGCCTACGAGAGCAACGATCACACGGTTCCGCGCGGCACAAAGGATGATAATACGCGCAATCAGCGGTTCTGCCACGCGATCGAGAGCCATTTCGGCCGAAAGGTCAGGGCCCTGGACCTCGGCTGCGCGGGGGGCGGCCTCGTCTTCGATTTCCTCATCCGGGGCAACGCGGCCTTCGGGATCGAGGGGAGCGATTACTCTCTTCGCGCGCAGCGCGCCGAATGGTCCATCATCCCGGACTATCTGAAGACCTGCGATATCACCAAGCCGTTCGCTCTGATGGATCAGAGGTCAGGGACGAAAGCGAAATTTGACGTCATCACGATGTGGGAGGTCCTCGAGCACATCGAGGAATCGCTGCTTCCTCAGCTGTTCGCGAACGTGAAATCCCACTTGGCGGACGGCGGTCTTTTCGTGGGCTCCGCCGCGACCTACGACGATGTCGCCAACGGCGTGAGCTACCATCCGACGGTCAAGCCGGAGACGTGGTGGCGCGAGCTTGTCCGGCAGCACGGGCTGGAATTTGTCCCGATGACCATGTTTCAGTTCAAGGATTTCTGCCGAGGCTCCGGCAACGAGAACGCGTTCTACGACGCCGATTTCAGCAAGAATCCCGAGCTCGGCTTCCACTTCGTGATGAAGCACCGCTCCGCTTGAGGCGGGGCTTCCGAGCTCGACCGGTCGGGCGCCGCAGGCTTGAGCGGTCCGCCCGCGCGCCCCACATGGACGGGAGCGACAGCGCGGGGCCGACCATGTACGACCTCATCCACACCCTCCGCCTCTGGCTCTGGCGCCGCCGAGTGCGGGCCATGGCGCGGGAGTGCCGGGTGTCCGGGACCAGCGACGGCGACTGGATCGCCGCCACCGTCGCGGCCTCCGCGACGAGTTCGGGTCCGGGCGCGCCGGTCTCGTACGTGAGCGGCACCGGCCTGTAGCGGATCCCGCTCGGCCGGGCGCGGTCAGCCTTCCGGAGACGGCTCGGCGGCGGCGGCACCCGGCTCGGGCGCCGGGCCGGTGTCGAGGGTGCCGCTGTGGACCAGGGCGCCGGCCCAGGCGCCCGCGATGATCCGGACCTGCTCGATGGCCTCGGCGCGGGTGAAGGGCCTGTCACCACCTCCCGAACGGCCCTCGTCCCAGTAGACGTAGCCGGTGCGCCGGCCGCCGGCATCCTCGACGCAGGCGGCGTTCTCGAGGACGCAGATCCGGAGCGGGAGCTTGAGACCTAGTGTGGGCATAGGGCCCATATAGGGCGCCGATCCCGCGGGAAGTCGGCGCGCCCGCCGCGTGACGGTCGGTCTCAGGTGTCTCAGGTGGGTTTCGCCGCGTCGAGCGCCTGCTCCAGGTGCGTCACGACCTCGTCGCCCTTGGGCGGCGGCTCGGCCTCCTCGACCCGTCGGGCGACTTCCATGACGAGGTAGGTCACCGACGGCGGCCAAGCCACGCCGTTATCCAGGAGCATCCGGGCGGCGCTTACCAGCATCCGGAACTGGTCCGGCGGGATCGTGGTCCCGGCCTCGTGCTGCGCGAGGATGTGATCGGCGATCGCGGCCGCAAGGCCGGCAACTTCGGCCATCTTGTTGGGCGGATCACCAGCCGTCATGTCAGGTCGCGCTCCGTCTGCGAAAGCACGGTGCGGAGCATCCGTCGCCTCTTCGGGGTCTCAGGCCGACACGGTTCCACAAGCAACCCTGGCGAGCAAGCCGTGTGGCCGCGGCTCGCCTGCGTAGCCGTGGACGCCGCCGATTTCGGCGGCCTGCGCGCGCGGTCCGGGCGTTTCGCGGCCTGCGGTACCGGGACGGCGGACCTGCTCCGCGGCGGCGGTGCCGTCGGGATCGTCCCAGGGCGTCTACGCGGATGCCGGACGGTGGCGGGGCGCGGTCACGCCGAAGACCGAGCCCCGGTCGCGCCGGGATCGCACGGCGACCGGGTGATCGAGCGCCGCGGCGGTTTGCCGGACGATATGAAGGCCGAGCCCGAGACCGGCCCCGTCCCGGCGTCCGGCGCGGTCGAAGGCGTCGAAGATGCCCGCCAGCCGTTCGGGCGCGATGCCGGGACCGCCGTCGTGCACTTCGATCGCCACGCGCCCCTGCCGGCGGCGGCATCCGACGACGACGCGGCCGCCCGGGCCCGCATACTTCACGGCGTTCCCGACGAGGTTGCGCAGGATGGTCGTCAGCATGGCGACCTCGCTCGTGACCGTCAGCGCCGTGGCGCAGACCCGGACACGCACCCCGACCGCGTCGGCGTAGGGTGCCCATTCGGCCGCCACCGCCTCCAAGAGCGGGGCGACCGCGACGGGACCGAGCCGGGGCGCCACGCTGCCGGCCTGGGAGGAGCGGGCCAGGTCGTCGAGCTCGCGGCCGAGCCGCACCAGCGCGTCGCTGGCGAGGCCGAGCCGGGCCGCGGCCCGGGGACCGACGCCGTCCGAGACCGCGCGGTCGATGGCCATGAGGGCCACCTGCAGGGGTTGCTTCAGATCGTGTCCGGCCACGGCGAGCAGCCGGGCCATGGCGCTGCGGGCGGTCTCCGCGCGCAGCAGGGCCTCGTCGGGCGCCGCACCCGGGCTCGCCATCGTCAGTCCCATCCCCGCCTCCTCGTCCGGCCCGCCGACGGCGCGCCGCTTCCATGGCGCGACCTTGGACCGTGGCCGTTCGCGCCGGAATCATACGGAGGTTTGATGTCCTAACCGGACCGGCCTCGGATCGGCTTGCCAGCGGCGCACGCGCGCGATGCCGGTCCGGAGCCGGCCGGCGATCCCGTCACGGATGGAAAGGACCTGGAGTCAGGCACTGGAGTCAGGCCCTGGAGTCAGGCCCCGATCGTCTCTTCCAGGCAGCGGATCAGCTCGTCGGCCACGAGCGGCTTGCGCAAGAGATCGCGGGCGCCCCCGGCGAGGGCCCGGCGCCGGAGTGCGTCGTCGGTCAGAGCAGTCATCATGATGACCGGCATGGCAGGGCGCTGCTCCCGGACGCGGTCCTGCAATTCGATGCCGCTGATCCCTGGCATGTTCACGTCCGTCAGCAGGCACGACACGTCGCTGCCGGCCATCGCGGCCAGGAAGGCCTCGCCCGAGTTGAAGGCCCGCGCGTCGTAGCCCAACGCCTCGAGGAAGCTGGACGTCGCGTCCAGAACCGCCTCGTCGTCGTCCACGACCGCGACCGCTTTCTTCCCGACCGGCACGAATCTCCCTCCAGAGCCTCTCGAAGGCGCATCGATCCCACCTCTGTGGGCCGGCGGCGGCTCCGACGAAATTATACGATGGTTTGATGCGCGCGACGGACTCACATCCCGATGAACCGAGTCCTGCCACAGCAACGCAGGACCCGGGGCGTCGCGACGCGACCCGGTAGACATGGATTTCACAAGTTGAGGCAGGACTTCTTCGCCGATCTCCGATCCGATCGCCGCGACGAATCTGTCCAGTGCGGGTGCCAACGCGGCGATGTCCGGCATCGTTCCGCGCCGATCGGCTCGGGACGGGTCTGCGGGAGAGACGGGGAGATGGTCCGGCTCAGACGGCCGCCCGGGCCTTGAGCAGCTCGGTCTTGCGCACGAGGTCGGCCACGGAGCCGGCCGCCATCTTCCGCATGACGTTGCCCCGGTGGATCTTGACCGTGATCTCGCTGATGCCGAGGGCGTGGGCGATCTGCTTGTTGAGCAGCCCCTTGACGACCTGTGCCATCACCTCGGCCTCCCGCGCCGTCAGGGTCGCGGCCAGCGCCTCGAGCTCGGCGACCCCCGCGCTCGACGCCCGCCGGGTCCTGTCTCGCTCGATCGCGACCGCGATGGCGTCGAGCATGTCCTGATCGCGGAATGGCTTGGTCAGGAAATCGAGCGCGCCCGCCTTCATGGCCTGGACGGTCATGGGGATGTCGCCGTGGCCGGTCATGAAGATGATCGGCATGCGGTTGCCCATCGCGGCGAGCTTCGCCTGCAGGTCGAGGCCGCTGGATCCCGGCAGCCGCACATCGAGGATCAGGCAGCCCGGGCGGTCCGGCAGCGTCGCCGCGAGGAGGTCGCGCGTCGCGCCGTAGGCGAGGGTGTCGAGCCCGACGGAGTGCAGGAGGTCCTGCAGACCTTCGCGGACGCCCTCGTCATCCTCGACGATGACCACCAGCGGTGAGGCCGTGTCGGCGCCGGGCTTCGCCGCGCCACCCCGGACGTTGCCTGACATCGTGATCGACGAGTCCCCGCGCGCCTCTGACAGGCTGCCCGCACGGGCAGTGCTTACAGGTTGTATCCGCGCCCGATCAAGCCGACCCTTTTGTGGACGGCGCGGACCGCCGGCACGGATCGCCCCGAATGGCCGCTCGCCGGACCGCTCCCGACCCGCCTATCGACTCGCGGCCAAGCTTGTGGCTATGAGCGGTTGCACTGTCCCCGGGACTGGCTCAACCTCCGGCGAGGTCAGCGCCTCCCGGCCCAGGATTCGCGGCCGCCCGCCTCCTCCGGCCGCGCGCCCGTCCGACAGGCTGTGCAGCGAGGCGCGGAGATGAGTGCGGTGGGCGACGCGCGTCCCAGGCAGACGACGGCGCGGGTCCTCCTCGCGAGCCTGATCGGCACGACGGTCGAGTTCTACGATTTCTACATCTACGCCACGGCGGCGAGCCTGATCTTCGGGCCGCTGTTCTTCCCGGCGGCGCTGCAATCGGCGGAGCTGATCAGCGCCTACGCGAGCTTCGGCCTCGCCTTCGTGGCCCGGCCGATCGGCGGCGCGGTCTTCGGGCATTTCGGCGACCGGATCGGGCGCAAGGCGACGCTGGTCGCCTCGCTCCTGCTGATGGGGCTCACGACCTCGGCCATCGGACTGCTGCCCACCTTCGCGCTGGCCGGCTGGCTCGCGCCCGTCCTGCTCTGCCTCCTCCGGTTCGGGCAGGGCTTGGCGCTCGGCGGCGAGTGGAGCGGCGCCGCCCTGCTGGCTCTGGAGAACGCCCCGCCGGGCTGGCGCGCGCGCTACGCGATGTTCGCGCCGCTCGGGGCGCCCCTCGGCTTCTTCGTGGCCAACGGCCTGTTCCTCGTCCTGACCCTGACCCTCAGCGCGGAGCAGTTCGCGGACTGGGGCTGGCGGGTGCCCTTCCTGCTCAGCGTGCCCCTGGTCTGGCTCGGGCTCTGGGTCCGCACGAATCTCGGCGAGACCGAGGAGTTCGCCGCCGCCGTGAAGGACGCGCAGCCCCCGCGCGTCCCCCTCGTCGCGCTGATGCGCGACCATGCCGGGCAGGTCGTCGCCGGGATGTTCGGCGTCGTCGCGTGCTTCTCCCTGTTCTGGACCGCCACCGCCTTCGCGCTCGGCTACGGCACAACGACGCTCGGCTACTCCCGGGCCTCGTTCCTGACGGTCGAGCTCGGCGCGATCCTGTTCATGGCCGCCGCCATCGTCGTCGCGAGCTGGCTGTCGGACCGGCTCGACCCGGCCCGGGTGCTGATCGTCGGCTGCGCCGGGACCATCGTGTCGGGGATCCTGCTGGCGCCGATGCTCGGCAGCGGCTCCCTCGCGACCATCTTCGCCTTCCTGGCCTTCGCCCTGTGGGTGATGGGCTTCGTCAACGGGCCGCTCGGCGCGTGGCTGCCGAGCCTGTTCCCGCCGCAGGTGCGCTACACGGGGACTTCCGTGGCGTTCAACGTCGGCGGCATCATCGGCGGCGCCTTCTCGCCGATGATCGCCCAGGCGCTGGCCGCGCAGAGCGGCCTGACCGCGGTCGGCTTCTACCTCGCGCTGACCGGCGGGATCAGCCTCATCGCCTTCGACACGAGCGCCCGGCGGCGGGCGCTGGACGCGCTCGCCCGGAGCGAGCGCCGCTACCGCGCGCTGTTCGAGCAGAGCCACGTCGCGCTGTGCGAGGTCGATCTCTCCGAGGCGCAGGCCCACCTCGCCGAGGCGCGGGCCGCCGGCGCCCTCGGGCCCGACCTCCGCGGGCAGGCCGACGCCGCGCTCGTCGCCGCCTGCGCCCGGCGGATCGCGCTGGTCGACGTCAACGACGCGACGGTGCGGCTCCTCGGCTGCGGCTCCCGCGAGGCGGTGCTCGGCTCGATGAGCCGCTTCCTCCCGCCGGGCAACGACCTCGTCCTGCCGCTCCTGCAGCGGATCGACCGGGCGGGCGGCCGCTTCGAGGCCCAGGGCCGCCTGATCCGCGCCGACGGGCGGGAGGTGACCGCGATCCTCGTCGTGGCGCTGCCGGACGACGAGGCGGCCCTCGACCGGGTTGCCTGCGCGATGATCGACGTGACCGAGCGGGAGCGCGCCAAGGAGGCCCTGCTCGCGGCCCAGGCCGAGCTCGCCCGCGCGGGCCGGGTCTCGACCGTCGGGGCGATCTCCGCCTCCATCGCCCACGAGGTCAACCAGCCGATCGGCGCCATGGTGATGAGCGCCGAGGCCTGCCTGCGCTGGCTGCGGCGCGAGACGCCGGACCTCGAGGCGGCCGCGCGGGCGGCCGAGCGCGCCGTCCGCGATGGCATGCGGGCGAGCCGGATCGTGCAGCGGACGCGCGAGCAGCTCCGCCGCGACCGCAGCCAGCCCGAGATCCTCGACCTGGGCTCCCTCCTGGCGGAGGTCGCGGCCCTCCTCGACCGGGAGATCCTGGCGGCCGGGGCGACGGTGCGGACGGTGATCGCCGCGACCGAAGCGCGCGTCCTGGCCGACCGCGTCGAGCTGCAGCAGGTCGTGGTCAACCTCGTGACGAACGGCCTGCACGCCGTGCGCGACCTGCCCGAGCCCCGCCGCGAGTTGCGGATCGCGCTGACCGCCCCCGCGCCGGGCCGGCTGCGGATCGCGGTCGTCGACAGCGGCACCGGCATCGATCCGGAGCAGCTGCCCAGGCTGTTCAGCCCGTTCTTCACCACGAAGCGCGACGGGATGGGCATCGGCCTCGCGATCTGCCGGACCATCGTCGAGTCCCATGGCGGCACGCTGACCGGCGGGAACAACGACGGGCCGGGCGCGACCTTCGCGGTCGAGCTGCCGGCGGCCGAGCCGGACGCGGCGGGCGGCGCCGCAGCCGAGCCCGCCGCCGGCTGAGCCTCAGCGGGCGGGGACGGCCGCGAACAGGCTGTTCAGCCCCTCCGCGGTGGTCGGATGGGCGAGGATCGCGTCGCGCAACGCCGTGTAGGGCAGGTTGGCGAGCATGGCGACCTGGACCGCGGCCATGACCTCGCCGGCCTCCGCGCCGAGCATCGTGAAGCCAAGGATGCGGTCGTCCGGACCGATGACGGCCTTCATGAAGCCCTCGGTCTGCCCGGTCGTCCGCGTGCGCAGCACGGCCGCCATCGGCAGCCGCGCCACCCGGACGGCGTGACCGTCGGCCCGCGCCTCCGTCTCGGTCGACCCGACCCGCGCAAGCGGCGGGTCGGTGAACAGGCAGGACGGCATCAGCCGGCCCGCGGTCGAGCGCGGGATCCCCGCCAGCGTGTCGCGGATCACGCGGAAATCGTCCGCGGAGGCGTGGGTGAAGGCCGGGCTGCCCGCGCACTCGCCGATGGCCCAGACGCCCGGCGCGCTCGTCCGGAGGTGATCGTCGACCTCGATGACGCCCCGCTCGGTGAGCGCCACGCCCGCGCGGTCGAGACCGATGCCGTCGGTGTTCGGCGCGCGCCCCGCCGCGACGAGGATGTGGCTCGCGGCGATGACCGCCTCACCGGCACCGCCGCGCACCGTGATCTCCACGGTCTCGCCCGAGCGGCCGCGCACGCGCACCACCTCCGTGCCGGTGCGGATCGCCAACCCCTCGGCCTCGAGGAACTGCGCGAGGGCGGACGCCACGTCCGGATCCTCGCGACCCGCGATCTGGGGCCCGTGCTCGATCACCGTCACCGCGCTGCCGAACCGGCGGTAGGCCTGGGCCAGTTCGAGGCCCACGTAGCCGCCGCCGAGGACGACGAGGTGGGCGGGCACGGCGTCGAGTTCGAGCGCCTCGATATGGGTCAGCGGCCCGGCCTCGCGCAGGCCCGGGACGTCCGGGATGGTCGCGCGGGTGCCGAGATTCAGGAAGATCTGCTCCGCCGTCAGCGCGCGCGAGCCGCCCGCGTTCAGCGCGACCGTGAGCGCTCTGGGGCCCGTGAAGCGGGCCGTTCCCATGACGAGCTCCGCGCCGCTCTCGCGGTAGCGGTCGAGGTGCATGTCGATGAGGTCGCGAACCATCGCCCGCTTGCGCGCGACCACCCGGCCCATATCCACCGCGACCGGTCCGGTCTCGATGCCGTACCGGTCTGCCTGCCGGGCGCGGTGGGCGATCTCGGCGCTCCAGATCTCGTTCTTGCTCGGCAGGCAGTTGGTGTTGGGGCAGGAGCCCCCGATCCAGCGGCGCTCGATCACCGCGACCCTCTGGCCGGCCTTGGCGAGGTGCCACGCCAGGAACTTGCCGCCCTCGCCGCTGCCGATCATGAGGGCATCGTAGTGGTCGTCCATGGTATTTCCTCCGCGATCCCGAGATCTGCGGAAAACGTAGAGGCCTCACGACCGGACGGATATCATGCGTCGGTATGATAGACCGGTCCCGACCGTCCGGCGCGCAGGTTTCGTGCGCATCGAGTCTCGGATGATCCGACTCGAACCTCGGTATCATTGAGCCGGATCGGCCCATCACCGCAGCTCCGTCCGTCGCTGACGGGCGATCACCCGTTCCGGTCGGCGCCTCTGCAGGCCGGCCTGCCGCAGTCCCGCGCCCTCCGCTTCGAAAGATCGGATCCCGGAACACGCGGGTTCGCCGCAGCCGCGGCCCGGGCGCGTGACCGGCCGCCCGAGCGCCCCGCGAAGCTTTCAGGGCCGAGACCCAGGGCGATGGACTGTCCTCCGCCGGCCCTGATCCCGGGGGCGGGCCGCGGAGGGGCACCGTTTCGGGTGACGACCCCTAACCTTCGTATGATTCCGCGCGGCCGGGGGCGGCGGTACCTCTCGCGACACGGCACACGATCCGGACCGCGCCTTCGGCCGTCCCCGAAGACATGTCGCCCGGCCGGTTCGCACGCCGAGACACGTCGCGGCGTCCCCATCCCACGAGGTCGAACGATGGTCCAGCTCACGATCAATGCGCGTCGCTACACGGTGGACGCGGAACCGGACACGCCGCTGCTGTTCGTCCTGCGCGACAGCCTCGGGCTGACCGGCACGAAGTACGGCTGCGGCATCGGGCAGTGCGGCGCCTGCACGGTGCTCCTCGACGGCGCGGCGACCCGCTCCTGCCAGATCCCCCTGGAGAGCGTCGGCGACCAGGCCGTCACGACGATCGAGGCGATCGAGCAGGACCCGGTCGGTGCCCGGGTCGTGGCCGCCTGGGTCGGCATCGAGGTGCCCCAGTGCGGCTACTGCCAGTCCGGTCAGGTCATGGCCGCCACGAGCCTGCTCAAGCAGACCCCGAAGCCGACCGAGGCCGACATCGCCGGCGCCATGACCAACCTGTGCCGGTGCGGAACCTACAACGCCATCGCCGCCGCCGTGCGGCAGGCCGCGGCCTGAGGAGGCGCACGATGACCGACCTCACGCCCCTCCACCGCGCCGACCGTCGCGAACCGGTGCGCAACCTCTCCCGCCGCGGCTTCCTGGGGGCCGCCTCGGGCGCGCTGTTCCTCGGGGTCGGCCTCCGGCTCGCGCCGGCCACCGCCCAGACCCGCGCCGAAGGCCCGGCGGCCGTCGCGCCGAAACCCGGGACCCGCGTGACGGCCTTCCTGGAGATCCGCCCCGACGACACCGTGCGCCTGCTCAGCCCCTTCGTGGAGGGCGGCCAGGGCATCAACACCGGCCTCGCCCAGACGATCGGCGAGGAGCTCGACCTCGACCCGGCGCGCTTCGCGGTGGAATGCGCCCCGCCCGGTCCCGACTACGCGGTCGTCAACGGCCTGCGCATGACCGGCGGATCCTTCTCCACCCGCTCCAGCTTCGAGGCCATGCGCCGCCTCGGCGCCACCGCTCGCGAGATGCTCCTGCGGGCGGCGGCCGCCGAGCTCGCCGTGCCGCAGGCCAGTCTGACCACCGAGAACGGGCGCGTGATCCACGCCGCCTCCGGCCGGAGCCTCGGCTACGGCGCGCTGGCCGCCGCGGCGCTGGCGCTGCAGCCGCGGGACGACGTCGCCCTGAAGGATCCCAAAGATTTCCGCTGGATCGGCAAGCCGGTGGCGCGCCTCGACATGCGCGACAAGTCCACCGGCCGGGCCGTCTACAGCATCGATATCCGGCTCGACGGCATGGTCCACGCCGCGATCCGGCACGCGCCGCATCTCGGCACCGAGCCGGAGGCGATCGCCAACGCCGCGGAGGTCCGGGCGATGCCGGGCGTCCAGGCGGTCGAGCGCCTGCCGGGCGCGGTGGCGGTGGTGGCCGACACGTGGTGGCGGGCCCGCAGGGCCGTCGAGGCCCTGCAGGTGACCTGGACCCGGCCGGCGCCCGACGGCGTCGCCACCGTCTCGGCGGGCTTCTCCTCGGCGGCGATGCTGGCCGCCCTCCGGGACGCGGCGGGCCCCGGCGTCCCGGCCGAGCAGGCCGGCGACCCGGGCGCCGCCTTCGCGGGCGCGGCCAAGGTGGTGGAGGCGGCGTACGACGCGCCCTACCTCGCCCACGCGCAGCTCGAGCCGCCCTCGGCGGTGGCGCGCTTCGCCCCCGACGGCAGCCTCGACCTCTGGGTGCCGAACCAGATGCCGGAGCTGTTCCAGCAGGTCGCCGCCAAGACGGCCGGGCTGCAGCCGGATCAGGTCCGGATCCACTCGCCGATGCTCGGCGGCTTCTTCGGGCGCCACTTCCACTACGGGCCGGCGAGCCCGTTCCCGCAGGCGATCCTGCTCGCCAAGGCGACGGGCAAGCCGGTGCGGGTGCTGTGGTCGCGGGAGGAGGAGTTCGGCATGGACGCCGTCCGCCCCCTGAGCTTCGCGCGGTTCAGGGCGGCGCTCGGTCCGGACGGGATGCCGGTGGCGCTGGAGACCACCGCGGTGGGAGAGGGCCCGATCGGGCGCTGGTTCGGCGCGCTGTTCAAGGGGCCGGTGGATTCCTCGGTGGTGGAGGGCCTCGACCGGAAGCCCTACGCGATCCCGAACCGGCGGCTCACCTACGTGAAGGTGCCGCACCCGGTGACGATCGCGTTCTGGCGCTCGGTCGGGCACTCGATGAACGATTACTTCTACGAGAGCTTCCTCGACGAGATCGCGCAGGCCGGCGGCCAGGATCCGTTCGCCCTCCGGATGACGCTCCTGAGGGACAGCGCCCGCCACCGCACCCTGCTGCAGGCGGTGGCCGACCTCGCGGGCGGCTGGACGCGCGGGCCGTTCCGGGCACAGGACGGCACGCGGCGGGCGCGGGGCGTGTCGATGGCCTCGCCGTTCGGCTCGGAGACGGCGACGATCGCCGAGGTGTCGCTCGAGAACGGCGAGGCGCGGGTGCACGATCTCTGGATCGCCATCGATCCGGGCCGCGTGGTCAACCCGGCGATCGTGAAGCGCCAGGTCGAGAGCGCGGCGGCGCTCGGCCTCTCGTCGACGCTGCTGGAGCAGGTCGTCTACGAGAACGGGGAACGGCAGGCGCGGAACTTCGACGCCTACCCGATCCTCGACCGGGAGCGGATGCCGCGGGTGCACGTGGCAATCGTCGAGAGCGGGGCGCCGATGGGCGGCATCGGCGAGCCCGGCCTGCCCGGCGTGCCGCCGGCGGTGGTCAACGCGGTCGCGGCGCTGACCGGCCGACGCCTGCGCAGCCTGCCCCTGGCCAAGGAGACCCTCTCGGGGACCTGACGCCGATCGATGACCCCGGGCGATGACCCCGGGCGATGACCCCGGGCGATGACCCCGGGGCCTGCCCCCGAAAGTCCCGCTTCCCGACTGGAAGCGGGATTTTCGGATGCCGTATAGCGGGGGCGCGGCGGGCCTGAATCGGGGCCGGCCCCGGGAACCGCCGACATGAGCAACGGTCTGACGCCGACGGCCGACCGGATCGTCGTGGCCAGCGAGGCCGACTGGAACGACGCGTGGTACCTCGTCTGCATGAAGGTCTCGACGATCGGCTTCGTCGTCGTCGATGCCCGCGAGCGGGTCGCCACCCTCGACGCGCTGCGGGCGGCCGGAATCACCGACATCGCCGCCCACCTCGACGCCCATCCGGACGTGGCCGACCGCCTGCGGCACGGGATGGTCATCCTCGACGTCAACGAGGCGGCGGTGCGGATGTTCGGCGCGGGCGGCCGCGCGGACATGATCGGGCAGCGCACGCAGCGCTTCTTCGACCCGCTCTGCACCGCCCAGGTCAATTCCGCCCGGGCCTTCGCGGCGGGCGCGACCTCGTTCCAGCAGCAGGCGCACAGCGTCCGGCTCGACGGATCGCGCTTCGAGACGCTGTTCTGCGTGGTCCCGCGGGCGGACGGCGCCACCTCCGGCCTGTGGCTCGCCTCCTTCGTGGACATCACCGAGCACGTCGCGCGGCAGATGTCGCTGGAGGTGCTGCGCGACGAGCTCGCCCACGTCTCCCGGATCTCGACGCTGGGCGAGCTCTCGGCGTCGATCGCGCATGAACTCGGGCAGCCCCTATCGTCGATCGGCATGACCGCCGGGGCGATGCTGCGCCTGCTCGATCGCGCGGATCTCGACCGCGACCTGCTCCGGCGGCAATGCCAGCGCATCGTCGATCAGGTCACGCGGGCCGGGGACATCATCGATCGCACACGCCGCATGGCCGCCAAGCGGGACAGCGTCCGCGCGCCCGTCTCCGTGGCGGAGGTCCTGGCCGAGGCCGCGCGGTTCGTGGCGCACGATCTGAACCGCACCGAGATCAGGCTCACCGTCGCCCCGGCGGACGCGGCCGCGCAGGTCATCGCGGACCGGATCCAGCTGCAACAGGTCTTCGTCAACCTGCTGATGAACGCCATCCAGATCCATCGGCAGGCGCGGACCCCCGGGCCCGAGATCGCGGTCGAGACCGTCTGCCGGGACGGGTCGATCACGGTCGACGTCGTCGATAACGGGCCGGGCCTCGATCCCGGCACCCTCGACCGGCTGTTCGACGGCTTCTTCACGACGCGGGCCGAGGGGCTCGGCCTCGGTCTCCGGATCTGCCGGACCATCGTGGCGGCCCATGGCGGCTCGATCGACGCGAGCCCCCGCGACAGAGCGCCGGGCGCCCGCTTCTCGGTGTGCCTTCCGCTCGCCCAGTCCTGACCGGGCGGCCGCGGGAAGCGGGCAGGGGCGCCCCGGCCGGGACGCCCCGCGAGGGCCTCAGGCGGCGACGGCGCGCGCGGTCCGGTACCGGCTCGCCGGCGTCGCCGCGCCGAGCTGGGCGGCGAGTTCGAGGCGCGCGGCGTCCAGCGCGGACCAGGCCGCACCGTTCTCCAGGGGCGGGATCGTGACGACCTCGCCGGCATCGAACCCCGCGAGCGCGGCCGCGACCAGGTCGGACGGCGTCATGACGATGCTGGCCGGGAGGTTCCGGTGGCCGCCGACGCCGGCCACGGTCCAGAACTCGGTGGCCGTCGCGCCGGGCAGGACCGCCTGGATCCGGACGCCCCTGGGGGCGAGTTCGTGCTGCAACGCCTGCGTGAAGGCGAGAACGTAGGCCTTGCTCGCCCCGTAGACGCCGTTGAGCAGTTCGGGATTGAGGGCGACGGTCGAGGCGACGTTGATGATCGCCCCGTGCCCCCGCGCGACGAAGGCCGGCGCCGCCGCGTAGGCGAGGCGCGTCACGGCCGTGACGTTCACGCCGATCATGCGCTCCATCTCGTCCGGATCCGCCTGTAGCAGCGGGGCCGCGGAGCCGAAGCCGGCGTTGTTGACCAAGAGGGTGATCGCCGGGTCGCTCCGCAGCCGGTCCTCGACGCGCCGGAGACCGGCACGGTCGTTGACGTCCGCCGCGAGCGCCTCGACGGTGCGGCCCGAGGCCCCGCGCACCGTCTCGGCGACCGCCTCCAGGCGATCCGCGTTCCGGGCGGTCAGGATGAGATCGTGGCCGCGCGCGGCGAGCTGTTCGGCATAGATCGCGCCGATCCCGCCCGAAGCGCCGGTGATCAGAGCAGTTCCCTTGGTACGTTCCGTCATGACAAATCTCCGTCTGTGCTGCTGAATGACGGAAAGTGTAGCGATCGCGACGGAGGCTTACATTTATACGGATGCGGGGCGGCGCCATACCTTGGTATGACCCGGTGGCATGACCCGGCCGCCTTGCCCAACGCCTGTCGGACAGGCGCGGGGAGGCCGGTGCGGCGCCGGCGCGCTGACGGCGTCGGCGCTCGAGATTCGCCGCGCGTCGATCCGGGAGAGGTGCACCCACGGCCTCGCCATGCTAGAACGAAAGCGGAACAGATCATACGGGCGGGCCGGGCACAATCTGCGGGCGAGACTTTTCTTCCAGCCCCGTGGACGCGTGTGGATACGGCTCGAAAACCCCTGTCGTGGCGCGCTCTTGGGCGGCCCGTGCGATCTGTGGAGAACCTGTGACGAACCGGGGTGCAGGACGACGATGGCGATGAGGACGGCGTTCGTGGTGCAGCCCTTCGAGCTGCACCGGAAGCGGCTGCGGCCGGCCCGGCAGGAGCCTGCGCAGACCGAGAGCGGGGCGGTGAAGAAGGCCGAGAACATGGCCAGGCGGATGCCGGGCGCGGCGGCGCTGAAGGTGGTGGCCGACGACGAGACCGGCGAACTGGAGGGCGTCACGATCCTCGGCCAGTGGGGCGAGATCCCCGACGACTTCGCCGAGAGCCTGCAGGGCGCCTAGGCCACAGATCACCAGCGGGGCGGGAGAGCGCCATGTCGGCGGTTCGGCGGGTCGGGAACTTCCTCCAGGTGCAGGACGGCGACGGCTGCCGGCACCTGCTGCGCGTGACGAGCGTCCAGGCGCTGAGCGACACGGACCTGATGCGCAACGAGACGTTCATCACCGCCGCGGGGCGAACGATCCGGGTGACGCAGCCGCTCGACGAGATCGTGGACCTCGTGGCGCCGGGCGAGCGGACGGCGCCGGGGCCGCAGGAGGAGCCGTGGCCGTTCTAGCCGCGGGAGATCATCCCGCGCGCCATCTGCAGCAGCAAGCGGCGGTCCGACAGGGTGAGCGCGTGCCAGACGCGCAGCAAATCCCCCGTCATGTCGATCGTGGCGAGCGCCTCGGATTCGTCGAGGAAAGCGTCTTCGGGCACGCCGAGGGCGTGCGCGATCTGCCGGAGCATCGATCTCTTGCCGTTCGGCCCGAACTTTCCACCCTCAAATTCCGGATCCGCCAAATCAATCTCCGACGGACGCGCGGCGGCGTCGCTTTAAATCTACAGTATCTTTATAACGTGAGAGTGCGAACACCGCATCGATGAATCGGAAATAAATTTTACCGGTACATTGATACCAATTATTTGGCAGCCGATCATTATCTAAGATTGGCAGCAGAACCTGAGTTAGATACAGCGATCAAAATTCGATGGCCCGCAACAGACTTGCTCGGCATCTGCATTGAACGCGGCGCGGGATCATCCCTCCCCGGCGACGGGCGGTCCCGGGCTGCGGGTCAACGGTGTGATGGTCCAGCGCCCGCGCGCCGCCGCCCGCCGCGTTGCGATGCCGGCGGTGGGACGGTCCACCTGTCCCACCCCGATCCGGCACGGGGCGGATCCTCAGGACGGGGTCCGGCGATCAGCTGCCGCCGCTGCCGTCCCCGCTCCCCTTGCCGATCTGGGGTACGCCGCGCTCTGGCTGGCCGGCATTCCCGCCGGCGGCCGAATCCGTCGTGATGGTCGTCGCCCCCGTCCCGGTGGGCGCGACGACGGCGGTGCTGCCCGGACCGCTGTTCTGGCTGCCGCCGGGAACGACGACGGTTCCGGCCGGGGTGCCCGGCGTCACCGGCTGGGCTGGTCCGGGTTGCCGGATCGGTGCGGGACCGGTGCTGGTCTGCGCCGAACCGGGCGATGCCGCGACCAGCGCGAAGATGGCGAAGAGGGCATGACGCATCATGTGCTCCTTGGCATCTCGGCCCGACTGTGCCTCACGCACGGGCCTCCGTGCCCGAACGCGGGAGCGCGGACACGGTTTCCGACACCCGTCGTCGTCGTGCGCCGCCGATCGTCGTGCCCGGCCGCGCCCGGCGCGCAGGGTCTCGCCCGGGAGCGGCGCGCCAACCCTCCGGATCGGCGCACGAAAAGGCCCCGCGCGGCGCTGCCGGCGGGGCCGAAGGTGGGTCTGCCTTGGGAGGATGCAGAGGCAGATACTTAGCCGGCGTTGCGCCGCCGCTGCACCGGCGACACGACATGTCGGCCCCGCAGGGACCGCCGGTCACGGCGGCGTCAGGCTTGCATGCCGAGCAGGCCCCGCCCCGTGCGGTGGACGGCCGGGACCGCGGCGTGGCGCCGAAGGTCCGGCCATCCTTGGATAACCATGTCGACCGCCGGCTTGTGGACGCCGCGGCAGCGTCATCGACAGCGTCCTGCCGCTGTGGTGCTGATCGGCGGCGAGGAGTCCCATGAAGCACATCATCGTTCTGGCCATCGCGGCCACGGCCCTGACGGCCTGCAACGCGGCGAACCGGCCCGGCCGCGGCGAGCTCTTCATGAGCGAGGCCGACGTCGCCGCGAAGGACGACGCGATCTGCCGGGGCTACGGCGCCGAGCCGGGAACGCCGGAATACGTGCAGTGTCGGGGAACCCAGGACCAGCGGCGCGACGCGGCCCAGGCGCCCCGCCGCAGCGGCTGAGTGCGGCGGCCGCGAGGGCGCGGCCTCCGGGACCAACGCCCCGCTCGCGCGTTGTCCGCGCGGACCGCTTTCCCTGGAGCGCGTGATGCTCGCCCGATCCGCCCTGATCTTCATCGTCCTGACGTCGGGGGCCCAGGCCGCCGCCTTCGAAGACCTGAAAGGCTATCTGGCGTCCTGCCTGCGGTTCGAGATGGCCGGCGCCCCAGCGGAACGCGGCGGGCCGCTGTCGTCCAAGGTCCGCCGCGCCCTGGACCGATGCTCCGACGACGTCGCGCGCCTCGACCGGGCGGACGGGCGCCGGCTGCGCGGTGACGGTGGGATCAGCCCGTCGACCAAGGAGGTCATCCGGAGCGTCGTGAGCGGCGGGGCCGGCGGCGTCCGCACGGTCCGGTACTGACCGCCGGCGGTTCGCCCGGCGCGTCGATCGGGTGGCGCCGATCACCGGGCGTTAACCTTCCGGCCGCACCTCACGGGGCCCGCTCGCGAGGAGATGCCGATGCCGAAGCGCCTGACAATCACCGTCCCGCACGACCTCGGGACGGCCGAGGTTCGCCGGCGCATCGACCTGCACATGGACTGGGCTTTCCGCCGCCTGGAGGCGGAGAAGATCCGCGTCGAGGCCGAGGACTGGCTGGGTAATCGCCGCTCCTTCTCGGGTAGCGGCTACGGGCAGTCGGCGCACGTCGCCATCCAGGTGGCGGATGACGCGCTGGAGGTCGAGGCGCTGGTGCCCTGGATGGCCAGCCTGTTCGCGCCCGTCATCGAGTCGGTCGGGCGCCACTACGTCGGGCGCCTCCTGTCCGACGAGGCCGCCTGACGCGCGCGGCCCGGGGCGGCGATCGGTCCGGTGTGCCCGCGGGGCGGTTGTGGCCCGGTCGTGCCGGGGCTAAACGCGCCGGCTCGGTGGCGGCGCAGGGGCCCGGATGAGCGATGACGTGGCGGCCCTGCTCCTCGCGCTCGCGACCGAGAACGCCGAGCTGCGCCAGCAGCTCGCCACCGCGCAGGACATGCTGATGGAGACCGCCATCGACGCCGGTCATCTCCACGCCCGCATCGAGGCGCTTCAGGCCGAGCGCGACGCGTGGCAGGCGGAGGCCGAGCGCTTGGCGCGCCGGCCCCCGCGTTCCCTGTGAGCGCTCGCAGCACCCGGCGCGCCGAACCTGCGGGCGGGCGCGACCGGGGAGGGCGCACTCGGGCCCCGGGGCGCATCGGCGTGAGCCCGCACGGGGGCGGGCTCACGCCGTTCCTCACGCCTTCCCGGGTTGCGGGCGGGGCACGCGCACGTCGACCGTCTGGCCGGTGAGGGGATTGAGGATCAGCATGGCGGCGGTCTCCGGTGTGTGTGACGGTAGAACGCCGTCCGCGGGCGCCGGGATCACGCTGCGGCGTGCCGTGGCGCACAGGCGGCGACGGGGTCGCCGAACCCGGATCCGTGTCGGAAACGGCCTCCGGCGAGGCCCGCGAAGCTCGCCACGGTCGGGATGCCGCCTTACCTCAGGGCGTGGCGCCCTGGCGGCCGCCAGGGGCAGAACACCTGGAGGATCGATATGGCCATCGATAGATCCGGTGAGCGTGCCGCGCTCGATACCGAGGTAGAGGATACCCAGGACACCATCGCGAAGCTTCGCGAGGCTGCCGACGGAACGCCGCCCGGACACAGTTCGCGCGTGGCGCTGAAGAAGGCCGAGGAGAAGCTGGCCGAACTGGTCAAGCACATCACCCGGCGCGACCGGACGGGTTAGCGCGGCCGCGGACGCGGGGACCACCGGACAGGTCCCCGCGCGCCGTCCGCCGGCTCAGTGTCACCCCGCCGGCGCCGAAGCGCCGGCTCTCGATCCCATGTTACCGCCGGACGGATCCGGCGCGGGCGGCGCCAGGGTCGTCCGCGGCGCACCCACAGTGATGACGAACCCTCCCCGCTCAGGCGGCCGGCAGCGCCGCCCGCAGGACTGTCGGCGCGTCGCCCCCTGGCCGCCCGCGCGGCCTCGCCGCGGACCGATGCATGCGCCTCGGGCGCAGGCCCCGAGCATACCGCCAGAACTTCAACAGTATTTAACAGATCCGCCCGGAGTTAATCGGCCGTTTACTATGTTTTTTCCGACGTCGCGAGCCTGTGTGTCCGTAAAACTACAGCTATTCTGCTCAGAGCTTGGTAGTCTTATCACCAGATCGAAACCCGGATCACCCTGATGACCAAGCTCCTCGCCTCCCTGACCGCCTTCACTGCGCTGACCGCCGCGGCGTCCGCCGCCGACCTTCCGCGCCGCGCCGCGCCGCCGCCGGTGTTCACGCCGGTGCCGGTGTTCACCTGGACCGGCTTCTACATCGGTGTGAACGCCGGCTACGGCTTCGACGCCAACAGCCGCAACACCACCAGCTACGCCCTGCCCGGCGGCTCGCTGATCAACTCCCCCGGCACCGCCGGCGTCGTCAGCGTCAACAACCGCAACAACAACGACGGCTTCTCGGGCGGCGCCCAGATCGGTTACAACTATCAGTTCACCCCGGGCTCCGGCGTCGTGATCGGCTTTGAGGCCGACGCCCAGTACGTCGACTTCGCCCGCCGCGCCAACGGCACCCAGAACTACAGCTTCCTCGGCTTCCCCGGCGTCGCCTTCTCCAACCCGCCGGCCTTCGTCGCCACCAGCGGCAACGGCCTCGACTACTTCGGCACCGTGCGCGGCCGCCTCGGCTACGCCTTCGACCGCACCCTCGTGTACGGCACCGGCGGCTTCGCCTACGGCTCGGGCCAGGACGACCAGAACTTCTCCGGCAACCGCTTCCGCGACAGCTTCCGCACCGGCTGGGCCGCCGGCGGCGGCGTCGAGTACGCCCTGCCCACCGACTCGTTCCTGAACTTCTTCCGCTCCTCGGCCGTCACGCTGAAGGTCGAAGGCCTCTACGTCAGCCTCGACCGCCAGAAGAACTCCGCCGGCGGCGTGTTCTACGGCAACCTCCTGCCCCCGAACGGCACCGCCTACCTCAACGGCGCCGCCGCCAAGACCGAGTTCGCCGTCGTCCGCGCCGGCCTGAACTACAAGTTCGGCTCCTACTGAGATCGGGTCGCGCCGCTCCCGGCCTCCGTGCCGGGAGACGCGGCGGCGGGCGAGGGGGGCAGGTCCGCCTCATCGCCCTCCGCCGCCGAAGAGCAGCCTTCCGGTTGGCCTTCGCATCCCCAGCCCGATCAAACTGGCCGCGAGGTCGGCAACACCCTGGGAGCGCACGCTCCCAGGGTGTTCCTGCGTTCCGTCACGGTGCGCCACGGCGGTCAGCCGATCGCCCCGAACAGCGGGAGCGCCGCTACCAGTACCGGTTCGGCCAGCAGCGCCGCCCGCCGCGACCGAGGTGGAAGCCGCGCGGACAGGCCCGACCGACATAGCCGCCCCACTGGCCGCCGGCGCGGCAGCCGCCATAAGGGCCGCGATGGCCATAGGGCCCGCAGCCGCCGTAGACGTGCTGGATCAGCCCGTCCTGCGCGGCGGGGAGCGGAGAACCCGCGACGGGCAGCGCCGAGGCCGGCGCGGCGATGCCGACGGCGAGCAGTGCCGCGGCGGCGAGGGACTTGAGCATCAACCGATCTCCAGGTCTTGGCTGAGCCGATCTCCGTCGGCACCGCTCGAATACCTGATCCCGGCTGAAGGCCGGGTGTTACGGACCGTCTCGATTGCCCGCATCGCTGGAGCTTTTCTTTAAGCGCTGCCTCGATACTGGCGCTCTACCCGCCCAAGATTCCGCCTCGACCAAGACGACAGTGTCCGCCGGACCTGCGGCCCGGATCACCCGCTCACGTCGGGAGAGCCGTCGCCGATCCGTCGCTCTGCTGCGGGGCAGTATGCGGCCGGCTGCCGGCCTGCCAGATCCAGTTGCCCGCGATGGACCCGCGGAGACGCGTTCCACGACGACGAGCGCGATTACCAGGGGCTTTGAGGTCGCGCTTTTCCACTTCCCCGGATCCGTCCACACGGCCTCCCTTTCGGCTTGCGGCGAGCAGTCCGCGTGCCGGACTGGATCGGCCCGCGCCCCGTCTCTCCAGAGTCAATCCGCCGAACAGCGCGACGTGTCCGAGGCGTTGCGGCCGCAACGTGGCCATTCGTCGGCCATCCGGCACATTCGGCTCTCGGAGAGCGCAGTTGAAATGCCCGAATGTCTCAGCTGCGATTGTGCGGCGGCTCAACTGCCGCGCGTTGGGGTTCGATGCAGAGGATGAGAACTCGGCATCTCGAACAGGCGGCGGCGCGCACGTCGACGACCCGCACTCCGCTCGCCTGCGGGCCGAGGATCTACAGCCCGATCGTTGCAAGGGTCGATCTTATTCCCGACACCTTCATGCATGCGCCGCATATCTGGCGTGAGGCATGTGGCATACCAAGAAATCGCGTGCAGTGCGATATAGCTTCTCACGCACCGCACAAAAGGACGCCGCCGATGACCCTCCTCACTGCCCTCGCCCTTCTCCCCTTCGCCGTCATCGCCAACTTCGCCTTCGTGGTGGCGCTGGCCAATCACTTCGACGCCGACAAGCCGGCCACGGGCTTCACCGGCCCGGTTCCGACGCTGGCCTGAGCCAAGTCGGGGCCCTTTCACGCAGCCTCGGTGGAGGTCCCCCGGATCTCAGGTGGGCAGAAAGGTGAACCTCCAAGCCTCATTCGGCGCCCCATCCAGGCGCAGCCAAGGCGAATTCCTGGGGCAACTATCTCGGCGTGGTCGCGCTCGTTTCCCGTGTCCTAGCGTGGACTTGGACCCACCACGTCTTACCGCGGAGGTAGGTGTCGGTCATTCCGGCACCGTCCTCGTCGAAGCATCCCACCACTGACGCACGGCACGTTGGTCGAACACCTACGATGACTGCGCGCCGAACGGCTGTCGAGCATCAGCGTTTCGCCCGGCCGCAGCCTGGCGGATTCAGTGCCGTTCGGTGAAGCCGAATACGCGCACCAAGTCGGCGGCGCTGGCCAACTGCTCACGCGACACTGCCCCCTCCCTGCCCCTTCAGCCTAGCTTCGTCGAGATCGGCCAATGCCTGCCGGCCAGCGTCGGTGATTCGGACTGCGCGCGACTCGCGCGGCGCCATCTCAGCCCAGCCGCAGCTCACCAGACGCGGGATGAGCGTGTCACCGTTCCATGGGATGAGCTTCACGTATGCGAGCTCGAGGAGCGGCACGAAGAACGGGCCGCGGTCAATGCGCTGAAGCAGTTGCACGTGCTCGTCTTGGATAACCACGAAGGTCTCACCAGCCACCACGGACGGGACTATGGCCGCCGTTGAGATGGTGGAGGGCCGATCCGGATCGTCGGCGACCTCCCGAGCTTGGCCGGGGTGAATGCCAGAGCTAGCGCCGGTGAGGACCGCGACCTCCACCTGTGCCCAGATGGCACGCACCTCCGGTGTCAGGCTGTCCCACGAGTCGAACTCGCGTGGCCGGGCGTATGCGAAGCGCGCGTAGTAGGCGGTGCGGCCGGGATCTGAGGTCATCGTCAACCTCCACAATGCAAGCCTGCGCAACTGAGTTAGTGGACGGAGTGACTGGCACCGCTTGCAGCGGTCGCATCAGTGCTCCGCCGCACCTCGGAAGCCCGTAGCGAGACGTAGGCCGAATACTCAAGTGAGGGAGTATTCCAATGAGCACAATCGATCTCTACCGATCCAATTCGCGCATTTTTACGCGCTTTATGGGATCGTGTGTGTTCGTCGCAGTGGCCCTTTGGCTGGCTCTGACTCAGCCTAATGTCGGCACTGATACCATAATTCCTGAAAGCTTCCGGGATTATGAGATGCGCGTTGGCGTAGTGATCTTCGGCCTTGGCGCACTTGTGTGGGGCCTGAAGCTGTTCCAGCCCGACGTGGTCGTCTCCATTGGTCCTCAAGGGATTTATGACCGACGCCTCTCGACGGATTGGATCCCGTGGAAGACGATCCGCGCCATCAAGCCTCTGCAATTCTGGATGAGCAGCTACTACCGGCTGGAGATTGATCCCGAAGCTGCTGCGCGGATTCATTGGACGAGACGGGCTCGCTTTACATCTTGGCTGAACATCATGCTCGGGCATTGCTACTGGATCAGCGGTGCCGAACTCATCGGCGGCTTCCCTGCATTGGCGGAAGCGATCGGACGTAGTCGGCCGGACCGCTGAGGAGAGGCGAACCCGCGCGTCCTCGGAAAACTTGCATCCAGACATCTGGAACGCTCCAGCGCAGTTGGCCGTGCCCGATGGCGCATAGCCCGCACACTGGTACGAGCGAACTCTTCTCGTGTCTTAGGTTCGTCAGTAAGAAGGAACCTCATATCCGACCAAACCAAAAGGACGAAGCCCGAAGATCTCACGTCGGATCGCCCTCGGCTCAACCCGCAGGGGCACGGCAGCGGCTCCGTCAGCGGTGAGCATAGCACAGGCATCAACGGAGGCGCCAAGCAGGACTAGCCCGACAAGACAGAAGGATGAGGGCTGCTTAGAATAAACCGCTGACAGAACGGCAAATTGAACACATTAGAAAAGTAATTCAAATACCGAATACGTGCTTTGATCCCCAATAAGGAGATCAGAGCCATGACAATCACCACCACTATAAATGCCATCGGACTGGTGAAGGCGACGGAGATGATCCAGTCGGCAAGGGCGGAAGCTGCGATCGAGCACAAAGCGGGGCTGCATACCGTCTCAATGCCGGCGCCCCCGCCGAACGACGCAGGCATCCAAAGGCAAAAGAATGACCCGAAACTTCTCGCATCGCAGGAGCGTGTGGTGGACATCACCGTCTGAGTCGGGAAGGCCTGCGCCGCTTCTAATCTGCGGCTTAAAAATTCTCTCCTCCACAACAAACGGGCGACGACCGATTGATTGGCTGATGAGGCTCTCGCCGTACTCGCCGATCGCTATAAGGGCGGCGCCATCAACAACACGCGCGTGGCAATCCGGAAGGTGCGGGGCACCCGTTGCGGGTACGAGATCTCTTTTGATCTGGAGGTCATCACACTCGGCGAGAACTACGACCGCGAGCCGATCACTACCTGTGTCGTGAAGTGGCAGACGGACGGCACCTCCGCGGTAGCCGTCGCGGCTAGCAAGGAGCGCTGGGCGACATCGGCAGAGGTGTTCCGACAAGCACTTCGGACGAGCGTCACCGACGATGGCATCCGCGCGTCACCGTTCGGCAATGAGGGCTCCGAGGTTCGTGCCGTCCCGCTGCAAGCCGCCAGGACGGCATTCTTCGTCATCTACCTGGCCGAAGGCGACGATGAGGCCAAGCGGACGGAGGCCGCCATCAAGGTGTTTAAGCGAGCCGTCGAAGCACGCCTCGGCCGCAGCCTGATTGTCCCGGTCGCTCTCAACGGCGTCAACCACCTCTGGCTGATCGAGTTGCCAGGATGAGTACCGCGACCGGACGTCGGACAAACGAGACGCTTGTCCGAAATATCCGGCGCGTCCGCTCACCTAGCGGCGACCGCCACTGCTCGGCTTCGTGTCTATCTCAATCGCCCTCAAAGCGTTCTCGAAAGCCCTAACCTCGGTGGTGAACGCCCTGTCCGAGCGCTCGATTAGTTTACCACTTCGGCGCAATGCCCAACCGAAATGACCCTCCGGTTTCTTCAGGGGCTCGATGGTCACCGAGTAGGGGTGCGGTACGTCAGCTGTCATGGCCGAGCTATGCAGTGCCGAAGGGCCGGCTGCAACTGCAAGGCCTCACCACATCTCTTCGTAAATGAGGGCGCCGCCTCCATGGAAGGTGCCTCTCCAGCCTCGGTTCAGCAGGCGGACGGTCACACGTGTCTGGCCCGTGCCGCTGTCATCGTCGATCTTGATCCGGGCATCGACGTGTCCCTGCCGCTCCATGCGCTTCAGGTAATCGGCATCCACACCGAGGCGTGGGGCCAACTCACACGAATCACCGACCCAGTCGCCTTGCTGGCCGAGGGTGTGCCTCATGGGCAGGTCGTGCCGCTCACCCGATCACTAGCCGGATCAGCAGGCACGCCACGGCTGCACCCGAAAGCGCGATGCCGAGCAGGTATGGGCTGGGAAGCTGATCGCCGCTGTTGACGTCTACGCCAAGTCGGTGAGTCAACTTGTTGGCAGCCGCTCCGCTTGCAGAACTGGTGTTCACGTCCGGATAGGTGTGCGCGCTCATGGGCGTCTCCTGCCAGTAGGAGATACAACTCACCGTGCCTCCGGTTGGTGCGGCCGCAGTTACCAGACATGCTCAGCCACGAGCTGTCCGCTCTGATCGAACGTGCCCTGCCACCCACCGTCGTAGTGATGAACAGTGACGCGCGCGCCCCTCGCGTCCGCCCAGCTTCCGGGGACGATCAAGACCCTGGCGTTTCCCTCGATGACGGAACGCTTCAGCGTCGTTGCGCTCACGCCGATACGCTGCGCCACATACCCGGGATTAACGATCCAGCTACCGGGAAAATCGAGATTAAGCCTCATCGGAGAAGGCCTCCACCCAGACATCCGAGCGCGTTCTAGCGCTAAGGATTATCGCTTTCCTCATGCGAATGACGGAAGGCCGTATATGAAGCGCATTGCACCCGTGTTGCGTCCGTGACCTGACCCGCGAGTTGCAGGCCAAGCTCAGCCGCTCCCGCGATCAGCCCCTCGTCTTCCTCGCCTATCCTGGAAAGGTCGAGCCGACTAACAACAGCTCCGAGGGGCTCCTGCGTCCGGCTGTCGTCCAGCGGAAACCGACCAACGGCTATCGCGACATGTGGCCAGCTGAGGGCGAGGCCGCCATCCGCACCGTTGTCGACACCGCGCGCCTGAGCGGTGCCAATCCATTCGGCTTCATCCTCAAAACCGTCGGCGCCTGACCCCTGCCATCACAGGCCTGGGTAATTACCCTTCGCCGCTACGAAGCGCATCAACGTGACGTTGTAGCAACACAACCGATCACGTTTTTGTGTATCCATACCTGGAGGACAACTTAGGAGCGAAGCATGAACCGATCACGAGGCCCAACGTCGGATCGGAACCTGACTTGGCAGCCCCTGCAGCCACGGGAGCAACGATGGAAGGCTCTTGGTCAGCGACCAGTCATTGCTTGGCTTACTGGCCTTTCAGGCGCAGGGAAATCAACGATCGCAAACGTCGTGGATCAAGCCCTGACCGCTTCAGGACGCGCAACAATGGTGCTGGACGGCGATAATCTACGTCATGGATTGAATAGTGACTTGGGATTTACCGACCGCGACAGAGCTGAGAACGTCCGCCGTGTGGCCGAAACAGCAAAACTGGTAGCTGATGCTGGTCTTGTAACAATCGTCTCGCTTATATCCCCCTTCTCAGCGGAACGGAAGGCCGCAAGGGCTATCGCAGGAGACGTCGCATTTATTGAAGTTTTTATAGATACGCCTCTACCAATTTGTGAGGAACGAGATCCAAAAGGATTATATTTTCGGGCGCGCGCCGGCACAATCCCGAATTTTACCGGCATCACAGCGCCCTATGAAGAGCCGACGAAGCCTGACTTAACGCTCGCAACCGTGGGTCAGTCCATTGCCGATACAGCACGGCCATTAATCGACATGCTCTTACAGCTGAGCGCAGCATCAGAACAGCCACTTTATGATCAGATTTTGCCTAAAAATCCGGAGCTAATGCGCAATATCTAACTATGACTCAAAATTTTATAATACATATCGGCCCGCATAAAACGGGAACCACATCGATCCAAAACATGCTCTACGCACGCTCTTTGCAGAGTGGCGCAAGTTTTGTTTACCCCTTCGCTCATGCCAATCAGACGGGGCAGCACGAGTTTGCTCGGACAGCGTCTGACCCTGATCATTCCAAACTTGGCGGCCTGCTGGAGATTCTTTCGGGCCTTGAGAAAACCTGTGTTCTCTCGAGTGAAGAGCTTAGCTTTCTTCCAGTCGCCTCGTTGCAAAAGATTCGCGCGGCTCTTCCATCTGCCGAATTTACTATTGTTTATTACCAAAGGAATATCTTGTCTCTTCTTCCTTCATGGTGGCAAGAATTAATTAAACATGGCGGGGTCGAAGATTTTACTAGGTTTATTCAAGATGCAATTGCGCTTCCTGGCAGCCTACATCTACTGGTTCCAGATTTATTGTTGAGTAACTGGGCATCTGTTTTTGGAAGAAACGCGATTAAGATTTTCTTGTACGATCAAATTCCTGATGTGACACAACAGTTCGCCTCCGATTTACTCGGCTTGACGAGTCCCCCTGGCGAGCTAACAGACAACAACAAATCTTTCGAATACATCGAATGTGAGATGATCCGCCTGTGGAATGCATTTGGTTTCGTTGGCATAGATGCAATCCAGGCACAAGAATCTAAATTCTTACGCACGTTAGTGGCGGAAAGAGCAGATAGGTTCATGGAAAATATGACTATAGGTTATGATATAGAGGAATTTCTTAGCATAGAGAGCACCTTAATAGCTCGGTGGGGAGATCGAATCGAGGGTTTCACTGGCGGAAAATTGTTTGCTTTACGGGAGCGAGCGTACTCGTACATCAATTCAGATTTTTGGACCGCCAATCCCGACCTTGTTTCTGCCATGTTCGCTTTTGCTGAAGTCACAGCTCGCCGAAAAAGCCAAAGTTCGGCAACATCACCGATCCTACGTGATCTTAGATCGTGCGAGAGGGATATGGACGCCTGGAACCAAATCGAAATTATTTTGGCTGCGGCGCGCCAGAGGGAACAGCTGCTTGAACGTCAATTGGCTAACGAGACAGAGCGGTCACATGCGTTAGAAATCGTCATATCGACACTGGTCTCCAGCATTACCTGGCGCGGACTCAATCGATCTAAATTCAAGAAAATTTTGACTGATGTAGCTAAGTCGACGCCCAGCGACGGAGCGACTGCACACCGTCATGAAGTCTATCTATATCAAGCTCAAAAACTTTTAAATGATTGTTAATTATTGTTTTCCATGTCTTCAATTGTTGTCCAGATCAAATCAAGCCTGTCAGACCTCGGGCCGTTGCCTACCGCGACCTTCTAATCGCCGCCGAGGAATGGCGCGCAGCCGGGATTAGGCTGAGCGGCGCTATCGCGGATCCGCGGCAGCACATCATAGCAGGCCGTCCGACATCGGCGCGGTCAGCGTCTTCCAGGCCCGGGTCATCTGCTTCGAGAAGGCCAGCGCGGCAGCTAAAGCCTGCGCCTCGGACGGGAAGGTCCAGTCCGATTCGTTCACCGTCATGTGGGAGGCGTCGAGCAGCACCCAAGTCTAGAGGTGGCGGCCGGCCACGCGGATTTCGAAGTGCATGGTTGGCTCGGTACTGTATGATCTTCCTTCGGCTTTGCGGTTCTCCCGCACTTTGCGTGGAACGGTCGCGGTGACGAGGATGGCACGGGCCGGTTCACCAAGCGTTTGATCCTGTCCTCATCCCTGGCGGGCTGTACCATCGGGCGCGTCATCCGGACCGACGGTCGTCTTCGCCCAAGTGCGGCGTGCGCACGGGCAGTGTCCAACCTGTGATACGACCAGCTCTGTCGTTCACAGCCGCTATGAACGCCGTCCGGCCGATCTGCCGAGCATCGGGCAGCCCATGACGCTGCGCCTACGCGTCCGACGCTTCTACTGCTTTGAGATTGCCTGCCGCCGTCGTACCTTCGCTGAGTCACTCCCCCAGCTGATGCCGCCGCGAGCACGCTTGGCGCGCCGGCTGACCGTTACCGGTTTTCGCTCAGAAGTTGCCGCATATCGGCCATTGAGATCGTCATACAACCTCCCCGTTCTTCGAACCCGAGGGCGACACGTCGGGCCGCCTATCGCGGAAAGGTGCGCTCGTGAACCTCATCTTCCTCGTTCTATCGGCCTTCGTAGGCGCAGGACTTTCGATTGTGGCTATATGGCCGTCGCTGGGAGCGATTTCGATCTTTTTGGCACCGGTCGGGGCAGCCGTAGCATGTGTTGTAAGCGCTGCCTTGTTGTTCGCTCTGCGGCGCTCATCATCATCGAGCAGCCGCACATCTTCTGTCACCCCTATGCAGAGCCTCAAACCGCAACAGCAACCTGCTACTAGTGTTACGAACGATGATCAAACTGAGCTGAAGCGTTCGGCCTGATTCATCCTTCCTCTGATTCTTTGTAGTCAGAGACGCACAAGTCTGGGGGGCCGCCGGTCTGGGAGTTCGCGGCTTGGGTCAGCCGAATCGCCTGACGGGTCGCGGCTTTCCGAACGTCGTCCACACTGCTCCGTAAGCGCTGTCTGGGCGGCACCTTCCGGCAAGCGGTGTGAAGGCGACATACGGAGCGGAATGGGAGCTCCGTCACATGTCGATGTCCGGGCGTATGGCTATGTCGGAGCCGATCCGGCGCCTGGAACTGTTTACCGGGGCCGGTCGGCGCCGGACGTGGTCGAATGAGGAGAAGGCCACCATCGTGGCCGAGAGCGATGAGCCAGGCACCTCGATCAGCGCGGTGGCACGCCGACATGGACTGAGCGCCTCGCAGCTGTTCACGTGGCGCCGCCTGATGCGTCAGGCTGGGGGGCACGACGGCGAGCGCGCACTGCAGTTCGTGCCGGCCGTTCTGAGTGTGGGCCCGCAGGAGCCGACGTCTGCCGAGCTGAGCCCAGAGCTGGGGGAGCGATGCGGCTGCCACAGCATCGAAGTCGAGATCGCAGGCGCCACGGTCCGCATCGCTCAGGGCGCGAGCGCGGCTCAGATCGCCGCGGTGATCCGGGCGCTGAAGGCTTGCCCATGATCGGGCCCTCCGCCGCGGTGCGCGTGATGCTGGCCACACGGCCGGTGGACTTCCGCAAGGGCATGGACGGACTGGCCGCTCTGGTGCGCGACGCGATGGGCGCGGATCCGTTCTCCGGCACGGTCTACGTGTTCCGGTCAAAACGCGCCGACCGGGTGAAGCTCCTGGTCTGGGATGGAAGCGGGCTGGTCCTCGCGACCAAGCGTCTGGAGGCTGGCCAGTTCTGTTGGCCGAAGATCGAGGACGGCGTGGTTCGGCTGAGCGCGGCGCAGCTCGCGGCGCTCGTCGAAGGCTTGGACTGGAAGCGCGTCCATGCGGCGCGTCCCGTGGGCGTGCCGGCGGTTGCCGGCTGAGCAAAAAGACCGGCGGACGGGCTTCATCGCAGTGGTAAGTCACTGGCGGATCTGCTCTCATCCGCTTCGTGGCCGCGCCTGCTTCGCCCTCGTCCGACGATCCCGAGACGCTCAAGGCGCTGCTCGCCGAGGAGCGCGCCGAGAACGAGCGGCTGCGCCAGATCATCCTGGCGATGCAGCGCCACCGCTTCGGCCGCCGCGCCGAGAGCCTGCCGGAGGATCAGCTCCTGCTCGGGCTGGAGGAGGCCGAGCAGGTCGAGGCCGCGGGCTTTGCCGCCGAGGAAACGGAGCCCGCCAAGGAGGCCCGGAGGGTCAAGCGGCGCACGAACCGTGGGGCGCTGCCCGCCCACCTGCCGCGGGTCGAGTACCTCGTCGATATCGACAGCACCGCCTGTCCGTGCTGCTCGGGTGCCTTGCACCGGATCGGTGAGGACGTCTCCGAGCGCCTCGACGTGGTGCCGGTGCAGTTCCGGGTGCTGGTGATCCGCCGCCCGCGCTACGCCTGCCGCGCCTGCGGGGACGCAGTCGTGCAGGCCCCGGCACCGGCGCGGCTGATCGAGGGCGGCCTGCCGACCGACGCTCTCGTCGCGCAGGTGCTCGTCTCCAAATACGCCGACCACCTGCCGCTCTATCGACAGGCGCAGATCTTCGCCCGCCAGGGCGTCAGCCTCGACCGCTCGACGCTGGCCGACTGGGTCGGGCGCGCCGCCTTCCTGCTCCGGCCCGTGCACGAGCGGCTGCTGGAGACGCTCAAGCGCTCGGGCAAGCTGTTTGCCGACGAGACCACGGCACCGGTGCTCGATCCGGGCCGCGGCCGCACCAAGACCGGCCAGCTTTGGGCGTATGCGCGCGACGACCGGCCCTGGGGCGGGACCGATCCGCCCGGCGTCGCCTACGTCTACGCCCCGGATCGCAAGGCTGGACGACCGATCGCGCATCTCTGCGGGTTTGCAGGCGTGCTCCAAGTCGATGGCTACGCGGCCTACGAGACGCTGGCCAAGAGCGGCGCGGTGCGGCTGGCCTACTGCTGGAGCCATGTGCGTCGGCAATTCTATGATCTCGCCGCCGCCTCGCCGATCGCGACGGAGACGCTGTCGCGCATCGCCGCGCTCTACCGGATCGAGGCCGAGATCCGCGGGCGCTCGGCTGAGGAGCGACGAGCGGCCCGTCAGGAACGAAGCCGGCCCGTGGTCGAGGCGCTGGAGGCGTGGTTGCGGGAGAAGCTCGGCCTCTTGAGCCGCAAGAGCAATCTGGCGGAGGCGATCCGCTACGCCCTGAGCCGCTGGGCGGGGCTGAGCCTGTTCCTCGACGACGGGCGCGTGGAGATCGACTCCAACACCGTCGAGCGGGCGATCCGGCCTCTGACCTTGAATCGGAAGAATGCCCTATTTGCTGGTTCGGACGGCGGGGGCGAGCACTGGGCGGTGATCGCCTCGTTGGTCGAGACCTGTAAGCTCATCGGCGTCGAGCCGCAGGCTTACCTGGCCGACGTCATCACCCGCATCGTCGACGGCCATCCGCAGCCGCGCCTCGACGAGCTTCTGCCCTGGGCCTACCCGAGCACACCCACGCTCCAAGCCGTGGCCTGAGAACGCTGCAGCCCTGGCGCGTCAGTCGGGCCGCGTGAACAGGGTCCGAAACAGCGCTTCGGATTGGCGCAGTCCCTCGTCCGTGAGCACCACCGACTTGGCGCGTCCGACCGGATCGGCGATGAGCCCCTTGGCGTGGAGACGGCCAAGCACAGCCCAGTCGAAGCCCTTCCAGGCCCGACGCCCGTCGTGGAGCGTCAGCCACAAAAGGGCGAGCACCGCCTCGTCGATGCGCTCCTCGTCGACCGCCATCCGAGCAGATTAGCACGCCGCGCTCAGACCGGGCGTGGTGCCAGCCGATCGGTTACACTGCTCCACTACGATCTCGCGCGGCTCGGCGGCTGGTCGAAGCGCGCGGGCGCCTGAGCTTGTTCCGTTTTCGTTCGCGAGTGGGGGGGGGGGGCCACCAGAATGGGGCACCTGGGGGATGCAGGGCCTAGTCGGGTGTACGTCGACTGCGCCACCTGCAAGCGCTCGGGCCGCTATACCGTGGTCAGCCTGATCGGTCGCTACGGGGCCGACATCTCGACGCTCGACCTGCTCCGGCACCTGACGGCCGCGTGCCGCTATCAGCGCGCCCGGGTGCCGCTTACGCGGAAGTACGAGCACCTGTGTCTGGCCGCGATCACGCTGCCGCCGGCCGCCAAGCAGATCCCGCCCGTGCCGCCGGGTGTGCCCTACACGGTCGAGATCTGGCGAGAGACCAGCGGCAATGTCGAGCTGCACCTCGCGACGATCTACCCGCTGTCGATGGCCGAGGCGGCGTTCGATGCAGCCTGCCTGGAATGGCCGACGCACGAGGTCACCCTTCGGGACCGCGCGCGGGTCATCGTGAGGCGGGAGAGGCCACCGCGCTGGGCGCTGTCTCGGCGCACCAAAGCCGCCACATCTCGCTAAGGGCCAGACCAACCTCCCTGGCATGGCCGGCGTGATCCATGTGGGGGCTGGCGACCAAGCGCTCGCGCAGGCCGCTACGCAATTTGAGAAATTCGTCCGGATCGCTGGCGAGACGGCAGGCGATGGCGACATAGCTGTCGACATCGCGGGCGATGAGATCCGGCAGCCCTAGGATCCCGAGAATGGCGGCGCCCACCCGCGAGATTGTCTGGGGTCCGGCAAGCGTCACTACAGGGACGCCCATGTAAAGAGTGTCGAATGTCGTGACGTTGCCGTTGAAGGGGAACGCATCCAGCGCGATGTCGACACTGCCGTGCATCGCATAGCGATTGGCAGCATTGCGGGGCGCGAAGTCGACGCGGTCGAGTGGCAGGCCGCAGGTCGCGAGACGTGCTTCCACTGGCCCGCGCGTCCTTGGATCGTCGATATCGGTTACGATCAGCTTCAGCCGGGCGTTGGGCACCGCTGCTAGGATCGCGGCCCAGGCCTTGATTGCGGCGTCGGTCATCTTCTCGAAGCGGTTGAAGCAGCCGAAGGTGACGTGCCGGTTTCTGGTGACGGGCGCTGTCTCGGCGACATCCGGCGCCGGTAGGAACGGCCGGTAGCAGGTGCCAGTGCCAGGCATCCGCCAGAGAACCTCGGAATGCAGGTGCTCGGTCTCGCCGATCGGATCATAGACAGCGTCGGTAAGGCGGTAGTCTATGGCGGCCAGCCCCGTGGTGACTGGCAGTCCGATCCAAGTCACCTGAACTGGCGCAGGCTTGCGCGCGAAAACCATTAAGCGGTTGCCGCCGCTATGGCCGGCTAGGTCTATGAGGATGTCGGTGCGATCGGCCTCGATGAGGTTCGCCGCGGCCTCGTCGTCGAGAACATCGATTCGGCGCCAAGAGTCGAAACGGGCCTTCAGCGTCTCCGTCACCGCGTCTTCGCGACTGGTGTTGCTATAAGCGAGGAGGTCAAAGCGTTCCCGATCGGCATAGTGGAGGAAGGGTTCGAGGAACCGCACCACCGGGTGATCGCGAAAATCCGCCGAGACGAAGCCAATGCGCAGGCGCCGATCCAGATTGCGATCATTGGCGAAGGGCCGGATGCGCAGCAGTGCGTCAGCATGGCAGCGGCCGTAGGTCTTAGCCTTCTCCGAGAAGCTTTCCACCGAACTATGCTCGGCAAAGAGCTGCGCATGTGCAAGGTTGCAAAGCGCGAAAGCGGCGGCGGGATTGATTTCTAGCGCCTTCTCCAAATTGGCGATCGCCTCTTCGGTGCGCCCAAGGCGGTGTAGCACCGCGCCGAGATTGTTGTGAAACTCGGCCGAGCCGGGAACCCGAGCGATCAGATCGCGCCAACAGTCAGCGGCGTCCTGCTGGCGCCCAGTGTCCTGATACACGATGGCGAGATTGGCGCGGGTGTCATCCAAGGCAGGGTCGAGTTCGAGCGCCTTCTCGAAGGCCGAGCCAGCAGCGACCAGGTTGCCGATTGCCTGGAAGGCGAGACCGAGATCGGCGAAGTACGTAGCGTTGCCGCTGTCGCGGTAGATCGCGATGGTGATCAAATCGATGGCGTGCTGTGCACGCCCGGTGCGCAAGGCGGTGAGCCCGGCAAGATGCACCGCGTCACCATTATCTTTGTCGATAGAGATTAAGAGTTCGAGGAGGCACTCGGCGTCCTCGAGCCGCCCAGCGGCGAAGGCGAGGCGAGCGTTCGCGCCGAGCACCTTAACCAGCGGCTGGCAGTGCTCGGACACGATCTGGGGTGAGAAGCCGTGCACCAGAAAGTGATCGAGGATGCTACGGGCGTCTGTCACCCGGTCGCAGGCGAGGAGCGCCCCGATTAGTGCCACCCAGCGAGAGGCCTGCTCAGGTGCCGAGCGAAGCGCCGCGGTGTGATGAAGGACCGCACGGGCATGATCGCTCAAGAGCGTGGCGATGAGGCCAAGATTGTAATGCGCCGCTGCGTGTCCCGGATCGAGATCAAGGCATCGTCTGTAATGCTGATCGGCTTCGTGCAGGCGCCCGGCGGCATGATGGGCGGTGGCCATATTGAGAATGGGTCCCACCAAAGCCTTCGGCTCCCGCAGGGGCTCGCCCCGGCTCATCGCAAGTCCTTCCGACGTCACGGCACCATCGGTCAACATGCTTAATGACGTGTAAACTAAATTAAGGCTTCTATCGCGGAGCGCCACCGGGTGACGTTCCGGTGTAGCTCGCTGACCGCGAGGCCGTCAGCTCCTCAAACTCGCCTACTCGGCGTCGAGCTCCTGTTGGACCTTCTCTGCCCGTTGCTGACGGGTCGCGTGCTGCGCTACGGGCGTGAACAGCCGGCCGAGAGCGGCTGGAATGAGCTCAGGTACTCGGAAGCCCCGCGTTGCTATTCGCTGACGTCCGGATCCAGGCTCCCGCCTCGCCGGACCGGCGGCGCCCCGAGATACACGAACCGCCGCGAAACCCAGCCCTCGCCCCTCCGGTAACGGACGAACACCCAGTTGCCATTGCGCTCGCCAGTCGGGACGATGCCGCGCCCGTCGGGTGGAATCATGCCTACGATCCGCGCGTCCGAGGTTGGAAACTCGCGGACGTTCAGCACGTCGTTCGGCGCGGTGTCGATAACGCGCAGCGTCGCCTGCGCATATGCACCGCTCGCTCCGGTGACGGCTGCGAAGAGGCCGGCGAGGAGTAGGCGCCTCATCTCAGGTGGCCCTTCGACATCAAGATTCGGCGTTCTCTGGGGCGAGCCGCATCGCTCGCAGCTTTGCCGTTTGCTCGTCGAACGCTTGTCGCTCTGCCTCAACCTCCGCCCAGACCTCGTTGGCTTGATTGTGCCTCTCTGCAGCCTTCGCCGCCTTCGTCTCCCGATAGCCTTGAACGTGGCTAGGATTCTCGGACATCGACGCTCCTCTCAACCTACAGGCGAAAAACCTAGGGCGCGTTTCGCCTACGTCAGTAGCCGAAAGGCTCTCGGTTGCGGTGGATGTCGCCTTCCGGAGCCGCAATCCGGGCCCCTCGCCGATCTCCTTAATGAAGGTCACGCCAACTGCTCTGACGTGGTGGGCCCGGCAGGACTCGAACCTGCAACCAGACCGTTATGAGCGGTCGGCTCTAACCATTGAGCTACAGCCCCCTAGGCCCGGATAGCCGTTGCGGCTTAGCATGTGCAACTCGGGCCGCTGCCACGAAGCAGGGATGGGGTCAGTGCCGCACGGTCGGCACGACGCCCGCGAAAGATGCCATGCCGTCCGCTTCGACCGTCGCGGTGAAGGCCTCGTAAGCCTCACGGTCCGTCGTGAAGGTCTCCTGCCAAGCGGTGCAGCCGCCAGACGACAGATCGATCACCACTAACTGCCAGGGGTCCTGCGTGTCGGCGTAGCGGTAGATCTCGACGTCGACGATCGCACCATCGCGACTGAAAGAGCCCGACAGCGGAGAGTGCTCGAATTCTCGGTCCTCATCGTCCACTGACCGCTTCCATTCGCTCTACGGCCTTGCCCACGGCCTCACGCAAGACGGTCGGCCAAGCCACATCATGGTCGTGGAGAAATTGGGCGGCGCTGATGAGGGCCTTAAGCCTCTCCGGACGGGCGGACTCCTCCGCCTCTGACTGCAGGAATTGCTCTGCCAGCGCCGTCGCGAGCCGAAGGATTTCTTGGATCTCATCGGGCTGGGCGTCAGTGTCGCTCACTTCAGGTAGCCCTTCGCCTTCAGATGCTCGGTAAGGGATTCGCCTATGGCGTCGTGCATCACGGCTTTTTTGCCTCAGCTTTGGCGGCGTCCCGTTCAAGGCGCGCGGCCTTCAGGCGTGCGGTGTTCTGGTCCGCCGCACTGACTGCCGGCTCATCAAAGGCCTTGCTGCCAAACCGGTCCTGCATCTTCGCAAAAGCTGCCTCAGCCTGAATACGCTCTTTGCTGTGGTTGTCTGCCATACGGCAATCCTCAATTCGCTCCCTCTGGAACGTCGCGCTACCACACGCGACGCGACCGGAGCACCAGTTAATGCGCGACCGCGTCGTCGCGGAAGCCGCGGGCGTCGAAGATCCGCCGGACGATACCGGTGCGCTTCGCCTCGTCCAGCCACGCCGTAACGCAGGCGAGGGCGGCGGGGCGCCCCTTAGGCACGGCGACGGCGACCTGCGTCTGCTGGAAGCCGCCCGCGACGATCCGGGAACCTGGAACCTGCAGGACCACCGGCCGCAGCGTGTCGCGCGAGAGGGCAATGGCGTCCGCCTGCCCAGCGCGCATGCGCGCGACCGCCTCGGCCACGGACGGGACGGGGAGGGGTTGCGTCCGGGTCAGCGTGCGGGCGGAGGCGCGGAACGTCGTCGTGCCGTCGATCGCCACGACCCGGAGACCCGGCCGATCCACCTGCGCCACGTCGGTGATGCCCGACCCGACGCTGACCAGATAGGTGCTCTCCAGGTCGTAGTAGCCCGGCCCGAAATCGATCACCTGCCGCCGGGCCACGTCGACCGGCATGAAGCTGACATCGATCGCCGCGGCCTCGAGGGCGGCGGCCGCGGCGCCCGAGTTCGGGAACAGCGTGACGGCCAGCGGCAGGCCGACCTGCCGGGCGAGATCCGCGCTCAGATCGGCTGTCACGCCGTCGAGCGCTCCGTCGGCGGCACGGCTGACGAAGATTAGGCCAGCGGACGGCGCCTCAACGAGACCGACTCGGAGCATACCGGTCGGAGCGAGTTCCGCTTTCACGGAGGCATCCTGCACGGGGCTAGCTATCGTCATACCGGCGAGAGGAGCAGAAGCGAGCAGAGAAGTGGCGCGCTTTGGGATCGCAGCGGTGACACCTTGGTGACACCGACCATTCCAAGATCAGCGCTGACGCCTGCTAAGCCATTGATAATATTGGCGCACCCGACACGATTCGAACGTGTGACCTTTGCCTTCGGAGGATTAGCCTAACATGTTTTCCCGTGATTGCTAGAGTTTACTCGTTATTGCCAAACCGCTGCTGCCCCTTGTGAAATTGGCGCGCCGGGCATTTCTCTCGTCTCCGCCGGATGGGCTCGGTTTGCTTCCGCGTGCTTCCGCAGTGCTTCGGCAGAACCGGAGGGGAGGGCATGCCCAAGCTCAGCAAGCGCGTGGTCGAGGCGGCCGAGTCGCAAGGCCGGGACTACTTCTTCTGGTGCGATGAGCTCCCGGGCTTCGGGGTGCGCATCTTCGCATCCGGCCGGCGCAGCTACCTCGTGTAGTACCGCGCCAGCGGGCGGTCGAGGCGCTTCACGATAGGGCTGCACGGCGCCCTGACGGCTGACGAAGCCCGCCGTGAGGCGAAGGGGCTGCTGGGCCAAGTGGCGAAGGGCGAGGATCCGGCAGAGGAGCGCGCCACGCGGCGGGGCTCCATGCAGGTTGCGGGAGCGATGAGTGAGACCGGCCAAGCCTGAGCGATCAGATGGTGGCCGGGAACTCGGGCGCCGCAGCAATGACATGCCGACCCTGCAGCATCACGAACGGTCCCGACGGTACCGAGACGCCCAACGCATCCGGTCGGCTCGCTCACTGGCAGCTCGGCCTGTGCACGGCCCTCATGGACCGCTGCATCGATCGCTTGGGCGACGTCGCCGAGACTGCCCGCCGCGACAGCGAGGCCGACCTGCTCGCCACCGCCGCTGAAGCCCTGAGGACGAGGCTCTGAGACATGGGTGACGAAATTCGCTTCCAGATCCGCTCGAAGCCGGCTCGCATGGAGGAGCAGACGCGCGTCGCGCTGGCGCTCCTGCGCAGCAGGGGTGGGTGGCCCCAGGATTGGGCTGCACTTCAATCCGGCGCTGCGTCGTGCCCTGGCGCGTGGCGATTGGGCGCCGGTGTGGCCAAGGACGCGACGGCGCTCGAGCCGAAGCTGGTCAAAGGCCTGGACGGCAAGGAAGGCCTCGATCTCGGCGACGGCACGATGAAGATGCCGGACGGGTCGATCCGGTCAATCGTCCCGGCGGCGCCAGCTGGTGGGATCGGTGGCGGTGGCGGCCGCGGAATGTCCGAACTCCGTGAGCACGTGGCCGAGTTGGGCCGGCACATCGAGCGCTTTGGCCAGTCCGGCTTCCACGCTCAGATCGAGGTGACGGGGCTGCGGCAGGCGGGCCTGCGAGCCACTTCCATGAGGATCAAGGCCCGTGGCGGCCTGAGTGCCGACTTGGGGGTGACTGAGCCCGGCGCCAAGGAAGACATGAGCGACTGGACCTGAGGGCCTAGATCTCTCTCAGTGAATCGCCCCGGGATTTTCGGAGGCTCCAACTCTTGAGAGACTGGAGCCATGACGAAGCATACCCCACCCTTTTCCCCTGAGGTTCGCGAGCGGGCAGTCCGGCTGGCCCGGGAGCATGAGAGCGAGCACGGTTCGCAATGGGCCGCGATCCAGTCGATCGCGGCCAAAATCGGTTGCTCTGGCGAAACGCTGCGCAAGTGGGTCCGTCAGGCCGAGCGCGACCGGGGCGTGCGGGCCGGACCGACGACGGATGAGCGCGAGCGGATCAAGGCGCTGGAGCGGGAGAACCGCGAGCTCCGGCAGGCCAACGAGATCCTCAGGAAGGCGAGCGCGTATTTTGCCCAGGCGGAGCTCGACCGCCGGTTCCGGTCATGATCGCCTTCATCGACGATCATCGTGCGCTCTACGGGGTCGAGCCGATCTGCAAGGTTCTGCCGATCGCCCCGTCGACGTACCACGCCCATGCCGCGCGACGAGCCGATCCCGGGAGGCTGTCGGCTCGAGCCAAGCGGGACGCGGCACTCATGGTCGAGATCCGGCGCGTGTACGAGGCAAACTTCCGGGTCTACGGCGTGCGCAAGGTCTGGCGGCAGCTCGCCCGCGAAGGGATCATTGTGGCGCGCTGCACGGTGGTCCGGCTGATGCGAACGATGGGCTTGGCTGGCGTCGTCCGGGGGCGGAGGGTTCGCACCACCGTTCCCGATCCGGCGGCGGCCTGCCCGCTCGACCGGGTCAATCGACAGTTCAGGGCCGAATGCCCGAACCGGCTATGGGTGGCGGATTTTACCTACATCGCCACCTGGGGCGGCTTCGTCTATGCGGCCTTCGTGATCGACGTCTTCGCCCGCCGGATCGTGGGCTGGCGTGTGTCGCGCTCGGCCCGGGCCGACTTCGTGCTCGATGCCTTGGAGCAGGCCCTGCACGAGCGCCGCCCCTTCGCCGGCAGCGGCCTCGTCTGTCACTCGGATCGCGGATCGCAATATGTGAGCATCCGCTACACCGAGCGCTTGGCCGAGGCGGGCGTCGAACCCTCCGTCGGCAGTGTTGGCGACTCGTACGATAACGCTCTCGCCGAGACGGTGATCGGCCTGTTCAAGGCGGAGGTCATCCATCGACGCGGGCCGTGGCGGTCCTTTGAGGCGGTCGAGTACGCCACGCTGGAATGGGTGGACTGGTTCAACCACCGTCGGCTGCTCGAACCAATCGGCCACATCCCTCCCGCCGAGGCGGAGGCACGCTATTATGCCCAGGCCGAGGTCCAAGCCTTGGCCGCCTGAGCCAAACCAAACGGCCTCCGGAAAACCCGGGGCGATTCACAGACATGTTCAGAAACTATCCTGGAAGCCGGCATATATCCAACGTTCTCCGTCGTCCCAGCATAGATACGCCTTGACTAGGCGTCGTTGTTGCTGCGTGAGTCTCAGCCACATACGCAGGAGGCTTCAATGGACGACATTACATCAACCTCGGCTCTGGATCAGAGCAACCTAATCGAGCTCACGGCCGATATCGTGTCCGCTTACGTCTCGAAAAACTCTGTGCCTACGTCCGAAATGCCGGCGCTTCTGTCCGCGATCCATGGCGCGCTCAACGGCTTGAACAACCCCGCCGCTCCGGCCGAGGCTAAGGTCGACCGCGCCACTCCGAGCCAGATCCGGAAGTCGATCAGCAACGACGCGCTGATCAGCTTCGAGGATGGCAAGTCGTACAAGACCCTGAAGCGGCACCTCAAAGGAGTGGGCCTTACCCCGGACGAATATCGGGCGAAGTGGGGCCTGCCGGTCGACTATCCTATGACCGCCCCGAGCTACTCCGAGATGCGCTCGGCCCTGGCGAAGAACACCGGCCTCGGCAACCTGCGCAGGAACGCAGCCCCGAAGGCTGCCGTCACCGACGAGAAAGTTGCGGAGGCGCCCAAGGCCCGAGGCCGGAAGAAGGTGGCCGAGCCTGCGGTCGCGCCGGCCGGGAAGCCTGTCCGCGCTCGCAAGGCGAAGAAGGCTGCTGTCGCCGCGGAGTGAATCTGCCTAGCGCGAGAGCGGTGGGAAGTCGCCAGCCCGCGCGCGGGTCTACCCAGCATCCCTGATGCGATGACCTCGAACCGCCCGGCTCCGGCCGCGGCGGCTTTTTCGTGTCGGTAGCCTCCCCCGAACGGGTGATGTCACGGCGCCCGCTACGCTGCTATCCCGTTACCGAGACTCACCACCTTCGGCCCCGCCGGCACCGCCGCGCGGGGCTTTTTCGCACTCTGCTCTGCTCTTCAGATGCGCTCTAATTGCAGGTCAACTTCCGGCCCTCGGCCATCCCGACCTTGCGGTAGTGTTCCAGACCGGACTTGATCGCCCGGCCTATGACCGCCCGGCGCACATCCGGATTGCAGCGCAGATACTCCTCCTCGTTGAACGCGTAGTCGCCACGCCCGCCCCGCGAGCCTCGGTCATAGCCCCGATCGTAGTCGCGGCGGTCACGATCGCCGTAGCCTCGATCTCCGTAGCCTCGGTCGCGGGGTCCATAGTCGCCGCGATCGTAGCCGTAGTCGCGCCCGCCGTATGGCTGTGCGAAGGCCGGAGCGGTTCCGCTGAGTAGCGCCAGGCCAAGGACGGTCGCTGAGATCACCTTCATGTCGTGCTCTCCGTTGTTGCGGGGCGTGAACGCTTTCAAAGATGGGTAGTTCGATTTGCCTGGGCGGGCGTCGGGTCCTCGCTTCCAGCGTCACTACCGTTGGGGGGGGCTTGCCTTTCCCTGCTCCTAACCCACTCTCAGTTTCAGGTTTGGCGGGATTACTCCCTTGTCGGTGCCGAGCCTAAGAAGCCCGCCCGGTCCGCCGGCGCGGGCTTTTTCGTGCCTGGAATCCTGGCGCGGGACGGCTCGCCCGCCGGCATCCGCACGACACAGAAACCAAGGCCGGCCATTCTGTCGCCGGGCCGCGTTGCGTATCGGCTCCCGCAGGTGAGGCAATCGTATCCCATGCCGCCGCATAGCGAGCCGCTCGCTCCCACCACCCGAGGCGAAAAAGCTGGCCGGCTCGCAGCGAGCGAGATGATCAAGACGCTGAGCCCGCAGACAGGTAGCGTTCAGGGCCTCGTGCGCCGGGTCGAGGAGGTCGGCATCATCGTGGCCCAGGAGCATCTGAAAGCCGGCATGCTGCCCGCTGAAGTCCGGGCTTGGCACATCGGTTTCCAAGCGGGGATGAGCCTCGAGCTCGGAGATTTCATGCGCCGCTTTTGAACAGCCTCCTGACGCTCTCGAACTGATGCCTGCAACATTCCTGAAAGTATCTTCACGCTCAGCTTCCCAGAAGAGTTTGGTCATGAAAGTTTCGAAGATATCGAGGCGTGGTTAGATTTTTAGAAAAACCGTCTTAAGAGGCGGGCGAATCCGAATTAGTGCTCAGGTACTAACTGCTCAATGCATCCGGCGCCCGCTGGGATCATCAGCAGGCGCCTTTCCTGTGCGTGCCCGTTGTTGATAGTACGATAGGGCGCCTTGCTCTTATCTCGCCCCGTTACCCGCCGGTATGTCAGCAAGCCCCGCAATCGATCTTCCGCTCGCCGTCGCCTCCTGGCTTTCGCTCGATCGCTGGCTGCACGAGAATAGCCCACCGGTCTCGGGCGCCGCACGGGTCAGCCGAAACCCCTGACCGGTCTTTGCTTTCCGAACGTCGTCCACACCGCTCCACCACGATTCCTCGCGCCGCGGCCGCCGTCGGTTGAAGCGCATCGCCGCCTCAGGCTTGTTCCGTATTCGTTCGCGAGCGGAGGGCCACCAGAATGGGGCGCCTGGGGGATGCGGGGCCCGGTCGGGTCTTCGTCGACTGCGCGGCCTGCAAGCGCTCGGGCCGCTACACCGTCGCCAGCCTGATTGACCGTGTGTGGACGCCCCATCGGATTCAAGGGGGTGTTGGAGAGATTTGTGCGCGCAGGATCAGGTGCTGCCGTGTGTCCGGCCTGTTGATGCAGCCTTCATCACGGCTGCTGGCCTGTATGGAGAGCGCGGATCGGGTCCAAGTCGCTTTGGCGCGCTCGAGGCGCTTGGCCATTCACTGGTTTTCCCGACCCCGTCTTCTGACCGTTGCGCCATACCTCTCGACTGACCTTCCCTGCCTCCCTGACGCCTCAGGCCGTGGCGATCACGCCGTGGCCGGAGCTCTGTAGGAGCCGCCATGGGCCATCAAGGCCCAGACGATCCTCGCCATCTTGTTCGCAAGGGCGACGGTGATCAGCATGCGCGGCTTGCGCGACAGCATGCCGGCCAACCATGCCCCAGCTTTATCGGGATCACGCGCCGCGACCTTGGTCGCAGAACTCGCGCCCAGGATCAGCAACCGTCGCAGGCTGCGCTCGCCCATCTTGGTCGTTCGCCCCAGCCGCTCCTTGCCGCCGCTGGAGTGTTGCCGCGGGACGAGACCGAGCCAAGCCGCAAAGTCGCGCCCGCGGCGGAAGGTACTGGCGGCCGGTGCCAGAGCCACGAGTGCGGTCGCGATCACCGGGCCGACACCCGGTATCGTCATCAGCCGCTTGGCCACGGCATCGTCCTTCGCGCGTTGGGCGATCTCGCGGTCGAGAAGTGCGATCTGCGCCTGGAGCGCCTCCAGGCTGCCCGCAATGATGGCCAAGGCCGGCCTTGCCTCGGCCGGCACGTCAGATGTGGGGTCGCGGACGATCGCCACGAGCTGGCCTACGTGCCCGACACCTTGGCGAACGACGTACCCGAACTCCGTGAGGTGCCCGCGCAGTGCATTGATCAATTGGGTCCGCTGACGCACGAGCAGGTCGCGCGTACGGAACACCACTGCGGAGGCCTGGGCCTGCGCGCTCTTTCCCTGAACGAACCGCATCGTCGGCCGCTGCGCCGCCTCGCAGATCGCCTCAGCATCGGCCATGTCGTTCTTCTGCCGCTTCACGAACGGCTTCACGTAGGCTGGCGGGATGAGCCGCGTTTCGTGGCCTGCCAAAGCTATCTCACGGGCCCAGTAATGAGCGCTGGCGCATGCTTCCATAGCAACCACGCAACGCGGAAGTGTCGAGAAGAACGTCAGCACCTGATCACGCCGCAGCTTCTTGCGGAAAACGACGACACCGCTCGTATCCGCGCCGTGAACCTGGAAAACTGATTTCGCCAGATCGATCCCGACTGTGCTAACCTCACCCATGGACGCCTCCTGCAGTGGTGTTGCAACACCTCCACTCTGGCACATCGATGCCGTCAGGGGGCGTCCACCCCTACGCTATGGGGCCGACACCTCGACGCTCGACCTGCTCCGGCACCTGACAGCCTCGTGCCACTACCAGCGCGCGCCCGGGGCGCCGCCCGCGCGGAAGTACGAGCACCTGTGCCTCGCGGCGATCACGCTGCCGCCAGCGCTCAAGCAAATCCCGCCGGTGCCGCCGGGCACCCCCTACACGATCGAGATCTGGGACCGGATCGGCGGCAAGCTCGAGTTGCACCTCGCCACGATCTACCCGCTGACCGCGGCGATCGCCGCATTCGAGGCCGCCTGCCTGGAATGGCCGACGAACGAGGTCACCCTGCGGGATCGGGCTCGGATCGTGCGGAAGCGGGAGCTGCCGCCGCGGAGCGCCACCGGGTGACATTCCGGCCTCACACGCGGCAACGGGCCGCGACAACGGCTTGCCGCCGGAGCATCTACCCTAGAACGGCCGTATGCCGACCGCCGCCTACCTCGCGCCGCGCGCTCGCCGCCGAACTCATGATGAGCGAGAGCACCGTGGACGATTACGTCCGACGGGACCTCCTGCCGCCGCCGATACGCATCTCGCCCAGCTGCGTGCGCTGGCGACCGTGGACGCCATCCTCGGCCCCTGAGAACCCGAGATGGTCGGTTGAGGATCCGAGCCCAGAGGAGCGTGCGGCTTGCGCGATCGAGGCGTCGCGGCAGCCTACGCTTTCGGATCGAGCAGCCGCGGAGGGTGTCGCTCGGATACTCGCCGCCTCGAAAGAGCGGTCTCGGCCGACGAGGAAGGCTAAGGGCCGTTCAGCCGCCTAGCGATCACATTTGCGGTAACGCGATTTGGGACAGCACCGGCTCGGAAGAACGCACGATGCTTCCGCAGCGCTTCCGCGGCAATCTCTCAACCGCAGGGCTTAGCCCCCTAAGTCATTGAGAAAATTCTAGGGCGTCAGATTAGGCGCGACTACCCCCTCAACGATATCAACCCTTTAGCGTCAGCGCCAGGCAATCCAAGCCCGACTTCTCGCCAACAAAGAGCCGACTTTTACGCCTCTGCGCCATCAAACACCCGACTCCGGGTTGACTGGGCCCATACGGCTCGAAGATCGGTCCATGAGGATGCTCAGCCGCTCGCATCAAGGCGCGCATCGATGAGCAAGCCGCCGAATCCGAAGATAGAACCTCTGTTGGCGCCAAATCGAATCTCTGCGGGCGGCAGATCGAACCATATAGGTGCAATATATTGAAGGACGATAGAAAACCGCTTCAGCACCGAGCAACTGCGCCCGACAGCCACACGCTCCTATCCTCCGGCACGCCACCGACCTTGCTTCCACGCCGACGGGACGTCGAGTTCTCCCTCCCTCTCATCCGCTCGGCGAGCTGGATCAGCTGACGTAAGCCTGTCGACAGCATCACAACCACCTCTTCTCCGTCGGCCATCCCCGACAGGTCCATAACCCGGGCAGCAAATTCATGGCATCGTCGGGGGATGGCGGTTGTGCCATATGAGTGCGACGGCTCGGCCTCCTCGCGACATGACGCCTTGCCCGGCGAACCGGGAGCCGGGCAAGGTGAAACCGTGTCGAGCCAATGGTGGCGCCCGGTCGTGGTGAAGGTGGCGCTCGATAGGGTCGATGGTGGCGTACGGTCGCTGCTTTTCCTACCAAATGGCGACCAGAGCTTAGGCTTCGCCTCCCAACCTATCGAACGAACCTTGACGTGGGTCATCGCGGCATCGCGCCAAGTTCTCTCGCAGTGCCGTCTGCCATCGCGCCGCGAGGTTGCATCGCGTTGGCAATAGTGAGAACATAAGCAGAACGAAACGGACGTCGGGCCGATTGTCCCGGTTGAAAACCATCCTGAGGTTGAATGAGCGCGGGCGGGATCCGGCTGCCCTCGCTATACCGGTCGTGAGAGGAACGATGCGACCCCAGGGAGCGAGATGGCTTTTCTGACCGATGCGGAGAAGGACGCATTGTCGATCCGGCGGATGATCTTCCATGTGGTCGGCAAGGACCTCGACGAGCCGACCCTCCTGCCGGAGATCACCCCGCTCCAGGAGCCAGCCTTTTTCCTCGCGCGGGTGCGCTCGGCCCTGACCGGCAACCTGTTCGCGTTTCGCGTCGGTTCCGGCGTCGAGGCGGCGCTCCGCGGCATCGCGGGAGGCGGCGACTTCACGGTCGGGACGCAGGCATTGGCCCGGGACTTCCATACCCGGCACCGCTCCGGGACGAGCAACGGGGCGTTCCTCGTGTTCGAGCTCGGGGTCGGCACGGACGACCCGGTCTACGCGCTGGTCAAGTACGACCACGACGAGGTGGTCCGCTACTCGCTAGGGGCCGCACAGCCTCGCCTCGAACGGCTCCAGGAGGCGTTCGTGAAGAAACCGGAAGCCATGCAGAAGATCGCCCTGGTTCGCTTGGCGCCGGGGTCGGGCGGCCATGTGATGGTCCGCGACCGCAGCAAGAGGACGCACATCTCGGAATATTTCGAGGGCTTCCTGAACGCGCGCCGCGTGAACGAGCCGGGCGACCTGTCCGGCAAGCTCGTCGAAGCCGTCAAGGTCGCCTACAAGACCCATAAGCCCGATCTGCCCGCGGATGTGCAGGCCGGCGGCGTCAACCGGCTCTACGACGTTCTGCGGCAGGGCGGCCAGCGCTACGACCCGGAAGATCGCGAGCCGCTGCTGACGGCGCTCTTCGGCGTGCTGCCGGAAGGTGCGTCGATCCGAGGGACCCTAGAGCGCCAACTGCGGGACCGTGGCGTCGCGGAGGAATCGTTCGAGATTGATCCGGAGCGCGTGCAGAAGCCTCGTAAGCGCGTGATGGAGACCCAGGAGGGCGTGGTCGTGCTGTACGACGAGGCGCACAGGCCGACCCGGACGACGATGCCCGACGGGCGGGAGAGGATCGAGATCCTGACGGCGGGGGTCCTGAGGGACGATGTCGACACCGAGAACCGTTCACGCGGCCGTTGAGGCGAGCCGGTCTGCACCGGGCTTCGTCGTCAACGAGGACGCCGGCCGGATGACGGTCGCCGGGATGCTGTCGCGGGAGGCACTGACGGCTTGGCAGGCCGTCGCCGATGCCGGCGCGCCGTGGCTGACCCTCGACTGCCTCGACGGCTCGGACGACCACGTGGCGCCGCGGGATGCACCCGACGGCGACAGGGTGCGCGTGACGCTGACCTATGCGCACCGCGACGGAGCCGAGCACCTTTTCACGCCCGAGGGTTGGCGGTCCCTGTTGCTCGATGCCGACCGCGCCTGCCGCGTTTCGGCAGTGCGCCTAGCGTTCATCAGGGCCGCCGACGGCTTCCGCACTCGTGGGCACGTCGTCGAGCCTTGGGTCGAAGCCCCGGCGGTCGCCCCGGTGCCGGAACCCCGCCCGGAGGCCGGACCTAGGCGGGTCGTCCGCAGCCAATCCCCCGACCAGATGGCGCCTCCCCGGATCGAGCCCTACGTGGCCGGAGCCGCAAGGGTCGAGGGTCCCGCCGAACCGGCGTGGCGGGAGGCAGCCGGAACGATGATCGCCCTGTCGCTGCCGAACGAGCTCTACCGCGACGGCGCCACGCCCATGGCGATGCTCGCCGGCCAGCCGCCGCGCAAGCTCATGCTGGGGGACGGCGGTCTCGGCGCGGATGGGTTCGATGCGCAGCAGGCCGCCGCGGCCTGGGTTTACCTGGAGGGTACCGACGTCGAGGTGCGGCATACCTTCCTGTCTGCCGAGCTGTCGCGGGAGTGGACCGCGGGGGAGAGCTTCCGGGCGGGGCTGCCGAAGCGGGTCGGGCCGGCCCTGGACTCAGCCCGGCTTCTGTACAAGGCGCACCTACGCGCCGGCAGCAAGGACACGTTGAAGGCCTTGTCCGATCTGCGCAAGACGCTGTCCGACGAGGTACAGAAGCTCCTTCAGCAGTCCCGCGACCTATCCGCGGCCGTTTGGCGAGACGTGGCCGTGGCGATCGGCGCGCTCGTGGTCCGGCTCGCCATCGACGCCGCGAAAGGCGGAGGGGCCGGAGGGGCCGGCTTCGCCGGTCTGTACGCCGTCGTAGCGGCGTATGTCGGCATCTCCTACGCCGTGTCGGTCTCGACGAACCGCCGGTTCCTCGGCGTTGTCGAGGCGTCTAGGGCAGCGTGGCGCACCAAGCTCTATGGCTTTCTCGACGACACCGATTATGAAGCGCTGGCCGACGGCCCGCTCGCCGGGGCCATGGCTGCCTATCGGCGCACCGAAGGCCGAACGACGGCAGTGGTTTGGGTAGTGGTGTTCGTCATGCTGGCTGCCGCGGCCATGGAGGCAGGGTGGATCAATCCGGACGCGCTGCGCAGCTGGCTGGCGACGGCTCACGCCCGGGTGCCGGCACCTCACTAGGCGACGAGCGGATGGCCCGCGGGCCTGAAGCCGGCAGAAGGCGCCCGGGACTTCAGGCTTGGGCCGCGACGTCACCGAATGGGCGGATGACGTGTTCACGCCTTGGATCGACCTAACGCGGGAGGATGCCGTCAGCGTCACCTCGATGCCTTTGGGGCGGTGCTTGTCCGCATCTTCGGGAAGACCGCGCGCAGAAGCTCGTTTCCGGCGACGGTTGAGAGGGCCTCTCCAAGGATCAAGTCCGCGATCCAATACCTCTACGCTTCCGCCAATTGGTGCAGGTCATAGTCTCCATGCATTCCGGGATGGTGTAGGGGCGCGCTAAATTCGAGATACTACGTGAGCTATCCGTACGACTGGCATGGGTGGTTTTCGGCCAGTCTGCTTCAAAGTATCAAACTCAAAAAGCGGTCGTTCGACCTCTGGCAGGAAATGGCCGAGATCCGACAGCGGCATCAAGGCAGAGCTATCGGGACGTTCGCGTTGACTCACGAGTCCGTGAGGCTGTAGCTGGGCCGTGACGGTTCCCCTCGGGGATCAAAAGGGAACGCGGTGAGGGTGTAAGCCTGAAGCCACGGCTGTCCCCGCAACTGTAAGCGGCGAGCCCTTCACCACCATGTCACTGGGTCGCCCCGGGAAGACGGTGCGAGGGCGACGACCCGTGAGCCAGGAGACCTGCCGTCAGCCGTGGTCACACGCGAAACGCGTCGGGCGGGGTGTCCTGGCGGGTGTCGAAGCGCCGCCTCGTGAGGTGGTCGCCCAGGCCTCGTTCGCGGTGACGTGCCACTGCCGTCCCGAGGTCCTAGGCCCGTGTCCCATCCCGCTTCGCAATGGCGGCTTCGCGCATCCGTCACATCTTTGGCGCTCGTCTCCCTTGGTGTGCCCCCAGCGACTGCCCAAGGCCCACGAGCCGACGCAGCCCCGGCTTCGGTCGTTCTCGACCCGCTCTCGGTCGAGGGCAGCTACACCTCGGCCCCCACCTACCAGGTCAAGGATCTCTACAGCGGGACCAAGACCGTGACGCCGCGGCTCTCTCTGCCCCAGCAGGTCGACGTCGTGCCCCAGGAGGTCCTGCGGGACACCGCCGCCACGCGCGTCGAGCGCGCCTTGGATTACGTGCCGGGAGTCGGCAAGCAGAACGATTTCGGCGCCCAGAACCTCGCGCTCTACTCTGTGCGCGGCTTCGCCACCCAGGACATCTTCTTCAACGGCTTCAACATTGCCCGCGGTTACAACGGCGCGCCGGACACCCAGAACGTTCAGTCCATCGAGGTGCTCAAAGGACCGAGCGGGGCACTCTATGGGCGCAGCGACCCCGGCGGCACCATCAACATCCTGACCAAGCAGCCCGTGGCCTTGCCCTTCGTCGAGATGGGCACGCTGTTCGGGAGCTTCGGAACAGCGCGCACCACCGTCGACGCCGGCGGGCCACTGAACGAGGAGGGCACCGTCCTCTACCGCTTCAACGGCGCGCTCGCGAGGCAGGACAGCTTCCGCGATTTCGTCGACGGCGACCGCGTCCTAGCTGCGCCCGTGGTGAGCTGGCTGATCAGCCCGGACACCAAGTTGACCGTCGAGGCGCAATACCTCCGCAACCGCCAGACCTTCGACCGCGGGACGGTCGCAGTGAACAACCGCCTGGGCCTCGTACCGCGCTCGCGCTTCTTCGGTGAGCCGGGCGACAACTCGGTGTCAGAAGCCGGGATCCTGCAGATCCGCCTCGATCACGCCTTCAATGCCGACTGGCAGCTCAGGGTCGCCGGCCACTTCAACACCGGCAGCCTGACCGGCCTGCAGACCGGCGCGACCGGCCTTCTCGACGACGGCCGCACCCTGCTGCGCGAGTTCCGCCGGCACGACTTCACATGGGGCGTGGCCATCGGGCAGGCCGAGCTCGTTGGGCATTTCGACACCGGGCCGTTCGCCCACACCGTGCTGCTCGGCCTGGAGTACGAGCGCTACAACAGCACCGAGAACCTGCTGCGCTCGACGCCGCGGCTCGACCCCTTCGCCCTCGACCTGTTCAACCCGGTCTACGGCCAGCCCAAGGCGCCCTTCACCCGGCGCTACAGCGCGAGCGAGAACGTCGGCAACACCGCCGTCTACGTCCAGGACCAGATCGCGCTCAGCCCGGAATGGAAGCTGCTCCTCGGCAACCGGACCGACTTCTATAACCAGACCTTCCGCGACAAGGTCGGCAACGAGCGCGCGGAGCAGGACCGGACCGGCTTCTCACCGCGTGCAGGTCTCGTCTACCAGCCGCTCACCTTCCTCTCGTTCTACGGCAACGTGGCGGCCTCGTTCCGGCCCAACACCGGCTTCGACATCGCGACCCGTCCCTTCGCCCCCGAGACCGGCTTCGGCTACGAGGCCGGCGTCAAGCTCGATCTCTTCACCGGCCTGAGCGTGACCGGCGCGGCGTTCCACATCGAGAAGGAGAACGTCCTCACGACCGACCCGAGGGACTTCTTCTTCCAGATTGCCGCCGGCGCCGTGCGTAGCCAGGGCTTCGACCTGAGCTTCGTCGGACAGGTTACACCCGAGTTCCGGGTTATCGGCGGCTATGCGTTCATCGACGCGGCGGTGACCCGCGACGAGGTTCTCAGGGTTGGCTCGCCGCTCCTCAACATTCCGCGCCACTCGGGCAGCCTGCTCGGCGTCTACGAAGTCCAGGCCGGCGACTGGAAGGGCTTCGGGTTCGGTGGCGGCGTCCGGGCTGTCGGCTCGCGCCTTGGGGACAGCGGCAACGAGGGGTTCCGGCTCCCGGGCTACGTGTTGACCGACGCCCTGGCCTACTACCGCTACGAGAACCTGCGGTTCGGGCTCAACGTCGATAACATCTTCGACGAGACCTACTACGAGCGCTCCTACAACGCCTTCTGGGTCGGCGTCGGCGAGCCCCGGCGGGTGACCGTCAGCATGACGGCGCGGTTCTGATGGGCGTGCGTCCGGGCACGCTGGAGGCGGCGACAGAGGCATCGGGCACGACCGGCCGTATCGCCTCCATCGACGCATTGCGCGGGCTGGTGATGGTGCTGATGCTCCTCGACCACCTGCGGGAAACCTGGTTCCTGCACGTTTCGGTCGCCGACCCGATGGATGCCAGAACCGCCCTGCCGGGCCTGTATCTCGCGCGCCTCGCGGTCAGCCTGTGCGCGCCGATCTTCATCGCGCTGACGGGCGTGGCCGCGTACCTGTTCAGCACCCGGCACACGCTGGCGGAGACGCGTGCCTATCTCGTGAAGCGCGGCCTCGTGCTGATGGCTCTGGAGGTCTTCTACCTCTCTGAGCTGTACTGGGGCGTCGCCAGCCCGACGCTTTGGCTTCAGGTGATCTGGTGCATCGGCGTGTGCATGATCGTCCTGGCGGCGATGATCGGCCTGCCGCGCTCGGTTCTCTTCGCGGTCGGGACGCTGATCGTTTGCGGGCACAATCTCCTCGACCCGATCCAACTCCGGCCCGATGATCCCTTCTTCGTCGCCTGGGCAATGCTGCACCAGCGCGACGTCATCGCGCTCCCATTCGGTCTAGTGGCCAAGACGACCTACCCGGTGCTTCCCTGGATCGGCGTCATCGCTCTCGGCTATGCCATCGGCCCGTGGTTCTTGCCCGGCGTCGCCCCACGGACGCGCAAGCGCCGATTTGCGGCCATCGGCATCACGATGCTGGTCGCCTTCGCGGTGCTACGCCTGGCGAACGGCTACGGGGACAAACCGTGGTTCGTCGTCGACGAGGACGCCCTGCGGACCGCGATGAGCTTCTTCGCGCTGACGAAGTATCCGCCCTCGCTGCTGTTCCTGCTGCTAACGCTCGGGATCGGGGCGCTATTGCTCGTCGCGCTGGAACGCATGGGCGACCGCCCGGTGGTCACAGCGCTGGCGGTGTTCGGCGGCGCGCCGCTCTTCTTCTACGTGTTTCACCTGACGGTTCTGCGGCTGCTCTACCACGGCGCGTTCGCGATCTGGGGCGTGACCCAAGGCACCGTGTTCGGTGTCGGCAATTACGCGTGGGTTCTGGTGTGGTACGCGGCGCTGATTCCGCCCCTCTACTTCCCGACGGCCTGGTTCTCCCGCCTCAAGGCATCGCGACGCGACATCGCTTGGCTCAAGTACCTCTGAAGTCGAACCCATCGGCTTGGCTATGCGACGGACTGGTTCCGAACCGAGGCGGTCGTTCGCCGGGCCTCCGTCGACTTCGGATCGGGATGGCAAGCGGTTCCCCGCCCGCCGGCATCAGAGATCTTGGACAGAAGCCGGCGGCTGCATGAACTCGATTGTCGCGCCGTCAGGGCCAACGGCGTAGATCACCCGCGTTCCAACCCGCGCACCGCTCGCAATCGGCTGCGGAATGCCTTGCGCCTTCCAACCGTAGGCAGCGATCCGCACCAGCAGCGCGTCGAGGTCATCGACGATAAGGGCCAGATGCGCGAAGCCAGGATCGAACGGCTTGGCCGGCGCGCTCGGTCGCTCCGGACCCTGATACTCCAGAAGTTCGATCGTTTGATCCGCGAGCGAAACGAGCGCCATGCGCACCTTCGCCCCATGCGCCCCGGTCACCTGACCGAGAAACTCGCCCCCCATCTCCCCCGTCCGCACAAGTCGCGCGCCGAGCCCGTCGATCCAGAACCGAAGGGCTTCGTCGAGGCAGGCGACCGCGAAGCCGACATGATCGGCACGCCGCACGGGGAGGCTCGTGTGTTCCGTCATGCGGGATGTCCTACCGGGAAAGAGGTCATTCGTCTGCAACGCGTCGTGGTCGGTCCCCCCGCTATGTCCGCTTCAATGCATCTGTCGTGAGGAAGCGGAAAGACAGAAACCACATCTTATGACGATCAGCCCGGCGCTCGCCCCTGCACAGCCCCTCCGACAGCAGACGCCGGGACAACGTTGCTCCGAGGATTGACGGATCGATGAGCCACAGCCTAGCTTGAGCGGGACGGTTCCCCTCGGGGATCAAAAGGGAACGCGGTGAGGCCACGCCCGTGAGGGCTCGGCTGATGCCGCGGCTGCCCCCGCAACTGTAAGCGGCGAGTCCTTCATCACGACGTCACTGGGCGGCCTCGCCCGGGAAGACGATGAGAGGGCGACGACCCGCGAGCCAGGAGACCTGCCGTCAGCCGTGGTCACACGCGGAGCTTGCCGGGCGGGGTGTCCTGGGAGGTGTCGCGGCGCCGTGGTTCCCTTGAGGACGCGGCCGCCGAGGCCTCGTTCGCGGTGACGTGCCACAGCCGTCCCCCGAGGCCGTCCCGTGTCCTGTTCCGTCCCGTCCGCGCTTCGGCGCAGCCTAGCCCTGTCCTGCGCCGTATCCGCGCTGCTCGTCTCCGCCCCCGCCCTCGCGCAGCAGGTCGCTGCGCCGTTCGCCGATGCCCAGGGAGGCGCGCAGGCCGCGGTCTCCCTGTCCGAGATCTCCGTGTCGGCTACCGGCGTGCCGACGCCGATTGCCAACACAGGATCGAGTGTCACCGTGCTCACCGACCGCCTGCTGCAGGAGCAGCAGCGCCGGACGGTGCCGGATGCCCTCCAGCAGGTGCCCGGCCTCAACGTCGTGCAGACCGGCGGCGCAGGCGGTCAGACTTCGGTCTTCATCCGCGGCACCAACTCGAACCACGTGAAGGTCCAGATCGACGGCATCGACGTCAACGACCCCTCGACCCCGAACCGCGCCTTCGACTTCAGCCAGTTGCAGACCTACGACCTTTCGCGGATCGAGGTGTTGCGCGGGCCGCAGAGTGGCCTCTACGGAGCCGACGCCATCGGCGGCGTCATCTCCGTTGTGACCAAGCGTGGCGAAGGGCCGGCACGGGCAACGGCGACCGTTGAGGGCGGCTCGTTCGGCACCTTCAACCAATTCGGCAACATCTCGGGCTCGGAGGGGATCTTCGACTACTCGGTGTCGGTCGGCCACATCCGTCAATCCGCCGTCCAGATCACCCCGTTTGAGCTACTGCCCCGCGGCGTGCCGCTGCGGACCGCCTTCACCGACATCAAGACGGTCTCGACCAAGCTCGGGGCGCAACTCACCGACGAGTTCCGTCTCAACTACGTCCTGCGCTTCTCCGATAGCGCGTATCTAGATCAGGCCGACGGCGGCTTCCCGTACGCGCCGCTGCCGTACCGTAACCTCAACGACCAGCAGCAACTGATTATGAGGGGCGAGGCCGAGTGGACGCCGGTGCCGGGCTTCCACAATGTCTTCGGCGCGAACTACTCCAAGTTCGACCGCCTGTTCGCCGGCCCGCTCGACCCGCTAGCGCCGCCGACGCCCACCACCTACCTCGGTGAACGAACCCGGTTCGATTACCGCGGCGACTGGCAATTCTCACCCGGCAACCTCGTGCTGTTCGGTGCCCAGCGCGAGGATGAGCGCTTCGAGACGACCGGCATCGACCGGTCCAACGGCAACACCGCCGGTTTCGCCGAGCTTCAGACGACGCCCTTCGCGGGCGCCGCGCTGGTCGCCAACATCCGGCACGACGCGAACGACCAGTTCGGCGGCGCGACCACCTTCCGGGTGGCGCCGAGCTACATCGTGCCCGGCACTGGGACCCGCCTGAAGGGCAGCGTCGGCACCGGTTTCAAGCCGCCGACCCTAAGCCAGCTCTATCAGGACTATCCGGGCTTCCGCTTCTTCGGGAACCCGAACCTGCGGCCCGAGGAGAGCTTCGGATTCGACGGCGGCTTCGAGCAGCCGCTGTTCGACGGGTTCGTGACCGTGGGTGCGACCTACTATCAGACCGACTTCAAGAACCTGATCCAGACGGCCTACTACCCGACTTTCTCGACCAACGTGAACGTCGGCCGTGCGACCGCCTACGGCACCGAGAGCTTCATCGCCCTGCGTTTCAACGAGTTCTGGAGCGGGCGGCTGGACTGGACCACCACGGTGACGAAGGACGAGATCGCCCACCAGGAGCTGCTGCGTCGGCCCCGCAACAAGGTCAGCGCGACCGCGATTTGGAACCTGATGCCGGGCCTGACCATGACCGGCACGCTCATCGTGCTGGGGTCGTTCGTGGACGGAAACAGGGACTTCTCCGTGCCCCGCCTGAAGGCCCCCGGCTTCACGCTGGTGAACCTGTCGGTCAACTACGCCTGGAGCGAGACCCTGACAGTGTTCGGGCGGATCGATAACCTGTTCGACCAGCGCTACCAGAACCCGACCGGTTTCCAGGGTCCGGGGCTCGCCGTCTACGGCGGCGTCCGCGTGACATCGTTCTGAGGTCGCGGATGAGGTCGCGCCTCACGCTCGCCCTCGTGGCAGTCATGTCCGCCGTAGCCAGTGGTGCGGCGGCGGCACCCGTGCGTGTGGTCTCGATGAACCTTTGCGCTGACGAGCTCGTCCTGCGGCTGGCGGACCGCGACCAGGTGCTGGCCGTCACCTACCTCGCACGTGACCCGCGCGGGTCGACGGTCGCGAGCCAGGCTGTCGGGCTGCCGGTCACGCGTGGTCTTACCGAGGAGGTCGTGGCCCTGAAGCCCGACCTCGTGATCGCCGGTGCCTTCACGACTCGCACGACCGTGGGCATGCTTAAACGCGTCGGCGCCCCCGTGCTCGAACTCGGCGTGCCGACCGACCTCGACGGCATCCGCGCACAGGTCCGGCAGGTCGCGGCGGCGCTCGGCCATCCCGAACGGGGCGAGGCGATGGTGGCGGCGCTCGATGCGCGACTTGCCGCCATCGTGCCGGCCAAGCGGCCTCTCCGCGCCCTGGTGATGCGCCCGAACGCCTTCACGGTGGCACCCGGCGGGCTCGGAGACGCGCTGATCCGCGCCGCCGGCCTCGTCAACGTCTCGGCCGAGATCGGGCGTGACCGCTTCGGGCAGGTGCCCCTTGAGGCCGCGGCGCTGGCGAACCCGGACCTGATTGTCGTCGATGAGGGCGCACCGGGCTCGCCATCGCTCGCCGACACCCTCCTGCACCATCCGGTTTTTCGGGCTCTCGCGCGGGCGCACCGGACGGTCGACATCCCGAACCGCTTCTGGACCTGTCCCGGTCCTCAGGTCGCGGAGGTGGTGGCGCGCCTCGCCGAGGCAGCGAATACGCAGGCGCCTCAGCCATGAACGCGCCGGTCACCTCGCTCCGTCCAACGGCCTCCCGTCGCCACGGTACGCCGCGCGCCCGGCGAACCCTCATCGCCGTCCTCGGGCTCACCACCCTCTCGCTGACGCTCGCCTCCATCACCATCGGCTACGCGCCCTTCGACGTGCCCGCCGCCTTCGCAGACCTCGTCGCCAGTCGCACGACGCTTCCGGCCCTGGTCCTGTGGGAGCTTCGCATCCCGCGCGCCCTGCTCGGAGTGCTGGTCGGCTTCAGCCTCGGCCTGACCGGCGCCGCGATGCAGGGCTACCTGCGCAATCCGCTCGCGGACCCGGGCATCCTCGGCATCTCCTCGGCCGCGGCTCTCGGTGCGGTCGTCGTCTTCTACGGCGGTTTCGCCGCTACCATGAGCCTTGCGCTGCCGCTCGGCGGCATCGCCGGTGCCGGTATTGCCGCGCTCCTTCTGAACGCGCTCGCCGCCCGCGGCAGCAGTACCCTCGGGCTGATCCTCGCAGGAGTCGGGTTGTCGAGCTTGGCCGGGGCACTGACCGCGCTGGCACTGAACCTCTCGCCGAACCCCTATGCGGCCCTGGAGATCGTGTTCTGGCTGATGGGCTCGCTCAGCGACCGCAGCCTGGACCACGTGCTCCTGTGCCTGCCGCTGGTGGTTGTCGGCTGGGCCCTCATGCTGTCGACCGGCTCCGCCCTCGACGCCCTGACGCTTGGCGAGGACACCGCCGCGAGCCTCGGGGTCGGCCTCGTTTCCGTGCGCCTGCGTCTCGTCACCGGTGCGGCCCTGGCCGTCGGGAGCGGTGTTGCGGTCTCCGGTGCCATCGGCTTCGTCGGCCTCGTCGTGCCGCACCTGATGCGACCCTTCGTCGGTGCCCGTCCCAGCGCGTGCCTGCTGCCGAGCGGCCTCGCGGGGGCGGTCCTGGTCCTCGCGGCGGATATCGGCGTGCGCCTGCTCGCCACCCGGCCCGAACTCAAGCTCGGCGTGGTGACCGCTCTGGTCGGGGCGCCGTTCCTGATCGTGCTGCTTCTGCGCAACCGAGGGAGGCGGGCATGAGCGTCAGCCTGCACGACATCAAGGTCACGCTGGATGGACGGACCATCCTTTCGGACATCGGTCTCACCCTGGAGCCCGGCCGCTTCGTCGGGCTGGTTGGCCCGAACGGAGCCGGCAAGACCACACTTCTTCGTGCCTTGGCGGGGCTCCTTGTCCCGACGCACGGTCAGGTCACCCTCGACGGCCGTCCGTTGTCCGGCTTGGCCCGCGAGGAGCGTGCCCGCCGCATCGCCGCCCTGTTCCAAGGGGCCGGCGTCGGCTGGCCGATGACGGTTCGCGAGATCGTGACGCTCGGCCGGCTGCCGCACCATCGTGCGTTCGCATCCCAGGCCGAGGCCGACGAGATTGCGGTGGCGCGGGCGATGGCGCGGACGGACATTGCCCATCTCGCTGACCGAGCCGAGCCGACCCTTTCCTCGGGCGAGCGCATGCGCGCGCTGCTCGCCCGGGCGCTTGCCGTCGAGGCGCCGTGGCTTCTCGTCGACGAACCAGTCACGGCCCTCGACCCAGCGCACCAGCTCCATGCGATGGTACTTCTTCGGGGCATCTCCCGAGACGGCACCGGTGTCGTGGCCGTGCTGCACGACCTGACGCTCGCGGCCCGGTTCTGCGACCGCATCGTCGTGCTGGCCGGTGGCCGCCTCGTCGCGGACGGCAGCCCGGAGGAGGCCCTGACCGACGTCCTGCTTGCCAGGGCGTTCGGTGTCACGGCCGAGCGGGGCTGGGCTTGCGACGGAACACGATACATCCTGCCCTGGACGCGGTCCGAGGCTACCACGACGGAGGAACGCGATGACGTCACCATCACAGGCTGACGCGGTCACGACCCTGCTGCGCGAGGCGTTGGCCGATCCCGGTACCGCCTGGAGCCTCGGCAGCTTCGGCGCCATCGCCGAATTCATGCGCGATCCCGATGAGGCTACATCGCCGCTGCCGGCCGGGCGCATGGGCTTGGCGACGGAGCGGGGCGCCATCGCGCTCGCTCCCGGTCCCGACCTGCGCCCGGTGGCCTATGAGACCGCAGTCGCGACTGGCTGGAACCATGCCGTCGCTCTGTGCCTGCCCGAGGCGAGTTGCGCGATGAACCGGCGCGGCGTGGTGACGGAGCTCGGCCCCGACCGGGACGCCGCCTGCGAACGGGACTGCGACGCCATCCTGTTTGACCTGGGCCTCGGCCTCCTGGCGGTCGATGCCTGCGTCCGCACGAGCGACCCGGAGGCCATCGCCTGTCTCCGGTCCGGCGTCGGGCTTCCCCTGTTCGACCCTGCAAACCCCATCGGCCGCCAACTCGTCGCGCTGAGCCCCCACCGGGTATTCCTCGCCCGGATCGGCCGCATCGAGGTCTACGCCCCGATCCCGGGGCCTGGCGGTACCAGCCCGGAGGGGCCCCACACGCACGTCCTGCCCAAGCTCCTGCGCGGCGGCCGCACGCACGCGGCGACCATCCCGATTCCGGCGGGCTGGGTCCCTTGCGCCGGCATTCATCCGACGCACCCCTACAAGGACATGATGGGTCAGCGCGTCGCCTTCGACGTCGCTCGGCACGACGCCTTTCAAGTACTCCTCGACCGTTGGGGCGACCCGGATCTGCTCGCGGTTAAGCGCGGCGGGGATCTCGGCCAGGACAGCCTCGTGTCGAATCGCCACGCGCAGGCTGCCCGCCGTGTCGCCGAGGTCCAGGCGCGCTACCTGCGAGGCGAGACCGTCGAGGCCGACCCCGAGCTCGACGAGGACGCCGCCAACCATGCTTAAGCCCATGCTCGATGGACGTTGAGGCACCCCCGCGCCGTCAGAGGGTCGTCGGGCTGATCGGGTGCCCCGGCGCGGGCAAGACGACCTACGCGCGCCGGTACGACCCGCTGCAGGGCTGGGTGCACCTCACCCTGGACGACCTGCGCCAGACATTCTGGCCGCCGGACCGTCAGGTCTACTGGCAGGTGCGCGGGACGGACTGGGACGAGAGGGCGCGCCGACTGCTCCACGGTGTGAAGGTCGCTGCCCTGGATGAAGCCCTGGCGGCGGGGTTCAGCGTTGTGATGGCCGACACCCACCTGAACCGAGAGGTGTTCGAAGCCGAGCTTGAGGTCATCGACCGGTATGGCCTCCCGGTCGAGTGGAAGGTGTTCGACCTATCCTGGGAAATGCTCCTCGCCCGCAACGAGGCCCGCCGCGAGATCGACCCGGCGCACTGTCAGCCGGAGTATGTCCTACGGTTAGCCTATGAGGCATTCCGTGCGTCTGGCGCTTGGTGGCGTTCGCTGCCTGCGGATCAGGTCGAACTCATCGAACCGTGAAGAGTGCCTGCAGCGGCAGCCAGCGAGCACGGCTGCTCCCCGGGGAGCCGTCGCGTTCAGTTGAGCGGCCGCAATAGGCTCATCACTGCTGGGGCAGTGGCGGAAAACACTTCCGCTTTCGAGAGTCGTTCGACCGCTCGTGTACGACTGCGTTGGGTCGGTAGGAGCCCGTCCGCTATTGCAGCGGGCCTTCTTCGAAGCGGGCACTCCGCTTCAGGCCCTCGCGGTCAGTCAGGGACGATCACGCCGTCGGTAAGCGGACCCTCCGAAGGTTTGAGAAAAATCGGAAGCGGCTCCTCACGCGGTCAAGCCGATCCGGCTTGCCCCAGGTCGGGCGAATGGTGCCACCAAGTCGCGGCTTAGGTGACGGCTGATCGGGTACTTTGTGGCGTGCGGTCGGCACTTTACCGGTCAAACGAGCGGCATGGCTCACGATTTCCATGTCAGGCATCTAAGACGGGCCCGACGCAGGCGGCTGCGGTATCGTCCGCAGCCTAATCACGACTTGGTCCAGCCGTCGGCTACGCCCCATCGGGACGGCGAGCCGCGAGGATGCCCGCCGGTACGGGCCCGCAGGTCACGTAGTGCGGGCACCGCGGGCAGGCCCTCTCGTCGGGTTCCGGGGGGAAGTCGCCCGCGAGGATGCCCTCCGCGATCAGTCGCAGCTTGCGCTCGCGGTTCGTTCGCTTCCTCGGGGTCAACGGGATGTCCATCACGCCGTCCCCGCTCAGGTGGATGGCCTCGACCCGCGCACCCGGGCCGTGGCGCAGGCCGGCCGCCATGAGATAGGCGGCGTAGACGAGGTCGTCCTCCTCTTCCTTCCTCCTCCGGCCGGTCCGCACCCTTCGGTAGACCGTGGCCGCCCCATCGCCGCGCACCTCGTCGGGCAACACGACGAGGCCGAGGCCGCCGAGATCGATGGCGACGGGCTCGCGCAGCCCGGGGACATGTCCTTCCCGGGTTCGCATGAGCGCCTCCACCAGTTCGAACCCCATCCGTCGGAGCTCCTCGGCATATCCTTCGGTCGGTCCCTTCTCTGACCAGACCGCGTCGAAGCGCGCCCGCACCGCCTCAAGCGAGAGGCCCCAATTCCGCGCGTCCTCCCTGAGCCAGCGCAGTACCTCGTGCACCACGTCGTGCATCCTGACGAAGGGGGTCGAGCGGCGACCGCCGGCCGCGCCCAGCACGTGCGTGTAGAAGAAGCGGCGGGGACACCGGTCGTAGAGTGAGATCTGCTCGGCGGTGAAGGAGGGCGGCCCCTCCCACGCGACGCCGATCCGGTGACGGTCGGGCTCGGGCGCCTCGCGCAGGTGCAGCGGCGGTTCGGGCACGTCCCGCACGACCTCGGCGACCTTGTCGAGGAAGGGCGAGAGCGGGCGCCCGCTTCCGTTCGCCTTGCGGCGCGCCGCGAGGAGGGTGAGGTGGCGGCGCGCCCGGGAAGCCGCGACGAAGAAGAGGCATTCCTCCTCCTCAGCATGCCCGCGCCGGACTGCGTCCACTCCCGACAAGCCCTCGGCGCCGGCGACGAGCCCGTCCGGGGGCGGGCAGCGCGGGGTCCGGCCGCCGCTCGGAAATCCCTGGCCGACCATGCCGGGGATGTGCACGGCCTCGAACTCCAGGCCCTTGCTGGCGTGGACGGTCATCAGGCTGACCCCGTCCATCGCGGCCGCGGCCGCGGGCATCTGGCGGAGATCCCGCTCCTCGGACAGGAGGACCAACCGCCGCGTGCGGTCCAGCAGGCGCTGGATCGGGAGCCCCTGGCCCGGCGGCAGGTCGCGGCAGAACGCGAGGAACTGCCAGAGGGCCACCATCCGCATCCGGTCCCGGGTCCGAAGCGGCGGGCGGGGATCGGGCAGGAGGTGCCGGCGATCGAACAGCAGGCGGCAGAGCGCCTCCCAGGGGTGGCTGGCCGCGCCCAGGCCCTGAAGGTCGGCCCGGAGGTTCGCCAGCGCCGCCGCCGCCGGGGCGCCGAGCGGGGCCGCCGATTCCGTCGCCCATGCCATCGGCTCCTCGCGCCGCGCGAGGACGCGCTGGAGACGACCGACGTCTTCGAGCGGCATCGCGTACCGCGGCATGCGCGCGACCCGGGCCAGCGTGCCGGCCTTGGGATCGACCAGCAGCGCCAGGACGGCGAGCAAGTCGCGGATCTCGTCCCGCTCGAACAGGGTGCCGAGAAACAGCACCGGAACGTCGCGCCGTTCGAGCGCCGCCGCAACCGCGGCCAAGCGGGCGTTGCCTCGGCAGAGGACGGCCTGGTCCCGAAAGTCCACGCCGTGGACCTGCCGCAGTTCGAGGATGCGGGCGGCGACCGCGGCGGCCTCGTCCTCCGGGCGTTCGACCGTGCGCGTCTCGGGGTGCGCGTGCGAGGCACCCGCGTGGGCGGTGAGGTCGAGCGGGAGGACGCCGCGCGAGGCCGCCATGTCGGTCGCGAAGGCCGAGAACGCCGCGACGACCTCCGCCGACGAGCGGTAGTTCACCGTCAGGCGCCCGATCCGGCGCCCGGGGAAATCGGCCTCGAAGGCCGTCATGTTGGCCGAGGAGGCGCCGCGGAACCGATAGATCGATTGGCGGGAGTCGCCGACGACCCAGAGCCGCTCGCCTCCGCCCGCCAACGCCTTGAGCAGCCTGACGCTCGCCCGGTTCACGTCCTGGTACTCGTCGACGAGGATGTGGCGGTGCTTGGCGCGCAGGATGTCCAGGGCGTCGCGGTCCCGCTCCAGCAGGAGCGTCGGCCGCATGACGAGGTCGCCGAAGTCGAGCCGGCCGAGCCGCCGCATCTCGGCGTCGTAGACGCGGTAGACCGCCGCGACCTCGATGGCCTTCTCGGCGCGCAGCCGAGCCTCCCCGTCGTCGCCGGCCCGTTCCGCCATCCGCTCGGCGAGGGCCATGTACGCGTCCGGAAGCGTGAGTTCGTCCTTCGCCCGCGACACCGCGGCGAGGATGTCGCTCAGTTCGAGCGTGGGGTCGTGCAGGTTCCGGAAATGATGGAGCGGCAGCCGGGGAACGAGATCTTCGAGCATGCCGACGGCGTCGGCCTTGTCCACGAGCCGCGGGTCGTCGGGCAGCCCTTCGCGGTCGTGGAACTGCCGCAGGACGTCGAGGCCGAAGCCGTGGAACGTGCCGATCCAGGCCGCGGCGGCCGCCTCGGGCAGGCGAGCGGTCAATCGCTCGACGAGTTCGCCCGCCGCCTTGTTCGAGAAGGTGAGGACGAGGATCTCGGATGCGGTCGCGCCCCGGTCGAGGAGCCGTTCGATGCGGCTGACCAGCGTGCGCGTCTTCCCCGTACCGGGACCCGCCTGCAGCAGGAACGGAGTACCCTCGTGGAAGGCGGCGGCCCGCTGGCTGTCGTCGAGCGGACGCCCGGCCCCGGCACCGGGCTCGGCACGCGGCCGGTGCTCCGGCAGCAGCAGGCAATCGGCCAACTGCTGGAAGACGAGGGCTTGGGGCAGTCCGGTAAGGCGGACGATGTCCTCGGCACGGTGCCCATCCTCCAGGAAGAGGCGGCGCGCCGAGGCCCGCGGCAGGACCAGCTCGCGGGCGAACAGGTCGGCCTGCAACTCCCGACGCTCGCGCCGGCCGTAACCCTCGACCTTCTCCACGCCCGTGGCGGCGGCCTCCACCGCGCGGCTCGGGTCGATGTCGCCGTCGACGATGACCTCATCGGGATCGTGCAGGACGGCGTGTCCGAGCTCGTGCCCCGCGAGCAACGCCTTGGCCATCGGGTCCCCGCGATCCTCGCAGGCGATGGCCGGGAGGCTCGGGTCGTAGAGGCCGCGCCCGCCGCGAAGGTAGGCATCGCCGGGGCGCAACCAGCTGAGATCGATCTCGTGGGCGTCGATGGCCGCAACTACGAGATCCAGCGGTCGGAGCGGATCGGCGCCGCCCTCGACCGCCGCCGCGTGGACCTCCGCCGCCCTCGACCTGACACTCTCGAATGCGTCCACGGCGGCGGTATCCTTCCTAGAGCGATGCCAGGTGCCGCTTCTGCTCGTCGCTCAGCCCGGAGCTCTCGATGGCCTCGGCCAGCGATTGCTTACCGACGGCCTCGGGCTTGCCGTCCGACTTGAACCGCGCGGCCGCGGGCACCCGCGCGGGCCCGGCGAGGAAGCGGGCGAGCTCGCCCGCACCGGTCCCGAGCGCCTCGGCCAGACGTGCCAGGAACCCGGCACTCAGATCCTCGACGCGGACGAGGCGATCCTTGAGCCGCCCGAGGAAATTCAGGTTGCAGCCGAACCTGCGCGCCACGCCGCGCAAGCCGCCGTCGGCCCGCACGGCGAAGGGGTCGATGCCGCCTTCGGCCGTCGACGCGGCCGGTGCGGCATCGGTCGGGGCGGGGCACGCGTCGGCGGCGCAGGCGGCATGAGCGCGCTCGAAGGCGGCATCCGCGATGTCGACGAGTGTGTCCGGGTCCTCCCCGATGGCGAGCAGCTCCGCCTTGAGCTCCTCGGGGGAGGCCGCCAGGATTCCCTCGATGTAGAGGTCATCCAGGGCGTCCAGGAACCTCTCGTCCTTGGTCGTCTCTCGGTTCATGATCTCCATCCTTTCGGGTAGCGGAGGGAGAGCGCCTTCCTGATGCGCTTCTTCGCGTAGTCGAGATCGCCCTGTGCCAGCCCGGTGCGCTCCCGAAGCGCCTTGCCAGCGAGCTCGTCCCTGAGGGCTTCGAGCACCGCGAGTTCCTCCGGCTGGTCCCGGAACATCTCGAACACCTCCCCGATGATCCTCGCCCTCTCCTGGGCGTCGATGATGGCGTCCTCCGCGCTCCCAGCCCTCGGCTTCTCGCCAAGCCGGGCGCGCATGTGGGCGTCGACCTCCTCCGCGTCGTCGGTCGTGACCGACCGCTTCTGCCTCTCCCGCTCGTGCGAGACGAGGCTGCGCATCACGCCCACGAGGTAGGCGACGATGTTCAGCTCCCGGCCGCACTGCCTCGTGCCGAGCAGGGTCCGGCAGATCGCCTCGTTCAGGAGGTCACCCGGGTTGAGCGCGGTGCCCCCGCACAACCGTTTCGCGATGACGACCAGTTTCTTGCGGTCGTCGCGCGACAGGTCGCGGTAGGCCGCCCCGAATTCCTCCGGGCTGAGGTCATCGCCCACCCGTTCGCCCCCGGCTCGCCTCCGAAGCCGACCGCCCGGCCAAACGTCCGACCGACATCCCCTATGCCCCCCGCCCGCGATTTTCAGAATCCGCGCCGACCAAATTCTGAGACGCGAGCTTGGCCGGCATACCTCGGCAGGATGCCACGGACGCAGGGGTTTTCAACCTCGACGTGTGCCCAGCCAAGGAGCGAATTCATGAATCACTTCCGCCACCCCCCCGACATCGACCCCTTCGCTGGCGCGCTCGATGCGATCATGGCCGACATCGCCATCTCGGTGCAGCTGCCGCCGGGCCTGCACGCGAAGGCGGCCGGGCGCTACGAGGCCATCCGCGAGTTCGCGGAACGCCCCGGCACCCCGTTGAACGGGCGCATCCTGCGCTTCTACCCGCAGGGCAGCATGGCCATCGACGCGACGACGTCGACGCGCGGCACCGACGACGAGTACGACCTCGACATCGTCGCGGCGCTTGACCTCGATCCGCATGCCGATCCGGACGCGGTGCTCGACCTGCTGTACCGCTCGCTGGAGGGGTACCCGACCGGCCAGAAGGTCGAGCGCCAGACCCGGTGCGTGACCGTGCGCTACGCCGACCGGATGCACGTCGACGTGACCCCGGCGGTGCGCCTGGGACACGGCGCGGAGCGGGTCAGCCACATCTTCCACGCCCACCCGGACAAGCCCGCGTCGGAGCGCTTCCACGTGCCGATGAACGCCTACGGCTTCGCCGAATGGTACCGGGCGCGCACGCCGCTGGAGCGCCGGTTCGCGGCCGCCTTCAACAAGCGGCTGCACGAGGCCTACGGCATGGAGGTGCGGGCGGACGCTGAGGTCGACGAGATCCTCGACCAGGTGCCCATCATCGTGAAGGCAGTGGCGACCGTCGCCCTGCAGCTGCTCAAGCGCCACCGCAACGTGGCCTACGCCGGGGCCACGGGGCGCATTCCGCCCTCGGTGATGCTCTCCTGCTTCGCGGGACAGGCCTCGCAGCCGGGCCTGCCGCTCACCGACATGGTGATCCGCCTCGCCCGCACGGTGGCGAGCGCCCTGCGCGCGGCCAGCGCCCGCCGCGAGCGCATCAGGGTGGTCAACCCCGTCCACGCGGAGGACTGCTTCACCGACCGCTGGCCGGAGAACCTCGCCCAGCAGGACGAGTACGCCGCCAAGCTCACGGACCTCGCCGACGGCCTCGCGTGGATCAAGCAGCACGGTTCGAGCCTGGAGGACATCCAGGAGTGGCTGCGGGAGCGCTTCGGCAGCCACGTGGTCTCGACCTCGGTCCGCCGCTTCAACGACAGGACCGGCCGGGCGGTCCAGTCCGGGCTCCACGCCTACACGCCGCGGGGCGGCCTCTACGTCCCCAGCCGTCCGGCGCTGGTCGGCGTCGGCGTCGGCGGCGCGGCCGCCGCGGCGCCGGCCCGGGCGAGCGCCCACACCTTCCGCGGGGGGCGCCGGTGATGAGCGCCTTCCCCTCCATCGCCGACCAGGACCGGGCCATCCGGGCCTCCTGGCCATCGTTCCGGCTTGTCGAGCGCTCCGAGCGGACGGCGACCTGGCTCGGCACGCTCAAGCCTTTCATGCTCGCCTACGAGGTGCGGGTCTCATACCGGGTCCCCCTCGTCGTCGAGCGCATCGCCCCCCTGCGGCAGCAACCCGAGGTCCGGGTGATCTCACCGCCCCTCCGACGCCGCCCGGGGGATGGCGAGGGCCCGCTGCCCCACGTCTACGTCGATCGGGCCGGCGACCCGGTCCTCTGCCTGTTCGACCACGAGACCGGCGAGTGGACCCCGTTCCGCCTGATCGCCGAGACGACCATCCCCTGGGCCCTCGACTGGCTCGGTTGCTACGAGGGCTGGCGCGCGACCGGACGGTGGTCCGGGGGCGGCCGGCATGCCGAACCCCCTGCCGCCAAGGAAGCCGGACGATGAGCTACGTTCCCCCGCGCCGCTCCGACGGCACCCAGCAGGACCGCAGGCAACCCCTGCCGTGGCCCAAGGACCGGCCCTTCCGGATCCTCTCCGTCGACGGGGGCGGCATCTGCGGCATCCTCCCGGCCGCGGTGCTCGCCGAGCTTGAGGGCCGATTCCTCGAAGGGCGCTCGGTTGCCCGGCACTTCGACATGATCGCCGGAACCTCGACCGGCGGCATCATCGCCCTCGCGCTCGCCCACGGCCTGACGGCGCGCGAGATCCGCGACGTCTACGTCGAGCGCGGCGGCAACATCTTCCCGCCGCCGTCGCGGATCGAGCGCCTCACACGGTTCGTGCGCCAGCGCTACCGCTACGTCTACGAGCGCAAGCCCCTCGAAGACGAGCTGCTGCGGATCTTCGGGGAGACCACCTTCGGCGAGGCCCGGACCCGGCTCTGCATCCCCGCCTTCGAGGGGTTTCATGGCGAGCCGTTCGTTTTCAAGACGCCCCACCACCCCGCCTACAGGAAGGACCGCTCCGAGCGCATGGTCAGGGTCGCCCTGAGCACCGCGGCCGCCCCGACCTACTTCGAGGCCCTGTCGAACAACGGCTACGTGATGGTCGACGGCGGCCTGTGGTCGAACAACCCGACGATGAACGCGGTGGTCGATGCGCTCGCCTGCTTCGATATCGACCGCGGCCAGATCCAAGTGCTCAGCCTCGGCTGCGGGGAGACCGCGTTCAAGGTCGACGCCAACAAGACCTCCGGCGGCATGATCCAGTGGCGCGGCGTCATCCAGGCGGCCATGAAGGCTCAGTCGCACAACGCCCTCGGGCAGGCGGGTCTGCTCATCGGTCGTGACCGGCTGACGCGCATCGACACGCCGGAGAGCGCCAACCCCATCGCGCTGGACGATTACCTGCGCGCGAAGGCGGAGCTGCCGGCCATGGCCCGGGTCCTCGTCGAGGGCGCCGGGCGCGAGATCCGGCGGAGCTTCCTGGCCGACGAGGTCGAGCCGTACACCCCGTGCCCGGTCGTCTGAGGCCGCCCGGGTGCGCCCCGAAATCTGAAACCCCGTCCCGGGCGGCATTTCTGCCCAGGACGCCGATGCGGCCGTCGCCCATCCCGGGCTCCGGCGTTCCGGAGGCAGGCGGATGCCCAAGAATATCGTGGTCTTCTCCGACGGCACCGGGCAGGACGGCGGCGTCCGCCCCGAGCAGCGCGTCAGCAACGTCTACAAGATGTACCGGGTCTGCAAGGTCGGGCCCGAGAGCGGCATCGACCCGGCGGAGCAGGTCGCCTTCTACGACCCGGGGCTTGGCACCGACATCGGCGCCACGGCCCTAACGGCGCCGGTGCGGTTCGTGCAGAAGATGGCCGCCTCCCTCTCGGGGCGCGGCATCACCACGAACATCGCCGACTGCTACCGCTTCCTCATCGACCACTACGAGCCGGGCGACCGCATCTACCTGATCGGCTTCAGCCGCGGGGCCTACACGGTCCGGTGCGTGGCCAACCTCCTGATGTACTGCGGGGTGCCCACGCGGGGCGCCGCCGGCCCGCTACTGCGCTTCCGCAAGATGACGCGGGACATCGCGCGCGAAGCGGTCGAGACGGTGCTGGAGCACGGCGCCGGCCATCCGCGCGCGGACTTCGACGCGGAGCGGCACGAGCTCGCCCGCCGGTTCCGGGCGCGGTACGGCTCGGACCACCCCGACGGCGGCGGCAAGTCCAATGTCGAGCCGTACTTCATCGGGACCTTCGACACCGTCGCGGCGCTCGGCGTCGCGGGCCCGAAGCGCACGCTGATCAAGGCCGGGCTCGTGGCCGCGGCAGTCATCCCCCTCGGCATCGCCATCGCGGTGACCGCCTCCCTGGTCGGGGGCGTTTCCTACCTGTTCGACGGCTCCTTCTGGAAGGCGGACCTGATCACCGCGGGCGTCCTCGTCGCCGCGTCGGCCGGGGCCGCCCTCACGGTTCGACGCCGGATCGTCGCCGCGAGGACCAAGACCATCGCGGATTGGCCCGGGCCCGGCCAATCGAAGAGCCACGTGGCGGAGTGGAAGGGCGAGAACTTCGACCGCCTCCTGAGCGCCCAGGTCGGCTACGCCCGCGCGGCCATCGCCATCGACGAGCGGCGCAAGGACTTCGACCGCGTGAGGTGGGGCCCCACCGAGGCCTGCCCGCCGCGGGCGCCGGGCGCCCCGGACCAGTTCCGGCAGTTCTGGTTCGCAGGCAACCACTCGGACATTGGCGGCAGCTACGAGGAGACCGAGTCCCGGCTGTCCGACATCGCGCTCCGGTGGATGCTTGAACAGGCCGTCGGCGTCCCGGACGGGCTCAAGGTGGACGAGATGCCGCCCGTCGCCGATCCGCGCCACCCGGTCGAGGTGATGCGGATCCCGCGACTGCGCCTGCACCCGTCCGCCGCCGGCGCGCAGCACTGCGAGGTGGCGGGCATGCGGGACGCCATCGAGGCGCGTGTCTCGGCCTCGTGGGTGCCGGGCTGGGTGCGGCGCTGGGCGCAGGGCAGGACCTGGGAGGCCAAGGACCGGGACATCAAGCCCGACGCGACGGTGCACCCGAGCGTCGACGAGCGCTTCCGCCTCGCGTCAGTGGTCCAGTGCGACGGGGCCGCGCCCTACCGCCCCGCGGGGCTGGCGCACCATGTCCGGTTCAGGCCGTTCTACGGAGATCCGGTGGCGGCCGCCGCGGAGCCGTCGAGAACTGTCGGGACGGGGGCGCCCACCCAGGGGCAGGCCCCTGACGACCGAGGCCGTGGCACCACGGGATAACCGGACGGCGCGTTCACGTCGCGGGCCGGTCAGATCGGCCCGCGGCGGACGGGGCCGGCCGCGCCGCTTTGACGGTCCCGGGCGCGGCACCCGCCCGGACCTGCGGGAAGTTCGCACGCAGGTATTCGGTGCTGGCGACCGTGCGGGCCACGAGATCCGGCCACGCGGCCGGGGTCGCGAGTTCGGGAGCCGGTACGGTGTCGATAGTTTCGAGCCGACCGGCCGCCTCGCGCCATCGGAGCCGTCCGCCCGGGCCGGCATGGTCCTCCCCGAGCGGGCGCGCCCCGCGGGTGAGGACGACCTCGACCGTCGCGCGGTCGGGCTGCGCCGCGATGCGGATCGTCAGGTCCCCGGCGGCGCTCGACAGGGTCAGGCCACGGCTCCGCCCGACGAGCTTGAACGTGCCCTGCCGTGCCAGCGCGCGCAGGAGCGCGGCCTCGAACGCGGGGAGGCCGCCGCCCGCCGGGTCGTCGGGGTCGAGGGACAGCCCCAGCGCCGCCCGGGCGCCGGCGCGTTCGACCATGTGCGCGACGCTCCCGTCCCGTTGCGCGACCTGCAACGTGACGGCGCCGAGCCTCTCCAGGATCGGCCCGGCCTCATGGCCCGAGCGCGTCGCGCCGGCGCCCGCGGCGTACAGGTCCGCCGGCGCCCAGGTACGATGGAACGCGTCGAGGGCGGCCTCGTCGATCCGGCGCCAGCCACGCCCCCCGGAGCGCACCGGCAGGTGACCGCCGTCGATCAGGCCGTCGACCACCTCGACCCTGCATCCGAGGACGGTGGCGGCCTGGTAGCGGCTGAGGCCGGGGAGCGTCCGCAGGGCCGCGCGCGCGGCCCGCATCCCATCCCCGCGGTACCGATTGGGGTCGGGGACCAGGAGGTCGCCGACGCTCGGCCCGGTCCTCCCCCGCGGGGCCGCGTACCCTTTCAGGATCGCCGCGACGGATCGCGCCGGATCGGTCTTGCAGGTCCGCTTGAGATCGGCCAGCCGCAGGTGGCCGTCCGGCACCTCGGTCGCGGTCTCGACCTTGTGCAGCAGGCGCGCCGCGAAGGCGGACAGGTCCTCCGGACGGAACCGGTCGCGGCCGGGCCCGGACCCGATGCGGACGAAGCGGGCGATGATGCCGGCCGCGACGAGGGCATCGAACGTGCCGCGCGGGACCCCCAGCGCGTCGGCGGCCCCGTCTCGGTCGAGGAGGGAGGCCAACGTCCGCTCGACCAATCCCGCCTGCTCCGGGCTGAAGGCCCGGTAGCGCACGCGCGCGATGCCGAACTGCCGCTCGTGGATGCCGAGCGCCTCGGAGACGCGGCGAAGCCGCTCCTCCGTGAGGCCGAGCTCACGCGCCAGGGTCGGGACCGGCAGCCAGCCCGCCTCGCCGGCGTACCAGGCATCGCAGGTCGCCGGCGAGAAGTCGCCCCGCTCGACCGCCACCCTCCGCAGGCAAGCGGCGAGGATCCCCACGTGCGAGCCCTTCTCGGTGTCCAGCGCTGCGCCGATCCAGCCGAAGCTCGCGCCCTTGCCGCGCCCTTCGCCCCGCCCGTCCTTGCGCGCCGCCCGCGCGGCCGCGACCTCGTGGAGCAGGGCGACGAGCGCGTCCGTCCCACGGGCCAGCACGCCGTATCCGGCCCGGTTCACGGCGGGCAGGTCGAAGCCCGTCGTCACGCCGACGACCGGGCGCGACCGCAGCGTTCCCCCGAGGGCGATCCGCCCGACGAGTTCCACGGCGTCGAGCGCGTCGCCCAGGGTGTCGAGACCGTCGAGCAACGGGACCGCTGGTGTCCCGCATACGCCCAGCCGGGCGAGGACGTAGCCCTCCAGGGACGGGCGCGGGACTGGGCGCCGCGGCACGCCGTACCGCAGCAGGTCCGTGCCGGTCGGGGCGCGCGTGAACGAAGGCGACCACCACGGCACGGGGTGGCCTGAGGCGTCGCAATCGACGACGTCGAGGTCGTGGTCCGGGCAGCGCGCGAACGCCGGCATGTCCCACCATACCCGGTGGTGAGGGCTCTCGGCGAGGCAGGCGGGGCAGAAGCGGCGCCGGCCGACCTGCCAATGCCGCCGCCGGATTTCCTGGCCCATGATCGCGACCGACGTCGGGGAGACCGCGGGGGTGGCATGGATCAGGCTGTCCTTCCCCGAGATCGGGAAGGACAGCGCGAGCTCCAGGCACTCGGCGGGCTGGATGTCCCGCCCGTTCAGCCCGTGCGAGTTCAGCAAGACGGCGACGCTGCCGATCCCGTTCATGGCCCCGAGGCGCACGACGTAGCCGTGGGCGGGCTCGCCCGGGTGGGGCGGCCCCCAATCGGGGAGCGGCGGCTCAAAGCGCCCGTGCAGGTCCGTGAAGGTCCTCATGCGGGCATCCTCACTTGACGAAGGCGCCCTGCGCCGGATCCTTCGGCTGCAAGGTCGGCTTGGGCTGCGCGACGCGGGCCGGGGCCTGGTCGATGTCGTCGCGGAAAGGGTTGAAGCTCATGCCGACCGGCCGGATCTCGTCCCAGGCATCGGCGAAGTGCCCGACCTCGACCCGCTGGGCGCCGTCGTTGAGCGCCCGGCAGCCGGCCATGAAGACGAAGTCCTTCAACTGGCCGATGATGCCGTCGCTGACCCAATAGAGCCTCGCGGCATACCACTTGGACCCGAGCGTTGATTTCGTCGCGAAGGGCAGCCGGCCGTCGATCTCGGCGCAGAGCAGGCGGAAGAGGCCGCGTTCCTCCTCGCATTCCCAGCTGTAGGGCAGCATGATGTGGTGCGGCAGACCGCCTCGCCCCTTCAGCTGGCGGTCCGCCGCCATGATCCGGTAGGTCTCGACCAGCCCCGCCGCGGCGACGTTGAGCGTCCCGAGGTTGAGGATCTTACGGACCAGCCCCTGGCAGTCCTTGAGCGCGCCCGGCCGCGCCGTGGTGAAGGCTTCCTGGACCTCATCGAGGAGCAGCAACTGCACTTTCTGCCTGACCAGGGCGTTCAGGACGTTGCCGAAGAGCGCGTCGACCTTCATCCGGGTGACGTCGCCGGCGTTCAGCACGCCCGCCACGGCCGTGACGAAGCCGGCCTTGTTGCAGCCGACCGGCAGGTCGACATACGCCACCGGCCGCACGATTCCCTCGGTCCCGGTCAAATCGGCCGGGAAACCGCGCGCGTACCGCTTCAGCGCGAAGCTCTTGCCCGTCCGCGGGTCGCCAGCGAGCACGAACAGCGACCCGGTGTCCGGCAGGCCGCCCTTCACGGGCCTGTGGAACCGCGCCACCGCCGCGGTCGCGGTCTCGAAGCGGTCGTGCCCCACGAACAGGTTCTTCATGATGAGCTGGCGCTCGCTCGCCGGCTTGGCCGCGCGCTCGGCGCGACCGAGGGTGTCGCCGTCCCGATGGGTCTCACTCATCGCCCGTCCTCCAGTTCTTGGTGGCCCTGAGGGCCGCGAGATCGTCGTCGAAGTCGTCCGCCGGCTCGAAGGCCGGCGCAGCGGCGACGGGCGCCCCCGGTGCCGGGTCGGGGACGATGGGCGGCCCTCCGGTCCCGGGGCCCTCCGGTACCGGGACCGGAGGGGGCGCCGGGGGCACACCGCCGTGCGGGGGCGCCAGGGCCAACGGGCGCCCGTCCTCGGCGGCGGAGGGCCCCGACGCAGGCGGCAGCCGGGGTTCCGGCGCGGGCGTGTCCGGCACCGCGGCCTTCGGACGGCGCGCGATGGCCAGCGGGTCCAGGTGCCCCGCCGTGGTGGCGGGTAGCGCCGGCGTGCCCGGTCGGACCTCGCTGCGGAAGCGCCGCTTACGCTCGGCGTCGAGGAATCGGGCGAGGCCGCGGTGGACGGACTTGCGCTCCGGCTTCGCCCGCGCGGCGGCGGCCGCGTCGCCGAGGAGGTCGAGCGCCCGCATCAGGGCCTCGAAGTCGAATGCGCCCTTGACCATGCGGCGGGCGTTGGCCACGGCGAGGTCGTGGACGTGCCGGTGGCGCCCTTCGGCGTAGGCGCGGTGGGCGCCCGTGGCCGGAACGGTGATGATGCGCCCGTCCCGGTCGTACGGGTCGATCACGTAGATCCGGCCGATGTCTTCGGGGTCCCGCGCGCACTTGTAGCGCGTACCCTCACCATCCTCCCGCGCGTTCCTGTGCCCCGGGTTGGTGATCAGCGAGATCAGCTCCGGGCATTCGTACTTGACGTAATCCCAGACGATCCCGTCGTTCTGGATCGTGCGGTGCTCCCATTCGCCGCACAGGGCGACGAACAGCTCGGCGGGCGGCAGCGGGCCGCTGGGATTGTCAGCGGCGGCCTCGTTCCAGACCCGGAGCGGGATGTCGCCGATGCCGCGCAGCAGGCCCAGGCCCTTGGACTTGTGGACGTTGTGAACGTCGCAGATGAAGAACATCAGCAGCGCCAGGAACTCGGACTGCCGGAGCTTGGCGCGGTCCAGCACGTCGCTGTCGTGCTCGCGCCGCTCGACCGTGTTGGACAGCGTCGTGCCCGGAAGCACGTGGACGAGACCAGTGTTCAGGTAGCCGAAGAACCGCTCCAAGGCGCCCTTGAGCCAGGGGCACCGCGGCTTGAACCGCGGCTTGCTCATCTTCAGCTCGCGCGCGGCGGCCCTGATGTCGTCGCCGATGAAGTGGAGCGCGTTGTCGACCCACAGGTTCTCGATGCGGCCGTAGCACGGCCAGGGCATGCGCACCGCCGGGAAGCCCGACATGTCCTTCGGGTAGATCGCGTGCCGGAGGCCGGCGACGAAGCTTGCGAAACTGGGCGCCTCGAACCCCAGCGACGCCCCGATGATCATGCCGGTCTTCCGGCAGCGGAAGATGATCAGGTCCGGCCGGCCGAGGACGACGTCGCTGTCGTCGTCGACGAGCAGGATGTCGAGGGTGCAGTGGTCGACCTCGACGTCCTGGTAGGGCCGCGCGGGCAGCGGCTGCACCTGATAGGTGCGATGCATCTTCGCCGCGTACTCGGGCCCCTTCCGGTAGTAGTCCCGGACGTACCGGTCGATGCCCTTGCATCGGCGCTGGAACGTGCGCAGCGAGGGAGCCACGATCAGGTCGAGCTCCTCCTCGGTGAGGTGCCGCGCAAGCTTGCGCTTGTAGGCCAGGACCGACGTGACGACCTTGGCGTAGGCCATTTCCGTGGTCATGTTCGGGCTGAGCCAGCGCCAGATCCCCCTTTCCAGCGCGACTTCGCCCACGTGCCCGAAAGGCTTGCGTCTGTTGCCCTTGTGCATGTGCCGGTCGACGAGGCAGGCCTTGCCGTGGATGTCGCCGAGCGTCATCCAGAGGTCGACCCAGTTGAGCGCCGTGGTGAAATGCGGCGCCTTCTCGCCCTTGCTCAGCGCCACCCGCAGGATCACGGGGTCCAGCGCCGGCTTCGAGCGCCGGAACTCGTAGGGCGCCCGAGGCCGCGCCTCGCCCTCCACGTGGCCCCGGATGCAGGCGTTGACGTAATCGAGCTTGCGGTCCGCCTGCGCCTCCTGCTCCTTCGTGAGCCTGAGGCGGTTCGGCAGCGGGCCCCGCGCCTTGCCGTACTGGAAGTTGCCGGCGACGAGCCGCGCCTCGCCGGTCGCCGACAGGAAGGCGAGTTGCTGGTCGGTGAGGAAGATCACGTCCTTGTCGTCGACGCGCAGGAACTGGAGCTTGCCGTCGAGTCGACGCTCGAACTCGCAGGTCCTGCCCTTGAGGCTGTAGATGTCCTTGCTGCGCAGATCGAGCGGCCGGGTGACGGCCTGGTCGTGCGCAACTTGCGCCGCGGGCGGTCCCGACCACGGGCCGGGATGGGCGGAGGGGACGGGGAACGGGGCGTTCACGCCATCACCTCGCGGATCTCGGACCGGAACGAGAAGGGCCGGGCGAGGTCGAGCGCGATCTCGCCCCCCAGCGCCAGGTTCATCACGGCGGTGTAGGCGCGGCACTCGCCGGGCCGGTCGTTCAGCCGGGCGGCCCGCACCACGGCCGCGATGGTGGTCGGCAGGCCAAGATCGACCAGGGCGTCGCGGACCCGCAGCAGGGCGACATGGTCCGGGACGATGTACCGGTGCCGCTCCATGACCTGGGCGTTCGAGAGCCGGGGCTCGGCCCGGATCTCGGCCTCGTCCAGGGTCAGGAACGTAACGCCGTGGTCGAGGCGGTAGGCTTCCTCGATGTGCGGCTGCCGCCGCGTCCAGCCCGGCCGGCCGGCGATGAAGTGGGCCTTCGCGTCGATCACGACGATCGCACCGGCCCGGTAGCGGCACACCACGTCCGGGACGTAATCGTGCCTCTCCTGGCCACCCCGGCCATCCGGGATGTAGTAGGTCAGCACGTGCGGCTCGACCGCGTAGTGCGCGATGTCGGGGTTGGCCCCGAGGAGCGTGCGCAAGTCGCGCTCCAGGAGCGAGCGGAAGGGCGCATCGCCGAGCGCCTTGTGATCGCCCCCGTCACCGTCCACCGCGCACAGGTAATTGCGCCGCTTCACCTCCCGGACGACGGGCGCGCCGGGGAAGAGGCCGAGGTTCGCCGGCGTCGCCGACGACTTGAGGCGAAGGGGCGCCTCGTCGGCATCGTTCCTCCCGATGCTCATGCCGCGGCAACCCGCATGATGCGGGTCTCGGACCCGAGCGGCCGCCTGAGATCGAGCCTGATGGAGCCAGCCAGGGCGAGCTCCATCAGGCAGGCGAGCGTCCGGTCGATCCTGCGCGCGGGGAAAGGTCTCGCCGAACGATGGAAGCGGGCGACCGTGGTGGTCAGGCCATGACGGATCAGGGCCTCGTGAACCCGTTCCAGGTCTGCCTCGGCCCCGGGCCCGGCGCGCTCCTTCAGCATACGGGCGCGATTCTCGCGCAGGACGCGCGTGAACAGGGTGTGTTCCGTGAGGACGCGGAAATCCACGCCCAGCGTGCGGTAGGCGGCTCGCACCGCCGTCTCGGTCCTCTGCCAATGGGGGGCAGCCCTGTCGCGCTCCCAGGTGGCCAGGAAGGTGTAGGCGACGATGCCGCCGTCGCGGCGGCGGGCGACGGTTTGGGGGCGATGGCACGCATCCCGGGCACGGCCATCCCGATCCACCTCCTGGTAGTGGAGGACGTGGGCGAACGGCACGACGAGGGTGTTGACCGGATCGCACAGGGCCATCGTGAGACCGGCGGTCTCCAACAGGCTCGTCGTGATCGCCAAGCCGCCCGGCAGCTTCTCGTGGCGCACGACATCGGGCACCCAGGAGCGGGCGGCTCGCACGGTGCCGAGGGATCGCGGGTCGGGGCCGAGGCCAAGGTCGTGCGGCACCGCGAACGGCGTGCGGGAGCTTGCGAGCGCTGCGCCGTCAGCCTCGGCGATGACCGCCTTGAGGTGCCGGGCGGTCGGCGGGGGGACCGGGGCGACGCGCGTCGCGAGTGGTGCCTGGGGCTGCATCCGATCCCTCCTCAACCCATGAGTTCGCAGAAGACGCCGAGCACGGCGCCGGTGGCACTGTCGGTGGTCACGTTCAGCGAGGGCCGGCGGGCCCGGCCGCTCCCGTCGATGACGACGAAGTCGAGGCGCTCGAAGTCGAAGGTCGCCTCGACGGGCATGGAGATGGCTTCGTCCGCCGCGTCGTAGGATCGGGCCCGGACCGACGAAGCGGCCCGAGGAAGGCGACGGGCTTTCCGGATGTCGCGCGACGACGCGGGATCCGGGGCTGTCTGGCTGAGGGAACAGCTGGGGTTCGTGGCCTTGGTCTTCGTCGACCGATCCATGGCAAGGTTCTCCCGACCCGACGGGGCAGGGTGCCGCGCGGGGTGTGAAGCTGAGGGTCTGGGACCGCGCAGATGCGCGGCTCGGGTCGATCAAGAGGCGCGGCCTTGCCTGCGCCGCGGGCCGGCGGCCGGTCCTCGTCGACCGGCTGCCGTCGAGGATCGATCAGCCGTCGCGGTCGCTGTCGCTGGCGGCGGGGAGCGCACGACCGCGCTCCCCGGACGGCCGCGCGGGAACGGCGTCAGGGATTTCGGCCGCCGATCCGCGCCGGTCGGGTCGGCCGGCCACGGCGGCGGGGTCGACCGCCGGGGCGGCGCCCAGCCGCCGCGGCGCGATATGCTCCGGCAGGACGATGCCGACGCGGGTGAAGAGGTTGGGGATGGGGGGACGCATGGCACAGGTCTCCTGTCGCCTCCCGACGGGGTCGGGGGCGCGGGCTCAGGGGATGCGCGGAGTGGCCCCGGTCGGCTCCGTCCTGTTCTCGGGGATCCAGGACTGGAACCGCCCCCCTAGGCAGAGGGAGGGATGCACACGGCGCGGGTTCTCATTCAGGGACGATGACGTCGGGCCTCGGCGAACCCCGTCGGGGCGGCCGAGACACGGATCGGGCGACCGATGCTCGATCCGTCGTTGTCGAAGCCATGCGGCGTCCCTTCGAACGGGACGGCCGCAGCGCACCTGTGGAAAACCACCGTGCCCGCTTGCGGCCGGAGCGGCCGCGCGGTAACAACGAGATTCCACAGGCGTCGCTTGGCGCCTTTTGTTCGCTTCGAACGGAGTGGTCGTCACGGTGTTTGCGCAGCGTGACGTCGATGTGGTGTTTGGAAAGTATTGAATACGGCTGGTACGCAGGTGGTGCTGCCCCAGCAGGTAGTCGTACGCGCCGCGCACGGCTATTCGGAAGTTGCACGCAGGATGCCCCCATCCTGCTTGGCGCGTCCACGAAAAGCGTCCGACCTCGCGTCGGGCGCTTTTTCGTTCGGCGGGGCCCGTGCCCCCTTGAGCTTGGCGCTCGATCCCATTCTCACTCCTCCTGCATCCTCGTGGGCCGGGGGCAGATGTGACGGCTCAGGTCTGCCCCGATCCCGGGCGCCACCGTCCCGTCTTGGGGTCCCGGTGGGCACGTCCGGCGAGCCTTAACTTTGTCTTGTTTTTCTCAGCCGAGTCCTTGGCAAACCCGGCCTTCACGACGACGGCGTTCAGCTCCCCGCCGCTCAATCCGAACGGTTCGGCCTCGGCCAAGGCACGCAGGATCAGTTGGGGAACCTCTCCCGCGAGCAGGGTTTTGGAGCCGCCGTCGACCGCCTCGGATGACTGCACCGTCGTGCCGCCACCTTGCAGGGCCTGATCGACGAGCTGGATCTGGAGCCGAAGATCCTCGACCTCACGGAAGTGAGTCAGGCTCGCCGCGGAATACGCCTCCTCCTTTTCCTTGAGCCTCCGCTCAAGCCTTTCGCGGAGACCTTGATAATCTTCCGACTTACCCATCGGGTCCCCGAAGCCGACGCCGCCCAGGGACACCCGGGCGCATTCAATCCCATACAGGCTCCGCTCGCCCGAAGCAAGCCTTCCAGTCCTGGACGGGGGGCATCGGCGACGTTTTCCCCTAATTTCCAGGCATGGAATTTCGTCGGAGGCCAATCTCTTGCCCCAACGCATCATGACGAAATCCGAGCCTCGCCCGTATGCTTGGACGTCGACAGAGGTGCGATCTTCTTGCCCGATCTGCGTCGAGCCCGCTCTAGCGTCGACCACTAGGCGATCCAGCCAGCGGGCGCGACGGCAGATCCGCGCCAGCCGGCCAGTCCTGGACTCCCTCGATGCCGGTACTGGGAGCCGGCATCCGCGAGGCCCTCACATGCCTGACGTGATTCGCCCTGGAGGAAGGGAAATGCCGCGGCGCGGCCGGTCAGGCCCCGTCTCCCACGAACATCGGGGCGGGGCGGGACGAGCTCATCCATCGGTCGAGGAAGGCGCGCAGGTGCGGGCGGGTCCGGCCCTCGGCCGCGAGGTAGTCGACGAGGCTGCGCAGGCTCGCGTCGTGGCCATCGGCATCGGTCTTCCCGCACAGGAGCGCATGGCGGACGTACAGGGCCATGGTGTTCACGGTGTCGGTCTCGCAATAGGCACGGACGCCCGCGAGGTCGCCACGCGCGATCTGGTCGGCGACGTGGGCGCCGTGCTCGCCCGCCTTTCCGGGCAGGCCCAGCGCGACCGCGCACTCGTCGAGGCCCATGCGCGGGGAAGCGCCGAAGCCCGAAAGCACGTCCATCAGGTCCGTGTGCCAGTCGGCCGCGTACCGGCTGCCGTACCCGTTCCAGCGGTCGCCGCGGCGGTACCAGGCCTGGACTGGGATGCCGTGGATCAGCGCGCGGGCCTGAAGCACGGGCAGATCGAACCCGCGGCCGTTCCACGTCACGACGCGGTAGCGGCCGGCCGCGAAGAACTTCCAGAAGGCCGTGAGCAGTTTCCGCTCGTCCCAATCCTCGTTACCGCCGCTTCGACACTGCCGAACCAGGTAGCGCTCGTGGCCGGTCGCCGGATCGACCGCGATGCGGGCCTCGACGTAGGAGATGGCGACGATCCGGTGCCCGCAGGGTTTCGGGAACCGGTCCGGCTCGACGGCCGGCAGCCCGGGGTCGGCGACCGTCTCGATGTCCAGGCAGAGGAGCGTGTCCGGCGCCTCGGGCGCACCTCGCCGGTCGCGGTCGAAATCGCGTCGCCGGGTCGGCAGGGCCCGGGCGGTCGTCGAGGCGGGTTCGGGGCCGGGCGGTGTTTCGGTGGGATCATGCGCCATGCGATCAGGCCTCCACGATGAATGTCGGGTCGAAGGGCGCCCGGCCGCATTCCCAGCCGGAGACCCGGGGGTTGGCGACGATCCGCGTCCGCCCCACCGTGACGTCCACCGCACCGGGCACGTGGCCGTGGATCCAGAGGGCGGGCGCGCCCCAGCCGTCCATGAGCCCCTCCAGGTCGGAGGCGAGCGAGGCCCCGATCCACTCGTCGCAGAGGTCGGGCAGGACCTCGGGCGGCAGCGAGCGTATGCTGGGGGCGTGGTGGCTCACGACCACCGCGCGGTCGCCGCGGCGCGCGTCCCGGACGAGCGCGACCGGCGACGCCCGGAACCCAGTAGACTGGACGACGATGGACCCGAGCGAATCCTCAATGAAGGCGCGCGACCGCGCGTGGGCGCCGCCCGTGTCATGGGGCAGGTAAGGAATCGTGCCGGCGCGGCGGATGCGGCGGCAGTCGCGCGCGTTATGGCGGGCGTGGCCGCGGGCGAGGGTCGCCCGCCGGGCCCCGTGCAGGGCCCAGTCGGTCCACAGGGTGGCGCCGAGCAGGTACAGGCCCGTCCCACGACCGTCGTCGACCCGCAAGGCGTCGTCCGAGAGGAGCGTGATCCTGGCCCGGGCCGCCAGGTCCCGCCCCCGCGCGAGGGTCTCGCCCACGTCCCCGCCGCCCCAGTATTCGCGGTTGCCCGGCACCAGGACGACGGGTCGGGAGCCCTGCCTGCCGCCGAGGCTTTGCGCGAGCCACTCCACCGACCTCCCCAGGTCGTCGGCGACGTTGCCGGCGACCACCAGGACGTCGAAATCCGGGAGGGGGTCGGGCAGGGCGAAGGGAGGGCGGTCGGCCGCTGTCCGGTCGACGGCGAGGTCGGACATCACCCAGAGCCGGTACCGTCGCGGCGGCGTCGCGGCGCGGGTCGGCTCCGGCGCGGGGACGGCGCCCAGCCCCGCCGCCCGGGGATCGGCGTGCCTGGTCATCGGCCGCCGTCCCCCGCCTGCCGGGCCCGGCCGGGCCGGGCGTCGCCGATGAACCGGCGCAGCGCGTCGCCGCTCAGCACGCGCCGGTCGAGCAGGGCCTCCGCCACGGCCTGCACGGTTTCCTGGTGTTCGGAGACGAGACGCTCCGCCTCCGCGCTGAGGCGTGCGAGGTCGGCCTCGACGGCCGCGCGCAGGGCCGGGTCGCCGCCGAGGGTGCGGCCGAGCTCCTCCATCGGGCCACGGTAGGCGAGGCCGGCGCCGAGCCCGAACGAGCCGTGGATGCCCGCGACGAAGGCAGTGGCGCGCGCGAGGTCGGAGTCCGCGTCGCCGCCGGAACCCGCGCTCGCCTCACCCAGGAAGACCGTCTCCGCGGCGCGGCCGCAAAGCAGGCCGACGACCATGCGCTCCAGGTCGTCCCGGGTCGGCAACGGGCCGAGGCGACCGCGCATGGCGGTGCCGCCGGCCGCGGTCTCGCGCAGGATCAGGTCGACCTGATCGACATCGGCGATTTTCAGCAATTCGGCGCCGACGGCATGGCCGGCCTCGTGAAGGGCGCTCCGCATTTTTTCCCCGGCCGTCCGGGTGTCGGGCGGCGCGACCGCGCCCAGCAGGTCCTCCGCCCGCATCGGGCGCTCCTCCGCCCGCGCCCTGGCGCGCGCCTCCCGGACCCACGCCACGACCTGGGCGCCGCTCGCGCCGAGGCCGAGTTCGGCCACCACGGCAAGGTCCAGCTCGGCGAGGTCGCCGCCGAGATGCTGCCGGAAGATGGCGGCGAGGTCGGATGCGGACGGGCGCGCGATGCGTAGGACACGATTCAGCCGGCCGGGGCGTACAAGGGCGGCGTCGAGGCGCTCCGCGTGGTTGGTCGCACCGATCAGGCACACGCCGGCGCCTTCCCGAGCGCAGCACTCATCGATCTTCAATAGGATATGGGTCACGACCGGCGTCCACCACGAGGAATTTCTTCCATCCATTGAAGATCTACTTGGTATACTATCGATTTCATCGAGAAATATTATCGAAGGCGCTCGCGAATAAGCTTCCTCAAACAGAATATCTACATATTTTACCACGCCGTCCAAGTACCCGTTGGACTGGGTGAACCATGTCGAAACCGAGCTGACCAGCAGCGGAAGTCGGGCAGCCTTGGCAAGAGAACGGACGTAGGTAGATTTTCCTAGTCCGGGTGTCGAGGCCAGGACCACGTTGCGGTCGAGCGCCTCGAAGGAGCCGATCCGCCCCTCCCGCCAAGCTTCCAGGTCGTCGATCAGGCGCGTGCCCCAGGCATGGGCTGCGCCGAAGCCGCGCAAGGTCGCGAACGGGGGTGCGTCCGCGGTCTGCCGGTCGACGGTGGACCGGGCCCGGGACGCCGCCGCGAGGCGGTCGACGCAGGCGCGGGCGGATCCGGCGCGGATCGCGGCGCACAGGTCCCAGAGCCCGAGCCCCGCCGCCGCGAACGGGGGCAACTCGGGGGCGCGCTGCCCGGTGGCGGCGCGGATTGCCCGCGCTAGGACCTCGTTGGAGGGAACGCCGACCCGGTAGCGCCCGTCGGCGGCGGCGAGCAGGGCGGAGGGTAGGTACCGCCCGCAATCCTGCGAGATCCCGAGAACCCGGCCGCCCTCCGAGAGGCGCTGCGCGACGGTGTCGTTGCCGCGCTCGGGGCGGTCCTCGCTGCGGGCCGCGCCCGTGCGGGCATGGACGGTCGGCCACGCCCCCAGCGCGGCGCAGGCCGAGCGAATGGGCTCCACCCACTCCGCGGACGGCACCTCGACGACGAGGGCGTAGGTCTTGGCCCGGGCGATGCGGCGGCGTTCGGCGGCCGGGATGGCCGCCTCCAGGGCGAAGACGGCCAGGGTCTCGACGGATGGTGCGCGCCGCCCGCGCCGGTCGAGGTCGGCCTCGCCCTCGTCGAGGTCGTCGCGGAAGTAAGTGAGGTCGTCGATCATGGATGGTCCCCCGTCGTGCGGGTCGGCGGCAGTCGGCGGCTGGGGTGCGGGCGGCCCCGGTTCAGAGCTCGACCACGAGCCCGGGGTCGAAGTTGGCGGTCTCCCCCGGGTAGCCGAGCGGGTTGCACACGACGCGGGTCGCGCCGAGGCGGTAGTCGAACGAGGTATGCACGTGGCCGTGCACCCAAAGGTCGGGCCGCCCCGCGGCGACGAGCGCGTCGAGGTTCGAGGCGAAGGCCGGGTTGAGGGGGTGGCCGGCGTAGGGCGGCGCGACCGAGCCGGGGCTCGGCGCGTGGTGGGTGACGACAACGTGCGGGCCGCGCCGACGGTCGGGCGGATCGCACTCCAGGAGGGCGCGCTCAAGGAAGCGCCGGGACGCGACGTGCAGCGCCAGCGCCTCCTCGGGCCGGAAGGGCTTCCATCGGGGGTCGCGCGACCAGGCGATCCTGCGATGGTCGTTCAGCCCCGCGCGTGCGGCATCCATCGCGGCGGCGCGGCCGGCGATGCCGTCGAGGGCATAGTCGGTCCACAGCGAGCAGCCCGAGAACGTGCAGCCGCCGAGCGCGACGGTGTCGTCTTCCAGGAGGTCGATGCCCTGGCGTGCCGCAGCCCGCCGACCGTGGGCGAGGTCCACATCCCTGGTGCCGCCGTAGAATTCATGATTCCCCGCCACCAACACGACCGGCATCGCGGGGCGGATGGTGGCGGCGAGCCAGCCGATCGTGTCGGCGAGGCCCTCGCCGACGTCGCCGGCCACCACCGCGACGTCGGCGTCGGGGATGGCCGCAGGCGTCCAAGGCCTCGCATAGGCACGGCGGTGAAGGTCGGAAAAGATCCAGATACGCAATCCTTGCATCTCCCAGGTTCAGCGATGCCGGCGGGCGGGGGTCACCCCCGCTCAGGCGAAGTGGGGCGAGGACCGGGCCAGCGACGGCCCCAGCGCTCGGCGCGGTCGAGGAGTTCGCCCGACCGGGGATGCCGGTGCGCGAGCGCGGCCAGCCCGTGCGCGAGCACGAGTGCGGCGGTTGCGTCGCCCCGCGCGGCGTGCACGAGCAGGCCGCTCATGGCGAGGTCGGCGGCCGGCGTGCCGGGCGGGTGGCCGTGAATGACGTCGATCGCCGCGGCCACCATCGCGGCGGAGTCCCCACGCAGAGCCTCCGGCCAGCGCCGGTGGTGCAGGAGCAGCCCCGACCCGAGGACGGCCCGCTCGACCTCGGCGACGGTCGCCGGCGGGATCTCGCCGGGGTCGCACCGTCGCCAGACCGCCAGGACCGGGCATGCCGCGGAAGCGACCTCGGCGTCCCCCGCCGGCCTCGCGCTTTCCCCTTCGGTAGCACGCATCCGCTTGCCTCCCGGTCGGACATGGCTCCGCCGTCCAGCGCACGGCCGGGCGGGGAGGAAGCGGGAAAGGGGTTGGGGTTCAGGCCGGCCTAGTGAGGCGCGGCGCGGCCCGGCGCGGGCGAGCCCAGGCGGTAGTACCTTGACATCGACCTCGCCCAGCTCTTCCCGTCAGAGGCGTAAAGGTCGGATGTCGTGATCCTCCGTCCGTCCGGGATGTTGGGGTGCCCGTAAACCCGGCCGGTGAGGATGCGGACCTCCCGGCTCGTGGTCCGCCACCCCTCCAGGCGCGGCGCGTCGGCGAGATCGTCCGGGACCGGCTTGGTCCCGTCCCGGATGCCCTGGAGCTCGTCGGCGAGGTCGTGCAGGCGGTCCCCGGCCTCGCGCTGGTCCGGCTGACGGGCGGCCGCGAATTCCAGCCCGAGCGCGGCGGCGTATGCCTGAGCGTCGACCGCGTCCGCGCCGGGGTCCGCCGCGACGAGGCGCAGGGCCGCGAGGACCGGCAGGCCGGCCGCGAGGGTCCGCGCGGTCCGGTCGCCCTCGGCGACGCGGGCCGCCTCGGAGCGGCTCATCGCGGGCAGGACCGCCGGCAGGACCCGCGGCCGCCCGGCCGCGGCGCAGACCGCGAGACGCGCCATCGCGGCCGCGAAGGCCGCCGCGGCCGGGGCGCCCCCACCCCGCCCGCAGCCGAGCAGCCAGACCGGGGCCGGCCTGCCCGGGAGCGTGCCGCCGGCCTCGGGCGTGTCGGCGTCGGTTCCCGCATCGGCATCGGCGAGGGCGCAGGCCGCCATGTGCTCTTCGAGCGGCGTCGGGCCGACGACCATCACCGCCACGTCGATGCGGGATCGCAACGCGCCGTCAGCGAGGCACCGTTCCGGGAGGTCGAGGATCACGTGGCCGACGGCGGCCGCGGCGACGATCTCATCGACGAGCAGCGCGTCGGCCTCGCCGGCCGCCGCGACGGCATGTTCCGCGACCGTCACCTCGTCGGGACGGTAGCGGCGCTCGGGGAGGGCCGCCTCCCCGGGCAAGGTGACGCGGACGAGGGTCACGGCCTCGCCGAGCGTGGCGTGGGCGTCGGCGAGGATCAGGGCGGTGTGCGTGGCGTCCGTGCGCCCGGCGCATCCGAAGGTGGCGCTGATCAGGGGAAGCCTCCGTGAAAGGCACGAACGCCGAGCGGCCGCGCGGCGAGGCTGCCGGCGGATCGGTGGCGTCAGACGTGCGAGATTGAGGAAGCGAATAATAGCGCAAAAACGAACATCAATTCAATAATATTCGTAGACGCGCAAGTCTTTATGCACAAAATTCGTCGGTATTCACAGCTTCTGTGGATATCGTCGACCGGACCGACCCGCTCACGCGCGGGACCAGCCGTCCTCCTCGTCGCGGATGGCGAGATGCAGGCGCAGGGCGAGGGTCGTCGCCCCGCCGTCGTCGTGGTCGAAGTCGCCGTCGAGCAGCAGCGGGAGCGGGGGCTCGTCCCACACGGTCCGGGCGCCCGCGACGAGGGGCGGGAGGGCGGCGTCGGGCGGCGCGAGGCGCCCCATCGTCCTGGCACGGGCCTTCCGGGCGGCGGGGCGCCGCCGCGGGCGGCGACCCCGGCCCGGATCCCCGGCCGGGTACGTGGACGGGGCGTCGTTCCAGGCGAGCTTGGTGCGGGTCGTCATGGCATCCTCCATCAGGAACGGGCGGCACACGCGCAGCCCGCCGCGTGGCGGGGCGCGACGCGGGGCCTGGCGGCCCCGAGCCGGCGCAGGCCCGGCGGCGTCGGCCTGCGCCGCACGGCCGGACGCCGGATCGGCATCCTCGGGGCGGCCGCCTCCACGGTCGCGCCCTCCTCGCCGCCGAGGTCGGCGGCCAGTCCCAGGAGGCTCGCCCGGAGCCTCAGGTCGGCGGCGCTCCCCGGCTCCTCGAACAGCGCACCGAGGCGGGCCGGATCGAGGCGGGGCGCGTGCGGGTCCTCGGCGACGAGGTGCAGCGCGGCGGCGAGCCCGACGGAGCGCGCCCTCGTCTCGGCGCAGGGGGCGCCGGCCAGGAGCCGGGCGGCCTTCGCGCGCCGGAGCGCCTTGAACGTCACCGGCAGCGTGCGCAGTCCCGCCGGCCGTCCATCGCCGCAACAGGCGAGCAGCCAGGGCGGCGGCAGGTCGTGGAGCGGGTCCGCCGCCATCGCGCGCAGCGCCGCGGACGCCGCCACCGGATCCGGCCCGAACGAGACGACCGCGACGTCGACGCGGCTCCGGATGGCATGGTCGTTGAGGTGGGCGAGCGGCAGGGCCACCATCAGGTGGCGTCCGCTGGCGCGCGCGGCGTCGAGGGCGGCCGGAAGCGACTCGGCGATCCGGTCGCCGCCCGCCAAGAGGCTCGGCGAGTGGTCGATCCGCTCGGAGATCCGGTCGAGGGCGCTGCTTGCGAGGAGGGCTGCTTGGCCGGCCGAGCTATCGTCGGCGTAGAACGCTGCGATCACGGGAAACCTCCGTGAGTTGGTCCGTGCCCCTTGGCACAATCGAATAATAGCGCGGATTAGGGCCGATCAGCCAGCAAAATCTATAGTCACTAGAGGTTTTGACCCGTCTAGGTTAAGGCGATATTTCGCCCGGCTCCTTGTATACGGCGGCCGAGGCGTGCGGATCGCCCGGGCAACGGCGGCGGACCGCCCCGCGACGACGCGCACGTGCCCTGGCCGGGCCGGCACCCCGACGTCGGCTCATCCGGCCGAGGCCGCGGCCTGCCGAGGGCGCGTCACGCGTAACGCCCTGCGTCACCCGCTACGTTACCGGTCGGGCCGTCGGGTGCGTCGGACGTGCGCGACGACCATTCCTTCACCGCTCGCGTCCATCATGCCGGCATCGGACGGAATGGCGGGCATGGTCACTGAGAACGATGTCAGGGCGGCGGCGGCGCGGATACGAGCGCGGCCGGCCCCGCCCGGGAGCCTGAAGGAGCGGGTCTCGGTCCGCTCGGTCAGGAAGGAGCTCGGAAGCGGGTCCTTCGGGGACATCGCCAAGCCGCTCGCCAAGTGGAAGGCGGACGAGGGCTACCACCCGGCCATCGAGCGGGCGGACTTGCCGGAAGCCTTCGAGCAGCGGCTCGCCGCGCTTGCGCGGGACCTGCTTGAGCAGGCGCGGGTGGAGGCGACGCGGGAGCGGCTGTCGGACTTCGCCGAGGTCGAGCGCCGCCGGCAGGCGCAAGAGGAAATCCTCGCGGAGGCAGCCGCGCAGGTCGACCATCTTGAGGACAAGGTCGCGGCGCTGCAGTCCGAGCTGGATCGGCTGCGCGCCGCCGGAGGCACGGCGCCCGCGGTCGAACCTGCGGCCCCGACGGCGGTTGCGGGGCCTCCCGCGCCGGAGGCGGCCGCCGGGTGCGGCTTCGTCGATGCCGTCATGGGGAAGAAGCTCGCCCGCGAGGCGGATGCGTTCTGGGCCGAGGTGCGCGACGCGGTCGAGGCGGCGATGCGCGAGCGCGGGCCGATGCCGGTCCACGCGATCTACCGGGCGCTGCCGGCCTCGCTGCGGCGCCAGGGCGAGAGCGTGGGCCTGCCGCTGACCCCGGGATGGCTGCGCTACCACCTGCTTCGCATGGTGGAGGCGGGCGAGGGACTGGCCGAGATCGAGGGCCGATTCGGCCTTGTCGAGGCGCGGCCGGCACCGGAAGTCGAGCCGCCGGCGGAGGAGTGCGGCGCGGGCGGGGTTCCGGAGGTGGGCAAGCGCCGGTTCTGGCGCCAATTCGTGCGCGCGGTCCACGACCTGCTCGCGGAGGCGGGGCCGTTGACGGCGGGGGAGATTCTGGACCGGTTGGACCCCGCGTGGATCGGGGCGTCGGAGCGGTTCCAGAGGATCACGCCGGGACGGCTTCGCTACAAGCTTCGCGGGCGGATCGACGAGGGCAGGCCGTTCGAGGAGCTCCCGGACGAGCGGTTCGCCGCTGTGCGGGGAGATCGCCCGTGGGACGGCGAGAGCGCGATGCCGGGTCGGGCGAGCCATGGGTGACGGGCCGCCTCGTCGGGAGGCGGCCCCGGACGGCGCCGGGCGCGGTTGCGGGAGGTGCGGCGCTCGACTCCGCGGCGAACGCATAGCAGGTAACGCTACGGGATACGCGTTACGGTCACGGGGTGGCCCCGCCGAAGGAGGTCCCACCGGCCCATGAGGTCGCCTCCGGTCGTGCCCCGGCCGGGTCGGGGCCGCCCCCCGCCGAAGCCGCTTGCTTCTCTAGCGGCTCTAGCAAGTACGGTCTCGCGGGAGAGATGAGGAAGGCTCCGGCGATGAGCGACGCGGCGACCCTGGACCGAACGGAGAGGCTCCCGACGCGCCTGCGCGTGACGGGGATGGACTGCGCTTCCTGCGCGGCCAAGGTGGAGAACGCCGTCCGGCGCCTGCCCGGCATCGAGGACATCCAGGTCTCGGTGGCGGCCGAGACCCTCACGGTGCGCCACGGCCCGGGCACCGACGCGGGGGCCATCGCGGCGACCGTCCGCGGTCTGGGCTACGGTGTCGCGGACCCGGATGCGACGGCGGCGTCGGGAACGGAGGCTGCAGAGCTTCCCTGGTGGCGCGCGCCGAAGGCGCTGCTGGCGTTCGCCTGCGGCGCGGCCTTGGCGCTGGCCTACGTCTTCGGCCACGCCGTGCCGGCGACGGACCAATGGGCCTTCCTCGCCGCCATGGCGATCGGCCTTGTGCCGGTCGGCCGCCGGGCGCTGGCCGCGGCCCGGCACGGCACGCCGTTCTCCATCGAGACGCTGATGACGGTGGCCGCCGTCGGGGCGACCCTCATCGGGGCGACCGAGGAGGCCGCGACCGTCGTGTTCCTGTTCCTGGTCGGCGAGGTGCTGGAGGGCGTCGCCGCGGGGCGCGCCCGGGCGAGCATCCGCGGGCTCACCGGCTTGGTGCCGGAGACGGCCCTCCTGGAGCGCGGCGGCGTGACCGAGCGGGTTCCCGCGGCGAGCCTCCGGGTCGGGGCGACCGTGCTGGTGCGCCCGGGCGACCGCGTCCCGGCGGACGGGACCGTGATCGACGGCGCTGGCGCGGTGGACGAGGCGCCGGTCACCGGCGAGAGCGTGCCGAGGCGCAAGGCCGCCGGGGACGCGGTGTTCGCCGGCACGGTGAACGGGGAGGGCGCGTTGCGCGTCCGGGTCACCGCGGCGGCGCGGGACAACACCATCGCCCGGATCGTGCGCCTGGTGGAGGAGGCGCAAGAGTCGAAGGCCCCGACCGAGCGCCTGATCGACCGGGTCTCGAAGGTCTATACCCCCGCCGTGGTCGCCGTGGCGGCGCTCGTCGCCGTGGCCCCGCCGCTCCTCGCCGGAGCGTCGTGGGGCGAATGGGTCTACAAGGGGCTCGCCATCCTGCTGATCGGCTGCCCGTGCGCGCTGGTCGTCTCGACCCCGGCGGCCATCGCGGCGGGGCTCTCGGCCGGCGCCCGCCGCGGCCTGCTCATCAAGGGCGGCGCGGTGCTGGAGCGGCTGGCCGCGGTGACGACGGTCGCCTTCGACAAGACCGGGACGCTGACGGAGGGCAGGCCGGTGGTGACGGACGTCCTGGCGTTCGGCCGTGCGGAACGGGACGTGCTCTCGCTGGCCGGCGCCCTGGAGGGCGGCTCGTCGCACCCGCTCGCCCGGGCCATCCTGGCGAAGGCCGCCGAGGCCGGGGCGCCGGTCCCGCCGGCGTTCGGCGCGTCGGCGCTCGCCGGCAAGGGGATCACCGGCAAGGTCGGGGGGCTCGGCCTGTTCCTTGGCTCGCCGCGCGAGGCGGGAACCCGGACGGCGTTCTCGCCCGAGCAGCAGGGACGGATCTCCGCCTTGAACGGTGAGGGCAAGACGGTGGCCGCCCTGGTGGTGGACGGCGTCCTGGCAGGCCTGATCGCCATGCGCGACGAGCCGAGGCCCGACGCAAGGGACGGAATCGACCGCTTGGCCGGGAAAGGCATCGATGCGGTCATGCTCACCGGCGACAACGCCCGCACCGCCCAGGCCGTGGCCGGGACCCTCGGCATCGAGGCGCGCGCGGAACTCCTGCCGGAGGATAAGCAGAGGATCGTACGCGAGCTCCAGGCCCGGGGCGCGGTCGTGGCGAAGGTCGGCGACGGCATCAACGACGCCCCGGCGCTCGCGGTGGCCGACGTCGGCATCGCGATGGGCGGAGCGGCCGACGTCGCCCTGGAAACCGCCGATGCCGCGGTCCTGCACGGCCGGGTCGTCGACGTGGCGCGGATGGTCGGGCTCTCCCGCCGGACCCTTTCGAACATCCGGGCGAACATCGGCATCGCCCTCGGCCTGAAGGCGGCATTTCTGATCACGACGGTGGCCGGCATCACGGGGCTGTGGCCGGCAATTCTAGCCGACACCGGCGCGACGGTCCTGGTAACGGCGAACGCCCTGCGACTGCTCAGGGTAAGGCTCGTATAGCTATCGACGAAGGGCGACCCGGGCGGCCAAATGGTTCACCGCGTTCGGCATGTGCGTTACGGACCGCTGGAAGCCTCGTCCGCACCGGGGGCGCCAAGCCTGCTCCCGTTCGGTGCTGAAGGGCGTCATGGACGTCCCATGCGTTGCCATCCACCCGAGCGGCTCGTCTGCCTCACCGAGGAAACGGTCGAGACCCTCTACCTTCTCGGCCAAGAGGACCGCATCGTCGGCGTCTCGGGCTACGCGGTGCGCCCGCCCCGGGTCCGGAAGGAGAAGCCGCGCGTCTCGGCCTTCACCAGCGCCGACATCCCCAATATCCTCGCGCTCGCCCCCGACCTCGTGCTCGCCTTCTCGGACCTGCAGGCGGACATCGTGGCCGAGCTCGTCCGGGCCGGCGTCGCCGTGCACGCCTTCAACCACCGGGACGTCGCCGGCATACTCGCCATGATCCGCACAGTCGGCGCCCTCGTCGGCGAGGGCGGGCGGGCCGATGCCCTGGCCCGCGGCTACGGGGACCGGCTGGCGCGTGTGGCCGCGGGGGCACGGGGGCGGCCCCGGCCCCGTGTGTACTTCGAGGAATGGGACGAGCCCCTGATCTCCGGCATCGGCTGGGTGTCGGAGCTCGTCCGGATCGCCGGCGGCGACGACGTCTTCCCGGACCTCGCGGCCAAGGCCGCAGCGAAGGACCGCATCGTCGCGCCCGAGGCGGTGATCGCCGCGGCGCCCGAGGTGATCCTCGCCTCCTGGTGCGGGAAGAAGGTCGTTCCGGCCCGCATCGCGGCCCGCCCGGGCTGGGACACCGTGCCCGCCGTGCGGGCGAACCGCATCGTCGAGATCACGTCGCCTCTCATCCTGCAGCCGGGGCCGGCGGCCCTGACGGACGGCCTCGACGCCATCCTGTCGGCGCTGGGGCGGGACCCGGCCGCGGCGGACCGGGAGGCGGCCCCCTTCGGTTGGACGCTGACCGAGCGGCATCGGGCGGTGCTGCTCAAGGTCCCGGACGACGGCGGGATCGAGGGCTCGCGGCTCGACGGGCGGTGCAGGGACGTGCTCCTGCGCCGCGGCTGGATCGAGCGCGTGCATGCGGACCCGCAGGGCCGGGCGCGACACGACCGCTTTCGACGCACGGCCTCGGCCCGCGTCGCGCTGGGAACGGCGGGCTCCCAGGCCTCGCCGTAGGCGACGGGAAGTGGTGGTACCGCCGACGACGGTGTCGCCCGCGACGGCGGTGACGGCCGCACCGCGCGGGACCGATAGGTCCCGGGGTTCGGCCTGAAGCGTGCCCGCGCGGCCACGGGCAGCCGCGGGGGACGGGGGCCCGCGGAACCCTGACCGGCTCACATCCGGTGGTGGCGGTGCATGTGCCGCATCATGTGGCCGCGACCGTGGTGGTGATGCCGCATCATGTGGCCGTGACCGCGATGCCGCATCATGTGGCCGCGATGATGATGGTGGCCGTGCATGCGGTCCATCCGCACCGAGACCACCTCCGACGGCGCGCTCACGGCGCCTGGCAGGGCGGGCGCGGCCGAGGCGGAGGAAGCCGCACCGGCGGCCCCGAAGGCGGCCAGGACGGCGGCGACGAGCAGGCATTTCCTCATGGGTCTTCCTCTCCGATGAACGACCGCCGGTCATGGCCGGCGGTTCTGGGGCCATCCCGGGTCAAGGGAGGCGCCCGGGGAACGGCCAAGCTGTCGCGACCGTTCCCCGTGGAACGCATCGTCCCGTCGACGATGCCTAAGGGAAGGTTGCCCCCGTTCCGGCAGGTGTCGACCGGCACCGGAATTTGCGTGGCCGGAACTGCTTGGCCGTGGTAATGGTGCCTCCCATGTGGGCCAGCCGCACCCTCTGGCGTTCGCTTCTCACGGTCTTCCTGACCGTGACGCTCGTCGCCGTCGCGGTGACGGGTGCGGGACACCCGCACGCGGGTGCGACGCACGACGGCCACGTCGAGGTCTCCGCGGCCGGGCATCCCGGCCCGGCGAGCGCGGACCAAGTCGGCGACGTAGCCGATCATGCCGACCGTGCCGGCGACGAGGCGGCGGGCCATTGTGGCCTGTGTTGCTGCCACGCCTCGTTCGCGCGCTCGGATGCCTTCGCCGCGACCGTAGCTTGGAAGCCCGGGCCTGCGCTGGCCGGCATCCGGACGGTCGCGTTCGACAGCGTGGTCCTGGAGACGCTGCCCGAGCCCCCCCGAACCTTCGCCTGAGGTCCGCGCTTCGGCGCGCGCCGGGCTGCCGCCCGTGAGGGCTGCCGCCTGCCTCCCTGTCGCGAAGGCTCGGTTTTCCCATGCGTGTTCCCTCCGCCACCGCCCTGCGGGCGGCTTTCCTTGCGCTCGCCCTGTGGGCCGGTGCGCCGTCGATGTCCGCCGCGCACGAGGGGCATGACCACGGCAACGAGGCGCAGGCCCCGCCGGCGGCGACCGCGCCGCGCGGCACATCGAGCACGGACACCCTGGAGTTGGTGGCCGTTGCTCGCAACGGTCGCCTGTCGGTGTTCCTCGACCGCGTCGGCACCAACGAGCCGGTGACGGACGCCGTCGTGCAGGCCGAGACCCCGGACGGGACCGCCGCCGTGTCGCCGATGCCGGACGGCAGCTACGCCCTCGATGCCCATTGGAGCCTGCATCCCGGCGAGCACGAGGTGCTCTTCTCCGTGACCGTGGCCGGCGCGACCGACATGTTCCCCGTCACGCTGACCGTCCCGGAGGCACCGGCGGCCGCGCCGGCCGCGGGCGCCTCCGCCTGGGCGACCGGCCTCGCGGCGGCCCACGACTTCCAGCGCCACCTCAAGGAGGCCGACCCGCTGCCCCTGGCCATCGGGGGCATCGGCTTCCTGCTGGGCATCGCGGTCACGCTCCTGATGCGCGGGCGCCGTTACTTGCCCGCCACCGCCTTGGTCGTGCTCGTCGTCGCCCTCGCCTTCGCGCCGCGCGCCTTCGCGGCCGACGGTCATGACCACGACCACGGCGGAAAGGGCGCCGATGCGCCCCAGACTTCCCGGATGGCCGCGCCGGCCCCGGGCGGGCAGGACCTGGCCCGGCGCCAGCCGGACGGCTCGATCTTCGTGCCGAAGCCGACTCAGCGCGTCCTCGCCGTCCGGACCCTCGTGACCGCCGCCGACACCCTGCGCCGCACCGTCGAGCTGCCGGGCCGCATCGTCCCCGACCCGAGCGCCAGCGGGGTCGTCCAGTCCTCCGTCGGCGGCCGGCTGTCGCCGCCGGAATCGGGAATCTTCCCACGCCTCGGCACGCGGGTGCGCAAGGGCGAGGTGCTCGCCTACGTGACCCCGCCGGTGCAGGCGGTGGACGCCTCCGACATGCGCCAGCGCCAGGGCGAGCTCGACCAGCAGATCGCCATCACCGAGCGTCGGGTCGAGCGCTTCCGCAAGCTCGCGCCGGGCGGCTCCGTCTCGCAGGTCCAGTTGGAGGACGCCCAGGCCGAGCTCAAGGGTCTGCTCGACCGCCGCGCGGCCCTCGACAACATCCGCCAGCAGTCCGAGGCCCTGAAGGCCCCCGTCGACGGGGTCATCGCAGAGGCGAACGCGGTGGCCGGGCAGATGGCGAGCCCCGGCGTGCAGGTCTTCCAAATCGTCGATCCGAACCGGCTCTGGGTCGAGGCCCTTAGCTTTGACGCGCTGGCGGGGGGGCAGGACGCCACGGCCCGCATGGCCGACGGACGGATGCTGCGGCTTGCCTACATGGGTGCGGGGCTCGCCGACCGCAGCCAGGCGGTACCGATGCACTTCGCAGTGGAGGGGGCGCCGCCGGAGCTCCGAACCGGGCAGTTCGTGACCGTGCTGGCCGCGACCGACGCGCAGCAGAAAGGATTGGCCCTTCCGCGCATGAGCGTGGTCCGCGGCGGTAACGGCCAGAGCATCGTCTACGAGCACACCGCGCCCGAGCGCTTCGAGCCGCGCGAGGTCCGGGTGGAGCCGCTCGACGCCGGGCAGGTCCTGGTGGTGTCGGGGGCCGTTCCGGGCAAGCGGATCGTGACCCAGGGCGCGGAACTCCTCAACCAGGTCCGCTGAGGAGGCCGCCCGTGTTCACGCTCCTCGTCACGCAATCCCTGCGCAACCGCCTGCTGGTGCTGGCGCTGGCCGCCGTGCTGGTGGTCTACGGCGCCTTCACGGCGACCAAGCTGCCCGTCGACGTCTTCCCCGACCTGAACCGGCCGACCGTCACGATCATGACCGAGGCGGAAGGCCTAGCGCCCCAGGAGGTCGAGCAACTCGTCACCTTCCCGGTCGAGACCCAGATGAACGGCCTGCCCGGCGTCACCCGGGTCCGCTCGGTTTCGGGCGTCGGCCTATCGGTGATCTACGTCGAGTTCGACTGGGGGACCGACATCTACCGCAATCGGCAACAGGTGTCGGAGCGGCTCGCGATGGTGCGTCCGCAGCTTCCGCCCACGGTGAACCCGATGATGGGCCCGGTCTCCTCGATCATGGGCCAGATCGTGATGGTGGCGCTCAGCGGCGGCACGGTCTCGCCGATGCAACTGCGGGAACTGGCCGACTTCACCATCCGGCCGCGCCTCCTCGCGATCCCGGGTGTCGCCCAGGTCATCCCGATGGGCGGCGAGGTGCGTCAGTTCCGCGTGGCGCCCCAGCCGACGGCGCTGCGGGCACTCGGCGTCACCCACGCCCAATTGGAGACGGCCCTCGCGCAGTTCGGGACCAACACAGGCGGCGGCTTCACGGACCAGTACGCCCGCGAGTACCTGATCCGGAACCTCGGCCGGACCATGAACCTCGACGACCTGCGCAACATGGTCGTGGCTACGGTCAACAACCGGCCGATCTACCTGCGGCAGGTGGCCGAGGTCTCCTTCGCGGCCCGGGTCAAGCGCGGCGACAGCGGCTACATGGGCTCGCCGGCCGTCGTCGTGTCGGTGGAGAAGCAGCCGGGCGTCGACACGGTCCGGCTCACCCGCGAGGTCGAGGCGGCGCTCAAGGACATCACCGCGAGCCTGAACGCCTGCGGGGCGGGCAAGGGCGGGTCGGGCCCATCCCTGGCCGAGCCCGCCGGGGAAGCCTGCGCCTTCAAGGGCGTGCGGGCCGACCAGCTGATCTTCCGGCAGGCGAACTTCATCGAGACCTCGATCCACAACGTCGAGACCGTGCTGATGGAGGCGGTCGCCGTCGTCGCCGTCGTCCTGTTCGCCTTCCTGCTGAACGTCCGGACCACCGCGATCTCGCTCACGGCGATTCCGGTCTCGATCCTCGCGACCGCGGTCGTCTTCCACCTCGCCGGGCTGTCCATCAACACGATGACGCTCGGCGGCCTCGCCATCGCCATCGGCGAGCTCGTCGACGACGCGGTGGTCGACGTGGAGAACATCTTCCGCCGGCTCGGCGAGAACCGGCGGGCCGGCAACCCGCGCTCGGTCTTCGAGGTGGTGGTCTCGGCCTCCAACGAGGTGCGCTCCGGCATCGTCTACGCGACGATGGTGATCGTGCTGGTCTTTGTGCCGCTCTTCGCGCTCTCGGGCATCGAGGGCCGGCTCTTCGCGCCGCTCGGGCAGGCCTACATCGTCTCGATCCTGGCGAGCCTTCTCGTCTCGATCACCCTGACGCCGGTGCTGGCCTACTACCTCCTGCCAGGCCTGAGGCGCCTTGAGGAGCACGACAGCCGCTTTCTCAAGCTGCTCAAGCGCGGCAACGCCGCCCTCCTGCGGGGCGTGCTCGGCCATGCCCGGCCGGTCATGCTGGTCGCCGGACTGGCGGTGGCGGCGGCCGGGGTCGCGGCGGCCTACCTGCCGCGCGCCTTCCTGCCGCCGTTCAACGAGGGCTCGTTCACGGTCAACATGGCCTTCAACCCCGGCATCTCGCTCGCCGAGAGCAACCGGATCGGCCTCGTGGCCGAGCGGCTGCTTCTGGCGATGCCGGACGTGAGGTCCATCGGTCGCCGCACCGGCCGCGCCGAGCTCGACGAGCACGCCGAGGGCGTGCACTCGTCCGACCTGGAAATCGACTTGAAGCCCGGCGCCCGGACTAAGCCCGAGCTCGTCGCCGACATCCGGGGGCGCCTCGCGGTCCTTCCGGTCAACGTCAATGTTGGCCAGCCGATCTCGCACCGGCTCGACCACATGCTCTCGGGCGTTCGCGCCGAGATTGCGCTGAAGGTCTTCGGCGAGGACCTCGACACCCTGCGGTCCCTCGCCGAGGACATCCGCGGGCGGCTCGCCGACATCCCCGGGCTCGCTGACCTGCAGGTCGAGAAGCAGGTGCTCATCCCGCAGCTGGAGATCCGCGTCGACTACGCCCGGGCCGCCCTCTACGGGGTCCAGCCGGCAGCCCTGGTCGAGCAGCTGAGCCGGCTCTCGAACGGGCAGATGGTCTCACGCGTGGTAGACGGGTACCGCCGCTTCGACGTGGTGATGCGCCTGTCCGACGCCATGCGCACTACCCAGCGGCTCGGCGACATGCTGGTCGAGACGCCGTCCGGCTGGGTCCCCGCCCGGCAGATCGCCGACATCCGCGAGACTGACGGGCCCAATCAGATCCTGCGCGAGAATGCCCGCCGCCGCATCGTGGTCCAGGCCAATACGCAGGCCGGTGCCGACATGGGCAAGATCGTGCAGGCCATCCAGGGGAAGGTGGCGGCGGCGAGCCTGCCCAACGGGTACACGACGAGCCTGGAGGGCTCGTTCCAGGCCCAGGCGGAGGCGAGCCGGACCATCGGTCTTCTCTCGCTGCTCTCGCTCGCGCTGGTCTTCGCGCTGCTTTACAGCCGCTACCGCTCGGTGGTGTTCACGGCCATCATATTAGGCAGCATCCCGCTGGCGCTGATCGGCTCGGTCGCCGCCCTGTGGCTCGCCGGCCAGCCGCTCTCCGTGGCCTCGATGATCGGCTTCATCACCCTGACCGGCATCGCCACCCGCAACGGCATCCTCAAGATCAGCCACTACCTGAACTTGGCGATCCACGAGGGCATGCCGTTCGGCCGGGAGCTCGTGATCCGCGGCAGCCTGGAACGCCTCGCTCCGGTTCTGATGACGGCGCTGTCGGCCGGCGTCGCCCTGGTGCCGCTGCTGGTCGGCGCCGACGCGCCGGGCAAGGAGATCCTCCACCCCGTGGCGGTGACGATCTTCGGCGGCCTGATCAGCGCCACGCTGCTCGATACGGTGCTGACCCCGGTCCTGTTTCTGACCTTCGGGCGCGCGCCCCTGGAGCGGTTGCGGGACGATGCCCGCCGCGGTTCCGAGGCTTCACCCGAGGCCCCGCGAGGCGCGCCCGCCGAGGCGTTCTGAACCTTCCCGACCACCCGAGAATGGACACCGACATGCGCTCACCCCTCCCCACCGTTATCCTCGCCATCGCGCTCGCCCTGGCGTCGCCCTGCCTCGCGGCGGGCCCGAACGGCGGCCAGACGACGGTGGCCGACGGCCACCCCATCGAGTTCGTCGCGACGGACACGGGAGTCACGTTCTTCGTGACCGGCGAGGACGGCAAGCCAGCCGACACGGCCGGCCTCTCGGCCAAGGCCTTCGTCCAAGCCGCGGGCAAGACGGAGACCTTAACTTTGAAGCCGGCAGCGCCGAACAAACTCGTGGCCGAACTGAAGGCGCCGCTTACGGCTGGCGCCAAGGTGGTGCTGTCCGCCAAGATGCACGGACACACCATCCAGGCTCGTTTCGAGAAGCAGTAAGCAGGACCGGCCGCTGGGCCGGGACGCAGCCCGGAGAGGTCTGCGTCCCGGCCCAGCGGCTCCACTCAGGTGCAGCGCTCCAGGAGCACCAGAAGCCCGAACATCAGCAGGACCAGCGCCATCGCCTTGGAGAGGTCACGGCCCGCCGCGCGCTTCAGGTGCGCGGCCGCCCGGCGCTTCTTCCGATTCTTGGGACCCCAGTAGAGTTGCTGGCGGCCGAGCTTCTTACCTGCCATGGTCGCCGCCGTCACACCGGCAAGTGAACGGCCTCGGCCGCGAGGGCCTCGTCCTCGACCTGGATGGTGACGTGCTCGATGCCATGGCGTTCCTTCAGCATGGAACGGACGCCCCGGATCATGTCAGGGCCATGGGCCACATCGTCCACGATCACGTGCCCGCTCATGGCGTCGAAGCCGGAAGTCAGCGTCCAGGCATGCAGGTCGTAGGCTCGCCGGACATTCGGCATCGCCTCGATCCCGGCCTTCAATGCATCGAGGTCGACACCCGGCGGCGTGCCCTCCAGCAGGATGTGCAGCGCCTCGTTCAGCAGGCGCCACGTGCGCGGCACGATGAACAGGCCGATGCCGGCGCCGACCAGCGGATCCACCCAACGCCAACCGGTCGCCATCACGACGAGCGCGGCGACGATGACCCCGACGGAGCCCAGCATGTCCGAGAACACCTCGAAGTAGGCCCCCTTGATGTTGAGGCTCTCCGACGAGCCGCCGGCCAGCAGCCGCATGCTGGCGAGGTTCACGCCAAGTCCGACCAGCGCCACCAGCATCATTGGCCAGCCGAGGATCTCGGTCGGCTCCACGAACCGGCGGTATGCCTCGTAGAGGATGTAGGCCGTCACACCGAGGAGCACGACAGCGTTGGCAAGCGCCGCCAGGATCTCGAAACGCATGTATCCGAAGCTCTTGCCCGGCGTCGGCGCCTTGGCGGCGTAGTGGATGGCAAGCAGGGACAGGGCGAGGCCGCCGGCATCGGTGACCATGTGCGCGGCATCGGCGAGCAGCGCGAGGCTGCCGGTGAGCAGGCCGCCTACGACTTCCGCGGCCATGTAGGTCAGCGTCAGCGCGAGCGCCCACGCGAGACGACCCTTGTTCCGGCCGGCAGCCGAGCCGGATGGGATGCCGCCCCCGTGCGAATGTCCATGTCCCATGTGGCGTCCAATCCTTCGTTCGATGGGGGCCCTGCCGGCGTAGCCGAACAGGTTTGCTTGAGGTCAGGGGAACCTGCGTGCGCTCGCTCGGACCAGACCCAAGAAGAACAGGGAGACTTTCGCGGCCCCCGTCATCGTGGACGAGACGGCCACGCGACGCATCCTTCCGGACAGTAGATCTTCGCTCAAAATTTTTGGGCCGTTCGTGGCAAGATTTATCGACCTGTTCGCGCGAAAATCATGGATCAGCGAACCCGGCGTGCAAAGATCATCTTAGCGCGCGTCGCAGATCGCGCGCGAAATCTCGTGCCAGCCCCGGCGCCTGCATGGCGACGTCCTCATAAAACTTCGTCCCAATCGGACTGTCTTGTGAATAATCAGGAGGAATTTCGCCTATCGTGCGAGCGATTTCTTGGATTACGGCCTCCCTTTCCTCGTGTGGGAGCTTGTTCATTACAAATGTCATCATTGCGAGCGTGGATGTTCTGAGGACCGCGATCATTGCGGTCGTCGTGACGGACAGATGATAGATCTGGTTATCATTCATGGTCCCGCCTTCGGCTCTCGCCGTGATGATATGATTGACCTCAATCCCATCACGCTCGCTTGCGGCCGTCGGGTGCCCGTCGACCGTCGGCGAGCGGTCTCAATGATCCGCGACACCGACGAGATCGGCGACGTGGGCGCCCGCCGGGTGACCGGTCGACACGAGATGAGACTGCGAACAAGCCGCGAAGCCGGGGCCGAAGGCGGTCATGACCAGCTGGTGTCGCCCGTCCGCGAGTTCGCGGCTCGCGAGCAGGGCCCGTCCGCCGGGCCACACCTCGGAATTCGCCAGCGGACCGCGGCTCGGCTCGCCGTAGCGTCTGACCCCTTCCTCATGGATTGCCTGGCGTGTGCGCCCGAGTTCCCTGCCGGACAGGGGCAGCCCCACCCAGACGACCTGCTGCAGCCCCTCGTCGCGGCAGACCACGAGGACGACCTCGGCGGTTCCGGAACCTGTCGCGGGCCACTCCCCCTGAAGGTAGTGGAGCGCGGTCAGGTTTGCCTCGCGGTCGACGCTCACGGGGCGCGGCACCTCGGCAATGGGCCCCCAGGCCAGGCCAAAGGGCGCTTCCTCGGGCTGAGGCTCCGCGGCTGCGCCAGCCCGCGTCAGTGCAAAGATGGCCAGGACGGCGGCTCGGAACGATGCGGCACGCATCGGACTATTCCGCCGCCTTGAGTCGGCGCGGTTGGGGCTCCAGGGCCCGCTGCCCGGCCTGCGAGGGCGCGACTTTGCCGAAGCGCGCGTAGAGGGCCGGCAACACGACCAGCGTAAGCAGGGTCGCGCTGATCAGGCCGCCGATGACCACGGTGGCGAGCGGCCGCTGGATCTCGGCCCCGGTCTCGGTGGCGATGGCCATCGGCACGAAGCCGAGGGAGGCGACCAAGGCCGTCATGGCCACCGGCCGGAGCCGCGTCATGGCGCCTTCCAGGATCGCCTCCCGCTTGGGGCGGCCTTCCGCCACGAGCTGCTTGATAAATGTCAGCATCACGAGGCCGTTCAGCACCGCCACGCCCGAGAGCGCGATGAACCCGACCGCCGCCGGCACGGACACCGGCATGCCGCGAAGCCACAGGGCGACAATGCCGCCGGTGAGCGCCAGCGGGACTGCGCTGAACACGAGGAGCGCGTCGCGCGGGCTGCCGAGCGCGGAGTAGAGCAGCAGGAAGATCAGGAAGAAGCAGACCGGCACGACCACGGCGAGCCGCTTCTTGGCCGAGGCGAGGTTCTCGAACTGCCCGCCCCAGGTCACGTAGTAGCCCGGCGGCAGCTGCACCTGGCTCCCGACCTTCGCCTGCGCCTCCGCCACGAGCGAGCCGATGTCGCGCCCGCGGACGTTGGCGGTGACGACGACCCGGCGCTTGCCGTTCTCGCGCGAGATCTGGTTCGGCCCCTCCGCGACGGAGAAGCTCGCGACCTGCTTGAGCAGGACCGAGGTCGCCCGGCCGTTCAGGCCGGGCGGCAGCGGCACCGGGATGTTCTCCAGGGCCTCCCGGTCCTCGCGCACCTTGTCGGTGAGGCGCACCACGATGGGGAAGCGTCGGTCGCCCTCGAACACGACCCCGGCGTCCCGGCCGCCGATCGCCGCGCCGATGACGTCCTGGATCGCCCCGGTGCTGAGGCCGTAGCGCGCCGCCTCGGCCTTGTTGATCTTGATCTCCAGGAACGGCAGGCCCGCCGTCTGCTCGACCTTAACGTCCTCGGCCCCCCCGATGCCCCTGAGGATCGCCGCGACCTGGTTGGCGACCTTGAGCATCGGCTCGAACTCCTCGCCGAACACCTTGACGGCGAGGTCGCCGCGGCTGCCGGCGAGCAGCTCGTTGAAGCGCAGCTGGATCGGCTGGGAGAACTCGTAGACGTTGCCGGCGAGTTGCCCGACCGCCTTCTCGATCTGCTCCTGCAGCTCCGCCTTGGGCAGCTCCGGGTCCGGCCATTCCTCCTGCGGCTTGAGGATCACGAAGGTGTCGGACGAGTTCGGCGGCATCGGGTCCGAGGCGACCTCGGCGGTGCCGGTTTTCGAGAAGACGTAGGCCACCTGCGGGAACTTCGAGACCGCCTGCTCGACCTTGAGCTGCATCGCCTGCGACTGGCTCAGCGACGTAGACGGGATGCGGGTGGCGTTGAGCGCGATGCTCTTCTCGTCCAGCGTCGGGATGAACTCTGTGCCGAGCCGGGTGAACAGGACGCCGGCGACGACGAGAAGCAGCAGGGCCCCGCCGACGAACGCGAAGGGGGCCTGGACCGCGGCGCCGAGCACGGGCCGGTAGGCGGCCTTGAGCACCCGGATGATGAGGTTGTCCTTCTCGGTCACCTTCCCCGTGATGACGATGGCGATGAGCGCCGGCACGAAAGTAAGCGACAGGACGAAAGCCGAAACGAGCGCGATGATCACAGTGAGCGCCATCGGCTGGAACATCTTCCCCTCGACACCGGTGAAGGTCAGGAGCGGGACGTAGACCAGGATGATGATCGCCTGCCCGTAGAGGGACGGCTTGATCATCTCCTCGGCCGAGGCCCGGACGGTCCGGAGACGCTCCTCGGTGTCGAGGGTACGCCCGAGTTCATGCTGCCTCTCGGCGAGATGGCGCAGGGCGTTTTCGGTAATGATCACCGCCCCGTCGACGATGAGCCCGAAGTCGAGCGCCCCGAGGCTCATCAGGTTGGCCGAGATCTTCGCCTCGACCATGCCGGTCATGGTCATCAGCATGGCAACCGGGATGACCAGCGCCGTGATGATTGCGGCGCGGATGTTGCCGAGCAGCAGGAACAGGATGACGATGACGAGGGTCGCGCCCTCGGACAGGTTCTTGGCCACCGTCTTCACGGTCGCCTCGACCAGGCGGGTCCGGTCGAGGACGGTCTGGACCTCGACGCCGGGCGGCAGGCTCTTGCGGATCTGGTCCATCTTGGCGTCGACCGCGGCCGCCACCGTGCGGCTGTTCTCGCCGATCAGCATCAGCGCCGTGCCGATCACGACCTCCCGACCGTCCTCGCTGCCCGAGCCGGTGCGCAGGTCGCGGCCGATGCGGACCTCGGCGATGTCCTTGATCCGCACCGGGATGCCCCCGCGGGTCGCGACCACGACGTTGCCGATGTCGTCCATGTTCTCCAGGCGGCCGGCGGCGCGGACCACGTAGCCCTCTCCGTTGTCCTCCAGGTAGCGGGCACCCTGGTTGGCGTTGTTCGTGTCGAGGGCGCGCCCGACGTCGGCGAAGGACAGGTCCAGGGACGCGAGCTTCGTGGGATTGGGCTGGACGTGGTACTGCTTCTCGAAGCCGCCGATGCCGTCGACCCCGGCGACGCCGGGCACGGTCTTGATCAGCGGCCGGATGATCCAGTCCTGGACCGTGCGCAGGAAGGCGGTCTGCTCCAGCGGGGTCCTGAGTCGTTGGCCCTCGGGGGTCAGGTAGCTGCCGTCGGGCTGCCAGCCGGCCTTGCCGACCTCCGAGACCTTGCGGTCGCCGGGCTTCGCGTAGTGGATCGACCACATGTAGATCTCGCCCAGGCCCGTCGAGATCGGGCCCATCGCAGGCTCGGCGCCCGGCGGCAGGTCCTTCTTGACCTGGGCGAGGCGCTCGGCGACCTGCTGGCGGGCGAAGTAGATGTCGAGGTTCTCGGCGAAGACCGCGGTGACTTGCGAGAAGCCGTTGCGCGAGAGCGAGCGCGTGTATTCGAGCCCCTTGATGCCGGCGAGCGCCGTCTCCACCGGGTAGGTGACCTGCTTCTCGATGTCGACCGGCGAGAGCGAGGGCGCGGTCGTGTTGATCTGGACCTGGTTGTTGGTGATGTCGGGCACCGCGTCGATGGGCAGCTTGGTCACCGCGTAGCCGCCGAATCCGGCGGCGAGCAGGGACAGCAAGAGGATCAGCCAGCGCTGGTGGACGGAAAAGTCGAGGATGCGGGCAATCATGGTCCGTCCCCTCAGTGGTCGTGGTCGGCTTCGGACTTGCCGAGCTCGGCCTTCAGCAGGAAGGTGTTGCCGACCGCGATTTCGTCGCCGGGCTTCAGGCCAGACGCGACCTCGACGGCATCGTCGTCGGACCGGCCGAGTTCCACCTCGCGCTTCTCGAACCCTTCCGGCGTACGCACGAAGACCACGCTTTTGCCCTCGACCGTCTGGACCGCTGCCTTGGGGACCCGGACGGCGACGTCGTCGCGCGACACGTCCACCTCGGCGGTGACGTAGGTCCCCGGGCGCCAGGCCATGTCCTTGTTCGGCAGGGCGACGACAACCCGCGCGGCGCGGGTGTCGGCGTTGAGCAGCGGGCTGACGAAGATGACCTTGCCCCGGGCCTTACGCTCGCCTTCCCCCTGGCCCGGGGTGACCGTGACCTCCGCGCCCTCCCTGACCTTGGCGAGTTCCGAGGTCGGCACGGAGAGCTCGATCCAGACCGTCGAGAGGTCCGCTACGGTGTAGACGTCGGCGGGGTCGCCCTCCTTGCCCACCGCGGTGCCGACGTCGACCTTGCGCTCGACGATCCGCCCCGACAGCGGCGAACGCAGCTCGTATTGGCGCAGCGTCGAGGCATTGGGCGTCGCCTCGTCGCGCTTCTGGGCGGCGGCGACCTCCGCGGCGTTCAGGCCGAGCGCCGAGAGCTTCTGCCGGGCGAGGTCGACGCGCAGCTGGTTCTCCTGGAACACGGCCTTGGCGTTGTCGTACGCGGCCTGTGACGCCGCCGCGGACGCCAGCAGCTTCTGCTGGCGCTCGAAGTTGATCTTCTGCAGGTCAGACTGCACCATGGCGGTGAGGTACTCGCTCTTGGCGTCGGCGACCTCGCGACTGTCGAGCACGGCGACGACGTCGCCCTTCCGCACGTCGTCGCCCAGGCGCTTGCGCATCTCGGAAACCGTGCCGACTACCCGTACCGGGACCCGGGCGATCCGGTCGGTGTCCGGCGTGATGGTGCCCGGCGCGAGGATGTGCCGGGAGATCGTCCCGCCTTCGGCCTTGGCGACCTTGATGTCCTGGTTCTCGACCTGCTCGGCGCTCATCTTGATGTGGCCCTCCTCGCCTTCCGACTCGGAGTGCTCATGCTCGCCGCGCGCCTTGCCGTCGGCCTTCTCCGCCGAGGGCTTGTCGTGGCCGTCTTCCGCGGCCTCGGCAGGCCCTTTGGCTGGCTCCCTGGCGGGGGCGACCGCACCTGGACCTGCGGCGTACGTGATCATGGACGGCGGCACGCCGACCGAGGTCAGGAGGCCACGGACAAAACCGGAGACGGCTGGGAGTGCGGCGCCCGCGAGGACACCGGCGGCCACGAGGACCGCGGTCAGGAGGATGCGCATGATGTTCGCTCGGCCGAGACCATGCGCCGTCACGGACGGCGCGGTCGTTTATCCTGGGTGACGTGCGGCTATGCCTCGGAAGCGCTCGGCTCCGCGGGGGCGAGCCCGAGGCAGCGTCGACTCAGGCCCGGGGGGGTTTCGGCAGGCGGTCCGGAAAAACCGAGCGCACGGACGCGGCCAGCGTCGTGAAGCTCACCCGCGAGGCCAAGTGCGGCGTGGCCGCAATCGGCTGGTGCGGATTGACGGCGACGTGGCAGCCGCAATGGAGATGGCAATGCACCCCCGGGTCGACGGCCTTCTCGCTGGCCGCCTCCTCCGACACCTCGACGAACTCCGCGTAACCGTGCCCCTGATGACCCTGGTGGTACGCTAGATCGGCGGCCAGTCCGACGGTCGGCGTCGCGACGGCGAGCGCCAGGACCAAGGCGAGCGCACGCGCGGCGGTGGCCCACCACCCCGTGATCATCCCGAAGGAACTATGGCTGCGCGCCGCTGGCATCTCCGCCCTTATGACTGATTAGAGGATTTCACCGCAAGCCGTCGCCCCCCCAGGGCGCCGGACGGCGCAAAGGTTGTTCGGCTCCGCCGACGTACCCGCCCCGACTTGCGTCGGGGCGGGCGTTCCACGGTACGCTTGAGGGGCAGACTACGCACCGTGAACCCTTTGTCGCGCGAGACAGCTCAAGCGAGAGCGTAGCCGATACCCGCTGCGAGAACCGCGAACACGACGAGGAGTGGCAGCAGTCGCATGACGGCATCTCCACCCTTCGCCTTCTGTCCGCGCGGGTGTCACCTCTTTCCGATGGGGTCCTGGCTGTGCCCGTGGGCGTGGCCGTCGTTGGCGCCGTGCGCCGGCGTGCCGTCGGGCCGCCTCTCCTGCGACTCACGGATCCGCGGATCATCGCGGTGGGCCGGTCCACCGGAGACGCCGCCGGTGTTCGGGACCGCACGCTCGGGGTTCGCCGCGTTTCCGTGCCCGTCGATCGCGAGCGCAGGCATCGTGGCCGCCGCGAGCGTTGCGGCGGCGAGAGCAACGGCGAGTGTCCGCTTCATGGGTCCATCTCCTGTTCGAACTGCGGCCTGATCGACCGCTTCGGGACCCGAGATAGACGGCCCGTATGGCTGTCGGTCGCCGCGTTCGTGACGAAGTGTGTCCGCCCTTCACGACCGGCATCCGAGCCGATCCGCCGCCTGGATGATCGGGTCGACACACTTCGTCACCGTCCCGAAAAGCCGTGACCATGGGACAAGCTTAACCCCGGGGGTGGCCGGCCCGACCGAGCGCGGCCGGAAGACACCCTCAGGTGATAGGTGACGAATGGACAGATCCTTCCCGTCAAGTCCCACGACGCGCGTGCCGCTCGCCATAGCGCTGGCCGCGCTGGCGGGCTCCGCGGACTCGATCGGGTTCCTCGAACACTCACAGCTCTTCATGTCGTTCATGAGCGGGAACACGACGCGCTTCGGGGTCGCGGCCAGCGGTTTCGACTGGTCGGGAGCCATGCGCTTCGGCAGCACCATCTCGCTGTTCTGCTTCGGCGCCTTCGCCGGGACGCTGCTGGCGGCCTGGGCCGGCCGGTGGCGCCTCTCGGTCCTGCTCGGCGTCCAAGCCGTGCTGCTGTCCGTCGGAAACCTCCTGCCAGAGGGGCCGGAAGCATTCCCGCTTCACGCGTACCCGGTCGTCCTGGCGTTGGGGATCCTCAACGCGACCCTGCAGGACGAGGGCGGCCGAAGCTTGGCACTGACCTACGTCACGGGAACGGTCGTGCGTTTCGGGACGGGGCTGGCGAACATGATCCTGCACGAGCCCGCGCCCTCGTTCTGGCTCCAGGCGCCGCTCTGGGCGGGCCTGACCTCGGGTGCGGTCGCGGGCGGCTTCCTGCAGAGGCTGCTCGGGACCGACGCCTTCCTCGTGCCCGCCGCGCTCTCCGCGGCGCTGGCGGCGGCCACCTTCCTCCTGACCCTGGCGCTCCCGGGAAGCGCCTACGTATCCAACGAGCGGTCGGCGCAGCCGGATGCGCACCCCGACGCACCGGCGACCGCGCGCTAAGGGTCGGCCGAGGGGGCGCCGCCGCGTCCCCGCGCCCCGGACAAGCGAATTTCGGCCCGGAGGCCTCCCCCGGGTCGGTTCGACAAGTCAAGTCGGCCGCCCTCGGCCTCGACCGCCCGCCTCGCGATGGTCAGACCCAGGCCGGTCCCGCCTGTGTTACGGTTCCGCGATGCCTCCAGCCGCACGAACGGCTCGAAGGCCCGAGCGACGTCCTCCGGCGGGATACCGGGCCCGTCGTCGTCGACGTGCACCACGAGGGCGTCGTCGTCGAAGCCCAGGTCGATGCGCACACGGCCGCCGTAGCGCACGCCGTTGTCGACCAGGTTTTCCAGTGCTCGCCGAAGCGCGACCGGCCTCACCTCCGCCAGCGCCCGTCCGGGTCCGGCGTACGCGACATCCCGGCCCGCGTCCGCCGAGGCGTCCGCCACCCCCATCAGGAGGCTCGCGAGGTTAGTGACTTGGCGTGCCTCCGGGTCGTCGCCGCCGCGCACGTACGCTAGTGTGGCCTCGACCATGGCCTGCATCTCGTCGAGGTCCGCCGCCATGGCGCGCCGTTCGTCGGCGTCCTCGACCCGGTCTAGGCGCAGGCGGAGCCGCGCGATGGGCGTTCGCAGGTCGTGCGAGACCGCCGCCAGCGCCTGGGTCCGCTCGGCGACGAGGCCGTGGATGCGGGCCTGCATCGCGTTCAGGGCGCGCCCGATCCCGCGCGTCTCGTCCGGCCCGACCTCCGGCACCGGCACGACCGCCCCTCGCCCGATTCGCCCGGTGGCGCGGGTCAGCTCGCGCAGTGGGCCGGCGATGCGGTGCACCACAACCACGGCGGCGATGCCGACCAGGATAGCCATCGCCGTCGCCAGGTAGGCCCAGGGCCCTAGGCGGGCGAGGCCCGGCGCGTGGGCCGAACGGAAGGTCAGGTAGCCGCCATCCGGCAGCGGGAAGGCGCCGCGCAAGTCCCGCTGACGCAGCGGCTCGTCCGGCGCGGCGAGGGTCAGCGCCAGTTTTGGGCCGAGCACCGGTTCGATCTCCAGCACGCGGTCGCGCAGGTCCCGCAGCGCCGCGTCGGTCTCGAAGGCCCCGGCGGGCGGCCCCCGGTCCCAGCCGATCTCGAAATGCGCGGACGAAAGTGCCTTCGCCTCGGTGCCGCGGTCCTCCGGCGGCCGGCGCAAGACCGCCTCGCGCGCCAGGACGAGTTGGTGGGCGATCTCGGTCGCGAAGGCGTCGTCGGCCGCGGCGGTCGCAGATTGGCGGTAGAGCAGGAGCGCCCCGCCGTGCACTGCCAGGACCGCCAGCAGCAGGACGGCGACCGTGCGCCCTTCCAGGCTACGGGCGAGACCGGCCAGCCCCTTCAAGAGCGCCCGACCTTTGCGGCCAGCATGTAGCCGGAGCCGCGCACCGTCTTGATCACCGGCGCAGCACCGTCGGGCGGTTCGAGCTTGCGCCGGAGCCGGCTGACGAGGGTGTCGACGCTGCGGTCGGACGGCGAGGCGAGGCGACCGCGGCCCATCTCAAGGATCTGCTCGCGGCCGAGAACCCGCCCGGGATGCTCCAGAAAGACCAGGAGAAGATCGTGCTCCGCGCCCGATAGGTCGACGACTGCCCCCTCGGGATCGGTCAATGCCCTGCTGCGCAGGTCGAGGCGCCAGCCAGCAAAGGACAGGGTATCGGGCCGCGCCGCTGCGTTGGGAACGGGCACGATTGCCGCTCGTCGCAGTACCGCGCGTATGCGGGCCAACAGCTCGGGCCGCCCGAACGGCTTGGAGACGTAATCGTCGGCGCCGAGTTCCAGGCCGAGGACCCGGTCGGCCTCCTCGTTGCGGGCGCTCAGCATGATGACGGGGACGGTGCCCTTCACCCTGAGGGCCTTCAGCAGGTCGAATCCCGAGGCGCCAGGCAGCATGACGTCAAGCAGGATGAGGTCGACGGCGATTTCGGGCAGGAGCGTCCACATCTCGGCGCCGCTCCGGCACCCTGTCACGCGGTAGCCGCTCTCCCGAAGGATGCGCGCGACGAGCATGCGCATGCCGTCGTCGTCCTCGACGAGCAGGATGTGCTCCACCGGGGAAGTCTCTCCTCGTTCCATCAGCCGCGCGTCCAGCCGGTCGAAGAGGCGCGACCGGACCGGGCCCGCCTCGACGTGACCTCCCCGTATGACCAGTCCGCCAGTGGGCGCGCGCACCAAGCTCGGCGTGATCGGTCGGCCTCGGCGGACCGGGTCTCGTCCGCCTGTAGCGCCATGGAAACGAACCTTCCACCGTACCGTGTCAGCCGGGGCCGCTCTGCGGACGGGCAGGCCATCCGGTCGCTTGGCAGGTCAACCTCGCTTCGCCCCGGCCCACTCAGCGAGATAGGCCCCCGCGACCACCAGGCGCGATCTGTCCCGTTCGTGACAAAATGTGTCAAGGCCGCTCGCCCTCTCGGAAAACGGCTATCTACCCGGCTTCCCGGACGGGTCCGGGTAGCTCCCGCCGACCCTGCCGGGCCGCCCGCCGGGATCGCGCCCTTGCCCGTCGCGACACCCGGTGCCGGATCCAGCCATGACAGCGTTCGAGGCAAACGCATGGGAGGTCGCCTCCCACCTCGTGAACCTCTCAGTGGCCTTCGCGCTCGCAATCCCGATTGGATGGGACCGCGAGCGGGACGCACGCTCCGCGGGGATCCGAACCTTTCCCCTCGTCTCGATCGCCGCTTGCGGCTTCGTGCTGGTCGCCATTCGGGTCCTCGGTGCCGACTCGGCCGGCCAGGCCCGCATCATCGAAGGCTTGGCCACCGGCGTCGGCTTCATCGGCGGCGGCGCGATCCTGAAGCGCGCCGGGCACGCGTCGGGCACGGCGACGGCCGCGAGCTTGTGGGCGACCGGCGCGGTCGGCGCGGCGGTCGGCTATGGCCTCTACGACATCGGCGCCATCCTGAGCGTCGTGACGTTCCTGAGCCTTCGTCGCCTCGCCCCCCTGAAGCGGGCTGCCCGGCGGCACGACGGGGACGGGCCGTCCGCCGTCGCCCCGGGCGCGGGCCGCGCGGGAGCGAGCCTCGCCCGCCCGACGTCATCCGACGAGCTCGTCGAGGAGCAGAAGCAGTAGGAAACCGACGAAGAACATGGCTGTCACCCAAGGGCGATCCTCGGTCTCGTGAGCCTCGACGAGCAGTTCCTCCGTGACGAGATAGAGCAGTGCGATCAGGCCGAAGGCGAGGAATCCGCCCTGGACAGCCGCGGGCATCGAGCCGACCGGGCCACCGAGCAGCGCTCCGAGCGGCAGAAGTAGGACGAGGCCTGCGGTGGCTCCGACCACCTTCCACTTGGAGACGCCGCCCTCGCCGAGCTCGTTCGCGACCGTGAGCCCGAGGAACAGAACCTCGATGGTCAACGCGACGGTCAGGAGGATGCCCGCCTTGGCCCCGGCGGCGAACGCGATGCCGAGGACGAGGCCGTCCACCAGGATGTCGATCCCGGTGACCGACATCAGCCCGACCGGCCCCTTCATCTGCCGTTCCAGGGTTCGCACGCCGAGCATGGCCGCGACGCCGACCCCGCCGCCGATGAGGGTAGCCCAGGGAGAGCCGGCATGCTTGAGGTCGGGCAGGATCTCGCCCGCGGCCGCGGCGAAAACGACGCCGGCGGCGAAGTGCTGGATCGCGCTGACGAGGACGGGCCCCGGCCGCAGGTTGACAGCGACCGCGGCGCCGACAATTGCCGCGGCCACCGGGATCAGGGTGTAGGTCCAAACTTGCATCCCGGCCTCAGACAACGTGATTGGGTGCTAGCGAGCAGGACGTCGCAGGATCGGTTTCCACCTGCAGCGTCACATGCCCGATCCCGAAACGCTCCTTGAGGTCCCCGGCGGCGCCGAGCAGGAAGGCGTCGCCCGGATGACCGCCCGGCATCAGGAGGTGGGCGGTCATGGCGACGTCGGTCGTGCTGAGCGACCAGACATGCAGGTCGTGCACTTCAGCCACGCCGGGTTTCCCTTCCAGGGACGACCGGACCTGGGTCAGGTCGACGCCCGGGGGTACCGCGCCCAGCGACATGCTCACCGAGCCCGTAAGCAAGCTCCAGGTGCCCCATACGATCACCGCATTGATGGCGAGGGTGACCGCGGGGTCGAGCCAAGTCCACCCGGTCAGAAGGATCACAAGGCCAGCCACCACCACGCCGGCCGAGACCAGCGCGTCGGCGGCCATGTGCAAGAACGCGCCGCGCACGTTCAGGTCCCCCTTTCGACCCGACGCGAACAGCCAGGCGCAGACGCCGTTGAGCACGATGCCGATGGCCGCAACGGCCATCACCGTTTTGCCGGCGACGGGTTCCGGCTCGACCAAGCGCTGAATGGCTTCCCAGGACAGGCCGCCGACCACGACCAGCAGGAACACCGCATTGAACAGAGCCGCCAGGATGGACGAGCCGCCGAGCCCATACGTGAACCGAGCCGTCGGGGTGCGCTTGGCGAGCACGGTGGCGGCCCAGGCGACCCCGAGGCCGAGCACGTCGGACATGTTGTGTCCCGCGTCGGCGAGCAGGGCGACCGAGTGCCCTAACAGTCCATAGATCACCTCGGCGGCCACGAATGCGAGGTTCAGGGCGATACCGACGGCGAACGCCTTGCCAAAGCTGGCAGGTGCGTGGACGTGCCCAAGGCTCCCGTGACTGTGGCCATGGGCGTGATCTTGGCCGTGGCCACCGTGCCTATGATCACGTCCGTGTTCGTCATGGTGCTCAGCCATCCTCGCCGACCCTCTCGCCTCCGGGACGTGCCGGCCCCGATGCCATCGGGGACGCGTACATCCTCTAGCCGCTAGAGAAGCAAGAGAGACGTCGAGGTGCAGGGTGCCGCACCCTGCCAGTTCAATGACGCTCGTTCAGGCACTCGCCGTGATCCGCGAGAACCTCGATGATCCGGCATTCCCGGACCGGCCCGCCCGAGCATTGCTCGACCATGGCATGGACCTCCTGCCTGAGGCCGGTCAGACGTGCGATCCGGTCGTCGATATCGGCGAGGTGATCGCGCGCGATGGCATCTGCCTCCTCGCAGGGACGCTCCGGATGGGCGGCGAGATCGAGCAGGGTCCTGATAGCCTCCACCTCGAACCCAAGCTCCCGCGCATGCCGGATGAAGCGCAGACGCCTCACGGTATTGTCGTCGTAGGTCCGGCGATTGGTCTGCGTCCGCTCAGGCGCGGGCAGAAGCCCAATGGACTCATAGAAGCGGATGGTCGGCACCTTGACCCCAGTCCGTTCCGAAAGCACGCCAATGGCGAATGAATGCATCGCATGTCCCTGATACTATAGTCGCTAGAGACATAATGGACCGCACGGCGGATTGGGAAGGGTGCAATTGCTAATTCTGCAGCCCCGCGACGTCCTTGGCTCGACGTAGGCTGACCGGAACGGCCTGTTGGCCTGCGTCGGTGCCGAGAACGCGGCCCAGTTACCTGTCTGCTCGAATGAATACGCTCATGGGGCGAGTGCTTGTGCGGGTTTCGCGCGCACAAGCCCATCCACGGTCGTCTTCTGCCGACGGCAATTTTGAGTGGTGCGGGCCAGACGGAGCCGGCTGACCGGGATGCGCACCCTGCCCACGACACGGCTCTTCGATCAGCATTCGTTAAGTGCGAACGTCGGTATGTGCCGCCGACCACGGGGTCCGCGCCTGCGGGCCACTCGGTTGATCCACGACAAATCCAAACGAGACAAAGACCAAAAATGCCTTGCGCGGCAGGTCTCTACCTGTAGAATCTTTGCTGGCGCGGAGTTGCGCCAGAATGACGCCAGTCGAAACTTATGTGGCGTCCAAGAAAAATTGGCGCACCCGACACGATTCGAACGTGTGACCTTTGCCTTCGGAGGGCAACGCTCTATCCAGCTGAGCTACGGGTGCTGGCCGTGGCCATTCCCTAGCCCAACCGCGCCGGGAGCGCAACGGCGCCCGCACCGTCGCGTGCGAACGCGGGCGACGCGGCCAGATCTCCGGCGCGTGTTGCCCCGGCGTCCTTGCCTTCGCGCGCCGTTTCCCGGCCCCTGGGCGGCGGGCAGAGGCGTCGCGGAGCGGGCAGAGGTGGCGGAGACGACGGGCGGCCGGGATCCGCGGGCGAACAATTTCGGGTCCCTGCGCCTCCTGTTCGCGGGCCTGGTGATCCTCGCGCACGCCCCCGAGCTCGTGGACGGGAACCGGTCCCGGGAGTTGCTGACGCAGGTCTTCGGAACCCTGTCCCTGGGGGAGATCGCCGTCGACGGCTTCTTCCTCGTGAGCGGCTACCTGATCACCGCGAGCTACCGCGCCAAGCGCTCCTTCGGCGACTATCTCGCGCGGCGGGCGCTGCGGATCTACCCGGCCTTCGTGGTCGCGTCCCTGCTCTGCATCGCCGTCGTCGCGCCCCTCGGCGGCGGCAACCTCGCGGCCGCCTCGCCACTCGAGACGCTGCTGCGGCTGTCGCTGCTGCTGATGCCGGTGGTCCCGGGCGCCTTCGCCGAGCTGCCCTACCCGCTGCTCAACGGCTCGATGTGGACCATTCCGTGCGAGTTCGGCTGCTACCTGCTGCTCGGCCTCGTGGGCACCGCCCGCGCCCTGCGCCGCCGCGGGCGCTATCTCGGCCTGCTCGGGGGGCTCGGCAGCCTCCTCGCCCTGCGCTGGCTCTTCCTGCCCGTCGGGCATCCGGGCGACACCCTCGGATCCCTGTCGGAGATGATCCGCCTCACCTTCGTGTTCTGCTGCGGCGGCGCCTTCCGGCTGTTCGCCGACCGGATCGCCTACACGCGGCGCGGCGCGACCCGCGCCGCCCTGCTGCTCCTGCCGCTGATGTTCAGCCGACCGCTGGCCGAGCCGGCCTTCGCGATCCTCGGCGGCTACCTGATCTTCTGGTTCGCCTTCGCGGTGCGCCCCACCGCCCTCAGCCGCGCCACCGCCCAGGTCGACCCGTCCTACGGGCTCTACCTCTACGCGTGGCCGGTGCAGAACCTGCTGGTCGCGCGGATCCCCGGCATCTCGCCCTGGACGGTCGCCGCCCTCGCCCTCGCGGCCGCCATCCCGCTCGGCCTGCTGAGCTGGTACCTGATCGAGCGGCCGATGCTCCGGTTCCGGCCGGGACCGGGCGGCGCGCGGCCGGAGCCCGGCGCGATCCCGGCGGCCGCGCCCGCCCTCGGGGCCTAGCGCCGGAACACCCGCGGCCGCCGGTAACCGGCGCCACCCCGGCGCGTTCTCGATGGACCATCGGGACGCGGCCGCGGAGGCGGGACATGACGCAGGCTCTGGATCGCGCGACGCTCGACCGGCTGGTCGCCCTCGGCCGCGACCGGGGCCTCCTCACCGCCGACGATCTGCGCGCCGCGCTGCCCGTCGAGCGCATGGACGTCGACGCCCTGGTCCTCGTGATGCTGGAGCTGGAGGCGGCGGGCGTGAGCGTCGAGCCGGAGGCCTTCGGCCCCCCGACGGACCGAGCGGTCCCGGTCTCGGTCGCCCTCCCGGCGCCGCAGCCCGGAACGCCGCCGATCCGGGCCGCGGAGGCGGGGCAGGGCGCGGCCTTCGCGGCGCCCGCATTCGCCGCGCCGGACGCCCCGGAGCCGATCCCGGACGACGGCGCCGATGCCGGCCGGGCCGTCCTCCTGGCAGGCCTGGCGACCGTGCTGATCCTCGGCGCCCTGCTCCTGATGCTGTGAGCAACCGGCGCGGAACGCTTCGGGCCGCGGCCCCGTTGGCGAGAGCCGGCCGGTGACGGCCCCGAGGATTCTCGTATCCATGCGTCAGACCCCGGACGGAACCCTCGCCCTGCTGATCGCGGCCCTGCGCGAGGGCACGGCGCATGTCGAGGCGCTGCTCACGCTGGCGCGGACGGAGGTCGACGGCAATTTCCGGGCGATCGTGTCGCTGATCGCCATCGTCGGCACGATCCCGGTGCTGCTGATCGTCACCTTCTTCCTCGGCCTCGACGCCGTGGTGAAGCTGCTGGCCGTGCCATTCGGTGCCGAGGCGCCGGCCGCGCTGATCGTCGCCGCGCCGTTCCTCGTCATCGCGCTCGGCCTCGGCTGGATGGGCGCCCGCCGGATGGCGCTCTCGAACCTCGAGCCCTGGCGGACGTGGCGGCAGGTAAAGCGCGATGTCCAGGAGGTGACGCGCGCTGGCGCGTGATACCGGGACCGGAAAACCCAAAGGTATCAACGCGTTTCAGATGAATGCTCGCGCGCACTCTGAGCGCGGGTCGACCGCGCGCGACGCGCGGCGTACGGAGGGGCGCGTTCAACCGATCTGCGAGGATCCGTGCTCAAAGCTCTGCTCTGACGACTGAATCCGCCCGAGCCGAGCTGCACCTAGCCCGTCGGCGCCAGCATGGTGCCGAGACCCGGATCGAGCGGGACGTCGAGGCGACAGCGCAGGCCCTCGGCCTCGAAGGCGAGGTCGACGGTGCCGGCGAGTTCGCGCCGCACGCCGCCGGCGATCAGCCGCGTCCCGAAGCCCACCCGGGTCGGCGCCCGCACCGGCGGGCCGCCGCGCTCCTCCCAGCTGAGCCGCAGGCGCCGCTCCCCGGCCGCGCCGGCGGCGAGCGACCACGCCACCCGGACGCGGCCCTCGCGGACCGAGAGGGCGCCGTACTTGGCCGCGTTGGTGGTCAGCTCGTGGACCGTCATGCCGAGGGCCAGCACCTCGCGGGGGCTCAGCGACACGTCCGGCCCGTCCAGGCGGATCTGGTCGTCGCCGGTCCGGTAGGGGCCGAGCTCGCTCTCCAGCACCTCGCGCAGGGGGGCCCCGCTCCAGTCCTCGCGGGTCAGGAGGTCGTGGGTCTTCGACAGGGCCAGGATCCGCGCCTCCAGGACCTCCGCGGAGCCGCGGGACTGCCGGGCCAGGGCCTGGACGGTGGCCAGGGTATTCTTCACCCGGTGGTTCAGCTCGTGCAGCATCGTGCCCTGCTGCACCTGCAGGGCGCGCCCGCGCTGGATCTCCGCGCGCAGCTCGGCGGTGCTGCGCTGGAGAGTGCCGGCCATGGCGTCGAGCTTGCTGCCGAGCCGGTCGAACTCCGCGGCCCCGCGCAGGCCGGTGCGGGCGGCGAGGTCGCCGGCCTGCCACGCCGCCGCGGTGCGCAGGAGCCGGTCGACCGGTCGCCGGATGAACACCCGCCCGGCCACGAGGGCGGCGGCGAGCGCCAGGGCCGCCCCCAGGGCGATCAGAACCAGCCCGCGGCGGGTGGCGGCGTCGATATCCGCGAAGGCGGTGGCGTAGTCGCGCCCGACGACGACGCGCACCCCGGCCAGCGGGCCGTCCGGCATCGCGGTGGCGATGATCCGCTTCCGGCCGTCGAGGCCGGCGGCGACGCGGACGTCGCTGCCCTGGGCCTCCAGCATAGCGGCCCGGTCGGGCGGGATCGGCCTGCCGATCCAGGCCGCCTCGTCCGGGCGGCGGGCGATAATCAGGCCGTCCCGGTCCGTCACGGTGATCGCCGTCTCCGGCTGATGGAGCGCCTGCTCCAGGTGATCGGAGAGCCAGTCGAGGTCGACGGCGGCGAGCAGGACGCCCGCCGGGGCCCCCGCCGACTCGCCGACATGGACGGCCCGGGCGAAGTGGATCGACGGCCGCTTCGTCTGGAAGCCGACCGCGTAGCCGCCCACCGCGTAGCCGCCCCGCTCCAGGGCGCGGCGGTGATAGGCCCGGCCGCGGCTCGAGTAGGAGCCCGCAGGCGCGCCGGCGCTGTCGCAGATCACGGCCCCGTCGGGATCGGTGAGGGCGATCAGCAGCACGTGCGGCAGCCGCGCGGCAGCCCGCCGCAGGTAGGCGGTGCAGGCCGCCGGCTCCCGCACCTGCACGGTGGCATCCTCGGAGATCAGGTCGAGGGCCTGCTGCATCCGCTCGGAGATCTGGGCGAAATCCTCCGCGACGTCCCGCGCGGTGGCGCGGGCGTCGGCCCGCACGGCCGCGTCGCGGCTCGCCCGCAGGGCGACCTCGTTGTAGCCCTGGATCGCCAGCGCCGGGGCGAGGGCGAGCAGGACGAGCAGCAGGATGCGGGTCGTCAGCGACAGCGGCATCGGCGGTCAGTCGCGACCGGCGATCGGCGCGGGCGCCCGCGCGGCCAGGGTCTCCACGGAGCACGGCTCGGTGATCATCCGAATCCCCGATTCGAGTCCGCAGGTGGCGAAGATCGCGTTCTCGGCGGAGCCGGCGACGCGCAGGCCCCTCGGATCCGGCCGTCGCGGCCACCGGGCAGGCCGACATGGCCGACCAGCAGCCCGGCCGCCGCGTCCGCGCCCATGGGGCGCCGCCGGATCGGGCAGATGCGATCGGCGCGCGCGTTGGCGAATTCGAGGGCCGGACGCCGTCTCATGTCGGCGTTGTTGCAGAACCGGTCGGCCCTTGCCAGTGCGCCGCGCGGTCGGGGCGGCGGGAGCGTGGGCCGGCTCGCCTCAGCGCCCGCGGGGCCGGCCGGCCTCCGGACGCAGGTGCAGGAAGCTGCGCTCGCCGGTCGCGGCCTCGGCCACGTGCTGGATCGTGTCGAGCAGATCGGACACGGCCCGCGGCCCGGCCGGCCGGAAGCCCGCCCTCGGCTCGACCCAGCGTCCCTGCGTGCGGTCCGCGGCGATCTGCGCCTCGCTCAGCGCGTCGAAATCCCGGCGTCGGGTCATGGCTCAGCCCTCCACCGGGGACTCTGTCGGGGGCATGGTTGACGAAAGGTTAACGCCAGATCCGGCGGGGCGGCGCGCCGCGAATACCCGCCGGCTTGATCCCCGGCACAGGCCTCTCTAAACAGCGAAAACCGAGGTAAATCAATAGATTAGTGTGATTATAAACTGCGGTCTCCGGACCGGCCCGGATCGCGGCACCGGTCGAGGTACGGCGTGCGGGGGGCGATGACCGGTTCCGCCGGACCCGCCATCGGCACCCGGGTCGTCGACACCCTGGCGGCCCTGCGGCCGCTGGCGCCGTTCTTCTGCCTGTACGTGACCTTCGGGGCGACGCTCGGCTTCCTGTCCGGCGGGGCGCCGCTGATCCTGCGGGCGCGGGGCGTGGAGCTGGCCGAGGTCGGGCTGCTGCAGCTCATCAACCTGCCGGTCGGGCTCACCTTCCTGTGGGCGCCCCTGCTCGACCGGCTCCGCCTGCCGATCCTCGGCCACCGGATCGGCTGGATCGCGGCGGCGCAGGCCGCCTCGGTGCTCCTGCTGGTCGTCCTGAGCCTCGGCGAGGCTTGGCCGCTCCCGGCGCTGCTCGCCCTGGCGATCGCCGCCTGCGCCTGCGTGGCGACCATGGACATCGCCCTCGAGGCCCTGGTGGTCGAGACCGTGCCGGCGGAGCGGCGCGCCTTCGTGGCCTCGGCCAAGCTGTGCGGCGCCTCCCTCGGCGGGATCCTGGGGGTCGGCGTGCTGATCGGCTCCTACGACAGCCTGGGCTGGCGCGGGGCGGTCCTGGCCTGCGCGGCCCTCGACGCCCTCTGCCTGCTGCCGATCCTGGGGTACCGGGAGTCGCGCCTGCGCGAGACCCGGAGCGACGGTGCGGGCACCGCGGCCGGTGCGGGCCCGGAACGCTGGTCGGGCTCCCTGGCGCGGCTGCGTCGCCTGGGCGGTCGCGTGCTGGTGCTCGGCGCCTACTTCGCCGCCTCCTACCTCGTGGGCGGGCCCAACACCCTGGCGCTCCTCGATCTCGGCGTCCCGCTCGGGCAGGTCGGCACGCTCACCGGCACCGTGCTCCCGGCCGTGAACCTCGTCATGGCGCTGGCGGCCGGATGGCTGGCCGCGCGGTTCGGCACGGTCCGGCTGATCGCCGTGGGGGCCCTCGGCGTCCTGGCCTCCGGGGGCCTGATGGTCGTCGCCTGCGCGGGCCGGGTGCCGGATCTCGGCATCGCCGCCGCTGTGCTGGGCTTCGTCGCGGGCGGGTTCCTGGGCGTGCCGGTCTTCAACATGATCTACCGCTGGGCCCAGGGGCCGAAGCCCGCCACCGACTACGCGCTCCTGTTCGGCGCCGCCTTCTTCGCCGCGATGCCGCTGCGGGTGGCGGCCCCGGCGCTCGCCGGCTGGATCGGCTGGCCGGGCTACTTCGCCGCCACCCTGCCGCTCTACGCCGCCGCGGTGGCGTGGCTCGCCGTCGCGGTGGACCGGACCCTGCGCGACGACGGGGCGGCGCGATGATCGCCGAGGTCGCCGCCCAGGTTCCCGACACGCTCGCGGCCTACCGGGACGGGGTCGCCGAGGGCCCAGGCGGCCCGGACGCGCTGCCCCTCGGCGCCCTGCGGGACGAGGCCGTGTTCGACGCGACGCTGGCCGCCTTCGGGGCCGGGTTCGGCGCGGAGTTCCGGACCGCCGACCCGCGAGTCCGGGTCTCCTACTGGAGCCAGTTCTACCTCGCGGCCCTGGCGACGCCGGCGCTGACCGCCCTGGTGCGCCTCGGCCAGCCGCTGCCGCTCGCCTTCGACGCGGTCAGCCTCGAGCTCGACGCGGCCGGCCGGCCGCGCCGCTTCCGCCTGCCCGCGGACGGGTCGGCCTGCGCGGCCTGCCCGGCGCCCGGCCTGACCGGGCTGGTGGAGGCGCATCTGCGCCCGTTCGTCGAGCTCTGCCACACCCGGTGCGGGATCGCCCCCAGGGTCCTCTGGGGCAACGCCGCGGTGATCCTCGACTACGTCGCCCGGGAACTCGGGGACCCGCTCGCCGGGCTGGCTGGGGACGGGGAGGGGGCCGGCACCACCTGCGCGAGCGCCTGTACCACCACCTGCCCTACCGCCCGCGCCGCCGCCCGCGCCGCCGCCTGTGACGACGTCGCGGCCTGCCTCGGATGGCGCGCCGGCCCCGGCTGCGCTAGGAGCCCGCTCGAGAGTCCTCTTGCGCAGGCGCTCTGCCCGGGACCTTCGGGCTGCCGGCGGCGGCGCGTCTGCTGCCTGCGCCACCGCCTGCCGGGGGTGCCGTCCTGCGGCGCGCTCTGCCCCGTCGAGTGCGCCGCCCAACGTTGATCCGAGCCGCGCGATGCTGAAGGCCTTCCTCGCCTATTACCGGCCGTACCGGACGCTGTTCCTGGTCGATTTCGGCTGCGCGGTGCTGTCGGGCCTGCTGGAGCTCGGATTCCCCATCGCCGTGAAGGGCTTCATCGACAGCCTGCTGCCCCGGCAGGACTGGGGCCTGATCCTGCTCGCCGCGGCCGCGCTGGCGCTGGTCTACGTCGCCAATGCCGGCCTGATGGTGGTGGTCACCTACTGGGGCCACGTGCTCGGCATCAACATCGAGACCACGATGCGGGCGCGGGCCTTCGACCACCTGCAGAAGCTCTCCTTCCGCTTCTACGACGGCCAGAAGACCGGCCACCTCGTGGCCCGGGTGACCAAGGACCTGGAGGAGATCGGCGAGGTCGCCCATCACGGGCCCGAGGACCTGTTCATCGCCGTGATGACGCTGTTCGGCGCCTTCGCGCTGATGCTCTACGTCCACGCGCCGCTGGCGCTGATCACCGCGGCGATCCTGCCGCTGATCGCCTTCGTGTCGATCCGCTACGGCGGCCGCATGACCCGCAACTGGCAGGCCCAGTACGGCCGGGTCGGCGCCTTCAACGCGCGGATCGAGGAGAATGTCGGCGGGATGCGGGTCGTGCAGGCCTTCGCCAACGAGCCCCACGAGCGCGCCCTCTTCGCCCTCGACAACGCCCGCTACCGGGACACCAAGCTCGAGGCCTACCGGCTGATGGCGGCCGGCCTGTCGATCAACTATCTCGGCCTGCGCCTCGTCCAGATCGCGGTGCTGCTCGGCGGCGCCGCCTTCGTGGTCCGGGGCGACCTGACGCCCGGGGGCTTCGTGGGCTTCCTGCTGCTGGTGGGCGTGTTCTACCGGCCGCTGGAGAAGATCGGCGCCGTGGTCGAGACGTACCCGAAGGGGGTCGCGGGCTTCCGCCGTTACCAGGAACTGCTGGCCACCGAGCCCGACATCACCGACCGGCCCGGCGCCCGCGCGGTCGGCGCCCTGCGCGGCGACATCCGTTTCGAGGGGGTGGGCTTCGGCTACGGGCCCGGCCGCCCGGTCTTCGCCGGCCTCGACCTCGCGGTGGCGGCCGGCGAGACGGTGGCGTTCGTGGGTCCCTCGGGGGTCGGCAAGACCACCCTCTGCGCCCTGCTGCCGCGCTTCTACGAGGTCGAGGCGGGCCGCATCACCGTCGACGGGATCGACATCCGCGACATCACCCTGGCGAGCCTGCGCCGCCAGATCGGCATCGTCCAGCAGGACGTGTTCCTGTTCGCCGGCACGATCCGGGAGAACATCGCCTACGGCCGCCTCGACGCCGCCGAGGCCGAGATCGACGCCGCCGCGCGGCGCGCCCGTCTCGGCGGGCTGATCGACAGCCTGCCGGAGGGCCTCGACACCGTGGTGGGCGAGCGCGGCGTGCGCCTGTCGGGCGGCCAGAAGCAGCGCATCGCCATCGCGCGGGTCTTCCTCAAGAACCCGCCGATCCTGATCCTCGACGAGGCGACCTCGGCGCTCGACACCGAGACCGAGCGGGAGATCCAGCGGGCGCTCGCCGAGCTCGCCCGCGGGCGCACGACCCTGGTGATCGCCCACCGCCTCGCCACCATCCGGGACGCCGACCGCATCGTGGTCCTGGGGGAGGGCGGGGTCGTCGAGGAGGGCCGGCACGCGGCTCTGCTGGCCGCCGGCGGCCCCTACAGCCGCCTGCACGCGGCGCAGTTCGGGCGCGGCGAAGCCGGCGCGGGCGTCCTCGCGGCGGAGTGAGAGCCGGCCTCGCTAGGGTGCCGCCGGCGCACTCGACTCGCGCACGACGAGGCGCGCGGGGAACAGCGTCTGGGCGAAGTCGTCCGGCGCCCGCGTCCCCTCGATCAGTTCGACCAGCGTCGCGAAGGCGGACCGGACCATGTCGAGCACCGGGACATCGACCGAGGTCAGGCTCGGGACCGCGTAGGCCCCCTGGCTGAGGTTGTCGAAGCCGACGACGCGGATCTCCGCGGGGACCCGCACGCCGCCCTCGTGCAGCGCCCGCAGCACGCCGAACGCCACCCGGTCACTGGCGGCCACGACGGCGTCCGGCCGGGCGCTGGGTCCGGCCTCCAAGAGAGCCCGCGCGGCCCGGTAGCCGCCCGCGGCGGTCCCGTCGCAGGAGACCACGAGGGCGTCGCGCAGGGGCAGCCCCGCCTCCGCGAGGGCATCCCGGTAGCCGCGGAACCGCTCGGTGGCGGCGGCGGGCCGGCGCGCGTCGCTCGCGAGCAGGCAGATCGACCGGCTCCCCGACGCGATCAGGTGGCGGACGGCCCCGTGGACCGCGTCGCGCTCCGCCAGCGCGACGTAGTGCGTGCCGGGCACCTCCAGGCCGAACACCACGAACGGGCATCGCTTGGCCTGGAGCAGGCCGATCAGCGGGTCGTCCCGATCCTCGGCGAAGACCACGAGGCCGTCGACCCGGGCCTCGCTGACGAGGCCGGCGATCCGGCCCGGGCCGTCCGGGTCGTCGGCGCGGCGGCAGCGGTGGACCAGGGTGTAGCCCTGCCGGTCGGTGACGGTGGCGAAGGTCCGGAGAACGTGGCCGTGATCGGCCGTCTCCCCCGGGCGACCCCCGTCGGCGGCGGGCTCCGGCGCCGGAGCGAACACGCAGGCGATGCTGCGACTGGGCTTCTTGCGCAGGGACCGGGCGGCGAGGCTCGGCACGAAGTCCAGGTCGCGCATGGCCGTCTCGATGGTCTCGCGCGTGGTCCGGGCGACCTTCTGCGGGTGGTTCAGGACCAGCGAGACCGTCTGGAAGCTCACGCCGGCCCGTCGGGCGACGTCCTTGATCGTCGTCTGGCCCATCGTCACCTCGAGAGCCGGTCCGGATGGCCGCGCCCCCGCGCGGCGCCGCCTCGTTCGGTGCGCCAATCTAGATCTGTATCGATCGGAGATAAAGCCGCGGGCCGGGCGGCGAAGACGGCGTATGCCCGCGCAAAGGCTGCGCAGGACCGGTCATTCGCGCGCGAAATCCGATCCATCCTGCGGTTTCTCGGTGCCCCGATCCCGCCGTTCGGACGGCCCGCCGGGCAGGAACCTTGTCCCCCCTGTGCGGTTCGCCGGGCAGCACCTCAAGCGATGATCGGGGCGTCGGGTGCCTCACCCAATCCGGATGCCACTCCCATGATGCACCGTCGCATGCACAGACGCGCTCTCCTCACCACGATGCTGGGCGCCACCGCGGCCCTGGCGGTCACCCGCACAGCCCTCGCGCAGGTCACACCGGCCGGCGTGATTCCGACCGGCGCCTATCTCCAGATGGCCACCGGCGGCGGGCTGTTCCTGGAGAACACGGCCCGCGACGCCCACGCGAAGACCACCAATCCCGCCGTCAAGAAGTTCGCCCGCGCGGAGGTGGTCGAGCAGGTGAACCTCGCCCGCAAGATCAGCGCCTACACGGGCGGCGCCCCGATCCCGGGCCCGGCCGCGGCGGGCCCGGGTGGCCTGATCGGCGGCCTCGTCGCGGCGCCGGTGGCGGTGGCCGGCACGACCGTGAATGCGGCGGGCAGCGTCGCCGGCAGTGTTGCGGGCGGTGTGATCGGCGGACCGGCTCCGGCCCAGGGCATGACCACCGACGCGCAGAAGGCGCAGATCCTGGCGCAGCTCAGCGCCATGCCGCCGGGGCCGCAATATGATGCCACCTTCGTGAACGCCTCGCTCCAGGGCCATCAAGAGGCGCTGAGCATCCACGGCGCCTACGCCCGGTCGGGCGAGGATCCCGGCCTGCGCGCGATCGCCCGCGGCGCCCTGCCGCTGATCAACCTGCACATCGCCCGGCTCGACCGGATGCAGGCGATGATGGGCGCTCAGCCGGGGTGAGCGGCCGGACGACGGGGTCGGTGCGCCGCGCGGCGCACCGGCCTCGAACAGGACCCCGTCAGCCGGCCCGATCGCGCAGGCGCCGCACCAATCTGAGCAGCACGCCGCGGATATGGGATCGAAGCTGGGTGTTTTCTGCCATGGGACGCCGTTCGAAGCGCCGGATCGCGGCGCCTCGAGAAACACATCCCTTGGACGGACCGTTGCTACGTAAAAAGCGGGATCGTTGCCGCGGCCGAGCCGCAGAACCACCCTCCAAGGACGTAGCCCGTGGCCCGGATCGACGGCGCCCCGCGGCCCATATGATGGGACCGGATCGTCGACAGCACGCTCCTGATGTGCGCGCGCAGCTTGTCCTTGCGGAGCGCGGCCGTCTCGGCGCACGGGTCGGGCGGGTTGGCGGAGGTCGACATGTCACGGGGCCCCGGCTCAGGCGCGCCACCGCTCCGGGCCGTCGGACGACGGCGGGGGGACGCTGGAGATTCTTGTACTTGATAACGTGAGCGGAATCTCGGGCGGACGGCGCAGATCCGAGCAAACTCCATGTTTTAGATGCATTAAGGTTTATCCGACCGAAGACCTTTCCCAGTCGTGTATCGCACTACGTAGAGATATCCGGACGATCGCCGCGGGGCTGCAGCAGGGGGGAGGTCGGTGTCCGAGCGCTTCTACTTCGACCTCGAGAGCGGCGAGGAGACGATCCGGGACGACGACGGCGTGGAGGTCGGCAGCCTGGCCGAGGCCATGGCCGAGGCGCGCAGCGTCATCGCCGAGATGGCCGACGAGGTCTGCGCGGCCGATCCCGACCGGTCCTGGAGCTTGGTCGTGCGCGACGCCGCCGGGTACGCCCGCCACCGGCTGCCGATCCGGCGGTAGCGCCCGACAAGAAGCCCGCCGCGGCCTGGCCGGGCGGGCTTGAAGGTGATCTCGTCTCGGAGAAGGCCCGACCGTAGACCCGGCACGGGGCGACCGCATCCCCCATCCGGAGGACGCCGACGCACGATCCCGCGACCGCAGGCCCGCGACTGCCGACCCGCGACCGCCCGCCGCGGCAGCTCGGACGCCGGAGGACCCGCCCCGCTGGAGGAAAGATCTGCGCAGGGGACTCACGTCCTCGGCGCCGGGTCGGTCAGCCCGCGAAGGCGCGGGGCGGCAGGCCGGCGACGCCGACGTCGAGCTCGAACAGCGCGCCGGCCTCCGGCACGTGCTCGGCCCCCCGCGCCGCCGAGGTGACGAACAGCCGGTCGAGGCCGGGACCCGCGAAGGCGCAGCTCGTGATGTTGGGGGCGGGCAGGGGGATCGCGCGCAGCAGGCGCCCCGCGGGATCGAAGCGGCTGAGCCGGCCGCCGCCCCAGTGGGCGATCCACAGGCAGCCCTCTTCGTCCGTGGTCATGCCGTCGGGCCAGCCCCAGTCGTCGGGGAAGCGCAGGAAAGGCCGCTTGCCCGTCAGCGCCCCGTCGGCGGCGAGGTCGAAGGCGTAGACCGTCCGGGCGGCGCTGTCGCTGTGATAGAGGATCCGGCCGTCGCGGCTGAAGGTCGGCCCGTTGGCGACGCCGTAGCTGGTATCCATCCGCCGCCACGTCAGGTCCGGGTCGAGCCGATGCAGGGCGCCCGACACCACGGTCTCGGCCTGGTGCATGCTCCCGGCCCAGATCCGGCCGGCGCCGTCGACCTTGGCGTCGTTCAGGCGGTTGTCGGGATCGTCGGGCTCGGGGTCGCCGATCGGCGCGAGGCGGTCCGCCTCCAGGTCGTAGGTCGCGAAGCCGCTCTTCAGCCCGACGACGAAGTCGCGCCGGCCCGCGCGGGGGATGATCCAGCCGAGCGGTTCCGGGAACGGGCGCGTGCCCACGGCCCCGTCGGCGAGGTCCAGCCAGTTCAGGGCCGGCGCCTCGATATCGACCCAGAACAGCACGCCCCGCTCCGGAACCCAGACCGGGCCCTCGCCGAGCCGATCGCGCCCGGGCCGGTCGAGGATGCGGATCCGTGGGTCCATGGCGGGCTCCCCGATCTGGCCGACGCTCAGGCGCCGGCCGGCCGCGCTGCGGCGCCGGTCCGGCAACCCCAGAGCGCGTAGAACAGGACGTAGAGCTCGCAGGCGGCGGTGATCAGGAAGGAGTGCTGCAGCCCGTACCGGTCCGCCGCCCAGCCCTGCACCACCACCAGCGACCCGCCCGCGATCGCCATGATCAGCAGCCCGGCGCCCTCCTCGGTGAGCGGACCGAGGCCGCGGATGCCCAGGGTGAAGATCGTCGGGAACATGATCGCGTGGAACAGGCCGACCGAGATCAGCGCCCACAGGGCGAGGTGGCCGGTCGCGAAGGTCGCCACCAGCATCACCGCGCAGGCGCCGATCGCCGCGCCGGCCAGCACGGTCTCGGCCGGGCGCCGCTGCATCAGGTAGCTGCCGACGAAGCGGCCGACCATCATGCCGCCCCAGAGCAGGAACAGGTAGCGCGAGGCCTGGGCGTGGGTCAGGTCGCCGATCTCGGGCTGCGACACGAAGTTGATGAACAGGTTCGACACCCCGATCTCGGCGACCAGGTAGATGAAGATCGCCGGCACGCCGAGCACGAGGTTGCGGTGGCGCCAGAGCGACAGGCCGGCGCGCTCGGCCCTGGCGGCCCGGGCGGTGGTACCGCCGGAACCGCTGATGGCGGGCAGCGGGAAGCGGGCGATGACCGCGGCGAGGACGACGAGCACCACCGCCACGATCAGGTAGGGCAGCTGCACCGACTGCGCGTCGGCCAGGCGCTCGGCCGGGGTCAGGGTGGCCCCGGCGGCGGCGTTGCCCGAGGCCGAGCGGCCGAGGATCAGGTAGCCCCCGAACAGCGGCGCCAGGGTCGTCCCGAGGGAGTTGAACGCCTGCACGAGGTTGAGCCGCGCCGGGGCGCTCTCGGCCGGGCCGACCACCGCCACGTAGGGGTTCGCGGCGACCTGCAGGAGGGTGATGCCGCTGGCGATCACGAACAGGGCCGTGAGCGTGATCGCGTAGGAGACCCGGTGGGCGGCCAGGATCATCCCGAGCGTGCCCAGCGCCATGATGCCCAGTCCCGTCACCAGGGCGCGCTGGTAGCCGACGCGCTCGATCAGCTTGGCCGCCGGGATCGAGGCGACGAAGTAGGCGATGAACCAGACGGACTCGATCAGCGTGGTCTGCGTGTAGTCGAGGTCGAATACGCTGCGCAGGTGCGGCAGCAGCGTGTTGTTGATGACCGTGATGAAGCCCCACATGAAGAACAGGCTCGCCAGCAGCGACAGGGCCGGGCGGTAGCCGCCCCGGTCGCGCGCGGCCTCCGCCCCCGTCCGGGGCGCCGCGGTCCCCGCGGTCGCGATCGGTCCTGCCATCCGGCGTTGTCCTCTGCCTCTCGGGCCACCTTGTCGGGGTCCTGTGTTGTTCCTTTTATTTGTCTGAGTATATATCGGGTTCGCGGACGTCAACCGCGAGTCCCGTCGCGGTCCGGCGCACGACCGGCGCGGCGGGCGGAATCACGAAGGGGGAGAGCGCGATGCGTGGAGTGGGATCCCTGGCGCTGTGCGCCTGTGCGGCCCTGCCGGGCCTGACGCCGGCACCGGCCCGGGCGGCCGAGCCGACCCGGGCGGTGTTCGGCACGCTGCCGGACGGCCGGACGGTGGAGGAGGTGACGCTGACGAACGGCAAGGGCGTCACGGCGCGGATCCTGTCGTGGGGGGCGCTCCTGCGGAGCCTCGACGTGCCGGACCGCTCCGGCAAGGCCGCGGACGTCGTGCTCGGCTACAATGACCTCGCCTCCTACCTGGCCAAGGGCAACTATTTCGGCGCGAGCGTCGGGCGCTACGCCAACCGCATCCGCGCCGGGCGCTTCACCCTGGACGGCCGGACCTACACGCTGGCCATCAACGACGGCCCGAACGCCCTGCACGGCGGCGCGTCCGGCTTCGACAAGCAGCTCTGGACGATCACCGCGGTCAAGGGCGGCGCGGCCCCCTCGGTCACCCTGCGCTACGTCAGTCCGGACGGCGAGGAGGGCTATCCCGGCAGGGACTGTCAGGAATTTCGTGTGCGGGCGGCCATAGTGGATCCGATGGAGGTTCTCGATGGCACGACGCAAAGCACCCCGTATCCCTGACGCGATCCTGGATCAGCTCCTGGCCGGGGCCGATCCGAGGACGGCGTTCGCGGCCGATGGCCTGCTGGACGAGTTGAAGAAGGCCCTGGCCGAGCGGGCGCTCAACGCCGAGATGGACCACCATCTGGCGGGCGAGGACGCCGGCAACACGCGCAACGGCTATGGCCGCAAGACGGTCACGACCGAGACAGGCCGGATCGAGCTGGCGATCCCACGCGACCGGCAGGCGACGTTCGATCCGCAGCTGATCGCCCGCTATCAGCGCCGCTTTCCCGGCTTCGACGACAAGATCGTGTCGCTGTACGCCCGCGGCATGAGCACCCGGGAGATCGTCGCGCACCTGCGCGAGCTCTACGGCATCGAGGTCTCCCCCGATCTGATCAGCGCGGTGACCGACGCGGTTCTGGAGGAGGTCGCTGCCTGGCAGGCTCGGCCGCTGGAGCCGGTCTACCCGATCGTGTTCTTCGACGCCCTGCGGATCAAGGTGCGCGACGAGGGCGTGGTCCGCAACAAGGCCGTCCATATCGCGCTGGGCGTGCGCGCCGACGGATCCAAGGAGATCCTCGGCCTGTGGCTGGAGCAGAACGAGGGCGCCAAGTTCTGGTTGCGGGTCATGAACGAGCTGAAGAACCGTGGCGTCGAGGACGTGCTGCTTGCCGTGGTCGACGGCCTGAAGGGCTTCCCCGACGCGATCCGGGCGGTGTTCCCCGAGGCGCTGGTTCAAACCTGTATCGTCCACCTGCTGCGCCACAGCCTCGACTTCGTGTCCTACAAGGACCGCAAGCTCGTGGCCGCGGCGCTGAAGGACATCTACCGCGCGCTCGATGCCACAGCTGGTGAGGCGGCGCTGGCGGCCTTCGAGGCGGGCGAGTGGGGCCGGAAGTACCCGGCCATCGCCCAGAGCTGGCGGCGGGCCTGGGGCGAGGTGATCCCGTTTTATGCCTTCCCCGGCGAGGTTCGTCGGATCCTGTACACGACGAACGCCATCGAGGCCCTGAACGCCACGCTGCGCCGGGCCGTGCGCGCCCGCGGTCACTTCCCGACCGACGAGGCCGCGCTGAAGCTGCTCTACCTGGTCTTGAACCGCTCCGAGAAGGCGTGGAAGATGGGCCCGCGTGAGTGGGTCATGGCCAAGGCGCAGTTCGCCGTCATCTTCGGCGAGCGCTTCACCCGGGCCATGGCGGCCTGATGTTCAACACGCCGCCCGCACACGGAATTCCTGACAGTCCCTCCCGGCACGCTGACGGCGACCGCCACCTACGCGCTGGACGACACGAACACCCTCACGGTCGCCTACGAGGCGACGACCGACAAGCCGACGATCGTCAACCTGACCAACCACAGCTTCTTCAACCTCGCGGGCGAGGGCTCGGGACGCTCGATCCTCGACCAGATTCTGACCATCCCGGCGGAGCGCTTCACGCCGGTCGACGCCACCCTGATCCCGACCGGGGAACACCTGCCGGTGGCCGGCACGCCCTTCGACTTCCGCGAGCCCGCGGTGATCGGCGCGCGGATCGGCGACGGGCAGGACGCGCAGATCGTGCGCGGGCGCGGCTACGACCACAACTGGGTCGTGACCGACGCGCCCACGGCCGAGCCGCACCCGGTGGCGCGGGTCGAGGATCCGGGATCGGGCCGCGTCCTCGACGTGGCGAGCAACCAGCCCGGCCTCCAGTTCTACGCCGGCAACTTCCTCAACGGGACCGCGGTCGGTAAGTCCGGCCTTGCCTACCGCCAGTCGGACGCCCTGGCGCTGGAGCCGGAGCTCTTCCCCGACACGCCGAACCAGGCGGCCTTCGGCTCGGCCCGGCTCGATCCCGGCAAGACCTACCGGAACGTGATCACCTACCGCTTCTCGACCAGCCCCGCCCACCGGACCCAGAAATGACCGACCGACCGATTGCACGGCCCCTGCGCTCGCGCGCGTGGTTCGACAACCCCGACAATATCGACATGACGGCGCTCTACCTGGAGCGCTACCTAACCTTCGGCCTCAGCCTTGAGGAGCTGCGCTCGGGCAAGCCGATCATCGGCATCGCTCAGACCGGCTCGGACCTGTCCCCGTGCAATCGCCACCACCTCGTCCTCGCGGAGCGGATCCGCGAGGGCATCCGCGAGGCGGGCGGGATCGTCCTCGAATTCCCCGTCCACCCGATCCAGGAGACCGGCAAACGGCCGACCGCCGGCCTCGACCGCAACCTCGCCTATCTCGGGCTCGTGGAGCTGCTCTACGGCTACCCACTCGACGGGGTCGTGCTGACCACGGGCTGCGACAAGACCACCCCGGCCTGCCTGATGGCGGCCGCCACCGTGAACATCCCGGCCATCGCCCTGTCGGTGGGGCCGATGCTCAACGGCTGGTTCAAGGGCCAGCGCATCGGATCCGGCACGATCGTCTGGAAGGCCCGCGAGATGCTGGCGGCCGGCGAGATCGACCACGACGGCTTCATCAAGCTGGTGACCTCGTCGGCGCCCTCGACCGGCTTCTGCAACACGATGGGCACCGCCACCACGATGAACACCCTCGCCGAGGCGCTCGGCATGATGCTGCCCGGCTCGGCCGCGATCCCTGCGCCCTACCGCGACCGGCAGGAGGCCGCCTACCTGACGGGCAAGCGCGTCGTCGCCATGGTGGCCGAGGACCTGAAGCCCTCCGACATCCTGACCCGCGACGCCTTCCTCAACGCCATTGCGGTCAATTCTGCGATCGGCGGCTCGACCAACGCGCCGATCCACCTCGCGGCGATCGCCCGCCACATGGGGGTCGCGCTCGACATCGCGGACTGGCAGACCCACGGCCTCGACGTGCCGCTCCTCGTCAACCTGCAGCCGGCGGGCGCCTATCTCGGCGAGGATTACTACCGCGCCGGCAGCTTGCCCGCGGTGGTGGCGCAGCTCATGCGCCGCGGCCTGATCCGCGAGGGCGCCCTCACCGTGAACGGGCGCACCCTCGGCGACAATTGCCGCGGCGCCGCAATCGAGGACGAGGACGTGATCCGGCCGATCGACCGGCCGCTCAAGGAGGCGGCAGGCTTCCTGGTCCTGCGCGGCAACCTGTTCGACGCCGCGGTGATGAAGACCAGCGTCATCGGCGCGGAGTTCCGCAGCCGCTACCTGTCGAACCCGGAGGATCCGGACGCCTTCGAGGGCCCCGTCGTGGTGTTCGACGGGCCGGAGGATTACCACGCCCGGATCGACGACCCGAGCCTCGGCATCACCGAGGAGACCCTGCTGGTCATGCGCGGGGCCGGGCCCGTGGGCTACCCGGGGGCGGCCGAGGTGGTGAACATGCGCCCGCCCGCGCAGCTGATCCGGGCCGGCGTGCACGCGCTGCCCTGCCTCGGCGACGGGCGCCAGTCCGGCACCTCCGGCTCGCCGTCGATCCTCAACGCCTCGCCCGAGGCGGCGGCCGGCGGCGGCCTCGCCTTCCTGCGCACAGGCGATCGGGTGCGGATCGACCTGCGCCGCGGCACCGCCGACATGCTGGTCGACGCCGACGAGATCGCGCGGCGGCGCGCGGCCCTGGAGGCGGCGGGCGGCTACGCCTATCCGGCCTCGCAGACCCCCTGGCAGGCGATGCAGCGCGCCGCGGTGGGGCAGATGCACACCGGGGCCATCCTGGAGGGCGCCGAGGCGTTCCAGCGCATCGCGCAGACGCGGGGCGTGCCGCGCGACAACCACTGAGGCCGCTGGGGCCACTCGGGCCACTCGGGCAATGTCCGGGCCGGCGGCGCCCCGCCGCCGGCACCGTCAGGGCCGCATCGCCAGCTCGGTGTCGGCGAGGGCGAGGCGGACCAGCTCGGTCATCGTCGCGCGGGCGGCGTCCGGGTCGCCCGCCACGATCGCGTCGTAGAGGGCACGGTGATCCGGCATCGGGTCCCGGGGCAGGCCCTGGCGGCGGTGCTTGAAGATCGTTGTCCACGTGACCGCGGCGGCGATGGAGCTCGACAGGGCGATCAGCGCGCCGTTGCGGGCCGCTTCCAGGATCGTGTTGTGGAAGGCCTGGTCGGCGGCCCGCCCGGCCTCGGTGGCGAGGCCGTGGCGGCCCATCTCCTCCAGGGCGTGGCCCATCCGGGCGATGTCGAGGCCCGAGCGCCGCGCGGCCGCGAGGGGACTGTCAGGAATTTCGTGTGCGGGCGGCCATAGTGGATCCGATGGAGGTTCTCGATGGCACGACGCAAAGCACCCCGTATCCCTGACGCGATCCTGGATCAGCTCCTGGCCGGGGCCGATCCGAGGACGGCGTTCGCGGCCGATGGCCTGCTGGACGAGTTGAAGAAGGCCCTGGCCGAGCGGGCGCTCAACGCCGAGATGGACCACCATCTGGCGGGCGAGGACGCCGGCAACACGCGCAACGGCTATGGCCGCAAGACGGTCACGACCGAGACAGGCCGGATCGAGCTGGCGATCCCACGCGACCGGCAGGCGACGTTCGATCCGCAGCTGATCGCCCGCTATCAGCGCCGCTTTCCCGGCTTCGACGACAAGATCGTGTCGCTGTACGCCCGCGGCATGAGCACCCGGGAGATCGTCGCGCACCTGCGCGAGCTCTACGGCATCGAGGTCTCCCCCGATCTGATCAGCGCGGTGACCGACGCGGTTCTGGAGGAGGTCGCTGCCTGGCAGGCTCGGCCGCTGGAGCCGGTCTACCCGATCGTGTTCTTCGACGCCCTGCGGATCAAGGTGCGCGACGAGGGCGTGGTCCGCAACAAGGCCGTCCATATCGCGCTGGGCGTGCGCGCCGACGGATCCAAGGAGATCCTCGGCCTGTGGCTGGAGCAGAACGAGGGCGCCAAGTTCTGGTTGCGGGTCATGAACGAGCTGAAGAACCGTGGCGTCGAGGACGTGCTGCTTGCCGTGGTCGACGGCCTGAAGGGCTTCCCCGACGCGATCCGGGCGGTGTTCCCCGAGGCGCTGGTTCAAACCTGTATCGTCCACCTGCTGCGCCACAGCCTCGACTTCGTGTCCTACAAGGACCGCAAGCTCGTGGCCGCGGCGCTGAAGGACATCTACCGCGCGCTCGATGCCACAGCTGGTGAGGCGGCGCTGGCGGCCTTCGAGGCGGGCGAGTGGGGCCGGAAGTACCCGGCCATCGCCCAGAGCTGGCGGCGGGCCTGGGGCGAGGTGATCCCGTTTTATGCCTTCCCCGGCGAGGTTCGTCGGATCCTGTACACGACGAACGCCATCGAGGCCCTGAACGCCACGCTGCGCCGGGCCGTGCGCGCCCGCGGTCACTTCCCGACCGACGAGGCCGCGCTGAAGCTGCTCTACCTGGTCTTGAACCGCTCCGAGAAGGCGTGGAAGATGGGCCCGCGTGAGTGGGTCATGGCCAAGGCGCAGTTCGCCGTCATCTTCGGCGAGCGCTTCACCCGGGCCATGGCGGCCTGATGTTCAACACGCCGCCCGCACACGGAATTCCTGACAGTCCCGCCGCGAGCGCGGCCGCGGCCGGCTCGACGATGATCCGCAGCTCGAACAGGTCGCGGATGAAGGACTCGCTCGGCTCCGACTCGAAGGCCCAGGCCAGGATGTCGGGATCGAGCAGGTTCCAGCGGCTGCGCTGGCTGACGCGGGTGCCGGTGCGCGGGCGGCTCTCCACGAGCCCCTTCGCGCTCAGGATGCGGATCGCCTCGCGGTAGGCGGTGCGCGAGACATTCAATTTCTCAGAGAATTCGATCTCGCCGGGCAGCACGTCTCCGGGCGCGTAGCGGCCGCCGAGGATCGCCGCGCCCAGAGCGCGGGCGACCGAGCCGTGGATGCGGCGCGACCCCGAGGCGAGGGGCAGCGTCACGTTCTCCGAGCTCCGCTCCTGCCTCACCGCATCCACCTCCGGTCCGGGCCACCGGGTCGGGGCAGGAACGGCGTGATCGTATCCTGAAGTTGTAGGAGCGCAAAGAGGAACGCCCGCCGCACCGAAGGCGCGGCCGCGCTTGCGGCCGGAGGCGAACTGCTCTAGCCCAATTGTATGAGTAGTGAATCGACAGGATCCGTCACGGTCCGCGGCAGCGTCCGGGTCGGCGCGGGGGTCGCCCCCGCGATGGTGCAGGGCGGTCCGTTCCCGGCGACCTCGGGCGGCCGCGACGGCGCGGTCGGGCCGCTGGCGACCGAGCGGATGCCGCGCCCAGTCCTCCACCGGGACCTGGCGCGCCGGATCGACGGCGCTCGCGCCCCGCAACCCGGCCACTGACGGGCCGCCGCGCGACCCTCGACGGCCGCGCGTTCAGGACGCCCCGAAGCGGTCGTCCCCGGGAGGACACAGATGGGACGATCACTCCTACAATTTTGCGCCGCCGACGAGCAGCGCGGCGTCGCGCTGCTCGTCGGCGGCCGGGCGCGGCGGGTGCTCGGCGTCGACAGCGTGCTGGCCCTGGCGCGGAGGGCCCTCGCCGCGGGGGACGATCTGGCCGCGACGGCGGGGCGCGCGGGGTTCGGCGCGCCCGTCGATCTCGACGCGGTCCGGCTCCTGCCGCCCGTCGATCACGCCGATCCCGCGCACCTCCTGCTGAGCGGCACCGGCCTGACGCATCTCGGCTCCGCCGAGGGCCGCGACGCGATGCACCGCGCGGCCGCGACCGACCCGGCGCCAACCGATTCGATTCGCATGTTCCGGATGGGCGTCGAGGGCGGGAAGCCGGCGCCGGGCGAGACCGGCGCGCAGCCCGAGTGGTTCTACAAGGGCGACGGCTCCGGCCTCGTCGCCTGCGGCGAGCCGCTGATCTCGCCGGCCTTCGCCCGCGACGGCGGCGAGGAGCCGGAGATCGCCGGGATCTACCGGATCGACGCCGACGGAACGCCGGTGCGCCTCGGCTTCGCCCTGGCGAACGAGTTCTCCGACCACGTGACCGAGCGCGGCAACTACCTGTGGCTCGCCCATTCCAAGCTCCGCCCGGCCGCCCTCGGCCCGGAGCTGTGGCTCGGTGCCCTGCCGCCGGACGTGCGCGGCACGAGCCGCATCCTGCGCGACGGAGCCGTGCTCTGGGAGAAGCAGTTCCAGTCCGGGGAGGCCAACATGTCCCACAGCATCGCCAATCTGGAGCTGCACCACTTCAAGTACGCGCCGTTCCGGCGCCCCGGCGACGTGCACGTCCACTTCTTCGGGACCGCGACCCTGTCGTTCAGCGACGGCGTCGCAACCCGGCCGGGCGACGTGTTCGAGATCGCGGCGGCGCCGTTCACGCTGCCCCTGCGCAACCCGCTGGCGATCGCGCCGGCGGACGCGCCGTCCGTGCGGGTGCTCTGACATGGCGGCCCCGATCCGCATCGGCCTCGTGGGCGTCGGCAAGATCGCCCGCGACCAGCACCTGCCGGCCATCGCCGCCTCGCCGGACTACGCGCTCGTGGCGGTGGCGAGCCGGCACGGCGGCCTCGACGGGGTGCCGAGCTACGGCAGCCTGGAGGCGATGCTGGCGGCGCACGGCGACCTCGACGCCGTCGCCCTGTGCCAGCCGCCGCAGGCGCGGTGCGCGGCGGCCGTGGCGGCGATCGCGGCCGGACGCCACGTCTTCCTCGAGAAGCCCCCGGGCGCGACGCTGGCCGAGGTCGGGCTCCTTGTCGCGGCCGCGCGGGACCGGGGCGTGAGCCTTTTCGCGAGCTGGCACTCCCGCTACGCGCCGGGGGTGGAGCCCGCCCGCCGGTGGCTGTCGGGCCGCAGGATCCGGTCGGTGGCGATCGCCTGGCTGGAGGATGTCCAGCACTGGCACCCGGGCCAGGACTGGATCTGGGACGCGGGCGGGATGGGCGTGTTCGATCCGGGGATCAACGCCCTGTCGATCGCCACCCACATCCTGCCGCCGTTCTTCCTCACCGGCGCGACCCTGTCGGTCCCGGCGAACCGGCAGGCGCCGATCGCCGCCGACCTGCACTTCGCGGACGTCGCCGGCACCCCGATCCGCGCCCGGTTCGACTGGCGCCAGACCGGGCCGCAGACCTGGGACATCCGCGTCGAGACCGACGACGGCCCCCTGGTCCTGTCGCGGGGCGGGGCCGCCCTCACGATCGCCGGCCGCGACCAGCCGCTCCCGCCCGAGGCGGAGTACCGCGGCCTCTACGACCGCTTCGCCGCCCTGGTCCGCTCCGGCACCAGCGACGTCGACCTGAATCCGCTGATCCACGCCGCCGACGCCTTCATGCGCGGCGAGCGCCGCACGGTGGAGGCCTTCACGGACTGACCGGGAGGCCCCCTGCGGGACACGAACGCGACAGAGCCAGGCAAGGCCGCGCGGTTAAGGGGGAGTCACACATGGGAAAGCATCGGGGAAAGCATTGGCGATGGGCCGCGCTCGCGTTCTGCGCCGCGTCGGTCACGGCGGGCGCGCGCCCGGCGGTCGCGCAGGTCGAGGCGACGGCCCCGGACGGGGGACCGTCCCTGGTCAATCCGGGACCGAAGGCGAGCCCGGCGCAGAAGGCCCGGTATCGGGCGAACCGCGCCCGGCGGCGGGTCATCCGGGAGGCGCGGAGCTTCTCGGGCGCCAGCAGCGCCGCCGCCAGCCTCGACGTGCAGGGCAGCAGCGCGACGCCGCCCAGCCTGCCGCCGGGCACCCTCGATCTCGGCAACGGGATCAGCATGGTCCTGAACTACACGGGCGAGTTCGCCGCCAACCCGTCCGGCGGCATCCGGCAGGGATCGGCCTATGCGGGCCAGATCGCGTTCGGCCTCGACGCCGATCTCGCCCGCCTCGCCGGCATCGACGGCGGCTCGGTCCACACCGTCGTCACCCAGCGCCACGGCCGGAGCCTGGCCCAGGATGACATCGGCTTCAACGGCAGCGTGCAGGAGATCTACGGCGGCGGCCAGACCGCCCATCTGACGCTGCTGTCCTACGAGCAGAAGCTGTTCGACAACCGGCTCGACATCGAGGTGGGCCGCCTGCTCGCCAACCCCAACTTCCTGGCTTCGCCGCTCTACTGCAACTTCCAGAACAACGCGACCTGCGGCGCGCCCAAGTCCATCTTCAAGCTGACGAACTTCACCTACTGGCCGATCGCCACCTGGGGCGGCCACGCCAAGGCCTGGGTCAAGAACAAGGTGTTCCTGCACGCCGGCATCTACGAGGTGAACCCGCGCGACCAGCTGCCGACCCGGAACGGCATCGACTGGTCGACCAGCGGCGCCACCGGATTCCTGGTGCCGGTGGAGGTCGGCTACGCGACCAATTTCGGCAACGATCCGCTGCCGCGCAACTACAGCATCGGCGCCGTCTTCGACCGGTCGGACTACAAGGATCCCGTGCTCGACCAGCGGGGCGGGGCTCAGGTCTTCAGCGGTCTCGATCCGCTGACCCGGTTCGGGCGATCGGCGGTCTACGCCCGCTTCGACCAGATGGTCTAGCGGCCGGACCCGAGCGGCGTCCAGGGCCTGTCTGTGTTCGGCGTCGTGATCGGCGGCACCGGCGGCCGGCAGACCCAGGATTACTTCCTGGAGGGCGGCGCCGTGCTGACCGGCACCTTCCCGGGTCGGCCCTACGACACCCTCGGCCTCGTCTTCGCCATGGAGAAGCTCTCGCCGCTGGGCACAGCCAACATCCGGGCGGCGCGCGCGTCAGTGGGGCTCGGCACCCGGAACGTCGAGTCCATGCAGACCATCCTGGAGCTGAGCTACGGCATCCAGCTCACCCCGGCGGTGCGGCTGATGCCGAACCTGCAATACGTGATCGACCCGGACCAGACCCGCTTCCCGTTCCGCCCGAAGCCGATCCCGGATGCCTTCGTGATCGGTGCGAAACTGTCGGTGGACCTGTTCACCCTGGCCGGCCTGGCGAAGGGGCCGGGCAGCCAGTAACACGCCGACCACCCCGGCGTCCGCGCCCTGCGCGCGTCGCGTTCCCCGGGAACTGGGCGCCGGGGAGGGGCATCCTGCAACCGTGAGACGCGGGGCGCGACCGCCGGCGGCGTTTCGCGCCCCGTGCGCCATCGTGTACGAGACCGGGCTCCGCGTTCCGTCACGCGGTCGACGGGCCGCCCGCCCGCGGGACGACGGCAGGGACCTGGACATGGCAGTGACCGATCACGACGCGGCACCGGTCTCCACCGGGGTGACCGGCCTCGACCACATCCTGGCCGGCGGCTACGCGTCCCAGCGCTCGCACATCATCGAGGGGCGGCCCGGATCCGGCAAGACGACGCTGGCGATGCAGTTCCTCCTCGACGGCGTACACCGGGGCGAGCGCTGCCTGTACATCACGCTCTCGGAGAGCCGGCGCGAGCTCCTGAACGTCGCGGAGCGCCACGGCTGGTCCCTCGACGGCATCGAGATTTGCGAGCTCGTCGCGCCGGAACTCAGCCTCGACCCCGGGCAGCAGCAGAGCCTCGTCCACTCGTCCGACCTCGAGCTCGGCGAGACCGTCCGGATGGCGATCGCCGAGATCGAGCGGCTCAAGCCGCAGCGCGTGGTGTTCGACAGCCTCTCGGAGATCCGGCTGCTCTCGCAGGGATCGCTGCGCTACCGCAGGCAGGTCCACGCCCTGCGCAGCTTCCTGCTCATCCAGAACACCACGGCGCTGCTCCTCGACGATCTCACCGCCGAGACGGACGACCTGAACCTGCACAGCCTCAGCCACGCCGTGATCCGGCTGGAGCAGCTCGCGCCCCTGTACGGCGGCGAGCGGCGGCGCCTGCGCGTGATCAAGATGCGCGGCACGCCGTTCCGGGGCGGTTTCCACGACTACGTGATCCGGCGCGGCGGGCTCACGGTGTTCCCGCGCCTCGTCGCGGCCGAGCATCTCGGCACCTTTCCCGACGACCGGTGCGGCACGGGCAGCCCCGAACTGGACCAGCTGCTCGGCGGCGGCCTCGACCGGGGCACCAGCACCATGCTGATCGGCCCGTCCGGCGTCGGCAAGTCCACGGTGGCGCTCACCTGCGTCACCGCGGCGATCGCCCGCGGCGAGCGGGCGCTGATCCTCAGCTTCGACGAGACCACCGGCGTCCTCAGTCGCCGGGCCCGCGGCCTCGCCATGCCGGTCGACGACGCGATCGCCGCCGGATCGCTCATCGTCGAGCAGATCGACCCGGCCGAGGTCTCGCCCGGCGAACTCGCCGACATCGTCCAGAACGCGGTCGAGCACCGGGGCGTGACGACGGTCGTGATCGACTCCCTGACCGGCTATCACAACGCCATGCCGGAGGAGAATTACCTGCTCCTGCAGATGCACGAGATGCTGACCTACCTGAACCAGCAGGGCGTGCTCTCGCTCCTCGTCCTGGCCCAGCACGGCATGATCGGGGCGATGGGCGCGACTGTCGACCTCACCTACCTCAGCGACACGATCCTGCTGTTCCGCACCTTCGAGGCCGACGGGCGGCTGCGGCGCGCGATCTCGGTCGTGAAGAAGCGGACCGGCAGCCACGAGGACACGATCCGCGAATTGCGGATCGACTCCGGCGGGATCCGCGTTGGCGAACCGCTCAGCGCGTTCCGAGGTATCATGACCGGCGTTCCGACATTCGAGGGTGAGCGGTCGTCGCTCCTGCCAACCCGCGCGGCTGATGACCGAGGCTGAACTGCCGGTTCTCATCTTCGCGCCGGGTGGCCGCGACGCCGCCGTCGCCGCGGCGATCCTCGGCGAGGCGCGGATCGCGGCACAGGTGTGCGCCAGCCTCGCGGACGTGGTCTCCCGGCTCGACGCGGCCGCCTGCGCGGTCCTCACCGAGGAGGCGCTGCTGTCCTCGAACCGCCAGGCCCTGGCGGACTGGATCGCCGCGCAGCCGCCCTGGTCCGATTTCCCGTTCATCCTCCTGCGGCTGCGGGGCGCCGAGCCCAACGCGCAGCTGACCGACATGCTCGGCAACGTCAGCGTGCTGGAACGCCCGTTCCACCCGGCGACGCTGGTCATGGCGGCCCGCTCGGCCCACCGCGCCAAGCGCCGGCAGCTCGAGGCGCGCGCCCATCTCGAGGAGCGCGAGCGCACGACCGAGCGGCAGGCGCTCCTGATCCGCGAGCTGCATCACCGGGTGAAGAACACGCTGGCCACCGTGCAGGCGCTGCTCGGGGCCTCGGCCCGGTCCGCGACCAGCGTCGACGCGTTCTACGCGTCGTTCTCGGCGCGGGTGATCTCGCTGGCCAAGACCCACAATCTCCTGACCGAGGATTACTGGCAGCAGGCGCCCCTGCGCGAGATGCTGATGAACGAGCTCGGGCCCTACAACGACGTCGAGGGCGCCCGCATCCAGCTGGACGGCCCCGCGATCGACCTGATGGGCGACCTCGCGGTCCCGACCGGCATGGCCATCCACGAGCTGACGACCAACGCGGCCAAGCACGGCGCCCTGTCGGTCCCGGAGGGCCGGATCGCGATCCGGTGGGATATCGAGCAGACGCCGGCCGCCCGCATGCTGCACCTCGACTGGACCGAGCGGGGTGGTCCGGCCACGGCGGTGCCGACGCGGAAGGGCTTCGGCTCGACGCTGCTGCAGCGTGTCCTGAAGGTCCAGTGCCAAGCGGACATCGCCTTCGATTTCCAGCCGGCCGGGCTGCACTTCACCATGCGGGCGCCGCTGCCCGAGACGCGCGTCGTCCCGGCGTACTGAGGCGGTCAGGGTTCCGGACCCGGCGCCGCGCTGGTCGCGGGGTGTGCGCTTTCACACAGAAGTGTCTTGCCTTCTGCGGTTCTGATCGAACTTATCGCAGGTGCGAGATTTAGGATGTCGCAGCACAGCGATACGTCTTGCGATGAATAGATTTGCTCCTCTCGTGGCGGCCGCACTGGCCTGGGCCGTGTTCGGTACCTGGGCCGAAGCCCGTCGCTCGTCCTTGCAGAAGGACGTTCCGGCACTCCGCCCGGGGATCGAGGCCGATCTGGCCGCGAGAAACTGTCCGGCCGTCCGGATCGACACGAAGCGTTTCCGTCAGTTCTCGCGCGAGAACCATCTGAACCACGCGGACTTCTTCACGAAGAAGCGCTCGGTCGCCCTGCAGCACGACCTCGACGCGGAGCTGGCGCTGCTCCGGGAGCGTCCGGAAGAGGCCTGCGCGCAGATGTGGACCAAGTACGGCGACGACGGCACCGTGCAGCATCTCCTCGTCCGCAAGTAGGCACCGCCTGCCGATCCGGAGCGGCAGGGCGCGTCGTCAACGACGACGCTGGCGACCGCGAGGGTGTCAGCGCGGGCGGCGTTCCGGTCGCGCCGGCCTCCCCCGCCGCCCCGGATCCCGGGCTTGGCGATTCGGTTCCGAAACCGCCCACGTATCGAGAACACGCTTCTCCCGCCGGGCGCATTGAGAGAATAAAACCCCGTCTCTCGCGCGGATGAACCACCGGCACGCAAGATCTCGCGCCCGTTCTGCGCGGCGGTCGAGATGAAATTCCATATTGGTCGCCCGGTTTCGGGGAGAACGTTTTTCCTTCACCGGGCAATTGGGAACGCCGTTTCATTGACGGCGGAAGTCGCAGCCATCAATTCTAGCGGCCTGTTCGGATGTCCGGCCGCGCAACCTCCGCTCTTCGGAGACGGGGCGGTCCGTCATCCTGTCTCACAGCAAGGCATCCGGAATGACACGACCGAGACTCGTCGGGCTGAGCGCCAACGTGCAGCGGCCCTCGAAGACCCGCACGCTGGTGGATGCCGTGCTCCGCGAGGCCAGCGCCCAGGCTGCCCTCGACGCGGAGATCCTCGACTTCGTCGATGCCGGGACCGGCCTCGGCGCCGCCTGGACCCGCGACCAGCTCGCGCCGGCCGCGCGCGGCGTGCTCGCGGCCATCGAGGAGGCGGACGGGCTGGTCGTCGGCTCGCCGGTCTACAAGGGCGCCTATACCGGCCTGTTCAAGCACCTGTTCGACCTGGTCGATCCGGGGGCGCTCGCCGGAAAGCCCGTGGCGATCGTGGCCACGGGCGGTGGCGCGCGCCACGCCCTCGTGGTCGAGCACGCGTTCCGGCCGCTCTTCGGCTTCTTCGAGGCGCTCCAGATCCCGACCGCGGTCTACGCCTCCGATCCAGATTTCAGCGACGGCGCGCTGACGGAGGCCGGGGTGCGCGCCCGCGCCCGCGAGGCCGGCGGGCAGCTCGCCGCGCTGCTCGTGCACCGGGCGGCCGCGGCGCCGCTCACCCTCGCCGCCGCCGAGTGAGCCGGCCGATGCTCGACCGTCGCGCCCTGCTGGCCGCCCTCGCGGCCCTGCCCCTAGCACCGGCCCTCGCGCCGGCCCTCGTCTCGGGCGCCCGGGCGGGCGAGCCCGGCGTGCTGCGGATCGGCTACCAGAAGAACGGCATCCTGGTCGTCGCCAAGCAGCAGAAGATCATCGAGAAGCGCCTGGAGCCCCTCGGATACGCGGTGCGCTGGGTCGAGTTCTCCTTCGGGCCGCCGCTACTGGAGGCCCTGTCGCTGGACGGGATCGATCTCGGCCAGACCGGCGACGCCCCGCCGATCTTCGCCCAGGCCGCGCGCTCCAACCTCGTCTACGCGGCCGCCCAGGAGGCCGGCGGCTCCGGCGCCGGGATCCTGCTGCCGAAGGGCTCGGAGATCCGCAGCCTCGCCGAGCTCAAGGGCAAGCGCGTCGCCTTCGCCAAGGCGTCGAGCTCCCACAACCTGACCATCGCGGCGCTGGAGAAGGCCGGCCTGAGCTACGCCGACATCGAGCCGGTGACGCTGGCGCCCGCGGATGCCGCGGCCGCCTTCGCCCGGGGCAGCATCGACGCCTGGACGATCTGGGACCCGTACTTCGCCATCGCCGAGCAGGGGGAGGGCGTGCGCGTGCTGGTGCGCGCCACCGACGTCACCCCGCAGAACAACTTCTTCCTGGCGAGCCGGCCCTTCGCGGAGAGCCGGGCCCCGGTCCTCACGGCGGTGATCGACGCCCTGGGCGAAGTGGCGGCCTGGTGCACGCAGAATCGCGGCACGGTGGCGGAACTCCTGTCGCAGGGCACCGGCGTGCCGCTGGCCGCGACGCGGCGGGCGGTGGACCGGACTGACTACGTGATCGGACCGATGACCGACCGCGTCGCCGCCGAGCAGCAGCGGGTCGCCGACCGCTTCCACGCCCTGAAACTGATCCCCAAGCCGATCCGCATCGCCGACGCGGTCTGGACGCCCCCCGCCCGCAACGGCTGAGACGACCGCAGAGAGCCATGATCGACCGATCGCCCCGCGCGCTGTCCCTGTCATCCGCCGGCGCCCCCGCCCCGAACCGCCGCCTCTTCCTGTCCGCCGGCCTCGGCCTCGCGGCGGCCGCGCTACTGCGGCCGGCCCGCGCGGCCGGCACCATCCGCATCGGCTACCAGAAATACGGGTCCCTCGTGCTGCTGAAGGCCCGCGGCACCCTGGAGAAGGCCCTCCAGCCCTTCGGCACCGCGGTGGCGTGGTCCGAGTTCCCGTCCGGCCCGCCGCTCCTGGAGGCGCTGAATGCCGGGGCGATCGATTTCGGCTCGGCTGGCGAGGCGCCGCCGATCTTCGCCCAGGCGGCGAGCCCGGAGCTGCGCTACGTGGCCGCCGAGCCGCCGGCGCCGCGGGGCGAGGCGATCCTCGTGCCCAAGGACAGCCCGATCCGCAGCGTCGCCGACCTGCGCGGCAAGACCGTCGCCCTCAACAAGGGATCGAACGTCCACTACCTGCTGGTGCGCGCCCTGGAGCAGGCGGGCGTCCCCTACGACGCGGTGACGCTCGCCTACCTCGCGCCGGCCGACGCCAACGCCGCCTTCGTGCGCGGCTCCGTCGATGCCTGGGTGATCTGGGACCCGTTCCAGGCCGCCGCCGAGCGCGCCACGGGCGCCCGGGTCCTGGTCGACGGGCGCGGAGTCGACGGGCACGCGCTCGCCCCCAACCGCCAGTTCTACCTGTCCCGGCGCGGCTTCACCGACACCAGCCCCGCGATCGTCTCGGCCGTGCTGCAGGCGATCGGGGAGATCGACGCCTGGGCCGAGGGACATGCCGACGCCGTGGCGGCGGAACTGGCGCCCTCGGTGGGCATCCCCGCGCCGGTCCTCGCCGTGGCGCTCGGCCGCCTGTCCTACGGCGTCGCGCCCCTCGACGCGGCCGCGATCGCCGACCAGCAGAAGGTCGCCGACAGCTTCCACCGTCTCGGGCTCCTGCCGAAGCCCGTCCGGGTCGCCGACGCGGTCTGGACGCCCCCCCGGCCCGCGGACGCCCTCAAGTCCGAGAAGCGGACGGAGAACCGCTGATGCGCCCCTCGAAGCTCGTTCGCCTGCGCGACTCCGCGGTGCCCTGGCTGCTGCCGGCCGCCATCCTGCTCGGCTGGCAGGCCGCGGTCTCGGCCGGCCTCGTCTCCAACCGCTTCATGCCGGCGCCCCTCGACGTGGTCCGGGCCGGCTGGGAGGCCGGGCGGACCGGGGAACTCTGGACCAATCTCGGCGTCAGCACCCTGCGGGCGCTGGCGGGCTTCGTGATCGGCGGCGGCATCGGCTTCGGGCTCGGCCTCGCCAACGGCCTGTCGCGCCTGTCGGAGCGGCTCACCGACACCTCGGTGCAGATGGTGCGCAACGTGCCCCACCTGTCGCTGATCCCGCTGGTGATCCTGTGGTTCGGCATCGGCGAGGAGGCCAAGCTGTTCCTCGTGGCGCTCGGCGTGTTCTTCCCGATCTACGCCAACACCCTGCACGGCATCCGCTCGGTGGATCCGGGCCTCGTGGAGATGGGCCGGGTCTACGGCATGTCCCGCACCGAGCTGTTCACCCGCGTGGTGCTGCCCGGCGCCCTGCCGTCGATCTTCGTGGGCCTGCGCTACGCGCTAGGCATCATGTGGCTGACGCTGATCGTCGCCGAGACGATCTCGGCCTCGTCGGGGCTCGGCTACATGGCCATGCAGGCCCGGGAGTTCATGCTGGTCGACGTCGTCGTGCTGGCGATCCTGATCTACGCCGCCCTCGGCAAGTTCGCCGACGCCCTGACCCGCCAGCTCGAGCGCGCCTGCCTCGCCTGGAACCCCGCCTACAGGAGCGCCTGATGCTGCTCGACGCCGTCCGCCGCGAGGCGCTTCCCGACCCGGGCACGGATCCGCGCCCGGCGCCCGGCGCCGCCCCGGGGCACAGGCAAGCGGATCTGCCCGCGGAGCCGCCCGCGGATCTGCCCCCGTCACCGCCGGCCCGCGGGATCGCCGTCACCGTCCGCGACCTGGACAAGAGCTTCGACGGCACCGCCGTCATCGAGGGCCTGAACCTGTTCCTGCCGGCCGGCGGGTTCACCGCGGTGGTCGGCCGCTCCGGCTGCGGCAAGAGCACCCTGCTGCGCCTCATCCTCGGGCTCGACACGCCCACGGGCGGGCGGATCGACCTGGAGGGGCCGGAGCGCTCCCCGCGCCGGTCCGAGCCGCCGAAGCGGATCATGTTCCAGGAGCCGCGGCTGCTGCCCTGGGCGCGGGTCGTCGACAACGTCGCGGTCGGCCTGTCGGGGCACGGCTCCCGGGCCGAGCGCCGGGAGCGGGCGCTCGCGGCGCTCGCCGAGGTCGGCCTCGCCGACAAGGCCGGGCAGTGGCCCGCCACCCTGTCGGGCGGCCAGCGCCAGCGCGTGGCCCTGGCCCGGGCGCTGGTGAGCCGGCCGGGCCTGCTCGCCCTCGACGAGCCGCTGGGCGCCCTCGACGCCCTGACCCGGATCGGCATGCAGGACCTGATCGAGCGGATCTGGCGGGCGCAGGGGTTCACCGCGCTCCTCGTCACGCACGACGTCGCCGAGGCCGTGGCGCTGGCCGACCGCATCCTCGTGGTCGAGGCCGGCCGGATCGCCCTCGACCTGCGGGTCGACGTGCCGCGGCCGCGCCGGCGCGGGGATCCGGACCTCGCCCGCCTCGAGGGCCGCATCCTCGATCACCTGCTCGGATCGCAGCCGACCGCCTGAACGCGGGGCCGCCGTTTCCCGGAAGCGGCGGCCCGCCCTAGCTCTCGACGATCACCGGACCCGCGCAGTCGGGTCCGGCTTTTCCGCATCCGGCCACCGGGCCGCACAGGAGATTCCGATGACAGCAGCCAATGACGGGCGCGCCGACGTCCTCTGGTTCCTGCCGACCCACGGCGACGGTCGCTATCTCGGCGCGCGGGAGGGGGCCCGGGACGTCTCGCTCAGCTATCTCCGGCAGATCGCGCAGGGGGCGGACGAGCTCGGCTATTACGGCGTGCTGCTGCCCACCGGACGCTCCTGCGAGGATTCCTGGATCGTCGCCTCGGCGCTGGCGCCGCTGACCAAGCAGCTGCGCTTCCTCGTGGCGGTGCGGCCGGGCCTGATGGAGCCCTCCGCGGCGGCCCGCATGACCGCGACCCTCGACCGGATCTCGGACGGGCGCCTCCTGATCAACGTCGTCACCGGCGGCGACCCGGTGGAACTCGCCGGCGACGGCGTGTTCCTGTCCCACGACGAACGCTACGCCGTCACCGACGAGTTCCTGACGATCTGGCGCGGCCTGCTCGCGGGCGAGACCGTGACCTTCCGGGGCGATCACCTGCGCACCGAGAACGGCCGGCTGATCTTCCCGCCGGTGCAGAAGCCCTATCCGCCGCTCTATTTCGGCGGCTCGTCGGCGGCCGGCATGGCGGTCGCGGCCGAGCATTGCGACGTCTACCTGACCTGGGGCGAGCCCCCGGCCCAGGTCGCCGAGAAGATCGCCGCCGCCCGGGAGGCCGCCGAGGCGAAGGGCAAGACCTTCTCGTACGGCATCCGCCTGCACGTCATCGCCCGCGAGACCGAGGCCGCGGCCTGGGAGGCCGCCGAGCAGCTGATCTCGAAGCTCGACGACGCCACCATCGCCAAGGCGCAGGAGACCCTGAAGCGGCAGGATTCCGTCGGCCAGAGCCGCATGATGGCGCTCCACGGCGGCAGCCGCGACAAGCTCGTGGTGGCGCCGAACCTCTGGGCCGGCGTCGGCCTCGTCCGCGGCGGCGCCGGGACGGCGCTGGTCGGCTCGGCCGACCAGGTCGCCGACCGGATGAAGGAGTACATCGATCTCGGGATCGACCGCTTCATCCTCTCGGGCTACCCGCACCTGGAGGAGGCCTACCGGTTCGCCGAGCTGGTCTTCCCGAAGCTGCCGCTGCGCGCCACGACCGGGCGGCCGGCCGGCAATGCCCGCAACGACGGCCCGTTCGGCGAGATCATCGCCAACGACCTCGTTCCGACCCGCCGCGTCAGCGCGCACTGACCGGCGGCCCCGCCGGCACGGGGCATGGCTGATCTGCGTTCGGGCAGCCCGGGCGTCATGGTCATGCCATCCTTGGCGCCCATCCGCACCGCCCATCGCCGCGCGACCCGCTCGCGCGGCCTGGACGAGCGTAGGATTTCGATGACTTCGACCAAGACGGCCCTCCTGGCCATCGGTCTGTGCCTCGGCCCCGCCGCGGCCTTCGCGGAGCAATCCCCGGCCCGGGAAGCCCTCAAGCAGTACTGCACCGGCGACTACATGGATTTCTGCAGCGCCTACGCGCCGGGTGGCCCGGAGGTCGAGGCCTGCTTCAAGGCCAACCTGAAGAAGCTCTCCCCGAACTGCTCGGCGGCGATCACCGCCTACAAGAAGGAGCAGCGGGCGACCAAGCGCGTCAGCGAGGCGCGCTGAGGGCCGAAGGCCCGTCGCGGCGGCCGCGACCCGGGAGCCCCCGACGGCGCGGCGGATCGGCCGATCCGCCGCGCGATCCACCGCGGCGATCCCACAATGCTGCCGCGCAGAAGCGGCCTGCACGATAATTTAAGCCGGCACCTGCCATCGGTTGAGAACTGGCGTGGCCAAGGTCAGGTCCTGCGATTCGGCGACGATCCGTGCACGTGATCGCACGGGATCTGCACCGGGATCTGCGATCTCCGCGCCCATCGGGATTTCGAGACGCGGGTACCGTGCCGATGACGACAACCGACCTGACGTCCGCCGGGACCGCATCCCCGGCCGGCGGCCGCGCGGCGATCCTGCGCGGGGCCCGCATCGGAGCGGCGGCGGCCGTCACCGTGATGGTGCTGCTCCTCGACCTCATCAGCTACTCCCAGCTCATCTTCTCGGGGCCGCTGGTGGAGAGCCGCGCGGCCGGCCTGTCGGCGCTGCTCGCGGCCTACGTGCTGGGCAGCCTCGTCTTCATCGCGCTGCGCCGCACCGCGCGGATCTCGCTGTCCTTCATCGGCGCGGCCGCGATCGTGCAGGCGGCGATCGCCTCGGCGGTCGCCGGGCAGCTCGAGGCCGCGGGCGTCACCGATCCGGAGACGGTCGGCCAGCTCGTGCTCGTCGCCTGCGGCGTCTCGACCTTCGCCACCGGCGTGATCTTCGCGTTGCTCGGCACCCTGCGGGCCTCCCTGCTGGTGCAGCTCCTGCCCTACCCGGTGCTCGCCGGCTTCCTCGGCGGCGTCGGCCTGCTGTTCCTGCGCAGCGGCGTGCAGATCGGCGGCCATGTCGACGACCCGCTCGCGGCCCTGCTCCACGCCGTCGATCCGGCGAACCTCGATCCGGGCCGGATCGATGCCGGGGCGCTCGCGCGCATCGCCCTGACCCTCGTGATCGGGTTCTGCGCCTTCTACCTCCCCCGGATCGTTCGGCACTGGGGGACCTACCCGACGGTGATCCTGTCGAGCCTCGCGGTGGTCCATCTCGGGCTGGCCTGGACGGGCACCAGCGTCGCCGCCGGGCAGGCATCGGGATGGCTGATCGAGCCGCTGCCGACGGGCACGCTGCTGCGGCCGCCCGCCATCGGCAGCCTGACGGCCTTCGATCCGCACCTGCTCCTGCCGATCTGGCCCAAGATCGCCACCCTGGTCGTCGTGGCGGTGATCATCCAGATCCTCTACGTGGTGAGCGTCGAGCTGGAGATCCGGCGCGACCTCGACATCGACCGGATGTTCGTCGCCTCGGGCGCCACCAACTTGGTCGGCAGCGTGTTCGGCAGCTCCGCGATGGGCTTCGGCCGGACCTCGACGCTGCTGCTGCACAACATCGGCGGCGGCCACTGGCTCGGCTGGTGGCTGACCCTCGCGGTCATGGCGGCGCTCCTCATCGTCGGCGCGAGCCCCCTGGCGCTGCTGCCCCGCCCGCTGGCCGGCGGCGCCCTGATCGCCATCGGCATCGGGCTCCTGTTCAACCTCGGCGTCGCCAGCCGGACCCTGCCGGGCTGGGAGATCGCCATCGCGCTGGTCGTGTGCACCGCCACCGCGTATTTCGGGGCCACCACGGGCTTCCTCGTCGGCGTCATGCTGGCGATCCTGATCTTCGGGGTCCAGTACGGGCAGATCGGCGCGATCCGCCGGTCGCTCTCCGGGGCGGACCGGCGCAGCAGCGTGATCCGCGGCCCCGACGCCGCCGCGCGGCTCGAGGCGGCCGGCGGCCGGACCCGGATCTACACCCTGCAGGGCTACCTGTTCTTCCTCAACGCGCAGGCGATCTTCCGCCGGGCCGCCGCGGAGGCCGGGGATCTGCGCGTGCTGATCCTGGATTTCCGCGAGACCGTGGGACTCGACAGCTCGGCGCTGATCGCGTTCCGCAAGGTTGGCCAGCTCGCCGAGCAGCGGCGCTTCGAGGTGCTGCTGGTCCACGTGGATCCGGTCGCGCGCCTGCTGATCACCCGCAACGGCCTCACCGCCGACCCGCGTGTCCGGATCCTTGACACGCTGGACGAGGCCCTGCGCGCCGCCGAGGCGACGCTCCTGGCGGAGGCCGGCGGCGCCGGCCCGGGGGAAGTCGCCGTCTTCGCCCGGCACATGGCCGACCGGCTCGGCAGCACGTTCGGCCCGGACGACTTCGCGCCCTACCTGACGGTCCGCGAGCTCGCGGCGGGCGCGGCGCTGATGCGCCAGGGGGAGGCGGCCGATGCCCTCTACTTCCTGGAGCAGGGCCTCGTCTCCATCGAGATGGAGGTCCCCGGCCGCGGCAACCTGCGCCTGCGCACCACCACGGCCGGCACGGTGATCGGCGAGATCGCGCTGGTCCAGGGCGGGCGGCGCACCGCCACCGCCGTCGCCGAGAGCCCCTGCCGGGTGGTCGTCATCGACCGTGCCGCCCTCGCGCGGATGGAGCGGGAGCGCCCGGACCTCGCGCTCGCCTTCCAGCGCTTCCTGATCCTGGAACTGGCCGGCAAGGTCTCCGACACGAACCGGCTGCTCGAGGCCGAGATGCAGTGAGGCGCCCGGCGGCGCCCGCTCTCCCGGTCAGGGGTCAGGCCGCCGCCAGCACCACGGCGAGCCCGAGATGGGTGACTTGGTGCAGGAACTGGTCGATGCCGATCAGCCACCAGAACCGGGCGTCCGTGGCCGGCAGGCGGGTCCGCTGGCCGACCAGCACCTTGCCGCGATCGATCCCCGTGTGGATCGCGAAATCAACGAGCGCCAGCCACCACAGGGCCGGCTTCACCGCCAGCGCGATCGCCAGCGTGCCGAGGCCGTGCAGGCCGGTATGGGCGCAGAGGGGCGCGAGCCAGGCGGACGACCGCTGCTTGCCCTGCGCCATCCAGTTGGTCTGAAGGAAGAAGTCCGCCGCGAGGTGCTTCACGGCGAACGCCAGGACCAGCAGCGCGAAGGCACCCACCGGGACGAGCGTATCGACGGACGGCATCGCGGCCCTGGCTCTCCTGCCGCGATCCTGCGGGGACGGGTTCGGCGGCGCGCACCGCGCGCCGAATCGAGGAAGCGCCAGCATACACGCGCCGACGGACCCTGGCGCGACCGGAAATCCGGCGCGGCCGCCGGCCCGATCTCGGGCGTGTCACCGTGGAATGCAGAGTCCGGAACGATTTCCCGCCCCGCGCCGGGGCGAACGTCCAGATCTTTCATCTATTCCCTCGAACGGAGGTCGATATTTCGAGTTTTAATAATTCCAATCCACGAAGATAGACGTTGTTACACAGAAGAGCCGCGTGTTACGCGTCCCACCCGCACGCGCCGTGCCGATGGGACATTGTGAGCGGGACAGTGGCGACCTGGAACTGCGACGCCGGTCCCTCCGGCCACGGGATCGCCGCGGTCCCGCCGGGCCGGCCCGGCCGCCCTCCGCCCGGCGGATCATGGAACCTCGCGGCGTTCGAGCGCCATCGCGCGGCCTATCTGGCGCGGGCGCGCCGCATCCTGGGCTGCCCGGCCCAGGCGGAGGACGTCGTCCAGGACGTGCTGCTCCGGCTGATCGCCGATCCGCCCCCGGCCGAGACCGCGATCCAGGCCGCCTATGTCGGGCGGATGGTGCGCAACCTCGCCCTAGACCGGGCGCGGCGGCAGGGCCTCGAGCGGCGCCTGTTCACCGGCCTCGACGCCGCGCCGGACCCGGCCGATCCCGGCACCGGCACTCCCGAGGCGGCCGCGGCGTCGCGGGAATCCCTACGGCAGGTGGAGGCCGCGGTGGCCGAGCTGCCGGAGCCGGTGCGCACGGCCTTCCAGCTCCACCGGGTCGAGGGCGTGCCGCAGATCGAGATCGCGGCCCGGCTCGGGGTCTCGCGCGCCCTGGTATGCGGCCTCGTGCGCCGCGGCCACCTGCACTGCCTCGCGGCCCTCGACCGGCGCTGCGCCGCCTGCCCGGCGCGCGCCGAGGCCCCAGGCCGGCAGCGGCGCCGGACCGCGCCCGTCGGCCAGGACCTCGGCCGCGGCCCGGCGCAGGCGATCATCAGCCCGCCGGCGACGGGCCCGTAGGCGGGGGCGGGGGCGTCACCGGACGCTCATCCCTGTTCGCGGAGGGCGGTCTAGGCGGGCACCGCGGGAGGCCGCGGCACGGCGTCGGCGGCGGCCGCCCCCGGCACCCAGAGCCGGTCGCGCACGAAGTGCCCGCGCGACAGCGCGACCAGGGCCGCGCGCTTGTGGGGGAAGTCGATGGTCGCGATCGTCGCGAAGCCGGAGCCGTGGAGGTTCCGGATCTGCTGGGCGTGATCGGCCCGCGGCTCGCCGACGACGCGCTGCGTGCGCGGCTCGTCGAGGAACAGGTAGTGCATCAGCGACGGCAGCCAGGCCGAGAGCGCGGGCCGCCCGCGTACGGACGCGTCGCCGATCGCGACGTGCCAGCCGCGGTCGTAGGGGCCGGCCTCGTAGAGCGGCCCGAGGCGGCTCTCCCGCGCCCAGTACAGCTCGAAATAGCCGAACGGCCTGCCGTCGAGGCAGCCGAACAGCGGCAGGGTCGCGGGGTCGGCCTGGAGCCCGGCGATGTAGGCGGCGTGCGCCTCCAGGGTACCGGTCTCCTGCCAGATCGCGGCGATGCGGGGGTCGTTCATCCAGGTCGAGAACAGGGCGACGTCGCCGGGCTCCGTCATCGTGCGGAAGCTCAGACGCCGATCGAGCCACGGGATCGCCCGCGCGTAGACCGTGCCGGCGGGCGTCCGGGGCCGCAGCGGGTGGCGGCGGCCGGCCGTGGCGGTGAACAGCTCGGGGAAGGGCGGCCGGGCCCGCGGGAGCCAGCGGGCGGCGCATTGCCAGAGGAGCCCCGGCAGGATCTCGACCCCGTCGCCGTCACCGAGGGCCCGGGCCGCGCCGAGGTCGAGCAGCCGTCCGGACGTCGCCGGATCGGCCGCGACGACGATGCGCAGGACCTGCATGTCCTGGGCGGTCAGCGCCTCGGCGCGCGCCAGGATCGCCTCCGCGGCCGCCGCCGGCGCGACCGGCTCGGCGAGGCGGATCACCGGCACTTCGCGGGTCCCCTCCAGGGTGAGGGACACCGGCGCGGCGTCCCGCGCGGTTTCCAGCCCCCCGTCATCGCGCGGCTTCGGGGGATGCGCCCCCGCGTCGCGCATCCGCTGGCTCGAAGCGTCCGTCATCCGTCCTCCGCGCGTCGCCGGCACCTCCGCGTCGCCGGCACCTCCCTGACGGATGGGCCCGTCCGGCGTTCAGAGGTTTCGTGCGGGCGCCGTCCGCCGGCACCGGGTGCGACAGCATGAACGGCGCCCCGCCTCAACCGTCACTCCGTCGAAGCCCGAGCGGCGCAGGAGCGAGCGGATGGACAGGCACGGCCAGGAGGCGGGCGCGGACACGGCTGCGGAGGCAAGTCCGGGCACGGCCGGGGACACAGCCAGGGACACCGCCGAGGCCCGGGCGCCGTCCCCCGCGCGAGCCTCCGCTCGGACGGCCGCCTGACATGCAGGCGCCCGAACCGACCTTCGAGACCCTGCGCGACGCCCATGTGGCCGCGCTCACCGGCTCCCTGATCGACGGCGTCGAGCACGGCCCCGGGGGCGCCGGCTACGTCTGGTCGCGCAGCATCCCGGACCCGACCGTGAACTTCGCCTTCGGCGTGCACCGTCCCGACCAGTTCGCCTGGGCGGGCGCGGCCGCCCTCGGGCGCGCGCGGGCGCCGGCCTTCCTGGCCCGGGACGACGGCGAGATCGCGCTTCTGCGCGCCCTGTTCGAGCCCGCGATCCTCTACCCGGCGCGCTGGATGGTGGCGCGGGAGCTTCCGGCGCCGGCCCCGGCCGGCAGCGCCGTCACCGTGCAGGCGACGCCCGCGCCGGGGCCGGATTTCGAGAGGGTCTTCGCCCACCTGTCCGACGCGCCGGGCGTGCGGACGCATCTGCGCCGCTACTACATCCCGGCGCGGCGCGCGGCCCGGGGCCGGCACGGCCTCGTGACCCTGCACCTCGTCCTGCGCGACGCCGCCGGCCCGGCGGCCTGCGCCAGCCTCTACCTGCGCGGCGAGACGGCGGGTCTGTACAATGTCAGCACGCGGGCCGACCGGCAGCGCCGCGGCCTCGGCACCGCCGTGACGGTCGCTGCCCTGCGCGAGGCGCGGGCGCGGGGGGCCGCCCAGGTCTTCCTGCAATGCCCCGCCGACGGCAGGACCGAGGCCCTCTACGCGCGGGCAGGCTTCCGGACGGCCTGCGCGCCGACCCTGCTGTGCACGACCCCGCCCTGATCCGGACCCGCTCAGAACAGCTCCGCGCCGTACCCGTCGGGCGTGAGGCCGAGGACGAACCCGATCTCCGCCTCCGCGTCGCGCAGGACGAGCGCACTGGCCGGACCGGTCACGACCTTGCCCCGTCCCTCGATCCGGGCGCCGTAGCGACCGCGGGGTTCGAGGGCGGCCAGCGCCGCGAGGGCACGGCGCACCGCTCGCGGGTGGCGGACGCCGTTCTCGTCGCGCCAAGCCGCCTCCTCGCCGGGCCAGACACGCCGGGGGAGGTGCTGCACGCCGGCGCGCGCGGGCGGCCGCAGGGCCGCGGCGAGGCGCGCGCGGAGCCTCACGGCCGGCCGATCCAGGCGGCGCGCAGGATCCGCAGGGGCGCGGCCGGCACGGGCCTCCGGACGGGCGCGAGCGGGAGCGCATCAAGCACCACCGCGCTGGCGAGCGCCGCGGCCAGGGGCGCGTAGTCGGCCAGATGCACGCCGTCCCGGTGGAGGCCCGGACCGGCGAGGCCGCCGGTGCCGAATCGCCACGGCGCGAACGGGTCGAAGAAGGTGCGGCCCCCCGCGGCGCAGAGTGCCGCGAGGCGATCCGAGAAGACCGCGACGGCGGCGGGATCGCGCCCGGTCGCCCCGGCACCGATCGGCGGGATCGCCGCGACGAAGACCTGCGCGGCCCAGGCCTCCAGGCGGCGCAGGATATCCCGGACATCGGCCTCGAACCGGTCGACCACCCGGGCCCGCTCGGGATGGCGCCAGCGCTGGATGTCGTTGGTGCCGATGATCAGCACCGCGGCCGCGCAGCGGACCGGGACGCGCAGCGCCGCGAGCTGGCGGCCGCAATCGGCCGCGGTGCTGCCGCCGACCGCGACGTTGATGCAGGGCCGGCCGCCGAGATCCGGCGCGCCGACGAGCTCCGCGTGGGAATTGCCGGCGAGCAGCACGCTGCCGGGCGCGGCCGCCCGGAGGGCCGCGCGGATGCCGGGACGCCGCTCGGCGAAGCGGTGCCCGACGATCCGCCCGTGCCGCCAGTGCCGGGCCGCATTCTCGATCCAGTGGGCGCCCATGGCTGTCCTGATCAGGCGTGAGGGAGCGGCCGCTCCCGGACGGCCGGGACCGGAGGATGACGGGCGCGGGCCGGTCCGCAGCCCGGATACAGGGGACGACAGGTCACGCGCGGCCGAACGACTTGCCGCCGCGCGACGGATCACCGGATAAAATTCGCAGATACACGCGTTGATATGATCCCGTACATCGGATCATCTTCACCTCGTATATGTGGGAAAAAATCACACGTCAATCGCGGCGCGGGCGCGATCGGGCGCATGTGCCGGGCCGGACACCTTCCGGCGGCCGCGGCGCCGCGCTACCTCGGGACTCGCGGGGCGCCGTCGGCCGCCCGGGAGCGGCGGGGAGCCAGGATGGCGAGCGCGATGATCAGGGACCGGGTCTTCATCGTCACGGGCGCGGGCTCGGGCCTCGGGGAGGCGACGGCGCGGGGCCTCGCGGCGGCGGGGGCGCGGGTGGTCGTGGCCGACATCGCCCGGGAGGCCGGCGCCCGGGTGGCGGCGGACCTCGGGGCGCAGGCCCGCTTCGCCGAGACGGACGTCACCCGCGAGGCGGACGGCGCGGCGGCGGTCCGGACGGCGCTCGACGCGTTCGGGCACCTCCACGGGCTGGTGAACTGCGCCGGCATCGCGCCGGGGGAGAAGGTGGTCGGCCGCGACGGGCCGCACCGGCTCGAGACCTTCGCGCGGGCGGTCTCGGTCAACCTCGTGGGCACGTTCAACATGATCCGGCTGGCCGCCGACGCCATCGCCCGCGAGGCGCCGGACGCGGCCGGCGCCCGGGGCGTGATCGTGAACACCGCCTCGATCGCGGCCTTCGACGGCCAGATCGGGCAGGCCGCCTACGCGGCCTCGAAGGGCGGGGTGGTATCCATGACCCTGCCGATCGCCCGGGAGCTCGCCCGGCACGGCATCCGGGTGGTGACCATCGCGCCGGGCATCTTCGAGACCCCGATGATGGCGGGCCTGCCCCAGGACGTGCAGGACACGCTCGGCCAGAGCGTGCCGTTCCCGCCGCGCCTCGGCCGCCCGTCGGAATACGCGGACCTCGTCCGGCACATCTGCGAGAACCCGATGCTGAACGGCGAGACGATCCGGCTCGACGGGGCGCTGCGGATGCCGCCGCGCTGACGGCTCAGCCGATCGACACGCTGGTCAGCACCTCGGCGGCGCGGCGGACCTCGGCGGCGATCATCTCCTCGCTCGGGCCGTCGATCGGCAGGTCCGACAGGATCGCCGCCACGTCGCGCTTCACGTCCTCGCGGATCTCCGGGTTCTCTTCGGAGAGCCGACCGATCAGGACGCCGAGCACGATCTCCAGGGCGGACAGCTTGGCGTGCAGGCGGGTGAACTCGTCCAGGGGCTCGGGCTCGTGCGCGGTCATGGCCTGCTCCATCGGGGGGACGTCCGCCGTCCCCGAGGGCGCGCCGGATCGCCCGCGTGTCATACAGGGGCGCCGGCCGTCCGTCTCGCCGGGCTTCGACCCCGCGCAGCCCCAGGCGCCGACCCGGCCCCGCCCGGGCGACGGGACCCGAATTTTTTCCCGATCGCGGGCAACCGGATTTCCGGACCCGACGTTTCACGCATCCGTGAACGAACCCGCGAAGGGACACACCGCCATGATCACCCGTCTCACCGCCGCAGCCGGCCTCCTCGCCCTCTCCACCGGCCTCGCCCTGGCCCAGACGCCCACCGCGACGCCCGCCGAGCCGGCCACGAAGGCCGACAGCAAGATGAAGGAGTGGCAGGTCGCCAAGGTCGCCAAGGTCGGCCTCGCCCAGGCGCTGGCCACCGCCGAGTCGCAGGGCGACGAGAAGGGCGGCCGCGCCATCGACGCCGACTTCGAGAAGGCCGGCAGCAAGGATCCGGCCCACTACGCGATCAAGGTCGTCTACCCGAGCGGCAAGCTCGTCGAGTACGGGATAAACGCCGATACCGGCGCCCTCTACAAGACCGAGAACCAGCCGTTCGAGCGCTACTTCACCCGGCTGAAGGCCTCCGACTTCCAGAACGCCAAGACCTCGCTGAAGGACGCGCTGGCCATCGCCGAGCAGAAGGCCGGCGGCGGCAAGGCCTACGAGGCCGAGGTCGAGAAGGACGGCTCCTCGGTCCAGTACGAGATCAAGGTCGCCGGCGCCGACAAGGAGCAGGAGGTCAAGGTCGGACCGGACGGCAAGGTCCTGAACTGAGATCTAGGGCTGCGGCGGTGAAGGCTGCCGCAGCCCGCTCCGTCCTTGCGAGCGGAGCGAAGCAATCCAGGCAGCGCCACGCTTATCCAGGGCGCGCTGCCCTGGGTCGCTTCGCTCCGCTCGCGATGACGCCTGGGTCCGTTCGGTTGCTGCATCCTGTCGCTCCACCGTTCGGGGAGCCGTAAAGTCTCCACGGCGCTTTTCCTTTGCGATGCGGCCCGAGGGGCCGATGACGGGGAGGGCGGCATGGACGCGGGCGCGCTGGAAACGGACGACCATCTCGGCCGCTCCCACCCCCGGGTCGAGGGCCCCGACAAGGTCACCGGCCGGGCCCTCTACAGCTCCGACCTCACCGGCCCGGATCGGGGCACGGCCCACGCCGCCCTGGTGACCAGCACCATCGCCCGGGGCCGGATCACCGGGTTCGACCTCGCCGCGGCCGCGCGGGTGCCGGGACTCCTCCGGATCTTCACCCACCGGGACTTCGCGGGCGCGGTGGCGCCGGTGAAGCACCTGATGGCCGGCGGGTACGCCAACAGCTCGCACCGTCCGCTCGATTCCGACGCCGTCGCCTATGCCGGCCAGATCGTGGCCCTCGTGGTCGCCGAGACCCTGGGCGCCGCCGATACGGCGGCCGGTGCGGTGAAGGTCGCCTACGCGGAGGAGCCCGCCGCCGGCGGCTTCGACGCCCCCGGGGCCGAGACCGTGCGCCTCGCCGACCTGAAGCCCCACCACGCGGACATCGCCCGGGGCGACGCCGAGGCGGGTCTGCGGGAGGCCACCGTCCGGGTCGAAGCGCGCTACGCGACGCCGGTCCAGCACCACAACCCGATCGAGCTGTTCACCACCCGGGCCGCCTGGGACGGCGAAAGGCTCACCGTCCACGAGCCGACCCGCTACGTCGGCGCCGTGCAGCACGGGCTCGCGGCGCAGCTCGGGCTCGATCCCGCGCAGGTGCGGGTGGTGGCGGGGCTGATCGGCGGCCATTTCGGCGCGAAATTCGCCCTGTCGCAGCACACCGCGCTGGTCGCGCTCGCGGCGCGGCACCTCGGCCGGCCGGTCTCGCTGGTGCCCAGCCGGCGACAGTGCTTCACCATCGCCAATTATCGGCCGGAATCGCGCCACCGCATCCGACTCGGCGCCGACCGGACGGGCCGGTTCACCGCCCTGGTCCACGAGGCCGAGACCGTGACGTCGCGCTTCGATCCCTTCGTCATGGAGGGCGCGGAGGTGACGGCGAGCCTCTACGCCTGCCCGAACATCCGCACCGAGGAGCGGGCCGTGCGGGTCGATCGCAACACGCCGGGGCCGATGCGGGCGCCCCCGGAGGGGCCGTTCCTGTTCGCCCTGGAGAGCGCCGTCGACGAGATGGCGGTCGCGCTCGGCATGGACCCGATCGCGCTGCGCCGCCTCAACGACACGGCGGTCGATCCGGTCTCCGGAAAACCGTTCTCGACCCGGCCGCTGATTGCCTGCTTCGACGCCGGCGCGAAGGCCTTCGGCTGGTCGCGCCGGGTGCCGCGCCCGGGCGCGATGCGCGACGGGCCCTGGCGGGTGGGTCTCGGCTGCGCGACTTCGGTGCGGCCCACCAAGATCGCGGCCGCGACCCTGCGGGTCCGGCTCGGCCCGGACGGCGCCGCGGAGGTCGCCTGCGCGCACCACGAGATCGGCAACGGCATCACCACGCTGCTGGCGATGGGCGCGGCGGACGGTCTCGGCGTGCCGGTGGAGCGGGTCACCGTCCGGCTCGGCGACACCGACCTGCCGGCGGCGGGGATCTCGGGCGGGTCGAGCACGACCACCAGCCTGATGAGCGCCCTGGCGCTCGGCTGCCGCCAGATCCGCGAGAGCCTGGCGCAGGCCGCGACCGGGCAGGGCGGGCGCCTCGCCGGCCGCGATCCGGGCAGCCTGCGCCTCGCGGGCGGCCGGCTCGCGGCGCCGGACGGGGCCGGGATCGCGCTCGGCGAGGTCGTCGGCCCGGAAGGCGTCGAGACGGTCGCGGAGTTCGTGCCCGAGGGCGGCGACCGGGAGAAGGCGCTCGCGGGCCTGCGGCAGGGCCATATCGGGCTCGCCCTCGGTGGGGGCGGGAAGGCCGTCTCCTGGGGCTTCGGCGCGCAGTTCGCCGAGGTCCACGTCCACGCCGAGACCGGGGAGATCCGCGTCGCCCGGCTCACCGGCGCCTTCGCGGCGGGGCGCATCCTCAACCCGCTGACCGCGCGGAGCCAGCTCACGGGCGGGATGATCTGGGGCCTCGGCTCGGCGCTGCTCGAAGAGACGGTGGTGGACGGCGCCGCCTACCGCAACCCGGATCTCGCCGAGTACCTCGTCCCCACGGCGGCCGACGCGCCGGAGGTGGAGGCGCTGCTGGTGCCCGATCCCGACGATCAGGTCGACGCGCTGGGCCTGAAGGGCCTGGGCGAGCTCGGGATCATTGGGGTGAACGCGGCCATCGCCAACGCGATCCACCACGCCACCGGCCGCCGGATCCGCAGCCTGCCGATCCGGCTGGAGGACGTGGCGTGAGGGGCTGACTCTCCTCCCCCTTGCGGGGAGGAGTTTGGGGATCGCAGATCCCGCGTGGGGGTGGGGCCGGAAAGGGCTCGGCGGTTCCTTCTGAACCACCCCCACCCCTAACCCCTCCCCGCAAGGGGGAGGGGAATATCGGACGCGCTTGCCCGCCGACTACTCCATCGTCGGCGCGAGCTTCTTCACGCTCGCCACGTCCTCGCCGAGCCACGCCGCGTTCTTGGCGGTGCCGTCGAAGGTCGCGCTCGTCTTGAACAGCTCGTACTTGCCCTCCAGCGCGTAGGGCTTCGAGCGCGACAGCAGCTCGGCCACCGTGGCCTTGTCCATCGGCTTGAAGGTCTTCACCGCCTCGAAGGCCTGGTCGAGGTCGCGCTGGTTCTGGATGCCGGTGATCACCACCGAGACCGGCAGGTTCAGCGAGAAGTGCAGGTACTCGAGCGGCTTGATCGGCGCGACCGCCTTCAGGATCACCCCGTCGCCGAAGGTCTTCATGGCGAGCGGCGCGATGCCGTTCTGCACGAGGTAGGGCAGGACGAGGTGGCTGAACGAGCGGAAATGCGCGTCCATCACGTTGACCGGCATCTGCACGGCATCGAAGTGGAAGCCGCGCTCGGCGGCGACCTCCAGCATCTGCAGGTGGATGCGCGGGTCCTTGTGGCCGGTGAAGCCGATGTAGCGCAGCTTGCCCTGCTTCTTCGCCTCTAGGAAGCCCTCCATGGCGCCGCCCTCGGCGAAGACCCGGTCCGGGTCGTCGTAGCGCAGGATCTCGTGGTGCTGGACGAGGTCGATCCGGTCCGTGCGCAGGCGCAGGAGCGACTGGTCGATCTGCTTGAGCGCCTCCTCCTTGGTCCGCCCGTCCATCTTGGACATCAGGAAGACCTTGTCGCGGTAGCCGCCCTGGGCCAGGGCCGCGCCCATGCGCAGCTCGGAGCGACCGTCGTTGTAGTCCCAGCAATTGTCCAGGAAGGTGATGCCGCGGTCGATCCCGGCATGGATCAGCCGCGTCGCCTCGTCGTCCGTCACGGCGCTCTTGCCGAGATGGAACCCGCCCATGCCGATCGCCGAGATCTTTTCGGAGCTTTTCCCGAACGACCGGTAGAGCATCTCGCCCCGACGCTCGCCGGGATCGGTGACGAAGGGCAGGTCCGCGGGGTCCTGCGGGCGGTTGCCGGGGAGGACGGGGGCGTTCACGGCTGCACCCGCGCTGCCGGCGCCAGCGAGGCCCGCGCCGAGCACGGCGCCCTGGAGGAAGCTGCGGCGTTCCATCGGCTGTCTCCGTTCGAGGATGTCCTGGTGAGGGGAGGTAATGCGTCGGGCCGCGTCATCGTTCGGTCCCCGTGGCGAGGCGTCCCGCCGCGTGGAGCAGGCGCAGGGCGGCGCAGGCGGCGCCGTAGCCGTTGTCGATGTTGACCACCGTGATGCCCGGCGCGCAGCTCGCCAGCACGGCGTCGAGGGCGGCGCGCCCGCCCGCGGCGACGCCGTAGCCCACGGAGGTCGGGACCGCGATCACCGCGCCGGCCACGAGGCCGCCGACGACGCTGGGCAAAGCCGCGTCCATGCCGGCGGCGACGATCACCACCGGGTGCGCCCGGATCTCCTCGATCCGCGTCGTCAGCCGCCACAGGCCGGCGACGCCGACATCGGCGAAGAGCGAGGCCGCCCGTCCGGCATAGGCCAGCACTCGCAGGGCCTCGCGGGCGACGGGTACGTCCGAGGTGCCGGCCGCCACCACCGCGACCCGGGCCGGGCCGGTGATCCGGGGGGCCTCGCCGAACACCGCCGTGCGCGAGACCGGGCAGTAGTCGAGCCGCGCGGCGTCCCGGAGCCGGTCGCGCTTCTCCGGGTCGAGGCGGGTGAGGAGCAGCGAGGCGCTGCGCGCCCGGGCGGCGTCCAGGATCGCGTCGATCTGCTCCGGGCTCTTGCCGGCGCAGAAGATCGCCTCCTCCAGCCCGATCCGCTCGGGCCGGGCGAAATCGAGGGTGAACTCTTCGGAGATGCTCACGCCCGGCCCTCCCGCGGCTCGACCAGGAAGGCGCTGCCGACCCGGTAGGGGGCGAAGCGGACCGGGCCGGCGAGACGGGCCGGCGCCATGTCCCGGATGCCCGCCCCGAGCGTCTCGCGACCCTCGGCGTCGAGGGCGGCGAGGCTCGCCGGATCGAGTTCCACCACCACGCCCTCGGCGCGGACCCGACAGCGGACGGCCCGTCCGGCTCCGTCGGTCGCCAGCGCTCCGCCGACCAGCCGCTCGACCGCGTGAATGAAGGTCAGGGTCTCCGGCTCGATGGCGATGCCGGTCTCGACCCGGCTCGACAGGCAGGGCGCGGCCGGCAATTCCGCCACGGCCCCGAGGCCGAGGTCGCGGGCGAGCGCCCGGACCGACGCCTTGTCGAACCCGGCCTCCACGTAAGGGTGGCGCACGCCGTGCTCCCGGGCGGCGTCGAGGCCGGGGCGGTACTCGCCGAGGTCGTCGCGGTTCGCGCCCGACAGGATCTGGCGGTCGGTGACGCGCCGGACCGCGCCGTAGAGGTTGGTCTTGCAGAAGAAGCAGCGGTTGACTGGGTTTGCCCGATAGGCCGGGTCGGCGAACTCGCCGGCCTCGATCACCCGTAAGGACCAACCCTCGCGGGCGCCCTCGGCGCGCACGCGCGCGGTCGCTTCCTCCGGCACGGCCGGCGAGACCGCGTGGACCACCAGAGTAGCGCTTGGCGCCAGCCGGTGGGCGAGGGTGGCGAGCGTCAGGCTGTCGACCCCGCCGCTCACCGCCACCGCGACAGGGCCGAGCCCGGCGAGGACGGATTCCAGATGCTGGCGCGTCACCGCTCCTCCTGCTCCTGTTCCAGGGCGAGGCGCTCGGCCTCGCGGCGTAGGGCGGCCCGGGCCGCGTGGTCCGGACGGTCGCGGGCGTCGTCGGCCTCGGCCTTGGCGGTGCGCCCGCCCGGTCGCGCCACGATCTTCACGCGAATCGACCGGCCCTCGTGCTCGACCGTGCGGGCGGCGCGCGCGAGCACCGCGCCCTCCACGGGGTGGTAACGCAGGCCGATGGTCGTGGTCTCCCGGAAGCAGGCCGCGACCGCCGCCTCCAGGCTCTCCGGACGGACCAGGACCTGGATCCGGGCCATCATCCGGCCCTTCTTGCCGATGACCGGCATCTGCACGACGTCCACGATGCCGGGCTCGGCGCGCAGCCGGTCGAGGCCCGTGGCGAGATCCTCGCCGGACTGGTCGTCGACCTCGAAGGCGATCACCGCGAGATCCCGCTGGCCCGGGCGGGACGCGGCGCCGTCCTCAAGCACGAGGGCGCGCAGGCAGTTGCTCAGGCCCGGCAGGACCTTCGTGCCGAAGCCGATGCCGGTGCGCCCGAGGATCCCCCGGGGGCGACCCCGCCCGGGATCGTCGCCGCAGAGGTGGCGCAGGATCGCCGCGCCGGTGGGGGTGACGCGCTCGCCGGGGATCCCGTCGTCGAGGGTCGCGAAGCCCGCCAGCAGCAGCGTCGTGGCGGGGGCCGGGACGGGGAGGGGACCGTGCTGGGTCCGCACCCGGCCGGAGCCCAGTGGCAGGGCCGAGACGCTCCAGCTGCGCGCCTCCAAGGCGGCGATCAGGTGGGCGGCGGCGACGATGTCGGCGATCGAGTCGGCGGCGCCGACCTCGTGGAACGCCACCGCGTCGACCGCGATGCCGTGGACGCGGGCTTCCGCCGCGGCCAGATGCCCGAAGATGCCGAGCGCGTGCGCCCGCACCGAAGGCGCGAGATCCGCCGCCTCCAGCGCGGTGCGGATCTCCGACCAGGGACGGTGGCCGTGGTCGTGGGCATGATCGTGGGCATGATCGTGGCCGTGATCGTGAGCATGCGGATGGTCGTGGTGCCCGGTATGCGCGTGCCGGTGCGGCGTGGGCTCCGACACGGGCGCCGACACGGTGAAGCGCGCGCCAGTGAGGATCCCATCGTTGTGCGCGCTGACCGCGCAGGCGATGCGCGCGTCGACCGCCTGGACGCTGGCGTACACGCCGGCCCGATGCTCGGGGAAGGCGTCCAGCAGGGCGGCGGCGAACATGTCGCCGGCGACGCCGCCGAGCGCGTCGAGGTGGATGTGCATCGTGTGTCGCGCGGGCGCCGGTGGCGGGTGACGGGTCCGCCTCAGATCGGCCGCGGCCGCCCCGCGGCAAGGCGCACGCGGCCTCCGGTGCCGCGGCGTATCGCCCGCGCCGCTCAGGAGAGCTGCAGGTAGGCCGGATCGAACAGCCCGCGCTCCCGCAGCCCGTCGAGGTCGCGGATCGTCAGGCGGCGGCTGCGCAGGGCGACGAGGCCGCCGGTGCGCAGCTCCTTCAGGGTGCGGTTGATGTGCACGCTCGTCTGGCCAAGGGCGTCGGCGAGGTCGGGCTGGGTCACCGGCATCGGCAGCGTCGTCCCGTCCGCGAGGCCGACGCGCGTCAACCGCAGGTGCAGCTCGCAGAACAGGTGCGCCAGCCGCTCGATCGCCGAGCGCCGGCCGACGCTGGCGATCCACTCGCGGTGGATCGCCGTGGCGGCGAGCAGCTCCCGCCACAGGCACTCCTCGACGGCGGGCCGGCCGCGGACCGCGTCGCCGATCTGCTCCGGGGCGATCCGCGCGACGGTGACGGGCGTCAGCGCGCCGATGGCGTGGTCCATGCGTGCCCGGCGGAACACGAACGGGTCGCACAGGTCGCCCGGCAGGAGCAGCGCGACGATCGCCCGCCGCCCGTCCGGGAACTGCTTGTACCGGCAGGCCCAGCCGTCGAGGATCAGGTGCGTGTGGTACGGGTCGCTCTGCTGCCCCTCGATATCCTGCCGGGCCGCGACGTGGCGGACATGCAGGCGCCCCAACCCGTCGAGGATCGCGCGGTCCTCGGGCGCGAGCCTGACATGCCGCTCCATCTTCCGTACGAACGGGTTGTCCACGTCCGCCTCCGGTCAGATCACCGGGGCGCCGGCGTGCCGGCGGCCGGGCAGTCGCCGGGACAGGCGCCGGGGAGGTCGCCGAAGCGGGGGGCCATGGGGGATCGGGCGACGTCGCGCCCATCCGAAGCGTCCCGAACGACGGCGCCGCCATGGGTATCGGTCAAATAATGAGGCACGGATATTTCTATCGGCAGGGGGCCAAACCGTCGCCCGAACATCGAAGTCCGGATCTTCTTGATCGGCTTGTGCCTGCAGCAGAAAAACGCGCGCCAACCTGTGTTAAGTCGGCGTTCTCGCCGGCGACGCGCTCCGCGAGCCCCCCTCGCTCAGGAGGCCGTGCCCCGGGTGAGGTCCGGGCGCCGCGCTACTCAGCGGCGGCGCCCACCGTATCGGCCATCCGCGCCCGGCGCGTACCCAGGGGCTGCGGTTCGCCGACGGTCGTGTCCTCGGCGGTCTGATGCTCCATCTCGGCGTTCACCTGGGCGCCGGCCAGCACGATCATGGTCGAGAGCCAGATCCAGGTCATGAAGCCGATCGCCGCGCCGAGCGAGCCGTAGGTCTTGTTGTAGCTGCCGAAATGGCCGACGTACCAGGAGAACAGCAGCGACGCGACGATCCACAACACGGCCGCGAGGGCGCCCCCGGGCGTGACCCAGCGCCAGCGCGGCGCGTCCCGGCTCGGCCCGTAGCGGTAGAGTAGGGCGAGGCCGAGCAGCACCGCCAGGAGCAGGACCGGCCACCGCAGCAGCGCCAGCCACCAAGCGTCCGCGCCGAGCCCGACGAATTCCAGCACCACCGGCACCACCACCACCGCGGCCAGCGCCAGGAGGAGGAACAGGAGCGCCCCCGCCGTGAAGGCGAGGGAGACGAGATTGAGGACGAGGAAGTTGCGCTTCTCGCGCTCGTTGTAGACGAGGTTGAGGGCGTCGAAGACGTGCTTCACGCCGCCATTGGCGCTCCACACGGACAGGGCGATGCTGATGAGCAGGCTGAACCCGAGGGTGGTGTTGCCCTGCTCGTTCAGCCGCTTCACCTGGTCGCCGACGATCTCCAGGGCGCCCTGGGGCAGGATGCCCTGGAGGCTGGCGAGCTGGTCGTTGATGGTCGAGGCGTCGGCCACGAGGCCGTAGCAGGAGACCAGGGCCGCCACCGCCGGGAAGATCGCCAGGAGCGTGAAGAAGGTGACGCCGGCCGCGATCAGCGACAGGCGGTTCTCGCCGATGTCGTGATAGGCGCGCAGCGCGATGTCCTTCCAGCCCTTGGCGGGGATCTCGGTCGGCGTCGAGGCCTGCCGCCCGCGATCGGCCTCGGCCCGGGCCACGGCGTGGGCCTCCCGTCCCGCATGCGCGGGCGACGTCCGGCGCGCCCCGTCCCGGTCGGCGGACCGGCCGGGCGCACGGTCGACCGAGGCACCGACCGCGCCGCGCGCCGACCGGCGGGGGAGGGCGACGAGGCCGATCAGCGCGGTGGCGAGGGCGAGCGTCCAGACCGTCGAGGCGCCTCCCTCGGGCGCGGCGGCCCTGGCGGGGGCTGGATCGGGGGCAGGCATCGGCGACCTCGGCAGGGTTCGGGCAGACGGGGGCGGGCCTTCGGGGCCGCGCGTCGCAGCGTCCGGGTCGGCGCGCCCGGGACGGCGCGTCCGAATGGCCGCAGCTGCGAGGGGGAACGCCGCGGCGCGGGGAAGGGTTCGCCGTGCAGTTGCAACTCGACGACACACGACGCGGAGAACCGGCATGGCACGCCTGGACGGCGGGACGGTGGTCATCACCGGGGCCTCGAGCGGCATCGGCCGGGCGGCGGCCGAGGCCTTCGCGGCGCGGGGCGCCCGGGTGGTGCTGGCGGCGCGGCGGGCCGACGTGCTCGACGGAATCGCCCGCGACCTGCGCGCGTCGGGCGCCGAGGCCGTCGCGGTCCCCACCGACGTCACAGAGCCCGAGGCGGTGGACGCCCTGTCCCGGGCGGCACTCCGGGCCTTCGGCGGCATCGACGTCTGGATCAACAATGCCGGGGTGGGGGTGTTCGGCCCCCTGCTGGACGCTCCCCTGGACCTGCACCGGCAGACGATCGCGGTGAACCTGCTGGGCGCCGTGCACGGGGCCTACGCGGTGCTGCCGCATTTCCTCGACCGCGGCCGGGGGACGCTGATCAACACGGTCTCGATGGGCGGCTGGGCGCCGACGCCCTTCGCCGCCGCCTACACGGCCAGCAAGTTCGGCCTGCGCGGCTTCTCGGCGAGCCTGCGCCAGGAACTCGCCCGGCACCGCCACATCCGCGTCTGCGCCGTATTTCCCGCCATCGTCGACACGCCGGGCCTAGAGCACGGCGCCAATGTCAGCGGCCGGCGGCTCAATCCCGGGCACCTGTACTACGCGCCCGAGGCCGTGGCGGAGACCTATCTCCGCCTCACGCGCCACCCGCGCGACGAGGTCGCGGTCGGCTGGCCGGCCCGCCTCGCGCAGGTCGGCTACGCGCTGGCTCCGTACCCGACCGAGCACCTGATGGGTGCCGGGTTCCGGTGGGCCCTCGACCGGGCCGAACCCGGGCCGCGCACGCACGGGGCCCTGCGCGCGCCGACGCCGGAGGGCACGCGGGCCGACGGCGGCTGGCGCGCCCGCAAGGGCGTCCCCGATGCCGGAACCCTGAGTACGGCCCTCGGCACGGGGCTCACCGCCGCAGGGGCCTGCGCGGCCGTCCTCGCCGGTCTCGCGGCGGCGCGGCGGTTCGGCGCCCGCGGCTGAGCCCTGTTCGGGACAGGCGTTAACCCATGTTGCGGCATGGGCGGCCGGGGCGCGCCACAACCGGTCTTCTGGGCTTGACCGGCCCGCCCGCCGACGACCGGACCGAATGCCCGACACCGAAGGCCCATCGCTCCTCGATCCCATCGCGGATGTCGCAGAGGAGGCCGGGGACGAGACCCGCTTCGGCCTGCCGGAGGCCGTGCGCGCCCATCTCGGCACGCTCCTCGGTCGCGCCTACGACCGGATCGACCTCGACTCGGACAGGGATGCGAACCCCTTCGCCGACCTGCTCGCGCGCCTGGAGACCGCCCTCGCGCAGGCCGAGGGCGAGCGCGACAGAACGTTCCGCGCGGGCCTGCTGCAGGTGGTGCCGGCGCTGCACCGGTTCGCGGTCTCGTTGACGCGCGACCCGGCCGCGGCGGACGATCTCGTGCAGGACACCCTGCTGCGCGGCTGGCGCGGCCGCGGCGGATTCACCCCCGGAACCAACCTGGAGGCGTGGCTGTTCACGATCCTCCGCAACGTCTTCTACAGCCAGCACCGCAAGCAGGGCCGCGAGGTCGCCGACACCGACGGCAGCTACGCCGACCGGCTGACCAGCATCCCCGAGCAGGGGGGCCATCTCGACCTGCAGGACGTGCGCGCGGCCCTGGATCGGCTCGCGCCGGTGATGCGGGAGGCGCTGGTCCTCGTGGCGATCGAGAACCTGAGCTACGAGGAGGCCGCCGTCGTCATGAACTGCCGGATCGGCACCGTGAAGAGCCGGGTCTGGCGCGCCCGCGAGCAACTCGCGCGCATGCTCGGCTACGGCGGCGACGAGATCGGCAGCGACGGGGTCATGCTCTCGGTGACCGGCACCTCGGCCTGATCGCTACGATTCTCACGATCGAATACGCCAATTCGACACTTCGACGGCCGTATTCGCAAGCAAATTGACTTAGGTGAAAGCGCCCGGGCCGCCGCCTGGGCGATATGGGGCGGGTTGGGTCGATCCGTCGACTCGGCCGGGCTCCCATCGGTGTGACACCCCCCCGATCCACCGATGGGAGCCTCTTCACCGGAAGCCGCAGCGGATGTGCGGGCCGGACACCCCCGCCCCCGATCTCAGGTCGAGCCGCCCCGATCCGCATCGAGCTGCTGCAGCAGCTCCGCCAGCCGGGGATCCAGCGCCTCGTCGATCACCGGATCATACATCGCCCGCATCTGGTGGCCGAGCCGCACGCGCGTCTGCGCGTCGAGGGTCGGGCCGCCCGCGATGGGGATCACCCGCAGGGCGGCGGGTGCCGCGCCGGGGGCGTAGCGCTCGGTCGGTCTCGGGGCGGCACGCCGGTGCTCGGGCCGCGGTTCAGGCCGGTGTTCGGGATAAGGCATGCCTCCTACATCGGCCCGCACCCCCGCCGCGGCAACCACCGGTCCGCCCGATGGCACGACCGGCGGCACGACCGGCGGCGTCTCGTCGTCCGCCTCAGGCATCGTCCTCCGGGGCGAAGACCTCGCCCTTCTCGGCCAGCACGGTGTTGGCCGCGTCGCGGGCCAGCTCGTCCCGCGCGGCCGCGGGATCGGGGCGGCCGAGGGCCCGCGCCAGGGCCCCGTCCCAGCCGGGCGCCGGCGCCTGGCCCTGCCCGACGAGGATCGCGCCGGCCCGGCGGCAGACCCGGTCCCAGTCCGGCGCGCCGAGGGCGGCCCAGTCGGTCCCGAGGCCGAGTTCGGTGGCGGCTTCGGTGGCGGCCTGAGTCGCGGCCCGGGTCGCGGCGTCGGCCGGGCCCGGCGGCGGGGCGGGGATGTCGGTCATGGCGATGCGGCCTCCTGCCGGGCTGTCGATGCTCCGGCGCACGATATAGCGCGCCGGTCCCCGCCCATCAGCGCAGGCCGTGGGCCGCGAGTTCCTCCGGCACGCAAGCGGCCGCGTCCTGGCGCACCAGGATCGCGTCGAGGGTGACCGGGCGGTCGTCCCAGGCATCCACGCCGACATCGCAGGAGCGCGTAGTGTCGGCGAGCCAGCCGTGGCTGTGCCCGTAGAGGTGGCGCGTCTCCCGCCACAGGCCCGGCCAGGCCCGGTGCGCGTAGTGCGACAGGAACAGGCGGTGCGGCCGCCCGCGCGCGTCCGCGACGGAGAGGCGGGCGCTCTCCACCGGCGGCTCGGCCCAGGGCAGGTCCAGGACACGGTTCGAATCGTGGTTGCCCCGGACGAGGCGCTTGGTGCCGTTCAGCCGCGCGAAGATCGCCGCGCAGTGCGCCCGGCTGGCATGGGCGGCGAAGTCCCCGAGGTGCCAGACGACGTCCTCCGGGCCGACCACGGCGTTCCAGCCGGCGACCAAGGCCTCGTCGTGGGCCTCGACGCTGCCGAACCGCGCACCGCGGTGGCGGAGGATGTGCGGGTCGCCGAAATGCGTGTCCGCGGTGAAGAAGATCGCCATGGTGTCGAGACCTGGGCCGCGGGCGCGTCCCGTCCAGGCCGGCCGGCGCGGGGCGCGCGGCCGCACCGCCGCTTCGGGCCCGCTTCCAGCCCGACTCGGGCCCGCTTCCGGGAAGCCGCACGGGCCGGTAAGGCTGCGGCGATGCTGGATCCCGCCATCTATGCCCATCTCCTGAACGCGGCGCGCGCACATCCGCCGCTGCGGGCCGCCCTGGAGCGGGCCGGTCCGATCCGGATCGAGCCCTCGGCGCATCCGTGCGTCGCCGACCGCCTGTTCGTCGAGGTGGTCAACCAGCAGCTCTCCGTCCGGGCGGCGGCGGCGATCTGGGCCCGGATCGAGGCCGCGGCAGCGGCGGTGGGCGCGAGCCCGAGGGGCCTGTTCGAGGCCGGGGACGCGGCGCTGCTGCGGGCCTGCGGCATCTCGGGCAACAAGGTGCGGGCGCTCCAGTCGATCGTGGCGGCCGAGACGGCGGGCCTCCTCGGGCCGGGCCTCGCCGCCCTGCCGCATCCCGAGCGGTCGGCGATCCTGTGCGGCATCCGCGGCGTCGGCCCCTGGACGGCCGACATGGTCGGCATCTTCCACTTCCACGACCCGGACATCTGGCCCGCGGGCGACGTGGCGGCGGTGGGCTGCCTGCGCCGCCTCACCGCACAGGCCGACACCGCCGCGGTGGCGGCCGCCTTCGCGCCGTACCGCTCGATCCTGGCCCGCTACCTGTGGCGGATCAAGGACACGGCGCCCGCACCGGCGGACCTACCGGCGGACCTGCCGACCCGAACGGAACCGGCGCCCTGGGCCCGGCGCCCCCGCGGCACGGCGAAATCCGGGTGACGGCCGGCCGGAGATCGGCTATCCGTCGGCGCCTCCCGGGCCCGTAGCTCAATGGTTAGAGCCGGCCGCTCATAACGGTCTGGTTGCAGGTTCGAGTCCTGCCGGGCCCACCACCAATTAGCTAAGGCGCTGCAAACGCTTAAAGATCGTCGACCATCTCGCTTGCAATCGGGCCGGGATGCATCACAAATTGCCTAACATGGGCGACGACGTTCCTGAGGGTCGCCCAGATCTTGATCCGGCCGGAAGGTGAGCTTCCAAGTCTCATTGGGCGGCTTGCAAGGCCGTTTCCCGGGCCATTCCTGGGCCGTTGGCCACCCCAGGGCGGTCTGAGGACCGCTCTCGTTGTAGTGCCGCCGCCTCGTCTCGATCTTGTTCCTCATGTCGGCCAGCGACAGGGACGCAGTTCGCGTTCAGGCACTCGTCGCGTCGGCGGCCGTCTTGTGTGGATGGCTCCCGCATTGCAAGTGGCGAATTGAGCTTCTGACGCGTTGGTCGGGTGCAGTCTTGTGTCCGGCCTGTCGATGCAGTCGTTCATGTTGACTGCTGGCCCTGATGGTATCCGTGAGCTGGGTCCCACTCTGCTTTGCGGGCTATGACGCCCTGGACAGCCGGCGGGGTGTCCCGGCTCCCGGTCTGACCGGTTCGCCATCAACTCTCATCGTCCTCGCAACCTGGAAACGTCTCCTCTACGTGCTGTCAGGCGGCCGTGGCCGCCGGTGCGCGGTAGGTGCCGCCGCGGGTCATGATCGCCCAGGCGACCCGCGCCGTGCGATTGGCCGCCGCCACAGTCACCACGCGCACTGGCTTACGCTGCAGCAGCGCCGGCAGCCGCGGGTCGACCGAGGTCGGTGTCGTCTTCGCGCGCCGGATCAGAGACGTCATGCCGACCACGAGCAGCCGGCGCAGGTAGCGGTCGCCCATGCGTGAGATCCGGCCCAGGCGCTCCTTGCCGCCACTGCAGTTCTGCAGCGGTGTCAGGCCCAACGAGGCAGCGAACTGCCGACCGGAACGGAAGCGCTCGGGCTCGCTCACCGAGGCGGCCAGCGCGGTTGCCGACACGATGCCGACACCCGGGATCGTCGCAAGCCGCTGCGACAGGTCGCTGTCTCGATGCCAGGTGAGCAACTCCTTCTCCAGTCGGGTGAGCTGAATCTGCAAGGCACCGATCTGATCGGCCAACCCGGTCACCACGCGCTGGGCTAACGGCGGCACCTCGGCCGCGTCTCCGGCCGAGAGCCGGGCCGCCAGTTCGAGCGCGTGCCGCAGGCCCCGCGCCATCTCGATCCCAAACTCGGCGAGCAGGCCTCGGATCATGTTCACCAGCTGCGTGCGTTGCTTGACCAGCAGGTCGCGCGTCCGGTGCAGCGCCAGCGCCGCCTGCTGCTCGGTCGCCTTCACGGGCACGAAGCGCATGCTGGGGCGCGTCACCGCCTCACAGATGGCAGCGGCATCGTTCGCATCGGTCTTGCCGCGCTTGACGTACGGCTTCACGTAAGCCGGCGGCATCAGCCGCACGTCATGGCCGAGCTTTATGAGTTCCCGGGCCCAGTGGTGCGCTGTGCCGCACGCCTCCATGCCGATCAGGCACCGCGGCAGCTTGGCGAAGAACGGCGTGACCTGCGCCCGCCGCAGCGCCTTCCGAACGACGACGTGCCCAGCTGCATCGACGGCGTGAACCTGAAAGATGCTTTTGGCCAGATCGATGCCGACGGTGGTGATCTCCATGGGGATGGCTCCTGCATGAGCGTGGCTGCTGCTTCGACAGCGACCACATCTTGGCACCGAGATGCCGTCAGTCGGAGCGGGAGCCATCCACCCCATCTGCTTTCTCTGCCCCCCATTTCCAAAGCAGCCGTTCCATTATCGGCCAGACTACGACACGCTGGATCGCAATCGCGGGTAAAACCAGACATTCGGCTTGGCGCCCATACCCGCCGCTGGAGCGCGCTGCCTGCCTCGCGGCAAGCAGACAGTGTCGGCATCAACTGGAACTGTCGTTTGCCGCAATGAAGCGATCGATACTGGCGCCGGAGAACATTGCATGTCCTGAAAGTCGATGGTGCCATAGCACTGATGGGTAGGCTCGGAACGGAAATCAGCTATCCCGTAAGATCGTCGGAGCGATGACACGGCGTATTTTATGCGATCAGCCGGCCGGCCAGAAACTGGTTGTGCCGTCGGAATCATGCTACTTGCAGGCATGTCTGAGGCTCTCGAGATTGCTCATGGCACCTTTGGTCGCGTGGCGCTCCTCGACATGGACCGGAGCCTTGTTCGGCACGCGCATCCGCACTGCCACGTTCTTCTGAAGGTCGAAGGGGACGACACCGAGTTCCTCGTCGGGGACCGTGTCGTTGCGCTGACCGACGAACAGGCCGTGCTCGTCAATGCCTGGGAAACGCACGCTTATCTCCATGATCCGCGCCGCGCCAAGGCGATGATCCTGGCCCTCTATATCGAGCCGGACTGGCTGGGGGCCTTCCGGCGCAATTGGGCGGCGAGCGGGGCGCCTGGCTTCTTTGGAAAGCCCTTGGGCGGCGTGACCCCGACGATCCGCCGCTTCGCGCACGACCTCGCTGCGGAGATGGTCTACGCGCCGCACTCCTCGCACATTCAGGATCAGTTGCTGTCGGGCCTGATGATCGCGGTAATCGAGCGGTTCACCGCGTGGCGTGAGGAGGCCGAGTCGCTCCGCGCCGCCGCCAGGCGCAACGCCAGCGATTGGCGCATCCGGCGGACTATCGCGCGAGTGCGCGCCGAGCCCGGTGCCACGTTGGGGATCGAGGCCCTGGCCCGTGAGCCGGGCCTTTCCCGAGCGCAATTCTATCGCCTGTTCGAGCAATCCACCGGAGCTCCGCCCCACGTCTTCCTCAACGCGATCCGCATCGAGCAGGCCGTCGAGTCGATCGTGGGCAGCGAGGAATCCTTGGCGGCGATCGGCACGCGCCTCGGCTTCGCCGCGCCTGCCCATTTCTCGCGCTTCTTCCGGGATCATGTCAGCGTGCCCCCAAGCGTATTCCGCAGCATTGTCCGGCGAAGCGGCCAACCCGCCGTGTGAAGCCAAAGGCCCTCCGCCACGTCGAAAATGAGACGTTTGGGTAAGTCGCGAGATGCCTCGGCATCGTGGCGCCCGCCCGGATCCGTCACTCTGCCCGCGACAAGGACCCCATCGAGAGGTCCGGTGGAGGAAGCGGCTTGGGCATCGTGTCAACGAGCTATGTCGGACGGTCCGTAGAGCGCGTTGAGGACGCCGCCCTGCTCTCCGGGCTCGGCCGCTACATCGACGATCTCGGCACGCGGCCCGGCACGCTGCACGCGTCGATCCTGCGCTCGCCCCACGCCCATGCGGACATCCTCGCCATTGACGTCCAGGCGGCCAAGGCGCTGCCCGGCGTCACCGCCGTGATCACGGGCCGCGACCTTGATGCCGTCACCACCGGTCTCGTCCCCGCCCTGCGGGCGGCCGTCGATGCCCGCGCCATCGCGGTGGACCGGGTGCGCTATGTCGGCGAGCCGGTGGCTATCGTCGTCGCCCGCGACCGCTACCTCGCGGAGGACGGCTGCGACCTGATCGAGGTTCAGTACCGGGTCCGCCCGGCGGTGGTCGACCCGCTGGCGGCCCTCTCCCCCGACAGCGAGATCCTGCACGAGGGTGTCGGCGCGAATCTCGTGAGCGACCGGCGTTTCCGCTACGGTGACCCCGAGGTCGCCTTCGCAGATAGCCCGCACAGCCTGTCCGTGACCGTGCGCTACCCGCGCAACACCGGCTCGCCGATGGAGACCTACGGCGTCGTCGCTTCCTACGACCCCACCGACGACTCCTACGACGTGCTCGCGAACTTCCAGGGGCCGTTCAGCATTCACGCGGTCGTTGCCCGGGCGCTCAAGGTGCCGGGCAACCGCCTGCGCCTGCGCACGCCCCCGGATTCCGGCGGCAGCTTTGGGGTGAAACAGGGCGTCGCCCCCTACGCGGTCCTGATCGCCGCCACGGCCCGCCTCGTGGGACGGCCGGTGAAGTGGATCGAGGACCGGCTGGAGCACCTCTCGGCCTCCGTCTCCGCCACGAACCGGGTCACGACCCTCCGGGCCGCCTTCGAGGCGGACGGGCGCGTCACCGCTCTCGATTGGGATCAGGTCGAGGATTGCGGCGCCTACCTGCGGGCGCCCGAACCCGCCACGCTCTACCGGATGCACGGCAACCTCACCGGCGCCTACGCCATCCGCAACGTCGCCGTACGCAACCGGGTGGTGCTCACCAACAAGACCCCGACCGGCCTCGTGCGCGGCTTTGGCGGGCCGCAGGTTTACTATCCGCTCGAACGGCTGATGCAGCGCATCGCCGTGACGCTGGGCCTCGATCCCTTCGCGGTGATCCGGGCAAACCTAATCCCGGCCGACGCCTTTCCCTACCGCACCGCGACAGGCGCTCTCTACGATTCCGGCAATTACCAGCGCGCCCTCGACGAAGCCGCCCGGGATGGCGGGCTCGTCGAGTTGAAGCGGCGACGGGACGCCGCCCGCGCCGAGGGCCGCCTCTATGGGATCGGCCTGACGGCGGCGGTCGAGCCCAGCGTCTCCAACATGGGCTACATCACCACCGTCCTGACGGCGGAGGAGCGCACCAAGGCCGGGCCGAAGAACGGCGCGCAATCGACCGCCACCATCACCCTCGATCCGGTCGGCTCGGTGACGGTGCAGGTCGCTTCGGTGCCGCAGGGCCAAGGGCACCGGACAGTGCTGGCCCAGGTGGTGGCCGACGTCCTCGGCCTCCCGATGGAGCAGGTCCGGGTCACGGCCGACCTCGACACCGCCAAGGACGCATGGTCCATTGCCTCCGGCAACTATGCGAGCCGCTTCGCCGCCGCCGTGGCGGGGGTCGCGCACCTCGCCGCCACCCGCCTGCGCGACAGGCTCGCGCGGATCGCGGCGGCGCAGCTGAACCTACGTCCCGAGGACCTGCTCTTCGCGGATGGGCGCATCGCCTCGCGATTGAACCCGGATGCAGGCCTGCCCTTCGCGCGGGTGGCCGCCACGAGCCACTGGTCGCCGGGCCTCGTGCCCGAGGATCTCGGCGCGGTGATCCGCGAGACGGTGTTCTGGACGCCCCCGGAGCTGACCGCTCCGGACGCGGAGGACCATATCAATTCCTCCCTCTGCCACGGCTTCATCTTCGACATCTGCGGCCTGGAGATCGACCGGGTCACAGGGAAAATCGCCATCGACCGCTACGTCTCGATGCACGATTGCGGGCGCGTACTGCACCCGGGCATGGTCGAGGGCCAGGTGCGCGGCGGCTTCGCGCAGGCGCTCGGCGCGGCAGTCTACGAGGAACTCGCCTACGGCGACGACGGCGCCTTCCTGTCCGGCACCTTCGCCGATTACCTCCTGCCCACCGCGACCGAGGTGCCGGACCTGCGCATCCTGCACGTCGAGAGCCCGTCTCCCTTCACGCCGCTCGGCGCGAAGGGGGTCGGTGAGGGAAACTGCATGTCGACGCCGGTCTGCCTCGCCAACGCGGTGGCCGACGCCCTCGACCTCGAGGCCATCGACCTGCCCCTGACGCCTGCCAAGCTCGCCGCCCTCGCGGCAGGGGGCGACGAGCCGGCGCCGCCGGCCGGTCGAGCCGCGAAGGCCGCCGCGAAGGCGGGCGACCGGACCCTGCGCGGCGACGGCGCGGCCACCGTCACTGCCCCGCCGGAGACGGTCTGGGCGATGCTCCTCGACCCGGACGTGCTCGCCTCCGTCATTCCCGGTTCGCATGGGGTGCGGAAGCTCTCCGACACAAGGTTCCGGGCCGACGTCACCCTCGGCGTCGGTCCGGTGAAGGGTCGCTACAAGGCCGAGGTGATCCTCTCCGATCTCGATGAGCCCCGGGCGGTGACGCTCACCGGCACGGTGACGGGCGGCCTCGGCAGCGGCGGCGGCACCGGCCGTTTGACCCTGGAGCCCGACGGCTCGGGGGGCACGCGGATCGCCTACGTCTACGAGGCGGCGGTGGGCGGCAAGGTCGCGGCGGTGGGCGGACGCCTCCTCGACGGGGCCGCGCGGGTGATCATCGGCGGGTTCTTCACGGCCCTCGCCCGGCGAGCCGGCGGGTCCGGCAAGCGCGGGCTCCGCCTCCCGGCCGCCCTGCGATGGCTCCTCGCGCGTCTGGGGGTGTCCGCATGAAACCCGCGCCCTTCGCCTATCTGCGCGCCACGTCCGTGGACGACGCCCTCGAAGCCCTGCGCCAGCACGGCCCCGAGGCCCGGATCATCGCGGGCGGCCAGTCCCTGATGCCGATGCTCAACATGCGGCTGACGAAGCCCGCCGTGCTCGTCGACGTGATGCGCATCCCCGCTCTCAAGGAGCCTCGCCTCGACAAGGGGGCCCTCGTTATCCCGGCGGGCGTGCGGCAGGCGATCCTGCTCGACCGGCCGGGGCTCGCCCGGGACTTGCCGCTGCTGGCCGCCGCCCTGCCGTGGGTCGGGCACATCCAGACCCGGGCACGGGGGACACTGTGTGGCTCCGTCGCCCATGCCGACCCGAGCGCAGAGATTCCCCTCTGCCTCGTGGCGCTCCAGGGCGAGGTGCATCTGCGCAACCGGCGAAAGGTCCGGCGCGTCGCGGCGGAGACCTTCTTCGCTGGCATGATGGCCACTGACCGGGCCGACGACGAGATGATCGAGGCCATCGCCTATCCGCTGCGGCGGGAGGGCACCGGCACGGCCTTCGCTGAGATCGGGCGGCGACACGGCGACTACGCGATCGTCGCCTGCGCCGCCGTGGTGGACGGCACCCGGATGCGGCTCGCTGTCGGCGGCGTCGCCGACCGGCCCACAGCCCGCGACTTCCCCCACCTCGACGGCTCGGCGCTCGACGATGCCCTCAACGCCTTCGCCTGGGACCTCGGCGCGGGGGACGACCTCCACGCCACCGCCCGCTACCGCCGCGACCTCGTGCGCAGCCTCGGCCGCCGGGTGCTGGAACAAGCCGCCAAGGTCGCCCGCGGCGACACCCATCAGGAGGCCGTGCCATGCCACAGCTAGACGCGCAGGACCGTCACACGGTCGCCTTCACCCTCAACGGGCGCGAGACCGCGGTCGAAGTCGAGACCCGCACCCTGCTGACCGACGCCCTGCGCCACGGGCTTGGGGCCACGGGCACGCATGTCGGCTGCGAGCACGGCGTCTGCGGCGCCTGTACGGTGTCCATCGACGGGGTTCCCGCCCGGGCCTGCCTGACCCTCGCGGTGGGGGTCGAGGGCTGTGCCGTGCGGACCGTCGAGGGTCTGGCCCCGGAGCCTGGCCGCCTCGGGGTGCTGCAGGTGGCCTTCCGGCGGCGGCACGCCCTGCAATGCGGCTTCTGCACCGCCGGCATCCTGATGTCACTCGACGCCTATCTCGCGCTCCGGCCGAACCCGTCACGACGAGAGATCACGGAAGTGATCGGGGGCCATCTCTGCCGCTGTACCGGCTACGCGCCGATCATCGAGGCCGCCCTGGAGGCGGCTGCGGAACTCAGGGGCGACATCCCGGCCCCGTCATCCCCGGAGGCCGCCCATGCTTGATCTCGGCACCAGCTTCCTCGCGAGCGTCTCCCGCGATCCCTGGGCCCTGGCCCTCGTCGACGGGGAGACCCGGCTGACCTACGCGGAGTGGTTCGGGGTCATTTCCGCGACCGTGGCCGGGCTCGACCGGCTCGGGCTGAAGCCCGGCGACCACCTCGTCACGGTCCTTCAGAACCGGCACGAGGCGGCGACCCTGCACTGGGCCTGCCAATTCTCGGGAGTCGTGATCACGCCAATCAACTGGCGGGCCAAGGCCGAGGAGATCGATTTCGCGATCGAGAACGCGGAAGCCCGCGCCATCGCCTACGAACCGGTCTCGGCCGCGAGCCTGCGTGAGAGCGCGGCATCGCAGCTGATCCCGCGCATCGCCGTCGGCACGCCACCCGGCCCCGGCGAGACGGCCTTCGCCGACCTCGCCGCCACCGAGGAGCCGTCGGCGACGCCCCGGGCCGACGCGGAGGCGATCTCGCTGATGCTCTACACCTCCGGCACCACCGCCAAGCCCAAGGGGGTCCCACGGCGACACCGGGCGGAGCGCGCGGCGGCCGTGGCCCATGTAGCGCAAAACCTCTACGGGCGCGGCGAGCGCACGCTCGGCGTGATGCCACTCTACCACACGATGGGGGTGCGCTCGCTCCTCGCCATGTCGCTGATCGGCGGGACCTTCGTCTGCCTTCCCCGGTTCGATGTGGCGGGGGCGCTGCGGCTGATCGCGGCCGAGCGGATCACCAACCTCTACCTCGTGCCGACCCTCTACCACGACCTCGTGCACCACCGGGATTTCCAGGCGACGAACACGACCTCCGTGCGCAAGCTCGGCTTCGCCGGGGCACCGATGACGGACGGCCTGCTCGCCCGCCTGACCGAGGCGTTCCGGCCGGACCTCTTCGTCAATCATTACGGCTCGTCGGAGGTCTACACCTTCACGATCAACCACGAGGCGGCGGTTAAGCCCGGCTCGGCCGGGCGGGCGGGCCTCAACACCATGGTACGTGTCGTGTCCCTGGGGGGCGATCCTAGCCGGACCGCCGCGCCGGGCGAGGAGGGCGAGATCGCCGTCATCGCCAAGGGCGACGAAGCCTTCGAGGGCTACTGGCATCGCCCCGAGGCCGACGCCAAGGCCTTCCGCGACGGCTGGTACTTCACCGGCGACACCGGCTTCGCCGACGCCGACGGCGACCTCTACGTCACCGGGCGGGTGGACGACATGATCATCACCGGAGGCGAGAACGTCTCGCCCGTCGAGATCGAGAGCCGCCTGTCCCTGCATCCGGCGGTGTCCGAAGTCGCCGTCGTCGGCCTGCCCGACGAGCGCTGGGGCCGGATCGTCGCGGCCTTCATCAAGCGGAGCGGCAGCACCGACGCGGCGGCGCTCGACGCCCATTGCCGGGCCGGCGGCCTGCCGAGTCACAAGCTGCCGCGCCGCTACGTCTTCGTGGACGAGATCCCGAAATCGCCGGTCGGCAAGCTGCTGCGCCGCCAACTCGTGGCCGGCGAGTACGTCCTGGAAGGCGGGGCCGAGCCCCATGCCGAAGGTCACGAGGCTGCCTGACGGTCCCGCCCCCACTCCGAATCACAAGCGAGAGACCAAACCCATGACGAGCGACACCCACACCATCGACCCGCGCCTGACGAACCTCGACGGGTTCCGCGTCGAGATCGACTCGGAGCGCGAGCGCGCCGACGTGATCCTGGCGCGGCCGCCCATGAACGTCATTGCGATGCCCCAGCGCGACGAGATCCGTAAGGTGTTCGAGGCGCTGGACGAGGATCCCCGCGTGCGGGTCATCGTCCTGCGGGCGGAGGGCGAACACTTCTCGTCGGGGGGCTACATCAAGGGCTTCCTCGACGCCTCGCCCGAGCACGTCTCGAAGCTCGCCTGGAACATGGCGGCGCCGGCCCGCTGCTCGAAGCCCGTCATCGCCGCCAACCGGGGCTATACGTTCGGCGTCGGCTTCGAGATCTCGCTGGCCTGCGACTTCCGCATCGTCTCCGAGACCTGCCGTTACGCCCTGCCCGAGCAGAAGCTCGGGCAGATTCCCGGCTCCGGCGGCTCGGCCCGTCTCCAGAAGATCGTTGGCATCACCCGGACCAAGGACATCGTGATGCGCTCCAAGCGCATCCCCGGACGGCAGGCCCTCGACTGGGGCATCGCCACCGAATGCGTGGCCGACGCGGACCTGGAGAAGGCCACCGACGCGCTGGTCGACGAATTGCGCGCCTTCTCCCCCATCGCCCAGCGCACCGCCAAGAAGCTCCTCAACGACACCGAGGATGCGAGCCTCTCCATCGCCATCGAGCTCGAAGGGCATTGCTACAGCCGCCTGCGGCAGGCCGATGACTTCCGCGAGGGCGTCGAAGCGTTCCACGCCAAGCGCGCGCCGCGCTTCACCGGCTCATAGCCCGGCCACGCCGGGGGGCTGCATAGCGGCTCCCCCCATCCCGTGACCTTCACCGCATCGCTTCGATCCCGCCCAGGCGGGAAACGACGGCGCGCGCCCGAATGGCTCCCATCCAGACCCAGAGCCCGAACCGGCCCCACCGCGGCAACGACCGCATCCCCCGGAGGAACCCCATGCAGACCGCCGCCACCTTCGCATCCGATCCCCCCGCCCTCGCCAGGCCCACCGGTCGGCAGACGGCGACGGCCGCCATGGCCTCGCTGTTCGGCTGGGGGCTCGATCTCTTCGACCTGTTCATTCTGCTCTACGTGGCGCCGGTCGTCGGCACCTTGTTCTTCCCGGCGGACAAGCCGATGCTGTCGCTGGCCGGAGCCTATGCCTCCTTCGCGGTCACGCTGCTGATCCGGCCCCTCGGCTCCGCCCTGTTCGGCTCCTATGCGGACCGCTTCGGCCGCCGCCGCGCCCTCATGGTGGCGGTGATCGGCGTCGGCCTGTCGACGGCGGTCTTCGGCCTCCTGCCGACGGTCGGCCAGATCGGATGGCTCGCCACCGCGATCTTCCTATTCTTCCGCCTCGTCCAGGGCGTCTTCGTCGGCGGTGTCGTTGCGGCATCCCACACGATCGGTACGGAATCTGTGCCGGAGCGGTGGCGGGGGCTGATGTCCGGGGCGGTCGGCAGCGGGGGCTCGGCCATCGGCGGCCTCCTGGCCTCCCTGGTCTTCTATCTCGTCTCGCTCATGGCGCCGGGCGAGGCCTTCGCCGACTGGGGCTGGCGGGTGATGTTCTTCTCGGGCCTACTGACCTCGGTGATCGGCCTGATCCTCTTCCGCAACCTCGAGGAATCCCCGATCTTCAAGGAACTGCAGGCCCGCAAGGCCGCGCTCCGGGAGGGTGCTCCGACGAAGGCCTCGCCGATCCGCTCGCTGTTCTCGCCGTCCAACCGGGGAAGCTTCGCGGTCGCGACGCTCATCTCCTTCGGCGGCGGCGCGGCCTACTACCTCACGTCCGGCTACCTGCCGACCCTCCTCAAGCTCGTGAACGGCGTACCGAACGCCACCGCCTCGATGATCCTGATCGGCGCCAACGTGGCGGCGGCGATCGGCGCCTGCGGCATGGGCGAACTGAGCCAGCATATCGGGCGCAAGCGGTCGTTCTTGCTGATGGGAGTCATCCGCCTGTTCGCCTTTCCCGTTCTCTTCCTGACCATGGCGAACACGACGAGCCTCATGGGGGTCGCGGCCTGTGCCTTCCTTCTCTCGCTCATCGCCAACGCCAGCTACGCGCCGCTGTTGATCTTCCTCAATGAAAAATTCCCGACGGCGGTACGGGCCACGGGGACGGGCCTGACCTGGAATATCGGCTTCGCGCTGGGCGGCATGCTGCCGACGTTCGTCTCCCTCATCGCCGATGGGCCGACGCAGATCCCGATGGTGCTGACGGTCGTGATGACATGCGTCACGCTAGTCTATCTCGTTGGCGCCGTTATCACTCCGGAGACGCAGGGCAACCTCGACCGGGCGTGACGGCCCCCCATGCAGGCGGAGCCACCTCCCAGGGCGAGCGTTCTGCTGGTCCTCCGCCTGCACGCCCTTGACCAGTCCGTCCTTCCCTATTCCGAGGGAAGGACGATACGTGCTGGTCGAATCCCGGTGGGAGCGATGAAATGGCTCGTCTGCAATCCTCCGGCTTCTTCGATCTCGGCGATGGTCGACTGGAATATCATTTCGTCGGTCGACAGCCGGAGGTGGCCCCCACGCTTGTGTTGCTCCACGAAGGCCTCGGTTCGGCGATGCAATGGGGCGCCCTGCCCGAGACCCTCGCCCAAACGACAGAGTGCGGTGTCCTGGCCGTCTCCCGCCAGGGATATGGCGCGTCGAGCCCGGTGCCCTTGCCTCGCCCGGCCGATTATCTCGAGCACGAGGCCCGCACAGTCCTCCCGCGGTTACTCGACGCCGCAGATTTCAGGAGCGGCGTGATGATCGGCCACTCCGACGGCGCCTCGATCGCCGCTCTCGCCTTGGCGGAAGGCGATGCCCGCCTGCGGGGCGGTGTGCTGATGGCACCGCATTTCTTCGTGGAGGAGGTCACGCTGTCCGCGATCCGGCGAACCCGAGCCGCCTACGAGCGGGGGCTCTTGAGGACCCGCCTCGGCCGCTGGCACACCGATGTCGAAGGGGCCTTCCGTGGCTGGAACGACGCATGGCTGGATCCGGCCCGGCGCGGATGGACGATCGAGGCTGCGCTGACACGCCTGACCGTCCCCGTGACACTTATACAGGGAACCGAGGACGCCTACGGGACGCAAGCCCAGATCGCTGCAGCCCGCAGATCATGTCCACCCAGCCTGCTCACAGTCCGTGAGATGCCGGGTGTCGGTCATGAACCACATCGCGAAGCTTTCGCGGACACGGTCGCTCTCATCTCGGCTTTCGTCGAGTATGTCCTGAAAGACGAACCAGGCTAAGGACCTACACAATCCTGACGGCGCTATGATGAATGACGGAGCTGTCTCCGACAACAGAAGCACATCTTCAGTTCGCGATTCTGCGAGAGGCGGAAACGCCACGTCCGCTATATGTCCCGCACTTCCGCAAATCGCCTTTCCGCTTCCGGCCAGCATTTTCCATCACGAAGCACTTCTGTGAACGTCTTCGATGAGTGGTTTTCTGTCTATCGAATTTCGGCCAGCAAGGCATGAAAGCGAACGTCGGCCACATGCATACTCACGAGGGAAGCCAGGCATTGGCCTGCTTGAGGTGAGCGCCATTTGTTCGTTCAGGTGTGAGGCCTAAATCATGCTGCTATGCCACGCCATCTTCGGCCACTACCTCCCGCGTCACGGCGAATTGGCCAACACAGCCCGTAGTGCTCCGCATTTCACTGCGTTCGTGGTCAGCACGTGCAATGCCGTTGCAAAGTTCTGCACCTGCCGCACATTGAAGCGGACCTACGGGCCTAAGATCGCGATTCTGCGAAATGCATGATCCGAGCAGGCCGCCGGCTCAGCCCGGATTGGATGGCGGGTCGCCCTCCCGACCCTGAGCCGGCCGACAGGCGCCCTAGCCGTGATCGGTCCGCCGGATGCGCTGGCTTTGCTGCCCGAGGCCCTCTATCCCTAGCGAGACCGTGTCGCCCGGCTGCAACCAGACGGGCTTGGGCTTGATCCCCATGCCGACGCCCGGCGGCGTGCCCGTCGCGATGATGTCGCCCGGCAGGAGCGTCATGTACCGACTGCAGTACGCGATGATCTCGCGAACGCCGAAGATCATCGTGCGCGAATTGCCCGTCTGACGGCGGGTTCCATTCACGTCGAGCCACATGTCGAGCTGCTGCGGATCGTGGATCTCGTCCTTTGTCACGAGCCAGGGTCCAATTGGACCGAACGTATCGCATCCCTTGCCCTTGTCCCATTGGCTGGACTGAAGCTGGAAGGCCCGCTCCGAGACGTCGTTCACGACGCAGTATCCGGCAACATGATCGAGGGCGTGCTCCTCGGTGACGTACTGCGCCGTCGATCCGATCACGACGCCGAGTTCCACTTCCCAGTCGAGCTTGGTTGAGTCGCGGGGCTGGATCGTGTCGTCGTTCGGCCCGCAGACGGCGCTCGGAGCCTTGAGGAAGATGATTGGCTCGCTCGGGATGGCCATGCCGGCCTCGGCCGCGTGGTCCGAGTAGTTGAGCCCGATGCAGATGAACTTCGAGAGGCCTGTGAAGGGAACGCCGAGGCGGGGGCTTCCTTCTACCCGGGGCAGCCGCGTCGGATCCGTCTGTGCGATCCTGGCGAGACCGTCGGGCGCGAGTTCGGACGGACCAAGATCACGGCACATCGACGAGAGGTCGCGGAGGACGCCTGCAGCATCGACCAGAGCAGGCCGCTCGGACCCAACCTCACCGTAACGACAGAGCTTCATCGATCATCTCCGGATCAAGGGCGAATCAAGTGGGAGGAAGCCGGTCCAGCGGGTGCCCCTTCGGCGAGAGAGCTGAGCCAGTCGCGGGCGAGGGGCACATCGGCCGGTGTCAGGTCGTGGCCGCAGGGTAGGACATGGTGGGTCGCTTCGGCGCCCAGCTCGGTCAGGCAAAGTGCCAGATCGGCCCCGAGTGCCGGCGGCGCGATCGTATCCGTCTCGCCCGAGACAACGACGGCGCGCTGCCCGACAAGGGCAGCGGCCGCGGTACCAGTCAGCGGTGGAACGGCGCGCAACAGGATCGCGCCCGTCAGAAGAGCAGGATGCAGAAGCATGAGTGCGGCCGCGATGTTGGCTCCGTTCGAGAAGCCGAGGGCAAGCGGGGGCCCGAAACCGTAACGGTCGCGGGCGGCCGCGACGAAGGCCGCCAGTTCATCGGCTCGGCGGACGACCTCGGATGAATCGAAACGACCGTCCGGATGGCGAGCGAAGTGGCGCAGCTTGCCACCTTCCGATACGGCTCCGCGGACGGCCAGCATCGGCGCGCCGGGGGCCGCTGCCTGGGCAAAGGGCACAAGCTCGTCTTCGTCACCTCCGGTGCCGTGCAGCAGGAGGAGCGGCGATCGGCTCCCTTCCGACGCATACCAGCGGTGGGCCAAGCTATCGAGGCTCACCGGCCTGCCTCCGACCCGAAACTGAGCCCGGAGTTGGCGGGGTGGGGCGTGACTCGCGTGAACGGGCGGCGTGTCGCCAGGAGTAGCACCACGATGCCCGTCAGCATCAGGCCAGTCATGAACCACAGGCCGGGCGTCAGGCTCCCCGTCGCGTTCCGGATCCAGCCCAGCAGGAAGGGGCTCACGAAGCCACCCGTGAGGCCAAGGCAGTTGATCAGCGCCAAGCCGCCCGCGGCCGAACGCTCGGGGAGATAGGCCATCGGGATGCCGTAGAAGATCGGCATCGCGCCGAAGAGCGTCGCGGTCGCGACGGAGAGCAGTGCCAGGACGACTGGAAGGTTCGCGCCGGCGAGGGACGCCCCAATCAGCGCGCAGGCACCGACACCGACACAGACGGCGTAGTGCCACCGCCGCTCTTGCCGTCGGTCAGAGCGTCGGGACAGCCACACCATGCCGATGCCGCCGATCGCATAGGGGATTACGGACCATAGGCCAATTGCGGCGGCTCCCTGGACACCGGCGGCCTGCATCATCACGGGCATCCAGAAGGTGATCGCATAGAGCCCGCAGACGAGGGTGAAGTACGCCAGCGCGAGGACGTAGATTCGTGGGTCGCGGAACGCCGCACCGAATGCATGGCCGCCGGCAGCCAAGTTCCCGTCCCGGTTGATCTCTGCCAAAAGGAGCATCTTCTCGGATGATGTCAGCCAGGGAGCATCTTGAGGCTTGTCGACGAGGATCCGGAGCGCGACGAGCCCGAGAAGCACGGCCGGCATGCCCTCCAGAAGGAACATCCACTGCCAGCCCCTGAGGCCGAGGACGCCCTGCATGCCTTCGAGGATGAAGCCTGAGATAGGTGCACCGATCACACCGGCGAGCATGCTGCCGCTCAGAAAAATTGCAGTCATTTCCGCCCGGCGGCGGTTCGGATACCAGAGCGTCAGATAGTACATCACCCCGGGGGCGAGGCCCGCCTCGAACGCTCCCAGGATCAGCCTCAGCGCGTAGAACGAATGGGGCCCGGTGATGAACATCGTTGCCGAGGAGGCGAGCCCCCACAGGATTAGGATGCGCGCCAGCGTTCGCCGGGCGCCGACGCGCTGAAGGACGAAGTTGCTCGGGACTTCGCACAGAAAGTAACTGACGAAAAATAGTCCGGCGGCGAGGCCGTAAACCGCGTCGTTGAAGCCCAGCTCCGCGCGCATGTGCAACTGCGCGTAGCCGATATTCACCCGGTCGAGATAGGCAGCCACGTAGCATGCGAAGAGGAACGGCAGCAGCCGCCACTGCAATTTTCGATAGAGTGCGGCGCTATCCACATCATCCGTCTCGAATGACTTAGCCGGCGGTCGGCCAAGCACGGGCGGATCACCTCCGGGCGTCACGTCCATTTTCATGATCTCCCTATTCTGTTCCGGAACTTCCGTCCGGTTCGAAGGCACGCCGGGCGCAAGTTCTCTCGCGCTCGCCCTCAGAGACGTGAGAACCAGTCCTCAAGTTCGATATTGAGGGGGAGGAGGATGCGAACGACGCAGTTGTACCAAGCCGTCGTCAGGACCAGTTCTAGTCGCTCCTGCTCGTCCAGGAACCCGCACAATTCGGCCCAGAGGCCGTCATCGACACGGCCGGTCCGCGTCACGTCGCGAGCGAAGCGCATGACGGCGCGTTCGGAAGCGGTGAACCGGTCATCCGTCTCGAACTGCGCAAGCTGCTCCAGCTTGGCTTGGGACAGCCCGGCCTTCACCGCCGAGTTCCAGTGATGCGCGACCTCGTAGTCAGCCCGCGTCTCAAGCCCGACCGTCAGGACGGCTAGTTCGCGAAGTTGCCGGTCGAGCAGAGTGCTCTGGCGCAGCGACATCGCCATCGCGAGAACCCCGTCACACAGCGCAGGCGCGTTGGCGACGGCGAGAAAGACGTTCTCGACCGGCTTTCCCCGCAGCGCTTCCAGGCGGTCGAACAATCCCTGGTGATCTGGTCCGACGCTGGCCCGGCTCGCGTTCCCAATCCTCGGCACTTCGAGCTCCCAATCAGGGCGTTTGCGCGGAGTGGCGGACCGTGAAGGTAGAAGCCGTCAGCCCAGCGTCAGCATCGTATAGCGCGCCGGGTTGCATCGATATAATGATATCGATGCATTCAATTGATCGATGCCGTCGATCGAACGGGCAGACCGATGGAACTCCGTCACCTGCGTTACTTCGTGGCTCTGGCTGAGCACCTGAGCTTCACCCGGGCCGCGCGGCAGACGCACATCACCCAATCGACCCTGTCTCACCAGATCCGGCAACTGGAGGATCAGGTCGGGCAACGCCTGTTCGACCGCGTCGGCAAGCGCGTGTTCCTCACTGAAGCCGGGCAGAACCTGCTGCCCCGTGTCCTACGGGCCCTTGGCGAACTGGACGAGGGCCTTCGGGCGCTGTCCCCCCAGGATCAGGTCCTGACCGGTTGGCTTAGGATCGCCGCGACGCACACCTTTAACGTCAATCTCGTCCCCGCCTGCCTGACCGAGTTCCTCACCCGCAATCCTTCGATGCGCGTCGTCGTGGAGGAACTCGCCGCTAGCGTGATCGAGGAGCGGCTCCTGGCCGGTGCCCTCGATCTCGGTATCTCCTACAGGCCGGACCACCAGCAGGATCTCGCCTTCGAACCCCTCTATGACGAGCCTCTGGATCTCGTGCTTTCGCCTGAACACCGGTGGGCAGCCCGGAAATGGGTCCGCATGGCGGAACTCCACCATCAGCCGGTCGTGTTGCTCTCACCGGAATTCACCACCCGCAGGCTGCTGGATGACTGCTTCCGGCAATGCGGCGCCGTCCCGCACCTCGTCGCAGAGATGAACACGATCGGTCCCATCCTCGGCCTCGTTCGGCGTATGAACATCGTCGCGATCCTGTCGAGACAGGCCGTCCCAGAGGATGGGACGCTTTTGTCGGTTCCTCTCGAAACTCCCACGCCCATGCGGAGCCCTGGCGTGCTATTGCGCCGGAACGAGGTCCTGCCTCCGCACGTCGCATCCTTCCTGCACACGCTCCGACGAGCCTGCGATAAGACTTCTCATTCGTCGCGTCGGTTGTAGCGGGGATGTCGTCGCGGGAGCTCGCCAGTGTGTCCACGACCGCTACGGCGAACGAGCCCGAATTGGAGTCAGATATGGCAGCCAAGCAGGTCACCCTCACCTTCGACAACGGCCCCACACCACATGTGACGGATCAGATCCTGGGGATCCTAGACCGGGCCGGAATCAAGACCACCTTCTTCGTGATCGGGCAGAGGCTCGACGACCCCGCTGCAGCCGATCTCATGCGGGCTGCTCATACAGCGGGGCATTGGATCGGAAATCACACCTTTACGCATTCGGTGGCACTCGGGGACCGGACGGACCGGGACTATGCGCTCCGAGAGATCGAGGAGACGCAGCAAAGGATCGGTTCGCTGACGCGACCGGAGAAGCTCTTCCGCCCCTACGGGAACGACGGACTGATCGGCCGGCATCTGTTGAGTCGGGCGGCGCTCGATCACCTCCTCGCCGAACGCTACACGACGATCACCTGGAACAGCGTCCCCGGTGACTGGAAGGACGCGGACGGCTGGGTCGAGACCGCGATGGCCCAGGTGCGGGAGCAGGACTGGAGTGTCGTGGTCATTCATGACATCGAGGCTGGATGCCTCGTCCGGTTGCCTGAGCTGCTTCAACGTCTGACAGATCTTGGAGCGACCTTCGAGCAGGCGATTCCGAGGTCGGTGATTTTGACCGAAGCGGGACGGACTGTGTCGATGTCTCCGGACTTCATGGCCGATTGATCGGCACACCCTCGCAGGGCGTGCGACAGATCTGCCGGCATCATCGATCGATGGCATCGATTGAAACGACGAAAATATATCATCGCAACACTGCAAAATGGCCTGCTATGCTTCGTAGCGAGATTTGGCTCGGTCGGGACGACGCGAATTATTCGAACAGGATCGCGCCGCGGAAGCCAAGCTCGCGATGGGGGATTTGGAATGGCCGATGCGTCCAAGACGCGCGTTGCTATCGAGCAAGCGTCTGAGAACGAACGAGCCAGGATCTATCGGAAGATCAGCCTCCGGCTGATCCCGATGATTTTTCTATGCTATGTCCTGAACTACATCGACCGTGTAAACGTCAGCTTCGCCAAGTTGACGTTCCAGAGTGACATCGGCCTGTCGGACGCGAGTTACGGCTTCGGCGTCGGCATCTTCTACGTCGGGTACATCCTCTTCGAGGTGCCGAGCAATCTTCTCCTTGGCCGCATTGGCGCGCGCAAGACGCTGACACGTATCATGTGTCTGTGGGGCCTCGTGTCCTGCTCGATGGCGTTTGTGACGAGCCCGGCGACCTTCTACCTGGCCAGGATCCTACTCGGTGCGGCCGAAGCTGGCTTCTTCCCGGGCATCGTCCTCTACCTCACCTTCTGGTTCCCCCATCGCCTACGCGGGCGGGTGATGTCGCTGTTCGTCCTCGCCATTGCGGTGTCGGGCATCGTAGGCGGACCAGCCTCCGGTTGGATCATCCAGCACCTCGCTGGCGCGGCCGGCTTCAAGGGCTGGCAATGGCTGTTTCTCGTAGAGGGGGCGCTGCCGGTACTCGTCGGAGTCGGCGCGTTCTTTGTGCTGAGTGACCGACCCGCGGATGCCGCCTGGCTGACGCCACGGGAGAAGGCGATCGTGGCGGCCGATCTCTCATCCGGGACCTTCGAACAGGGACACGCGCCAGCGAGGGCCTTCCTGTCGGCCCTGCGAAATCCGAAGCTGTGGATCGCGACCTTCGGATATTTCTCCATCACCTGGGCGGGGACCGTTCTGAACTTCTGGGCGCCGACGATTATCCAGCGATCGGGCGTAGCCGACGTGTTCAGCGTCGGGCTCTTGTCGGCGATCCCCTATTCCGTGGGTGCCGTCGGCATGCTCCTGCTGTGCCGTAGTTCGGACCGGCGGCTCGAGCGGCGGTGGCATTTCGCCCTATCCGCCTTCCTGGCCGCGACGGCCGCCCTCGCCATCTCCCTCGTCGCGCAGAACGTTGCGGCGGCCATCGCCTGCCTGGCCCTGCTCGCCATCGGCTATCTGTCGGCGACCGCCCTGTTCTGGACCATACCGGTGCGCTTCCTGACCGAAGCCGAAGCCGTGGGAAGTCTCGCCTTCATCAGCAGCATGGGGCAGGTCGGAAGCCTGGCGGCGCCAATCGCGTTCGGATTTTTCACGAGCCTGACGGGCGGTCTCGCCGTCTCGACGGGTCTCGTCGCTTTCGTCCTTGCCACCGGCGGAATGGCTATTCTCTCCCTCCGCAAGCCGCGTTTGGTTGAAAGACCTCTGTCATCAAAGCCAATAAACACGGGCTGCGACTTCGGCACGCGGTCGTGACATCGCTCCTGTCGCTAGTGTCCAATTCCACAGCGGGCATGCTCTGAAGCGGATCGGCCGCTTACGGCCAGACTACGTCTCGCCGGATCGTCGGGGCACGTAGGACCGACCGTTTCGCTTCGCGCTCAACCCGGCCATTCGGGGTACACCGCCGTGTTCTCCGAAGCGGACGCTCCGGCAGCGCCACGCGTAAGACGGTGGATCGCGCGCACCTGCTCTCGATTGTCGAGAAGATCCAGGCCAGGAATGCCGCCCCGCTGATCCGCGCTGAGGCCGTCGCGGCGGATGCGTCTTCATTCGGGCCTGCCTGAACAAGGTGGAGAATCAACCCGAACGCGCCCGCGCTGAGGCGTTCTGGGACCGCGTCATGCAGGAAGTCGCCCAACATCGGCTACGGTATCGCCTTCGGGCGCGCGATAGTCGCTCTCCCGAGGAGCGACCTGGCGCAGGTCAGCCCATCGCATTGCGGAGTTCGCCTACGTGGATGTCGTCGAGATCCATCGCTCGCCGTGGCGGACCATCGGCCTCTTCCTGGCCTCCGTCGGTTTCGCGGCCTTCGCCGGCTGGCTGATCTATGCGCACCCGACAATCGGGCGCACGGCCGTGACGCCCGGAAGCTTCGCCGAGTTCGAGGCCTATGCCGGCGTCGCGTTCTTCGGCCTCTGCACGGTGCTGATCTTCCCCAAGCTGTTCCAGTCGAAACCGGTGGTGTCCGTCGGGCCGCGTGGGATCTACGATCGCAGGCTGTCGACCGACTGGATCCCCTGGGAGACGATCCGCAGCGTGACCCCGATGCAAATCCAGCGGCAGCGCATGCTGGTGCTGGAGATCGACCCGACGGCCGACGCGCATCTGTCCTGGACGAAGGGGGCGCGCCGCAGGGCCAAACTGAATCGGGTCTTCGGGCGGTCCGGTTACTGGATGACGGCGGCCGATCTGCGCGGCGGCTTCCCGGCATTGGCCGAGGCGGTGTCCGCGGCCCGGCGCAACGCGTAGCCTGGGGTCCGCCGGCTATTCCATCGCCGCCCGGTCGCTCATCCGGGAACTGACCCGGTGATCGCGGCTCTCCAGCCCGGCTGTCGACGAAATCACGACGTCGGACAGGCCGAGCCACGAGGCCATCAATCGCAACTCCGCGAGTATCCGCTCCATCGTAGCCGCCGGCGCACCCGGCTCTTGATGCGCGCGTAGGACGATCAGCGCCCCGGCCCGTCGATCCGCCTTCAGGTCGACCCTGGCTACCAGCGCGCCGTCCATGAGGAACGGCAGCACGTAGTAGCCGTGCTCGCGCTTGTGGGCGGGCGTGTAGATCTCGAGGCGGTACCGGAATCCGAAGAGGCGCTCCGTCCGTGGCCGGTGCCAGACGAGCGGGTCGAACGGCGACAGGAGGGCCGCGCCGCGGTGACGGCGGCCGGGCCGGGCATCCCTGTGCAGGTACGCCTGCTGCTGCCATCCGCGGACGGTCACGGGAATGAGCACGCCCTCCTCGACGAGCTGCTCGATGGGCAGGCGCGCCTCGGTCGGCGAAAGGCGGTAGTAGTCGCGCAGGTCGTTCGCGGTCGCCACGCCGAGCGCCTCCGCGGATCGCGCGACGAGTTCGCGCCGGGCGTCCACCGGAGCCGGGGTCGGTCGGGCGAGGACGGAGCGGGGCAGCACCCGTTCGGGCAGGTCGTACACGCGCTCGAAGCTGCCCCTCCGATGCGTCGACGCCACGAGTCCTGCCCAAAAGAGCCATTCGAGCGCGTGCTTGGCATCGCTCCAGACCCACATGCCCTTGGACGCCTTCGGGCCCGAGACGTCGGAGGCAGCCAGCGGGCCCTCCTGCCCGATCCGGGCGAGCATGGCGTCCGCCTCCGCGCGCCGCTCGCCCGCGAACGCCTTGAGCTGGTTCCATACGCCGTGGCCCTGGCGGGCGCGGTCCATGCGCCAGCGCAGCAGAGGCTGGAGATCGATCGGCAGGAGGGACGCCTCGTGACCCCAGTACTCGAAGAAGCGCTTCGAGCCTGCGACAGCCAGGGCGTCGAGGGCGCCGCGGTCGTAGGGCCCCAGGCGCGAGAACAGCGGCATGTAGTGGGCGCGGACGAGGACGTTCACGCTGTCGATCTGGAGCAGGCCCAGGCGGCCTATCTGCCGACGCATCCGCGAGACGGCGATCCCGTCCGATAGCGGGCGCATGCCGAGGCCCTGGGCGGTCAGCGCGATGCGGCGCGCTTCGGTAATCGACAGTTCCAGCTTCGATCCAGCCATGGGATGGGCGGGGAGGCGGGCGTCACGATCCTACGGCCGCAGGTGCTGACCTTCGGAGGATACCCTCCACCGTCATCTGCTCAGCGGATCGTGTGGCTGGCGGCCTCGACGGTGGCTGGCCGGGACGGCTTGTTGAACACCGTCTGGCAGCCCGGACTCAGGCGCGCCCTGTTCCGGACCATGCAGGCCGTGATCCGGTCACGGTCCGGGATCTCGCTCAGGCAGAGCTTGAATGCGTCTCCTCGGCACAGGCGCGCCGCCTCGGCATCGTCGGCCCTGGCGGGCGTGCCGACGAAGGGCGTCGATGCGACGACGACGGCGGACAGACAGACGATTGCTTTCATGGTGCCGAGGTGCCCGATCTGGATCCTTCCGAAGGGCGGGCGTCCGATGGGCCAAGTGGCATCTGCGCTCGCCGATCCCACAACAGGATCCGGAACCTCGGGTTCCGCCCGGGGATGCCGCCCCATGCGCCCGGCACAGGCGCACCATTCGTGGGCAGGGCCAGCGGCCCGGTCTACCGGTCGCAGCGGCCGTCGATCCGGTCCTGAAGACCAATCGCGACATAGACGAAGGCGCCGAGCAGGGCGACGGCCGCGGGCGTCGCAAACAGGAGCCACGTGTAGTCGTGCGGGCTCATCGCAGCTCCTTCGCACCCAGGGGGAGGGGCGTGCCCGCCCATGGATGGACCCGAACGGCGGGAAGCGATAGCCGGCCGGGCCTCAGGCTCGGCTTCCCGGCTACCTCGTGGCGCAGCGCTTCAGGGTGAACGGCTCGCCGGCCTTGAAGCCGCGTGCGATCGACGCGATCATCGTGTCGCCGGCGACCGAGAGCGTCCATCGCGCCTTCCTGGCCGAAGGACCGCCGCTGCAGACCTCGTCGAGCTTCCATCCGAAGCTGCCGGCCGTACCGCTCCCAAGAAAAAACGCCCCCGACGTTTCTGACGAGGGCGCGAGGTGCGTTGAGGACGACCCATGCGTCAGGCCACTGGTATAATGCATGCCAGAGCGAGAGGTGCAACTCCCGAATCCCGGCCACCCAGCTTGCGATCCGCGCTGGGGCCACAACGGCTGCCTTGATCCAGATTGCAGTCGGGATGGCGTACAACACTCGGTCGATGACACGCGAGAGTGCATGACATCGCTGCTGCAGATCTCATCGACCGACACCAGTCCGATCCTGGCCCTCAACAACACGCACGCGGCCGAGCTCTCCCTGCTCGACGAGGAAGGTCTCTCCGAGCTCGTGGCGGGGAGCTTCCACGCACGCCGGATTGGCCGCAACGACGCTTTCCTGATCGCCCTCGATGAGCGGCATCCGACCTATGCGAGCCCGAACTACCTATGGTTCCGCAGACGCTACCCGCGCTTCGTGTACGTCGACCGGGTCGTGGTCGCCGGCATTGCCCGCGGCCTCGGCTATGCGCGGCGGCTCTACGAGGATCTCTTCCGGAAGGCCCGCGAGGCCGGTCACGACCTGATCGTGTGCGAAGTCAACTCGATGCCGCCCAACCTGGGCTCGGACGCCTTCCACGCCCGGCTCGGTTTCGAGGAGGTCGGCGCAGCCACCATTCACGGCGGAGCCAAGACCGTCCGCTATCTCGCTCTTCGCCTGCCCGGCCCGCGCTGACCGCGCACGAGCCGACGGCAAGTCCATACAGACAGGCCAGTCAGGTTCGTCGACGCCCGCGCTTGCCGGCTGCCTCCAGAGGCCGCGCGGCACGCTCGAAGCCGGCCCAGGGATCCTTGCCGAGCGCCGCCAAGCGACCGGGCAGGGTGGCGACGTCGAAGCGCGATCCGGAACCGAGGGACGGGAGTTCGTCCCAGCCGACCGGCACCGAGACCGGCGCTCCCGCGCGGGCGCGGGTCGAGAAGGTCGCAACCGCGGTCGCACCACGCTGGTTGCGCAGATAGTCGATATAGATGCGGCCGTCCCTGGACTTCTTGGACACGGTCGCGACGTAGCGGTCGGGCGCGTTCTTGGCCATCTCGGAGGCGAGCCCCTTCGAGAACGCCTTCGCCTCATCCCACCCACCCTTCGGTTCGACCGGGACGACGACGTGCAGTCCCTTACCTCCGGTCGTCTTGACGAAGGCGCCGAACCCCGAGATCCGCAGACGCTCGCGGACCTCGAGCGCGCCGGCGACGAGGTCGGTCCAGCCCACGCCGTCCCCGGGATCCAGATCAAAGACCAAGCGGTCCGGCCGATCCGGGTCCGCGGCCGTCGCGCCCCAGGGATGGATCTCGAGGACGCTTGCCTGGACCAGGGCGCGCAGGCCATCCGGGTCGCCGATCACGACCGCCTTCCCGGTCCCGCCTTCGAGGACGCGGAGAAGGCGTTCGTCGATCCCGGACCAGCCGTGCTTCTGGTAGAAGCACGAGCCGAGGCCAGCCGGGCACCGGACGAGCGACAGAGGCCGGTCGATCACGTGCGGCAGGATGCGGTCGGCGATCTCGGCATAGTACCCGGCCAAGCCCTCCTTCGTCAGGCCGACGTCCGGCCAGAGCACGCGATCTGGATGCGTGAGCGTCATGGTCGACTCCGCGGTTCTCCGCTTCGGCGCCCGTGAGCGCGCCGGCGCCGCCTTCCGGACGACCTCGTCGGGCGCCACGCCGGTCCGGATGGTCTTGAACGACGCATGCCGCAGTTGACCGTCGGCGGTCCATCCGCGGAACGTCACCTCACATACGAGACGAGGCTCCACCCATCGTGCATTGCGGCGCGCCAGGGGCGGCAGTTCGGCGTCGAACGGCGGCGCTGGGATCCGCAGGGACTCCAGTTTCACCCAGAGCTCGCGCGCGACCGCGTCGCCGAACCCCGTACCTACCCGTCCCACGTGGACGAGGGTGCCATCCTGGTGTGTTCCCAGGATCAACGAGCCGACGGATTTCGGGGCCGTGCCTGAGGGCATGAAGCCCGCGACGACGAACTCCTGGGAGCCGGTGCATTTCACCTTGCGCCAGAGATCGCTTCGTCCGGAGCGGTAGGCCGCGTCGGCCCGCTTGGCGACGATGCCTTCGAGCCCGAGGCGGCAGGCATGGCGGGCCATGGCCGCACCGTCGTCGATGAGATGCTCACTGAACCGGATCCGGTCGGCGGACCCCGCATCGTCCAGGCTCTGCAGCAGCAGAGCCTTGCGCTCGGTCAGGGGGAGGGCGCGGATGTCCTTGCCGTCGATGTAGAGCAAGTCGAAGGCGTAGAAGAGCGCCGCGCCCGTGTCGCCGTCGGCGAGGGCCTGCTGAAGCGCCGCGAAGCTCGAGATGCCGCTCGCGTTATCGACGACGATCTCGCCGTCGATCAGGGCGGAGGGCAGCTTCAGCTTCTGCAGGGCCTTCGCGATCGGCTCGAACTTCGCCGTCCAGTCGAGGCCGGATCGCGTCGACAGCTTCACGGCACTTCCGTCGATGCGCGCCTGCATGCGGTAGCCGTCGTGCTTAATCTCGTACAGCCAGCCCTCTCCGGTCGGCGCCGCGTCGACGAGGATCGCCAAGGCCGGCTCGACGAAGGGCGGCAGCACGGCCTTGCGGGCGCGCGGGGACCGGGCCGAGGCGGTCTTCGTCACTCGCGTCAAGGCGACTTTCGCACGTGCCGCGTGGTCGGGTCTGATCTCGCCGCCGGCGGCGAGATCGCGGTTGGTCCGGCCCGACAGGACCGACGCATCGTGCTCGACGAGGATGTCGCCCTCGCGGCGGGCATGCTCGTCCTCGGCCTTCATCAGCAGCCACGGCTGCCTCTTCTCGCCGCCGCGACCCTTCATGCGCACGAGATGCCAACGGCCGCCGAGCCGCTCTCCGTGCAGAACGAACTCGAGGTGGCCCTTCTCGAGACCGGCGGCCGCATCGCCGACCGGTTCCCAGGAGCCGATGTCCCAGACGATCATGGTTCCGCCGCCGTACTGGCCCTTGGGGATCGCCCCTTCCCAGCGCAGGTAGTCGAGGGGGTGGTCCTCGGTGCGGACGGAGAGCCGCTTCTCGGCCGGCGATAGGCTCGGCCCGCGGGTGACGGCCCAGCTCTTGAGCACCCCGTCCATCTCCAGCCGCAGATCGTAGTGCAGGCGTCGGGCGTCGTGCTTCTGGACGACGAAGCGCGCCTTGGCGGCCTTCCGGCCACGGCGCCCACGAGGCTCGGGCGAGGCCTCGAAGTCCCGCTTCTCGCGGTACGGCTTGAGGAGCTCGGACATGACTTCCGGCAAACCGCCGCGGCCGATCGCCGGTTCCGGGATGCCGCTTCGAATGCGGGGGCAGACAAGATCTCGCAAGTTATCCACAGGACGAACTGTGCAGGAACGAGTCGAGAGCGACTCTCGTTGAGTCGCCGAATTCGTGGTCGGCATCGCATCGACTCATCGCCGGCGACGAATACTTGTGCGAATTTGGAGGCTGCGGTGGCATCGCGCGCCAATTGGAAGGGGCACCTGCGACTTTCACTCGTCTCCTGCTCCGTCGGACTATATCCGGCGATCAGCTCGTCGCGGGACCTGAAGTGCCACACGATCAACCGTGAGACCGGCAACCGCGTGAAGCAGCTGCTGGTCGACTCCGTGACCGGCGAGACCGTCGATCGCGACGATCAGGTGAAGGGCTGCGAGGTCGCCAAGGACGACCTCGTCCCCGTCGAGGACGAGGAGCTCAGCGAGATCGCGCTGGAAAGCACGCATACGATCAACATCGAGGCGTTCTGCAGGCGCGAGGAGGTCGACGAGCGCTACCTCGACAAGCCCTACTACCTCGCGGCCGAGGACAAGGTGTCGCGCGAGGCGTTCGCCGTCATCCGGGATGCGATGAGGAAGAAGGGGATGGCGGGCCTAGGCCGGATCGTCATCTACAAGCGGGAGCGCATCGTCCTGATCGAGCCCTACGGCAAAGGCCTGCTGGCGACCCTGCTGCGGTACCAGGACGAGATCCGGTCGCCCACCGCCTACTTCGAGGACATGCCGGACGGCAATCCGACCGACGAGATGCGGTCCCTGGCCGAGGAGCTGATCGCCCGGTCGACGAGGAAGTTCGATCCGTCGAAGTTCGAGGACCGCTACGAGGAGGCGCTGATCGCGCTGGTCAAGGGCAAGGCGAAGAAGCCCGAGAAGGGCAAGGGTCGATCGAAGGCGGCGGCACCGAGCTCCGGCAACGTCGTGAACCTGATGGAGGCCCTCAGGCGCAGCATCGACTCCGAGAAGGGTGGATCCTCCGCTCAGCCGGCCGCTGCCCGGAAGAAGGCGGGTTCGAAGCGGTCGCGGCTAAATTCGACCCGCGGCGCGGGCAAGGCGACGTCCTCGAAGCCGCGGAAGGCCGCGTGATGGCCGCTCGTCCGCTCCGGCCTCCGGCCCTGGTCCTCTCCCGTAGCGCCGCACGGCGGCGACGGGCGTGCCGAATGCTCGAGAGACTCGGCTACGACCCGCTCGGTTTCTCCTCCAACAAGGATGCGGAGGCGTGGCTGGAGGAGGACACGCCGGAAGCCGCGATCGTGGACGATCCCTGCGATCGCGAACTGGAAGGCCTGTTCGGCGTCCTCAAGGCGCGGAACGTCGATCTGATCGCCCTGGATGGCCCGCCGCCGCAGCCTTACAGGGCGTGAGGCTGGAATTCCGGTCACGACATGGCGACATGGCCGAGTCGGGTCTTGGCGAACTGAGGCTGACCGAAGCGGGCCTTCGGTATCAGTTAGTTGACGAGAGCGGCGCCGAGATCGCAAGGGACGAGTGCCTTGTGCTTCTCGAGTATGAATTCAGCATAGTTTGCGTTGCCGGACACGCCGCAGGCGAGGCAATATCGAACCACGGCCTCGGTCGAGCGTCCGTGAAGCGATAGATACGTGTCGATGTTCTTCACGAACACGGTATCCGCAAACACCGTCCGACCTCTGGCCATGTGCTCCCTGTGCCGGGTCGCGTACCGCCAATTCTCATTGGTCAGATGCAGCACCTCGAAATCCTGTCCGCGCATGTAGGCGACGGTCTCGTCGAAGTGCGGCTCCCCCTCGTAGGCCGGCATGAAACGGAGCTCGGCCTGTACGACGGCGGCCCCGGCGATGTGCTGCCGGGCGTCGCGCAGGACCAAGCCGTCTATGCCCTCCAGATCGCTCTTGAAATAGTCGAGACCTGAGACCCCGATTTCATCGAGGGCATCCGACATGCGCTTCGCTTTGACCTTGTGAACCGCTTTGACCCGTGCCAGATCCCGGAGGCCGAACGCCTCAAGGATCTCCTGCTTGTCCTCCAGCAGTGAGGACGCGTAGATGAAGTGCTTCTCGCGGAATTCATAGTCTCCCGCGGTAGGAGCGATGACGCAGTTGATAGGCGAGTACCGACCGAACTTCGATCTGTTGGAGCCTACAGACAGAGCGTCGAGCGATATGAAGTGGATCGCGCTAGCGATCTCGGATGGGACGCGCACGATCGCCTCGCCCGAGGATCCGAAATCCGCCATGTTGAGAAAACCGTCGAGGCACGCCGTTATTGTCCGCGCATCCTTCTTGGCGTCATCACTTATCGCTTCGACACGATCGGCGAATTCCTCGACGGAAAAGCTCCGCAGAAGGGCCGAGCACGTGCCGAGGAGGTCGCTGTCGAATGGATTCTCTAGGACTATTGCCGAGATGTAGTTGACCGCCTTCGGCAGGTCGCCTTGTTGGAAGCTGACGACCGAAATTCCGATCAAGGCTCGCGGGTTTCTGTCTTCTACCTTGAGTATCGCCTCCAGAAGATTTCTGGCTTCTTGGCGCCGTCCCGCTTGGATATCGGCGTTGGCTCGATCGAGAGCTTCATCGACGAACATCTCGGCCATTCTATTGCGTTCACGCCGGAGATTGCAGGTGGCTTATGCAAGCGCGCGAAGGGTCCTTGGCGCAGTCTGGCAAGACACCGCGACAGTGACCTGAGGTATGGTCCGCCACATCTGTCTTAAGGGTTAACGCTTGTTTATGCCGGTTGGCCGCTCGAGCCGCCGGGATGGAACCGGAGGCTCTCGGTCAAGGCCGGGACATCAGCTTATGAGTGACGCGTTTCGCTCCGTTCCTTTCCGATCCGGATCGATTGAAGGCCGTCCGCATCTCTGGTCGGCCTTTTCCGAAGCGATTGTTCCGCTTTCGGCCAGCATCTGCCACCACGACGCGCCCATCTGAACGTCCAAAATGGGTGGCTTCAAGATGGTCCGCTTCGGGGATGCAAACCGGCGGAAGCGGACACCCTGAAACTGCTATCGGGACGCTAGACCTGCTGCATCCCGCCGTCGACGCACAGTTCGGCCCCCGCGACGAAGCTCGCCTCGTCGCTCAGTAGGAACAGCGTGGCCGCTGCCACCTCCTCGGGACGCGCCATGCGGCCGAGCGGGATCGGCGCGATGAGTGCGGCCCGCCCGTCCTCAGATACGCTCGCCATCATGGCGGTATCGGTCGGACCGGGGGCCACCACGTTCACGCGGATGCCGTGTGGGGCCAGTTCCGCCGTCCATGTGCGCGCGTAGGAGCGCAGCGCTGCCTTCGTCGCGGCGTAGGTCCCGTAGGGCGTCACGCCCATGACGTCGGCAATCGACCCCATCAGCACGACGGCCCCACCCCGCCCCATTGCGCCCAGAGCCGCTTGCAACCCGAAGACAGCCCCACGGACGTTGACCGCAAAGTGCCGGTCGAAATGCTCGGGCGTCCCGTCGCGCAGGGTCGCGGGTTCCGAGATGCCCGCGTTGAGGACCAGCGCGTCGATCCGGCCATGCATCTCCCGCACCGTCGCCACGACGCGGTGCAGATCCTCTTGTTGGGCTGCGTCCGCGACGAGGCCCTGCGCACCGCGCCCGATCCTCGCAGCGGCTGCGTCGACCTCGTCGGCGCGCCGCCCGGTGAAGACGACCGACGCGCCTTCGACCGCCAGCCGCTCGGCGACCGCAAGGCCGATGCCTTTCGCCCCGCCGATCACCAGCGCAACCTTGTCTTGCATGCGAGCCATCGGGGCATCCCTTCATCTGCAATGGCGCAGCAGATACACAGCGTGTATCTGCTATCAAGAACGCACTTAAGGTAGACTAGATATGGCCGACGATACCGACTTCGATGCCGCGTCCGCTTGCGCGCTCGCCAACATGGCGCAGGTCCGCCCGGTGCTGGACAAGATCGCCGACAAGTGGACGATCCTGATCCTCACGGTGCTTTGCCCGCGGCCTTCACGGTTCAACGCGATCAAACGGCGGCTCGACGGCATCACGCACAAGGCGCTGGCGGACGCGCTGAAGCGGCTGGAGCGCAATGGTTTGGTGACCCGGACGGTGCTGCCGACCGCACCCATCGGCGTCGAGTATGCGATCACCCCGCTCGGCCATTCACTACGCGAGCCCTTTGAGGCGCTCTGCGCGTGGGCACTCAACAACGGTGCGGCGATTGATGCGGCCAACCGCGAACATGACAGCATCAAAATGAAGCCGTGAAAACGCGTCCGCTTTCGGATCGCCGGATGCCGGGACCGAACATCTAGAAGTCCAAATCTCACGCTTGGTACCCATACGCACATGTCGGCTCAGGGTGGTTTGCGGACGGTCTACTTACGATTTGGAAGGCGCTTTAGCGGACGTTGCTGCCCCTTCCGCTTGCGACCCTTTGCCGAGCCCCGGACTAAATAATCCGAATTCTTCGGAGTGTCAGAAGTCCGCGACCCATTGTCAGTATCTGAGAGAAGTGTGTAAATGGCCAACGTCTTTGCAGGCAACGCTGGCGCTCTTGGCTGAGCCTATCCAGGCGGTGCTGGTTCATACGAAAATGTGGGAGGCGGCAAAAACCTACCTGGTGCGATGCGCCTTCGCGAGTACATAATTATCGGGCTCTTTTTTATAGTCCTTGTATCGCTGAATAAAGCGATCGTGAAATTTACAGACCCGAGGGACCATTAATAGATCTGTATATCCCCATTTTCTTTGCAAAATATCCATCATAAATTGATCAATATCATCAATTTTATTTACCATTGTTGGGTTCGGCGCATAGAATAAGTCATAGATCGTATGCGTTCGGTTCATTAGCGCCAGAAAATTTCGTGGATCGATAATCTTATATTGCTCCTGTCGGGGATTGAACTCGATCACCAAAGTGCTTTCTTGCAGGATTGCAAGATTGTTTGCCACGATAAGTGCATCAATTCCTTCGACGTCGATCTTAATAATTTGATGTGAAGGACGCTTGTTTCTTTCCAAAATTTCTTTCAAAGTATAAGTATTTATAATATACGAATCTACATCACGGCCAAAACTGTCGACCATGGATAGTCCAGATGAGTCCGAGTGTCCGCGCACTTGATTAAACAGCAGTGGGCCGCCATCGAGGCTAATACCCGCGGGCACAAAATCCACAAGGTCCGCTACATTATTCAGGCGTGCGTTGAACGGTATCAATGACCCGGCAGTTGATGGGTCAAAGCATTGGGCGCGGAAATCGATTTTGGATGCTTTGGCGTAACGCGCCAGACGGATAGCGATGTCTCCAGCCCAAGCACCAATGTCGTATAGAATTATTGTCGAGTAATCGCTTGCCGCTATCTCTATATAATCTTGAAAAACTTTCGCGGGCGTATTGCTTGGATTGCCGAGCATCACCTCCGGCAAACCGCTGGCAAAAACGTCATATTTCTTGTTGCTGTCCGGTATAAAATTTGAATACAGATTGTCTGCTGTTGGAACATACGCAACAATACTATCTAGGATTACGAGATCGACTCCAGATCCATGCCTTACAGATCGGAGCATGCCAACTTCAGACCGAAGTTGTTGGATTTCTTCCTTCAAGGCATCGAATTTTTCGCTCAGTTCCTGAAGATGCACGCGCTCTTGCTCTGACATGCCCCAGTTTCCTCCAGCTCACATTTTAATCGGCGTGTGCTTTTCGTCGATCTATACCGTCGCTTGGGCAAATTTGGTTAACAGCCTACTATATGGTGGCTTTGGCGGATAGCGAGGAGGTCTGGTCCAGAACGGCGTTGGCGGGATCGCGGTGTCCGCACGGCCTATGTCGTCCGCAGTCGGATGTCTTCTTCCAGACAGCAGCCGCCATCTTGCTGACCATCAAGAGCCGAATTTGCCTGTCCGGCGGCGAACGACCGCTTCTGGGAAGCGCTCACTGCCGCCTGTACAGCTGAGTTGGGTCGGCAGCGGAAGGGCTGTTAGGAGTGGAATGCTGCCGGTCTGCTTCTGCGCCACGCGGGCACTCGAGCGGACATGTCCTCGACGATTCAGACGGTCAGAGGCCGGAAGTCAGTTTTGTAAGCCAATCGCGCGAGTCTTTGACTAGGACAGTCTCCATAGACCTGTAGAGAGGCAGAAGACCTCCGCCAAGTCCAACCAGACCGCATGCGCCGAGCCCAGCCGCACTCGTGACGCCGGCTCCCACTCGAAGCCTCTAAGCCAAATGATTATCAGTCCTGTGCCAATTTACGGCTTGCGCTGTGGATCGCGATCGAAAATCTTGCTTTGAATACGCGCCTACGGAGCTTTCGATGGGAGCCGCAAGTTGTTACATAGGAAAATATCTAGGTTCATTTTTGCTATATGCCGCCGGATCCAGCGTCGTTCTCGCGGATATGAGGGTGAATCGTTCCGTCGACGGCAAAATCGTCTCGATGTCTAACCTGTCGCCGGCGAAGGACTGTTCTCCGATGGTCTCGCGCGGCCGCATCAGCGATCTAACATTCGAGCAGGGAACGGTACGCGGATTCACACTTAGCCAAAAAGGCGGCGGGCAGTACATCAACGTACCCGCTTTGTACTATTTTCCCGATTCACACCAGAAAGCGATCGCCCGCGATGGATATTCCACATTGATCCGGGACGGCCGCATCGTGACGATCAAGGCTCTGTTCTGCGGCGCAGCGGGAAAAATCGTGAAAATGGACGCGATCTCAACAAAGTAGGGACCATATCATGTCAACCAGATCGGGTGCGGTTGCCCTCCTATTCATGCTGTATTGCGTCCAGGTTGCGAACTCGGGGTGGAAGCCGGCAAAAAGAACTCCGTATCCTGCGTTCACCTCCTGCGTCTCCTCCAATCTGTGCATATTCGTCTCGTGCCGGCGCGGTGGCGAAAGGTCCTTCGAGATCTACTCCGTCGAGAACGGTCTAAGCGCTGGAGATACGCTATCCCTCTCCGCTGCCGGACGCCAGATCAAGCTGACCGTACCGCCGAGGACCAATAACGAGCTCTACAGCTGGCCGTTGCGACCGGACATAGATGAATTACTGAGCTCGGGCAGTAAAGCGGCCATCGTCTTCGACGAACGCACCAAGTGGCCCGTAAGGACTGACGGCTATGCATCGGCGAAGTCAAGCTTGTCGCGTCAATGCAAAGGCTGACTCCGGGCTGTTTGGGACGAATATCGGGAGACGTACGATTTTTATGGGAAGACTGACTTTCGTGATCCTGATGGGATCGCTCTTTGCAGCGCCGGCTATGGCGGAATCAAGAGCGGCGGCCTACTTGGCAAAGCAGGAGATCAATGACGGGTGCGATGGTCGTCAAGGGCGCATCGATCCCGCCGGCCTGATCGAGCGGGATCTCGATGGCGACGGCATGCCCGACCTGATTATATCCCACGAGGCGATCCGATGTGCCGGTAAAATGTCACGGAGCAGTCATTGCGGCATGCAGGTTTGCTCCGTACTGTTCTATCTGCGTCGCGGATCATTGCTTCAGAAGGACCACGATATGCTGGGTGCCAACGTCAAGGTAGGCCGCGAGCGCATCCCGAAAGGTTCATATGGATGCCCATGGCGGAGGTGGAGGCTACATTCGTTGGAATGGGAAGTTCTTTGATTGAGAACTAATGTCTCGCGACGACGTCCAACATTCATAGATAGCCGCGGTCGGAGCCATCACAAATCATGATATCTCCAGCATTCGGCCGATGCGGTTACAGCCGGTCGATCGGCGAGATGCGCCTGGAGGCGGCGTTCGATCGGATCGCTTCCCGGCCGAGGTTCTCCGCACCGACAGCCAGGATCCGGGACGATCCGACGACCGACGTCGGTCGCCGATCAAGCTATCCCCCAAGCTGTCCCGACATGCGTGGCCCGCGATCTGGTGGCCGTGCACCGCAACGTCGGGCATGATGCCCTGCACATGATCGGCGGACCTGGGGAGGTCACATGCGGTTCCTGGTGGCGACGATTGTTCTGATCGGACTGTGCGGTCAGGCGAATGCCCAGGGCAAATCGAAGAAGCCGCAGCCTCAGCAGCCGTCGACCCGCTACCTCAGCTTTTCGGAAGGGTCCCTGGACGGTTCGGCGACGTATCTGATCGACGGCGTCCTGAAGTTGACCTTGCAGGGCAGCCAGATCACCGACGCGAGCATCGACGTCTGCTACCCGACAAGCACGCTGTCGCGGCGCGTCGACCGTCTGGTGATCCCGCTGAAGGCCGACGGCGCGAAGTTCTCCGGAGCCGGAGCAAGCTCGGCGGGGGATCGGGTCGCCGTGTCGATCAAGCGGAGCGGCTCGAAGGACGACCAGCAGCTGAACGGCTCTCTGAAGCTTCCGGACCATAGCGTCGCCATCGCAGCCACCGGCCTGACGTTCTCGGAGGAGGATCCGACCGCGCTGCCCTCCGGTTCGACGGCAGAGGACGAGCCTGAAGACGTGAGCGACAAGCCCGTACCCGATCCCGGGACCCTCTCGGTGACGACCAAGCTTCCGAACGTCGTCGATCTGGTGAAGCTAGTCCGCACTGAAGGTGCCCGGATGGATCCCGCCGGTCTGGTCCCGAATTGCGCCGACCTGAGAGGCGGCACCTCGTCGATCTCGATCGACGTCGATCCGGAGAGAGCTCCCGCGCTCCTCGAGAAGGTGAAGAAGCTCCCGGGCGTTGAGACTGCGGAATACGGGCAGGTCGCTGACAAGTCCCAGCTCGTCAAGCTCAAGGTGAAGCCGGGCGACACCGATCTGATCGCCGCCCTCGGTCGCGCATTGCCGAAGGCCATCCCCGATGCGACGATCGTCTCGTCGGGCAAGGACGCCGGGCGAGGCGAGATCCAGATGGCCCTCACCCGCAAGGTGTCCTACCTGGACCCGATGGGAGCTCAGGAAGCGATCTCGCTCCGGGCTACCGCGTGGCAGGATCCTCAGGACAAGTCCGTCTCTTACCTCCAGCTCCGGGGTGTCGATGCGAGACTTGTCGATACCGGCAAGGAGAAGGTCTTCTCGGTAGGGCCCGCCGAGTCCGAGGGGGAGGACGCCGTCGTCGCCTCCGATCTCGACACGGCGGCAGCACAGCAGGCGATAGCTGCGGCATTGGCTTCTGATCTGCACGGGCAGATCTGGGTCGAAGATGCGTGGGTGTCGAAATAGCAGGTCGCCCGCACGCCTGGATGCCGACGACGGGCGAGTGCTGGAGGCGGCCGCACACTCGAAACGCCGCCCGCACCGTGGAGCGCGATCGGTACCTGCCGAACGGGAGTCCCGGCCGCATGGTCGACGAGGAGGCCGACTTGGAGAGTAACACGATCGGATGATGCGTCGGAGGCTATGCCGGCCGAATGCGAGGGGCAACGTAAACGATCGGCGGGCGACGACATGCATCCGCCGATCGTAAGGCTAGCTAGGAACGCTCGAAGGTCCGTCGATGCTCTACCACGCGGCCTGAAGGCCTACGGTGAACACCTGGGCGGTGGCGCCCGGGCGGACGTCGCCGGTGTAGCCCACCGACAGCCGCACGCCCTCGGCGACCCCCCCCGTCAGGCTCACCCCCAGAACCGCGCCGTCCCGGCCCAGCGCGCTCGTCCGGCCCGCGAACCCCGCCCCGAACAGGCTCGAGCGGATCAAAGCCGCCGTGTCGGCCAGCTCGTGCGCCCAGTACGCCCGGCCCTCCAGGCGCAGCTCCGGAATGCCCGCCACCGCCCAACTCGTCACCCGCCCGCCGACCAGGCTGCGCGCCGCGTCGAGGTCGGCCACCGCGAAGCCCTGCCCGCCGAAGCCCTGCCCGACCAGACCGCCCCGCTCGGACACACGGCCCCGCGTCAGCCGGTCGTAGCTGAAGCCCACCTCCGGCACGACCTCGACCGGCAGGCCGGTCGCCAGCGCGTAGCCGGCAAAGCCCGACACCCCGCCGTTCCAGCCCGACGACACCCCGGAGGCCTGCGACACCGCCGCGCCCAGCGCCACCGTCCGGTCCACCCGACCGTCCGCGTACGACACCCCCGCCATGCCGCGCAGCACCACGGCGCCGAGCCGCGTGCTCGCGTAGAGCGTGCCGCCGTAGCTGTCGGTGGTGAACCGCCCCAGCCCCGCGCCCCGCGACGTGCCGCCCTCACGCAGGTAGCTGAACGCCGCGCCCACCTGCGTGTCCGCCCCGACCTGACGGTCGACGCCCATCAGCAGCCCGCCCGCGTCGAACCCGGCGCCCGCCGCCGCCCGGTCGCCGGCCCGCGTACCGAACCCGTACAGCGCGTCGGCCCAGACCCGGCCCTCGCCCACCGCAAGCGGCCGCTCCGCTGCCCCGGCGCCGCCGCGCACCTGCAGCGCCGTGCGGTTCGGGCCCGGGCCCGGATCGCCCGCGCTGAACGCGCCCGCGCCCCCGCCCAGCCCGCGCTGGTGCCGGTCGATCGTGTCGGAGAGCAGACGGCGCGCGGCGAGGTCGGTCATCACCGCGTCGCCGTAGCTCTGGCCCGACAGGCTCGCCAGCCCGCCCGGCAGCGTCGCCGGGTTGGCCGCGTAGAGCGGGTCGAACACCCGCGCCCGCGCCGCGTCCGGCCGCGTGCCGGCGGCCGGGCGGGCGAGGTCGAGGGCCGCGCCCACGGCCCGGGCGTTGCCGGTCTGGGCGAGGCCGAGGCCGGCGAGGCTGCCGTAGGCGGCCGGCGTGACCACGAGGTCGAGGCCGGTGGCGGCGTAGAGCGCGTCGAGGCGCGTGCCCGCCGGCAGGCCCGCCGCCGGCTGGGCGAGCCCGCTGAACGAGCCCGACAGTCCGGCCTGCGCGGTCAGCACGCCGAAGCGCTGGCCGAGCGCGGGGGTGAAGCTGTTTGTGGCGTTGCCGGTGATGCCGCGCAGTTCCGGCACCAGGGTGCCGCTGGCCGAGACCGTACCGGTCGGGCCGAGCGCCAGGAGGCGGGCGTAGCTGCCCGCGCCGGTGCCGGTGCCCGGTCCGTCGATGTCGAGGCCGAGGCTGCTGCCGGGGGCGAACGCCACCGGGCCGAGCACGGTGAGCGTGCCGGGGGAGTTGCCCGGCCGCAGGGCGCCCGCGACCGTGACCGGGGCCGCGACGGTGCCGATGCCGCGCAGGGTGCCGGTGGCCGCGACCGTGACCGGCGAGGTCCAGAGGCCGTTGAGGGAGAGCGTGCCGGCCTGGATTGTGGTCGGGCCGGAGAAGAGGCCGGGGCCGGTGAGCAGGAGCGTGCCGGGGCCGGCCTTGGTCAGGCTGGTCGGGCTCGCGGTCTCCAGGATGGCGCCGGCATAGGTGGAGGCGGCCGCACTGGCGACCGTGAGGGCGCCGTTGCCCAGGACGGCGGAGGCCGGGCCGGCGAGGTCGGTGAGCGTGAGGGCGGTGCCGCCGAGGTCGAGAGCGCCGGTGTTGGTCAGGCCGGTGAGCCCGGCGAGCGGGCCGGTGATCTGCACGAGGCCGGTGTTGGTGAGCGTGCCGTTGAACTGGCCGGACAGGCGGGCGACGCCAGTGTTGGTCAGGTCGGCGGTGAGGGTGCCGTCGCTGGCGACGAGGCCGGCGTTGCTGAGGCCGCCGGAGGCGGTGAGGCTGGCGCTCTGGGCGACGGCGACGAGGCCGGCATTGGCGAGGGGGCCGGCGAGGCTGTAGCTGCCGCCCGTGGTGACGGCGAGCGTCGCGCCGGCGGCGTTGGCGAAGGGGCCGGTGCCGGCCACGGATCCGGAGACGGCGAGCAGGCCGGCATTGTTGGCGATGGGCCCGTCGATGCGGCCAGCGCTGGCGAGCACGGTGCCGGCATTGGTCAGGCCGCCGCTGATCATGCCGCTGGTGGACAGCGTGCCGGTGTTCGCGACGCCGCCGCCGATGGCGCCGGCGTTGCTCAGGACGCCGCTGTTGGTCGCGCCGCCGGCGATGGTGCCGGTGTTGAGGGCGGTGCCGGTGTTGCTCAGTCCGCCCGCGAGAGTGCCGGCGTTGACCAGGCTGCCGGTGTTGGCCGCGCCGCCGGTGATGGAGCCACTGTTGAGCGTGGTTCCTGCGTTGTTCAGCCCACCCGCGAGAGTGCCGACGTTAACTAGGCTGCCGGTGTTGGTCGCGCCGCCGCCGATGATGCCGGTGTTCAGGGCCAGACCGGCATTGGCGAGGCCGCCCGCGACGGTGCCGCTGTTGGCCAGGACGCCGAGATTGGCGACGCTGCCGGAGACGAGCCCGGCATTGAGGAAGCTCGCCGCCGAGCCGACGAGGACCGGCGCGGTGAGGCTGCCGGTGGCGGTCAGAGCCAGGGTACCGGCGCTGATGACGGTGCCGGCCGTGAATGTGTTGGAAGCCGATAGGATTGCGGTGCCAAGTCCAGTCTTGACGAGGGTGCCCGACTGACTACCGTCGGCAATCGAGCCCGCGAAGGTGGCGTTGCCGAGGTCGATCTGCAGGGCACCGAGGCCGGTGAGTGTGAGCGGGCGTGCGGTGGTAAAGCCATCGGTGAGGACCTCAAGGGTGCCGCCGCCGAGGATCAGACCGGTGCCGGCGGCGCCGAGGTTGGCGTCGCGGGAGACCGCGAGGGTACCGCCATAGACCGCGGTACCGCCTGCATAGGTGTTGGTCCCAGCGAGTTCGAGGGTGCCTAGGCCAGCCTTGATCAGACCGCCGGGCCCAAAAATGTCGCCGCCGAGGCTCGCGACATCGAACGGGTTCAGCGCCGTAGTACTCATTAGGAACACGGGAAGCCCGGTTCTGAACTGCGATGCCAAGCTTAGGCTGCCCTGCAGCGCGATCATCGGCTTCGCAAGGAGGTCAGCGCTCTCAGGCAAGATGCGCTGATAGCCTGCGAAGCCGCTGTCAGCGTCATAGATGAGATTAAAACCCCGTAGGATCGTGATCGTTGTATTAATATACGTTGCGCCCGTGTCGTTTGTCGATCTGCCCTCGGCATAAACGGGGCCAACCGGGGCGAGCGGATTGTCCGTGTCGCCGACCCTAAAGCTGTACAATGCCACCGGTGGGCTCGAGTGGCCCGGTATGTAAACGGTTACGAGAGTTCCATTCGGCATATTCTCGCCGCGCTTGATGCTACTGCCTTCTGGGATCTTAACGTAGGCGGTGTAAACGCCGGTGTCGGGCAAGATTGTCCCAGAGCCGATGGCGCCTCCCGCTCGTAGGTCGCCCGGCGTCATCTGCCACTCGATTGCGTTCCCTGACTGCGGTCCGGCCGCCAATCTCACAAATGTAGTTCCCTGCGTGTTAGCAGCGGTTAGGCCTAGCTCAATGCCATTCTGCGTAACAACATAACCACGTACGAGCTTAGATGCGTCACCGTTAGCGATCCAGTCAATATTGAGTAAGGGGTTGGCGTCGGGCGTTCCGTTTGGAAAGCCGGCTGCCTCACGCCCAAAGCCAACACCAAACATCTGAGTGGTGATCCGACCGGTCACCGGGGCGCCTTTATGAATTTCAGATGTTACTCTAAGGATCGGAACAATCGCTGACGCAAGTTTATTATTTTTGTCGTAGAAATTGACGGTCATCTCGTAAAGATCACCGTATAAATATCGGTCGCTGCTGCTATAGTTGATCATGCCTGGGCCAATCGACTTTTGACCAGGAGCAGGTTGCCAAACTGTCGAGTCCTTGCCGATAGCGATTCCGGTTGATCCTGTATCGAGCTGAAAAGGACTGGTTGTTGTGCTAGATCCAAAGCTGAGACTTATGGTGGCGCCCTGACCGTTGTCTGCAAAGACAATGGGGGAAGCAAATGGGATCGAGATGCTGGTTGATTTGTCTGAATAGAGACTCCAGGCTGCACCCTCGGCGCGAGCGGTCGCAGCCGGCGTCGAAAATGCGATCCCGGCAAGCAGCGCCGCGCGACAACGGTCAGGTACAGTAATAATCATCAATCAAGTCTTTTTAATCCGAATTCTGACTTCGCAGAAAAAAATTCAGAAACGTTAATAATCCGTAAACGTGCTCGTTTTGCTGTATCAACGGCATGCATTTTGATAGAGGTTCATATGGTCTTTGGCATCGACGGGCTGATACATGGTATAGCCATAGTGGCTGCGTCAGGTGGCCGTCAGCCTGCATTATTTTTGGCTTTTCGAGGCGATTTCCTTTTGGAGTCCTCATTGCCCCGGGGCTTGCGGTCATACCTCTCCATTTCGATCACTCTTTTGTCTGGCGCCCCATCTGCGCGCCGGGCACGCCCAGCCTAATTGCCTTCGCGAGCGCCGAGCGCTTTGCGGCGTAGCCGGCGGCGACCATGGGATAGTCGTCAGGCAGGCCCAAGCGCGTGCGGTAGTCCTTCGGGGTCAGACCGTGAGACGTCAGATGCCGCTTCAGCGTCTTGTACGGCTTGCCGTCGATGAAGCTGATCAGCGCGTCGGGCTTCATCGACTTGCGGATCTCGGTGGCCGTCAGGCGAAAGCCCTCGGGGTTGGCCGCCGCCGCGGCCGGCGCCAGGTCCTGGAGCGCGACGAGGCCGTCGCGGACTGTGCGCATCAGCCCGGGCAGCGCATCTGCGGTCACGGCCTGCCGGCTGACGTAGGCCGCCACGATGCCAGCGGTGAGGCTGAGGAGGTCGTCGGGGGAATCGGACATGGGGCGCTCCTGATCAGAGGGTCGATTGCGCGGACCGAGCGGATGAGGAGCGGCCACGATCAGGCCGCGGAGGTTGCCGTGAGCGGCAGCGGGCTCCCGAAGCGCCAGCCGTCCTGGCCGCCCATGTGGATGGGGGTCATCATCGGTCCGCCGAGGCGCCGGTAGTGTACGGCCCACGCTTCCCGTCCGGGCGAGTCGTCGCGGACGAAGACGCGGCTGTGCGGCGCCCCGGGCTGGGCAGCGGGGCGAAGTCGGTCTGGCGCAACCACGTCTGCGACGCGAAGGCGTAGCCCAGCTTGCGCTGAGCGTGTGCCGCGTAGGCCCGTGCCGCGGCGATCGCCGCGAGTTGCTCGGATTCGGACAGCGCCTCGAAGAGGGCACGGGCATCCCGGGCCCGGGTCCCGACGAGGCCATCCGGCCAGACCGCGACGAGATGCTCGAATCGTACGGCGACCGGATCGAGCTGGCCGCCGGCGGCTGGTCTTCCGCCGGTCCGTGACACTGCAACTCCGAAGCTACCGCTGTCGCTGTCAAGTATTTTGAATACGGGCTCCTTGCCGCTGCTGTGAGAGAGATGCTCTTCAGCGCGGAGACCGAATGAGGCGCCGCAGCTGACGTGCTCTGAAGCACCTAAGCTTTCTGAGGTCGGAGATATGTACTCCCGGAGCGAACCGGCGAAATCAACCGGATCGCCCCAGATCAAATTAGATCTGTTCAATGCGCCATCTGTTAACGAAAGCAGCAAGCCATGAAGTCCATTGTTGTTGCCGCAGCCCTTTCGATCGCCTCGATCGGCGCAGCAAATGCGGGACCTATTATCGCCCTGGATAAGGAACTCACAACCTCCGATCAGCCCCTCGTGTCCAACGTCGCTTGGCTCAGCCGCTACGGCAAACTCTGCTATCACGGCACGAGGTGGATCCCCGCTTGCCATGCTACCAATCGGCCGGTTGGCTACATGAGAGGTCACTGGAACGCGACCCGTACTCGCTTCATTCCGGGGCGTTACTATTGAGGCTCCGGAAACCAAGTGATCCAACCTGCGCCTCATGTGAGGCGCGGTCCGGCCATGTGGCAATTGCAGCAATCGCAGCTCGTGCTTCGAGATCGCAAATTCTGCACGATCAACACACCTCAACATTACGGCCCGAAATCTGTGGTTTTTTGCAGTATTACAGTCAGATCAGGTAGCAGTATGAGCAAGGTGAAGTAGCCCCCTAAATGACCGGACAGGGGCTCACGCTTATGGAAGTGTGTGCCTATGACCGACCGTATGGTGAGTTCCAACGACCCGCCCCGCGCCGAGCGCGTCGAGGTGATCACCTCGGTCCAGCGCCGGCGGCACTGGACCACGCAGGAGAAGGTGCGCCTCGTCGAGGAGACCTATCTGCCTGGCCAGTCCGTCTCGCTCGTCGCCCGCCGCCACGGGCTGAACGCCAACCAGCTGTTCACGTGGCGTCGGCTGATGGAGCGCGGCGCGTTCACGGCCGCCGGTGCCGGTGAAGAGGTGGTGCCAGCCTCCGAGCTTCGTGTTGCCCAGCAGCAGATCCGTGAGCTGCAGCGGCTCCTGGGCAAGAAGACGCTCGAGACCGAGATCCTGCGCGAGGCGATGGAGCGGGTTGCCGCCCCCAAAAAGTTGCCCTCGCGCGTGACCTCGTGGCCGGGGGACGGCCGGTGAGCGCTGTGGCCGCAGCTTTGAGCGTGTCGCGCCCGCACCTCGCCTCGTCCAGGCAGGCCTCCCCCGCCTGGAAGCCCAGGGGCCGACGCGGCCGTCCGCCTGCACCCGACGCCGCGTTGCTCGGCGCGATCCAGGCGCTTATCGCCGATCTGCCAACCTACGGCTATCGGCGAGTCCATGCCCTTCTGCGCCGGCAGGCCGAGCGGGATGGGCGGCCTGCGCCGAACGCCAAGCGGGTTTACCGGGTCATGAAGGTGCACGGCCTCCTGCTCCAGCGACATGCGGGCGGAGCCGAGACGCGCCGTCACGAGGGCAAGGTGGCGGTGGCCGTGCGCAACACGCGTTGGTGCTCGGACGGGCTGGAGATCGCGGCAGAGAACGGTGAGCGTGTGCGGGTCGCCTTCGCGCTCGATTGCTGCGATCGGGAAGCGATGAGCTACGTGGCGACCACGGCGGGCATCACGGGCGAGGACGTCCGAGACCTGATGGTGGCGGCCGTCGAGCATCGCTTCGGGGCGGTCAACCAGCTACCGAGCCTGATCGAGTGGCTGACTGACAACGGCAGTTGCTACGTCGCCCGCGACACGCGCCGCTTCGCCCGCGAACTCGGCTTGATACCGAAGACGACGCCGCTGGAGAGCCCGCAGAGCAACGGCATGGCCGAAGCGTTCGTGCGAACCTTGAAACGCGACTACGTGCGTGTCTCGGTGCTACCGGATGCCGAGAGCGTGCTGCGCCAGCTCCCCGTTTGGTTGGCGCACTACAACGATCTTCATCCTCATCGCGCGCTCGGCTACCGCTCGCCGCGCGAGTTCATCACCCGATCAACCCAGGAGACCCTGTCCGGTCTTTAGGGGGCAACAACACAAGGCCGCTCTTCGCACCCTTGCCGGTGCATTTGCTGGCGCAGTGGCCAGCGTGACTTTCGTGCCCATGGCCCTTGCAGCGCCAAGTGCGCCCGCCGCTGAGACATGTGACTCGGACGACCCAACCTCATGCCTGAGCCGCCATGGCGAAGCGGCTGGGAATATGTTGTCTAAGGCTTACGCCGACGCATCCAAAAAGGTCGCTCCGATGTGCTTAGAGGTGATCGGCCCGGCTATCGGCGATTGCTTGGAGCGTACTCGACGAGTCGCGGACAAGGAGCTCAATGAGACCTACGCCCGTGCGATGAAGTCGATAGGCAGCGACGATGACGCGGCCCGCAAATGGCGCGAAAGACTCAAGCTCGCACAACAGGCTTGGCTTCGATTTCGGGATGCCGACTGCGGCGATGTCATATCATTCGAGTGGATGGACGGTACAGGCGCCGGTCCAGCGGGATCAGCCTGTCTGGTCGCGCATACCATAGAGCGAGCAGCAGAACTTAAGCGGCGCTACGACCGCGAATAGATTTGTGACGCGGACTTTGGGCCCCTCCTGGCCTTAAGGTCCCCGTTTCTCGCCCTCGATGAATTTAGTTTGAGATTGATATACACCCGCGCCGGATGAATTGGCGAATACGCTAAGGCAGCACCCGCAGAATATAAAGGCGTCGACGATGAAGGCTCTCGCTCTCTCTATTGTTTTATCTGCCGGATTTCTTAGCGCGGCATACGCTGCGCCGAATGATACGGCGCCATCAGCCTCGAAAGAACCGCCGCCCTTGGCCTGCATGGATGACAATACAATAGACGCCTGTCTGAACCGTCATGGTGAGGATGCAGCGAAGGCGCTGTCGAAGGCCTACGTAGATGTTGCGGGCAAACTCGATGCTGCCTGTTCTGAGGTAATCAGCCCAGGGATGACCGCCTGCCTGGGTCGAGCCCAGGAAATCGCAGATAAGAAATTGAACGCGACTTACGCACGCGCCATGAAGGCGATCAGCAGCGAGGATAACGGTAAGAAGTGGCAGGAGGAGCTCAGACTTGCTCAACAGACTTGGATGCGCTTCCGCGATGCCGACTGCGGCGATCTCATCACCGATGAGTGGCATGGCGGTACAGGGACTTATCCAGCTATCGCCACCTGCTTACTCGGGCATACGGAAGCGCGAACCGCGGAGCTTAAGCGGCGCTATGACCGCTGGTAAACGCTAGCGTTCTTCTCCCGGTGATAGCTCTAGTGGTTTGAGTTAAAAGAGGTTTGACAGTTTAGTCGGGTGGGCGGATCGTTAGGTGCTTCCTGATGGAGGTGCGCCATGTTGCGTGGCTCAAAGGCCGTCTCTCTCGATCTCAGCGAGCAGGAGCAAGGTGAGATCCAGCGCCTGCTGCGGCGACACGAGACCGGGCAGGCGCTGGTTTCGCGCCTGCGTATCATCCTGGCCTGTTGTTGTTGCCCCCTAAAGACCGGACAGGGTCTCCTTGGTTGATCGGGTGATGAACTCGCGCGGCGAGCGGTAGCCCAGCGCGCGATGAGGATGAAGGTCGTTATAGTGCGCCAGCCAGACAGGAAGCTGGCGCAGCACGCTCTCGGCGTCCGGTAGTACCGAGACACGCACGTAGTCGCGTTTCAAGGTTCGCACGAACGCCTCGGCCATGCCGTTGCTCTGCGGGCTCTCCAGCGGCGTCGTTTTTGGCACCAAACCAAGGTCGCGGGCGAAGCGGCGCGTGTCGCGGGCTACGTAGCAACTGCCGTTGTCAGTCAGCCACTCGATCAGGCTCGGCAATTGGTTGACCGGCCCGAAGCGGTGTTCGACGGCGGCCACCATCAGGTCGCGGACGTCCTCGCCCGGGGACTGTCAGGAATTCCGTGTGCGGGCGGCGGGTTGAACATCAGGCCGCCATGGCCCGGGTGAAGCGCTCGCCGAAGATGACGGCGAACTGCGCCTTGGCCATGACCCACTCACGCGGGCCCATCTTCCACGCCTTCTCGGAGCGGTTCAAGACCAGGTAGAGCAGCTTCAGCGCGGCCTCGTCGGTCGGGAAGTGCCCGCGGGCGCGCACGGCCCGGCGCAGCGTGGCGTTCAGGGCCTCGATGGCGTTCGTCGTGTACAGGATCCGGCGAACCTCGCCGGGGAAGGCATAAAACGGGATCACCTCGCCCCAGGCCCGTCGCCAGCTCTGGGCGATGGCCGGATAGCGCCGACCCCATTCGCTCGTCTCGAAGGCCGCCAAGGCCGCCTCGCCAGCCGCGGCATCGAGCGCGCGGTAGATGTCCTTCAGCGCCCCCGCCACGAGCTTGCGGTCCTTGTAGGACACGAAGTCGAGGCTGTGGCGTAGCAGGTGGACGATGCAGGTCTGGACCAGCGCCTCGGGGAACACCGCCCGGATCGCGTCGGGGAAGCCCTTCAGGCCATCGACCACGGCCAGCAGCACGTCCTCGACGCCGCGGTTCCTGAGCTCGTTCATGACCCGCAGCCAGAACTTGGCGCCCTCGTTCTGCTCCAGCCAGAGGCCGAGGATCTCCTTGGCGCCGTCGGCACGCACGCCCAGCGCGATGTGGACGGCCTTGTTGCGGACCACGCCCTCGTCACGCACCTTGATCCGCAGGGCGTCGAAGAACACGATCGGGTAGACCGGCTCGAGCGGCCGGGCTTGCCAGGCGGCGACCTCCTCCAGGACCGCGTCGGTCACCGCGCTGATCAGGTCGGGTGAGACCTCGATGCCGTAGAGCTCGCGCAGGTGCGCGACGATCTCCCGGGTGCTCATACCACGCGCGTACATCGACACGATCTTGTCGTCGAAGCCGGGAAAGCGGCGCTGATAGCGGGCGATCAGCTGCGGATCGAACGTCGCCTGCCAGTCGCGCGGGATCGAAAGCTCGATCCGGCCGGTCTCGGTGGTGACCGTCTTGCGGCCATAGCCGTTGCGCGTGTTGCCGGCGTCCTCGCCCGCCAGATGGTGGTCCATCTCGGCGTTGAGCGCCCGCTCGGCCAGGGCCTTCTTCAACTCGTCCAGCAGGCCATCGGCCTCGAAGGCCGTCTTCGGATCGGCCCCGGCCAGGAGCTGGTCCAGAATTGCGTCAGGGATACGGGGTGCTTTGCGTCGTGCCATCGGGAACCTCCTTCGGATCCACTATGGCCGCCCCCACACGAAATTCCTGACAGTCCCCCTCGCCCGTGATGCCCGCCGTGGTCGCCACGTAGCTCATTGCCTCCCGATCGTAGCAGTCGAGCGCGAAGGCGACCCGCACACGCTCACCGTTCTCTGCCGCGATCTCCAGCCCGTCCGAGCAGCGGGCATGCCACCCGGTCGGAGACCGGGCGGGGACCCGCCCAGCGCGTGTTGCGCACGGCCACCGCCACCTTGCCCTCGTGGCGGCGCGTCTCGGCTCCGCCCGCATGTCGCTGGAGCAGGAGGCCGTGCACCTTCATGACCCGGTAGACCCGCTTGGCGTTCGGCGCAGGCCGCCCATCCCGCTCGGCCTGCCGGCGCAGAAGGGCATGGACGCGCCGATAGCCGTAGGTCGGCAGATCGGCGATGAGCGCCTGGATCGCGCCGAGCAACGCGGCGTCGGGTGCAGGCGGACGGCCCCGTCGGCGCATGGGCTTCCGGACGGTGGAGGCCTGCCTGGACGAGGCGAGGTGCGGGCGCGACACGCTCAATGCTGCGGCCACCGCGCTCACCGGCCGCCCCCGGCCACGAGGTCACGCGCGAGGTCAACTTTTTGGGGGCGGCGACCCGCTCCATCGCCTCGCGCAGGATCTCGGTCTCAAGCGTCTTCTTGCCCAGGAGCCGCTGCAGCTCACGGATCTGTGGCTCAGGCATCACGAAGCTCAGAGGCTGGCACCACCTCTTCACCGGCACCGGCGGCCGTGAACGCGCCGCGCTCCATCAGCCGACGCCACGTGAACAGCTGGTTGGCGTTCAGCCCGTGGCGGGGGGCGACGAGCGAGACGGACTGACCGGGCAGATAGGTCTCCTCGACGAGGCGCGCCTTCTCCTTTGTAGTCCAGTGCCGCCGGCGCTGGACGGAGGTGGTCCTGCAAGCGTTCCCCGGTCTTCAGGTCTCGGACCGAGGTCCTGAATATCCCGTCCTTGAGCACGATGCGCATCCGGCAGGCTCGTCCGTCCGAGGCCTTCCCTTCGTGGACTAGAACGTAGGCCTCTGCCCGGAAGACGGCGTAGAGGCTGCAGAAATGACGGTTGCCCCACGCCGTCCTCATACGGACATAGGCCTCTCCGCGGCCGTAGGGCACGATCTCCAGCGTGCTCTCGACGGCGCGAATCGCTCCGGATCGGTCACGGGCGACCGGCCAGCCCGAGGGCGCCGGCCCGACCCACCTGTCGCGGCGCCCCCCTCTCGCCTTCGCCCCCCGCCATCGCGTAGGTCCAATCGTGCCCACCGCCACGCTCGACCCCGCCGACCGCCCATGCTCCCACAGTACCGCTGGCTCTGGGCCCTGACCCTTCTCCTCGCCTCCGGCGGGGCGGGCCTCCTCTACAACCTGCTCTTCGTCGGCGGGGCCTCGATGCTCGCCGGCCTGGTCTACGCCCTGGCGGTGGGCGGGACGGTGCTGGCTTTCGTGCCCGGCCTGGCACTGTCGGGCGTCCAGACGCGGCTACGCCGCCTGCCGGCGCTGGTCTACATGCTGGCCGCCGAACTGCTCTACGTGGTGCTGATCACGCTCGGCTGCGCGCTCGGCGGCCTGGTCGTCTGGACCTTCGGCCTCACCGACGACAGCCTGTCCACGGCGGTGCGGATCACGCCACGGTTCCTCGCCTACTCGCTGGCCGTGTCGGCCCTGCTGGTCTTCGTCATGCGAATGCGCGACCTGATCGGCGGCGAGGTGTTCGTGAACTTCATGATCGGCCGCTATCACAAGCCGGTGCAGGAGGAGCGGATCTTCCTGTTCCTCGACGTGGTCGGCTCCACGGCCTTCGCGGAGACCCACGGCGACCTGCGTGCCCAGGAGTATCTCAGCACCGTGTTCGCGACGCTCGCCGAGCCGGTGCGGCGCAACGCCGGCTCCACGGACGACTTCATCGGCGACCTCGCGATGATCACGTGGCCGATGAAGCGCGGCCTCAAGGACGCGCGCTGCGTGACCTGCGTGTTCGCGGTGCTCGACCGGATCGAGGCCGACGCCGCGGCCTGGCAAGCCCGGTTCGGGACGGTCCCGCGGCTCCGGGCGGCGCTGCACGGCGGTCCGGTGGTCACGGCCGAAGTCGGGGTCGACCGCCACAAGATCGCGTATTTCGGCGACGCCGTGAACGTGACGGCGCGGATCGAGGCCCTGTGCCGCCCGCTGGGTGTCGACATCCTGATCTCGCAGGATCTCCTCGACCGGCTGGACCGGCTGCCCGACGGCGTCCGCGCCCGCGCGCTGGGGACGCACGCCCTGCGCGGCCGCGGCGCGCCCCTGGCGGTCGCCACCCTCGAGCGCGGCGCGGCGCCGGACCGGCTGATCCCGGAGCAGAGGCCGGCGCCGCCGGTGCTGGACCGCGCCGAGGCCGTCGCGGAACCGCGCTAGGCTCCCCATCTCGGCCGCGTGTCGGTCGCGTCTCAGCGGCGGCGGACCCAGCGCTCCCACCAGCGCTCCCACCCGTGCTCCCAGAGGCGCCGGCCTCGCGCGCTCGCCGCGCGCCACGGGGCTGCGGCCGGGCCGGCCCAGTCGGAGGTTGCCCCGAGCGCCGCCGGCAGGGTGGCGATGAGCGCCGCCGGCCCCTCGATGTCCCAGCCGATCACGCAGCAGCCGCAGCCGGTGCTGCGCACGCGGGTGAGCCGGCCGGCATGGGCCAGCATCCAGCGCTCGGCGGCGGCGACGTCGTCCCAGTCGCCCACGTCCACGCACAGGGAGGCGCGGGCGTGGCCCGGGGCCGGCGGCCCCTCGGGCTCCGGGTCGACCCGCCCGTAGAGGGCACGCAGGGCGTCGGAATCCGGTCCGGCGTCGCCGGCGCTCACGGCGCGCCCATCTCGGCCAGCTGCCGCTTGGCGAAGGTGCAGGCCGCGAAGTCCGGGTTGATCGCGCAGGCCATGTCGAACGCCGCCCGGGCCCGGGACGCCTCGGCGGCGACGCCCTCGCCGAGGCGATAGGCTTGGCCGAGCATGGCGCAGCCCCAGGCGCCGCGCCGGTCGCAATCGAGGCGGAAGCTCCGGGCGAGGCAGGCATCCGTGTCGGCGCGCGGCGCGTCGCGGAAGGGATCCTCCGCGTAGCCGCCGTTCCGGATCCCGGCCGCCCGGTTGGTGCAGCCCGCCGGGAACCCGCCCGCGCAGGCGAGGGCGTAGAGCCGCTCCTTGTCGAGGATGTCGGCGACGTCGAGGGAGTGGTGCTCCAGGGCGAGGGCGAGATCGAAGCAGGCCGGCGCGTTCGACCACCGGGTGCAGAGCGCGTAGCAGGAAGCGGGCTCGCGCGCGCAGCGGCGCTCGGTGGGCCGGCGGGGCGCGAACGCCCACCGCCAGAGCGGGCGCTCCCGCGCGAAGGTGTCGGCCGGGCAGGTGCCGAAGCTGCGCAGCAAGGCCGGGTCCTGCCGCAGCGGCGCCGCGATCTCCGCAGCCTCGGCCTTGTTGAAGACGGGTGCGGCGGGCGCCTCGTCGGCCCGGGACGCCCCCGGTCCGAGCGAGAGGACCGGGGCCAGGGCGAAGAGCGCGGCGAGGCTGGTCCGGAGGTGCCCGGCCGGGAGGCTCCGGGCCGGGCTCATCGGCGCCGTCGCCAGCGGCGCAGCAGGCGTCGCAGGCCGAGGAGCAGGGCCACCGCGAGGACCAGAAGCCCGAGCGCCGGGTGCAGCAGGGCGGCCGCCTGGAACAGGACGAAGATCCCCAGGACGACCTTCCAGGGCTTCATCGGGGCGTCGTCGGGCTCGGCGCCCGCGTCCGGCGCGGCCTCCGCGCGGGAGGCCGGTTCCGGGGCGCCGAGGCGCGGGCGCCCCGAGGCCGGCACGCCGCTGCGGCCCGGCATCGGCGCGGCCGCGCGGGCCGCGATCTCGGCCGCCTCCCGGGCGGCGGCCGCCTCGGCCTCGGCCAGGATCGGGTCCGGCTCGGGCGCGGGGCGGGGGGCCGGCACCCACCAGCGGGCGAGGGGCACCTCGCCCCGCGCGGACCGGGCGCGGAAGTCCGGCTGCCGGGGCGCCGTCGCCGGGGCCGAATGGCGGTCCGCGAGGGCGCGGGCCTGCGCGACAAGCGGCGCGCCTGTCTCCGGCGTGACCATCCGGACGAACTGGGCGAAGCCGACCGCGGCGCGGAGCACGCCCGCCTCGCCGGCCGCGCCCCAGCGGCGCCCGGCCGGCCCGTGCCGCTCGAGCCCGTGCAGGAGGGCGCGGAAGCGGCGCAGGGTCTCGCGGGGCACGCCAACCCGCTCGTTGACGGTGAGCCCGGTCACCTCCTGGTGCCGGCCGCGGCGCATCACGCGGGTCTTGTCCGGATGGACGGTGAAGCCCTCCCCGGCAACGATGGCGTGGACGTATTTGAGCAGCGCGCCGACCTTGCCGGCGGCCTCGCCGGAGGCCGAGAAGGTCAGGTCGTCGGCGTAGCGCGTGTAGGTGAAACCGAGGCTGCCGGCGAGGCCGGCGAGCCGGGCGTCGAGCCGGGTGCAGACGAGGTTGGTGAGCGCGGGGCTCGTCGGCGCGCCCTGCGGCAGCCGGCGCGGCCCCCGGGCGGCGTAGAGGCGGGCGCCGTCGATCTCGACCGCGTCCACGTCCGGCTCGGTGCAGAGCAGCGCCAGCACGGTCGCCACCGGCTCGGCGTAGCCCAGGCCCCGGAACTTCCCCTTGATCCGCCGGTAGTCGAGGCTCGGGAAGAAATCCTTGAGGTCGAGATTGACCACGACGTCCCGCCCGACATGGGCGGCGGCGTTGGTGACGATCGAGCGGCCGGGCACGAAGCCGTGGGCCGCCGCGTGCACGGGGACGTGGGCGAGGAGCGCGTCGAGGATCCAGTACTGCGCCCGCTTCAAGCGCGGCATCGGCGCCGAGATGCGGCGCAGGCCGCCGGCCTTCTTGGGGATGGTGAAGCGCCGGTAATGGCTCACCGCGCTGAGCGCTCGGTCGTAGGCGAGGAAGCGCAGCTCGCCGAGGCCGATCCCCATGGCCTCGGCCAGCGCCTTCGGGCTCGCCAGGGGCGGGAGACCGGGGGCGGGCCCCCGCCCCGGAGCGTCCGCGTGCGCGAGGCCGGCCGAGACGCCGTCGCCGAGATGGAGGATCTCCGCCTCCCGGCGCGCGTGCCATGCCTGCGCCCGCGCGTGGCGGTCGCGGGCGTTGCGCAGCCGCGTCTCGCGCCGCCGCTCCAGCGCCGCCTTCTTGCGGCGGCGATGCATCTCCTTGAGGGCGGCCTCCGGGTCGCGCCACGCCGCCTCCCGCCGGTGCAGGTCGGCGAGGGCGCGGGCGATCTCGCCGCGGCGGCGGATCAGGTCGTCCGGCGGGTTGGGCTGCGCTTCCCCGTCCGGCCAGAAGCCGAGCCGGATCATCTCCTCGAGGATGACCTCGTCCTTCGAGCTCTCGCGGATCCGGTCGTAGAGCTGCTGGCGGGTCAGGCTGCCGGGCTGCTGGCTCATCGGCGGCCTCCGGCGCGGGCAGGAGGCGTGACGGGGAACGTCGGCCGGGATGCCTTCGTCAAGTCTCGGGACTGGCCCGGTCCACTCGACGCCGGCACGACCACCGGTGCGCGTTTGGGTTCAGCGAACCCAAACCGCGAACGCGCACCGGTGGTCAGTGCCGGCCCAGTGAAGAGCGGGCCAGTGACGCTTTGCCGGGCAGGGTGCAGGGACGGCGAATCGCCGCCCGAAATGCAAGGTCCGCCCCGGCCGACGCCCCTCGTCGCGGGGAGGATAGGCCAGGCGCGCGGCCGCATCAATCGGGTCCGTCTCACGCCTGCCACCGCACCGGCTTGCCCTCGACCTGGGCGTGGACGAGGCGGCGCACGGCCAGCATGTGCTCGCAGGGGCCCCGGGTCAGCCGGTTGTGGGTGTAGAAGCCGCACTGGCAGCTGCCGCCGACCATGCGGTCGTCGGAATCGAGCTCCACCGCGGGCGTCAGGCTCCGGCCGTCGTCCAGCACGGTCCCGCTCAGGCGCCGCCTGTCGCCGGCCTGCTCGACGGGCCCGAGGGTGACCAGTCCGGCCGCCAGGAACCGGTCGGCCTTGGCCTCCTGCTCGGAGGCGAAGCGCAGGGCGCCCGGCGCCAGCGGCTCCCGGGTCAGCTCCCGCAGGCGGTAGACCCGCTTGTCGAGGTCGAACATGGCGCGGCCCGCCTGCACGTAGCCGCCGAGCGCCGCCTCCACGGTCGACCGGTCGAGGCCGGTCTCGGCGGCGAGTTGCCCGGTTTCGGCGGCGTGGTGGCGCCGGAGCGCCGCGAAGACCCGGGCGGCGGTGTCGGCGTCGACGTCGGCCCGGGGCGCGAGCAGGTCGAACTGCCCGGCCCGGGACCAGTCGTTGGCGGTCCAACCCGACAGGCCGAGCGTGAAGCGCAGGCCGCCGAAATCCACCACCGCGAAGCTCGGCAGACCGGTGCCGAGGAGGTGCAGCCGCACCGACCGGGCGAGCGGCAGGGTCCGGGCCAGGATCGCGAGGCGCCGCCGGCCCCACAGGCGGATCTCCGCGGTCTCGCCCCCGCGGTAGATCGAGCGCCGGAAGGTCAGCCGCTCGTTCCAGGGCTCGATCAGCACGCTGACCGGCCGGCCGGGCTCGAGCAGGAACCGCAGGGAGCGCGGGCCGTGACGCTCCCGGCGCGCGGCGAGGCGGGTCAGGATCGCGTGCATGTCGACCGGGTGCAGGTCCACCACGTGGGCGGGCTGCGCCATGGCGCTCGACACCTGCAGGAAGCCCCGCATCCAGGAATCGGGCAGGTCAATCTTGTCCTCGCGGTAGGCGGCCTCGCCGGAGGTCTGGACCGCGAAGCCGGTCGGGTCGATCGCCAGCTCGGTGTCGCGGTAGCTGCGGATCTTCTGGAACTCGTCGTAGAGGGCGTGGCTGTAGTCGATGTTGGTCGTGCCGCAGGCCATGCCGCCGATCCGCGCGAAGGTGTCGTGGTCGCAGGACAGGCGCCCGTAGCTCGACTCGTCGAGGCTGAACGCCTCGAAGAAGATCTCGTCCGGATGGACGGTGATGACCGGATCGAGCACAATCCAGGCGTCGAGGTTCTCCCGGTAGAGATAGTCGAAGTACCGCTTCCGCGCGTCGTAGAACGACCGCATCACCGCGTCGGAGCGGGCCGCGATGTCCCGGGACTCGGCGCGCAGCGCCTCGATCTCGGCGCGCAGGCTGTCCTTCTCGGCGAGGGCCTCGGCCAGGAGTTCCTGCTCGTGGGCCTGGAGCCACGCGAAGTAGGCGGTGCGGTCCTTCGGCTTGAAGCGTAGGTCCGACACGACGACGTGGTGCAGGGCGGAGATCGCCTCCCGGAACGGCAGGTGCCGCGCCACCGTCCCGGCGAAGTAGGTCGGCTCGCGCAGGGTGTCGGGGACGAAGCCGAGCCGGGTCGCGTCCGCGTCCGAGACGGCCCGGCTCTCGCCGAGGTAGCGATGGACGAAGTTCATCGGGCCTCTTCCGAGACGGAGACGGGTCCCCGCGCCTCCGGCGGGCGCCGGACGAGGGGCACGGCGAGATCGGGATGCGCGTCGGCGACGTCGCGCAGGGCCAGGATCGCGGCGCTGCGGTCCCGGGCCGTGCCGCTCAGGGTCAGGTCGGCGAGGAGCGGCAGCAGCGCCTCGGCGCGGGCGCGGCTGCGCAGGGCCTCGGCCCGGAGGAAGGCGGCCATCCGGTCCTTGGCGACCCGGCCGCGCAGCACCTGCAGCATCACGATGCGGGCGAGGGGGATCAGCCGCGCGAAGGCCGCCTCGCTCGCCACGGCCTGCTCGGTGAGGAGTTCGGTGAGCAGGAGGTGCATCGACGGGGCGGGGTGTTCCAGGAGACGCAGGACCTGCGCCTCCGCGTCCTCGGGCCGGAGCCGGCTGCGCAGGAGATGGCGGGCGAGGGCCAGGACCTCCGGCTTGACGCTGTCGGTGACGACGGCGAGCGCCTCGGGCGTCCAGGCGGTCTCCGGCCACGCGTCGAACAGGCCGCGGGCGAAGGCGAGGGTGTCGGGCCAGTCGCTCTCCACGAGGAGGACGGCCTCGGCCGCCGCGGCCTGGAACCGGGCCGGGTCGGCCGCGAAGGCCGCCATCGCCCAGTCCCGCACCGATCGGTAGGGGTGGCCGCCGAGGCGGGCGATCTGGCGGACGCTGAGGGCCTCGGCGCGCCGGTCGGGCAGGAGGGCGGCGCCGAGGCGGCGGGCGCCGTCGGCCCGCGCCTGCAGCAGGCGCCACAGGGTGCCGTCGTCGAGGGCGGCGCATTCCCCAGGCAAGGCCTCGCGCAGCAGGGCCACGGTGTCGGCGGCGTAGGCGTCGTCGGGCGCCGCGCGGAACAGGCTGCCGATCAGCTCCCGGGCGAGGCGGGGAGCCAGGCCCGGATCCGCCGCCGCGAGGCGCACCACCAGGGGCCGGGCGGCCCGCCGGACGGCGCTGTCGGGCCCGCTGGCGAAGGCGACGATCCGGTCCGCGTAGGGCCCGAGCCGCGCGTCGTCGAGGCGCGCCAGCAGGACGAGGGCGGCGATCCGGATGTCCTCGGATTCCGCGTCGATCAGCGCGTCCCAGCTCTCCGGCGGCAGGCCGGCGGCCCCGGCCTCGGACTGCGCCAGGAGGGCGAGGCCGGCGGACCGGACCGCGGCGGACGGGTGGGCGATCAGGGCGGCGGCGGTCTCGGACGCGACCGGCAGGTCGCGGTCCGGCCACAGGAAGGGCAGGGCGGCGCGCAGGCCCCGGATCGCGGCCGTCGCGGCCGCGTCTGGCTCCGGCGGCATCGCCCGCAGCCACGCCACCAGCCGCGCCACCAGGGGCGCCGCGAGCCCGGTGGGCAGCGCCCGCGCCCCGGCGAGGCCGGGGAGGGCCGCCTGGACGTCCGGCTCCGGGCTCGTGAGCAGCGCGGCGGCGAGGTCGGGATCCGACCAGACGATCGGCGCCTGCGCCTCGAGGCGCCGCAGGGCCAGCGCCCGCGCCTCCGGCTCCGGGCTCGCGAGCAGCGCCGCCACCAGGGCGGCGAGTTCGGCAGGCTCGGCGATCCCGGCGGCGAGACGCGCCTGGGCGGTCCGGAAGGCGAAGGCCCGCACGGCGTCGTGCGGGGCGGCCAGCAGGCGCCCGATCTCGCTGGCCGTCAGGGCCGCGCAGGCCCGCGGGTCCGCGCGCAGCACCCGCAGGCCCAGCCGCGCCACCGGCTCGATCCGCCCCTCCGCGGCGAGGCGGAGCGCCAGGTCCGGGCGGGCGCTCCAGAGGTCGGGGAAGGCCTCGTCGCGCCGGTCGAAATCGACGGCGCCGGTCTCCAGGAAAGTCAGCGAACCCGTCCGCGGCCGGGCCTCCGGGGCGTGGCGGTACAGGAGATGGCTCGCCGTCCAGTTGCGGCCGAGCGGTCCCCGCGCCCGCGCCTGCCGGCCCCAGGTCCCGTCCGGCTTCCGCCCCCAGGCGGTCCAGCGGGTCGGGGGATCGAGATCCTCCGGCCCGAGCGCCAGCAGGAAGCCCGCCGCCAGCGCCGCGAAGGCCGGGTCCCCGACGGCGCCGCGCTTGCGCAGGGCGCGCCAGATCCGCCGCTTCATGTAGGCGCGGGTGGCGGTGGACAGGCCGAGTTGCGCCTCCGGCCCCTGGCGCGCCGCGTCCACCGCGACGTAGCGCCGGAGGTCGGGGACGTAGGCGTGGCTCCGCCCGGCTTGGTACATCGCCTGCGCGGTCTCGAAGCGCTGGGCGGTGGCGCCGAACAGGGCGGCATCGTCGGCCATCTCGGCGTGCTTGAAGAGGCGCCGCAGGCCGATCAGGTAGGGCGGCCGCGCCGGCAGCCGGAGCAGGGCGGCGCAGAGCGTCGCGTGCAGGCCGGGCGCCGCCCGCGCCCGCCGGCCGAGCGCCACCAGGGCCGGCCCGACCCGGCCCGGATCGTGCCGGGCAAGGCCGTCCAGCGCCCCGCACAACCCGTCGACGTCGCCCGCCTCGGCCGGCCGGGCGACCATGCCGGGCAGGTCCGGCTCGGCCTCCGGCGGCCGGTAGGGCCCGGTGAGCGGGGCGGCGAGCGCGAAGCGGGCGAGGTCGCGGACCACGCTGCCGGGCGCCTCGGCGGCGATCGCCGCGAGCGCCGGACCGGCCTGTGCGCCCGCCGCCCGGGCGAGCGCCCAGACCAGGGCGTAGCTCGCCCGCGCCGGGCCGAGGCCCCGCGCGAGGGCGATCAGGTCCGGGGCGGTCGCGGCCAGCCGCAACTCGCCGATGCGCCAGAGCAGGCGGTCGCGGTCACGCTCGGCCCAGCTCTCGCGCAGGCAGGCGGAGAGCCGCGCCCGCAGCACGCCATCGCGCCCGTCGGGCGTCGCCTCGGGTGCGGCGGTCTCCGGGCCGTCGACCCGCCGGTAACCGCCGTTGATCTTGGAGACGACCACGCTGTCGAACACCCGGGCGGCCGCCTCGGCGGTCACGGGCTGGGACGTCTTGGAGCCCTCGCGCAGGGTCGCGCCGCGCCGGCCGTAGCGCGTGTTGACGAAGTAGCGCTCGGGCGTCCCGAGGGCCTCGTTCTCAATCAGGTCGACGTCGTAGACCTTGTCGGAGGTGGCGTCCCGCAGGTGGAGGCGCGCCGCGCGGACGACCCTCATGCCACCGCGCCGGCCCGCGCGGCCGGGCAGGGATGCGTCGCGCGCGCGCGACGGTCGACGGGTCCTCGCATCCGGGCTCCTCGCGACACGACCGGGACGGGCCGGCCGGCGAATCGCGGCGCCCGAAGCCGCGGCAACCTGCCCCAGCGGGACCGAGGGGGCAACCGCGCGCGCACGATTCCGTGATCGGGCCTCATCAGGCCTCTTCCGGCCCGGGATCGTCGCGCATGGCGGCGACCCAGAGGGCGGCTCGGGCGAAGGGCTCGGACTGCGCGCCCGGAGCCGCCAGGGTGGCGGAGAGGAAGGCGGAGAGCCGCGCGGCGGTGGCCGGATAGCCGGTCGCGGCGAGGCGTGCGACCAGGTCGGCGCCGCCGGCGCGGGCGCTGGCCGCGAAGGCCCGCCGCCCCGCATGGAGGGCGTTCGCCAGGAGCGCGGCCGCCTCGTCGAGGAGCGTGGCCGGCCCCAGGTCCGGCGCCGGCGGGATCGGGTGGCCGGCGCCGTCGGGGACGGCGAGGTCGGGCACGACGAGCCGGTCGACCGACACCGACCAGGGATCGCAGACCAGGGTGCCGTCCGCGATCCGCACCGGGCCGGCGACCTGCCGCACGGGTCCCCAGCGCCCCGCGCAGGCGCCCGCGAGGGCGTCCAGGGCGTGCGGCGCGGCGGGGTCGTAGGCGCGGGCGAGATGCAGCGTGCCGCCCGCACCCGGCAGCGCGACGGCGGCCTGCCACGTCTGGGCGCCGGGCGCCCAGGCCTGTCCCAGGACCGCCTCGACGGGGAAGACGTGGAAGGCCTCCAGCCGGTCGCGCGGGCGCAGGAAGACGGGCGGCCGGTCGGCGAGGCGGCGCAGGATCGACGGGACGTCCGGCGCCGCCAGGGGGGCCGGCAGGGCCACCAGGGCGTCCCGCGGCAGCAGCGCCGTGCGGCCCCGCGCGCCCTGGCCGAGGGCGAGGAGCCCGTCGGCCCGGCGCCGCGCGACGCTGGTCAGGATCTGGCCCTGGCCGGTGCCCGAGACGGACAGGCCCGGGCTCAGGAGACGCCCGGGCAGGCTGGCCGCGATATCCGCCTCGGCCTCGCCCGGCGCGAACGCGCGCTCCAGCGCCAGGAGCGCGCCGGTATCGGTGTCGGCCAGCGCCACCCGGGCGGTGGCGCCGCGCCCGCGGGCGAGGAGCCGGGCACCCAGGGAGACGAGGCGGGTCTTGCCCATGGCGGTCTCGTAGGGCTGGCCGAGGCCGAGGGCGGCCTCACCGCCCCGGACGCGGCCGAGGAGTTCGGTGGCGAGCGCCAGGACGACGGCCGCGTCGTAGGCGGCGTGGCGCGCGGCATAGGCCGCGACCTGCCCGTCGAGGTCCGCCTCCGCCAGCAGGAGCTGCGTGGCGCCCCGCCTCTCGGCCGCCCGCCGGAGCCGGACGAGGGCCGCGCCGTGCGCCTCCGGTCCGGACACGACCCCGGCCTCCAGCAGGCCGGCGACCACCCGGTCGGCGGCCTCCGCGAGGTCCGTCTCCGCCGGCTTCGCCTCCGCTCCGGCCGGGGCCGCGCCGCCGAGGCGGATCTCGGGGGCGCCCGCGGAATCCCGGAAGGCGCGGATCGCCAGGGCGACGTGGGCGCAGCCGCCCCCGGCTGCGCAGTCGCAGCGGGCGTAGCCGACAGCGTCGGGCACGAGGAAGCGCACGGTCGCGGTCGGGAGCCGCGCGGCCGGGATTGCGCCCCGCTCCAGCCCGACCGTGATCCCACCCGCCAGGAGGCGCCGCAGCTCCGCCGCCGCCGCGCCGCCGAGCCCCGCCTCGAGGGCCGCGCCGTCGAGGGTGCCGGGATCCCAGGCGACCGGCGCCGCGGCCGGCACCGCCGCACCCTCGGGATCTCCATCGCCGGCCCCATCGCCGGTCCCGTCGGCCGGCCCGTCCGCGACCGGGGCGGCTCGGTAGGCGACGACGAGGGCGACCCGGTGCCGGCACATCCCGCTCGCCGGGCAGGTGCAGCTGGCCTCGCCGGGAGGCCGGCCGGGGCCGAGCCGCGTGACCGTGCCGTCGGCGAAGCGCGCCTCGACGGTGCCGTCCCCGGCCTCCGCGAGGTCCGGCCCCTGGCCGGCGGCCACCTCGCGCAGCGCCCGCTTCACCAGCCCGGCATTGGCGAGCTGGATCAGGCCGTCATCCGTGAGGGCGCGGAGGTCGGGGCGGGCCATCGGCGCCGCTCAGGCCCGGATCGCGGCGGCGAGCCAGCCGGCGAGTTCGCCGGGCGTCATCGCGCCGATCTCGGCGCCGGCCGCCACGAGCCGCTGGGCCATCGCCCGGTCGTAGGCGGGCCGCGCCTCCGAATCGAGGGCCGCGAGGCCCAGCACGCGGGTCCGCTGGCCGGAGAGCGCCCGCACCTGCTCGACCAGGGCGGCCTCGCTCGCGCCCTCGTAGAAGTCGGAGACCAGGACCACGATCGCCCGCTCCGGCGCGGTGATCAGGCCGGCCGCGTAGCGCACGGCGCCCCCGATATCGGTGCCGCCGCCGAGCTGGACCTTCATGAGCATCTCGCAGGCGTCGTCGCAGTCGCGGGTCAGGTCCACCACCGCCGTGTCGAAGGCGACCAAGTGGGTGCGGATGCCGGGGAGCTTCCACAGGCAGGCGGCCATCACCGAGGCGTGGATCACCGAATCGAGCATCGACCCGCTCTGGTCGACGAGCAGGATCACCTGCCAGGGCCGCATCTGGCGCCGGTTCCGGGCGAAGAAGTGCAGCCGCTCGACGGTGATCCGCCGGCTCTCGGGATCGTAGTGGCGCAGGTTGTCGCGGATCGTCCGGTTCAGGTCGAGGTCGCGGGCGCCGGGCAGGCGGGTGTGGCGCCGCCGGTCGAGCACCCCCGAGAACGCCACCGCGAGGTCCCGCGCCAGCCGCTCCATCAGCTGCCGCACCACCTCCTGCACGAGCTTGCGGGCCATCACCAGCACGTCGGGCGCCATCAGGTGCTTGGTGCGCAGGACCGCCTTCAGCAGCGTCTCGTTCGGCTCGACCCGGGACAGCACCTCGGGGTTCGTGACCACGTCGTCGATGGCGTAGAGCTCGATCGCGTCGCGCTCCAGCCGCTCGATCGTCTCACGGGGGAAGAGCGTGTGGACCGCGTTGATCCAGCCCGGCACCGTCAGGGTCGAGCCCTCGCGGCCGCCCTGGCGGCGCTCCCCCCGCGACGCGCCCTCGGCGTCGCGGCCGTAGAGCCAGTCGAGCGCCTGATCCATGGCGGCCGCATCGCCCGAGAGGGCGCAGCCGGCCCCCGCGCAGGCGGAATCCGCCGCCTCGCCCAGGATGAGCCGCCAGCGCGTGACCGGGTCGAGGCTCACCGCAGCCGCGTCCCGGCGAGGAGGCTCGGTCCGCGCAGGAGCTCGCTCGCCGTCACCGGCGCGAGCTCGCCGAAGGTGCGCTGGCCCGGATCCGACCGGCTGCTCCAGGGCGAGCCGAGGGTCAGGTCGCCGAGGGTCTGCTCCCGGTCCTCGAACTCCACCGCGCCGGTGAACAGGCCCTCCGAGAAGGTCAGCGACGCCTGGCCGGCCGCGCCGCCCGGGAAGGTCACGGCGCGCTCGATCCACCACACCACCCCGGCATCCTGGGGCGCCCCGAGGGGCCAGCCCCGGGCGGCCATGCCGCGCAGGCGGTTGGCCTCCACGACGGTCCCGGCGAAGCGGCTCGTGGTCGATGCGGCGGCCTCGGCCTCCGTGAAGGCGTAGGTCTCGCGGGCGAGCTGCGGGAAGGGCTGGACGATCTCGTAGTCGCCGAACAGCGCCCCCCAGGCCGCCAGCGCCCCGGCGTCGAGTTGCAGGGGATGGACGAGGCCGATCAGGCCCGGGGCCGCCCCGGTCAGGTCGAGGTCGAGCGGCGCGTCGTCGGCATCCGTGAAGGTCAGGTCCTCGGCCACCCGGAAGGTCAGGCCCGGACCGGTCCGCGGGTCGGCATCCGCGAAGGTGGCCCAGACGAGGCGCTGGGCGAGGTGGCGCACGAGCGGGTGCGCGGCGAAGCAGGAGCCGAACACCGCCGGCTGGACCCGGCGGGCGCCGGCGAGCATCGCCTCCAGGCGGGCCACCTGCAGGCTCGCCACGGCCCGCGCGTCCTTCTTCAGGGCGCCCCAGCGGGCCACCGCCGCCGCGGCCTTGCCGGCCTCGTCGGCCTTGGCGGGCTTGGGCAGGTCCTTGAGCCTCTGGCCGGCGGCGTCCCGGACCCAGGGCTTGAGGGTCTCGTCGAACCCGACCCGGAACCCGCGGGGGCCGAAATCGAGGTCGAGGCCGCCGCGCTCGTCGAGGTCGAGGTCGGGGGCGAGCCGGTCGGCCAGTTCCTCGGGGGTGAGGCCGCGGGCCTCGGCGAGCTGGGCGATCTTCTGCCGGGCCTTCTCCTGGAGCCCCTTGAACTTCAGCTTCTCCGCGATGCCGTTGAGGTTCATCAGCGCGACGTCGGTGCCGATATCGACCAGCACGTCGAGTCCTGTGACCGCGCGGGCGTGGGCGGCCTCGCCGGGCCAGCGGCGGATCAGGCGGGTCAGGTCGCGGGCGGTGGCGTCGGTGCCGAACCAGCCCAGCGCGCGCAGGGCCCAGCCGTCCTTGGAGGGCGTCCCGGCGGCGATCCAGGCGGAGAACAGGTCCCACGCGAAGGCCGCGAGGCTCGCCTCGGTGCAGGCCTCGCGGACCATCGGCACGCCGGCATAGACGGCGTCCGGGTTGGTGAAGGACAGCATCTCGCAGAGGGTCAGGATCGCCGCGTCCGGCAGGGCGGTCCCGTCCCGCAGACGCGGCCGGGTCAGCATGGACGGCACGACCCAGGCGGGCGGCTTGCCGACCTTGGCGGGGACGCGGGCGAGGGGATCGCGGTCGAGCACCTGCGCGACCGCCTCGGTCACGTCCGGTGCCTGGTCCGCGTAGCGCGCGACCACGGAAGCGATGATGGCGCGGCCGTCTGCCCGGTCCTGCGCCAGCACGCGCAGGGCGTGCTCGCCGGCGTCGCGCAGCGCCCCGGGCCGGCCCACGGCGTCGGGCAAGAGGCGGGTGAGGGCGGTCTCGGGATGGCGGCGCAGCCAGGCCAGGGCCGGCTCGCGGGCCTTCTTGAGCTTCGTGAGGGCGCGGGCGGCGGGCCCGGCGAGGCGGGCATCGTCCACCGCCAGGACGGCCGGCAGGAGCCCGACCGGATCGGCCTCGACCAGCCCGACGAGGCCCGGCATCGCCCGCTCGCCGAACCGCGACAGCATCGCCCACACGATCTCCGGCCACTGCGAGACGTGGAAGCATCCCGCAACGACGCGCGACTGGGCCCAGAGGGCGAGCGCCAGGGGCTCGGGCTGCCGCTCCAGGCTGCCGACCAGCTGGCGATAGGGCGAGTTCGCCCAGTAATGGCAGGCCTCGTCGATCTGGGCGACGCGGCCGGCGACCCAGGCGATCAGGGCCGGCGGATCGTCGCGCGGCGGCTCGGAGAGCGGGGGCGGGATCCGGCTCCAGCCCTGCGTCGGATGGGAAAGCTCGGCGGCCGCCACGAAGGCCCGCAGCGCCTCCGGGCCGTCGAGGGTGACGGCGTTCCGCGCGCGCCAGTAGCTCGGCGCGACCTCGGGCACTGCGTGGGCGAACGGCGTCGGCAGCGGCGCGAGGGCGAGGACGAGGTCGTCCCGGGTCCGGGCCTTGGCCCGCCAGGGCGGGTCGCGCAGCACCCGCGGCCAGGCGGCGGGCTCCGCGAGGGGCACCGCGCGGGCTTCCGCCAGGGCGTCGAGGATGCCGGCCCCGCGCCCGCCCGACGCCGCGAGCCAGCCGCGGACCCGGTCGAGCCCGTGGGCGTCGAGCGCCCGGTTCACCCGGGCGCGCAGGGCGGGCTCGGACCGGCCGCCCGCGAGGGCCGCGAGGCAGCGGGGCAGGATCGCGGCGGGATCGGCCTCCAGCGCCGCGTCGAGGGCGGCCGCGACGGGCTTCTCGTGGAGGTGGGGCAGCAGGGCCGGGAGCGCCCCGGCCTCGCCCGTCGACAGGATCGCCAGGGCGACCGTGCGACGCTGCTCGTCAAGGGCGTAGTGCAGCAGCCAGTCGAGGGCCGGCAGGGCCGGCTGCCCGGCGGCGCGGGCCACCGCCAGCAGGGTCGCGGCCGCCTCGGCCGCGTCGAGGGCGCAGTAGACGAAGTAGAGGTGGTAGCTGCGCTTGGCGCGCCAGCGCGCGACCGCTTCCGGCGGCGCGTCAGCCAGCAGCGGCAGGTAGGCCGTATCGGCCGTGACGTCTATCCCCGCCGACGCGGCGGCCTCGACCACCGCGACGGGCTGGAGCGGGTGCGGGGCGGCCCGGTCGTCGGCCAGGATGAACGCGAAGGCGCAGGCCGCCGGCCAGTCGTGGTCCTCGGCGATCCGGGCGTTCAGGAGCGCGACCGCGGCGTCGTAATCGGCCTCCGGGGCGTGCACGAGGGCGGCCCGCAGGGCGAGGTGGAGCGGCTCGGCCCAGGACAGGCGCTGGTAGGCGCGCGGCGTCTTCGGGGTCGGGCGGCGGCGATCGGCCAGCCGGGCGACGGTCTCCGTCCCGCCCTCGGCCACGGCGTAGCGCAGGACCGCCTCCAGTGCCCCTCGAAGGACGGCGTCGCCGGTGGCGGCCCGGGACGGATTCCCCTGTCGGCGCGCCTCCGCGGCGTCGACGATCGCGTCCAGCCAGGCGGCAAGGCCGTCCCGGTCCGGCGGCGCTCCGGCGAGGCGCGCGGCCTCGGCATCGCCGAGCGCGGCCGCCAACGGCGCCGCGATCGCCCGCCAGGCCTCCGCCGCGTCCGGGCGCGGACCGGGGCACAGGCGGGTCGGCAGCGGCACCGCCGCGAAGACCGCGGCCGGGGCGGGGGGCGGGACGTGCTCCGGCGGAGCCTCGGCCGGCGGCGGGGCGGCCGCCGGCTCCGCGGCTCGCTCCGCGGCTGGCTCGACAAGCGTCTCGCCGACCGGCCCGGACGCCTGCACCGGGGCGGGCTTCCGGGCGGCGGCGGTCGGTGCCGGGGCGGGCGCCGGGGCGGGCGCTGCGCCGTCGGCGCGGACGTAGCCCTTGGCGGTCTTCTCGCGGACGAGCTTGTCCTTCTCCTTCACGGCCGCGGCCGCGTCGGCGCAGGTCTTGTCCTTGCTCTGGCCCTGGGTGCCGAGGCGCCCGAAGCGGACGGTGAGCGTCGGGCCGGAGACGCCGACCTCCCAGAACTTGGCCGCGCTGCCCTCGACCAGCTCGTAGCGTTCCATGGCCTGTCTCCCTCTCACGCGTCGCCGGCGGCGGCGAGCAGGCTCGGCGTCCGCAGGACCTCGCTCGCGGTCACCGGGTCGAGGTCGCCGAACCGGTGGGCCGCCGCGGCGCGCCAGCCGGTGTCGGACAGGGTCAGGGTCCGCAGCGTCTGGATCCCGTCGCCCTCCGGGCCGGGCCGGTGCCAGAACCCGTCCTCGAATCGGAGGACCGCGACGAGGCGGGTGCCGTCGGGCAGCGCGACCGGACGCTGCACCGCATGGACGTGCTCGCTCCCCGTGTCGGTCGACCAGCCCTGGGGCCGCAGCCCCCGCAGGCGGCGGCCGCCCACCCGGACCCCGTCGAAGCGGTGGGTCTCGGCGGCGCCCCGCTCGGCCTCGGTGAACGCGAAGGTCTCGCGGGCGATCTGTGGGAACGGCTGGGCGATCTCGTAATCGGCGAACAGGCCGCTCCAGGCGGTCCGTTCCTCCGGGTCGAGGTGGAGGGGGTGGACGAGGCCGACCACGCCCTCGGCCGCCGCGACGTCGAGGGCGAGGGCGTCGTCCGCGGCGTCGGTCGGCGAGAGATCCTCCGCGAGGCGGAAGACGTGCCCCGGCGGCGTCGCGGGCGCGGCGTCCGGGTAGAGGCCCCAGACGAGCCGCCCGGCGAGGTGGCGGATCAGCGGGTGGGCGGCGAAGAACGGCCAGAACACCCCGGGGGCGACGCGGCGCTGGGACGCCAGCATGGCCTCGAGCCGGGTGATCTGCAGGCCGGCCGCGGCCTCCGCGTCCTTGCGCAGGGCCGCCCAGTGCCGGGACGCCGCCTTGGCGGATTCGGGATCGTCCGCCTTGGTCGGGCGGGGTAGGGCGGCGAGCCGCCGGCCCTCGGCGTCGCGCAGGACAGGCTTCAGGGTCTCGTCGAAGCCGACCCGGAACCGGCGCTCCCCGAAGGACAGGTCGAGCCCGCCGCGCGCGTCGAGGCCGAGATCGGGGGAGAGCCGGTCGGCGAGGTCGACCTCGTCGAGGCCGCGGGCCTCGGCGGCGTCGACGATGGCGGCGCGGGCGGCCTCGCGCAGCTGCAGCAGCGGGCTCTTCTCGGCGATGGCGCTGAGGTTCATCAGCGCCACGTCGGTGCCGATCCCGGCGAGCACGGCGATGCCGGCCTTGCCACGCGGCTTGAGGCTGGCCTGCCCCCAGGCGCGGATCTGCCGGGTGAGGTCGCGGGCGGCGTGGTCGCCCCCGATCAGGGCGAGCGCCAGCATCGCCCACTCTCCCGTCGCCTTGGCGCCGGCGGCGATCCAGGACTGGAACAGCGCGACCGCGAAGGCGTCGAGGCTCTCCGGCGTGCAGGCGGCGCGGACCTGCGCGACGCCCGCGTAGGGCGCGAGCGGGTCGGAGAAGGCGAGCATCTCGCACAGGGCGGTGACGGCGGCGTCGGGCAGGGCGCCGCCGCTCCGCAGGACCGGGCGGGGCAGGGCGGCGGGGACCACCCAGTCGGGGAGCTTCGGCGGCTTGGACGGCACCTGCTCCAGCGGGTCGCTGTCGACGCCGGCGGCCACCGCCCCGGGCACGCCGGGATCCCCCTCCGCGTAGGCCGCGACGGCGGCGTCGAGGGCGGCGCGCCCCGCGGGCTCGGCGGCGAGGTAGCGCAGGGCCGCGTCGGCCGCGTCGCGGTCCGGGCCGGCGGGCCCGAGGGTCTCGGGCAGGAGCCGCAGCGCGGCGGTGCGGGGATGGGCGCGCAGCCACGCGGCCGCGGCCGGCCGCAGCTTGCGGGTGCGGTGGAACGCCCGGGCGGCGACCGGGGCGAGGTCGGCGGCGTCCACCGGCTCGACCTCCGGCAGGAGCTGCGCCGGATCCGCCGCGACGAGGCGGACGAGGCCGGGCACGGCCCGCGCGCCGAAGCGCGACAGCATCACCGCGATGGTGCGCCGCCACGCGACGTAGTGGGCGCGCTGCGGCCCGGTCTTCTCCCACAGCATCAGCGCCAGGGGCTCCGGCTGCCACCCGACCATCCGGAACCAGGGCCCGTAGTTGAAGTAGAAGAAGCCGGTGAACGCGTCGCGGTCCAGGTCGAGCCGGCGGTCGAGCCAGGCCAGGGCGATGGCCGGATCCGCGTCGGCGGCGGGCACGGGCTCGGCCGGCGGCGGGATCGGCATGTCGTAGAGGGCCTCCGCCTCGGTGGCGCGGATCCGCGCCGCGAGGTCCGTCATGGACTCCACCAGCGTCCCGGCCTCGAAGTAGAAGGTGCTGCGGTCGAGGGCCTCGTCGGGGTCGAAGCCGTGCGCGAAGGGCGTCGGGATCGGCGCCACCGCCCGTTCCGACCGGGCGCGCGCGGCCCCGCGCCGCCGCCAGGGCGGATCCCGGAGCACGGACGGCAGGGCCTCGGGGGCCGCCTGCGGCGCGCTGCCGGCGGCGAGCAGCCGGTCCAGGCGCCCCGCGCCCCGGCCGCCCTCGGCCGCCGCCCAGGCGCGGGCGGTCTCGTGCCCGTGGCGCGCGGCGAGCGTCACGGCCCGGGGGCCGTAGGCGGGCTCCCCCCTGCCCTGGAGCGCGCCCAGATAGGCCCGCAGCATCCAGTCGGGGAAGGCCGCGTCGGCGGCGTCGAGGGCGTCGCGGACCAGCTTGGTGCCCACGAAGGGTAGGAGCGCGTCGAGGGCGTCGGCGGCGCGGGTCTCCAGCAGGGCCCGGGCGACGATCGTGCGCTCGGGGCCGACCGCCCCCTCCAGGAGCCAGACGAGGCCGGGGGTGGCCGGCTCGCCGGCCGCGTCGGCGACGGCGATCACCGTCGCGGCGGCCTCCTCGGCCCCGACATCGCAGGTCGCCAGCGTCGCCCGGTGATACGGCGCGGCGTACCAGGGCGCGGCCTGCGCGGGCGGCAGGTCGACGATCAGCGGCAGGGCGACGTGGGAATTGCCGTAGGCCTTGGGATCGGGCGGGTCGCAGCGCGCCAGCACCGCGCGGGCGGAGAGGGCGTGGTCGGCGCCGGGCCGGTCGTCCGCGAAGATCACCGCGAGCCAGCGGGCGAGGGTGGGCTCCGGGTCCGAAGCGGCGAGCCGGAGGGCCGCGTCCAGGGCCTCCGCGTACGCCGCCTCGGGGGCGGCGACCAGGGCCGCCCGGAGACCCAAGGTGGTGGGGATGTCCCAGGCCGAGACCGGGAGCGAGCCGTAGCGGCCGGAGGGACGGGGCCGCAGCCGGTCGAGCAGGGCCACGAGCGTCCCCCCGGTGCCGGAGCGGGCCACGAGCCAGCGGGCGAGATGCGTGAACGCCGCCCGGGCCGCCGGCCCCTGCGGTCCGGGCTTGGCGCCCCAGGGGCGCTGGCTCAGCGCCGGGCAGGCCGCCTCGAGCCGCTCCAGCCAGGCGCGGACCTCGTCCGGGTCGAGGGCCGGCGGCGCGCTGTCGAGCCGGGCGGCGAGGGCCTTGGCCGGCGCGCGCGCCTCGTCTGGGGCGGCCGCCAGCAGCGGGCGGATCCGCGCCGCGAAGGCGGCCCAGTCGGCGGCGGCGTCGAGGGGCGCGCCGGGCCGGCTGCGGGTGGGCAGGGGCGTACCGGTGAAGATCGGGACGCGGCGCGCCTCCGCGCCGGCGGCGGGGGCGGGCGACGTCCCGGCGGTCCCGGTCTCAGCGAACCGGGCCTCGGCGACCTGAGCTTCGGCCGCCGGGGATGCGGCGACGTTGCCCGTCGCCGCGGCGCCCGCTCCGGAGGCCGGATCCGGTCCGGCCGGCGCGGCCTCACCCGCCGGGCGATAGCCCTTGCCGGTCTTCTCCCGTACCAGCCGGTCGAGTTCGACCTGGGCCGCCTGCGCGCTCGGAAAGCTCTTCGTCTTGGACTGCCCCTGCGTGCCGATCCGGCCGAATCTCACGATGAGAACGCTGTCCTCGGCTCCGGCCTCCCAGAACTTCGCCGATGTTCCCGCCGTCAGCTCGTAACGCTGCATGCAGTCCTCTCCCCGTGGCGCGGCGGTAAAATTTTCCTTGTCGCGGCTCAGGTCAACCCGTGGCGGGCGAGCCGCGCGGCGACCCGCGCCTCGCGGGCCAGGGCCTCGGCCTGATCGGCCGGGCGGGCGCGCTGGCGCATCCAGGCCAGGGCCTCGACCTCGGCCCGGGCCTCGCCGAGGCCGCTCCGGCGCAGGATCGCGACGGCGATGCGCTCGCGCTCCCGGGGCGGGAACCACGCGAAGGCCATCCGCAGGGACGGCAGCGCGCGCAGGAAGTCGTCGTCGCCCCAGGCGGCCACCAGACCCTCGACGGAGGCGAGGGTCGCGTCGGCGGCGATCTCCTCGCGGGCGAGGGCGAACAGGCCGGCGAGGAAGTCGCCGAGCGTCGCGGGCAGGCCGAAGCGGCGCAGCCAGGCCAGGGCGGCCTCCGGGTCCGATCCGGCCGCGCCGCAGGCGACCCGGAAGCCGAGCGCCGCCCCCGCGAGGGCCGGCGGCGTCGCCGGATCGGCGAGGCGGCGGCCGAGCATGGCGGAGAACGGGGGGCGCAGGTCGTCGAGGCCCGGGATCTCCGCGCCGACCTCGCGGAACAGGTCGCGGCAGGCGAGGACCAGCGGGATCGCGCCGAGCCCCGCGCGGGGGTCCTGGACGGCCTCGACGACGAAGAGCGCCCGGGCCGCCAGGACGGCGCAGAGGCGGGCCAGGGCCGGCCGCGCCGGCGCGAAGGCGTCGCCGAACCGGTACAGCCGCACGATCCCGGCCCCGGCGGCGCCCAGGGCGGCAGCGTCGTGCGCCGCCGCGATGCCCGCGCTCAGGCGGGCGAGCAGTTCGCCCTCCAGGGTGAGGCCGGCGAACAGCGCGTCGGACAGGGCCCCGGCGAGGATTTCGAGGGAATCGGGCGCCGCTTCGACCCGGGCGGTGATCCGGGCGGAGGCAGCCATCTCCAGGGTCCCGCCCCAGAGCGAGGCCTCGATCAGGGCGCCGAGCCAGTGCGGGTGGCGCACGAGCGTGAAGCGCTCCCGCGGCAGGCCGGGCCCGGCGCGGTCCGGGCCCTCGCGGGCGATCCCCGGCAACCCGAGCAGGACCAGCCGGTGGAGCAGGTGCGCCCGCGCCCGGTCGCCGGGCTCGGCCCAGTCGAGGTCGACGCTGCGGCGGGCCGGCCCCGGCTCCAGGTCGGCGGCGCGCAGGCGCTCGGCGACGTCGGCCACGAGGGGCGGCTGCCGGGTGCCGGGGGCGAGGCGTCCCTCGCGCGGGCCGGTGAGCGCCCGCAGCATCGCGGCGAGCGCCGGGTGGCCGGGCGCGGCGCGGCCGGCAGCCCAGGCGGGCGGGCGGTCGAGGGCGTCCTTCACCAGGGCCGCGAGGGCCGCGTCGATCAGGTCGGCGCGCAGGATCGCGGGATGGGCGCGCAGCCGGGCGAGGGCCTCGGCGTGGACCCGCCAAGCGACGCGGTCGGCGGTGGAGACGACCTGCCCGGCCTCGCGCAGGGCCGCGGTGATCGCCGTCATCGCCCAGTCGGCCGCGGGGGCGAGGCCCGACTCGGCCACGCGCTCGTAGTAGCCCGGCGCAGGCATGCCGGCCGCGTAGCCCGAGAACCGGTCGAGCCGGGGATAGGCGTAGGGCACCACGTAGCTGCCGGTGCGCAGGTCCGGCTCCGGCGGCGCCGGCTCGGGCCGGGTCCCGTCCGCGCGCGCGGCGTGGCGCCGGACGGCGTCCGCGTGCCAGCCGCCGCAGACGAGGACGACCGGCCGGTCGCCGGCCGCCCGCAGGGCGTGGGCCGCGTAGGCGCCCATGAAGCGCTCGCGGGCCTCCTCGGCGGGATCGTCCGTGCCGGGCGGGCGCAGCAGGGCGAAGTAGCGGTCGAGCCGGGCCGGCAGTTCCGCCTCGGGCGCCGCCTCGGCGAGGACGTCCCAGAGGGCGTCCTGGTCGGCGACGCCGAGGGCGGTGGCCAGCGCCCGCTCGGCCGCCTCGGCGCGCGCCCCGTGCGGGTCGGCGTAGCGGTTGGCGCGGCGTCCGAAGGCCGGGTCCCAGGCCGGCAGGTCGCAGAACAGCGTCTCGGCACCCACCGCCCGGCCCGCCTCCAGGGCCTGCCATTCCGGCGAGAAGGCGCAGAACGGCGTGTAGGAGGCGGCGCTGCCCGCCGCGTCGGCCCGGAACGAGAAGATCGCCACCGGTAGGTCGTGGCCGAGGGCGAGGTCGGGCAGGTGCGGGTTGAAGTCGACCGGCCCCTCGATCAGCACGCAGGCCGGCCGCAGCGCCGCGATCGTGCGCCGGACGAGCCCGGCGCAGGCCGGGGAATGGTGGCGCACGCCGATGACGGTCAGGCGGCCGGGATCCGGCGCGGGACCGCTCGTTGCGGGGTTCATTGCGGGGTGAGGAGGTGCCGCGCCGCGTAGAACTCCCGCCACGCCGCGCCGGAGCGGCGGCTGACGCGCTGGTCGAGGTAGCGGCGCAGGCGGGCGAGGTCCTCGGCGTCGTCCTTGGCGGCGGTGCCGGCGAGGCAGGCGACGATGTCCTCCGGCCGGCCGGCATCGCCGCGCAGGAAATGGCCCTTCACGCCGATGGCGTGGGCGACGCTGACCGCCTCCGCGGTGCTCATCACGGACGAGAGCCGCTCCATGCCGGTGCCCTCGGTGTCCACGGCCTCGCGCAGCTCCCGGAAGCAGGTCACGAGGAGTTCGAGCACCTCCGGATCCGGGGCGCGGGGCACGCCGGAGCGGGCCAGCAGGGCGGTGGCCTCGCGCTGCACCAGGGCGAGCTCGGCGTCGAGATCGGCGATCGGGAAGACGGTCTCGAAGCCGAACCGGCGCTTGAGGGCCGCCGACATCTCGTTGACGCCCCGGTCGCGGGTATTGGCCGTGGCGATCAGGTTGAACCCCTCCCGGGCGTAGACCATCCCGTCCGCGCCGGTGAGTTCGGGCACCGCGAGCACCCGGTCGGACAGGACCGAGAGCAGGCTGTCCTGCACCTCCAGCGGGCAGCGGGTCAGCTCCTCGAAGCGGACGATCCGCCCCTCGCTGAGGCCGGTATGGAGGGCGCCCGGCACCAGGGCGCGCGGGCTCGGCCCCTCGGCGACGAGCAGCGCGTAGTTCCAGCCGTAGCGGATCTGGTCCTCGGTCAGCGACGCGCCACCCTGGATCGTCAGGGTCGAGAGCCCGCTGATCGCGGCGGCGAGGAGCTCCGAGAGCAGGCTCTTGGCGGTCCCGGGCTCGCCGATCAGCAGCAGGGCGCGGGAGGTCGCCAGGGTGACCATGGCCCGCTCCACGAGCGCCGGGGCGCAGACCACCTTGGCGGGCGTCGCGCCGTCGCCGCAGATGAAGCGCCGGACGGCCTGGAGCGAGAGCTGCCAGCCCGGCGGCCGCGGCGCCGGATCCTCGGCGCGCAGGCGCGCGAGTTCCGCGGCGTGGACGTCCTCGGCCGGGGGTCTCTGACGCGCCTCGCGATCACCGCCCGCCCGCACCGCCTTCGCCATGCACCCGTCCCCTGCCGTCGCGCCGACCCTGTCGGCGACTCCTGCGATCGGCAGAGCATGCCCCGGCACGCGCGGGTTTCTCAAGCGTCTCCGCGCATCTCCAAGCATCGGCCACCGGGCCGGGGATCCGGCACCGCCCGGGGCGCGACGGATCGGGCGTAGTCCCGAAGAAAGCCTACATCGACACCAAGCACAGCATCAGGATCGCGATCTCGAAGACGATCCAGCTGCCGAAGACGACGACCAGCTCCCAGTCGGTTCTCTCTCTGGTCTTGGCCAAAGCGTACATGTTCGACCTCCTCGCGGAGCCCGATAGGCCGCAAGCGAATTCAGTCACCACGATGGAATGCAACGCGTCCGAATATTCAAACAGATTCTGCGACGGAATGCAATTGTGCCGGGCGGCTCAACTCCGTACATAAATCAATACATTGCCTCGCGGAACGGGCTCGCGTCCCGTCTTCGATGCAGAAATATCGCATCGCAGCAAGTATTGTCCCGCAACCCCGGCGCCCGCGCCGGTCCGGTCGCGGCGGCGTGAACGGGATCCGTCCTCCCGCGTTGCCCCGGTACGTCCGGAGAGGCGGCCTGGGGAAGCGCTTGAGGATTCGCACATGAAGACGCTGATCAGCCTGACCGTCGCCGGCCTCCTGGCGACAGGCGCGGCCGCCACGGCCGCGGAGAATACCGGGACCCGCATGCAGGGTTCGCCCAACGCGGCCGGCTACACGGGCCAGGGCGCGACGGGCAAAGGCGAGACGACGGGCACGACGACCGGATCTCCGGGCTCGGAGATGCCGAAGCAGGACGGCCGGATGAAGGGGCCGCCGAACGCGGCCGGATTCCAGCCCGGCGGCAGCGATGGCGGCTCGGCCGGAACCTCCGGCCGTCGCTGATCCGGCCCTGCCCCGGGCCGCTCCGCGGCGGTTTCCCGGAGGTTTCCCGATCGCGGTCCCGGCGTCGTGATTGATGCCGGGGCCCCGGCCGCGATAGGCCTCGATGGCGGCCGAACCGGCTGCGCAACCCGGAAGCTCCCATGAAACACGGCGCGCGCAACGACATCCCCGCCACGGTGACGGCGATCAAGCGCGGGGACGTGATGGCCCAGGTCGAGGTGGAGCTGGTCGGCACCGCCTACCGCATGGCCTCGGTCATGACGGTCGACTCGCTGGAGGAGCTGGGCCTCCGAGAGGGCGACACCGTCCACGTGCTCGCCAAGGCGGTGAACGTGCTGCTGGTGAAGCCGTAGCGGCCTGCGCTGCGGTCATCCCACCGTCATCCCGTCGTCATCGGGCAGGCCTAGGGCGGCGCCTCCCGCCCACCCGACCGGCTGCGCCCACCCGATGGATTGGTTCGACCTGCCCGAAGACCCCCAGCCGCCGTCGGCCGCCGACGCGAGCCGGATGCGGCTCTACATCGCCGCGGGGCTGATCGGCATCGGGGCCCTCGGGATGGTCGGCGGGATGCTGCACATCCTCCCCGCCTGACCTTCCGCCTCAGGGCAGCCGCGGCCGAGGCGCGGGCGCCGTCAGGCGGCGCGATCCGCCACCGGCTCCGCCGTGGGCGCGGCGCGGTCGGCCGGACCGGCGCGCCCGAACCGCGCGTAGAGCGCCGGCAGCACCACCAGGGTCAGCAGGGTCGCGCTGATCAGGCCGCCGATCACCACGGTCGCCAGCGGCCGCTGCACCTCGGCCCCGGTGCCGGTGGCGAGCGCCATCGGCACGAAACCCAGGGAGGCGACCAGCGCGGTCATCGCCACCGGCCGCAACCGGGTGAGGGCGCCCTCGCGGATCGCCGCCCGCAGCGGCCGGCCCGCGGCGACGAGCTGCTTGATGAAGGTCAGCATCACGAGGCCGTTGAGCACCGCCACCCCCGAGAGCGCGATGAACCCGACCGCGGCCGGCACCGAGAGCGGCATCCCCCGCAGCCACAGGGCCGCGATGCCGCCGGTGAGCGCCAGCGGCACCGCGCTGAACACCAGGAGCGCGTCCCGCGCGCTGCCGAGCGCCGAGGTGAGCAGCAGGAAGATCAGGAAGAAGCACACCGGCACCACCACGGTGAGCCGCGCCTGAGCCGAGGCGAGGTTCTCGAACTGGCCGCCCCAGGTGACGTACGAGCCCGCCGGCAGGGTCACCTGCGCGGCGACCTTCGCCTGCGCCTCCGCCACCAGCGAGCCGATGTCGCGCCCGCGGACATTGGCGGTGACCACGACCCGGCGCCGGCCGTTCTCGCGGCTGATCTGGTTCGGCCCCTCGCTCACCGAGAACTGCGCCACCTGCCGCAGGAGCACGGAGGCGGCCTTGCCGTTCGCGCCCGGGGGCAGGGGGACGGGCAGGTTCTCCAGGGCCTCCCGGTCCTCGCGGACCTGATCGGTCAGGCGCACGACGATCGGCACGCGCCGGTCGCCCTCGAACACGACCCCGGCGTCCCGACCGCCCATGGCGGCGCCGATCACGTCCTGGATCGCCCCGGTGCTGAGGCCGAGCCGGGCCGCCTCGGTCCGGTCGATCTTGATCTCGAAGACCGGCAGGCCGGTGATCTGCTCGACCTTCACGTCGTCGGCGCCCGGGATCCCGCGCAGGATCGCGGCGATCCTGTTGGCGGTCTCCAGCATCGGCTCGAAGGCGTCGCCGAACACCTTCACGGCGAGGTCGCCCCGTGTCCCGGCGAGCAGCTCGTTGAAGCGCAGCTGGATCGGCTGGGAGAACTCGAGACGTTGCCGACGAGCTCGCTCAAGGACGCCTCGATCCGCTCCTGCAGTTCGGCCTTCGACAGGCCCGGGTCGGGCCAGTCCGCCTGCGGCTTGAGCATCACGAAGGTGTCGGAGGAATTCGGCGGCATCGGGTCGGTGGCGACCTCGGCGGTGCCGGTCTTCGAGAACACGTAGGCGACCTGCGGGAACTTGGCGATCGCCCGCTCCACCTTGAGCTGCATCGCCTGCGACTGGGTGAGGGAGGTGGACGGGATCCGTGTGGCGTTGAGGGCGATGCTCTTCTCGTCGAGCTGCGGGATGAACTCGGTCCCGAGCCGGGTGGCGAGCAGCCCTGCGCCCGCGAGGAGGAGCAGCGCCGCCCCGACGAACGGGGCGGGCGCCCGGATCGCCGCCGCGAGGACGGGCCGGTAGAGCGCCTTCAGGCCTCGGACGAGGGGGTTCTCGGCCTCGGTGACCCGGCCGGTCAGCGCGATGGCGATCAGGGCCGGCACGAAGGTCAGCGACAGCACGAAGGCCGCCGCCAGGGCGAGGATGACGGTCAGCGCCATCGGCTGGAACATCTTGCCCTCGACCCCCGTGAAGGTCAGGAGCGGGACGTAGACCAGCATGATGATCGCCTGCCCGTAGAGGGACGGCGCGATCATCTCCTCGGCCGAGCCCCGCACCGTCTCCAGGCGCTCCTCCAGCACGAGCGGCCGCCCGAGGGCGTGCTGCCGCTCGGCGAGGTGGCGCAGCGCGTTCTCGGTGATGATCACCGCCCCGTCGACGATGAGCCCGAAATCCAGCGCCCCGAGGCTCATCAGGTTGGCCGAGATCCTCCCCTCGACCATGCCGGTCACGGTCATCAGCATGGCGGCCGGAATGACCAGCGCGGCGATCAGCGCCGCCCGGATGTTGCCGAGCAGCAGGAACAGGACGACGATCACGAGGGCCGCGCCCTCGGCGAGGTTCCTGCCCACCGTGCGGATCGTGGCCTCGACGAGCTGCGTCCGGTCGAGGACGGTCTGGACGACGATGCCGGGGGGCAGGGCCCGCCGGATCTGGTCCATGCGGGCATCGACGGCGGCCGCCACCGTGCGGCTGTTCTCGCCGATCCGCATCAGGGCGGTGCCGATGACGGTCTCCTGCCCATTCTCGCTCGCCGAGCCGGTGCGCAGGTCGCGCCCGATCCGCACCGTGGCGACGTCGCGGATCCGCACCGGCACGCCGCCGCGGCTCGCCACGACGACGTCGGCGATCGCCTCCGGACTCTCCAGGCGGCCGGCCGCGCGCACCACGTAGCTCTCGCCGTTATCCTCCAGGTAGCGGGCGCCCTGGTTCGCGTTGTTGGCCTGGAGCGCCCGGGCGACGTCCGCGAAGGACAGGTCGAGGGCGGTGAGCTTCGTGGGGTCCGGCTGGACGTGGTACTGCTTCTCGAAGCCGCCGATCCCGTCGACGCCGGCGACGCCGGGGACGGACTTGATCTGCGGCCGCACGATCCAGTCCTGCACCGTGCGCAGGTAGGCGACCTGCTCCAGTTCCGTCCTGAGCGCCTGCCCCTCCGGGGTCCGGTAGCTCCCGTCCGGCTGCCAGCCCGGCCGGCCCGCCGGCACGGCCGCGCGCTCAGGCAGCGGCGCGTACTGGACCGACCACATGTAGATCTCGCCGAGCCCCGTGGAGATCGGGCCCATCCGCGGCTCGACCCCGGAGGGCAGCTCCTCCCGCACCTGGGCGATACGCTCGGCGACCTGCTGGCGGGCGAAGTAGATGTCGAGGGACTCGGCGAAGACCGCGGTGATCTGCGAGAAGCCGTTGCGCGAGAGCGAGCGGGTGTACTCGAGGCCCTTGATACCGGCGAGCGCCGTCTCGACCGGGTAGGTGACCTGCCGCTCGACGTCGGCCGGCGACAGGGACGGGGCCAGGGTGTTGATCTGGACCTGGTTGTTGGTGATGTCGGGCACGGCGTCGATGGGCAGCCGCGTGAGCGCGGCGGCGCCGAAGGCCGAGGCCAGCAGCACGAGGAGCAGCACCAGCCAGCGCTGGCGGACCGAGACGGCGAGGATGCGGCTGATCATCGTCCGTCTCCTCAGTGGGCGTGGCCGGCGTCGGCCTTGCCGAGCTCGGCCTTCAGCAGGAACGCGTTGCCGACCGCGATCTCGGCACCGGGCTCGAGCCCGGCGGTGACCTCGAAGGCCTCGTCGTCGGAGCGGCCGAGGGTGACCGGCCGCTTCTCGAACCCCTCGGCCGTGCGCGCGAAGACGACGCTCCGGCCCTCGACGGTCTGGACCGCCGCCTTGGGGATCCGGACCGGGACCGAATCCTGCGCGATCTCGACCTCGGCGGTCACGAAGGTGCCCGGCCGCCACGCGAAGTCGGGGTTCGGCAGGGCGACCACCACCCGGGCCGAGCGCGTGTCGGGGTTGAGGAAGGGGCTGACGAAGATCACCCGGCCCTCCGCCCGGCGCTCCGTCTCGCCCGTCCGGCCGGGCGTGACCGTCACGCGGGCGCCTTCCCGCACCTGGGCGAGGTCGACGGTCGGCACCGACAGCTCGATCCAGACCGTGGAGAGGTCCGCCACCGTGTAGAGGTCGGCCGGATCGCCCTCCTTGCCGACCGCCGTGCCGACATCGACCTTGCGCTCGACGATGCGGCCGGCGAGGGGCGACCGCAGGGGGTAGCGGCGTAGCGTCGACTGGTTCGGGGTGGCCTCGTCGCGCTTCTGGGCGGCCGCCACCTCGGCGGCGTCGAGGCCGAGCGCCGACAGCTTCTGGCGGGCGAGGTCGACCCGGAGCCGGTTCTCCAGATAGGCGGCCCGGGCGGTCTCGAACGCGGCCTCGGAGGCGCTGCGCGAGGCGAGCAGCTTCTGCTGGCGCTCGAAGTTGATCGTCTGCAGCTCGGCCTGGACCTGGGCGGTGAGGTACTCGCTCTTGGCGTCGGCGACCTCGCGGCTGTCGAGGATGGCGACGACCTCGTTCGCCTGCACGGCGTCGCCGAGGCGCTTGCGCATCTCCGCCACGGTCCCGACCACCCGGGCCGGGACCCGGGCAATCCGGTCGGTGTCGGGCGTGATCGTGCCGGGGACGAGGAGGTGGCGCGCCAGCGTGCCGCCCTCCACTCTGCGCGTGACGATGTCCTGGCCGGCGACCTGATCGGGCCGCATCCGGATCGTGCCCGCCTCGTGAGGCTCGTCGGCGCCGTGCTCGTCGCCGTGCTCGTCGCCGTGCTCGTTGCCGTGCGCGTGGTTGTGGTCGTGGCCGGCGTGATCGTCGCCCGCGTGCGGGTCGGGCGCGGCTTTGGGCCGGTCCGGTGCGGCCGCCGCGTAGCGCTGATCGTGGTCGTCGGCCGGGGCTCGGGCGAGCCCGACGGACGCGAGGGTCTGCCGGAGACGGTCGGGCAGGGTCGGGGCGCCGGGGGCGGCGGCGCCGAGGGCGAAGCCGGCGGCCAGGAGTGCCGCGGCGGCGGCCACGGACAGGATGATGCGCATGGGAAAGCTGCTCGGCCGGGAGGGCGGGGTGCCGCGCGCGGCGGTCCCGGAGGGTCCCGTTCAGGTGTCGCGTGGGGGTGAACCCGGAGCCGGTTCGGCATCCGGGCGGAGCGCCGCCCGCGGGCGGCGTCAGCTCACGCGCGCGGAGGCCGCGGCAGGCGGTCGGGACTGACGGAGGGACGGCCCTGGGCGAGGGCGCCCGGCAGCACCCGGCCCGGGGCGGCCGGGGGCGCGATCTCGGTGGCCTCCAGGCGGGCCGCCTGATGGCAGCCGCAATGGAGGTGCTCCGAGAGGCCGGGATCGACGGTCGCGGGCGCCGCCGGCGCGTCGAGGGCCGGGCCCTGGCCCCGGTCGTGGTGGCCGCCCGCGTGGAAGGCGAGATCCGCCGCGAGGCCGACGCCCGGAGCGGCGACGGTCAGCGCCAGGACGAGCGCGAGCGCGCGGGCGGCGAGCGCCCACCAGCCCCGCGCCCCGGCCGGGCGCCTATGCCGAACCCCGAAGGTCATCGCGGCCCTTATGATCCATCCGAGGCCGGGGGCACAAGGTCCGGGGTGCCGGCCCCGGACCCCTCAGGCCGCCAGCTTGAGGACCCACTGGTAGAAGTCGGCCCAGGTCTCGGCCTGGGCCGGCGGCTCCGCGGCCGGGGACCGGTCGGGCTCGGCCGCGGCCCGGTCGCGGACGTCCCGGGGGGCGCAGCCGAACTCCGCGCGGAAGGCCTGGGTGAAATGCGCGGGGCTCTCGAAGCGCCAGCGATACGCCACCTCGGAGATGCGGGCGAAGCGCCCGTCGCCGGTGGCGAGGTCGCGGTAGGCGCGGGCGAGCCGGCGCTGCCGGACGTAGCCGGAGACCCCCCCGAGGGGGACGAACAGCCGGTAGAGGGCGCTCCGCGAGACGCCGAACCGCCGCCCGATCGTCTCGGCGGACAGGTCCGCGGAGGCCAGCTCGGCCTCGATGAAGCGCCGGATCGCGACGAGCAGAGGCGCCCGCTCGGGCGGCTGCGTGCCCCCTCCGTCCTCCGGCAGGCCCAGGGTCGCCGCGCCGAGCAGCGCGGCGGTGGCCTCGGCCGCCGCCGCGGCCTCCGGCTCCGAGAACCCGGTCGCGTGCGCGCTCAGGGAGTGCAGGTGGTCGCTGAGCATCCGGCCGAACGGGGTCGCGCCCCGGATCACCGAGCCGTGCAGGGCGTCGAGGCCGCTCTGCCGGGATCCGAAGAGCGGGCGCGGCAGCACCACCGTGATGGCTTCGTAGTCCGTGGAGGCGGCGGAGAGCGGCTGCGACAGGTCGAACAGGCAGATGTCGCCGGGGGCGCAGTCCCGCTCCCGGCCGCCGATCGTGACCCGGGACTGCCCGGAGACGCGCATGTGGGCGACGATGTGGTCGACGCCCATCCGGGCGGTCAGGGCCCGCGCGCGCACGAACCGGAGCCCGGAGGCGCGGGCGCTGCAGACGATCGCGGTGCCGAGGTGACGGACCCGGGACTGCCCGCGGAAATCGGGTAGGTCCTCCCGGCGGATCGTGAAATCCCAGAACGGCGCGACGGCGTCGCGCCAGTCGTCGGCCTGACGATGACCCGGGCTCTCGCCCCTGAGCTGCAGGATCGGTTTCGGTCGCATCGCCCGTGTTAGTCCTGACCGGGCGCGGCCCGGTCACGCCGACAATATGGCGATTCTGTCTGCCCAGAAAAGTGGCACTCCGTTCCAATCACCGGACTCCGCGCCGTGCCCCGTCCCGGCGCGGTCGGCGAGAGGCCGGCAAGGGGCCGGCAAGGGGCCGTGAAACAGAACGTCCCGCAGGCCGGGTGGCCGCGGGACGGTGAGTTGCACGGTTGTGAGGATCGAGGGCTTCGACCCTTATGGTTAACCGGCGGTTACCGGCCGCTCGGGGCCGCGCCGCTGCCGGTGGCGCCGTTGCCGGTGCTGTTGTCGCCCGCGGGGGCGCCGGGAGACGAGGTGTTGCCGTTGGGCGTGCTCTGCGCGGCGGCCATCCCGGCGCTGCCGGCAACGAGGGCGAGGGCGAGCAGGGCGGACTGAACGGTGCGGCTGGTCATGGCTCTCCTTGGATCCCGAGCGGGGTCTCGACGCGGGTCGTCGCCGTGCCGGCTTGTGCCGGCGTCGGCTGGAGAACCGCACCCCGGCGGCGCCCGTTCCCGCCGGGGCCGGGCCGGCGCGAATCGGCCGCAGCCGCCCGCGGCCGCGCGTCGGGAACACCCGCGAATCCCGCGAGCTTGTCCGAGGGTCGAGACCGGGAGCGTGGCGTGAAGGTGTTCCGGATCATGCAGGCGGCGACGGGCGCGATTCTCTGGAGCGGTGCGGCGCTCGATCCGATGGCCGCCCTCGACGCGATGGCGCGCGCCGCCGGCTTCCGCGACCGCACGCGGATCCCGAACCATCTGCGGGCCGGCGGCCTCCACGTCGAGGAACTGCAGGCCTGATCCCGCCGCGCCGGCGGACGAGTCCGGAGGGAGACCATGACCAAGCTGTTCATCGCGCAGGTGCGCGACGCGGGCGGCGAGCGGCCGCTCGTGACGGTCCGGGCCGAGGCCGAGGGCGAGGCGCGCCTGTTCCTGGCGGCCGCCTATCCGGACGCCGAGATCGCCCACGTCGCCGAGCCCGGCGACTGGACGAGCGACGCCGATACCGGATCCCGGGCCGGGGACATCCGCGAGCATGCCGGCGTCGCGTGGCAGGCCCCGTCCAGCCTGGCGGACTGAGGCGCGTCCGCCGGGCCGCGGTGCCCGTCCCGGCCGCCGGGGCCGGTGCGTACCGGGAGAACCTGAGGAGAACTTGGAGAGAACCTGGGAATAGCCTGGGGAGAATCCGGCGGTGCCGACAATTCAAGCGATCCCGTTCACGCGTCCCTAGGGCTCCGCACCGACGGTGGTGCATGCGTTCCGCCGATCCGACACCGCGCCTGTTCGCGGCCGCGGCCGCCCTCACCGGCACCGGGATCCTGATGTGCCGGACCGAGCCGTCCTGGGACGGGATCCTGATCGGCCTGTTCTGCCTCGGGCTCTGGGCCCTCGGCACCCTCGCGGCACGGCCTGGCCGACCGGTGCGTTCCGCGCCGCGGATGCGGCCCATCGTGCTGGAGGCGGTCGTCGTCGAGACGCCCCGGTTCCCGCCGGAGCTGCTGCCCGCGCCCCGCCCCCCCGCGGCCCGGGACCGTGCCCTGGCGGGCCCCTCCCGCCTGCCGGAGCTCCCGTCGCACCGGCAGCGCGTGGTCGAGCGCTACACCCGCAGGCGCGGTTGAGCGCGGCGAGGTGGCCGACCACACCGCGAGCGCGTCGCGACGGCCGACCGGCACGACGCCCTCGTAGGCGATCCGGAGACGATCCCGGACGCCGACGACGCGGCGGGCGAGGCGGCCTGACGGAGCCAGGGCGGCGTCCGACCGCCGGGCGATGCCCGTCCGCGCGGGATGTTGGGGGCGAGCGCGAGAGGCACCGCGCGGGATCGCCCGCGGGCCGGACCGATCTGGTATGGATCGCGCTCGACGCGTCGTACCGAGAGAGGCCGGCGCCCGGGATGCTTGCGCCACGCCCGTTCCGGCGGCGCGCGGGTCCCGTGACCGGACGGGAGATCGCCACATGGCCACGCCCGAGACCCAGGCGCCCTACCGGCTGCAGTGCATGATCCACCGGGAAAGCGCCGGCGGCATCATCATCCACGACGAGCAGATTCCCGGGCCCCTCGTGGAGGCGGCGGTCGCCGCCGCCAAGGCCCGCTTCGCGGAGCTGCGCGCCGGCCGCGCGGGCTCGGCGGCCCTGCGGGATTCCGCCGGGCGGGTGGTCTGGTCGGCCCGGCAGGACGCCGCGACGTCCGGCACCGGGGGATCGGCAGGCCGGTAGGCTTCGGACCGACGCGCCGTCAGGTGAGGTGGCGCGGCTCCAGATCGATCACAGGGCCGCCCACGTCGAAGAACTCGTCCTCGTACGGGAGCGCCTCGTCCAGCTCCTCGGCCTCGCGCCGCCCGAACGGGATGACCGCGGACAGGATCCCGAGGCAGAGCGCGCCGGCAACGAAGGCAATCAGGATCGCGATGCTCATGACGGAACACTCGGGCGTCGCCGGCGGCGGAGTCGGGCCACCGCGAGACTAAGGCCCGGCTCGCGCACGCCGCAACCGAAATCACCGCCCGTTCGCTCCGGATCGCCCAGCCCGCACGGCGGGCGCGGCCGCAGCGCGCGGCACGGGCTCGCCCCGCGATCTCCGGAAGACCGGGAGGCCGCCCCCGGTCGCGGAGCGCGTCCGGGCGATCCGGGACGGGCCTCACCGCGGCGTCGAAACCTGATCCTGCTGCCGGTCGACCGCGTCGCGGACGCCGCGGCCGGCCATGAGGATCTCGGTCATGAACGCCGCGATCGCCGCCACGGTGCAGACCAGCGCCGCTCCGAAGCAGGCGAACAGGACGGACGCGGTCGCCGCGTCGCGCAGCGCGCCGACGAACAGCGTGAGCACGGCAAGACCGATCAGGCCGCCCGCCAGCGAGGCCAGGACCACCGCCACGTCCAGCACGAAGGAGCGCCGCCGCAGGAAGGTCAGCCGGCGGGCGAGGCGGCCGGCCTCGGCTTCCGTCGCCCGGGCGGCCTCCGCCGAGAGGCTGTCGACCTTGTCGGAGATCCGGCCGAGGCGGGTCGAGAACACGTTGAGCAGCGTCGCCAGCGCCGACAGCAGGAAGGCGGGCGCGAGCGCCACCTGGATGATGTGGGCGATGCTGTCGGGCTCGGTCGCGCTGAGGGAGAAGCCGAACATCGGCGGGCTACGCGGGCGGACGCGCCGCGCCCCGCCTCCGCCGGCCGCCGGGACGGACGGCGGCGCGGCTCCGGACCGGGCGGATCACCACAGGAGGCCTTCCGCCTGCAGCCCGGCCACGAGCAGGCACAGCGCCGAGAGGAACGCCACCGCGAGATACGGGGCCGGCGTGTCGGTCATCGAGGCCTCCCGGCCGGCGCGGGGCCGGCATCCCCGATCCCGGTCCGGGCCCGGAGGGCCGGCATCGAAGGCAGCGCGACGGGGTGCATGCGCGTCTCCTGAAATCTCCACCGACGACGAGGCCGGCAGATAGGGCCTGCGGCGCGCCGGAAAAGCCGCGGCCGCCGCGCCGCCCCGGCGCGGCGGCGCCTTCTCCACAGGCCGGGAGACCGGCGCCGCGCCGCCGCCGATCCCCCGCGAGATCTGCCGGTTCCGAGGAGATCGATCCGGCCGCGGCCGCGCGCCAAGACCCGGCGATGCGCGATCAAGACTCGGGCCAGTCGGGCGGCCGGTTTCATCTGTGCAGATCCGCGGCCGGACGCGCGAGTGGTGCCCGCACAGAGGCGCGATGGCGTCCGAAAGCCCCGCAATACGGGACGGGATCGCGCGAGATCTGCGGCGCCGCCCGCACCCGCGCGCCCGGGGATGCGCGGGCACCACCCGTAAATTAATGTTAACCGCTCGCGGGATCGCGATCGGGCTTGCGGGCCGCCGACCGGTAGGATTTATTAAACCTCGAAGCTTCCTGGTTGGTCCTGGGAACGTTCACCGACAAACTGAAGCCCCGTCCGCTCGAGCGCGACGGGGCATTTTGTTTCTGGAAACATTCGGATACCGAAGTTCTTCTCGGGCTAGACCAGTCGATTTCGCGATGTGCTCCAGCGCACCTGGCTGTTTCGGGGTCAAAGACCCGATTCCGAGCTGTTGCAGCGATGCACTATCGCCCCGGCACGTCCTGGCGTTCTGTCCGCCCCGCACACATCCCGCCCAACGGGAGACAGAGGACCAGATGATCAAGAAGCTTCTGCTCGCGAGCGCCGCCACGGCTCTCCTGACCGGCGCCGCCTCGGCCGCCGACCTGCCGCGCCGCGCCGCCCCGCCGCCGGTGTTCACCCCCGTCCCGGTCTTCACCTGGACCGGCGCCTACTTCGGTATCAACGCCGGCTACGCCTTCGACGCCAGCAGCAACAACACCAACAGCTTCGGCGTGCCCGCCCCCTACGGCAACGGCACCACCGCCTTCTTCAGCCAGCGCAACCAGGAAGGCTTCACCGGCGGTGGCCAGGTTGGCTACAACTTCCAGCTCACCCCGGGCTCCGGCATCGTCGTCGGTGTCGAGGCCGACGCCCAGTACCTCGACTTCGGCCGCAGCCGGAACAACGCCTTCCTCGTCGGTCCGCTGGCCCCCGGCTACTACGTCACCGACCCGCGCGGCCTCTCCAGCCTCGACTTCTTCGGCACCGTCCGCGGCCGCATCGGCTACGCCTTCGACCGCGTCCTCGTGTACGGCACCGGCGGCTTCGCCTACGGCTCGGGCAGCGCCGACCGCTCCTTCGGCGGCTTCGCCGGCAACGACAGCTTCCGCACCGGCTACGCGGTCGGCGGCGGCATCGAGTACGCCCTGCCCACCGACTCGTTCCTGAACTTCTTCCGCTCGAACGCCGTGACGCTCAAGGTCGAAGGCCTGTACGTCAACCTCGACCGCAACACCCGCAACCAGGGTGCGTTCGTCATCAACGCCGCCAACAACTTCCCGGTGGTGTACAACAACATCGGCCGCCGCGACGACGAGTTCGCCGTCATCCGCGCCGGCCTGAACTACAAGTTCGGCTCGTACTAAGATCCACCCGCGCGCCGTCCCGACCACCGGGACGGCGCGCGGGCCTCTGGACAGGCCGCATCCCCTCTCGACCTGAGCATCCCCAGCCCGATCAAACTGGCCGCTTGAGCCGAGGAGCGTCCCGGGAGCCATTCCCGGGACGTCTTGCGTCGGGGGCGAGGGCCCGCCGCGGCGCGCCTCAGGCGTGGACCGCGTGCTCCAGCTGCGCCTTCGACATCCGCGACCGGCCGGGCACGTTCTGCGCCCGGGCCTTGCGCATCAGCGCGGCCTTGGTCGTTTCCGCCTTGCCGGACGCCTTGGCGGCAGACTTGCCGGTCGTCTTGCCGGACGTCTTGCCTTTTCCGGACGCCTTGGTGGACTTGCCGTCCTCGCGCGCCGCGGCGGCCTTCTCGGCGGCGGCCTTCGGCTGCTTCGAGAACTGCTTGCCCTTCCGGGTATCGGCGCGCTTCTTGGCCGTGCTGGCGGCGTATTCCGTGTCGGTCAGGCTCTCGCGGGCCTTCTTGGGCAGGTAGCGCTCGCCGGTCTTGCCGCTCTCTTTGCCAGACTTCGTGCCCCACTCCTCGTCGGTCCATTGCTGGAGATGGTTGTCGGCCGACTTTTTGCCGGCGTAGCCGCCGCCTTCCTTCTTGTATTCGGCGGTCGCGATCTGCGCCTTGCGCGCCGACCACTGGCCGGGCTTCCCGCCCTTCTCGGACTTCGTGACCTGCGTCTTGACCTTGTCCCACAGTTTCGGGTCGGTCTTCTTGGCGGTTCCTGACATCGGCGCCTCGTGAAAAAGATTTGGCAGACAACACGGGCCCCGCGGCCGTGTTCCTGCGGCGCGTTCGCCCGACCCGCACCCTCCCGCATCTCCACCCGCGCAGCGTCCGCCGTCGTGGCCGGGGCCGCCGGATACGCCGGCCGCCTGACGGGTTGGCCCTCAGGGGATCAGGCCCATCGCGAGGGATGCAGCATGGCGGACACGCCGGACGACACCCAGGCCGAGCGGATGCCGCACGGCGAGCCGGAGCGCGCGGGCCTGGCCGACAGCCCCCGCGACACCGCAACCGGCACGGTCAGGCCGCAGGACGGCCCGATGGAGCGGGCCGGCACCGAGAAGGAGGAGGCGCGCCAGGGCGGGACCAGCCTCGGCGCGGAGCGCGACCGGCCGGGCGGAGGCCGGGGCTGAGCACCGCCATCGAGACAGCACGCGAGAGAGGAAGACGCAGCATGCAGATCCGGCACAAGCCCCTGCGCGAGCAGGTGATCGTCATCACCGGCGCCTCCAGCGGGATCGGCCTCGCCACGGCCCGGGCGGCCGCCCGCTGCGGCGCCCGCGTCGTGCTGGCGGCCCGGAACGGCGCCGCCCTCGACGACATCGTCCGCGACATCCAGGAGCGCGGCGGCGAGGCCCGGGCCGTCGTGACCGACGTGTCCCGCCGCGAGGATGTCGAGGCGCTGGCCGCAGAGACCGTGCGCGCCTACGGCGGCTTCGACACCTGGGTCAACAATGCCGGTCTCTCGATCTTCGGCCGCCTCGAGGAGGTTTCGGACGAAGACCATCGCCGGCTGTTCGACGTCAATTTCTGGGGGATCGTCTACGGCTCGACGGTGGCGCTGCAGCACCTGAAGCGGACCGGCGGCGCGCTGATCAACCTGGGCTCCGTCGCCTCCGACCTCGCCTTGCCGATCCAGGGCATGTACTCCGCCTCCAAGCACGCGATCAAAGGCTTCACGGACGCGCTCCGGATGGAGCTCCAAGAGGAGGGCGCCCCGGTCTCGGTGACGCTCATCAAGCCGGCCTCGATCGACACGCCGTTCCCGGAGCATGCCCGGAACTACATGGCGCAGGCGCCCAAGCTGCCGCCGCCGGTCTACGACCCTGCCGACGTCGCCGACGCGATCCTGTACGCCGCGGAGCACGGGCCCCGCGACCTCTACGTCGGCGGCGGCGGCAAGCTGATGAGCGCGCTGCGCAAGCGGGTCCCCGCGGCGACCGACTGGATGGGCGCCCAGGTGATGTCGCGGAGCCAGACGGCGGGCGCGGCCGGCAAGCGGCGGGACGGCGCCCTCCACGCGGCCGGCCGCGACGGGGCCGTGCGGGGCGGCTCGCCCCATCACGTCATGCGCAGCGCCTACACCCGGGCCTCGATCAACCCGGTCCTGATCGGGATCCTGCTGGCGGGGGCCACCGCGGCCGCGGCCTCGCTGCTGGGCCGCGCCGACCGCCGCTAGAGCCCCGCCGCGGCGCCCGCCCCCGCGCGGGCGCCGGCCGGAATGTTTGTTTCTAGACGATGATGGCGGAGGTCAGCCGACATTCAGGCCCGATGACCATTCTGACCGGGTCTTGCGCCGGGCCGAACTGGCGCGGAGCCGAACAGAAGGTCTGATGATGATGCACGTGAAGATGATCGCGGCCGCCGCGGCTGTCGTCGGCGGCCTCGGCCTGGCCTCCGCCGGCGCGGCGCCCCTGGCGCCCGCCGGCGCCGATACGCTCACCGGCCCCGCCGCGGTCAGCACCGTCGCCTTCGGCTGCGGCCCCGGCTGGGCGCCCGGCCCGTACGGGCGCTGCCGGCCGATCTACCGGCGGCCGCGCTTCTACGGCCCGCGCTGCTTCTTCCGTCCGACCCCGTGGGGACCGCGGCGCGTCTGCCGCTAAGGTCGCGCAGGCACGCATCCCGACGCGCGGGTCCGGCGCCGAACCGTGACCCGACCCGCGGGTTGATCCAGGGGCAGGTCCCGTCTCCGAGGAGGCGGGGCCTGCCCCTTCCCGTTGGCGGTGATGCGGGCCGGCAGCGCCGGGGATGCCACGACCGGGACCGCGGACGGTCCCGCTCCGGTTGGACATGGCCATGGCCCAGGATCAGAGCGGCGGCGCGAACCCCTCGGCGGCGGAACGGGCGGCGGCCGAGCGCGTCGCCCGCAAGCGCCTCGGTCCGGACGGCTGCCCGGAACCGGCACCCGACCGGCGATCGCCGTCCGGACAGGCCCGCCGGAGCGAGGCCGCGGCGCCGGACCGCCGGGCGCCTCCGGGGCGGCCGGTCGCGACGCGCCACCGGCCCGAGAGGCTTCCCGAGTAGCGCCCCGAGTAGCGCCCCGAACATTCGCGTGCCCGGACGCGGGAATAAAGCCCGCCGCCGCCCGGTTCCCGATTGTGTGGCACAAGGCTGCAGGCAGGAGCGCGAGGGCAGGGACCCCATGGCTTCGCAGGCTCTCGACGGGGCGGGCCCGGCCCAGCCGCCGACATGACGACCCTGGCGCGCGCGCGCTTCAGCCAGCTCGTTCTCCCGCGCTTGGACGAGGGCTACCGGCTCGCGCACTGGCTCACCGGCAACGCCACCGACGCCGAGGACGTGATGCAGGAGGCGTGTCTGCGCGCCTACCGGGCGATCGAGGGGTTCGCCGAGGGCAATGCCCGGGCGTGGTTCCTGACCATTGTCCGCAACACCGGCTATTCCTGGCTGCAGCGGCACCGGCCGCGGGCGGTGGTCTTCGCCGACGACCTCGCCCCCGAGGCCCGCGCCGAGCTGGAGATCGGGGGCGCCCTGACCGAGGTCCCGGAGACGCCCGAGGCGACCCTCATCGCCCGCGACGACGCGGGGCAGCTCGCCCGGGCGGTCGAGGCCCTGCCGGTGGCCTTCCGCGAGGCGCTGGTCCTGCGCGAGTACCACGGCCTCAGCTACCGGGAGATCGCCACGGTGACGGGGGTCCCGATCGGGACCGTGATGTCGCGCCTCGGCCGCGCGCGGCAGCACCTGCTTGCACGGCTCGCGAAGGACGGGCGATGACCGACGACGAGACCCTCCTGCTCCTCAGCGCCTACGCGGACGGCGAGCTGTCGCCCGGCGAAGTCCTGGCCATGGAGCGCCGTCTCGCGGCGGATCCCGACGCGTGGGCCCTGGCGGAACGCCTCCGCGACCTCTCGGCCACCCTGCGCGGGCCCCTCGCGGGGCCGCCCGCCCCGGAATCCCTGCGGGCGCGCGTGATCGAGCAGATCGGCTTCACCGACCCGCCCCCGTCGCGCGGCCGCCTCGGAGGCCCGCTCGGGACCCGGCTCGGGTCCTGGGTCGGGACCTGGGTCGAGGCCTGGCTCGAATCCTGGCGCAGATCCCGGCAGGCGCTGGCCGCGACGCTGCTCGTCGGCCTCGTCGGCGGGGCCGCGCTCGGCAGCGGGATCGTCTATCTCGACCGCCCCGACGGCGCCCCGGATACCGGCGCGGCCGTGCTCGCCGGCCATCTCCGCGGCCTCGCGGCGCCCCAGCCCTTCGACGTCGCCTCCTCGGACCGGCACGTGGTGAAGCCCTGGTTCAACGGCCGGACCACCCTCGCGCCCGAGGCCCCCGACCTGTCCGACAAGGGCTTCCCGCTGGTCGGCGGCCGGGTCGACATCGTCGGCGGAACCCCCGTGCCGACCCTGGTCTATCGCCGCGACAGGCACGTCATCAGCGTCACGGTGGTCCCCGCCGCCGACGGCCCCGGCGCCGGCGAGGAGCGGCGCGACGGGTCCACGATCGAGCGCTGGCACCTCGGCGACCTCACCTACTGGGCGGTCTCGGACCTCAACCGGCGCGACCTGCGCGCCTTCGCCGACCTGTTTCAGTCCCGGACCGGGGGCCCGCCGGGATAAGGCGGGAATAAGGGACGCCAGTTTCGGGTTATTACTGATATCGTGATGTCGATCCGGCGAGGATCCCAGCGTGATCAGTCAATCCCACCTGCACACCCGCAGAGCCGAAACGATATCCGGGATCGGCTCCGCCCAGGAGCGGCGGGTTCAGGCCGGCGGCACCCCGGCCTTCCCGGACCCGACCCTCGTGGAGGCGGCGCTCCATCTCCTGGCGGAGCATCTCGAGCAGGGGCTGGCGGTGACCGACCGGTACGGGCGGGCCCATTTCCTGAACCGCGCGGCGCAGGCCTTCGTCACGCGCGGCCTCCTGTGCCTGGAGCACGGCGGCCTGCGCGGCGCGACGCCCGAGGACAGCGCGGCGCTGCGCCGGGTCATCGCCCGCTGCGCCGCGGGCCATCGCGGCGGCTCGGTGCGATTGGAGGGCGCGGGCGGGACGCTCCTGGTCGCCGCCTCGGCGATTCCTGGGACGCTCGGCCCGATCGGCGAGGGCGCGGTTCTCCTGCGTCTCACCGACCCCGGGACCCCGCGCCTGCCGGATCCCGGCATTCTCCAGGACCAGTTCGGCTTCACGCCCGCGGAGGCGGCCCTGGCCGTCGACATCCTGGCCGGGAACGACCTCGCGGCGAGCGCGACGCGCCGCCGGATCACCCGGAACACGGCGCGCGTGCACCTGCGCCACCTGTTCGAGAAGACGGGGACGCGCCGCCAGGCCGAGCTGGTGCGCCTGCTCCTGCTCTGCCCGCAGCCGATCGCGGACGCCTAGCGCACTCCGGCAAAAATATTCGCGCCGCGCGCCACCCTTAATCCGAACGGAGGATGCGCATAGTCCGCATTAAAGCGACGCTGATCCGGCCGATCGTGGACAAACCACGGATCTTTCGGCGCAACGGAGGCTGGATCATGATCCTCTCGTTCCTGAAATCTGCCCGGAAGAGCCGCATCGCGGCGCGAAATCTTCGCATTCTCTCGGCCCTCGACGACGAGATGCTGAGCGACATCGGCCTCGACCGGCGCACACTCCGCACGTTCTGCGAGAACGGCTGCGCGCACGTGCCGCCGCCGCCGAGCCAGGCCGAGACGCCCCGGGCCCTGATGATACCCGGTGGGCTCGGGATCGCCTTCCGCTGAACGCCCGCCGCACCGCCCGCTGCACCGCCTCGGGTCCGGCCGGACCGCTCAGATCTCGACGCAGATCTTGCCGAAGTGACGGTTGCTCTCCTGGTGGCGGAACGCCGCGACGAGGTCGTCGAGGGGGAAGCGGCGGTCGATGACCGGCCGCAGCCCGCAGGCGTCGATGCCGCGGATCATCTCGATCTGGTGGCGCCGGCTGCCGACCAGCACGCCCTGCAGCCGGATCTGCTTCAGGAGCGCCGGCACCAGCGGCAGCTCGCCCGCGACCCCCGAGAGGATTCCGATCACCGAGACGTGGCCGGCGACCCGCGCGGCGGCCATGGACTGCTCCAGCGTCGCCGGGCCGCCGACGTCGAGGACGTGGTCGACGCCGCGCCCGTCGGTCAGGCGCCGGGCGGTCTCGCCCCAGGCCGGGTCGGTGCGGTAGTTGATGACGTGGTCGGCGCCGAGACCGCGCAGGCGCTCCAGCTTGGCGTCGCTGGAGGAGGTGGCGATCACCGTGGCCCCCGCCGCCTTGGCGAATTGCAGGCCGAACAGCGACACGCCGCCGGTGCCCTGCACCAGCACCACGTCGCCGCTCTTCAGGCCGGCATCGGCGTGCAGCGCCCGCCACGCGGTGAGCGCGGCGGTGGTCAGCGTCGCCGCCTCGGCGTGGTCCCAGCCCCGCGGGGCGCGGGTGAAGGCGGTGGCGGGCGCGGTTACGCCCCCGCGGGCGTAGCCGTCGACCCCGTCGCCCGGCACGGTGGCGAAGCCCTCGACGCGCGGCGTGCCCTCCAGCCAGGTCGGGAAGAACGTGCTGACCACCCGGTCGCCCACGGCGAACTCGGTCACGCCCGGCCCCACGGCCTCGACCTCTCCGGCCCCGTCGGACATCGGGATGCGCGGCTCGCTCGGGCCCCACATCCCGCTGACCACCGCGTAGTCGTGGTAGTTGAGGGAGCTCGCCCGCAGGCGGACGGTGATCGCGCCGGGCCCGGGCTCCGGCACGGGCCGCTCGCCGAAGGTCACCGCGTCGAAGCCGCCGCCGGGCTGGACGATCACGGCCCGGGCTGTCGATCCGGTCATGGTGCACCTGTCGCTCCGCGGCCTCGGCCGCCGGGAGGCGGACACTGGCAGGCCCGGCGCGCGCCGTCGAGACGACGGGGCCGGGCCGTCCGCCGCGGGGCGGGGAGGGCGGCCCGCGCCGCGCGCCCGCAACCCCGTCCCGCCCGCGCCGCCCTTGCCGCTGCGCCGCGCCGGCGCCAAGGTCGCGGATCCCATCCCGTCCGTAGAGGGAGGACAGACCGTGTCGACCGAGCGCGTCGTTCTGACCGAAAGCATAGCGCCGACAGCGTCCAGGATCTTCACCCAGGCCGGGATCGGCGCCATCCGGCAGCTGTCGCGCGCGGTCAGCCCCGGGGACGCCGGCGAACTGGCCGACGTCACCGTCCTCGGCATCCGCTCGCGCACGCAGGTCACCGCCGCGCTTCTCGACGCCCTGCCCGACCTCGCCGCCATCGGCTGCTTCAGCGTCGGGACCAACCAGGTCGACCTCGAGACGGCGCGCGCCCGCGGCCTGCCCGTGTTCAACGCGCCGTTCTCGAACACGCGCAGCGTCGCCGAACTGACGATCGGCGAGATCGTGATGCTGCTCCGGCGCATCGTGCCGCGCTCGGTCGCGGCCCATGAAGGCGGCTGGGACAAGTCGGCCACCGGCGCCTTCGAGGTGCGCGGCAAGACGCTCGGCATCGTCGGTTACGGCAATATCGGCGCGCAGCTCTCGAACCTCGCCGAGGCGATGGGCATGCGCGTCATCTTCTACGACCTCACCGACAAGCTGCGCCACGGGAACACCGAGCCGGCCGAGAGCTTCGAGGCCCTGCTCGCCGTGAGCGACGTGGTCAGCCTGCACGTCCCGGAGACGCCGCTGACTCACGGGCTGATGGGCGCGGAGCGGATCCGCGCGATGAAGCCGGGCGCCTACCTGATTAACAACAGCCGCGGCACGGTCGTGGACCTGGACGCCCTGGCGGTGGCTCTGCGCGACGGTCACCTCGCCGGGGCCGCGATCGACGTCTTCCCGGTGGAGCCGACCTCCAACGCCGAGCGCTTCGTCTCGCCCCTGCAGGGGCTGCCGAACGTGATCCTCACCCCCCATGTCGGCGGCTCGACCGAGGAGGCCCAGGACCGCATCGGCGCGGAGGTGGCCCGCAAGCTGGTCGACTACGTCCAGACCGGCTCGACGCTCGGCGCCGTGAACTTCCCGCAGGTCCAGCTGCCGCCGCGCCTGTCGGGTGCGCGGTTCCTCCACGTGCACCGGAACGTGCCCGGCGTGCTCGGGCAGATCAACGCTATCTTCTCGGGCCGGTCGCTCAACATCGACGCGCAGTACCTGCAGACGGACGGCGAGTTCGGCTACGTCGTGGTGGACGCGTCCGTGCCGCCGGGCGAGGCGGACGCGGTGCTCCGCGCGCTGCGGGCCATCGACGGCACGGTGCGGACGCGGCATCTCCGGCCGGCGGCGTGAGGATCCGCGCGCCGCGCCGGACGTCGGCGACGGGTCGCGCGGATCCTCACGCCCGCAGGGCAGGGTTCGGCGCGGACACGACGCCCCCGCGCCCGCCGGCCGGCGACGCGCCGGTCACGGTCGCGGCAGGGTGTGCAGCGCTCGCAGGAAGGCGTCGACCTCCGCGCGGGTGTTGTAGAAGGCGAGCGAGGCCCGCACCGACTGGTCGACTCCGAACCGGCGCAGGGCCGGCAGGGCGCAGTGGTGGCCCGAGCGCACCGCGATGCCGTGACCGTCGAGGTGGTGGGCCACCGCCTCGTTCGTCTGCCCCTCGATCACGAAGGACATCACGCTCGCCTTCTCCCAGGCCGTGCCGATCAGGCGCAGGCCCTTCACGTCGGCGAGCCCGCCCTGCGCGTAGCCCAGGAGGTCGTGCTCGTAGGCGGCGATCGCCGGCATGCCGATAGCCGCGAGGTAGTCGAGCGCCGCTCCGAGACCGACCGCCCCGGCGATGTCGGGTGTGCCCGCCTCGAACTTCTCGGGCGCGCCCTTGTAGACGGTCTTCGCGAAGGTGACGTCCTCGATCATGTGGCCGCCGCCCTGCCAGGGCGGCATCGCCTCCAGCAGGTGGGTCTTGCCGTAGAGCGCGCCGATGCCCGTCGGCCCGAACACCTTGTGGCCGGAAAAGACCAGGAAGTCCGCGTCGAGGGACTGCACGTCCAGCGGCATGTGCGGCGCGGATTGCGCCGCGTCGACCAGCACCGGCACCCCGTAGGCGTGGGCGAGCTGGATGATCTCCCGCACCGGGTTCACGGTGCCGAGCGCGTTGGCCACCTGCGTCACCGAGACGATCTTGGTCCGGCCGGAGAGCAACGCCGCGTATTGCTCGAAGATGATCTCGCCCCGATCGTTGACCGGGATCACCCGGAGCGTCGCCCCGGTCTGCTGCGCCAGCAGCTGCCAGGGCACGATGTTGGCGTGGTGCTCGATGGTCGAGACGATGATCTCGTCGCCCGGGCCGACATTGGCCCGGCCGTACGAGTTCGCCACGAGGTTGATCGCCTCCGTGGTGCCCCGCAGGAAGACGATGTCGTCCTTCGTGGGCGCGTTGAGGAAGCGGCGCACCGCCGCGCGGCCGCCCTCGAACAGGTCGGTGGCGCGCGCCGCCAGAGTGTGGGCGGCCCGGTGGATGTTCGAGTTGTGCCGAGCGTAGAACTCCGAGGTCGCGTCGATCACCCCTTGCGGCTTGTGGGTGGTGGCGGCGTTGTCGAGCCAGACCAGCGGGTGGCCGTTGACGCTCTGGTGCAGGGCCGGGAAGTCCCGGCGGACATGCTCCACGTCGAAGGGCGCCGCCACCGGGCTCGCCCCCTGCGCGGCCAGGCGCGGCGCCGGGCCCGGGTCGCGGGCCGGTTCCACCCGGGGGCTCGCCGGCGCCCTGCGGGCCGGGCCGGGGCCGAGGTTCAGGAAGTAGTAGTCGCCGGCCGACGCCTCGGGCACCCGGGACAGATGGCCGGTCCGGGCGAAGCGCTCCTGCGCCGCATCGCGGCCGGCCTTCGACGGGTCGGCCGGCACGAGAGTCGGCGCGAGGGCGTGCGCGAAGGCGTTGGCGCGGGGATGGTCCGCGGCGATCTGCCGGTGCAGCTCCGGACCGCCGGGCAGGGCGGCCGCCAGCGCCGGGGCGCTGGCGAAGGAGAAATCGGGCAGCACGGGGCGCGGGCTCGCCGGGTGGACCGGCGGGATCGCCCCGACATCGGCGAGGGCCGGGCTCGCGGGTGCGAGGTTCGGCACGGTCGGGCCGGAGAGGCCCGGCAGGCCGACCGGCGGCGCCCCGAAGGAGCGCGCCGCCAGCGCGGAGGCGTCGGGCGGCAGGCCGGCGGGCTGGCCGCCCGCTGGGGCGGAAGGGACGCCCAGGGGCGCACTCGGCAGCGGCGCGCCGCCCGGGCCCTGGGGCAGGCTCTCGAGGGCCTGCGGGACCTGGGGGCCGGCGGGGAGCGCCGGCGCGAAGGGCCGGCTCGCGGCCTGACCCTGCCCGTAGATCTCCCGGGCGAGGCGTCCGACGAGATCCGCGTGGGCCAGCTCGCCCGGGCTCGCCCCGGGCAGCCCGAGGGCGACAGCCTCAGGCGTAGTCATGGTAGTTGCCCAGCAGCACGTTATCGAGGCGGGCGATCGCGTCCTCGACCAGCACGGCGGCCGAGAAGTAGCGGGTCACGAGGTGCGAGGCGATCGAGTGGTCGTTGGTGCCCATGTAGCGCACCGACAGGCCGGGCTCGATCTCGCCGGTCACGCCCGATTTCTGCAGGCCGACCACGCCCTGCTCGCCCTCGCCGACGCGCAGCAGCAGGATCGAGGTGGTCTCGGCCCCGGTCACCGGGTCGAGGTCGATCGGCAGCTTGTCGCTCGGCACCAGCGGCACGCCGCGCCACGTGATGAACGGCGCGCCGAACAGGTGGACGACGACCGGCGGCACGCCGCGGCGGGTCGCCTCCCGGCCGAAGGCCGCGATGGCGCGGGGATGGGCCACGAAGAAGGCGGGCTTCTTCCAGACCAGGGTCAGCAGCTCGTCGAGGTCGTCCGGGGTGGGCGGGCCGCCGCGGGTGGGGATGCGCTGGCGCGGGCCGACCTCGCCGAGAAGGCCGAACTGCGCGTTGTTCAGGAGCTCCCACTCCTCGCGCTCCTTCACGGCGTCGACCGTGAGGCGGATCTGCTCGCGGAGCTGGTCGATCTCGTTGGAGTAGAGATCGGTGACGCGGGTATGGGTGTTGAGGATCGTCTGGATGGTCGAGAGGTGGTACTCGCGCGGATCGACCTCGTAGTCCACGAAGGTCGTCGGCAGGCGCGGCTCGCCGGTATGGACCGCCAGCAGCTCGATCCCCTGCTCGCCGTAGGAGTTGGTGTGACCTTTGAGGCGGTCGCGCTCCTCGCGGTACTGCGCGATCTTGGCGCGGATCTCCTCGCTCTCCACCGCGGCGGCGTCGAGGGTCAGGAGGGTCACGGCCGACAGGGCCTTCACGGCCGGGGCGGGCGCGCGCTCACCGGCGAGGCCCGCATCGCCGAAATAGTCGCCCTTCGTGGCGAGCCCCTGGCGCAGGCGACCCTTGTAGGGGCCCGACAGGGTCAGCTCGACGGTGCCGTCGGCCACCACCGTGAGGCTGCGGCCGGCGGAGCCCTCCTCGTGGATCACCGTTCCGGCCTTGTGCCGGCTCTCGGTGAACTTGGCCGCCAGCGCCGCCAGCTCGGCATCGCCCAGCCGGCTGAACAGCGGCACGGCCCGCAGGGAGGCGGGACGGATCACCTTGCCGTCCCCCTTGTCCTCGGCGACGAGATCGATCCGGCCGGGGCGGGCCAGCACGACGGCGCGGCGGTTGACGCGGTAGACCCCGCCCGCCACGTCCACGAAGGGCAGGAGCCGGAGCAGCCAGCGCGGCGTGTTGGCCGCGTTCTGGACCGAGGTGACGGTCGCCGTCGCAAGATTGCGTGCCGCCGTGGCGCTCACGCTCAGACCCGGTCCACTCATCGTTCGTCCTCACTCCATCCAGGATTTCAGGCGCGCCGCGCCGATCCGCGCGGCGGCGGTGCGCCCCGCAGCCTGTGCGGGGCGGACGCAAGTCGTTCCGATCAGAACGCGACGACGATCGCTACTTGAGCGGCCGCACCGTCAATCAAATCATGTATTCTCTAGCAGTCCGACAGCCATCGTCGAACGCTCGGCCGGGCCGACTTCATCGTTGTTCCGGCGATGTCTGGATAAAGTCTGATTCGCCCAAGGGTCAACGGAATGATGTCCCTATTTTTCATCGATTCGTAGAAATGGATCCCGTGGTATGCACGACGAACAGGACACGACCGTCCTCAGACAGGCATGTCAGAGAACTTAATTCTACGGAGTCGCGCCCGGCGGCGGCGCCCGGACGACTTTGTTGTCAGGAAAAATCTTTCGCGCGTCTCAGATGCCGTCCCCGTAGCCGAAGGACTGGTCCATGCTGAGCGCCGGCTCCTCGTCGACGGGCAGGCGCGAGACGACCCGGGCCGGCACGCCCGCCACAGTCGTGTGGGGCGGCACGTCCTGCAGCACCACCGCGGCGGCCGCGACCTTGGCGCCCGCCCCGACGCGGATGTTGCCCAGCACCTTGGCGCCGACGCTGAGCAGCACCCCGCGCTCGATCTTGGGATGCCGGTCGCCGCTCTCCTTGCCGTTGCCCCCGAGCGTCACCGACTGGAGGATCGAGACGTCGTCGGCGATCACCGTGGTCTCGCCGATCACCACGCCGGTGGCGTGGTCGATGAACACCCCCGAACCGATCCGGGCCGCCGGGTGGATGTCGCAGCCGAACACCTCGGAGATCCGGCTCTGGACGTGCAGCGCCAGGGTCGCCCGGCCCCGGTGCCAGAGCCAGTGGCCGACCCGGTACGCCTCGAGCGCGGCGAGTCCCTTGTAGAACAGGAACGGGTCGAGGTAGCGGCGGCAGGTCGGGTCGCGCTCACGGATCGCCACGAGGTCGCGCACCGCGTGGGCGCCGGCCTGCGGGTCGGCCTCGAAGGCCGAGAGGCACAGGTCGCGCATCGACAGGCGAGCGAGGTCGCCGTCCCCGAGCCGGTGGGCGAGGCGGTAGGCGAGGGCCTGGGCCAGCGAGCGCTGGTCGAGGATCGTCGCCTGGATGATCCCCGCATAGAGGGGCTCCTCGATCAGGGCCGCCTCGGCCTCGGCGCGCAGGGCGGCCCAGACTTCGGCCTCCGCGGTGCTGCGGCTCGTGATGCGCAGGGGCGGCTGGACCACGGCCATCGTGGCGCCCGCGGCGGGCAGGGCAGCGTGATGCATCGGTCGTCGCCGATCACGGCAGGGGGCGGAACGGGCCGGGCCGGCCGCGCTCCAGGGCGTCGTGCCCCTGGACCGTCACGCCCACATTGGCCGGGGCGTCGCCCCGCATCATCGTCCCCGGGGCCATGGTGTCGTCTCCCTCGAACCGGTCGCGGTAGCGGCCCGATTCCGCCGCCGGCGGCGCCGGCGAGAAGTCTCTTCCGGATGCCCCGGCCCGGCGGAGAAGGTTTCGACCGCACGAGCGCGTTGCCGGAGCATTGTTTCGCTAAGTTGTTGTTACAAAATGATATTCAGGCATCGCGCCGGCTTTGGCAAGTCCCGGGAGCCGGCCGTCGCCGACCGGCACCGGCGATCGATCGCGGCCGCGATCCGGGCATATCTCCGCCGACCCCGTGCTTCTGCTCCGGCTCGCGGCTTCGACGAACAACCTGCGCTGCAAGTCCTCGCCAATTTGGCAGCACATTCTCGGGCCTGGCGTCTACATTGACGGCGTCGACATACAGTCGATGCGGAGCCCAACGGAGGTTTGCCGTGATCACCAGCAAGGAACGGTTCGCCCGGATGACTGCGCCGTGTCTGCCGTGTTGCCGCGTCCAAGAGGAGGAGAGCGCACGACATCAGACACGCGAGGCGACCACCGATGCTGACCTATGACACGACCCGGAACACCCGTCCCGACCTGAGCCCCGAACCGGCCGCCGCCCTCGGCCGGGCCCTGTCCCGGAGCGTCCGCTCCCATCCCTCCCACGAACGCGCCGCCCTCGCGAGCGCCCTCGACGACGGCCTGATGCCCGACGAGGTCGCGCAGATCCTCGCCGGCCGCCCGGTGGCCGAGGCCTTCCCGATCCGCTGGGGCGAGAGCCCGGAAGCCTACGCGTCCCGGGCCGTGTCCGAGATGTTCGTCGCCTACCTCCAGTAGGCGCGTCGCTGCCGGCCGCGCCGGCCTCTCCGACCACGAACGATGGAAACCTGCCATGTCGGTCTTCCCCCGCGGGTGGAGGCGCTGGACGGGGACGGCCGCCTGCGCGCTCGCCCTGGCGCCCGCCCTGGCGCTCGGTGCCGCCGGCCCGGCCGCGGCCGGAAACCCGCCGAAGGGCCGCGGCGCGGCCGGCGTGCCGGACGTCCCGGCCCGGCTCACGGTCGGGCCGGGCGGACGGGACCTGAGGCTCGCGGGCGATCTCGCGGCCGGGGTCGCCGCGCGGGTCCGGGCCATCCTCGCCGCGCACCCGCGGATCGCCCGGATCCATCTCACGAGCGACGGCGGCCTCGTGGAGGAGGGGGCGGCGATCGGGGCGCTCGTGGCGGCCCGCGGCCTCGCCACCTACGTCCCCGACGCCTGCGCCTCGGCCTGCACGCTGATCTTCATCCGCGGCCGGACGCGCTACCTCGCGACCGGCGGCCGGCTCGGCTTCCACGCCCCCTACGAGATCGGGGCGCGGGGCCGGATGCACCCGGTGGATTCCGCGCCGGAGCGGGCGGCCTACCGGGCCGCCGGCCTGCCGGCGGCCTTCGTGACGCGGGCGCTGGCGGTGCCCCCGGCCGGGATCTGGATCCCGACGGACGGGGAGCTGCGCGCGGCCGGCATCGTCACCGAGGTCGTCGGACCGGACCGCTTCCCCGATTCCACCCTGGACGCGGATCCGAGCGCGGCCGGGGCGCGGGCCGCGATCCTGCGGAACCTGCCGATCCTGCGCCAAGCCGAGGCGGCGGGGCTCGACCCGATCGCCCGGTGGTACCGGGACGGCTACGCCGCCGGCCGGCCGGAGGCGGAGGCCGCCGCGGGGTTGAGGTGGATGGCCGCCGGCTACCTGCAGCGGCGCTTCCGGTCGGCCGACGACGCCGTCGTCCGCGCCCTGGGCCAGCGGATCCTGGCGACGCTGGAGCGGGCCGGCGCGGGGGACGCGGCGGCCTGCGGCCTCCTCGCGGCCGGCGACCTCGTGGCGCTCGACGCGCGGCTGCGGGCCGAGCGGCCCGCGTCGCACGGGCTCGCCCCGCTCCTCGCCCGGACACGGGCCGCGCGGCCGGACGGGGCGGCCGCGCCCGCCGCGGATCCGGGCACCGCGCGGTCGATGGCCGCAGCGGCGGCCCCCTCGGGCGACTGCGCCGCCCGGATCGCCGCGACGCGGCGGGCCCTCGACCTTGCGGCCCGCGAATCGGCCGCCGCGCTGCGGGCCGTGTTCCTCACGGAGCCGCAGCGGATCCTGGCGAGCCGCGACGGGCCGTAGCGGCCCGCCGACCCTCGACACGCCGCGCCGGCGCCTATCTTCGCACCCGCGGCACGCCCCGGACGGGCGCCGGCCGCGGGGAGATGGGGGTTCGACGGATGCCGGATTATCGCCTGCGCGGGGCGGTCCGTGGCGAGGATGGTGAGATCGGCGCGCCGCGCGTCGACGAGGTGCTCACGGCCGCGGACGCGAAGGAGGCGGTGCGCCTCGCCAACAGCCGCTCGCTGACGATCGAGGACGACGCGGTGAACGCCCTGTGGCTGGTCGACGCCCACGGTACCCTGCTCTGGTCCCTGCGCCGGGCCGACCGGGAATCCTGACGCGAGGCCTGATGCGAGGTCTGACGCGGGCCGGCACCGTCAGCCCGATGCGCGGCGGCCCGTCTCCGGCAGCGCGGCGGCCCCGGCATCGTCGGCGCCCCCGAGATACAGGGACCGGACGTCGTCCCGCGCCCGCAGGGACGCGGCGGTGCCGGCCAGCGCGCTGCGCCCGTTCTCCAGCACCACGGCATGGTGGGCGTGGCGCAGGGCGAGGTGGACGTTCTGCTCGGCCACCAGCAGGGTCAGACCCTCGGCGCGGTTCAGGCCGGCGAGCACTCGGTAGATCTCCTCGACCACGCGGGGAGCGAGCCCCATGGACGGCTCGTCGAGGACGAGCAGCCGGGGCCGCCCCATCAGCGCCCGGCCGATCGCCGCCATCTGCTGCTCGCCGCCCGAGAGCAGGCCGGCGGCGACGCCCCGCTTCGCGGCGAGCCGCGGGAACAGGCCGTAGACCCGGTCCAGATCGGCGCGCACGCCGCCGCGGCCCGTACCGCGCCCGAGCCCGCCCGCCACGAGGTTTTCCTGGACGCTCAGGCTCCGGAAGCAGTGGCGCCCCTCCAGCACGCCGACGAGCCCGGCGCGGACGAGGACGTCGGTCCGGGTCCGCGTCACGTCGCGCCCGTCATAGGCGAGGCGCCCGGCCGTGACCCGGCCGCGCAGGGCCGGCAGCAGGTTCGACACCGCCCGCAGCAGGGTCGTCTTGCCGGCGCCGTTGGCGCCGACCAGGGCGACGATCTCCCCCGCCCGGACCGCGAGGTCGACGCCGTGCAGGGCGTGCACCGCCCCGCCGTAGACGACCTCCAGGGCCTCGACCTGCAGGAGGGGCAGCGCGGTGCTCACCGGGCGCTCACCGGGCCGCCGCGGCGGCCTGCTTGCCGGCCGCGTCCGCGGCCTCCTCGGCGGCGCAGTCGCGCGGGGTGATGCCGCGCTCCTTGGCGTAGGCGGTCGCGGACGCCTCGATGATCGGGCGCAGGCTCGCCCAGTCGGGGGCGATCCAGTCGGACACCACGGTCCACTTCGCCCCGTCCCATTGCTGGAAGGTGACGCGGCCCTCGCCCTCGTGGTTGGCGCAGGTGACGTTGATCGAGTGGAACAGGCCCTTGGCGCCGAGCGCCGCCACCCGGGCCTCGTCGAGGCGCAGGTGCTCGAAGCCCCAGCGCACCTCGTCGCCGGTGAGCGTCCGCTGGCCGAACCGCGCTTGCGCGATGCGCACCGCCTCGACGTTGAGGATGCCGTTCAGCACCCCGAGATTGTGGTAGACGCTGCCGATCCGCTTCCGGTCGGCGAGGTTGCCGTTGCCGGCCCCGTAGACCCTGCCGACGACCTCCTGGATCACCGGGTAGGCGGTGCCCGAGGCCTGGGTCGTGATGGCGACGTAGCCCTTGGCGGCGTCACCGGCCGGGATCACGTCCTCCTCCGAGTTCGACCAGACATTGCCGACGATGCGGTCGGCCGGGAAGCCGGTCTTCTGGGCGGTCTTCAGGGCCACCGGATTCATCACGCCCCAGCCGCGCAGCACCACGAAGTCGGGCCTCAGGCGCCGGATCGTGAGCCACTGCGACTGCTGCTCGTTGCCGGGATGGGGCACCTCGATCTGCGCGACGGTGAAGCCGTAGCGCTCGGCGAGCCGCGCGTAGATCGGGATCGTCTCCTTACCGTAGGGCGAGCCGTGGTAGAGCACCGCGACGGTCTTGCCCTTCAGCTTGTCGAGGCCGCCCGCGCGGGTGCCGAGATACTGGATGATGCCGCTCGTCTCGCTGTAGGGGTTGAGCAGCAGCGGGAACACGTAGGGGAAGACGCGCCCGTCGGTGGAGTCGGTGCGGCCGTGGTTGATCGTGATCAGCGGCACCTTGTCGGCGGTGATGCGGTCGATCATCGCGTAGGCGATGCCCACCGAGAGCGGGTTCCAGGCGGCGATGCCGGGCCGGGACTTCAGCCGCTCGTAGACCTCGACGCCGCGCTCGACCTCGTACTGGGTCTCGCCCTCGCTCCAGGTGAGCTTGACGCCGTTCACCCCGCCGTCGCGGGCGTTGATCAGGTTGAGATAGTCGATGAAGCCGCCGAAGAAGCCGGTCCCGCCGGCCGCGTAGGGGCCGACCCGGTAGCTCTGGAGCGGGAAATACTGCTCGTCGGCCCAAGCGGCCCGGGGGGCCGCGCCGGCGAGCGCGACGGTGCCGGCGAGGAGCGCGGCGCGGAGACGGGTCGTCAGGGGCATGGTCGTCCTGGGGTTGGTCGGGCGGGGAGGGGATCAGGCCGCGCGGCGGCCGAGGCGGCGGCCCGCCCGGTCGAGGAGGGCGGCGAGGCCGGCGGGCTCGCGGATCAGCACGGCGACGATCAGGGCGCCGAGCACGACGCGCTGGACCATCTCCAGGGTGCCGGAATCGAACCCGTCGCCGAGCAGCGCCGCGCCGAGGCGCGACAGGAGCAGGGGCAGCACCACGATGAAGCCCGCGCCCAGGAAGGCGCCGCGCAGGGTGCCGAGGCCGCCGATGATCACGATGAACAGGATCTGGAAGGAGCGGTCGAGGTTGAACCCCGCCGGCTCGACGGTGCGCAGATACGCGAAGGCCCAGAGCGCCCCGGCGATCCCGATCACGAAGGACGAGGCCGCGAAGGCCAGGAGCTTGGTCCGGGCGACCCGCACGCCGACGAGGCGGGCGGCGGTCTCGTTGTCGCGGATCGCCACGAGGTTCCGCCCCGTGGGCGAGGTCACGAGCCTCCACGCGACGAAGGTCAGCAGCGTGACCACCGTGAGCGTGACCAGGTAGCGGCCGCGCGGGTCGTCGAAGGACAGGCCGGCCACCGCCAGCCGGGGGGCGGTGACGATGCCCGAGGGGCTGTCGTCGGAGATCCAGCCGATCCGGTTCAGCGCCCAGGCCACGAAGAACTGCACGGCGAGCGTCGAGACCGCGAGGTAGAAGCCCCGCAGGCGCAGGGCCGGCAGCCCCGCCACCAGCCCGGCGAGCGCCGCCACGAGGCCGGCGAGCAGGAGCGACGCCGGGAGCGGCAGGCCGGGCAGGCGCAGCGACAGGTTGAAGGCCGCGTAGGCCCCGACCGCCATGAAGGCGGCCGAGCCCAGGGAGAGCAGCCCGGCATAGCCGGTGAGCAGATTGAGCCCGAGGCCGGCCAGCGCCAGGGCCAGGAACGGCGTCAGCAGCGCCTCGAACAGGTAGCTCGTGCCGGTGAGCGGAAGGATCCCGTAGGCCAGGACCAGCAGGGCGCCGAGGCCGAGGGTCCCGGCGGGCAGGTGCGGGCGCGGCACGGCGCGGGGGAGGGCCACCACGGCGGCTCAGACCCGCTCGACGGCGCGCAGGCCGAGCAGGCCCGACGGCCGGACCAGCAGGAAGCCCAGGGCCGCCACGTAGGCGATCCAGCCCTCGATGCCGCCGCCGATGACCGGCCCGAGATAGACCTCGGACAGCTTCTCCGCCGCGCCGACGAGCAGCCCGGCCACGATCGCCCCGGCGACGGAGTCGAAGCCGCCGAGCACGAGCACCGGCAGCGCCTTCAGCACCACCAGCGACAGGGAGAACTGCACGCCGAGCCGCGCCCCCCAGAGCAGCCCCGCCACCAGCGCGACGATCCCGGCGGCGATCCAGACCGCCGACCAGATCCGGGGCAGGCGCAGGCCGGTGTTGAGGGCGGCGAGCGGATCGTCCGCCACCGCCCGGAAGGCGAGGCCGGTGCGGGTGTAGCGGAAGAAGGCGGCGAGGACCGCCACCATCAGGCCCGCCACCGCGGCGGCGAACAGGTCGAACCGGCTGACCAGCACGCCGCCGAGATCGATCGGCGTGTCGTCGATGCCGAGGTCGAGGCCGTGGACCTGGGTGCCCCAGGCGAGCTGGGCCGCGCCCTCGATCACGTAGGCGACGCCCAGCGTCGCCATGAACAGGGTGATGGGCGGCTGGTTGACGAGCGGCCGCAGCACCAGGCGCTCCACGCCGAGACCGACCACCACCATCGCGGCGAGCGTCGCGGCCAGGGCCGCCGGGACGGGCAGGCCGCGCTCGGTCAGGCTCACGAAGGTGAGGGCGGCGAACAGCACCATCGCGCCCTGGGCGAAGTTGAGCACGCCCGAGGTCTTGTAGATCAGCACGAAGCCGATCGCCACGAGGGCGTACATGACGCCCGACAGGAGGCCGCCGACGACAACCTCGATCAGGAAGGCGAGATCCGGGCTCATGCGGCGGCCGCGTCCCCGTCTTCGGCCGCGTCTCCATCCGCGTCTCCATCCGCGGCGGCATCCGCCTCCCCGTCCGCGAGCCCCAGATAGGCCGCGATGACCGCCGGGTCCGCCCGCACCTCCGCGGGCGTGCCGGTGGCGATGCGGCGGCCGTGATCGAGCACGGTCACCCGGTCGGAGAGGCGCATGACGACGCCGATATCGTGCTCGATCAGGACGATCGCGGCCCCGGACCGATCCCGCGCCGCCCGGATGAAGCCGGTCATCTCGGCCTTCTCGGTCGCCGTCATGCCGGCCATCGGCTCGTCGAGGAGCAGGAGCCGCGGCCCGGCCACCAGGGCCCGGCCGAGCTCGACCCGCTTCTGGAGCCCGTAGGGGAGGCTGCCGGCGAGGCGGTCGGCCACCGCCGCGAGGCCGAGGCGTCCGATCACCGCCTCGGCGGCGGCGCGGTGGGCGCGCGCCTCCCGCCGGGCGGAGGGCAGGCCCAGGATCTGGGCCGCGGGCCCAGCGCGCCGCGCGGCTGAGAGCCCCGCGAGGACGTTGTCGCGCACGCTCAGGCCCGCGAACAGGGCGAGGTTCTGGAAGGTTCGGGCGACGCCCAGCGCGGCGAGCCGCCCGGCCGGCACCCGGGCGAAGCTCTCCGCGCCGAGCCGCACCCGCCCGGCCCGCGGCGCGTAGAGGCCGGTGATCGCGTTGATCAGCGAGGATTTGCCGGCGCCGTTCGGCCCGATCACGGCGTGGATCTCGCCGGCCCCGACCGCGAGGTCGATCTCCGCGAAGGCGACGGTGCCGCCGAAGGCGAGGGACAGCCCCTCGACCGACAGGACCGCGTCCGCCCGGTCCCGGTGCGGGCCGCCGCCGGGGCCTGCCGCCGGGCGGGCGGCGGGCCGGGGGAGGGGGGGTCGCCCGTCCCGGACCGGGCGGACGAGGCGCAGCGCAGGCTGCATGGGCAGGAATCCGTCCACGATAGGCCGTCCGCTGCGGCGCGAACCGGCGGAACCCGTTGAGAGAAGGCGAGGAACAGGACGACGACGTGTCCCGAGCCGATATTCCGGCACTCCCGCCCGTCAAATCGTGCTCCGCCGGGCCCACGAAGTCAAAAGCACAGTCTTTTCAATTTCGACACGACGCGCGAACATTCTCCCTCCGGGAGAGTCCGGCGCGGGATCACTGCCCTAGTCCTCGCGATGGGCCGCCCGAACCGCCGAGATATTGCCGCCTCGCGACGGTGACGGGCCCGGATCCGGGCGATTCGGCCAGGTGCGGCGGGCGGAAAGACACCTTACGGTAGCACAAACTAATCTGCGTAAGTATTCATGGCTTGAAACAAAATGTAGGTTCGCGCCCCCACGCCGTCGTGGAGACGCCGCCATGCCAAACCCGCTCGTGCACAAGCTAAATTGCTATGTCGGGCTCTCCGAAGACGACCGGATGTGCTTGGCCGACGCCATGAGCCCGAGCCGCATGGTCGCCGCGCGCACCGACATCATCCACGAGGGCGACGATCCGCGCGCGATCAACGTGATCCTCGAGGGCTGGGCCTGCCGGTACCGGCAGTTCGCCAACGGGCGCCGCCAGATCGTCTCGCTCCTGCTCCCGGGCGACCCGTGCGACCCGCACATCTTCCTCCTCGACGAGATGGATCACGCGATCGGCGCGATCACGCCCGTGCTCCTCGGCCAGATCTCCGGCCCCGCGATGCGGGACGTGATCGCCCGCAGCCCGCGGCTCGACATGGCCTTCCATCGCGAGGCCCTGGCCACCGCGGCGATCCAGCGCGAGTGGACGGTCAGCCTCGGCAGCCGCACCGGGATCGAGCGCCTCGCCCACCTGTTCTGCGAGGTGCACGCGCGCTTGGCAGCCATCGGCCTGAACGACGGGAATACCTGCGCGATGCCGATGACGCAGAACGATCTCGGCGACGCGATGGGGCAGACCAGCGTGCACATCAACCGCACGCTCCAGGAACTGCGCGGCATGGGGCTGATCACCCTGCGCAGCCGGCGCCTGACGATCCACGATCCGGCCGCGCTCGCCCGGCTCGCGCATTTCGACACCGCGTACCTCCATCTCACCGAGGCCGGCCACGCCGCCGCGCGCTGAACCCTGGCCGCCCCGCGGTGATTGAGCCAGGTTGAACGACATCCGGAGTGGCCCGGCATGACAGACCCTCGCGATCCGGCGGAGCGACTCGCGGCCCTCGAGGCCAACAACGCGCGCTTGCGCCGGCTGCTCGACGCGGCGGGGCTCCCGGACGGCCTGCGCCACGGCATGCGCAACACGATGGCGATGATGCGCACCGTCATGCACCGCTCCGCCGAGAGCGCCGCGGATGTCGAGAGCTACGTGGCGCATCTCGACGGCCGGTTCGGGGCGATCATGCGCGTGCAGGCCGCCACGGACGCGTTCGGCGACGCGGACCTGCACACGCTGATCTCGGACGAGCTGATGTTCCACCTCGCCCGCGAGGGCGAGCAGGCCAGCCTCGCGGGCCCGCGGGTGCGCCTCCGCCCCAAGGCCGCCCAGGTCGTCGCGCTGGCCCTGCACGAACTGGCCAGCAACGCGGTGGAGCACGGATCCCTGGCGCTCCCCCAGGGCCGGATCCGCGCCGCGTGGCGGGTGACGGACGCGGAGGCCGGACCGCCCGTCCTCAGCCTCGACTGGGCCGAGACCGGCGGCCGCGGTGTGCAGGCCTCCGGACGGCGCGGCTTCGGCACGGACGTGCTGACGGAGATGCTGGCCTACGATCTCGGCGCGGCGGTCGACCAGCGCTACGAGCCGGACGGGCTGCGCTGCGCGATCCGCGTGCCGCTCACGGCCCAGATCGGGCGCCGCGTGGCCGAGGATCCCGAGACGGACTGGGACGGCGACGGCCGGTGAGCCTCACGAGCCGGACGCCGCCCGCACCTGCCCGGTCATCTGCGGCAGCGCGCCGAGCGCCTCCACGGGCGGGTTCGGGCCGGGCAGGAGCAGGTAGTCGGGCGTGAACCCGGAAAACTCCCGCAGACGCTCGAGATTCGGCACGCGCACGCTCTTGCGCCCGCTCTCGATCAGGCCGGCCCTGCGCAGATCGGAGAGGACGCGCGAGAGGTGGACGTTCGAGAGCCCCGCCGTGTCGGCCAGTTCGGACTGCGCCAGCGGCAGGCGGTAATCGGGCTCCAGGCCGAGGCCGACGGCGTTCAGGCGCGCGAAGAGCTCGCAGATGATGTGGGCGACCTGCCTGTCGGCGGACCGGCGCCCCACCCCGACGAGCCATTCCTGCAGGACGGCCTCGTCGACCAGGATCGACCACCAGAGGGCGCGGTAGATGTTGGGCCGGAGGGCGGCGAGTTCCTTGATCGTCCGGTAGGGGACCGAGGCGACGGTGCAGGGCGTCAGCGTCGCCACGGAGTGGATCGCCCGGTTGAGCAGGGACGCGTGCAGGTCGCAGCCGTCGCCGGGCACGAGGTAGGCGAGGATCGAGCGCCCCCCGTCGGGCACCAGCTTGTAGCGGCAGGCGAACCCGTCGAGGATCACGTAGGCGGCGTCGGGCCGCACGCCTTCCGAGACCAGGTCGCGGCCCGCCTCGACCTGCGCGACATCGCTGGTGGCCGCTGCCAGGGCGGCCACGTCGCCCTCGTCCAGGTTCGCGCGCAGGGCCAGCTTCCGAAGGAAGGGGTTCAAGGGATCTCCCGGACATCCTGCCACGCGCGCGGAGCCGCCTCTGCGTAAACGCGTGACGGCTTATCCTTACTCCGCGAACGCATCAAATGATCGCCACGCCCGGATGCGGCTCTCGGCGCGATCGGACCGGGGCCGCCTCCCGGCATCGGCCGCGAAGGTCGTACCGGATCGCGCTGGGGTCGCGCCGCGCCGTGCCCGTCGGGGCATGGGGCCGGGTCGGCGTATCAGGAGAGCGGCAGCGTGCGCAGGACTGTGCCGTTCGCGTCGTGGATCTCCATCCGCCAGCCCGCCGCAGCGTCCGGCAGCTCGCCGGCCTTCCGGAACTCCTCGATCAGCACCAGCGCCTCCGCCTCCGCGTGCGCGACCGACGCGGCGAGGACGCCGGTCTCGTCCTCGATCGTCTCGCCGTCGCTCCTCAGGCGGAAATAGTAGCGCTCTGCCATGACAGCCTTCAGCCCAGGACCCCCTCCCGCCCCGGCGGACGGGTGCCGCCCGCCCCGCGGGCTGAGGTAAGTGGCATCGATCCGCATCCGTTCAACGTGCTGGCGAGATTGCGGTCGCCGGTGCCCACCGCTTGGTCCGCCCGCCCCCCGACGTGCCCCCCGACGCCGCAGGACGCGGCACGGCGCTGCCGCTCCGGCGGGCGAAACGCCGTCCTTCTGGGCGCCGGCGCGCCCCGAGCAGCCTCCCGGCGCGCCATGCCTAAATAATTGGCACACGATTTGCGAAGCCCGGCCCGTCGCGAGGAAGACGACGCAGGGGACCGCCATGAAGGCATTTGGAACTTGGGCCTCGGCCGCCGCGCTGGCCGCCGGGCTGGCGATGGGCACGCTGGGAGCGGGCGCCGCCCGGGCGCAGGAGACCATCAAGGTCGGCATCCTGCACTCGCTGTCGGGCACGATGGCGATCTCGGAGACCACCCTCAAGGACGCGATGCTGATGCTCATCGCCGAGCAGAACGCCAAGGGCGGCGTGCTGGGCAAGAAGCTGGAGCCGGTGGTGGTCGACCCGGCCTCGAACTGGCCGCTCTTCGCCGAGAAGGCTCGCGAGCTGATCAGCAAGGACAAGGTCGCGGCCGTGTTCGGCTGCTGGACCAGCGTGTCGCGCAAGTCCGTGCTGCCGGTCTTCAAGGAGCTCGACAACATCCTGTTCTACCCCGTCCAGTACGAGGGCGAGGAGAGCGAGCGGAACGTGTTCTACACCGGCGCCGCCCCGAACCAGCAGGCGATCCCGGCGGTCGACTACCTGATGTCGGAGGATGGCGGCGGCGCGAAGCGCTGGGTGCTGGAGGGGACCGACTACGTCTACCCGCGCACCACCAACAAGATCCTCGAAGCCTACCTCAAGTCCAAGGGGGTCAAGGACGAGGACATCATGATCAACTACACGCCGTTCGGCTTCTCGGACTGGCAGACGGAGGTGTCGAAGATCAAGGCGTTCGGCTCGGCCGGCAAGAAGACCGCCGTGGTCTCGACCATCAACGGCGACGCCAACGTGCCGTTCTACAAGGAGCTCGGCAACCAGGGTATCAAGGCCACCGACATCCCGGTCGTCGCCTTCTCGGTGGGCGAGGAGGAGCTCGCCGGCATCGACGCCAAGCCGCTGGTCGGCCACCTCGCCGCCTGGAACTACTTCGAGTCGATCAAGACGCCGGAGAACGAGGCCTTCATCAAGAAGTGGCAGGCGTTCAAGAAGAACCCCAAGGCCGTCACCAACGACCCGATGGAGGCCCACTATATCGGCTTCAACATGTGGGTGAAGGCGGTCGAGAAGGCCGGCACCACGGACCCCGACAAGGTGATCGACGCGCTGCCGGGCATCGAGCAGAAGAACCTCACCGGCGGCACCGCGAAGATGCTGCCGAACCACCACATCACCAAGCCGGTCTTCATCGGCGAGATCGAGTCGAACGGCCAGTTCGACGTGGTCTGGAAGACCGAGGGCCTGATCCCCGGCGAGGCGTGGTCGAAGCAGCTCGAGGGCTCGAAGGACCTCGAGGCCGACTGGGTCAAGCTCAAGTGCGGCAACTACAACACCAAGACCAAGTCCTGCGGCGGCGCGTAAGCCCTGCACCTCCTCTCCCCGCGAGCGGGGAGAGGGGACACGCGCCTCACCCGTGTGGGGCGCACCGCTCCCGGCTCGCAGAACGGCCCCGATGCTTCGTCTCCTGACTCTCCTCGTCCTGCTGCTCTGCGCCCCGGCGCTCGCGCAGGCGCCCGATCCCTACGCGCAGCTCGCCGGCGACGGCTACGCCGAGATCGAGGCCGGCGTCTCCGGCCTCGCCGCCTCTGGCGACCCGCGGGCCGACGCGATCCTCTCGGCCCTGTCGGACGGCCGCCTGCTGGTGGGCCCGGACAAGACCCTGCTCATCCGGCAGGGCGGCGCCGTCGTGGATGCGAGGACCGGCGCCCCGGCCGCCGACAGCCCCGACCTCAAGCCGGTGCGGGCCAACAACCGCGTCCGCCGGGCGATCGAGGCCGCCCGCGGGCAGCTCGACCTCGCGAGCCCCGACCCGGCCCGGCGCCGGGCCGCCGCCGACGCGGTGTTCAAGGCGCGGGACGTGGCCGCGCTGCCGGCCCTCGACGCGGCGCTCGCCCGCGAGACCAGTCCGGGCGTCCGGCAGGCGCTCACCGAGGCCCGCGCCGCCGTGCTGCTCGCGAGGCCGGGCACCGCGGAACCCGACCGGATTGCCGCGATTCCAGCCATCCAGGCCCGGGGCGATGGCGACGCGATGGGCATCCTGCGCGGTCTCGCGGCGGATCCGAGCGAGGCCGTGCGCGCCGCCGCCGCCCGCGGCATCGCGGCGATCGAGACGCGGCTCGCGATAATCGGCGCCCTCCAGAACGTCTGGTACGGCATCTCGCTCGGCTCGGTCCTGCTGCTCGCCGCCATCGGGCTCGCCATCACCTTCGGGGTGATGGGCGTGATCAACATGGCCCACGGCGAGATGGTGATGCTCGGCGCCTACACGACCTACCTCGTGCAGGAGCTGATCCGCACCAAGGCGCCCGTCCTGTTCGGCTGGTCGCTGGCGATCAGCATCCCCTGCGCGTTCCTGGTCGCCGGCCTCGTCGGGGTGCTGATCGAGCGGTTCATCATCCGCTTCCTGTACGGGCGCCCGCTGGAGACGCTGCTCGCCACCTTCGGGGTCAGCCTCGCGCTGCAGCAGGGCGTGCGCTCGATCTTCGGCCCAACCAACCGCGAGGTCGGCGCCCCCGCCTTCATGAGCGGCGCCTTCGACTTCTACGGCCTGTCGATCACCTGGGGCCGGATGTGGATCATCGTGTTCGCGTTCGCCGTGTTCCTTGGCCTCCTGTTCGTGCTGCGGAAGACGTCCTTCGGCCTGAAGACCCGGGCGGTCACCCAGAACCGCCGCATGGCCGCCGCGATGGGCATCCGCACCCCCTACGTCGACGCCCTGACCTTCGGGCTCGGCTCCGGCATCGCGGGGATCGCGGGCGTCGCCCTCTCGCAGATCGACAACGTGTCGCCCAATCTCGGCCAGGGCTACATCATCGACTCGTTCCTCGTGGTGGTGTTCGGCGGCGTCGGCAACCTCTGGGGGACGCTGGTGGCGGCGCTGACGCTCGGCGTCGTGAACAAGCTCGCCGAGCCGTATATCGGCGCGGTGCTCGCCAAGATCGGCCTCCTGATCTTCATCATCCTGTTCATCCAGAAGCGCCCGCGCGGCCTGTTCGCGCTCAAGGGCCGGGCGGTGGAATCGTGAGCCCCATACCGCCTCGCACCCCCCTCATCGACCTGAAGGGCTGGATCTTCCTCGCCGTCCTGGCCGCCTTCTGCCTCGCCGTGCCGGTGCTGAATCTCGCGGTGCCGGAGGGCTCCGGCCTGCACCTGCCGACCTACCTCGTCTCGCTCTTCGGAAAATACCTCGCCTACGCGCTGCTCGCGGTCAGCCTCGACCTCGTCTGGGGCTATTGCGGCATCCTCTCGCTCGGCCACGGGGCGTTCTTCGCCCTCGGCGGCTACGCGATGGGCATGTACCTGATGCGCCAGATCGGCGCCCGGGGCGTCTACGGCAACCCAGTCCTGCCCGACTTCATGGTGTTCCTGAACTACAAGGCGCTGCCCTGGTACTGGTACGGCTTCGACCACTTCGCCTTCGCGGCCCTGATGGTGCTGCTGGTGCCGGGCCTGCTGGCCTTCGTGTTCGGCTGGCTCGCCTTCCGGTCGCGGGTGACCGGCGTCTACCTGTCGATCACCCAGGCGCTGACCTACGCGCTGATGCTCGCCTTCTTCCGCAACGACATGGGGCTCGGCGGCAACAACGGGCTGACCGACTTCAAGGATCTCCTGGGACTCTCGGTTCAGGCACAGAATTTCCGCGTCGGCATCTTCGTGGCCACCGGAATCGCGCTGGCGCTGGGCTACCTGATCGCCCGGGTCATGACGGTCTCGGCCTACGGCAAGATCCTGATCGCCGTGCGCGACGCCGAGAGCCGCACGCGCTTCCTCGGCTACCGGCCGGAGCACTTCAAGACGCTGGCCTTCACGGTCTCGGCCATGATGGCGGGCGTCGCCGGCGCCCTCTACGTGCCGCAGGTCGGCATCATCAACCCGGGGGAGTTCGCGCCCACCAACTCCATCGAGACGGTCATCTGGGTGGCGGTGGGCGGTCGCGGCACGCTGGTCGGCGCGGCGCTCGGCGCCGTGCTGGTCAACTACGCCAAGACCGTGCTCACCGGCGCGATGCCGGACGCGTGGCTGTTCGCGCTCGGCGGCCTGTTCGTGTTCGTGACGCTGTTCCTGCCGCGCGGCCTCGTCGGCACCGCGATCGAGCGGTTCGGCTCCCGGCGCGCCGCCGCCAAGCTGCCGCCGGAGCCCGCCATCGCCCCGAAACTTGCCGAAGAAGGGCAGGGCTCGTGAGCACCGACCTCCTCGAACCGCCGGATGCCGCTGCCCGCGGCCCCGCCAACCGGAAGCGCGAGACGGACGCGCTCCTCTACCTCGACGACCTGCGGGTGACCTTCGACGGCTACAAGGCCCTGCGCGGCCTGTCGCTGACGCTGGCCCGCGGCGAGTTGCGGGCGATCATCGGCCCGAACGGCGCCGGCAAGACCACCATGATGGACTGCATCACCGGCAAGACGCGGCCGGACAGCGGCATCGCGCTGTTCGACGGCACCCACGACCTGCTCAGGAGCGACGAGCCGGCGATCGCCGACCTCGGCATCGGCCGCAAGTTCCAGAAGCCCACCGTGTTCGAGAGCCACACGGTCGCCGACAACATCCTGCTCGCCCTCAAAGGTCCGCGCGCCGCCTTCGCGTCCCTGTTCGGCTGGCGCAACCGGGTGGAGGCCGCGCGGATCGATTCGCTGCTGGAGACCGTCGGCCTGCTGGCCCACCGGGGCCGCCCGGCGGCCGATCTCAGCCACGGCCAGAAGCAGTGGCTGGAGATCGGCATGCTGCTCGCGCAGGACCCCAAGCTCCTGCTGGTCGACGAGCCAGTGGCCGGCATGACCGACGCCGAGACCGCCGAGACCGCCCGCCTGCTGCGCCGCATCGCCGGCGAGCACGCCGTGCTGGTGGTCGAGCACGACATGCACTTCGTCCGGGACCTCGGCTGCCGGGTCACCTGCCTGCACGAGGGCGCGGTGCTGGCCGAGGGCTCGATCGACGCCGTCTCGGCCGACCCGCGGGTCGTCGAGGTGTATCTGGGACGATGACCATGCTCTCCGTCGACGGCATCGACCTCTATTACGGCGCCGCGCAGGCGCTCCGCGGCGTCTCGCTGACGGCCGAGGCCGGGCGGGTCACCACGGTCCTGGGCCGCAACGGCGTCGGCAAGACCTCGCTGCTGCGGGCGATCGTCGGCCAGCAGCCGGTGCGCTCCGGCGCGATCCGTCTCGACGGCCGCCCGATCCAGGGCCTCGCGCCCTACGACCGGGCCCGGGCCGGGATCGCCTTCGTGCCCCAGGGCCGCGAGATCTTCCCGCTGCTCACCGTCAAGGAGAACCTGGAGACCGGCTTCGCGCCGCTCAGGCGCCGCGACCGCCATATCCCGGGGGAGATCTACGACCTGTTCCCGGTGCTCAAGGACATGCTGCACCGGCGCGGCGGCGACCTCTCGGGCGGCCAGCAGCAGCAGCTCGCCATCGGCCGGGCGCTGGTGACGCGGCCGAAGCTCCTCGTGCTCGACGAGCCCACCGAGGGGATCCAGCCCTCGATCATCAAGGATATCGGCCGGGCGATCACCTACCTGCGCGGCAAGGGCGAGATGGGGATCGTGCTGGTCGAGCAGTATTTCGAGTGGGCCCGGGACCTCTGCGACTCCTACGCGGTGATGGATCGCGGGCAGGTGGTGCTGGCCGGCCCCCGGGCCGGGATGGTCGAGGCCGACGTGCTCCGCTGGATGTCCGTCTAGCGCGCCCGCCGCACGTCCCGCCGCACGTCCCGCCGGCGCCGGGCCCGGGAATACCGCACTTCGATCCGGATATCGGGACGGATAATCAACAATCGGAGCGCGGCCGGGGCCGACATCGACCGCCAAATCTGTGCACACGGCCCCGGTTGGCCAATGTTAAAACACAATTCAGGTCCGCCATGGGGCACAACCACGGGGGGCCCATGACGATCCTGGATCCGATCACCGGCGAGCTGGTCACCATCGCCGTTCCGCGGCCGCGGCCGCAGGCCGGCCCGCGCTGACGGGCGGCGCGCTGTCATGACGAACGCGACCGATCGAAGGGCCGGCCGCCGCGGCGTCCGCGGCGGCCGTGCCCAGGTCCGGACGGTGCCGCCGGGCCTGCTGCTGGCCGGCGGCGTGGGGGCGAATGCCCCGCTGACGGCCGTCGACCTGATCGCCCAGGCCCGCGCGGCCCGGCGGGAGGCCGAGGCCCGCGACGGCGCGGACCGCGCGGAGCAGGGCTGACGCGGCGACCGGGGCCGCCGAGCCGGCGGCCCGCCTCTTGAGATCACCCGCGCGGGATGGTCAGAAGGCCGGCAGTCTCGCGGCAGCCGGCGGGTGAGTGATGAAGTTCGGCGTCCTGATCCTGGCCGGCGCCTGCGGCGTCCTCGTCGGGATCGTCATCGGATACGTCGCGGGAACGCGACTCAGCCAAGCCTTCGCGCAATTGCCGGTGACGGACCGCTCCCCCGCCGCGCAGGCGCTCCGGATCGTGGACCGCATCGCGACCGAGCACGGCCTCGCGCGGGACGCGCTGCTCCGGGCGATGCTCGACCAGCAGGGCGGCCGGACGGGGACCGCGCGTCCCGGCGAGGAGCCGGGCAGGGGGCCGGGCAGGGCCCCGGGCGAACCGGCCCGGTAGGGCGCCGACCGCGCGCCTCACGCGGCCGGCGCCGGCCGGGGGCGCAGCCGGAGGCTCGCGGCGGTGAGCACGGAGCGCAGCTCGGCCGGCCGGACCGGTTTCGAGAGGATCGGGATGTCCGGCGCCCCCAGATCCTCGCGCACGCGCGCCTCGTCGTGGCCGCTCATCACCACCGCCGGCAGCGGGCGGCCGGCGAGCCTCCGGACCGCCGCGATGCAGTCCGTCCCCGTGACGCCGTTCCCGAGCTCGAAATCGGTGATGAGGAGGTCGATCTCCGGCACGGCGTCGGGGATCCCGGTCTCGGGCCGGACGCGGCAGCCCCATTTCTCCAGCAGGCTGGCGGTCGCCCGCAGCACGGCAGCGTCGTCCTCCACCAGCAGCACGCGCAGGCCGCCGATCGTCGCCGGCGGGTCGAGCCGGGCGGGGAGGGCCACGGGCTGCGGGGCCCGGGCGAGGGGCAGGTCACCGATCGTCACGCAGGTCCCGCGCCCCGGCACCGAGCGCAGCGTCACCGTCAGGTCCAGGAGCGCGCCGAGCCGCCGGACGATCGGCAGGCCGAGGCCCACCCCCTCGACGTCCCGGTCGCCGCGGCGGCGGACTTGGTAGAACTCGTCGAAGACCCGCTCCTGATGCGCGACCGGGATCCCGGGGCCGCGATCGTAGACCTGGATGGCGAGCCGGTCGCCCCGCCGGCGGCAGGCGATCAGGATCGGCCGGCCGGGCGCGTACTTGATCGCGTTGTTGACGATGTTCTGGACCATGGTCGTGAGCAGGGCCCGGTCGGTGCGCACCACGACCGCGCAGGCGCGGCTGCGCAGGGCCGTCCCGGCGATCTGGGCGGCCTCGGAGTTCTGGCGCCGGACATCCTCGAGGATGTCGTTGATCGCGACGGGCTCGGGCCGGGGCTCCACCCGTCCGCTGTCGAGGGTCGAGATGTCCAGGAGCGACTTGAACAGGCGCGAGACGCTCTGCAGCGACCGGTCGATGTTCTCGACCATCTGCAGCTCCTCCGGCCCCAGCCGGGCGCCGCGCAGGCAGGCGGTGAACAGGCTGATGGCGTGGATCGGCTGGCGCAGATCGTGGCTCGCCTGCGCCAGGAAGCGCGACTTGGACAGGCTCGCCTCCTGCTCGCGCTCGTAGGCGCCGCGCAGGCGCTCCAGCAGGCTGTAGATGTAGGTCGGCACGAGGACGGTGATGGCCGTCAGCGTCAGGACGAGGAACGGGTTCGCGCGCCAGTACGCGTTGAAGTACGTGGTGACCGCGATCGAGACCAGGGCCGCCGCCGTGGACGCCTTCAGGGCGGTGACGCCGTAGCGCAGGCCGTTGCCGACGATCAGCCGGATGACGATCGCGTAGAGCGGCAGGAACGGCGCGCCGCCCACCGCCATCGTGTAGGTCATCCCGCCGAGGTCGAGGAGGAAGGTGACGACGCGGCGCGGCGTGTTGCTGCCGGGGTTGCGGCTGATCCAGCCGTACAGCGCCACGGCGAAGACCCAGTGGCACGTCACCAGATAGGCGACGAACCGGGCCTCCGGCGGGGCGATCCCGCCGTAGATCTGGGGCAGGAGATACAGGCAGGCGAGGCCGATGACGACGGCCCGGATCAGCGCCTGCGCCTTCTCGTTGTCGTACGTCTCGTCCCGCCGGCGCCGCGACCCGAACATCGTCGGCTCAGGCCCGCTCGGCAGCGACGCCGAGACCGAGACCGAGGCCGGGCACCCGCTCCGCCGGAGCGGACCCCGCGGCGTCCGCCCTGAATCGCGCCGTGCCGGCCCCGGTCTCCCGCTGTCGCTTCATCGTGCAGTCGCCCTGCCGCGTCGCCGCCCGGGATCCGGGCAACGGCGCGCCGCCGTCGCCGATCGCGGACAGATCTGACAAGTCTACCTGAAGGTGATCGACGCCACCAGACGCGGCGGGAGCCCGCGATGTGGCGGCGCGGACGAGTCTTCGGTGCTAGAACCGCTTATTCAGTCTCCGCTACAATGGTCCCCGTGCTGCAGCGAGACGTTCCTGCGGAAAATATGCGGCAGATTATTTTTTACTTCACTGCAGGTCTGATCTCGTCGACCGGCCGCACGCACGGTCGCGGGCGCCGTCAGCGGTAGGTGCCGGCGCCCGGATCGAATCGATAGACCCGGGCATCCCGGTCCGTGGCCGGACGCAGCACCCCGTCCGCGCCCAGCACGGTGCCGCTCAGGGCGACTCGGACCGGGGGCCACGCGGCGGGGTCGCGCGGATCCTCCGGCAGGATCTCCAGCCGTCCCGTGCTCGATCCCAGCCGGCAGGGATCCTCCGAGCAGCCGGCCGTCTCGTCGGCGCCCGCCGCGACCTCGCCCGCGAGCGTCCAGTGCGCCGGCGCGTCGCGGAACTGGAGGAGGAGGTACGAGAAGCCCTGCGATCCGGCCGTCCCGTAGACCGTGAGGCGCAGGCCCATCAGGAGGCGGCCCCGGCTCAGCGGCCTGAACACGGCGCCGAGCCGCTCGTCCACCTCCGGGGCGCCGCCGTTGCGGTTCCCGGTCCCGATCCGGCCGGACAGGACCTGCACGTCTTCGAGGCGCCAGCGCATATCCTTGAGGACGTAGGTGGCGGCCGCGACGCTCAGCCGGTCGGGCGCCGCGGCGTCCGCGCCCGGGGCCGGCATCGTGACGAAGCCGGTGAACCGGCTCCCGGTCTCGGTGGAGAACATCGCGGCGGTCCAGAATTCCGCCGTGCGGCCGTCCTTCATCCGGCAGGTCTCGGCCTCCTTGTCGGCGGGCCGCCCGCAGATCGCCGCCAGCACCGTGGCGCGCGGCAGCATGGCGAGGTCGGGATCGGCCGCGGCGGGCGCGGCAGCGAGCCCGGCAGCCAGTCCGACCGCCAGTCCGGCCGCCAGCACCGGCAGCACCGCCAGGGCCGGGCCCGTCAGAAAACGCCCGCGGGCCGCGCGCCCGTCTCCCCGTCCCGCCCGTCTCATGCGCCGGGCTCTGCCACGGAGCCCGGCACCGGGCCATTCGGACAGGTGTACGATCGGCCCCGCAGCACGGTCCGCCTCCTCAATCCCCGACGCCGGCCGTGGCGGCCTTCGCGGCCGCGGCGGACCGGGAGGTGACGTCGAGGGCGCGCAGGAGCGCCGAGACGTGGATGCGGACGGTGAAGGGGGAGATCTCGAGTTCCCGGGCGATCTCCTTGTTGGTGCGTCCCAGGGCGACGAGGCGCAGCACGTCGCGCTGGCGCTGCGTCAGGGGCGGGAGCGGGCCGCGCGGCGCGGCGAGACCCGAGACCGGGCTGCGCCGGATCACGAACTCGCCGTCGCGGATCGCCGCGATCGCCTGGGCGATCTCCGCGGCGGGCAGCGCCTTGCCGATGAAGCCGTCGGCACCCTCGGCCATGACGGTCCGGATCAGGCTCTCGTCCTCGATCATCGACACGACGATGATCGAGGCCCGCTCGAACTCGACGCGCAGCGCGCCGATGGAGTGGCGGGGATCGAGGCCGGGGAACAGGAGGTCGAGGAGGAACGCCCGCGGGGGCGCTCCGGCGCGGGCCATCGCCAGGACCTGCTCCATGGTGGCGGCCTCCCGGACCAGGGCCTGCGGGTAGAGCCGCTCCGCGATGCGCCGCATGCCCTCGCGGAACAGCGGGTGATCGTCGGCAACGATCAGGGTCTCTCGCGCGGAGCCGTTCATGCCACTCCCGGTCGCAGCATCGGAATCTATCCCCATGACGTCGCGGCGCGGAGCCATGCCGAGGAAAATCCCCGGCGTGTCAAGGCTGCGACGATAGGTCATATACACTAGTAGACCGGTTTTTTCCGCCTGCCTAGAAGTCGGCCGGTCATGGTGACAGGCATCGACCCGCTAATTTCTTCGAATCTTTCCAAAAAGAGCGAGGCTGCAGGTCATGTCGTGCGCGCCGACGCGACGCACGAATTACGTCGTTCCATGTTCGGGGGCCCGCTGGATGTCGGAAGTCGAACACCAGAATGCTGAGCGGCAGGCTCAGGATAGGCTTTCCGAGCCCCGCGCGGCCCCGAGCGCCCCGCCCGCCGCCAAGGCGGGCCTCTCGCCGAGCCTCATCGCGATCGTGGGCGGCCTGGTGGCGGCGGGCGCCGTCGCGGGCGTGCTGCTCTCGGGCGGCGGCGAGACCGCCGGGACGGCCGCGCGGCCGGCCCTGACGCTGGTCAAGGCGGGCGAGATCGACAAGGCCGCCGAGACCCTGCCCTCCGACGAGAAGGACAAGATCGTCGCGGAGGCCAAGGCCTGCCGAGCCCCGCTGGGCCAGATGCGCCTGTCGAAGATGGCGGCCGATGCCGGCGGCGTGGTGCGCATCCGGGCCGGGAACTACCTGTCCCCCGCCTTCAACGTCGCCGACGGCCCGATCAACATCGCGGTCCCGTTCCCGGCGCCCTACGAGACCGGCAAGGGCGAGATCACCATCGAGGGCGCCGCCAAGGACGTCTTCGTCGAGCTGACGCCGGGCCTGAAGATCGACACGACCGGCGGCGTCCAGCGGATCCCCGTGATCTGGAATACCAGCAAGCCCTGCGGAGGCTGACGGATGTCGAAATCCGCCATCCTCCCCTTCGTCGTCTCCGGGCTGGTGGTCGCGGTCCTCACCCCGCTCCTGCTGAGCACCGATTACGGCCCGATCGCCTGGTGGAACGCCGCCGGGCCGGAGCTGCGCTGGAAGGCGGCGATCGGGATCGCCGTCGCCCTGCTGGCGGCTCTGGGCCTCGCCGCGACCGCGACGGCCGCGCGGAAGGCGGAGGCCGGCCTCGGGCAGCCGGCCGGCGGCCTGCTGGCCCTGCCGCGCCTGATCGTGGCGCCGCGCCGGGTCGTGGAGGCCCGGTCCCCCGAGGCCGTGATCGCGAATCTCGAGGCCATGGTCGGGCTCGCGCCGGTCAAGCGCGAGGTCAACGCCCTGATCGCGCGGCTGGAGCTGGAGCAGCGGCGGCGCGCCGAGGGCCTGCCGGTGGCGGCGATCAGCCAGCACATGGTGTTCACCGGCCCCCCCGGCGTCGGCAAGACCGAGGTGGCGCGGGCGATCGGCGAGATCTACCGGTCCCTCGAGGTGCTGCGCCGCGGGCATCTCGTGGAGGTCGACCGCGCGGCCCTGGTGGCTGGTTATGTCGGCCAGACCGCGGCCAGGACCCTCGAGAAGTGCCACGAGGCCCTCGACGGCATCCTGTTCATCGACGAGGCCTACACCCTGGCCGCCGGCGGCGGGGGCGGCGGCGACTTCGGCAAGGAGGCGATCGACACCCTCCTCAAGTTCATGGAGGACAACCGCGACCGGATCATCGTGATCGTCGCCGGCTACACCAACGACATGCGCCGGTTCATCGACACGAATCCCGGCCTCGCCGGCCGGTTCACCAAGATTATCGAGTTCCCGCCCTACAGCCCGAAGGATCTCTGCGAGATCCTGAAGCGCATGGCGGCCCGGCAGCAATTCGCGCTCCCCGAGGGGTTCGAGGCGGCGCTGACCCCCTGGCTCGCGCAGCGGTCCCGCGCCGACGACTGGTCGAACGCCCGCGAGATGCGCACCCTCCTCGAGAAGGCCCGCGAGGCCCAGGCCGCCCGGGTCGCCCTCCAGGGCGGCGACCTGCGCCGCCTGGAGATCGTCGATCTGCTCCGCGCCACCGGCGAGGACGCCTGAGGGCGGCCCGAGGGGCCACGCGCGCCCAGCACCCAGGCCAGCACCCAGGCCATCACCAGGGCCAGCACCAAGGTTCACCACGTCCATGGAACGCCTCGACAAGCATCCGGTCGCGCTCTTCGCGGTCATCGTGCTGGGTGCCACCGGCCTGCTGGTCGCCCTGCGGCCGGACGTGCTCGGGTCGCTCGCCGCGACGCCGTCGGCGCTGCTGCGCAACGGCCTGATCCTCGGCGGCCTCGTCGGCGGCCTGCTCGCGGCGAGCTACATCCCGGCGCGGATCGAGGCGACGCGGCGCGCCCTGGACCGGGCCCGGGCGAGCCGCAAGATCCGCCCGATCCGCTTCGTCGACGACGGCGCGGCCGCGGAGAAGAAGGACCTCCTGGCCACCGCGCTCGCGACCCTCGACGGCATGGTCGGGCTCGACCCCGTGAAGCTGGAGGTGAAGGGCGTCATCGCCCGGATGCAGGTGGAGCAGCAGCGCCGCGCCCAGAACCTGCCGGTGGCGGCCATGAGCCAGCACATGGTGTTCACCGGCCCCCCCGGCGTCGGCAAGACCGAGGTGGCGCGGGTCCTCGGCAGCGTCTTCAAGGCGCTGAAAGTGCTGCGCAAGGGCCACCTCGTGGAGGTCGACCGGGCCGGGCTGGTGGCGGGCTACGCCGGCCAGACCGCGATCAAGACCCTGGAGCGCTGCAAGGAGGCCCTCGACGGCATCCTGTTCATCGACGAGGCCTACGCGCTGGCTCCCGGCGGCGGGAGCGGCGGCGAGTTCGGCAAGGAGGCGATCGACACCCTCCTCAAGTTCATGGAGGACAATCGCGACCGGATCATCGTGATCGTCGCCGGCTACACCAACGACATGCGCCGGTTCATCGACGCGAATCCCGGTCTCGCCAGCCGGTTCACCAAGACCGTCGAGTTCCCGCCCTACAGCCCGCCGGAGCTCGCCGAGATCCTGAAGCGCATGGCCGCGGGCCAGGGCTTCGTCATGCCGGAGGGGTTCGAGAAGGACCTCGCCGCCTATGTCGGGGCCCGGTCGAAGGCCGAGGACTGGGCCAACGCCCGCGAGATGCGCACGGTCCTGGAGAAGGCCCGCCAGGCGCAGGCGCTGCGCCTCGCCGCCAGCCCCGGCGGCGACATCAACCGGCTCGAACCCGCCGACATCGCCGCGGCCCTCGGCCGCCAAGCCGGCGGCGCGGTCGACATGGACGCGGCCCGGAAGGTCATGGCCCGCCTCGACGCGATGATCGGGCTCGCGCCGGTCAAGGAGCAGGTGAAGATCGTGGCGGCGCGGGTGCTGGTCGATGCCCGGCGCCGCGCCGAGGGCATCGAGGTCGGCGCGGTGAGCCAGCACATGGTCTTCACCGGGCCCCCCGGCGTCGGCAAGACCGAGGTGGCGCGCATCATGGGCGACATCTTCCGGACGCTCGGCGTCCTGCGGAAGGGGCACGTGGTCGAGGTCGACCGGGCCGGGCTGGTGGCAGGCTACGTCGGCCAGACCGCGGCCAAGACCCTGGAGCGCTGCCGCGAGGCCCTCGACGGCATCCTGTTCATCGACGAGGCCTACACGCTGGCCGAGGGCGGCGGGGGCGGCAGCGACTTCGGCAAGGAGGCGATCGACACCCTCCTCAAGTTCATGGAGGACAACCGCGACCGGATCATCGTGATCGTCGCCGGCTACACCGGCGACATGGCCCGGTTCATCGACACGAATCCCGGCCTCGCCGGCCGTTTCACCAAGACCGTCGCGTTCCCGGCCTACGACCCGTACGACCTCGTCGAGATCCTGCGCCTGATGGCGTCGCGGCAATCGTTCCGGCTGCCGCCGCGCTTCGAGACCCTGCTGATCCCGTGGGTCGAGCAGCGCGCGCAGCGGCACGACTGGGCGAATGCCCGCGAGATGCGCACGCTCCTGGAGCGCCTGCGCGAGGCCCAGGCGATGCGCCTCGCCAGCGATCCCCTGGGCGATTACGGCCAGTTCGAGCTCGTGGATGTCGAGCGGGCGCTCGGCGGCGGGGCCCCGCGCGCCGCCGCCCTGTCGTGACGGCCCGGGAGCCGTCGCAGCCATGAGCATCGCCCGCGAGGACTGGCTGCGCGCGCACGCGGCCCTCTGGTACGACGATCGCCGATACCGCCTGGCCTGGCTCGCCCTGCCGCAGGCCGTGACCTGCGCGGTGGCGGGCCTGTGCATGGCGCTGGCCGCGCAGGGTGTCTGGGGTCAGCCGGCCACCGCCTCGAAGGCGCGGCTCGCCGAGCTGAGCGCCCTGCGCGACCGGGCCGGCAAGGACGGCGACCGCAAGGCGTTCGACGCGCTGACCGCCGCGGCCACCCAGGGCCAGATCGACGCCGCGACCAAGCTCGGGACGCTCTACGACCCCCTGACCGCCGCCTACTTCCCGAACAAGCCCGCGCCGAACGATTTCGACCGGGCGGCCGCCCTCTACGGACCGGGCGCCGCGATCGGCGATCTCCTGGCGGTCACGCGCCTCGCGGACGTGCTGCTCGACCCGGCCAACCCCAACCGCGACCTCCGGCGCGGCTGCCGCCTGGCCCAGACTTGGATCGACGCCCCCGAGACGCTCGAGCGCACGATCACCGGCGAGGAGCGGCTGACCGTCAAGCTCGCCACCTGCTACGTCGAGCCTGAGAGCGGCCTGCCGCAGGACCCGGTGCGGGCCGGGGGGCTGGTGACCGCGGTGCTGTGGCGCCGCCACCGGCCGACGATGGACGCCTTCATCAACAATCTCGGGCAGCAGAACCCCGCCCTGGTGTCGGGCATCCAGCGGCACCTGGCCGAGCAGCGCCGGTACATCGGCCCGGTGGACGGGCGGCCCAATCCCGGGATCATCACGGCCCTCCAGGTGGAGGCGGGGATCACCAACACGGTCGCGACCCCGCGGCCCGAGCCGCGGCGGGTGACGCCCAAGGGCCCGGATCCGGAGGTGCTGGCCCTCCAGGCCGCCGCCCGGACCGGCGACCGGCGGAAGATGGCCGACCTGAAGAGCCGCGCCGAGGCCGGGGACGCGGACGCGCTCACCGCCTACGCGCGCCTGTTCAACCCGGTGATGAACAAGGGCGACGTCTTCGCGCCGGACGCGCAGGTCGCCGTCGCCGCCTACGAGCGCGCCGCGGCCGCCGGCAACGGCATGGCGGCCGGCGAGGCGGCGGTGCTGTACGATTCCGGCTACGGCAACGTCGCCAAGGATCCCCGGAAGGCCGCCGCCCTCGCCCTGCGGGGCGTCGACCTCAAGGACGACCAGATCACCTTCTGGCTGCTGTTCCCGGAGGCGGGCAACTGGAGCGACGGGTTCTGGGGCGCGATCCAGGCCGCGCTGACCGCCCGCGGCTTCTACACGCTCCCGGTCGAGAACAAGCGCAATTCCGCGGTCATCACGGCCCTGCGCGCCTACATGAAAGCCAAGTCATGAGCGGCGTCACGATCGGGACCGACCGGCTCCGGGCGCACGCGACGCTCTGGTACGCGGACGCGCGCTACCGCCTCGCCTGGCTGGTCCTGCCCCAGGCCGCGGTCGCCCTCCTGGCCGGCCTCGCCCTGGCGCTGCTGAAGCCCGCGGGCGAGTGGGGCAAGCCCGCCGACAGCAAGGAGAACGAGAAGCTCTATCTCGACCTGCTCGACAAGGCCGGCAAGGACGGCGACCGGGCCGCCTTCGAGAAGCTGCGGACGGCCGCCGAGGCCGGCGACGTCAGCGCCCGCTCGTTCATGGGCGCCCTCTACAATCCCGAATGGGCCGCGGTCTACGCCAAGAACCCGGTCAAGCCCGACGCCGCCAAGGCGCTGACCTACTACCAGAAGCCCGCCGACCTCGGCTTCCCCGGGGCCCAGCGCGGCATGACCGAGCTCCTGCTCGACCCCGCCCGCGGCCAGCACGATCTCAAGCGGGGCTGCCGCTACGGGCTGGCCTTCCAGGCGAACCCGGTCGCGGTCCGGAACAACTACCTCGATTCCTGGTCGACGCTCTACTGGATCGCCGGCTGCTACACCGATGCCGGGAGCGGCGTCCCGCGGGATCCGCAGAAGGCCGCCGACCTCTACATGAACACGGTGGCGGCCAAGCTGCCGCGGGCGGTCACCACCTTCACGGACGAGCTCGGCCGCCAGCCCCCCGACCTCGTGGCGGCGATCCAGCGCGACCTCGCCAAGCGCGGCTTCTACACCGGGCCGGCCGACGGGACGGCGACGCCGCAGACGCGCGCGGCCGTGCAGGCCCTGGCCGGCCGGGGTGCCGGCCCGCAGGGCAACGCGGGAGCTGGCAGTGCGGGGGCGGGCAACCCCGGAGCCGGCAACAGCGGAGCCGGAAAGCCCGCCGGCCCGCCGCCTCCGGCACCGCCCGCGGCGACGCCGAGCGTCGAGGACCTCATCGCGCTGTCGAAGAGCGCGGTCTCCAACGCCGCCGACGCGGCGAAGCTCCGGGGCCTGGCGGAGAGCGGCGTCCCGGTGGCGCAGTACCTCTACGCCGCGATGCACCTGTCCCCGGCCAACAAGGAGCAGCGGGTCACCGCGCCGGACGGCCCCCTCGCGAGCCGCTATCTCGAGCGCCTCGCGGTCGAGCGCTCCTTCGCCCCCGCGGCGGCCTCGGCGGCCTTCCTGTACGACCTCGGCGGCGCCGGCCTGCAGCGGGATCCCGCGAAGGCGGCCGACCTGACGATCCGCGCCCTCGAGCTCAAGTCCACCGAGATCCTGCAGAATCTCGAGCAGGACCAGTGGGGCGCCGGCTTCTGGGCCGCCCTCCAGCAGCGCCTCGCCGACCGGAATCTCTACCAGGGCCGCGTCGTCGACCAGCGCAACGACCGGACCATCCAGGCGGCGCGCCGCCTCCTCGGCAATCCATAGGAGACGGCCATCATGGGTCCCCGCCGCAAGGATCCCGCGCGGTTCCCGGCCCCCAGGGCCGGAAGCCGCATCGGCCACCGCACCGCCGCCCTGATGGCGGGCCTGCTGGCCGGCCTCCTCCTGCCCGCCGCCGCGCAGGCGCAGATCAAGGTCCGCAAGGCCGACTGCTTCTTCGCGGCCGACGGCAGGACCGTCATCGACGGGGTCTGCGAGTTCCTGACCGACGCGCGCAGCTACGGCGTGGGCGGGTTCCGCCTCGCCACCTACACCAACGGCTACCTGCGCGACGGCGTGGTCGTGTCGGTGACGGCGCCCGGCCAGGGCACGGCGACCTGGAACCGGGAGCCCGGCGGCAAGCCCGAGGACGGCCCCGCCGACAGCGTCACCGCGGAGGGCGCCTGCTGGACCGGGTCCCGGAGCCGGATCTGCGCCTGGAAGGTCGGCGAGGGCCGCCCCGGCTTCGGCGGCGCCCCCGCGGCGGCGCCCGAGGCCGGCGCCCCGCGGGCCGCCGACTGCTACCTCGAGGTCGCGGGCGATGTCCGCCTCGACGGGGCCTGCCAGTTCCGGTCGGAGACCGGGCAGACCGGTGCCCGCGGCTTCGAGATCCGCTCCTACGCCGCGGGCAAGCTCGACGTCGTGGCGCAGCTCGTCCGCGACCCGCAGAACCCGCTGAAGGCCACGGCCTTCTGGAACGGGTCGTCCGGGGGCCTGCGCGCCGCCGAGGCCCTCGGCGCCCTGTCGCCGAGCGGCCCCTGCTGGGACAATGACGGCGCCCGTCTCTGCGTCTGGCAGCCCGGCCAGCCCCGCGGCGGCTGGGACCGGCGGGCCGAGGCCCGGGCTCCGGCCCCGCCCGAGACGCCGCCGTCGCCGCCACCGTCACAGGCGCCGTCACAGGCGCCGCCTCCGCCGCGCGACGGCGCGGAGGGGCGCGATCCGCCGCCGGGCACGTTCCTGAAGCTGTCCTTCAAGGGCCGCTGCGAGTCCCTGATGATGGACGGGGAGGACCTCACCGCGACCTGCGCCCCGGAGGCGGTGAACACCTCCGTCGTCGGCAGCCCGAAGGCCGGGTTCATCTTCGGCACCACCGACGGCAAGGCCATGGCGTTCATGGCCTCGGCCAAGGGCTTCGTCGAGGGCGGCACCCTGCACCAGCCCGTCGACGAGCTGATGTACGCCGAGCGCGACCAGTCGACCTTCAAGGTCAAGGGCACCTGCGAGATGCCCAACCCGATGGGCGGCCCGGTGGTCATCACCTGCAACGCCCAGTCGGCGAACAGCACCTACGCGGTCCGGTTCCGCACCGACGGCGGCAAGCCGGTCCTGACGCGCGGCGACGCGAAGTGAGGCTCTCGCCGCGGACCGGAATCGCCCGACCCGCGAACCCGAGGAGGATCCCATGGCACGACGCGTTGCGACGACGGGAGGGGCCGGCGGCACCGGGATCCTCGTCGGCCTCCTGGGGCTCTGCCTCGCGGGACCGGCGCTCGCGGGATCCACGAGCGTGACCGCGCGGCCCGGGGAGCGGGTCCGCCTCGACGGCTACGCCACCCACGAGACCCGACCGGGCTGCCCGTCCGTTCCGGCGGCCGCGATCGAGCTGGTCACGCCCCCGCGCGGCGGCCGCATCGAGCAGCGGCGCGAGTTCCTGGTCCTCGGCCAGAACATCGACGGCACCCCGTCGCGGGACGGCTGCCAGGACGTCGAGCGGGACGCGCGGACGCTCTACTACACGGCCCGGCCCGACTTCGCCGGCCACGACACGGTGTCGGTGATCGTCACCTTCGTCACCGGCGAGGAGGCCACCTACACCTACAGGATCACGGTGCCCGAGGGCGAGGGTCGGCGGGCGCCGGCGGTGTCCCAGGCACCTGCCCCCCGCGACGCGGGCCTCGCGCGGCCGGCCCCGGCGGCGCGCGCCGCTCCCGCCGAGCGGGCGACTCCGGCCGCGACTCCGGCTGCGACTCCGGCTCCGGCGCCCCGGGAGGCGAGCACCGGCGACTTCCTGCGCGACGCGGTCCGGGGCGCGGTCTCGGCCACCCGGCCGGCGCCGGCCGCGCCGCCCCCGAAAGCCGCCGAGGCCGCGGCGCCCGTGCCCGGCACGCCCGCACCGCCGCCGCAGCAGCAGCTGGCACCACCGCGCCCGCCCGCCGCGCCGCAGCTCTGACGCAGCTCCGGCGCGGACGGCCGGACCGGCCGCCCGCACCCCCACCGCCAAGCCGAGGACGAGTCCCGTGCATCAGCGCCTCCCGAACGCCCCCCGATCCGCGGCACCGACCCGACCGCGTCGGCGCGCCGGCGCCGGCGTCCTCGCCCTCGGATCGGCGCTCTGCCTGCCGCTCTGCCTGCCGCTCTGCCTCGCCCTGCCGGCCCGGGCGGAGGTGGAGAACAAGACCGCGCGCGCCGGCCAGCGGATCTTCCTCCAGGGCTTCACCTACTACTTCGCCACGCAGGGGTGCCGCTCGCGCGCGGCCACGATCGAGCTCGTCAGGCCGCCGCGCGGCGGGCGCATCGAGCAGCGGCGCGAGTTCCGGATCCTCAGCGGCAAGGTCGACGAGACGGGGGCGCAGATCCGGCAGCCGGACGGCTGCGAGGACGCCAAGAAGGACTCGATGTCGCTCTACTACACGGCACGGCCCGACTTCTCCGGACTCGACACCCTGTCGATCGACGTCACCTTCGGGGATGGGTCCACGGTGCCGTACACGTTCCGGATCACCGTGCCGCCGGGCGAGCCCCGCCGGGCCCCGGCGGTGTCGCAGGCGCCCGTCCCGCGCGCGGGCGGCGCCGGGCAGGCCGCGCCGGCGGCCCGGGCGACGCCGGCTCCGGCCCCCCGGGAGGCCGGCACCAGCACCGGCGACTTCCTGCGCGACACGGTCCGCGGCTCGGTCGCGGCCCCGCGGCCGGCACCGGTCGCGGAGCCTCCGAAGTCCGAGGCGGCCGCGGCGGACGCGCCCGGCGCGCCGCCTCGGACCGAGCCTCCGCCGCCACGCGCGATGGCGCCGGCGCCGCGCCCCCGGCCAGCGGCCACGCCGCAGCTCTGAGACCCGCGGGGCCGGCCGGTGCGGCCCGGCCTCGCTCATCCGGCGAATCCACGCCTGACCGGGCCCCCGCTGCACAGGTCCGGCAGGTCACCGACAGAGCCACCAGTAGAACCACCAGCAGAGCGAAGTGAGAGGCGCCCCATGGGATCGATGCGGAACGCGTCCATCTACGCGGCCATCCTATCGACGCTCCCGCTCCCGGCGGCCGCGGCGGAGACGTGCCGCGACCATTACCGGAGCGAGGGGACGCCGATGCTCCAGGCCATCACCTACAAGACGTGGATGATCTTCCCCTCGGTCAGCCCCAGGGCCGCGTTCGACCGGGTGACGCGGGCGGTCCTGGCCGAGGGGTTCGTGGGCGTGCACGTGGAGAAGGCGCTCGGCACCCTGACGGCCCAGCAGGAGACATCCGGTTCGGGGCGACCGCAGACGCTGCGGGTCGTCGTGCGCAAGGCCGGGGCGGGCAGCCGGGTCGACGCCCTGTTCATGGTGCAGGCCGGCCAGATCGGCCAGGACGTCGACCAGAACCTGTGCCGCATCGTCGATGCCGCGGCGCATTAGGCCCCCGATGCCGACCGGCTCCAGGCACGCGGCCCAGAGGCGAGGTTCCGATGCGCAGTCCGGTGCGAGCTTCGGGGCAAGGTTCGGGGCGATGCTCAGCGCGGGGCCGGCCGTGACGCGCCTCCCGGCGGCCACCCTCGCGGCAGCCCTCGCCGCTTTCCTCGCCGCAACCCTCCTGGCGCCGTCGTCGGCCCGCGCGATCGACTGCCGCAAGGCGGCCAGCCCACTCGAGCGCGTGATCTGCGCCGACCCGGCGCTCCGGAAGGCGGACGCCGCCCTGGGTGCGGCCTATTCCGGCCTCCTGCACAGCACGGACGACGCCGAGATCCGCGCGATGCTGGTCGCCAGCCAGAAACGCTGGGTGGCGGCCCGGGACACGTGGCTCGGCGACCTGGACGCGGCCGACGCGCGCGCCGTCGTGCTGAAGGCGATCCGGGCACGGACCGAGGACCTGTCCGGCCGCTCGAAGAGCGATCCCGCCCGACCGCACTGGATCGCGGCGGCGCAGCGGCAGCGGGCCTTCGCGGCGCGGTTCACCGGCGGCCCCTTCGCGGGGTTCGACACGGCGTGCGACTTCCTGCCCGTCGGGCAGGACCGGGTCTACGGGTGCTTCGGCAGCCGGCGCTACCAGAACGGCGACCGGGTCTGCACGCTGTCCGACGACTGGGCGAGCGGCCACACCTCCGAGACGCGCACGGTCGCGCGGGTCGTCGACGGCGCCGCGCGCACGGTCGCGACCTGCACGATCGGCGGGGGCGACGACGCGGAATGCCCGGGTCCCGACAGCGCCGACGGCCGCTGGGCGCGGCCTGCCGCCCCGGCCGTCGCCGGCGCGGCGGCACCCGCGGGACCTCGGCCCGTCCTCGACGTCGAGCTGGCCCCGGACGCCGATGCCGAGACCTGGCTCTCGGCGTGCCTGACCGACCCCGCCTATCCGCCGCCCGACCCGGTTTCGGCGGCCCGGACGGCCCCGGGATCGAGCCCGCCCGCGCCGGCGGGCGCCCCGAGCAGCCGGTGACGATGGGACCGCACGCCCCCGCGCCTGATCCGGGCCCTGCGCCGGCCCGGGGCCGCCGGCACGCTCTCGGTGACCACGACGGGCGACGGCGAACTGCCCGAGGTCCACGAGTACGGGGTCGCGTGCCGATGAGACGGATCCTGCGGGCGCTGCCGCTGATCGCCGTGACGGGCCTGGCCGCGACCGCCGCGGTCGCGGCCCCCATTCCCCCCTGCGCGGCCGACGCCGAGCGGCAGGCCCTCAAGCTGCTGCGCTTCCACAGCGACGGCGACGCGCGGGCCACGGTCGATCCCGCGTCCGTCCGGTCCGTCGGCACCGTCGCGTCCCTGGTCGGGACGCGGCGCTTCCAGGTGATCGAGGTGGAGGGCAGCATCTACAAGGGCGCGTATCGGATCCGGCTGATCTACGCGCCGATGCCCGGGAGCTGCGTGCTGATGGGGCAGGAGATCCTCGAGCGATCCGATCCCTACTGAGCACCGGCCCGCGGCCGGCCCTCCGGCCGCCCCGCGGGCGCTGTCCTCAGCGCACGCCGAGGCAGCCGGTCCCGGGCGCCGGCAGGACCAGCCAGGCGCCGCCCGCGTAGAGGCGCCGGACCGCGCCCGGCGCGGCGGGCCGGAGCACCAGATACGCGCGGCCGGCCGAGACCAGGGCCCCGTCGTCGGCGGCCGCCAGGGCGGCGGGGTTCCCGAGCGCCACCACGGTCTCCGGCTGGACCGCGAGGGCGGTCAGCGCGGTCACGCCGAGCCCCCCGGCGAGCGCCGCCGCGACGGCGCCGACCGGCAGGCCGCGCCGGGGGCGCCGATCAGTAATCGTAGGCATGCTCGAACCGGCCCCCCGCGGCCTCCACGTCGCGGATCTGCGCGACGAGCTGCTCTACCGCGGTGTCGTAGCCGACGCGCTGCCAGCCCGGCTCGGACTGGATCGGCATCGCGAACAGCGGCTCGGCCCCGCCGAGGGTGACCGTCCGGCCCGGCGGCAGGAGGACGGTGGTGAGGATCCGGTGGTTGCCGGCGATCTCCAGGACGTTCCGGCCCCGCGCGCCGAGGCCCCGGACGATCTCCGTGAAGGCCCGGTAGCGCGGCGTCTCCATCAGGGCGGCCGGGCCGCCGTCGCCGGCCGGGACGGGGCCGAGGAGGGTGATGCGCGGGTCGGCGGCCGCGTCGCCGGCATCGAGCCCCGCCACGACGCTGCGGATCGTCAGGCCGGCCGGGTCCATCCCGGCGAGCCACGCGATCCCCTGGGCGTAGGCCCATTTCACCCCGTATTGCAGCGTGAGCGCGCCGCGCCGCTCGACCGCCCGCAGGGACGGCGTGAACGGGACCTCGTGCCAGAGCCGCGACAGCTCCGCGTCGAACGGGTAGCGGTACCAGGGGGTCTGGCGCAGGAACGCGGCGTAATCCCCGAGCAGCCGGGCGTTGAACCGGTCCTCGTCCGTCGGCTCCGGCCCCCGCCACCACGCGGTCAGCGCCCCGAGGGTGCGCTCGTAGGCGCCCTGGATCAACATCTCGGCCGTGAAGCTCAGGCCGATCACGTAGTTGGTGACTTTCTGGCCCGCGGTGACGTCGCCGGTGCGCCCGGCCGCCCGGGTCGCTCCGCACAGGCTCGTCCAGAAGCCCGTCGTCGCCGCCCAGTAGTCGAAGGCCGATTCCGAGGCGGAACGCGTCACCCCGGCGAGGTCCGCGTAGGCGTGGACGATGTCCCATTCGGGGAAGGTGAGGTAGCTGTCGCCGGCCGCGCGCTTGTAGCCCTCGGGGGCGATCCCGAAGCGCGAGCCGCCCGCCGAACGCCCCGGCCCGGCGGGATCGGGCCTGACAGTGCAGCCCCCCTCGATCGCCGCGACGGGCAGGGCGCAGGCGAGGGCCAGAACGGCGAGGCCGGCGACCGCCCAGCGGACGACCCGTCGCCGGCGGCGGGGGGGCCGGGGGCTCACGCGGCGACCCCGGCCGCGGTCCGGGCGCGCCACGGCCACCAGCCGAGCACGACGCCGGCGAGGCCGAGGCTCAGGTGCGGGCCGTTGGAGAGGAGCGGGCTGTCCTGGAAGCCCTTCAGGAACAGCGACAGGTCGAGGAAGCTCGACCCGGTGAGCACGCCGACGACGCCGTCGAGCAGGTAGATCGCCCCGAAGGCCCGCAGGAAGGTCACGGCGGCGGAGCGCGACCACAGGCCGGCGGCGAGCGCCCACAGGCCGGAGGCGAGGTGGAGCGCGTCCTTGTAGACGTCGAGCCGGAACAGGCCGAAGACGCGGCCCTCCGCGTCCCGGAAGGCCGGGACGTAGTCGGTGGCGGCGGCGAACAGCAGGATGGCCGCGAAGGCGAGGGCGGCCACCTGTGGGGGCGTGGGTCTCATGGGCGTCTCCTGAGTCGGCACGCGCGGCCCGCGCGAGGCGGATCCGTGCCGGGGCGCGGTCAGGCCATGTAGGTCGACCACAGGGCGTTCCGGAACAGCAGCCCCGGATCGTAGCGGCGCTTGGCCGCCACGAAGGCGTCGAGCTTCGAATAGGCCCGGGCCATCTGGTCGCGCCGGGCGTGCAGGCGGTAGGGCAGGTAATAGGCCCCGCCGATCGCCACGACGCGCTCGATCAGGGCCTCGGTCATGCGCATCATCGCGGCCTCGTCGCCTGGGGTGAGCCCCTGCGAGAACGACATCACCGCGCCGATCCGCGGGCCCGGCGCGTAGGCCAGCGTCGAGTCCGGGTCCGCCGCCACGTAGCGCAGGGTGACGTTGAGGCAGTCGCAGCCCGAGCGCGGGATGGTCTCGCGGCAGGCGGCGAGGAACGCGTCGAAGCGCTCGGGCGGTACGAAGTACTCGTGCAGGATGTCGGTGCGGCTGCGGTCGCGCGAGGCGAGGTTGGCGACCGGCTCGTTCATCAGGCTGTTGCGGGTGGCGAGGCCGGGATCCAGGGTCGGGTTGAGCCGGGTCTCGGCGATCCAGCGGGCGCGCTTGCCGAACTCGCTGCCGACCTGGGCCCGGTAGATCTCCCGCGAGACCGCCGAGAACGCCCCCTGCGCGGCCGCCGCGGGCAGGACCTGCGGCGGGTGCTCGGTCTCCGCGTAGGTGACGAGGATCGCCTCGTCGAAGAATCCGGGCTGCGCAACCGAGAGCCGGCCGTAGGCCATCCGCAGGCGGGCGTCGCGCGCCACCGCCGCCGCGAAGGCCGGCGCGAAATCCGCGGCCGGCATCACCGCGAAGGTCGGCGTCAGGAGGCGGTTCGGCACCATCTCGACCACGAGGTCGACCACGATGCCGAACAGGCCGTAGCCGCCCATCGCCAGCCCGAACAGCTCGGCGTTCTCCTCGCGGGAGCAGGTCACGAGGCTGCCGTCGGCCAGGACGAGGCGGAGGGCGCGGACGGTGGAGCCGAACGGGCCGTGCGGCGCGGGCCAGCCGTGGGCGTTGACGCAGAAGGTCGAGCCGACCCCGAAATCGCTGTTCGACTGCATGACCGTCGGCGAGTAGCCGATCCGGTCGAGCTGCCGGATGACCTGCGACCAGCGCGCGCCGGCCCCGACCCGGTAGAGGCCGGCGGCTGTGTCGGGCTCGATCGGGCCGCCCTCCAGGGTCACGGCCGTCCCGTCGCGGGCGAGGCTCTGGGCGCCCATGGAATGGCGGGCGACGCCGACGGCGACAGGCCGGCCGGCGGCGGCGGCGTCCCGGATCTCGGCGCGCACGGCCTCGATCAGGGCGTCGGTCGAGCCCGTCGGGAGCACGGCGTGGCGCGTCACCGGGGTCGGGTTGAGGCCGCTCGCGTCGTTGAGGATGATCCGCGGCGCGGCCCGGGCCGTCCGCGGCAGCAGCGCGGCGGCCGCCGCGGCGCCGCCGCCCGCGAGGATCCCGCGCCTGCTCGGTCCTGTCCCGGCCATGCCCACCCTCGATTCGCGCCGGCGGGGCGACCGGCTCGCCCCGCCGGCCAACCCTGCGACGGGTTCGGATCCGGCGGCGTGAGATCACGCACGGAGCGCGGTGCGCCGCCGGCCGGGACGATGCCACGCCGCCCCCGGCGCGGTCGAGCGCCCGCGCTCCGGCCGTCGGCGCCGCGCGCCGATCCGTCCTCAACCGCGATTCTTCGACGGGTCGCGGATCGCGACGTTGACAGGCGTCCGGGGCCACGGCACGGCGGCGGAGGACCCGCTTGGCCGGAGCCCACGATCGCCGAGGAGGGAGATCCGCCATGCCGTCAGGCGCTTCGAACCGGACGGCAGGGGAGGCCCCGCGGCCGGAGCGGGAGCCGGTCCTGCTGCAGGATCCGCACGCCGTCCGCGAGCCGCGCGAGAACAACCTCGAGCGCGCGATCGGCCACGCGGTGCGCGAGCGCCGGAAGCGGCTCGGCATCACCTCGGCGGACCTCGCCGCGACGACCGGCCTGTCGCCCGGCATGCTGTCGAAGATCGAGAACGGCAACATCTCGCCGTCCCTGACGACGCTGCAGCTGCTCGCCCAGGCGCTCGGCATGCCGATCACCGGCTTCTTCCGCGGCTACGAGGAGGTCCGCAACGCGGTCTTCGTCAAGGCCGGGGAGGGGATCGAGCTGGAGCGGCGCGGCACGCGGGCCGGGCACCAGTACAACCTGCTCGGGCACATCCACGAGAACACCAGCGGCGTGACGGTCGAGCCGTATCTGATCACGCTCACGACCGATTCGGACGTGTTCCCGACCTTCCAGCACCCCGGCCTGGAGTTCCTCTACATGCTGGAGGGCGAGGTGCTGTACCGGCACGGGGACCGGCACTTCCACATGCAGCCCGGCGACAGCCTGTTCTTCGACGCCGATGCCCCGCACGGGCCGGCGGAGCTGCTCGTGCTGCCGGCCCGCTACCTCTCGGTGATCGCGTATCCGCAGTCGGGCCGCACCGGCTGACGGGCCGCGTTGTTCTCAAGAAGAAATCTTATTTCTTGAGGGTTGATTTCCGCCGCGCAGGCCGCCTATGCTCCGGGCGAACCCGCGACGGAGGTGGTGCCATGTGCGGCATCGTCGGATTGTTCCTGAAGGACCCCGCCCTGGAGCCGCAGCTCGGCGCGCTGCTCGCCGACATGCTCGTCACCATGACGGATCGGGGGCCGGACTCGGCCGGCCTCGCGATCTACCGGCCGCCGGCCCCCGGCCTGTCGAAGATCACCGTGCAGTCGGCACGCCCGGAGGCGGATTTCCCCGCCCTGGAGCAGCGCCTCGCGGAGGCCTCCGGCGGCTCGGCGCGGGTGGCGGTGAAGAGCTCGCACGCGGTCATCACCGTGGCGTCCGACTGCCTCGCCGCGACGCGCGATGCCCTGAAGGGCCTCGCGCCCGATCTGCGCGTGATGGGCGCGGGCGAGAGCGTCGAGATCTACAAGGAGGTCGGCCTGCCGAAGGACGTGGTGGCGCGCTTCGGCATCGCAGGAATGTCGGGCACCCACGGCATCGGCCACACCCGGATGGCGACGGAATCGGCCGTGACCACGATGGGCGCGCACCCGTTCTCGACGGGCGCCGACCAGTGCCTCGTCCATAACGGCTCGCTGTCGAACCACAACAACCTGCGCCGGAGCCTCGCCCGGGCCGGCATGGCCTTCGAGACGGAGAACGATTCCGAGGTCGCGGCGGCCTATCTCACCACCGCGATGGCGCGTGGCCGGGACCTCGGCGCGGCGCTCGCGGGGGCGCTCACGGATCTCGACGGGTTCTTCACCTTCGTGGTCGGCACCAAGTCCGGCTTCGGCGTGCTGCGCGACCCGATCGCCTGCAAGCCGGCGATCATGACGGAGACCGAGCGCTACGTCGCCTTCGGCTCGGAATACCGGGCGCTCGTCGGCCTGCCGGGGATCGAATCCGCCCGCGTCTGGGAGCCCGAGCCGGCGACCGTCTACTTCTGGGATCAGCGGCAGGCCGCCTGAGCCGCTCCCCCCGCAGCCTTCACGGATCTCGCCCATGCCCGTCTTCGATCTGGCGGCGACGCCCCTGCGCGCCCTGAACCAGGCCCTCCACGGCGTCGCGCCGGGCGCCAACGACACCGAATTCGAGGTGCTGAACCCGCGGGGCCAGCACGCGGTCGCGGTCGGGATCGACGGGCCCGTCACCGTCACGGTGCGCGGCCCGGTCGGCTACTACTGCGCCGGCATGAACGACGGCGGCACCGTCACGGTGCAGGGCTCGGCGGGCCCGGGCGTCGCCGAGAACATGATGTCCGGCACGGTCGTGATCGAGGGCGACGCCTCGCAATATGCCGGCGCCACCGGGCGCGGCGGCCTCCTCGTCATCAAGGGCAACGCGGCCTCGCGCTGCGGCATCTCCATGAAGGGGATCGACATCGTCGTGCACGGCTCGATCGGGCACATGTCGGCCTTCATGGGCCAGTCCGGATCCCTCGTGGTCCTGGGCGATGCCGGCGAGGCGTTAGGCGACTCGCTCTATGAGGCGAAGCTGTTCGTCCGCGGCAGCGTGAAGAGCCTCGGGGCCGACTGCATCGAGAAACCGATGCGCCCCGAGCACCGCGCGCACCTCGCGGCCCTGCTGGACCGCGCCGGGGTCGCGGACGTCCGGCCGGAAGAGTTCCGGCGCTACGGCTCGGCCCGCAAACTCTACAGCTTCAACATCGACAACGCCGACGCCTACTGAGAGCGCGCCGCCGGAGTGGATACCGGTTCGGCGCGAGCGAGCGCGTCGAATCAAGGACTTAAAGCCGCTCCCGATCGGGAGCGGCTCAAGCGGGAGACCGGGCATGACCTATCAGAACCCGCCGATGCCGCCGCGCAAGTCGGCGACCTTCGACGACCACACCCTGGCGGAGATCCGCCGGGCCGCGGCCACCGGCATCTACGACATCCGCGGCGGCGGCACGAAGCGCAAGCTCCCGCATCTCGACGACCTGCTGTTCCTCGGCGCCTCGATGTCCCGCTATCCCCTGGAGGGCTACCGGGAGGCCTGCGGGACCGGCGTCACCCTCGGCACGCGATTTGCCAAGAAACCGATCGCGTTGAAGATCCCGATCACCATCGCCGGCATGAGCTTCGGATCCCTGTCCGCCAACGCCAAGGAGGCCCTCGGCCGCGGCGCTACGCTGGCCGGCACCTCGACCACCACGGGGGACGGCGGCATGACCGACGAGGAGCGCGGCCATTCCGACATCCTCGTCTACCAGTACCTGCCCTCCCGCTACGGCATGAACCCGCGCGACCTCCGGCGCGCCGACGCCATCGAGGTGGTGGTCGGCCAGGGCGCGAAGCCCGGTGGCGGCGGCATGCTGCTCGGCCAGAAGATCTCCGACCGGGTCGCCGCCATGCGCGACCTGCCCAAGAGCATCGACCAGCGCTCCGCCTGCCGGCACCCGGACTGGACCGGCCCGGACGATCTCGAGATCAAGATCGGCGAGTTGCGCGAGATCACCGACTGGGAGAAGCCGATCTACGTGAAGGTCGGCGGCGCCCGGCCCTATTACGACACCGCGCTCGCCGCGAAGGCCGGGGCCGACGTCGTCGTCCTCGACGGCATGCAGGGCGGCACGGCGGCGACTCAGGACGTGTTCATCGAGCATGTCGGCCAGCCGACGCTCGCCTGCATCCGCCCCGCCGTGCAGGCGCTGCAGGATCTCGGCCTGCAGCGGAGCGTGCAGCTCGTGATCTCGGGCGGCATCCGCTCGGGCGCGGACGTCGCCAAGGCCATCGCGCTCGGGGCGGACGCGGTCTCGATCGGCACCGCGGCGCTCGTCGCCATCGGCGACAACGACCCGGCCTACGAGGAGGAGTACCGCGAGCTCGGCTCGACCGCGGGTGCCTACGACGACTGGCACGAGGGCCGCGACCCGGCGGGCATCACCACGCAGGATCCCGAGCTGGCGGCCCGCCTCGACCCGGTCCGCGCCGGCCGGAAGCTCGCCAATTACCTGAAGGTGATGACCCTGGAGGCGCAGACCATCGCCCGCGCCTGCGGCCACAACCACCTGCACAATCTGGAGCCCGAGGACCTCGTGGCGCTGACGCTCGAGGCCGCCGCCATGGCCCGCGTGCCGCTGGCCGGCACCGACTGGTACCCGGGCAAAGCGGGCTTCTAGGGCCCTTCAACCCCGCCGGTCGCGCCGGAACGGGGCGCGGCCGGCCCCCACCCGATCCGCGCTCAGGGGGCTGCCGTGACGACCGACCTTTCCGCCTACGCCGCCGAGCACGGCGTGAAGTACTTCATGATCTCCTACACGGACCTGTTCGGCTGCCAGCGCGCCAAGCTGGTGCCCGCGCAGGCGATCGGCGCCATGCAGCGCGACGGCGCGGGCTTCGCGGGCTTCGCCACCTGGCTCGACCTGACCCCGGCCCATCCCGACCTGTTCGCAATGCCGGACGCCGCCTCGGTGATCCGCCTGCCCTGGAAGCCAGACGTCGCCTGGGTGGCGGCCGACTGCACCATGGCGGACGCCCCCGTCGGCCAGGCGCCCCGGGTGGTGCTGAAGCAGCTCGTGGCGCGGGCCGCCGACGAGGGCCTGCGGGTCAAGACCGGCGTCGAGGCCGAGTTCTTCCTGCTGAGCGCGGACGGATCGGCGATCTCGGATCACCACGATCGGGCGGAGAAATCCTGCTACGACCAGCAGGCGCTGATGCGCCGCTACGACGTGATCGCCGAGATCTGCGACCACATGCTGGCTCTGGGCTGGAAGCCCTACCAGAACGACCACGAGGACGCGAACGGCCAGTTCGAGATGAACTGGGAGTACGACGACGCGCTGGCCACCGCCGACAAGCACGCCTTCTTCAAGTTCATGGTCCGCTCGGTCGCCGAGCGGCACGGCCTGCGGGCGACCTTCATGCCGAAGCCGTTCCCCGGCCTCACCGGCAACGGCTGCCACTGCCACGTCTCGGTGTGGAACACGGCCGGCACCGTGAACGCCTTCGCGGATCCCGAGATGCCGTTCGGCCTCTCGACCCGGGGCCGGCACTTCCTCGGCGGGATCATGCGGCACGCGCCCGCGCTCGCCGCGATCACCAACCCGACGGTCAATTCCTACAAGCGCATCAACGCGCCCCGCACGATCTCGGGCGCGACCTGGGCGCCGAACGCCGTGACCTGGACCGGCAACAACCGCACCCACATGGTGCGCGTGCCCGGGCCGGGCCGGTTCGAGCTGCGCCTGCCCGACGGGGCGGCCAATCCGTACCTGCTCCAGGCGGCGATCCTGGCCGCGGGCCTGGACGGTGTGGCGTCGGCGGCCGATCCCGGGCCGCACAGCGACGTCGACATGTACCGCGACGGCCACGCCGTCACCGGCGCGCCGCGCCTGCCGCTCAACCTGCTGGACGCGCTGCGGGCCTTCGAGGCCGACGAGGCCCTGCGGGACAATCTGGGCGGCGCGTTCTCCGTCGCCTACCTCAAGTTGAAGCAAAATGAGTGGGACAGCTACTGCGCCCATTTCACCGCCTGGGAGCGCGAGACCACGCTCGATGTCTGAGCCGGTGCTGCCGGTGACGCGCCGAACGGCGGACCGGCTCTTGCAAGGCCCAGTTCGATCCTGGCGACGGGGAGCGGGACGCGGACCGACATGCGTGTGATCCATCGTATCCTGGGCAGCCGGCACGAATCCGGGATGGCCGAGCGCCTGCACCATCTCGCGCATCACGGCGCGGTGGACGTGCTCGTCGTGTCGAGCACCGACGTCGCCCGGCGGCGGATCCGCGCGACCACCCAGTCCGGCGAGGAGATCGCCCTCGCCCTGCCGCGGGACGAGCCGCTCTTCGACGGGGCCGTGCTGGCGCTGGAGGCGGACCGCGCCCTCGTCGCCCGGGTCGGCTCCGAGCGCTGGCTCCGCCTCGTCCCGGACAGCCAGGCCGCCGCCCTCGAGCTCGGCTACCACGCCGGCAACCTCCACTGGCGGGTTCGCTTCGCCGACGGCGCCCTCCTGGTGGCCCTGGACGGACCGGCCGACGCGTACCTCGTCCGCCTCGGCGCCCTCGTCACCGACCGGCAGGTGACCCACACCATCCTCGACGAGGCGGCGCCGTGCTGAGCCGGCTCCTGGCGTTCCAGCAGGCCGACGCCGCCTTCCCGAGCGGGAGCTTCGCCTTCTCCAACGGGATCGAGGGGCTCGTCGCGGGCGACCCGGCCTTCGACACGGTGAGCCTGACGCGGACGCTCACGGCCCTCGTGCGCTTCCGGTGGGCGGAGAGCGACCGCGTCGCCCTGATCCTCGCCCACCGCGCCGGCCCCGATCCGGCCCGGCTCGGCCGCATCGACGCCGCCGTGGAGGCGGCCGCCCTCGTCGAGGCGATGCGCACCGGCAGCCGGCGCAACGGCGCCTCCCTGCTGACCACCCACGCGCGGCTCGCCACGCCCGGTGCCGGGGACATTCGCGCCGCGATCCGGTCCGGGCTCATGCTGGGGCACCTCGCCACCGTGCAGGGCGCCCTGTGGCGGGGGCTGGGCCTGTCGGAAGCGGAGGCGGCGGCCGTCGCCGGCTACCAGCTCGTCTCCGGCCTGGTCTCGGCCACGGTCCGGCTCGGTCAGGTGGGCGCCATCCAGGGCCAGCAGGCCCTCCAGACGGTGCTGTCGCTCGTCGCGGAGATCGCCGAGCGGCCCGTGACCGAGGACCCCGACGGCGCGATCGTCCTCACGGGCTTCACGCCGCTGATCGAGGTCGCCGCGATGCGGCACGCGCGCGCCGACCTGCGCCTGTTCGCCAACTAGGGAGCGGGTGATGCTGCTCACGCCCACCGAGCTGGAACGTCTCACGATCTTCACCGCGGCCGAGCTCGCCCGCAAGCGCCGGGCCCGCGGCCTCAGGCTCAACTACCCGGAGGCGGTGGCGCTCATCACCGACGAGATCCTGGAGGGCGCGCGCGACGGGCGCAGCGTCGCCGACCTCATCGGCTGGGGCTCCACGATCCTGTCGACCGAGGACGTGATGCCGGGCATCGCCGCCATGCTGCCGATCCTGCAGGTCGAGGGCGTCTTCCCGGACGGCACCAAGCTCGTCACGGTCCACGAGCCGGTCCGCGCCCGGGCGGGCGCCCCCGCCGACACCCTGGAGCCCGGGGCGATCCTGCCGGCCGACGGCGCGATCGAGCTGGCCGCGGGCCGCCCGCGGGTCACCCTCGACGTCGTCAACACCGGCGACCGCCCGGTCCAGATCGGCTCGCACTACCACTTCTTCGAGGTGAACCGGGCGCTCGATTTCGACCGGGCGGCGGCCCTGGGCTACCGCCTCGACATCCCGGCCGGGACGGCGATCCGCTTCGAGCCGGGGCAGCGCAAGACCGTGACGCTGGTCGGCTTCGGCGGCGCCCGGGAGCTGACCGGGCTCAACGACCTGACGCAGGGGACCCTGCCCGACGACGCGGCGCGGGCGGCGGCCCTCGCCCGCGCCAAGGCCCGCGGCTTCAAGGGCGCCTAGGGAGAGTGCCATGGTGACGATCCCGCGCCGCGACTACGCCGCCCTCTACGGGCCGACCACCGGGGACGGGGTGCGGCTCGCCGACACCTCCCTGGTGGCGGTCGTCGAGCACGACCACGCCGTCTACGGGGACGAGTGCCTGCACGGCGGCGGCAAGACCCTGCGCGACGGGATCGGGATGGCGCCCGGGGTGACCGCCGCGCAGGGCGCGCTCGACTTCCTCCTCTGCAACGTCGTGGTGATCGACCCCGTCCTCGGCATCCAGAAGGGCGATCTCGGCATCAAGGACGGGCGGATCGTGGCGCTCGGCAAGGCCGGCAACCCGGCGATCATGGACGGCGTCGACCCGCGCCTGATCGTGTCGGCCGGGACGACGGTGCGCGACTGCGAGGGTCTGATCGCGACGCCCGGGGCCATCGACGTGCACGTGCACTTCGATTCCGCCGGCCTGCCGGACCACGCGATCGCCTCCGGCGTCACGACCCTGCTCGGCGGCTCGCTCGGGCCGATCACCGTCGGCATCGATTCCGGCGGCCCGTTCAACACCGGCCGCATGCTCCAGGCCGCCGAGGCCTGGCCGGTCAATTTCGGCTTCCTCGGGCGCGGCAACACCCACCGGCCGGCCGCCCTGAAGGAGCAGCTGGAGACCGGCGTCCTCGGCCTCAAGATCCACGAGGACTGGGGCGCGATGCCGGCCGCGATCGACGCCTGCCTGGGCTTCGCCGACGCGTACGACTTCCAGGTCCAGCTCCACACCGACACGCTGAACGAGTCGGGCTTCGTGGAGGACACGCTGGCGGCGATCGGCGGCCGCACCATCCACATGTACCACACCGAGGGGGCCGGGGGCGGCCACGCGCCGGACATCATCCGGGTCGCCGGGCTGCCGCACTGCCTGCCCTCGTCGACGAACCCGACCAACCCCTACACGGTCAACACCTTCGACGAGCACCTCGACATGACGATGGTGTGCCACCACCTCAACCCGGCCCTGCCGGAGGACGTGGCCTTCGCGGAGAGCCGCATCCGCGCCCAGACCATCGCCGCCGAGGACGTGCTCCACGACATCGGGGCGATCGCGATGCTCGGCTCCGACAGCCAGGGCATGGGCCGGATCCACGAGGTCGTCTGCCGGACGTGGCAGCTCGCCTCGAAGATGAAGGACCAGCGCGGCCCGCTCCCCGAGGAGAGGCCGGGCTTCGGCGACAATGCCCGGATCAGGCGCTACATCGCCAAGTACACGATCAACGCGGCGCGCACCTTCGGCATCCAGGAGCATGTCGGCTCGCTGGAGCCCGGCAAGATGGCCGACATCGTGGTCTGGCGGCCGGCCTTCTTCGGGATCAAGCCGGAGCTCGTGATCAAGGGCGGCTTCATCGCCTGGGGCGCGATGGGCGATTCCGCCGCCTCGCTGATGACCTGCGAGCCGGTGCTGATGCGCCCGCAATGGGGCGCCTTCGGGCGCGCCAAGCAGGCGCTCTCGGCCTGCTTCGTCCACCCCCTGGCGATCGAGGCCGATCTCGGCGGCCGGCTCGGCCTGCGCAAGGCGCTCCTGCCCGCCCGCGGGACCCGCACGCTGACGAAGGCCGACATGCTCTGGAACGACGCCTGCCCGGAGATCCGCGTCGACCCGCAGACCTTCGACGTCTTCGTCGACGGCGTGCTCGCCACCTGCGAGCCGGCCCGGACTCTGCCGCTCGCCCAGCGCTACATGCTGCGCTGAGCGGCGCCGAACCCCGCCACCCCTCTCACGGCCCCGCTCCCCATGACCGACGTGACTCCCGCGAACGCCGCCCGGATCGGGATCGGCGGCCCGGTCGGATCCGGCAAGACCGCGCTGATCGAGCGGCTGATCCCCGTGCTGCGGGCGCGGGGCGTCGATCTCGCGGTGATCACGAACGATCTCGTCACCAAGGAGGATGCCGAGCGGCTGCGCCGCTCCGGGCTGATCGATCCGAGCCGCGTCGAGGCGGTGGAGGCCGGGGCCTGCCCGCACACGGTGATCCGGGAGGACCCGACCCTCAACATCGCCGCGGGCGACGCGCTGGAGGCGCGCTTCCCGGGCCTGCAGCTGCTCGTCTTCGAATCCGGCGGCGACAACCTCGCCTCGACCTTCTCCCTCGACCTCGTGGACTGGTGGATCTTCGTGATCGACGTGGCCGGCGGCGACGACATCCCGCGCAAGCGCGGCCCGGGCGTGCTGCGCTGCGACCTCCTCGTGATCAACAAGGTCGACCTCGCGCCGCATGTCGGCGTCGACCTCGACGGGATGCTCGCGGAGGCCGCGCGGGTCCGGAGCGGCAGGCCGGTCCTCGCCACGAACGCGCGCGCGGGCCTCGGCATCGACGCGGTGGCGGATGCCATCGGCCGGGCCGTCCTGTTCGCGCCCTAGCCGTGCCCGACGACGTCCAGACCGGCCGCCGCGCGACGGCCCGCCTCGGCTTCGTGCGCGGCGGCGGGACCAGCGTGCTCGCCGACCAGCACGTGCCGTACCCGTTCCACATCACGAAGCCGTTCCGCCTGTATCCGCAGCGGCCGGAGCTGATCACGCTGTACCTGCAATCGGCCTCCGGCGGCCTCTACCGCGGCGACCGTCTCGGCCTCGACATCACGATGGGTCCGGGCTCGGCGGCGCACGTCACCACCCAGGCCGCCACGGTCGTCCATCGCAGCGCCGACCAGCCGGCCCGCCAGGACACGCGGATCCGCGTCGGCGCCGATGCCTTCCTCCACTGCGTGCCCGATCCCCTGATCCTGTTCCCCGGCGCCGCCCTCTCGGCCTCGACCCGGGTCACGCTCGAGCCCGGGGCCCGTGCCGTCGTCTCCGAGAGCATTGCGTGTCACGACCCGGAGGGCCGCGGCAGGCCGTTCGAGCACGTCGAGCTCGCCCTCGGCATCGAGACGGCGGCGGGGGCCGTCCTGGTCCGCGAGCGGGCGCGCATCGCCGGCGCCGAGTTCCGCGATCCGGCCTCGCCGCTCGGCCCGTGGCGGGCCTACGGCGCCCTCGTCATCCTCGGTCCGGCCCCGTGCCTGCCGGATCCCGGGGACGTCCAGGCCGCGGCCGACCGCACCGGCTGCCGGGCCGGGCTCAGCCCGCTGCCGAACGCGGCCGGGCTCGGCCTCCGGCTCCTCGCGCCCGACGGCGGCACCCTGGCGGCGGGGCTGGAGGCGGCCGCTGGTCGCGCCTTCGCGGCGCTGACCGGGCTCGCCCCGGCGCGCCGCCGCAAATAGGAAGCCGGCGCCCGGGATCGCCGCCGCCGATATGGGCAGGCTGCCGATGTTTTCATCTTGCGAAATTTATTTTCTTTTGAAGAAATATGCCGAAGGAGACGATCCGTGCGCGACGGCTGATCCGGTGCGGACGGGGCGGCCCACCTTCTCGAACGATCTGAAGGATTTGCCCCCCATGGCGACAGACGATCCCGCGCACTTCACCCTCCGCCGGCGCCTGCTGCTCGGGCTGGCGGCGGCCCCGCTCGCGGCATCGCTGCCGCGCGTCGCGGCGGCCGCCGAGGCCGGCGCTCTGGCGGTGACCGACAGCGAGGTGACGGTCGGCATCCTGCACTCGATCACCGGCACCATGGCGATCTCGGAGACCGGGCCGAGCCAGGGCGAGAAGCTGGCGATCCAGCAGATCAACGACGCCGGCGGCGTGCTCGGACGCAAGATCAAGATCATCCAGGAGGACGGCGCCTCCGACTGGCCGACCTTCGCCGAGAAGGCCAAGAAGCTCCTCGTCAACGACCACTGCGCCGCCGTGTTCGGCTGCTTCACCTCGGCCTCGCGCAAGGCGGTGCTGCCGGTCTTCGAGCAGTACAACGGCCTGCTGTACTATCCGACCTTCTACGAGGGCCTGGAGCAGTCGAAGAACGTCTTCTACACCGGCCAGGAGGCCACGCAGCAGATCCTCGCCGGCCTCGACTGGGTCCACAAGGAGAAGGGCGGCGACAGCTTCTACTTCATCGGCTCCGACTACATCTGGCCGCGCACCTCCAACAAGATCGCCCGCAAGCACGTGGAGACCGTGCTCAAGGGCAAGGTCGTCGGCGAGGAGTACTTCCCCCTCGGCCACACGCAGTTCAACTCGGTCATCAACAAGATCAAGCTCACCAAGCCGAAGGTGATCTTCGCCACGATCGTGGGCGGCTCGAACGTGGCGTTCTACAAGCAGCTGAAGGCGGCGGGCATCGACCTGTCGAAGCAGGTGCTGATGACGCTGTCGGTGACCGAGGACGAGGTTGACGGCATCGGCGGCGAGAACATCGCCGGGGCCTACTCGTGCATGAAGTACTTCGAGTCGATCCAGAACGAGAACAATAAGGCGTTCGTGGCCGCGTTCAAGAAGATGTGGGGCGAGAAGACGGTCATCGGCGACGTGACGCAGGCGGCCTATCTCGGCCCGTTCCTGTGGAAGATGGCCTGCGAGAAGGCCGGCACCTTCGACGTCGACAAGGTCGTGGCGGCCTCGCCCGGCCTGGAATTCAAGGGGGCGCCGGAAGGTTACGTGAAGATCGACGAGAACCACCATCTCTGGTCGAAGACCCGTGTCGGCCGGGCGAAGCCCGACGGCCAGTTCGAGATCGTCTACACCAGCCCCGAGCTGATCAAGCCCGATCCGTTCCCGAAAGGGTACCAGTAGGCCAGGCTGACGGCTGCGAGGATATCGGTGGCCGGCCGGGTCCAGATGACGGGCTCGGCGTGTCGGTTGTGGCCGGCGATGTCGCGTTTGATCGCCGCCTGCGGGTCGACGACGCCGATGACGGGGCCGCGCCGCGTGTCCGTCGTCGGAAGAGCTGAAACGCCTTGAGGCGCCCAGAGACGGAGGCTGTGGTCCAGCCGGGCTGGCCTGCGGCCGCCACGCATCGATCTCGCTCCTCGCGGCGGCCGACGACGAGAACCAGTTCGCGTTCAGGCACTCGTCGCGCAGGCGGCCATTGAACGAGTCGGCCAACGCGCTTGTGCCGGTCCGCGCTCAGGCCGGCGTGACAGCCGTCGTCCCACGTCGGGAGATGTGCACGTTGCGGTAGAGGGTCAGAGCGCCCACGATCGAGAACAGGGCCGCACAAGCGAGCCAGAGGCCTGGCATGGCTCGATTCCCCGTTGCGTGGATCAGATAGGTACAGATCGCCGGGGTGAAGCCGCCGAAAATTGCCTGTGCGAGACTGTAGGCCAGGGAGAAGCCTGTGGCGCGAACCTCGGCCGGCATGATCTCGGTCAGCGTGACGACCATCACCCCCTGGTAGCCGCCATACAGGAACGACATCCACATGAGGGCGGCCAGCAAGCGGCCGAAGGACGGGTCTGTCACGAGCCACGCCATGACCGGGTAAGCCGTGAGACCGATCAACACCGAGAAGGTCAGGAGCACCGGAAGCCGCCCGACCCGGTCCGACACCGCCCCCATAACGGGCACCCAGACGAAGTTCGCCACGCCGACGCAGACGGTGACCACGAAGCTGTCATGCGCACTTAGGCCAAGAACCTGACGCGCGTAGGTCGGGGTATAGGCCGTGATCATGTAGAAGAAGACGCTCGTCAGTGTGACGAGCAGCACCGCCTTGAGCACGATCGCCCAGTTCTGGAGAAGTGACCGGTAGATCTCGCCGAGGGTTACGCGGCGATGCTTCGCCCGCTGCGCAAAATCCTCGCTCTCCTGCATCGAGCGCCGGATCCAGAACAGGACGGGGATGATCAGGCAGCCGATCAGGAACGGAATGCGCCATCCCCAGGCGAGCATCTGCTCCTCCGTCAGGAAGCCGCGCAGGGTCACGCCGATAACGGCGGCGAAGACCACGGCGACCTGCTGGCTCGCCGATTGCCAGCTCACGTAGAAGCCGCGATTCCCCGGCGTCGCGATCTCCGACAGATAGACCGAGACGCCGCCGGATTCGGCGCCGGCGGAGAACCCCTGCAGCAGTCGGCCGATCAGGACGAGAATGGGAGCGGCGATGCCAATCGATGCGTAGGTCGGCGTGAACGTGATGAGCGCGACGCCCACCGACATGATGGCGAGGCTCATGACCAACCCGGCTCGTCGGCCGTGGCGGTCGATATAGGCGCCAAGCACGATGGCGCCGAGCGGACGCATCAGGAAGCCGATCCCGAAGGTGGCCAACGACAGCATCAACGAGACGTACTCGTTGTCGTTGGGAAAGACGGCCTTTGCCACCGCAGCGGCGTAGAAGCCGTAGACCATAAAATCGAACATTTCGAGGAAGTTTCCGCTCACGACGCGGAAGACGTCCTTCTTCGAGGGCGGTCGCTGCACCGAAGCGTCCATGGTTTCTCTCCCGTCAATGAATCGGCCTCCTCTTCGGAAGGCTGTGCCGGCCTGAGAACGACGCAAGTTGTTCTATTATTTGGAACGACGTATCAGGAATTGATAGGCTATGAACGCCCTGGCCTGCAGTCAATGGAGAACCTGCAGAATTCGCGACCGCGCGGCCGGTATTCGAGAAACCGCCATTGTTGTTGCAACTCGTTCAGAGGACTGCACTTGACGAGGCGCCACGGGCAACGCTAGCTTTTACCAGAACGGCGTTTCGAATGTTGGAACGATGGATAGCACCCTCCTCAAGGGATTGATGCTTCTCGAGCACTTGGCCGGCAGCGAGACGCCCCGGGGCGTCAGCGAACTGGCACGCGCGCTCAACCTCACGAAGAGCAATGTGCATCGCACGCTCCAGACACTGGTGGCCGCCGGCTACGTGCGCGCCCAGACGGGTGGCACCTACGCCTGCACCTTGAAGCTCTTCGAGCTCGCCAGTCCCGTTGTGGCGCGGATCGACGTCCGGCAGGTCGCCGAGCCCTTCATGCGGACCCTGGCCGATCAAACCCAGGAGACCATCCACCTGTCGCTGCTCGACCGGGCGGACGTCATCTACCTGCACAAGATCGAGAGCCCCCAGCCGGTTCGCGCCTATTCGTCGATCGGTGGCCGCGCTCCGGCCTATTGCGTGGCGTCCGGCAAGGCGCTGCTCGCTTATCAGGAGGAGGCGCTGGCCCACCTGCCGGAGACGCTCCAGGTCCACACGCCGCGCACGATCGCGACCCTCGACCTCCTGCGGCGGGAACTCGAGCAGGTCCGGATTCAGGGTTTCGCGATCAATCGCGGGGAGTGGCGGGAGGGCGTGTGCGGGCTCGCCGCGATCGTCCACGATGCCATGGGCCGTCCCGTCGCGGCGATCGGTATCTCCGGGCCGGCCGATCGCCTGAATCCCACGGCGCTCCGCCGCTTCAGCGACGTGGTCGTCGACGCGGCGCGCAGCCTGTCGCGGGCCCTCGGCTACAACCCCATCACCGTCTCATCCCCTGCCGCGCCGCGGCATGCCCGAGGCTCAGCGCCCCCGCGCGCGCCGGCGGCGCTTGCCTGATCGAGGAGTAGGCCCATGCGACCGCTGTCCGGTATCCGCGTGATCGAGTTCTGCAGTGTCGCGGCCGGGCCATTCTGCGCCATGCTGCTCGCCGACATGGGAGCCGACGTCATCAAGGTCGAGAATCCGGAGGGCGGCGACTCGATGCGGGCCTGGCCGCCCCTCAACGCGGGCTTCAGCGAGAACTTCGCCTCGCTCAACCGCAACAAGCGCTCTGTGACGCTGGACCTGAAGGATCCGGCCGACAAGGCGCGCGCCCTGGACCTGATCGGCTCTGCCGACGTGGTGCTGGAGAACAACCGCCCCGGCGTGATGAAGCGGCTCGGCCTCGACTACGTGCGCGTCAGCGCCGGGCGGCCCGGCTTGGTCTATTGCTCGATCTCAGCCTTCGGCCAGGAGGGGCCGCGCTCCGCCGAGGCCGGGTTCGACCTGACGCTCCAGGCGATGAGCGGCGTGATGAGCGTCACGGGCGAGCCCGGCGCGCCCCCGGTCAAGTGCGGCGTACCGATCTCGGATTTCGGCACCGGCCTCTACGCGGCCTACGCCATCGCGGCGGCGCTGCTCCAGGTGCGGGCGGGCGGACCCGGCGCACACATCGACGCCTCGATGTTCGGCGCCTCCCTGGCGATGGGGGCGCTCCAGACCAGCGAGTATTTCGGCAGCGGCCGCGACCCGAAGCGCCTGGGCTCGGCCCATCCGCGCAACGCCCCCTATCAGGCCTTCCGCGCCCAGGACGGGTACTTCGCCATGGCGGCGGGCAACGACGCCCTCTACCGCGCCGCCTGCGCGGCGATCGGGCGCGACGACCTCGCCGAGGATCCGCGCTTCGCCTCGACCGCCCTGCGGGCGCAGAACCAGGGCGAACTCCTGGCGATTCTGGAGCGCGACTTCGCCGACCTCACCTGCGCCGACCTGCTGGCCCGGTTCCGCGCCGCGGGCGTGCCCTGCGCACCGATCAACGGCTACGCCGACGCCCTGGCCGACCCGCAGGTCGCGCATATGGGCTGGGTCCAGCCGGTGACCCTGCCGTCCGGCGCTGAGACGCGCACCTTCGTGTCGCCGCTGAAGTTCTCAGGGGAGGGCTTCCCGATCTACCGGGAGCCGCCCGCCCTCGGGCAGCACAACGCAGAACTGTTCGGCGAGGCCGCGCCGGCTCGCGCGCGCACGGCTTGAGGGCGGCGCCATGGACGAACTCCTGAAAGAGCGCAGCGGCGACACGCTGACCCTGACGCTCAACCGCCCCGACAAGATGAACGCCCTGTCGGCCACCCTGGTCGACGCGCTGCTCGACGCCGTCGCGGCTGCGGCCGGCGACGGGACACGGCTCCTCGTGCTGAAGGGCGCGGGGCGCAACTTCAGCGCCGGGTTCGACTTCGGCGGCTACGCGGACCTGTCGGAGGGCGACCTGCTGCTCCGGTTCGTGCGGATCGAGCAGCTCCTCCAGGCGCTGGCCCACGCGCCGTTCGACACGCTGGCGCTCGCGCACGGGCGGAACTTCGGCGCCGGGGTCGACGTGATCTGCGCCTGCGGCCGGCGGGTCGGCGATCCGGCCGCCACCTTCCGCATGCCGGGCCTGTCCTTCGGGCTGGTGCTCGGCACGCGGCGCTACGCCGAGCGGGTCGGCGGCTCCAAGGCCCGGCTCGTCCTCCAGGAGGGGCGGGTCTTCGACGCCCCGGAGGCCCTGTCCGACGGGTTCCTCACCGCCGTCGCGGCGACCGACTCGTGGTTCGACACCGTCGCGGCCGCCTCGGAAGCGGCGACGCGGCTGTCTTCCTGGGCCGGGGCGGCCCTGAACCGCGCCGCCGCCCGCGACACCCGCGCGGACGACCTCGCCGACCTCGTCGCCTCGGCCGCGCGCCCGGGGCTGAAGGACCGGATCCGCGCCTACCGCGCGGCCTGACACACGCCCGATCGGAGGACGCCCCGTGAGCGCCGGAACCCAGAAGATCGTCCCCCTCGCAGACCTCGCAGCCCGCGTGCCGGACGGCAGCTCCCTGGCGCTCGGCGGCAGCTTCCTGCACCGCGGCCCCTTCGCGTTCGTGCGCGAGCTGATCCGCCAGGGCCGCCGCGACCTCGAAGTCGTCAAGCAGTCGCCCGGCTATGACATCGACATTCTCTGCCGCGCCGGCGCCCTGTCGCGGGCGAAGGCGGGGATCGTGGCCATGGAAGGCAATTTCGGCCTCGCGCCCTGGTACCGCCGGGCGATCGAGTCCGGCGAGGTCCGCCTGGAGGAGCACGCCTGCGCCAGCCTGACGGCGGGCCTGCGGGCGGCTGCCTTCGGCGTGCCGTTCATGCCCTGCGGCGGCATCCACGGCTCGGACCTGCCGGCGCTCAACGGCTGGAAGACGATCGAGGACCCCTACGGCAGCGGCGAGGCGGTCTACGCCATCCCGCGCATCCAGCCGGACTTCGCGGTGATCCAGGCCAACGAGGTCAGCGCGTCGGGGGACGTGCGCGTCTTCGGGACCTCGCACTGGGACCGGATCATGAGCCGCTCGGCCAAGCGCGTGCTCGTGGTGGCCGAGCGGGTCGCCCCGGACGCCTCCTTCCGCGACCAGCCCGAACTGACGCTGGTGCCCCACTTCCTCGTCGAGGCGTTGAGCATCGTGCCGAACGGGGCTTGGCCCGGCTCGCTCTGGCCGGATTACGAGATCGATTACCCGGCCGTGGAGGCCTACATGGCCGACGCCCCGGGCGTGCTCGCCGATCACCTCGCCGCCGGCCCCGAGGCCCGGGAGGCTGCCCATGTCTGAGGCGCCGTCCAACGCGATCGAGGCCTGGTCGGGCTTTTCCTACATCGTCACCAATCTCGCCCGGTTCGTGCGGCCGAACGAGATCACCTTCAGCGGCGTGAACTCGGCCCTGCCGATGCTGGCCTGCCTCCTGGCCAAGCAGGCCTATCCCTTCGCGTTCACCTACATCAACGTCGCCGGCGGCGTCGACCCGAACCCGTCGAAGGTGCCGATCTCGTCCTCCGACCCGGTCCTCGCCGAGGGCTCGCGGGCGATCTTCGCCAATGAGGATTTCTACGATCTCTGCACCCGCGGCCTGATGGACCTGTGCTTCCTGGGCGCCGCGCAGGTCGACGGGCTGGGCCGCACGAACGTCTCCTGCATCGGCGACTGGCACGCGCCGCGGGTGCGGCTGCCGGGCGGCGGCGGCGGCGCCGTGATGCTGCCCACCGCCCGCCGGGCGGTCACGTGGCGTACGGAACATTCCCGCCGCACCCTCGTCGAGACCCTCGACTTCGTCACCGCGGCCGGCGGCATGCACGGCGTGGTCACGCCGATCGCCGTCTTCACGAAGCGCGAGGGCCGGCTCGTGCTGGCCTCCTGGCATCCGGAGGCGAGCCTCGACGAGGTCCGGGACCGCACCGGCTTCGCGTTCTCGGCGGACGGTGCCGCCTCGACGCCTCCGCCGACCCCGGCGGAGCGGGCGGCGCTGGCGGTCCTCGACCCGGAGGGCCGGTTCGAGGCCGATGCGGGCATCCGCCTGCGCTGAGGCGCGGGGCAGACAGACGGGACAGGAGATCGCCGCCATGAGCGCTGCCATGCCGGACTCGATCAGCGCGCGGCTGCGCGCGGCCATCGCGGATCATGCGGGGACGGGCCGCACGGCGCTCTCGGGCTCCGACGTCGTATCCTATGCCGACCTCGGCGCGCGGATCGACGCCGCCGCGGGCGCAGTCCGGGACTGGGGTGCCGCCAAGGGTGACCGGGTCGGACTGATCGCGCCCAAGAGTGCGGCGGCCATCGTGGCCTACTTCGGGGCCATGCAGGCCGGCGCCTGCGTCTGCTTCCTGGAGCCGGGGCTCGCGCCGGAGGTGGTGGCCGAGCAGGCTGCGCTCGTCGGCATGCGGCATCTCATCGTCGCCCAGGTCGACGCCTCGCCCGTCGCTCTGACCGGCCTGGACGTCCGCGCACTGGACAGCCTCGCCGACGGCGCGGCCTTCGCGGCCGAGGTCAGCCCGCGGGATGAGGCCATGCTGCTTTTCACCTCGGGGAGCACCGGCCGGCCGAAGGGCGTGCTGCTGCGCCACGAAGGCCTGATCTGCAACGCCGCGGGCGTGCTCCGTCACACCGGTACGGGGCCTGCGGACCGGCTTCTCCACGTCATGCCACTTCATCACACGAACGGCATCAACAACCAGTTGATCGTGCCTCTCCTGGCCGGAGCCGAGATCGTGTTGATGGAGCGCTTCCAGGCCGAGGCCGCCCTCGACCGCCTGCGATCTGGCGGCATCACCTACATGACCGGCGTGCCGACGATCTACGCGCGGATGCTGCCCCTGCTGCGCCCCGGGGAGCGCTTCCCGGGCCTGCGCTTCCTGCGCTGCGGCTCGGCGCCGATCACCCCGACCCTGCATCGGCAGATCGAGGAGGCCTTCGGCGTGCCGCTCCTCGTCTCCTACGGCCTGTCGGAGGCGACCTGCACCTCGACCATGAACCCGCCGGGCCGGCGTCGCATCGGCACGATCGGGACCGTGCTCGCGGGCCAGAATGTGGACCTGTTCGATCCGGCCACGGATCGCCCGGTCGAGGCCGGCCGGGAAGGGGAGATCCGCATCTCCGGCCCGGCCCTGATGGCCGGCTATCTCGGCAGCGCGGACCAGCCGATCGTGGACGGCTGGCTGCGCACCGGTGATCTCGGCCGCTTCGACGCCGACGGCTTCCTCGCCATCACGGGGCGCATCAAGGACGTGATCATTCGCGGCGGCGAGAATATCTCGCCCGCGTTGATCGAGCGGCAACTCGCTGCCCATCCGGCCATCTGCGACTGTTGCGTGGTCGGCGCCCCCGACGCGGATCTCGGCGAGGTACCGGTGGCCTTCGTGGTGCTGCGGGAGGGCGAGGGCCTCGACGAGCCGGGGCTCAAGGATTTCGTACGGGGTTCCCTCGCGCGGATCTACGTGCCGGCGCAGATTCGCAGGCTTGACGTGCTGCCGGTCAACGGCGTCGGCAAGACCGACCGCAAGGCGCTGCGTAGCTTGTTGGCCGCTTCCTAGGACACATGTCTACGCGAACGGCAGCGCGTCTCACCGCCCCGCCTCGGTGTGGCGCACGTTCGCGGCCGACCCAGGCCAGAACCGGCTCCGACCTGATTGCATCAAGCCGGCAGCTCTGGATCCTTGTTGTACCACGCGTTTTTGCGACGAACCCGGATCCGCTTCGGCGGCATGCGCACCGGCGCCGGCAGGTCCACGTCGATCAGGACAGGGCGGACCGGCTCTCGAGCCGGAAGGGCGCTCGCGCGAATAGGCTCCCCGCGGTGCTGAGAGCGCGGACAAGACGATCGTGCGGACGGCCCCCCGTCCCAGCCTAGGAGCTCACTGGCGCGCCCTGCAGGTCGGCCGACGTCGTCTCCGCGTGGATCAGCGTGAGCGTACTGACCATCGCCCGGCTCGCCTTTCCGGTCGCGCCCGACGGCAGCGTGTCGCTGAAGACGATCACGTCCGGCACCTTGTAACGTTCGAGATGGGCCGATGCCCAGCGCCTGAGTTCGTCCGCCGACAGCGCGCGGTCAGGCTTCAGCACGACGACCGCGTGGACCGCCTCGCCGAGGCGCGGGTCGGGCACGCCGGCGCACAGGGCCGCCGCGATGTCCGGATGCGCGCACAGGGCGTTCTCGATCTCCAGGGGCGCGATCTTGTTGCCGCCCCGCGCGATGATCTCCTTCGAGCGCCCGACGAGCTCGACGTGACCGTCCTGGCGCAGGCGCGCGAGATCGCCTGTGCGGAAGTGGTCCGCCTCCAGCGCGGAGCGCGTGAGCTCGGCGCCGTCGAGATAGCCGAGCATGCCGCAGGCAGTTCGGATCCGCAGCTCGCCGGTCTCGCCCAGAGCGGCGAGCGCGCCGTCGTCGCGGACGATGCGGAACGACACGCCCTCGGTTGGCATGCCGATCGACCCAGCCTCCGAGACGTCCCGCGGTCGGTGACAGAAGTCGCAGGAGCCAGTCTCGGTCGAGCCATAGAGGTCGACGAGCTCGGCCTTCGGCCATCCGCCGCGGACTGCTTGCGTCAGCGACGGGCTGAGCGCCTCGCCGCCGGTCAGCACCGCCCGCAGACGGGGGGCCGGCGGGACACCGTCGGCCAGCAGGGCTCGCAGCATGGTCGGCACAGCGGCCAACACCGTCCCCTCCGCGGCGAGCAGGCCCTCGAGCGTCGCGGGCGTGAACTTCGGGACGAGGACGAGTCTCGCCTCAGAGCGGATCGCCAGGAGGCTCGCCCAGATCCCGAAGATGAAGGTCAGCTGGAGCGGCACCGCGACGACGTCGTCCGGGCGAAAGCCCAGCAGTCGGTCGAGGATCGCGAGCTTGCGCGCCAGGGCATCGTGTCCGAGAACCACGCCCTTCGGCACGCCGGTGCTGCCCGAGGTGAAGACCACGAGGGCGGCCCCGTCCAGGAGCGGCCGCACCGGCGGCGCATCCTCCGCGATCTTCTCCAAGCTGAGCCCGTCGGCCCGGAAGCGGGCACGCGTCGCCCGCTCGACCGCCGCGCGGGTGAGCGGTGCAGCGGCTCGGTGAACGGGCACCGCGACCGCGCCCGCCCGCCAGAGGCCGAGCAGCGTCCCGAGATCGAGCGCCCGGTTGCCGATGGTGAGGTGCACCGGCTCGTGCGGGCGCATGCCTGCCGCACGCAGCCGACCGGCGACCAGATCCGCGTGTGCACCGAGGTCGCGCCCCGTCATCCCGGGGCCGGAACTCTCGTCCACCCGGCTGCCTGGGCGGCCGAGCCCAGCGCCCAGGAGTTCCGCCAGCGCCCCGGTCACGATCCGGCTCCCGGGAAGCGGCTGTCGCGCCAGGCCAGTGCCGCCTTGAGGCCTTGCGACCGGGCGATGTCCATGAAGGCCCGCTTGTCCGGCGAGCCTTCGCCCTCGATCAGCAGGTCGATGTCGAGGGCCGTCTCCAGGGCCTCCAGCATGCCGCGCGCCTCGATCGACCGGTTGAGGGCCCGTTTCGTCTCCTTGACGAGGTTCGGGTCGATCGCCGCGATGTGCCGGGCAAGGCGCAGCGCGCTCGCGTCGAGCTCGGCAATCGGCACGACTCGGTTGACCATTCCGATCTCGTAGGCGCGCCGCGCCGGAATGCGGTCCTCGCCCGTGAGGATGATCTCCTTGGCGATCTTCGGGCCGACGATCCAGGGCAGGATCATCACCACGATACCGGCCCCGAACTTCAGCTCCGGCTCGCCGAAGAAGGCATCCTCGGCCGCCACGGTCACGTCGCAGGCCAACGCCAACTCGCAGGCGCCCGCGAGGCAGGGACCACGCACCGCCGCGATGGTCGGCTTCGGGCAGTGCCAGAAGCGCATCGGCACATCGAAATCCTTGCGCAGGATCGGGCGCCACTGGCTCACGCCTTCAGGGCGCAGCGCCATCTGATCCTTGAGATCGAAGCCCGACGAGAAGGCCGTGCCGGCCCCGCGCACGATCACGGCGCGCACCGCATCGTCGGCCTCGGCCGCGTCCATCGCCTGCGCGAGTTCGTCGAGCATGGTCGCGCTGATCGCGTTGGTGCGCTCCGGGCGGTTCAGGGTGATGCGTGCCACCGGCGCGAGCGTCTCGTAGGTGATCGTCTTGAAGGCCACGGGTGGCTTTCTCCTCGCTGTCACTTGCGTCCTCCCGCCAGCCGCTTGGCCTCGGGTAGGCGCCGCAGCCGCAGCATCGAAGCGAGACCCAGGAACGGCCCCACGGCCAGCAGCGCGAAGGCGAAGCGCCAGCCGAGGAATGTCCCGGCGAAGGCGATGAGCTGGATACTGACGAGCGTCAGGAGAAAGCCGAGGCAGGTCTGCACGGTGAGCATCGTGCCGATCAGCCTGCGGTCGCTCAGCTCGCTCACCGCCGCCGAGAACTGCGCCGAATCGGCGATCACCGCGACGCCCCAGAGCACGCCCACCGCCAGCACCGCCCAGGCAGGGCCGCCGAACAGGAAACCCACCGCGATGGCACAGCAGCCGCTGGCCAGCATCGAGGCGCCGGTGACCAGAGTGCGCCCGAGTCGATCGGCCGCCCAGCCGCCCAGCATCGCGCCGAACGCCCCGGCCGCCACCACCGCGAAGGCGGCCAGTTCCGGCGGGAACGGCGGCGCGTTGCCGTAACGCTCACGGAAGCTCGCCGCCATGAAGGCACCGATCCAGGCCCACATCGCGTAGAGCTCCCACATGTGGCCGAGATAGCCGAGATTGGCCAAGCGCACGCCGCGATTGCGCCACGCCTCCAGGGCGTTCTCCAAGCGCAGGGGCGGGGCCTCCGACCGGATCGGCCCGAGTTGCACGAAGCGGATCAGGGCCGCCGAGAGGAGGGCGCCCAACGCCGCACCGAGCACCGGCAGATGCCAGTCGAGCTGGCCGAGGGCCGCGACGAGGTGGGGCAGCGCCGAGCCGAGGGTGAGCGCGCCCACCAGAAGGCCGATCAGCAGCCCCAGGTCACCCACCGCCCAGGTCGCGGCGATCTTCATGCCGACCGGGTAGACGCCGGCCATGCAGGCCCCCGTCACGAAGCGCAGCAGCGGCACCATCGGCGAGGTCGGCGCGAAGGCCAGCATCAGGAGGTTGGCGAGACCGGCCGCGACGGCGCAGCCGCAGAACAGCCGGCGCAGGTCGAACCGGTCGGCCAGCCCCAGCAGCGCGCTGACCAGGGTGCCGGCGACGAACCCGGCCTGCACGCTGTTGGTGAGCAGGGCCTCCTGGAACGGGCTCAGCGTCCACTGCGTGCGGATCGCGCCGATCGAGGCGGTGGTGGCGAACCACGTCGCCATAGCCGCCACCTCGCTCAGGAGCAGCAGCCCGATCGCCATCCGCTTTGCGCTGATGGTCGCGCTGTCGGCCGCGTCAGGACGTGCCATGGCTAGGCTGCCTCACTTCGCGGCCGTATGGGCTACGAGGGGGCAGCCGCCGTCGGCCATGGGCCGGAACGCCTGGTCGCCGGGGATGGTGTCGACGAGCTTGTAGTAGTCGTACGGCCCCTTCGACTCGGACGGGTCCTTGACCTGGAACAGGTAGAGGTCGTGGATGGTGCGCCCGTCCGCGCGGATCGAGCCGTGGCCGAACAGCGGATCGTTTGTCGGCATCGCCTTCATCTGCGCGACGATGTCGGTGCCGCGATGCGCCTTGTCCTTGTCGAGGGCGGCGATCGCCTTCATCCAGTGGAGCATCGCCGCGTAGGTGCCGGCCTGGTTCATCGTCGGGTAACGGCCACCGTTGCGTGCCGCGAACCGCTTCGCCCAGGTCCGGGTGCCGTCATTGAGGTCCCAGTAGAACGCCTCGGTCAGAGTCAGGCCGTGGGCGACCTTCAGGCCGACTGAGTGGATGTCCGAGATGAAGGCGAGGAGCGCGACGAGCTTCTGGCCGCCGTCGGTGAGGCCGAACTCCGAGGCCTGCTTGATGGCGTTGATCGTGTCGCCGCCGGAATTGGCGAGCGCGACCACCTGCGCACCGCTGCCCTGGGCCTGGAGCAGGTAGGAGGAGAAGTCGGTGCTCTGGAACGGAGCCAGGACGTGTCCGAGGGACTTGCCGCCCGCCTTCGTCACGGCCTCGGTGGCGTCGCGCTCCAGAGCGTGACCGAACGCGTAATCCGTCGTGAGGAAGTACCAGGACTTTCCGCCCTGCTTGATCACGGCGCGCGCCGTGCTGTTGCCGAGAGCCCAGGTGTCGTAGGTCCAATGGACGTTGGTCCGGGTGCAGTTCTTCCCGGTCAGATCCGAGGACCCGGCGCTCGCGATCAGGAATGCCTTGTCCTTCTCGCTCGCGATGTTCGACACGGCCAGGGCGACCGAAGAGGTCGGTACGTCGACGATCGCGTCGACCTGGTCGACGTCGAACCAGCGTCGCACGATGGCCGCGCCGATATCGGGCTTGTTCTGATGGTCGGCCGAGAGAACCTCGACGCGGAAGCCTCTCACGTCCGGCTTGAAGTCCTCGACGGCCATGCGCGCGGCCTCGACGGAGCCCGGCCCCGCGATGTCGGCGTAGAGCCCGGACTGATCATTCAGCACGCCGATACGGAAGGTCGGCAGCGGGTCGGCCTGCACGGCGGACAGGCCGCCAAACAGGATCGCCAGCGCGAATACACCCTTCATGGTCTTTCCTCCATCGGTATGAACGGACTGTGTTTGTTTTTGTCAGTCCGGCGGCAGTGCCGCGTTCAGTATTAAGCCATCACACCCAAGTCTTCCCTGTATGATTTCCGTCTGTTCCGCAGTTGAACGGCGGCGAGAGGCGGCGAGAACGCCTAGCGATGCACGTCAACGACGACGCGGCCGCGCACCCGGCCCGACATCAGGCGTTCCGCGGTGGCCACAGCCTCTGTCAGGCCGATCTCCTCCGTGATCGCCTCGAGCTTGACCGGATCGAGGTCGTGGACCAGCCTGTTCCAGGCCTCGATCCGCTCAGGCCGCGGGCACATCACGCTGTCGATCCCGAGCAGGCTGACGCCGCGCAGGATGAAGGGGGCCACGCTCGCAGGCAGGTCCATCCCCTGAGCCAGACCGCAAGCCGTTACGACGCCCCGGTACTTCATGGCGGCGCAGACGTTCGCCAGCGTGTGGCTACCGACCACATCGACGGCCCCGGCCCAGCGCTCCCGGGCGAGCGGCCTGCCCGGATCCGAGAATGTCGCCCGATCCAGCACCTCCGCTGCGCCGAGGCGGCGCAGGTAATCGGCCTCCTCGGGACGGCCGCTCACCGCCACGACCGTGTAGCCGAGGCGCGACAGGAGAGCGACCGCCGTGCTGCCGACGCCACCGGCCGCGCCGGTGACGACGACCTCGCCCTTGTCGGGGGTGACGCCGTGGCGCTCGAGGGCGATCACGCACAGCATCGCCGTGTAACCGGCAGTGCCGATCGCCATCGCCTGCCGTGGCGTGAGCGCCTCCGGCAATGGCACCAGCCAGTCGCCCTTGAGCCGTGCGACTTGCGCCAGCCCACCCCAATGGGTCTCGCCGACGCCCCAGCCGTTGAGGACGACGCGGTCGCCGGCCTTGTAGTCGTGATGCCGGGATTCGCGGACGGTGCCGGCGATGTCGATGCCCGGCACCATCGGAAATTTGCGCACGACCGGGCCTTTCCCGGTGATCGCGAGCCCGTCCTTGTAGTTCAACGTCGAGTAGGCGACATCCACGGTGACGTCGCCCTCGGGGAGCTGCGCCTCGTCGATCTCACGTAGGCCGGCGCGGTAGACCGCCTCATCCTTCTCGATCAGGATTGCCTTGAACATTCGGGGCACTCCATGGGGCGCTCAGCGCGTAAGACAGGTCAGGAATAGGGTGGCGAAGAGGTCGAGAGGCTCGGGGCTGCGCTCGAGCTTGGCGCGCAGGACCGCGCCTTCCCAGCCGATCCAGAAAAACGCCGCCAGCGCAGCGCAATCGGCATCCGCGGCGATCTGGCCGGCTGCCTGGGCGTCCCGGAGACAGCGCTCCGTCCGCGCCTGCCAGTCGAGGAGGACGCCATGCAGACGGTCCCGAAAGAGCTCGGGCAGGGCGCTCATCTCCTGCCCGAGATTGCCGACGACACAGCCGCGACGGAACTCGTAGCGTGCCATGCCGGCCTTCGCGTCGGCGACGAAGTTCCTGATGCGCTCGATCGGGGTCGTACTCTCATCGAGCAACCAGCGGTCGAGCTTGCGCGCGAAGTAGGCTGCGTACGCCTCGATCAGTTCGGCGCCGAAGACGTCCTTGCTCGCGAAATAGTGATAGAACGAACCTTTCGGCACACCCGCGGTGCGCAGGACCTCTTCGAGGCCGGTTGCCGAGTAGCCCTTCTCCGATAGCAGCGCGACGCCCACCCGGATCAAGGCCGCCCGCGACGTGCCGTAGGCCGGCTCAGGCCTAGGTGGCCGACCCCTCTTGCGCGCGGTGACAACCGAGACCGAATCGGACTGCATGAATTAGAAATAGACCGGTTGATTATTAAATGCAACGAGCCTGGGCGATCCTGTCAGACCGCGTTCCGCGCGCAGCTCTCAGGAGGACGAGCTGCGACGCGCCGAGATCCTGTCTTTCTGATCCAGTGGCGAAGGGTCGGTGTCGTCTCCCGATGCCGCAGGGCGAACGCACCGGTGCGCAAGGGGCGGTTGTCGGGGCCGGGCTTAGCTAGAGCTCGCCGGTCGTGGATGAGGCCGTTTGTGCGTGGAATCGAAGAGGCGAGGGCGCTCTACTTTCAAATCCTTGCGCTGGCGAGGCCGAGCTGCCGGCAGGCCGGGCCGGTCAGCGCGGGACCCTCGGGGGCGATGAATAGGCCGGTCGTCGTGCGTCCGATTTCTTGGTGCCGCGGATGAGGCGGCAGCGCGGGGTCGTGGCCGGCTCCACTGTTCTTCGTTTCGATGCAGAAGATGGCACGGGCGCCGGTTGGGGCGGTGCCACGGATGACGACGAAGGCGGTGCGATCGGCAGTGAAGCGCGGGTCGCCGCGGCCGAGACGGAGTTCCCGGGATGGGTTGATGGATGAACAGCCGCCACCACGCGGCACCGGCAGTGCCGCAGAATGGGCATAAGCGGGGGAGCGGCACCGGCTGCACGGCAAGCGAGGCTCGGCGGCGGCGGGGGTGCCGTGGGAGCGGCGGCGGCCCTGTCCGAGGTCCGGGCGTGGGTCGAGTGGGGTTGGGTGCAATGGCGACCGGTGAGACACGCGCTCGACATGCGCAGCCGTGCGTCAAAGCGCCGTTCTGTCACCTGGGTTTGGGACGCGCTGCTGCCGGACCTTGGCCTTGAGCTAGGAAGTTGATCGACGATTTCGCGCCCGTCACGGCCATTCGGTGGCGTCAGCCGGCATCTCCGAAGCAGACATCAGCATAGATCGGCTCACCGGTCGCCATTGCACCTGCAGTGAGCCCCCCACAGCAGAGCGCAACTGTAGCCATCGGCCAACGCAGTTGCCGTGAACGGGGAGGCGCATCTGACTAGGAGCGAGGTCACCCAATTTGTCTGGGAAGTTCAGCGATTTGTGCAACTGGTGCCGCGAAAATAAGCGTCGAAGCGCTTGCGGGTGATCGAAAAAATTCTCAGACTGTCCGGCAGTGAGAATTTTTGATCGGCTCGAGCGTCGTGGCGTTGGAACCCAAGGAACTTTCTGTCGCGCAACGGATCGCGCACGCGTTTCCGGCGCTCAGCTCCGCTCACCGAGAGGTCGCCCGCTTCGTCCTTGATCATCCGTTGCGCGCCGCGACTCTGCCCGTGAATGAGCTTGCAGACTTGGTTGGCGTCTCCGTCGCCACCGCTAATCGGTTTGCCCGCGCCGTGGGCTACGAGGGCTACGCAAAGTTCCGCGCGGCCCTCGTCCTCGGCTATGAGAAGGCGCTCGCACCGGTCGAGAAGCTGCGCGGCAGCCGAGATCAGCCCGCGACCGCGTCCGGCATCCTCGACGGAGCCTTGGCCGACATCGTCCGCAACATCGAGGCGACGCGGCGTGGGCTCGACGGCCAGACCTGTGCGCAGGCCGTCGAGGCGATCCGCCGGGCCCGACGGGTCTACGTCGTGGGCCTGGGCAGCAGCAGCTGGCCGGCCGGCATCCTGGCGCGCAACCTCGACGTCAACCGCGAGGACGTCCATCTGCTGGCGACACTGGAGGGGCCCGGCTTCGCCGCCCGGAGCCTGCGCCGGCTGACGACCGACGACCTCGTCATCGCGCTCGCAACCCCGCGGTACTTCGCCGACACGGTGCGGCTGGCCGAGATCGCACGGAAGCACGGCGCCGCGGTCCTGGCGCTGACTGACGGACCGCACTCACCCCTCGTCGCCACCGCTACGGTCGCGCTCTACGCGCAGACCGACTGCCACTACTTCGCCGCCTCGGATGCCAGCCTGACGGCCCTCGTGGAGGCCCTGGCGAGCGCCTTCGCCCACGCCACCGAGGATCTCGTCCCGGCCGCGACGCGCGTGACGGAAGCGGTGCTGCCCTGGCTCGACCGCGACTACGCCGCCTGGCCGCCGCAGGGCGGAGCCGACGACCTGCCCGACACCCCGCCTCCGGGAGCCGTTCCATGAGCGACCACCGCCCCGTACTCGTGATCCACGGCGGTGCCGGGACAATCGCGTCGGGCCAGGCCGATCCCGGCGAGGCGCGCTACCACGCGGCCCTCGCCGGAATCCTGGCGGCCGGAGCGGCCTGCCTCGCCGACGGCGGGAGCGCCCTCGACGCCGTGAGTGTCGCCGTCGACCTCCTGGAGGAGTGCCCGCTCTTCAATGCCGGCCACGGCGCCGTCTTCACCAGCGCCGAGACCCACGAACTCGACGCCGCGATCATGGACGGCGCCACCCTGCGGGCCGGCGCTGTCGCGGGCGTCTCGCGGGTGCGCCGGCCTGGCCGCGCCGCCCGCGCGCTGATGGAGGCCGGCGAGCACGTCCTTATGGCTGGTGCCGGCGCCGAGACCTTCGCGCGCCGGCACGGCCTTGAGATGGTCGAGCCCGATTTTTTCTCGACAGAGGCCCGCCGCGACCAGCTTCGCCGGGCGTTGGCCGCCGGGCAAGTCGCCCTCGACCACGACACGGCGTCGGGGCCCCTCGACGAGACCCGCAAGTTCGGCACGGTGGGCGCCGTCGCCCTCGACCGGGACGGCCACCTCGCCGCCCTGACCTCGACCGGCGGCATGACCAACAAGCGTCCCGGCCGGATCGGCGACTCGCCGCTGATCGGCGCGGGCACCTACGCGGACGACAGGACCGCCGCGGTCTCCTGCACCGGCACGGGGGAGGCCTTCATCCGCGTCGCGGCGGCGCACGATGTCTGCGCGCGCATGGCCTACGGGGGCCAGGACCTCGAGGTGGCAGCCCGGGCGGTTGTCGAGGAGCACCTGCCGACTGTCGGCGGCCGCGGCGGGCTGATCGCCGTCGATGCGCGCGGCCGGGTCGCAATGCCGTTCAACACCGAGGGCATGTATCGCGGCCTCGTCCGCTCCGGCGAGGCGCCGGCCACCGCGATCTTCGGCGAGACCCGCCGCGTCCCCGCACCAGCGCGCTGAGATCCGCCATGCCGACCATCGCAGCCGGGACCGCCTCTCCTGCCGCTCTGCCCGACGGACGGGTCGTCTCCGTCACCGGCCTTACCGTCCGCTTTGCGAACTCCGAGCGGGTCGTGGAGGCGGTCCGCGACCTCGCGTTCCACGTCGACGCCGGCGAGACCATGGCGATCGTCGGCGAGTCCGGGTCCGGCAAGTCCGTGACCTCGCTCAGCCTGATGCGCCTCGTGGAGCACGGCGGCGGCCGGATCGCGGCCGGGCAGATGCTGTTCCGGCGCGGCTCGGGCGAGGTGCTCGATCTCGCCGCCGCCCCGAACGCCAAGATGCGGGCGATCCGTGGCGCCGAGATCGCGATGATCTTCCAGGAGCCGATGACCTCCCTGAACCCGGTCTTCACCGCCGGGGACCAGATCGCGGAATCGATCCGCGTCCACCAGGGGAAGAGCGCCTCAGCCTCCCGGGCCGAGGCCCTGCGGATGCTCGACCTCGTGCGCATCCCCGAGGCGCGCAACGTCCTCACGCGCTACCCGCACCAGCTCTCCGGCGGCATGCGCCAGCGCGTGATGATCGCCATGGCCCTGTCCTGCAAGCCGCAGTTGCTCATCGCCGATGAGCCGACCACGGCCCTCGACGTCACGATCCAGGCGCAGATCCTCGAACTGATCCGCAGCCTCCAGGCCGAGATGAAGATGGGCGTCGTCTTCATCACTCACGACATGGGCGTCGTGGCCGAGATCGCCGACCGCGTGCTGGTCATGTACCGCGGCGACAAGGTGGAGGAGGGGGCGGCGCCCGCGCTCTTCACCGCGCCGCGCCACGCCTACACCCGGGCGCTGCTCGCCGCCGTTCCCCGTCTCGGCGCCATGGCGGGCAGCGACCTGCCGCGGAAGTTCGACCTGCTGCGGGCCGAGGCCCGGGAACACCCGGCGGGGCAGGGTGCGTCCGCCCCGGTCGACGAATCCCACGACACCGTGCGCACCGGCGCCGGGCCGATCCTGCGGGTGCGCGACCTCGTCACCCGGTTCGACATCCGCGGCGGCCTGCTCAACCGCGTGCGCCGCCGCGTCCACGCGGTGGAGCGCGTCAGCTTCGATCTCCATCCCGGCGAGACCCTGGCCCTCGTCGGCGAATCCGGCTGCGGCAAGTCGACGACCGGCCGCTCGCTCCTGCGCCTCGTGGAGAGCCAGAGCGGCCTGATCGAGTTCGACGGCGGCAACATCCGCGACCTGCCCCCCGGGCAGTTGCGCGGCCTGCGGCGCAACATCCAGTTCATCTTCCAGGACCCCTACGCCTCCCTCGATCCCCGCCTGACCGTCGGCTTCTCGATCATGGAGCCGCTGCTGGTCCACGGGATCGCGACGCGCCGGGAGGCCGAGGCGCGGGTGGCGTGGCTGCTCGAGCGCGTCGGGCTGACCCCCGACCAGGCCCAGCGCTACCCGCACGAGTTCTCGGGCGGCCAACGGCAGCGCATCGCCATCGCCCGGGCCCTCGCCCTGAACCCGAAGGTCATCGTCGCGGACGAGGCGGTGTCGGCCCTCGACGTGTCGATCCAGGCGCAGATCGTGAACCTGATGCTCGACCTCCAGCGGGAGTTCGGCCTCGCCTACCTTTTCATCAGCCACGACATGGCGGTGGTCGAGCGGATCAGCCACCGCGTCGCGGTGATGTATCTCGGCCAGATCGTCGAGATCGGCCCGCGCCGGGCGATCTTCGAGAACCCGCAGCACCCCTACACCCGCAAGCTGATGGCGGCGGTTCCGGTCGCCGACCCGGCCCGCCGGCACCTGCGCGCCCGCCGGCTCCTGACCGACGAGATCCCGAGCCCGGTCCGGGCGCTTGGCGACGAGCCGCAGGTCGCGCCCCTCGTCGAGATCGGCCCCGGCCACCTCGTCGCCCGCCACACGGTCGGCGGCCTTGCCGCCTGACACCGCCTATCCCCGCCAGCAGGATCGTCCCATGCCCCGAGGTCTGACCATGTTCGAGCGCTTCCTCCTCGCCGCCGGCCTGCTCGCCGTGGCGGCCGCGCCCGCCGCCGCCGCGGGCGACCCGATCCTGGCGATCAGCGGCCAACCCGAGACCCTCGACCCGTACAACACCAACACGACGCTCACGACCGCCGTCACCAAGTCGTTCTACGAGGGCCTCTTCGGCTTCGACAAGGATCTCAAGGTCCGCAACGTCCTGGCCGAGAGCTACGAGACCTCGCCCGACGGCCTCGTCTACACGTTCAAGCTGCGCGAGGGCGTCAAATTCCACGACGGCACGACGTTCGACGCCGCCGCGGTGAAGGCCAACCTCGACCGCGTCCTCGACCCTGAGAACCACCTCGCGCGGTACAACCAGTTCAACCGCATCAAGACGATCGAGGTGCTCTCGCCCACGAGCCTGCGCATCACCCTGAAGGAGCCCTTCGGGCCGTTCATCAACTCGCTGGCCCACGCCTCGGCGGCGATCATCTCGCCCACGGCCCTGAAGAAGTACGGCAAGGACATCGCCTTCCACCCGGTCGGAACCGGGCCGTTCACCTTCGTCGACTGGAAGCAGACCGACTACGTCAAGGGCGCCAAGTTCGCCGATTACTGGCAGGCCGGCTTCCCGAAGGTCGACACCATCACGTGGAAGCCGGTGCCCGAGAACGGCACCCGCGCCGCCATGCTGCAGACCGGCGAGGCCGATTTCGCCTTCCCGCTGCCCTACGAGCAGGCCAAGATGCTCGAAGCCAGCAAGAAGCTGAAGATCGAGGTGCACGCCTCGATCATCGAGCGGTATCTCAGCATGAACGTGCTTCAGAAGCCGTTCGACGACCTGCGCGTCCGCCAAGCGATCAACTACGCGATCAACAAGGAGGCGTTGGCCAAGGTCGCCTTCTCGGGCTACGCCTTCCCGGCGCAGGGCATCGTCCCGCAGGGCGTGCGCTACGCCCACAAGATGGATCCCTGGCCCTACGACCCGGCCAAGGCGCGCCAGCTCCTCAAGGAGGCCGGCTACGCCAACGGCTTCGAGGCGACCCTCTGGAGCGCCTACACCACCACCACCGCCCAGAAGGCGATCCAGTTCCTCCAACAGCAGCTCGGCCAGGTCGGCATCAAGGTGCAGACCCTGGCGCTGGAGCCCGGCCAGCGCACCGAGTGGGTGCAGACCGCCCCCGATCCGAAGACCGCCCGCGTCCGCCTCTACTATGCCGGCTGGTCGTCCTCGACCGGTGAGGCAGACTGGGGCCTGCGGCCGCTGCTCGCGACGGAGGCGTGGCCGCCCAAGCTCAACAACACCGCCTACTACAGCAACGCCGAGTTCGACGCCCTTCTCGCCAAGGCGCTGGTCTCGACGAACGACGCGGAGCGCGCCGAGCTCTACGCCAAGGCGCAGGAGATCGTGATGAAGGACGCCCCCTGGGCGCCGCTCGTCACCGAGCAGAACCTCTACGCGACCTCCGCGCGGCTCTCCGGCGTCTACGTCATGCCCGACGGCAACATCGATTCCGGCGAGATCGCCGTCGCTCCCTAGCCGCCGCCAGCGGACCCCGCGCCGAGCGGCCCGGACGATGGCCGGCCCGGCGCGGACGTCCCGCGCGATCGCTTCACGCAAACCTCGGATCGCGGGCGCGAGCCTATGCTGACCTTCCTGCTCAAGCGGCTCCTCGGGCTGCTGCCGACGCTGCTGATCGTCTCGGTCCTCGTCTTCCTGTTCGTCCACCTGCTTCCCGGCGATCCGGCGCGGCTGGCGGCCGGGCAGGATGCCGACGCCCAGACGGTGGCCCTGGTACGCACAGAGCTCGGCCTCGACCGGCCCCTGCCGGAACAGTTCGTGCGCTACTTCGCCAACCTCGCCCGCGGCGATCTCGGCGTCTCGATCCGCACCCGCCGCCCGGTCTCGACCGAGATCGGCGAGCGCTTCCTGCCGACCCTCCTGCTCACCCTCACCAGCATGGCCTGGGCGGTCGCCTTCGGGCTGATCATCGGCATAGTCTCGGCGGTCTACCGCAACGAATGGCCCGACCGGTTCGGGATGACGCTCGCCGTGTCCGGCATCTCGTTCCCCGCCTTCGCACTCGGCATCCTCCTGATGCAGATCTTCTCGGTCGAGCTCGGCTGGCTGCCGACCGTCGGCGCCGACACGTGGCGGCACTACGTGCTGCCGTCGCTGACGCTCGGCGCGGCCGTGGCCGCCGTGATGGCCCGCTTCACCCGCGCGGCCTTCGTGGAGGTCATCGGCGAGGATTTCGTGCGCACCGCCCGCGCCAAGGGGCTCAAGGAGCGCGTCGTGATCGCCAAGCACTGCCTGCGCAACGCTCTGATCCCGGTCGTGACCATGATGGGCCTGCAGTTCGGCTTCCTGCTCGGCGGCTCGATCGTCGTCGAGGCGGTGTTCAACTGGCCCGGCATGGGCCGTCTGCTCGTCGATGCCGTGAACCAGCGCGACTACCCGGTGATCCAGGCCCTGGTCCTGCTGTTCTCGCTGGAGTTCATCCTGATCAACCTGATCGTGGACGTGCTCTACGGCCTCATCAACCCGACCATCCGCTACAGGTGAGCCGGCCGTGACCGATATCCTCGTCCCCGCCGCTCCCACCGTCGCGCCCGTCCCCACCGGCATCCGGACGCCGTGGTCGGAATTCTGGCGCAAGTTCCGGCGCCAGCGCGTCGCCGTCCTCGCCCTGGGCTTCATCGGCCTGCTGGTCGTGGTCGCCGTGCTGGCGCCGTGGATCGTGCCCTACGACCCGGTCAACGACTTCGACTACGACCGGATCAACGAGGGCCCGTCGCTCGCGCACTGGCTCGGCGTCGATCCCCTCGGGCGCGACATCCTGAGCCGCATCGTCGAGGGCGCGCGGATCTCCCTGGCGACCGGCTTCCTCTCGGTCGCCGTCGGCGGGCTCGTCGGGACCGTGCTCGGTCTCCTGGCGGGCTACTACGGCGGCTGGTGGGACCGGATCGTCATGCGCATGTCCGACGTGCTGTTCGCCTTCCCGGGCATCCTGCTGGCGCTCGGCGTCGTCGCCATCCTGGGCTCGGGGCTCGTCAACGTCGTGGTGGCGGTGTCGGTCTTCAGCGTCCCGGCCTTCGCGCGCCTCGTTCGCGGCACGACCCTGGTCCTGAAGAACAGCACCTACATCGAGGCCGCGCGGAGCATCGGCGCTCCGGACCGGACGATCATCCTGCGCCACATCCTGCCGGGCACGATCTCGGGCATCGTGGTCTACTTCACCATGCGGCTGGGCACCTCGATCATCACGGCCGCGAGCCTGTCCTTCCTCGGCATGGGCGCGCAGCCGCCGACGCCCGAATGGGGCGCCATGCTGAACGAGGCCCGCGCCGACATGGTCTCGGCGCCGCACGTCGCGCTGTTCCCGAGCCTCGCGATCTTCTTCACGGTGCTGGCCTTCAATCTCCTCGGGGACGGCCTCCGGGACGCCCTCGACCCGAAGATCGACCGCCTGTGACGCCGGCCGCCCCCCCGCGCCCCGCGCCCCGCGTCGGCCGCCTGCCGCGGGGTCCGCGCGACGCCATCACCGACGTCCCGGGCGTGACGGTCGGCCATTGCACGCTGGCCGAGGGCGACGTTCAGACTGGCGTTACAGTCGTGCGGCCGCACGGCGGCGATACATACCGGGACCGCGTTCCGGCGGCCGGCGTCGTGCTGAACGGCTTCGGCAAGTCCGTCGGCCTGATGCAGGTCGAGGAACTCGGTGTGCTGGAGACGCCGATCGCCCTGACCAACACCTTCGCGGTGCCGGCGGTGGTCGCCGCCCAGATCCGCGCCGCGATCGCCGACAATCCGGAAATCGGGCGCGCGCTGCCGACGCTCAACCCGCTCGTCTTCGAGTGCAACGACGGCTACCTCAACGACCTTCAGCGGATGGCGGTTGAGGCGTCCCATTATCGCGACGCCCTGGACGCGGCGGGCGCCGCCGTCGCGGAAGGGTCGGTCGGGGCCGGGCGCGGGATGTCGAGCTTCGGGCTCAAGGGCGGCATCGGCACCGCCTCCCGGCGCGTCCGCGCGCGCGCGCGGGGCCGGTTCACGCTGGGCTCGCTCGTCCTGTCGAATTTCGGCAAGCCGTCCCAGATTCGGGTCCGCGGCGTGCCGCTCGCCGCTCAGCTCCGGGCGGCCGCCGGGGAGCCGGAATCCGGCACCGAACCGCCGGAGAAGGGCTCGATCATCATGATCGTCGCCACCGACGCGCCCCTCGACGCGCGTCAGCTCCGCCGCCTCGCCCTGCGGGCCGGGGCAGGCCTCGCCCGGACCGGCTCGGTGTTCGGCCACGGCAGCGGCGATATCGCGCTCGCCTTCTCGACCGCCTACACGGTGCCGCAGGATCCCGGCCGCCCGATGCCGGCGCCCGCCCTGCTGCACGACGCGGAGCTCGACCCGCTGTTCGAGGCCGCCGCGGACGGGATCGAGCAAGCGATCGTCCACGCCCTTTGGCGGGCCGAGGCGGTCACGGGCCGCGACGGCCACCGGCGGGACGCCCTGACCGATCTCCTGCCCGGCTGGGCCGATATCCTCGGAGTCTGAGCGATGCGCGTCCCGATCTCGACGAATATCGAGGGCGTCGCCGGGATCTATCACCGCGTCCAGACGACACCGGGCAAACCCGAATACGAGCGCGCGGCTGCTGATGACCGCTCTCGAGGCCGACGTGAACGTTGCCAGGCAGCCGGGCTGGGCCGGTATTAGCCCGTCCGCGTTTCCGGGCCCGCTTCTTCGAAGCGGACTTTATAGCAGCTCAACTTGCGCATTCCAGTTTCACCACAACCTGCACTCGGTCATTAGCCAAGAAGCAGACCTTCGGTGCTGCGCGCCGCCCCATCAGAGAGCCGGCGCCTTGTCGAATTTAACCTTTTTTTACCTGCACATCGCTCGCGACATTAGTATAGCTCTGGGCTGAGAACCTCGAGCCGGTGTATCGTTATGAACCATCAAAGCAACGACGGGCATGGCGGACACATTCGCCGTGAAGTCCTTCAGGTTGCCGGTGCCGCTGCAGCCGTGGGCCTTCTCGGAGCAACTACTGCCTCCGCGCAGACTGGGCGACTGGGCGGACGTGACGATGGTCCACTCGGCGCGCGCCTGCAAGGCGTGCAGCATTTCGGCGTCACGGTCCAGAACATGGACCGGGCTTTCGCCTTCTACACCGAGGTACTCGGCGGCACCGAGGTCATGCGTGATGGCGATTTCAAGGGGGAGCCGGTCCATTTCACGCTGATGGCCGATCAAGAGATCGTTGCCCGCGAGCGCCGCGTCGATCCTCGCACCATCGGCGTCCCGGACCTGAAGGGTGGCTCCCAGCGGCTCGATGTCCGCTTCGTCCAGTTCGAGAACGTCGTCATCGAACTCCTGCAGTATCGCGACGCCACGCAGCCGATGGGCGGCGGCGACAGCTGGGCCGAGCCGCGCGACCACATGAGCCCGGCCTACCCGCGCTCGATGCACATCTGCTTCTACGTCCGCGATGACGTGAACTTCGACAAGTACATCGCTGATCTCGAGGCCGAGTGCGCCCGCCGCGGCATGACGCAGGTCAGGGCGAACCGCACCGTACCCGTGCACTCCGAGGAGCAGCGCCGCGCGGCGCCGAGGGATACCAATACGATCAAGATCCACGAGGGTCCGTCGAACGGCTGGTCGATCATCTACTGCAAGGGGCCCGAGGGCGAGCAGCTCGAATTCGTCCAAGTGCTCGGTCCCGTAAAAAAGACGTTTGCTGACGCCGCCGAGGCGCGCCGGGCGGCGACGAACCGGGGCTGAGGTGAGGTGGCCGAAGAGGGGAGACGAGAGCCTGATTTCGGCGCTTCGGCCGTGCGGAACGGCCATCGCGCCAGTTTGGATCGACGAGGAAGGGATACCCGATGAGTCCTCCCAGGCCACATGAGGTCGATCAAAGGGCGGTCGATCAGCACGCTCCGGAGGCATCCGGTTCGCTTTCCCTCTCGCTCACGGTCAACGGCGAACGGCGGCGTCTCGATCTCGACAGCCGCGTGACGCTGCTCGACGCCCTGCGCGAGCACCTGCACCTCACGGGCACCAAGAAGGGGTGCGACCACGGCCATTGCGGTGCCTGCACGGTGCTGGTGAATGGGATTCGCATCAACGCATGCCTCAGCCTCGCGGCCATGCACGACGGGGACGCGGTGACGACGATCGAGGGATTGGGCCGGCCGGACCGGCTTCATCCCATGCAGGCGGCGTTCATCGCGCACGACGCCTTCCAGTGCGGCTACTGCACGCCGGGCCAGATCTGCTCCGCGGTGGCTGTCCTCGCCGAGATCAGGGCGGGCGTGCCGAGCTACGCCACCGGCGACCTCATGGCACCGATGACGCTGGACAATGGCGAACTGCGCGAGCGCATGAGCGGCAACATCTGCCGATGCGGCGCCTACTCCAACATCGCCGATGCCGTGGCGGACGTCGCGGGGAGGCCCTGATGCGGCCCTTCAGCTACGAGCGCGTCGCGAGCGCCGAAGCGGCCGTGGCGGCCGTCGCCGCCCGGCCAGGCGCTCGGTTCATCGCGGGCGGTACGAACCTGCTCGACCTGATGAAGTTCCAGATCGAGGCGCCGGCCCATCTCGTCGACATCCGGCATTTGCCCCTGAAGGCCATCGAGGATCTGCCGGACGGCGGTCTGCGCATCGGTGCGCTCGCCACCAACACCGAGGTTGCCGCCCACCCGCGCGTGAAGCGCGATTACGGCGTCCTCGCGCGGGCGATCGTGGCCGGCGCCACGGGGCAGCTGCGCAACAAGGCGACGACCGCCGGCAACCTGCTGCAGCGCAATCGCTGCCCGTACTTCTACGAGACGTCCCTGCCGTGCAACAAGCGCCAGCCGGGCTCGGGCTGCTCGGCCCTCGGGGGCGTCACCCGCTCGCTCGCCGTCGTGGGCACGAGCCCGCATTGCATCGCTCAGAACCCGGGCGACATGGCCGTGGCGCTGCGTGTCCTCGACGCAACCGTCGAGACCGTCAGGCCCGACGGGTCGCAGCGCCGGATCGCGATCGGCGATTTTCATCTGCTGCCGGGCGACCGGCCGGAGATCGAGCACCCGCTCGAACCGGGCGAGCTCGTCACCGCCGTGACGCTCCCGCGACCGCCGGGCGGGACGCACCACTATCACAAGGTCCGCGACCGGGCCTCCTACGCCTTCGCGATCGTGTCAGTCGCAGTCGTCCTGCACAAGGACGGGACGGGGCGGGTCGCATTCGGCGGCGTCGCACCGCGACCGTGGCGGGTGGAGGATGCGGAGGCGCTCCTGCCGGGTGGACCGGCAGCCGTCGTCACGGCGGCCTTCCAGGGCGCGACGCCCACGGCCGGGAACGCCTTCAAGATCCCGCTCGCCGAGCGCGCGCTCGCACTGGTGCTGAGCGAAGGGAGGGTGTGACATGCGGTTCGACACGCCTGCCGGGCAGAACTCCATCGACGGTCAGACCATCGTCGGGCAGCCCCATCGGCGCGTCGACGGCGCCCTGAAGGTCACCGGGACGGCGCCTTACGCCTACGAGCGGCACGATGCGGCGACCGATCCTGCCTATGGCTGGATCGTCGGCGCCACGATCGCCCGCGGTCGGGTGACGCGGATCGACGCCGCGGCCGCACGAAGGGCTTCGGGCGTCCTCGCGATCCTGACGACGCTCGAGCACGACTCCGCCCCGCCGGGGTTCCGGACGACCCTCCACCTGTTCGGCGGTGCCGAGGTACGCCACTATCATCAAGCCGTCGCGCTCGTCGTGGCAGAGACCTTCGAGGAGGCGCGCGCGGCCGCCCACCTCGTCCGCGTCGACTACGAAGCCGAGCCGGCGCGCTGCGATTTGGCGGCGGAGGCTGGCAAGGCCGAGCCGATCGCGGATCGCGACAATCCGGACTACCCCGTGGTCGATCGGATCGGGGCGTTCGAGGAAGCGCTCGCCGCCGCTCCCGTGATCCTGGACGAGATCTACACCACCCCCGACCAGACTCATGCGATGATGGAGCCGCACGCCACCACGGCCGCGTGGCGCGACGGCAAGCTGACGATCTGGACTTCGGCGCAGGTCGTTTCCTGGCACCGCAACAGCCTCGCGCAGGCGCTTGGCATCGCGAAGGAGGATCTGCGGCTGGACGCGCCGTTCATCGGCGGCGGGTTCGGATCGAAGCTCATAATGCGGAGCGACGCGCTCCTCTCGGCCCTCGGCGCCAGAGCCGTCGGACGCCCGTGCAAGGTCGCGCTGCAGCGTCCGCTGATCGCGAATAACGGCACGCGCCGCGCCGGCACGATCCAGCGCATCCGTCTCGGTGCGACTCATGACGGGCGGCTCACAGCGATCGGCCACCACAGCCTCAACGGAAATCTGTCCGGCGCCTACGCGGAGGCGGCGATCGCGCCGACACGGCTCATCTACGCGGCCCCGAACCGCGAGCTGTCCATGAGGCTCGCGACCCTCGATCTCGCCGAGGGCAACGACATGCGGGCTCCGGGTGAGGCCCCGGGCCTGATGGCGCTCGAGATCGCGATGGACGAGATGGCCGAGAAGCTAGGCATCGATCCCGTCGCCTTCCGGATTCGGAACGACACGCAGGTCGATCCGCGCAAGCCGCACCGGCAGTTCTCGGAGCGGCACCTGATCGAGTGCCTCCAACTCGGCGCGGACCGCTTCGGCTGGGCGCGCCGCAACCCGGTGCCCGGCGCTGTGGGCGATGGGTGCTGGCTCGTCGGCATGGGCATGGCGGCGGGCTTTCGCCAGAACCTCCTGATGCCGTCCGGTGCCCGCGTCCGGCTCGAGCAGGATGGCCGGCTGTCGGTCGAGACCGACATGACCGATATCGGGACCGGCAGCTACACCATCCTCGCCCAGACGGCTGCCGAGATGATGGGTGTGCCGATCGAGGCCGTGACGGTGCGGCTCGGCGACTCGGACTACCCCGAAGCCGCCGGGTCCGGCGGACAGTTCGGCGCGAACAACGCCACGTCCGGGCTCTACGCCGCTTGCGTGGCGCTGCGGGCGAGCGTCGCGGCGCGGCTCGGCTTCAATGCCGAGGATGTGGCGTTCGCGGACGGGAGGGTCACGGCTGGCAGTCGGAGCGTACCTCTCCGCGACGCCGTTGAGACCGGACCACTGACCGCCGAGGACCGGATCACCTACGGCGACCTCGACAAGGAGTTCGTCCAGGCCACCTTCGGGGCGCAGTTCGCCGAAGTCGCCGTGAACCGGTTCACCGGGGAGATGCGCGTCCGCCGCATGCTCGCGGTCATCGATGCCGGCCGGGTGCTCAATCCGCTCACGGCGCGAAGCCAGGTGATCGGCGCCATGACGATGGGGGTAGGGTCGGCGCTCATGGAGGCGCTCGTCGTCGACACGCGCCACGGCTTCTTCATCAACCACGACCTCGGCGGCTACGAGGTGCCGGTCCATGCCGACATCCCGCACCTCGACGTCGTCTTCCTCGACCATCCGGACCCGGTCTCGTCCCCGATGAAGGCCAAGGGCATCGGCGAGATCGGCTTGTGCGGGGCGGCCGCGGCGGTGGCGAACGCCGTCTACAACGCCACCGGCATCCGCGTCCGCGACTATCCCATCACCCTCGACAAGCTGCTCGACCGGCTGCCGCGCGCGGCCTGATTCTTCACCTGCGGAGAGAGAGATGGCCTATCATCCCGTTCCCGTGACGCATGTCGGCCTGACCGTCACCGACATCCGCGCAGCGACCGAGTGGTACACCAAGGCCTTCAGCTGCCGGCACATCATCGGGCCCCTGCACGTCAGGCACGACGGCTCGCATATCGGCGAGGTGTTCAAGGGGATCTTCGGTGATCGGTTCGAGGAGGGATACGTGTCCCACCTCGCCACCGCGAACGGGGTGGGGATCGAACTCTTCGAGTTCGTCACACCGAAGTCGGAAGCCGTCGACGACAACTTCCGCTACTGGAAGACCGGCGTGTTCCACTTCTGCTTGGTCGACCCCGACGTCGAGGGCCTCGCGCGGCGGATCGCCGAGATGGGCGGCAAGCAGCGCTCGAAGGTCTGGACACTGTTCGAGGGAGAGCCGTTCAAGGCGGTCTACTGCGAGGATCCCTGGGGCAACCTGATCGAGATCTACTCGCACTCGACGGAGCTCATGTACGCCAACCGGAGCGCGACGGCCGCCCGGGCGGAGTGAGAGGCGAGACTTGCAAACGCAGCGGTCGGATTCCCAATGCCGGGCAACGCGCGCGTCTGCAACCTGTGAGGCAAGGAGAGATCCCGCACATGCCGACGACCGCAGATCGTGATCTGTTTTCTCCAACGAAGATCGGTGCCATCGACGTCGCCAACCGCGTCGCCATGGCACCGCTCACGCGCTCGCGTGCCGGCATGGACGGCGTCCATTCGGATCTCGCCGTCGCGTACTATCGGCAGCGCGCATCGGCCGGCCTCATCATCACCGAGGCGACCAACATCTCACGGCAGGGCCGGGGCTATGCCTTCACGCCGGGCATCTACACGGAGGTGCAGGCCGAGGCATGGTCGCGTGTGACCTCGGCCGTGCACGAGGCAGGCGGCCGGATCGTCTGCCAGCTCTGGCATGTCGGGCGCATGTCGCATGTCAGCCTCCAGGAGAATGGCGAGGCGCCCGTGTCGGCTTCGGCCATCCAGGCCGGTGAGCTCGTCTTCCTCGAGAGCCGCACGCAGGCACCTCCATCCATGCCGCGCGCGCTCCGAACTGACGAGATTCCCGATCTGATCGGCGACTATCGGCGCGCCGCGTTCCTCGCCATGCAGGCGGGCTTCGACGGGATCGAGGTGCATTCCGCGAACTGCTACCTGCTCGATCAATTCATCCGCGACAGCACGAACCGGAGGACAGATCGCTACGGCGGCTCGGTCGAGAACCGCACGCGGCTTGCCGTTGAGGTCGTAGAGGCGGTCGCGGAGGTGTGGGGTGCCGACCGCGTCGGCCTGAGGCTCTCGCCGATGACGCGGGCTGTCGGTGATACCCCGCTCGACAGCGACCCGCAGGCAACCTACGGCTATCTCGCTCGGAGGCTTGGGGAGCTGGGACTGGCCTATCTCCACTGCGTCGAGGGGCAGACGCGCGGGCCGAACGGGTCGTCCGCGTTCGACTACAAGGCGCTGCACGCCGCTTTCGGTGGGGCCTACATCGCCAATAACGGCTACGACCGGCAGCTCGCCATCGAGGCGATCGCCTCCGGCTACGCCGACATGATCGCCTTCGGTCGCTCCTTCATCGGGAATCCCGATTTGGTCGAGCGGCTGCGCCGCAACGCCCCTCTCGCGGAGGCCGATCAGGCGACGTTCTATGGCGGGGGAGCCGAGGGTTATACCGATTATCCGACCTTGGACGTTTCAGGGAACGCATAAAGGAGAGAGCCTGTTGAGCGCCGATCCGCTGCCCTCGCCGCACATCGGCTCATGGGCGGCGGCGTCAGGCCAGGGAGACCGGCCGGCCCGCATCGCTGCCAAGTCCCCCCCGACCAGCACGGCGCGCCCGCGCAGCCCTGAGATCGGGCGTGTTGAGCCCTTCGTCGAAGCCGCCGAGGACGGCGGCGAGGGCTGCCGGGCCACCATACCGGTCATCCAGCGCGGCGAGGCTCGTCGCGGCCCGTAGGCGCCATATCGCCGCTCCCTGGCTGCCGGCCAGATCGATCGCTTGCAGGAAGTGCCGCGCCGCGTCCGCCTCGCCGGCGACGCCGGTGGAGGCGAGGAGGATCTCGCCCTTGATGCGCAGCAGTTCCGGCTGGCACCAGAGTTCGCCGCCGTGCTCGGAGGCGGCGAGCGCGTCGTCGATGCGAGCGAGCGCGTCCGGAAGGTGGCCATGCGCCGCGAGGCCGGACGCCAGCGAGCCGAGATAGGCCGGACGCCGCATCCGGAAGCCGATCTCCCCCATCTCGACGAGGGCATCCTCGAGGCGGTGCAGCCCGCCCGCATCGCCCCGGCTGAGGCTCACGATCGCTTCGAGGCAATCGGCGATGACCTGCCAGATGCGCATGGCGTGACGCGCGACGTGGTCCCCGAGGCGGGCGAGGCCGCGCTCGGCTTCGTCGAGATCGCCGCCATGGAGCGCAATCGGGATCACCGTGTGCGCCAAGGCATTCGTAAGGGCGAAGGCCTGGCCGTTGGCTTCGGCCTCGACGAGCGCGCGCCGCGCCGCCGCGACGGCGTGATCCGGCCGTCCCTGGAGCCACAGGACGTTCGCGAGGGTGCCGCGTGCCGCGATCAAGCCGTGATCCTCCAGCCGCCGGCCGGGACTGTCACGGCGGGCCGCACGGGCCAGCAGGCGCTCCGCTGCCTCGCGAGCCTCGTCGAGACGGCCGAGATAGCGGAGCGCGGTGGCGGCGGGCCTGTCGACGGCCGCGCCGGCCGCGCGATCGCCGCTGGCGGCCGCCAGCGTCCTGATGCGCTCCGTCAGGGCGAACGAGGCGCCGTGGTCCCCAACCCAGGTCTGGAAGTCGCACAAGCCCCAGAGCGCCCGCAACTGGCCATCGCGGTCGGACAGCCGTTCGGCGCGGGCGAGCGCCCCGCTCCACAACTCCGCAATCCGCGCCGTCGGACCCTCGACCTGCAGCAGGGCCGCAGCGAGCGACGCCCGCAGCGTGATCTCGTACCGGTCTTCCGGACCGTCGGCGGGGGCGGCCGACGCGAGCGCCCACTCGCTCGCCTCGATCCGTTCCTGGAGCAGCGCGAGCGTGTCCCACACCACGAGCGCCTCGGCTGCCAGCGTTCGACCGAGGACGGGATCGCGCCGGTCGGTTAGGCACCAGTCGAGTGCGGCGCGGACGTTTTGGACGAGCGCGACCAACTCCTCGCGCGGGTCGGATGCCGCCTTCGCGCTCCTGCGCGCCGAGACGTCGCGACATTGCGCGACACAAAACTCCGCGTGCCGCCGACGGACCGCATCATCCTCGCCACTCTCGGCGAGGCGCTGCAATCCGTAGGCCCGCGTCGTGTCGAGAAGCTGGTACCGGGCCGACCACCCAGGAATAGCGACAATCAGCGACTTGGCGACGAGATCGGCCAAGTGGCCGATGCACGCATGCTCGGCCTCCCCAGCAGAACGGCCGATCGCGAGCGCGGCGTCGAGCGGGAAGACGCCGTGAAAGACGGACAGCCGTCGAAACAGGGTCTGCTCTCCCTGCGACAGCAGTCCGTAGCTCCAGTCCAAGGTCGCGGTCAGGCCACGGTGCCGGGGATGACCTGCCCGTCGGCCGTCGTCCAGAAGGTCCAGGCGCTCGTTCAGCAGACGGAGGAGGCCGCGAAGTCCAAACGCCCCGACCCGCGTCGCGGCAAGTTCCAGCGCCAGCGGCAACCCGTCGAGGCGGCGACAGATCTCGACGACGGCCCACGCATCGTCGTCCTCGAGGCTGAAGTCTGGAGCAGCGGCCGAGGCGCGCGCGACGAACAGCGCCACGGCCGGGAAAGTCAGAACATCCTTCGCGTTGAGCGTCCCGAACGCTGTCGGAGCCGGCAGGGGTTGGAGGCGATGCACGGTCTCGTGCGCCATCCGGAGCGGCTCCCGGCTCGTGGCCAATACGTGAGTTCCGGGCGCGGCGGTCGCGAGCATGGTGGCCAGCCGGGCCGCCTGATCGAGGGCGTTCTCACAACAATCGAGGACGAGCAGGCACTGCCGATCCGCCAGGGCAGTCGCCAGTGCAGCCTGTGGATCGTCTGCATGGATTGCGATGCGCATTTCCTGAGCGAACGCGCTCGCGAGATAGCGGTCGCTGTCGATGACGCACAGATCGACCATCCAGACCCCGTCCGGGAACTGCCCGACGAGAGCGTGCCCCACCGTCACGGCCAGGCTGGTTTTGCCGACGCCGCCGAGACCCGTGATCGTGACCAGCGGTCGCTGCAGCACCTTCGTCGCGATCACCGCGAGATCCTCGGATCGGCCGAGCAGGTCCGTCGGTTTCGGAAGGTTATGGCGCCGCGCTGCTGCCGAAATCGGCCAGGACATGACGTCGACGGGCGCGACGAAGCGGTACCCTTGTCCGCTCACCGTCGCGATGAAGCGCTTCTCCGGTTCCGCTCCTTCGAGTGCGCGCCGGATCGCCGCGATGTTGACCTTCAAATTGGACTCATCAACCGTCGTTCGCGGCCATGCGCGCTTGTGGAGATCCGCCTTGCTTACGACCTGACCTGCGCGTTCGACGAGCGCGGTCAGAATTTCCAAAGGTCGTCCCCCGAGCCTTACGACTTTTTCGGCTCGCCAAAGCCGCTGCTCGGACGGGCTCAATACGAAATCGTCGAAGATGTAGCGAACGGCTCTGCCTTCCCGCGTATCCATGCAGCTGTCGCTATCGCACTCCCGTTCGATCCCGGAGAGATGGCCTTGCTACGCTGTCGGTTGCAGCACCGCTAGCATGTCGTGGAGGCCTCAGCCATTCGTCCGGTCTGCTCATGCGGAAGCGTCGGGGTGGATGCCTCCGGCAATGGTCTTGCAAAATCTTCACTCCGGCTGATCGATGCCGGCAGGTGGCATCCACATCGACGTATCAGGAAAGAGCTTTCGGCGATCAGGTTGACTGGCTTGGATCGCCAGGAGCCCGTCCGATTTCCCAGCGAATGAGTTCAGAAGCGGCCGTTCCGCTTACGGCCAAGTCCAGCCCCACTGGTCTGTACCTCGGATGACCAGGGTGGGTGGTTTCCTGTCCTTCCGCTTTCGGGTGCAGAGAATAAAAGAGCGGACGTACGGGGTCGAGCAAAAGCTGGCCGTAAACAGGTCGTCCGCTTCGAGGCTTGGGAAAAGTGAGAGCGGACATTCGGCTCCATTTAGGAGAAGCAAGGCAAATGACCCAAATATTTTGATGATAAGGCCTAGTATCATCTAGAGCGTTTCGATTTAATCTGAATTATATTCCATAGCAGCGAAGAAATTGGCGCATTCATCGGGCGTGATGGTGTCGATGAGCCAGCCGATGGCGACCCATAGTCCTTCGACCGTGCGCTCAGCCGCCTTGCGCAGGAACGCCTTGAGCTTGGAGAAGGCCATCTCGATCGGGTTGAAGTCCGGCAGTAGGGCGGCAGGAACAGCAGCCGTACGCCCGCCGCTTCGATCGCTTCGCGGCCGGCCGGCCTCTTGTGGCTGCCGAGGTTGTCCATGACGACGACGTCTCCGAGGGCGAGTTCGGGCACGAGCACACGCGCGACGTAAGTCTGGAAGGCGTCGCGGTTGATCGGTCCGTCCAGCACGAACGGCGCGGCGATCCCGGACAGGCGCAGGCCCGCGACGAAGGTCGTGATCTTCCAATGGTCGTGCGGCACCGGAGAGCGCAGCCGCTCGCCGCGCGGGCAGCGTCCGCGGGTTCCCGCCATGTTGGTTGAGGTCGAGGTCTCGTCGAGGAACACGACGCGGGTGGGGTCGAGGTCGGGCTGGCCCTCGAACCCACGCCTCGCGGGCCGCCTTCACGTCCAGGCTGTCCTGCCCCGCGGCGTGGGCTGTCATTTTTGTAGGTCAAGCCGCGCGCATCGAGGAAGGCCCACAGAGTGCCGAGCCCGACCGTGAGGTCGCGCTCGTCCTTCAGGCGAGCGCGCATCTCCTCCAGGGTGATGTCGGTCCTCTCGGGGATCAGACCTCGCAGGTAGGCCTCGTGCGGGTCGAGCTTGGAGCGGCGCGCCCGCCCCGGGGACGGGGAGCCACCGTCCCGGTCGTCGTCAGTGCAGCCATCCAGCGGATCGCCGTGGCCACGCCGACCCCGAAGCGCGGCCGCCTGTCGACGCTACGTCGTCCCGGCCGCGTCGACGATGCGTTCGCCGAGGTCCTGGCTGGAGGGTCGGCCCATGTCTCGCTCCTTGTCTGGAGCTCGTCATGAATCAGCGTCACACCGCCGCGTGAACCCCACACACCCGATGCAGCTCAGACCGAAAACGCTCTAGCTCCGCCTCCTCGGCTTCAGTGTTGCGCTGCTTGGAAGCGGCCACCACCGTGGCGTCGACAATCTGCCCGCCCAACGCCAGGACACCGGCTTGCCGCAGGGCCGTATCGTAGACCGCGAACAGCACCTCGATCGCAGGCCGACCCGCGATCTCGGCCCGGGTAAGCGCCTCCCGGAAGGTCCAGATCGTGTTGGCGTCCGGCACCGGATCGGACAGCCCAGGCCCTAGGAAGCGCATTGAATCGCCCCGGGATTTTCGGAGGCTCCAACTCTTGAGAGACTGGAGCCATGACGAAGCATACCCCACCCTTTTCCCCTGAGGTTCGCGAGCGGGCAGTCCGGCTGGCCCGGGAGCATGAGAGCGAGCACGGTTCGCAATGGGCCGCGATCCAGTCGATCGCGGCCAAAATCGGTTGCTCTGGCGAAACGCTGCGCAAGTGGGTCCGTCAGGCCGAGCGCGACCGGGGCGTGCGGGCCGGACCGACGACGGATGAGCGCGAGCGGATCAAGGCGCTGGAGCGGGAGAACCGCGAGCTCCGGCAGGCCAACGAGATCCTCAGGAAGGCGAGCGCGTATTTTGCCCAGGCGGAGCTCGACCGCCGGTTCCGGTCATGATCGCCTTCATCGACGATCATCGTGCGCTCTACGGGGTCGAGCCGATCTGCAAGGTTCTGCCGATCGCCCCGTCGACGTACCACGCCCATGCCGCGCGACGAGCCGATCCCGGGAGGCTGTCGGCTCGAGCCAAGCGGGACGCGGCACTCATGGTCGAGATCCGGCGCGTGTACGAGGCAAACTTCCGGGTCTACGGCGTGCGCAAGGTCTGGCGGCAGCTCGCCCGCGAAGGGATCATTGTGGCGCGCTGCACGGTGGTCCGGCTGATGCGAACGATGGGCTTGGCTGGCGTCGTCCGGGGGCGGAGGGTTCGCACCACCGTTCCCGATCCGGCGGCGGCCTGCCCGCTCGACCGGGTCAATCGACAGTTCAGGGCCGAATGCCCGAACCGGCTATGGGTGGCGGATTTTACCTACATCGCCACCTGGGGCGGCTTCGTCTATGCGGCCTTCGTGATCGACGTCTTCGCCCGCCGGATCGTGGGCTGGCGTGTGTCGCGCTCGGCCCGGGCCGACTTCGTGCTCGATGCCTTGGAGCAGGCCCTGCACGAGCGCCGCCCCTTCGCCGGCAGCGGCCTCGTCTGTCACTCGGATCGCGGATCGCAATATGTGAGCATCCGCTACACCGAGCGCTTGGCCGAGGCGGGCGTCGAACCCTCCGTCGGCAGTGTTGGCGACTCGTACGATAACGCTCTCGCCGAGACGGTGATCGGCCTGTTCAAGGCGGAGGTCATCCATCGACGCGGGCCGTGGCGGTCCTTTGAGGCGGTCGAGTACGCCACGCTGGAATGGGTGGACTGGTTCAACCACCGTCGGCTGCTCGAACCAATCGGCCACATCCCTCCCGCCGAGGCGGAGGCACGCTATTATGCCCAGGCCGAGGTCCAAGCCTTGGCCGCCTGAGCCAAACCAAACGGCCTCCGGAAAACCCGGGGCGATTCACATGAACGAGAACCGACCCTTGATCAGGATCTTGGGTCACGCTCGTCCGACAGCGAGTGGCTGGCCTGAAAGACCAGCACCTTGAACATGAACACGAGGTCGAACGGTGGGCGACCGCCCTTCGACTCGTCCGAGCGCGGCACGGCACGGGCGAGGTCGTCCCGGAACAGCTCGCAAGACGATGTGGCTCAACCGCTCCAGCGCGCCTCACTCGAGCTCGATGACGTTCCGGGAGGACGGCTGGGCACTGCGCAGGGATGGCCCGCGGTTGCTGAGGAAATCGCCCGGCGGCGCGGTCGCGGGCTTCGCGGCGGGCGCGCCGCGCACGGACTGCGCCGGCTGTTCGGGGCGGTCGATCAAGGCCGGGTTCGCGACCGGCTGCAGCGGCGTGACGACGCGCCCCTCCGCCTGATCGAGGCAGCGCCGCAGGGCGCCGGGATCGGGTAACAGCGTGCAGTCGTTCACCGAGAGCGGGCTTGGCTGGGCGGGGGCCGCCGTCGCGCCCGCCGCGAGGAGCGCGAGCGCGCCGAAGGCGGTTCGCACCGCGCGTCCCCGCGTTAGCGGCCCGGGGCTCATGGCTGCGCCTGCCGGATCCGCGGATTGACCTGTCGGACCTCGATCTCGCTTGGCTCCGACGGCAGCAGCTTGCGCGGGGCGGCTGTCCCGGTGCGGGCGGCCTGCTGCTGCGCCTGGGGCGACACCGGCTGCGGCGCCAGCGCGCTGGCCCGGCCCTGCTGCGCCGGCTGCGCGGGCGCGTCCGCCTTGTCGAGCCGGCCGAGCCGCACCCGCACGTACTCGACCGACCGCTTGGCCGCGTCGAACCCGCACTCGTAGGTCACCCGCACCCACTCCTTGGCGGGACTGAGGAAGCGGATCGAGTCGCCGCGGTAGCGGACCACGGTGGCGCCGCCCTCGGGCGCCTCAGCCTGCTGGAAGATCTTGGCGAAGGGCCGGGAGACCCACTCGAAATCCGTCGGCGCCTGCGCCTCGATCCGCGGCGCGCAGATCTGCGAGGCGAGCTCGTTGTTGGCGCGCACGCAGGTGGCGTCGCAGCCCGGAGCGGCGGGGGCGGGCTGCCCCGTCCCGGGATTGGCAGTGTTGGCCTGCATCGGTGCGGGCTGTGCGGGCGCCGGTTGCGGCGGCCCGGGTGGCGCCGCGGATTGTGCGCCCGCCGACAGGATCCCGGCCGACCATACGGTCGCGGCGGCGAGCAGGATCTGCACGCGCGATGGGCCGCGCTGCCTCATCATAGCCTCCCAATCAACACACGGCGCGGACGGTTTCCGCCTCGCGAGGACATCGACCGCTCCGTCGACCAGGTGAACCCTCCGGCTCACGCAAGGGCGACGGCCGTTCGGTAGCGGCAGGGCTCACCCCCGAGGAATCGCGCCGCATACGACCATTCAGAACGGTCTTGCTTGTTCAATAGAATACCACTTTTGGCGATGACTGATGTGTCCAATTTAACACGCATATAGCGGCCCGGTCCTTCGGCGGCGAAAACTGCCTAATCCGGTTCTGGACACCGACTCCTGAGATCGTTAACGCGCCGTCTTAAATCATTGAGAGATTTCAGTTTTCTCCGCGTCGTTTAACAGACGACATCGCGACTTTGTCGTCCGAGATCTGATGAGAAATTCCGACAATTGTATTTTTTGTCTCAGCCGGCGCTTGACACTCGTCTTCGGCTTATGGATACGCTTAACAAGCCGTTAAAGCGCCGCGACGACAGAGCGACTGCGATGGCATAGATTGTGTTCAGAAGAGCACATAAAATACAAGAGGGAGTGTATCTATGTTGAAATCAGTTGTTCTGGCTTCCGTGGCTGTCGCCAGCCTGACCGCCTTCGCGACCGGTGCCTCGGCGCAGTCGAGCACCTCGCCGATTCTCGGCAACGGCACGACGGCGAACGAGTCTTTCGTGCTCCAGCGGGGCAACAACAACAATGCGACCGTTAACCAGACGGGCACGAATGTTAAGGCCGGATCTCTCACAAATCAGGTCGATTTGACGGCCTCCAAAATTACTGAAGGCGACGCAAATTATCAATTTCAATATGCCAGCACTGTTCTCCAGAACGGATCCGGCAACGGCCTTACCATCACACAGGCCGGAACGAACAACCAAGTCGTAACCACGAATGGCAACCTCGATCGGTACGATTTCTCATTCAATCCGAACAATGGCTCGTTCAGCGCCGGAGATGGAAATTCCGCGTCGGTGACCCAGAACGGCACGAATGGCCAGGCACAGTTCCAGCAGCGGGGCAATAGAAACCAAGCCACCATCACCGTGGACAGCAACGTCCAGAATACGTACGCCGGCATTTTCCAGGACGGAAATGACAACAAGGCGGGCATCTATCAGCACGATGGAAGCAAGGATGCCTACGCGGTCGTTCGCCAGGTCGGCAGCGGTAACGAAGGCTATATCGATCAGTACGGACAGACGAATTATGCTGCCCTTCTTCAGGTGGGCAACGGCAACTACGCGACTATCGGCCAGGCCGGAACGGCCGGTGTGGGCGCGTTTGGCTACCAGAACGGCAACGGCAACACTGGCGCAATCACCCAGTACGGCAGCTATTATTCCAACGCTGGCTTTGCTCAGATCGGCAACGGCAACACGGCGCGCATTACGCAACGGTAAGACTCAGGTCTCAAACCTGCTCTCGGCCTGAGAGCCATGGGAGGGGCGCTCTTACCAGGAGCGCCCCTCCCCCTGCTCGATACCGACACAAATCCAGCCGCGGCTGTGATGCCGATCATGCCCAGCTTCACCGTCGATCCCCCCGTTATCTGCCGCGTTGTCGAGAATCGCTCCGCCGACGTGGCTCGCCTGGGCCTCCGCATCGAAACGCCGCGCCGGACCGCAGGTCGATACAACCTAATCGTGCGCAAGATCGACCCAGCCGGCACCGCCACCATGCAGCAGGGCGGCGGCTTTGACCTCGCCGATGGCGACACCCGCGAGGTCGGAAAGCTGACCATCAGCGTCCGGCCGGACGGCCAGTTGAGTGTCGAGGCCTCCGTACACGTGGACGGCCGCAGAATCGATTGCGCCTACGACAGCACGCAGGATCTGTAACACGCCGTTCGAGCCCTGAAGAGCGGTCGGTCGGGCTACGTCACTTCCTGATGGGACGAGCGACCGCGGCTCCATTGACATCGCCTCATACGGAAGACAGCCGCATGGAGTCTCCATCCTCGAGCGGTGTGTCTAATTCACCACATATCAGTAGTAGTCACGTGTGGATAAGCCTTGTTACTGTACATCTGTGCGGGACATTGATTTAAGGTCGCCCAAAAGGGGCTAGGGAGGCAGATAATGCGCCGTACGCGTCGCAGCCGCGCTGCAGGTCGAGCGTTGTTCGTTGCCGTCCCGCTCGCCGTCGCGAGTGCGGCCGGCTCAGCTGCGGCGCAGGAGCGCGTCGCGATCGAGCAGATCCAGGCGGCCGCTCAGCGCCCCGCTGGCCCTCCCGGGCGGGCGATCCAGGAGAGCGACTACATCCTCGGCAATCAGTCTGGCATCCTGCTGCTTAACCCGAGCGGCCCGCCCCAGTCGGCGCAGGCCAACCAGGCCCGCGCCCTGCAGATCGGTTCGGGCAATACGGGCACGATCGACATGTCGGGCTACGCGAACGTGGCGGTCCAGAACGTGATCGGCTCGCGCAACACGGTGACACAGCAGCAGGCCGGATCCTACAACCAGTCGGCCGTATCGGTCTTCGGCCAGTCCAACACGATCGGGACCCAGCAAGACGGCAGCGGCGCGGCGGCGACCATCACGGTCCGCGGCGACAACAACGCCATCTCGGCGCAGCAGCAGGGGACCAACCCCACGCCGATCAGCATCACGCGGGTCGGCAACGGCCCCAGCGTCTCGGTCACCCAGAGGTAGTCCCATGCGCCAGTCCGGTCTCCTCGGGCCGCTCGTCTGCGGCTGCGCTCTCCTCGCCGTCGTGGGCGCCCAGGCGGGCAGCCTTGTCTACCAGCCGGTCAACCCGTCCTTCGGAGGAAGTCCGCTGAACGGCTCCTGGCTGCAGGCCCAGGCTGCGGCCCAGAACGACGCGCAGCGGTCGGCCCAGCGCGACCAGCAGCTGTTCTCGGCCAATCAGAGCGCCGCCAACACCAAGACTCCGGGCCAGATCTTCGCCCAGCAATTGCAGACGCAGATCTACAGCTCGCTGGCCAACCAGATCACCCAGGCGCTCTTCGGCGAGAACGCCCAGCAGAGCGGTAGCTACAGCTTCGGCGGATCGCAGGTGACCTTCCAGCGCCTGGGCGGCAATATCCAGCTCCAGATCTTCGACGGCCAGTCGACCACCACCATCGTCGTCCCTGCGACCGCGGCCGTGGGCGGCTCGAGTGGCGCGACACCGCTCTTGGGCGCGCCCTGAGCGCGGCGCGCAGCGATGATTGTCGAGCATCGAAGGCGGAGCCGGCTCCGGCCTCTCGTCGCCCGCCCCGGCGGGCGCGCGGGAGGCCGGAGCGCCGAAGCGGAACGGAGACGGGGTGGCCCGTGCGTAGCATTCTGAAGAGCTTGGCCGCCGCCGCGCTGCTCTGCGCGGGCTTGGCCGCCTGCGCCCCGTGGGAGCGCGAGCTGCTCGCGCAGGCGCCCGTGGTCACGCCGCCTTCCCCCACCGATCTCAATCTCGAGACGCTGCCGCCGCCGACCCGCAAGATCGACATCGCGATCTACAATTTCCCGGACCTGACCGGCCAGAATAAGCCGAACGACAACATCGCCGAGTATTCCCGCGCCGTCACCCAGGGCGGCGGCGCCTTCGTGGTCGACGCGCTGCGGCGCGCCGGGCGGGGCCAATGGTTCTCGGTGGTCGAGCGCACCGGCCTCGCCAACCTGCTGCAGGAGCGGCAGCTGATCCGGGCGACCCGCCAGGAATTCGAGGGCACGGACGCGAAGCCGCTGCCGCCGATCCGCTTCGCGGGCCTGATCGTCGAGGGCGGCATCATCGGCTACGACGCCAACACGGTCACGGGCGGCGCCGGCGCCAACCTCCTGGGTATCGGCGGCGACACCAAGTACCGGCGCGACGAGGTGACGGTGGCGATGCGCATCGTCTCCGTGCAGAGCGGCGAGGTGCTCAACAGCGTCACGGTGACGAAGACGATCTACTCGGTCGCCCTCAACGCCAACGCCTACCGCTACGTCGCGGTGGCCAAGCTGCTCCAGGTCGAGGCGGGCTTGACCCGGAACGAGCCGACCCAGATGGCAGTGCGCGAGGCGATCGACCTCGCCGTCTACGCGACGATCATTGAGGGCAGCCGCAAGAAGCTGTGGCGCTTCCGCGACCCGGTGCTCGGCACCCGTCTCGTCGGCGAGTATCTCGCTCGCGATCGGCCGACGCCCCTTGAGGTTCCGGGACCGACGGTGGCGGCGGGCCCGCTGGTGGTGAAGTCCTGATCGGCCATGAGCCTGCCCGTCGCACCGACGCACATGTTCGGCCGCCGCCGGAAGGGCGTGCGAGGCACGCTGGCCCTCTGCCTCGTCGTGTCCGGCGCCCTGACGCCGGTGATCGCCTCGCGAGCCTCCAGCACGGCCCGGAGCCCGGCGGTCCCGGAGGTCGCCGCCCTCACGCCCTTCGCGCCGATCGCGGCGCCGCCGCCGCTCGGACTGCCGGACGGGCACGCGGACGGACCGGCGTCACCGATCATCGCGCCGGTGAACGCCGACCTGATGATTCTGGGCCGCGGCGCGTTCCGGCCGATCGAGGCGACCGCCCTGCTGTTCCCGCAGGCCGGGGACGGGATGCACGCCCTGATCATCGCCGCGGCCGCCGCCAACGGCCTGCCCGGCGACTTCTTCCTGCGCCTGCTGCGCCAGGAGAGCGGCCTCAATCCCAACGCCGTGAGCCCAGTGGGGGCGCTCGGCATCGCCCAGTTCATGCCGGGAACCGCCGCGGAGCGCGGCCTGCGCAACCCGTTCGATCCGCTGGAGGCAATCCCGAAATCAGCCGAGCTGCTGCGGGAACACAGGGTGCGCTTCGGCAATCTCGGATTGGCCGCGGCGGCCTACAATGCCGGGCCGCAGCGGGTGCGCAGTTGGCTCGAGGGTCGCTCGGGCATGCCCACCGAGACGCGCGACTACGTGGTCCGGATCACCGGCCGCACCGTCGAGGAATGGGCGGCGGAGAGCGGCCGGTCCTTCCTGAGCGCCCCGTCGCTCTTCTCGAACCCTCGCGGTTTCGGCCCGGTCGCGGGCTGGGCCGCCGATCCCACGGCGCGCCCTTCGCCCGTGTTCGAGGCGCGACCGGTCACGCGCAGCATGGCGGCTGCGAGCGACCGGTCAGCCAAGCGGGGGGCTAGGCGCCTGTCGGCTCAGTCGCAGCAACCGCGATCCGAGCAGGCCCTCTGTGCGGTCCTGAACGGGCAGGGACGCACCTGTCTGGTCCAGGCGGTCTACTGAGGCGGCGCCAGCTGCTCGACCTGGACGGCCTGGGCCGGTGTGGCCGGCCGGCGACTCTGCCGAAGCTTGCGCCGCTTCCCGCGCCGGGACACGCCGGTCGCCGGGATCGGGCCCGCCGCGTCGAGCAGGGATTGGTCGATCACGGGCGACTGCTGGAAGGCCGCCGGCCGCGGGCCGGGCGCGAGGCGCTGGCCTTCGTAGAGCTCGATGCAATCGCGGAGCGCCGTCGGGTCGCGGATGAAGGTACAGTCGTTGACGTTCGGGACGGGGGCACCTTGTGCCAGGACGCCCGTGGCGCACCAGAAGGATGCGACGCCGAGCACGACCACCCTCAATCTCGATCCCGGCATGACGAACCTCGCGGGCGTGCAGGCGAGGCGCCACACCGGCCCGAACCCACATTCATTGACACCTAACAGAACAATGGCTCGATCAACCAGTTCCGAACTGCTGCTTTCCGCCATAGAACCGCGCATCAGATCAAATTTCGAGGTTTCTGCCGACGATCTGCGCCCGGCCGATGCCGTCTCATCCTGCTCGGTGCATCGCCGGCATATGTGCAGAGCGCCCTCGATCGCGCTGCCCTGAGCGCGAGTTCGGAATGGGCTGACAGCCGGAGGGTGAACGACTGGTGCGCCCCGCTGATGACGGAGCCCTCGGCCGTTACGCCGGCGCAGATAGAACGGAACCGATGTTGACCCGAGCGGTTAAGCGCGGCGACCGTACGGACCCAAGGAGAAGGATCTGTTCGTCCGGAACAGCTCGGAGTGACGAGGAATGGCGCGCCATTCCTACCGATTATCTCGGATTATTTTAGACCTTTGTAGATCAACGGCTTGGCCCATCATCCCGGATAGTCTTACACTACTATCACCGACGATCCGTCAGCTTCCGTTCGGAGTTCCTGTTACCCTTTGCGTGACAGCCGTTCGGCCACACGCTCAAGCTCCTCGTGCAAATCCTCGGTCCACAGATGACCACATCGCGCCGTCATCTGATGCTTGGCATGGCCTAGGATCCGGCTGAGGCCGTAGAGATCCCCACCGTCCTGCACGAACCAACTGGCGAAGCTGTGCCGCAGGTCATGGAAGCGGAAGTACTCGATCCCACCCGGCAGCAGGCTCCTCCGAACGCCTTCTTCAGGTCATCCACCCGCGATCCATCCGACTTGCAGAACAGGTAGGTGGAACGGGGGCGGCCACGTCCACGCTGATGCCCTGCGGAGACGTGCACGACGGCACCAGAGCGAAGCGGTGAGAGGTTGCCCGCTCTCGGCTCACCGGATGGTAAACTGTTGTGTCTGATCGGGGTAGATAGAAGGCCGTCCGCCTTTTCTGGCGTTCCTTCCCGGAAGCGGACCGGCGGCTTTCGGCCAGATTTCGCCTCAACCGATAACTGTCACTCGCAAAACCGTAGGGGTGGACGCCCCCTGACGGCATCGATGTGCCAGAGTGGAGGTGTTGCAACACCACTGCAGGAGGCGTCCATGGGTGAGGTTAGCACAGTCGGGATCGATCTGGCGAAATCAGTTTTCCAGGTTCACGGCGCGGATACGAGCGGTGTCGTCGTTTTCCGCAAGAAGCTGCGGCGTGATCAGGTGCTGACGTTCTTCTCGACACTTCCGCGTTGCGTGGTTGCTATGGAAGCATGCGCCAGCGCTCATTACTGGGCCCGTGAGATAGCTTTGGCAGGCCACGAAACGCGGCTCATCCCGCCAGCCTACGTGAAGCCGTTCGTGAAGCGGCAGAAGAACGACATGGCCGATGCTGAGGCGATCTGCGAGGCGGCGCAGCGGCCGACGATGCGGTTCGTTCAGGGAAAGAGCGCGCAGGCCCAGGCCTCCGCAGTGGTGTTCCGTACGCGCGACCTGCTCGTGCGTCAGCGGACCCAATTGATCAATGCACTGCGCGGGCACCTCACGGAGTTCGGGTACGTCGTTCGCCAAGGTGTCGGGCACGTAGGCCAGCTCGTGGCGATCGTCCGCGACCCCACATCTGACGTGCCGGCCGAGGCAAGGCCGGCCTTGGCCATCATTGCGGGCAGCCTGGAGGCGCTCCAGGCGCAGATCGCACTTCTCGACCGCGAGATCGCCCAACGCGCGAAGGACGATGCCGTGGCCAAGCGGCTGATGACGATACCGGGTGTCGGCCCGGTGATCGCGACCGCACTCGTGGCTCTGGCACCGGCCGCCAGTACCTTCCGCCGCGGGCGCGACTTTGCGGCTTGGCTCGGTCTCGTCCCGCGGCAACACTCCAGCGGCGGCAAGGAGCGGCTGGGGCGAACGACCAAGATGGGCGAGCGCAGCCTGCGACGGTTGCTGATCCTGGGCGCGAGTTCTGCGACCAAGGTCGCGGCGCGTGATCCCGATAAAGCTGGGGCATGGTTGGCCGGCATGCTGTCGCGCAAGCCGCGCATGCTGATCACCGTCGCCCTTGCGAACAAGATGGCGAGGATCGTCTGGGCCTTGATGGCCCATGGCGGCTCCTACAGAGCTCCGGCCACGGCGTGATCGCCACGGCCTGAGGCGTCAGGGAGGCAGGGAAGGTCAGTCGAGAGGTATGGCGCAACGGTCAGAAGACGGGGTCGGGAAAACCAGTGAATGGCCAAGCGCCTCGAGCGCGCCAAAGCGACTTGGACCCGATCCGCGCTCTCCATACAGGCCAGCAGCCGTGATGAAGGCTGCATCAACAGGCCGGACACACGGCAGCACCTGATCCTGCGCGCACAAATCTCTCCAACACCCCCTTGAATCCGATGGGGCGTCCACACACGGGCATTCGGCTTCGCGCTCGTCACGGCCATTCGGCGATCAGCGCCGGTATCCCGGAAGCGGACATCGTCTCGCGGTGGATGATGGTCTTCAGATGTACGCGAAGCATCGTTGAAGGTGTCGAGCAGAGGCGTGTGGCTGGGAGGATGCGCGTCGATCCGCTCGGAGAGCAGCGTCAGGCCAGCGGGCACAGCATGGTGCTCGGTTCCGATCCAGCTGACGGCGGCCGGGATCTGCGGGAAGTCGGTTCGATGGCAGGAGAGGTCACGCCTTGGGCCTCAAGAGCCTTGGCGCCTTCGGGTCGCAGACGTCGACCTGTCCGAGCGCCGGATGGCTGCTGCCGACGGTCGCTCACGCCCTCCCTTGAGGCCTCCCCCGCTTTGAGGATACTGGATACATAATCTCGTTCGGGAGAGGGGTCAGATGGCACGACTGAACGTCAACGGCGTCGTGCGTGAGGTCGATGCCGAGGCCGACACCCCGCTCCTCTGGGTCATCCGCGAGCAGATCGGTTTGACCGGCACCAAGTACGGTTGCGGCATCGCCCAATGCGGCGCCTGCACCGTGCATATCGACGGGGCGGCCGTCCGCTCCTGCTCCGTGCCGCTCTCGGCGATCGAGGCGGGGCAGAAGATCGTCACGATCGAGGGGCTAGCGCCGGATGCCCGCCATCCGGTCCAGCAAGCCTGGGCCGAGCTCGACGTGCCGCAATGCGGCTTCTGCCAGCCCGGGATGATCATGGCTTCGGCGGCGCTGCTGGCGCAGAACGCGCGTCCGAGCGAGGAGCAGATCCGCCAGGAGATCACCAACATCTGCCGCTGCGGCACCTACAACCGTGTGCTCGCCGGCATCAAGATCGCCGCCGAGCGCGGCCAGTCCGGCTGACGGGGGACGAGCAGATGAGCCTCGAATCCAAGGCCTCCCCGAAGGCTGCCCGCCCCAGCCGCCGCACGCTGCTCGCCGGCGCTGGTCTCTTCACCCTCGGCTTCCACATCCCGTTCCCCGCACGGGCTGCAACCCTCGACGCGGCGCCCACCGCGCCGGAGGTCAATGCCTGGGTCGTGGTGAAGCCGGACGAGACCGTGGTCATTCGCATCGCCCGTTCGGAGATGGGCCAGGGCACGCTCACCGGCCTCGCGCAACTCGTCGCCGAGGAGCTCGACTGCGACTGGGCCAGGGTCACCACCGAGTATCCGAGCCCGGGCCAGAACCTCGCCCGCAAGCGCGTCTGGGGTGATTACTCGACTGGCGGCAGCCGCGGCGTGCGCGATTCTCACGAGTACGTGCGAAGAGGCGGCGCCGCCGCCCGCACGATGCTCGTTGCCGCCGCCGCGAAGGGCTGGGGCGTACCCGCCGCCGAGTGCCGTGTCGAGCGGGGCGTGATCACCCACGGCTCCTCCGGCCGCAGCATCACTTACGGCGCCGTCGCCGCGGAGGCGGCCAGGATCGAGCCGCCGAAGGACGTGGTGCTCAAGGATCCGAAGGACTGGACCATCGCCGGCAAGCCGCTGAAGCGGCTCGACACCCTGCCCAAGCTCGACGGCAGCCAGGTCTACGGGATCGATCTCAAGCTGCCCGGCCTGCTCAACGCCGCGATCCGCGACTGTCCGGTGACCGGCGGCAGCGTGAGGAGCTTCGACGCCGCGGCTGTGTCGGGCATGCCCGGTGTCCGAAGAGTGCTCCAGGTCGGCGACAGCGCGGTCGCGGTGGTGGCCGACACGTTCTGGCGCGCCAAGACCGCCCTCGACGCCCTGCCGGTCGCCTGGGACGAGGGACCGAACGCGATGGTTTCCAGCGAGACCATCGCGGCGACCCTGCGCGAGGGACTCGACGCCGAGCAGGCCTTCGTCGGCAACAAGGCCGGCGATGTGGCCGGCGCCCTCAAGGGCGCCGCCAAGGTGGTGGAGGCCGTCTACGGCGTACCGTTCCAGAATCACGCCACGATGGAGCCGATGAATGCCACCGCGCTCTGGACGCCGGAGCGCTGCGAGGTCTGGACGCCGACGCAGAACGGCGAGGCGGCTCTGGCCGCGACCGCCGACGCCGCCGGGCTGCCGGCCACGTCGTGCGAGGTCTACAAGATCCATCTCGGCGGCGGCTTCGGCCGGCGCGGCGCCACGCACGACTGGGTGCGTCAGGCGGTGCTCATCGCTAGGGAGATGCCGGGCACGCCGGTCAAGCTGATCTGGACCCGCGAGGAGGACATGACGCATGGCCGGTACCACCCGGTCACGCAGTGCCGGATGCGCGCCGCCCTCGACGGGGACGGCAACCTGACCGGCCTGCACATGCGCATCTCCGGCCAGTCGATCCTGGCCTCGGTCGCCCCCCAGCGCATGGTCGAGGGCCGCGACCCGGTCACCTTCCAGGGTCTCAACCCCGGAGGTCCGGAGGCCGCGATCGGCTACACGATCCCCAACATCCTGGTCGACCACGCGATGCGCAACCCGCACATCCTGCCGGGCTTCTGGCGGGGCGTGAACCTGAACCCGAACGCCATCTATCTCGAATGCTTCATGGACGAGCTGGCCCACGCCGCCGGCCAGGACCCGCTCGCCTTCCGGCTGAAGCTGATGGACAACCACCCGAAGCACCGGGCCGTGCTGCAGGCGGTGGCCGAGCGGATCGGATGGGCCAGCAAGCCGCCCGAGGGGGTCTACCGCGGCATCTGCCAGACGATGGGGTTCGGGAGCTACGTCGCGGGCGCGGCCGAGGTCTCGGTCTCCGACCGGGGCGAGCTGAAGATCCACCGTATCGTGGCGGCGACCGACCCCGGCCACGCGGTCAACCCGCAGCAGATCGACGCGCAGGTGGCGGGCTCCTTCGTCTACGGTCTCTCGGCCGCGCTGTACGGCGCCTGCACGGTGAAGGACGGGCGCATCGAGCAGACGAACTTCGACAGCTATCCCGTGATGCGGATGGACGCGATGCCGGCGGTCGAGGCCATCCTGATGCCGTCCGGCGGTTTCTGGGGCGGTGTCGGCGAGCCGACGATCGCGGTCGCCGCGCCGGCCGTGCTCAACGCGATCTTCGCTGCGACCGGCAAGCGCGTCCGCCAGCTTCCGCTGAAGGACACGGATCTCCGCCGGGCATGAGGGCGATGACGCCGGCGCTCGCGCTGCTCGCCGCCCTCGCCGGGGGAACGGGCGCGGGCGCCGCCGAGATGCGGCCGCCGCCCGGCGCCTCGTCCTGCACCGGATGCCACGCCGAGGGCTCCGCGATGGGCGTGCTCGCGGGGCGGCCGGAAGCCGAGATCGTCGGCGCCCTCGAGGCCTTCCGGACCGGCGCGCGCCCGGCGACGCTCATGAACCGCATCGCCAAGGGGTTCGGCGCGCAGGAGAGCCAGGCCATCGCCGCCTGGTTCGCGGCGCAGGGATCGCGGTGATGCGCGCTCCTTCTCCGACCCGCCGCGCCCTGATCGGCGGAGCCGCGGCCGCCGCGCTGGCGCGCCCGGCCCTCGGTGGCACAGCGCCGCGCGTCGTGGTCGTGGGCGCCGGGTTCGGGGGTGCCACGGCGGCGCGCTGCCTCGCCGCGGGCGGCGTCGACGTGACCCTGGTCGAGGCGGCCGAGCGCTATGTCGCCTGCACGGGCAGCAACGCGGTCGTCGTTGGCCTGCGCGGGATCGAGGCCCAGACCTTCGGCTACGAGGCCCTCGGCCGGGCTCGGCTCCGCTTCGTGCGCGGAACGGCGGATGCGGTCGACCCTGTGGCGCGCCGGGTGACGCTCGGCGACGGCACAGTCCTGCCCTACGACCGCCTGGTGCTCTCGCCGGGCATCGCGCTGCGCTTCGACGCCGTGCCGGGCTACGACGCGAAGGCCGCCGAGGCGATGCCGCATGCCTGGAAGGCCGGGGCGCAGACGGTGCTCCTCGCCCGCCAGCTCGAGGCCATGCCGGAGGGCGGCACGGTGGTCCTCTCGGCACCCGCCAACCCGTATCGCTGCCCGCCCGGCCCCTACGAGCGCGCGAGCCTGATCGCGCATTTCCTGAAGACCCGGAAGCCGAAGGCGAAGCTCGTCCTGCTCGACGCCAAGGACACGTTCTCGAAGCAGAAACTGTTCGAGGCGGCCTGGGCGAAGCTGTACCCGGACGTGCTCGAATACGTGCCGCTCGCCTCGGGCGGTGCGGTCACGGAAGTCGACGCCGCCGCGATGGTCGTTCGCACGGACTTCGCCGAGTACAAGGCCGATGTGGCGTGCATCATCCCGCCCCAGCGCGCCGGCCCCATCGCGGCGCAGGCCGGCTGCGCCGACCGCAGCGGCTGGTGCCCGATCGATCCGGTGACCTTCGAATCGCGCCTCGTGCCGGGCATCCATGTCATCGGCGACGCGGCGATCGCAGGGGCGATGCCGAAATCCGCCTTCTCGGCGAACGCGCAGGCCAAAGTCTGCGCGCAGGCGGTGATCGACCTGATGGCCGGACGGGAGCCCGAGAGCCCGAGGCTCATCAACACCTGCTGGAGCCTCGTCGCACCGGGCAACGGCATCTCGATCGCGGGCGTCTTCCGCCCGACCGACGGACTCCTGGCGGACGTTCCGGGAGCCGGCGGTATCAGCCCCCTCGACGCGCCCGACGCGGTGCGCGCGCAGGAGGCGGCCTACGGCGAGAGCTGGTACCGGACGATCACCCGGGACGTGTTCGGATGAGGGAAGGCCGCGTGGCCGCCATGCTCGTGCTGGCAGTCGCCGCCCCGCCGGCGCAGGCCGGGGAGGGCCTGGTCCCCACCGCGATCGTCGGCGACGCCATCCCCGAGAGCCTGACCGGCGCGCCGGGCGATGCCGCGCGCGGCCGGGCCATCGTCGTGGACCGGACCCGCGGGCTCTGCCTTCTCTGCCATACCGGGCCCTTCCCGGAGGAGCGGTTGCAGGGCAACCTCGCCCCGGATCTCGCGGGCGTCGGCGGGCGGCTGGGCTCGGGTCAGCTGCGCCTGCGGCTGGTGGACGGACGGGTCTTGAACCCGGAGACGATCATGCCACCGTACTATAGCCTGACCGGGCTCACCCGCGTGGGGCGGCCGTGGCAGGGGCGGCCGATCCTGAGCGCGGCCGAGATCGAGGATGTCGTCGCCTTCCTGGCGACGCTGCGCGAGGCGGGTCCCGAGGAAGGTCGATGAGCAGGCACAGGAGTCGGAGCGCGCGTTCGATGGACCGGCGCGGTGTGCTCGCCGGGGCTGTCGGCACCGCGCTCGCCGTCGCGCTGCGCCCCGCCGCCGCGGCGACGCTCCCGCGCACGGAAACGACGGAATCCGCCATCCGACGCTTCGCGGGTGACAACCCGATCCGACCGGGCCGGGTGACCCTCGACCTGCCGCCGCTCGTGGAGAACGGCAACACGGTGCCGCTCACCGTCGCCGTCGAGAGCGCGATGACGCCCGAGGAGCACGTGCGCCGGATCGGGGTGTTCAACGAGAGGAACCCGCAGCCGAACGTCGTGACGGTCCACCTGCGGCCGGGCGCCGGCCGCGCGCAGGTCTCGACACGCATCCGGCTCGCCGACACGCAGCGCATCACCGCCATCGCCGAGATGAGCGACGGGACCTACTGGTCGGCGAGCGCCGATGCCATCGTGACCCTCGCCGCCTGCCTGGAGGGCTGACCCCGATGGCCCGCACGCTGATCAACCTGCCGAAGACCGCCGAGCCCGGCGACACGATCACGATCAGGACCCTGATCTCGCACCCGATGGAGACGGGCTTCCGCCCCGGTGCCGACGGCCGGATCCTGCCGCGCAACATCGTGACGGACTTCGTCTGCCGCTTCGAGGACGAGGAGATCTTCCGGGCCGAGCTGTTTCCCGCTTCGGCGGCCAACCCCTACCTGACCTTCACCTGGGTCGCGACGCGCAGCGGCCGCTTCAGCTTCACGTGGCGCGGCGATGGCGGCTTCGATCAGACCGAATCCGCGGCGATCACCGTGGCCTGAGTCTCCGCCGTGCCGCGCCGCTCGAGCTCCCCGCTGCAGACGGCGCTCGTGGCGCTGCTCCTCTCCAGCCCTCTCGCGCGGTCGGAGCCAGTCCCGCCGGCCGAGCGACGCTCGGGCTTCGACCAGATGAGCCCCGAGATCCAGGCGATGCAGCGGGACGACGGGGCCAATCCCGGCATGCTCGCGGTCGCGGACGGGGAGGACCTCTGGGCGAAGGCGCCCATCTCCGGGGGACTCGCCTGCGCCGGCTGCCACGGCGAGGCCTCGTCCACGATGCGGGGCGTCGCGGCACGCTATCCCGCTTGGGACGCGCGGACGGGCAGGCCCATCGACCTCCAGTCTCGCGTCAACGCGTGCCGCCGCGAGCATCAGGGCTCCGAGGCCCTCGCCTACGAGAGCCCCGACCTGCTGGCGCTCACGGCCTTCGTCGCCGTGCAGTCCCGCGGGCTGCCGATCGCTCCGCCGGACGATCCCCGGCTCGAGCCCGCGCGGGCGGCGGGTCGCGCGCTGTTCGAGACGCGCCAGGGCCAGCTCGGCCTGTCCTGCGCCATCTGCCACGACGACCATCGGGGTCACCGCCTCGGCGCAGCGATGATCCCGCAGGGACACCCGACCGGCTACCCGCTCTACCGCCTCGAATGGCAAGGTCTCGGCTCGCTGCAACGGCGCCTGCGCAACTGCCTCACCGGCATGCGCGCCGAGCCCTTCGGGTACGGCGCGCCGGACTATGTTGCGCTCGAACTCTACCTCGCGACGCGCGCCGCGCCGCTGCCGCTGGAGACGCCGGCCGTGCGCCCCTGATCGAGCTCGGACTGGCCACCGTTCGACGCCGCGCGCACCTCGTCGACCGCCGCGGTGACCCGCCGGACGGCCGAAGCGCGAACGCCTCAGCCACCAGTCGATCCACGACTGTGGCTCCAGCGGTCGAGCCAGCGCCGCGCTTCCACGGATTCGGCCCCGCGCCTACATACCCGGTATGCCGATCCTCCTGGCGCTCGGCGCCGCCCTGCTGTTCGGTCTCGTGTTCGGCCCCCAGTGGTGGGTGCGCCGGGTGATGCGGCAACACGCCACCGAGCGGCCGGACCTGCCCGGGACCGGCGGCGAGCTTGCCCGCCATCTGCTCGACCTGGCACGGCTCGAGCATGTTCCCGTCGAGATCGCGCAGGCCGACCACTACGATCCGGTCGCGAACGTCGTGCGCCTGTCGCCGGAGAACCATGAGGGCCGCTCCATCACGGCGGTCGCGGTGGCGGCACATGAGGTCTCCCACGCGCTCCAGCACGCGGCGGGAGACCGGCTGCTCGCGGCGCGGGTGACCTTCGCGCCGGTCGTGCAGGGCTTCGAGCTTGCCGCAGGCTTGGTGATGATGACCGCGCCCATCATGCTCGCCGTCATCAAATCCCCCGCCCTGCTCACCCTGCAGGTCGGGTTCGGCATCGCGCTCCTCAGCGTTCGCCTCGTGTTTCACCTCTTGACGCTGCCCGTCGAGCTCGATGCGAGCTACCGGCGGGCTCTGCCCATCCTGGAAACGGGCCGCTTCCTCGACGCTGACGACATGCGTGGCGCCCGCACCGTTTTGCGCGCCGCAGCCCTCACCTACGTGGCCTCGTCCCTCGTGTCGCTCGTGAACATCGCCCGCTTCCGGCGACTCCTCCGGTTCTGAGACCTACCAAACGCGCGTCCGCTCCTGCTCTGCTCGGCCGTGAGCGGGTTGCCTTCGATCAGCCAGCCTCTGTCACCACCGAACGACCGCTCGAACGTCTCGGAGGGGTGGCTTTGAGACGGTCTGGTCGCGGCCGAAGCTGCCGTGAAGCCGAACAAGCGTCGGAACTGCGCGTGGAACAGAGCTGCCGCGTCACGGCGCGCCCCGCGGAACGGAGACACTCGGCCCCGATCCGCGGCGTTCTCGAGCGCCTCACCTCACGCGGCGGCCGCGGCGAGCGTGCTCCGAAGCAGTTCATCGAGTTCGCCAGCGACGCGGTCGACCTGCGGATTCTCGAACTGGCCGAAGGTGCTGACCGGGCGGTCGTACTCGAAGGCGACGCCACCCTCGGAATCCTCACGCAGAAGCACCCGGATCGGCGCGTACAAGGCGGCAGAAACGGCGTGCCGGGTCATCGACGCGGCCGTCAGCGGGTTGCCGATGTCGTACTGGACGGCCTTGCGGCTCAACCCGGCGGTGCGCAGCACGTCGCCATGGTCTCGGGAGCCGAAGATCGAGAGCGGCGCCTGCCGTTCGAGGAGGTCGCGCGCCTCGTCCACTCGTCCAGCCTTCAGGAGCGTGGCGTAATCGAGGTCGATGACGGGCACCGAAGCCTCCAAGGCGGATCGGACCGCCTCGAAAGTCTTGGCCGAGGAAAGGGTGACGTGCTCGACCGCGATTTCGGTCGACGCGAAGTGGTCGGACATGATCTGATCTCCTGACTTCATGCAGCGGGCGGCTCGCCGGGCGGGCCTCGACTGCTCGTCCTCGGCCTGTCCGAGTGCTCGCTCAGTTCATGGCCTCAAGCGACCCGAGCTTGACCGTGTTCGTGTTGGCCTCGACCGCAACAGGCGCGTCGGGCAGCCACCGGACGACGCCCGCGGTCGCGAAGCCCCCCTGCTTGAGGACCTGCGCGGCATGCGTCGCGACGTCTCGGCTCCGATAGGCCACGGTGATGGTGGCGGGCGCCTTGAAGGGCTCGACGGAGGCGATGGCCGGCCGAGCCTCCTGCCAGCGCGTGAGGGCCGGTACGAGGTGACCACCCTGCGCACGGACGTCGGCGGCGCTCAGCGCGAGACCCGGCGTATGGTGGGCCGCGCCGATGACGGCGGGGACGGAGAAGGCGCCGTGCGCGGCGGTGTCGAGGGTCACCTCCGACGCGGCGGCCGGCAGGAGGGACGCCACGGTCATCGTCAGGGCGGCGGTGAGGGTGATGGTACGATGGGTCATCTCTCGATCCTCTCGGTGTGACGGGGTGGCCCGTCTTTCGATGAGGAGGAGATGCTGCCGGGAGGCGTATTCATCAAACAGATGCGGTTGATACCCAGTATCTACGCCGTAAATGATGGTTCGGTTTTCGACGGCCGCGATGGCGCGGCCGATGCGGCTCGGAAGCCTGATGGTCTCGCTCGGTCGGATGCCGCATTGTCCGGTCGCCGAGACCCTGGTCGCGAGCCACCGGCGGACCTGACCATGACGATCAAGCACCGTGACCTCGCGGGCATCGACCTGAACTTGGTCGTGGCGCTGGACGCACTCCTGACCGAGAGCAGCGTCACGCGCGCTGCCGCGAAGGTCGGCATCACGCAATCCGCCATGAGCAGCAGCCTTGCCCGCCTGCGCAGGCTCCTCGGCGACGAGCTCCTGACGCGCACGCCGGACGGCATGCGCCCGACACCGCGGTCGCTCGCCCTCCTCGAGCCGGTCCGCGCCGCCCTGCGCCAATTCCAGGGCATCGTCCTCCGGGAGGACGACTTTGCCCCCTCGCAGGTCGAGCGGTCCTTCACGCTCGCCATCCCCGGCAGCGTCGAGGTCCGTCTCATCCCGCGCCTGCTCGCGTTCCTCGCCTGCGAGGCGCCCGGCATCCGCCTGCACCTGGTCGGCCTCGATTACGGGAGCGTGCTGGGGGACCTCGACGCCGACAGGATCGACATGGCCGTCGGCATGATCTCCGAGGGCCAGGTCCACCACAAGGTGCGGCCCCTCTATCGCTTCGGCTTCCTGAGCCTGTTCAATCCCCGGCTGCTCGGCGTGAGCGGTCCGCTCTCGCTCGACGACTTCGTCCGCTTCCCGCACATCCTGACGTACCTGACCGGCGTCGGCCCGGGGGTGGTGGACAAGGCGCTCGCGAAGGTGGGCCGGACGCGGAGGCTGGCGGCGACGACGCCGCGTTTCGCCACCGTGCCGTTTCACGTGCAGGCCGCGCCCTTGATCGCCACGATGGCCGACGAGCTGGCCACCACCTTCGCGACCCAACTCGGCCTGGCGACGAGCCCCGTCCCGGTGCCGACCGGGGAGATCGTCATCTCCATGCTGTGGCACGCCTCCTATGACCGCGATCCCGCCCATCGCTGGCTGCGGGAGGTCATGGTTCGCCTGGGACGGGAGGCCGGTAGCGCCCGCGAAGACGCGGTGTAGCTCGTAGCCTCACGCCTCTCGGTCCCTGAGCCACCTTTCCGTTTGGGTGCCCCTGGAGGCAGCAAAGGCATCGACGACCCGGACAGGGTTGTCCTCGGCGATCCGATCTTCGAGATAAGGCGGGAACAGCGTCGTCTGATCGCGCTCGGCGCCGACAACGAACCGTTCCATGCCGCCCCCCGGGCGTGCCGGACAGAGCTACCACCATCGAGGTTTCGACACAGCCAGGGTCGCGACCGGAACGGCGGCATGGAGTGGTCTAGCGACGATCTGCTTCTACCACAGATTGGGCCATCCTGCTGGTTCGGCGTCGGGAGCCGATCAACGCGTTGCTTCTCCCGCTCAGTAGAAGGCTCGGGGATTCTCCGAAGATGGTCCGGTCTGTGCTTGCCCGTGCTGGCCACCCGATCGTGCCGGTTTCTGTCGTCGCGGGACGCGGACAGACGACGGGATCGCCCGAATGGAAGGGCGGCGCCCCTTCTTGTTCCACCCCGGTCCCCCCATGCCCGAATGCCTCGTCTTCCGCGTGCCCGCGCAGCATCCCGCCGACGTCTCCGAGGTGATGGGCCTCGTCGCCTCCGGGGCGGTGGACGCGACCGAGATCGTCGCGATCTTCGGCAAGACCGAGGGCAACGGCTGCGTGAATGACTTCACCCGGCAGCTCGCGGTGATGGCCCTGGAGACGGCGCTCGCCACCGCCCTCGGCTGTACGGCGGCGGAGGTCGGAGCGCGGATCGCCCTCGTCATGTCCGGCGGCACCGAAGGCGGGCTGTCGCCGCACTTCCTCGTCCTCGCCCGGCGTGAAGGCCCCGCGGTGCCGGAGGGCAAGGCGCTCGCCATCGGCACGGCCTTCACCCAGGAGTTCCGCGCGGAGGAGATCGGCCGGATGGCGCAGGTCGAGGCGACTGCGGCGGCGGTCGGCCGGGCCATGGCAGAGGCGGGGCTCACCGATCCCGCGGACGTGCATTTCGTGCAGGTGAAGTGCCCGCTCCTGACGAGCGCTCGGATCGCCGAGGCGGCCGCCCGGGGCCACGGCGTCGCCACACACGACACCTACGCCTCGATGGGCTTATCCCGCGGCGCCTCGGCGCTCGGCATCGCGCTCGCCCTAGGAGAGGTCGACCGCGAACATCTCGCGGATTCCGCCATCGGCACCCGACGCGATCTCTTCTCCGGCCGCGCCAGTTGCTCGGCGGGGATCGAGCTGATGCGCAACGAGATCATCGTGCTCGGCAACGCCCAGGGCTGGACCGGCCCGCTCGCCATCGCCCACCGGGTCATGGACGACGGCATCGACCTGTCCGCGATTCGGCGGGTGCTCACCGACCTCGGCTTCCTGGAGGCGGGGCAGTTGCCGCCTCCTGAGGCGGAGCGCGTGATCGCCCTGCTCGCCAAAGCGGAGCCCTCCCATGACGGCCTGATCCGGGGACGGCGCCACATCATGAACGACGACAGCGACATCAACGCCACCCGGCACGCCCGCGCCCTGGTCGGCGGCGTGGCCGCCGCGGCGATCGGCCGGACGGACCTCTTCGTCTCCGGCGGCGCTGAGCATCAGGGGCCGGATGGCGGCGGCCCGGTAGCGGTCATCGCCCGCGTGAGGGACTGAAGCCGGGAGCGGGGAAGCAGAAGTGCGCCCGCATTGCCGAGAGTCAGGGACAAAGCCGTTCGACCGGTGCCCTGCACCGGCCCTCTGCAACCGCCCGTTGGTGAAAATCAGGCTGCGAGAGTGGGCGCAAGGCCGCAACAGCGAAATCGGCCTGCGCATTCAAGGGCGATGAGGAACAGGCCAAGCCACGGGGACACGGCAGGAGCCATTTCGCCGCGAATTTTTCCCAAGAGAAGCTAGGCAGGCCGCCAGATGCAGCCAAGCGCTTGATTTTGTTGGCGCGCCCTACGGGAATCGAACCCGTGTTTTCGCCGTGAAAGGGCGACGTCCTGGACCGCTAGACGAAGGGCGCTCTGGCTGGGCCGGGGTTCTATAGTCGGACCGGAGACGCCCGGCAACCGTCCAGGCGCGGCACAGGTGCCACAGGTCCCGAGTTTGCAGGTCCTGAGGTCACAGACCCTGACACTGTCGGTCCTGGGTTTGACCGCGCACCGGGTTGGGGCGATGGAGAGCCATGCCCCAGCCCACCCCTCGCATGACCCTCGTCCTCGGCGGGGCGCGGTCTGGCAAGAGCGCCTACGCGGAGGGGCTGATCGAAGCCTGCCCCGGCCCGTGGCTCTATCTCGCCACCGCCCAGGCCTTCGACGACGAGATGGTCGACCGCATCGCCCAGCACCGCGCGCGGCGCGGCGGCGCCTGGCGCACCCGCGACGTGCCGCTCGCCCTGCCGGAGGCGGTCGCCGAGGCCGAGGGACCGGTCCTGGTCGACTGCCTCACGCTCTGGCTCACCAACCTGATCCTGGCGGAGGCCGACGTGGCGGAGGCGACGGCGCGGCTCATCGCTGCCTGCGCCGACGTCCCGGGCCCGCTCGTGCTGGTCGGCAACGAGGTCGGGCTCGGGATCGTCCCCGACAACGCCCTCGCCCGGCGATTCCGCGACGCCGCCGGCCGCCTCCACCAGCAGCTCGCCGCGCGGGCCGACCGGGTCGTCCTGACCGTGGCCGGCCTGCCGCTGGTGGTGAAGCCGCGAACCTCTGAGACAGGAGCCTCCGCATGAGCGACGACGCCGCGCGCCACCGCGAGAAGATGGAGAAGCGCAAGGCGGTCCAGGACGCCGAGGTCGCGGGCAAAACCCTCGAGAAGGGCCTGCTCCTCGTCCATACCGGCCCCGGCAAGGGCAAGAGCACGGCGGCCCTGGGGCTGATGCTGCGGGCGCTCGGCCGCGGCTGGCGGGTCGGCATGGTGCAGTTCATCAAGGGCGGCTGGGACACCGGCGAGCGCCACGCCGTGGCGGCCTTCGGCGAGAGGGTCGTGTGGCACACCCTCGGGGAGGGCTTCACCTGGGAGACCCAGGACAAGGCCCGGGACATCGCCGCCTGCCGCCACGCCTGGGCAGTCGCCGAGGGCCTGATGGCCGATCCCGCGATCCGCCTGCTCGTCCTCGACGAGCTCAACATCGCGCTGCGCTACGACTATCTCGACCTCGGCGCGGTGCTGGCCGCCCTGCGCGCGCGCCGGCCGGACCTGCACGTCGTCGTCACCGGCCGCAACGCCAAGCCCGCCCTGATCGAGGCCGCCGACCTCGTCACCGAGATGGGCAGCGTCAAGCACCACTTCGCCGCCGGCGTGAAGGCGCAGGAAGGGATCGAGTTCTGAGCCCGCCGCGCGCGACGGCGCCCAGGAAGGCCCTGATGATCCAGGGCACCGGCTCCGATGTCGGCAAGTCCCTGATCGTGGCGGGGCTCGCGCGCGCCTTCACGGAGCGGGGCCTGAGGGTCCGGCCGTTCAAGCCGCAGAACATGTCGAACAACGCCGCCGTCACCGCCGACGGCGGCGAGATCGGCCGGGCGCAGGCGCTCCAGGCCCGGGCCGCCCGGGTGACACCCTCCGTGCACATGAACCCGGTCCTGCTGAAGCCGCAGAGCGAGGTCGGCTCCCAGGTGGTCGTGCAGGGCCGGATGGTCGCCACCGTGAAGGCGCGCGACTACCAAGCCTGGAAGCCCCGGCTGATGTCCGCCGTCCTCGACAGCTTCTCCCAGCTCGCGGACGAGGCCGACTTGGTTCTGGTCGAAGGCGCGGGCTCGGCGTCGGAAATAAACCTGCGCGCGGGCGACATCGCCAATATGGGCTTCGCCCGGGCCACCGACACGCCGGTGGTGCTGGTCGGCGACATCGACCGGGGCGGGGTGATCGCGAGCCTCGTCGGCACGAAGGCGGTGATCGACCCGGCGGACGCCGCGATGGTCGCCGGCTTCCTCGTCAACCGGTTCCGCGGCGATCCGAGCCTGTTCGCCGACGGGATGCGGCTGATCGCCGAGCGGACCGGCTGGCCGGCGCTCGGCCTCGTGCCGCACTTCCCCGACGCCGCGCGCCTGCCGGCCGAGGACGTGCTGGGCCTCGCCGGCTCGGACCCGCGCGGGGCCGGCTCCGTCACGGTGGCGGTGCCGGTGCTGCCGCGCATCGCCAATTTCGACGATCTCGACCCGCTGCGGGCGGAGCCGAACGTGTCGGTGGTGCTGGTCCGGCCCGGAACGCCGATCCCCGCCGGGGCCGCCCTCGTGCTGCTGCCGGGCTCCAAGACCACGATCGACGACCTGGAGGCTTTCCGCCGGGAGGGCTGGGACGTCGACCTGCGCGCCCATGTCCGCCGGGGCGGCCGGGTGCTCGGCCTGTGCGGCGGCTACCAGATGCTGGGCAACAGCCTCGCCGACCCGCACGGGATCGAGGGGGCGCCCCGGACGGTGCCGGGCCTCGGGCTCCTCGCCGTCGACACCGTGATGACGCCGGAGAAGCGCCTCGCCGCCGTCACCGGCACGAGCCTGCCCGACGGCGTGCCGTTCGCCGGCTACGAGATGCATATCGGCGCGACGGAGGGCCCCGACGCGGACCGGCCGCTGCTGCGCCTCGCCGACGGGCGCCCGGACGGGGCGGTCTCGGCGGACGGGCGCGTGGCCGGGACCTACGTGCACGGCCTCTTCGCCGACGACGCCCAGCGGGCGGCGTGGCTCGCGCGCCTGGGCACCGCCTCGGCGGGCGCCGGCTACGAGGCCGGGGTCGAGGCGGCGCTGGACGGCCTCGCGCGACACATCGCGGCCCATGTCGACTGCGACCGCCTCCTGGCGCTTGCCCGGTAGGCGGGGCGCGGGCCAGGGATTACTCTGTGTTATGCCGGCCCCGCCACGAAGGGCCGCACGCCCCCGGAGGAACGCCCCATGCCGCCCACGCCGTCCCCCGCCGGGGAGGATCTCGCCGCGAGCACCGTCCGGACCGTGACCCTGCGGCTGATGCCGCTCCTCGGCCTGCTCTACCTGATCGCCTATATCGACCGGCAGAACGTCTCCTACGCCAAGCTGGAGATGGTCGGCAGCCTCGGCCTCTCCGAGACCGCCTACGGGCTCGGGGCCTCGCTGTTCTTTCTCGGCTACTTCCTGTTCGAGGTGCCGGCCAACGTCTTCCTGGAGCGGGTCGGCGCGCGGATCTGGTTCGCCCGGATCATGATCACCTGGGGGATCGTCACCGTCCTGCTGGGCTTCACCCAGGGCACGGCGATGTTCTACGTGCTGCGCTTCCTGCTCGGCGCCGCGGAGGCCGGCTTCTTCCCCGGCGTGCTGTTCGCCCTGACCCTGTGGTTCCCGCAAGCGCACCGGGCGCGGATGATCGGCTGGTTCATGATCGCCAGCGCCATCGCCAACGCGGTCGGTGCGGCGATCGGCGGCGCGCTGCTGGGTCTCGACGGGCTCCTCGGCCTCCAGGGCTGGCAGTGGGTGTTCCTGGCCACCGGCGCGCCGGCGATCCTCATGGCCGCGGTGGTGCTGTTCGTCCTGCCGGACGGCCCCGAGACCGCCCCCTGGCTGTCGCAGGCCCAGCGCGACTGGCTCGCCCGCACGCTCCGGGCCGAGCGCGAGGACGGCGGCCACGTCGACCACGGCAACCCGTTCGCGGCGCTCCTCGACCGGCGGGTGCTGATGCTCGCCGGGGTCTACGTTTCCCTGCCGCTCGCCGCCTACGGCCTGGGCTACTGGCTCCCCACCGTGGTCAAGGGCTTCGGCGTCTCGAACCTCACCAACGGCTTCCTCAACATCATCCCGTGGCTCGCCACGGCCTTCGCCCTGTGGTGGGTGCCGCGCCACGCCGCCCGCACGGGGGCGCAGGGCAACGCCCTGACCTGGCACGTGGTCGGGCCGGCGCTGGTCGGGGCGGCGGGCCTCGCGCTCTCCGTCGTCCTGCCGGGCAACGCCGTGAAGTTCGCCTGCCTGTGCGTGGCCGCGGCCGGGACCTTCGCCGCCCAGCCGGTCTTCTGGTCGATGCCCGGGACATTCCTGCGCGGTGCCTCGGCGGCCGCCGGGATCGCGGCGATCAATTCGGTCGGCAATCTCGGCGGCTTCGTCGCCCAGAACGCCGTACCGTTCATCCGCGACCAGACCCAGAGCGACCTCGTGCCGATGCTGTTCCTGGCCGCCTGCCTCGCCGTGGGGGCCGGCCTCATGTTCGTGGTGCTCTCCGCCCTGCGCCGCGACGCGGCGCGGCGGGCGGTGCCGACGGCCGCGAGACCGGCCTGAACACGGTCCGGATTCGTGCGTTATCCTTCCTCAGGCCGGCATGACCGGCAGGATGATGCAGACCCGCAAGCCCGCGGGCCATCGTCGAGGAGGGCACCGCGATGAGTCAGGGATTTCCGCTCATGATCCTCGCCTTCGGGACGCTCGGCGGCATCTGGTTCCTGGCCGCCGCGGCCCGGAAGCAGGTCGCCGACGCGAAGGGGAGCCCGGAGCGCTCCAGCGTGATCCACCACCACGGCGGCGAGCCGCGCCCGAACATGCAGGGCACCGAGCACTAGGAGAGCCGAGCACCGGGGCGGCCGCTCCCGCGGCGCAGCTGTCAGCCGGCGGCGATCCGCCGGCAATGGTCGAGGGCGGCGCCGATCAGGTTGTCGCTCGCCTCGGGCGTGCGGAACGCCGAGTGCGCCGACAGGGTGACGCTGGGCAGGTGCGCCAGCGGGTGATCCGGCGGCAGGGGCTCGACGGTGAACACGTCGAGCCCGGCCCGCGCCACGTGGCCGGTGCGCAGGGCCGCGACCAGGGCGTCCTCGTCGAGCACCGCCCCGCGGGCGGTGTTGATCAGCATCGCGCCGGGCTTCATCGCGGCGATCCGCGCGGCCGACAGGAAGCCGCGCGTCGCGTCGGTCAGGAGCAGGTGGAGCGAGACCACGTCGCTCTTGGCGAGCAGGCGGTCGAGCGGGACGAAGTCGACGCCGGGATGGGTCTTCGGGGTCCGGTTCCAGGCGAGCACCCGCATGCCCACGCCCCGGCAGAGGCGCGCCATCTCGGCCGCGATCCCGCCGAACCCGACGAGGCCGACGGTCTTGCCGGTGAGCTGGATCCCCTCGGTGCGCAGCCAGGATCCGGCGCGCATCGCCCGGTCCATCTCGGGCAGGCCGCGGGCGGCGGCCCACATCAGCGCGAAGGCGCACTCGGCGACCGCGGTGTCGCCGTAGCCCTTGATGGTGTGGACGGTGACGCCGAGGGCGTCCCGGAGCGCCTCCGGGTCCATGTAGCTGCGGGCGCCGGTGCCGAGGAACACGACGTGCTTCAGGCCCGCGCAGGCCCGGGCCACGTCGAGGGGGAGGGCGGTGTGGTCGATCACCGCGGTCTCGGCGCCGTCGAGGATCGCGGGCAGGTCCTGCGGCGCGATTCCGGGATCCGCGTGGACCGCGAAGGGCGGATCGTCCGGCCGCAGCAGCCGCCGGGCCACCGCCGCCAGGGTCTCGCTGGCATCCACGAACACGGCACGCATCGGCGTCTCCCTCATCCTGCCCCGTCCGGCCACGATGCGTCCGGTGCGCGGGCCGTGCCAAGGCCCGATCGGGAATTGCCGCCGTCTCTGCGAGCGGAGCGAAGCGATCCCGTCGGCGCCACGATCTCAGAGGTCGCGCGGCCCTGGCGCGCTTCGCTCCGCTCGCGAGGACGGCTCAGCCGGTGAGCGACAGGCAGAGCGCGAGGAGCGCCAGCACGAGCCCGCCCTGCAGCCAGCAGGCGGTGCGGTAGAGGGCCAGCGCCCGGGCGATGTCGTCGGCCGTGGCGGCGTCCCGGCCGTCGCCCATATGGGCGTCCGGGACGAGGGTGCCGTCATAGACCCGCGGCCCCGCGAGCCGCAGGCCGAGCGCCCCCGCCATGGCGGATTCGGGCCAGCCGGCATTGGGCGAGCGGTGCCGGCGCGCGTCCCGGGCCATGGCCCGGAGCGCCCCGCGCGCGTCGGCGCCGCGCAGGGCCGCCGCCCCGGCGATCAGCAGGCCCGCGAGCCGGGAGGCCGGCAGGTTCACGCCGTCGTCGAGCCGGGCCGCCGCCCAGCCGAAGGCGGCGTAGCGCGGGCTGCGGTGGCCGATCATGCTGTCGGCGGTGTTGACCGCCTTGTAGAGGGCGCCCCCCGGCAGGCCGAGGCAGCCGATCCAGAAGGCCGGCGCCACGATCCCGTCGGAGAAGTTCTCCGCCAGGCTCTCGATCGCGGCCCGGCAGACAGCCGCCTCGTCGAGGCGGTCGGGGTCGCGCCCCACGATCATCGCCACGGCCCGGCGCCCGGACTCGAGGCCGCCCGCGCGCAGGGCCGTCTCCACGGCGGCGACGTGCTGGTGCAGGCTGCGCTGCGCCGGCAGGCTCGCGCCGAGCAGGCCGAGGAGGAGCAGAGCGGGGAGGGGGCCGGCGAGCCCCGCCAGCGCCGCGACGGCGAGGGCGGCCAGGCCCACCGCGGTGAGGAGCAGCGCCAGCGCGAGGCAGCCGGCGACCCGCCGCCGGCGCGCCGAGCCGCGGTTGAGGCCGCGCTCCAGGGCGGTGATCAGCCGGCCGATCCAGGTGACAGGGTGACCGGCCGCCCTGTAGAGCGCGTCGGGATAGCCGGCCGCCGCCTCGATCCCGAGGGCGACGGCGAGGACGGCGAGCGTGTCGGCGAACGTACCGGGCAGATGGACCATTCGGTGTGGAGCGTTCCCGCGCGTGAGGCCGCCCCGATCGCGCATGGCGGCGATCTCGGCGGGCTCCGACAAGCCTTTCCCGACGCGCCGGAGCCCTGGCTCGACCTCTCGACGGGGATCAACCCGGTCCCCTATCCCGTGCCCGCGCTGGAGGCCAGCGCCTGGGCGCGCCTGCCCGAGGCCGCCGAGGTCCGCGCGCTCCGGGAGGCCGCCGCCGCGGCCTACGGCGCGCCGGACGCCGACCACGTCGTGCCCGCGCCCGGCACGCAGGTCCTGATCGAGACCCTGCCCCGGCTCCTGGCCCCGACCCGGGTCGCGGTTCTCGGGCCGACCTACGCCGAGCACGCCGCCGCCTGGGCGCGGGCCGGGCACGCGGTGGCGGAGGTCTCGAGCGTCGACGCCCTCGGCGCGGCCCGGGTGGCGGTGATCGTCGATCCCAACAACCCGGACGGGCGGACCCATCCCCTGGCCGAGCGCCGGGCGCTCGCCGCGGCGCTCGGCCGGCGCGGCGGCCTGCTCGTCGCCGACGAGGCCTTCGCCGACCTCGAGCCGGTGGAGAGCCTGTGCCCGCACGTCTCCGCACCGGACTCGGGGCCCGGCACCGTGGTGCTGCGCTCCTTCGGCAAGACCTACGGGCTCGCCGGCCTGCGCCTCGGCTTCGCGGTCGCCGAGCCCGGCACGGCGGCCCGGATCGCCGCGGCGCTCGGACCCTGGGCGGTGTCGGGCCCGGCCCTGGCGATCGGGCGCGCGGCCCTGTCGGACGCGGGCTGGCGCGTCGAGGCCGCCCGGGCCCGGGCCGCGGATGCGGGCCGCCTCGACCGGATGATCGCCCGGGCCGGCGGCCGGGTCGTCGGCGGCACCTGCCTGTTCCGGACCGCCGATTTCCCCGACGGGCCGGACCTCTACCGGCGGCTGGCGGCGGCCGGCATCGCGGTGCGGCGCTTCGCCGGGCGCCCGGAGCGCCTGCGCTTCGGGCTTCCGCCCGACAGGGCGGGCTGGTGTCGGCTGTCGCGGGTGCTCAAGTAGGCCGAGCCCCCGGCGGGTGCGGGTCGCGGGCCGCCACGAGCACGGCCAGCGCCGAGAAGGCGAGGCCGACCGCGCAGACGCCCGGCCAGCCCACGAGCAGGAAGGCCTGCGAACCGGCATAGGCGCCGAGCGCCCCGAACACGAACAGGGTGGTGAACAGCACGGTGTTGATGCGGCCCCGCGCGCCCGGGACCAGCGCGTAGGCCCGGGTCTGATTGGCGATGAGCGCGCCGTTCATGCCGATGTCGATGAGCAGCACGCCGAGCGCCACCGCGGCGAGCGACCACGTGCCCCCGCCCCACAGGACCACGAAGGACAGGGCGACCAGCAGGCTGCCGCCGAGGACCACGGGCTTCGCGCCCCGGCGGTCGGTGAAGCGGCCCGAGATCGGCGCCACGAAGGCCCCGCAGACGCCGATCACGCCGAACAGCCCGGCCCCGGCGGCGGTGAGGCCGAAGGGCGGCGCCTCGACCAACAGGGCCAGGGTCGCCCAGAAGGCGTTGAAGCCCGCGAACAGCAGCGCCTGCGACAGGCTCGCCGTGCGCAGCACCGGCTGCGTGCGGGCGAGGTGGAGGATCGACAGCATCAGGGCGCGGTAGCGCAGCGGGTGCGTCTGCACCGTGTGGGGGAGGGTGGCCCGCGCGATGCCTGCCATGGCGAGCGCCAGCACGGAGGCGACCAGGAAGACCGGCCGCCAGCCGAGATGCGCCCCCAGGAAGCCGCTCGCCGTGCGGGCGAGCAGGATGCCGGTGAGGAGCCCGGTCATGACCTGGCCGACGATCCGCCCGCGGCTCGCGTCCGGGGCGAGCTCGGCCGCGAACGGGACCGCCTGCTGGGCCGCGCAGGACAGCACGCCGACCACCAGATGGGCGAGCGCGAGGCAGGCGAGGTTCGGCGCGAGGCCCACGGCGAGCAGGGCCAGGGCGAGGCCGAGGCACTGCCCCACGATCAGGGCGCGGCGCGGCAGGGCGTCGCCGAGCGGCACGAGCCCGACGATGCCGAGCCCGTAGCCGACCAGGGCCGTGGTCGGCACCCACAGGGCGGCGCGGTCGCCGAACTCGGCCACGATCAGGCCGAGCAGCGGCTGGTTGTAGTAGATGTTGGCCACGGCCCCGCCGGCGATCAGCGTCAGGCCGAGCCGGGCCTTCGCGTCGAGGGGTGCGGTCACGGCCGGGTCGGGGGCAGGCGGGTGGGCCGCCGCGGGAGAGCCATGGTCGGGTCCGTGTGGGGAGGGCGATCGGAGCGGCGAGCGATACGGGCGGAGCGCGCCGCCGGGCAAGCTGCGGCGATGCATCCCTGCCGGGACGCCCCGGGCCCCTTCACCGGAGCCGGCGGCGCACCATATGCAACAGACGCAGCCGGCGGCGCCCGCATGCCAGCGGGCGCCGCGACCGATGCGCCGGGCGCCGGGCCTCGCGAGGTTTATGGACCGGACTACGAACGAGTGGGCGGTTTCGTTCCGTGCGAACGGCGCCGGGGCCGCCGCAGCAGGGAGTACGGGATGCCGAACTACCGCGTCGACTTCGCCAAGGAGATCCTCGGGGTGCCGTTCACGATCGGCTCGGTCGCGATCGCGCGGGCCCGCGATCCCGAGCGCGCCCGCCGCGCCGCGGAGCTGCGCTTCGCCCGCCAGCACGGCGTCGGCGACTGGCGCGAGCGGGCGGACCTCGCCACCGTGGCCGAGCGGCTCTGACGACCGCCCGGCCGGACCCGTCGCGCGGCCCCACCCGTCACACGATCTTCGTGCCGCTCCCGCACTCTGGGATCCCCGCGTCGGCGACCGGTCAAGCTCTGGTCGCGGCGGCCGCGGCGCCGTAGAATGGCGGGCGGATCGGGACGCCCGCCGGCGTCCGGATCCCGTTCCGTCCGCGCCCGACCGACGAGCCGGCGTCGCGGGACCGGACACGTCTCGAATCCGGGTCATCGGGGGTCAGTGCGAAGGTCATGGCGGCGATCTCCTTCTTCGGCGACCTGCTTCAGACCATCAGCGAGCGCGGCCGCGACCTGATCGGGATCGGGCGCGGCGACATCGCGTCCCGGGCGAGTGCCGGCGACCTCGTCAAGCTCTGCGAGGACCTGATCTCCCGGCGCGGCGAGGCCTCCGGGGTGGCGCTGGCCCGCCTGATCCTCGACCGCTACGCGAGCTTCGGTCAGGCGGAGCGCCACGCCTTCCTGCGGGCCATCGCCCTCGACTTCGACGCGGACCACGCCGCCGTCGACGAGGCCATCGCCGCCTACCGCGCCGCCCCCTCCCGCGCCCGCCTGGGCAGCCTGCACGAGGCCGCCGAGCCGCGCAGCCAGGAGCTGATTCGCCGCCTCAACCTCGCCCGCGGCGGCACGCTCAGCCTCGTGCGGATGCGCGAGGACCTGTTCGACCTGCGCCGGGCCCTGCGCGCCGGCGACGAGGCCGACCCCGCCCTGATGGACGCCGTCGACAGCCTCGACTGCGACTTCGAGCACCTGTTCGCGTCGTGGTTCAACCGCGGCTTCCTCGTGCTGCGCCACATCGACTGGACGACGCCGGCGCACATCCTGGAGAAGATCATCCGCTACGAGGCGGTCCACGCCATCTCCGGCTGGGACGACCTGCGCGCCCGCATCGAGCCGCCGGACCGGCGCTGCTTCGCGTTCTTCCACCCGGCGCTCGCCGACGAGCCGCTGATCTTCGTCGAGGTGGCGCTCACCGACCAGATCGCCCCGGCGATCGCCCCGATCCTGTCGCAGGAGCGCAAGCCGCTGCAGCCGCAGGCGGCCACCACGGCGGTGTTCTACTCGATCTCGAACTGCCAGAAGGGCCTCGCCGGCGTGACCTTCGGCAACTTCCTGATCAAGCAGGTGGTCGAGGACCTGACCCGCGAGGTCCCCACGCTCAAGACCTTCGTGACGCTCTCGCCGGTGCCGGGCTTCGCGGCGTGGCTGGCGCGGGAGCGCCGGGCCGACAGCCCGCAGGGCCTGCTGCCCGAGGATGTAGAGACCCTGCGGGCGCTGGACGACCCGGCCTGGCCGGCCGACAAGGCCCGGGCCGAGACGGTGCGCCGGGCGCTGATCCCGGCCGCGGCCGCCTATTTCCTGCGCGCCAAGAACGAGCGCGGGCGCCCCCTCGACCCGGTGGCCCGGTTCCATCTCGGCAACGGCGCGCGCCTCGACCGGATCAACTTCCTGGGCGACACCTCCAAGAAGGGGCTGGCGCAGTCCCACGGGCTGATGGTCAACTACCTCTACGACCTCGCGGCCATCGAGCGGAACCACGAGACCTACGCCAATCTCGGCACCGTGGTGGCGGCGCCGGCGGTGACCCGGGAACTGCGCGCCAAGCTGCCGCCGCCCCGGGCCGTGGTGCTCGCCGAGGCGTAGGCGTCGCGACTCACCGGGCCGCGCGGACGACGCGCCGCCGGAAAGGGCTCGCCGAGGGGGCCTCCGGGCGGCTATGGGTGCGCGCGACCCATAGCCCGTGATAGCCCAGCCTCACGATGACGAACCACCTCTTCTCCCTGGTGCGGGACGGCGCCGCCGATCCCGCCAAGACCGTGATCGAGACGCCGGACGGGCGCCGCTACGCGTACGCGGACCTGATCGCCCGCTCCGGCGCCTACGCGGCGGCCCTGCGGGCGGCGGGCGTCGCGCCCGGCGACCGGGTGGCCGTGCAGGTCGAGAAGAGCCCCGAGGTGATCTTCCTGTATCTCGGCGCGGTCCGGGCCGGCGCCGTGTTCCTGCCGCTCAACACCGCCTACACCCCGGCGGAGATCGGCTACTTCCTGGGCGACGCCGAGCCGACCGTGTTCGTCTGCGACCCGGGCCGGCGCGACGCGCTCGCCGAGGCCGCCGCCGGCGTCCGGCAGGTCTGGACCCTCGACGCGGCGGGCGGCGGCAGCGCCGCGGAGGCTGCTGACCGGGCCGCCGATGCGGGCGCCGCCTTCGCGGACGTGCCCCGGGGTCCGGAGGATCTCGCGGCGATCCTCTACACCTCGGGCACGACCGGGCGCTCCAAGGGCGCCATGCTGACCCACGACAACCTCGCGTCGAATGCCCGGACGCTGGTCGCGTACTGGCGCTTCACCGCCGACGACGTGCTGATCCACGCCCTGCCGGTGTTCCACACCCACGGCCTGTTCGTGGCGACCAACACGGTGCTGGCGAGCGGCGGCTCCATGCTGTTCCTGCCCCGGCTCGACCCGAAGCTGATCCTGAGCCTGATGCCGCGGGCGACCGCCCTGATGGGCGTCCCGACCTTCTACACCCGGCTCCTCAAGGAGCCGGGCCTGACGCCGGAGGCGGCCCGGGGCATGCGCCTGTTCGTGTCGGGCTCGGCGCCGCTGCTCGCCGAGACGCACCGGGAATGGCAGGCCCGCACGGGTCACGCCATCCTCGAGCGCTACGGCATGACCGAGACCAACATGAGCACCTCGAACCCCTACGCGGGGGACCGGGTCGCCGGCACGGTGGGCTTCCCCCTGCCGGGCGTGTCCCTGCGGGTGGTCGATCCCGAGACCGGCGCGGCCCTCGGGCCCGACGCGGTCGGCATGATCGAGGTGAAGGGCCCGAACGTGTTCCAGGGCTACTGGCGCATGCCCGAGAAGACCGCCGCCGAGTTCCGGGCCGACGGGTTCTTCATCACCGGCGACCTCGGCAAGGTCGACGGCCGGGGCTATGTCCACATCGTCGGGCGCGGCAAGGACCTGATCATCTCGGGGGGCTTCAACGTCTACCCGAAGGAGGTCGAGACCGAGATCGACGCCCTGCCGGGCGTGGTCGAATCCGCCGTGATCGGCCTGGCGCACCCGGATTTCGGCGAGGCCGTCACCGCCGTGGTGGTGGGCGGCGCCGGCTGCCCGGACGAGGCCGGCGTGCAGGCCGCCCTGGAGGGGCGCCTCGCCCGGTTCAAGTGCCCCAAGCGGGTCCTGTTTGTGGACGAGTTGCCGCGCAACACGATGGGCAAGGTCCAGAAGAACCTGCTCCGCGAGGCGCATGCGGGGCTGTACCGGGACTGACGCGCCGTCCTGTCAGGAGGGTCGACGGAGCGAGGATCCGGCCACCGCGTCGCTGCGAGCGGAGCAATCCAGGCGGCGCCACGCTGCTCGACGTCGCGCAACTCCGGGGCACGTCGCCTCGCCCGGGATGACGGCGCCGAGGCCCCCACGGAGGGGCCTCGGCCACCGAATCAGAGATTGTGCTGCGTCCGCTCGCCCGCGGGCGGCGTGTGGCTCTCCGGATCGACCACCTTGCGGGCGGCGGCGTTGAGATTGTCCGGGTCGAGGGCGGTCTGGACGAACTCGCGGCCGATATTGGTCACCTCGCGGGCGTAGCGCAGGCCCTGGTCGCGGACCTCGTCGGCCCAGGGACCGATGCTCCGGTCCTCCTGGCGGGTGCGCGGCAGCAGCGCGCCGAGGAGCAGGCCCGCGGCCACGCCGACGACGCCGACGAGGAGCGGGTTGTCGTCCACGAAGCGCTCGACGGCGGTGCGCCCGCGGTTGATCCCCTCGATCCCCTGGTTGGTCAGGTCGTCCAGCGCCCGCATGTTGCGGCGATGGAGGGCGCCGGCCCGCTCCCGGGCCTCGTCGTAGGCCGCGGTGGCGCGGTCGCGCGCCTGATCGGCCGCCCCGCCGAGGCGGTCGTTGATGTCGTCGGCGAGGCCCGAGACGGTGCGGCGCGCCTGCCCGGCGAACTCGGTGGCCCGGTCGCCCGCCACCCGGATGCCGTCCTTCGCGGCCGAAGCGGCGTCCTGGGCAGCGTCCTGGGCAGCGTCCTGGGCAGTGTCATGGGCGGCGTCGTGCGAGCCCGTCGCCGCGCCGGGCCGAAGCGGGTCGTGCAGGCCGCGCGGATCCGGCCGGAGGGTGAAGTCGCCCGCGGCGGTGCCGGGCGCGCCCGGGTCGCCGAGGCCGGTCGGATCCGGCCGCAGGCTCTTGTCGTCGGCGCCGTGCGGCATCCCCGCCGCGGCGGCGAGCTGCTCGGGGGTGCTGGAGGGGATACCCGGCTTGTCGGTCATGGCGCTGTCCTCAGATGTCGGTCTCGCCGGCCCGCCTTCGGTGCCGGTCTGCCCGGTCGTCCGGCCGGGCGGCACGGTGTCTCGTCCCGGATCCGGCCGGACCCGGACGGGTCCGGTCCTCAGATCTCGGTCGTGTCCAGCGGATCGCGGGCCGGGCGGACCGTCGGGCGGTCGGGGTCGTAGCCGCGCGCCGCGCCGGTGTTCAGGGTGGGCACGCGCTCGGCCGAGACCTCGGTGCGGCGGCGCTGGGCGTCGCGGGCCATCCGGTTGAACAGCAGGCCGACGCCTGCCGCGATCAGCAGCACCGGCACGGGATTGCGGCGCACCGCCTCCAGGGCCGAATCGTAGGTCGTGTTCAGCGCCGGCACCCGCCGGGCATTGCCCAGCATCTCGTCCACGAGATTCGGCACCGAGAGCCGGCCCTGGATGCGGTCGATCGTATCGTCGAGCCGGGCGCGGCTCTCCTCGATCTCCTTCTCGAGGTCGTTCATCGTACTCATCCGGACACGCGCTCCGAGAGGGCCTGGGCATCCTGGCGGACCTGGCGCGTCGTGCGCTTCGGGGCCAGGGTCGAGAGGGAGAGGACGCTGCGCGCCCACAGGGCCATCCCGAGGGCGAGGAGCAGCAGAACGCCGCCGACGATCAGGGCCGAGAGCCACTCGGAGCCTACGATGGTGGCGAGCCACTTCACGAAGGCGCCGATCAGCACCAGCAGGGCGACCACGGCGAACACCGCCGAGCCGACCATGCAGGCGAGGCCGACGATGAGCTGGCGGACGTTGCCGGCCATCTCGGCCCGGAACAGCGCGATCTCCTTGCGGGCGAGCTCGTTGGTCTCCCGCAGGGCGTCGCCGATCAGGCTCTGGATGCTGGAGGGGCCCGTGGCTGGGCCCGTGGAGGAACCCGTGGAGGGGCCCGTCTGGCGCGGGTCGGAGCCGTAGGTCATGGCGTCAGGCCCGGAAGCTGTCGCGGGCGTCGCCGTCCGGCGCCTCCGGCGGCAGGCTGGACGACTTGATGAAGCGGGCGGCGATCAGGCCGGCCACGAAGGTCCCCACGGCCACCGCCACCGGCGCGCGCCGGGCGAAGGACTCGGCCTCGCTGTAGAACTCGCCGAGGCTGCGGCGCTCGATCGAGGAGCCGAGTTGCTCCAGCCCGTCGGCGGCGCTGTCGAAGAAGGCGCGGACGTTCGGCTTGTCGCCGAGATCGCGGCCGGAATTGCGGATCGTCTGCGCCAGGTCGTGGACCGACTGCGCGGCGTCGCTCTTGCGCTGCTCGACGTAGCTCTGCGCCTGCAGCCGGGCCGCGTCGAGCAGGCCGCGCCCGCGCTCGGCCGCCACGTCGGCGAGCCCCTCGACGTCGCCCTGGAGGGCCCGCCACTGCGCGCGCTCCTCCCCGGCGGTGTGGGGCGCGTCGTGCGGCGCGGCGTGCGGCCCCTCGCGGTGCGGATCCGCGATCGGATCCGCGGGCGTGCCTTGCGGTAACTCGTTGCCGGCCATCTCGAAAACACTCCTCGCGGCGCGGGAACGGGGCCGCTCGCGGCGGCCGCGGGCCCCGCGATGGCTGAGTAACCGACTCGGCTGTCGCGGGTTCCGGTCCCTGTGCGCCCTTCCGATGCATGCGCGGGGTCCGGCGCGACGGGCGGCACCGCTCACGCGCCGTTCAGGCAAGATCTGCCAGAACCGCCACGCTTGTACAACGCTCGCATGGGGCGCCCGACCGGGGCGCCCGACCGGGACGGAGCGGCCGCCCTGTCCCGGAACGGCAGGGCCTCGACTTGACCCGCGCCCGGCTTCACGCTTGGGTTGCGGGACGACCGACAAAGGATCGCGCAGGGCCTCCGCGCGTTCTGACATAGTAGTGACGTCCCGATGCAGGCGCGGCGATATCCTCGACCCGACCCGCGCCCCTGATCCGGAGCCGACCCGCGTGGCACGCCTTGTGATCGTATCGAACCGCGTCGCCGTCCCGGAGGAGGGCGGCAAGGCGGTGGCGGCGGGCGGCCTCGCCGTCGCGGTCAAGGAGGCCTTCACGGCCTACGAAGGTCTGTGGTTCGGCTGGAGCGGCACCATCACGGACGAGCCGTCCGAGGAGCCGACGCTGATTGATCGGGGCCGGGTCCAGTACGCCGTCGTCGACCTCTCGCCGCAGGATCACCTGGAATACTACGCCGGCTTCGCGAATCGCGCCCTGTGGCCGATCATGCATTACCGGCTCGGGCTCGGCGCCTTCTCGCGCTCGGACTATGCCGGCTACAGCCGCGTGAACCGGACCTTCGCGCGGGCGCTGGCCAAGCTGGTCGAGCCCGACGACATCATCTGGGTCCACGATTACCACCTGCTGCCGCTCGCCGCCGAGCTGCGCGGACTCGGGCTCGACAACCCGATCGGCTACTTCCACCACATCCCCTGGCCCGCCGCCGACGTGTTCAACTCGCTGCCGGCGAGCACCGAACTACTGCGCGCCATCGTCGACTACGACCTGATCGGCCTGCAGACCGAGGCGGACGTCCAGAACCTGCAGCGCAACCTCGTCGATACCCAGCGGGCGATCCCGCTCGGCGGCGGCTCGCTGATGGTCGACGGCCGCCGGACCCGGATCCGCGCCTTCCCGATCGGCATCGACGTCGCGGGCTTCAAGGAGGCCGCCGAGAAGGCCAATTCCAACAAGGTCGTGCGCGAGACCATCGCGGGCCTGCGCACCCGCAAGCTGCTGATCGGCGTCGACCGGCTCGACTATTCCAAGGGCGTGCCCGAGCGGATGGAGGCGGTGGAGAGCTTCTTCGCCTCGAATCCCGACCAGCGCGGCAACGTCACCTACATCCAGATCACGCCGAAATCCCGCAGCGAGGTGCCGGAATACGAGCAGCTCGCCCGCGAGGTGAACGAGAAGGTCGGCGAGATCAACGGCTCGCTCGGCGACCCGGCCTGGACGCCGATCCAGTACATCACCAAGGCCTATCCGCGGCCCGTGCTGGCCGGCCTCTACCGGGCCGCCCGGGTCGGGCTCGTCACGCCGATGCGCGACGGCATGAACCTCGTCGCCAAGGAGTACGTCGTCGCCCAGAGCGAGGACGATCCGGGGGTGCTGGTCCTGTCGAAATTCGCCGGCGCCGCCCGGCAGCTGCCCGAGGCGCTGCTGATCAACCCCTACGACCGGTTCGAGGTCGCCGAGGCGATCCGCGCGGCCCTCTACATGCCGAAGGCCGAGCGGCTGGCGCGCTGGAAGCCGATGGTCGAGCGCATGACCCGCGAGGACGTCGACTGGTGGGCGCGCAACTTCCTGGCGGAACTCGAGAACTTCCGCACGGTCGAGCGCGAGCCGCCCACCGCCGCCGCGGCCGCCGAATAGCCGGCGCCTCCCGCTGCTCCCGCCCGCCGCCATCCGTGTGACCGGACGCCCCGCATGATCGCCGTCGACGACGGGGTACCGGCACCGCTCGGCGCCCATTTCGACGGGCGCGGCGTCAACTTCGCCCTGTTCTCCGAGCACGCCACCGCGGTCGACATCTGCCTGTTCGAGCCGGGGGAGCGGCACGAGACCCGCACGGTGCGGCTGCCCTGCCGGACCGACGACGTCTGGCACGGCTACCTGCGCGGCGTGCTGCCGGGCCAGCTCTACGGCTACCGAGTGCACGGCCCCTGGGACCCGGCGGCGGGCCACCGGTTCAACGCCTCGAAGCTCGTCCTCGACCCCTACGCGCGGGAGATCCGCGGCCGGATCCGCTGGCACGACGCGCTCTACGGCCACCGCCGGGGCGGCGGGCGCGAGGACCGGATCGACCGGCGCGACAGCGCGGTCTACATGCCGCGCTGCGTGGTCACCGCGCCGGAGGTGCCCGACCTCGCCCTCAACCCGGTCCGCCGGCCGCTCGCCGAGACGGTGGTGTACGAGGCGCACGTCAAGGCGCTGACCCGCACCCATCCCGACATTCCCGAGGCGGAGCGCGGCACCTACGGGGCGCTCGCCCACCCGGCGATCATCGAGCACCTCGTCAAGCTCGGCGTCACCGCCCTGGAGCTGCTGCCGATCCAGGCCTTCGCGGACGACCGCTTTCTGGTGGAGAAGGGGCTCGTCAATTTCTGGGGCTATCAGCCACTGGGCTACTTCGCCCCGGAGCCGCGCTACCTGGGGGAGGGCGGCCTCGGCGGCCTGAAGGCGGCGATCCGGGAGCTGAACGCCGCCGGGATCGAGACCTGGCTCGATGTGGTCTACAACCACACCGCCGAGGGCGACCATACCGGCCCGACCCTGTCGTTCCGCGGCATCGACAACGCCAGCTACTACAAGCTCGATCCCGCCGACCCGCGCCGCAACCGCGACTGCACCGGCTGCGGCAACACCTTCGACGCGAGCCACCCGCGGGTGATGCAGCTCGTGCTCGATTCGCTGCGCCACTGGGTCACCGCCTACGGCATCGCGGGCTTCCGCTTCGACCTCGCCTCGAGCCTCGGGCGGGCGCCCTTCGCCTTCACCCCGCAGGCGGCGTTCTTCCAGGCCGTGGCGCAGGACCCGGTGCTGGCGCGGGTCAAGATGGTGGCCGAGCCGTGGGATGTCGGGGAGGGCGGCTACCAGCTCGGCGGCTACCCGCGCGGCTGGAGCGAGTGGAACGACAAGTTCCGCGACGCCGCCCGGGGCTTCTGGAAGGGCGATTCCGCCACGCTCGCCAAGGTCACGCAGGGGCTGACCGGCTCGCGCGAGGTGTTCGCCCCGTCCGGGCGCTCGCCGCTGGCCAGCGTCAACTTCATCGCCAGCCACGACGGCTACACGCTCGCCGACACGGTGTCGTACGAGGAGAAGCACAACGAGGCCAACGGCGAGGACAACCGCGACGGCCATAACCACAACGTCAGCCGCAACTACGGCGTCGAGGGCGACACCGACGACGCGGCGATCCTGGCGCTCCGCGCCCGCCAGAAGCGCAACATGCTGGCGACGGTGATGCTGGCCCAGGGCGTCCCGATGCTGCTCATGGGCGACGAGCGCTCCCGCAGCCAGGGCGGCAACAACAACGCCTACGCCCAGGACAACCCGACGAGCTGGATGGACTGGAGCGTCGATCCGGATCCGGCCCTCACGGACTTCGTGGCCAACCTGCTGGCCCTGCGCCGGGCCCAACCGGCCCTGCGGCGGCGGCGCTTCTTCACGGGCGCGCTGATCGACCCCGACGAGCCCCTGCGCGACGTGCACTGGCTCTCCCCCGAGGGCATCGAGATGGAGGTCCGGCACTGGTCCGACGACGGGCTCCAGGTGTTCGGCATGCAGATCGGCAACGACGGCGACCCGGGCGAGCGCCTGCTGATGCTGTTCAATGCCGGGGCGGAGGCCGTCAGCTTCCGCCTCGCCCCGGTGATCGGCGGCCCGTGGACGCCGGCCTTCGACACGGGCGAGCCCGCGGGCGCCCGCACCCCCGGCGCGCCGGCGATCGCGGCCGGGACCGCCGTGCCGCTGCCGGGCCGCACGGTCCTGGTGCTCACCGCGCCGGGCACCGAGACCGGCAACCGGGGCGGCTGGGTGCCGGGCCGGTAGGGGCGGGGCGCCTCAGGGCCGGCCGGAATCGGCCGGACGGCGCCGTCAGTCGAACAGGCTGGAGACGCTGGATTCGGTCGCGGTCCGGCCGATCGCCTCGCCGAGCAGCGGCGCGATCGTCGCCACCCGGATGTTGCGGGCGAGCTTGACGGCCTGCGTCGGCTGGATCGAGTCGGTGATCACCAGCTCCTTCATCCGCGAGGCGGCGATGCGCGAGACCGCGCCGCCCGACAGCACGCCATGCGTGATGTAGGCCGAGACGTCCTTGGCGCCGGCGTTGAGCAGGGCCTCGGCGGCGTTGACCAGGGTGCCGCCCGAATCGACGATGTCGTCCACGAGAATGCAGGAGCGGCCCTCGACCTCGCCGATGATGTTCATCACCTCGGACTCGCCGGGGCGCTCGCGGCGCTTGTCGACGATGGCCAGCGGGCAGTCGATCCGCTTGGCGATGGCCCGGGCCCGGACCACGCCGCCGACGTCCGGCGAGACCACCATCCGGTCGGCGCTCGGCAGCCGCTCCTTGATGTCGCGCACCATCACGGGGGCGGCGAACAGGTTGTCGGTGGGGATGTCGAAGAAGCCCTGGATCTGGCCGGCGTGGAGGTCGAGGGTCAGGACGCGGTCGGCGCCCGCCTCGGTGATCAGGTTCGCCACCAGCTTGGCCGAGATCGGGGTGCGGCCGGAGGTGCGCCGGTCCTGCCGCGCGTAGCCGAAATACGGGATCACCGCCGTGATGCGCCGGGCCGAGGACCGGCGCGCGGCGTCGATCATGATCAGCAGCTCCATCAGGTGGTCGTTCGCCGGGAACGAGGTCGACTGGACAATGAACACGTCCTCGCCGCGCACGTTCTCCTGGAGCTCGACGAAGATCTCCATGTCGGCGAAGCGCCGGACCATGCACTTGGCGAGCGGCAATTCGAGATAGGCCGCGATCGCCTCGGCCAGGGGCCGGCTGGCATTCCCGGCGATGATCTTGATCGAGGATTTCATGGGCGGCCGCTCGCTCGCGGCCGGACCTCCCGCCGCTCTTGTTCAGACCGGTCTCCCGAGGAGCCGGAACGATCCGATGACGGGCGAGGCTCTTAGCAGCGGGCCGGAAGTGTCACAATGCCTTCACGGCCGCGCCCTCACCGCGCTCTTACCCCGCTCTCACCGCGGACGCGCGCGGCGGACCCGGCCCCGGACCCGGGTTCGGATCCCCGCGCGCCCGGTCCCCTCAGGGGGCCGGCGGCTCCAGCAGCCGGTGCAGGTGCACCACGAAGTAGCGCGTCTGCGCGCTGTCGACGGTGGCCTGGGCCTTGGCCCGCCACGCGGCCTGGGCGGTGGCGTAGTCCGGGAAGATGCCGACGATGTCGAGGTTCTTGATGTCCCGGAACCGGACCCCGTCGAGATCCTGCAATTCACCGCCGAAGACCAAGTGCAGTCTCTGGTCGCTGTCGATTTCCGTCGTCATGGCCCGTCCTCCGTTCCTGCGCGGCGCTCGCAAATGGCGGGCCCGCGGTCAAGCCTGAACATCCGCAGGCGAGCCCCCAATCCGCCGCAGGTCTGCGGCGGCCGGGCGAGGGGCCCGGCCGGGGGGCTGAGCGTAGCGGCGCGGTGGATGCGCAACACCGGACGCGCCGTGCTACGAGCGGCCCATGACACGCCGCCTCCTCCCCGACGCCGTCCTCGTCGCGCTGGCCCTCGGCCTCGGCGCGGCGCAGGTCCAGGCCCAGCAGGCGCCCCGCGCGCCCCGCCCCGACAGGAGCGTCCCGGACCGGCGGGCCGGGCCGCCGGTGATCGGCTGCCCGTCGCTGGCCAATTACCGCATGCTGATGCGCGACGGTGCGGCGGCGGCCGCGGCGCACTTGGCCGACCCCAAGGCGGACCATCTCGGCTGCGCGGCGCTGGCGCGCACGGACCTCGCCGGCATCGTCGACAAGGTGACGCTGGGCGGCGCGAGCTACGACTGCGCCGCCGTGCGCGGCACCACGGCCTGCCACTGGATCGCGCCCGGGACGATTCCCGAAGGCCCCGCACCGGCCAAGCGCTGACGGTCGGCCGCGCGGCCCGCGCTCAGCGCAGGTGGCCGCTGGCGCGCAGGTCCCGCTCGACGGCGTCGTGGAGGGCCTGGAGGGGATTGTCGTTGATGGCGGCGGGCGGGTGCAGCGGCGCCATCGGGGCGGGCCGCGCGTCGAGCCCCGGCAGGATCGTGGCCTCGGCGCCCGGCCGACGCGGGGGAAGTCCCGCGGGAAGTCGCACGGGCCGGCGCACCGCGAGGGTTCGCAGCGCCTCGCGGGCGCCGGGCGGGAGGAGCGTGACGAGTCTGTCCAGCATGGCCGGCCTCAGCGCGCGCGGCCGGCCGCGGCCGGCGGGAACGGGACGGTGGCGGCGGATCGGTTCTTCACGCGGGCACCCGTGCGGGATCGATCGCGGGAAACGAGCCGGCACCCCCACAGTTCCGATGAAGCAGTATCGCGAATTTAATCGCACGTGTCGCCTGAATATCGGCGAACACTGGTTCATCGGTTTCGATTGTCTGAAGCGTGGCGGAAGCGGATGGGAATCGAACCCACCGTACGCTGTTGGCGTACCGCTGGTTTTGAAGACCAGGAGGGCCACCAGACCCCGTTCGCCTCCGCGACCGGGGGTACGGGCGGGGCGGGGCGGGGTCAAGGCCGGCCGCGTGCGGCGGATCGCGCCGCCGATCCGCCGCCCGGACGCCTGGATTCGTATTAATTCCGCCACACTGTTGTGGCCCTGCACCAGTCATGCCGTTCCTGAGACGCTCACGGACAGAGGAAGGCCCCGCGTCGGTCCCCGAGAGGGGTGCCGACGGGGCGGGCCAGGACGCGGTCCAGCAGGACGCTGTCCAGCCGGCCGCGGATCAGCGGGACGCGGATCAGCGGGACGCGGGCACGCCCGCGGGCCCCGAGGCGTCCCAGCCGTCCGGCACGCCCCTGGCGGAATCGCTGCGGCCGGGCCCGCGCGGTCCCGGCTGGATCGGCGCCGCCATGGTGATCACCGCCCTGGTCTCGGCGCTCGCGACCTTCCTGATCCTGGCCGGGGTGATCCGGGTGACGCCGACGCCGGCCTACGGCGTGACGCTGCTGGCCATCAACGCCGCCCTGGTGCTCGGCCTCGCGGTCATCATCGCCTGGGAGGCGCGGGTCTTCCTGCACGCCCGCAAGGCCAACGCCGCGGTGGCGCGCCTGCACACCCGCATCGTCGGCCTGTTCTCGCTGATCGCGATCCTGCCGACGATCCTGCTCGCCGTGGTCGCCTCGGTGACGATCGACCGGGGCCTGTCGCTCGGCTTCACCGACCGGGTCCGGGACGTGGTGCTGAAATCCGTGGAGGTGGCCGACGCCTACCAGGAGAACCAGTGCCAGAGCCTCGCCCGCGAGATCCGCATCCTCGCCGACGACCTCACCCGGGCCCGGCCGAACTTCGACGTGAACCGGGACTGGTTCCAGACCTTCCTGACCACCCGGGCGACCAATCTCGGCCTGCCGGTGGCGCAGATCATGCGCGGCCCCACCGAGGTGGTGGCCCGGGCCAAGATCGACGTCCTGAAGACGAACCGCCTGCCCTCGGCGGCGGCCTTCGAGGACGCGGCGAACTCCGCCGATCCGATCTGCCTCCTGCCCACCGAGGGCCGGGTCTTCGCCGCGCTGCTGCGCATGCCGGCCTACGACGACGCCGTGCTGATGGTGCAGCGGGAGGTGAGCCAGCTCGCCATCGAGTTCCCCGGCGTGTCCCGGGCGGCGGCGGCCGAGTACCTCACCTACGATTCGCTGCGCCGCTCGATCCAGATCACCTTCGCGTCGGTGTTCCTGCTGATCGCGCTGATCGCGCTGCTCTCGGCCGTCTGGTTCGGCATGAACTTCGCCAACCGGTTCGTGGCGCCGATCCGGCGGCTGATCAACGCCGCCGACCAGGTGGCGTCGGGCAATTTCTACGCCCAGGTGCCGACCAAGAAGACCAGCGGCGACCTCGCCCACCTGGGCGAGAGCTTCAACAAGATGACCCAGGAGCTGCGCCGCCAGCACGCCGGCCTGATCGCCGCGAGCGACCTGATCGACACCCGCCGCCGCTTCACCGAGGCCGTGCTGTCGGGGGTCTCGCCCGGGGTGATCGGTCTCGACGCGGCGGGCTTCGTCACCATCGCCAACCCCGCCGCCGAGCGGATGCTCGACCTCGCGAGCGACGCCCTGGTCGGCGAGCCGCTGGCCCGCGCGGTGCCGGAGCTCGCGCCGGTGCTGGCCGAGAGCGAGGCGCGCCCGCGCAGCCTGCAGCAGCAGCAGGTCCAGCTCACCCGGTCCCGGGGCGAGCGCACCATCACGGTGCGGGTCACGAGCGAGCAGGCGCAGGGGGCGTCCCGCGGCTCGGTGGTGACGCTCGACGACATCACCGACCTCGTCCAGGCGCAGCGCAGCTCCGCCTGGGGCGACGTGGCGCGCCGCATCGCCCACGAGATCAAGAACCCGCTGACCCCGATCCAGCTCTCCGCCGAGCGGATCCGCCGCAAGTACGGGAAGGTCATCACCGCCGACAAGGAGGTGTTCGACCAGTGCACCGCCACGATCGTGCGCCAGGTGGACGAGATCAAGCGCATGGTCGACGAGTTCTCGGCCTTCGCGCGGATGCCGAAGCCCGCCATCGCGCCGAACGACCTCACCGAGATCGCCAAGCAGAACCTGTTCATGATGCGGGTCGCGCACCCGGACATCGACTTCGCGTTCTCGGCCCAGGGCGGCGCGGGCAGTGCGGAGAAGATCGTGGCGGCCTTCGACATCCGGCTGCTCAGCCAGGTGATCACCAACATCCTCAAGAACGCCGTCGAGGCGGTGGCCGAGGTGCCGGAGGCCGAGCTCGGCAAGGGCAAGATCAGCCTGAACCTCGCCGTCGAGGACGGGTTCGCGGTGATCGCCGTCACCGACAACGGCAAGGGATTCCCGGCCGAGGGGCGCCAGCGCCTGCTCGAGCCCTACATGACCACCCGCGAGGGTGGAACCGGGCTGGGGCTTGCTATCGTCAGCAAGGTGCTCGAGGAGCACGGCGGCGGGATCGAGCTGAACGACAATCCCGCCGGCCGCGGCGGCCAGGTCCGGATGCGGGTCCCGCGCGAGCACGGGCCCGAGCCGGCGGCGGCGGCCCCCGAGACCAGTCCCGTCACGACAGAGGAGAAGGGCGCCGCGCCGACGGCCCCCCGGATCGCGGAGATGCACGCATGAGCGCCGATATCCTGATCGTCGACGACGAGGCCGACATCCGCGACCTCGTCGCCGGGATCCTGGACGACGAGGGCCACCGCTGCCGCACGGCCGGCGGCTCGGACGAGGCGCTCGCCGCCATCGAGGCGCGCCGGCCGCACCTCGTCTTCCTCGACATCTGGCTGCAGGGCTCCCGGCTCGACGGCCTGCAGGTGCTCGACCTGATCAAGGCCGCGAACCCCGACCTGCCGGTGGTGATGATCTCGGGCCACGGCAACATCGAGACCGCGGTCTCGGCCATCAAGGCGGGCGCCTACGACTTCATCGAGAAGCCGTTCAAGGCCGACCGGCTGATCCTGGTGGCCGAGCGGGCGCTGGAGGCCTCCCGGCTCCGGCGCGAGGTCCGCGACCTGACGGCGCGCTCCGGCGCCACCAACCGCATCGTCGGCACGTCGCTCGCCATCAACCAGCTGCGCCAGACCCTCGACCGGGTGGCGCCGACGAACGCCCGGGTGATGATCACCGGGGCGCTGGGCGCCGGCAAGGAGCTCGCGGCGCGCAGCCTGCACAAGGCCTCGGCCCGCTCGAACGGCCCGTTCGTGCTCCTCAACGCGGCGGCGATCCTGCCCGAGACCATGGAGGCCGAGCTGTTCGGGGTCGAGGGCGAGAGCGGCCGGCGGGTCGGCGCCCTGGAGGAGGCCCACGGCGGCACCCTCTACCTCGACGAGGTCGCCGACATGCCGCGGGAGACCCAGAACCGGATCCTGCGCGTCCTCGTCGACCAGAACTTCCAGCGGGTCGGCGGCACGACGCGGGTCCACGTCGATGTCCGCATCATCTCCTCGTCCTCCCGGGACCTTCAGGAGGAGATCGCCGCCGGCCGCTTCCGCGAGGACCTGTTCCACCGCCTGTCGGTGGTGCCGATCCGGGTCCCGGCCCTGTCGGAGCGCCGGGAGGACGTGCCCGAGCTGATCCAGTTCTTCATGGACAACATCTCGTCCCAGACCGGCCTGCCCAAGCGCCGGATCGCCGAGGACGCCATGGCGGTGCTGCAGTCGCACAACTGGCCGGGGAACGTGCGCCAGCTCAAGAACAACGTCGAGCGGCTGATGATCCTGACCCAGGCCGACCCGGAGCAGGAGGTCACCTCGGAGATGCTGCCCTCCGAGATCGGCGCCCTGGTGCCGACGACGCCGGGCGGCGCGGGCGGCGAGAAGCTGATGAGCCTCGCGCTCCGGGAGGCCCGCGAGATCTTCGAGCGCGAGTACCTCGTGGCGCAGATCGCGCGGTTCTCGGGCAACATCTCGCGCACCGCCGAGTTCATCGGCATGGAGCGCTCGGCCCTGCACCGCAAGTTGAAGTCCCTCGGCATCGGCCCGTGAGGCCGCGGCGCCGGGGCGCGCGTTGAGGGCGGGGCCGATCCGTCACGGATCGGCTGGAACGGGGGTTGCTTGCACCCACGCTTTCACGTCGTCATGGTGTTGGTATACACGGCCCTGGACCGGATGATCGGACGATCCGGCCCGCGGCATACTCCTCCCGGACCGAGCGAGCCGGGACAACAAGAAGGCCAAGAAGATGGCGGGCGAACGCGCACAGAACCTTCAGGACACCTTTCTCAACCATGTCCGCAAGAACAAGATTCCGCTGACCATCTTCCTCGTCAACGGCGTCAAGCTGCAGGGCGTGGTGACGTGGTTCGACAATTTCTGCGTGCTGCTGCGCCGGGACGGGCACTCGCAGCTGGTCTACAAGCACGCGATCTCCACGATCATGCCGGGCCACCCGGTGCAGCTGTTCGAGCCGGACGAGACCGCCGAGAAGGCGTGAGGGCCGGCGGCCCCGGCGCCTAGCGGGCCGGAAGCCGGGGATCGGGCGGGTCGGAGGCCCGATGCGCCGCGCGGGCGACGCCGCGCGACCGGCGCGGCCGCGGCGGGGGAGGGCGGATACCCCGCCCGCCGACGGATATCTGTGCCCGTTCGCGGCCGGCATCTTGGCCCGGCCCGCCCGCATCCCCATTCTGACACTCCGACCTCTCCAACGAAGCCGTCGCCCGGGGCGGCGGCGCCGAAGGCCGTATGACCGAAACGCTGACGTCCGGCGAAGCCCGCCTCCAGGCGCAGGCCGCCCCCGAGGGCGAGATCGCCGCGGCGACCCACACCCTGGTGATCGGCCCCTACCTCGCCCGCGGCGCGGCGGGGGCCGGCCCCGGACCGGCCGCGCCGTCGCGCTCCGTGGAGGCCCGCCTCGACGAGGCGACCGGGCTCGCCGCCGCGATCGAGCTCGACGTGGTCGAGAGCCTCGCCGTCAGCCTGCCGCGGATCCGGCCCTCCACCTATCTCGGCAAGGGCCGGGTCGAGGAGATCGCCGGCCTGATCCGCGCCCGCGAGATCGGCCTCGTCGTGATGGACTGCGCCCTGTCGCCGGTGCAGCAGCGCAACCTCGAGAAGGCCTGGGGCGCCAAGGTCATCGACCGCACCGGCCTGATCCTGGAGATCTTCGGGCGCCGCGCCTCCACGCGCGAGGGCACGCTGCAGGTCGAGCACGCCCACCTCGCCTACCAGAAGTCCCGCCTCGTCCGCTCCTGGACCCACCTGGAGCGCCAGCGCGGCGGCTTCGGCTTCCTAGGTGGCCCCGGCGAGACCCAGATCGAGGCCGACCGGCGCATGATCCAGGAGCGCATGACCCGGATCGAGCGCGACCTCGACGCGGTGGTGCGCACCCGCGGCCTGCACCGGCAGAGCCGGGCCCGGGTGCCGTACCCGATCGTCGCGCTCGTCGGCTACACGAACGCCGGGAAGTCGAGCCTGTTCAACGCCCTGACCCGGGCCGAGGTCACCGCCAAGGACATGCTGTTCGCGACCCTCGACCCCACCGCCCGGGCGACCAAGCTGCCCCACGGCGAGACCGTGATCCTGTCGGACACGGTGGGCTTCATCTCCGACCTGCCGACGCCCCTGATCGCGGCCTTCCGGGCGACGCTCGAGGACGCCATCGAGGCCGACGTGCTGCTCCACGTGCGCGACGTCGCCCACGTCGATTCCGAGGCCCAGGCCGAGGATGTCGGCGAGGTCCTGCGCGAGCTCGGCATCGAGACCAGCACCGACCGGATCATCGAGGTCTGGAACAAGGCCGACCTGCTCGACGACGACGAGCGCGCGCGGCTCCTGAACCTCAGCGGCCAGGCCAGGGCCCGCAACGACCGCGACAGCGCCGCGCCGGTCCTGGTCTCGGCGGTGACCGGGGAGGGGCTCGCCGCGCTGTCGGCCCGGATCGAGGCGCGGATCGGGCGCAACCGCGCGAGCTTCGCGGTGGCGCTGCCGCCGGAGGACGGGGCGGCGCTGAACTGGCTCTACGAGAACGCCGAGATCCTCGACCGCCGGTCGGAGGCCGACGGCACTCTGCATCTCGCGATCCGGATCGCCCCCGAGAAGGAGCCGCGCTTCCTCAACCGCTTCGCGGCGGCCCGGCGCCTCGGCCGGGGCGGTTGATGGCCTCGGGCAGCGCCGGCAACCCGACGCTCTCCGCGCTGCGGCCCGCGCGGGCTCCTGCCGAGGGCCGGGCGGATCCCGGATCGGACGACGAGGCGGTTTTGCGGACCATGCAGGCCGGCGGCGGCCTGCGCCTGCTCGGCCTCCGGGTGGTGATCGTGCTGGTGCTGCTGATGGCGGCCCAGGCCTATGACGGCTCTCTGCACGCCCTGAGCCACTGGTTCATCCTCGGCCTGTACGGCCTCGGCACGATCTGGTTCGGGCTGCGGGAGCGGGGCGGCGGCCCCGCGGCCACCGTCTACAGCTGGGCCGGCACCGGCCTCAATGCCGGGCTCGCCGTCTACGTGATCATCGAGCACATGCTGGCCGGGGGCGGGGCGGGGCTCGGCGCCGACGCGGTGAGCCGCCTGCCCGCCTTCCTGCTCCTGCTCCAGACCGGCCTGAGCATGCGGGTGGCGCAGACCCTGCTATTCTGCGGGCTCGTCACCGTCTGCTGGAGCGCGGCCTTCCTGGTCGGCCTGATCCATCCGGACCTGTTCCCGAACGCCGACACCTTCCCGACCGCGCAGCTCACCGGGCTCGCCACCTTCATGGCGGCGGGCCTCCTGGTGGTCGACGGCATGGTCCGCCTGCGCGCCGCGGTGGTGCGGGCCCTGCGCATGGAGCACGAGCGGACCCAGCTCGCCCGCTTCGTGCCCGACACGGTCGCCCTCGACCTCGCCGCCGACGACGGCGATTCCGGCCTCGGCATCCACCGGCGCCACGCCTGCCTGATGATCCTCGACATCCGCGGCTTCTCGCGGCTCTCCCGCGAGCACCCGCCCGAGGCCATGGTGACGGCCCTGCTGGGGGTCCGGGCGGCGGCCCAGGCGGCGGTGGCGGAGCAGGGCGGCCTCGTCGACAAGTATATCGGCGACGCGGTGCTGGTGCAGTTCGTCGTCGGCCATCCCGACGTCCAGGCGCGCGCGGCGCTCGCCTGCGCCCTGTCGATCCGCGACCGGATCGCCGCGCTCAACGCGGCCCGCGCCCGGGAGAATCTGTTCCCCCTGCGGGTCGTGGTCGCCCTGCACGCGGGCGACCTGCTGGTCGGGGTCTTCGACGACGGCGTGCGGGCCGAGTACACGGTGCTGGGCCCGGCGATGAACGCCCTGGCGCGGATCGAGACCCAGGCCAAGGCGGCCGAGATCGAGATCGCCGCGTCGGGAGACTTCCTGGACCTGCTCGGCGGCGTGCTCCCGGCCGGGATCCGGGCCGTGCCGGTGCCGGACGCCGCCCTGCCGGAGCACCTCACCCTGTCGGCGATCGCGGTGGCGCCCGGCGCCTGAGACGGATTCCCGGGGGGATCCCGGCGGCGTCTCGGCGGTCTCCCGGCGCCGCAGGGCGCCGGGATCGCGAGGATCGAGGCTGGCGCGCGCGGCGTCTTCTGCTACGCCCGCCGTGTTGCGAGCCCACCGTGCGTGGGCGTGGTGCCACGAGGACGCGATGCAGGGATCGACGCTGGGATCGAAGCCGGGCTCCAAGCCGGGCTCCAAGCCGGGATCGAGGTCGGGATCGAAGCCGGGACCGGGCTGGCTGGGGCGGCTCGCCCTGGGCGTCCTGGCGGCCCTGGCCGCCGCCGGGCCGGCGCGGGCGCAGGAGAAGCCGGCCGCGAAGGCGCTCCCGCCCCTCGTCTTCACCGGCATCCCCGACCAGGACGAGAGCCGGCTGGTCGAGCGCTTCGGCAAGGTCGCCGCCTATCTGGAGGCCGAGCTCGGCGTGCCGGTGCGCTACATCCCGGTGAAGAGCTACCCGGCGGCGGTCACCGCCTTCACCAACGGGCAGGTGCAGCTCGCGTGGTTCGGCGGCTTCACCGGCGTCCAGGCGCGCAAGGCCGTGCCGGGCTCCCAGGCGATCGCGCAGGGCGCCGAGGACGCGGCGTTCAAGACCTATCTCATCGCCAACGCCGCCACCGGGCTGAAGCCGGAGAAGGATTTCCCGAAGGCCGTCGCGGGCAGGACCTTCACGTTCGGCGCCCGCGCCTCGACCTCCGGGCGGCTGATGCCCGAGTACTTCGTCCGGCAGGCCTTCCCGGGGAAGACCCCGGAGCAGGTCTTCGCCCGGGTCGGCTTCTCGGGCGACCACACCCGGACGATCCAGCTGGTCCAGTCCGGCGCCTTCGCGGTCGGCGCCGTCGACTACTCGGTCTGGGACCTCGACTCGAAGGCCGGCAAGGTCGACCCGAAGGCCGTCTCGGTGATCTGGGAGAGCCCAACCTTCCCCGATTACCAGTGGACCGTGCGGGGCGACGTGGAGCAGACCTACGGCGCCGGCTTCACCGACAGGCTGCGGGCCGCGCTGACCGGCATCGCCAACCCGGCGATCCTGGAGCCGTTCGGGCGCTCGAAGTTCATCCCCGTGACCAACGCGGCCTACGAGCCCCTCGTCGAGGTCGGACGCTCCACCGGCCTCCTGGACTGACGCGCGTGTCGCGCGGCGCGGCAGCCGGCGAGGAGTCGGGCGAGGAGTCGGGCGCGGGGTCCGGCGCGGCCATCGTCCTGGCGAACGCCTCCGCGGCCTATGACGGGCGCCCGGTTCTGTCGGGCCTCGACCTGACCGTGCGGGCGGGCGAGCGGGTCGCGCTCATGGGGCGCTCGGGGGCCGGCAAGTCGACCCTGATCGGCCTGATCCACGGGCAGGCCCCCGGGCGGGTGGCCCTGGTGCCGCAGGCGGCCGCCCTGGTGCGGCCGCTCTCGGTGTTCCACAACGTCTACATGGGCCGCCTCGACCGGCGCTCGACCCTGCACAACCTGCGCACCCTGGTCCGGCCGGCGCGGGCCGACGTCGCCGCCGTGGCGGCGGTCCTCGACCGGGTCGGGCTCGCGGACCGGCTCTGGGACCGGGCCGGGGAGCTCTCCGGCGGCCAGCAGCAGCGCGTCTCGGTGGCCCGCGCCCTCTACAACGGACGGCCGATCCTGGTGGCGGACGAGCCGGTCTCGGCGCTGGACCGCCAGCAGGGCGGCCGGATCCTCACCGAGCTGGCCCGCGGGCACGAGACCCTGATCCTGGCGCTCCACGACGTGGCCCTGGCCCTCGCCCACACCGACCGGATCGTGGTGCTGGAGGCCGGCCGGATCGTCCTCGACGCGCCCTCGGCCGGCCTCGACCCGGCGCGGCTCAGCCCGTTCTACGAGGCCGCCTGATGGGCGCTCTCGCCGGCAAGGCCGGGTTCCTGCCGCGGCCGGGCTACGCGGCGGTGAGCCGCTGGTTCCTGGCGGCGGCGCTCGCCGGCCTGCTGGTCGCCGACCTGCAGGTCACGACCCTCCACCCCTTCGCCGACCTCGCCCGGCTGCTGGGCGGCCTGATCCGGCCCGATTTTCTCGCGGTCGAGGGCTGGAGCGTCCTCTACACCGTGGCCTTCGCGATGCTCGGCGTCGGGCTCGGGGCCGGGACGGGGCTGCTGCTCGCCGTCCCCTTCGCCCGCTCGCGCGCCGTCCGGCTCGCCTGCGCGGGCCTGCGCGCCGTCCACGAGCTGTTCTGGGCGCTGCTGCTGATGCAGGTCTTCGGCCTGTCGGCGACCACCGGCGTCCTCGCCATCGCGCTGCCCTACGCGGGCATCTGCGCCAAGGTCTACGCCGAGTTGATCGAGGAGGCCGACCTCGCGGCGCTCCGCGTCCTGCCCGCGGGCACCGGCGCGGTCTCAGCCTTCCTGTACGCGCGCCTGCCCGAAGTGGCCGGACGGATGCGCGACTACACCCTCTATCGCCTCGAATGCGGCCTGCGCTCCAGCCTCGTGCTGGGCTTCATCGGCCTGCCGACCATGGGCTTCGCCTTCGAATCCGCCTTCCGCCAGGGCCGCTACGCCGAGGCCGGGGCGCTGCTCCTGATCTTCTACGCGCTGATCGGCACGCGCCGGCTCTGGGTGCGCGCCCGGACCCTGCCGTTCCTCCTCGTCGGCGCCGTGCTGGCGCTGCCGCCGACCGTCGGCAGCGCGGCGATCGGCCCGAGCCTCGCCCGCTTCCTCGGCCACGACGTCGTGCCGGCCCCGCTCCGGGGCGCGCCGCTCGCCGAGCCCGAGACCTGGGCGCGGCTCTGGTCGTGGCTGCGCCCGATCCTGACCGAGCAGGTCCTGCCCGGGACCGCCCAGACCCTGATCCTGGCGCAGATCGCCCTGGCCGCCACCGCCCTCGGGGCCCTCGTCCTGTTCCCGCTGACCGCGCGGCGCTTCGCCGGGCCGATCGGGCGGCCGCTGGGGCGGGCGCTCCTCGTGGTGGTGCGCTCCACGCCGGAATACATGCTGGCCTACGTCGCCCTGCAGCTGCTCGGCCCCTCGATGCTGCCGGCGATCCTGGCGCTGGCCCTGCACAATGCCGGCATCGTCGCCTACCTGATGGGCCGCCACGCCGACGCGATCCCCTACCGGGCGGACGCGCCGCGGGGCCTCGACCTCTACGCCTACGAGACCGTGCCGCGGCTCTACGGGCAGTTCCTGGCCTACCTGCTCTACCGCTGGGAGCTGATCCTGCGGGAGAGCGCGATCTTCGGCATCCTGGGGGTCACGACCTTGGGCTTCTATGTCGACGCCGCGATCTCGGAATTGCGCCTCGACGTGGCCCTGGTGCTGATCGCCGCCACCGCGCTGGTGACGATGGCGGTCGACGCGTTCTCGCGGGCGCTCCGCCGGTCCCTGCGGATCGACACCCTGCCGACCCGGCTCTCCGGGCCGCAGCCGATCACCGGGGCGGAGGCTGCGGACGGCTGATCGGAGCGCCGCCGTCGTTGCGAGCGGAGCGGAGCAATCCAGCAGCGCCACGCCCGCCGATGTCGCGCTGCCCTGGATCGCCTCGCTGCGCTCGCGATGACGGGGCTGGTCACCATGCTGCGGGCGGCCGCTAACAAGAACCGCCCGGACCGCCTCACCACTTGTAGCTGACCTTCGCCAGCACCCGCCGGGCGTCGCCGTAGAAGCACGACACGTTCGACTGGCAGGAGGCGACGTAGCGCCGGTCGGCGAGGTTCGAGGCGTTCACCTGGAAGCGCCAGTTCTCGTAATCGTAGTGCACCTGCGCGTCGAACAGCACGTAGTCGGGCACCCGCAGGGTGTTGGCCACGTCCGCGAAGGAGCTGCCGACGTAGCGCACGCCGCCGCCGAAGCCGAAGCCGCGCCACGGCCCGAGCGGGATGGTGTAGTCGGCGAACAGCGAGGCCAGGGTCTGGGGGATGTTGACCGGCGTCTTGCCGACCCGCACCGGATCGGCATCCCGCTCGGTGGTGAAGTCGAACTTGGTGAAGGACGCCACGAGGTTGAGGCCGTCGGCGACGTTGGCGACGAGCTGCGCCTCGAAGCCGGTGGAGCGCACCGCGCCGACCTGCGTCTGGAAGATCGTGTTCACCGGGTTGGGGGTGAGCACGTTGCTGCGGTGGATGTCGAAGCCCGCCAGCGTCAGGAAGTAGCCCTGGCCGGGCGGCTCGAACTTGACGCCGCCCTCGACCTGGTCGCCGGTATCGGGCCTGAAGGTGCGGTTGTTGATGTCCACGCCGATCTGGGGCTGGAACGAGGTCGCGTACATGATGTAGGGCGCGAGGCCGAAGTCGAAGTTGTAGATCGCCGCCGCCCGGTAGGTGAAGGCGCTGTCGTTGCGGCCGTTGGTGTTGGCGGGCGTCAGGCGGTCGTAGACGGTGTTCTGGACGAAGTCCTGGCGGCCGCCGAGGATCAGGGTCAGCTCCGGCGTGAGCTTGATCTGGTCCTGGAAGTAGAGGCCGACCTGCTGGAACGAGTTGGCGTTGATCAGGTAGGGCGAGGCCGAGACCGCCTGCGGGCCGTAAGCGGGCGCGAGGATGTTGAGGTCGGGGCCGGGGAAGCCCGAGGCCTGGTTGTCGTGGATCTGGAAGTTCCGGTACTCCACGCCCATCAGGAAGTCGTGGCGGAAGAAGCCGTCGAAGAACTTGGCCTCGGCCTGCGTGTCGACGTCGAGCTGCGCGATCTTGGCGGAATCCCGGAACAGGTAGCGGCCGAGCTGGGTCTGGAGCGGGTCGGTGTAGCCGAGCTGGCCGATATAGGAATTCTGGAAGCTCTGCGTGTAGCCGTAGCGGGCGTTCTGGCGCACCGCCCAGGTGTCGTCGAAGACGTGCTCGAACTCGTAGCCGATGAAGGCCTGGTCGCGCCGGAAGGTGTTGAAGCCGGCATCGCCCACGTTGAGCGAGCGCGGGATGCGCAGGCCGAGCACGGTCGGCCGGGCCGTGCCGTAATAGGGCAGGAAGTTCGCCGTCACGGCCGTGTTGTCGTGCTGGAAGCTCGACAGGACCGTGAACTTGGTCGACCCGTCCGGCTTATAGGTGAAGGCCGGGGCGATGTAGTAGCTGTCGTCCGGCGCGCCCTGGACCTGCGTGCCGCCGTTGCGGGCGTAGCCGGTCAGGCGGCCGAACCAGTGGCCCTCGGCGTCGGCCGGGCCGCCGACGTCGAAGGCGGCGTAGCGCTGGTCGAAGGAGCCGCCGCCGACCTCGACGAGCCCGAACGGGGTCTCGGTCGGGCGCTTGCTGATCTGGTTGATCAGGCCGCCGGGATTGCCGGCGCCGAACAGCACCGCGGAGGGGCCGCGCAGCACCTCGATGCGCTCCAGCCCGAACGTGTTCACGCGGCTGTAGGCGAAGCCGTAGTTCAGGAGCTGCAGGCCGTTGAGGTAGAGGCCGTAATCGCTGACCACGAAGCCGCGGAGCTGGAAGAAGTCGAGGCGCGTGTCGGCGCCGAAGGTGCCCGCGTAGGTGCCGGCGACGTACTGGGTCGCCTGGGTGAGGGTCTGGGCGTTCTGGGTGTCGAGCTGTTTGCGGCCCACGACGCTGATCGATTGCGGCGTCTCGATCAGCGGGGTGTTGGTCTTGGTCGCGGTCGCCGAGCGCCGGGCCACGTAGCCGTCGATCGGGCCGGTCGGGCTCTCCGCGCCGCGCACGGGTGCGCCGGCCGGGGCCCCGGAGGCCGGGCCGCCGCCCTGGCCGGTGACGCTCAGCTCCTCGAGCTGCACGCTGCCGCCGGCGGTCGGGCCGGCGCCGCCGCGGCGCGACGCGTCCTGGGCGAGGCTCGGCGCGGCCTGCGCCAGCACGGCGAGTGAGGCCCCGGCGAGCAGGGCGCGCAGGGTGACGCCGGGGAGGGGGGGGACGGCTCTCATGGTCTCTTGCCGGATGCGACGCTGCGGGCAGCCGACCGCGCGCGCCGGGGGCCACCCCGGCGTCTCGGCCGCGCTGTTTAGAATTGTGATAAAGTACTGTAAAACTTGATCTTTCTCCATCCGGACTACGGGCAGCCGGACGCGGCCGCAAGCGGCCTTCACGCGGAAGGCGACGCCTGTTGCCGTAGCGACACGTATCGGTGGTGCGGCGGGGGGCGGTCCCGCGGAGCTACTTCACCCGGTCCGCGAGCCAGCCGGCCAGGACGTCCGCGACGGCGTCGCTGTTCGTCTCCAGCATCATCATGTGGCCGTTGCCGTGGAGGCCGCGGTCGGCCAGCCGGACCACGTCCGGCCTGGCGCCGGCCTGGGTCAGGAACGCGACGGTGCAGTCGTCGTAGGTCGCGTGGAAGGAGGCCTCCGCGGTCACCACCACGGCCGGCACCTTGGCGAGGTTCGGCAGGGACCGGACGGGCTCGCCCTGCAGCCAGCAGCGGATCCGCCCGTCCGCGGCCCTGTCGGACTTGGATTCGGACCCCTTGGCCGCCTGCGCCACCGTCAGGTCCTCGGGCGCCCGGACCGGCGGGTCGAAGGTCAGCGGCATGCGGGTCAGCCCGTAGGCGCGGGCGCGCCCGTCGCCGGTCTTCTCCCAGAACTCCTTGCCGCCGCGGAACTGCACGTCGAAGAAGGGCGGGCCATTGGGCTCGACGGCGACATGGGCCTTCACGAGGTCCGGCCGCGCGTCCGAGGCCGCCCAGCCGAACAGGGCCGCCTGACCGTGGGTGAGCAGGATCGCCGGCCCGATCCTGTCCAGCAGCGCCACCAGGGCCGGGTCGACCCATTCCTCGGTCTGCTGGCTGTTGGCGAGGAACGGGACCTGGCTGGCGAAGAATTGGTCGAAGGCGGCGTTGCCCTGCACGCCGGCCCCGCCCGGCCAGCGGGTGTGGAGCTTGGCCTGCGGGTAGAGGTCGTAGACCTCGGGCGCCGTGTGGGTGCGCTCCAGGCTGCGGGTGCCGAGCCGGTCGTAGGGGCCGTAGACCTCCGGGTTGGTGCCCGAGCGCCCGCGCCCGACCTGATCGACCACGTAGACCTGGTAGCCCTTCTCGACGAAGCGCTGCACCCAGCCCGGGCGGCCGTCCGCGGTGGCGAGGTAGTTCACGCCGGTCTGGGCGAGGCCGTGGACCATCACCACCGGGTAGGGCTGCGTGACCCGGGCCGGGGTGCGCGACTGCACGAACATCTGGCCGACCATCACGGTCTTGTCGCCGAGCTTCTGGTAGCGGCCGCCGATGTAGAAGTAGCCGGCGCGGGTCACCGGCTCGGCCGGGCCCGGCTCCGCCGCCGGCGCTCCCGGCGCGGCGGGGGCGTTCGGAGGCGTCGTGGGCAGGGGCGCGGGCTGGGCCGGGACCGGCCCCTGCGCCCGGGCGGGGCCCGCGACAGGCCCGGCTCCCAGCACAGTTCCCAGTCCGGCGGCCAGGATCAGCCCCTGAGCGGCGCGCAGCGCCGCGCGGGTGCCGTTCGCGGTGCCGTTCGCGGTGCCGTTCGCGATGCCGCCCGCGATGCCGCTGCCGGCCATGCCGTCTCTCCCGGATGCGCGCCGCTCCGCGCCGGCGCTTATTGCGGGAAACGCAACGTTCCACCAGCCAGGAAAGCTGCACGGTCCCGCGCGATCATCCCCGGCCGGACGAAGCGTCGCGGCGACCGGGATCGCGGCCGAGCCCGGCCCTCCGCGCATGCCAGGCGCGACCGCGGCGGCGCTGGCGCGGCGCGGGCGGCGCGCCCACCTTGGGGAGGCACCGGCGCCACAGCGGCGCCCCCCGCCCGGATCGCCCGCGGCGGGGCGAAGCCAAGGACTCCCGCCGTGGATCCCGAAACCGTCAAGACCCTGGTCTCCGCCGCCCTGGTCGCGTCGATCACCCTGTTCAGCCTCGTGTCGCTCCAGGCGTTCGTCGCCCAGATCCTGGCCGACCTCCGCGACGCCGGGTCCGCCCCGAAGCCCGTGCCGGTGCCGGTGCGCGTCGACCGCCGGGATCCGCCGCAGGCCTGACCGGCCCGCCGCTCCGATCGACGGGTGCCGGGCCGGGCGCGGATCAGGCCCCGTCCTGCCGGGCCCGCTCGCGCAGGATGAACTTCTGCACCTTGCCGGTGGAGGTCTTCGGCAGCTCGCCGAAGACCACGTGGCGGGGGAGCTTGTAGGAGGCCAGCCGCCCCCGGCACCACTGGATCAGCTCGTCGGCCGTGGGGGTCGCGCCGGCTTTGAGCTCGACGAAGGCGCAGGGCGTCTCGCCCCACTTCGCGTCGGGCTTGGCCACCACCGCGGCCGCGGCCACTGCCGGGTGCTTGAACAGGGCGTCCTCGACCTCGATCGACGAGATGTTCTCGCCGCCCGAGATGATGATGTCCTTCGAGCGGTCCTTGAGCTGCACGTAGCCGTCCGGGTGCTTCACCCCGAGGTCGCCCGTGCGGAACCAGCCGCCCTTGAAGGCGGCCTGCGTAGCCGCCGGGTTCTTGAGGTAGCCGCGCATCACCACGTTGCCGCGCATCATCACCTCGCCGATCGTCGCCCCGTCGGCGGGCACCGACTCCAGCGTCTCCGGGTCGCGCACGTCGAGGGCCTCGAGCACCGGGTAGCGCACGCCCTGGCGGGCCTTCCGGGCTGCCCGCTGGTCGGCCGCCAGCGCGTCCCAGTCGGCGTGCCAGGCGTTGACCACCGCCGGGCCGTAGCTCTCGGTCAGGCCGTACAGGTGGGTCACGTCGAACCCGGCCTCCGACATGCCGGCCAGCACCGCCTCCGGCGGCGGGGCCGCGGCGGTGAAGAAGGCGACGCGCCGGGGCAGGTCGCGGCGCTCGGCATCGGGGGCGTTGATCAGCATCTGCATGACGATCGGCGCGCCGCAGAGATGCGTGACCCCGTGCTCGGCCATCAGCCGGTACATCGTCTCGGCCCGCACCTGCCGCAGGCAGACATGGGTCCCGGCCACGATCGACAGGGTCCAGGGGAAGCACCAGCCGTTGCAGTGGAACATCGGCAGGGTCCAGAGATAGACCGGGTGCTGGCCGAGGCCGCCCGTGATGACGTTGCCGAGGGCCAGCAGCGCCGCCCCGCGATGGTGGTAGACCACGCCCTTCGGGTCGCCGGTGGTGCCCGACGTATAGTTCAGGGTGATCGCGTCCCACTCGTCGTCCGGCAGCCGCCAGTCGTGCTCCGGGTCGCCGCCGGCCAGGAAGGCCTCGTAGTCGGTCGCGCCCAGGCGGGCGCCCGGGCCGTCGTACTCGGGATCGTCGACGTCGATCACGAAGGGCTTGGGCTCCAGCCCCTCCAGGGCCCCGGCGGCCGTCCGGGAGAACTCGCGGTCGGTGATCAGCACCTTGGCCTCGCCGTGCTGCAGGCAGAAGCGGATCGCGTCGGCGTCGAGGCGGGTGTTGAGGGTGTTGAGCACCGCCCCGGTCATCGGCACGCCATAGTGGCACTCGATCATCTCGGGGGTGTTGGCGAGCAGCGCCGCCACGGTGTCGCCGCGGCCGATCCCGCGCGCCGCCAGCGCCGAGGCGAGGCGGCGGGCCCGGGCGTAGACCTCCCGGTAGGGCCGCCGCAGGGGGCCGTGGACCACCGCGACGTGGTCGGGAAACACCCGCGCGGCCCGGTCCAGGTAGAGCAGGGGCGTCAGCGGCTGGTGGTTGGCCGGGACGCGGTCGAGGTCGCGGTCGTAGATCGTGTCGCGGGCCATCCCCGTCCTCCCGGCAAAGTGTTGCCGGGACAGTAGCTTGCCGGAACGGGCGCGATCAATCGGTCCGGCGGGGCTTCCGCGCCCCGTCGCGCGCTCAATGGCGCGGCTCGTCCTCGGGTTCGGGCAGGAAGCGGGCGAGCTCGAAGCCGATCTCGATCATCAGGTGCTCGATCCGGTCGGTCAGCGACGGCCGGTGCAGGGCGCGGGCGAGGTCGCGCAGGGCGATGACGTGCTCGGCCATCCGGTTCACCACCCGCTCGCTCTGCACGAGGTTCGCGGCCTGCTCCTCGGTGCGGTCGATGGCGATGCCGCGCCCGCGGGTCGCCCCGCCGGCGGGGTCGCGCTCGATCCGGCCGCGCATCAGCAGCGTGCGGATCCCGGTGCGGGTGTCCTTCGTGCGGAACTCCGCCTCGACGGGACCGCCGGTCTCGGCCACCGCGTGGAGATAGCTCTCGATCCGGACGCGGTCCTCGGGATGGGTGCGGTCGAGGAAGGCCTCCAGGGACACGCCGGCGGCGGCCGCCTCGGGGTCCAGGCCGAGCAGATCCGCGAGCGGGGCCGAGAGCGCCAGCTGCCCCGCCCAGTAATCGTGGGCCCAGGTGCCCACGACGCCGGAGGCCTCCAGAATGGATTGCGGGATCGGGGCTTCGGACATGCCATTCCTCGATGGGGCGATCCTTGTCTTTAAACTTGAGGTTTTCACCCCCACCAAGCTCCTCGTCTCACCCGCGCTCACGCTACGGTATCCGGGCGTCGCTGGAAAGGCTGTTAACCCTCTATATGCCAAGAATCTTAACTTGAAGTTTAGACTGCTGTCCTGCTGCCGCACTGGGCGGGGATATCCGCGAGGGACCGTTGTCTTAACGGCTCGTTAACCATGTCGACCCCAACCTATGCCCCGACATCCTTGGGTCACAGGATCGCGGCACGCCGCGAATCCCATACCTGAGGTTGGCACAGACGGCGCGGCGACCGGCAGTTGCGGGCGCCCGGACGGATGCATGGGGCCTTCTGGAGGACGCCCGGGATGAAAGCGATCACCTTCGTCACGCAGAAGGGCGGCAGCGGCAAGAGCACGCTGTGCATCTCCCTGGCGGTGGCCGCCCGGGAGGCGGGCCACACGGTCTGCATCCTGGAGATGGACCGGCAGGCCACGATCTCCGACTGGCTGGACCACCGCACGGCCGACGGTCCCGAGGTGGCGCAGATCGACGCCACCCAGATCGACGCCGTGATGGAGCGCCTGCGCGACTCCGCCTACGACTACGTGTTCATCGACACGCCCGGCGTCGATTCCACCGGCACCCTCTCGGCGATCCGCGCCGCGGATCTGTGCATCATCCCGTGCCGGCCGACCCCCGCGGACCTGCGGGCGTTCAAGCCGACCCTGGCCGCCGTCTACCGGCTGGAGAAGAAGTTCGCCTTCGTGCTGAACCAGACCCCGCCGCGCTCCTACCGGGTCCGCGACGCCGCGGACGGGCTCGCGGTGCTCGGCATCCTGCCCGACGTGAACATCGTCGCCCGCACCGACCACCAGGACGCGATCGGCCTCGGCCAGGGCGTCACCGAGTTCAACCCCAAGGGCCAGGCCGCCGGCGAGGTCCGCCGCCTCTGGTCGTGGATCGAGCGCCGCACGCAGTCCCTGAGGACGGGCCAGCATGTCCAAGCCGCCTAAGCTCAGCCTCGCGGCGATCGTGGCCTCGGCGAGCCCGCCGGCCCGGCCCCAGGCGGCCCGGCCGCAGGGCGCCGAGATCGTGTCGCTCACCCTCGCGCCCCCGGCGCCGAAGCAGGCGGCCACGCTCAAGCAGCGCGCCCGCCAGATGTCGGTCTACCTGGAGCCGCCGGTCTACGACCAGCTGCGCGACCTCGCCTACGCCGAGCGGACCAAGATGCACGCGCTGATGCTGGAAGGCCTCGACCTGCTGTTCAAGCAGCGCGGCGCCCAGTCGATCGGGCAGCTCACCGACACGCAGTCCCGCTGAGGCCGGACCGGGCTCGAACCCGGGGCGGCGCGGCCGCTCCGGAGCGTGCCGCTGCTGCGCGCGGCGCCTTCCGGCCCTCCGGGACCGCGGCGCCGCGGAGGGCCGGCGCGGATCAAGCGGCCCGCGGCCTCCGCACCGACTCGGTCCCGAGCCATCGCGATCCTGGCCCCGCTCCCACACGGAAAAGTGGAGCGCCGCGCCCGGGGGCGGTCGGACGGGCGCGCCAGTAAGAATTTGAAAAATCCGTTCCCGAACAAGATGTTGCCCGTCGATCCGCGCGCAATGCTCGAGAACCGACCGGCCGCGCGGCCCGCTTCCTGAACCCGGCCGCAGCCCATCGTTCAGGCTTCCTTTACGCGACCGCTACAAATCTGGGTGGACCGATCGCGGCCCCGTGCACGCGGCCGGCTCCGGTCCGGTCGGGCCCCGCTCACGCGTAGAGTTTGGTGAACCCCACGATGGTGCGCACGACGCTTCCCCGGCCGGCGCGCCTCGCCCTGCGGCTCATCGCCGTCTCGGGCGTGGCCCTGGCCACGGCCAACTGCGCGACCTCGCCCCAGCAGAAGCTCGCCGCCGGGAACGGGATCGACCCGAAATACGGGGTGAAGGCGAGCCCGCGCCTCTACAACGAGGGCGACGTGATCCCGAAGGGCGGCGGGCGCCGCTACACCGGCAAGCCCTACGTGGTGGCCGGGCAGACCTACGTGCCGAAGGAGAATCCGAGCGGCTACGTCCGCGAGGGGCTCGCCTCCTGGTACGGCTCGGCCTTCCACGGCCGCATGACCGCCAACGGCGAGGTCTTCGACCGCCACTCGATCGCCGCCGCCCACCCGACCCTGCCGCTGCCGAGCTACGCCCGGGTGACGAACCTCGAGAACGGCTACTCGATGCTGGTGCGCGTCAACGACCGCGGCCCCTACCATGCCGGCCGGGTCATGGACGTGTCGGAGGATGCGGCCGAAGCGCTGGGCTTCCACCGGAGGGGCACCGCGCGGGTGCGCGTCGAGTATGTCGGCAAGGCCTCGGTGGCCGGCAGCGACGACCGCAAGCTCCTCGCGAGCCTGCGCACCGACGGGCGGCCGGCCGGCCGCTCGACCGTGATGATGGCCGATCTCGGCCCGACGGAGGACACCGAGCGCTACACGCGCTCAGCCCCGGCTCTGGCCTTCAGGCCCGCCCAGGAGGCGGAGGAGAGCGGGACGGAGGCCGGGACGGCGGCCGGGAAGGCGCCCGCCGAGGCCCCGGCCGCCCGGCCCGAGCGGACGGCGCCGGTGCGCGCGCCGATCGTGCTGGCCTCGGCCGCCGTGACGGTCCCGGCGGCCGTGCAGCCCACCGCCCCGCGGGTGCGCGAGTTCCGGCCCGCCCCCGTGCCGGCCGTCGCCGCCAGGGGCGGCCTCGGGGCCGGGACCCTGAAGGTCGCGGGTCTCAACCCGGCCCACACCCCTGGCCTCGCCCCGGCCGCGCCGCCGGCGCACGGTCATGCCGCCGGGAAGGCCGGCCCGAAGGCCGGCCCGGCCCTCGCCGAGGTCCATCGCCGGGCGGTCCCGGCGCCCGGGACCGTGAAGCTCGCCAAGGCGTCGTCGGGCCCGTCCTCCGCGCCGCACGGCGCGTCCCCGGCCGCGATGCCCGCCGCGATGCCGGCCTCGGCCAAGCTCGCCATGGCGCGCCTCGCCGCGGTGCCGGCCAGGGCGTCGGCCACGAAGGCCGGTGCGCCGGCCGCGAACGGCTCCGCGACCACCTCTGCCAAGACCGCCCCCAAGGCCCCCGCCGCCAAGGGGCCGGCCACCAAGACCGCCGGCAAGGCGGGACACGCCCGCCTCGCCGGGATCTACTGACGGCGGCGCCCGGGCCGACCCGCGGCCGCCCGACGGGTCCGGCGGCCCATGTGGCGGTCGATGTGGCGGCCGATGTGGCGGCCGATGTGGCGGCCGATGCGGCATTTCGCATTCGATCCGGCGCCGAAACCGTAATATGGTCACGCTTGTTATTGGGATACGGGCGGGACGCTTCCGGCCCGACGGCAGGCGCGGGACGGAACGGTGATGCGCAGACCCCTTCTCACCCTTCTCGCGGCCGCCTGCGCGCTGGGCGCCGGCCTCGCCGCCGCCGCCGCGCAGACTTTCCAGACCGCGGCCCCGCACGCGATCCTGATCGACGCCGATTCCGGCTCGGTCCTGTTCGAGAAGGCCGCCGACGAGCGGTTCTCGCCGGCCAGCATGGCCAAGCTCATGACCACCGACATCGTATTCGAGGCGCTGAAATCCGGCCGCCTGTCGATGGACACGGAGTTCACCGTCACCGAGGACGCGTGGAAGCGCGGCGGGGCCGGGGGCGGCGGCTCGTCGATGTTCGCGCAGGTGAACAGCCGCATCAAGATGGCGGACCTGCTGCGCGGCCTGATCGTGCAGTCGGGCAACGACGCGGCCATCACCATCGCGGAGAACATGGCCGGCTCCGAGGAGGCCTTCGCCGGGCTGATGAACCAGCGCGCCAAGGAGATCGGGCTGACGAACTCGACCTTCCGCAACGCCACCGGCTACTCGGCGCCCGACCAGAAGGTCACGGCCCGGGACATGGCGAAGCTCGCGCTGCACATCATCGACACCTACCCGGACTACTACAAGATCTTCGCCGAGAAGGAGTTCACCTGGAACAAGATCCGCCAGCAGAACCGCAACCCGCTGCTCGCCCTCGACATCGGCGCGGACGGGCTCAAGACCGGCTACCTGGAGGAATCCGGCTACGCGCTCACCGGCTCGGCGGTGCAGAACGGCCAGCGGCTCGTGCTGGTGGTCTCGGGGCTCAAGACCGCCCGGGACCGCGCCTCCGAGTCGCGCAAGCTGATGGAGTGGGGCTTCCGCGCCTTCGAGCCCCGGCAGGTCTTCGCGCCGGGCGAGACCGTGGCCGAGGCCTCGGTGTTCGGCGGCCAGTCGGGCTCGGTGCCGCTGGTGGCGAAGAAGCCCGTGCGGGTGCTGCTGCCGCGGGGCTCCAGCGACCGGGTCAGCGCCAGGGCGATCTATACCGGGCCGCTCATCGCCCCGGTGGAGGAGGGCCAGCGGGTCGGGATCCTGCGCGTCCAGCGCGGCGACACCGTCGCCCTCGACCAGCCGCTCTTCGCCGGCGCCGCGGTGGAGCCCGGCACCCTGTCGCAGCGGGCGATGGACGCGGCGCTGGAATTCGGCACCGGCCTCGTCCGCAAGGCCTTCGACCGGGCCGGCAAGGGAACCGACAAGGGAACCGACAAGGGCGGGGACAAGGGTGCTGCCGGGGCGGCCAACCCGTCGTGACGGCGCGCGCGTGACCGGGCCGCTGTCCGGGGATCCCGCCGGGGCGGGCGGCACCTTCATCACCGTCGAGGGCGGGGAGGGGGCCGGCAAGTCGACCCAGATCGCCCGCCTCGCCGCGACCCTGCGCGCGCGCTCGGGGCGGCCCGTCTGCGTGACGCGCGAGCCCGGCGGCTCGCCGCGGGCGGAGGAGATCCGCACGGCGCTGCTCGACGGCGTCGCCAAGCCCTACGGCCCCTTCGCGGAGGCCCTGCTGTTCAGCGCCGCCCGGATCGACCATCTCGACCGGCTGATCCGCCCGGCGCTCCGCCGGGGCGAGACCGTGCTGTGCGACCGGTTCATCGACTCGACCCGGGCCTACCAGGGCGCCGCCGGGGGCCTCGATCCCGGGCTCGTGGACGCCCTGGAGCGGGTCGTCGTCGGCCCGACCCGGCCCGATCTCACCCTGATCCTCGACCTCGCCCCCGAGTCCGGCCTCGCCCGCGCGGCCGGGCGCGGCGCCCGGACGGGGCAGGGGGCCGACCGGTTCGAGGCCGAGGCCCTCGACTTCCACGTCCGGCTGCGGGAGGCCTTCCTGGCGATCGCCCGGGCGGAACCGGGGCGCTGCGCGGTGATCGACGCGTCCCGCGATCCCGACGCGGTCGAGGCGGCGATCCGCGCCGCCGTCGCGTCCCGGCTGCCGGCGCTCCTGCCCGACCGGCCGGCGGGGGCGGGCCGGAGCGGCGACGCCGCGTGAGCGGCCGTACGGGCGGGGCCGGTCCCGGCCCGACCGGTCCCATCCTGGCCGGCGGCCGTGTAAGCAGTCGCGCGGGCGCGCCGCCCAGATCGGAGGCCGCCGGCCCGCGCCGTGAGACCCACTCCATGAAGCCCGCCCGTGAAGCCCGCCCCGTGAGACCCGCCCCGTGAAGCCCACCGACCGCGCCGCCGACGACGTCGAGCCCGGGGACCTCGCCGGGATCCCGCGCCCGCGCGAGACCCTCGGGCTCGTCGGCCACGCGGCCGCGGCCGACGCCTTCGCGGCCGCCATCGCGGCGGGGCGCCTGCACCACGCGTGGCTGATCGGCGGCGCCCCCGGCATCGGCAAGGCGACCCTGGCCTACCGGGTCGCCCGGCGCCTGCTCGCCTACCCGGGGGGCGGGGGCCCGGCGGGCCTCGCCGTGCCGGCGGGCGACGCCGTCCTCGGCAAGGTGGCGGGCCTGTCGCACCCGAACCTCGTGGTCCTGCGCCGCCACCGGAGCGCCGGCGCCAAGACGCTGCCGACCAAGATCTCGGTCGACGCCGTGCGCCGCGCCCTCGACCTGTTCGCCTCGACGGCCGCGGATTCGGGCTGGCGCGTCTGCATCCTCGACAGCGCCGAGGACCTGAACGCCAACGCCGCCAACGCGCTGCTGAAGGTGCTGGAGGAGCCGCCGCCCCGCGCGCTGTTCCTGATCCTGTCCCACCAGCCCGGCCGGCTGCTGCCGACCATCCGCTCCCGCTGCCGGGCGCTGATGCTGCGCCCCCTCCCGGCCGAGGACGTCGCCCGGGTGGTGCGCGGCCTGCCCGAGCCCTTCGCGCAGCCCGACGAGACCGCCCTGGCCCGGGCACTGGCCCAGTGCGAGGGCTCGGTCGCCCGCGCGCTCGCGATGCTCGATCCGGTCACCGCCGGCCTCGTGGCCGAGATCGAGACCCTGCTGGCGCGGGCGCGCACGCCCGACTGGGGCCGGGTGCTCAAGCTCGCCGAGACCCTGGCGGGCCGCGACGCCGAGGCGCGGTTCGAGGCCGCCCAGGACGCGGTGCTGCGCTTCGTCTCGGCCGAGATCGACCGGCGCCGGGATGAGCCCCCCGCCCGCCTCGCGGCCTTGGTGGAGGTCGCCGACCGGTTCGGCCGCGCCGCCCGGGAGGCGGCGATCTACAACCTCGACCGGCGCCCGGTCGTGCTGTCGCTGTTCGGGGATCTCGCGGCGGTGGCTTAGGGCCCGGCGGGCACCCGTCCCCGTATCCGACATCGGGATCCGGCCCGCCGCCGGCGTGGAACCGTCCGGCGCCGGCGCCGTTGTCCGCGCGATGACAGCATACTGTCATTCTGACAACATCCTGCCGTCAGGACGTGCCCCATGGAGCCCGACCCGCCTCGGACAGCCCGCGACCGCGACCGGACCCGGCACGCCCTGTCGGACCTCGTGGTCGCGGTGTTCCGCCTCAACGGCGACCTGCTCGCGGCCGGCGACACGCTGGTGCAGGATCTCGGGCTCACCAGCGCCCGCTGGCAGGTGCTGGGGGCCATCGCCCTCGCGCCGGCGCCGCTGCCCGTCGCCCACATCGCCCGCAACATGGGCCTCGCCCGCCAGTCGGTGCAGCGCCTCGTCGGCGAGATGCGGGCCGACGGGCTGATCCGGCTCGCGCCCAACCCCCACCACCGCCGCGCGCCCCTCGTCGCCATGACCCCGCGGGGCGCGGGGGCCTATCGGCAGGCGATGGCGCGCAACGCCCTCTGGTCGGACGGGCTCACCGAGGGCCTCGCGCCCGAGGCCGTCGAGGCCGCCGCCGCGCTGCTGCAGGGCCTGCAGCGGCGGATCGGCGCCTCCCACGCCGCCATCGCGTCCATCGCCGCGGAGGCCCGGCAGGAGACGCCGCACGAGACCCCGCACGAGACCCCGCACGAGACCCCGCACGAGACCCCGCACGAGACCCGACAGGAAAGCCGACAGGAGACCGACCGATGACCGACGCCCACGCCGCCCCGGGCTACGACGCCGACGTGATCGTCGTCGGCGCGGGCCCCGTCGGCCTGACCGCGGGCTGCGCCCTGCGCCATCACGGCGTGTCGTGCCTGATCCTGGAGCAGCGCGCGGAGGTCAGGGCGTACTCGCGGGCCAACAATCTCTGGGCCCGCCCGCAGGAGTTGCTCGCCGGCATCGGCCTGCGCGACGCCCTGGCGGAGAACGCCTACGCGGTCCGCACCATCAACTTCTTCGTCGACGGCGCGCCGACGACGCCGATCCCCATCGCCGACGTCGCCAGCCCCTATCCCGACGTCCTGTACAGCGGGCAGGACGTGATCGAGCGGACCTTGATCGACGCGTTCGAGGCCCGCGGCGGTCGGCTGGACCGGGGCTGCACGGTGACCGGCATCGACCAGGACGCGGCGGGCGTCACCGTGACCCTCCGGCGGGGCGCGGACGGGCCGGAGACGCGGCTGCGCGCCCGCTACTGCGTGGCCGCCGACGGGGCCCGGAGCACGGTCCGCGCCCGGCTCGGCCTGGATTTCGAGCCCGAGCGGCTCGCGGGCTGCATGAACCGGCAGGTCGACGCCCGGCTGTCCTGGCGCCGCGGGTCCGAGCCGGACCAGCTCTGGTTCTTCTACTACCCGCGCGGCTTCGCCGGCATCATGCCGGTCTGGGGCGGCTACCACCGGCTGTTCTTCCTGGCCGACGACGCCGGCGTGCCGGACCGCGACCCGACGCTCGCGGAGATCCAGGCCCTCGCCCGGGAGGTCACCGGCGACGAGACCCTCACCCTGAGCGACCCGCAATGGCTCACCCACAGCCGCTTCGCCTACGGGGTCTCCCCCGGCTACGCGCGGGGCCGCGTGTTCCTGGCGGGCGATGCCGGGCACCTGTCCCTGCCGATCGGCGGCCAGGGGATGAATGCCGGCCTCCACGACGCGGTCGAGATCGCGTGGCGGCTGGCCATGACCCTGCGGGGCGAGGCGGCGCCCGCCATCCTCGACTCCTACGACGGCGAGCGCGGCGGCGAGCACGCCCGGCTGAGCGCCCAGCAGGTGCGCGGGTTCCGGTGGACCGTCTATCGCGGCCCCGTCACCGACACGGTGCTGGGGCTGGCCGCGAAGGCGCTGCCGAACCTGGGCTCCCTGCTGCAGGGGACGGACGACATGCAGCAGATGGGCGTCGCCTATCCCGGCAGCCTCCTGAACGCGGATCACCTGTCGGGCCTCGCGAACCTGACGCACCTGCTGCGGCCGGGGCCGAAGCCGGGCCAGCGCGCGCCGGACGCGCCGGTGACGCGGGACGGGGTGCGCACGCGCCTGTTCCCGTTCCTCTACAACCCGGACGGATGGACGACGGGCTGGGCGCTCCTGTGCTTCGACGGACGGTCGCCGGAGGCGGCGCCCTTCCTTCTGGAGGCGGTCCAGGCCGTGGCGCCCTGGCCCTGGCTGCGTCCGCGGCTCGTCCTCGCCGGCCCCCTGATCGCGGCGGAGATGCCCGTCCTGTCGGATCTGGACGGCCGGGCACACGGCGCCTACGGGCTGGAGGGCCGGCCGGCGCTCGTGCTGGTGCGCCCGGACGGGCACATCGCCTTCCGGAGCGGCGCGGACCGGACCGATCGCCTGATCGCGTATTGCCGCGCGCTCTTCGACGCGGCGGGGCGCGCGGCCGGGGAAGTGGTGCGGCCGGAGGCGGCTTGCGCCGGGTGAGGGCGGCGGGGGCCGCGACGTCGGAGCCGTGCCCCGGGGCACGGCACCGCCCCTCGTCCCGGCGCCGCGTCCCGGCCGCCCGCGACCGGCACCGGAGTCGCGGCGTCTCACGGATCCGGCCGGCTGCCGGACAGGCGCAAGATCGCGGCTTCCCTGTAGGCGCGGGGCGACAGGCCGTGGCGGTCCTTGAAGCGCCGGGCGAAATGGGCCTGGGTCGCGAAGCCGCACTCGTAGGCCACGACGCCGATCGGGCGGTGCAGGCTGACCGGATCGGAGAGGCGCCTGGCCGCCGCCGCGAGGCGGCGCTCCCAGATCCAGTCGGAGATGTGCTGGCCGCGCTCGTGGAACAGTTCCTGGAGCCGGCGCAGGGACACGCCCATCGCGGCGGCGAGCCGGGGCGGATCGAGGGTCTGGTCGCCGAGATTCGCCTCGACATGGGCCTTGGCGCGCTGGACCACGACGCTGCCGTGCAGGGAATGCGGCACCTCCCGGGCCATCCGATCCGCGAGCGCGGCCACGATCAGATCCACGCCGATGGTCGCCATGCGCTCCGCCGCCTCGGGGGAGAGTTGCCGGTTCACCCGGAGCAGATCCCCGAAGAAGGTCGTCACCAGGCGGGTCGTGGCCGATCCGGCGGGCATCGTCAGGGCCGCGAACAGCCGGGCCGGTCCGAGCAGGCTCTCGAGGCGCTCCCGCGGCAGGGCCATGACCAGGGTCTGGCCATCCGTGCGCGCGTCCAGCACGCCCGGGTGATGGTCGATGACGGTGAGGTCTCCCGTCCCCTGCACCGCCTCGCGGCCGTGCTGCTGAAAGGTGGACGCGCCGACGAGACGGAAGTTCAAGCGGATCAGCCCGTCAGGCCGGCGCCGGACCGTATCGGCGGTGATCGTGGTCGTGAGGGCGCTCTGGGTGATCCGGCTGAAGGTCAGCGGGCCGACGGCGCCGATCTCGATCTCGCCCGCGAACGGCCCGTCGGCGCGCCGGCGCTGCTCGATCGGCCCGATCCGTTCGGCGACGACCTCCTGCCAGAGCTTGAAGCGCGTCCGGGGATGTGTCCCGGCCGTCGAGAAGACCCGGCGCTCAGGCCGCTCGGAGAGGCGCCGGCGCGCGGCCTCCGGAGAACCCGTCCGTTGCGCGGAGCCGGATGCCCCGGAGCGTGACCTGAAGACAAGACATCAACGAAAGATAGATCACATCGCCCCCATATTCGATCGACCAATTCAGCAATAATCGACTTATTGTCTCTGTTATTCGCAATATATCGAACCGTGTACGGCCATAAGTCCGATCTCTATATACATTTCGTCGACAAAGACCCCGCAATACCGATTCGAATCGCTCATATGTCACGCTCCTGCGTCCCTCAAGCTCCGAGAATAACTTAGCGAGCGGATCTGCGTCCGCTGGCGCTCGGCATTCCGGGCCGATGTGACGTCGATGGCAGCCGTGCGTGGTGCACCGATCCGGCGGCGCGACGGAACGCCGGCAGGGCTCGGCCCATGTGACGGTGCCCGCGGCCGATGAGTCTTCGGCACCGACGTCCTTGCGAGCGGAGCGAAGCAATCCAGCAGCGCGACCTTGCCGATGTTGCGCCGCCCTGGCTCGCTTCGCTGCGCTCGCGATGACGGAGAGGTGCGCGTCGACCGCAGCGCGCGGCTCAGCTTCCCTTGACAATGTTCCTATTTTGTGCTTCCTGACCGCACCTGTCCGCGGCGGCCCGGGAGCGATCCCGGGGCGTCCTTCGGGGGCCCGCCCGGTGGCTGACCGTGCGGGTCCGGGGACGGGGCGGCGCCCGCGTCGGTGGCTCTCAGCCGCCATCGCCCCGGGCGACGGACCGGTGCGGGGCGTGCCTCGGATGCGGGCGTGAGACCGGGCGGCACTGTGCCCGGCGGGGTGAGGAAATGCCCCCGCGCCGACCCGCCTCTGGGCCGACCCTGAGCGACCTGCGGACCCGCCCACTACGAGGCGGGGGACGGCTGGAAGGCCACGGCGCCGATGCGGGTTCCGGAGGTGCGGGCACGGCGTGCGCGCACCGCGACCGAGACCGCTCACGGGGAGTCGCAGGACCGGGACGTCGGAGACGCCGCGACGAGACAGACGGCAGCGGCTGGGGACCATGCCCGGTCGATGCCGCGGGGCGCCGCGGGGATCGGATCCCGCGCGTACTTGGCCGACACCTGGGTTCCCGCGGCGTCCCGCGTCCCTCGTGCCGTCTCCCGGGCCATGCCCCCGGCGCCACGCGCGCGCGCGGACGATCACGCGTGTCCGGTGCCGGCCGCCGCGGAGGATCGCCGTCGCGCCCGCAGGCGGCGACGGTTGCGTCCCGGCGCCGGCCGCGCGACAACGCGGGCAGCTTCCCGCGCTCATCCGGAACACCACAGACGTGACGTCCAACGCCCCGGCGAATCCCCGAAAGACGTTCGGTCTCTCGACCGCGATCTCCTACCCCAACGGCGCGCCCCATATCGGCCACGCCTACGAGGTGATCGCCGCCGACGCGATCGCGCGCTTCCACCGGCTCGACGGCTACGACGTGCTGTTCTCCACCGGGACCGACGAGCACGGGCTCAAGATCCAGCAGGCCGCGACCCGGGCCGGCACCACCCCGCGCGCCTACGTCGACGGCACGGCCGCCCGGTTCCAGGCCATGGCCGACCGGATGGACTGCGCCTACGACCGCTTCATCCGCACCACCGAGCCCGGCCACTACGCCGCCGCCCAGGAGATCTGGCGGCGGATGGAGGCCAACGGCGACATCTACCTCGACAAGTATGCCGGCTGGTACTCGGTCCGCGACGAGGCCTACTACGACGAGTCCGAGACCCGGCTCCTGGAGGATGGCAGCCGCCGCAGCCTCGCCACCGACACGCCGGTCGAGTGGATGGAGGAGGAGAATTTCCTTTTCAGACTGTCCGCCTACCAGGACCGGCTGCTGGAACTCTACGCGGATCAGCCGGATTTCATCGGGCCGGACACGCGCCGGAACGAGGTGGCGAGCTTCGTGCGCTCCGGCCTCAAGGACCTCTCGGTCAGCCGCACCAATTTCGACTGGGGCGTGCCGGTGCCGGGGCATCCGAACCACGTGATGTACGTGTGGGTCGACGCGCTCACCAACTATCTCACCGTCACCGGCTTCCCCGACGCGGAGAACCCCCAAAAAAGATTCTGGCCGATGGACCTGCACGTGATCGGCAAGGACATCGTCCGGTTCCACGCGGTCTACTGGCCGGCCTTCCTGATGTCGGCCGGGCTGCCGCTCCCGAAGCGCGTCTTCGGCCACGGCTTCCTGCTCTCCAAGGGCGAGAAGATGTCGAAGTCGCTGGGCAACGTCCTCGACCCGTTCGAGCTCGCCGACACCTACGGGGTCGACCCGGTGCGCTACTTCGTGCTGCGCGAGGTGCCGTTCGGCGGCGACGGCAGCTACAGCCACGAGGCGATCATCGGCCGGATCAACGCCGATCTCGCCAACGATCTCGGCAACCTCGCCCAGCGCTCGCTCACGATGGTCGCCAAGAACTGCGACGGCGCGGTGCCGGATCCGGGCAGCCTGGACGCGGCCGACACGGCCCTGCTGGCCCAGGCCGACGCCCTGCCGGCACGGGCCCGGACCCTCATGGGCGAGCTGGCGCTCCACACCGTCCTGGCCGAGATCTGGGCCGTGGTGGCCGAGGCCAACCGCTACTTCGCCGCCCAGGAGCCATGGAAACTGCGCAAGTCCGACCCGGCGCGGATGAACGCGGTGCTCTACACGACGCTGGAATCCCTGCGCGTCTTCGGCATCCTGACCCAGCCCTTCGTGCCGGGGGCGGCGGCCAAGCTCCTCGACCTGCTGGCGGTGCCGGCCGACCGGCGCGGCCTCGCCGATGTGGGGGAGGGGGGCCGGCTCGTGCCCGGCACGGCGCTCCCCGCCCCCGCGCCGATCTTCCCGCGCTTCGAGCGCCCCGAGACTCCGTCCGCCTGAAGGACCTTGCCGCTTGAAGGACCCTGCCGCCCGACGGCCCCGAGACCCGATGCTCATCGACAGCCACTGCCATCTCGACTTCCCGGACTTCGCCGCCGACCTCCCGGGCGTGATCGCCCGCGCCAAGGCCGCGGGCGTCGCCGGCATGCTCACGATCGCCACCCGGGTCGCCAAGGCCGACACCTACCGGGCGATCGCCAAGGCCCATCCCGAGGTTTGGCACACGGTCGGCACCCATCCCCACGGGGCCGCCGAGGAGCCGGACGTCGCCGCCGAGACGATCGCGGGCCTCGCCCAGGCCAGCCCGCGCTGCGTCGGGATCGGCGAGGCCGGCCTCGACTACCACTACGCCGACGCCGCCCCCGAGGCCGTGCAGGAGCGGGTGCTGCGCGCCCACATCGCGGCGGCCCGGCTCTCCGGCCTGCCGCTCGTGATCCACGCCCGGGACGCCGACGACCACATGGAGCGGGTGCTTGCCGACGAGATGGGCCGGGCGCCGTTCCGGGCGGTGCTGCACTGCTTC
>NZ_JBYQVE010000001.1:2702500-3605000 GCF_058072805.1 Methylobacterium sp. 1A | reverse complement strand
GAATGCGATTGTATCAGGCGTCCGAATCGCGACGCAGTGCTTGCGTTCTGGCGAGTTTCGTCATCACGAGAAGGCAACGCACGAGACATGGCCCAGTCGAACGGCGGCTCTCTCCGCCTCGTCACGCTCGCTTCCGAGATCGTCTCGGCCTATGTGAGCCACAATCACGTGCAGAGCGCGGATCTGCCCGGCCTCCTCAACGAGGTGCACGCGGCGATTCGGGGGGTCTGCGACGCCGGCCAGAGCCCGCCGATCGCCAAGGCGACCGCGCAGGAGATCCGGCGCTCGATCAATCCGGACTTCCTGATCTCGTTCGAGGACGGGAAGCCCTACAAGACGCTGCGCCGGCACCTCACCCTGCGCGGCCTGACGCCGGAGGCCTACCGCGCCAAGTGGGGCCTCGCCTCGGACTACCCGATGACGGCCCAGAGCTATTCCGAGCAGCGCTCGCAGCTCGCCCGCTCCCTGGGCCTCGGGCAGCCGCGCGCCGCGGCGCCGGAACCCGAAGCCGAGCCCGCGCCGCAGCCCGCCGGGAAGCGGCGGGCGCGCAGCAAGGAAGCCGTCTGACGGCGACACGCCCCGCCTGCGGCGAAGGTGTCGTCGACCTGCCGCAATCGGCCTCGATAGCGTGGGGCCGCACGGTGCGCCTGCCTTGTCTCGGCCTGGACGGCGCGCCCGCCCAGACGCCGGAGCCCTGCATGCTGACCCGCCTCACCCTGCCCGCCCTCGTCGCAGCCCTGCTGGCCGCCAGCCCGGCCGCGGCGCAGATGGCGCGGACGGAGACCCGGGAGCCCGCGAAGGACGGCACCGCGAAGGTCGTGCCGCTCAGCAAGGCCGACGTGCAGCTCTCCTTCGCCCCCGTGGTGAAGCGGGCCGCGCCCTCGGTGGTGAACGTCTACGCCTCCCACGTGGACAAGCGCTCCAGCGCGCGCACCAGCGCCATGGAGGAGTTCATGCGCCGCTTCTTCGGCGAGCCGGAGGGCGGCCGCGGCCCCCGGGGTGACCGGGCGCAGCGCTCCCTGGGCTCGGGCGTGCTGGTCGATGCCGACGGGCTCGTGATCACGAACAACCACGTCATCGACAACATGAACGAGGTGCGGATCGCCCTGGCGGATCGCCGCGAGTTCGAGGCCACGATCGTGATGCGCGACACCCGCACCGACCTCGCGGTGCTCAAGATCAAGGAACCGCCGAAGGGCCTCGTGCCGATGCCGTTCGGCGATGCCGACGCCCTGGAGGTCGGCGACTTCGTGATGGCGATCGGCAACCCGTTCGGCGTCGGCCAGACGGTGACGCAGGGCATCGTCTCGGCGCTGGCGCGCACGCAGGTCGGCTCCGCGGACTACCAGTACTTCATCCAGACCGACGCGGCGATCAACCCGGGCAATTCCGGCGGCGCGCTGGTGGACCTGCGCGGCCAACTGGTCGGCATCAACACCGCGATCTACTCGCAGTCTGGCGGGAGCCACGGCATCGGCTTCGCGATCCCGGTGGGCATGGTCAAGGCGGTGGTCGACGCCGCCCGGGACGGGGCGAACGTCGTGCGCCGGCCCTGGCTCGGGGCGCGCATCCAGAGCGTGACGCCCGACATCGCCGACAGCATGGGCCTCGACCACCCGACCGGCGTGCTGGTGGCGAGCCTCCAGCCCAAGAGCCCGGCCGAGGAGGCGGGCCTGAAGCGCGGCGACCTGATCCTCACGGTCGACGGCCAGGAGGTCGCCGATCCGGAGGCCTTCGGCTACCGCTTCGCCCTGAAGGGCGTGCAGGGCCACGCCCGGTTCGGGATCCTCCGCGGCACGACCCGTCAGACGGTCCCGGTCAAGCTCGCCCCGGCTCCCGAGACGCGTCCCCGGGACGCGCTCAAGGTGAAGACCCGCTCGCCGTTCGTCGGCGCGACCCTCGTCAACACCTCGCCGGCGGTGGCCGAGGAGATGCAGGTGGACTTCCCGGCCGAGGGCGTGGCCGTGCAGGCGGTGGACGAGAACTCCATCGCGGCCCGGGTCGGGCTACAGAAGGGCGACGTGATCGTGGCGGTCAACGGCGTGCCAATGGCGACCACCAAGGACCTCGACCGGGTCACCCGCAACAGCCTCAATTCCTGGGAGGTCGCGATCAACCGCAACGGCGAGATCCTGACCTCGGTGTTCGGCGGCTGATCCCGTCGCGGGGCGCCGAGCCCGTGGCCGTGGGCAAGCCCCGGCTCCCGGCTTGCGCCCCCGGCCGCGCCCGGTGTTGATGCGCGGATGTCCGACCTGTTCGCCTCCGCGGAGACACCCGCCGCGCCGGATCCCGGCCGCGCCCCCGGCGCCGAGGCCGCCCGCCCGCTGGCGGACCGGCTGCGCCCGCAGACCCTCGCCGAGGTCGTCGGCCAGGAACACCTGACCGGGGAGGGCGGGGCGCTCACGCGCCTGCTGCGGGGACGGACGCTCGGCTCGCTGATCTTCTGGGGGCCGCCCGGCACCGGCAAGACCACGGTTGCGCGGCTGCTCGCCCAGGGCACCGACCTGCATTTCGAGCAGATCTCGGCGATCTTCTCCGGCGTGCCCGACCTGCGGAAGGTGTTCGAGGCGGCGCGCAAGCGGCGGGCGACCGGGCAGGGGACCCTGCTGTTCGTCGACGAGATCCACCGGTTCAACCGGGCCCAGCTCGACGCCTTCCTGCCGGTGATGGAGGACGGGACCGTCACGCTGGTGGGCGCGACGACGGAGAACCCGTCCTTCGAGCTGAACGCCGCGCTCCTATCCCGCGCCCGGGTGCTGCTGTTCCGGGCCCTCGATCCGGGCGCCGTCGCGCGCCTGCTGGTCCGGGCCGAGGCGCTGACGGGCCAAGCCCTGCCGCTTACCGAGGAGGCGCGCGGCGTTCTGGTCCGCATGGCCGACGGCGACGGCCGCGCGGCCCTGACCCTGGCGGAAGAGGTCTGGCGCTCGGCCCGCCCCGGCGAGACCCTCGACGCCGAGGCGCTGCAAGCGATCGTGCAGCGGCGCGCGCCCATCTACGACAAGGCGCAGGAGGGCCACTACAACCTGATCTCGGCGCTCCACAAGACCGTGCGCGGCTCGGATCCGGACGCGGCGCTCTACTATCTCTGCCGGATGCTCGATGCCGGGGAGGACCGGCTGTTCATCGCCCGCCGGCTCGTGCGCATGGCGGTGGAGGATATCGGGCTCGCCGACCCGCAGGCGCTGGTGGTGGCCAACGCCGCCAAGGACGCGTTCGACTTCCTCGGCAGCCCCGAGGGCGAGTTGGCCCTCGCCCAGGCGGCGATCTACCTCGCCTGCGCGCCGAAATCGAACGCCGTCTACGAGGCCTACAAGGCCGCGACGCGGCTGGCCAAGGAGGCGGGCTCCCTGCCGCCGCCGCGGACCATCCTCAACGCGCCGACCAAGCTGATGAAGCGGATCGGCTACGGCGAGGGCTACCGCTACGACCACGACGAGCCCGACGCCTTCTCGGGCCAGGATTACTGGCCCGACGCGCTCGGGCGCCAGCACCTCTACCAGCCGACCGAGCGGGGCTACGAGACCCGGCTCGCCGAGCGCCTCGACCGGTGGGAGGCGCTGCGCAAGGCGCGGCGCGGGGAGGGGTAGGGGGCCCTCACAGATCGAGCGGCGCGTTGTCGATCACCTCCTTCATCACGAAGAAGGTCCGGGTCTGGCGCACCCCCGGCAGGCCGATCAGCGTGGCGCTGTGGAGGCGGTTGAAGTCGGCCATGTCGGAGACCCGGATCTTCAGCATGTAGTCGAAGTCTCCGGCCACGAGGTGGCAGTCGAGGAGCGCGGGGATCGCGCGCACGGCGGCCTCGAACTCCGAGAAACTCTCGGGCGTCGAGCGGTCGAGCACGACGCCGACGAAGACCAGGGTGCCGCGCCCGACCCGCATCGGATCGATCAGCGCCCGGACCGCCCGCACGAACCCGTCCGCGAACAGGCGCTGGATCCGGCGATGGCAGGTGGCCGCGCTAGTGCCGACCCGCTCGGCGATCTCGGCATTCGCCATGCGCCCGTCCGTCTGGAGGAGGCGGAGGATCTTCTGGTCGATCCGATCGAGCCCTGCGGACATGGATGATTCTTTCGGATGCGGCACGAAATCCGGAATACTCCGTAGCCAGCCCGGTCAGCAGCGCAAGTCAAGGTCTGTTCATACTCGAAGATCGAGAGCACCTTTCATCCCGGATCGGGTAGTTTCTCCCCGCGCCTCGAAGACGGAGCCGGGCCTCGCGCGGGCCGTCGCCGAGGCCTCGCTTCGACGCGCCCGGGCGGACCGAGACCGCTGCTGCCCCGGGGGCGCCCCGAGACCCGGAGAGACCCGATGCTGGACAAGTTCGAGCGCTATCCCCTGACCTTCGGCCCGACGCCGATCGAGCCGCTCAAGCGCCTGACGGCCCATCTCGGCGGCGAGGTCGAGTTGTACGCCAAGCGCGAGGATTGCAATTCCGGGCTCGCCTACGGCGGGAACAAGCTGCGCAAGCTCGAGTACATCGTGCCGGACGCGATCAAGAGCGGCGCCGACACGCTTGTGTCGATCGGCGGCGTGCAGTCGAATCACACCCGCATGGTCGCGGCGGTAGCCGCCAAGATCGGGATGAAGTGCCGGCTGATCCAGGAGGCCTGGGTGCCCCACGAGGACGCCGTCTACGACCGGGTCGGCAACATCCTCCTGTCGCGGATCATGGGCGCGCAGACGCAGCTCGTGGATGACGGGTTCGACATCGGCATCCGCGATTCGTGGAAGCGCGCGCTCGCCGAGGTCGAGGCCGAGGGCGGCAAGCCCTACGCGATCCCGGCCGGTGCCTCGGTGCACAAGTACGGCGGGCTCGGCTACGTCGGCTTCGCGGAGGAGGTGCGCAAGCAGGAGGCCGAGATGGGCCTGCGCTTCGACTACGTGGTGGTCTGCACGGTGACGGGCTCGACCCATGCCGGCATGCTGGTGGGCTTCTCGGCCGACGGGCGCGCCCGCAACGTCATCGGCATCGACGCTTCCTGCACCCCGGCCCAGACCAAGGCCCAGGTCCTCGACATCGCCCAGAACACCGCCGCCCTGGTCGGCGCGGGCGACATCGTGGCCGACGATGTGGTTCTCAACGAGGATTACGCCTACCCGGTCTACGGCGTGCCCTCCAAGGAGACCGTGGAGGCGATCCGCCTCTCGGCCCGGCTCGAGGGGATGATCACCGACCCGGTCTACGAGGGGAAGTCGATGCAGGGCATGATCGACCTCGTGAAGAAGGGCTTCTTCCCGAAGGGCTCGAAGGTGCTCTACGCCCATCTCGGCGGCGCGCCGGCGCTGAACGGCTACAGCTACACGTTCCGCAACGGCTGAGGCCTTCGGCGGCGCCGTCCTTGCGAGCGGAGCGAAGCAATCCAGCAGCGCCACGCTTCCTGACGTGGCGCGACCCTGGGTCACTTCGCTGCGCTCGTGATGACGGAGAGGGGCACCTCAACCGAACCGTTCCAGCGAAACCGAGTGAGGCGGATCGGCCCGATCCCTCACCGCCCTTCGCCCCTCTCATCCTGCGGTGCTGTGCAGCGGGCTCGGAGGGGCTCGGAGGGGCTCGGAGGGGCTCGGAGGGGCTCGGAGGGGCTCGGAGGGGCTCGGAGGGGCTCCGGAAGTCTCGCGAGCCCTCGGAGGCTCCTTCGCGGCGGCTTCGCCGCCCCTCGGGATGCGGTGATCGGACGGGTCCAGCGACTCCAGCGCACGGTCCCCTATATGACGGCGCAGGACCCGCACCGGAGAGGGCAGGGATGATCGCACCGGCACGCGCGCTGCTCCTCACGGCCCTGCTCGCCCTGGGCGCGCCCGCCGCGCGCTCCGCCTCGGGACCGGCCGTCGAGGCCGAGAACGGGATGGTGGTCTCGTCCCAGCGCCTCGCCTCGCAGGTGGGCGCCGACATCCTGAGGGCCGGCGGCAACGCCGTCGACGCCGCGGTGGCAGTCGCTTACGCCGAGGCGGTGGTGAACCCCTGCTGCGGCAACATCGGCGGCGGCGGCTTCCTGGTGCTCCACAGCGCCGACGGGCGCAGCCGCTTCATCAATTTCCGCGAGACCGCCCCGGCGGCCGCCACCCGGGACATGTATCTCGACGCTGCCGGCAACGTCGTGAAGGGCGCGAGCCTGCGCGGCTGGAAGGCGGCCGGCGTGCCCGGGACGGTGCTCGGCCTCAACACCGCCCTCACCGCGTACGGGACCCTGCCGCTGGCGCGGGTGATGGCGCCGGCGATCGCGCTCGCCCGGGACGGGTTCGTGCTGACCCGGGGCGACACCGACATCCTCGAATCCGGCACGAAGCTGTTCGCGGGCCAAGCGAACGTCGCCCGGATCTTCCTGCGCCCGGACGGCAGCCCCTGGCAGCCCGGGGACCGGCTGGTCCAGGCCGACCTCGCCCGCACCCTCCAGGCCATCGCGGAGCGCGGTGCGGACGCGTTCTACAGGGGCGCGATCCCGGAGGCCGTGGAGGCGGCCTCCCGGGCGGGCGGCGGCCTGCTGACGGCGGCCGACTTCGCCGCCTACACGGTGACGCAGTCCGAGCCGCTCACCTGCCGCTACCGGGGCGCCACGATCCTGTCGGCGCCCCCGCCCTCGTCCGGCGGCACCACGCTCTGCGAGATCCTCAGCATCCTCGACGGCTACGACCTGCGGGCCGCCGGGTTCAACTCGGCCCGGACCGTACACCTGATGGTCGAGGCGATGCGGCGCGCCTACGCGGACCGCAACCTGCTGCTCGGCGATCCGGCCTTCGTGGAGAACCCGGTCGACCGGCTGCTGTCGCCGGCCTACGCGGAGACGCTCCGGGCCTCGATCCGCCCGGACCGGGCGACCCCGTCGGCGGAGATCCGCCCGGACCCCGGCCCGGAGCCGCGGGAACGGCCCGAGACCACACACATCTCGGTGATGGACAAGGCCGGCAACGCGGTCGCGCTGACCTACACGATCAACGGCTATTTCGGCGCCGGGGTGATCGCCGGCGACACGGGGTTCTTCCTCAACGACGAGATGGACGACTTCACGGTCAAGACCGGGGTGCCGAACCTGTTCGGGCTCGTGCAGGGGACGAAGAACGCGATCCAGCCGGGCAAGCGCCCGCTCTCCTCCATGGCGCCCACGATCGTGCTGCGCGACGGCAAGGTCGCGCTGGTGGCGGGCTCGCCGGGGGGCTCGCGGATCATCACGATCAACGCGCAGACGCTGATCAACGTGCTCGATTTCGGCATGGAGCCGCAGGAGGCGGTGGACGCTCCGCGCATCCATCACCAGTGGCTGCCCGACACGGTCTACGCCGAGCCCTTCGCGCTCTCGGCGGACACCCAGGCCATCCTCAGGGGCATGGGCCACACGATCGTCGAGCAGAGGCCCTGGGGGGCGCAGGAGCTCATCGCGGTCCGGGCCGCGGCGCCCGCCCTGCCGGAGGCCGCGTCGTCGGGCAACGACGCCTCGCGCACGGAGCGGATGCGGCCAGGTCTGCTCTACGGTGCCAACGACAACCGCCGGCCGGCCGGCGCGGCGGTGGGGGAGTAGGGGGCGGGCGGCTTGACGCGGACAACCCCGTCATTCCGGGCACGCCGGCCTCGTCCGGGAGGGCAGGGTGGGGCCCGGAGGCACCCGCCACGAGCGAGACCGGGGGTTCAGCCCTCTCCCGCCTCCCGCGCCACCGCGCGGAACCCGATGTCGCGCCGGCAGAAACCCTCCGGCCAGTCGATCCGGGCCACCGCCGCGTAGGCGCGGGCCTTGGCGTCCGTGACGCTGTCGCCGAGGGCCGTCACCGCCAGGACCCGGCCGCCATCGGCGAGCAGCTGCCCGCCCTCGGCGCGGGTGCCGGCCTGGAACACGTGAACCCCGTCGCCCTCGGCGGCGTCGACGCCCCGGATCACCGAGCCCCGGACCACGGCGCCCGGATAGCCGGCCGCCGCCATCACCACGGTGAGGGCCGCCCGGTGCGGATCGAATTCCAGGCTCACGCCGGAGAGGTCGCCCTCGCAGGCCGAGAGCAGCGCCGGCACGAGGTCGGAGGCGAGGCGCGGCATCAGCACCTGCGCCTCGGGGTCGCCGAAGCGGGTGTTGTACTCGATCAGCTTGGGGCCGTCGGCGGTGAGCATCAGGCCGGCGTACAGGATGCCGGTGAACGGGCAGCCGCGGGCCCGCATGCCGGCAAGCGTCGGCGCGATGATCTCGGCCATGACCCGGGCCTCGATCTCCGGGGTGACCACCCGGGCCGGGGAATAGGCGCCCATGCCGCCGGTATTGGGCCCCCGGTCCCCGTCGAAGACCCGCTTATGGTCCTGGGCGGTGCCGAGGGAGATCGCCCGCGTGCCGTCGCACAGGGCGAAGAAACTCGCCTCCTCGCCGAACAGGCACTCCTCGACCACGACCTCGGCGCCGGGCTCGGCGAAGAGGCCGGTCAGCGCGTCCTCGGCCTGGTCGACGGTCTCGGCCACGGTGACGCCCTTGCCGGCGGCGAGGCCGTCGGCCTTCACGACGATCGGGGCGCCCTGCTGGCGGACATAGGCCAGCGCCGGCTCCAGGTCGGAGAAGCGCGCGAAGGCGGCGGTCGGGATGTTGCAGGCGGCGCAGAGATCCTTGGTGAACCCCTTCGAGCCCTCGAGCCGGGCGGCGTCGCGGGTCGGCCCGAAGGCGCGGATCCCGGCGGCCTTCAGGTCGTCCACCAGGCCGGCGACGAGGGGCGCCTCGGGCCCGACCACCACGAGGCCGATCGCCTCCGCCGCGCAGAAGGCGGCGACGGCCGCGTGGTCCGTGACCTTGAGGTCCGGCCGGTTGGTCCCGTGGCGGGCCGTGCCGGGATTGCCCGGCGCCGTGAACAGGCGGGTGCAGAGCGGGCTCTGGGCCAGTCGCCAGGCCAGGGCGTGCTCGCGGCCGCCGGAGCCGATCAGCAGGATATTCATGCGCACGCCACCATGGGCCCAGCTTCTGGGGGAAGCGTGCCCGCGGGAAAAGGTTTTTTTCGGGCTTTCCCCGCTCTGCGCGGATATCCCGGCGGCGCGGAGGCCGATGTCAGCAGCCGGTGCAGACGCTCGTGTTGAGGCCGCCGCCCCGCCGCACGATCCCGTTGCGACCGATATGGCGGCCCCGGTACACATCCCCGCGGACACCCCGATAGGGCAGGTAGGGCCCGAAGGAATCGGCCTGGACGTTGCGCTGGAACGTCTGGTTCAGCGTGTTGAAGTCCGAGACCCGTTGCTGGTTGAGCGACCGGATCTGGCCCTGCAGGGCGAATGAGGCGTTGGCGGCATTCGGGTCGTTCTGCTGCACCTGCGCCGAGGCGGAGCCCGCCGGGAGGGCGAGCGCCAGGGCGAGGAGCGCGCGGGACGCGGCACGCATGGGTCCCTCCGTGCGAGAGTCGAGCGGGTTTCGGAAACGCTTGTGCGAGTCGACGCGCCAGGATCGGTCCGGGTTCCCGGGCGCGTCAACCCGGCACAACGGGGGACTTCGTCTCCGGCAGGGCCTCAAGGCGCTCGGGATCCAGCCCGGTATGGGCCTGAACCAGGGGGTGCGGAGTCAGGGCCAGCCACTGCGTCAGGGAGATGTCGGCGTAGCGCGAGCTCTTGAACATCTCCAGGAATGTCAGGGTCGTGTCGCCGGTATTCTCGATGTAGTGCCCCATGGCGAAGGGCACGTAGCCGACGTCGCCGGCCCGGTAGTCGAAGGTGCGGGCCTTCGATTCCGAGCCGAACACCGTCATCCGGCCCTGGCCGGAGAGGTAGTACTGCCACTCGTCGCTGTTCGGGTGCCAGTGCAGCTCGCGCAGCCCCCCGGGCTCGACCTCGACCAGGGCCGCCGCGATCGTCACGGACGCCGGGAACACCGTGGAATCGGTGATGCGCACGCTGCCGCCCCGGGTGCGGACCGGCTCCTGTGCCAGCATACGGTGGCTGAAGGTCTTCGGCACCGGCCCGGAGCCGCCCATCCTGTCGGCCGCGAGCGGGCCGGGTTTCGGGCCGGGGAAGATGTAGAGCTCCTTCTCGGGGATCCTGGCGAAGGCGCTCTCGGGCAGGCCGAAATTCTTGGCGAGCACGTCCCGGGGCGTGTGGGCCAGCCAGTCGGTGAGCAGGAAGGTGGAATCCTCCGAGAAACCGCCGTCGTCGAAGACGAGCAGGAACTCGCACCCGTCGATCCCGTCGGCGGCGAGTCCCTGGATGGCGTGCGGGATGCCGCCCGGGAAGTACCAGAGGTCGCCCGCGCCGACATCGTCCGCGAAGGTGCGCCCGTCCTGGTCGACCGCGGTGATCCGGGCCTTGCCCTTGATCATGTAGGCCCACTCGGATTCCTTGTGCCAGTGCATCTCGCGGACCGCGCCGGCCTTGAGCCGCATGTTGACCCCGGCCATGGCCTTGGAGACCGGCAGCTCGCGGATCGTGGTCTGGCGCGCCCAGCCGCCCTCCTCCAGCCGCATGTGGCTGTCCGCGAAGGACCATTTCAGGTTCGGCATGGTGCCGTGGTCGGTGGCGGGCGGCGCCAGGGTGAACGGCTCCTCGGCGGCGCGGGGCCGGTTCTGCGGGCCCAGGATGTCGGCGCCCTTGCCGCCGCGCTCGGGGCGGGGCGCGGCCGGCCCGGCGGATTGCGCCGCGGCGGAGGATGCCGCCATCGCGCCGCCGGCGGCTGCGATGACGGCGCGCCTGGAGATCTCGGTCATCGTGGATCGGTCCCTGAGTCGGTGGCAGGGAAACCGGTCGCGTGCTCGGAGGATCCGCGGGCGGGCCGGGCTGTGCGCTGCGGCATCTCGCCCGGAGCCCGCGCGCGGTCTATGCATTGAAGACGGCGCATTGAATACGGCACCGCACGCGTCCCGGCCGGGCGCCGAGGCGGCGGTTCAGGCGCGGCGCGACCCGAGGGCGAGGATGGCGGACCGGGACAGTTCAGCCACGGACGGAACCGTCCCGCCCGCCCGCGGCGGCCGCCGGTGGCTCGCCCTGCTGGCGCTGGCGGGCCTCGGCGTCCTCGGATACCGCCTGTGGCCGGACGCGTCGCGCGCAGCGAGTCCGCCCGCCGCCGAGGCGAAGCCGCCGACCGTGCGGGTCGCCGCCGCGGCCCGGGCCTCCGACACCCTGAGCCTGACCCAGACGGGCACCACCCAGGCGTTCGACATCGCGAACCTCTACCCGCGGGCGACCGGCTACATCGTCGAGCGCAAGGTCGATATCGGCTCGCACGTGAAGGCGGGCGACCTGCTGTTCCGGATCAGCGCGCCCGACCTCGACCAGCAGCTGGTCCAGGCCCAGTCGCAGGTGCTGCAGCTCCAGGCGGCACTGATCCAGGCGCGGGCGATGGTGGATCAGGCCGAGGCCAACCGCCACCTCGCCGACGTGACCAACCGGCGGACCTCGACGCTCGCCGGCACCGGGGTCGAGACCCGGCAGAACGCCGACACCTCCCAGGCCGGGGTGCTGGCGCAGACCGCCAACGTCGACGCCGCCAGGGCCGCCGTGAAGGTCGCGGAGGCCAACATCGCCGCCCAGGAGGCGCAGGTCGCCCGGCTCAAGGTCCTGACCGGCTTCGAGGAGATCCGCGCGCCCTTCGACGGGGTGGTGACGGCCCGCAACAACGACGTCGGCGACGCGGTCACGGCGGACACGAATACGGGGGCGCCGCTCCTCACGCTGAACCGGGACGACGTGCTGCGCATGGCGGTGAACGTGCCGCTCTACGCCGCCGACGGCGTCCGCGACGGGCTGGCCGCCACGGTCGAGGTGGCGCAGATCCCGGGCCGGATCTTCCCCGGCACGGTCTCGCGCTCGTCGACGACGCTGCTCTCGGCCGCGCGCACGCTGGTCACGCAGGTCGACATCCCCAACCCCGACGGGGCGCTGCGGCCGGGACTCTACATCACGATCACGCTGGAGATCCCGCGGGTCTCGCCCGCCGTGACGGTGCCGAACGACGCGCTGATCTTCGACCAGCACGGGACCCGCGTGGCCGTGGTCGAGGCGGCCGGGGACGGGGGCGGCGTGGTGCGGATGCGCCCCGTCACGATCTTCCGCCAGACCCGCACGCTCCTGGAGCTGCGCGACGGTCTGAACGGCGGCGAGCGCGTCGTCGTGGGCCCGCCGGCCTCGCTGCGCGACGGCGACCGGGTCACCCTGCGTCCGGAGGACCGGGCCGGAGCGTGAGCGGCGGCGCCCGGCAGCCTTGTCCAGCCTTGTCCAGCCTTGGGACAGCTACGGCGGCGATAAGCCGTCGGGCATGCGGCGGCACCGTGGGGGCTCAGCTTCCGGCGCCGCCGTGACCGGCCGGCTCAGGAAGCGGATACCACCGCCGTGGCACTCGGAACGATAGCGCTGTCGATCGCGCTGCTTGGCCTCGCCCTCGCGAGCTTCGGTCTGACACTGGCCCTCGCGGGCGGGTCCTGGTTCTACGTCGCCCTGGGCTTGGGCGTGCTGGTCTCCGGCGTCGAGCTGGTCCGGCGACGCCAGAACGGCCTCCGGATCTACGCCCTGGTGCTGGCGGCGGCCTTCGTGTGGACGCTCGGCGAGGTCGGATTCGACAAGTGGCAATGGATCCCGCGCGGGGGCCTGCTCCTCCTCGTCGGGCTCGTGCTCTGCCTGCCCTCCGTGGTGCGGCGCCTGTGCGACGCGCCCGAACGGCCCTGGACGCCCGGCCTCGGGAACGGTCCGCTCGCCCTCCGGGTCGTCGTCCTGCTGATCGCGGCCTCGGGCGCCGCGTCCTGGTTCGTCGACCCGGTCGAGACGCGGGGCAGCCTGCCGAAGGTCGCGGGGGCGGGGCCGGCCGCCGTCGATCCGAGCGGCGTTCCCTATCCGGCCGACGACTGGGTCGCCTATGGCGGCACCAATCTCGGCCAGCGCTACTCGGCTCTGGCGGATATCGGCACCGCCAATGTCCGGGGCCTCGCCGTGGCCTGGGAGCACCATACCGGCGACCTGCGCGGCGACAGCCGGGCGGATCCGAAGGAATTCACCTTCGAGGCCACGCCGATCAAGGTGAACGGGCTGCTCTACCTCTGCACGCCGCACAACATCGTCCAGGCCCTGGAGCCCGAGACCGGCCGGCTGGTCTGGGCCTTCGACCCGAAGATGGCGCGGGACGGCCAGTACCAGCACCAGACCTGCCGCGGCGTGTCCTACAACGACTCGGCCGGCTACGCGCCACCCGCCGAGACCGACGCCGACCGGGCCGCCGCCGTCGCGGCCGCGATCGCCGAGTGCCCGCGCCGGATCATCGCGGCCTCGGTCGACGCCCGCCTCTACGCGCTGAACGCCGAGACCGGCGCCCCGTGCAGGACCTTCGGGGCGGACGGGTTCGTCGACCTGAAGGCGCAGATGCCGAACCTCCGGCGCGCCGCCTATCAGCAGACCTCGGCGCCGCTGGTGACCCGGAACCTCATCGTCCTCGGCAGCGCGATCGCCGACAACTACTACGCGGACAACCCCTCGGGCGTGATCCGCGCCTTCGACGTACGCACCGGCGCGATCGTCTGGAAGTTCGACGCCGGCAAGCCCGACGCGACCGCGCCGCTGCGGCCCGGCGAGTCGTACGAGCCCAACTCGGCGGTGGCCTGGACGCAGTTCTCGGCCGACGAGGCGCTGGGGCTCGTCTACGTGCCGTTCGGCAACCGGGCGCCCGATCAGGTGGGCGTGGCCCGGTCGAAGGCGGACGAGGCCCTCATCGACGCCCTGGCGGCGCTGGATCTGGAGACGGGCGCGCTGCGCTGGGCGTTCCGGACCGCGTATCACGACCTGTGGGACCGCGATAACCCGTCCCAGCCGGTCCTCCTCACCCTGCCGCAGGGCGAGGGGACGGTGCCGGCGATCCTGATCCCCACCAAGGTCGGCAACGTCTGGGTCCTCGACCGCCGCACCGGCGCCCCGGTCCGACCGGTCTCCGAGGTTCCGGTCTCGACCCGGACCGACATCCCGGGGGAGACGCCGTCCCCGGTCCAGCCGATGTCGTCCCTCCGCTTCACGCCGGCGCCGCTGACGGAGGCCGGCATGTGGGGCGTCACGCCCTTCGACCAGATCCAGTGCCGCCTCGCCTTCCGGTCGAATCGCTACGACGGCAACCCGTTCACGCCGCCCCAGGCGTCGGAGGGCGCGATCGTCTGGCCCGGCAATATCGGGGTGTTCAACTGGGGGTCGGTGGCGGTCGATCCGGTCCATCACTGGATGATCGCGACGCCGCAATACCTGCCCTACATCTACCGCCTGCTCCCGCGCCCCCCGGGCGAGCCGGAGAGGCGCCTCCTCGGTGCCGATCCCGAGGCGAGCCCGGTCAACGAGAATCTCGGCGGCCGCTACGCGATCTCGATCGCGCACATGCGCTCCGCCCTCGGCATCCCCTGCAGCGCGCCGCCCTGGGGCGTGCGCGTCGGCGTGAATCTCGCCGACGGCACCGTCGCCTGGAAGCGCCGCAACGGCACGGTCGCGGGGCAGAAGGTCGGCGGTCTGGCCGTCCCGCTTCCCCTGGAGATGGGCATGCTGGCCCACGGCGGCACCCTGACCACGGCGGGCGGCGTCGCGTTCACGGCCGCCACGCTCGACGACCGCATCCGCGGCTACGACATGCAGACCGGCGAGGTCCTGTGGACCACGACATTGCCGGCCGGCGGCCAGGCCACCCCGATGACCTATCGCGGCCGGGACGGCCGGCAGTACGTGGTGATCGCAGCGGGCGGGCACGGCTCGCTCGGAACCACGCCGGGCGATTCGGTCATCGCCTACAGGCTCGAGTGAGCCGTCGCGCGCCGGACGCAACCCGGCAGCCGCGGCGGGTTGAGCGAGGGCCCCGGCCTTCCGGCCGGGGCAGGGCGCGGCGGGGGCGGTCTAGGCCGCGAGCCGGGCCCGCGCGTCGGTGCGGGCGAGGCGGGCCAGCAGGTACTCGACCTCGGCCTTCGCCTGCGCGGTCAGCGCCTGCGACGGCTTGCGCTGCGCGTCGGACGAGAAGATCCCCCGGCGCATGAACACGTATTTGCGGACCGCGAGCCCCAGCGGGCCCTGCTGCTGCTCGTAGCGGAGATAGGGGAGGTGGGCGTCGAACAGGTCGTGGGCGGCATCACGCTCGCCGGCCCGGCCGAGGCGGACCACGTCGACCAGCATCTCCGGGAAGGCGTAGCCGGTATTGGCCCCGTCGGCGCCGCGCTCGGTCTCGAAATCGAGGAACAGGCCGCCGTTGCCGACCAGGATGGAGATGTGGCGCATCGAGCCGTCCGCCTCGAAGCCGCGCAGCGTCGAGATCTTCTCTAGTCCCGGCCAGTCCTCGTGCTTGAGCATCACGCAGGAGGGGTTCTCCGACACGATCCGGCGGATCACGCCGGGGGTCATCTGGACCGAGAAGGTGAGGGGATAGTCCTGAAGCACGAAGGGCACGTCCGGGCCCACGGCCTCGGCGGCATTCCGAAAATAGCCGACCACTTGGTCGTCGGTGCGGAGCGTGTTGGGCGGCGCGATCATCACCCCGGCCGCGCCCAGCTCCATCACCTCCCGGGCGAGCGACCGCATGGCCGCGAAGCCCGGCGCCGTGACCCCGACGATCACCGGCAGCCGTGTGCGCCCGAGGACGCGCCGCGCCACGGCGATTCCCTCCGCGTGGTCGAGCTTGCCGGCCTCGCCGAGCTGGCCGAGGATCGTCAGGCCGTCGACGCCGGCCGCCCCGAAGAAGTCGGTCATCCGGTCGAGGGAGACCTCGTCGATCCGGCCGTCCGGATGGAACGGGGTCGGCGCGATCGGGACGACGCCGCCGATGTCGCTGGTGAGGGGCATGCCGGTCTCCGCGCTGCTGCGGCGGCCGCCGGCCGCCGGGTGGCATGCCCCATACTAAAAAAACCCGGGCGGCGCGACGCGCCCGGGACCGGTTCCACGCGACCGGAGCGCTGGATCAGCCCAGCAGCTTGTCGAGGGTGATCGGCATCTCGCGGACCCGCACGCCGGTGGCGTGCCAGACCGCGTTGGCGATGGCGCCCACCGTGCCGGTGATGCCGATCTCGCCGACCCCCTTCACGCCCAGGTTGTTCACCACCGCGTCGTCCTCGTGGACCAGGATCGCCTCCATGGCGGGCACGTCGGCGTTCACCGGCACGTGGTACTCGGCGAGGTTGTCGTTGAGGAAGCGGCCGGTGCGCGGGTCCATCTCGGCCCGCTCGTGCAGGGCGAAGGACAGGCCCCAGATCATCCCGCCGTAATACTGGCTCTGGACGAGGCGCGGGTTGATCACCCGGCCCGCCGCGAAGGCGCCGACGAGGCGGCTCACGCGGATCTGGCCGAGATCGGGATCGACCTTCACCTCGGCGAAGACCGCGCCGTGGGCGTGCATGGCGTAGGAGGCCTGCGCGGCCGGGTCGGCGCCGGCCTTGCCCTGGCCCTCGATGCGCGACCGGCCGGCCCGCCGGAGGATGTCGGTGAAGGACTCGCTCCGGCCCGGGTCGTCGCGCCGGGTCAGACGCCCGCCCGCGGCGGTCACGCCGGCATTGCCGGCGCCGTAGAGCGGGGAGGCGGGGTCGTTGGTGGCGAGCTCCGCGAGCTGCCGGATCACGTCGCCGGCCGCCGCGTGGACCGCGCCGCCCGCCGTGGCGGTGTGGCCCGAGCCGCCCGCGATGCCGGCATTCGGCAGGTCTGACGAGCCCATCCGGAAGGTGAGGGCGTCCATCCCGATCCCGAGGCCGTCGGCGGCGATCTGGGCGAGCGCCGTCCACGAGCCCTGGCCCATGTCGATCGCCCCGAGCTCCACCGTGCCGGTGCCGTCGGCGCGGATCTCGGCCCGGGCCATCCCCTCGAAGATCAGCGCCGGGAAGGTAGCGGTGCCCATGCCGGTGCCGACCAGGAACCCGTCCCGGTCGCGGGTCTGGCGGGGCTGCAGCGGGCGACCGACCCAGCCGAAGGCCTCGGCGCCGCGCCGGTAGCAGTCCCGCAGGGCCTTCGAGGAGAACGGCTTGCCGGTGATCGGCTCGACCTCGGCGTAGTTGGCGAGCCGGAACTCCAGCGGGTCCATGCCGAGTTCGTGGGCCATCTCGTCCAGCGCGCTCTCCAGGGCGACGCTGCCGGACGCCTCGCCGGGCGCGCGCATGAACAGCGGCGTGCCGGTGTCGAGGCGCACGGCCTCGTGCCGGATGGCGATGGCCGGGCTCGCGTACAGGGTGCTGGTCGCCCGGCCCGCCGGCTCGAAGAAGTCGTCGAAGCTCGACGAGGCGGTGCGGATGTGGTGGTCGAGGGCCGTCAGCTTGCCGGAGGCGTCGGCGCCGAGCCGGAGGGTCTGCCGGGTCGGTCCGCGATGGCCCATCGGGCCGTACATCTGGGTCCGGGTCGGGACGAGTTTCACCGGCCGGCCGACGAGCTTCGCCGCCATGCAGGCGAGCACCTGCGGCCCGGCGGGGACGCCCTTCGAGCCGAAGCCGCCGCCGAGATAGGGGCTCTCGATGTGGATGTCGTCGGGGCCGATGCCGAACAGCCCGGCGAGCCTTGCCTGCGACATGGCGAGCGCCTGGGTCGGCATGAACAGCGTCAGCCGGTCCCCGTCCCAGCTCGCCACCGCCGCGTGGGGCTCCATGGCGTTGTGATACTGGGCCGGCGTCTCGTAGGTGGCGGCGATCGTCTTGGACGCGGCCGCGAGTCCGGCCTCGACGTCGCCGTCCGTCTCGACGGGCGGCGCGCCGACGCCGACCGAATCCGGTGTGAAGGCCTCGCCGGAATCGAGCCCGATCCGCGGCGTCTCGGCCGCGTAGGTCGGGGCGAGCAGCCGGGCGCCCTCGGTGGCCGCCTCCAGGGTCTCGGCGATCACCACGGCGATGGGCTGGTTGGCGTAGCGGACGCGGTCGTTCTGCAGGAGGTCGAGGCGGAACGTGAACGGCCCGTCCTTGGCGTCCGGGTCCTTGGCGAGCGTCGGGGCGTGCCCCGGCCGCATCACCGCGACGACGCCGGGATGCGCCTCCGCGGCGGCCACGTCGAGGCCGGTGACGCGTCCGCGGGCGATCCGGGCGACGCAGAGCGCCGCGTGGAGGGTTCCGGGCGGCAGGTTGTCGGCGGAGAAGCGGGCCTGGCCCGTCACCTTGAGCGGGCCGTCGCGCCGGGTCAGCGGCTGGCCGATGCTGGAGCCGTGCCGGATCGCGCCGGCGGGGAGATTCGAGGCGGGCGTGGAGGTCGCGGTCATGCGGGTCTCCTCAAAGGGTTCCGGTTGAAGCCTTCGGTTGCGGTGACCCGCTCCGTCATCACGAGCGCAGCGAAGTGACCCAGGGCAGCGCGACACCGGGCATCGTGGCGCCGCCTGGGTTGCTTCGCTCCGCTCGCAAAGACGGCCCTGGAGCCGCCGACCGGGGGCAGGGTCAGACGATGCCGAACGGGGAGGCGGGGAGGGCCGGGATCCGTGCGGGCGTGCCCGCGGCGGCCTGGGTCAGCGCGCGGATCGCCACCCGGCGGGCGAGCTCGACCTTGAAGGCGTTGGCCTCACCGGTGGGCTTGGCGCCGGCGAGCGCGGCCTCGGCGGCCTTCGCGAAAGCCTCGGGGGAGGGTGCCTGCCCGGCGAGCGCGGCTTCAGCCTCCGCCACCCGCCAGGGCTTGAGCGCCAGCCCTCCCAGGGCGAGCCGGGCCTGGCCGATCCGGCCTCCGGCCTCCAGGGTGAGGGCGGCCGCCGCCGAGACCACCGCGAAGGCGTAGGAGGTGCGATCGCGGACCTTGAGGTAGCGGGCATTGCCCCGGAACGCGGCCGCCTCGGGGGGCAGGCGCAGGGCGGTGATCAGCTCGCCGGCCCGCAGCTCGGTCTCCCGCTCCGGGTGGTCGCCGGGAAGGTGGTGGAACGCGGTGAGCGGCACCTCCCGGGCACCGTCCGGCCCGGCGATCTCGACCACCGCGTCGAGGGCGGCGAGCGGCACGCAGAAGTCGGACGGGTGGGTGGCGATGCAGTGCTCGCTCCAGCCCTGGACCGCGTGGATGCGGGTGGCGTGCCCCAGGGCCGCGCAGCCGGAGCCGGGCGCGCGCTTGTTGCAGGGCGAGACCGCGTCGGTGAAGTACTGGCAGCGGGTGCGCTGCATCAGGTTGCCGCCGACCGTGGCGGCGTTGCGCAGCTGCGCCGAGGCGCCGGCCAGCAGGGCCTCGGCCACCATCGGGTAGGCCTTGGCGAAGGCCGGGTCGTGGGCGAGGTCGCTGTTGCGGACCAGGGCCCCGACCCGGGCGGTGCCGTCCGGCAGCCGCTCGATGGCCGAGAGGCCGGGGAGGCGGGTGATGTCGACGACCCGCTCCGGGGTGGCGACACCGCCCTTCATCAGGTCGACGAGGTTGGTGCCGGCGGCGAGGAAGGCGGTGCCCGGCTGCTGGCCGGCCGCCACGGCCTCGGGCACGCTCGCGGGGCGGATGTAGTCGAAGGTCCTCACGCCGCGTCCTCCCGCTGCTCCGAGGTCCGGGCGGCCGCGTCCTGCACGGCGTCCAGGATCCCCGCGTAGGCGCCGCAGCGGCAGAGATTGCCGCTCATGCCCTCGCGGATGCGCTCCGGATCGGTCCCGGCCTGGCCCTCGCGGATCAGGCCGACCGCGCTCATGATCTGGCCCGGCGTGCAGAAGCCGCACTGGAAGCCGTCATGGGCGATGAAGGCCGCCTGGACCGGGTGCAGCCGGTCGCCCTCGGCGAGCCCCTCGATGGTCAGCACCTCGGCGCCGTCGAGGCTCGCGGCGAGGGTCAGGCAGCTGTTGATCCGGCGCCCGTCCACCAGGACCGTGCAGGCGCCGCACTGGCCGCGGTCGCAGCCCTTCTTGGCGCCCGTCAGACCGAGGCGCTCGCGCAGGAGATCGAGGAGGGTGACGCGCGGATCGTCGAGGGCGATCTCGCGCGGCTGCCCGTTCAGGGTGAGCCTGAGGGGAATGGTCATGCGGGGGTCCCGGCTTCCAAGGCTGGAACCGTTACAGATAGCCGCCGCCCCGCTTCCGGCGAGACCTTAAGCAGAAAGCGATGTGCGCAAGATCACGGCACGCGAAGGTTGCGCGCTTACGCCGACTTGACCCGGACCTCAGAGGCCGATTTCAGCACGGTCTTGCCCTTGGCGGTCTTGATCTCGAGGGCGGGCTCGGCCTTTGAGGCTTCGCGCTTCACCGTGTTGCCCTTGATGGTCTTTTCCACGTCCCGCGTGTGGACCTTGGTCACCTCACCCGAGACGGTGCCCTTGCCCCATTTGTAGGTGACGTCGTCCCCGGTCTTCACCTTCGCCTTGGCGGTCATGCGCGTCTCCATCGTGGATATGGGCGTGGATGCGGGGAAAGGCGCCCGGCGGCGGGCGCGTTCCCGGGTTTCCACGGCCGGGATGCCGCACTCAGCGGCCGACCTCCCGGCGCAGGGCGGTGACCATCGTCTCGACCGCCGCCTGCGCGGTCTCGCCGAGGTCGATGGCGCTCTCGCCGGCGGTGACGAGGCCGCGCCCCTCCAGCTCCTTCACGCCCTCCGGGTCGGCCTCGTGGCCGGCGCCGTCACGGCGGATCACCGAGGTGACCGTCTCGCCGCTGACGAGCCGGTGATAGGCCGCGAAGGCGAGGATCGAGAGGGCCTTGTCGGAGAGTCCGTTCAGGTCGTCGGCCATGCGTGCGTTCCTCCGCGCGTTTCTCCACGCATTCGTCGAAGCGTGCTCGACGGACGAACGCCGTACGGGGCCGGGGGGTCCGGGCGGCCGCCGGGGTGCGACGACACGTGCGACGACACTCGCGGCGACGGGTGCGAGGACGGGTGCGCTCCTCCGGGCGACGACGCTTCGCGTCGGGGCCACCTTCCTGCTACCCTGCCGCCCTCCATGACTCCGCAGACCGACCAGACCGAAGTGGAACCGAGCCCCGAGCCGCGCCGCGCGCCCGCGCCGCCCGATCTCGACTATCGCCTGCGCCAGCAGGCGATCCTGTCGGAGTTCGGTGTCGAGGCCCTGCGCGGCACCGATGTCGATCACCTGCTGCAGCGGGCCGCGGAGCTGTGCGCGCAGGGCATGGGTGCCGAGTTCTGCAAGGCCCTGGAATATCGGCGCGGCGCCGACACCCTGCTGGTCCGGGCCGGTGTCGGCTGGGGGCCCGACGTGATCGGCAAGGCCCGGATCGGGGCCGATCTCGCCTCCCCGGCCGGATTCGCCCTCAAGACCGGCCGGCCTGTGATCTCCAACCACCTCGCGGACGAGACCCGGTTCCGCACGCCGCAGCTCATGGCCGAGCACGGCATCCGCCGGGCGATCAACGTGCTGATCGAGAACCGGGACGGCGCCTTCGGGGTGCTGGAGGTGGACGACACCCGCGAGGGCATGTTCGCGGAAGCCGACATCGCCTTCATGCAGGGCTTCGCCAACCTGCTCGGCGGCGCCATCGAGCGCCAGCGCACCGAGAGCCTGCTGCGGGCCGCCCTCGCCCGGCAGGACCTGCTCGCCCGCGAGATGAGCCACCGGGTCAAGAACAGCCTCGCCATCGTGGCGAGCCTCCTGGCCCTGCAGGCCCGGGCCGCCGAGGAACCCGCCGTTCAGGCGGCTCTGTCGGACGCGCGCAGCCGCGTCGAGGCGATCGCGGGCGTGCACGACCAGCTCTGGCGGCAAGGTGACAAGGTAGAGGGTGAAGGGGAGGGGGTGCCGGGCGAGCTCGACCTCGCGCCCTTCCTGGAGAAGCTGGTGGCCAACCTCGCCAGCGGCGTGCCGGGTCAGCGGCTTACCTGCACGGCCTGCCCGCAGCGGATCTCGGCCGACCGGGCGATTCCCATCGGCCTCCTGGTCAACGAACTCGTCACCAACGCGCTGAAATACGCCTACCCGACCGAGACGCACCCGGCGGGCGGCGAGATCCGGGTCCGCGCCGAGCGGCGGCCGGAGGGGCTCGTGGTCGAGGTTGCCGACGACGGGATCGGCCTTCCGGCGGGGTTCGAGATCGGGCGCAGCTCGAAGAGCCTGGGCATGCGGGTGGTCGGCAGCCTCACACGCCAGCTCGGCGGCAGCCTGACGATCCCGGCCCGAGAGAAGGGCGCCTGCTTCCGCCTGGAAGTGCCCCTGGAGGTAACCCCGGAGGCGCCCCCGGCCGGCTGAGCGTGGGGCGCGCCCCGACGACGGGGCGGGGACTGGACAATGGCCCTACCCCGCCGCGATCGAGGTGCGACGGGCGCGGCGAGACAGAGCGGATGCAGTGACCGAGAACAGGACGACGGCGGCGCTCCTCGCCGAACGGCTCCACGCCTTTCGGAGCCTCGGCGACAATTGCGAGTTCGGGTTCGTGCAGCGCTACGGCGGGGTCGAGCCTTCCGGCCTGCTGCGCTTCTCCTACACGCCGATGGAGGACCTGATCCGCGGCCTGCGCTGCGGCTTCGCGGATTTCGGCGTGCCGGGCGACCTGCGGCTCTCCGTGAGTTCCGGCGGCACCTATTACTGCCACAGCGTCGCCTACAACATCTGGGCGAATACTGGGCACCCGGCCGGCTCGATCGAGCCGGAGGTGCTGCTGGAGCGGGAGTACGGCCGGCTGGCCCATCTCAAGCGCAAGCTGCTGGACGAGCTCGCCGACGGGTCGAAGATCCTGGTGCGCAAGGTCGGCCGCGACGAGCCCGAGGCCGATTTCGCCCGCCTGGCCGAGGCGGTCCGTGCGCACGGGCCCGCGACGCTGCTCCGCGTGACCGAGGCCGGGCCGGACTGGGTTCCCGAGCCCGCCCGGCGCGTCGCCGACCGGCTGATCGCGGGACGGGTCCGCCGGTTCGCGCCGGTGGAGCAGGCCTGGGAGGTCGATCTCGAACCCTGGATGCACCTCGTGGACAGCGTCTACGCGCTGGAGCGCGGCGCGGCACCGACCCGCCTCGACGCCGCCGCCTTCCCGGAGGCGCTGGCGCTCCCGGGGCGCCTGCGCCGGCATGTCGGCCGGCACCGGGCGAAGGCTCTGAGCGCCTACACGCGGGCGGTGAACCCGGCCGGCTTCCGCGCCGACACGGTCCACGTGTTCTCGAGCTGGGTTTGGATTCCGGAGGACTTCGCCGGGGACCGGGTCTTCGCGGCGGCCGGCTACGCGCGGCTGGGCTGGCGGGACGCCGACCTGTCGCGGCGCCGGTGCTGGCAGCGCGTCTGGGCGGCGGGACGGCTGCGCCCCGACGCGGCGCGGGAACCCGTCGGGCTCGGCATGATCGGCACGCGGCGGGACGGGTTCTGGTCCGCCGGGGCCCGCTTCGCCGAGGGGCCGATCCCCGGCGATGAGCCGGCGCCGGACCTGCGGATGCCGCCGGTCCGGTTCCCGGGGCGGGATCTCCTCGGCCGGCTGCTGCCGCGGGTCCTGTAGACCCGGACCGGCGCCCCACCGGGAACCGATCCGGCACGGCGGTCTTGCCTACCGGGCCGCACGGGACCGCGCCCGTCGCGAGGGGGCCCATGCCCGGTTTCGTGCCCGACCGCCGCTCTCTGCTCCTCACCCTGGCCGCGGGTTCGGCCGTCCTGTCCGCGCGGGGGGCCGACGCCGTCGGGGCACCGGAGCGGATCCCGCTCTGGCCGGGGGAGCCGCCGGGCGGCGGCGGTCCTCAGGGTCCGCCGGTCCGCGACGACAGCGGCGCCGTGAAGAACGTCGCCGTGCCGGTCCTGGAGGTGTACGCCCCGGAGACGCCGACCGGCGTGGCGGTCCTCGTCGCCGGCGGTGGCGGCTACGCCCGGATCGGGATGGTCAAGGAGGCGCTCCCCGCCGCGCTCTGGCTCGCCGCGCAGGGTATCACGGCCTTCGTGCTCACCTACCGCCTACCGGGCGAGGGCTGGGCGGCGGGCCCCCTGGCGCCGCTCCAGGACGGGCAGCGGGCCCTGCGCCTGATCCGCGCCGCGGCCGCGCGCTTCCGGATCGACCCGGCCCGCGTCGGCGTGCTCGGCTTCTCCGCCGGCGGGCACCTCGGCGGCCTCATCGCCGCGCGCTCCGCGTTCCGGGCCTACGACCCCGTCGACGCGGCCGACGACCTGTCGGCGCGGCCCGACTTCGCGACGCTGATCTACCCCGTGGTGAGCCTGGAGCCGCCCTACGACCGCACGACCACCCGGCGGTCCCTCGTCGGCGAGACCCCGAGCCCGGCGGCGAGCCGGGACTGGTCGCTCCAGACCCATATCCGGTCCGGTTGCCCGACACTGTTCCTCGTGCAGGCGGACGACGACGCGGTCATCAGCCCGGAGCACAGCCGCATCCTGGACGCGGCCTGCCGCGAAGCGGGCGTACCGGTCGAGTACCACCGCTTCGCGGTCGGCGGCCACGGTTTCGGGATCGGCCGGTCGGAGGCGCCGGTCGCCCTCTGGCCGCGGCTCTGCCGGCTCTGGCTGACCAGCGTGTCGGTGATGCGCTGACGCGGTGCGCGCACCGCCGGCCTGGATGGCCCCGCCGGGTTGGCCATCCGGCTCGGGAGCCGTCAGACCGGTAGGGCAGGGGACCGGTGAGCCCGGCCGGACGCGCAGGTGCCCTCGCCCGCGCGGACAGGACCGCGCCGGGCGCGTCGGAGATCGCCGCCGGGTTCGCGGGCGGCCAGGCCCGAAGAGCCGGGCAGCCACCGCGCGCGACGCTGAGCTAGCCGGAGCGCCGCGGCAGCGCTCGGCCGTGCGTCGTTCCAGTCCGTCCGCCGCGGGGAGGGGCCTCCGGCCCCTGACCCGACCGCCCTGCCCGGGAGCGTCGGACTTCGGCGCCCGTCGGCCCCTTCGTCCCCGCGCCCGCCGTGGCGATCACGCCGCGTCGCGCGCGACGACGGGCACGTCGCGGCCCGGGTCGGAGCCGAACATGCCCGGCGGCGGCGCACGGCCTTTCAACCCTGCGGCCTCGACCTGACGTCCGATCAGCAGCCCTGATCCAACCGCGCGGCCTCCAGGTCGAGGCGCCCAGCACCCGACAACCCAGCCCCCACAGCTGCTGCCTTGTTCGCATAAGATATATTATGGAATGCAGCGAGAAAATCGGGCTGGGTGAGGGGTGGTCCGCCGGCTGAGCCGCTGTGAGTGGCCGGCTGCGAGCCCGGATGGGATCTCGTCTCCGGCCGCCTCCGGATCCGGGCGGTGCGGCCCGGCGTCGAGGCCCGCTCGGCTCGGCGGCATCCGGATCGGGCGAGGGCGGTCCGAGCCCCCTCCCCGCCGCGACTCGCGCCGCCTCACGCGGCGCGCTCGCCCAGGCGGCGCACGTCGCCGAGGATCCGGCCATCCCGGGTCCGACAGTCGATATGCTCCGACAGCCGGCCCGGCCGGATCCGGATCGAGGCCGGCCGGGCCAGGAGCGCGGCGCGCTCCAGGAATTCCGCGGCGCTCATCGGCGCGTCCCGGCCGCCGCCGAGGCCGCGCCACCAGGACACCGCCTTCTCCCGCTCGTAGCCGCTGCGTTCGGGCCGCAGGCGGACGCGCCACGCCGCCTCGGCGGGGCCGTCCCGCCAGCCGAGGACGAGGTCGAGCCCGTCGGGTGCGGCCTCGAGCTTCAGGGCCGTGACCGGATGCCAGGCGGCCTCCTGCCGAGCAGCCTCCTGCCCGCCGGCCTCCGCCGCCGGGGCAGGGCCCGCCGGCTCGGGACCGGGCAGCCCGGGATCCGCCGAGAGGATCGCCAGCTCGTCGTCGGCGGCGGCCTCGTGCGGGGCCTCGGCGTCCGGGTCCGCCTCCGGCTCGGTCCAGCACGCCTCGCAGGTGGAGGCGTTCAGCGCGATCAGGGCGCCGCAGCCGGGGCAGGGCTTGGCGCGCGGGGCCCCTGCCCCGCCCAGTCCCTGGGTGGCGCTCCGGACCGTCACGGCGTCCACGGGCCCGTGCATCCGCACCAGACCGGCGTAATCGAGGATCAGCGCGTCGGCCTTGCCGGGCGCGCAGCGCAGCGCCCGGCCGACCTGCTGCACGTAGAGGCCGGTGCTGCGGGTCGGGCGCAGCAGCGCCACGAGATCGACCTCGGGCACGTTGAAACCGGTCCCGAGCACGCCCACCGAGGTCAGGCAGCGGATTTTTCCCGCCCGGAACGCCGCCACGATCCGGTCGCGCTCCCGGCGGGGTGTCTCGCCCGAGACGCTCTCGCAGGAATACCCTTCCGCCCGCACCGCGTCGCGCACGGCCTCCGCGTGGGCGAGGCCGGCGCAGAAGGCGAGCCAGGCCCGGCGGGCACGCCCGTACTCCGCGAGCTCCGCGACCGCCGCCCGGGTGATCCAGTCGCGGTTGACCGCCGCCTCCAGCTCGCCCGGGATGTAGTCGCCCCCGCGCCGGCCGACGCCCGAGACGTCGAGCTGGGTGAGGGTCGCCTTGGAGACGAGGGGCGCCAGGAAGCCGCGCCGGATCAGCGTGAACGTGTCGGCCTCGTAGGCGATGCCGGAGAACAGCCGGTGCTCGCCTTCGTCGAGCCGGCCCGAATCGAGCCGGTAGGGCGTGGCCGTGAAGCCCGCCACCCGCAGCCCGGGGGTCCGCGCGCGCAGGCCCGCCAGGAAGCGGCCGTATCGGGTATCGGCGGCGCGGGGGATCAGGTGGGCCTCGTCGACGATCACGAGGTCGCGCGGGCCCACCGTGTCGAGCCGGTCGGCCACCGACTGGATGCCGCAGACCAGCACCTGCGCCCCGGCCTCCCGCCGCCGGAGCCCGGCCGAGAAGATCCCGGCCGGCGCCCCCGGCCAGGACCGGGTCAGCTCGGAGAAATTCTGGGCGACCAGCTCGCGGCTGTGAGTGACGATCGCCACCCGGGCGAGGGGGTTCTCCTCCAGGGTCTCCCGGGCCAGCGCCGCGATCACGAGCGCCTTGCCCGCCCCGGTGGGCAGCACGATCAGGTGGCCGGGCGCCGCGTCGTCCGCCCCTCCCCGCGCCCAGGCGGCCGAGAGCGCGTCGAGGCTGGCGCGCTGGTAGTCCCGCAGGCGCAGCATGGCGGCGGTCTAGCCGGCCGCGCCGGCCCTGTCCGTGGCGGCGCGGTCACGGCGCAGCAGGTAGATGTCCATGATCCAGCCGTGCCGGGCCCGGGCCTCGGCGCGGACCCGGCGGATCTCCTCGCCCGCGTCGCCCAGCCGGCCCGAGACCAGGATCTCGTCCGGGCTGCCGAGATAGGCGCCCCAGTGGATCGTCAGGTCCGGGTCGAGATGCGCGAAGGCCGGGTCGCCGTCGAGCATCACCACGACGCTCTCCGCCTCCGCCGGCCACCCCGCGGCGAGGCGCCGGCCGGTGGTGATCAGCACCGACCCGCCGATGCCGTTCAGCGGGACGCCGTGGCGGGCGGCGAGGACCTGCACGCTGGACAGCCCGGGCACGACGAGGCGCCGGAACGGCACGCGCCCGCGGGCCAGGATGTGGTCGAGGATGCGCAGGACGCTGTCGTAGAGGGCCGGGTCCCCCCAGGCCAGGATCGCCCCCACCTCCCCGGCCCCGAGATGGGCCGCGAAGGCCGCCTCCAGCCGCTCGGCCCGGGCCGCGTGCCAGGCCTCGACGGTGCGCCCGTAATCGGCCGGGCGGCGCTCCCGGGGCGGGTCCTCGACGGTGACGAACCGGTGTGGCTTGGCGATATGGGCCGCGCAGATCCGGCGGCGGATCGCGACGAGGTCGGCGGTCTCGGCGCGCTTGTCGAGGACGAACACCGCGTCGACGTCGGCGAGCGCCCGCACCGCCTGGAGGGTCAGGTGCTCGGGATCGCCCGTGCCGATGCCGATGACCCGGATCTGCCTGTCCTGCATGCCGTCCTCCGCCGGGGCGGGGAGGGCCGGCGCCGGCCTCCCCCTACAGGCGCGCGTCGGCTTTGGCGAGGATCGCCCGGGCGATGGTCAGGTCCTGCAGGGCGATGCCGGAGGAATCGAACACGGTGATCGCCTCCGGATCCGTCCGGCCCCCCTCCCCGCTCCGGAGCACGTCGCCGAGCGCCCGCATTCCGGCCTGGGCGTCCGCGGAGGCGTGCTGGAACTCGCCGATGGTGCGCGACTGCTCCGGCAGGTCGCAGAACAGGGCCGCGCGCTCCAGCAGGGCGGGGGGCAGCTCCTGCTTGCCCTTGGCGTCCGCCCCCATGGCGGCGACGTGCGTGCCGGGGCGGACCCAGTCGGCCTCGAACAGCGGCGCGCGGGCCGGCGTCGCCGTGACGATCACGTCGGCCGCCGCGCAGGCCTCCCGGGGCGCGGCCGCCCGCACGTCGAGCCCGGACGCCCCCTGCCCCGCCAGGCGCTCGGCAAAGCCCGCGACCTTGGCGGCGTCCCGGGCGACGACCAGCACCGTCCGGATCGGCAGGACCCGGGCGAGCGCCGCGCACTCGAACTCGGCCTGGTTGCCGGCCCCGAACACCGCCAGCACCGCCGAGTCCGGCCGCGCCAGGACGCTCGCCGCCACCGCGTCGGCGGCGGCGGTCCGGTAGGCGTTCACCCGCCCGGCCTCGATCACCGTGTCGACCCGGCCGACGGCCTGGTCGAACAGCAGGATCACCGAATTGTGCCGCGGCAGGCCCCGATCGGGATTGCCGGGCCAGAACGAGCCGACCTTCAGGCCGGCATAGTCCGCCGTGGAGCCCGACTTGATCGAGAACCGGTTGGCCGGCTCCGAGCCGTGGCCGAGCACCGCCGGGAACAGGGTGGTCCCCGGCGCCACCGCGGCGATCAGCGCCTCGCGGGCCGCGTCGAACGCCATGGCGTGATCGACCAGGGCGGCGGAGTCCTCCTCGGAGATGAAGCGCATGGATTCAGGGACCTCCCGAGTCATGGTTTCGAAAGGTCGAGACCTTTCGCGGGTATCGGGCGGAGCCCGATGTCGGGGCGCCGCCCCGACGCCCCGCCGAAGGGCCTCGGCCCTTCGGAATCCCGTTACAACGTCATGCCGCGGGCGGTGACCGGCCAGATCGCCTCGACGCGGCCATTCCGCACGCCCACGTACCAGTCGTAGACGTTGACCGTCGGGTCGCAATGGCCGGGGATCAGCTTCAGGCGCTCGTTGAGCTTCAGCACGTTGCCGGGATCGCTGATCACCCCGTGCTCGTCCGAGCACTTGACGTACTCGACGTCGTCCCGGCCGAAGACCACCGGCAGCCCGCTGTCGATGCTCTGCGCCTTCAGGCCGGCATCGCAGATCGCGACGTCCGCCTTCGCCTTGCTCATGATCGCCGTGTAGATGAACAGGCTGTTCTCGAACTCCGCGATCGGTCGCCCGTCCGCGTCCTTCACCCGCTGGTAGTCCGCGTCCATGAAGACGTAGGAACCGCATTGCAGCTCGTTGTAGACGCCGCTGCCGCCCTCCATGGCGAAGCTGCCGGTGCCGGCCCCCGCCACGATGGCGCAGTCGAGCCCTTCGGCCTTGAGCAGGTCGACGGTGCGCTTCGTCTCGTCGATCGCCGTCTGGATCAGGGCCTTCCGCTCGCCGAAATCGCGCACGTGCTGGGCCTTGCCCTGGTAGGCCTGCAGGCCCGCGAAGCGCAGGCCCGGCGCCGCCGCGATCTTCTTCGCGATCGCCACGGCGGGCTCGCCCGGCGCGACGCCGCAGCGGCCGGCGCCGACGTCGATCTCCACGAGGCACTCGAGGGTGACGCCGTACCGGACTGCCGCCGCCGAGAGGTCGTCGACATTGCCGAGGTCGTCGACGCAGACCAGCACCCGCGCGCGGGTGGCGAGCGCCGCGAGGCGCTCGATCTTCTTCGGCGCCACCACCTGGTTGGAGACCAGCACGTCGCGGATGCCGGCGCTCACCAGCGCCTCGGCCTCACTGACCTTCTGGCAGCAGACGCCGCAGGCGCCGCCCCGCTCCATCTGCAGGACCGTGATGTCGGACGACTTGTGGGTCTTGGCGTGCGCCCGGTGGCGCAAGCCGTGCGCCTTCATGAAGCGTCCGAGCGTGTCGACGTTGCGCTCGAGGGCGTCGAGGTCGACCAGCAGGCAGGGGGTGTCCACCTCCTCGACCGGCATCCCGACGGTGGCGGGGATGTTGTTACGCATGGTGTGTCCTCCTGAACGCGTGCGGATCTCGTGGCGGGGGGAGCCGGGTTACGGGGCGAGGCCCAGAACCTCGGCGATGCGCGGCGTCGCCTTGATGCCGGTGCCGGTGAGCACCACCACGGTGGTCTCCTCGGGCCGGATCGCGCCGCGCGCGGTGAGGTCGGTGAGCGCCGCCGCCGCCATGGCGCAGGTCGGCTCGACGTAGAGGCCCGACCGGGCGAGCTCCATCAGGGCCGCCTCGATGGCGTCCTCGGAGACCGCCACGGTGCCGCCACCGGAGCGGCGGAGCGCCGCCAGCACCTCCCGGCCGCGGACCGGCTGGGCGATCGAGGCGCCCTCGGCCAGCGTCGGGCGCGGGGTGACCGGCACGAAATCCGCGGCGCCGGCCTCGAAACCCGCGTGCAGGGGGGCGCAATGGGCCGGCTGGACCGCGTAGAGCCGCGGCAGGCGGGCGATCGCCCCCCGGCGCAGCAGCTCCGAGAAGCCGATATCGCAGCCGAGGATGTTGCTGCCGGCCCCGCACGGGATGATCACGGCGTCGGGCGCGGTGAAGCCCAGATCCTCCCACAGCTCGTAGGCCAGCGTCTTGGTGCCCTGGAGGAAATGGGCCTGCCAGTTGTGGCTGGCGTAGAAGATCGACTCCGCTTGGGCGACGGCCGCGTCGGCGGTGTCCTGGCGGGTGCCGGGCACCAGCTCGACCTCGGCGCCGGCGGCCCGCATCTGGACGGTCTTGGCCGGCGAGGTCGAGGCCGGGACCAGGATCTTGGCCCGCATCCCGGCGGCCGCCGCGTAGGTCGCCACCGCGGCGCCGCCGTTCCCGGAGGAATCCTCCAGCACCGCGTCGATCCCCTGCTGGCGCAGGATCGACAGCATCACGGCGGCGCCCCGGTCCTTGAAGCTGCCGGAGGGCGCGAACCACTCGAGCTTGAAATGGGCGTGGCCGCCCCGCCAGGGCCGGCGCACCAGCGGGGTGCAGCCCTCGCCCAGCGTGACCGGGTCGGCCACCGCCACCGGCAGGGCGGCGGCGTAGCGCCAGAGGGAGCGCCGGCCCGTGTCGATCTCCGCCCGCCCGATTCCCGGCAGGTCGGTGATCATCAGCGGACCGCCCGTCTCGGAGCGCCAGCGCGGCGTCTCGATCGGGTAGGTCGCCCCGGTCGCGGGGTCGAGATAGGCGGGAGACGAGGGCATCGCGGCTCGGGTTCCGGGGTGGTTCGGAAAGAGAATACAAAATAATCTTCGACGGCGCGCCCCCTGTTCGAGGATGGGACGGCGCGCCGCGCTGCGCGTCAGGGCTCCGCCCTGACAACCTGCCGAAGGGCCTCGGGCCCTTCGGAGACCCGGGTCAGGCCGCGAGCGGCAGGATCGTCGGCTCCGGGGCGTGCTCGGCGGCGACCGCCCCGGCGACGAGCTCGGCGGTGGCGCCCGAGAGAGTCCATCCGAGATGGCCGTGCCCGGTGTTGTAGAAGAGTCCGGGCAGTCGGCCGCGGCCGACCCTGGGCAGCATGGTCGGCAGCATCGGTCGCAGCCCGCTCCAGGCCACCACCCGGTCGGTGTCGACGCGCGGGAACTGCTCGCGGGTCCAGTCGACCAGCGGCTCGATCCGGTCGTGGCGGATGTCGCGGTTGAAGCCGTTGAACTCGGCGGTGCCGGCGACCCGCAGGCGCTCGTCGCCGAGGCGGCTGGTGACGATCTTGGCCGCCTCGTCGAGGATGCTCACCTCCGGGGCCGCCGCCTGCGCCTCCGGGGTCAGCAGGTTCACGGTGATCGAGTAGCCCTTCACCGGGTAGACGTTGACCCGGTCGCCGAGCATCGCCGCGAAGTGCCGGCTGGCGCAGCCCGCGCAGATCACCACCGCGTCGGCCCGCAGGACCCGCGCGTCGCCGGCCGGCCGGCCCGCTTCGCGCCAGCCGACGGCGTAGCCCCTCTCCCCGGGCGCGATCGTCTCGACGCTGGCGTCCTGGACGAAGCGGACGCCCTTGCGCGCGCAGGCGGCCGCGAGGCCGCGGGTGAATTTGTGGATGTCGCCGGTGGCGTCCGAGGGCGTGAAGAAGCCGCCGTGGTAGCGCCCGGCCAGCGTCGGCTCGATCGCCCGTATCTCCTCGGGGGTCACGGCGTAGCGCTCCAGGCCGCCCTCCCGCAGCAGGGCGTTGACGGCGGTGGCCTTCTCGAAGCTCGCCCGGTCCCGGTAGAAATGCAGGATGCCGCGGGTCTTCAGGTCGAAGTCGATCCCCTCGGCCTCGGCCATGGCGAACAGGGCCTCCCGGGCCTTCAGGGCCAGCCGCACCGTCTCCACGGTGTTCTCCCGGTAATGGGCGATCTCGCGGACGAACTCGGCCATCCACGACAGCTTGTGCCAGGAGGGCTTGGGATTCATCAGCAGCGGCGCGTCCCGGCGCAGCATCCAGCGCAGGCCCTGCATCACCGTGGAGAGCTTGTTCCAGACCTCGGCGTTGCAGGCCGAGAGCTGGCCGCCATTGGCGAAGGAGGTCTCCATGGCGGCGTAGCGCTGCCGGTCGAGGACGGTGACGCGGTAGCCGCGCTGGGCGAGCGCGTAGGCGGTCGTCACGCCGGTGATGCCGGCGCCGATCACGGCGATGTGGGTCATGAGCTTGGACTCCGGGACTGGACGCGTGGAGGCCGCCCTCGAGCGGTCGGCCGGTTGCGCGCCCCATCTGTCCCGGTGCCTGAGAGCTTGATCCGACCCGCCCTGGCGAGGCGAGGCACGGACGTCCCCTTCGGCGGGTGCCCACGGTTTCAGCCCGCTGCACCACTCTCCAGATCGCCCTGACGACACGGTTCCGGTGCCTGAGAGTTTCCGGGGCGGTTGCTCCGTCGGCGCCGGGTCCCCTCTGCTGGGAAGATCCCGGTCTCTCCCGCATCGTCACGATGGGCTGTCCCTGGATACGCCGACCGGCCGCGGGGGAGAAGCCCGTCCGTCCCGCCGGCGGCCGATTCCGCCGACAGCCGGTGCGCGTTGTCACCGCCGGAGCGCTGCCGGAGCGCTGCCGGATCATCGCGGGGAGCGATCCCCGCCGCCGGCGGTTGACCCGGGGGTTTGACGGGGACTTCCGGGGGACGGCCGATGCTGACCAGGACCGCGATCTACGAGGGCACGGTGCGCGACGGGCGGGAGGAGGAGTTCTTCCGCCGGGTCCGGGACGAGCTGGAGCCGTTCTGGCGGCGGTTCCCGGGCGTCACCGCCGTGCGGGTCCAGCGCCTCGTCTCCAAGGACGACGACGCGCGGCCGATCGCCATGATCCTGGAGATGGACTTCCCCGACCAGGCGGCCCTGGACGCCTGCCTCGCCTCGTCGATCCGCCCGGAATCGCACGCCGCCACCGAGGCGGTGATGCAGATGTTCGACGGCCGCTTCTACCATCTGGTCAGCGCCGGACGGACCTTGTCGCTGGTGGATTGAGATCAGGTCTCGGGACGCCGATGACCGACCATATTCACCGCCGTATTTACCGTACATAAACCGAGACTGACAGATTCATATCTTCTAGAGACGAAACTATTCGCCTACACACCAGTCGAACCAACCCTCTTAAGGGTCTCGGTGCAGCTTGTGCCCGAGCGACACCCTTGGTTCAGGCGGACGGCGCGATGGCGAAGTGGATACCTGGCGCGGCCGTCTTCGGTCTCCTGTGCCTGATGATCATCCCGGCCCCCGGGATCTGGGGCGTCCTGATCGGGGCCGCCTGCGTGCTCGCCATCGTCGGCAGCCTGTGCATGCTCGTCCTCGATCGGGTGGCGAGCGCCATCCTCGTCTGGCGCCAGCGGGTGCGGGTGCGACGCCCGAGTTCGGGCCGGAGCCGCAGCCGGGTGGTCCATGCCGGCTCCAGGGTGACCCGGAAGGTCTGAGCCTCCGGCGGGGCGCCGGGGACTGGATTCCCCGCGGTATCGGTGCAAGGTCCCGGCGCCGCGATCACGGCGCCTGAGACCAAACCGGGACGGTCCGATGAAGCTCCTCTACTCCCCCGCCTCTCCCTACGCCCGCAAGGTGCTGGTCCTCGCCCACGAGACGGGACTGATCGACCGGATCGCCGTCACCGTCGCGGGGGCCTCGCCGACCGGCCCCTCCGCGGAGGTCGCCGCCCACAATCCGCTGGGCAAGATCCCCGCCCTGGTGCTGGAGGACGGCACAGCCCTCTACGACAGCCGGGTGATCTGCGAGTATCTCGACAACCTCTCCGCCGGCCCGCGCCTGTTCCCCGAGGGCGCCGCCCGCTGGGACGCGCTGACCCGGCAGGCGCTCGCCGACGGCCTGCTCGATGCGGCGCTGCTCACCCGCTACGAGCGGGTGCTGCGTCCCGAGCCCCACCGCTGGGACGCCTGGGAGGCCGGTCAGGTCGGCAAGATCCGCGCGGCGCTGGACCGGTTCGAGAGCCTGGTCGGCGGGATGCCGGCGCTGGATATCGGCACGGTCGCGCTGGGCTGCGCGCTCGGCTACCTGGACCTGCGCTTCCCCGATCTCGCGTGGCGGGAGGGCCGCCCGGCGGTCGCCGCCTGGTACGCGGAGTTCGAGCGCCGCCCGTCCATGGAAGCCACCGTGCCGAAGGGCTGAGGGCCCCGCCGCGCCGAGCCCCGCAGATCGCGCCCCGCAGACCGCGCCCCGCTACGGCCGGGCCCGGTCGGCGATCGCGTAGGGATGGGTCGATCCGAGCGGATCGGCGAGGAAGTCCTGGACCGTCCCGGCGCCGGTGCCGAAGGTGATGAGCAGGAAGCCGCCCGCCAGCGCGAAGTTCTTCAGGAAGTCCCAGAACAGCTCGCGGCCCCTGCCCCCGGCCCAGAAATCCCCCGGCACCCAGAACTGCTTCCACAGCAGCGCCGTCACCCCGCAATAGCCGGCGAGCACGAAGGCGGCGGCCCGGTCGGCGGTCCCGGTCAGGATGCACAGCGACATCCCGATCTCGACGCAGAGCCCGATCAGGATCAGCGCCACCGCGGGCGCGGTGGCGTGCACGGCCTGCCGCGCCTGCCCGACCGCGCCCCTGAAGTTCAGGATCTTGTCGAGGGCGCTGAACGGCAGGAACAGCAGCACGAGGAGCAGGCGGACGCCGAACGCGATCGCGACGCTGAGGCTGGCCATGCTCTGAAGGGTCTCCCTCAACCCGGCCCGGTGCGGACCGCTGATCCAAGGCGGTGATCCAAGGCGCTGATCCAAGCCGCGAGCGGCGCGAAGGTTTCCTCGGCGACGGGCCGGTGCCGGCCGGGAGGAGCTCCGCCGCCCGGCATGCCGCGCTTCTTCGAGCGAGGGTGGCATCGCGGCAACAATGATTCAAGCCGTTTCGCGAAAATAATGGAACACCGGAAATTTTCAGAATTTCGGATCGATTCTCAGTCGATCGGTCGATCGCGATGTATACAGTAGCTCGGAATCTTTTCGACCATTATTGAACTCAACCCGAACCGATCGTCCGAGACTTGACAGGCACGGTCCCGTCTCGGCTCCAGTTCTGCAAGTCTCTCTCGGTCGACGCGCGGTGATCACGCGTGACGGCGCGCAGATCGGGGGAACCGGACCGCAAACCGTATCCGCAGAACCGTCGAGCCTTGACCATGCGAATCGCGATCATCACGCCGTCGCGGCTCAAACCCTCGACCCTGGCCGGAGAGGCCGGCCCGTACTTCCTGGAGCACGCGATCGCGAGCGCCAACGCCCAGGAGCTCGACCGGCCGGCGACGATCCACTTCTTCGTCGGGACCGATCCCGGGACCGAGATCCCGGCACGGCTCGCCGCGCACCCGCAGGTCACCTTCGCGCGCGGCGCGCGCAAGGGCCAGATCCCCGCACTGAACGCCGCCATCGCCGCCGTCGACGACAGCTGGGACCTCGTCGGCTTCCTCGAGGACGACGATCGCTGGCTGCCGCCCTATCTGGGCGTCGCCGTCCGCGCCCTGGACCGCTTCGATTTCGTCTCCTCGACGCAGCTCGAGACCGACGAGGCCGGCGAGGTGGTGCGGATCAACGACTTCGCGACGCCGTCGGGCTGGCTGATGCGGCGGACGACCTTCGCGCAGGTCGGCGCGATCAGCCCGGCCGCGAAGTGGCACTACGACAACGAGTGGCTCGGCCGCCTCGCCGAGACCGGCCTGCGCCGCGCCCACCTCGTCGAGGCGACGGCGCCCGTCACGCTGCAGCACGCGGCCCTGGTCCGCCCGTGGCTCGCCAACGTCCTCCAGCTCGGCGGCCCCAACGTGCAGCTCGCGCGCCACGGCTTCGTCCTGCCGCTGGTGTGCCGCCTCGTGCATCCGGGCTCCGGAAGCTCGGATGTCGGCCAGGGCGGGACGTCGAGGGCCGAGAGCGAGGCCGAGTACCGGCGGCTGGTCGACCGCTTCGGCCGCATCCCCTGGTGAGATCGCCCTGGTGAGATCGCGCCGCGCGGCGGAGGCTCCGCGGACCGGCGGCGCGCCTGACCGGCGCGGAGGCCGGTTCAGCCCGGGAGCGCACCCTGGGACGCCGCCGCGGAGCCGGTCACGCAGGCGCCGATCAGCCGCCGCACGAAGCCCGCGCAGGCCGCGAGTTCGTCCCGGGTGACGTACTCGTCCGCCCGGTGGGCGCGCGCGATCGAGCCCGGCCCGATCACCACGGCCGGCACGCCGCCGAGCCGCTCGAACAGCCCGCCCTCCGTGCCGTACGAGACCTTGGCGTGGCCGTTGCGGCCCGCGAGGCGCTTGGCCAGGGTCACGATCGCCGCCTCCGGATCGGTGTCGAGGCCCGGATAATCGATCAGCGGCTCGACCGCGACGCCGCAGGCCGGATCGCCGGCCCGCATCAGCGGCGCCAGCGTCCCGGTGGCGTAGGCGATCGCGGACGCCGCCAGCGCGGCGGCATCGTCCGCGCCGATCGCCCGGTACTCGAACTCGACGCTGCAGCTGTCGGGCACGATGTTGAGCGCCGATCCGCCCCGGACCACGCTCGACAGGCCGGTGGTGTGGGGCACGTCGTAGAGCGCGTCGCGGGCGCCGTCCCGGGCGATGGCCTCCGCCGACAGGCGGACATGCTCGATGAAGCGGGCGGCGTACTCGACCGCGTTGACCCCCTGGGGCGCCAGGGCCGAGTGGCTGGCCTTGCCGCGGAAGGTGAGGCGGGCGGCCGATTTGCCCTTGTGGCCGACCACCACGTCCATTCCGGTCGGCTCGCCCACGAAGCAGCCGAGCGGCCGCGGCACGCGCTCGAGCATCCGGGCGATCAGCGGGCGCACGCCGAGGCACCCGATCTCCTCGTCGTACGAGATCGCGATGTGGATCGGGGTGGCGAGTTCCGCCGCGACCATCTCGGGCAGGAGCGCGAGGCAGACCGCGAGGAACCCCTTCATGTCGGAGGTGCCGCGCCCGTAGAGCCGCCCGCCCTCCTCCCGCAGGACGAACGGGTCCGACGACCAGGGCTGGCCGTCGGTCGGCACCACGTCGCTGTGGCCGGAGAGCACGTAGCCGGGGCGCGTCTCGAAAGGCCCGACGCTGACCAGCAGCGCCGCCTTCCGGCCCGTCGGATCCGGCACCCGCTCCACCGCGGCGCCGAGGTCGCGGCAATAGGCCTCCGCCCAGTCGATCAGAGGCAGGTTCGAGCGGGCGCTCACCGTGTCGAAGGCGACGAGCGCGGCGAGCAGCGCCGCCGGATCGGGCGTGCCGGGGCGCGGCGTGGCGGTCTGTGCGGACTCTGTCATGGATCCCATGTCGTGGGGAGGCCGTGGGGAGGCCGTGGGGAGGCCGTGGCTGGGTCTTGGCCGGGCCGCGGCCGGCACACCGCCCCTCCCGAATCGGGTTCGGAGGGGCGCGGCGTCCGTCGGAGTTCTCGGCCTTCCGGGGATCCAGGGCAATGCCCGGCGCCCGGCGGCGCAGACCCGGAACCGGGACGACGTTCGGGCGTAGCCGCCGGGTAGGGCCCCTTCGGCCCGCTCGTCCCGGAGCCCCGACCATGCGTCCCGGTCCCGCCCCGATCCTCGCCGTCCTCCTGTCGACGCTCCTCTTGCCGACGCTCCTCCTGCCGACGGCCCTGCTGCTGGCCGCCCCGGCCGAGGCCCGCCGGCAGGCCGCGCCCCCCGCCGGGCGACCGCATCACCGCGCGGCCTCCGACATGGACCTGACCCTCGCCCGCATGGCGGCGCGCGACCGTCCGCTCTGGCGGGTCTGGCAGCGGCCCCGGCCCCTCGCCCGCACGGTCGCCCCGGCGACGCGCGAGCGGGTCGCGGCGCCGCCGCTCACGGGCTGGGGCTACGGCGGCACCGTCCCGGGTGCCGCGCCCGGCTTCTGAACCGCCTCGACCCGGGCCCGGCCGCCTGCCATGGTGCGGGCGACCGCAGCGGCCCGAGACGGACACGATGGTGCTGGAGTTCCGCCTGGACGATCCGACCCCCGCGGATCCGCGCCGCCGCTGGGACACCCTCGCGCAGGAGGCGCGGGACGCCTGCTACGACAACACCCGCGCGGTGGCCGACAGCGCCGCCCAGGTGGCCGCCCGGGACGCGGCCTCGGCCGCCTATCGGGCGGCGCATCCGGCCGGCCTCGACGTGCCCTACGGCCCCGGCGCCCGCAACGCCCTCGACCTCTACCCGGCGCGGGACGCGGCGGCGCCCTGCCTGGTCTTCATCCACGGGGGCTACTGGCAGCGGGGCGCCCGGGAGCTGTTCGCCTGCTTCGCGGAGGGCCCGAACGCCGCCGGCTGGTCGGTGGCGATGGTCGGCTACACCCTGGCGCCGGAGGCGGGCCTTTCCCGGATCGTGGCGGAGATCGGCGCGGCCCTCGACTGGCTGGCCGCCCACGGGGCCGCGCGCGGGATCCGCGGTCCCCTGATCCTGTCGGGCTGGTCGGCGGGCGGGCTGCTCACCGCGATGCAGCTCGGCCATCCGGCGGTGGCGGCGGGTCTGGCGATCTCCGGCGTCTACGACCTCGCGCCGATCCGCCAGACCTCCCTGGACGCCAAGCTGAGCCTCACCGACGGCGAGATCGAGACCCTGTCGCCCCTGCGGCTCCCGGTGATCGCGAAGCCGCTCTGCATCGCCTACGGCTCCCGCGAACTGCCGGCGCTGATCCACGACGCCCGCAACCTGCACGCCCTGCGGGCGGCGGCCCACGCCCCCGGCTCCCTGCTGCCGGTCCCCGGGGCCGAGCACTTCTCGGTGCTCGACGCCCTGCGCCGGCCGGGCGGGCTCCTGGTCCGGGCGGCCCACGCCCTTCTCGAGGACTGAGGCCCCGGCCGGCAGCCCGGACCGCACCCAGACGCCGGGGGGACGACGGGGTGCAGATTTGCAACTCCCGATAGAAATTCTGCATCGCCGAGGCCCGTTTCCGCCTTGCTGAGGCCTGCCCCGCGTGCTGAGACGGGATCGCGGGCACGATCTCCCTCCACCGGGAGCCGGCCGATCCCAGGGAGATCGGATGCAAGCGGTCGCGCGATCGGAATCCCTTGCGGCGCCCTGCGCCGGCCCCGCGGACAGGACCGGCCGCCGCGGCGGATGGCGTGACCGGTGGCGCGCGCCGCGGCTGCGCGTCGTGCTGGCCCTGGGTTTCGGCACGCTCGGCTTCCTGACGACCCTGACGCTCGCCGCCCTGGTGAGCCGCGAGGCGACCCGACGGCTCGAGGCGGAGGTCGGCGGCCAGCTCGCCGAGATCGCCGGTCAGATGGCCCGGGGCCTCGATATCGGGATGTTCGAGCGCTGGCGCGACATCCAGATCGCCGCCGCCTCGGACAGTCTGCGCGATCCCGGGACCGGAACGGCCGCCAAGCGCGCCGTGCTGGAGCGGCTCCAGGCGACCTACCCGGCCTACTCGATCATCGGGCTGATCGACGCCGACGGGCGCTTCTCCGTCACCAGCACCGGCGCCCTGGAGGGCGCCGACGTCTCCGGCCGCGACTATTTCCGCGGCGGCCGCGCGGGCCCCTACGTGGGCGACGTGCACCCGGCCAAGCTCCTCGAGGCGCTGATGCCCCCGGACGAGGCCGCCGCGCGCGCGGCGTCGCGCGAGCCCCTGCGGCTCCTCGACGTCGCGGCGCCGGTGCGGGCGCCGGACGGCCGCGTCCTCGGGGTGCTGGCCGCCCATCTCGACTGGACCTGGGCGCGCGACATGGCCCGCATCCTCGAGGCTGGCCTCCGGGGCCACCGCCAGGGCGCCGAGATCCTGATCCTGTCCCGCGACGGCACCGTGCTCCTCGGGCCGCCCGCCCTGCAGGGCGCCCCCCTGCCCCGCTCGGTCCTGGCGGGCGGCCGGCCCCTCGATCCGGAGGGCACGAGCCGGGTCGGCCCCTGGCCGGACGACGCCGCGTATCTCAGCGCCCGCGCGTCCACGGCCGGCCACCGCGACTATCCGGGCCTCGGCTGGCAGGTGGTGGTGCGGCAGACGGCCGACCGGGCCCTGACCTCGGTGGCGGCCCTGCGCGGGGGCATCCTGGCGGCGGGCAGCGCGGTGGCCCTCGCGGCGGCGCTGCTCGCGTGGCTGCTCGCGGGCCTGATCGCCCGCCCCCTGCTGGATCTGGCGGCCGCCGCCGAGACCCTGGGCCGCGACCAGCCCCTGCCGACGCTGCCCCGCTCTCTCGTGCGCGAGGGCGCGACGATCGCCGACGCCCTCGCGGCGGCGGCGGACGAGCGGGCCCGGCGCGCCGAGACCCACCGGCTGCTGATCGACGAACTCAATCACCGGGTGAAGAATACCCTCGCCACCGTGCAGGCGATGGCGGCGCAGAGCCTGAAGAATCTGGGAGCCGGCGCGGCGGCCGGGCGCGACGCCTTCGAGGCGCGGCTCCTCGCCCTGTCGCGCGCCCACGACATCCTGACCCGCGAGAGCTGGGCGAGCGCGGATCTGCGCGGCATCGCCGCCCAGGCGGTGCGGCCCTTCCTGGGTCCGGACCCCGCGGGCGGCGATCCGTCGAACCGGGATTCCTCCGGTCGGGAGACTTCGGATCGTGACCCTGCGGACCGGGACGCTCCGGGTGCGAACACCCCGCGCATCACCCTGGACGGCCCCGACCTGCGGCTGCCGCCCGAGGGCGCCCTCGCGCTCACGATGATCCTGCACGAATTGTGCACCAACGCGGTCAAGCACGGCGCCCTGTCGGTTCCGGGCGGGCGGGCCGCGCTGGCCTGGACGGTGGAGGCGGGTCCCGACACCGAGACCCTGCGGCTGACCTGGCGCGAGTGCGGCGGCCCGCCGGTCGTCTCCCCGTCGCGGAAGGGGTTCGGTACCCGCCTGCTCGAGCGGGGCCTCGCCGGAGGCAGGACCGCCAGCCTCACCTACGAGGCCGGCGGCCTCGTCTACGTGGCAGCCAATCCCCTGCCCGCGGCGCGTCTCCACACCGGACGGGCCTGACCCCGCTCCGGCCCGGGCGGCCGTCGTCCCGACCGCACCCGACAGCGCGCGCGTCCGCGGTGCGAGGGCGGCCGCGCGGCCCTGCGCGCCGCGGACTCGCGCCGGAAGGACACGCTCCGCGCCGTCGGCGCCAGATCTGTCCTTAATCCCGGCCCCTCTCTCAAGATGGACAAAGACGTGCGCGGACGCACACGATAGTACTTACGCCACGGATTAAAGCTTTCGTCGATACAATGTGCCGATGCGCACACGCTATTCCGAAAATGTAGACTAGGGTCGACTTATCGGCAGGGATGCGGTGTCCCTCGCCACAAGTCGAACAGCGAGGAAACGTCATGATCCAGTCCCGCACCCAGTCCCGACATCTCCCGGTTCGCGGCCGCGCGGCCGGTCCCGCCTTCGGCCTCGCCCTCCTGGCCGGGATCCTCGGAGCGCCCCTGGTAGCGCAGGCGGGCGAAGGCGGCGGCGGGAGCCGGCAGGCTGCCGGCGGCGGCCACATGAGCTCCTACATCAACGACCCGCACCACGACCCGCGCTCGCTGCACTCGCAGCGCTCCGGGTCCGGGCAGCTCCTCGGGGCGCCGATGGTTCACGACAGGGCCGGGGCCACCGTGGCGCGCGGCCAGGTCGTCGACCCGCACTGGGCCTCCGGAACCGCTGAGCGCCGCCGGGTCCGTCGCTGAGACGTCGGAGGCCGGGCCTCCGACGCGACACCCGACACGTCACCCGACACCGAGACCCGCCGCCCGGCCCCTCCGGCCGGGCGGAGCCGACCGAACACCGCTGCGCGCTCCGGCGCATCGCCCTTCCCCGCTCTCGCCTTCCGGTTCTCCCGGCCTCAGGGACCCTTCATGAACAACCTCATCCAGGGCATCGCCAGCTTCCAGGGCAGCGTCTTCCCCGGCCAGCGGCAGATGTACCAGCAGCTGGTGCGCGACGGTCAGCACCCGAGCGCGCTGATCATCGCCTGCGCGGATTCCAGGGTCTCGCCCGAGCACATCACCCAGGCGGGGCCCGGAGACCTGTTCGTCTGCCGCAACGCCGGCAACATCGTGCCCCCGGCCTCCGACGTGGTCGGCGGCGTCTCCTCGGCGATCGAGTACGCCGTGGTGGCCCTCGGCGTGCGCGACATCGTGGTCTGCGGCCACTCGGATTGCGGCGCCATGAAGGGGCTGATGAACCGGGACCTGCTCAAGCGGATGCCCAGCGTCGCGGCCTGGCTGCGTCACGCCGAGGCCGCCGAGCGGATCGTCTGCGAGGCCTATCCCGAGGGGATGGACGCCCAGGCCCGCCACCACGCCCTGGCCCTGGAGAACGTGGTGGTCCAGCTCGCCAATCTGCGCACCCATCCGAGCGTCGCCGCCGCCCTGGCCAAGGGCTCCCTGCGGCTGCACGGCTGGTTCTTCGAGATCGAGACCGGTGCCCTCCTGGCCTACGACGGCGCGAGCGGGCAATTCCGGCCGATCGCCGGGGCCGACATGCCCGTGGCGCAGGATTCCTCCGCCAGCAGCCGCCTGCAGGCGGCCTGACCATGCGCGCCCCCGGCCGCCTGACCACGAGCCTGCAGAGCGCCCTCGCCCCGGACGGCGCCGTCCGGGCGAGCCTCGCCCGGGACCTGCCCGCCTCCGTGGTGGTCTTCCTGGTGGCGCTGCCCCTGTGCATGGGCATCGCCATCGCGTCCGGCGTGCCGCCGGAGCGCGGCCTCATCACCGGCATCGTCGGCGGCATCGTGGTCGGCCTCCTCGCCGGCTCGCCGCTCCAGGTCAGCGGGCCCGCCGCCGGGCTCGCCGTGATCGTCTACGGGTTCGTGCAGTCGCACGGTCTCGACGCCCTGGGTCCCGTCCTGGTGGTGGCGGGCCTCGTCCAGCTCGTCGCCGGCGCCCTGCGGGTCGGCGGCTGGTTCCGGGCGATCTCGCCGGCCGTGGTGCACGGCATGCTGGCCGGCATCGGGATCCTGATCGTGCTGGCCCAGATCCACGTCCTGACCGACGCCCTCCCCCGGGCGAGCGGCCTCGACAACCTCGTGGCGATCCCGGCCGCGTTCTTCAACTTCGTCAGCGGCACGGGCGACCGCACCGGGGCCGTGATCGTCGGCGGGATCACCATCGCGGCGATGATCGCCTGGGAGCGGCTGCGCCCGGCGCGGCTCCGGCTCCTGCCCGGGGCGCTCGTCGGCGTGCTGGCGGGCAGCCTCGTGGCGGGATTCGGGGATCTCGCCGTCAAGCGCGTGGCGGTGCCGGAGGCCCTGTTCTCCGGCCTCGCCCTGCCGGCGGCCGAATCCTGGGCGCGCCTCGCCGAGGCCGAGATCCTGATCATGGCCCTGGTGATCGCCGTGATCGCCAGCGCCGAGAGCCTGCTCTCGGCGGCCGCCGTCGACCGGATGCACGACGGCCCCCGCACCCAGTTCAACCGCGAACTCGGCGCGCAGGGCATCGGCAACCTGATCTGCGGGCTCGTCGGCGCGCTGCCGATGACCGGGGTGATCGTGCGCTCCTCGGCCAACGTCCAGGCGGGCGCCGTGAGCCGCGCCGCCACGGTGATGCACGGGACCTGGATCCTGGCGTTCCTGCTGGTGCTGCCCTGGCTGCTGGCCCTGGTGCCGACCGCGAGCCTCGCCGGCATCCTGGTGGTCACCGGCTGGCGGCTGGCGAGCCCGGCCCACGCCCTGCACCTGCAGGCCCGCTACGGCTGGCTGACCGCGGCGATCTGGCTCGCCACGATGGCCACCGTGGTGGCGGTGGACCTGCTCACCGGGGTGCTCACCGGCCTCGCCCTGAGCCTGATCCAGGCCCTGCCGAGCCTGCGCAAGGGACGGCTCCGGATCGAGCACGCGGCGGCCCCCGAAGTGCCCGGCGTGCCGGAGCTGCGCCTGTCGGGGGCGGCGACCTTCCTGCAGCTGCCGAGCCTCACGGCGGCCCTGGAGCGGACCCCCGCGGGCGGCGAGGTCCGCCTCGCCACCGACAACCTCGCGGCCATCGACCACACCTGCCTGGAGATGATCGGCGACTGGGCGAGCCGGCGCAGCGCCGGCGGCAGCCGGATCGCCGTGGTGGGCGGGTCGGGTGTCCCGCACGACCGGCTCGCCGCCGCGGTGGCGGCCCCGGCGCACTGAGGGCCCTGGCGCCCTCCGCCGGCGGCGAGACCCGTCGGGCGGAGGGCGCGCCGCCCACCCGGGGCGGTTCGCGGCGACACGGCCCGAACCGACGGCCCGAAACGACGGCGCGGAGCCGTTCCCGGCGCGATCGGGAGCGGCTCCGCGCCGCGTCCGCACCCGGTCGCCGGGCCTCCATTCCCGGACGACGGCGGCCCGCCGCGCGGGCCGTCAAGGCTGTCCGCCTCCGGGGAGACGGCGATCTTCAAAACCGGTTAATCCTGAATCTTCGCGCCCCTTTAACGAGCGGGAGGCCAGACTCAGCCTCACGGCAGGTCCGGCCCGCGGGACCGGCCGGCGGAATGGTTCTCGTCAGGAGCTTCGTCGATGATCAGGTTCCTCGCGGCCTCGGCCGCCTGCCTGGTCCTGTGCGGCGCCGCGGCGGCGCAGGACATGCCCGGCCTCGCGACCCTGAGCCCGCCCGACCCGGTGCAACCGGTGGCGGCGAGCCCCGCGCTCCCGGCACCGGACGGCGCGGTCGCGCCGGGATCGCGAGCGGAGGCCGGCTCCGATCCGGTCGCGCTCCGGCCCGCGCCCGGCCGGGTGCCCGTCGGCAGCCTCACCCTCCGCGGCACCGCCGCCGACCCCGCGCAGACGACCGCCAGCCTGAAGGTTCCGGCGACCGGCCCCGGCGCGTCCAAGCCCTGGTGCGCGCAGGAGCGCCGGATCGGCACCGGTCAGGGCTTCTGCCTGGTCAACTGAGCGGCCCCTGATGGGCCAAGCGGCCGGATCGGGCGGCCCGGATCAGGAGGCCGCGTAGACGGTGACCTCGTCGAAGGTTCCGCCTTCCGGCGCGTAGTCGAGGGACGCGACGAGAAGCACCAGCACGGCCGCGCCGACCGCCGTGACGGCGAGGAGCCGCGTGATCAGATCGGCGTGGCCGCGGGCGACGTGGATCAGCGCGCAGCCGAGCATGAAGGCGCAGACCTGCGTGGCCGGCGCGGCGAGCGCCGCGGTCATCGCGCCCGCCCGATCATCCGATCACGGCCGATCCTGTTCATGCACGTCCTCCCCGGCCGGGACGCCGTCTGCCGGCGCGCAGCCAAGCAGATCGCCCGTCGCGGCGCCCCCCCAATATGGGGGAGCCGGCGGGGTCCGGCCTCACGTCTTCGTGACCGGCGCCCCTCAGGCGGGCTCCGGTCCCGGCCATGCCGGGGCGGATCCCGGGATGGATGCCAGGGCGTAGGTGGCCTCGGCGACCCGGTTCAGGGGGCCGCCCGGCCCGGACCGCTTCCACAGGCGCGTGTTCAGGGCCGCCACCGGATCCCGGCCGGGAAGGGTGAAGCCCTGCCCGGCGAGCACCTCCAGGATCTCGGCCGCGTGCAGCGGCCGGCCCGCCCGCGCGATCGCCGCGCAGGCCGCCTGCACCACGGCCCGGCCGTAGCGGCGGGCGCCGGCTGCGTCCTCCGTGAAGGCGATCGCCGGCGGGATCGGTCCGGCGGCGCCGACGGGACCGGGCGCCCCCGCGGACCGCGCCGCCGGACCGGCCCGCGCGCCCCAGTGCCCGGGGGCCGCGCCCGCCGCGTCGGCAAGCGATCCGGACCGGGCCTCTAGGACGTCCCGTACGTCCCGCCCCCGCGGCGGCTCGTCGGCCGGGTCTCGGCGTGGCCCTGCCGGCGGATCGGGCTTCGGGGCCGGGTCCGGCCGCGCGTCCGCTCCGCCGGCCGCGAGCCGGCGGCCGAGTTCCTGGTAGAGGACGAGATCGGCGATCTCCCGATCGAGCGCCTCGCGCTGGCGTCGCAGCGCGGCGAGCCGCGCCGCGATCTCGGAATCCGACAGGGCCACGTGATGTTCCTTCCAGGCGGACGGAACACATATCTCATTCCGCGCCATTCAGGGAATAGCCACCGTCACATATTCCGTCAGGCAGCCATTCCCTGAGGGAATGAGAGGCAGCGATCCCTGTTCTATTCCTTGAGGCGTTTCCGTATTCCCTTAGCCGCAGGGCGAGGCGGCACGAGCAGCGTGCTGGGATCGGCCGGGTGCAGGGTCAGCCCGCCGTCGTCGAGCACCAGCGGCAGCCGCGGAAACACCTCGCGCAGATGCGCGAGATCGGCCTTGAACGCCTGGCGGAAGCTGCGGATCGAGGCGTTCTCGGCCCCGAACTGCGCGTGGAGGTTGGCCCAGGTCAGGCGGAGCGGCCGCTGCAGGGACCGCAGGCGGTAGCCGGTCCAGAACAGCAGGTCGAGCTTGCGCGCCGAGCCCGAGAAGGCCCGGGCCGCCCGCAGGTCCACCGGCAGGGCGTGCCGGATCAGGGTCTCGTAGAATTCGGGATCGAAGCGCACCGTGCGGCCGGCCTCGTCGTCCCCCTCCCCGGCGCGGGGGCGCCACAGTTCCAGGCTGCGGAACGGCGGGACGTTGAGGGTGGTCGCGCTGTCGCGCCCGTCCCAGAGGCCGATCTGCATGGAGCAGGCGGCCAGCCGGTTCAGCTGCTCCTTGAACTGGCGGATGGTGCCCCGCTCGCCCCCCGTGACCGCGAAGCCCATCTCCCGCATGAAGCCCGACAGGGTCTCGGCCACCTTCACGGTGGGGCTGCGCTGGCGCACGGCCTCGGTGCAGAGGTGCAGCAGCACCAGCCGGGCCTTCGGGCCGTAGGGCAGCCCCTGGGGCTCGAAGGCGCCGGTCTCCGGGTCCTTGATCCGGCCGGCGATCAGGTTGAGCGAGTTGCGGCCGTAGCTGCGGGAGAATTCCCGCACCGGCCCGGGGTCCCGGTAGGGCAGGCCGCACAGCGCCAGGACCGAGTGGATGTGCTGGAGGCTCGACGGGACGGCCGGCTCGTTCTCGATCACGAGGCGCACCGCGTCGCGGCGGCGCTGGTCGCGGGACAGCCCGGCCCGGCGGCTCTCCTCCTCCCCCAGGAGGGCGGCCTGGGCATCGCGCTCGCGCTGACGGTGCAGGACGTGCTCGACGATCTGCGCGAACAGGAAGCCGCCGCGCGCCGCCTCGATCTCGGCCCGCAGGTCCGGGTCGTGGATCCCGGCGATCTTCTCCTCGATGCTCATCGCCCCTCGGCCCGCGGTACACGGGCCGTCAATCCGCCAGGCGGACGGACGGCCCGATCCTGCCATGCCACGATTCGCCCGCCGCGGCCCCCGTCCGATCGGCCTTGTCCCGGCAATCCACGCTTCCCCGGTCGCGGGGACGCGCCGGAAAGCGGGCCGACACTGCTCCCTTCACGGCCGGCTCCCGGGCCGGCACGCGCAGAGTTCGATACGGGCCCCGCTCCCCCGGCGATCCCACGCAGAGTCCGATACGCGGGACCGCTCGGTGTCCGTCCCCGTTATTCACCGCTCCGGGCCCGGATTCGCGCCGAATCGGATACGCCGCCGCGCAGATTCCGATACGCCGACCGGCCGTCCGGGCGCAGAATCGGATACGCCGCGACGCAGAGTCCGATGCGGGCCGGCGCAGAGTCGAATGCGCGAACGCAGGCCAAGGCCCTGGCACAGATGCGGAATTCGCCACCCCATATAACTTGCTGAACTGACTCTCTGAGAGATTCGTCCAGATAATCTTCCTACTGCGGACCAGCCCGTTCGTTCTGACGAACGACCGTGTCGCGCCCAGACATGCACAGGTCACAAAGGGAATATGAATTCGTTTTCCACATTCCTACGCGGGAGGACCGTCCCGACTTGACGGGTCGGCGACGGAATCCGGTGCCGTGCCGGCGCGCTCCGTCGATCGTCCTGGCCCTGGATCCCCGAGGGCTGCCGGCAGTTCCCGGTGTGATGCCGGCTTGACGCGCGCGATGCCGCCCGGTTTCTCGGCTCCTTCCGACAGGGCCCTCAGAGAAGAGCGCGCCGATGCCCCCCTTGCCCGAATTCGTCTGGCCCAGCCTCGCCCGGCCCAGCCTCGCCCGACCCAGGGCCCCTTCGCCGATCGCGGCCCGATGACGGATCGCCGCGACGACGCCCGGCCGCCCGGCGGACGCCCCGCCCGGCCCCGCCCGCACGGGCCCCGGCGCCCCGCCCCCCGGTCCGGAGGTCGCCCGGGCGGGGCGTCCCGCCCGTGGGAGGAGGGCGGCGACGGGCCGACCGTGCTCTACGGGTGGCATCCCGTGGTGCAGGCCCTGGGCAACGCCCAGCGCGGCCTGCACCGGCTGCTCGCCACCGAGAACGCGGCCGCGCGGCTGGAGGCCGAGTTCGGCGGCGCCGTGCGGATCACCCCGGAGCTGGTGCGGCCGAGCGACATCGGCCGCCTGCTCGGCCCGGACGCCGTCCATCAGGGTCTGTACCTGGAGGCCGAGCCCCTGCCCGCGCCCGGCCTCGACGACCTGCCCGCCGACGCGCTGCTGCTGGCGCTCGACCAGATCACCGACCCGCACAATGTCGGGGCGATCGTGCGCACCGCCGCGGCCTTCGGGGTCGCCGGGATCGTCACCACGGCGCGCCACGCGCCGGGCGCCACCGGAGTCCTGGCGAAATCCGCCTCCGGCGGCCTGGAGCACGTGCCCTTCGTGACCGTCCGGAACCTCGCCGAGGCCCTGATCGCCCTGGGCGAGCGCGGCTTCACCCGGGTCGGCCTCGATTCGGACGCGCCCGAGAGCCTCGACGCGCTGACGATCGCGCGGCCGCTGGTGATCGTGCTGGGCGCCGAGGGCAAGGGCCTGCGCGAGCGGACCCGGGGCTGCTGCGACGTCCTGGCCCGGATCCCCTTCTCGGGCGCGATCCGCAGCCTCAACGTCTCGAACGCCGCCGCCATCACCCTCTACGCCCTCGGCCGCGCGAGAGACTGACAAGAGACTGACAGGGGAGCGACAGGAACCCGACGGGGCCCTGACGGACGCGCGACGGGGACGCGGCCGGACCGGCACCCGATCGGTCCCGGCGAGACACGTTCGGAAACACGGAACCGCCACCGGAAGCCCTTCTTCCGCCTAGGCAATCTTCGCAACTTCCCGTAGAATAAGTCGCGAGGGGGGCGTCGTCTCGAGGGCTGCGCCGGATGTTGGACGATGCGTTTACCTACGGCGGTTGGGTCCTCGGCCTGATCGCCGTCGGCGTGTGGATCTGGCTCGCGCGGCGCGCCTTCCCGAGTTTCGAATCCTTCGTGACGGGCTTCGACGACGAGCTCCAGCTCGGCGCCAGCCCGGAGGAGCGCGCGCGCAGCGCGCGCTGGCGTCAGGTCCGTCAGGCCGCCATGGCCCTGACGGCCGTCGCGGCCCTGTGTCTGTCGATCGGCTTCGCGATTCCCGACTGACTCCCGACGGGGCCGGAAACCCGGAGGCGATCCGGCCCGGATCCCGCGCTGAAGCCCCGGGGTTCCGGGCGTGCACCGTCCCCGTGCCCTCTCGCGGCCGGCGCGGAGCCTTCGTGGCGGTGGCTCGTTCGGCCTCGAAGCCCTGGATCGCCGTGCCGCCCAGGGAGCGCGGCGTGTCGTGGCGGCCGCAAGCCCGTCATCGGTTCCCCGGGCCGCCTCGCGCCGAGACGGTTCCCGACGCCGCCAGGGGGCTCGACCCGCCGGAAGCCTCTCTTCAGGCCGCGCGGACCCGGGCCAGGAAGCCTTCGACGGCGCCGCGCAGGTCGCCCGCCTGCCGGGACAGGTCGGCGGCCGCCCGCAGCACCTGGGCGGAGCCCTGGCTCGCCGTGCCGGCCGCCGCGCCGACACCCGCCATGTGGCCCGAGACGCCGCGTGTGTCCTGCGAGGTCTGCGCGGTGGTCCGGGCGATCTCCGCGGTGGCCGCGCCCTGCTGCTCGACCATGGCGGCGATCTCGGCGCCGATCCGCGCGAGGTCGCGGATCACCGCCGTGATGCCGCCGATCGACCGGACCGAGGCCTCGGTCGATCCGGTGATCTCCGCGACCTTGCCGGCGATCTCCTCGGTGGCCCTGGCGGTCTGCTCCGCGAGCGTCTTGACCTCGGCGGCCACCACCGCGAAGCCGCGGCCGGCCTCCCCGGCGCGGGCCGCCTCGATGGTGGCGTTGAGCGCCAGCAGGTTGGTCTGGCCGGCGATCTGCGAGATGATCGCGACGATCTCCCCGATGCTGCCGGCCGCCTGGGCGAGGCGGTGGACTTCCCCGGCCATGCCGTCGGCGCTCCGCGTGGCGTTCGCCGCGAGGTCCGCCGAGGACCCGACCTGCACGCCGATCTCCCGGACCGAGGCGGTGAGCTCCTCGGTGGCCGCCGCCACCGTGTCGGCCGAGCGGGCGGCCGAATCGGCCGACACCGCCACCGCCCGACTCAGATCGGTCGTGTCCTGGGCGGCCCGCGCCATCCCGTGCGCGGAGGCCTCCAGCTGGGCCGCCGCCGCCGAGACGGCCTCGACGATCCCGCCGACCTGGCGCTCGAAGCTGTCGGCGAGGCCGAGGGCGGCCGCGCGCTGGACCGCCGCGGTCTCGGCGGCGAGCCGCTCCTGCGCGGCCCGGGCCGCCCGGCGCTCGGCGACGCTGTCGCGGAACGCCAGGGCGGCCGCGGCGATCGCCCGGACCTCGCGCGGCCCGCCGGTCGGGATGGTCAGGTCGGCCGTGCCCGCGTCCCGGCCGATCGCGGTCAGCACCCCGGCCATCCGGGAGAGCGGCCGGGCGATGGCCGTGCCGAGCCAGACCGCGAGGCCGGCCGAGAGGGCGAACAGGGCGAGCCCGCCGGCGGCCCAGAGGGCCAGCATCCGCTCGGCGCGGGCGTGCGCCGCCCCCGCGGCCGCCACCAGGTCGGCGGTGAGCCGATCCTCCACGCCCTTGAGGGCGTCGATCCGCTGCGTGGCGAGGCGGAACCACCCCGGCGCGTCGCGGAAGGCCGGGGGCGTCCCCGGCATCGTCTCCTGCACGCCCGCGCGCAGGCGGGCGACCGCGCGGGACGGCTCGGTCGCCTCCGCGGCGTCGAGCAGGCTCGCCTGCCCCGCTTCGGTGCCGGCCCGGAACAGGCCGGCATAGGTCGCCTGGTCGGCCGCGAGGGTCGCGAGGCGGCGGGCGGCCGCGAGGTCGAGGGTGCCGGAGGCGAAGACCGCCGAGGCGGCGGCCCGCTCCTGGCCGGCGGCCTCCTTCAGCGCCAGGAAGGCCGCGTAGGCGTTCGCCCGGGCGGCGAGGCCGGCCTCGTCGATCGCGCCGCCCATGGCCCGCACCAGGCCGAGCCCCTCCCCGATCAGGCCCGTGTAGTAGGCCACGGCCTGCGGCGGGGCCGCCGTCAGGGCGTCGACCGCCCGGCGCTGCGCGGCCAGCCCGGTCAGCGCCCGCGCGAAGCCCTCACCGCGCGCCTGGAAGACCGGCCCGAAGCCCGTCGCGGCCTTCATGGCCTCGGGAAGCCCGGCGAGGGCCGCGTCGGTGCGTTCGCGTTGGGCCGCCAGTTCCGGGCCGAACTGCGCGCCCTTCGCGCCCAGGAACAGGCTCGAGGCGCCGCGCTCCCGCTGGGCCTCGTGCACGAAGGCGCTGATCCGGGAGGCGAGGCCGACCAGGCCCTCCACCCGGCCCATCTCGGCGCGGCGCGCCCACTGGTCCGACACGGCGAGGCCCGCCGCCCCCGCGAAGGCGAGGCACGGGGCGAGCGCCACCGCCAGGATGCGGGCGCGGAGCGAGGCGAGGATCGGCATCGGAAGTTCTGGAACCGTCCGGCGGGAGATGCGCCACCTTCCGGCCAAGTCATAAAGATCCGGTTATGTGGTCGCGCCCATATTCGGCACCGGTTTGCCCAATCAGGCGGCGTTTTGAGTGGTATCTGCCAATTCCGCGTGCAGATCACCCCAGGTCTTCAGTGCGCGGATGACCGGGTCGAGGGACCGCCCCCGCTCGGTCAGGCTGTATTCCACCTTCGGAGGAACCTCGGCGTAGACCGTCCGGGTGATCAGGCCGTCGGCTTCCATTTCGCGCAGCTGGTTGGTGAGCATGCGCTGGGTCACGCTGGCGAGGCGCCGCCGGATCTCGTTGAAGCGCAGGGTCCCCTCCAGCAGGTGGTAGAGGATCACGCCCTTCCACTTGCCGTCGATGAGCCGGAGCGTCGCCTCGACGGCGCAGCCGGGGCTGCAGGCGCCCGTGTGGCGGCGGGTGCGGGGCATGGGCTGTCTCCGACGGTATCATTTCCGGCACTAGTGGCGTTTTATGTGCGTACTTGCGGCCCGTGAAGGCGGGCGGCATCTCCTGCGGCGACACTCCGAGGAGATCACCATGCGCGCCGTCGGCTACCGCAAGTCCCTGCCGATCACCGATCCCGAGGCCCTGGTCGACTTCGACCTGCCCCAGCCCGAGCCCGGCCCGCGCGACCTGCTGGTGAAGGTCGAGGCGGTCTCGGTGAACCCGGTCGACACCAAGGTCCGGCGGCGGGCCGAGCCGGAGGAAGGCGGCACCAAGGTGCTCGGCTGGGACGCGGCCGGCACCGTCGTCGCCGCCGGCGCGGAGGTCCAGGGTTTCGCCGCGGGCGACGCGGTGTTCTACGCGGGCGACCTCACCCGGCCGGGGACGAACGCCGAATACCATTGCGTCGATGCCCGCATCGTCGGGCACAAGCCGAAGAGCCTCGACTGGGCGCAGGCCGCCGCCCTGCCGCTCACCGCGATCACCGCCTGGGAGACCCTGTTCGACCGGCTCGACGGGGACAAGCCGGTGCCGGGCGCGGCCCCGGCGATCCTGATCGTCGGCGGCGCGGGGGGCGTCGGCTCGGTGGCGATCCAGCTCGCCCGGGAACTCACCGACCTCACCGTGATCGCCACCGCGTCGCGGCCTGAGACGGCGGCCTGGTGCCGGGACCTCGGCGCCCACCACGTGGTCGACCATTCCAGATCCCTGGCGGCGGAGGTGGCGGCCCTGGGGATCGGCGCGCCGGGCCTCGTCTTCTCCACGACCAGCACCGACGCCCACCTCGCCGCGATCGTGGAGCTGATCGCCCCGCAGGGCCGCCTCGCCCTGATCGACGATCCGGAGCGCCTCGACGTCGGGCTCCTCAAGCGCAAGAGCCTGTCGCTGCACTGGGAGTTCATGTTCACCCGCTCGATGTTCGCCACCGCCGACATCGCCGCCCAGGGGGCGCTCCTCGACGAGATATCCCGCCTCGTTGATTCCGGGCGCCTGCGCACCACCCTGGGGGAGCATTACGGGCGGATCGACGCCGCGAACCTGCGGCGCGCCCACGCGCTGGTCGAGAGCGGGCGCGCCAGGGGGAAGATCGTGCTCGAAGGGTTTTCCGATTGAGGAGGACGTGATGGCGGACGCGGCGGGGACCGGCCTCTTCGACGTGACGGCGCTGGCGGCGGGTCTGCCCGACAGCGCCGAGACCCTCCTGGTCGACACCTACCTGACCGACCGGGAGGCGGCGAGCGCCCGGGTGTTCCGGATCTACCGGCCGACCCCGCCGCACTATCACGCCACCTGCGACGAGTACCTCTACTGCCTCTCGGGCCGGGGCCGGGTCTGGCTGGGCGATCCGGCCGCCGAGACGGCGTTCGGCCCGGGCCAGCTCCTGTTCTTCGAGAAGGGCACGGTCCACGCGATGCCGGCGCTCGAGCCCGGGGACCCGGTGGTGTTCCTGTCGATCGACACGCCCCGGCGGGCGCCGACCGACATCGTCTTCGTGAACCCGGAGGACGGGACGCCCGCCACCTTCATGGCGCGCAACGCCGAGGCGTGAGGGGTCACACCCGCAGGGACCGGCCGGCCGCCGCCACGCCGAGGAGCAGCGCCGCCACGATCAGCAGGGACGCGGGCAGGCCGAGCGCCTGCGCGGCGAAGCCGATCAGCGCGGGCCCCGCCAGCACCCCGGCATAGCCCAGCGTCGTCACCGCGGGCACCGCCACGCGCGCGGGCATCGCGGTCTGGCGCCCCGCCGCCGTGAACAGGACCGGGACGATGTTGGCGCAGCCCGCCCCGACCAGGGCGTAGCCGGCGAGCGCCGCCTCCCAGGCCGGGATGACGACCGAGAGCGCGAGGCCGGCCGCCGCCAGCAGGCCGCCGAGGATCACCACGGGCCGCCGGCCGAGGCGGGCCACGATCGCATCCCCGCCGAGCCGGCCGGCCGTCATGGTGACCGAGAAGGAAGCGTAGCCGAGCGCCGCCCAGGCCGGATCGAGCCCGCGCTGCTGGATCAGGAACACCGCGCTCCAGTCGAGGGCCGAGCCCTCGGTCAGGAACACCACGAAGCAGAGCAGGCCCAGCACCAGCACCGGGCCGCGGGGCAGCGCGAAGGCGGGCCCGCCGCTTCCCCCTGCCCCGCCGGCCGGAAGGATGCCCGGCCAGGCGGCCGCGAACAGGGCCACGATGCCGGCGACCAGGATCAGCACGCTCCAGCCGGCGCCCAGGCCGGTGCCCATCAGGACGCTGGCCAGCAGCGCCCCCAGGATGCAGCCGAGGCTGTAGAGACCGTGGAAGCCCGACATCATCGGGCGCCCGGCGGCGCGCTCCACCACGACAGCCTGCAGGTTCATGACGCAGTCCACCGCCCCCATCCCGGCCCCGAACAGCAGCAGCGCCCCGGTGAGCGGCACGAGCCCGGAGCCGACGGCCAGCACCGGCAGGGCGACGCCGATCGCGAGCGTGCCGGCGAGCAGGACCGGCCGGAAGCCGAGCCGCGCGGCCGCGGCCCCGGCGCTCGGCATCGCCAGGATCGAGCCGACGCCGAAGGTGAGGAGCAGCAGGCCGAGCCCCGCCGCGTCGAGGCCGGCGCGGTCCTTCACCAGCGGCACCAGGGGCGCCCAGGTGGCGTTGGCGATGCCCACGATCAGGAACAGCAGCCGCGTGGACAGGCGCTGCTGGGTGGCCGTGCGGTCGTCGGAACCGCGGAGGGCGGCCGGATCGGTCGCGTCGCATGCTGGCATCGATACCTGTCGGGATGTGGATCTGAGGGCGGGATACGGCGACGTGGATCTCGGCGCCCGCGGTGCAACACCGAAGGTGGGCCAAGGTTTGGCGAATCGAGCTACGGCGAAGCTGGGGCCACCGGACTCCGATCGCGGCCGCTGGCTCCACCGCGTCATCGCTTCGCTGCGCTCGCGAAGACGGTCGCGCGTTCACCGAGCGGTTGCCGACGTACGCGTTTCGTTCTAGCAAGGGCGGCGCATGACGGGCCTGCGTCCCGCCGGCCGCATCTTGCCGCGGGCCCCCTCGGGCTCGACATGAGCCGGAGCGGCGGCTGGCCCGCGCGCGAATCCGTCCGACTTCGTCGATGCCTCGGTCGACGCCTCGAAAGACCGCCGCCCTCATGGCCAAAGCCCAAGCTGGAAGTCGTGCCGCAAGCCGCGTCGGTGCTGCCCAAGCCGCACCGAAAGCTGCCGCCAAAGCGCCTTCCAAGACGGCTCCGAAAGCCCCGGCGACGGCCAAGGCGCCCCAGTCCAAGGCGCCCCAGTCCAAGGTGCCCGAGTCCAAGCCGGTTCGCGCGAAATCCAGCTCCCCCGGCGCGCGGAACGAAGCCGCCATCGACGCCAAGCTGGAGGCCCTGTTCGACGCCGCGCCGGCCCCCGTCGAGGACCGGCGGGTCATCGCGATCCGCGGCGCCCGGGAGCACAATCTCAAGAACGTCGACCTGACCATCCCGCGGGACAAGCTCGTGGTCTTCACCGGGCTCTCGGGCTCGGGCAAGTCGTCGCTCGCCTTCGACACGATCTACGCCGAGGGGCAGCGCCGCTACGTCGAGTCGCTCTCGGCCTACGCCCGCCAGTTCCTGGAGATGATGTCCAAGCCCGACGTCGACCAGATCGACGGGCTGTCGCCGGCGATCTCGATCGAGCAGAAGACCACCTCGAAGAACCCCCGCTCGACCGTGGGGACGGTGACCGAGATCTACGACTACATGCGCCTGCTCTGGGCGCGGGTCGGCATCCCCTACTCGCCGGCCACCGGCCTGCCGATCGAGAGCCAGACCGTCCAGCAGATGGTCGACCGGGTGCTGGAACTGCCGGAGAAGACCCGGCTCTACCTGCTGGCGCCCGTGGTCCGCGGGCGGAAAGGCGAGTACCGCAAGGAGATCGCCGAATACCAGAAAAAAGGCTTCCAGCGGCTGCGCGTGAACGGCGAATACTACGCCATCGACGATGTGCCCAAGCTCGACAAGAAGTTCAAGCACGACATCGACGTGGTGGTGGACCGGATCGTGGTCCGGGCCGATATCGGCTCGCGGCTCGCCGATTCCTTCGAGACCGCGCTGGAACTCGCCGACGGCGTCGCCGAGATCGTGTTCGCCGACGCCCCCGAGGGCGAGGCGCCGCGGACCGTCACCTTCTCGTCGCGCTTCGCCTGCCCGGTCTCGGGCTTCACCATCGCGGAGATCGAGCCGCGGCTGTTCTCGTTCAACAACCCGTTCGGCGCCTGCCCGACCTGCAGCGGCATCGGCCACGAGATGCGGATCGATCCCGAGCTGGTGATCTCCGACCCTGGCTTAAGCCTGAAGCGCGGCGCGGTCGGCCCCTGGGCGAAGTCGACCTCGCCCTATTACGGCCAGACGCTCGAGGCGCTCGCCGAGCATTTCGGCTTCAAGACGGGCGTCCCCTGGCAGAGCCTGTCGGAGACGGCCCGCGCCATCGTGCTCTACGGCTCGGGCAAGCAGGCGGTGCGCTTCGCCTACGACGACGGCTTGCGCAAGTACACGGTCAACAAGCCCTTCGAGGGCGTGATCCCGAACCTGGAGCGCCGCTACAAGGAGAGCGACTCGGACGCCGTGCGCGAGGAGATCGGGCGCTTCATGAGCGAGACGCCCTGCGCCGCCTGCGGCGGCAAGCGGCTGAAACCCGAGGCTCTGGCCGTGAAGGTCGCCATGGCGGACATCGCCGACGTGACCGCCCTCTCGGTCTCCGAGGCGCACCGGTGGTTCTCGGACCTGCCCGGGAAGCTGACCGCGAAGCAGAACGAGATCGCGGTCCGGATCCTGAAAGAGATCCGCGACCGGCTGAGCTTCCTGGTGGATGTCGGCCTGGAATACCTGACGCTCGCCCGCGGCTCCGGCTCGCTCTCGGGCGGCGAGAGCCAGCGCATCCGCCTCGCCTCGCAGATCGGCTCCGGCCTGACCGGCGTGCTCTACGTGCTGGACGAGCCCTCGATCGGCCTGCACCAGCGCGACAACGAGCGGCTCCTCGGCACGCTCAAGCGCCTGCGCGACCTCGGCAACTCGGTGATCGTGGTCGAGCACGACGAGGACGCGATCCTGCAGGCCGATTACGTGGTCGATGTCGGCCCGGGCGCCGGCATCCACGGCGGCGAGATCATCGCGCAGGGCACCCCCGCGGAGGTGCTGGCGAACCCCGCCTCGCTCACCGCCAAGTATCTCACGGGCGCGATGGCGGTGCGCACCCCGACCGCCCGCCGCAAGGGCCGGAAGGGCAAGCTCGGCCTGTTCGGCGCGCGGGGCAACAATCTCAAGGACGTGGACGTCGAGATCCCGCTCGGCACCTTCACGTGCATCACCGGCGTCTCGGGGGGCGGCAAGTCCACCCTGGTGATCGACACCCTCTACAAGGCCGTCGCCAAGAAGCTGAACGGCGCCCTGGAGCACCCGGCCCCCTACGGGCGGCTGGAGGGGCTGGAGCACCTCGACAAGGTCATCGACATCGACCAGTCGCCGATCGGCCGCACGCCGCGCTCGAACCCCGCCACCTATATCGGCGCCTTCACGCCGATCCGCGACTGGTTCGCGGGCCTCCCCGAGGCCAAGGCGCGGGGCTACCAGCCCGGGCGCTTCTCGTTCAACGTCAAGGGCGGGCGCTGCGAGGCCTGCTCGGGCGACGGCGTCATCAAGATCGAGATGCACTTCCTGCCGGACGTCTACGTCACCTGCGACGTCTGCAAGGGCAAGCGCTACGACCGCGAGACCCTGGAGGTGAAGTACCGGGGCAAGTCCATCGCCGACGTGCTCGACTCCACCGTCGAGGAGGCGGCCGAGCTGTTCAAGGCGGTGCCGGCGATCCGCGACAAGCTCGAGACCCTGAAGCGGGTCGGCCTGCACTACGTCCATGTCGGCCAGCAGGCCACCACCCTGTCGGGGGGCGAGGCACAGCGCGTGAAGCTCTCCAAGGAGCTGTCGAAGCGCGCCACCGGCCGCACCCTCTACATCCTCGACGAGCCGACCACCGGCCTGCACTTCCACGACGTCGCCAAGCTCATGGAGGTGCTCCACGAGCTGGTCGACCAGGGCAACACCGTGGTGGTGATCGAGCACAACCTCGAAGTGATCAAGACCGCCGACTGGGTGATCGACATGGGTCCCGAGGGCGGCGACGGCGGCGGCCGGGTGGTGGCGCAGGGCACGCCGGAAGAGATCGCCCGCGCCAAGGCCAGCCATACCGGCCGGTTCCTGCGCGAGGTGCTGGAGCGGCGGCCCGCCTCACCCGCGAGCCGCGGTCGCGCCGCGGAGTAGCGCGGCGGCGGAGGGGGCGGACCTTCCGGGGGCGGGCATCGCACGCACCGGCGTCCGTGCCGGACGCGCCACCGCCCCTGCAGTGCGGGCGCGGGTCCGACGCGACGATCACCCGCTCCCGGGCCGGCGCGGCAGTTTCTGCCGGGTCTCGGCCGGACCCCGCGCCCGTGGACGGTGATTCGAGCGGCCGGATCCGGCTCCGGACCCGCCGCCGACCGGCTCGGAGCCGGATCCCGGCCCGCGCGTCCGGACCGGCGGCCTGCCCGATCACCTTCCCGCCTTTGCCGGATTCTCCCGCGGCCCGGGCCGGCAACAGCTTGACCGTTCAACGATATTTTGCCGAAACCGCGATCCGAGCAGGGTCTGTGGACAGTGTTGCATCGCCGCAAAAATGCGGCTTTTGCGCAACGGTTCGGCCGGTTGTGGCGTTTCGGCGAGCATTCCACTGTCTTTCCGCAGGTCTCTGTAGAATAGTCGCAGACGTTGAGACGGGCAGGCTCCGTGGGGGCGCTCGGCAGGTCCGAAGCCGGCAGCCGCGATAGGCGAGCAGACCGGCAGGGAAGTGCCGAATGCGGGACGGACGCCGTATGACCTTGGGAAGGAATGAGAAAATGATGAAGAACTGGCTCGCGGCCGGCACGGTCGCGCTCACGGTCGGCATGACCTCGACGATCGCGCAGGCGCAGACCACGACGGTTCCGGGCGAGCAGGTCGGCCTCGCGGTCGGCGCGCCGCTGCCGGAAGGCCTCTACGCGATCAACACGTTCACCTATCGCCGCACCGACGCGCCGAACTCGCCCGACACGGCCGTCAACATCCCGGTCCTGGTCTGGTCGACCCCGTTCGTGCCGTTCGGCGGCCGCGTCGAGCTGCTCGTGGCGCCCCCGACCGTGTTCGCCTTCACCCGCAACCCGGCGGGCGTGCGCAACAAGGACATCTCGATCAACGTCGGCACCTTCGTCGGCGGCATCTGGGCCTTCGACCTCGGCAACAACTTCGGCGTCAGCTTGCTCGGCGGCGCCTACCTGAACGACCTGAACGGCGACCGCGGCTCGATCATCACCGCGAACGGCACGACGGCCACCCCGGTCCTGCCGCAGCTCTCCTCCAACACCTACCGCTTCGGCATCGCCGGCAGCTACACGGGTGACGGCTGGAACATCACCGCCAACCTGACCGCCAACATCTACGACTCGCCCGGCCGCTTCCCCGGCCAGGTCGGCGCCGCCATCGGCCCGATCCGCCTGTCGGACGCCCTGAACTTCGACCTCACGGCGACCAAGAAGTTCGGCAACTTCGAGATCGGCCCGATCGCCTACGGCACCTACAACTTCGACATCAGCCAGGCCAGCGCCGCGGCCGGGAACCGTGGCCGGTTCGCCCTCGGCGGCCTCATCGGCTACGACTTCAAGATCTTCACCGTCCAGGCCTACGTTGCCCGCGACGTCGTGACCGGCGCGCAGTACACCAACGCGTTCGGCCGCACCCGCGACAACTACTCCACCGACGGCTGGATCCGGTTCATCGTGCCGCTCTACTCGCCGACCCCGGCCGCCGCGCCGGTCCCGGCGCCGCTGGTCCGCAAGTACTGAGATCCTTCCGAGACACCGGGCTCCCCGCCGCCGCGCGGCGGGGGCTCCCGGATCTCCGACAGGCCGTCCTCCGGGACGGCGCGCCGCCCGGCTCCGCCGGGCGGTTTTTCTTTGTGCCGGTGCCGCCGCGGGCCGCACCCGGCCGCCCCGGGCGGGCCCGTGCCACGGGTCGCAGCCGGCCGCGGGTGACGCGGGCGGCGCGGACATCCTATGGTGTGCCGATGGCGCGGCTCCGGGGCCGACCGGAGCGCAGGCGGACGAGCCGAAGGATTGTCATGGCGACGCAGGGCGAGTGGAAGATCCCCGCGCAGGCCCAGCCCAGGCCCGCGGATTACGGCTACGACCTCGACCGGGCGCTCTCCGCGGTCCTGGCCCTGTCGGCGCGGATCCCGGACAGCGCGTTCACGGCCGAGACGCTCGGCACCGAGCGCGCCGGCAACGGCGTGGTGATCCGCGAGGACGGGCTGGTGCTCACCATCGGCTACCTCGTCACCGAGGCCGAGAGCGTCTGGCTCACCACCCGGGACGGCCGCTCGGTGCCCGGCCACGTCCTCGGCTTCGACGCCGCCACGGGCTTCGGCCTGGTCCAGGCGCTCGGCGATCTCGGCGTGCCGGCCCTCCCGCTCGGCCACTCGGCCGGGCTCAAGACCGGCGACCGGGCCGTGCTGGCCGGGGCGGGCGGGCGCCAGCGCTGCGTCGCCGTCGAGGTCGTGGCCCGGCAGGAATTCGCCGGCTACTGGGAGTACGTCCTCGACGAGGCCCTGTTCACCGCCCCCGCGCACCCGCACTGGGGCGGGACCGCGCTGATCGGCCCCCAGGGCGACCTGCTGGGCATCGGCTCGCTGCAGCTGCAGCAGGGCGGCGGCGGCGCGGCGCGGCCGATCAACATGGTCGTGCCCATCGATCTTCTGACGCCGATCCTCGAGGACCTCGCCACGCGCGGGCGGGCCGACCGGCCGCCCCGCCCCTGGCTCGGCCTCTACGCCACCGAGAGCGAGGAGGGCATCGTCGTGATGGGCCTCGCCGATAACGGCCCGGCCGAGACCGGCGGCCTCCAGGCCGGCGACGTGATCGAGGCGGTGGCCGGCGAGCCGGTGGCCGACCTCGCCGCCCTGTTCCGGAGCGTCTGGGCCCTGGGCGAGGCCGGGGTGCGGGTCCCCCTCACGATCCGCCGGGAGGGGCGCGGCGTGAAGCTCGCCCTCGTCTCCGGGGATCGGGAGCGGTTTCTGCGCACGCCCTCGCTGCACTGAAGTCGCGACCCGGAGCGTGCAACCTTCGCGCTCCGCGCGGCGTTGCCGCGGCGCCGTCGCGGGCCTGTACCGGACACAACCTACGGCTCAGCGACGGTTCAGGTGGCGGGACCGAATCTCGAACGACCGGCTCCCGATCCGCCGGAAACGTTGAGGAGATCCAGTCATGACGATTCTGAGCGCACCGCGCGCGAAGGCACTCGTGATGGCCGCCGCGATCGCCGGCGGCCTCGGGCTCGCGGGGTCTGCCGAGGCGGCCGGGGGCTGCGGCCCCGGCTTCCATCCCAATCCGTGGGGCATCTGCCGGCCGAACTGGGGCCCCCGGCCCTACGGCTACTGGCGGCGCCCGGTCTATTACGGCGGGTACGGCGGTTACTACCGGCCGCGGCCCTTCTACCGGCCCTACGGCTTCTACGGGCCGCGCCCGTTCTACTGAGCCCCCGTCCGAGCCCGTCAGACGGCATGCAGGGCGTCCCGCCGACCGGCGGGGCGCCCTTCGCGCGTGCGGAAGGCTCCTCGGCGCCCTGCATGCGCACAAAGAATGACCATCCGGAAACCTTGCCGGTTTCTTAAGCCGGTTATGCGATTTTCGCAGGTCTGGTGCTTGACCTTGCGACTCCTGCTGCGCTGCGGCGCGATTATATGTGCGTTGCACCAACAAGAGGCAGCGATGCGCAATGGGGCGCCATTGTCTGCCCGAGCAGAGGTCACAGCACACCATGTCCGCCGCCCGTAGCGTCCTGAGCCGCGTCCGCGCCTATCTCCGGTACCGCGACACCGTCACCCAGCTGTCCCGCCTGTCGGACCGCGATCTTGCCGATCTCGGCATCAACCGCAGCGAGATCCGCGGCGTCGCCCGCGTCTGATCCCCGCCTCCGCGTCACAGCGCCCGAGACGAATGCCTCGAAGGACCGCCGCCCGTTGATCCGGACGGCGGTCCTTCGCTATTCTCGGACATGACACAGACCATCCACATCGTCGGCGGCGGCCTCGCCGGATCCGAGGCCGCCTGGCAGGTGGCCGAAGCCGGGCACCGCGCCGTGATCCACGAGATGCGCCCGGTGCGCGGCACCGAGGCGCACCGCACCGACGGGCTGGCCGAGCTCGTCTGCTCCAACTCGTTCCGGTCGGACGACCCCGAGGGCAACGCCGTCGGGCTGCTGCACCAGGAGATGCGCTCCTTGAGCTCGCTGATCATGCGGGCGGCCGACGCCAACCAGGTGCCGGCGGGCGGGGCGCTGGCGGTCGACCGCGAGGGCTTCTCCGCCGCGGTGACCCGGGCCCTGGAGCAGCACCCGAACGTCACCCTCGTCCGCGGGGAGGTCGAGGGCCTGCCGCCGGAGGAGTGGGGCCCCTGCATCGTCGCCACCGGCCCGCTCACCGCGCCGGCGCTGGCCGAGGGCATCCGCGGGCTCACCGGCGCCGAGTCGCTGGCCTTCTTCGACGCGATCGCGCCGATCGTCCACCGCGACTCGATCGACATGGACGTGGCGTGGTTCCAGTCCCGCTACGACAAGCCGGGACCCGGCGGCACGGGCGCGGACTACCTCAACTGCCCGATGACCCGGGAGCAGTACGACGCCTTCGTGGCCGCCCTCGTGGCGGGCGAGAAGATCGGGTTCAAGCAGTGGGAGGGCACGCCCTATTTCGACGGCTGCCTGCCCGTCGAGGTCATGGCCGAGCGCGGTCCCGAGACGCTGCGCCACGGGCCGATGAAGCCCGTGGGGCTCACCAATCCCCGCGACCCGCTGGTCAAGCCCTGCGCGATCGTGCAGCTGCGCCAGGACAACGCGCTGGGCACCCTGTACAACATGGTCGGCTTCCAGACGAAGCTGACCTACGCCGAGCAGGTGCGGGTCTTCCGCATGATCCCCGGCCTGGAGCGGGCCGAGTTCGCCCGCCTCGGCGGCCTGCACCGCAACACCTACCTCGACAGCCCGCGCCTCCTCGACGCCACCCTCCGGCTGCGGGCCCGTCCGACCTTGCGCTTCGCCGGGCAGATCACCGGCTGCGAGGGCTACGTCGAGAGCGCCGCGGTCGGGCTGATGGCCGGCCGCTTCGCCGTCGCGGAGGCGGCCGGCGACCCCCTCGCCCCCCTGCCCCAGAGCACGGCCCTCGGCGCGCTCATCGCCCACATCACCGGCGGCCACCTGATGGCGGACGGGGAGGCCAACGCCCCGCGCTCGTTCCAGCCGATGAACGTGAATTTCGGCCTGTTCCCGCCGCTCGAGCGGGCCCCCCGCAACGAGACCGGCCGGCGCCTGCGCGGACCCGAGAAGGCGGCGCTGAAGAAGCGCGCGCTCACCGACCGGGCCCGGGCCGATCTCGCCGCCTGGCTGGAGGGCGCGGCGGAGGGCGCGGCGGGCGATGCGCGGGGTGGCGCGCAGGGCGCGGCCTCGAGACCTGCGGCGGCGGAATAGCGGGCCGCACGGGGCTTGCACCGCCGGAGGCCTCCTCACGTGGCCGCCTCACTCGGCCTCAACACTTGGCCTCAAACTTGGCCTCATCGCCTGGGCTCACCATGACCGCGATCGACACCCGGGCCTTCCTGGCCGACCTGTACGAACTGCGCGAGATCGGCCGGTTCCGCACCGGCGTCCACCGGCCGACCTTCTCGGCCGACGACATGGAATCCCGGCGCTGGCTGATGGCCCGGCTCGAGGCCTGCGGCCTGGAGGCCTCCATCGACGGGATCGGCAACGTGCTCGGGCGCCACCGCGGGCCGGGCCCGCACCTGCTGGTCGGCAGCCACATCGAGACGCAGAACGAGGCCGGCTGGCTCGACGGGGCGCTGGGCGTCGTGGCCGGGGTCGCGCTGGCCCGCGCCGGGCTGCCCGTCGACGTCGTCGCCTTCGCGGACGAGGAGGGGCACTTCTCGGGGGGCTTCCTGGGCAGCCGCTCGGCGATCGGCGACCTGACCGAGGCCGAGATCGACGAGGCCCGCAACCGCACCGACGGCACGCCGCTCCGCGCCGCGCTCGCGAGCGCCGGCCTCGCCGGCCTGCCCCGGACGCGGCTCGACCCGGACCGCTACCGCGGCTTCCTCGAGATGCACATCGAGCAGGGCACGCAGCTCGAATCCGCCGGCCTGCATCTCGGCGTGGTGAGCGGCATCGTGGCGATCTGGCAGTTCCGGATCGACTTCGCCGGCAACCAGGACCACGCGGGCGGCACCACCATGGCGGAGCGCCGGGACGCGGGTCTCTCGGCGGTGCGGCTGCTCGCGGCGATCGACCGGGAATTCCCGAAGGTCTGCGGGCCGCGCAGCACCTGGACCACGGGACGGATCACCCTGGATCCCGGCGGCTTCAGCATCATCCCGGGGCGGGCCGAGGTGTATTTCCAGTTCCGCGACGTGGCGATGCCCGTGCTGGAGCGGATGGAGGCCTGCCTGGAGGCGCTGGTGCGGGACTCGAACCGGCGCGAGCGCTGCCCGGCCACGCTGACGGCCCTGGCCAAGGCGATCCCCGCCCCCTGCGACCCAGCCCTGATGCGCGCCCTCTCGGAGGCGGCCGAGAGCGTCTGCCCCGGCGGGTGGCAGGTGATGCCGTCGGGGGCCGGGCACGACGCCCAGAACGTCGCCCGGATCCTGCCGGCCGCGATGCTGTTCGTGCCCTCGATCGGCGGCATCAGCCACCACTGGGCGGAGGATACCAGCGACGCCGACCTCGCCCTCGGCGTGCGGGCGCTGGGTGACGCGGCGGCGCGGGTGCTGGCGGGCTGAGCGCGCCGCCCCGGGCGCCCGGCGCGTTCCGGCGGGCGCCGGGCCTCAGGCGCCCGGCACCAGCGACTGGATCGGGATCAACTCCGGCCGGTATTCCTGCATGCCGCCGGCGATCCGCTCCTCGACGGCGTCGATGAACCGCTCCGGGTCGGTGATCGAGCACTGGCGCAGGTCCCAGAAGGCGTAGCGCCACCATTGCACCTTCAGGTAGCGCTCGATCAGCGCGTCCGGGAAGCGCATCTTCACGATCCGGGCGGGGCTGCCGGCCACGATCGCGTAGGGCGGCACGTCCTTGGTCACCACCGCCATGGCGCCGATCACCGCCCCGTCGCCGATCGTGATGTCGGGCATCAGGAAGGCGCCGTGGCCGATATAGACGTCGTTGCCGATACGCACGCGCTTGGGCCAGAGATACGGGCCGGAGATCTCGTAATCCTCCGCCCGCGGGTCGATGCGGTCGAACACGGCCGAGTGGTGCGTGTAGAACAGCGGCGAGGTCGAGCCGCACTGGACCGGGTGGCTGCCGCGCCCGACCTGGACGCTCTCGCCGATCGAGCAGTAGCGGGCGATGTCGGCCCCGAAATAGTAGCCGCTGACCGCGTACGAGAACGCCCCCATGGTGAGGCAGTAATCGACGCCCATCCACTTGATGCTGCACGGCGGCTCGAAGACGCAATCCTCCGGCAGGCCGAACGGGGCCGGGTGCAGCACCGAGATGCCGCGGCGCAGCATCTCCTGCTTCATGTCCTCGTTGACGGAGATCATGCGGCGTCCTCGTCGCTGGGGTGCCCGGTCCCGGCCGGCGCCGGGTCCAGGCCGTAATAGTCGCCCATCAGGTCGCCGTAGGTGGCGGCCCGGATCGGCACGGTGAGCCGGCCCGCGGCCGAGACGTCGATGGCGAGCAGGCGGTCGTTGAAGGCGGCCGGATCGGTGGCCAGCGCGCCGGGGAGCAGGTGCCCGTTCGGGTAGGCGCGCAGCCGCTCGGCCGGCGCGCCGAGGTCGAAGGCCGCCACCGGCAGGCCGGTGCGCAGCGCCAGGGTCAGCGCGTACGAGTAGGTCTCGGGCCAGATCGCCGGCAGCAGCACGAGGTCGGCCGAGAGCCGCCAGACCAGGTCCAGGGCCTCGTGGTCCCCGGAATAGCGCCCGGTCTGGGCGACCCCGACGCGCTCCAGGCCGATCGCCAGGGCCGGGTCCGAGTAGCCCACGATCGCGAAGTGCAGCGGCAGGTCGCGGTCCTGCGCGTCGGTGGCGAGCGCCTGCAGGAACAGGCCGCCCTTCGTGGCGCTGATCGCGCCGAGCACGGCGACGCGGCGGATTCGGCCGGGCCGCTGGAGGGCGGTCGAGCGCACCGACCGCTCCGGCTCGACATGCGGCCGCACCGTGACTGCGAGGTCCGGGTACACCGTCCGGATCCGGGCCGCCGTGTCGGAGGACGGCGCGAACACCCGCGCGGCGCCCGCCAGGAACGCCCCGAACGCCGCCCGCCGCTCGCCCGGATCCGGCTCCTCGAACCCGTCCGCGTCCACCGCCAGGCACGACCGGCACTCCGCCACCGGCGCCAGGCCGCAGTAGCGCCCGTCCGGCTGCACCAGGTGGTTGCGGTGGCACACCGGCGAGTAGTCGTGCAGCGTCCACGCGTAGGGACGCCCCGACCCCGCCACCACCGCCATCAGCGCCCGCGCCGCGCCCCAGCGCAAGCCCGCCAGCGAGTGCACGTGGATCAGAACCGGCGCCAGCTGCCCGACGAACTCCGCGAGCTCGGCCGCGTCCCGCGGCAGGTACAGGCTGTCGAGGTTGGGCAGGTACAGGAACTCGGGGCCGCGATACGAGACGTGGACCTCGAGGTTGCGGGTCCGGTCGATCTGCAGCAGCACCACGCTCAGGCCCTCGGCCCGGGCCTGCGCGACCATGTCGTCGATGTGCCGCTGGATGCCCCCGCCCCAGCTGTGCGTCACGTACAGCAGCGCCCGGCCGGCGAAGTGCCGGGCGAGCCGCGCCCGGTCGAGCCGCGCCCGCCCGCGCCGGCCGGGATCGGCCTGGACGAACTGCCCGACCCGGGCCGGGTAGTCGGGATGCTTGGCGAGCAGCGCCGCCTGGCCCTGGTCGTACTCGCCGCCCGCGTCGAGCCCGAACGAGATCTGGCCGGCGTGGTGGACGAACACGTCCTCGGCGAGCAGGTTGACGAAGCCGGCCTTGATGGCGCGCAGGCACCAGTCGTTCTCCTCGCCGTAGCCCTTGCCGAAGGCCTCGGCGTCGAGGTCGCCGACGGCGTCGAGGGCGGCGGCGGTCATGTACATGCAGAAGCCGACGCCGGTGGGCACCGGCACGGCGCGGCCGCGGTTGACCTGCGCGGCCACGCGGTCGAGGTCGGGCCGGGCGATCTCGAGCGGCATGGTGTTGTTGGCGTTGAAGCGCGGGTAGGAGCAGATCGTGGCGTTGTTGGACAGGGGCGTGACGCTGCCCACGGGCAGCCCCGCGCCCATCCCTGCCCCGGCCCCTGCCCCGGCCCCTGCCCCAGCCTCTGCCCCTCCTTCCGTGCCGGACCCGGCCCGAGGCTCGGCGTTGTGTTCGGCGTGGGCGACGAGGCGGTCGAGCCAGTCGCCGAAGACTTCAGCGTCGGAGTTGAGCAGGACGACGGCGCGGCCCTGGCGCAGGCCGAGGGCGCGGTTGACCGAGCGGACGAAGCCGAGGTTGCGCTCGTTCTCGACGAGGTGGAACAGGCCGCGGCCGGCGAGCGCGGCGAGGTCCGCGGTGAGCTGCGGGTCGGGGGAGCGGTCGTTGACGGCGAGCAGGGTGAAGGGGGTGGCCTGGGGCGCCGACAGGCAGGCGTGGAGGGCGCGCAGGGTCTCGCCGCGGCCCTTGTAGACCGGGACGATGACGACGACTCGGGCCTGCGCGATGGGCAGGGCCCGGGGCAGGCGGTCCCACGCGTCGGCGGCCGGGGCCTCCATGGGCGGGTAGGTGCCGAGATCCTCGGGGCAGCCCATCAACCCGGCGGCCCGGCCGGTGCGCACGTAGTGCAGGAACGGCGACTCCCCGGGACCCAGCAGGTGCCCGTAGGTCTCCCGGTAGAACGCGATCGAGAAGGCCTTGCTCGGGTCCCGGCCCTCGTGCTGCCCGTAGGCGACGAAGTGGGCGAGCGGCCCGCCGGGGGCCCCGGCGGCGTCGGGGTTGCGCTTGGCGTAGAAGGCGGCGTCGAAGAACGGCGCGACCGTCCGGGCCTCGTCGGCCAGCGCCGCCTCCCGCGAATCCGGCGTGCCGTAGCGGGGGTGGAAGGCACCGGCCGCGATGTCGGTGCCGTGCATCAGCGCCGTGGCGAGGCGGTGGACGAGGGGCGCGAGGCCCGTCTCGCGCATCCCGGGATGCGCGTCGGCGTAGGCCTGCCCGTCGAAGTCGGGCCTGGGGTTGCGGCCCTTCTTCCAGCCGGTGTCGCAGTAGTCGCGCACCGCGTCCTCCGCCTCGGACAGGCCGTAGCGCGCCCGGTAGAAGCCGTGGTCGAAATGCCCCGCCACCAGCCGCGCCTGCAGGTCCAGGAGCGCGTCCCGGTCGAGGGTCTCCTGCCCGATCGCCCCGAGCCAGCCCGTGTCCTCGACCGGCGCCCGCGCCGGCCGCAGCCCGCAGACCCGCAGCAGCGCCGCCAGCGTCGAGCGCCCCGGGCCGGGATCGCGCAGCTCCCGCCAGCCCGCCTCGGCGAAGTGCAGGAACGGCTCGCGCCCGCCCACGTCCGGATAGGTCGCCCGGTACCAGTCCGCGTCCACCGCCGGCAGGTTCAGCCGGTGCGGCCCCGCGAACGGCTCGGCCCCCGTCAGCCGGGTCTCGGCGACGTAGCGGAAGAACGGGTCGTCCGCGACCGCCCGGCTGCCGGCCCGCGCCTGCACGTAGCCGGCCGGGTCGAAGTCCGGCCGCGGGCCGATCCGCGCCCGCCAGCCCTCCGCCACGTAGTGGCGCAGCAACTCCGTGTCCGAGGCATCGGCCAGCGGCTCGGCCTGCGGTCCGGGCAGGCGCCGCCGGTAATGGGCGGCGTCGAAGTAGGGGGCGAGGGTCTCGACCCGCAGCGCGAGCGCGGCCTCCGGGTCGGGGCGGGCCGGTCCGCCGTGGAGGACGTAGTGGACCAGCGGGTTCCGGGTGGCGAAGGTGATCCCGCGGCTGAGGCAGTAGGCCAGGGTGTCGAAGTGCGGCGCCGGCTCGCGGCCCTCGCGCCAGCCGGAGGCCATGTAGTGGTCGACCGGGTCGACGCCGGCGGCGGCGAGGTCGGGGTTGCCGGCGAGATAGTAGGCGCCGTCGACGAGGCGGCGGGCGAGGCGGTGGGCCTCGGCCGTGTCGGGCTTGGGCAGGGCGGCCGCCTCCCCCTTCCCTTCACGTCCGGCGCGGCGGCGCGCGAGGGCGTGCAGGAGCGGGTTGATGCCGGCGCGGGCGAGGTGGGGATGGGCGGCGAGGTAGGCGGCGGAGTCGAAGTCGGGGCGCGGGTCGCGGCCCGCGCGCCAGCCGTGGACGAGGTAGTCGCGCACCGGGTCGGCCGCGATCCCGTACCAGCTCGCGTAGAACGCCGTGTCAAAGTGCGGGGCCAGGGCGGCGATCAGGCGCGCCTCGAGATCCGCGCCGGTCGCCGCGCCCGCCCAGCGTCGGTGGAGCGCCGCCGGCGTGGCCAGCGGGTCGCGCAGCCGGCCGAGGCGGCGTCGCATCCGCGTCAGGGCCGAGATCCGGCCGGTCCCGTCGGAGTCGCGGCGCATCTCAGGACTCTGCGGAGGGGCGTTCGCCGCGGGCCGTCACGGGGCGCGGGATCCATCGGCCGCCCGCCGGGCGGGCGCCGTCGAGGCGCGGGGCTCTGATCGGGTCATGGGCGGCAGCTGGCGGGCAGCGTCGGAGGCGCGAGGCGGCGCGGGAGCGATCGTCCTGTCGGACACAAGTCGCACTAGCGGAACCGGCCGAATCCGTAAACCGCGGGGCGCCGCCGGCGTCCGCGCCGCGGGCCACGCCGCGGACCGGCGGAGGGGCCTTGCTGCCGACCGTATTTCGATATATCTGAAAATTCGTCATATCGAAATCGAGTCGTCTCCATGCATCCCTATGTCTCGGACGGCCTGCACGCCGATCCCTTCGACGCCTTCCGCGTCCGCGCCCATCGCGGGCCGATGGGCGGCGACCCCCGCGGACGGCACGGGCCCCACGGCCACCCGGGTCGCGGTCCCGGCGACCGCCGGATGTTCGGCCGCGGCGGCCGCGGCGACCTCGCGCGCTTCTTCGCCCACGGCGACCTGCGCCTCGTCATCCTCCACCTGATCGCCGAGAAGCCGCGCCACGGCTACGAGATCATCAAGGCGATCGAGGAGCGGGTCGGCGGCGCCTACAGCCCGAGCCCCGGGACCGTCTACCCGACGCTGACCCTCCTGGAGGAACTCGGCCACGTCACGGTGACCCCCGGGGAGGGCACAAAGCGGCTGCACGCGATCACCCCGGAGGGGCAGGCCTTCCTGGACGGCAACCGCCCGACCCTCGAGGCGATCCTCGCCCGGATGGCGGAGGCCGAGGCCGCCCGGGGCGACGGTCCCCCGCCCTCGGTCGTGCGCGCCAAGGAGGGGCTGAAGCTCGCCCTGCAGATGCGGCTCGCCCGCGGCCCGCTCAGCGCCGAGCAGGCCGCCGCCATCACGGCGGCCCTGGAGGCGGCGACCGCCGCGGTGGAGCGGGCGTGACGGGCCGTCCCGCGCCCGTCACCGGACCCATCACCGGACCCGTCACCGGGACGCGGCCGGTGCCCGACCTGCGGCTCGGCAGCCTTGTCCTCGGGATCACCCTGTTCCGGCCGCGGCCGGACCAGGTGGCGCGCGTCCGGGCCCTGGCCTCGGCCGGCGACGCCGCGGTGATCGCCTTCGACAATGGCGGCCTCCCGGCCGGGACGGCCGACCAGCTCGCCCGGGCCGGCGTGACCCTGCTGTCGGCGGGCACGAATCTCGGCATCGCCGAGGCGCTCAACCGGATCGCGGCGGCCGCCCGCGCCGCGGGGGGCGGGACCCTCCTCCTCCTCGACCAGGACGCCGAGCCGCCCGCGGATCTCGCCGCCGCGCTGCTGGCGGCGCGGGACCGGCTGCGGGAGGCCGGGATCCCGGCGGCGGTGGTGGGCCCGGCGCCCGCGCCGGCACCGGGCCACAAGGCGCCGGCCTACCCGCCCCGTCCCGGCGCGCCGGCACGCGACGGCCTCGCCCCGGTGCAGTTCCTGGCGACCTCGGGCTCGCTCCTCGACCTCGACGCCTTCGCGCGGGTCGGGCCGTTCCGCGGCGACTTCTTCATCGACGGGGTCGAGCTCGAATGGTGCTTCCGTGCCTGGAGCCTCGGCTACGGCTGCTACCGAGCCGACGCCGTCGCGATCCCGCACCGCGTCGGCGGCGGGACGATCCGGGCCTTCGGGATCACGATGCCGCGCCAGCCCCTGTTCCGCATGGCGACCTACCTGCGCAACGCGATCTACGCGTGGCGGCTGCCGCACGTGCCGCCGCGCTGGAAACTCGCCCAGGCCGCCTACCTGCCGCTCCAGGCCGGGCTGTACTGGGCGGATTCGGGCTTCCGGCCCGCCGTGCTGCTCAGGCTCCTCGCGGCCGCGCGCGACGGCGCCCTCGGGCGCCTCGGGCCGCCCCGGGACCTGCCCCGGGACCTGCCGTGACCGACCGCCCTGCCCTCGACGTCGTGATCGTCAACTGGAACGGCGGCGGCCTGCTGCGCGCCTGCCTCGCGAGCCTCGCGGCCGCGCGGGACGCCGCGGCCGTGCAGGTCACCGTGGTGGACAACGCCTCGACGGACGGCTCCACCGAGACCCTGCCCGCCCTGCCCCGCCCGCTCCGGCTGATCCAGAACACCGCGAATCTCGGCTTCGGCCGGGCCTGCGACCAGGGCGCCGCCGCCGGCGACGCCCCCGCGATCCTGTTCCTGAACCCTGACACGCAGGTCGCGCCCGACGCGCTCGGCGTGGCCCTGGCCGCCCTGGCGGCCGACCCGCGGACCGGGATCGTGGGCGCGCGGCTCGTCGACCCGGACGGGCGGACCGCGCGCTCCTGCGCCCGGGCGCCCTCGGCGCTGGGCCTCCTCGGCCGCGCCCTGGCGCTGGACCGCCTCGGCCTCGTGCGGCCGCACTTCCTGCTGGAGTGGGACCACGCGGAGGACCGCGCCGTCGACCAGGTGATGGGCGCCTTCCTGATGATCCGCCGCGACCTGTTCCGGAGCCTCGGCGGGTTCGACTCGCGCTTCTTCGTCTACTGGGAGGATGCCGACCTCTGCGAACGGGCCCGGGCGGCGGGCTTCGCGGTGCGGCACGTGGCCGGGGCGGTCGCCCGCCATGTCGGCCAGGGCACGACCCGGCAGGTGCGGGCGCGGCGGCTGTTCTACTTCCTGCGCAGCCAGATCCTGTACGCCGGCAAGCACCACGGCGCCGCGACGGCCCTCGGCCTGGCGGCGGCGAGCTTCGGCGCGCAGGTGCCCCTGCGTCTCGCCCTGGCCCTCGCCCGCCGCTCCCCCCGGGAGGCCGCGGAGGTCCTGCGGGCGGCGGGCCTCCTGGCCGCGGCGCTGCCGGGGCTCGTGCCGGACCTCCTGCGGGCCGCGCGCGCGCGGCCCGCCGCTTGAGCGGGCCGGCGATGCCGTGCCCTGTCCGCGCACCCGCCGCGCAGGGGCCGGCCGCCCGATCGACCCGGACGCGGCCGTGAGACTGCCTGTCACCGGCGACGGCCGGTTCTGGGCCCTTGCCTTCCTGGGCCTCGGCCTCCCGGCCTGCCTCGCGCTGGCCTGGATCGGTCTCACCGGTGAGACCCCGTCCGCCCTCGCCGTCTGCGGCCGGCTCGCCGGCATCGCGGCGTTCCTGGGCCTGGGGCTCGCTGCCCTGGCCCTGGCGACCCGGGGCCGGGCCGCGCTGTTCGCGCTGCTGTGCTTCCCGGCCTCGCTCGCGGCCGCCTCCGGACCGGACGGGCCCGTCCTGGCGCTGGCGGCGCTCGCGGCCGCGCTGCTCAGCCCCCGGCCGATGACGGGCCGGCACGGATCGGCGCGCCGCGCCGGCGCGGCGCTGGCGATCGCCCTGGTGGTGCTGGCGCGGCCGGCCTGCGCGCCCCTCGTGGGGATGCTGCTGGTGCCGTTCCCGCCCCCGGGGCGACGCGTCCGCGCCTGGCGGGAGCGGCTGCCGCTCGCCGCGCTCGCCCTGCTGCCGGCTCTCCTGTCGGCGCTCCTGCCGGCCCTGCTTCCGGCCGCGAGCCCCGGGCTTCCGCCCCCCGGCGCGGCGGGGGGCGGATTGGTGTCCCTGCCCGTCCCGCTGCCCGGGTTCCTCACCGGGGTCTGGGCCGCCGCGCTGCTGGTGCCGCCCGTCGCGCTGCGGCGCGGCCCCCTGCCCCCGCGCGCGGAGCGGCTGTGGCTCTCGGGCTGCGCGCTGCTCGGCCTCTGGCTGGCGGTGCTGCCGCAGGCCCTCGCCCCGGCGGGCGGCCTCGGGGGGATGCAGGCCCGGGACCTGCTGCCGCTGGCGCCGATGCTGATCCTGGCCTTCGCCCGGGGGCGGATCGGCACCGCGGCGGCCCTGCGCTGGCCGGCCCTGCTCCCGGTGCTGGCCGCCGCCCTCGACGCGGTGGTGCTGCCGATGATCGCGCTGCGGGCGTAGCGGGCGCTCAGTCCCGGTCCAGGAACTCCAGGAGCGCCCGGTTGAAGGCCTCGGGCCGGGTGACGCTGTGGGCGTGGCCGCCCTCCGGGGCGAGGGCGAGCCGGGCCTTGGGCAGCGCCGCCGCCAGCCGCTCGGACCGGGTGTAGGGCACCAGCACGTCGTCCCGGGCGGCCATGACCAGGGTCTCGTGGCCGATCGCCCCGAGATGGTCCGCGATGGTGAAGCGCTCCAGGGCGGCGATGCGGGTCAGCACGGTCTCGGCGCCGGGGAAATGCGCCAGGGCCTGCGCCGCGTCGGCTTCGACCCGGTCGGCCTCCGCGGAGAGCCAGGGGGCCGGGTACAGGAAGATCGCCTGGGCCCGCACGTAGGCCTCCGGCCCGCCCCCGGCCAGGATCGCCCGGCGGGCCGCGAAGCAGCGGCGCGTGGCCGGGTCCATCGCGTCCCAGCCGTTGATCACGACGAGGCGCCCGACCCGCCCGGGGGCGTCCAGCGCCATCTGGAGGGCGATCAGGCCGCCGAGCGCGTGGCCGACCACGTCGGCCCGGTCGATCCCGGCCGCGTCCAGCACCCCGAGCGCGTCCCGCGCCATGGCGGGAACGTCGTGGTCCGGCGCGAGCCGGCCGGGCGAGCGCCCGGTGCCGCGGTGGTCGTAGGTGACGACCCGGAACCGCGCGGTCAGGGCCGCCATCTGCGGCGCGAAGTAGCCCGCCGCGCCGCCGAGCCCGGGCGAGAGCAGCACCGGCCGCCCGCCCGCCGCGCCGGCCACCGCGTGATGGAGCGGGCCCATCAGCGGCCGATATGGGCGATCGCGGCGATCTCCACGCGGGCCTCGGGCTTCACGAGGCCGCACTGGATGCAGTAGCGCGCGGGCTTCTCGCCCGGGAAATACTCGGCGTAGACGGCGTTGATCGCCGCGTAGTCGGCCCAGTCCGCCAGGAAGACGTGGTTGAAGGTGACGTCGTCCATGGTGCCGCCCGCGGCCTCGACCACGCCCCGGATGGTCTCCAGCACGTGGCGGGTCTGGGCCGCCGCGTCGCCGGCATGGACCACGTTGGCCTCCGCATCGAGCGGCAGCGTGCCCGAGACGTACAGGATTCCGTCGGCCAGGGTGCCCGGCACGTAGGGGGCCAGCGGCTTGCCGGTCCCCGGCGGTATCACGACCTGCTTGGGCATTCCCCTGCGCCTCCCGCGCGCGACCTGTCGGCCGGGCCGGGCAGGCCGCGCGGGAGGCCGCGTCGCGGCGGTCTTCGCGCACCCTGCCGGTCACCGGCCGGGCGCGCGATGCACTTATCCGGCCAGATCGCCGCCGGATGTACCGCCGGATGTATCGATCCCGGCGTGTGAGGACGCCCCGAGGGCGGCCTCGAAGGCGGCGACGTCCGAGACCCAGCCGAAGAAGGTCTCGATGTTGGCGAGCGCCGCGTGCTGCAGGCTCTCCGGCCCGGCCTGGTGCGTGGCGTCGGCCAGCACGATCCCGAAATACTCCCGGTGGAACCCGTCCCGCAGCGTCGACTCGACGCAGACGTTGGTGGCGATGCCGGTGAAGACCAGCGTGGTCACGCCCCGGGCCCGCAGGGTACTGTCGAGGGGCGTGTTGTAGAAGCCGCTGTAGCGCGGCTTGCCCATCACGATGTCGCCGGGCTCCGGATTCAGGGCGTCCACCAGCGCGTAGTCCCAGGATCCCTTGGCGAGGAGCTGCGCGTTCGCTTCAGGATTCCGCCGCATCGTCTTGAGGGCGTTGGATTTGTGCCAGTTCGGCGAGCCCGGGCCGCCGGCCTCGACATAGGCCGGGTCCCAGCCGTTCTGGAACCACAGGACCGGGATGCCGGCGGATCGCGCCGCCGCCACCGCCCGGGCGATCCGGGCGATCACCGGGCCGGTGCCCGAGACGTCGAAGCCGGCCCGGTCGAGGTAGCCGCCCGGGCTCGCGTAGGCGTTCTGGACGTCCACCACGATGAGGACCGTGGTCGCGGGATCGAGGGCGACCGGCTCCGGGCGGGCCGGCAGGACGACGCCGCCGTGCCGGCCCTGGGCGTCGCGGTAACCGGCGGGGCGATCCATCTGGCGATCCATCGGTCGGTCCATCGGGCGGTCCATCAGGCGACCTCGGGCAGTGCCGCCGCCGTCACGTGCCGGCGCGACCGCATCAGGGGCTGGATCCGGGTCCCGAAATCGTCGAGGCCCTTGAGGAAATCGTCGAAGACGAGCAGCACGCCCTCGACGCCGTCGATGGTCATGACGGCGTCGAGCATCGCGGCCACGCTGGCGTAGCTGCCCACCAGGGTGCCCATGTTGAGGTTCACCGCCGAGGTCGGGTCGGCGAGCTGGCGCACGTTGGTGTCGCTGCCGGACTTGGTGTCGGCCGCGCCCTGGACGCCGAGCCACGCGATCGCCTCGGCATCCGCGCCCGCCTTGTAGTGCGCCCAGGTCGCCATCGCGGCGTCGTCGGTCTCGTCGGCGATGATCATGAACAGCGCGAAGGCGGTCACCCGCCGCCCGGTCCGCGCGCCGGCCTCGGCGAGCGTCTCCACCACGGGCGCGAAGGCGGTCGGCGTGTTGAGCCCCTTGCCCAGACAGAAATTGTAGTCGGCGTACTGCGCCGTGAAGGCCAGTCCGGCGCCGCTCTGGCCGGCGCAGATGATCTTCACCGGCGCCTGCGGCCGGGGGCTCAGCCGGCAATCGTTCATCTGGAAATACGTGCCCTTGCGGTCGCTGGCGCCCGTCTCCCACAGGTCGCGCAGGATCTGGGCGTACTCGGCTAGGTAGTCGTAGCGTTTGGCAAAATAATCGTCGCCCGGCCACAGGCCCATCTGGTCGTATTCCGGCTTCTGCCAGCCGGTGACGAGGTTCAGGCCGAAGCGCCCGTCGGAGATCGAGTCGATGGTCGCGGCCATGCGCGCCACGATGGCGGGCGGCAGGCACAGGGTCGCCGCGGTGGCGAACAGCCGGATCCGGGTGGTGACGGCGGCGAGCCCCGCCATCAGGGTGAAGGATTCGAGGTTGTGGTCCCAGAACTCGGTCTTGCCGCCGAAGCCGCGGAGCTTGATCATCGACAGGGCGAAGTCGAGCCCGTAGCCCTCCGCCTTCAGGGTGATCGCCTTGTTGAGCGCGAAGCTCGGGCGGTACTGCGGGGCGTTCTCCGACAGCAGCCAGCCGTTGTTGCCGATGGGGATGAACACCCCGACACTCATGGCCTGTGCCGGACGGGCATCGGCGCTGTCGTCCGCGTGGCTCTGCATCGTCGTCCCGCGCTCCGCCCGGTCGGTCCCCCGCCGGAACCGAGTCGGCAAGCGGAGGCTCGCAAAACCGCCGCGGAGGGTCAAACCCGCGGCGCCCGTCGGGCGCGAAAATGCCTATCTTTCCAGCGACTTGCACAACCAGGGCGCGATGCCTGCCCAACCCATGCGCGCTTCCCGTCCGGCCGCGCCTTCCCGCCGGCCCGCGCTTCCGCGCGGCGCGATGATCGGTCACGATGCGGTGACGGTGCGGCGATCACTGTCGGCAGGGTCACAAACATTGTCGTGGGCGTGGCGAAGACCATCTTCCCGTGACGATGACGGATCTCGGTCCGACCCTGCCTGACCTTGCCTGACCTTGCCGGAGTGACAGCGATGCGCGCGTGGCCCGCCCTGCTCCTCGTCCTCGGCCTCGCGGGGCCGGTGGCGGCCGACGAGGCGGGGCGCGCGGCGGCCCGGGCGGTCATCGCCAAGCAGGAGCAGGCGCTCGGCCGCGACGACGCGCAGACCGCCTACGAGCAGGCCGCGCCCGGGATCCGGGAGCTGTTCCCGAATGCCGACCTGTTCATCGGCATGGTCCGGAACCAGTACCGTCCGGTCTACCGCCACCGCAGCTTCGTGTTCGGCGAGGCGCGGGACACGGACCCGGCGGGCGTGGTCCAGTCTGTGGCGATCCAGGACGAGTACGGCGTCGACTGGACGGCCGAGTACAGCCTCGCCCGCGACGCGGACGGGCAGTGGCGCATCACCGGCTGCCGCCTCACCAAGGCGCCCGGCACGCGCGCCTGAGGACGCGCGCAGGAGAGCGCGCCCCCGAGGGGCGCCCGCCGCCGGCACGGCGGGCGCGGAGGCCGAGCTCAGGGCCGGAACGTCCCGAGCTTCTCGAGCATCTGCAGGGTGACGTCGGCGCAGGCCTTGGTCGTGTCGTCGTCGGCGCACTTCACGTCGACCCGCGCGTCGCCGCGCTCCAGCACGATGTGGGCGGCCCGCGACGGCGGAGGTGGGGGCGGAGGCGGCGGGGGGCCGTCCGGGCCGGGACCGCGGCGCGGGTCGCCGGGGGGCGGGGGTGGCGCGCCGGCCTCGGGGCCGGGCCTCGGGCCGCCGGGCGGCGGCGGCGGGGCCTGCGCGAAGGCGACGGTGCCGGACAGCAGTGCCGCGACGCCCGCGAGGGCGATGATTCGGGTCATGTCGGCTCTCTCCGAGACGGGATCCGCCCCGGTGGCTCGGGGGCCGCGGGGCGGTCCGGCTCTAGGACGCGGCCGGGCAACCGGCCCTGAACCGGCCCGTTCAGCCCCGGTTAAACCGCCGGCCCCGCCCCGTGCGCGCCCGGCAGCCAGAGCGGCGGCGCTCGGCTTTCGACAGGTCCGCCGGCATCGTGTAGAGGGGGCGCCTTCCCTCGGAGGACCCCGTGCTCCACGTCTCGACTCGCGGCGCGGCCGCGCCGCTCTCGTTCTCGGACGCGCTCCTGGCGGGCCTCGCCCGCGACGGCGGGCTCTACGTGCCGCAGACCTGGCCGCAGATCGGCCGTTCGGAGATCGCCGCCCTGGCGGGCCGGCCCTACGCGGAGGCCGCCAAAAGGGTGCTGCGCCCGCTGATCGACGGCGACGTCGCCGGGCCGGACCTCGACCGGATGATCGACGCGGCCTACGCGACGTTCCGCCACCCGGCGGTCTGCCCGCTGACCCAGCTCGACGACAACCTGTTCCTGCTGGAGCTCTTCCACGGGCCGACGCTCGCCTTCAAGGACGTGGCGATGCAGCTGCTCGGGCGGCTGATGGACCACGTCCTGGCCGAGCGCGGCGCCCGCGCCACCATCGTGGGCGCGACCTCGGGCGACACGGGCTCGGCCGCCGTGGAGGCCTTCGGCGGCCTCGACCGGGTCGACGTGTTCATCCTCTACCCGCACGGGCGGGTCTCGGAGGTGCAGCGGCGGCAGATGACCTCGGTGCCGGCGCAGAACGTCCACGCGCTGGCCGTCGACGGCACGTTCGACGATTGCCAGAACCTCGTCAAAGCCCTGTTCCAGCACGCCGATTTCGCCGACGCGGTGCGGCTGTCCGGCGTCAACTCGATCAACTGGGCCCGGGTCGCGGCGCAGGCGGTCTACTACTTCACCAGCGCCGTGGCGCTGGGCTCCCCCCACCGCCCGGTCTCCTTCGCGGTGCCGACCGGCAATTTCGGCGACGTGCTCGCCGGCTGGGTCGCCAAGCAGATGGGCCTGCCGGTCGAGCGGCTGATGATCGGCACCAACGCCAACGACATCCTGGTGCGGACCCTGGAGCACGGCGCCTACGAGCTGCGCGGCGTGGTCCCCACCACCTCGCCCTCCATGGACATCCAGATCTCGTCGAACTTCGAGCGGCTGCTGTTCGAGGCGCTGGGGCGCGACGCCGCGTCCCTGTCGCGGCTGATGGCCGGTCTGAAGCAGTCCGGCGGGTTCTCGCTGAACCCCGAGGTGCTGGCGACGGTGCGGGCGGAGTTCGACGCCGTGGCGGTGCCGGAGCCCGACGTCATGGCGGAGATCGCCCTGACCCAGGCCGCCACCGGCGTGGTGCTCGATCCCCACAGCGCCATCGGCGTCCGGGCCGGGCGGCGGCTCCTGGAGCGGGACCCGGCGACCCCCGTGGTGGCGCTCGCCACCGCGCATCCCGCGAAGTTCCCGGACGCGGTCGCCCGGGCGACCGGCGGCCTGCGCCCCGCCCTGCCCCCGCACCTCGCCGATCTGATGGACCGGCCCGAGCGCCTGACCCGGGTCGCCAACGACCAGGCCGCCCTGGAGTCGCTCATCCGCGAGCGCGCCCGCATCACGAGGGGTGCGTGAGCCCGGCGCGCGTCACGCGACGCGCCCCCTCTCCCGTGCGGGAGCGGGGACCCGCGCCGCATCCGGCCCCCTCCGCGACGAGCCGTCGATGAACCAGCATTTCTCCACCCACGCCGCCTCGCCGTCCCTGCGCACCACGCGGCTTCCGAACGGCGTCACGGTGGTGACCGAGCCGATGCCCGGGGTCGCCACCGCGAGCCTCGGCGTCTGGGTCGGCGCCGGCTCGCGCAACGAGCGCGCCGACGAGGCGGGCCTGTCCCACCTCATCGAGCACATGGCCTTCAAGGGCACCCGCACCCGGTCGGCGCAGAAGATCGCGGAAGAGATCGAGAATGTCGGCGGCGAGATCAACGCCGCCACCTCCACGGAGGGCACCAGCTACACCGCCCGGGTGCTCGGCGAGGATGCCGGCCTCGCCCTCGACGTGATCGGCGACATCCTCACCGACTCGGTGTTCGACGCGGGCGAGCTCGCCCGGGAGAAGGGCGTCATCCTGCAGGAATACGCCGCCGTCGAGGACACGCCGGACGACGTGGTCTACGACGCCTTCACGGAGGCGGCCTTCCCGGACCAGCCGGTCGGCCGGCCGATCCTCGGGCGGCCCGAGACGATCCGGAGCTTCGACGAGGCCGGGATCCGCGCCTATCTCGACCGGGAATACACGCCGGACCGCATCGTCGTGGCCGGCGCCGGGGCCGTGACCCACGAGGCGATCGTGGCGGCGGCAGAGCGCCATTTCGGGACCCTGCCGGCCAAGACCGCCCCCGCCTCGGTGCCGGGAATCTACGGCGGCGGCGAGCGGCGGATGCCGCGCAAGCTCGAGCAGGCCAACGTGGTGATCGGCCTGCCGGGCCTCTCCTTCCGGGACGACCGCTACTACGCGCTCCACATGTTCGCGCAGGTGCTGGGCGGCGGCCTGACCTCGCGGCTCTGGCAGGAGGTGCGCGAGACCCGCGGCCTCGCCTACGAGATCCAGGCCTTCCACTGGCCCTTCTCCGATTGCGGCCTGTTCGGAATCGGCGCCGGCACCGCCGGGGCGGACCTGCCCGAACTCGTCGACGTGACCCTGGCGGCCACCGCCCGGGCGGCCCGCGACCTCGACGCCACCGAGATCGCCCGCGCCAAGGCGCAGCTGAAGGTCTCGCTGCTCTCGGCCCTGGAGACGCCGGGCGGGCGCATCGAGCGCAACGCCCGCCAGATCCTGGCCTGGGGCCGGGTGATTCCCGCCGGGGAGGTGATCGACAAGGTCGACGCCGTCTCGGTCGAGGACGTCCGCGCCGCGGCGGCCGCGATGCTGCAGGGCACACCGACGCTGGCGGCGATCGGCCCGATCCGCAAGCTGCCCGCCCTCGACAGGATCGCGGGCGCGCTCCGGGGAGCGTAGGGCAGCTTCGGTCGGTCGCCGCGCCACCGTCTTTGCGAGCGGAGACCCCCCGCAACGGCCGGCCCCCGCCCCGCCCAACTTGATTTGGCCGCAAAGGGGCGCGATCCGCGGGCGGTGGACCGGCCCCGGGGTGACCTTGCCCCAGGTCAGGTCCGCGCCTATCGATCGAGGCCGCCCGGGCGGCCGATGCCGAAGCTCGCACGGCCGGAAGTCAAGACACCCTTGCGCATCCTCGCCCTCCTCCTGACCCTGGTCGGCGGTCTCGTCGGTGCCCTCGCGCTCACGCTCGCCGCGAGCGCGCCCGCCCAGGCCGTGGAGGCGGTCCGCGTCACCCTCGACGCGCCGGTGATCGACCTGACCACCGCGATCGAGCGCTACCGCTCCGACGGCGACCTGATCCAGATCTCCACGGCGCCCGGCAAGGACGGCATCGTCCGGCGCATCGTCGTGAAGGCGCGCGACGCCGGCGCCCGGCCCGACTGGATCGTGTTCGCGCTCACCAACGACACCGACGAGCAGATCGACCGCATCCTGGTCGCCCCGCATTTCCGGCTGGTCGATTCCGGGGTGATCTGGCCCGATCTCGGCGGCTCGCGCATCGCCGCCATCACGGCGAGCCAGGGCATCCGGCCCGAGCGGGACGAGAACCCGGAGGCCGACCAGTTCACCATCACGCTCGATCCCGGCGCCACCGTCACTTACGTGGCCGAGCTGCGCGGCTCCAACGTCCCCCAGCTGCGCCTCTGGGACCAGGACGCCTACCGCCGCAAGACTGCCGGCCTGACCCTCTACAAGGGCATCATCATCGGGATCAGCGGCCTGCTGGCCCTTTTCCTGACCATCGTGTTCGTGGTCAAGGGCGCGATCATCTTCCCGGCCGCCGCCGCGCTCGCGTGGTCGGTGCTGGCCTATGCCTGCATCGATTTCGGCTTCCTGCAGCGGGTGTTCCCGGTCACCGAGCTCGCCGAGCGGGTCTACCGGGCCTCCGCGGAGGCGGTGCTCGGGGCGACGCTGCTGGTCTTCCTGTTCGCCTATCTCAACCTCGCCCGCTGGCACGTGCGCTACAGCCACGTGGCGTTCTTCTGGCTCGCCTTCCTGGCGGGCCTCGTCGGGCTCGCGGTGTTCGACCCGCCGGTGGCGGCGGGTGTGGCGCGGATCTCGATCGCCGCGGTGGCCGGGATCGGCCTGCTGCTGATCGTCTACCTCGCAGCCCATAACGGCTATGACCGGGCGATCCTGCTGGTGCCGACCTGGCTCCTGCTCGTCGTCTGGGTGACGGCGGCGGGCTTCGCGGTCACCGGCCAGATCGGCAGCGACCTCGTGCAGCCGGCCCTGATCGGCGGCCTCGTGCTGATCGTGATGCTGATCGGCTTCACGGTGCTCCAGCACGCCTTCGCGGGGGGCGGCCTCAGCCACACCCTGGTCTCCGACACGGAGCGGCGGGCGCTGGCGCTGACCGGCGCCGGCGACGTGGTGTTCGACTGGGACGTGCCCGCCGACCGGGTCTTCGTCGGCCCTGAGATCGAGGGCCAGCTCGGCCTCGCCCGCGGCACCCTGGAGGGGCCGGCCACCAACTGGCTGGGCGCGCTCCACCCCTTCGACGTGGAGCGCTACTCGGCGGCCCTCGACACGGTGATCGAGGAGCGGCGCGGCCGCATCGTCCACGATTTCCGCCTGCGCTCGGAGGCCGGCACGTTCTTCTGGTACCGGCTGAAGGCGCGGCCGGTGATCGGCGCCGACGGCGAGGTGATCCGGGTGGTCGGCACCATCGCGGACGTCACCGAGATCAAGACCGCCGAGGAGCGCCTGCTCCACGACGCCGTGCACGACAGCCTCACCGGCCTGCCGAACCGCGAATTGTTCGGCGACCGCCTCGACGCGGCTCTGGCCTTCGCCGGCCAGGACCAGCGCCTCAAGCCCACCGTGATCGTCCTCGACGTCGACCGGTTCAAGGGCATCAACGACGCGATCGGCCTGTCGGCGGGCGACTCGATCCTGCTGACCCTGTCGCGCCGCCTCGGCCGCCTGCTGCGCCCGCAGGACACGCTGGCCCGGGTCGCCGGCGACGAGTTCGCGGTGATCCTGCTCTCCGAGCGCGACCCGGACCGGATCCTGGCCTTCGCCGAGATGATCCGCCGGGCGATCGCCACGCCGATCACCTACGCCGACCGGGAGATCTTCCTGACCGTCTCGATCGGCCTCGCCCTCTACGAGGCCGGCGCCAACCTGAAGCGCGACGAGGTGTTCAAGAGCGCCGAGATCGCCATGATCCAGGCCAAGCGCAACGGCGGCGACCGGATCGAGGTGTTCCGCGCCCACATGCGCACCGACCGCTCGGACCGGCTGATGCTGGAGAGCGACCTGCGCAAGGCGATCGAGCGCAACGAGCTGCGGGTGCTGTTCCTGCCGGTGGTGCGGCTCGAGGACCGCACCGTGGCGGGGTTCGAGACCGTGCTGCGCTGGGACCACCCGAAGCTCGGGCGCATCCCCGCCTCGACCTTCCTGCCGCTCGCCGAGGAGAGCGGCTTCGTGGTCAATCTCGGCATCTTCGCCCTGGAGCGCACGGCTCTCGAACTCGCGGCGTGGCAGCGCTCCCTGGAGGTCGAGCCGCCGATCTTCGCGGCCTGCAACCTGTCCTCGCGCCAGCTCCTGCGCCACGACCTCCTGCACGACGTGAAGACCGTGCTGGCCCGCTCCGGGGCCCTGCCCGGCTCGCTCAAGCTGGAATTCAGCGAGAGCCTCGTGATGGAGAACCCGGAATACGCCGCCCAGATGCTGGCGCGGATCCACGACCTCGGCGCCGGCCTGTGCCTGTCGGATTTCGGCACCGGCTACTCGGCCCTCTCCTATCTCCAGCGCTTCCCGTTCGACACGATCAAGGTCGACGCGACCTTCGTGCGCCAGATCGGCACCGGGCAGACTGCGATCCTGCGCTCCATCGTGCGCATGGCGAGCGAGCTGAACCTCGCCATCGTGGCGGAGGGCTGCGAGTCCGAGGCCGACGCCCAGGCGCTCGCCGGTCTCGGCTGCGAGTACGCCCTCGGCCCGGCCTTCGGCGAGCCGATGACCATGCTGCAGGCCCGCCAGATCGTCGGGGCCGCCCCGGAAGCGGCCTGAGGGCTGCTCCCAGGACCCGATCCGGCGAAAGTTGCGGATCGGTTTAAGTCCGCCTTAACCATGTCCGATCAAGCTCCTGTTGATAGGCGGGCCCTCCAGCGCCCGCGATGGGGATGGGTCGGATGGCCGAGGCGGCACGGCGTTACCAGCAGGCGGGCGGCTCGGACCTCGTGCGTCGCCTGATGGCCCGGCCGGTCCGGCTGGAGCAGCAGGTCCGGACCCGGATGCCCCTCCGCGACCCGCGCCGCGTCGACGCGTTCGCCGACGCCTACGTCTACGCCGACGAGGCCGCGGACGACGCGGAGGCGCGGGACGAGGCCGACGCGATCGCCCGCCTCGAGACCGAGCTGCAGGTGATGAAGGCGGTACTCCGGGCCCAGCGGCAGGAGGTCGAGTCGCTGCGGGCGCAGCGCCAGCTCCTCACCGACTCGGCCCCGACCGACGATGTCCGCGCGACCCGCGAGCGCTGGGCGGCCCTGGTCGACTCGCTCCTGATCCGCGCCCGCTGATCCGTCACCAGGGCATGCGGGGGAGAGCCATGGGGGCGCGCTGCTCGCTCGTCGTCAACGGTCGGTCGGTCCGCGTCTCGACCGGCGACACGCCGCTGGAGGCGGCGCTGGCCGAGGGCATGATCGCGCCGCTGCAGGCGCAGTCCGGCAACCTGCTCGCCGGCCAGGGGATCGCACAGGGGATCGCACAGGGCAGCGCGGCGCCGTCCGGCCGCCGCCATCCGGCCCGCCGGGCCCGGGCCGAGGCCCTGCGCCCGGCCCTCCCCGGCGCCCCGATCCAGGGCCAGGAGGAGGCGCCGCCGCCGCCGGTCGCCGTCCGCAAGGGCACGGTCACGGAGATCCGCCGGCTCAGTCCCGGCATCCTCGAGATCGTCGCGACCCTGACCCGGCGCCCGACCGGCGAGCCCGGCCACCAGGCACTGGTGACCTTCGCGGGTCTGCCGACGCGGACGCTGTCCCCGACCCTGCGGCTCGACGGCACGACCGAGATCAACGACGTGGTGTTCCACGTCGCCCGCGACCCCGAGGGCGATCCCCTCGACGGGCTCCGCCTCGACCAGCCGGTGCGTCTCAAGGGCCCCGTCGGCCGGGGGCAGTACCGCCCCGGGGGCGGCCGGCTCGTGCTGGTGGCGGCCGGCGCCGGCTTCGGCGCGATCTGGGCGATCGCCCGGGCGGCCCGCTACGTCGAGCCCGCCCGCGAGATGGCCCTGGCCGTCGGCGCCCGCGACGCCCTGGACCTCTACATGCGCGAGAGCCTGGACTGGCTGCGCCGCACCGGCGTCGGCCGGATCGTGCTCTGCGCCGATCGCGGCCGCCAGCGGCCGCCGGACGTGCGCTCCGGCCCGCTCAGCGCCCACCTGCCGAGCCTGCGCGCCACCGACGTGGTCCACGTGGCGGGCGACCACTCGACGGTCGGCGCCGTGCAGGTGCTCGCCGCCGCGGTGGGCGCCCGCTGCTACCCGATCGTGATCGACTGACCGGCGTCGCCTCGACGCGGCGGCGCCCGGCTGCTACCGGCGCCGGGGCGGCCGCACGGGGCCGGTCCCGAGCCCGATCCGAGTCCGATCCGAGCCCCGATGATCCGCGTCCTCTGCCTCGGCTACAGCGTCACGGAGCTGCCGGGCTACGTCGAGCGGGCCAACGCCCTGGCCGAGGCCGAGGGGCGCCCGGTCACGTTCCTCCGCAGCGGCTGGGGCGGCCATTCCCTGCCCTCCATCGCCGCCCTGATCGACGAGATCCTCGACGCGCTCCCCTGCGACCGCGTCCTCCTCGAGCTGTTCACCGGCAACGTCCGCTACTTCGACGGCGCGACGATGCGGGCCTATCTCGACGACATCCTCGCGGCGACCGCCCGGCGGGACCTGCCCGTCGCCTTCCTCAACCTCCACCAGGGCGGCGTCGACTACGCGGCCGAGCCCGTCGCCGGCCTGCTGGCGGAGTACCGCGCCCTCTACGGGATCCCCTATCTCGACATCGCCGCCCCGGTGGCGGCCGCGGGCGCGGGCGACATCACCTACCTGCTGAAGGACGCGACCCACGTCACGCCGGCGGGCGCCGACCTCTACGGCACCCTGGTCTACAGCTTCCTGCGCGCGCCGCCGCCGGGGCGGGCCTATATCGACCGTTTCCGGACCCTGCCGGGCCGGTTCGAGGCCCTGCCGCTGCGCGCCCTCCCCGGCCTGACCTGCGGGTTCGCCCTGCGCCGCAACGGCATCCCGCTGGACTTCCTGGAGATCCCGGAGGGCACGCGCGTCGCCGTTCCCCTGGGACGCCCCCGCGACGTGATCGGGCTCCTCGTGACCTACGGGCCGCGGGCGGGCACGTTGACGGTCGAGGATCCGGCGACCGGGCGGGCGCGGACCCTCGTCGCCTACGACGCGTTCTCCTACTACACGCGCGCGATGTTCCGCAGCGTGACCCTCCCGGCGGCGCGCGCGCTGACGATCGCGCAGTCGGCGGAACGCCCGGACATCGCCCTGCGCAAGGGCGTGCCGGATCCGGGCCCGCGGATCGGGCGTGTGTCGCACGTCGTCTGCCGGCGCAGACTCGGCCTCGCCCCGCGCGCCGCCCGCCAGCTTCACCGGCTGCGGCGCGGCCTGCGCCGCGTCGGGTTGCGGCTCGGGCTCGTCCGAGGCGCCTGACCCCGGCCCCGTTCGGGCATAGTCATGCAGGCACGAGCGTTTGAATAACGCACCATTATGGCATTCGATTTATCGATCTCTGTAATTATCAATTCAGTCTCTGTATCGGTTCGCGTACTCATGCGCGCGAAGAGTGATCTGATCGATCGTGGCTTCCTGTTCGTAGCGTGTGATAAGCTGTGCCGGTGACGCCGGCGGAGATCGAACGGAATGCGGATCCTGCGCGATGCGAACCTGCATGTAAAAATGTCCGCGCCGCTCTTGTTCATGGTGATCGTGTGCGCTGCCTCTGCCGCGTACTCGCTCAGAGAACTCAGAGCGATCGAGGAGAGAGATAGATTTTTGGTGGATTACTATTTCGCGAGGCTCGAGATCTTCTCACGTGTCCGCAAAAAATTCGTCGATGCGGCGCTCATGAACCGCAACCTCATCATCGGCGAGCCGAAAGGCGACATCCCCCTCTTCCGCAAGCGCTACGACGCCTCCGTCAAGGCCGTGGCCGACGGCATCGAGACGCTGGAACAGGGCTCGCGGCGCGCTGAGATCGCGGCGCTGCAGCGCCAGATCGGCACCGTCGCCCGGGACTATTTCGACCTGCTCGACCGCTCCAATTACCTCGCGCTCCGGAATGACCGGCCGGCGGCGATCCAGGTCGGCGTGGTCGCCAGCCGGGAGGTCCGGGCGCAGTTCGATCGCGCGGCCCAGGCGTACGAGGCGGCGGCGGCGGCCCGCCTCGGCGAGGCGAAGATCGCCACGCAGCAGGGGGCCGAGCAGGCCCGGACGGTCCTGATCGGCGCCACGGTGGCGGGCCTGCTCGTCGCCCTGGGACTCTCCGCGGCCATCGTCGTGGTCGGTGTCACGCGGCCGCTCCACCGCCTCGTCGCCGCGCTGCGGCGCGTGGCGCAGGGCGACGGCGCGGCCACGATCGCGGAGGCGCGGCGCGGCGACGAGATCGGAGCGGTCGGCCGGGCGGTCGAGGCGATCCGGAGCTTGATCATCCGCAACGCCGAGGCGGAAGCCGAGGGCCGGCGGCGCGCGGACGCCGCCGCGGCCGCGGCCCGCAAGGACGCCACGATGGGCCTCGCCCGGACCTTCGAGGCGGCGGTGGCCAGGATCGTGGACCGGGTCTCGACCGCCGCGGGCGAACTCGAAGGCACCGCCCACCAGATGACCGCGACCGCCCAGGAGACGGCCAGCCAGTCCGGCGCGGTGGCGCTGGCGGCCGAGGCTGCGGCGGTCAACATCGGCGCGGTGGCGGCCGCGACCGAGCGGCTCGGCAGCGCCATCCAGGCGATCGGCCGTCAGGCGGGCGGCTCGTCCGAACTCGCCCAGCAGGCGGTCGGCGAGGCCGACCAGACCGCCGGGCTCGTGGCCGAGTTGCGGCAGGCGGTCTCCGAGATCGGCGACGTGGTGCGGCTGATCGCGTCCATCGCCGAGCAGACCAACCTGCTGGCCCTCAACGCCACCATCGAGGCGGCGCGGGCCGGCGAGGCCGGCCGCGGCTTCGCGGTCGTGGCGGGCGAGGTGAAGGCCCTGGCCGAGAAGACCGCGCGGGCGACCGACGGGATCGCCGCGCAGATCGGCCGGATCCAGGGCGTGACCGGATCCGCGGTCGGCGCCATCGGCGCGATCATCGACCGGATCCGCGAGATCAACGGGGTGGCGATCGCGATCGCCGCGGCCGTGGAGGAGCAGGGCGCCGCGACCCGGGAGATCGTGCGCACCGTCGCCGAGGCGACGCGGGGCGCCGCGGAGGTCACCGGCACCATCGCCGGGGTGGCCGAGGCCTCCGATCGGACGGGGGTCGCGGCCGACCACGTGCTCACGGCCGCCACCGCCCTGTCCCGTCAGTCCGAGGGGCTCGCGGCGGAGGTCGGGCGGTTCCTGGACGGCGTGCGCGCGGCCTGAGGGCAGGGCAGGCCCGCTCCCGTGCGGGAGCGGGCCGGTGGCGACTCAGCCCAGGCGAACCCGCCAGATCTCCTCGGCGTACTCGCGCATGGCGCGATCGGAGGAGAACCACGCCATGCGGGCGGTGTTGCGGATCGCCTTCGCCCACCAGCCGCGGGGATCGCGCCACGCGGCGTCGATCGACCGCTGCACCCGCCAGTAATCGTCGAAATCGGCGGTGAGCAGGTACTGGTCGCGCCGGCGCAGGTCGTCGGTGAGCGGCCGGAACCGGCCCGGCTCCTCCGGCGAGAACCGTCCCGAGGCGATCATGTCGAGGGCGGCGGCCAGCCGCGGCGAGGCCTGGATCGCCCGGGCCGCGTAGTCCGGCTCGGCCTGCCGGGCGCGGACGCCGTCGGCCTCCAGGCCGAAGATGAAGATGTTGTCCGCCCCGACATGGTCGCGGATCTCTATGTTGGCGCCGTCGAGGGTCCCCACCGTGAGCGCGCCGTTGAGGGCGAACTTCATGTTGCCGGTGCCCGAGGCCTCCATGCCGGCGGTGGAGATCTGCTCGGACAGGTCGGCGGCCGGGATGATCGATTCGGCGAGGCTCACCGAGTAGTTCGGCAGGAACACCACCTTCAGCCGGTCCGCGACCTCGGGATCGTCGTTCACCGCCTTGGCGACGTCGCAGGCGAGCTTGATGATCAGCTTGGCCTGGACGTAGCTCGGCGCCGCCTTGCCGGCGAAGATCTTCACCCGGGGCGTCCAGTCCCGGTGCGGCTCGGCCTTGATCGCCTGGTAGAGCGCCACGGTCTCGACCACGTTGAGGAGCTGGCGCTTGTACTCGTGGATGCGCTTGACCTGGATGTCGAACAAAGCGGCCGGATCGACGTCGATGCCGGTGCGCTCGGCGATGATCGCCGCCAGGGCCTCCTTGCGCTCCCGGCGCACGGCCGCGTAGCGCGCCACGAAGGCCGGATCCTCGGCGTGGGCCTCCAGGCCCCGGAGCAGCTCGGGATTGTCGAGCACGCCCGCGCCCACCGTCTCCACGGCGAGCCGGGTGAGGCCGGGATTGGCGTTGTGGAACCAGCGGCGGAAGGTGATGCCGTTGGTCTTGTTGACGATCTTGTCCGGATCCAGCGCGTGTAGGTCGGAGAAGACCGTCGAGCGCATCAGGTCGGTGTGCAGGGCCGAGACGCCGTTGACCCGGCGCGCGCCGTGGAAGGCGAGGTGCCCCATCCGGACCCGCCGCCCGTGCGACTCGTCGATCAGCGAGATCGACGCGAGGTAGGCCGCGGCATCCGCCGATTCCTGCCGGCCGTGCTTGGCCTGCTCCTCCAAGTGCATCCAGTTGATCAGGTAGATGATCTGCATGTGGCGCGGCAGCAGCCGCTCCATCAGCTCCACCGGCCAGGTCTCCAGGGCCTCGGGCAGGAGGGTGTGGTTCGTGTAGTGCAGCGTGTGCGTGGTGACGTGCCACGCATCCTCCCAGGAGAGGCCGTAGACGTCGAGCAGGACGCGCATCAGCTCCGGCACCGCGATGGCCGGGTGCGTGTCGTTGAGCTGGATCGCCGCGTGGTCCGGCAGGGACCGGACGTCGCCGCGCTCGGCCACGTGGCGGGCCACGAGATCCTGGATCGAGGCCGCGGTGAAGAAGTATTCCTGGCGCAGGCGCAGCTCCTGGCCCTCGGCCGAGGAATCGCTCGGGTAGAGCACCCGCGAGATCGCCTCGGCGCGCATCCGCGCCGCGACCGCGCCGACGTGGTCGCCGCCGTTGAAGCGGGCGAGGTCGACGGGCTCGCCGGCCTCGGCCTTCCAGAGGCGCAGGCCGTTGACGTGGCGGCCGCGCCAGCCGACCACCGGCACGTCGTGGGCCACCGCCCGCACGGTCTCGGCCGGCTGCCAGTGGCGCCGGATCACGCCCTCCTCCGGCGAGGACAGCGTGACGGTGCCGCCGAAGCCGATCGCGTAGGTCGCCTCGGGCCGGGCGAATTCCCAGGGGTTGCCCTCGGCCAGCCAGGTCTCCGGCGCCTCGCGCTGCCAGCCGTCCTCGAAGGACTGGCGGAACAGGCCGTGGTCGTAGCGGATGCCGTAGCCCATGGCCGGGATGCCGATGCTGGCCATGCTCTCCATGAAGCAGGCGGCGAGCCGCCCGAGGCCGCCATTGCCCAGCGCCGCGTCGGGCTCGGCGTCCTGCACGGCGTCGAGATCGATCCCGAGTTCCCGGAGCGCGCCGCGGGTCGTCTCGGTGAGGCCGAGATTGTTCAGCGCGTCCGACATCAGCCGGCCGATCAGGAATTCCAGCGACAGGTAGTAGACGCGCTTGTTCGGCACGCTCCGCTCGGAGGCCAGCGCGGCGGCCACGATCCGCTCGCGCAGGGCCAGCGCCGTCGCGGCGAACCAGTCGCGCGGGCGGGCGGTCTCGGGCGTGCGGCCGAGCGTGAAGGTGAGCTTGGCGCGGATCGCCTCGCGCAGGTCCACCACCGCGTCGCCGCTGCCGGACAGCACCGGGGCGGTCCAGGCGGCCGGGGCGGGCGCCTCGGTTGCGCGCTCGTCGCGCGAGACATCTTGTGGCACAGGCCGGGTCAGAACATCGTTCAACACGTGCGGGTCCCCCAAAGTCGTCGCCCCGGATTCTAGCGCCGGGGGTATCGTGGGCGGATTATCTCTTTTGATGGATTGCCGCCGCATGAACGGACGGGCGATCCGTGCCCCGAAGCGTCCGACGATGCGGTCGGCTTCCGGCGAAGTCGTGGCAGCGCCGCTCCGGCGGAGCGCACGGGCACGGCGGAGGAGATATGGCAGGGCGGCGTGACATTCCAGGCACAGCCGCGCGGCGTCGCCCTGCGTGAGGGGCATGCGCACAGGTTTTGGGGGCCGCAGCCATTCCCTGGGCGACGCCGCGTCGGGGCGTTTCGCGCGCAACGCGCGCTCTCGGCGCAACCATCGCCGGTCGCCAGGGCGCGGGTCAGCGTTTAAGCGTGGGCCGCCGATGCGAGGGGCGCAGCATGACCGACACCGTCTGGTGGAAGCGCGGGACCGTCTACCAAGTCTATCCGCGCTCCTTTCAGGACACGAACGGCGACGGTGTCGGCGACCTGCCGGGCATCACGGCGCGGCTGGACTACCTCGCATGGCTAGGGGTCGACGCCGTGTGGATCTCGCCGGTCTACCCCTCGCCCATGGCCGATTTCGGCTACGACGTGGCGGATTACTGCGGGATCGACCCGCTGTTCGGCACGCTGGCCGATTTCGACGCCCTCGTGGCGGAGGCCCATCGGCGCCGGCTGAAGGTGATCCTCGACTTCGTGCCGAACCACTCCTCGATCGCGCATCCCTGGTTCTCCGAGAGCCGGTCGTCGCGCGCGAGCCCGAAGCGGGACTGGTACATCTGGCGCGACCCGGCACCCGGCGGCGGCCCGCCCAACAACTGGCTGTCGAACTTCGGCGGCCCGGCCTGGACGCTGGATGAGACCACCGGCCAGTACTACTACCACGCCTTCCTGGCGGAGCAGCCGGACCTGAACTGGCGCAACCCCGCGGTGCGGGCGGCCATGCACGACGTGCTCCGCTTCTGGCTGGAGCGCGGAGTCGACGGGTTCCGGGTCGACGTGATCTGGCACCTGATGAAGGATGCGGGCTTCCGCGACAACCCGGCCAATCCCGACTACGCGCCGGGCTCGCCCGAGATCAACCGCTTCACCCAGGTCTACTCCGCCGACCGGCCCGAGATCTTCGACGTGATCGCCGGGATGCGGGGGGTGCTGCGCCAGTACGGCGAGCGGGTGCTGATCGGCGAGATCTACCTGCCGGTGGAGCGGCTCGTCGCCTATTACGGCCCGGACCTGACCGGGGCCGACCTGCCGTTCAATTTCCAGCTGATCCAGACCCCGTGGCGGGCCGACGCGGTGGCCGACCTCGTGGCGCAGTACGAGGCGGCCCTGCCCGAGGGCGGCTGGCCGAACTGGGTGCTGGGCAACCACGACCAGCCGCGCATCGCCGCCCGGGTCGGGCCGGCCCAGGCCCGCATCGCCGCGATGCTGCTGCTGACCCTGCGGGGCACGCCGACCCTCTACTACGGCGACGAGATCGGGCTCGGCCACGTGCCGATTCCTCCGGATCGCGCCCGGGATCCCTGGGAGCACAACGAGCCCGGGCACGGCCGCGACCCGGAGCGCACGCCGATGCAGTGGGACGACAGTCCGCAGGCGGGCTTCTCCACCGCCGAGCCCTGGCTGCCGCTGGCGGCGGATTGGGCCGCCTGCAACGTCGAGAGCCAGCGCTCGGATCCGGGCTCGATGCTCACCCTGCACCGGCGGCTGCTCGCCCTGCGCCGCGACCACGCGGCGCTCGCCGTGGGCGGCTACCGCGAGGTGCCGCTCGGGATCGCCGAGGTGTTCGCCTACGAGCGCTTCGCCGACGGGGCCGTCCTGCGCGTGCTGCTGAATTTCGGCGCGGCGTCGCAGGACCTGCCGCTCCCCGAGGGGGCCTGGACCGTGCTGCTCTCGACCCGTCCGGGGCGCGCGGGCGAGCCGGCCGGCCTCACCCTGGCGCTGGAGCCCGCCGAGGGGGTGATCCTGCGCCGCGCCGGGTGACGCGAGGCCGCCCCGGCTCCGGCACCCGTCAGGCCGGGGACCGAATCAGGGGCTCGGCGGGCACCGCCGATCGGGCGAAGACGGACGTGCGGGACCCGTCCGGTTACGCCGGGCGCCGTCGTTCCGGGCCGAAGATCTGTATCCAGCGGCCGAAATCCGCCGTGGCGGCGCGATTTCTCGCTGCGATGCCACATAGGTAAGTGACGCTTAATCACCACGGTGGCCTATTTTGTGCGTCGCAACGGAACCGTCGCGGCGAAGGAGCATTGGCCGTGGTTGAGATCGTGACAGCCGTGCCTGCCCGGTCGACTGCCAGACCGGGGCATTCCGCCCGGCCAGGATCAATGCTGATGCTCGATGCGCGCCGTGGTGGTCCCTTCGCCGAGTGGTCGTCCGGCGAGGGGAACGGCGTCGGTCCCGTACCAGTTCCGGCCCGGCCGGCCTCGCTGCGCCGCCGCATCCTCTACGCGACGCCCGAGATGGCGGATTTCGTGAAGACCGGCGGCCTCGGCGAGGTCTCGGCCGCCCTGCCCCGGGCCCTGGTCCCGCACTACGACATCCGCGTCCTGATCCCGGGCTACCGGCAGGTCCGGGCGGCCTTCCCGGAGATCCCGGTCGTCGCCCGCCTCGAGGGCTTCGCGGGCATTCCCGCCTGCGACCTCGGCCTGGTCGAGGCGGCCGACGGCCTGCGGATCTACGTCCTGCTCAGCCCCGACCTCTACGAGCGCGACGGCACGCCCTACGGCGACCAGCACGGCGATTTCGGCGACAACGACCTGCGCTTCGCCCGCCTCAGCCTCGCGGCGGCGGACCTCGCCACCGGCGCCGATCCCGACTGGGCGGCCGACATCCTGCACCTCAACGACTGGCAGGCGGCCCTGGCGCCGGCCTATCTCGCGTGGCGCGGCCGGCGGGTCCCGAGCGTGCTGACCATCCACAACCTCGCCTACCAGGGCCTGTTTCCCCGGGACGCCCTGCCCCGGCTCGGCGTGCCGGACTCGGCCTTCCAGGTCGACGGCGCCGAGTTCTACGGACAGCTCTCCTTCCTGAAGGCCGGCATCTTCTACGCCTCGCAGGTCACCACGGTGAGCGAGACCTACGCGCGGGAGATCCAGACGCCCGAGCTTGGCTGCGGCCTCGACGGGCTGCTGCGCACCCGCGCCGGCCAGGGCCGGCTCGCCGGCATCCTGAACGGCATCGACGAGAGCTGGGATCCGACCACCGACCCGCACCTCGCCACGCGCTTCGAGATCGACGACTGGAAGGGCAAGCGCGCCAACACCGAGGCGGTGCGCCAGCAATTCGGCCTCGCGGTCTCCCGCGGGCCTCTCTTCGCCATCGTGTCGCGCCTCGTGCACCAGAAGGGCATCGACCTGAGCCTGCAGGCGGCCGAGACCATCGTGGCCGGGGGCGGCCAGCTCGTGGTGATCGGCCAGGGCGAGGGCCGGTTCGAGCAGGCGCTGCAGGGGTTGGCCAAGCGCCATCCCGACGCGGTCGGCGTGCATGTCGGCTTCGAGGAGGCGCAGGCCCGGCGGATGTTCGCCGGCAGCGACTTCCTGCTGATGCCCTCGCGCTTCGAGCCCTGCGGCCTCGCCCAGATGTACGCGCAGCGCTTCGGCTCCCTGCCGATCGTGCGGCGGACCGGGGGCCTCGCCGACACGGTCGAGGACGGCGTGACGGGCTTCACCTTCGGGGAGGCCTCGGCCGCGTCCTTCGGGGCGGCGGTGCGGCGGGCGCTGGAGGCCTTCGGCCAGAAGAAGCGGCTCAACGCCATGCGGCGGCGGGCCATGGCGGCCCGCTTCGGCTGGGACCAGGCCGCCGACAACTACGCCGGGCTCTACGGCCGGGCCATCGGCAACAGCGTCGGGCTGCGCTGGCGGGCGGCGTAGGGACTTCTCGCGGCCCCTCTCTTCTCTTCTCTTCTCTTCTCTTCCGCTCCGCGAGGCGGGTGAGCCCGTTCGGGTCAGATCATCCCTGCCAGCGGGGCGGGCGCTTCCCGGCGCGCCGCCTCGCTGGGCTCCGCAGGCGAGCCCGGACCCGGAGCGGTCATCGGAGGCGGGATCCGGACCCGCTGTCGGCGCGGAACGCGGCGCGCCGGCGGGTCCGGATCCCGGGTTCCGCCGCGCGGCCCCTCACCCCTCCAGCAGGAAGATCATCGTGGCGAGCGGCGGCAGGGTCAGCGACAGGCTCTGACCCTGGCCGTGGCTCGCCTGATCGTCGGTGTGGCGGCCGCCCTGGTTGCCCAGGTTGGACCCACCGTAGACCCCGGCATCCGAGTTGAACGCCTCGCGATAGAAACCCGCCTGCGGCACGCCGATCCGGTAGCCCTCGCGCGGCACCGGCGTGAAGTTCGACACCACGATCGCCACCTCGCCGGGCTTGGCACCCTTGCGGGCCCAGGCGATGACGCTGTTGTCCTGGTCGTCCGCCACCAGCCACTGGAAGCCGGTATGCTCGACGTCGCGGCCGTAGAGGGCCGGGGTCGAGACGTAGAGCCGGTTCAGGTCGCGGATCACGCTCTGGACGCCCTTGTGCAGGGGATCGTCCAGGAGGTGCCAGTCCAGGCTGCTGTCGTGGTTCCACTCCCGCTCTTGGCCGAACTCGCCGCCCATGAACAGCAGCTTCTTGCCGGGATGCCCCCACATGAAGCCGTAATAGGCCCGGAGATTCGCGAATTTCTGCCAGCGGTCGCCCGGCATCTTGCCGAGCAGCGAGCCCTTCCCGTGCACGACCTCGTCGTGGGAGAGCGGCAGGATGAAATTCTCCGAGAAGGCGTAGAGCAGCCCGAAGGTCAGGTTGTGGTGGTGGTAGCGGCGATGGATCGGATCCTCCTGCATGAAATGCAGGGTGTCGTGCATCCAGCCCATGTTCCACTTGAAGCCGAAGCCGAGGCCGCCCGTGTAGGTCGGGTGCGAGACGCCCGGCCAGGAGGTCGATTCCTCCGCCACCGTGATCGTCCCCGGGGCGTGGCTGTAGGTCGCCTCGTTGGTCTTGCGCAGGAAGTCGATGGCGTCGAGGTTCTCGTTGCCGCCGTAGCGGTTCGGGATCCACTCGCCCTGGCGGCGCGAGTAGTCGAGGTAGAGCATCGACGCCACGGCGTCCACGCGCAGGCCGTCGAGGTGGTAGTGCTCCAGCCAGAACCGGGCGTTGGCGGCGAGGAACGTCGCGACCTCGGTCCGCCCGAAATTGTAAATGTAGGTGCCCCAGTCCTGGTGGAAGCCCTGGCGCGGGTCGGCGTGCTCGTAGAGGTGGGTGCCGTCGAACAGGCCGAGCCCGTGGGCGTCGAGCGGGAAGTGGCCCGGCACCCAGTCGAGCAGCACGCCGATGCCGGCCTCGTGGGCCGCGTCCACGAAGGCCGCGAAGTCCTCAGGGCTTCCGAAGCGGCTCGTCGGCGCGAAGAGCGAGACCGGCTGGTAGCCCCAGGACCCGTCGAACGGGAACTCGGTGATCGGCAGCATCTCGATATGGGTGAAGCCCAGATCCTTGACGTAGGGGATCAGCCGGTCGCCGAGTTCCTTGTAGGTGAGGTAGCGGTTGCCCTCCTCGGGCACCCGCGCCCAGGAGCCGAGATGGACCTCGTAGATCGAGATCGCCGCGTGGCGCGGGTCCTTGGCGCCGCGGGTGCTCATCCAGCCGGAATCGCGCCAGTCGAAGTCGCTCGACCCGTGGGTGACCGAGGCGGTCTCCGGCGGGTGCTGGGCCGCGAAGGCGACCGGGTCGGCCTTGAGCGGGACCAGGGATCCGTCGGGGCCGCGGATCTCGAACTTGTAGCGCACGCCGGCCTTGAGGCCCGGCACGAACAGCTCCCAGATGCCGCCGTCCTGCCAGAGGCGCATCGGGTGGCGCCGCCCGTCCCAGTCGTTGAAGTCGCCGACGACGCTGACCTTGCGGGCGTTGGGCGCCCAGACGGCGAAGCGGAAGCCGTCGATGCCGTCGAGCTGCCCCAACTGGGCGCCGAGCATCCGGTAGACGAGGTTGGTGCCGACCTCGCGGAGCGCCGCCACGTCGTACTGCTCGATCGAGGAGCCGAAGCCGTAGGGGTCGTAGCGGCGGCGCTTCGTCCCGTCCCAGGACTCGACCTCGATCTCGTAGAGGGGCCGGTGCTCGCCCTCGGCCTTCGCGACCCAGAACCCGTCCGGATGGCGCTTCTCGAAGGGCGCGGTGCGGCCGTCCATCACCAGGGTGGCGGCCCGCGCCTCGGGCAGCACGGCGCGCACCTCCCAGGCCTTCGGCCCGACCCGGTGGGGCCCGAGCACCGCGAAGGGGTCGCCGTGGTTGGCGGCCATCAGCGCGGCGATCGCGTCCGGGTGGACGCTCGGCGGCTGCGCGGCGCCGGAGCCCGGGACATCCGCGGTCCGCGCCGTCCCCGCGCCCGGGTCGGCCCGTCGTGCGAAGGTCTCGTCGATCGCCGTCATACAGTTGCTCCGGGCTCGTGTCCGTCCGTGTCCAGAATGGTGAGAACCCCACGGGCGGGGATTTCGATCCAGTCCGGCCGGTTGTTGGCCTCGTAGTCGACCTCGTAGAGCGCCTTGGTCAGCAGGCAGAGGCGCAGCAGACGGGTCCGGCTCTCCGGATCGGTCACCGCCGCCCGGGAGCCCTCGACCGCGGTCTCGTAGCCGGCGAGGAACGCCGCCTCGATCATGCCGCGCCACGCGGTCGCCGCGTCCCGCGCCCGCTCCTCCGAATCGGCGAACCGTGCGGTGATCTCCCGGATCACCGTCTCGGCGCCGTACGCGAAGGAGCGCATCAGCCCGGCGACGTCCCGCAGGGGCATCGACTTGGCCCGGCGCTCGTCGGCCGGGCGCGAGGGCTCGCCCTCGAAGTCGACGATGATCAGGTCGTTCTCGGCGACCAGCACCTGGCCCAGATGGTAGTCGCCGTGGATGCGGGTCTTGTGGGCGCCCCGGACCGGCGCTTCGGTGAGCGCGGCGATCAGCGCCTCGACCTCGCCCCGGCGCTGGCCGAGCTCCGCGCAGGCCGGCTTGCCGGCGTCGAGGCCGCGGTCGGCGAGGCCCTTGAGCGCCCGGAAGGCGCGCTCGGCCTGGTGGCGGGCGTCGCGCGCCAGCACGGCGAGGTCGTCCCCGGTGAACGGCTCGGCCGCGAAGGCCGGGTCGTCGGTCTCGATGGCGAGCGCCGCGTGCAGCTCGGCGGTGCGCCGGCCGAGCAGGTCGGCCCAGGGCCGGTGGGCCTGGAACGCCTCCTCGGGGGTCGCGGCCTCGCTCTCGGGCGTGAGCACCACGGTCTCGAAGTCCCGGCGCAGGCCCTCCAGCATCAGGGTCCAGGCGTCGCCCTGGTTCATCACGAACTTCTGCAGGACCGCCAGGGCGGTCCGGGTGCCGTCCTCGGCGACATGCTCCAGGGTGCCGAGCAGGGCGGGTGTATTCGAGAACCCCGCCTTCTCGGTGAGGAAGCGCCCGACCTCGATCTCGGGATGCAGGCCCGGCTGCAGGCGGCGCAGCAGCTTGAGCATCATCTTCGAGCCGATGGCGATCGAGGTGTTGCTCTGCTCGCCCGAGAGCCGGCGGATGTCGGCCACGTCGACCGTGACGTCCGGGTCGAAGGCCGAGGTGACGGCGAAGACGAGCCGCCCGGTCTCCGTGGGGATCTCGCGGGCCTGCCGCATGTCGTCGATCAGGCAGGCGGCGAAGTCGTTGGAGCCGGCCGCCCCGTAGAGCAGGCCGGTGCGCGGCCCCCGGCGCACCCGCGCCACCGCGAAGGGCATGAGGGTCTCGTCCTCGCGGCCCTCCTCGACGCCCACGGGCACGAAGTATTCCTGGGTCTCGCCGCTGGCGAGCTGCACCTGCAGCCGCGGCAGCAGGAAGCGTGCGCTGCCGTCGACGTCCTTCAGGGCGGCGCAGTCGACGACCTTCGTGGCCTTGATCCGCGAGCCCTTGGCGCCGAACCAGCGCCGGCTCGTCAGGAACGGCGGCACCACGGTGCGCTCGAAGGCGACGCGCTCGCGCCCGCTCATCAGGGTCTCGATCCCGCCGGTGAGCACGAGGGTGAACAGCTCGGGCGGCTCCTGCTGCGGGCCGATCACCCCCGACCGGGCGGCGCTCAAGGAGAACCAGTAGAAGCCGTAGGACGGCAGGGTCAGCAGGTAGGGCAGGTCGCCGATCGGCGGGAACTCGGTGCCACCGGTCAGCTCGATCGGCACCGCGGTGCGCAGCTCCGACAGGTCGAGCTGCACCGCCTGCGGCGCGCGCGACAGGTTCGCCACGCACAGGATCCGCTCGTCCTCGTGCTCGCGGATCCAGGCGAGCACCTTCCGGTTCGACGGGTACAGGAACTGGATGGTGCCGCGCCCCAGCGCGACGCTGTTGTTGCGGATCGCGATCATGCGCCGCGTCCAGTTCAGCAGGCTCGTCTGGGCCTGGGTCTGCGCCTCGACGTTGATCGCGTCGAACCCGTAGATCGGGTCCTGGATCGCCGGCAGGAACAGCTTCTGGGGATTCGCCCGGGAGAAGCCGCCGTTGCGGTCGGGCGACCACTGCATCGGCGTGCGCACGCCGTCGCGGTCGCCGAGGTAGATGTTGTCGCCCATGCCGACCTCGTCGCCGTAGTAGAGCACCGGCGTGCCGGGCATCGACAGGACGAGGGACTTCATCAGCTCGATCTTGCGACGGTCGTTCTCGAGGAGCGGCGCGAGGCGTCGGCGGATGCCGAGGTTGATCCGGGCGCGCCGCTCGGCGGCGTAGAACGACCAGAGGTAGTCACGCTCCTCGGCCGTGACCATCTCGAGCGTCAGCTCGTCGTGGTTGCGCAGGAAGATCGCCCACTGGCAGCCCTCCGGGATCTCCGGGGTCTGGCGCATGATGTCGGTGATCGGGTGCCGGTCCTCCCGGGCGATCGCCATGTACATCCGCGGCATCAGCGGGAAATGGAACGCCATGTGGCACTCGTCGCCGTCGCCGAAATACTGCGCGGTCTCCTCGGGCCACTGGTTGGCCTCGGCGAGCAGCATCCGGTCGGGGTAGCTCGCGTCCAGCGCGGCGCGGATCGCCTTGATGACGTCGTGGGTCTCGGCGAGGTTCTCGCAGTTCGTGCCGTCGCGCTCGATCAGGTAGGGGATCGCGTCGAGCCGCAGGCCGTCGACGCCCATGTCGAGCCAGTAGCGCATCACGTCGATGACCGCTTCCAGCACCTTCGGGTTGTCGAAGTTGAGATCCGGCTGGTGACTGTAGAACCGGTGCCAGAAATACTGCTTGGCGACCGGGTCCCAGGTCCAGTTCGACGCCTCGGTGTCGAGGAAGATGATCCGCGTGTCCTTGTACGGCTCGTCGGTGTCCGACCAGACGTAGAAGTCGCGCTCGGGCGAGCCGGGAGGGGCCTCGCGGGCGGCCTGGAACCAGGGGTGCTGGTCCGAGGTGTGGTTGATGACGAGCTCGGTGATGACCCGCAGACCGCGCTCGTGCGCCGCCTCCACGAAGGCCTTGAAGTCCTCCATGGTCCCGTAAGACGGGTTGATGTCCCGGTAATCGGCGATGTCGTAGCCGTCGTCGCGCAGCGGCGAGGGATAGAACGGCATCAGCCAGATCGCCGTCACGCCGAGATCGCGCACGTAGTCGAGGCGCTGGGTCAGGCCCTCGAAATCCCCGATCCCGTCGTTGTTCGAGTCGAAGAACGACTTGACGTGGATCTGGTAGATGATGGCGTCACGGTACCATTGCGGGTCGCTGCGATCGATCATCGCGTCGCTGCCTCATCGGTCGAGTCTGACGGGACCGGCGGGGGACCCGGCCGGGGCGCGGGCGGCGGGCCGCCGCGCGGGTGCGAGGGTCGGCGACGGGAATTCCCGCCGCCGCATTCAAGGGCCATGGCCGAGTGCCACGCGCGGCCTCAGCCCGCAACCCGCCGCGGCGCCCGGAGGCGCCAGATCACGCAGGATCGCTCGGCCGGATCGAGGGCGATGCGGTGGGTCTTGCCGCGCAACTCGAACGTGTAGCCCTGGAGCAGGTCCTCGACCTCGACGGCGCCGTCGTCGGGCAGGCCGAACAGCCAGAGCGGCACCTCGTAGGTGCATTCCTGGCGGTTCTTCGGGTCGAGGTTGACCATGGTGTAGACGCAGTTGTCGCGCTCCGGCGTCGCCTTGGCGTAGGCGATGATGTTGTCGTTCCAGGCGCCCGTGAAGGTCACGTTGCGGAAATCCCAGAGAGCGGGATTCTCGCGCCGGATCCTGTTGAGCTTGACGATGTGCTCGCGGATGTTGCCCGGCCGGTCGTAGTCCCAGGCCTTCAGCTCGTATTTCTCGGAGTTGAGATACTCCTCCTTGCCCGGGTACGGCGCGGCCTCGCACAGCTCGAAGCCGTTGTAGATGCCGTAGACCGACGACAGGGTCGCGGCGAGCGTGCCGCGGATGACGAACCCCGCCCGCCCGCTGGTCTGGAGGAAGTACGGGTTGATGTCGGGCGTGTTGGCGAAGAAGTTCGGGCGGTAGTACTCGCCCATCTCGCCGGCCAGCTCCAGGGCGTAGTCGGTGAGCTCCTGCTTGGTGTTGCGCCACGTGAAGTAGGTGTAGCTCTGCTGGTAGCCGGCCTTGGCGAGCTTCTTCATCATCTTCGGCCGGGTGAAGGCCTCTGCGAGGAAGATCGCGTCCGGGTAGCGGCCGTTGACCTCGCCGATCACCCATTCCCAGAACGGGATCGGCTTGGTGTGCGGGTTGTCGACCCGGAAGATGCGCACGCCGCGCGCGCACCAGCCGAGCAGGATGTCGCGCAGCTCGATCCAGAGCGAGGGCAGGGCGCCCCCGTAGAAGTGGACGTTCGAGATGTCCTCGTACTTCTTCGGCGGGTTCTCGGCGAATTTCAGGGTGCCGTCGGGGCGCCACTCGAACCATTCCGGGTGGTTCTTGATCCAGGGATGGTCCGGCGAGCACTGGATCGCGAAGTCGAGGGCGATCTCCATGCCGTAGGCGTGGCTCGCCGCGACCAGCCGCTCGAAATCCGCGAGCGTGCCGAGGTCGGGATGCACGGCCTCGTGGCCGCCCTCCTCGGCGCCCACCGCGTAGACCGAGCCGACATCGCCGGGCTCGGCCTTGAGGGTGTTGTTCTTCCCCTTGCGGTTCGTGCGGCCCACGGGGTGGATCGGCGTGAAGTAGAGGACGTCGAAGCCGAGCTCGCGGATCTCGGGCAGGCGCCGGATCACGTCGTCGAAGGTGCCGTGGCGGTTCACGTCCATCGACTGGGAGCGCGGGAAGATCTCGTACCAGGCGGAGAACCGGGCCGCGAGGCGGTCGGCGATCACCGGCAGGGTCACCGGATAGCGGGTCAGGTTCACCCGCTCGGCGTTCCGGCGCACGAGGCTCGCCGCGTCGGGGGCGAGAATCCGGTCGAGCTGGGCCGCCGAGCCGGTCTCCTCGGCAGCGAGCGCCGCCACCAGCGCGGCGAGGCGCTCGGCGTCGCGGCCGCCGCGGGTCCGGGCGAGCGAGGCCGCGGTCCCGACGAGCGCCACGCCCTCGATCGTCTCGAGCCGCACGTCGACGCCGGCGGCGCGCTTCTTCAGGGTGTCGCGCACCCAGGACGAGAACGCGTCGCGCCACGCGATCAGGGTGAACTCGTAGCGGGCGTTCCGCTCCAGGGGGAAGTGCCCGGCCCAGCGGTCGTTGTCGACGAAGACCATCGGGTCCTCGCGCCAAGTCTCGCCTCCAGACGCCTCGGTGCCGGCGACCCGCGACAGGATCGCGGCGTCGATGATCTCGTGGCCGTCGGAGAAGATGTCGGCCTCGACCCGCAGGGACTCGCCGACGATCCGCTTCACCGCCGAGCGACCGCCGTCGATCTCGGGGCTGACCGCCTCGATCACCACCCTTCCCTCCCCGTCCGGGGTGCCGCGCGCCGGCTGGCGGGCGACCTCCTGGGCGCTGGCCGCGAGGATGCGCAACTCGCCCGGCATCAGGTCGATGGCGCTGCCGGGATGGAACGCGATCGGCTCGGCCTCCGGGGTCCGGTCGACGAAGGCGCCGAGCATCCCGCCGGTGCGGGCGATGAGCGACCCGGCCTCCACCGGCACCGGCTTGTCGGTCGGGTTGTAGAGCACGATCAGCCCGTGCTGCGCCGAGGCCGGGTGTCCGGTGTCGAAGCGGGCGAGCGCCACCAGATCGCTGTCGGGGGCCGAGATGCGGATCTGCGCGCCCTCGACATTGGCGGCCGGCAGCTCCGCCCGCAGGGCATTGATGGCCCGAATGGAGCCGGAGATGTCGATGCCGGTCTCGTTCTCGCGGTCGCGCGGCGTGGTCTCGACCACGTGCAGCGCCCGCCGGTAGCCCCACTCGTAGCCGATCGGCATGAGCACGCCGGCCGAGAAGAAGGCCGCGAGCGCGTAGCGGGTGCGCAGATGCGCCGCCACCGCCTCCGGGCCGCCGCCGATCTCGGCGGCGAGCCGCGTCATGTCGTGGTTCTCGGGGAAGGCGATCGAGGGGGCCAGCACCCGCAGGCGCTCGTACTGCTCGAGCGCCCAGGGCTTCCTCAGGTCCCACCACGCGAAGGAGTTGAACAGGTAGTCGAAGCCGGCGCCGGCCGTGGCCCGGGCCTCCTCGAAGGTGCAGCCCAAGGTCTCGGCGGCGAACAGGCAGGCGGGGTCTTGGCTCTTGGCCTGCCCGATCAGCACCCGCCAGGTCTCCGGCGGCACCTTGTAGGCGGCGTCGCACCGGAAGCCCTTCACGCCGAGGCCCTGGAGATGCGCCACGTAGGCGCCCCAGATCCGGGTGAGTTCGTCCCGGGCGGAGGGGGTGTGGTAGTCGAGCTCGGCCAGGTCGCCCCAGACGGTGCGGATCGACGGGTCGTCCGGGTCGACGGCGGCCGGGTGCATGATCGAGCCGTCGGGCTCCTTCATGAACAGGTCGGGCCGCTCGGTGGCGAGCCGGGCGTTGTCGGCGGTGTGGTTGATCACGAGGTCGGTCATCACCGACAGGCCCAGAGCCGCGGCGGCGGTGCAGAAGCGGCGGATCTGCTCGTCGTCGGGCGTGCCGTCGGGGTCGCGGAACCGCTCGTCCAGGCGCTCGGGATCGGCGACCGCGTAGAGGCTCCGCGAGCCGCCGGTCTGGTGGAACGGGTTGAGGTAGACCCAGTCGAAGCCGAGGGCGGCGATCCGCGGCAACTCGGCCGTCCAGTCCGAGACGCGCCCGACCAGGAGCGGGAACAGGTTGTAGATCCGCGGCCCCTCGGCCCGGGGGGCCAGCGCGGCCGTCAGGACGGCCGCGGCCCCGGACGTCGCAGCGGCTTTGGTCGGTGCGTTCATGCTGCCTCTCGGCTCCCGTTCCCAGTGTCGTAACGCCCGAACCGCCGGGCTGTGCCGCGCGATCCGGTCCGACGTGTCTCAGCAGAGTCGCGTGACAGGGCTGCGGAGGGGCCACCGGAAGACGCGCCCGGACCGCCGCCGTCTCTGCGAGCGGCGCCACGCTGATCCAGGTCGCGCTGCCCTGGGTCGCCTCGCTCCGCTCGCGATGACGGCGCGGTCACGGTTCCCGCCGCAGCACCGCGTAGGGGAGGTCGCGCAGGAGAGCGCCGAGATCGGCCCCCTCCCCCTCCACCACCCGCCCCGAGGCGAGGTCCCGCCAGCGCGTCCCCGCCCCGAGATCGACCCGGGTGCCGGCAAAGGCCTCGCCCGACCAGACGGCTTCCCCGACGAAGCCCGCCACCAGCCGCGGCACCGCCACGAACAGGTCGCCGCCCTCTTGGACGGGGTCGGTCCGCCGGTAGGCGATGACGTGGTCGGCCCGGGCGCCGGTGGCCGCGACGGGCTCGTAGGCGGCGCTGGCGTAGAAGTCCGGGCGCTCGGCCCGCTCGGCGAGGAGCCGCGTCAGCGTCGCCTGCTTGACCCGCCCGTCCGGCCAGTGGCCCAGCAGCTCCGCGGGCGCCCCGCCCTCCTCCAGCATCCGTTCCAGCGCCGGGTAGTCCACCGGGCGGCGGTTGTCGGGGTCGACGAAGGAGAAGTCCCAGATCTCGGTGCCCTGGTAGGTGTCGGGCAGGCCCGGCAGGGTGCATTTCAGAACCGTCCGGCCGAGGCTCGCCAGCATGCCGAGATGGGCGAGACGCCGGGCGAAGGGCCTGAGCGCGCTCAGGAAATCCGAGCCCGGGGCGATCAGCGCCGTGAACAGCCGCTTGACCGCGCCCTCGTAGACCTCGTCGACGTTGACCCAGCTCGACCGGCGCTTGCCCTCCCGCATGGCCTTCTCGCCGTAGGCGATCAGCCGGTCCCGGAACTCCGCGATCGCCCCGGCCTCGTCCCGCTCCAGAAGCTCCAGCGGCCAGGCGCCCAGGATCGCCTGGAAGAACATCCACTGGTCGTTGGCGTCCGGGGCCGGCTCGCCGTCGATCCGGGCGAGGTGCGGGCCGGCGACCCGCTGCCACAAGTCCCAGGCCTTGGCCCATTCCTCGGGGATCTCCGAGAGGGCGAGCAGCCGCGTGCGGGCATCCTCGCCCCGCTTGGTGTCGTGGGTCGCGGTGGTGATCATGGCGCTCGGCCAGTCCCGGGCGCGGGCGATCTGCAGATCGTGGAAGTGCTCCGCGTCGATCCCGTACTCGCCCGGATCGCCGCCGACCTCGTTGAGGCCGAGGAGACAGGCGTAGCGGTAGAACAGCGTGTCCTCCAGGCTCTTGGCCATGACCGGGCCGGTGAGCTGCTGGAACCGGCGGCGGAAGCGCAGCACCACCCGCGGGTCCGGCCGGCCGGGGCCCGCCGTCTCGACCCGACCGAGCAGGACGTCGGCGGCGAAGTCGTGGACCGAGCGGTCCGGCAGGCTCGACCAGCGCTTGGCCTTGGCGACGGCGCCCTCGATCAGGCGGACATCCTCGGGCTCGACCTCGCCCTCCTCCAGATCCGACGGCAGGTAGCTCCGGTAGGTCGGGAAGCGCGCGATGATCTCGATCAGCGCCCGGCGGAGCGCGTTGACGGTGAAGTCGCGGGTGCGCCGGTCGGCGTCGGCGACCTCCTTGAGGTCGGTGGTCAGCACCTCCAGCTCGCTCGCGAAGCTGATCTCCAGGATCTCGGCCTTGGCGGCGCGGAGCTGGAAGCCGTAGGGCTCGTCGAAGCCCGTGGCCCAGGTGTAGAGCCGCTCGACCTTCCCGCGCTTCCCCTTGTCGACGAGGATGCCGTCGAGCTGGTTGAGCACGTCGTAGCCCGTGGTCCCGGCCACCGGCCAGGGCCGCAGCCGCTCGCCGGGCTCCAGGATCTTCTCCACGACCACGTAGAAGCCGGGGCCGACGGCCGCCTGGAGCGCCCTTGCGTAGCCCAGCGGGTCGGCGAGGCCGTCGATATGGTCGATGCGCAGGCCGTCGATCCGGCCCTCGCGGACGTGCCGGAACACGGTCTCGTGGGAGCGGTGGAAGATGTCGGAGAGCTCGACCCGCAACCCCGCCAGGGAGTTCACGTCGAAGAAGCGGCGGTAGTTGATGTCGCTCGACGCCACCCGCCAGTGGGCGAGCCGGTAGGCCTGGGCCTCCAGGAGCCGGTGCAGCGGCCCGAAACTGTCCGGGCGGCCCTTGAAGCCGTTGAGCAGCGCCAGCGTGCTGGTGGTGGCCTCCTGGATCAGCGGCGACACGCCGTAGATCTCGGCGAGCCGGCGCTTCAGCCCCTCGGCCTCGTCCGGAAACCCTCTGCGGCGGGTCTCGTCGGGATCGATCGACATCGCCCGCAGCCGCTCGGAGATGGCGAGCAGCTCCGCCGTGGTGTCGTCGTCCACCGCCCCGATCGCGGCGATCACCCGGTTGAGGATGGTCGGGTAGCTCAGGGGCCGGATCGGCAGCTGGTGCTCGTAGTGCCAGACGCTGAAGGCGCCCTTCTCGGGGTCGAACTTCAATTCCAGCGTGCCCTTCTCCAGGGCCTCGCCATAGCGGTCGCCCAGGAACGGGATCACGAGGTTGCGCCCGGCCCCGAGCCGCTGCCAGTCGATGTCGAAGGCGTCGGCGAAGGGCGACAGGGAGCCCCATTCGAGCACCGAGAGCCACCACGGATTGTCGGCCCCGCCGACGCCCATGTGGTTCGGGACGATGTCGAGCAGGAGCTTGATCCCGTGGGCGTGGAGCGTCTCGGAGAGCGCGATGAAGCCCTCCTCGCCGCCGAGCTCCGGGTTGATCGCGCCGTGATCGACGATGTCGTAGCCGTGGGTCGAGCCGGGCCGCGCCTTCTGGAGCGGCGAGGCGTAGACGTGGCTGATCCCGAGCCGGTGCAGGTAGGGGACGATCCGGCCCGCATCCGCGAAGGTGAAGTCCTTGTGGAACTGCAGCCGGTAGGTCGCGCGCGGCGGCGGCGCGGCGAGCCGCGCGGCGCCCGAGCGCGGGCCCCGCGCCTCGGCCGAGAGGGACGCCGCGAGCTTCGCCAGCGGCCCGCCGGGGGCGGCGATGTCCACGAGATCCCGGTCGAGCTTGCGCCGCCAGTTCGGGTAGCCCTCGGTCGAGCCGGGCACGTTGGCCTGGGCGAGTTCCGAGACCACGTCCTCGTACTGGACGGCGGTGAGCATCGCGGGCGCGCGGGCGAGGTAGCGGGCGGCGGCCTCGAAGGGCGCGGAATCCGGCGGCTCGGCGGAGGGCAGCAGCTGCTCGGCCGCCAGCGCCTCGGCGAGGCGGCGGCGCTCGACGACGCGCTCGCCCCGCTCGACCTCGGCCCGCTCCTGATCGTAGAGGCCGAGCGACTGGCGGGTGTCGGTGTCGACCCCGCGCCACCAGCCGACGAAGGTCGGCAGGTCGTGGGTGGTGATGGCGGTGAGCGCGTCCCGCGGGTAGGCCGAGGGCGGCTTGAAGCGTCCGTCGGCCTCGCGCTCGAAGGCGAGGATCCGGTAGCTCAGCACCCCGGCCCGCATCAGCGCGTCGGAGAAGCCTTCCGGCGCCGTGCCGAGATCCTCCGCGATGACGAGGCACTTGTTGCGGTGGCTCTCCAGCCGCAGCACCGCCAGCATCGGCTCGAACGGCATGGCCACGTAGGCGCCGGCCTGAGCCCCCGCCCCCAGCGGGATCAGGAACAGGCGGGCGAGCTGGAAGGCGTGGTCGATCCGGATCGCGCCGGCGTGGCGCATGTTGGCCTGGACCAGGGCCCGGAAGGCCGCGAGCCCGTCGCGCTCCATCGCCAGCGGATCGAAGGCCGGCAGGCCCCAGTTCTGGCCCTTCGGTGCGAGCAGGTCCGGCGGCGCGCCGATCGACACCTTGTCGGCGAAGCGCTCGGGATGCGACCAGATCTCGGAGCCGCCCCGGTCGGCGCCGACCGCGAGGTCGCGGTAGAGCCCGACCCGCATGCCGGCCCCGAGCGCCGCCGCGGAGGCCTCGGCGAGCTGCCGGTCGGCGAGGTACTGCAGCCACGCGTGGTAGCCGACGAGGTCCGCGTTCTCCGCCGCGAAGGCTCGGACCGCCTCCGTGCCGGCGCGGCGATACGCCTCCGGCCAGTCGCCCAGCCAGTGCGCCCCCTGCCCCCGGAAATGCTCGGACAGCGCCTCGAACAGGGCGTGCGCTTCGAGATCCTCCCCGCCCTCCTGGCGGAACTGCTCGAAGCCCGCGTCGGTGCCGGCCCGGGCCGGCGACTCGGCCCAGAGCGCCCGGAGCACCGGGTCGAGCACGTCGTGGACGCCCTGGTGGTCGACGAGGGCGGCCTCGCGCAAAGCCGTGATCGCGTCCGCGCGCTCGGCGAGCAGCGCCTCGGCCCGGGAGCCCGCGAGCCCCGGCAGGCTGCGCGGGGCGATGAACAGCGTCTCCAAGAACAGCCGCGAGGAGGGCGAGTAGGGCGAGATCTTGGTCCGGTCGGAGCCGAACAGGGCGTGGACCGGGCTGAGCCCCAAGAACGCCGCCCCGCGCAGGGCGGCCTCGCGGGCGGCCTCGCCGGCATCCGCGTAGGTGCCGATGCCGATATTGGTGGCCGAGCGCAGGCCGTAGAGCTGGGCGGCCATGCCCCAGTCGGAGGCGCCCTCCTCCGTGTAGGGCCGCGGGCGCCAGCAGCGCTGCGGCGCGGCGATCACCCAGGATTCGGTGCGGGTCTGCCCGGCCTGGACGGTGAGGCGGTGATAGCCCGGGGTCAGCGGCGGCAGCTCGAAGCCGGGCTCCGACCCCTGCGGGTTGGCCCGGCCCTCACGAGCGGCGCCGCGCTCGTCGACGAGGCGCCAGACCAGGGTGTGGGGCGCGCCGTCCTGCGGGCGCACCGGCACCCGGGCGGCCCGGCGGGCCTCCACCGGCAGGAGCGGCGGGATCAGGCCGCGGCGCAGGCGCTCGACCTCCGCGAGGCTCGCGGCGATCGCCGCCTCGTCCTCCACCGCGAAGCCGAGGGCCGCCAGCAGGCCGCGGCGCACCTCCAGCGACGTCTCGACGGGCTGGCCGAAGGCGTCGGTGTAGCCGGGGGCGACGCCGACGAGGTCGGCGAGTGTCTCGAGGCGGCTCACGCGCGGGACTCCGTCAGGAACACGCCCGTCCAGGACGGGAGATCGCGTCCGGCCCCGTCCGGGGCGTTGGTCCAGACCGGCCGGGCACCGCCCGGATCCAGCGCGAAGGGTTCGGTCCCGACATTGGCGACGAAGCGCAGGGTGCCGGCGCCGAAGCGCCACGTGCAGTCGACCACGTCCGGGCGCGGCATCGCGGCGGCGGCGCCGTCGTAGCCGGACTTCGCCAGGGGCACGACCACGTCGCGGCGCAGCCCCAGGAGCCGCGTCGTCTCGGCCAGCACCTCGCGGTGGGGCGAGCGCTCCCGCTCGGACCAGTCGAGCTTCGAGGCCGCGAAGGTCTCGGCCTCGGTCGGGTCCGGGATCTTGGAGGTGTCGTCCGCGAAGGCCGCGAAGCTCTTGAACTCCCGGCGGCGGCCGTCGCGCACCGCCTTGTTCAGGTCCGCGTCGGGCGCGAAGTCGACGAAGAACAGGAACGGCGCGGAGGCCGACCATTCCTCGCCCATCCAGAGCATCGGGATCTGCGGTGCCAGGAGGAGCCCGGCCCGGGCGAGGTCGAGTTTCTTGGGATCCGCGAGGTGGTTGAGCCGCTCGCCGAGCGCCCGGTTGCCGACCTGATCGTGGTTCTGCAGGAAGGTCACGAAGGCGGAGGGTGGCAGGTGCCCGGAGGGCTCGCCGCGCGGGTGGTTGTCGAGCGTCGGGAAGGGCTCGCCCTGGTAGGCGAAGCCCTCGGCGAGGCAGCGGGCCAGGTGGGCGACCGGTTTGTCGGCAAAGCTTTTATAGTAGCCGGCGTCCTCGCCCGTCAGCAGGACGTGCCAGCAATGGTGCAGGTCGTCGGCCCACTGGGCGTCGTGCATCTTCGGGCGCCCGGCGGCGTCGCGCTCCAGCCAGCGGGCCTGGTTGGCCTCGTTCTCTAGCATCAGGTGGATCTGCCGGTTCGGGAAGATCCTCCGGACCGTCTCGCCGAGCTCGGCCAGGAAGTGGCGGGGCGAATCGTCGAGGATGGCGTGGACGGCGTCGAAGCGCAGGCCGTCGAAATGATACTCCTCCAGCCAGTACAGGGCGTTCTGGATGAAGAACTGCCGCACCGTGGCGCCGCTCTCCTTGCCGTCGAAGTTGATGCCCGCGCCCCAGGGGGTCTGGTGGCGCTCGGTGAAGAACGTCCCGGCATAGGCGTGGAGGTAGTTCCCGGCCGGCCCGAAGTGGTTGTAGACCGCGTCGAGATAGACCATCAGGCCCAGCCCGTGGGCGGCGTCGATCAGGCGCTTGAGGTCGTCCGGTCGACCGTAGGCGCCGTCCGGCGCGTAGGGCTGGACGCCGTCGTAGCCCCAGTTGCGCGAGCCCTTGAAGTCGGCGAGCGGCAGCAGCTCGAGGGCGGTGACGCCGAGCGCCTTGAGGTCGGGAAGCCGGGCCTGCAGGCCGGCATAGGTGCCCTCCGGCGTCGCGGTGCCGACATGGCACTCGTAGATCACCGCCTCCTCGAAGGGCCGCCCGGTCCAGCCCGCGTCGGACCACTCGAAGCTCCGCGGGTCGATCACCTCGCTGAGGCCCGAGACGTCGTCCGGCTGGAAGCGGGAGGCGGGATCGGGCACGACGAGGTCGCCGTCGACGCGGAAGCCGTAGCGGGCGCCGGGCTTCACCCCGGGCAGGGCCGTGCGGCGCCAGCCGCCGCCGGATTCGGGCAGCGGGTGGTCGACGCCGTCGACGACGAGGTCGACGCTCCGGGCGGTGGGCGCCCAGAGGGCGAAGCGGACGCCGCCCCCGACCATCTCGGCCCCGAAATCCATGCTGTGGGCGCGCCGCATCGGGCCACCGTCCTCGTCATTGGCCGCGCGACCGGGACGCAAGCGCGGCAGGATCATCTGTCGTGGGAGAAGGCCCCGGGCCCGATCCGGTTCCCGCAGCGCAGCTATGGCGGAGCGGCCGCGTGGCAATGGGGTATCGGCGGGCGTGACGGCGAGGTGACGGCCAGGTGACGGCGGAGGGCAGCGGCGTGACGGCGGGCCGCGCGGAAACTAAGCCGCAGTTCCGTCCGCGCGGGGCGGCCCTATCTTGCCCGGCCGGCACTCTCTTCGGTCTGGGAGCGGACACTGGGTCGGACGCACATCATCGGCATCCACGGGCTCGCCAACAAGCCGCCCCGGGACGAGAAGGCCGCCTGGTGGCGCGCCGCGATCCGCGAGGGGCTCGACCGCAATCTCGGGCTCCGGGTCGCGGAGCCCGACCTGCCCTTCACCTTCGTCTACTGGGCCGACCTGCGCTACCCGCAGCCGCTCGCGGGCGACCGCAACCGCGAGCCCTACCGCCCCGATCACGGCCTCGGGCCGTTCCCCTCCCCGGCGGGGGAGCCGGAGCGCGCCGAGCCGACCCTCACCGACCGGATCTACCGCGGCCTGTCGCACCTGCAGGAGGCCGCCGGGCTGACGCCGGTGGACGACCTGATCCTGGAATACCGCCTCGACGACCTCTGGGGCTACTACGAGGACGCGGACTTCCGGGCGGCGGCGCGGGCGCGCCTGCGCGACGCCCTGGCGGCGGCCGCGGCGGACCGCGTGCTGATCGCCGCGCACTCGATGGGCGGCCTGATCGCCTACGACGTGCTGCGCGCCGCCGAGGCGGACGGGACGCCGATGCCCCGCTGCGACCTCGTCACCCTCGGCGCGCCCCTCGGGCTCGCCGAATTGAAGCTGAAGCTCGCCGACGAGCACGGCGACCTCCGGGTGCCTGCGGCGCTCGCCGCCTGGACCAACCTGATGGATCGCCAGGACATCGCCACGGTGGGCGACGACCTCGCGGCCCTCTACGCGCCGAACGCCGCCGGGGTGCGGGTGCGGGACGTACCGGTGATCAACGCCTACCGGAGGCCGGACGGTGCCGAGAACCGGCACAAATCCTACGGCTACCTGCGGACCCCGGAATTCGCCCGGGTCGTGGCCGGGTTCCTGGACGCCGCGGCGTGAGCGATCCGGGGAGGTGCCGCGCTCCGCCGCGCGCCGCCTCCCCGACCCCGGACGCGCGCCGCCCGGGTCGGGGCGCGGGCCTGCCGGGCCTCAGAGCCGGCCCGGCACCACCTCGCGCAGGACGCGCTCCGTGGCGGCGTCCTCGATCTTGTTGATCAGCCGCTTCGCCTCGTGCTCGTCGCGCAGGGTCTTGGCCAGGGTGAAGGTCGTGCCCGTGAGGAACAGCGACGCCATAGCGAGGTAGCCCTTGATCCAGATGTCGGCGGGCAGGAAGAAGATGCCGAATGTCAGCATGGCGGCGGCGACGGCGAAGCTGACCAGCGTGAAGGTCTTCCAGGCGCCGGTATGGGGCATCTGCGGTGTCATGGTGCGGTCTCCTGAGGAATGATCGAAGGGGAAGCGGTGCGGCGCCGGTCAGGCGCCGGCCCTGAGGCGGTCGAGCACGGCCCGCGGGTCGGTGCGGGGGCGGCCGTAGCCCGCCGCCTCGAGATCGGCCTCGATCCCGCCCGCGGCCTCGGCCTCGAGCGCGGTCAGCGCGGCGGCGACGTCCGCCTCGGCCGCCTGCCGCTCGCGCAGGCGCGCCAGCGTCCGCTCGGCCTCCCCGAGCGCCCCCGCCGACAGGGTCGTGACCCGGCGGCCCTCCAGTCCGGCCCGCCGCAGCGCCTCGGTGGTGCGGGCGGTCTGGAGCCCGCGGTCGAGGTCCCGCAGGCGCTCGCCGCCCTGCGCGACCAGGCCCTTCAGCCGCTCGACCTCCGCGGCGAAGCGCTCGGCGGCGGCCCGGCGGTCGGCCCGCTCGTCCTCCAGGGCGGCGATGTGGATCGCCGCCTCGGTCCCGAGATCCTCGCGCCCGTCGCTGAGCGCCCGCCGCGCCCCGTCCGACAGGGTGTCGATGCGGGTGCCGATGGCGTCGAGGGCGCGCGCCTCGGCGGCGTGGTAGGCCATGGCGACGGCGAGTTCCCGCCGGGCGGTCGCCAGGGCGCCGGCGGCGTCCCGGATCTGCTGGCGCAGGATCGTCACGGCATGGGCGTCGTGGATCGCCTGGGCGTTGTCGGCGATCACGCCGCGCATCAGGAAGGAGAGGGTCCTCATCACGGTTCACCTCGCGGGAACGACGGGCCGGACCGCGTCCGGATTTGATTGAACGTCGTTCATGAAACAAGTAAACACGGGACGTGCCGGGCCGCAAGGGATAAAATGAACGAGGTTCATAAAAAAGTGAGGGGGCGGCCGCGGAAGGAGCCCGGCGATCGGGCGGCCGATCGCCAGGCCCTGATCGCGGCCGCAGTGGCGATCCTGAACGCGGGCGGCGCGGCGGCGCTGACCGCCCGCGGCGTCGCGGAGCGGGCCGGTACGGCGGTCGGCTCGGTCTACACGCAGTTCGACAGCCTGGAAGTGCTGCGATTGGAGGCGAACGCCGTCACCATGCGCCGGCTCCGGGACACCCTCGTGGGGGCGCTGGCGGCCTGTCCGTCGCGGGAGACGGAGGCGCGGCTCCTGTGCCTGGCCGACGCGTATCTCGCCTTCGCGGCCGAACACCACGCCGCCTGGGCGGCGATCTTCGAGCGGCGCACGGTGGCGGCGCCGGACTCGGTGCAAGCCGACATCGCGGCCCTGTTCGGGATCCTGGAGGGGGTGCTGCGCGACGGTGGCCGCCTCGGCGAGGCGGCGATCCCCGTGATGGCGCGGGCGCTGTGGTCCAGCGTCCACGGCATGACCTATCTCGCCGATCTCGGCAGCCTGGGTCCCCTCGGGGTCAGCGACGTGCGGCCGATGATCGACGCGCTGGTGCGGGCCGCGGTCCGGGGCTTCTCCGCGGGCTGAGCGCCGCCCTGCCCGCCCGCGGGGCCCCGCCCCTCAGGCCACCCTCAGGCCGCGCCCTCAGGCAGCCTGGACCTCCGCCAGGAAGGCCTTCACGGCGTGGTCGAGCTCGTCCGAGCCGCGGGTGAGGTCGCGTGCGGCCGCCAGCACCTGCTCGGAGGCGCTGCCGGTCTCGTCGGCGCCGCGGCGCAGGTCGACGACGTTCTCGGACACGCCCTGCGCCCCGGTGGCGGCGCTCGCCACGCCGCGGACGATCTCCTGGATGGCGGCGTTCTGCTCCTCCATGGCGGCCGCGACCCCGACCGCGATGCCGCGCATCTCCTCGATGGTCCGGCCGACCGCGCCGATCGCCGCGACCGCGTCCCGGGTCTCGCCCTGGATCCGGCCGATCTGGCCGGAGATCTCCTCGGTCGCCTTGGCGGTCTGCTCGGCCAGCGCCTTCACCTCGGAGGCGACGACCGCGAAGCCGCGCCCGGCCGCGCCCGCGCGGGCCGCCTCGATCGTGGCGTTGAGCGCCAGCAGGTTGGTCTGGCCGGCGATCGAGGCGATCAGCCCGACCACGTCGCCGATCTTCTCGGTGCCGGCGGCGAGCGCCCGCACGGTCGCCTCTCCCTGGCGGGTGCTGATCGCGGCCTGCCCGGCGATCTCCGAGGCGCGGTTCACCTGCCCGGCGATCTCCTGAACCGAGGCCGACATCTCCTCGGTGGCCGCCGCGGCGGTCTGGACGTCGGCGGAGGTGCCGGCCGCCTGCGCGGCCACCGCGCCGGTGCGCTCGGTGGTGTGGGCGGCCGTGACGGTCAGCGTCCGCGCCGTCGCCTCGAGGTCGGCGGCCGCCGTCGCGAGGCCGCGGCTCAGGGTCCCGGCCCGGGTCTCGAAGGACCGGGTCAGCCGGTCGAGGGCGGCGGCCCGCCGGGCATCCCCGTCGGCGCTGGCGGCGGCGCGGGCGTCGGTCTCGGCCTTGGCGATCAGCGCGTCCTTGAACACCTGCACGGCGCCCGCCATGGCGCCGATCTCGTCCCGGCGCTCCCGTGCCGGCACCGGCACGGCGGTCTCGCCGGCCGCGAGGCGGTGCATGGCGCCGTTCAGCGCGCGCAGCGGCCGCGTCAGCCGCTGGCCGATCAGCGCCGCGAGCAGGCCGATCAGCGCCACCACCACGAGCATGCCGGCCGCCGCCTTCCAGGCCGCGTCCCGCAGGATCGCCGCGGTGTCGTCGGCGTAGATGCCGGTGCCGATCACCCAGCCCCAGGGGGCGAAGCCGCGCACGTAGGAGAGCTTCGGCACGGGGGCGTCGGCGCCGGGCTTCGGCCAGTAATAGTCGACGAAGCCCTGCCCCTGCCGCTTCACCGTCTCGACGAAGTCGACGAACAGGCGCTTGCCGGTGGGATCCTGCACGGCGGCGAGATCCTTGCCCTCCAGCTCGGGCTTGATCGGGTGGGCGACCATGCGGGGCTGCATGTCGTTGACCCAGAAGTACTCCTTGTCGTCGTAGCGCAGGGCCTTGAGGGCCCGGATCGCGGCGCCTTGCGCGTCCGCCCGGGACAGGCGCCCGGCCCGCTCCTCGCCCTCGAAATAGGCCGCGACCCCGTAGGCGACGTCCGTGAGGTTCCGCGTCTTGGCCATCCGGTCCTGCTCGACCTGGGATTTCAGGCTGACGAGCCCGATGCCCGAGACCGCGACGATGCCGACCAGCGCGGTGGCCGTGATGGTGTGGAGCTTCGCTCCGAGCCCGATCTTCACCCACGCCCCCGCGATGATGATTGCAAGAAGATGATTTCAACCTGCGATATTTTGCAGCTTCTGCGTTAGCGGAGCGTGAAGACGGCCTTGCGCGCGCCGGCCCGAGCCTGTCCACTCCCCGTCCAACGAAAGCCCGGCGCCGCTCAGGATCGCGCCGGGCCACAGGGAGAAGCGTCATGGTGCGTACGTCTCGGACGGGCTCGCTGCTGCCGGGCCGCCGCCGGCTCCTGCAGGCGGGATCGGTCCTCCTGCTGGCCGGGCTGGCGCTCGCCACCCCCGCCCGGGCCGACGATGCCAAGGTCCGGATCAGCCGGCAGCCGGGCTTCGTCTACCTGCCCGCGGTGCTGGCCGAGCAGCACAAGCTGATCGAGAAGCACGCCAAGGCCGCGGGCCTCGGGGACGTCACGGTGGAGTGGGTCAACCTGACGAGCGGCGCCGCCGGCAACGACGCGCTGCTCTCGGGCAACATCGACATCGTCGACAGCGGCTCGACCAACATGCTGCTGCTCAACGACCGCACCAAGGGCGACGTGAAGGGCCTGTGCGGGGTCGGCACCACGCCGATGATGCTGCTCACCCGCAATCCGGACGTGAAGGAACTCAAGGACTTCTCGTCCAAGGACAAGATCGCCCTGCCCTCCGTGAAGGTCTCGTCCCAGGCTGTGCTGCTGCAGATCGCCGCCAAGAAGGCGTTCGGGCCCGAGAACGCCACCAAGCTCGACCCGCTCACCGTCCAGCTCGGCCATCCCGACGCCGTGGCGGCGCTGGCGAGCCCGCACAACGAGGTCAACAGCCACTTCTCGCTGCCGCCGTTCCAGCAGCGCGAGCTGCAGGATCCGGCGATCCACAAGGTGCTCAATTCCTACGAGATGGTCGGCGAGCCGGTGAGCAACGCGATCTTCTACGCCCGGACCGGCTGGTACAACCGCAACCCGAAGCTCGCCGCCGCCATCGTGGCCGCCATCGACGAGGCCAATGCCGAGATCGCCCGGGATCCGCTGAAGGCCGCCAAGGACTACGTCGCGGCCACCAACGAGAAGACGCCCCCCGAGACCCTGGTCGAGATCATGAAGGAGCCCGGGACGAACTTCTCCACCACGCCCTACGGCATCATGCTCCAGGCCCGGCACTTCTACGCGATGAAGACCATCAAGACCGAGCCCAAGGACTGGAAGGACACGTTCTTCCCGATCGTCCACAACCTGCCGGGGCGGTAGGACCCCGGCCGCTCAGTGCGCCTCCACGGGCCCGGCGGCGCGCTGCGGCTTCTTGAGGATGGCCACCACGGCGAGGCTCGCCACGAGGCTCACGCTCACCAGCCAGAACCCGTCCGCGTAGGCCATCACGTAGGCCTCGCGGCGGACCTGGGCGGCGAGCTGGCCCAGCGCGACGCCCTTGGCGGCCAGCGGGTCGGCGATGCGGGCGTGCATCCCGGCGGCGAGCGCCGCGAGCCGGTCCTGGGTGCGGGTGGCGTTGACGGTAATCGCCTCGGCCAGCATCGAGAAGTGGAAGTGCTCCCGCCGGTCGATCATCGTCGACAGCATGGCGATGCCGATCGAGCCGCCGAGGTTGCGCATCATGTTCGACAGGGCGGAGGCGTCCGCGGTGTCGCGCGGGGCGAGGCCGACGGTGGAGAGCTGCGACAGCGGGATGGTGAAGAGCGGCTGGCCGATGGCCCGCATCAGCTGCGGCAGGATCAGCTGGTCGGCGCCGACATCGTGGGTCAGGCCGACGTTGATCCAGCAGCTCGCGATGAAGAACAGCGTGCCGGTGACCACCAGCACCCGGGCGTCGAAGGTCCGCATCAGCAGCGGCATCATCGGGAAGAGGACGAGCTGCGGCAGGCCCGACCACATCACCACGTAGCCGATCTGCTGGGCGTTGTAGCCCTGGATCTGCGCGCAGTAGACCGGGATGATGTAGATCGACCCGAACGAGACCGCGCCCAGCACGGTCATCAGCACGCAGGCGCCGCCGACCGAGCGATTGGCCAGGACCCGCAGGTTGATGAACGGGCGCTCGGTCGTGAGCTCGCGGACGATGAAGCCGGCGATGCCGGCCACCGCCAGCAGCGACATGTTCACGATGACCTGCGAGCCGAACCAGTCCTTGCGCTGGCCCTCCTCCAGCACGTAGGTCAGGGCCGGCAGGCCGATCGCCATCAGGCCGATGCCGATCCAGTCGCCCTTGAGCAGCTCGCCCCAGCGCGCCGGCACGCTGTCGAAGGCGCCGAGCTGGATCGCCGCCGCCACGGGTCCGAAGATCAGGTTCAGGTAGAAGATGTAGTGCCACGACAGGTTGTCGGTGAGCCAGCCGCCGACCGTCGGGCCGATCGCGGGCGCGAAGGTCGCGGTCAGCCCGAACAGCGCGATGCCGATGGGCTGCTGCGCCTTCGAGAGCCGGGTGCGCACGATCACGATGGCGGTGGGGATCAGCACGCCGCCGGTAAAACCCTGGCCGGCCCGGAACAGGATCATCTGGCCCAAGGTCGTCGACAGCGCGCAGGCCAGCGAGAAGGCGGTGAACAGCATGGTGTTCACCGCGAGGTAGCGGCGCAGGCCGATCACCGAGGACAGCCAGCCGGTGAGCGGGATCACGATGATCTCGGCCATCAGGTAGGCGGTGGAGATCCAGCTGCCCTCCTCGGTGGAGGCGCCGAGCGCCCCCTGGATGTCGGCGAGCGACGCGTTGGTGATCTGGATGTCGAGGATCGCCGTGAAGGCGCCGAGGATCGCGCCGAACACGGCGAGCCAGTCCCGGGCGCTCGCCTTCGCCTCGGGCACGGCCACGGCCGGCACGGGGCTCGTCGGGGCCGGACTCATCGGGGCAGGGCCTCGCTGACGAGGGCCGGAGCGGGCCTCGGCCGGGCGGGCCGCACCGGCTCGACCGGATCCTGGGTGTGGACCGTGGCCTCCACCGACAGGCCCGGGCGCAGGCGGGCGATGAGCGGATCCGACGGGTCGAGGGCGACGCGCACCGGCACGCGCTGCACCACCTTGGTGAAGTTGCCGGTGGCGTTCTCCGGCGGCAGCAGCGCGAATTGCGAGCCGGTGCCCGGGGAGAAGCTCTCGATCCGGCCCCGGAACGCGTGGTCGCCGAAGGCGTCGACCGTGAAGGTGACGCGCTGGCCCTCGACCATGCGGCCGGTCTGGGTCTCCTTGAAGTTCGCCACGAGGTAGATGTCGCGGCCCATCGGTACGAGGGTCAGGAGCCCGGTGCCGGCCGAGACGACCTGCCCGATCCGCAGCGCCCGGTCGCCGGCCACGCCGTCGATCGGCGCCACGATGGTGGTGTAGCTCAGGTCGAGCCTCACCCCCTCGACCTTGGCCTGCGCGCCCTCCAGGCTCGCGCGGGTGCTGGCCTCGAGCGCCTGCAGGCTGTCGATCTGCTTCTGCGCGGCGTCCAGGGAGGCGGCGGCCTTGTCGCGGGCGGCGTGGCGCTGGCGCAGGTCGGACTCCGCCTGCTGCTGGCGCTGCACCGTGCCGGACCCGGTCTGCAGCAGGTTCTGGTAGCGGGTGTATTCCTGCTGCGCGAAGGTGAGGGCGGCCTCAGCGTTGGCGAGGTCGGCCCGCGACGAGGCGACCTGCGCCCGCTGCTGGACGATCGCCGAGGCGACGCCCAGGATCTGCGCCCGGTCCTTCTCGACCTCGGCCTCGGCCTGCCTGAGCTGGACCCGGTAGGACCGGTCGTCGAGGCGGGCGATGACGTCCCCGGCCTTCACCGGCTGGTTGTCGCCGACCAGCACCGCCGCGACGGTGCCGGCGATGCGCGGCGCCACCGTGACCTTGTCGGACTGGAGATAGGCGTCGTCGGTCACCTCGAGGAAGCGCCCGACACTCCACCAGTGCCAGCCGTAGGTCCCGGCCCCGCCCAGCGCGAGCAGGCCGAGGAGGGGCAGCACGATCCGCGCGCGGCGGCGGCGCGGCGCCGGTGCGGAGACGGTGGCCGGGACCGGCGCGGAGACCGGGGGCGTGACAGCCGCGGTGGTCGGGGCGGTGACCGGCGCACCCGCGACCGGGTCGGCGCTCTTGAAGCTGTCGCTGCGACGTGCGTCCATCGGGTCTGGCCAGAATCAAAACGGTACGGTATCGTTTTAATAGGACGAACGGCGGTGGTGAGCAAGGAGGATCGCGGGGTGACGGTCACGGAGATCGAGCGGGCGGAGGCGGGCCCGCGGCGCGGCGGCCGGCCGACCCGCGCGGAGGCGGCCCGGCGCGAGGCGCACCTGATCGCCGTCGCCACGACCCTGTTCCTGGAGCGCGGCTTCGACGCCACCTCCATCGACGCGGTGGCCGAGGCCGCCGGGATGAGCAAGCCGACGGTCTACGCGCGCTACCGCGACAAGCGGGCTCTGTTCGAGGCGGTCCTGCGCGAGCGGATCGCCGCGTGGCTGGCACCGCTCTCAACGGCCGCCGAGGCCCAGGCCGCGCAGGGCGGGAGCGACGACGTCGAGACCGCCCTGGAGGATCTCAGCCGCACCCTGCTGGCCCACGGGCAGTCGCCGGGCGCGGCGATGCTCAAGCGCAACCTCGTGGCCCAGGCGCTGCAGTTCCCCGAGCTCGCCCGCCTCGCCCACGAGGAGGGCTGGCTGCGCGGCGTGCGCGCGGTGGCGCAGCTGCTCGACGCCTTCGCGCGGCGCGGGCGGATCGCCGTGGCGGATCCGGAGATCGCGGCCGACCTGTTCCTCAGCCTCGTCCTCGGCCGGTCGTCCCAGGCGACCCTCTACGGCATCGCCACCGACCCGGAGGCGCAGGAGCGGCGGCGGCAGGCGGCGGTGCGACTGTTCCTCGACGGGGTGCGCCCGCGCTGAGGGGCGCCCGGCCCCGGTGATTTAGACGCCGGTGAATCGGCATGCCGGGCTCCGAACGGGTCCAACCCGCGATTGCGCCCCTCCCCGCCCGGGCCTATAGTGCGTCATCCCCATTCGACAGCGTGAGACGGGACATCCGGATCGGTCATCCGGAGCCCGCGGCCCGATGCCCGGCCCCCGTCCCGCCAGGCCGGAGCACGAGAAGCATGTCCCAGGGTCCGCTGATGCCGAAGGCGACCGCCGTCTGGCTGGTCGAGAACACCTCGCTCGCCTTCGAGCAGATCGCCGATTTCTGCAAGCTGCACCCGCTGGAGGTGAAGGGCATCGCCGACGGCGAGGTCGCGGCCGGCATCAAGGGGCTCGACCCGGTCTCCACCGGCCAGCTCACCCGCGACGAGATCGAGAAGGCCCAGAAGGCGCCGCACTACAAGCTCAAGCCCGCCGTCTCGAAGGTGAAGCTGCCGGAGGTGAAGCGCACCACCAAGGGCCCGCGCTACACCCCCCTCTCCCGCCGCCAGGACCGGCCGAACGCCATCCTGTGGCTGCTGCGCAACCACCCCGAGCTGAAGGATTCGCAGATCATCCGGCTCGTGGGCACCACCAAGTCGACGATCCAGCAGATCCGCGAGCGCACGCACTGGAACTCGGGCTCGCTCCAGCCGATGGACCCGGTCACCCTCGGCCTGACCACCCAGATCAACCTCGATTTCGAGGTTCAGCGCGCGGCGGCCGACCGCCCGGCCGCGGTGGCGGCCGAATCCGGCGCCTCGCTGCTGCCGACCGAGGTCTCCACGGCCCGCGACGCCGACGAGCGGGACCACGAGGACGATCACGGCGGCCGCGAGGAGCGGCTCGACGCCGATTCGGTCTTCGCCAAGCTCAAGGGCCGGCACCAGGACGAGGACGACGAGGACTAGGACCAAGACTAGGACTAGGACTAGGACCGGCCCCCGCTCCGACCGAGCGGGGGCCGGACCGACCTATTCCGGCAGCGGCCGGCCCCGCGTCTCCGGCATGAACCACGGCACCACGAGGCCGATCACGTAGACGCTCGACAGGGTCAGCGCCGCCGCGGCGACGCCCCCGAAGGCGGTCACGATCTGCCCGGCCAGGATCGGGAAGATCCAGGCGATCAGCCGCGCGCCGTTGAAGACCGCGCTCGACGCCGTCGCCCGGACCGCCGGGGTGAACAGCTCCGCGAGGTAGATCGCCATCCACGAGAAGGCGAAGCCCAGGGTGAAGAACCCGTTCAGGAAGGCGAGCGCCATGAACGGCACGAGCCCGCCGGTCCAGAGATAGCAGGCGAGCGACGTGGCGATGCAGCCGGCATAGGTCACGAGCAGGAAGGCGCGGCGCCCGATCGCGTCGGCCACGAAGCCCGAGATCACGTAGGCGGTGATCGCCCCGATATTGTAGACGATGCCCATGCGCGGGCCCCAGACATTGGCCGGCGCGCCCGCGGCCTTGGCGAGCCCCTCCGTGTAGGCCGGCAGCCAGGACGAGACCGCCCACCAGCCCACCGTGGTGGCGAAGGACAGGAGCGTGGCGAGGAGGACCCGCCGCCGGCTCTCGGGCTCGCGGAAGATCTCCGTCAGGGAGAACGGGCGCCGCGCGCGCCGCGGGGCCCGGTCCGCGTCCTCCGCGGTGGCCGCCCAGCGCTGCGCCTTGAGCGCCCGCATCCACTGCTCGGATTCCTCCAGCGCCCGGCGCAGGTACAGGCACACGAAGGCCGGCAGCGCGCCCAGCGCGAACAGGATCCGCCAGGATTCCGCGCCCAGGGGCTCGGTGGCGGCGAGCACGGCCCACACGATGGCGGCGAGCACCGCGCCGCCGCCGAAGCCCGATTGCAGGAAGCCGCAGCCCTTCGGGCGGGCCCGGTTCGGCCAGGTCTCGGCCACGAGGGCGATGCCGGTGGACCATTCCGAGCCGATGGCGAGCCCGGTGATGAAGCGCAGGACGGCGAGCTGCGTGAAGCTCTCCGCGAAGGCGGTGAGCCCCGTGAACAGCGCGTAGCCCAGGATCGACACCATCATCATGCGCTTGCGGCCGATGTAGTCGGCCGCGATCCCGCCGATCAGGCCGCCGATCCCCCAGCCGAGCAGCGTGATGCCGATGGCGAGGCCCACGTAGAAGGCCGGCGCCTGGGCCTGCTCGGGGGTGAGGATCGAGGCCAGCGCCGGGCGCAGGGCGTAGACCAGGGCCACCGCCTCGTAGCCGTCGAAGATCCAGCCGAGGTAGCTGCCCCACAGGATCCGCCAGTGGCGTCGGGTGAGACCCGCGTGCCACGGGGCGCCGGCCGCCTCGCGCATGCCCACGTCGCCCGCGTCCATCGCCCGCTCCTCCCGCCCGGGACGCGTCGGCGGCGCCCGCCCCGCCCTGATAGGTCGGTTGTGGCATCGGGTCGACCATATCGGGGGGGCGGTCCGGCGCCCCGGCGATCACTATCGCATCACGCCTTCACATCGCGCCCGCGCCGCGCGGCTCAGCGCGCGGCGTCGAAGCCGGCGAGGAAGGCCGCGAGGTTGTCCGGCAGGGCCGCGCAGAGGTAGCCGCCCTCCTGGACCAGCGCCGTGGGCAGCCCGGCCCGGGCGATCCGCTCCGCCGCCCCGACGAAGCCCCCCCGGGAGACCGCGAGGGCGCCGATCGGGTCGTCCGCGGCGGCGTCGAGGCCGAGCGCCACCACGAGCGCCCGGGGCCGGTGCACGGCGATCGCCGCGAGGCCCGCCTCGACGGCCTCGAGCCAGGGCGCGTCCCCCGAGCCCGGCGGCAGCGGCAGGTTGCGGTTGAACCCCGCCCCCGCCCCGGCGCCGGTCTCGTCGGCGTAGCCGGCGAAGAACGGGAAGTAGTCGGACGGGTCGGCGTGGACCGAGACGGTCAGCACGTCGGCGCGGGCGTAGAAGATCCCCTGCGTGCCGTTGCCGTGATGGACGTCGATGTCGAGGATCGCCACCGGGCCGCCGGTCGCGGCGCGCATCCGCTCGGCCGCGATGGCGCTGTTGTTGAGGAAGCAGAAGCCGCCGGCGGAATCCGCGTAGGCGTGGTGGCCGGGCGGGCGGCACAGGGCGTAGGCGTGCCCCGCCGCCAGCGCAGCGTCGGCGGCCGCGACCGCGCACTGCGCCGATCCGTAGACCGCCGCCCAGGTGCCGGCGCGGATCGGCGTCGAGGTGTCGGCGGTGTAGAGGCCCAGGCGCCCGAGGAGGCCGGCGGGCTTCCGGTGCATCTGCGGCCGGGCGAAGGCCCCGGTCAGGATCTCGTCGCCGATGCCGGGGATCGCGTCCCGGCGCGCCCAGGCCTCGGCCAGGAACGCCACGTAGTCGGGATCGTGCACCGCCCGGATCGGGTCGAGGCCGTGATCGGCCGGCTCGGCGAGGTCGTGTCCGCCCCGGACGGCCGCGTCCCGCAGGATCGCGTAGCGGGCCGCCTGCTCGGGATGCGGGATCGGCGCGCCGCGGCGCATGTAGCGCTCGGGATCGTGCCGGCTCGAATCGGGCGTGTGGACGATGCGCATGCCGGCAGGTTAGGGCCCGCCGGGCCGCGCGTCATCCGCCCGGGACGGCCTCGCGGGGCGCGCCCGCATGGGATGCACCCGCATGGGATGCACCCGCATGGGACGCGCCCGGATGGGACGCGCCCGGATGGGACGGGCTCAGATGAGGTAGACGGTGCCGTCCGCGCGGAAGACCTTCGGGCAGTTCGCCCCGTCCACGAGGCGCTGGGCATCCTCCAGGGAGATCCCGTGCGCCAGGGCGATCTCCGGCAGCGTCTTCCAGGTCGGGGTCATGGTCCGGCTCCGTCCGTGATCCGTGCGGGTCGGGGATCAACGGCGCAAACGTCTCCGGGTTCGCCGACAGGGCCGATGACGGCTCCAAGATCCTGTCGAGGGTGTCGGCGCGCCACCCCGTCGGGTCGGGCGCGGCGGGGGCGACCTCGCGCAGGAGGGTCGGGACCCGGGCCCAGGGTTCCGTGACCGGCCCGGCGCTCGGCCGCAGGCCCGCCCGGGTCCGCCCGCCGGCGACGCGGATGTCCGGGAAGCGCGCGCAGAACGCCGCCACGCAGTCGGGGTCGAAATGGCGGCCGCTCTCGGCGCGGATGCAGTCCAGGGCCGCCTCGAAGGGCATCGCGTCCTTGTAGGGCCGCGCCGTGGTCAGGGCGTCGAACACGTCCGCCACCGCGACGATCCGGGCCGAGAGGGGAATGGCGGCGCCGGCGAGCCCGTGCGGGTAGCCGCCGCCGTCCCACTTCTCGTGGTGGAACTCGGCGATCTCCGCGGCCAGCCGGATCAGCTCGGAGGCGCTCCCGCCCAGGATGCGCCGGCCGATCGCGGGGTGCGTCTTGACGAGGTCGAACTCGTCCCGGTCGAGCCGGCCGGGCTTCAGCAGGACGCCGTCCGGGATGCCGACCTTGCCGACATCGTGCAGCGGCGCCGCGAGGTAGAGGTTGCGGCAGATCTCCGGCGCCAGCCCGAGCCCCTCGGCCACGATCTGGCTGTAGCGGGCCACCCGCCACGTGTGATCGCCGGTGTCGTTGTCGCGGTACTCGACCGCCAGGGCGAGCCGGAAGATGATCTCCTCCTCGCGCTCGCGCATGTGGCGCAGGGCGGCCTCCACCTCGCCGTCGAGCCAAGCGGCCTGCTCGGCCAGCCGCCGCACCGCCCGGGCGAGCCGGATCAGGTTGCGCAGGCGGACGGTGAGCTCGACGCCCTGCATGGACTTGTCGAGGAAATCGGTCGCCCCGGCCTCCAGGGCGGCGAGCCGCACCGCGTCCGAGATGTCGCTGGTGACCATCACGATGGGCACCTGGGCGTAGTGCGGGATGGTCCGCATCTGCCGGATGAAGGCGATCCCGTCGATGTCGGGCATGTGGCAGTCGACCAGGACGAGGTCGAAGGCCCGCGTCCGCGCCTCGACCATGGCGGCGACCGGGTCGCCGTGATCGGTGACGGACACGTCGGGCTTGGCCTCCAGCAGCAGGCGCAGCCGCATCCGCATGGTGGCGCTGTCGTCGACGAGGAGCGCGTCCATCAGCGGTTCCCGGGCCGGCGCAGGCGATCCCGGGGCGGCCGCCGGACCGGGTATGTCGACACAGGAACCATCGCCGCGACGCCTCGCAAGACTGTCGAGCAGCATTGAAGGATGCGGCATTAACGGGCGGTAAATCGTCGTTCTCGGCTATATTGAGGAGATTTACTTTACTCGGAGCCTTGGCGGGTGCGAATTCGGGTCTTCGTTTGTCGGAGACCGGTGGGGCCGCGGCGATCGACCCGCGGAGAGTTGGCTTCGCCCGCTCCGGGGCGCCTGAGGGATCGGCGTGTCTGTAACCGGGATCGCCGCGGCGGCCCCGGCGCGGCCCCGGGATGGCGGGGTTGACGCGGTCGCCAAGCCCCCCGACGGAGACGCGGATCAGGACGGGTCCCGGGCGGTCCGGGACGCGCCGGCCGGACGGCGCGGCGGGAGGCGCCTTCGCGATGATGCGGTTCGATCTCGTCGATCTCGGCCTGTTCCGGCACGTGGTCGAGGCCGGCTCGATCACCCACGGGGCCGCGCGGGCGAACCTCGCCCTGGCGGCCGCCTCGACGCGGATCCGGCTGATGGAGGACTCCCTGGGCGCCGCCCTGCTGACCCGGGGCCGGCAGGGCGTCAGCCCGACCCCGGCCGGGCGCGCGCTCCTCGTCCATGCCCGGGAGGTCCTGGCCGGGGTGGAGCGCCTGCGCGAGGAGATGGCGGCCTTCTCGGGGAGCGCCTTCGGGCAGATCCGGGTGCTGGCCAACACCAACGCGCTCACCGAATTCCTGCCGGAGGCGCTCTCGGCCTTCCTGGCCGATCACCCCGGGATCGGCGTCGAGATCGACGAGCGCACCTCCGAGGAGATCGTCGGGCTGGTGGCCGAGGGGGCGGCCGATCTCGGCATCCTGTCCGGCACGGTGGATACCGGCTCGCTGCAGACCTTCCCGTTCCGGGAGGACCGGTTCGTGCTGGTGGCGGCCCGGGACCATCCCTTGGCCGCGCGCGGGACCATCCCGTTCGCCGAGGTGCTCGGCCACGACCTCGTCGGCCTCGACCGGCGCAGCGCCATCAGCCGCTTCCTCGTCGCCCAGGCGGTGCGCGAGGGGCGACCGATGCGCCTGCGCGTCCAACTCCGGGACTTCGACGCCGTCTGCCGTCTCGTCGAGGCGCGGGTCGGGCTGGCGATCCTGCCCGAAAGCGCCGCCGCCCGCGCCGCGCAGGGCCTCGCCCTCGCGGTGGTGCCCCTCGCCGACGCCTGGGCGCGGCGCGACCTGACTCTGTGCCTGCGCGACCTCGACGGGTTGCCGCCGTTCATCCGGGCCCTCGTGGCGGAGCTGCGCGCCTGAGCGGAACCCGCCCCGCCGCGGACGGGCCCGCGCGCGGCGGCGTCAGCGCCACCGCTCGTCCGTGCAGGCCAGCAGGTAGACGACGTGCATGCAGCGCGCCTGGGCGGCCTGCGAGGGCGCGTCGCCCATGCAGGCGCGCATCCCGACGGAGAGCAGGTCGCGATCGACGTCCTGATTGCGCGCGCAGGTGAAGATCGGCTGGAAACCCTCGAACCGGCTCACCTGCCAGAAGATGACCATGACCGCGAGCAGGCAGAAGGTGCAGACCAGGATCCGGCTGTCGTAGAACCAGTGCCGTCGTCCGGCATCCGCGGCGTCGCGCGCGCTCATCCCGTCACCAGGCCCGTCACCGGGAGCGCCGACGGGAGCATCGCCCGGATCCCCACCCTTCTCGGCATCGGCTCGCCCTCTCCCTCGCGCCGGATCCCCGGCCGGCCGCCCGGGCCGTCAGTCGATCACCTCAACGATCCGGCGCGACCGCGGGTCGACGAGGACCGGGTGGTCGTTGACGATCGTGTAGCTGTAATCCGGCAGGGCGAACTCCCGCGGGACATCGTAGTACACGATGCCGTCCTCCGGGAGCACCGTGCCGACCCGCACGGGTCCCGCGAGCGCGATGGAGGGGCGGCGCTCGCCGCGGGCGTAGATGCGGAACCGCTCCCGCCGGTCGACGCCGAGGATGCCGTTGGCGGTGCCCACGGCCGCACCGATCGCGCCGCCGACGATCGCCCCGAGGGGGCCCGCCATCTCCTCGCCGCGCGAGGCGCCCTCCTGGGCCCCGCGCTCGAGCCCCTGCGCCCGCGCGCCCGCGGCGAGGCCCAGGGCGGCTGTCAGGGTGGCTATCGGGGGAGCCACCAGGGTGGCGAGGAGCGCGAGGGACGCCGCGATCCGCATGATGTTCGTCCTGGTCGGTGGCGTGGATCGGCAGGCCTGCGCCCGGGGGCGCGGGCGCGTCCCGGTCGGAGGCTACGCCGAAATGCCTGCCGATCGGTTGCCGATCGGTCGCCGCCCGGCGCGGGGCGGCGTGGGGCGGGGCCGGCATTGCCCCGGTCCGCCCATGGGGTAGCCTCCAGCTGATTCCGTCGGAGAGGACAGGGCATGCCGATCGAGACCGTGGAGACCGCCGGCCGCCGCCGGGGCGCCGACCTCCTGGTGGAGGTGCTGCGCTCGGAGGGCGTGCGCTACATCTTCGGCAATCCCGGCACCACCGAGTTGCCGCTCATCGACGCGCTCACCGAGGCGCCGGACATCGCCTACATCCTCGCCCTGCAGGAGGCGACCGCCGTGGCGATGGCGGACGGCTACGCGCAGGGCGCCCGCCGGCCCGCCTTCCTCAACCTGCACACGGCGGGCGGCCTCGGCCACGCCATGGGCGGGCTGGTGAATTCCCAGGTCTCCGGCACGCCGCTGGTGGTCACCGCCGGGCAGCAGGATCTCCGCCACGCCCTGACCGACCCGCTGCTGATGGGCGACCTCGTCGCCATCGCCGACCCGGTGATGAAGTGGGCCCGCGAGGTGACGAGCCCGGACCAGATCCCGATCCTGCTGCGCCGGGCCTTCCACGACGCGGGGGCCGCCCCCTCCGGGCCGGTCTTCCTGTCCCTGCCCATGGACGTGATGGAGGCGCTGTCGGCGGTGCCGGCCGGCGAGACCTCGACCATCGACCAGCGGGCCGTGGCGGGCTCCCTCGACCGCCTCGCGGAGAAGCTCGCCGCCATCGCGCCGGGTCGCCTCGCGCTGATCGCGGGCGACGAGATCGACGCCTCGGACGCCTCGGCGCAGATGGTGGCGCTCGCCGACCTGCTGGCGGCGCCGGTCTACGGCTCGTCCTGGCCGGCCCACATCCCCTTCCCCACCGCGCACCCGCTCTGGGCCGGGAACCTGCCGACCCGGGCCGACGCCATCGCCGACATCCTCGGGCGCTACGACGCGGTGTTCGCGCTCGGCGGCAAGTCGCTGATCACCGTGCTCTACTCGGAGGTCTCGGCGGTGCCGCCGGGGGTGCAGGTCTTCCAGCTCTCGGCGGACGTGCGCGACCTCGGGCGCACCTACGCCACCTGCCTGTCGACGGTGGGCGACATCCGCGCCTCCCTCGACGCCCTGCTGCCGCTGCTCGCGCCCCGCCTCGCCGACCGGGCCGACGCCTTCGCGGGCCTGCGCGCCCAGGCGGTGACCGCCCGGGCCGAGCGCCGGGCGAAGCTCGCCGCCGCCGCCGACGCGGCCTTCGAGGATCCGGTGATCGCGCCGCTGGTCGCCGCCCGGGAGGTCGCCCGCGCGGTCGGGGCCGAGACCACCATCGTGGACGAGGCGCCCGCGACGCTCACCCACCTGCGCACCTTCCTCGACAGCCCCTTCGCGCACCAGTACGCGGCGATGCGCGGCGGCGTGCTCGGCTGGGGCATGCCGGCCGCGGTCGGCTTCTCCCTCGGGCTCGACCGGGCGCCCGTGGTCTGCGTGGTCGGCGATGGGGCCGCGCTGTACTCGCCCCAGGCCCTCTGGACGGCGGCGCACGAGAAGCTGCCGGTCACCTTCGTGGTGATCAACAACGCCGAGTACAACATCCTCAAGACCTTCATGAAGGGCCAGGCGCACTACGCCTCGGTGCGCGCCAACCGCTTCATCGCCATGGACCTCACCGACCCGCGGATCGACTTCCCGGCGCTGGCCGCCTCGATGGGCGTGCCCGCCCGGCGGGTGACCCGGGCGGCCGACATCGCCCCGGCGATCGAGGCCGGGATCCGCTCGGGGGGCGCCAACCTCGTGGAGGTGGTGGTGCGGGCGACCTGAGCGGGGCTGTCGGCGAGGCTGTCGGCAGGGCTGCCGGTGGATCTGCCGGCGGGGCTCTCACTCCAGTCCCGGCACCGGCACCCCGAAGGCGACTGCCAGCAGCACCATGTTGAGGGCGAGCACCAGGGCGGCCCCCGCCACGGCGGCGGCCTGGGTGAGTGGGCCGTTGGCGAAGGGCCCCATCACGCTGCGGCGCCGGGTGAACACCACCAGGGCCACCATCGGCACCGGCAGGGCGAGCGACAGCACCACCTGCGACAGGACCAGCGCCTGCGTCGGGTCGACGCCGATCGCCACCACCGCGAAGGCCGGCAGCATGGTCACGAGCCGGCGGACGAGGAGCGGGATGCGCCAGCCGGTGAAGCCCTGCATCACCAATTGCCCGGCGAGCGTGCCCACCACCGAGGAGGAGATCCCGGAGGCGAGCAGCGACACCAGGAAGGCCGCCCCCGCGGCGGGCCCGAGGAGCGGCGTCAGGGTGCGGTATGCCTCGCCGATCTCCGCCACCTCGCTGTGGCCGACGTGGAAGGCGGCCGCCGCCATGATCACCATCGCCATGTTGACGAGGCCCGCCAGCAGCAGCGCCACCACCACCTCGCGGTTCGAGTAGCGGACCAGCAGGCGCCGGTCGGCCTCGGTGCGGGGATTGCCCCGGCCCTGGGTCAGGCCCGAATGCAGGAACAGCGCGTGCGGCATCACGGTGGCGCCGATGATCCCGACCGCGATGGTGAGCGCCTGCGCGTCCGGGATCCGCGGGGTGACGAGGCCCTTGGCGGCCTCGCCCCAGGCCACGGGCGCGATCAGGAGCTCGACCGCGTAGCAGAGGCCGATCGTGCCGACCATCGCGCCGATGGCGATCTCCAGCGGCCGGAAGCCCTCGTGCTCCAGGAGCAGGATCGCGTAGGTGACCACCGCGGTGATCGCCATGCCGGCCATGAGCGGCATGCCGGTGAGCAGCGACAGGCCGATCGCGCCGCCGAGGAACTCCGCGAGGTCGGTCGCCATGGCGGCGACCTCGCTGATGCCCCACAGGGCGAGGCGCACCGGCCGCGTCGTCGCGTCCCGGCAGTGCTCGGCGAGGTTCTTGCCCGTCACGATGCCGAGCTTGGCCGACAGGGCCTGGAACAGCATCGCCGTCAGGTTCGCGAGCAGCACCACCCAGAGCAGGCCGTAGCCGTAGCGGGCGCCGGCCTGGATGTTGGTCGCGAAATTGCCCGGGTCCATGTAGGCGATCGACGCCGTCACGGCGGGGCCGGCGAACAGCAGGAACCGGGCCCGGCCGCCGGGACGGCCGTCGAGGACGTCGCGGATGGCGCCCTCGGTCCGCCGGCTCATCGCCCCGGGCGCGGCGCGCCCGGGGGCCGTCGCGGCGTTCGGCGCCACCATGCTCGAACCCTCTCCTCAAAGATATAGCGGAGGCTATATTCAGGGTTCGCGGCCAGGATTCAAGGGGTTGGATTCAAGGGGCCGGCAGCGGCCGCCGGTATCGGCCCCGCGGGACTCCCCTCGAGGTGGCGGTGTTTGCTAGACAGGGGTCGGGGCGGCCCGCGCGGACCGCGGTGGGGGAGAGCCGATGCAGGAACCGTCCGAGCCGGGCTCGCCCGAGACCGCGCTGGTCGATCCCGAGCGCCACGTGGAGAGCTTCCGCCAGGCCCGCGAGGCCCGGCGCTCGGAACTCGTGGAGGATTACGTCGAGCTGATCGACGACCTGATCGGCGACGGCGGCGAGGCGCGGCAGGTGGACATCGCGGCCCGGCTCGGCGTGGCGCAGCCGACCGTCGCCAAGATGCTGAAGCGCCTGTGCGAGGACGGGTTCGTCCAGCAGCGGCCCTATCGCGGCGTGTTCCTGACCGAGGCCGGCCGCCGGCTCGCCGCCCAGGCCCGGGAGCGCCACCGCATCGTCGAGCGCTTCCTGTGCGCGCTGGGCGTGAGTCCCGAGACCGCGCGGCGGGACGCGGAGGGGATCGAGCACCACGTCAGCGCCGAGACGCTCGCGGCGTTCCGCGCCTTCGCGGAGCGGCACGGGGGGGCGTGAGGCGCCCCTCCGACCGTCATCGCCTCGCGCCGCTCGCGGAGACGCTCGCAGAGACGTTGTGTCTGCCGCGACCGCCACCCTCACGCCGTCGGCGCCGCCACCTTCTGGCGCAGGCCCAGGATCACCGCGCGGAGCATCTCGGCGCCCGCCGCGCCGGCATCCGGCAGGGTGCCGGTGCGGGAGGCGTAGACCCGCTCGTGCACGAAGGCGAGCTTGGCGATCACCGCGGGCGTCAGCTTGAACGGGTAGAGCGCCGGCTGGCCCATGCTGTGGGACAGCGAGTTGATCGCGTAGGTGAGCGGCAGCCACGCGGCGATCAGCCGGTCGAGGTCGGCCGTGTTGTACGGGTCGAAGTCGATCACGGTCGGCGCCTGCGGCCCGGAAGGCCCCCGCTGGCGCAGGCGCGGGCGCACGTGCAGCTCGAAGGTCGAGGCGGTCTCCACCGTGTCGACGATGTGCAGGTAATGCGCGAAGGTCTCGGCGAAATCCTCCCACGGATGGGCCGTGGCGTAGGCCGAGACGTAGGCCTCGTCCCAGTCGGCGGGGGCGCCCCTCGCGTAGTGGTCCTGCAGCGCCTGGACGTAGTCGCGGCGCTCGTCGCCGAACAGCGCCCGGAAGGCGTCCCAGTCGGGGCTGTTCAGCACCAGCAGGTACCAGAAGTAATGCCCGATCTCGTGCCGGAAATGGCCGAGCAGCGTGCGGTAATGCTCGCCGAACAGGATCCGGCGGCGCTCCCGCTCGACGTCGTCGGCCTCGGCGATGTTCATGGTGATCAGGCCGTTGATGTGGCCCGTCAACACCGGCGGCCCGCCGGAGACGCTCTCGGACGGGTCGACCAGGAAGTCGAAGGCCAGCCCGTCCGTGTACTGGGCGCGGGTGGCGAGCGGCAGTTCCAGGCGCAGCAGCGAGTAGAACAGCCGGTGCTTGGCCGCCTCGATCTGGCGCCAGCGGGCGAGGTTCCAGGGCTGCGACAGGTCCGGCACCACGCGGTTGTGGCGGCATGCGGTGCAGTAGATGTCGGGGCTGTCCTCCGGCACCAGCCAGTTGCAGGCCTGCGCGAGGGCGTTGTTGCACAGCCGGTAGCGCCGGCCGGGATCCGCGTAGGCGTGGAAGATCTGCGCGCCGCCCATCAGCGGGTGGGCCGAGAGCCCCTGCGGCTCCAGCGCCGAGACCTCGTGGACCGCGCAGGCGTAGCCCAGCGGCCGCGCGCAGCTCTCGCAGGCGGTCGCCTCGAAGGTGACCGGCTGGTCGCAGGCCTGGCACTGGAAGATCTTCATCGCGCGGTCCCGGGCCGGCGGCCGGCCCACCTGCCGGTCAAGCAGGGCCGGGCGGCAAAGTTCCTGCCAGCGGCCCGGACGGCCGGGCGACGCACGGAAATTGCTTGTTGCGCGATCCGTGTCGCATAACCGTGCGGTGGGCGCCGGCGCCAGGGACCGGCAGCGCGACCGCGTTCGATCCTTTCGACGGAGCCATCGTGTCGATCAGAGCCGCCCTGCACCACGTCACGCATTACCGCTACGACCGGCCGATCAGCCTGGGGCCCCAGGTGATCCGCCTGCGCCCGGCCCCCCACGCCCGTACCAAGGTCCCGGCCTACGCGCTCACGGTGACGCCCGCCAACCACTTCCTGAACTGGCAACAGGATCCGAGCGGCAACTGGCTCGCCCGCCTGGTCTTCCCCGAGAAGACCGACGAGCTGAGGATCGAGGTCGACCTCACGGCCGACATGGCGGTGATCAACCCGTTCGACTTCTTCGTGGAGGACTACGCCCAGGTCCGGCCCTTCGCGTACGACCCCGCCCTCGCCGGGGAGCTGGCCCCGTATCTCACGCCCGTCGACGCGGATTGTCCCGAGATGGAGGCGCTGCTGGCCCGTCTCCCGGAGGAGACCAGCACGGTCCAGTTCCTGGTGGCGCTGAACGGCCTGATCGCCCGGGAGACCGCCTACGGCGTCCGCATGGAGCCGGGCGTGCAGACCCCCGCCGAGACCCTGCGGCTGAAGAGCGGCTCCTGCCGCGACTCGGCGTGGCTGCTCGTGCAGGTGCTGCGCCGGATCGGCCTCGCCGCCCGGTTCGTCTCCGGCTACCTGATCCAGCTCGTGCCCGACACGACCGCGGTCGACGGGCCGACCGGCGCGTCGGCGGACTTCACCGACCTGCACGCCTGGGCCGAGGTCTACCTGCCGGGCGCCGGCTGGGTCGGCATGGACGCCACGTCGGGCCTGCTCACCGGCGAGGGCCACATCCCGCTCGCCGCGACGCCGCACTACCACTCCGCCGCGCCGATCTCGGGGGCGATGGAGCCGGCCAAGACCACCTTCGACTTCGCGATGACGATCACCCGCGTCGCCGAGACGCCGCGGATCACCAAGCCGTTCTCGGAGGACGTCTGGGCCGCCATGGACGCGCTGGGCGAGCGGGTCGACGCCGACCTCGCCGCGCAGGACGTGCGGCTGACCATGGGCGGCGAGCCGACCTTCGTGTCGGTGGACGATTTCGAATCGCCCGAGTGGAACATCGCGGCCGTCGGCCCGACCAAGCGCGGGCTCGCCGACCAGCTGATCCGGCGCCTGCGCGACCGGTTCGGCCCGGGAGGGCTGCTCCATTACGGCCAGGGCAAGTGGTATCCCGGCGAGAGCCTGCCCCGCTGGGCCTTCGCGCTCTACTGGCGCAAGGACGGCAAGCCGATCTGGCGCGACCCGGACCTGATCGCGCCGGAGGTGGCCGCCGGGGAGGCGGGGCACGCCACCATCGCGCAGGCCGAGGCGCTCGCCGACGCGCTGGCCCGCCGCCTCGGCCTCGCCGACTACGTCTTCCCGGCCTTCGAGGACGGGGAGCTCTGGGAGCGGAAGACCGCGGAGCTGCCGGTCAACGTCACGCCGGCCGACGCCAAGTCGGGCTCGGTGGAGTTCGACGCCCGGATCAGGCGGGTCTACGCGCGGGGCCTCGGGGAGGCGGCCGGCTACGTCCTGCCGCTGGCGAGCCTGCCCACCGGCAAGGGCGGCGAGGCCGACCGCGTCTGGATCTCGGAGACGTGGGACTTCCGGCGCGGCGCCGCCTTCCTGGTGCCGGGGGACTCGCCGGTGGGCTTCCGCCTGCCGCTGTCGTCCCTGCCCTACGTGCCGCCGGAGCACTATCCTTACTACCAGCCGCAGGATCCCCTGGAGCCCCGCGCCGCCCTCCCCGACGGACACCCCGGCGCCGCGGTGGTCAACGGCGCCGGCGTCACCGGCGTGGCGGTGCGCACGGCCCTGTCGTTCGAGCCCCGCGACGGGGTGGTGCGGGTGTTCATGCCGCCGGTGCAGCGCGCCGACGAGTATCTCGAACTCGCCAGCCACCTCGAGGCCGCCGCCGCCGCGCTGAAGCTGCCGATCCACCTCGAGGGCTACGAGCCGCCCTACGACCCGCGGATCGGCGTCATCAAGGTCACCCCCGATCCCGGCGTGATCGAGGTGAACGTCCACCCGGCCGCCTCGTGGCGGGAGGCGGTGTCCATCACCACCGACCTCTACGCCGAGGCCCGCCAGACCCGGCTCGGCGCGGAAAAGTTCATGACCGACGGGCGCCACACCGGCACCGGCGGCGGCAACCACGTGGTCATGGGCGGCGTCACGCCGGACGATTCCCCGTTCCTGCGCCGGCCCGACCTGCTCAAGAGCCTCGTGCTCTACTGGCAGCGCCACCCCGCGCTCTCGTACCTGTTCTCGGGCCTCTATATCGGGCCCACGAGCCAGGCGCCGCGCATGGACGAGGCCCGCCACGACGGGCTCTACGAGCTGGAGATCGCGCTGGCCCAGGTGCCGGCCCCGGACGCGCCCAACATCCCGCGCTGGCTCGTCGACCGGATCTTCCGCAACATCCTCGTCGACGTCACCGGCAATACCCACCGGGCCGAGATCTGCATCGACAAGCTGTACTCGCCGGACGGCCCGACCGGGCGCCTCGGCCTCCTGGAGTTCCGCGCCTTCGAGATGCCGCCGGACGCGCGGATGAGCCTCGCGCAGCAGCTCCTGCTCCGCGCCCTCGTGGCGTGGCTGTGGCGCGAGCCGCAGACCGGCGGCTGTGTCCGCTGGGGCACGAACCTCCACGATCGGTTCATGCTGCCGCATTTCCTCTGGTCCGACTTCCTCGCGGTGCTGGAGGATCTCCGGGCGGCGGGGTACGATTTCGACCCGGTCGCCTTCGAGGCGCAGGCCCTGTTCCGGTTCCCGGTCTTCGGCACGGTCGAGCAGGGCGGGGTCCGGATGGAACTCCGCCAGGCGCTGGAGCCCTGGCACGTGATGGGCGAGGAAGGGACCAGCGGGGGCACCGTGCGCTTCGTGGACAGCTCGGTCGAGCGGCTGCAGGTCAGGGTCGAGGGCTTCGTGCCCGAGCGGCACGTCATCGCCTGCAACGGCCGCCGCCTGCCCATGACCTCCACCGGCCGCGGCGGCGAGGCCGTGGCGGGCCTGCGCTTCAAGGCGTGGCAGCCGGCCTCCTCCCTGCATCCGACGATCCCCGCGCACTCGCCGCTGACCTTCGACATCCTCGACGCCTGGAGCGGCCGCTCCCTCGGCGGCTGCCGCTACCACGTCGCCCATCCGGGCGGGCGCAACTACGAGACCCACCCGGTCAACGCCTACGAGGCGGAGGGGCGGCGCCTCGCCCGGTTCCAGCCGAACGGCCACACGCCGGGCCGGCTGGAGATGCCCCGCCCGGAATCGAGCGCCGAGTTCCCGCTGACCCTCGACCTGCGGACGCCGGCCCCGCAATGACCCGCGATGTTCGGACATCCGGGGCGGACACCGGCGCGGTCGACAGAGCGCGACGCGCCCCCGCCCCCGCCCCCGCCCCCGCCCCCGCTCCCGTGCGGGAGAGGGACCCGCGCTCCGCTCTGCGGCCGCGTCGTCGTCCACGCTGCGTGGATCCGCGAGCCGCGATGACCCGGGATCCGTGATGGAGGCGGCGCTCGCGGGCAGCCGCGGCCGGGCCGAGCGGCCGGAGGGCGCGCGCGAGCGCGTCGCCCGCTGGAGCGCGGGCTACCGCCCCGCCCCCGGCCGGCCGGACGAGTTCCTGGGCGCCGACGGCGCGCCCCGCGGGGCGTGGCCGCGCCTGCTCGACCGTCTCGGCGGCCTCACCGAGCCGGAGATCATGGCCCGGTTCGTCGCGGCGGAGCGGCACATCCGGGACGCGGGCATCTCGTTCCGCATCGCCGGCGACCAGCGCGAGCACCCCTGGCCGCTGGGCTGCCTGCCCCTGGTGATCGAGGGGCCGGAATGGGCGGCGCTCAGCGCCGGCATCGTCCAGCGCGCGGAGCTGATGGAGGCGATCCTCGCCGACGCCTACGGCGAGGGCCGGCTGGTCGCCGAGGGGCTCCTCCCCGCCGCGATCGTGGCCGGCACGCCCGAGTTCCTGCACCCGCTCCACGGGGTCGCGCCCCCCGGCGGCCACTACCTCAAGCTCTACGCGGCCGATCTCGGCCGGGGACCGGACGGGCGCTGGCAGGTGCTCGCCGACCGGACCCAGGCGCCCTCGGGCCTCGGCTGGGCGCTGGAGAACCGCATGGTCCTGGCCCGGACCTTCCCGGACTTCTTCCAGGACCTCCACGTCGAGCGCCTGCCGGCCTTCTTCCAGGCGTTCCGCGACGGGCTGGCGCTGGGGGCGGAGCGCGCCGACCCGCGGATCTGCCTGCTGACCTCCGGCCCCTACAGCAGCACCTACGTCGAGCAGGCGGCGCTCGCCCGCTACCTCGGCCTGATGCTGGTGGAGGGCGACGACCTCGTCATGCGCGACGGGCGCCTGCACGTGCGCACCGTCTCGGGCCTGAAGCGGGCCGACGCCCTGTGGCGGCGGATCGACGCCGACTTCCTCGACCCCCTGGAGCTGAACCCGGCCTCGCGCCTCGGCGTGCCCGGCATCCTCGACGCCCTGCGCAACGGCTCCCTGGTGATGGCCAACATGCCGGGCGCGGGGCTCGTCGAGTCGGCCGCCCTCGCCCCCTATCTCGACGGCATCGCCCGGCGCGTCCTCGGCGAGCCGCTGCGGCTCGGCCACCCGCGCACGTGGTGGTGCGGCGACCTCGAGGGCCTGGCGCACGCGCGGGCCAACCTCGACAGCCTGACCCTGCGCCCGGCCGCCACGCCCCAGCGCGGGGCGGGGCGCGACGCGATCCTGGCGGGCCCGGTCCTGGCAGCCGAGCGCGAGCGGGTCGTGGCGGCCCTGCGCGACCGGCCCTTCGACTACGTCGCCCAGGAGGCGGCGCCGCTCTCGACGATGCCGGGCTGGGAGCGCGGCCCGGACGGCCTGTTCCTGACGCCCCGCCCCTTCGTGGTCCGCGTCTTCGCCGCGCGGACGCCCCTCGGCTGGCAGGTCATGCCCGGCGGCTTCTGCCGGGTCTCGGAGCGCGAGGACGTCGACCCGATCGAGCTGCGGCTCGGCATCCGCTCCGCCGACGTCTGGGTCCTGTCCGAGGAGCCGGTCGCCGCGCCCCTGATCGGCACGCAGGCGGCGCCGCGGGTGCGGCGGGTCGGCGGGCACCTCCCCGCCCGGGCCGCCGACGGCCTGTTCTGGCTCGGCCGCTACCTGGAGCGCGGCGAGGCGGTGATCCGGCTGGTGCTCGCCCACCTGCGCAGCGTCGGCGACGCCGTTGGGACCGACATCTCGGGCGCCCTCGACACGCCGGCGGCCCTGGCGCTCCGGGCGCTGCTGCACGAGTGGGGCGCCATCGCGGCCGCCGACCTGCCGACCGCCCGCCTCGCCCAGGAGGCGCTGGCCGGGCGCGACCGGCCGGGCTCGGCCCGGTCCCACGTCATCGCGGCCCGCCGCAACGCCGCCGCGCTCCGCGCCCGCCTGTCGGGCGAGGCGTGGCGGGTGCTCGCCGACCTGAACGAGTTCCTGTCCCTCAACACCGAGCGGGCCTTCACCGAGTCGCAGCTCGCGGGCCGGGCCGAGCGGGCCCTGAGCCAGCTCGCGGCGCTCGCCGGCCTCACCCACGAGAACATGAGCCGCGCCGAGGGCTGGCACTTCATCGAGCTCGGGCGGCGGATCGAGCGGGCGATCAACACCGGCGCCTTCGCGCTGGCCTTCGCCAACGACGAGGCGACCCCCGGCTGCCTCGGGGTGATGCTGTCCCTGTGCGATTCGCAGATCAGCTACGGGCGGCGCTACCTGCAGGGGGCGGCCCTCGACCCCGTGCGCGACATGGTGCTGCTCGACCCCTACAACCCGCGCTCGATCGCCTTCCAGGCGGAGGCGATCACCCGGCACCTCGCCGACCTGCCGGCGCTCGCCGCGGACGGGATCCCCGAGCCCCATTGCCGCCTCGCGACCCGGATCCTGGCGGAGTTGCGCAGCGGCGAGGCCGCGGATTTCGACGCCGTGCGCCTGACCGCGCTCGCGACCGACCTCGAGCGCCTCGCCGACGGCATCGCGGCCCGCTATTTCCCCACCGGGCCGAACGCGCTGCGCCCCGAGAAGCTGACGGGGCTGGCTTGATGCTGTGTGTCCTTGACGCTGCCGCCTCAAGGACGATCCGCAGCACGGGCTGCGGCGCGCCTTCGCGCTTGCCGGCGACCGCAGGCGACGGACGTCGCGATGGGCGGTGGCCGGGATGATCTACACGCTGCGCCACCGCACCGCCTACCGCTACGGCCGGCCGGTGCACTTCGCCCGCTGCACCCTGCGGCTCAAGCCGCAGGATTGCGAGGGCCAGAGCGTGCTGGCGAGCGCGGTCACGATCGACCCGAGCCCCGCCCGCGCGGTGATGCGGCGCGACTATCTCGGGATCGACGCGGTGGCGATCACCCTGGAGACGCCCCACACCACCTTCAGCGTCGAGGCGCTCTCCACCGTGCGGGTCGAGCGCCCGGCCCCGCCGCCGCCCGAATCCGGGATGCCCTGGGAGCGGGTCCGCGACGCCGTTCTCGCCGGGCGCGACCTCGGCGGCCGGGCGCCGGTGCACTTCCTGTTCCCGAGCAGCCGGGTGCCGCTGCTGCCCGCGATCACCGACTACGCGCGCCCGAGCTTCGCCGCGGGCCGCAGCGCCTACGGGGCGGCCCACGACCTGATGCTGCGGATCGGCCGGGATTTCCGCTTCGATTCCAAGGCCACCACCGTCTCGACGCCGCTCGCCGACTCCTTCGCGCTCCGGGCCGGGGTCTGCCAGGACTTCGCCCACGTGATGATCGCGGCCCTGCGCGGTATGGGCCTGCCCGCGGCCTATGCGAGCGGCTACCTGCGCACGGTGCCGCCGCCCGGCCGGCCGCGCCTGCGCGGGGCGGATGCGAGCCACGCCTGGGTGGCGGTCTGGTGCGGCGCCGGCTGGCTCGGCCTCGACCCGACCAACGGCGTCGCGGTGCGGGACGACCACATCGTGGTGGCCCGCGGCCGCGATTACGGCGACGTGGCGCCGGTCGACGGCATCGTCAGCGGCTCGGGCAAGCAGCGCCTCAAGGTCGAGGTCGACGTCATCCCCGACACCGAGACGCGGGATCTCGCGCTGGTGGGGTGAGGTGACGCTCCGTCATCGCGAGCGCAGCGAAGCGACCCAGGGCGGCGCGACATCCCCGAAGGTGGCGCGACACCGGATCGCTCCGCTCCGCCCGAAAGGACGGGGATGTCGCGGACGCCACCCTCACCACATCGACTTGGCCGCCCGCTCCGGCCATTCCGCGTCGTAGCGCTGGCCGCCGACCTCGCCCGCTGTCAGCGCCGCCAGGATCGCCCCCGGCGTCGGCAGGCTTCCCGGGTCGACGCGGGCTTCCGGATCCCACAGCCCGGCCCGGATGATCGCCCGGGCGCACTGGAAGTACACCTCCGCGACGGTGATCACGAGGGCGGTGCGCGGCGCGTGGCTGTCGACCCGGAACGAGGCGAGCAGGTCCGGGTCGGCCGAGATCACCGCCCGGCCGTTCACCCGCAGCGTCGTGCCGGAGCCCGGGATCAGGAACAGCAGCGCCACCCGCGGGTCGCGCACGACGTTGCGGAGCGAGTCGATCCGGTTGTTGCCCCGCCGGTCGGGCAGGATCAGCGTGCGCGGGTCGGCGACCCGCACGAAGCCCGGCCGGTCCCCGCGCGGGCTGCAATCGAGCCCCTCGGGACCGGCGGTCGCCAGCACCGCGAAGGGCGAGGCCGCGATCAGCGCCGCGTAGTCCGGCGCGATCGCGGCCGCCACCTTCACCGTCGAGGCGGGCGCCAGGGGCGCGCTGTAGAGCGCCTCCAGCGCGGCGAGATCGTTGACGATCATCGCGCCCTCACGCGACCGGGGCGGCCTTGCCGGCCGCGAAGGCTTCGTGCTCGGCGACCAGCGCCCCCGACAGCGCCGAGGCGAGCAGGCCCCGGGTCTCGTCGACGCCGTAGAGGGCCACGAAGGAGCCGAACCGGGGTCCGCGCGCCTCACCGAACAGCACGTTGTAGAGGCTCGTGAACCACGCCTGCGACACGCCGGGCCGCCCGTCCGGGCTCTTGGCCTTGCCGGACGTGTCGGGGAAGTGGCGCCGGCCGACCTCGTAGACCGCCGCCTGCAGGGCCTCGGGATCGGTGGAGCCGGCATGCTCGGCCAGCGTCTCCGACAGGTCCTCCAGGGCCGCCCGCTCCTCGGGCGTCGGCGCCCGGTAGGTCTTGGCCGGCCGCACGAAGTCCGAGAAGTACTTCAGGGCGTGCTTCACCAGCCGGTCGAGGCCCGGATGGGTCTCCGGCCCGGTCCGCGGCGCGTAGCGGCGGATGAAGCCCCACAGCACCGCCGGATCCTCGGTGTTGGCGACCGCCGCGAGGTTGAGCAGCATCGCGAAGGTCAGGCTCGCGCCCTCGACCCGCTCGGGCTCCGGCGGGGTGCCGGCGTGGAGGTGCCAGACCGGGTTGCCCAGCCGCAGCTTCGCGTCCTGGCCGGCGTAGCGGTCGAGGAAGCCGATATACTCGTCGACGTGCCGGGGGATCACGTCGAAGAACAGGCGCTTGGCCTCGCGCGGCTTGTTGTACATGAACAGGGCGAGCGATTCCGGCGTGCCGTACTTGAGCCACGCGTCGATGGTCAGGCCGTTGCCCTTCGACTTCGAGATCTTCTGGCCCTTCTCGTCGAGGAACAGCTCGTAGTTGAAGCCCTCCGGCGGCTCGCCGCCGAGCGCCCGGGCGATCTTGGCCGAGAGCTTGACCGAGTCGATCAGGTCCTTGCCGGCCATCTCGTAATCGACGCCGAGCGCCACCCAGCGCATCGCCCAGTCGGGCTTCCACTGCAGCTTGGCGTGGCCGCCGGTCACCGGGGTCTCGTAGCGCTCGCCCGTGGCGGGATCGCGCCACACGATCGTGCCGCTCTCCGCCCTCACCTCGTCGATCGGCACCTGCATCACGTGGCCGGTAACCGGGTGGAGCGGCAGGAACGGCGAGTAGCTCGCCGAGCGCTCGGCCCGCAGCGACGGCAGCATGATCTCCATCACGGAATCGTAGCGCTCCAGCACGCGCAGCAGCGTCGCGTCGAACACGCCCGCGCGGTAGCACTCGGTCGCCGAGCGGAACTCGTAACTGAAGCCGAAGGCGTCGAGGAAGCGGCGCAGCTCGGCGTTGTTGTGCGCGCCGAAGCTGTCGTGGGTGCCGAACGGGTCCGGCACGCGGGTGAGCGGCTGGTTGAGGTGCGCGGCCAGCATCTCCCGGTTCGGGACGTTGTCGGGAACCTTGCGCAGCCCGTCCATGTCGTCCGAGAAGGCGATCAGCCGGGTCGGCACCGCGTCGCGGGTGAGCACCCGGAAGGCGTGGCGCACCATGGAGGTGCGGGCGACCTCGCCGAACGTGCCGATATGCGGCAGGCCCGACGGGCCGTAGCCGGTCTCGAACAGCACCTCGGTCTTGCCGGATTTCTCCAGCCGCGCCACGAGCTTGCGCGCCTCCTCGAAGGGCCAGGCGGCGGCGTTGGCGGCGGCCTCGATCACGTCGGCGTCGAGGGTCAGGGCTGGGGGAGCGGCGGGCATGTCGTTGGAGACGATCTTCAGGGCTGAACGCGTTGGGGAGCGCGCACCCTAGAGCGGTTCGCATCGGAGCGGAACGCCCGGAGGTGCAATGCGGGGTTCCATCGCGGGCTCGCGCGTGAGGCCTGTGCGTGCGGCCTATGACAGCGTGGGCCGGTTTCGGCTTGGCAGACGCACGCCCGATCCGCTCGGCTTCCTGCGCGTGCCAGGCCGAATCGCGAATCCCGGATCTCCGAATCTCGCCCTCATCCTGAGGTGCCGCAGCGCAGCGGAGGCCTCGAAGGAGCCCTCCAGTGACCGCTGCGCTGGCTGGAGCTCTCCTTCGAGGCCGCTGCGCGGCACCTCAGGAAGAGGGCGAGGAGGGGAAGTCCCGAGTCGAACAGGTTCTCGGCGCCGAACCTTGGCCCAGATGGCGCGGATCTCCGCATCGGTGGCGCGATCGCCGCGCGCCTCGGCGGCCCCGGATTCGTCGAGTTCCGCCTCTTCCTCCGGGGTGAACCGGTAGACCGGGGCCTCGTCCCCCGCGAAGGCCAGCATGAGCCGCGCGCTCTCGTCCTGGAGATCCGGGGACGGGTCGCGCCTTCGCCACCGCCTGCTCGAGCAGATCCGCCACGGTGCCGTCCGCGTGCCGTCCGACAACCGAAGCCCGGCAGCAGGATCCCCATTCCTGGTGGCGACGAAAGCCCTCAGAACGGGCTGACGGGGAAGAACCGCAGGTACAGCTCGGTGTACTTGCCGTCGTCCCAGACCCGCTGGAGCGCGTCGTCCAGCGCCCGGGAGAGGGCGGCGTCCTCCTGGCGGGTGATCAGGCCGATCCCCTCCCCGAAATAGCGGTTCTCGAGGTAGTCGCCGCCGGTGAGCGCGCAGCAACTCTCCGCGTCCTGGCCGCCGACGAACAGGGCGAGGTTGAGGCCGTCGGCGAACAGGTAGTCGATCTCGCCGCGCTTGAGCGCGCTCTCGGCCGCCGTGAGATCGGTGAAGTCCTTCGGCACGGCCTTCGGGAAGAACGCCTTGAGGTAGGCCGCGTGGGCGCTGCCGGCGATGACCCCGACGCTGCGGCCGACGAGCGCCGCCGCGGAGGGGACCGGCAGGCCCTTGTCGGCCCGGGCCGCGAAGCGCGCCGGCCAGCGGAAATACGGCCGCGTCGCCAGGAATCGCGACCGCAGGGACGCGGTCAGCGGGATGGCGGCCGCGACCACGTCGCCCTGCTTGCCGTCGAGGGCGTCGAGCAGGGTGTCGAAGCGGCGCGCCTGCACCGTGCAGGTGATCGTCAGCTTCTCGCAGACCGCCCGGGCGAGCTCGACCACGAAGCCCGTCGGGTTGCCGTCGGGGCCGGCGAAGTGCAGCGGCGGGAACTCGTCGTCCGTGAGGAAGCGGACCGCCCGGCCGGTCTGCGGCGCCTCCACGCGCTCGCCCCGGCTGCGCGGGTTCCAGAAATCCGGGATCGTGACGACGGGGGTGGCGGTGACGCCCGTGGCCGGCGCGGCCGGGGGCGCCGCGGCGGCGGCCGGCCCCGCGAGGAGCGCCGCGACCGCGGCCGCCGCGATCCGGGATGGGATGGCTGTCCTATCGCCTCTTGACGACGGGGACGGGGCGGTGCTCCTCTCGGAGCGCGGGGGCGGGGACTGGCTCACCCCCCTCCTCTACCACGTCCTCGGGCCGCCGGGGGAGCGCGCGGCGTGTCGTTCCAGCGCCCGCCCGCGGGGCCGGAGGGCCTGCCGCCGGAGATCGCCTTCCTGCTGGACGAGGGCGTCGACGCGCGGCTGCTGGTCCGGGCCGCCGCCGCGGCGACCGCGGCCGGGACCGACGCGGCGACCGCGCTGATGAATGCCGGCCTGATCGCGGAATCGGCCTACTACGCGGCCCTGGCCCGGGCGCTCGGCGCCCCCTACCTCGACGGCCCGATCCCGTTCGGCCTGGGCCTGCGCTTCCCCGACAGCCTCGTGGCCGGCCTCGCGCCGCTGGCGCCGGGCGCGGTGGCGCCCTGGGTCCTGGCGCCCCGCGGGCGGGCGATCGCGGACCTCCTCGACGCCGCCGGCCGCGCCGCTGGCCACGCCGCCGTGCCGGCGATCACCAGCCCTACCCGCCTGCGCGAGGCCGTGTTCGCGTCCGTGCCCGGGCAGGTGGCGGATCACGCGGCGCACGACCTGCGGCGGCACGGCCCCGAGTGGGCGGCCGCCCCCGAGCCGGCCTTCCGCTGGCTGCTGGTCCTCGCCCTCGGCGGGACCGCCGCGCTCTGCCTGTGCGCGGCGCTGCCGGCCCCGCTGGCGCGCGCGGTGATGACGGCCGGGCAGGTCCTGTTCCTGGCCATGGCGACCCTGCGGATCGCGGCCCTCGCCATCGCGGCTCCGGTCGCCGCGGAGGCGGTGGTGCCCCTCGCCGAGGCCGACCTGCCGGTCTACACGATCCTCGTCCCCCTCCACCGCGAGGCGGCGGTGGTGCCGGACCTGCTCAGGGCGCTCTCCGCCCTCGACTATCCGGCCGCCAAGCTCGACATCAAGCTGCTGCTCGAGGCGGACGACGCGGAGACCGCCGCGGCCCTCCCCCGCGACACCCTCCCGGCCCGGTTCGAGGTGATCACGGTGCCGCCGGGCGGCCCGCGCACCAAGCCGCGGGCGCTCAACGCCGCGCTGCCGCTGGCCCGCGGCACCCTGATCACGGTCTACGACGCCGAGGACGTGCCCGATCCCGGGCAACTGCGGCTGGCGGCCGCCCTGTTCGCGCGCCTGCCCGCGCGGACCGCCTGCCTCCAGGGGCGGCTCGTGATCGACAATGCCGGCGATTCGCGCCTCGCCCGTGCCTTCGCCCTCGAATATGCCGGGCTGTTCGACGTGCTGAACCCGGCCTTCGCCCGCTGCGGCCTGCCGGTCCCGCTGGGCGGCACCTCGATGCACCTGCGCACCGTCGTGGTGCGGGCTCTGCACGGCTGGGACGCCCACAACGTAACCGAAGACGCGGATCTCGGCCTGCGCCTCGCGCTGGCGGGCTACACCGTCGGCGACCTTCCCAGCCCTACCTTCGAGGAGGCGCCGGCCCGCCTCGGGCCCTGGCTCGGCCAGCGCACCCGCTGGCTGAAGGGCCTGGTCCAGACGAGCCTCACCCACGGGCGGCACCCGCTGGCCAACGCCCGCAGGCTCGGCGGCCTGGAGACGCTCTGCGCCGCCGCCCTGGTCCCCGGGACGGTGGTCTCTGCGCTCGCCTACCCGGCCTGCCTCGCCGCGGCGGCGTGGTCCTTCCTGGTCCGGGACATCCCGGCCGCCCCCGTCTTCCTGGACAACCTCTCCACGGGGCTCGCCATCACGCTGTTCGGGACGGGGCTCGCCGCCCTGGTCCTGCCCGCCCTCGTCGGCTGCGCCCGGCGCGGCTGGGGGGACCTCGCCCGGTCGGTCCCGTGGATGCCGGTCTACTTCCTGCTGGTCAGCCTCGCCGCGTGGCTGGCGCTGATCGAGCTGGTCCGGGCGCCGCTGCGCTGGAACAAGACCCGGCACGGCCTCGCGCGGACCTCCCGCAGCGGCCGGCGGCGGCGGGCGTACCCTGCGACAGCCTGCGACACCGGGACGTGACCGGACGGCGGCGGATGCGCGTCGGCTTGATCTGGATCAGTCGCGGGCCCGCGCCGGGCCGCTAGCTTGGCCAGCCGGCTCCCGCCCGCGCCGCGGGCGGCCGGTGATTCGCCTCGCGGTGGTCCAAGCGATGCCGGCCTATCACCTCCGACGCACCCTCGAGCACGCGGACGGCCGCTGCGGCCTCGCCTTCGCCAGCGACCGCCTGGAGGCGGACGACGCGGAGGCGGCGATCCGCCGCGCCCGCGACCTGTGCCGGACCGCCGCCAACATGCTCCTGACCGGGGCGGTGCTGACCGATTCCCTCGGCCGGATCCTGTGGTCGTTCACCCTGGCGCTGGCCCGGGAGCCGCTCTGCGTCCGACCGACGAGCTGAGGGCCCCGACGGAACCCGCGCGGATCGGCGCGCCGTGCAACGCCCGCGGCCCGCGCGCCGTTGTCCCGCACGGGCGCGGCCCGGAGAGGCCGAGAGTGCGGCCGAGAGCGCGGCCGAGCGAGCTGCCGGGAGAGCTGCCATGAGCACGATCGCGATCCTGATCGGCACGCAGGCGGGGGCGCGCCTCCTGGCCGCCGCCTCCGAGCGGGAGGCGGCCCTCTCGGCCGAGGCCTTCCTGCTGCGCCTGCCCGTCCGCGCCCTCCCGGCGCCGCTCTGGGTGCAGTGCGCCGACCCGGCGGTCAGCGGCCGCCTCACCGGCTACCTGAACGGCCTGCAGGCCGAGCAGGTGCGCGAGCGCGACCCGAGCCGGGTCTGAGGACCGACGCTGAGGACCGGCGATCCGCGAGACGCATTTCCCTGCGCCGCGCCATGCTCTAACCCCGTCCGCATGAGCGAGACACGCGACGCGGGCCGGTCCGGGGCGAGCGGGGGGCGGGACGCCGATCCCGCCGCGGAGGCGCCCCTGGGCCGGCTCCTGCGCCTGATGGCGACCCTGCGCGATCCCGTCGCCGGCTGCCCCTGGGACGTGGCGCAGAGCTTCGCCACCATCGTGCCCTACACGATCGAGGAGGCCTACGAGGTCGCCGACGCGGTGGCGCGGGGGGACCTCGGCGACCTGCGCGACGAGCTCGGCGACCTGCTGCTCCAGGTGGTGTTCCACGCCCGCATGGCCGAGGAGCGGGGCGCCTTCGCGTTCGACGACGTGGCCCGCGCCATCGGCGACAAGCTGGTCCGGCGCCACCCCCACGTCTTCACCCCGGACGGCGCGCCCCTGCCTGCCGGCTCGCCCCTGCGCGACCCCGCGGCGGTCGAGGCCCAGTGGGCGGCGATCAAGGCGCAGGAGCGGGCGGCCCGGCAGGCGGAGCGGCGGGACGCGGGGCTCGCGCCGGACCCGGCGCCCGACCCCCTCGGCGGCGTCGCGCGGGCGCTGCCGGCCCTCGCCCGGGCGGAGAAGATCTCCCGGCGGGCGGCCGCCTACGGCTTCGACTGGGACGACGCCGCCCAGGTCGTCGACAAGGTCCGCGAGGAGACCGACGAGGTCGCCGAGGCCCTGGCGGCGGGCGACCCGGAGGCCCTGTCCGAGGAGATCGGCGACCTCCTGTTCTCGGTGGCGAACCTCGCGCGGCACGCCGGGATCGACCCGGAGACCGCCCTGCGCGACGGCACCGCCAAGTTCGAGCGGCGCTTCGCCGCCATGGCGCGGTATCTCGCGGCGTCCGGGGGCGCCCTCGGCCGCTCCGACCTCGCCGCCATGGAGGCGGCGTGGCAGGCGGCCAAGCGCGACGAGGCGGCGGGACAGGCGTAGCGGCGCTGTCAGGCCGCCCCGCCCCGCCCTGCCCGCTCGCTCGCTCGCGGCCCGAGATGCCGGCTCGTCGCGGCGGATCCGTCGGGCTCCGAAACGGTGATCCGACGCGTTGGCGTTCCGGCGGGCGGGCGATAAACCCGTGCCATGTTCGACGACGCGGCCGCTCGGCGCTACCTCGCGGGACTGGCCCCCGTGGCGGCGGGGTCGGTGCGCTGGCTCATCTACGATCACGACCGGCAATGGGTCTCGGTCGTGGACGGCGATCTCGTGTCCCTGCGGCAGGATTGCCTGCACGTCCTCGACGTCTCCGCGGAGGCTGACGCCACCGCGTCCCTCGTCGACGCGATCCGCGAGTTCCTCGCCGAAGGGACGGAGCGCACCCCGCAGATCGTCGCCCTCTCGTGCGCCGTGCTGATGCAGAGCGTCGGGGATCTCGACGCGGTCTTCGATCGGATCCGGTCCGGCGTCATGGCAACCCTCGTCTACGCCGAGGACGTCGTGGTCCGGCCCGTCGCCGGGTAGCGCGGATCGGCCCTCGCCCGGACGCGCCGCCCGACCGGGCCGGCTGCCTTCGCGGCTGCCTTCGCGGCGATCCCCGCGACGATCCTCCGCGGCTCCCCCGCGCGGCGAGGGCTCGACACGTCGCGGCGCGCGGATATGTTCCGCGCATGCGCTTCGCCCTGCCCGCCCTCGCCGTCCTCGCCGTCACCGCCGCCCTGTCCCGGCCGGCCGCGGCCGAGACGATCCTCCAGGAGCGGTTCGGGTGCCACACCCAGGAGGTCACGGACCGCCTGTTCAAGCTGGTCATGGCGGGCGACGAGTCCGGGTTCGGCCAGCTGCTGCAGGGCAGCCTCGCCAGCGGCGAGTGCCGGTCGTTCAAGCCCGGCGAGGAGGTCCGGCTCGAGTCCCGGACGATGAGCTACGGCTGCCTCGCCCTGAAGGACACGCAGGATCGCTGCTACTGGACGCCGCTGAGCGCCATCGAGAAGTCGAACTGACGGCGAACTGACGCCCCCGCGGGGCGGCGGCGAACCGGCGCCCGGGGGCGCCGGCCCGCCCGCGCGGCCGGTGCGCGGTCAGGCGGCCTTCTTCCCCCGGCCCTTCGACGGCTCCGCGTCCGGCTCCGCCCCGCCGGGCTCGCCCGCGGCGTTGATCGACTCGGCGATCTTCGAGAGCAGCGCGTCGGTCCGCTTCTCCTCCTGCAGGGTCTCGTCCAGGAGCTGGGCGGCGTCCGCGTAGCCGAGCTGGGCCGCCCAGGTCTTCAGGGTGCCGTAGCGGGCGATCTCGTAGTGCTCCACCGCTTGGGCGCAGGCGGCCAGCACCGCGTCGGCGGCCGGGCTGTCGGCGAAGTCGTCGAGATCCTCCTCCATCTCCGAGACGATGCCCTGCATCGCCTCGCAGGTCTTGGCCCGGGCCGGCTTGCCGATGATCTCGAAGACCTGCGTCAGGCGCTCCACCTGCTGGGCGCTCTCCTCGGCGTGGGTCTCGAAGGCCTGGCGCAGCTCGTCGTGCTCCGCCGCCTTGGCGGATTTCTTGAGGGCTTTCACCGACTGCTTCTCGGCGTAGTAGACGTCCTTCAGGGTCTCGTAGAAGGCGTCCTGCAGCGTCTTCTGCTTGGCCATTCGGTCTGTCTCCGCTGGGGTCCGCGCGCCGTGTTCGGCGGCGTCCTCCGGGGAACTCCGGTCCGGCCCGCCGTATCCGGGCGATATCTTCGCCCTGTGGAGGAACCTTTCGGGGCTCAGCCGCCCGCCCCGTCCGGGCGCGGCTTCCGGCTGCCCCGCGGCGCGCCGCCCGGCTTCGGGCGCAGGCGGTCGAGGACCGTTTCCAGGGCGCGCTCCACCGCGTCGCGGTCCGGCACGGTCTCCGGCACCGCGTCCGGCGGAGGCGGGGGCGATCGGCCCGGGTCGCGGCGCTTCGGCATGTCGTCCGCCCGTATCGCCGCCGGGCCGACCGGTCTTCCGGCCCGCGCGGCGGCTTCCGGCCGGTCGATCGGCCAGGATCCCGGGATCAAAGCCTGCCGGGATCCGGGGATCCCGGGATCCTGTGATCAAGGTTCGCGGATGGTTGCCGGCGCGTCGGGATCCGGATCTTTCGGCGGCCGTGCCGGATCACCGGAGATCTCGGTCGCGCCCTGTCCGGACCCGCGGCGGCCGCCGAACGGCCAGTCGATCAGGCCGCCGGCCCAGAGCGCCGCCCAGACGAAGACCGGCTGAAACGCGAGCCGCGGCCCGTGGTACCACCAGGAATCCGGGATGCCCTCGACGTGGACGTGCTCGAACGCGTGCTTGAGGTTCGCCGGATAGACGCAGACCGCGTAGAGGGCGAGGCCGAGCGCGGCCGCCCGGCGGAACCGCCCGGTGAGGAGGCCGATCGCGCCCGCGATCTCGCACAGGCCGGTCGCCAGGATGACGAGCCGCGGCTGCGGCACCCAGTCGGGCATGAGCGGCAGCATCGCGTCGGTCGCCACGAGGTGGACCACGCCGATGAACCCGTAGATCGCCGCGAGCGCGTAGCGCAGCCGGCGCCGCCAAGTCTCGATTGACGCCTCGATCGCTCCCTCGGTCACGCGACCGCGTCCTCCGTGACGCCGCAGGCCTGCGCCACGCGGGCGCGCAGGGCCGCCACGAGGCGGGTCACCGCCGGATGGCCGGCGCCCGGGCCGGCGCTCGGGAAGGCCGTGTCGCCGATGGCCGTCACGGGGGCCAGGAGCCGCAGGGAGTTGGTCAGGAACACGGCCTCCGCGCCGAGGAGATCGGGCAGGCCGAGCGACCGTTCCTCGGCCCGCAGCCCGCATCCGGCGGCGAGACCCAGCACCTCCGCCCGCACGATGCCGGCGAGCACGCCGTCCCCGAGCGGGGGCGTCACCAGATTGGCGCCGAACAGGGCGAAGAGATTGCCGGTGCCCGCGCAGGCGACGCGGCCCCGGGTGTTGCGGAACAGCGCCTCGTCGAACCCCGCGGCGGCGGCCTCGCGGGCGGCCAGCACCGCGTCGAGATAGCCCAGCGTCTTCAGGCGGGCGGCGGGGGAGGTGTCGTTGCGGGCGATGGCCGTCGGCCACAGGCGCAGGGGCGCGAAGGACGCGGCCCTGGCGCTCGCGGCCGCGGTGGCGAACAGGGTCGGGTTCGGCGCGTCCGGCGGCCTCAGGCCGCGCGGGCCGAAGCCGCGCGTCAGCGTGGTCCGGATCGCGAGCCGCTCCCCCTGACCCGCGAGGTCCCGCATGGCCGCACGGATCCGCTCGGGCTCGGCGGGGATCCCCAGCGTCTCCGCGGAGGCCACGAGCCGGGCGATATGGGCGTCCTCGAAGGCGACGCGGCCGCCGAGCGCCAGTGCGGTGTCGAACAGGCCGTCGCCGAGCGTCAGGCCGCGGTCGGTGTGGTCGAGCGGAGCCGCGGTTCCGGGCAGAAGCGCCCCGTCACGCCACAGCATCGCGGCGCCCCTCCGGCCTCTCCCGCCACGCGCGGGCGAGATCCAGGAAATTGGCGAACAGGGCGTGGCCGCCCTCGGTCAGGACCGATTCCGGGTGGAACTGGATGCCGTAGGTCGGGTGGGTTCGGTGCGACAGCGCCATCACCTCCCCCTCCTGCGAGACCGCGTCGACCGAGAGGTGTCTTTCCATGTCGGGGTCGGGATTCACGACCAGCGAGTGGTAGCGCCCGACCGGCATCGGCGCCGGGATTCCGGAAAACAGGCGCTCGCCGGTATGGGCGATCGGCGTCATCTGCCCGTGGAGGGGGCGCTGTGCCCGCGCGACCGTGCCGCCGAAGGCCGCGCCGATCGCCTGATGGCCGAGGCAGACGCCGAGGATCGGCACTGCGCCCGACAGGTCGCGGATCGCCGGCAGGGAGATCCCGGCCTCCGCGGGGGTGCAGGGCCCGGGCGAGACCACCAGGGCCTCCGGCTCCAGCGCCCGGATGCCGGGGACGTCCAGCGCGTCGTTGCGCACGACCCGGACCGTCTCGCCGAGCTCCTCCAGGTAACGGACGACGTTGAAGACGAACGAGTCGTAATTGTCGAGGACGAGGATCATGCGAAGGCCTCGAACACGCGGGCGGCCTTGGCCAGGGTCTCGTCGTATTCCGGGCCGGGCTCCGACAGCAGCGTCACCCCGCCCCCGGCCTGCAGGACCGCCTGCCGGTCGTCCATGAACACGGTGCGGATCGCGATCGACGTGTCGAGCGCCCCGTCGAAGCCGATCCGGCCGATGGCGCCGCAGTAGAGTTCCCGCGCGTCGCCCTCGATCTCGGTGATGATGTCCATGGCGCGGATCTTCGGCGCGCCCGTGATCGAGCCGCCCGGGAAGGTCCCTTCCAGGAGGTCGAGGGCGTCGAGCCCGTCGCGGAGGTCGCCGGTCACCACCGACACCAGATGGTGGACGTTGGCGTAGGTCTCCAGGCCGCACAGGGTCGGCACGGCGACGGTGCCCGGCCGGCAGACCCGCGACAGGTCGTTGCGCAGTAGGTCGACGATCATGACGTTCTCGGCCCGCTCCTTGACGCTGGCCTGGAGCGCCTCGGCCGCCGCCCGGTCGGCCGCCGGGTCGTCGAGGCGGCGGGCGGTGCCCTTGATCGGGCGCGTCTCCACGTGCCGTCCGTCGAGGCGGATGAACCGCTCCGGCGAGGACGAGGCGACGGTCAGGCCCTCCTGTTCCAGGTAGGCCCCGAAGGTCGCCGGGTTGGTCTCGCGCAGCCGCCGGTAGAGGGCGAACGGGTCGAAGCCGGCCGGCAGGTCGGCGACGAAGCGCTGGGCGATGTTGGCCTGGTAGATGTCGCCGGCCCGGATGTAGGTGCGGACCTTTTCGACTGCTTCTTCATAGGTTTGGCGGTCGAAGTTCGAGCGCCACGCGAGCGGCTGGGCCGTCCGGGCAGGGGCCGGGACCGGCGGCTCCGCGCCGCCGAGCAGGTCGGCGAAGCGGGCGAGCCGCGCCTCCGCGCGGGCCCGCCGCGCGTCCGGCGCGGTCTCGGGGAAACCCGTGGCGACGAGCCGGCCCGTGCCGGCGGCGTGGTCGACGACCAGCGCGGTGTCGTAGAGGTTCAGCGCGATGTCGTCGGTGAGCCCCGCCCGCCGGGCGGGCGGCGCCACCCGCTCCAGCGCCGCGCCGAGGTCGTAGGCGAGGTACCCGATCGCCCCGCCGGGGAACGGCTCCGGGCCTGCCTCGAGCCGGTAGGGTTCGAGGCAGGCCCGGAGCGCGGCCATCGGGCCGCCCGCCACCGGCCTCCCGTCGAGGGTCGCGCGCCCGTCGCGGTAGCGGAACCGCGCGAACGGGTCGGCGGCCACGATCGAGTGCCGCCCCAGCGGGTCGTGCCGCATGGCGCTGTCGAGGAAGGCGAGCCCGGGCAGGGCGCGCAGCCGCGCCGCCGCCGCGACGGGATCGATGAAGGGGATCTCTCGGGTCCACATGACCGGGTTCGGGGCCGCCATCCTCGAGCTGTGCGTCGTGCGCTGCCGTCGCACAGGCGATGCCGCGGGGGAAGCGGCAGTTCCACGCAGGCCCCGCCGCCGCGCGCGGGCGGGCCGTGTCCGGGGCGCAGGGCCGCGCCGCCCAATCCTGATGTGGGGTCTGAGGAACCGGCCGCAAAGCTTTGCCGTAGCGATAGGATCTTTGTCAGGGCTCAGGCTCGCGCGCAGGGCCGGGCACCCCTGCGGCGGCCGGCCTCGCGCGGAGGCGCGGGAGCCTGTATAGGAGCGCGACCCCGAATTCCTGGTCCCGCGCGCCGGGCGGCCGATCGCCCCGCCGGACTGTCCGACCCGAATGCCATGACCGCCACGCCCGCTCCCCGCGGCCCCGCTCCCGGCGCCGCCCCGAAAATCTCGTTCGTCTCGCTGGGCTGCCCCAAGGCGCTGGTCGATTCCGAGCGGATCCTCACCCACCTGCGCGCGGAGGGCTACGAGCTGGCCCGGCGGCACGACGGCGCCGACGTGGTGATCGTCAACACCTGCGGCTTCCTCGATTCCGCCAAGGCGGAGTCGCTCTCGGCCATCGGCGAGGCCATGGCGGAGAACGGCCGCGTCATCGTCACCGGCTGCATGGGCGCGCAGCCGGAGGAGATCCGCGAGAAGTACCCCGACCTCCTGGCGGTGACCGGGCCCCAGGCCTACGAGTCTGTGGTGGCGGCCGTCCACGAGGCGGTGCCGCCGGCCCACGACCCGTTCCTCGACCTCGTGCCGCCGCAGGGGATCAAGCTCACCCCGCGCCACTACGCCTACCTGAAGATCTCGGAGGGGTGCAGCAACCGCTGCAGCTTCTGCATCATCCCGAGCTTGCGCGGGAACCTCGTCAGCCGCCCCGCCGCCGACGTGCTGCGCGAGGCCGAGAAACTGGTGAAGGCCGGCGTGAAGGAGCTGCTGGTCGTCAGCCAGGACACCAGCGCCTACGGCGTCGACATCCGCTACAGTGAGAGCCCGTGGCGCGACCGCCAGGTCCGCGCCAAGTTCTACGACCTCACCAAGGAACTCGGCGAGCTCGGCGCCTGGGTGCGGCTGCACTACGTCTACCCCTACCCGCACGTGGACGAGGTCATCCCGCTGATGGCCGAGGGCAAGGTGCTCCCCTACCTCGACATGCCGCTCCAGCACGCGAGCCCCTCCGTGCTCAAGCGCATGCGCCGCCCCGGCAACCAGGAGCGCCAGCTCGACCGGATCCGCAGCTGGCGGCAGACCTGCCCGGACCTCGCTATCCGCTCGACCTTCATCGTCGGCTTCCCCGGCGAGACCGAGGCCGAGTTCGAGGAGCTGCTCGCTTGGCTGCAGGAGGCCAAGCTCGATCGCGTCGGCTGCTTCGAGTACGAGCCGGTGGCCGGCGCCACCGCCAACGCGCTGGGCGACCTCGTGCCGCCGGCGGTGAAGGCCGAGCGCAAGCGCCGGTTCATGGAGACCCAGAACGGCATCGCGCTCCGGCTGCAGCGGGCCAAGGTCGGCAAGCGGCTGCCCGTCATCGTCGATTCCGTCGAGGGCGGGGTGGCGCGGGGCCGGTCCAAGGCCGACGCGCCGGAGATCGACGGCACCGTCCACGCCGCCTTCCGGCGCCCGGTGCGGGTCGGCGACATCGTCACGGTGAAGATCGACCGGGCCGAGGCCTACGACCTCTACGGCAGCGTCGCCTGACGGCAGACCCCGTCTTTGCGAGCGCAGCGAAGCAATCCAGGGATGCGCTGCGCTCGAGAACGTCGCGCTGCGCTCGCGATGACGGGCGCGGACCGGACTCCTGTTGACGCCGCGTCCGGCGCGGCTTGACCCCGCCCGCCCCGCGCGGTCTTTCGGAACAGATCAGGAACTTGGTCGGGACCCGAGGCGGCGATGGATCCGGAGGTCGCGCTCCGAAAGATCATCCACATCGACATGGACGCGTTCTACGCCTCCGTGGAGCAGCGCGACGACCCGTCGCTGCGCGGCCGGCCGCTGGCGGTCGGCGGCTCCCGGGAGCGCGGGGTGGTGGCCGCTGCGAGCTACGAGGCCCGAAAATTCGGTGTCCGCTCCGCCATGCCGTCGGCCACCGCGCGACGGCTGTGCCCGGACCTGCTGTTCGTGAAGCCGCGCTTCGAGGTCTACCGGGCAGTCTCCGAGGAGATCCGGGCGGTCTTCGCCCGGCACACGGCCATCATCGAGCCGGTGGCCCTCGACGAGGCCTATCTCGACGTCACCGAGAACCTCCAGGGCCTCCCGACGGCGACGGCCGTGGCGAAGGCGATCCGGGCCGAGATCCTGGAGCGCACCGGGCTCATCGCCTCGGCCGGGGTCTCGTACAACAAGTTCCTCGCCAAGGTGGCGTCCGACCACCGCAAGCCCGACGCCCTGTTCGTCATCACTCCCGCCATGGGGCCGGACTTCGTGGCGGCGCTGCCGATCGGCCGGTTCCACGGCGTCGGCCCGGTCACCGAGGCGAAGATGAAGCGGCTCGGGATCGAGACCGGGGCGGATCTGCGCGCCTGGACGCCGGAGCGCCTGCGCGAGACCTTCGGCTCCGCGGGCGCCTACTACCACGCGGTCGCCCGCGGGATCGACGCGCGGCCGGTCCGCGCCCACCGGGTGCGCAAGTCGATCGGGGCCGAGACCACCTTCTCGGACGACACCGCCGCTTTCGAGGTCCTGGCCGCCCGGCTGGCGCCGCTGTTCGACAAGGTCTGGGCGGGCGCCGACGCCAAGGGCATGCGCGCCCGGACCGTGACCCTGAAGCTCAAGTTCTCGGATTTCGCGCAGGTCACCCGGGCGAAGTCCCTCGCCGTGCCGGTGGCCGACCGGGCCGCCCTGGAGCGGATCGGCCTCGACCTGCTCGCCGGCCTGTTCCCCCTGCGCCGCAGCGCGCGGCTGATCGGGGTGTCGCTGTCGGGCTTCGCGCAGGACGCGCCCGAGGCGCCGCTCCAGCTCGGGCTGGCGCTCTGACACGGCCTCCGGGGCAGGCCCACGCTCCGTCATCACGGGCGCAGCGAAGTGGCCCCGGGCAGCAGGACATCGGTCAGCGTGGCGCTGCCCTGGATCGCCTCGCTCCACTCGCAACGACGACGGTTGGGAAGCGATCAACCGGAAAGCGATAGAGCCGCCGCCGTCATGCACGACACGGCGCCTGTGCGGTTCCGCACGTCGGGAAGGCCGGGTCGATCGCAGAGCGGAGCGATCCGGTCTGGATCAGGGTTTCTCGAGCCCGCGCGAACACAAGGACCCTGTCGATGCCGAAGCACGCCCGCCTGGCCCTGGCCGCCGCGCTTCTATCGGCCCTCGCGGCGGGCGCCGCCCGCGCGGACGGCACATCCGCTTTCGGGGCCGCCAACGCGGCCCAACTCCGGGGCTACACCGCGAGCCCGGCCCAGGTCTACGTTCCGGCAGGCGGCCCGAGCGCCAGGCCCGCGGCCCCCGCACCGCAGCGGCCGAAGGCGCCGGCGCGCAGTCGCTGAGATCGACCCGGGCCGCACCGGCTCGGGCATCCGGTCACGCGTTCTCGGTCACGCGTTCTTGCGCGGCCGGTGGTCGGGGTCGACGCCGCCGTCGAGCTTCGTCTCGTTGTCGACGTCGCCCTCGAAGGTCGAATCCGCCTGCAGATCCGCCGGGTCGGCGCCGCTCATCCCCTTCGAGGTGCCGATCCCGGGATTGCCCTTGAGGTCGGCGTCCGTGGGCGTGTCGGTCTTCGGGTGCTTGGATGACATGCAGGCTCCTGTCGGATGCTGATGTCGGGCCAACGCGTCGGCGCGGGGCCGGTCTCCCGCGCGGCGTGCGGCGGTTCGCCTCCCGGTCCCCGCACGCCCTCAGCCGATCTCCGCCGCGGCGATCCGGCGGACGCCCGCCGCCTCCATCCGCGCCCAGGCCCGCGCGAGCGACCCGTCCACGTCGATCCCGCGCACCGCGTCCGCCACCACGAGGACGTCGAACCCCGCGTCGCGCGCGTCGAGCGCGCTCCAGGCGACGCAGAAATCGGTGGCGAGGCCGCACACGGCGACGCGGGTGATGCCGCGCTCCCGGAGCGCCCCGGCGAGGCCGGTGCGCGTGGCCCGGTCGGCTTCCAGGAAGGCCGAGTAGCTGTCGACCCGCGGATCCAGCCCCTTGCGCACCACCAGGCTCGCCCGGTCGGTGGCGAGGTCCGGCGCGAAGGCGGCCCCGGGGCTGCCCTGGACGCAGTGGCGCGGCCACAGCACCTGCGGCCCGTAGGGCAGCGTCACGGTCTCGAACGGGGCCCGCCCCGGATGGGTCTCGGCGAAGGAGACGTGATCGGCCGGATGCCAGTCCTGCATCAGCACCACGTGCCGGAAGCGGTGCTGGAGGTCGTTGATCGGGCCGATCACCGCGTCGCCCCCCGGGACGGGGAGCGCCCCGCCCGGCAGGAAGTCGACCTGCACGTCGACGACGAGGAGCAGGTCGGCGTTGCCGGGCGTCACGGTCGGTCCCTACGGCAGCATCACGATCGAGCCGGTGGTCTCCCGGCCCGCGAGGTCGCGGTGCACCTGCTGCGCCTCGGCCAGCGGGTAGGTGGCGTTGACCGCGATCTTCACCGCGCCGTCGCGGACCACCTTGAACAGGCGGGCGGCCGCCTCCTCGAGGGTGGCACGGTTCGACGAGAAGGTCGCGAGCGTCGGGCGCGTCACGTAGAGCGAGCCGCGCGGGGCCAGCAGGCCGAGGTCGAGCCCGGTGATCGCCCCGGAGGCCGAGCCGAAGCTCGCCAGCAGGCCGAGCGGCGCGAGGCTGTCCAGGGAGCCCATCAGGGTCGCCTGCCCGACGCCGTCGTAGACCACCGGCACGCCCTTGCCGCCGGTGATCTCGCGCACGCGCTTGGCCACGTCCTCCTCGCGGTAGAGGATGACGTGGTCGCAGCCGTTCTGCTTGGCGAGCTCCGCCTTCTCGGGGCTGCCGGCGGTGCCGATCACGGTGGCGCCGAGGTGCTTGGCCCACTGGCACGCGATCAGGCCGACGCCGCCGGCGGCGGCCTGCCACAGGATCGTGTCGCCGGGCTTCACCGCGTAGGTCCGGTGCAGCAGGTACTCGACGGTCAGGCCCTTGAGCATCATGGCGGCGGCGGTCTTCTCGTCGACCCCGTCGGGGATCGGCACGGCCGCCGAGGCCGGGATCACCGGCTCCTCGGCGTAGCAGCCGTCCGCCACCGAGCCGTAGGCGACCCGGTCGCCGGCCTTGAACTGGGTCACGCCCTCGCCCACCGCCGTGACGGTGCCGGCGCCCTCCTTGCCGGGGGTGTAGGGCATGTGCGGGGACTTGTAGGCGCCGGTGCGGAAGTAGATGTCGATGAAGTTGACGCCGATGGCGGCCTGCCTGACCCGGATCTGCCCGGGGCCCGGCTCGGCCAGGGGCATGTCCTCGAAGCGCATCACCTCGGGACCGCCGTACTCGTAGACCCGGATCGCCTTCGGCATCGTTGGACTCCCGCTCGCCGCCCCGTCCGGGGCGTTGCAGCCCGAGATAACGGACCGCCCGCCGGAGGCAATTCGTTTTTGGCCTCTCGCGCCCCGGTTGTAACCCGCCCGGCCGCGGCCCCGTTCTGGATCCGCCGGACCCGGACGCCTATCTAGGCCCTGCGATTCCCTGAGCCGAGGTCCGACATCCATGTCCGGCACCACCCGCACGAGCGCCGACCTCGATCCGCGCCGCCGCCGCCTCCTCTACCGCGCCTGGCACCGGGGCATCCGCGAGATGGACCTGATCATGGGCCGCTTCGCCGATGCCGAGATCGGCGACCTGTCGGAGGCGGAGCTCGACCAGTTCGAGGCGCTGATCGAGGTGCCGGACCGCGACCTGTTCAAGTGGCTGACCGGCGAGGTCGAGACGCCCACGAACTACGACACGTCGGTCTGGCGGCGGGTGCGGGCGTTCCACCGGCACGACGCGCCGATCCACTCCTGAGAGCGACCGGTCGAGAGAGCCCGCGATGGACGAACCGAAGCCCAACTACGACCACCCGGCCCGGTCGATCGCCACCGAGCTGGTGGTGCGCATCATGCTGGAGATGATGGAGCGCTCCGATCCGGCACTCCGCGCCGAGATCCTGCGGCAGGCGACGGCGCGCGCCGCCGCGATGACCGAGCACATGCCCAACGCGGACTTCTTCCGCGGCCGGGTCGAGGCGGCGCTGGCGGAGATCGTCGGGCCGGACGCCTGAGGGGCGCGGGCCCGGGGGCTTCAACCGCATCCCATCGCAGCTTTCGGCCGATGCAGCGCGCTCCGTCATCACGAGCGGAGCGAAGTGACCCAGGGCAGCGCGACGCCCGGAGACGTGGCGCCCCCCTGGATTGCTTCGCTGCGCTCGCAAGGACGACAACCGTTCCCTGCTGCGGCAGAACCGCCATATAGGGTGCGTTCAGCCGTGACCGCGGGATCGCTTTATCGCGCTTGCCCGATGGGCTAACGCCACCTGATCACCACCCCTGACGCGCCCGGCGGGCCTCCCCGCGAAAGACCCGATGGCCAAGCCTCAGCCGAAGCCCCCCGCCCCCGCCGCCAAGCCGCAGGTCGCGCGCTTCGCGCTGCCGAAATCCTCCGCGCTCGCCCGGGCGATCGACGCCCTCAAGCGCGGCGACAGCCCGGTCCTGGCGAACGCCCCGGAGGGCTTCGACGCGCTGGCGCTCGCCGACCTCGCCCGCGCCCTGGCGCCCACCGTCGACGCGCCGGCGGTGCTGGTCCACGTGGCGCGCGATTCCGGGCGCTCGGCGGCCTTCCAGGCGGCCCTCGGCTTCGTCGCGCCCGAGATGGACGTGATGAGCCTGCCGGCCTGGGACTGCCAGCCCTACGACCGGGTCTCGCCGACGACGGCGGTCGCCGCCGCCCGGATGACGGCGCTCGCCCGCCTCGCCCGCACCCGCTCGGCCGAGGACCGCCCGCGCATCCTCTGCACCACGGTCAACGCCCTGGTGCAGCGGGTCCCGCCCCGCGCCCACATCGCCAAGGAGGCGTTCTCGGCGGCGATCGGCAACGTCGTGTCGATGGACGACGTGGTGGCCTGGGTCGAGGCCAACGGCTTCCTGCGCACCGGGACGGTGCGCGACACCGGCGAGTACGCGGTCCGCGGCGGCATCCTCGACCTGTCGCCCCCCGGCCTGCCGGCCCCGATCCGCCTCGACTTCTTCGGCGACACGCTGGAATCGATCCGCGCCTTCGACCCGGAGACGCAGCGCACCACCGGGCAGCTCCGCTCGCTCGACCTGATGCCGATGAGCGAGGTCCAGCTCACCACCGAGACGATCCGGCGCTTCCGCCAGAACTACATCCAGAGTTTTGGCGCAGCGACGCGGGACGACCGGCTCTACGAGACGGTGAGCGAGGGGCGGCGCTACGCCGGCCTCGAGCATTGGATGCCGCTGTTCTACGACCACCTCGACACGCTGTTCGACTATCTCGGCGGCGTGCCGCTGGTCTTCGACCCGCAGGTGGAGGATGCCGCCGCCGAGCGGATCAGCCTCGTCCAGGACTATTACCAGGCCCGTGAGGGCGCGATGAAGACACCGCAGGCCGGCGTCGCCCCCTACAAGCCGCTGCCGCCCCGCGCCCTCTACCTGACGCCGAACGAGCTGAAGGAGCGGATCGGCACCGCCACCGTGGCGCGGCTCACGCCCTTCGCGCAGCCCGAATCGTCCGAGCGCGCGGTGATCGATTGCGGCGCCAAGGCCGGACGGAGCTTCGCCCCCGAGCGGGCCGACGAGAATGCCAGCGTGTTCGACGCCGCGGTGGCGCATATCCGCGATCTGCAGGGATCCGGTCATCACGTGATCCTGGGAGCCTGGTCCGACGGGTCCCGCGACCGGCTCTGCGGCGTGCTCACCGACCACGGCCTGAGGAAGCCCGTGGCGATCACCCGGCTCACCGACGTCTACGCGCTCAAGCGCGGAACCGACGCGGCCGTGGCCGTCTGGGGCCTGGAGGCGGGCTTCACCGCGGGCGAACTCGCCGTCGTCTCCGAGGGCGATATCCTGGGCGACAGGTTGGTCCGCCAGAAGCGCAAGGCCAAGCGGCCCCAGGACGTGATCCTGGAGGTGCAGGCGCTCCAGCCCGGCGACCTCGTGGTCCACGCCGACCACGGCATCGGCCGGTTCGTGGGCCTCAAGACGATCCACGCCGCCGGCGCCCCGCACGATTGCCTGGAGCTGCAATACACCGGCGGCCTGCTGCTCCTGCCGGTGGAGAATATCGAGCTCCTGACCCGCTACGGCTCGGAGGATTCCGAGGTCGCCCTCGACCGGCTCGGCGGCGGCGCGTGGCAGGCCCGCAAGGCCAAGATGAAGCGCCGCATCCTCGAGATGGCGGGCGAGCTGATCAAGGTCGCGGCCCAGCGCTTCGTCCGGAAGGCCCCGTCCCTGCAGGCGCCCGAGGGGCTCTACGGCGAGTTCGCCGCCCGCTTCCCGTTCGAGGAGACCGAGGATCAGGCCAACGCCATCGACGCGGTGCTGGACGACCTCAATGCCGGCCGCCCGATGGACCGGCTGGTCTGCGGCGATGTCGGCTTCGGCAAGACCGAGGTGGCGCTCCGCGCCGCCTTCGCGGCGGCGATCTCCGGCAAGCAGGTGGCGGTGATCGTCCCGACCACGCTGCTGGCCCGCCAGCACTACCGGACCTTCGCCGAGCGCTTCAAAGGGCTGCCGGTCCAGGTGGCGCAGCTCTCCCGCTTCGTCTCGGCGGGGGAGATGAAGCAGACCCGCGCCGGGCTCATCGCCGGCACGGTCGACATCGTGGTCGGCACCCACGCCCTCTTGGCGAAGACCATCGCGTTCAAGGACCTCGGCCTGATCATCGTGGACGAGGAGCAGCATTTCGGCGTCGCCCACAAGGAGCGGCTGAAGGCGCTCCAGGCGGACGTCCACGTGCTGACGCTGTCGGCGACGCCGATCCCGCGCACGCTCCAGCTCGCCATGACCGGGGTGCGGGAACTGTCGATCATCGCCACGCCGCCGGTCGACCGGCTCGTGGTGCGCACCTTCGTGACGCCGTTCGACCCCCTGACCATCCGGGAGGCGTTGCTGCGCGAGCGCTACCGCGGCGGCCAGTCCTTCTACGTCGTGCCCCGGATCGAGGACCTGGCGGAGGTCAAAAAGTTCCTCGATGCCGAGATGCCCGAGATCAAGGTCGCGGTGGCCCACGGCCAGATGGCGGCGGGCCAGCTCGAGGACGTGATGACGGCGTTCTACGAGGGCAAGTTCGACGTCCTGCTCTCGACCACGATCGTGGAATCGGGCCTCGACATCCCCACCGCCAACACGCTGATCGTGCACCGGGCCGACATGTTCGGTCTGGCCCAGCTCTACCAGCTGCGCGGCCGCGTCGGCCGCTCGAAGGCGCGCGCCTACGCGCTGTTCACGACCCCGGCGAACCGCCAGCTCACCGCCCAGGCCGAGCAGCGCCTCAAGGTGCTCCAGAGCCTCGACACGCTGGGCGCGGGCTTCCAGCTCGCCTCCCACGACCTCGACATCCGCGGCGCCGGCAACCTGCTCGGCGACGCGCAGTCGGGCCACATCAAGGAGGTCGGCTACGAGCTCTACCAGCAGATGCTGGAGGACGCGGTGACGGCGCTCAAGGCCGGCATCGAGGACGTGCCCGAAGAGGCGTGGTCGCCGACCATCGCGCTCGGCGCGCCGGTCACGATCCCGGAGGATTACGTCGAGGATCTGGGCGTCCGGCTGGCGCTCTACCGGCGGCTCGCAACCCTCCAGGACGATGCCGAGATGGAGAGCTTCGGCGCCGAGCTGATCGACCGGTTCGGGCCGCTGCCGCCGGAGGTGGAGCAGCTCCTCAAGATCGGCACGATCAAGATCCTGTGCCTCAAGGCGAACGTCGAGAAGGTCGAGGCCGGGCCGAAGGGTGTGGTGGTCCATTTCCGCGACCGCTCCTACGCCAACCCGCAGGGGCTCGTGGCCTTCGTCGCCGAGCAGGCGTCGTTCGCGAAGGTGCGGCCCGACATGAGCGTGGTGTTCGTGCGCGAGCTGAACACGGTCCCGGCCCGGCTCAAGACCGCCACCGAGGTGCTGCGCAGTCTCGTGAAGATCGCCGAGCGGGGGAAGAAGGCGGCGTGAGGGGCGGGGGCGTCGCGCCCCGGCGAGACCCCTCATCCTGCGGGGCGGCTTGAGGAGACGCGTGGATGGCAGACCCGGCGCCGATCACCGGCGCGCCCGAGCCGGTGAAGGCCGCGCCGGGCGCCTTCCTCACGCCCCTGTTCACCGACCGGCGCGTCGCCGCGGTGCTGGGGCTCGGCTTCGCGCAGGGTATCCCGTTCCTGCTCGTCTACGCGACGCAGTCGGCGTGGCTCGTCCAGGCGAAGGTGCCGCTCGCCACGATCGGGCTGATGAGCGAGCTCACCATTGCCTACAAGCTCAAGTTCCTCTGGGCCCCCTTCCTCGACCGCCACGACGCGCCGCTCATCGGCCGCTGGCTCGGGCGGCGCCGCGGCTGGATCGTCGCCACGCAGATCCTCGTCGCCCTGGCGCTGGCGGGCGTCGCCTTCGGCGACCCGGCCCACTGGCTCGCCTGGACGGTGGCGTTCTCCCTGGCGCTCGGCGTCGCGGGCGCCACCCAGGACGTGGTGATCGACGGCTGGCGCATCACCGCCGCGCCGCCCGAGCAGCAGGCGCTGATGTCGTCCTGGGCCGAGATCGGCTTCCGGATCGGCAACCTCGCGGCCGGCGCCGGCGCGCTCTACCTGTCCGACGCGTATGGCTGGCGCGTGGCCTACCTGTGCATGGCCGCGCTCATGGCGCCCGGCACGGTCGCGGCCCTGCTGGCGCCCGAACCCCCCGTCCCCGAGACCCCCGCCACCGGCGGCTTCGTCGAGACCGTCTGGGCGCCGATCCGCGATCTCCTCGCCCGGCTCGGGCCGCTCGCCCTGCCGGTGCTGGCGCTGGTCGCGGGCTTCCGGATGCCCGGCTACGTCTCGAACGCCATGGCGATCCCGCTGTTCAAGACGCTCGGCTACACCAACACCGACATCGCGACGGTGACGAAGCTGTTCGGCTTCTGGATCGCGCTCGGGGGCACCTTCCTGGCGAGCGCCATCATCCCGCGGATCGGCATGATGGCGAGCCTGCTCATCGGCACCGTGACGGCCTCGGCCTCCCACCTCGCGCTGGCCTACCTCGCCTGGCACGGCGGCCACGGCGGCGCGGCGTTCTGGACCTTCGCGCTGACCGTCGGGATCGACGGCTTCGCCTACGCCTTCGCGTCGATCGTGCTGATCACCTACATGTCGCGGCTCTCGGCCACCGCCCACGCGGCGAGCCAGTACGCCCTGCTGACCTCGCTCTGCGCCCTGCCCGGCAGCCTGCTCGCGGGGTTCTCGGGCTTCGTGATCGAGTGGACCGGGTTCGCGTGGTTCTTCGTCGGCACGTCCCTCATCGGCGTGCCGGTGGCCCTGCTCTGCCTGCTGGTCGCGCGCCGGCACGGGCCGATGGAGCCGGCGGCCGACGCGGCCGGGGACGCGCCGAATCGGGCCACCTGAGGCTGTGTCCCAACACGGGAACGCCCGCGGAAACTGTCTCTTTAGCGGGGATTAACCACAGCACGGCTTAATGGGGTGGACGGTTGATGTCCTCCCCAGACGGGTGACCCGGGCCACGTGCGTGAGAACGGCTCTCGCGGGCGAACGGCGGCGGCTGCCCAGGGGAAGCGCGTACGCGAGTTCCCGAATGGCCCAGGCTGCGTTGTCCCTCGCCGCGTTCCAGACCGCGTATCTGAGCGCGGAATCCCGGCGACCGGCGCCCCCGCGCCCCAGCTACGTCGAGACCGCCTACGACCCGGTCGTCCGCACCCGGGCGCCCTACCCGAGCGCCATGCGGCGCGCCCGTCGCCGCGCCCGGCTGACGACGCTCATCGCTCTCACCGGCGTGAGCCTCGCCGGCTGGGCCGTGTTCAGCCACCCGCAGGGGCCGGCCCGCCCCGAGGCGGAGTCCGTCGCGGCGGCCGGGCCGGCCGCCGTCCCGGTCCCGCAGGCCGCGGCGGCGCCGCGGCCGAGCCTCGCCTGGATGCTCGACCGGAGCCCGGCGCTGGGCGCCGGCACCGCCACGGCCTTCGGGGGCGAAACCCCGCCGGTCGCCGGCTTCCAGGTCGCCGCCGCCGCCCCGTCCCCGGCGGTCCGGGAGATCGCCCGGCAGGTCGCGCAGGCGGAGCGGGCGCGGGCCGCCCAGGTCCGGATGGCCCAGGCCAAAGCTGCAGAGAAAGTCGCCGAGAGAGTCGCGGACAGGACCGGCGAGAGGACCGGCGAGAAGGGGACGGGGGCGCCGGTCCGGATGGCCGCGGCCGAGCCCACGCCCGCCGCCCTCGCACCCGCCCCCGTTCCCGCCCTCGTGCCGCTGCCGGTGGCCCGCCCGCCCGAGCTGCGGCGCGCACCGGCGCCGCCCGCGCGGGTGGCGAGCCGCGCCCTGCCCCGGACCCGCGACGTGTTCCGCGCCGCGATGGCCGAGGAGCCGTCCTTCTTCGAGAAGCTGTTCGGCGTCGGCGCCGCGGCGCCGTCTCAGGACAACCGCCAGGACAACCGCCAGGACAGCCGCCAGGAGCCCCGTCAGGCGCTGGCCTATGCCAGCCCGGACGCCCTGCCGCAGGAGGCGCCGCGCACCCGGATCAGCCCGGAGCCCGATTCGGTGGCCGGAACGGCCGTCTACGACATCACCGCCCGCACGGTGACGCTGCCCTCCGGCGAGGTGCTGGAGGCCCATTCCGGCCTCGGCGAGCACATGGACAACCCGCGCTACGTCCACCTGCGCATGCGCGGCTCGACCCCGCCCGGCACCTACACGCTGACCGAGCGCGAGCGCCTGTTCCACGGGGTCCGGGCGATCCGGCTCAACCCGGTGGGCGGCAGCGCCGCGATCCACGGCCGCGACGGCCTGCTGGCCCACACCTACATGCTGCGGCAGCCCGGCGCCTCGAACGGCTGCGTCTCGTTCCGCGACTACAACCGCTTCCTGCAGGCCTTCCTGCGGGGCGAGGTCCGGCGCCTCGTGGTGGTGGCCGGCAGCGGCGACGGCGGCGGCATCCTCAACCGGATCGGCCTCGCCGGGCGCCGGGGCGGCCGGGGCTGAGGCTCCGCGGGCCCTGCGGCGCGCCGGGCCGGAAGCCCGAGCGTCACGAAAGTCCGAGATCACTTCCGCGCGGCGCGGCTTTACGCGCCCGCCCAAGCTGCCTTAACGGGGCTCAGACGCCAGCCCTGACAAGAGGCACCCGATGAAACTGCCCCGCCGCTTCTTCCAGCCCCTCGCCACCGGCGCGCCGGCCCCGTTCCGCGAACTGCCGGTGCGGCTGGAGCGGATGATCCACTTCGTGCCGCCCCACAACGACAAGGTCCGGGCCCGCGTGCCGGAGCTCGCCGGGACCGTCGACGTGGTGCTGGGCAACCTCGAGGACGCGGTCCCGGCCGACCAGAAGGAGGCGGCCCGCAAGGGCTTCGTCGCCATGGCCCAGGCCACCGATTTCGCCGCCACCGGCACCGGCCTCTGGACCCGGATCAACGCCCTCAACTCGCCCTGGATCTTGGACGACCTGTTCACGATCGTGGCCGAGGTCGGCGACAAGCTCGACGTCGTGATGGTGCCCAAGGTCGAGGGACCGTGGGACATCCACTACATCGACCAGCTGCTCGCCCAGCTCGAGGCGCGCCACGGGGTGACGAAGCCGATCCTGGTCCACGCGATCCTGGAGACCGCCGAGGGCGTCGCCAACGTCGACGCGATCGCGTCGGCCTCGCCGCGGATGCACGGCATGAGCCTCGGGCCGGCGGACCTCGCGGCGTCGCGCGGCATGAAGACCACCCGGGTCGGCGGCGGCCACCCGGATTACCGGGTGCTCAGCGATCCCTCCGGCGATGCCCCCCGCGCCACCGCCCAGCAGGACCTCTGGCACTACACCATCGCCAGGATGGTGGACGCCTGCATGGCCAACGGCATCAAGGCCTTCTACGGCCCGTTCGGCGACTTCTCCGACGGCGACGCCTGCGAGGCGCAGTTCCGCAACGCCTTCCTGATGGGCTGCGCCGGCGCCTGGACGCTGCACCCGAGCCAGGTGGCGATCGCCAAGCGGGTCTTCGCGCCGGACCCGGCCGAGGTCGCCTTCGCGGCCCGGATCGTCGAGGCCATGCCGGACGGCACCGGCGCCGTGATGCTCGACGGCAAGATGCAGGACGACGCCACCTGGAAGCAGGCCAAGGTCATCGTGGACCTGGCGAAGCTCGTGGCCGCGAAGGACCCGGAGCTGGCGGCAGTGTACAAGCTGGGGTGAGGGTTACCGAGCCCGCGATACGCCTTTCCCGTGCGGACTACTCGATTGGCGCATCGTGTGCGGCACAGCAGCGGCAGGATGAAGCGCGGGTCCCCTCTCCCGTGCGGGAGAGGGACAGGGTGAGGGATCAAGTCTGTCCGAAGAAGGCGTGTGCCTACACGCGCGTCGACGGCGTGCCCTATCCTGGACTTTCTCGACCCTCACCCCAACCCTCTCCCGCACGGGAGAGGGGGCGCGTCGCGCTTTGCCGCCAGCGTCGACGTCCGATCCGACAGGTTCGTCGAGACAGGCCCACGCAAGCGGAACGGCCAAATCATTCGCTGAATGAGCGGCCGAACTGCCGGAGCCGGGCGGTGAATAAGTCAATCCCGCAGGCCCGCAACCTGCGCCGCACTCAAACCTCGGCCGAAGCCAAGCTCTGGCGCGTCCTGCGAAACCGCGCCCTGAACGGCTGGAAGTTTCGCCGACAGCACCCGATCGACCGATTCATCATCGACTTCGCCTGCATCGAGGCCGGACTCATCGTCGAGGTGGACGGGGCGACGCATTCGACGGCCGCCGAGATCGCTCGGGATGCCGCGCGGACCGAAATCCTTGAGTCGCTCGGCTTCGCCCTCCTCCGCATCCCGAATGCGGACATCCACAAACATCTTGAAGGCGTGCGCGAGACCATCCTGGCGGCTCTTGAACGCCGCGAGACCGTGTGATCACCCGCTGAACCGCGCCCGGTACTCCTGCGGTGTCGCCGCGACGTGCCGCAGGAAGCTGCGCCGCATCGTCTCCTCGGAGCCGAAGCCGCAGGTCCGGGCGACGCGCTTGACCGGTTGCGCCGTCTCGGCCAGCGCGCGCCGCGCCGCCTCCACCCGCAGGCGCTCCACGGCCCTGGCCGGGGTCAGACCGGTCGCCTCGCGATAGTGCCGGCTCAGGCTGCGCGCGCTCATCCCGGCCGCCGCGGCGAGCGCCGGCAGCGACAGGTCGCCGGACAGGTTGTCGGCGATGTAGGCGTGGAGCCGCCCGAACCGCTCCTCGCCCGCCTGCAGCGCCAGCGCCGCGCTGAACTGCGCCTGCCCGCCGGGGCGCTTGAGGAACATCACGAGGTGGCGCGCCACCGTCAGCGCGGTCGCGCGGCCGAGATCCTCCTCGACCAGCGCCAGGGCCAGGTCGATCCCCGCCGTCACCCCCGCCGAGGACCAGACCGGGCCGTCGCGCACGAAGATCGGGTCGGGCTCGATCCGGGCGCGCCGGTAGCGGGCGGCGAGCGCCCCGCAATGCTTCCAGTGGGTCACGGCCCGCCGCCCGTCGAGGAGCCCCGCCGCCCCGAGCAGGAACGCGCCGGTGCAGACCGACGCGACCCGGCGGGCCCGGCCCGCCCGGGCCCGCACCCAGGCCACCAGAGCGGCGTCGTCGCAGGCCGCGACGACGCCGGGGCCGCCCGCGATCACCAGCGTGTCCACCGGCGCGTCGGGATCCGGCAATGGGTCGGCGACCAGCCGCAGGCCCGCCGAGGCGGTGAGCCCCGGGTCGCCGGCCGCGATCACCCGCGGCGCGTAGGGCATCCCGGCGCCGCCGTGCTCGTTGGCGGTGGCGAAGACCTGGAGCGGCCCGGCCACGTCGAGGAGCTGCACCGACGGGAAGGCCAGCACCTCGACCGGGCGCGGCGGATCTGGCGAGAAACGAGGGCTCTTTGGCATTTCGGCCAGATCCTGACGCGCTAGGATCACCCTGTCCACCACGGAGGCCCGGCATGATCCCGCCCGACACCCACCTGCAGATCGGCTCGCTCCTGTTCGAGGGGCTGGACCAGATCGACCTCACCGGCCCGTTCGAGGTCCTGTCCCGGGTGCCCAACAGCACCTACCGGGTCTACGCGCCGGGCCCGGAGCCCGTCCGCGACGTCCGCGGCCTCCGGATGCTGCCGGATGCCACGCTCGCGGAAGCCCCGCGGCTCGACGTGCTGCACGTCCCGGGCGGCACGGGCCAGGAGGCCCTGATGCGGGACCCGGCCGTGCTCGGCTGGATCCGCGACCAGGCGGCCGGGGCCGGCCACGTCCTCTCGGTCTGCACCGGCGCCCTGATCCTCGGCGCGGCCGGCCTGCTGGTCGGGCGGCGGGCCACGACCTACTGGAACGCCGTGCACCTGCTGCCGTTCTTCGGCGCCGAGCCGGTGGACGCGCGCGTGGTGATCGACCGCGACGCGGACGGGCGCACCTGGGTGTTCGCGGCCGGCGTCACCGCGGGCATCGACGGGGCGCTGCAGCTCGCCGCCGCGCTGCGCGGCGAGGAGGCCGCCCGGACCATCCAGCTCGGGATCCAGTACGCCCCCGAGCCCCCTTTCGACAGCGGCACGCCCCACACGGCCTCCCCGGACACCGTGGCGCGGGTGCGGGCGGCGGCGGCCGACATCACGGCCCGGCGCGAGGCCACCGCCCGGGCGATCGCGACCGAGCTCGGCATCCGGATCCCGTAGGAGACCTCCGATGGACCTGACCCGCGTTCGCGCCTTCGCGGCCGCCCTGGCGGCGAAGGACCGGGACGCCATGCTGGCGCAGATGGCCGAGGGGGGCGTGCTCAACACCCCGCTCGCCGCCGAGCCCGTGCGCGGGACGGCGGCGATCCGGCCGGTGGTCGACGCCTTCGAGAGCCGCGCGATCCTGGAAGGCCCCGCGCACGCCGCCGCCTTCTTCGGCGCGGCGGCCGGCCCGCACCGGCTCGACGGGATGGATGAGCGGCGTCTCGACGCGGCCGGGCGCATCGCCGAGATGACCGTCCCGTGGCGGCCGCTGCCGGAGGCGATCGCCGTCCGGGACCGCTTGGCCCGCGCCGCGGAAACGCCGACTTCCGCGGCGACCGGGTGACACGATCCGTCATCGGACCTATCTGTCCGATCTGGACGGGTTGAACCATGTCGGACGTAACACTGAGAACCGCGAAATTCGCGATCGGCGCCGTGGTGCGCCACCGGATCTACCCGTTCCGGGGCGTCGTGTTCGACGTCGACCCGGTGTTCGACAACACCGAGGAATGGTGGCTGTCGATCCCCGAGGAGGTCCGGCCGCGCAAGGACCAGCCGTTCTACCACCTGCTCGCCGAGAACGCCGAGACCGAGTACGTGGCCTACGTGTCGGAACAGAACCTCCTGCCCGACACGTCGGGCGAGGCCCTGCGCCACGCCGGCATCGCCGAGATGTTCGAGCGCGACGCCGCCGGCGCGTACCGGATGCGCGACCGCGCCACGAACTGAGGCGCCCGGTCCGTGAAGGTCCTGGCAAGCGGCGGGCGCTCGTCTGCCGCGACGGCCCGTGCCGTCGGACGAGCCCGCCCGATAGTCGCCAAACCGCGCTTCGCCGCCGCGTTCCTGCGCGCTGGCCTGCTCGCTGGCCTGCTCACGGGCACGGCGCGCGCCAACGACAGCGCGGCCGAACTCGATGCCGGCGGCCTCGTCCTGCGGCGCGAGCCCGGGATCGCGCTGGTGAGCGAGGACCTGTCGATCGCCCGCGACCGGATCGACGTGTCCTACCTGTTCCGCAATCAGGTTCAGGAGGCGCGCACGGTCCGGATCGCCTTCCCGCTGCCGCCGATCGACGGGCGGGAACTCAGCTTCTCGGCCCTGGCGCTGCCCCGGCCCGACAGCCCGAACTTCGTCGGCTTCACCGTCACGGTGGACGGCAAGCCCCTCGAGCCCGAGCTGGAGGAGCGCGCCTTCGTGGGCGAGCGCGAGGTGACGGACCTGCTGCGCCGTCATGGCCTGCCGCTGAACCCGCTGCGCTTCGAGGCGATCAGCGCGGCGGCCAAGCGGATCGGCGCGCCCGAATGGGCCGCGCTGGTCAAGGCCGGGCTCTTCCCCGACGTCCCCGACACGCCGGACCGGATGACCGAGGGGCTGTGGCGCGGCGAGGCCAAGTTCCACTGGCTCCAGACCTTCCCGCCCGGGCAGGAGGTCCGCATCGCGCACAGCTACGCGCCGGTGACCGGTTTCCACCTGCTCGACCCGAAGGCGGCATCCCGGGCGGCCTACCGGGCGACCTACTGCCTGGACGAGGCGGGGCTCGCGGCGATCCGGCGCCTGCACGCGAAGGCGCCGGATCCCGGCGGCACCCTGCGGGCGACCGTGGTGCCCTACATCGTCACCACGGCGCGCAACTGGGCCGCGCCGATCGGGCGCTTCACCCTGACGGTCGACAAGGGCAGCCCGGAGGCGGTCGTCAGCTTCTGCCGCACGGACATCCGGAAGACCGGGCCGACCACGTTCCGCTGGGAGGCCCGGGACTACGTGCCCGACCAGGACCTGCGCGTGCTGATCGTCCAGCCGGCTTCGGCGACCCCGGGGACGCGTTAGGTCCCGTCGCCGGGCGGCTCGAACGCGAAGGGCCGGACCTCGCGGCCCGGCCCCCGGTACGGACCCGCCGCGCGGCGGGTCGATGGCGCTTACTTGGCGGCCGGGGCCGGCGCCGGAGCCGCGCCGGCGGCCGGGGCGGCGCCCTGCTGCTGCTCGAGCTTCTTGCGCATGTCCTCGGAGCGCTTCTCCAGCTCCGCCTGGAGCTTCTTCTGCTGTTCCTCGAGGACCTTCGGGTCGATGGCCGGGCCGTCGAAGGCCTTGCCGAAGCCGGCCAGCGGCACCGCGAAGGTGACCTCGCGCTGGGTCTGGTTCTGAACCGAGACGTTCAGGGTCGTGCCCTTCTTCATCGCGGCGATCACGCCGGCATCGACGCCGCCGGCCTCGGCGAAGCAGCCGTTCGGGAAGCAGACCGCGAAGCGGCCGGCGGTCGCCGCTTGGCCGTCGACGCTGAAGCGGATGCCCGGCTGCAGCAGCAGGCCGAGCGGCAGCAGGTAGCGCACCACGCGCACCTCCTGCTTCTGGGCGGCGTTCTTCATCTCGTAGACCGCCACGGCCAGCACCGGCTGGCCCTGGTCGGACACGAAGTCGCGGGTCGTGTAGCAGATGTCGGTGCCCGAACCCTGGTCCTTGCCGCAGACCTTGGTCCAGTCGGCCTGGCTCGGCTCGGACTTCACCGCGACGATCTGCGGGCCCGTCTGGGCGGCCGGGGTGTTGGCCGCGGGGGTGCCCGGGGCGGTCGGCGCCGGGGCGGCCGGCGCGGGCGCGGCGGGCTTCTTCGGCTGCGCCAGGGCCGGCGCGGCCGCGAGACCGAGGCCCGCGAGGCCGAGGAGGGCGGCGCGGGCGAGCGTCGCGGTGCGGGTGAAGGACATCGGCTCTGACCCCTTGGAAGAGACGTGGTGTGGCTGGCAGGATGCGGAGCCGGCCTGGCGGCAGGTCCGCCGGAGCGTCCGGCTGCCCGCCGCGTTGGCGCGCCGCCCGGAACTCCGGATGAATCGGTCCGGCCATCGGGCGGGACGGGCGCCGTCTGCGCGCATCCCTCTCCCCGGCGACCGGGCGGCCTGCCTTTCCCCTCGAATGAGGCGAAGGCATGACACCGCGGCCGGGGAAGCTGTCGGAACCGTCCCGACCGCGCCCGGCCCCCGATAGGCTCCCATCCGCCCGGCCGCAAGCGCGACGTTGCGCGGCCGCGAGGCACGAGCGCGTGATCGGGCCGCGCCGCCGGACGCCGCCGAAGGCCTTCCGGACGCCCTCCGGCAGCGATCGGCGGCGTCCAGCGGCTCGGCCGCTCTTAGCGGTCGGTTAACCCTGTCGGGCCGAGATGATAGGCGTTCTGCAGGATCGGCGGGGGCGGCGGGTTTGAGCGCGTTGGCGGTGGCGGAGTGGGCGGAAGACGCCGCACCGGACGCGTCCGCGCGATCCGAGGACGCGCCCGACGGCCTGTCCGGAGTCCTGTCCGGACGCCTGTCCGACGGTCTCGCGACCCGCCTGTTCGCCGCCGCCCTGGCGGGCCCGCAGCGCACCCTCTTGCGTGATTCGGGGGACCGGGTCGCGTGGTGCGGGCGCCCGTCCATCACCTGGACCTACGCGGCCGCCGCCGAGATCGTCGGGCGGCTCGCCCGCGGGATCGCCGCGTGGCGGCTCCCGGCCGGCAGCCGGATCGGGCTGTGGTATTCGGGCGGTGCCGAATCGGCCCTCGCCCACCTCGCCGTCGAGGCGGCCGGCCACCTGCCCTGCGCGATGCCCGCCCTCTGGGACGGGGCGGAGCTCTCCGCCGGGATCGAGGCCGCGGGCCTCGTCGCTGTGCTGACGGAGGGCCGCCGCGGCGCGCGCCGGCCCGCCGAGGACCTCACCCGCGCGGCCATGCGCCATTTCGCCCTGCGCTACCTCGCGGCCTTCGGCCCGAGCGTGCCGGACGGCGTGATCAGCCTCGACGCGATGGCCCTGGAGCGGGGCGTGGTCGAGCCGGCGCCGGGCCGCGGCCTCGTCACCTTCGCGGGCGGCGATCCCGGCCGGCCGGTCTACCGCACCGCCGCGGCGCTGGCGGCGGCGGTCGCCGCCCATCTCGACGCGCTGCCCCTGACCGCGGACGAGCGGGTCCTGACGCTCCTGCCCGGCCACGACCTGCGCGGCCTCGTGACCGGCCTGGGCACCGCCCTGGCGGCCGGCGCCGGCCTAGAGACCGTTCTGCCCTTCGACGAGACCGGGTTCCGCGCCGCCCTGCTGCGGCCGGTTCCGACCCGGCTGGTGGTCCCGGCGCGGGTCGAATCGGCCCTCGCCGCCCTGCCGCTGCCCTGGACCGTCCGGGTCCTCGACGTGGTCCACCGCGCGCCCGCCCGGCTGACCCCGCGGGGCGCCGGGCCCGCGGGCCCGCAGCGCCTCGATTCGCTGGTCCTGGGTGAGGCGCTCGTGCTGACCCGCCCCGGCCCGGACGACCTCGCCGCGACCCTGGCCGAGCCCGGGCAGGCCTTCCTGCCCCGCGACCTCCTGGACCTCGCCGCCGGCGCCGACGGCGACCTCGCCTGCCGGGGGGCGGCCTGCGCGGCCTCCCCGCTCACCCGCGGCGCGATCCCGGCGACGGACCCCCTGGCGTGGCGAAGCACGGGCTTCCGCCCGCTCCGCGCGGACGGGCGCGCGGACGGGGGCGCGAACGGGGCGGTCGCGGCGATCGCCGCCACCGTCGCGACCGTCCCCTCCGCCTGAACGGCGGACGATCGCCGGTTCATCCGGCACTCAGGCGGCGCGGATAATCTCGCATCTGCACACGAACCGACGGATCCGATCCGCCTCTTCGCGGGTTCTGCATCGGATTGTCGTGACGGCTATCTTTCCAAGCCGTCCGGGATGGAGTACCGCTCAAGCTTATGGGTGCGCTGCAACAAGTGCTCGTGGTCGACGACGGCGTCCGCGCCGTGGACCGGTCCCTCTCGGGCGAGCTGGCCAGCCTCGGATACGCGAGCGTGACCGCCTCGATGGAGGCGGCCGACGACGTCCTGACCGTGATCGCCCGTCCGGCGGCCGTGCTGCTCCAGGCGCCCACCCGCCGGAATCCCGCCTACGCCCGCCGCGCGGCCCGCCTCCGCGGCCAGCTGCGCGAGCGCGGCATCCCGGTGATCCTCATCGGTGATTCGGGCGAGGCCCGAGGCGGCGGCCCGGTCGATCTCGCGACCCGGCTCGGCGCCTACGTCGCCGCCCAGCCGGATCTCTGAGGCCCCCTCCGGCGCGCGCCGAGGTCGCGGCGTCCGGGCGCTCGCGCCGGGACTGAGGCCGCCTCCGGGAAGCGCCGTCCGACCGCTCCCTGTCACTGCCGGTGCCGCACGAGGCGCGGGTCCCCTCTCCCGCGCGGGAAAGGGGGCGCCGCTGGCGCGAGACGATCGGGAACGGTCCTAGCGCGCCGCGCGCATCAGCTCCGGCGCGCCGATCCGGGGCAGCACGCCCTCCCGCATCACCAGGCGCCGCAGCGGTCCGAGCTGCGTCATCGCCAGCAGGCCGAGACCGCGCAGCGCGTCGACCGGCAGCAGGTCGGTGAGCAGGCTGCGATTGAGGAGATCGACCGCGGCGGTGCGCGCGGCCGTGTCGACGCGGCGCGCCCGCGCGTAGCCGTCGAGCACGGCGCGGGCGCCGGGATCGCGTCGGTCGCGGACGGCGGCCAGCACCGCGTCGCGCAGGGTCGCGGCGTCGCGCAGGCCGAGATTGAGCCCCTGCGCGCCGATCGGCGGGAAGACGTGGGCCGCCTCCCCGATCAGCGCCAGCCGCGGGGCCACGGGGGTCGCCACCGCGAGGCCGCGCATCGGCACGAGGCCGCGGGGGCCGTCGACCCGCATGGCGCCGAGCATCGCCCGGGCCTGCCGCTCCACCGCCTGCCCCAGCGCCGCGTCGTCGAGGGCGGCGAGCCGCCGGGCCGCCCCCTCCCCGGTCACCCAGACGAGGCTGGACCGGTGGCCGCCGGGCAGCGGCACCAGGGTGAAGGGCCCCGACCGGGTGTGGAACTCGGTGGAGACGTCGCGGTGCGGGCGCGCGTGGGCCAGGATCGTGGTGATGGCGCTCTGCGGGTAGGTCCAGTCGCGCACGCGGACGCCGCTGGCGGCCCGCAGCGGCGAGCGGGCCCCGTCGGCCCCCACCACGAGCCGGGCCTCGACGGCACGCCCGTCCGCCAGCGCGACGCGGGCCGCCGCCTCGCCGGGCACGGCGCCGGCGGCGTCCGCCTCGACCAGGGTGAGGTTGTCCTGCGCCCGGGCGCGGGCGCGCAGGCTCTCGACCAAGCGGGCGCTCTCGACGTTCCACCCGAAGGCGTCGAGGCCGATCTCGGCGGCGCGGAACCGCGCCGGCGGCGGCCGGAACAGGCTGCCGGTGTCGTCGACGATCTGCAGCGTGCAGAGCGGGCTCGCGTGCGGTGCCACCGCCTCCCAGGCGTCGAGCGCCTCCAAGAGGCGTACCGACCCGTCGAGGAGCGCGACGGTCCGCCCGTCCGCCACCGGGGCGTGGCGCCCGACCAGCGCCGTGGGAGTGCCCTCGCGCGCGATCGCCAGGGCGGCGGCGAGCCCCGCGGCCCCGGCCCCGACCACGGCGACGTCGAAGACGGTGTTGGTGTCCTCCGGCATGGTGTCCTGCACGATCGACGCGTCCCACTCGGGACAGTGTGGCGTCGGGCTTCCCAAGGTTCCGGTTGATGCGCGGCCCCGTCATCGCGAGCGGAGCGACCCGGGGCAGCGGGACGTCAGGAAGCGTGGTGCCACCCTGGGTCGCTTCGCTCCGCTCGCGATGACGGAGGTGTCGAAGTCATCAACCGGGGACGCTGTTCGCGAGCCCGGCACGTCTCGTATCTGCGCTTTTCAGCGGATCTGCCAAGACCGGCGACGCGGGGCCACGGCGCCGCAGCCCGTCAACCCAGGAACGCCGCAAGCTCCGAGAGAACCGCGTCCGGCCGCTCCTCCTGGAGGGTGTGACCGCAATCCAGCGCCCGGCCCGAGACGTCGGTCGCCTTCTCGCGCCACGTCTCCAGCACGTCGTAGGTCCGGCCGACCACGCCCTTCGCGCCCCAGAGCGCCAGCAGCGGCGCGGTGATCCGGGCCTCGGCATCGGCCGCGTCGTGCTCCAGGTCGATCCCGGCGGCCGCCCGGTAATCCTCGCAGATCGCGTGGCGGCAGGCCGGGTCGGAATAGCAGCGCAGGTACTCGGCGAAGAGCTCCGGCGGGGTCGAGCCGGGGGTCTTCGACTGGCCCTCGACGTGGTGGCGCAGGAAGTATTCCGGGTCGGCCCCGATCAGCGTCTCCGGGAGGGGATAGGGCTGGATGAAGAAGAACCACCAGAAATAGCGTGTGGCGAAATCCTTGTCGGTGCGCGCGTACATGGTCGCGGTCGGCGCGATGTCGAACACGGCGATCCGCTCCACGGCCTGCGCATGATCCAGGGCGAGGCGGTGGGCGACGCGCCCGCCCCGATCGTGGCCGACCACCGCGAACCTTTCGTGGCCGAGCGCCCGCATCACCGCCACCGCGTCGGCCGCCATGGCGCGCTTGGAATAGGCGACGTGGCGCTCGCCGCCCGGGGGCTTGGCCGAATCGCCGTAGCCGCGCAGGTCCATCGCCACCACGGCGTGCCGCTCGGCGAGGCGCGGCGCGACGTGGAGCCAGGTCGACAGGGTCTGCGGGTGGCCGTGCAGGAGCAGCACCGGCGGCCCGGACCCGGCCGAGCGGGCGTTGATCGTCACGCCGGGCGCGGTCTCGATCCGGTGCCGGTCGAAACCCGGCAGGAAGTCGCGGGCCATGGATTCGGTCTCCGGGGTCGGTCTCCATCCTGCCGCACTGGCGCGCCGGGATGCACCGGATGATAAGGCGCCTCCGGCACCATGTCCGCCGAACCGCCATGACAGATGCACGCGCGACTCAGGACCCGGCCTTGAACGATTCCGACGCGGCCGAGGCGCCGGCGGCGGAGGCCGCCCCCGCGCCTGCCGTCGTCCCACCTCTGCGGCCCAGCATCCTCGACCCGCTCTTCGCGCCGGCCCGCGCCCTGCCGGGGATCGGGCCGAAGATGGCGCCGCTCATCGAGAAGCTGCTCGGCACCCCCGAGCGCGAGGCCCGGGTCGTTGACCTGCTGTTCCACCTGCCCCAGGGCGGCGTGGCGCGGAAGCTCATGGGCTCGATCAGCGAGGCCCCCACCGGCGAGCCGGTGACGATCGGCGTCACCGTGGTGGCGCACCGCCCGGCCCAGGCCGGGCCCGGCCGGCGCCCGCACCGGGTGCTGGTGGAGGATGCCTCCGGCGACATCTCCCTGGTCTTCTTCGGCATGCCCCGCGCCCGGGTGGAGAAGATGCTGCCGCTCGGGTCGCACCGCTACATCACCGGCCGGATCGACCTCTGGGACGGCACCCGCCAGATGGTCCACCCGTCGCGGATCGTGGACGAGGCGGGCCTCGCGGAACTCCCCGCCGTCGAGCCGGTCTACGGCGCCACCGAGGGGCTGACCTCCCGGGCGATCAACAAGCTCGCGGTCGCGGCCCTCGACCGGCTGCCGGTCCTGCCGGAATGGCAGGACCCGGCCTGGCTGGAGCGGAACCGCCTGCCCGCCTTCGCGGACGCGCTCCGCCTCGAGCACCGCCCCGAGGAGGCGCCGCCGAAGGCCGAGGACCCGCTCCAGCCGCCGCCCGCGACGCCGTCCCGGAAGCGGCTCGCCTACGACGAGCTCCTCGCCTCGCAGCTGGCGCTGGCGCTCCTGCGCGCCCGCCAGCGGCGCAAGGCCGGCCGGGTCAATGCCGGCGACGGCGCCCTGAGCGGGCGCCTCGAGGCCGCCCTCCCCTTCGCGCTGACCGGCGCGCAAGGCCGGGCGGTGGCGGAGATCCGCGCCGACCTCGCGGCGCCCCGGCGGATGCTGCGCCTGCTCCAGGGCGATGTCGGCTCGGGCAAGACCGCGGTGGCCCTGCTCGCCATGGCCTCGGCGGTCGAGGCCGGGCGTCAGGCCGCCCTGATGGCGCCCACCGAGATCCTGGCGCGGCAGCATTTCGAGCGGCTGAGGCCGCTGGCCGGCTCCTTACGCCTGCGCCTGATGACCGGCCGCGACCGGGCCGCGGAGCGGAAAAGCACGCTGGCCGACCTCGCCGCGGGCGAGATCGACATCCTCGTCGGCACCCACGCCCTGTTCCAGGAGGCGGTGACGTTCCGCGACCTCGGCCTCGCGGTGGTGGACGAGCAGCACCGGTTCGGCGTCCACCAGCGCCTCGCGCTCGGCGCCAAGGGCGAGGCGGTGGACTTCCTGGTCATGACCGCGACGCCGATCCCCCGCACCCTGGCGCTGACCTTCTTCGGCGACATGGACGTCTCGATCCTCGACGAGAAGCCCGCCGGCCGCCAGCCGATCCGGACGATCACCTTGCCGACCGAGCGGATCGACGAGGTCGTGGCCGGCCTCGCCCGGGCGATCGCCGGGGGCGAGCGGGTCTACTGGATCTGCCCCCTTGTGGAGGAATCGGAGTTCGTCGACCTCGCCGCCGCGGCCGAGCGCTTCGACGATCTGCGGAAGCACTTCGGCGACGCGGTCGGGCTGATCCACGGCAAGATGCCCGGCCCCGAGAAGGACGCCGCCATGGCGCGGTTCGCCGCCGGGGAGACCAAGCTCCTGGTCTCGACCACGGTGGTGGAGGTCGGAGTCGACGTGCCCGAGGCCACCATCATGGTGATCGAGCACGCGGAGCGCTTCGGGCTGGCGCAGCTGCACCAGCTCCGCGGCCGGGTCGGGCGCGGCTCGAAGGCCTCCTCGTGCCTGCTGCTCTACCGGGGGCCCCTCGGGCAGGTGTCCCGGGCCCGGCTGGAGATGATGCGCGCGAGCGAGGACGGCTTCCGCATCGCCGAGGCCGACCTGAAGCTGCGCGGCGAGGGCGAGGTGCTCGGCACCCGCCAATCCGGCATGGCGGCGTTCCGGCTGGCGCGGCTGGAGAGCGACGCCGCCCTGCTGGAGGCCGCCCGCGACGACGCGCGGATGATCGTGGAGCGCGATCCCGGCCTCAAGAGCCCGCGGGGACAGGCGCTGCGGGTGCTGCTCTACCTGTTCGAGCGGGAGGCCGCGATCCGGCTGATCGGGGCCGGATGAACGGTTTCCTGAACGGATTCGTTCAGGAAAGTCCGGCCTTCCTGAACGGCCGGATCCGGAATCGCCGCCGCGCGACCGGATCGGTACTCCGATGCGCCGATGTCACAGGCTCTCTGGAAAAGTGTTTCGTTTCAGAGGTTTGACGGGATCGCGCGGAAGCTTGGCGGCGCCGTACGGGCGGTCCGGGAGGCTCCGGACAGGCCTCGTGACCTTGCATCAGCCATATTCTTCCCTTAACTGGAGATGAACGAATGGCCCGGTAAGCCGGGACATCACGGACGAATCTGGAGGACGGACATGTCGAACGGACTGTTCCAAGGCCTGCCGGGCTCCCACGAGATGGCCGGTGCCCACGCCCTGCCGACCGAGCCCTGGCTCCTGCCGATCTCGGATCGCGCCGCCGAGGCGGCGGGCAAGACCGCGGACGAGCTGCAGGCCGCCGTGCGTCGGGCGTCCCGGCCCTTCTGGCTGGCCGCCAACGGGCTCTGCATCGCGCTGGGCCTCGCCCTCACCCTGCAATGCGCCTCCGGCTGGGGCCCGACGGCGCCCCGCAGCGCCGTGACGGTCGCGCAGGCGACGCCGCCGACCATCGCGCCGCAGACCGCCTCGCTGCAGCGCTGAGCCGATAGCAGTCTGATCATTTCAGGGCCGTCCCGCGCGCGCGGGGCGGCCTTTCTCGTGGACGATGGCCGCCAATCCCACGGTCTCCCGCAAGCCGAGGAGCGGTGAGATCGGCGCGCAGGAGGCCTGGATCGCGCGCCGGCGCCTCGGGGACGGCCCCTTGAGCGGACCGGAGGTCGTCCCCGCTTCGACGGTTCCGGTCGACGCTGCCGTCATCGCGAGCGCAGCGCAGCGACCCGGGGCAGCGGGACATCCTGCACCGTGGCGCGACACGGGGTGGCTCAGGCCGCCGAGACGGCGACGAAGCCGGCGACCGGGCGCCGCATCACGCGTCCTGCGGCTCCCGGCGGGGCAGCGGTCCGCCGGCCTGCTGGGCCGTCCGCAAGGTGGCCGCCATGGCGTTGAGGCGGCCCTGCGGGTCCTCCGGCTGGATCACCCCGGCCGACATCACCAGCTTGGCGGCGTCGTCGACGCTGATGGCGAGCTCCACCACCTCCGCGCGCGGCAGGTAGAAGAAGAAGCCCGTGGTCGGGTTGGGCGCGCAGGGCAGGAAGACGCCGACGAGGTCGTCCGCCGGCGCCCCCCGGGCCCGCAGCGCCCCCTCGACCTCGTGGGCCGCCGGGGCGGACAGGAACACCACCGACCACGTGCCCTTCACGGGGAACTCCACGAGCCCCACCGTGCGGAACGAGGTGCCGTTGGCCGAGAACAGCGTCTCGAAGATCTGCCGCAGGCCCTTGTAGAGGCCGGAGATCACGGGGGTCCGCGCCAGCAGGACCTCGCCGAACTCGATCACCGAGCGTCCGACGAGGTTCGCCGTGAGGAAGCCTAGCAGGGTCACCGCCAGGAACGCGATCACCAGGCCGAGGCCCGGGATCGAGAACGGCAGGTAGTGGTCCGGCAGGTAGCTCGCCGGGACCAGCGGCTTCACGAACGAATCGATCAGCGCGATGAACCACCACGTGATGTAGGCCGTGATGGCGAGCGGGCCGGCGACGATGATGCCGGTGAGGAAATAGGTGCGCAGCCGGCCGCGCGCGCTGACCCGCGTCTTCGGGGTGCCGCCGCCCGCCGCGGCGTCGGGCTCGGGAACCTGGATCGGCGGGGGAATCGGCGCCACGGGTGCCCTCTCGGCCGCACCACGCGCGGCGATGACGCTGCGGGGCCGTCCCCCGCTGGCAGAGAGGTAGCGGTTGCGCTTGTCCGCCTCAAGGGCGGCCCCGCCTCCCTCAGGCGTCCGCACCCGGCGGTCGGGCGGCGGGGACCGGCATCGCGTCCCGGGGAATCACGGCGCCGCGATGCCCGATCACCGCCCCGGCCAGGCGGTGCGCCTCGGCGGCGGCGGCTTCCGGTGCCAGCCCGGCGATGCGCGCCGCGAGGTAGCCCGCCGCGAAACTGTCGCCCGCCGCCGTCGTGTCGACGACCCGCGCGGCCCGCCCGGCCGGCACCGCGGTGTCGGCCCGGCCGTGCAGCACCCGGGCGACGGGGCCGGATCCGTCCGAGGTCTTGAGCACGATCTCGGCCCGGCCGCGGTGGCGCAGCACCTCGTCCTCGCCCGCAGCGCCGAACAGCCAGTCCAGATCCTCGGCCGAGGCGAAGATCACGTCGGCCAGGTCCAGGGCCGCGCGGAAGGCCGCCCAGGCCTCGTCCCGGTCGGGCCAGCCGCGGGGACGGTAATTGGTGTCGAAGGCGACCTGCCCGCCCCGCTCCCGCAGGCGCGACAGCGTCTCGAACAGGGCGGCGCGCCCGGTCTCGCCGTAGAGCGACAGGCTGATGCCGGACAGGTAGACGAGGTCGTAGCGCTCCAGCTCCGCCTCCGTCTCGGCGGCGCCCGGCTCGGTGAAGAGGTCCCGGGCGGCGGCCCGGTCGCGCCAGTAGTGGAAGCTGCGCTCGCCGTCGGCATCCGTGCGGATGATGTAGAGGCCCGGCATCCGGCCCTGCAGGCGCCGGACCCGGTCGAGGCCGATGCCCTCGCGGCCCCAGGCCGCCGCCATCTCGTCGCTCCAGATGTCGTCGCCCAGCGCGGTCACGTAGTCCACCGCGACGCCGAGGCGCGCGAGGTAGAGCGCGGTGTTCAGCGTGTCGCCGCCGAACGCCCGGACCAGATTCCCGTCCGGGCGTTCGGACAGTTCGACCATGCACTCGCCGATGCAGGCGACCCTCATGCGGTTCCTCCCGGTGCGCGACCCCGTGTCCCCGCATTGTACGGCCCGGCCTGTCAATCGCCACCGGTCCCGACCTCGCCGCGCCGGCCGCGCTCGCGTGGCCCCGTCGCGCGCCCGTCTGAGGAGCCTCGACGATCCAAGGATCAGCGCGCCAGTCGTTCGATTTCGTGGGATGTGCATATCGATAATTTGGCAAACGTATTGTAATATTCGCACTATGACCGATTGTGCATGATATACAATCAATAGGATCCCCAATAAAATCTGTAATATGCGTGCATGACTCGTCATAGAATCTCGAGGTCGCGCTTTTATGAAGTTCGATTCAATGCCGGAGCGGAAAATCACCATTCTTAAACACCGAAGGTCAGAGAAGCTCCTTCGCGACAGGGGTCATTGTCGAGCGAGATCCGGTCGCGTTGCTGTCGTGACGGTGTGTGCCGAACGCGCGGAGGGGCGGGATGCGGTCGAGGATCCCGGAAACCTCCGTTCACGGCGCGGCAGGAACGAATCCGTTCGATCGGGAACAAATCGCCTCGGGCTGGAATGTCGATGCAAGATGTTTGTCGATCGCGGGCGCCATCTCGATGGAGATACGTGCCGGATCTGAAGAAATTCCGGATGAATGGTGAAGTGTTGTGCCGAAAAAATTCTCGTGGCCGAACGGCGGGAACGGTGATACGGTTCGAACGGTGCTGAGATGTTCCATACTGCTTTAAGCGCTCTGACTTTCTCGTCGGGAGAGTTCCTGACTCTCACGGAAAGTCGGGGCGTGAGTGGGGCCTGGAGCTGGATCTTCGCGGGCGAGGAGCAGGTCTGGTCGCCCGGGTTCTACCGGCTGCTCGGGCTCGTTCCGAACGCCGCGAAGGCGCGCTACGACCTGTTGCTGAGCCTGATCCATCCCGAGGACCGGCCTCTCATGCCGGCGCTGGCGGACATCCGGCAGGGGCACGTGCCCCGCGAGGTCATCGTCCGGGTGATCCGGACGAACGGCACGGTGCGCACGCTCTCGCTGACGATGGAGGTGCGCGTCTCGGCGGAGGGGCGGCCCGTCGCCCTCAGCGGCACGGCGCTCGACGTGAGCGACCGCGAACAGCTGGCGCGCCTGCGGCAGGAAGAGCGCCGCCGGCAGAGCGCGCTCTACCTCACGGAGCACATCACGACCTTCTCGATGGGGCTCGACCGCGTCCGGGACATCCCGTTCGCCGTCGCCCAGGTCCACGGGCTCCCGCTGGAGGAGATCTGCGCCGAGCCGTATATCCTGATCGTTCCCGAGGAGCGCGCGGGCTTCCGGGCAGCGGCCCTGGAGCAGATCGAGCGGCGGGCGTTCTTCCAGGGGGGCGCCCACGAGCGCCTCGCCAACGGTGAGCTCTGGCACTTCCGGATCCTCACGATGCCCGTCTGGGATCCGGACGGGACCTATCTGGGGCGCTGCGGGCTCAAATACCCCGTCCGCAACCACGCCCCGCCCCCCGGCGGCCTGCACGAGGGGCTGGAGCATTCCGTGAGCGGCCACCACCTGCGGGCCGCGCGGGCGCTCCTCGACTGGTCGATGATGGAGCTCGCTCAGGCGAGCGGCCTGTCGCATTCCACCGTGCGGCGTCTGGAAGAGGACAGCGAGCATCGGGGAAGCCGGTCCCGCCTGCACGCGGTCGAGGCGCTGCGCCGGGCGGGCGTCCGGTTCGTCCCCATCGATGACGGGACCCTGGCGGTCGCCCGGGTCTGAGCGGCCCGCGCGGCCGACGGGCGCTCGCGGGATCCGCCCTGCCCCGCCCCACCGGGTCATCGGGGTCGGTCTCCGCGCTGGCCCCCCCCCCGGGGCCCCCGACCCCAGCGCGGAGACCGGGACGGGCGGATCGGGCGATCCGCCGTCAGGCATTCCCGCGCCCGTGTCCCGCGGCGGCCCGGACGGGGCCGCCGATCCAGGGCGGTGCGGGCCTGGCCGCCTCAGGCCGCCTTGTGTCCGAGCTGGATCGCCTTGGCGATCTCCGAGCGCTTGGCGGCGTAGCCCGGGGCCACCATCGGGTAGTCGGCCGGCAGGCCGTACTTCGCCCGGTAACGCTCCGGCGTGAGGCCGTGCGCCGTGAGGTGACGCTTCAGGGTCTTGTAGGACCGGCCGTCGATGAAGCTGATCAGGCCGTCCTGCTGGATCGAAGCCTCGATCTGCGCCGCCGTCGGGCCGGTCCAGCCGGGACCGGATCCCGAGCCGCCGCCCTGCAGCACCGATATGGCCGTGTGCACCTGGTCGATCAGAACCGGCAGGTCGCCCACGCCCACCGCATTCCGAGACACGTAGGCCGCGACCAGTGATGCCGTGCACTTGATCAGGTCTGTGTTCAGGTCCGAGGTCTTTTCGTTCAGATCGATGGTGTTCATGAATCCCCCAGTACCGAAATTCGAGGCATGAAAACCGGCGCATCGATAAAGCTGAGGCTAGGATCAGATTTTACCGCCCAAGCATGCGCCGAATTGCTTCGAGTGTGCCAAGATTGGCGCGTAACTATACAAAAACTGTCTATTTTGTCTATACTTTATCTTAGGATGTTCTTTGAACATTTTCTGTTCTTGCGAGGCAACATGAGGTTGCCAGGCCAGCGGCGTCTCGCAAACAGTGCGCAGTTTCGGCCTCCGGTCTGGGAGGCTGTCCGCGATGACTGCGAACGGCCGCACGATGACGGGCTGTAGGGGCGCGAATCAGCGGCGGAGACAGGGACGGATCGCGGATGCCGCCCGGTTACGGGTCGATCGGACCGCGGCCCGCGTCCCTGCTGACCATCGGTCGGGCGGCGCGCGACGGGATCCCGGGGGCCGTGGCGCTTCTCCACGGCCTCTCCGCGGGCGCTGGCGCCGCGACCGGGCCGCGATTAACAAAGTTCTCAGGCAAGGCGTGGATCGTGCGCGCCGGGCGCGTCGCGAAACGCTCGCGCGTCGGGAGCCTCGTTCCGGCCGTGACGGCACGGCGGCATCCGTGCGAGAGGCCCGTCGACGCGCGCTATCGAGGGCGACCCCTATGTCCGGACCCTGTGCGACCACTATCCCGCGCGCGCTCTCCGCGCTCGAAGCGCCCGGACCGGGCGCCGCGGACGCGGTCGGCGGCCGGATGCCGCCCCTCTGGATGCTGCTCGTCGGCCGGGCCGCGGTCCGCCGTCACTGGCACCTCATCGCCGCCACCGGCCTGCTGTGGTCGTCGCTCGGCCTCCTGGTGGTGATCGATTCCCTCGACGGTGCGCTCCACGTCCCGGACCGGTGGTTCGGCCTGATCCTCCTGGCCGAGGGCGTGAGTTCCCTCCTCGTCGGCGCGTCCGCGATCGGCGCCGCGCGCCGCCTGCGCCTCGCCAAGGGCGCGCTGCTGTCGGTCATGGCCGTGCTGATCATGATGGCCACGAAGCACAGCACCTTCCTGCTCGCCATGATCTTCGGCGTCGCCTTCGTGGTCGACGGCCTCGTCCGGATCACGATCGCCGGCCTGCTGAAATTCGCTGGCTGGCGGATGTCGGTCGCCCTCGGCGGCCTCAGCATCGCCTTCGGCCTGTTCCATCTCCAGCCCTGGCCGACCTGGTACGCCGGCACGGTCGGCTACTGCATCGGCATGTTCCTGATCCTGAACGGCGCCAACCTCGCGCTGGTCGGGCTGCGCACCCGGCGCCTGGGCACCGCCGAGCCGGCCGTGTCGGTCGTGTCGGTCGGCGGCGACGAGCCCGGCAGCCTGACGGTCTATGTCTGGACGCCCACCGGGCAGGCGACCACCCCCGCCGGCCAGCGGCTGATCCGGCGCTACGTCGCCTCCGTCGACAAGGCCGGGCGCTTCTCCACCGGCCACGCGGCCCTGCAGCAGGGCGACGACCTCTACGTCAGCCACTACCCCGCGGTGGAGATCGACCGCTCCCCCGCCAACCTGCGCTCGAGCCTGCGCGCGGGCCCGGAGAACGACGTGCCCGGGCGCTTCCTGCCCTCGCACGCCGCGGAGGTGGCGGACTGGTGCCCCGCGACGGTGGCGGTGACGCTGAACGGCATCGACGCCGCCCGGCTGCGGGCGTTCTGGGCGCAGTACAGCCGCGACACCACCTACAACTTCATCAGCCGCAACTGCTCCACCACGGTGGCGCGGGCGCTGGACATCGCCGTGGAGGGCGCGTTCAGCCGCGGCGGGCATCCCTGGCGGCGGCTCGCGGCGGCGCTGACCACGCCGGAGTTCTGGGCGGCGGCCTTCCTGCGCAACGGGGCGCGGTCCATGACCTGGACCCCGGGCCTCGTGCTCGATTACACGCGGGCGCTGAGCGCCCTCGTGGATCCGGCCTCGCCGGTGCCGTCGATCGCCTGGAAGCGGGTCGGCTGGCGGCTCCTGCGCAACTGGCGGGCGCGGGACCTCGCGCCCCTGAGCCCGATCGCCCGGCATCCCTCCGTGCCGGGAGCCGGCCCGACAGAAGCCTGATCCCGACCTGATCCCGGCCCGATCGGGACTCGGGACCGCGGTCGCCCGCTCAGGGGTCCTTGCGGGCGGCGGGGCGGCCGGCGGCGAGGTCGCCCGCGATGGCCTGCATCACCGCCAGCGTGTCGACCTCGTCCTGCTCGGCGCCGTGGTCGCTGAGCTTCACGATCACCGTGCCGGTCGCGCGGTTCACGTAGATGTACTGGCCGTAGACGCCGATCGCCGAGATGTCGTCGTCCTCGCCGCCCGGGGCGTGCCACCACTGGGCCGAGTACTGCCAGCCGTCGACGTCGCGCCGGGCCGGCGTCATGATCCGCTCGATCCAGCGGCCCGGGATGATGCGGTGATCGCCCGACCGGCCCTGGTCGGCCACCAGAAGGCCGAGGCGGGCGAAGTCGCGGGCCGTCGCGTTGATGCAGCAGAACGCCTTCTCGATGCCGCCGGGCCGGTCGAGGTTCCAGGTGGCGTCGGCCTGGGCGCCCATCGGCTTCCAGATCCGCTCCGAGAGGATGTCGGCCAGCGGCTTGCCCTCGACCCGGGCGAGGATCAGGCCGAGCAGCTCGGTGTCGATGCTGCGGTAGCGGCCCTTGGTGCCGGGCTTGAACGCCAGGTGGGCGTTGTCGCGCACGAAGGCCGTGAGATCGCGCGTCAGGTACATGCCGGCGGTGCCGGTCAGGGGATGCCGGGGGTCGTAGTTCTCCGGCACGGCGATGCCGCTCGCCATGTCGAGGAGGTTGCGCACGGTGATCTGGCCGAAGACCGCGCCGTTCCGCAGCTCGGGCAGGAGGGTGGAGACCCGGTCGGTCTCGGCGAGCTGACCCCGCGCCACCGCGGCGCCGACCAGCAGCGAGACGATGGACTTCGCCACCGACCACGAGGGGAACAGCGTCTCCGGTCCGGTGCCCGCGCGCTGCCACTCGTGGATCAGGACGCCGTCCTGCAGCACCAGGAACGCGTTGGTGTGGGTCGCCTCCAGCACCGTCATCAGCGGGACCGTCTTCCCCTTCCAGGGGACGCGGTCGAGGATCGGGCGCGGCCGCGCCGGCAGGTCGCTCGCCCGGGCCGGGGCCTGGACGATCCGGCTCGGGAACCACGTGCCCACCGACGACGGCTCGATGACCGCGAGCGCCGTCAGGGTGACGGGATCGGGGACGTTGATCAGCGCGGCCGCGGTCCAGGCGCAGCCCGCGATCGCGGCGCCGCCCGCCGCGGCGATCGCGCCCCAGCGGCGGCCCCGGCGCGCGCGGGCCGGAGAATCCGGGATCGCCAAGGACGCGGTCATGCTGGATCTGTGTCGCTCTGGATCGTCGCTGTCGCGCGGCCGGCCCCGGGGCGGGACGGCGCGCGGTCACCATGATCAGCAGGCCTTAACGAAAGCCCCAATCGGCCCCGGCGCCGGGCCGGTCCGTCGCCCGCGAAGCGGCGAGCCGCCGGTTCGGAAATGTTCACGGATCTGTGGCCTTGTGTCCGGCGGCCGCCGACGTCCCGCGGCCGTTTCGACGCGGATCCGGGCCGGCCCAGCGCCGCCCCGTCCGCGCGGGCGTCCGATTCGAACCTGGTTCTACACGCCTCGACCGCCCGACTCACCCAGCCCGCGCAGCCCGAAAGTCCGCCGTGCCATGAATCCGTACCTGATCCTCGGGCTCGCCATCGGCGCGGAGGTGACCGCCACCCTGGCGCTGAAGGCCGCCGACGGCCTCACCCGCCCGGGGCCGACGGTGATCGTGGCGCTCGGTTACGGCACCGCCCTGTGGCTGATGTCGACCAGCATGGACATGCTGCCGATCGGCGTGGTCTACGCGATCTGGTCGGGGATCGGCATGATCGGCGCGGCGCTCGGCGGCGCGTGGCTGTACGGCGAGGCGCTCAACCCGACGATGCTGGTGGGCATCGGGGTGATCGCCCTGGGCGTGACCGTCCTGGCCGCGGGTCAGGGCCAGCACTGAGGCTCCCGGTCCGGTCCCGAAACGGGACAGCCTCGCCACATCCTCGCCGCGAACGTGCCGTCAAGCTTGGCCTTCGTCCGGTCGGAGCGGAACACCGCCCGGCTGGTCAGGCTGGAGGAGCACGGAGCGCGGATGCATGCGGGGTAGCGAGAGGACGAAGGTCGGTCCTGCACTGATCGTTCTGGCGGCGGCCGGCGGCCTGGGGGCCTGCAACACCGCGTCGCCGGTGCTCACGACGGGATCGATCCCCGACCGCAAGCCGCCGATGGTCGTCAGCGACGCCGAGCGCGATTGTCTGGGCCGCGCCATGTACTTCGAGTCGAACAGGAGCGACAGCGACGGGCTGGTCGCCGTCGGCACGGTCGTGATGAACCGGCTCGAGAACGCGATCTTCCCGGGCGGCATCTGCGCGGTGGTCGGGCAGCCGGGCCAGTTCGCGCCGGGCGTCCTCACCAAGCCGATGCAGGAGAAGGACCTGCAGAAGGTCGCCGACGCCGCCGACGCCGTCCTGGCCGGCGAGCGGCACCCGAAGGTCGGGAAGGCGATGTTCTTCCACACCGCGGGCCACCGCTTCCCCTACACGAACATGCACTACGTGGCCGTCGCCGGCGGCAACGCCTTCTACGAGAAGCGCGACAGGCGAACGGCCAAGCTGGAGAAGCCGGCTCAGCAGGACAGGCCGGCCACGCCCGCCCTGCCCGCGACGGCCCTGACCTTCGCGGCCGTACCCGCGCCGCCCGCCGCGGGCCCCTGATCGAGACGGCCCGATCCGACAGCCGCGTCCCGGATCTGCGCGCGGTGAGCTCCGGTCAGCCGGCCGCCGCGTCCTCCGCGCGGCTCGCCCGCAGGGTTCGGGCCTCCTGCCGGGCGGCGGCCAGCACCCGCTCCCGGCGCACCGGCTCCCGCAGCGATTCCCACAGACGGAGCAGCTCCAGCGTCGGCAGCGCGTCGCAATCCGGCGACGCGTCCCCGGATGTGCGCCCGGTCGCCGGCGCGCATTCGGCGAAGAAGATCTCGACCGGGCTCCCCAGGGCCTCGGCCAGTCTCCCCAGGAGCGCGTCGGCCTGGATGGTCGGGATCATGGGAAATCCTGTTTCTGCGCGGGCGGTCGAACCGGATCCTTACCTTTAAGTTGTATGCTCGGCATTCAACCAGGTTACTGCACCGCCATGTCCGACGACGACGGTTTTGACCGCATGGTGGAGACGACGATCCTGGCCCATCAACTCGTGGTCGCGCACGGCACGGCGACGATGCAGCTCCTGTCCCGATTGCTGCTCATGGAGATCGGTACGGAGATCGCGGCGCGGCGCGATCCCGATCCGGCCGCCAACGACAATCCGGACGCCCTGGAGGATTAGAGCGCGCTTCGCCGGCATTCCGGTCGGATCGGGTCCCGGCGGAAGGGCCGGCCTGGCCCGTAATCCTTGGCGCGATGCAATGGAGCGGGCGGCAAATCTGTTGATCGGCCCATGGATCCGAGCAGGCGGCATTTACAAGGATGGATAACGGTCTAGCTTCTGGGTAGAAACTACCCACGAATCACGGATCCCTCGCCGATGATCGCCGAACGGGTAGCGCTCGCTGGTGCGCTCCTCCTGCTGAGCATCACGCCCGCGGTCCCCCAGCTGCGCCGTCCGATGACGTGTACGGTGGAGGCGTCGACCAGTCTCGATGTCGCCGCACCCGAAGGCGCCAAACCGCAATCCCAGAAGGCCCGGACATTCTCGCTGGTCTCCAGCGGCGGCCTGCTGACCGTGATCTCGGCCGGGCGCTCCGACTATTACGAGTGCCAGACGGCCTCACCGCGGCTGAACGAGCGCACGCCGCGCAACGCGATCAAGTGTCAGAACGGCGTCTACTTCCTTCTGATCGACCTCAACAAGATGAACTTCGTCGAGGCGCAGCTCAATCCCGAGGAGCGCAACGACGTCAAGGTCAGCTACGGGAATTGTCGGACCCTGTAGGTGCGTCGCCGGGCAACCTAGTCCATGTGGATCAGGACGTACGCGGCGGCGGCAACGGCCGTGAGGGTGAGGACCACCAGCAGCGCCGTTTTCCCGGGCGGTCCTTCCGGCGGGTCTGGGGCGTCGGTCATGCGGCTCCTCCGGGCCGGTGACGGGGCCTCTGCCGAAAGGGCCCGGTCCTTCGGTTGGTTCCCTGACCGGGCCCGGTCCGCATTCTTCCGCCCCGGCCGGGACGATCACCGGCAGAAATGCGCCGCGGCCGGCGTCCACTGGCCGAAGCCCGTGGCGACCATGTTGGCCACGACCCGGCAGATGTAGATCTTCTGCGCGGCGTTGTTGTGCGGGCCGGCATGATAGCGCGCCACGGCCATCGTCCAGCTGCCTTCCCGCCGCTTCAGATCCCGGAGAAATTGCGTCGCGTAGTCCACGTTCGCGCGCGGGTCGATCATGGCCTCGACCGAGGCGAACTTTTCGCCGTGATAGTGGTGGTTGATCTGCATGCAGCCGAGATCGATCAGGCGCGCGCCCCGGCGGCGCGCCGCGGCGAAGTGGGCCAGCACGTCCTGGGGCCCGGTCGCGAAATAGGCCGCCCCTTCGATGTTCATGGCGTAGGGCTGGAGCGAGCCGCGCTTACCCGTCTCCGTGAGGCCGACCGCGTAGAGCACGCCGAGGGGCACGCCGTAACGGGCCGCGGCACGGCTCATCTCGGCCTCGCACACGGTCCCGGCGACCGGGGCGGCGCTACAGATAAACGCCGCCGTCGCGAGGACGTACCGTCTCATCTGTCCGCTCCCCGTCGCGCCTGCCGAGCGTCGGCCGCTGCGCCGCGCGCTGGTCTGCCTGCCGCTGCCCGTCCCCGCCGTGACCCGGCCGGGCGCCGCCGTCGGTGAGCCCGGATTGGCCCTGGGACGGTGATCCTCCCGCGGAGAACCCGGCGTCGCCGGGGCGAACCGGCTCGACAATGATCTCGGGCCGGTAATGCGCGTGCTTGAGCAGTTCGGTGAGGATCGCCGAATCCCGCTGCAGCATCGCCGCCGTCTCGGGACGCGCGGCGCGCAGATGGGTCTCGAGCTGACCGTCGACGAGCCGCAATTCCACCGTGACGATCCCGAGGCTCTCCGGCCGGAGCTGGATCTTGAGCACCCGGAGCGGCCCGTCCTGAGCCGCGGGGATCGCCGGATCGGCGCCGACGCGACGCTCCGGTCCGGCCGCGGTCGCGCGCTCGATCTCCTCCGTGATGGCCGCCGCGATCGTCGGCAGGACGGCGGCGAGTTGGGCCGGCTCGGTCCCGGATCCGTTGCCGGGACCCGGGATGGGGACGCCCGGCGGCCCCTGCCGGCCGGTGGGGGCGAGGAGGAGTCCGGCGATGCCGGAGCGGGAACGGTTGTCCTCGCGTGCCGTGAGCCCCCCCGGCCCATCGATCCCCGTCGCGGTGCGGGCCGACGCATCAGCGCGGGCCGACGCATCGCCGGCTCGAGGCTCGGGATCGGTCGCGAGGGCGACCGTCGCCTTCGGCGGCGCTGCGTTCACCTTCCCGGCGACCGTCCCGGCGATCTGGGTGGCGACATGCGCGGCAATCTGGGTGGCGACTTGCGCGGCAATCTGGGCGGCGATCTGGGCGGCCGGCGCGATCGGAGCGGGATCGGGCCCGGCGACGGCCGGAGCCACCGGTCCGGGGCGGACGGGTCGAGGCTGAGCGTCCGCCGCGTTCGGGACGGCCGGCAACGCGGACGTTGCCGCTGCGGCGGCCGGGAGGGCGTGGCGGGCCGCCTCGGGCAGGATGGGCTTGAAGTGAACCGCCCGGTCGAGGACCTCGACCTGCGGGGGGCCGCCCTGCAGCAGGGTGCCCGGGCTCGGCCCGGCGCGCGGCGACGCGTCCGCGCGGGCCGCCTCGAGATTTCCCACGAGGCTGATCTCCGGGGCCGCGTCGGGGCCCGCCGGGGATGCGGCGGATGGGGCCGGTCCCGGAGCACCGGTCCCGTGGCCCGCGGGCAGTTCCGGACGGGCCGACAGGACGGCGGCGCTCAGGATCTCGGCGAGCGCCGCGGCGGCGCTGCCGGGATCGCCCGGTGACGGCGGCGGCGCGGGCGATGCGCCGGCTTCGGGCCGCCGATCCTCCCCGGTCGCGCCCTCCGGTTCGTCCATCTCACCCCCGTCGGTCTCGGGTCGGGCGGCGGGCGTTCCCCCCGAGACCGCGCGCAGGACCAGGTCGAAGGCGCCCCGCACCGCCGGATCCGGCCGCGCCTGAAGGTCGGCCGCCGGATGCGGGGACGGTGCGACATCCCGATCGGGTTTGGGGACGGGTTTCTGGACCGCGGTGGAGATCGTGTTCACGGGGTCGCCTTGCTGAGCATCAGATCGATCCGGTCGATCGTGGCCTGCGCCTTCGGGATCAGGCTCGCGGGCCCGTCGGCGGGATCCGGCGCCGCCCGCGCCGGCTTCGCGGCGGCGTCGGCCTCCGGCAGGCCGGGCCGGCCGGCGAGCCCGCGTCCGATCGCCTCGGCGGTCGACAGGGCCGTCTCGAGGAGGGGCAGGTCGCGGGCCGTGAGCTTGGCCCTGTCGAGCGATCTCAGCGTCCGCGACCCGGACTGGAACGTCGCCAGGCTCACGATCTCGGCGGCAGCCCGGTAGAGCTGGCCCCGGGTCGCCTCCGCGCTTCCGGGCGCGCACAGCGCGAGGGCCTTCTCGCTGGCGCGGAGCGCCGCGGCCGTCTGACCCGCCTGGATCGCCGTCTGGGCGACCACCAGATACAGGTCGCGCCGGCTCTCGGGACCGAGCTCGTCCAGGATCCTGTTGAGGGTCGCGAAGCGCTCCGCGTCGTGGCCGATATCGAACTGCGTCAGCTGATAGGCCAGTCGCTGCCGGAAGTTGCCCGCGTAGATCGAGTGCGGGAAGCGGCGCAGGTACTGGATCGCCAGCGCCTCGAACGTCTTCAGGTCGCCGATCTGACCGAGGGTGAAGATCTCGCGGCGCAGGGCGCCCTCCTCGGTCAGCGTGCCCGGCAGCAGCACCCGGACGCGGTCGAGCAGGGCGATCGCCCGGATCGGCTGGTCGGGCACGGCGAGCGACGCCTGCGTCAGGCCGATGGCGCCCGCGAGCGTCGGCGGCAGATCCGTCGTGTCGACGTCCTGGAGCAGGCGCCGCGCCTCGGCCTCCCGCCCCTCGACATAGGCGAGCGCCCCGCGCGCGAGCGTCGCTTCGGGCTCGCCGAGGCCGTCCTGCGCCGTCAGCCGGCGCAGGACGGAAGGACCGCCGCCGCTGAGGGCGAACGTGATCGCGGCCCGGATATTGCTCCGGCGGCCCCAGATCTCGGGCGGGACGGCCAGGAGATCCGCGTTGATCCGGGCGATCAGCAGCGGCTGGCTCTCGTGGGCGGCCCGGGAGCCGGCGGCGACCCGATCCTGCAGCAACTGGAGCGTGCGCACCCACTGCACCGGATCGCCCGTCGGCGCCTGCGGCTCTGCGGCCGGGGCGGCGGGAGGGCCGCCCGCCGGTTCCGCGGCGACGGGGGCGGCCCTCCCCGCGATGAGCAGGCCGAGGGCGGCCGCCACGATCCGCCCGGTCCGGGACACCTTCATCCTGGAGATCCCTGCAGGAGAATCTCGATCCGCCGGTTCTCCGGAGCCTTCGGATCCGCGGCGTTGCGCGGCGTCCGGTCCGCGGCGCCCTCGACGCGCCAGATCCGCGCTTCGTCGATCCCGGCCCGGGTGAGCATGTACGCTGCGATACTAGGTCCACACTAGGCAATCGCGCTGCTATGCATCCAATCCACTCCAGTCGATGGTAAAATCGTTGTAAAACAATGGCTTAACTGTCGACCAAGAACCATCGATCTCTATCGGAAAACCCTGATCCGCGCGTTTGGGCACAACTTCGGGCACATTGAGGATCAAGATGGCTACCATCAGGAAAAGGAATGGGAAGTTCCAAGTCCAAATACGTGTGAAAGGAACTCAGTCGATAACACGAACATTTCGAACGAAATCGGAAGCAATAACATGGTCTAGAGCTACCGAGTCCGACAGATATCGCAATCCAGTAGCGCGAAACCAGGCGCCATTCAGCAAAGAGACCTTTGGAACCTTACTTGAACGGTACTACGTCGAGGTTCTATCGAAAAGGCATTGGTATAGGAGGGAGTGTTCGATACTTAGACGATTTCAAAGATCAGACCTGTACAACATAAAGATCAACGATCTAACCGAAGGAGATGTCGCTCGCTACAGAGATAAAAGACTGACGATTGTTAAGCCTGCCACGGTTGTAAGAGAGCTATGTATTGGTTCGCACTGTTTGACTATTGCCCAAAGCGAATGGGGCGTCAGTCTGACTGCTAATGCCTTCAAATCTGTACGGAAACCGAAGATTCGAAACAGTAGAGAGCGACGTATCTCAAAAGACAAATGGGACCGAATCGTTGAAACTGATGGCCGCAGGGGCTTACGATCGATGCGATATATCATCGAGTTGGCCGTCGAAACTGCAATGAGGAAAGGCGAGCTTCTCAGAGCGGAATGGAAAGATCTTGATTTGGAGCAGTCTACACTTCACATCCCTAAGACGAAGAACGACTATCCGAGAACGATTCCACTCACACCAAAAGCAATTGGAATAATAAGATCAATCGAAAGACGAGATGGCGTGGATACCATCATACCCATCAACTACTACACTTTGAGTTCTTGGTGGGCCGAGTTGCTTAAGGCTACCGGGATCAATAACCTGCGATGGCATGATCTGCGGCATGAAGGTATTTCTAGACATTTCGAATATGGGCTTAGTGTTCCCGAAGTTGCGATGATATCAGGACACCGTGACTATCGAATGCTGAGAAGATACACGCACATCCATCCTACAACAGTCGCAAATAAACTTGCCGCGATTTTCAATAATAGTTGATGATTGAATGCGCGGCAGGGGAGAACCAACTAATCTCCTGCCGGGCGTTCTCGCTGTTGTTCGAATAGGGGCTGGTTCAGGCGTGGTGAATCGAACCCCCGATGAACGGCTATTTCACCGTCATATTACCAGTAGTCTCAGGGCAGACGACTTGAGAAAGATAATCCTAGAGACCGTATGTGTGAGAGTTTGGTGTGATCGTCAAGGGTAACCTATGGCTATCGTCCGATCTGGCCTTCTCGGATCCAGCGCAGCCTGAACAAGCCGCGGTCGCCTCACAATCCCCACAGCAAGGTTCAGTGAAGCAGGGGCATACAACAGTTATATCGACAGCCCTCTACGACTTCTGACTGATTTAGAAATAACAGTTGTTCAAAACAAAAATCTAGCGTTGATTAAACAGTACCTTGAATAGGGTTTACAACTTAATAACATTGGTCTATAAGATGGCATGCCGCGCCAACTTACGGCGGGTATATTCACAGCCTCAAGCTTGATTGGGGCTCCCTCTCCAAACTGTCGCTCAATCATCATGCTCCGATCTAGGCGGGGCCATCATTTTGCGCGCACTCAATCAATATAGGAAGTAAACATTGTTAGAAGTATTACTATCATCTACAGCCATGGGTAGTGGAAAAACAGAGTCAACCATCCGCCAACTGATCAAACTGATACGGAATGGCGAGAACTGCATACTCACTTTACCAACAATCGATCTCAGTAATCAGATACTTAGAGCCATTATTTTACTTGCGCCGGACATACACGTCGAGGTCATCAACGGGGAGAAATATCCGAACCGCTCAGTGTTTCGATTATCCGAGCATCTTAGACGACCGCCAGATCACCCGCACCTAGTTATCACCACGTGGGAATCCTTCGTAAGGCTCCCGCGCTTATTCAACCAAGACAAGTTCCACCTTAAGATCGACGAGGTTCCTAAGGCGTTCAAGTCGTTCAGTGCGCGGCTACCACGGAATCACACGCGCCTAACAGAGACGATTAGAATAGTGCCTCAGGGATCATCCTACGGGGAGATCACAGTCATCGACAAAGGTTCCATACGCGCAATAGCTGAAAACCAAAACATTGATGCTATTGATACAATCTTTCAACCGTGTGCGCTGAACATATTGGACTCTAAGTTCAAGACCTTTGTGAACATAGAGCAGCATCAAGGACTACTCAGAGGGAGCGCGGATGAGCCGTTTTTGAGGACATTCTCGCTACTGATGCCTGATGTCTTCATGGGCTTCCGGTCAGTGTCGATCCTTGGGGCTAGAGCTAACGAAAGTATGTTGTTCAAGTGGTTTGATCGATGCGGCGTCAGGTTCAAAGACGACGAAGAAATCCTGTCTACGTTACGTTACAGAGAGCAGCCAAACGGTGACCTGATAGACTTCTATTATCTTTCTGAAACAAATTGGTCGCTCTATACGCAAGAACAACACCCTGAACTAAGGAATGTCTTTGTCGCTGGTGCCATAAAGCATCTCGGCAATCAACCGTTCTGCTGGATTGATAATGTTGAGTTTGAGTCTAGCAGTCCATTCGGGTCAATGCCTAACGGTCTGAAACTACCGCACGGCTCGCATGGTCGCAACGACTTCCAGCATCTACATAATCTTGTTGTGCTTACGGCATTCAATCTCCCACCGCCCGAGAGTCTGTTCTTGGAAGGTGTGGCCGGCATTTCGAAGCATGAACAGAAGATCGCGCATGATTTCCACAACACCATGCAGACCATTGGGCGCATCTCTGTCCGTGATCCGAATAACAGAAATAGGAAGACAGTTATTCTGTCCGACCGACCGAATGCGGAATGGCAATCACAGGTCTTTGTTGGTTCTCGGGTCCATTCAATGAACTTAGATCACAGAAAACCCAAGAAACCGGGACCATTCAGGAAATACGAGAACAGCATGGAACGACAGAGAGCTAAGAGGCTGAGGGACAAGGAGGAACAAGATCGACTGGTAGAGAAGCACGATTTGGGCGCTGAACGCATCTTAGAAGCCGGATTTCATATGTCGTGTCACAAGTTCTCCTACAACACTTTAAGTGAATCTGTGACAACATACCAAGGATCTATAGTTAACGGCACATTCGAAGGTATGTCATTCCCCATCACTATGAGCACTCGGGATTTCGGCATCTATATGAGTGGATTGCACAAAAGGACCTATCCGACCAAGGAGGCGAACCAACTCATCATGCCCGGCCTATGTATAACAGTTCCAGGAGTGGATACGGACAGGGGTGTGGAGAACGCACTATTTGGGCGTCACATCTATCTCGATATTGATGGAGGAAATCTAAGGCACCTTCGTTTAAGTCGAATGTTCCCGCACATAGAGATGATTGTCTATAGCTCATTCAATCATACCGAAGAGTCGCCTAGGTATAGAGTAGTATTTTTAACCGAAGGATTGGTTTCTCCGTCAACCTATAAGTTTATGTGGCGGCAGATTGTCCAGAAGATCGAGAACTCGGGGTATCTTGGTAACAACAGTTATCGACCGAAGGGCGAGCGCAAGCTTCACGGTATCGATAACAAGCCGAACATCGTGAATCTGTTCTACCTACCTTGCCAGCCCAAGATCGGAAAAGGCTTCTACTTCCACTACAAGAAGAATCGGCGACCAATCTGCGTCAGCGAATGGATCAACAATGCGATATGCACTCGGTTCGACGATGATGAGTTTGAGGAGATTATAACAGTTACAGAGCTTGAACGGGAGGTTTCTGAGTCTACTCCGCTGATTGAGGCGGCTATGGGACGATATCGGAAGTTCATTAATAGCATTGATCCCGCAACAGGGGAACTTGGTAGTAGCAATAAGGCTCTATTCGTTCTCAATCAATCACTAAAGCGCGCCAACGTTGAGTCATACGAACGAGGCGCGGCTCTTACACTTGCTGCAAGAGAGAGTAGATCGCCGCACGACCGACTCAGAGACATGGAGCGTTACATGAAGCGCCGTTGAAATATTTTTTAACTTAGAGGCTCCAGCTGACGATGTGGGCCGGATTTTCGGTAGAACATTACCATTCTTCTAGCCCCTTCCAACCAAAATCTTCAACCCCATTTTCACCAAACATCATGATCAACTTCAATATCGATTACATAACAGAAGACTTCCGCCATTTTGGGCATTGCTCGAATAGCGATTATACATACCTTCTACGTATGACGCTGTTTAGAGCGGCCAATGAAGCGGATCGTCGCTACTACTTGACGACCGGTGAGAAGGCTAAGGAATACAGGCGTCTCTCCTATGAACTGGATGAGATGGCGAGCGATATCAAACACTATCTGAACGATGGTGAGCGGATCAAACCAAAATACATGGCGACGATCTTAGAGGCTGTCATCCTATCCCGCCATCTGATTCTGTTGGACCAAAGGGAGACCCGTGCCCAATACGACGCCATCATAGATAATCTCGTTCACGTGCAGGAGGATAGCGAGACGGAAGAGATCGCGGCATTACATAAGGGCATCCTCTGCCCCCTGAATGATCCACAATGGCCCTTGGGATCGCCTTTGAGGCTGATAGACGGTCGGCCTCACTCGAAAGCCTGATCCGACCGGGGTGAACGCGATCTGATGGCTATTCTGCGCCAAGGTCCATAACATTTATTGGCAAAGCCTCAGGCCGTCCTTTTGTCTCGTTGCATGATCCCTATGTGAACGTAGATTGATCCTGAGGCGCACACGGTTCAGCAGTCTAGATCGACTAAATAGAACGGGGATGACCCACAACGAGGCCCGCGCAAACGGTCCTGGCAGATTGTTTTGGTCATTCCCAACCCCACACTCGTTATCTTTTGTGGTCTGGAATGTCAGGGCAACCAATCAACAACTGTCATACGACCGCTCAGAGACCTTGATGCGGATCGGTGCTATAATCTGGCAATGCACCTCCACACTGTCATGGTTCGGCTCAAGAACGGCTCGCCAGATCATTCTGAGCAGCCAACGCCCATCCTTCCGCCTCCTCTCATCGAGTGCGAACAGCTATGGAAGGATCTGGGCAGGAGCAGATCGTGGTCTCAGGATCAGTGGGCGTTCGTGAAGGAAGTGGTTGAACAACTGTTATATGCCAGGATCGAACCGGAGCCCGAGCATTACGATAATGGCCTTCTAAATCCTAGGGGTGCCATCCGTGCTCAATCGATACAACTGTTATCATGCAGCTTCGAGAACGGCCCGCTTCCCACCATCTCAGGCTATGCGCAGTTCCAAATGACTTTCGACCGGGCCTTCACGGATACCGGTGAGTTTTACGACTGGATGGAAGCGACCGATTGGCTGGACCACGCCCTATCCTTCGGTTTCCGCTTACAGGATGGTGGCGAATGGAATGCGACTTACGATCACGCGGGCATCGACTTTGAGATCGTCACGCCTTGAGGCTCGCCTCGTATAACTGTTGTGCCGTCTCTACTAGACGATCATTCCAGGACAGCCGATTGAACCATTCCTCAGGGACAGCCGAGACACCGTAGGCCGCTCCCGCAATCTGCCCGGTCACCGCTCCTACCGTATCGGCATCGTCGCCAAGGTTCACCGCCAGAAGCACGGCATCCCTGAACGTCTTGGTCTCGGATACGCACCAAAGGGCCGCTTCAAGGGTATGGATCACGTAGCCGGAGGATCGGATCGCGGATCGTGCCTTCCCTCGATGCGAACCGTTCATGACGGCCTGAACGCCAGGACAGAATGGCCCATAGGATGCTGAGAGAACGTCACTGAGAGGCTTTCCGGCGATGAGTGAGGCCAGCACCCTCCCCAGGGCATCACAGGCGTCCACGGCCTCGTCAGCACCGTGCGTCGTGTAGCTCTGACGCCGACTCACGTCCCTCAGACCGTCGGGATCGTCCCAGTAGCGCAAGGCCACCGGAGCGAGGCGCATGATCGAACCATTCCCCGCGGTCCTGGCATCCGTCGGACCGGCCAATGGATCACCGGTGCGTCGGAAGTGCTCCAAGGCATCCCGGGTCGTCATGCCGATATCGAAGCACCCGCCCGTGCAGGAGTTCTCGCCGGCCTCATACCACCGGCAGAACCGTTCCATGAGTTCCCGTTCGTCCAGGCCATCGCAGGCTATCAGTGAGTTGGCGAGACATAGGGCCATGGACGTGTCGTCAGTCCACTGTCCCGGGAGCAGATCAAACGTGCCGCCTCCCACCATGTCATAGACCGGTGCCTTCGCGTCCCTGGCCTCAAACTCAAGAGTGGTCCCCAGGGCATCACCGACAGCAAGGCCGATGAGCGCGCCTAGAGCACGGTTGCGGATCGTTTCGGACATTCAAAAGGGCCTTGTACTCGGGTCGGCGTTCTACGGATATGCGACTCCTCAAACAGCCCTTCCAATCCCCGAACCGTCTGAGCAAGGGGGCTGATTCCGCCCTTGTAGAAGCCCTCGACCTTTGCCCTACACCTGGGTTCCGGTCACGCTGTCGAATCGGATCCGGTTGCAACCTGAGGCTATCAACCCCCTTTGCTGGGTCACCAAACTCTGAGATGATGCGCTGAGGGGGACTTAAACCGTAGATTGCCATCTGTGGAGCGTTCGTCGTGTATGGTTCTAGACCCAAGAGCCTTGTCGCCTGGCAACCCCATTGAGACGCTATTTGCGGGACCGGTCTGTCTCACGCCACCGCCTCCCTTGGTGTTGCCTGTTTAAGACAACGTCATTCTCTTTCATCTTGCCGTAGCTCGGCGTGTCCAAACATTCTCCATGAGCCGGGGATCAATGAAGAATATACTGGAAGTGGATTCGTTCGGAGCGGCCGAAGCGGACACCGATGACCTTCTACTGGATTGTTTTCAAGATCATGAGGCTTATTTGGCCGCTAAGCTTCACAAGAAGTTTCTTATCGTAGGCCGCAAAGGCTCCGGCAAGACCGCCATATTCCGAAAACTGTATTCTGAGAAGACTTATAATCAGTTCTGTCATGGTCATTCATTCTCGGATTACCCCTGGTTTCATCATGACAAACAGAAAAAGACAGGAGTTCCAGATAATGAATGTTACCGATACAGTTGGGAATATGTTATACTGATATCCTTGGCCAAGTTGGTTATTAACGATGCATCTGAGCCATGGACAGAAGAATCTCTCGAGGCCATGACTTGATTGGAAACGTTTTTGGTTGATACTTACGGGACGAAAAATCCGGAGTTGAACAGAATATTCTCGCCTGAGACCTGCCTGAAACTCAAGCCGTCCCTCACCGCTGGTTGGGGGCCAGTGAAGGCAAGTGTTTCTGCCGAGAAGGTAGAAGTTCTTAGTCTGCCAACGATCATCTATGAAGTGAATGAGGCTCTGCTAGACACGGTGATCCGGTGCATTAACCCACACCACAGCTACCACGTGTGCTTTGATGAGTTGGACAGAGGCTTCATCGCTGGTGATGACAACTATCGGTTTCGTCTGTCTGGCCTACTAATCGCCGCGCGCGATTTCAATAAGAAGTTCAGGGCCGCAAAGGTCAAGACTTCTGTTGTGGTATTCCTTCGTGATGACATACTTAGGTATCTAAAGTTCGAAGATCGCAACAAGATTATAGAAGACTCGGCGGCTGTTATCGAGTGGGATAAGGAATCGGCATCTCAGACATTGAAAAACCTCATGGCCAAAAGATTCTCGAAGGTACTGGGCGTGCGAGAAGAAGATGCATGGAGCACCGTCTTTGATGAGGATGCTCAAATGCCCGGACGTCAAACCAAATATCAGTACATGCTGGATAGAACATTCAAGAGACCTAGGGACATAATCAAACTTAGCAATGAGGTTCTCTAGGTCTTATAAGCGTGACCCTCATAGAGAATCCAAGTTTAGGAATCAAAATATCGCGAACGCTAGGATTGAATACTCCAAGTATCTTCGCAAAGAGCTGGTGGATGAAGTCCACCAACATATGCCCCATGAAGCGGCTGTATTTGATTTGTTGCGTACGATTGGGACGACAAGTTTCTCCATCGACAGGTTCAAGGAAGACCATGCCGCAGCCAAGGATCGTGAAATCGAACTTCCAAGTTATTCTTCAACTTTGAAGATGCTCTATAGTTTCTCCATCATCGGATACTTAAAGGTTGGGGGTATGGGTGGTGGTTCGGAGTGGGTGTATCAGTATGAAGACACGGACGCCGAGTATGACGAACGCGCGACAATATTTCGAGTGCACAATGGGTTGAAGGAGGCGCTTAGCCTCAAGCAGGGTCGAGCATATGGATCTGCGGAAGGGGCGGATGAAATGACACCAGAATCAGATATAGTCTAGAGGTATTTCGGCTTTTGATTTGCCAAATACGGCAAAGTTTTGAGACGACAGTCCCCAAGTGATAGTCGGGCGCTCATCCATCGGCGCGGGTAAGTCGGTCTGAGGCTTCCCGTGGCCCATCCTTCTGTCACGGTCTAATATGGTAGCGTGGGAACCGGCCCATAGCGTCGGCCAGCATATTGAGGGTCGGTGTCTCGTATCGCCGACCGACTGATGCCACGCTATGGCCGGTGATCGCGTCTCTCAACCGTTCCTCGATGCCGGCTCCGAGCGCGAACGTTTTCCAAGTGTGCCGCCAGCCGTGGTTCGGATCGACGCCTGGATCCAGCTTGACGGTCTCGCGCACCCACTTGCAGCCATTGTGCCCTCTCAGTTCGGCCGGGAGGTCACCCTGTTAGGCTTAGCAATGGGCACTAGTTGCTACCGGGAGCCGGCACACCAACAAGCCCCAGCCCCAGCCCGAGCCACTGAGCCATTATGTCCGCACTGACTGTCATGTTCATCCGTCATGCCGAGAAGCCGGGTGGTAGCTTCCCCGGGGATGGCACTGCGGCAGACGGCACTACTGACGATAAGTCCCTTGTGATCCGGGGATGGCAGAGGGCCGGAGCATGGGCGGCACTGTTCGGTTCGGATCTGTGTAGCGCCGACTATCCGAGGCCGAACGTTATCTATGCGGCCAAGCCCGAGCCCGTGTTCAAGAAGGCCAAGTTCAGCCACCGACCGTTTGAGACCGCGACACCTCTAGCCGAACGCCTGCAACTCCCGCTCAGAGCGAACTACGGGGTCACACAGGAGCACGAACTGGCGGAGGAGATGCGGAGCCTTACCGGGGTGGTGATCGTCTTCTGGGAGCATAAGGCGATTGTCACGGACCTGATCCCGGCTCTCAAGGGCTCTCAGACCATCCCCGGCGTTCCGACCAAGTGGGACTCTGACCGGTTCGACGTGGCTCTACGGTTCGACAGGGCTGTGCCTGACGCGCCCTGGTCGTTCCGCCAACTATCCCCACGTCTGATGGGTGGGAACAGCGATGCACCGTTCTCGCAGGTCGAAGGTTAGGATCAAGGGCATCAGCCGACGATCTGTTACGGCTTCACACTGACCCTGGATCGTCGGCTGGTGCTCAATTCGATAAGTGACTCGACGCTCGCCCGATTGTCCTGGGAGCATAGGATCAGCGGTCGTTAGGTGCGTCTTGTCCTCGCAAACTGGTCACAATCTGGCACACCAACCCCAAAAAACGCTTCCGATTTCGGCTTCCCGACCATCGCTGACTATGGTAGCCTATGTCGTCCTAAGGCGCTGAAATGAAATGGTTTTCTGATTGAAGGAGAGTGGTCGGCGGATCGTTGGATGAGCATGTACGCTGCGATACTAGGTCCACACTAGGCAATCGCGCTGCGCTACGACCAGAGCGAGAACGACGCCCCGACGGTTCTGGCCAAGGGCGCGGACCTGATCGCCCTCCGCATCCGCGAGATCGCCGAGAAGCACCGGATCGAGGTCGTCGTCGACAAGGCGCTCACCCGGGCGATGTACGACCATGTCGAGGTCAACCAGGCGATCCCGGCGGAATTCTACCGGGCGGTGGCGAACCTGCTGGTCTACGTGATGACGCGCAAGCGCCGCTGACCGGCGCGGCGTGGCCGAGGCGTGTCAGCGGCGTCGACCGGTCGGCCGGTTCCGACCGGCAGAGGCCGCGGACCCTGGCAGATCCGCGGCGCGGCGATTCAGGCCGCACAGGCCGTCGGCGGGCCCCGGGGCGGTCTCGGGGCGCTGCGCGTCCGGGATCCGGGAGCGGCCTCAGGCCGCCCGAACGCGGGTGTCCAGCCGCTTCGCCTCCCGGCGGAACCGGTGCAGCACGAACTCGGTGTAGCCGTTCGGCTGGCCGGCGCCCTCGAAGACCAGGGCCTCGGCGGCGCGGAAGGCCGGCCCGTCGAAGCCCGGGGCCATCGGCCGGTAGGCCCGGTCGCCGGCGTTCTGGCGATCGACGACCTCGGCCATGCGCCGCAGGGCCGCGGCGACCTCGTCGCGGTCCACGATCCCGTGGCGCAGCCAGTTGGCGATGTGCTGGCTGGAGATCCGCAGGGTGGCGCGGTCCTCCATCAGCCCGACCTCGTGGATGTCCGGCACCTTGGAGCAGCCGACACCCTGGTCGACCCAGCGGACCACGTAGCCCAGGATCCCCTGGCAATTGTTGTCGAGCTCCTCCCGCACCGCCTCCGGCGCGAACGCGCCCTCGGCGAGGGGCAGGGTCAGCATGGCGGCGCGGGTCGCGGGCGCCCGGCCGGCGAGCGCCGCCTGGCGGGCGCGGACATCCACCTGATGGTAGTGGAGCGCGTGGAGCGTCGCGGCGGTCGGCGACGGCACCCAGGCGGTGTTGGCGCCCGCCTCCGGGTGGGCGCCCTTGGCGTCGAGCATCGCCGCCATCCGGTCGGGGGCGGCCCACATGCCCTTGCCGATCTGCGCGTGGCCGGGCAGGCCGCAGGCGAGGCCGGCATCGACGTTGCCGTCCTCGTAGGCCTGGATCCAGGCGGTCGCCTTCATGGCATCCTTGCGGACCACGGGGCCGGCCTCCAGCGAGGTGTGGATCTCGTCGCCGGTCCGGTCGAGGAAGCCGGTGTTGATGAAGAACAGCCGGTCCGACGCCGCGGCGATCGCCGCCTTGAGGTTCAGCGTCGTGCGCCGCTCCTCGTCCATGACGCCGATCTTGAGCGTCCGCGGCGCGAGGCCGACCAGCGCCTCGACCCGCCCGAACAGCGCCACCGCGAAGGCGACCTCGTCGGGACCGTGCAGCTTGGGCTTGACCATGTAGACCGAGCCGGTCCGGCTGTTGCGGAGCGGACCGGTGCCCTTCAGGTCGTGCAGGGCGATCAGCGCGGTGACGGCCGCGTCGAGGAACGTCTCCGGGATCTCGGCGCCGTCGAGGGTCACGGCGTCGGTGTACATGTGGTGGCCGACATGCCGGACCAGCATCAGCGACCGTCCCGGCAGGGTCAGGCGCCCGCCATCGGGGGCCGTGAAGGTCCGGTCCTCGGCGAGCCGCCGGTCGACCGTGCGGCCGCCCTTGGACAGGGTGGCGGTCAAATCACCGCGCATCAGGCCGAGCCAGCTCCGGTAGACCGCGACCTTGTCGGCCGAGTCCACGGCCGCCACCGAATCCTCCATGTCCATGATGGTCGAGAGGGCGGCCTCCAGCACCACGTCGGCGATGCCGGCCGGGTCGGTGCGGCCGATCGGGCTCGCGCGGTCGATAACGACCTCGATGTGCAGGCCGTTGTGGCGCAGCAGGAGCGCGGTCGGCGCCGCGGCGTCGCCGGTGTAGCCCGCGAAGGCGGACGATCCGGTCAGGCCGGCGCTGCGACCGGCGCCGAGATCGGCGGCCAGGCGGCCGTCCGTCACCGAGAAGCCCACGGCATCCGCCCAGGAGCCGACGCTCAGCGGCGCGGTCGCGTCGAGGAACGCCTTGGTCCTGGCCACCACCGCGGCGCCGCGGGCCGGGTTGAACCCGGCGCCGGGCGCGAGCTCGCCGTCCTGCGGGATCGCGTCGGTGCCGTAGAGAGCGTCGTAGAGGCTGCCCCAGCGGGCATTGGCGGCGTTCAGCGCGTAGCGGGCGTTGGAGATCGGCACCACGAGCTGCGGCCCGGCGATGGCGGCGATCTCCGCGTCCACGTTCTCGGTGGTCACCCGCACGGTCTCGGGCTCCGGCTGCAGGTAGCCGATCCGCGTCAGGTAGGCCGCGTAGGCCGCCGGGTCGTGCGGCGCTCCGCGATGGTCGCGGTGCCAGGCATCGATGTCGGCCTGGAGGCCGTCGCGCCGGTCGAGCAGCGTCCGGTTGTGCGGTGCGAGATCGCGGACGATCGCGGCGAAGCCCGACCAGAACTGGTCGGCCGAGAGGCCGGTCCCGGGCAGCGCTTCCTCGGAGAGGAAGGTGCGGAGATCCTCGGCGACGACGAGCTTCGACATGGCGATCCTCGGGGATGCGTGGCGATGCGCGTCAGAAAAAATCGAACGCGCCGTGAAAAATTTTTGAGGTCTCCTCAATAGATTGCTTGGCATCCGCGAGAAAGGCGGCAAAAGGGATTTGATTTTTTCCGCAGCGTTGACAATGCACGACCAGAGCGACCTAGAGATCTTCGCCCGGGTGGTCCGCACCGGCAGCCTCACCCAGGCCGGGTCGGAGCTCGGCCTGTCGGTCGCGGTGGTCTCGAAGCGGCTGAAGCGGCTGGAGGAACGGCTCGCCGTGCGCCTGCTGCATCGCACCACGCGGCGGGTGGCGCCCACGGATGTCGGGGCGGCTTTCTTCGAGCGGATCGCCCCGATCGTCGACGCCATCGCGGAGGCCGAGAGCCTCGTGTCGCAGACGGCGACGCGGGCGCGGGGGACGCTCCGGGTCACGGCGCCGAGCTCCTTCGGGCGCCTGCACATCGTCCCGCACCTGCGGGCCTTCTTCGCCCTCCATCCCGGCATCGTGCTCAACTTGGAGCTGAGCGACGATTTCGAGTCGATCGTCGAGCGCGGCTACGACCTCGCGATCCGGGTCGGCGCGCTGGAGAGTTCCGGGCTGACGGCGGTGCGCCTCGCGCCGGTGCAGCGGGTCCTCTGCGCGCGGCCGAGCTACCTCGACGCGGCCGGGCGGCCGCGGAGCCTCGACGACCTGCGCGGCCATGTCTGCCTCGCCACCGAGAACCAGAATCCCTGGCGGCTGGTCGGGCCGGAGGGCCCCTGCACGGTCGGCGCGTCGGGGCCGCTGCGCACCCATTCCAACGAGGTGGTGCGCGAGGCCGTGATCGGCGGCCTCGGGATCGCGCTGCGCTCCACCTGGGACGTGCACGCGGAGCTGCGCGACGGCCTGCTGGAGGTGGTGCTGCCGGCCTACGCGGCGGCGGCCTCGGCGGGCATCTTCGCGGTCTACCCGAGCCGGGCCTTCGTGCCGGCCAAGACGCGGGCCTTCATCGCGTTCCTCAAGCAGACCTACCGGTCGAGCGGGGCCTGGGCGGAGGGGTGAGGCCCGTGCTGCGGCGTATCGCTCCTGCTGAGCGGGAGACGCCCGCTCGACGTCTCACGCCGTCGCCGATCGCGGCACCGCCGTCGTTGCGGGTGGAGCGAAGCAGTCCGGTCGGCGTGACGAGGTCGGACGTCGCGCTGCCCTGGGTCGCTTCGCCGCGCTCGCGATGACGGAGAGCGGCGCATCGACCGAACGGCTCAGCCGGCGGCCGTGCCGCCCTCAGCCGTTCGCGAAGAAGTCCGGATCCGTCCGCGCCAGCATCCGCTTGAACGCCGCCCACTCGTTGTCGGGCGCCCCCTGGACCACGACGCGGTCGTAGCCGGCGGCGTACTGCCCGGCGGTCTTGGTGGCGATGGCGGAGGAGGGCCGGATCACCGGCGCGCCCGCCGCCTGGATCGCCAGCTGCGCCCGGCACGAGCGCTCCAGGTTGTGCATCAGCCGGAACGCCTCGCCGACCGTGCGGCCGCAGGTCAGCAGGCCGTGGTTGCGCAGCACCATCACGGGCTTGTCGCCGAGATCGGCCACCAGCCGCTCCCGCTCGTCGAGGTCGAGGGCGATGCCCTCGTAGGCGTGGTAGGCGACGCGCCCCGTGAACTGCATCGACCACTGGTTCAGGGGTAGGAGCCCCTCCTCCTGGCAGGAGACCGCCACGCCCGCGACCGTGTGGGTGTGCAGCACGCAGATCGCGTCGTGGCGCGCGGCGTGGATGGCGCTGTGGATCGTGAACCCGGCCGGGTTGATGCCGAGCCCCATCGGATCCTCCAGCACCTTCCCGTCGATGTCGACGGTGACGAGGTTCTCCGGCGACACCTCCTCGAAGCGCATCCCGTAGGGGTTGATCAGGAAGCGGTGCCCGGCGCCCGGCAGCCGGGCCGAGATGTGGGTGTAGATGCTGTCGTCGAGGCCCAGCCGGTGGATCAGCCGGTAGGCGGCCGCGAGGTCGACGCGCATCGCGCGGATCGCGGCGCGATCGGCGGGGTCCGTATCCCGGTCCGCGACGGTCGACGGTGTGGCTGCGCTCATGCGACGGCTCCCTGCCGGTCGGCCCTGTCGGCCCTCCGGGATCGCCGCCCGGCGCAGGCGGTCCCGCGATCCCCGGGCGCCCGAGGCGGGGGCTCGGGGCGAGGTCCGGGAATCGCCGGCAGGGTGCACCAGGGCGGGCGGCCCGGCAATCCGGTGGGATGCGGCGGGACCTCCGGGGGAGCGACGGCCGCGTCCCACCGGATTGCCGGGCCGCGCGGGCGGTCGCCCGAGCCGTCTTCCAGTCCCTTACTTGGACGGGCGGTCGCCGGGCGGAAAGAGCGCGAGCGCCTCCTCCGCCAGGACGCCGCCCGTGATCGCGATCGGGCGGAACGCCGACCGGTCCGCGACCTCCGTGCAGGTGATCATGATCTGGTCGATCTTCGTGGCGAGCTGCTGCAGCGAGGCGGCGAATACGACGCGCGAGATCCCGCACCAGACGATCGCGCCCATGCACATCGCGCAGGGTTCGCCGGACGTGTAGAGGGTCGTCCCCCGCAGCGCCTCCGGCCCGTGCTCCGCGAGGAAGCGGCGGATCGCCACCATCTCGCCGTGCGCCGTGGGATCGCGCTGCTGCTTCCCGAGATTCAGGCCCCGGGCGCGGATCTCGCCCTCCGCGACGATGACGGCGCCGAACGGGAAGTCGGCGCGGCGCGCCTCGGCGATGGCCGCCCGCATGAAGGTCTCGTCCGCGGCCGTGGCCGGCGCGGCGGTGGTCGCCGACGCGGGGCGCGCGCCGGTCGACAGCGCCACGCCGAGCGCCGCGGCCCCGAGGAACGCGCGCCGGCCCGCATCGGGCGCGACGGGCGGTTCGTGGCCGTGCGGCCCGGTGCCGCGGAGCTTGCTCGTCATGATCGGTTCCGCTGAGCTGTCTCGAGGGGCCGTCCCGGCGGCCGCGACCGCGGCCCGGGGCCGTCCTAGAAGCGCTGCTCCGTGCGGCCGGGGTTGGGGCCGCGGCCGTGATAGGACGCCATGCACAGGTGCCAGATCTGCGAACCGAGGTCGTAGAGGCTGAGGTTGTTCGGGTTGGGGTAGCTGAAGATCTGGGCCCGCGCCTGCTCGCGGCAGGCGGCGTCCTGCGGGCTCTGGATGGGTGGCTCCGGCACGGATTGCGCCGCCGCCCCCGTGGTCAGGGCAATGGCGGTCGCGAAGGCAATCAGCGGGAGGCGCATCGTCACAGGTCTCCGAATACGGCGCCGCGGTGGCCGCTGTCCGGCCGGCCGCGGATCTGGGAAGCGGTATGTGGGGCCGGCGGCGCTCCGGGCGAGACCGTCCGGAGCGCCGCCGGCGCGTTCGTCAGCGGCGACGCCAGTGGTAGCTGCGATGCCAATGATAGTTGCGGTGCCAGCGATAGTTGCGATGCCAGCGGTAATTGCGGTGCCAGCGATAGTTGTAGGTCCGGTAGAAGCGCCGGCCTCCGTAGTAGCGGGCTCCGTAGAAGGCCGGGCCCGGGCCGTAGAACCGGCGGGCGTTCGGGACGCACCGGCCCCACGGGTTGAGGTGGAATCCGGGCCCGCACCAGTAGCCGACCCGGGTCAGCCCGCTCGCGTCGCCGGCCAGCGGAGCCGGTGAGAGCGGGGCCGCCGACGCCGGGCCCGCCAGGCCCAGGCCGCTCAACACAAGGGCCACGAGCCCCATCATCCGCATGAAATGCACGGCGTGATCCTCCCGCGACCGGCGCGCTGTCCGCGTCCGGATCGTGCATCATGCTGCTTGCGAGCCAAGATTAATGTCAATGGCCCGCATTCAGTCAATACCTGTATCGACTACGCATCATCATTTATGAGCCGCGCGATTTCCGTTCTGTATTCAGTGTTCGTCAATGCATCCGTTCCAATCTGACGCACCCGGCGCGCCGGTGACGGATCGGGAGGAGGACCATGAACAGCACGGATCGTCGGGCCGGCGGACGGTCTCGACCCATCGTGACGGCCGGCCTCGCCGCCCTCGTCCTCGCGCTCGCCGCCGGTCCCGGCGGCGCGCAGGACGGCTTCGGTGAGGGGGCCGGGCGCCCGGCCGACCTCGCGGCCGGCGCGGAGGTGGACGCGCTGCGGCCGGTCGTCGAGCGCTTGGCCGGCGCCTGGGTCGCGCGCGGGGCGATCCCGGGCCTGATCGTGGGCGTGAGCCACCGGGGGCGGCGCAGCTACTTCGGGTTCAACGGGGCCGGCGGCGCGCCCTACCGGTCCGACACGATCGTGGAGATCGGCTCGATCACCAAGGTGTTCACGACCGCACTGTTCGCCGAGGCCGTCGATGCGGGCCGCCTGCGTCCCGACACGCCGCTGCAGGAGCTGTTGCCGAACCTGCGGCTCCGGCCCTGCACGGCCCAGATCACGCCGCTGCAGCTCGCCGACTTCACCTCGGGGATGCCGACGCTGCCGGGCGACCTGCCGCGTGCCCTGGCGGAGCGCAGCGTCCGGACCTACCCGCCGGAAGCGTTCCTGGCCTGGGTGTCGCGCTGGAGCCCGGAGGGATCCGAGGCGGGCGGCTGCGCCCTGCCCGCCCCCTACCGGTACTCGAATGCCGGCATCGGCCTGCTCGGCTACGTTCTCTCCGAACGTCTCGGCGCGCCGTGGGAGAGCCTCGTGCACGAGCGGATCACCGGGCCGCTCGGGATGACCAGCACGGCGGTCACCGTGAAGCCGGCCGACCGCGCGCGTCTCGCGCAGGGCTACGGGATGGAGGGCCAGCCGGTCATGCCCTGGCCGGTCTTCGCGTGGTACGCCGCGGGAGCGCTCCGCTCGACCGCCACCGACATGCTCGCCTTCGGCGAGGCGGCGCTCGGGCACGAGGCGGTGAACGGCGCGCCCGTGCCGCCAGCGCTCACCCGGGCGCTGCGCGAGGCGATGACGCCGCTCTACCAGCCGGAGGGACAGACCTTCCGGCAGGGCATGGCCTGGATCGAGGAGATCGGCGACCCGGACGCGGGCCAGCGGCCGGTCTTCCTGAAGGTCGGGGGGACCGACGGCTTCAACAGCGTGGTCGTCGTCAATCCGGGCAAGGATCTCGTCGTCTTCGTGGCCGGCGGCCAGCCGAAGATCGGCGCGGAGCGCCTCGGCGTGGCGCTGTCCCGCCAGATCCGCTGAGCGGGCCCGGGCCGCGCGGGGCGCTCACCCCGCCAGCGCGGCCTCGATCCCGGCCCCGATCGCCAGGAGCCGGCGGTCCTGTCCGTGCCGGGCCAGCAGCATCAGGCCCGCCGGCCGGGGCAGGCCCGGCATCGGCAGGGACAGGCCGGTGAGATCGAAGAAGTTGCCGAAGGCGGTGTTGCGCAGCATCAGGCGATTGGCCGCCAGGAAGGCCGCGTCGTCCGCCGCCACCGGGGCGGTGAGCGGCGCCGTCGCGGCGGTCGCCGGGAGCGCCAGCACGTCGAGCGGGGCGAGGTGCCGGTCGAAGGCGGCGATCAGCGCGGCCCGCCGGCGCATCGTCCGGATGTAGCCCGCGGCCGTCGCATTCCGGCCGGCCACGATGCGGCGATGCACCCGCGGGTCGTAGCGGCCGGCCGCGCTGTCCAGCCAGTCGGCGTGGATCGCCGCGGCCTCGATCGCCGCGAGGGAGCCGTCCGGGAGCGCCGCGTCCATGGCGGCGAGGTGGTCGTCGATCGGGTGATCGGCGATCCGGGCGCCGGCCCGGGACAGGCGGGACAGCACCCGCTCGAAGGCCTCGGCGACCGGCGCCTCCGTCTCGGTGAACAGCAGGCCCCGCGGCACGCCGATGCGCAGGCCGGCGACGGCGAGCGCCTCCAGCGGCGCGGGCTCCTCGCCCGCCATCACGGCGTCGGCGGCCGCGCAATCCGCGACCGTCCGGGCGAGCGGCCCCAGGGAATCGAGGGCGTAGGACAGCGGGAACGCCCCCTCCAGCGGCACGCGGCTCGCGGTCGGCTTGAAGCCGACGACGCCGTTCAGCGAGGCCGGGATCCGGACGGAGCCGCCCGTGTCGGACCCGATCGCGATGTCGCTCGTCCCCTGCCCCACCGAGACCCCGGCGCCGGAGGACGAGCCCCCCGGGATGCGCGCCGGATCGGCGGCGTTGCCGGGGGTGCCGTAATGCGGGTTGAGGCCGAGCCCCGAGAAGGCGAACTCGGACATGTTGGTCTTGCCCAGGATCACCGCGCCGGCGCGGCGCAGGCGGGCGACCACCGGGGCGTCGGACCGCGCCGGCGCCGCGTCGGCCAAGAGGACCGAGCCGGCGCGCGTCGTCTCGCCCGCCACGTCGAACAGGTCCTTGATCGAGACCATCGCGCCGTCGAGGGGGCCGAGGGAGATCCCGTCCCGGCGGCGCGCATCGGCGGCGTCCGCCGCCGCGCGGGCCTGCTCCGGGTAGAGGCGGGTGAAGACCGCCGGGTCCCCCGCGGCGATCCGGGCCAGCCGGGCCTCGAGGGTCTCGCGTACGCTCATGGTCCTCACCGCATGATCTGATCCGGCCCTGCAAGCGGAGGGCCGGTCGGGCCGGTCCGCGTCAGAACGTGCCGGGATAGGCGCCGCCATCCATCAGCAGGTTCTGCCCGGTGATGAAGCCCGCCTGCTGGCTGCACAGGAACGCGCAGGCGGCGCCGAACTCGTCGGGGTGGCCGAAGCGGCCGGCGGGGTTGTCGCGGGCCCGCGCCTCCAGGAACGCCTCCACGGAGGTGCCGGCCTTGGCGGCCCCCGCGGCGGCGTTGCCGCGGATCCGGTCGGTGTCGAAGGGGCCAGGCAGCAGGTTGTTGATCGTCACGCCGTGCCGCACGGTCTTGCGCGCCAGGCCGGCCACGAAGCCCGTCAGCCCCGAGCGGGCGCCGTTCGACAGGCCGAGATGCTCGATCGGCGCCTTCACGGCGCCGGAGGTGATGTTGACGATCCGGCCGAACCCGCGGTCGATCATCCCGTCGACCGTCGCCTTGATGAGCGCGATCGGCGCCAGCATGTTGGCGTCGAGCGCCCGGATCCAGGCGTCGCGGTCCCACTCGCGGAAATCGCCGGGGGGCGGGCCGCCGGCATTGTTGACCAGGATGTCGGGCTCGGGGCAGGCGGCGAGCGCGGCGGCCCGGCCGGCCTCGGTGGCGATGTCGCCCGCGACGGCGGTGACGGTGACGCCCGTCGCGGCGCGGATCTCGTCCGCGGTCCGCTCCAGCGTCTCCGCGGTGCGGGCCGTGATCGTCACCGCGACGCCCTCCCGGGCGAGCGCCAGGGCGCAGCCCTTGCCCAGTCCCTTGCTCGCCGCGCAGACGAGCGCCCGGCGTCCGCTCAAGCCGAGATCCATGGGAAGCCTCCGTGAGCCGGCCCTCGCCGCGAGGGCGTCCGGCGCGTCATAGCGCGCCGGGTGCCGTCCCCGGAAGCGGCCCGGGACGGGGCGCGGGGCCTCTCGGGGTCTCTCCGCCTCCGGAGGGCCGGTTCGGCGGGCGCCTCACGGCCGGAACCGGGATCCGGCGCTCACCACGTGCGCAGGTCGCGGGCGCCGGGCACGTCCGGACGCTCCTCTCGCTCCGGAGCGACGAAGCCCGCCCACAGCAGGGCCACCGCCCCGGTGAGGAGCGGAAGGGACGTGCTGAGGACGAGGCTGAGGGTCACGGCGATCCTGCCAGGCGGACGGTGTCGAGGCGACGAGATCAGAATTTCATATCCTGAGAATTGTTTTCGACGACTTAAGGCGAGTGCTCGTAATTGCGGGAACCTGAGGGAAATCTGCGCGGCCGGCCCGCGTCGCGGCGGCCATCGCGCGTGAGGGCGGCGTCGGACGCTCGGCCGAGGCCGACGCATCGCGGGTCCGCGCGATCCCGGCCGGATGTCCGGGCGACCGGGGCCGGTGCGCGCCGGCTCAGGGCTGATCCGCCGCTCCGGACAGGGCGCCGAACTCGTTGACCATGCACTCGTGCATCCGGCGCAGCCACGCCCGCGCCTCGGCCCGCTGGGCCTCCGCCCGTTCGGCCCGCTCGTCCGACGCACGGGCCTGCGCCTCGGCCCGCTCGGCCCGGGCGAGCGCCGCCTGCAGGAGCGCCTCGGCGTGGCGGGCCCGCTCCTCGGCCGCGCGGAGCGCCGTCTCGGCCGCCCGCACGGAACTCTGAGCCTCCCGGACGGAGTCGCGGGCGCTCGCCTGCAGGGCGCGGACCCGCGCCGCGGCGCCGCGCACGGCGGTCAGGGAGGTCGACCAGTCATCCTCGGCCGCCGGGGAGGCGGGCGTGGGGGATGCGGCCGCGGCGCCGGAGAACAGCGCCACGACCCGGTCGATCGGGTCGGCGTGGCCGTCGCGCGGCAGGGCCGGGTCGGACAGGGGATGGGGCGCCGTCGGCTCGGCCCACGCGCGGGCGGCGCTCATGCTGCGGCCTGCTCGGTGAGGTCCGAGAACTCGGACAGGATCGCCTGCTGGACACGGTCCAGCCAGTCCTCGGCCTGCCGGGCCCGATCCTCGGCGGCGCGGGCGCGGGCCTCCGCCGCCTTGGCGCGCTCCTCGGCGGCGACGACCTGCGCCTCGGCGCGCAGCTGGGCCTCGCGCGCCTGCATCTCGGCCATCCGGGCGCGCTCGTTGGAGGCGTGGACCTCCTCGCGGACCTGATCCAGCACCTGCTCGATCCGCGCCTCCCGCTCGCGCGCCTGGGCCTCGATCACGCGCGCTTGGCGGGCGGCGGTCTGCACCCGGTGGATCAGCGCGTCCCAGTCCCGCGGCGCGGCCGGCGGTGTCGGGGACTCGGCCCGCGCGTGCAGCGACGCGACGGCGCGCAGGACGTTGCCGAGGTCGGGTTCGGACGCGGCGCCGCGCTTGGCCTTGTCTGCGGTCCGGAACCGAGGATCGCTCAGAAGCCTCTGCAGCTCGCTCACGGATCCCCTGCTCCCTGTGTACGCGATTCTGATCCGACTAAGCTGTTTAGAATGGTTAACGAAGGATTAAACGACGGGCGATCGGGTATTGGACAATTGATGACGGCGGCCGATCCGCGCGCGGCGGCCACGGCCGGGCGGGCCTCGCGCCGGGCCCCGGATCGCCGGATCGAAGCCGGCGGCAGGATTGCCGGCGCGCTCGCCGGATGTGCTGTTTGATACGGAATTCGCGCACGGAATGACCGCGTATTCAGCTCATCGGTACGGGCTGAAATGGTTGTTCTGCAGGAGATCGCGATGGCCGGGAACCGCATGGACGAGGCCTGGAGGCCGGCCTTCAAGACCGGACAGATCTTCTTCGGGCACCCGCAGGAATGCTGTGACTGCCTGATCTGGGAGCTCAGGACATCCGGGGCGCGGATCGAGGTCCAGCCGGAGGCGGTGCCACCGCAGGCCGTCCGGCTCGTCTCGATCGCCCTGCTGCTGAACCAGGCCTGCGAGGTCGTCGCGCGCGAGGGCCGGACGATCGAGCTGAGGTTCTCCCCCCGTCCGGAGCCCGCGGGCGGTGCGCCCGACGCGACGCGGCCCGTGCTCGGCCGCACGCTGTTCCCGCCGCACCGGCCATAAGTCTCCCGCATCACCGCGAAGCACCCGAGGAGGTGCGTCATGACCGCTCCGCAAGTCATCGCAACGATCTTCTTCCTGGTCTCGGTCGGTTCGGCGACGACGCTGGCCCTCATGGCGGCGGCCTCGGCCGTGCTGGACGCGGTCGCGAAGACCTGCGACCGCGCGCGGCCGGGCGCGGGACGGGACCGCTCGCGCCGTGTCACGGAGGCCGCCTGTCGGCTGCGCCGCGCGGCCCTCGCCCGCGCCGCGATCCCGTAGGATCCCGGTCCCGCCGACGGGTCGGGCATCGGTTCTGCTCGAGCCTCGCCGTCTCGCCACGCGAGAGGAGGCACGAGCGACGCCGTGAGGGAGGAGCGGGCAGGCGCGATGCCAGAGGCCGCGACGGGTTCGGAGAACCCCTCTCGGTGGGCGATCCTGCCGTGACGTCAGTCTGGGGCGTTCAATCTGGAGACGGGCCGGGAGTCACGGCGTCGAATGGTGGAGACGACAGGGATCGAACCTGTGACCTTTCCCATGTCAAGGGAATGCACTACCGCTGTGCTACGTCTCCGTATCGACCGCGATCAGGTTCGTCGAACCTGCAAGCCATCGAAATAGTCCAGACTGCTCAGTAACTTATGAGAGTGCCGACTACCGTGTCAAGGTAGTGCTCTCCCGCCGAGCTGCGCGTCCGGGCCGGCGCCGTTCGGGCTCCGGTGGGCGGGGCCTATAGCGGCTGCCCGGCGAGGGCGCAAGCGGAACCTGCGTGATCAGGCCGATCGATCGCGTCCCTCAATGGTCCGGCCGCGGCGCGCGCCGACCCGATCGCCCCGCGCCGCGCGCGGATAGCGCATTCTGCGTCAATGGCTTAGAGACGGGGAGAACGAGCCGGCGGGGGCAACCCGCCGGGATCCGTCTCCGGGCCGAACGCGCCATGGTGCACGCCGACGGGAAAATGCGCTATGGCCCTGCCGCTCGGCATCCGGCCGCGCCGCGACACATGGCGGACACTCGGCGCCGGCATGCCGCCGCCTCACGCTTCAGGACATGCGCTACTTCATCGACCACGATCAGGGCGACTCGATCCGCGGCTGGATCGTGCCGGACAATCCCCTCGCCATCAGCCGGGTCGTGGTCGCGGTCGACGGCCGACGCGTGGCCGAGGTCCCGGCCAGCGTCATCGACGAGGCGTTCAAGCGCAACGGCTGGCACGCCACCGGGCAATGCACCTTCGTGGTCAGCGAGGCCGAGGTGCCGGGCCTGTCCGAGATCCCGCGGCTCGAACTCTACGATGCCGACACCAACGTGCTGGTCTACCGCCGCATGCCGGTCGAGGGTCAGATCCGGCTGCGGACCATGCTGATCAACACCGGCATCGAGCCCGAGACCGTCCTCCAGACGGCGCTCTTCCCGTATTTCCAGCACTGCTACTTCGGCATCCACAAGCTGCCGGACGAGATCCTGAGCTGCGTCCTGGCCGGCCCGGCCGCCCCGTCGGCCTTCCTGTCGGGCGCCGTGACCATCCCGCGCTACGAGAACTTCATGACGCCGGACCTGATGGTCACGGCCATCCTGCTCCAGGAACCGCAGATCGAGATGGCGGCCCGGATGCGCTGGCTGAAGGCCCGGGCCGCGGATGCGGCCGATCCGGCGCGCAGCTGGCGCCTGGGGCCGCTGGCCGAGGCCGCCGCCTTCGCGGACGGGTACGACTTCTCCGACGTGAAGAGCCTCAAGCGCTTCTTCCGGATGCTGCCCGAGCCCGCCTACCGGCTGCTCTACAACCCCCTGACCCGCCAGCTCGGGACCCGCATGCCGGACGACCGGCTGCATCCGGGCAACTCGATCGCGGCGATCGAGATTCTCGCCCGGGTCGGGATCGTCGGCCACAAGACCCGGTTCCCCGCCTTCGCGTCGACGCTGTTCGACCGCCTCGGGATCGGCGCGCCGATCCCGGCGCTGCCGCCGGTGCCGGCCGAGACGCTGGCGCTGGCCGAGCGCCTGAAGAGCGTCAAGGCGGTCGAGGACATGATCGTGTTCGACGTGGCCATGTCGGATGCCGTGAAGGCCTCGGTCGACAAGAGCTGGAGTTGATGGTGCGTTCGACCGGGCCGGCGGTGCCCGAACTCCGCCTCCCGACGGCGCAGGTCGCGGGGCTCTGGGGCAAGCGGCGCGCCCTCCCGGCGCGGGCGGGCTCCGACGGGCTGCGCGTCGCGCTGCCGGATCTCGCGGGCCGCTGGGTCGAGATCATCCTGTCCAACGACCCGGCCGAGGCCCGCGACACCCTCCCCGACATCAGCTTCGTCGGTCCCGACGGACGGGCGGGCACGCTGCTGCCGCAGGAGGCCCGGGGCGGCGGCGCCTTCGCGTGGATCGGCTGCCTGCCCGAGGACGTCGTCGAGCTGCGCGTCGCCGACCCGGCCGGGCGCGTCCCGGTCCGGCTGCGCCGGATCGCCGTGCGCCGCCTCGCCCGGCCGGTCCTGGCCGCCCGCGGGCTCCTGCGCGATCCCGGCCTGACCGTGCAGGCCTTCACCTGGCGGATCCTCGGCAAGAAGGTGCGCGCGCGGGGCTTCCTCGGCCGGGCGCTGCGCCACCGGCGCGTGAGCGGCTACGAGGCCTGGCTCGGGACCCACACCCTGCGCCGCGCGGAGCGGGACGGGATCGCCGCCGAGATCGCCGCCTGGACCGATCCGCCCCTGATCTCCGTGCTGATGCCGGTCCACGATCCGGACCCGAAGGTGCTGCGCGCGGCCCTGGCCTCGCTGCGGGCGCAGCTCTACCCCCACTGGGAACTGTGCGCCGTGGACGACGCCTCCACGCGCCCCGAGATCCCGCGGATCCTGAGCCGGGCGGCCGAGGCCGACCCGCGCATCCGCGTCCTCGCCCGGACGGAGAACGGCCACATCGCCCGGGCGACCAACGACGCGCTGGGCATGGCCCGGGGAGCGGTCTGCGCCTTCATGGACCACGACGACGCGCTCACCGAGGACGCCCTCTACGAGGTCGCCCGGGCGCTGCGCCGCGACCCGGGCCTCGTGCTGATCTACAGCGACGAGGACAAGATCGACGGGCGCGGCCGGCGATTCGACCCGCACTTCAAGTCCTGCTTCGACCGCGAGCTGCTCTACGCCCAGAACTACATCAACCACCTCACGGTCGTGCGCACCGAGGCGCTGCGCGCCGTCGGCGGCCTGCGCCCCGGCTTCGAGGGCAGTCAGGACCACGACCTGCTGCTGCGGCTGACCGACGGGCTCGACCCCGCCCGCATCCGCCACATCCCGCGGGTGCTCTATCACTGGCGCGCCGCGCAGGGCTCCGGGACCTTCTCGGACCGGGCGCTCGCCCGGGCGGAGGCCGCGCGCCTGCGCGCCCTGGAGGAGGTCGTGGCGCCCTGGGGCGGCCGCGCGGAGCGCGGTCCCGGCGGCTTCAACCGCCTGGTCCGGCCGCTGCCGGCGTCGCCGCCGCGGGTCTCCGCGATCATCCCGACCCGCGACCGGGCCGAGATCCTGTCGGTGACCCTCGACGGACTGCTCGGCGCGACCGACTACCCCGACATCGAGGTGATCATCGTCGACAACGACAGCCGCGAGCCGGAGACCGCCGCCCTGTTCGCCCGCTACCGGGACGATCCGCGGGTGCGCGTCGTGCCGGTGCCGGGGGCGTTCAATTTCTCGGATCTGTCGAATCGCGGCGCCGCCGCGGCCACCGGCGCGGTGCTCCTGTTCCTCAACAACGACATCGAGGTGCTCGAGCCCGGCTGGCTGGCCGAGCTGGTCCGCCACGCCGTGCGGCCGGAGATCGGGGCCGTCGGGGCCAAGCTCCTCTACCCGGACCACACGATCCAGCACGGCGGCATCGTCCTCGGGATCGGGGGCGTGGCCGGCCACAGCCATCTCGGCGTCGCGGACGCGGATCCGGGCTATTTCTGCCGCATGGTCATCGCCCACGAGGTCTCGGCGGTCACCGGCGCGTGCCTGGCCATGCGGGCGGACGTGTTCGCGGAGGTCGGCGGCTTCGACGCGCAGGCCCTGAAGGTCGCCTTCAACGACGTCGACCTCTGCCTGAAGATCCGCCGGTCCGGCTACCGGATCGTCTGGACCCCCTTCGCGAAATTGATTCATCACGAGTCGAAGAGCCGCGGGGCCGAGGACACGCCGGAGAAGCAGAAGCGCTTCGAGGGCGAGGTGCTGACCATGCTCGACCGCTGGGGCCCGGAGCTGCGTGCCGACCCCTATTACAACATCAACCTGTCACGGAATTCCGCCCATTACCGCGTGTGAGCGGTCCTCACCCGGTGGCGACACCGGTGGTCGCGACCGCGCGGTGCTATGCATGCGTCAGTGGGTAAACTTGCGTCCGGAGCCGGTTGCGGTACCTCTGGACATGCCGCAAGAGGCAGTTCCGGCCAAGGCGTCCCCACGGGCGCGCGGCGAGGGCGACAATCAGAGATGAGTGCGAACACCCCTACGGTCGCGGGCCTGGAGCGCGACGCCCAGCAGGCGATGGGAGACCACAAGGTCCACCCCAACGAGATCGCTATCGGCGTGGTGATCGGACGCGCGTCCGAATACTTCGACTTCTTCGTGTTCGGCATCGCCTGCGTGCTGGTCTTCCCGAAGGTGTATTTTCCCTTCGTCGACCCGCTGAAGGGCACCCTCTACGCCTTCTCGATCTTCGCCCTCGCCTTCATCGCCCGGCCGCTCGGCACCGTGCTGTTCATGGCGATCGACCGGCGCCACGGCCGCAGCGTCAAGCTGACCACGGCCCTGTTCCTGCTCGGCGGGTCGACGGCGGCGGTGAGCTTCCTGCCGCGCTACGACAGCATCGGCATCTCGGCGGTCTACATCCTGGCCGGCCTGCGGATCCTGCAGGGCCTCGCCCTCGGCGGCGCCTGGGACGGCCTCGCCTCGCTGCTCGCCATGAACGCCCCGCGGGAGCGCCGCGGCTGGTACGCGATGATCCCGCAGCTCGGCGCGCCTTTGGGCTTCATGGTGGCGAGCGCCCTGTTCGCGTTCTTCATCGTCAATCTCGACGAGGCCGATTTCATCGACTGGGGCTGGCGCTTCCCGTTCTACTGCGCCTTCACCATCAACGTGGTCGCGCTGTTCGCCCGGCTGCGCCTCGTCGCCACCGACGAGTTCGCCCGGATGATGGACCTCGACCGGCTGCGCCCGGTCCCGGCCCTGGAGCTGTTCCGCCACCACGCCGGCGACGTGGTCCGCGGCGCCTTCGTGCCGCTCGCCGCCTTCGCGCTGTTCCACCTCGTGACGATCTTCCCGATCGCGTGGCTCGCGCTGAACAGCACGACCCGCTCGCCGGGCGAGTTCCTGATCGTGCAGTTCTCCGGCGCGATCGTGTGCGCCGGCGCGGTGGCGGCCTCGGGGCTGATCGCCGACCAGATCGGCCGGCGCAACTGCCTGATCATGAGCAGCTCGCTGATCGGCTTCTTCGCCGTCGGCAGCATCATCGCGCCGCTCCTGTTCGGCGAGAGCGCCATCGGCCAGACCATCTACGTCACGATCGGCTTCATGCTGCTCGGCCTCGCCTACGGCCAGACCGCGGGAGCGGTGAGCGCCCGCCTCGGCAACCGCTACCGCTACACCGGCGCGGCGCTGACCTCCGACTTCGCGTGGCTGATCGGGGCCGGTTTCGCGCCCCTGGTGGCCCTGTTCCTGTCGCAGCGCTACGGCCTGGCGATGATCGGCGTCTACCTCCTCTCCGGCGCGGTCTGCAGCCTCGTGGCCCTGTTCACCGACCGGTCGGAACTGCGCCAGATGTGAGTCGGCGGCCGGCGGCGCAGGCCGCCCGGCCCGCCCGTGAGCTGACTGGAACGCCGCCTCGCGCGGTACGGCAGAAGCGCCGCGGCAGCGGCATGGCAGAAGTGCCGCGGCAGCGGCCTGGGATGACGAGACGCGTGCTGTGACATCCACGATCCATCGACCGGACAGGACCGACACCGCGACCCGCCGAGGCGGTCGCGCTCGGCGCCTCCTGCCGCTCCTCGCCCTGCCGCTCCTGACCCTGCTCGGCGGCTGCAACTTCGTGGTCCTGCACCCGGCCGGCTACGTCGCCGAGCAGCAGCGCAACCTCGTGCTGGCGGCGACCGGGCTGATGCTCCTGATCATCGTCCCGGTGATCGCCTTCACGCTGATCTTCGCGTGGCGCTACCGCGCCAGCAACCAGGACGCGGTCTACGATCCCGAATGGCACCACTCGACGCAGCTCGAGGTGCTGATCTGGACGGCGCCGCTGATGATCATCATCGCCCTGGGCGCCCTCACGTGGATCGGGACCCACACCCTCGATCCGTTCCGGCCGCTCAGCAAGATCGACCCGAAGCGCGACGTCCCGGCCGGGACGGTGCCGCTCGAGGTCGAGGCCGTGGCCATGGATTGGAAGTGGCTCTTCCTCTACCCGCAATACGGGATCGCCACGGTCAACGAGCTGGCCGCGCCGGTGGACCGGCCGATCCGCTTCAAGATCACCGCCACCGACGTGATGAACACGTTCTACGTGCCTACGCTCGCCGGCATGGTCTACGCGATGCCGGGCATGCAGACCCAGCTCCACGCGGTGATCAACCGTGAGGGCGCCTACGAGGGCCGCTCGGCGCATTACAGCGGCGCCGGCTTCTCCAACATGTTCTTCAAGTTCCACGGCCTGACCGACGACAAGTTCGACCAGTGGATCGCCAAGGCCAAGGCCGAGGGCGGCGAGCTGACCCAGGAGGCCTACCTGAAGCTGGAGGAGCCGAGCGAGGCCGAGCCGGCGCGGTTCTACAAGTCCTACATGAAGGGCCTGTACGACCGGATCATCGGCATGTGCCCCCGGCCCGACCAGATGTGCGTCGGCGAGATGGCGAAGATCGACGCGCAGGGCGGCGCCACCGGCGCGGAGGCCGCGGAGAACTACGCGCGTCTCCGGTACGACAACCGGCTCGCCGAGCGCGGCGTCGAGGGGCCGGGCGCGACGGCGCCGGCCTCCGGAACGGCGCCGCACGGCCAGACGCAGCCGCAGGGCATGCAGCCGCGACCCGACATGGGCAACCCGGACGTCCGGGGCCAGACGACGCCGCCCGACGCCACGGGCCAGGGCTCCGGCGGGGGTCGGAGCGGGGGCATCCAGATCGCCCCGAAGCAGCTGAACCAGTGAGGCCGCGCGTGCTGACAGCGGACTCCACACACACAACCGGCGGTCGCCGTCGAACCCACTGAACGGGCCGATCCCATGTTCGCAAACCTGGACCTACAGCAGCTGCTCGTCGGGCGATTCACGATCGAGCAGATCCCCTATCACGAGCCGATCCTGCAGGGGACGTTCGCCGGCGTGGCCGTCGTCGGCCTCACCGTGCTCGGCGTCATCACCTACTACCGCTTCTGGGGGCCGATGTGGCGTGACTGGATCACGTCCATCGACCACAAGAAGATCGGCATCATGTACTGCATCTTCGCGGGCATCATGCTGCTGCGCGGCTTCGCCGACGCGATCCTGATGCGCTCGCAGCAGGCGGTCGCGTTCGGCGACCAGCAGGGCTTCCTGCCGCCGCACCACTACGACCAGATCTTCACCGCCCACGGCATGATCATGATCTTCTTCGTGGCGATGCCGTTCGTCACGGGGCTCATGAACTTCGCCGTGCCGCTGCAGATCGGCGCCCGCGACGTCGCCTTCCCGTTCCTGAACAATTTCAGCTTCTGGATGACGGTCGCCGGCGGCATGCTGGTGATGGTCTCGCTCTTCGTCGGCGAGTTCTCCCGCGCCACCTGGCTGGCCTACCCGCCCCTCTCGGGGGCGGCGATGAGCCCCGGCGTGGGCGTCGACTACTACATCTGGGCCCTGCAGATCGCCGGCATCGGGACGCTGCTCTCAGGGATCAACCTGATCGCCACCATCGTGAAGATGCGGGCGCCCGGCATGACCATGATGAAGCTGCCGATCTTCGTCTGGTCGTCGCTGTGCACCAACATCCTGATCGTGGCCGCCTTCCCGATCCTCACGGCCGTTCTCGCGATGCTGTCGCTCGACCGCTACGTCGGCACGCACTTCTTCACGAACGACCTCGGCGGCAACGCCATGCTGTACTTCAACCTGATCTGGATCTGGGGTCACCCGGAGGTCTACATCCTGATCCTGCCGGCCTTCGGCGTGTTCTCGGAGATCACCTCGACCTTCTGCGGCAAGCGCCTGTTCGGCTACACCTCGATGGTCTACGCGCTGGTGGTGATCACCATCCTCGCCTACCTCGTGTGGCTGCACCACTTCTTCACGATGGGCTCGGGCGCGGACGTGAACTCCTTCTTCGGGATCACGACCATGATCATCTCGATCCCGACGGGCGCGAAGATCTTCAACTGGATGTTCACGATGTACCGCGGCCGGATCCGGTTCGAGGTGCCGATGCTGTGGGTGGTGGCGTTCATCGTCACCTTCGTGATCGGCGGCATGACCGGCGTCCTGCTCGCTGTGCCCCCGGCGGACTTCGTCCTGCACAACTCGCTGTTCCTGATCGCGCACTTCCACAACGTGATCATCGGCGGCGTGCTGTTCGGCATGTTCGCCGGCGTGACCTTCTGGTTTCCCAAGGCCTTCGGCTTCAAGCTCGACGAGTTCTGGGGGAAGATGGCCCTCGTGTTCTGGGTGACCGGGTTCTACGTCGCCTTCATGCCGCTCTACGTGCTCGGCCTGATGGGCGTGACCCGGCGCATGCAGCACTTCGACGACCCGTCGCTGCAGATCTGGTTCGTGATCGCGGCCTTCGGCGCGGCGCTGATCGCCTGCGGCATCGCCTCGCAGATCATCATGTTCGTGGTCTCGATCCGGAACCGCGACAAGCTGCGCGACCTCAGCGGCGACCCGTGGGGCGGCCGGACGCTGGAATGGTCCACCTCCTCGCCGCCGCCGGACTACAACTTCGCCTTCACGCCGGTGGTCCACGATTCCGACGCGTGGTGGGACATGAAGAACCGCGGCTTCGACCGCCCGCTCAAGGGCTACCGGCCGATCCACATGCCCAAGAACACCGCGGCCGGCGCGATCCTGGCGGCGCTGAACTTCACCTTCGGCATCGCCATGGTCTGGTACGTCTGGTGGCTGGCGATCCTCAGCTTCGTGGCGATCTTCGTCGTGGCGATCGCCCACACCTTTAATTACAATCGCGACTACTACATTCCCGCCGACGTCGTCAGTCGGACGGAAGGTCAGCGGACGCGCGAACTGGAGATGGCGTGATCCGATGATGCACGCGGAGACTGCACCCCCCGGCGCCGCGGCGCCGGTCTTCTACCAGACCGACGAGGAGGGCCATCATTCCGAGGGCTCGACCATGCTCGGGTTCTGGCTCTACCTGATGAGCGACTGCCTCATCTTCGCGACCCTGTTCGCGACCTACGGGGTGCTCGGGCGCAGCTACGCGGCCGGCCCCACCCCGAAGGAGCTTTTCGACCTGCCGGGCATCGCGGTGAACACCGCCATGCTGCTGTTCTCGTCCATCACCTACGGCTTCGCCATGCTGGAGATGGACCGGGACCGGGTGAAGCAGACGCAGATCTGGCTCGCCATCACCGGCCTGTTCGGCGTCGCCTTCGTGGCCCTGGAGATCCGCGAGTTCGTCCACCTGTTCCACGAGGGCGCGCCGCCCTGGCGCAGCGCGTTCCTGTCCTCGTTCTACACCCTGGTCGGGACGCACGGCCTGCACGTCTCGATGGGCATCCTGTGGCTCGTCGTGCTGATGGTGCAGGTCAGCAAGCGCGGCCTGATCGTCGAGAACAAGCGCCGGCTGATGTGCCTGTCGATGTTCTGGCACTTCCTCGACCTGATCTGGATCGGCGTCTTCACCGTCGTCTACCTGATGGGAGTGCTCGAATGAGCGCCGACGTTCACAACGCCGCCGCCGGGCACGGCCACCACGACGCCCACAGCGAGGGCGGGCACGGCACCTTCCAGAGCTACATGACGGGCTTCGTCCTGTCGGTGATCCTGACGGTGATCCCGTTCTGGCTGGTGATGGGCAACGTGCTCGACAACAGCCTCGTCACCACCCTGGTGATCCTGGCGCTCGGCGGCGTCCAGATGGTCGTGCACGTCATCTACTTCCTGCACATGAGCACGAAGTCGGAGGGCGGCTGGACCTTCATGGCGCTGATCTTCACCATCACGCTGGTGGTGATCATGCTCGCCGGCTCGGTGTGGGTCATGTACCACCTCAACCACAACATGATGCCGATGGATGCCCACGACGTCATGAAGAACGCCCGCTGAGCGCGCGTTCGGTTTCGAGACCCGCGGGGTCGGGAGGGGGGTCCGATCCGGGCCCCTCCCCGGCCCCGCTCTCGTTGCTGCGGCGCGCCGTGTTCGGCGCCGGCGCGGGCCTCGTCTTCCTGGTGCTGCTGGGGCTCGGGACCTGGCAGGTGGAGCGGCGGGCCTGGAAGCTCGACCTGATCGCCCGGGTCGATGCCCGGGTCCATGCGCCGCCCGTGCCGGCGCCCGGCGCCGCCGCGTGGCCGCGCGTCGGCCCCGACGACGCCTACCGGCACGTCCGGCTCTCCGGCACTTTCCTGCACGAGCGCGAGACCCTGGTTCAGGCCGTCACCGAGCTGGGCGGCGGCTTCTGGGTGCTGACGCCCCTGCGGCGGCCGGACGGGACCGTCGTGCTGGTCAATCGCGGCTTCGTGCCCGGCGACCGGCGGGACCCGGCGACCCGGGCGGCCGGGCAGGTCGCGGGCGAGACCGCGGTGACCGGCCTCCTGCGGCTGACCGAGCCCGGGGGGGCGTTCCTGCGCGCCAACGATCCGAAGGACGGCCGCTGGTATTCCCGCGACGTGGCGGCGATCGCCGCCGCCCGGGACCTGACCGACGTCGCCCCCTACTTCGTGGACGCGGACGCGACACCCAATCCGGGCGGCCTGCCGGTGGGCGGGCTGACGGTGATCGCCTTCCCCAACAACCACCTCGTCTACGCGATCACGTGGTACGGGATGGCGCTGATGCTCGCCGGCGCCGTGATCTACCTGCTGCGGCGCGGCCCGGGGGACCGGGACGTCGAGGCCCGCTGAGGCCTGCTGGGGCGCCGGCGCCGCGCGGCCTCCGCGCGAGGCTTGACCGATAGGGGAGTAGCCCGCTCCGAGCGGGTCCCTATAATGGCGTGACAAACGCCACAACGAGTCAACGCCATGACCTCCCGCATCCCGAACTTCGCCGAAGTCCCGTTCTCAGGCGAATCGCTCGCGGTGTCGGCCCCGGCGCTCGGCGAGCCCTGGATGACGCCGGAGGGCATCCCGGTGAAGGGCCGCTACGGGCCGGAGGACCGGGAGGGCATCGAGTTCCTCGACACCTATCCGGGGATCGCACCGTTCCTGCGCGGCCCCTACCCGACCATGTACGTCACCCAGCCCTGGACGATCCGGCAATATGCCGGCTTCTCCACGGCCGAGGATTCGAACGCCTTCTACCGCCGCAACCTCGCGGCCGGGCAGAAGGGCCTGTCGGTGGCCTTCGACCTCGCCACCCACCGCGGCTACGATTCCGACCATCCCCGTGTCTCGGGCGATGTCGGCATGGCGGGCGTGGCGATCGACTCGATCTACGACATGCGCACGCTGTTCTCCGGCATCCCGCTGGACGAGATGACCGTGTCGATGACGATGAACGGCGCCGTGCTGCCGATCCTCGCCCTCTACATCGTCGCCGCCGAGGAGCAGGGCGTGCCGCCGCAGAAGCTCGCGGGCACGATCCAGAACGACATCCTCAAGGAGTTCATGGTCCGCAACACCTACATCTATCCCCCGAAGGGATCGATGCGGATCATCTCCGATATCTTCGCCTACACGTCGAAGAACATGCCGAAATTCAACTCGATCTCGATCTCCGGCTACCACATGCAGGAGGCCGGCGCCACGAACGACCTGGAGCTCGCCTACACGCTCGCCGACGGCGTCGAGTACATCAAGGCCGGGCTGGCGGCCGGGCTGACCATCGACCAGTTCGCCCCGCGCCTGTCGTTCTTCTGGGCGATCTCGACCAACTTCTTCATGGAGGTCGCCAAGATGCGGGCCGCGCGCCTGATCTGGGCGAAGCTCGTGAAGGGGTTCGATCCGAAGTCGGAGAAGTCGCTCGCCCTGCGCACCCACTCGCAGACGTCGGGCTGGTCGCTCACCGCCCAGGACGTGTTCAACAACGTCACCCGCACCAACATCGAGGCGATGGCGGCGACGCAGGGCGGCACGCAGTCGCTCCACACCAACGCGCTGGACGAGGCGCTGGCACTCCCCACCGACTTCTCGGCCCGGATCGCCCGCAACACCCAGCTGTTCCTCCAGCAGGAGAGTGGCACCACCCGGATCGTCGATCCCTGGGGCGGCTCCTACTACGTGGAGAAGCTCACCGCCGACATGGTCGCCCGGGCGTGGGAGCACATCCGCGAGGTCGACGGGCTCGGCGGCATGGCCAAGGCGATCGAGGCCGGCATCCCGAAGCTGCGCATCGAGGAGGCCGCCGCGCGGGCGCAGGCGCGGATCGATTCCGGCCGCCAGACCATCGTGGGCGTGAACAAGTTCCGGGCCGACGACGAGATGGCGATCGAGCTGCTGCGGGTGGACAACGGCAACGTCCGCCGGCTCCAGATCGACAAGCTCAAGCGCCTGCGCGCCGAGCGCGACGAGGCGACGGTCGCGGACCGGCTCGACGCACTCACGAAGGCCGCCGACGGCACCGGCAACCTGCTCGAACTCGCCGTCGACGCGGCCCGCGCCAAGGCGACGGTGGGCGAGATTTCCGAGGCCCTGGAGAAGGCCTGGGGCCGGCACCGCGCCGAGATCCGCTCGATCTCCGGCGTCTACAAGCGCGAGGTGGGGGGCATGTCGCCTGTGGTCGAGGAAGTCCGGGCGCTGGTCGAGGCGTTCGAGGAGAACGACGGCCGCCGGCCGCGCATCCTGGTCGCCAAGATGGGTCAGGACGGTCACGACCGCGGCCAGAAGGTGATCGCCTCGGCCTTCGCGGATCTCGGCTTCGACGTGGATATCGGGCCGCTCTTCGCCACGCCGGCGGAGGCCGCCCGGCAGGCGGTGGAGAACGACGTCCACATCGTCGGCGTCTCGTCGCTGGCGGCCGGCCACCTGACGCTGGTGCCGGAGCTGAAGGCGGCGCTCACCGAGCAGGGCCGCGACGACGTGATGATCGCGATCGGCGGCGTCATCCCGCCGGGCGACTACGAGGCGCTGACGGCGGCGGGCGCGGCGGCGATCTTCCCGCCCGGCACGGTGATCGCCGAGGCCGCCGCCAAGCTGATCCGCGCGCTGAACGAGCGGCTGGGCTACGCGGCCCGGCAGGCGGCGGAGTAGGGCGCGCCTCCCGCGGCGGCCGGGCTGGCCGCCGCGGACCTTGTGCCGAAGCGCCTCAGTTCAGCGCCTGCGGGTCCGCCTCCGTGAGGAACGCCCCGACGGCGTGGAGGAACTGCATGCGGTTCTTCTCCATCATCACCGTATGGGTGCCCTCCCCCAGCTCGACGAAGCGCTTGTAGGGGGCGTGGGTGAGCTTGGCGAAGTATTCCTGGGCCTGGTAGCTCGGCAGGTCGGCGTCCCACTCGGCGTGGATGATCAGCACCGGCACGCGGATCTCGCCCGGGTCGTAGAGCGGCTTGCCGGCCGCCCAGTAGGCGTCCTTGTCGACGACCGTGCCGTTCGGCGCGCGCAGGACCGGCGGCGACCGCTTCGCGCCGGCCGCGTCGGTCGCGAAGGTCGCGTCGGCCCACTGGTCGAACCAACCCGCCGGGATCAGGTCGGCCTTCTTGTCCTCGGGCACCCCGGTCAGCCAGCGGGCCCGGGCGCTGTCCCGGCTGACGGTGCGGTAGGCCCCCACCTTGCCGCCGCCGCCGATCAGGCCCGGCGTGCGCGCGAGCCATTGCGGCGCGTAGAGGACGAGGCGGTTGACGCTGTCGTTGTGGGTGCTGGTGTAGAGCCCCATGGTGGAGGTCCCCCAGGACCAGCCCATCAGGTCGATCTTCTCGACGCCGCGCCGCTTCTTGATGAAGTCGACGACCTGCCCCACCACCTTGGCGGCGTCGGGCGTGCGCATCAGCGGCGGGTTGTCGTCCGGCGGCGCGTCCATGGCGGCCGGGCGCCCCGACAGGCCGTAGCCCGGCAGGTCCACGCAGTAGACGTCGAAGCCGAGGCCCGCGAGGTAGTCCATGGCCGACATCCCGCCGAGCGGCAGGTCGAAGGCCGTAGAGGACGGGTAGGTCGAGCCGTGCACGTAGAGCAGGATCCGGTCGCCCGGGAACGTGTCGGTGCCGGCCGGGCGCTTGTTGCGCACGTAGATGTCGACGCCCGGCTCGCTCCAGGGCAGGCGGAACTCTTCCGTGGCCAGCCGGGCCGCGGGAGCCGCGACGGCAGGGGCCGCCGAGGCCGCGACCGCCGCTCCGGCGGCGAGCGCCCCGACCAACTCGCGCCGGGCCAGGCCCCGGCCCGGTCGTGCCGCGTTCGGATCTGTCCGCATCGGTCTGTCCGCCATGGTTTCCTCCGGTCCGCCTTGTCTGGCGGCTCGGGCGATTGAACCGGCGGGTGCCGGCGGGCGCAACGCTCCGGAGCGGCCGGCGGCGGACAGGCCGCGGGTTCCGTCGCCCGATCCGGCGAATCCGCGTGATAAAAGCCCGCCCCTGTCGCCGGGGCTGGTGACGCCGCGCCTCCGGGCGGGCATTGAGGCGCAGGATCCCGGGAGACGCCCGCTTATGACGACTCCGACCACCGTCGCCACTACGCCCTTCCCCGACCAGAAGCCGGGCACCTCCGGCCTGCGCAAGAAGGTGCCGGTGTTCCGGCAGCCGAACTACGTCGAGAACTTCGTCCAGGCGATCTTCGACACCCTGCCCGACAGGGCGGGCGCCACCCTGGTGCTGGGCGGCGACGGCCGGTTCCTCAACCGCGAGGTGGTGCAGAAGACGCTGCGGCTGGCCGCCGGAAACGGCTTCGGCCGGGTTCTGGTCGGGCAGGGCGGCCTGCTCTCGACGCCGGCCGCCTCCTGCGTGATCCGGAAGGCCAAGGCGCTCGGCGGCATCGTCCTCTCGGCGAGCCACAACCCGGGCGGCCCGGAGGGCGATTTCGGCATCAAGTTCAACGCCGCCAACGGCGGCCCGGCACCGGAATCCGTCACCGACGCGATCTTCGCGCGGGCCAAGGCGCTGACAGAGTACCGCCTCGTCGAGGCCCCGGACCTCGACCTCGACACGCTCGGCGACACCCGCCTCGGCGCCATGACGGTCACGGTGATCGACCCGGTGGCCGATTACGCCGAGCTGATGCGCACGCTCATCGACTTCGACGCGGTGTCGCGGCTGTTCGCCTCCGGCTTCCGCATGCGCTTCGACGCTATGAGCGCGGTGACGGGGCCGTACGCGACGGCGATCCTCGAAGGGATGCTCGGCGCCTCCGCCGGCACGGTGGTCAACGCCGTGCCGAAGGAGGATTTCGGCGGCCACCACCCGGACCCGAACCCGGTCCACTGCCACGACCTGTTCGACCTGATGCAGGGCCCGGACGCGCCGGATTTCGGCGCGGCCTCGGACGGCGACGGCGACCGCAACATGATCGTGGCGCCGGGCCTGTTCGTGACGCCGAGCGACAGCCTCGCCCTGCTCGCCGCCCACGCCCACCGGGCGCCGGGCTACGCCGGCGGGCTCGCCGGTGTCGCGCGGTCCATGCCTACGAGCCGCGCCGCCGACCGGGTCGCCGCCGCCCTCGGCATCGAGGCCTACGAGACACCCACCGGCTGGAAGTTCTTCGGAAACCTGCTGGATGCGGGCCTCATCACCCTGTGCGGCGAGGAGAGCGCCGGCACCGGCTCGAACCACGTGCGCGAGAAGGACGGGCTCTGGGCGGTGCTGCTCTGGCTCAACATCCTGGCCGCCACCGGCGAGCGCGCCGACGCGCTGGTGCGGGCGCATTGGCGCGCCTACGGGCGCGACTACTACGCCCGCCACGATTACGAGGAGGTCGATTCCGACGCCGCCAACGGCCTGATGGACGCGCTCCGCGAGAAGCTCGCCGGGCTGCCGGGCACGCGGATCGGCGACCTCACGGTGTCGACGGCCGACGAGTTCGCCTACCGCGACCCGGTCGACGGCTCGCTCACCGAGCGCCAGGGCATCCGGATCGGCTTCGCCGAGGACGCGCGGGCGGTGTTCCGGCTCTCGGGCACCGGCACCGCCGGGGCGACGCTGCGGGTCTACCTGGAGCGCTACGAGAACGCGCCGGACCGGCTCGACTTGGCCGTGGCCGAGGTGCTGGCCCCGGTGGCCGCCGCAGCCCGCGCGATCGCCGAGATCGCGCCGCGCACCGGAAGGCCTGAGCCGAGCGTGGTGACCTGAGGGGAGCCGGCAGACGTGCCGTCTCTGCGTGGGGAGCGAAGCGACCCAGAGGCGCCACGCTCGACGGCGGCGCGACTCCGGGTCGCTTCGCTGCGGGCGCGATGGCGGCAGGGCCGGCGCCGATTTCCTCAAACCAGGTCCTTCACCATGTGCACGGTGACGTCGTCGTCGCGGGTCCGGCCCGGTCCGTCGTAGAGTTCCTCCCGCTCCACCCGGTAGCCGAGTGCCCCGTAGAGGCGCAGGTTCGCCGTGTACTTCTTGTTGGTGTAGAGGCGCAGTCGCGTCAGCCCGGCCTCGCCCGCGACCGCGTCGGCGCGTCCCATCAGCCGGCTGCCGAAGCCCCGGCCCTGGAAGGCCGGATGCACCGCGACGTTGACGACCAGAAGGTGATCGGCCTCGGTCCGCGTCTCGATCAGGCCGGCGAGATCCGGGCCGGCCACCAGCAGGTCGAAGCGGTGGTCCCGCAGAGCCTGCGCGTAGTCCGCCCGCATGGGGATCGGCAGGCGGCCGATCACCGGGATCCACTTCGTGTAGGCCGCCTCCACCAGCGCCCGGATCGCGTCCGCGTCCGCGGGCGCACCGCGCCGGAGCGCGACTGACTCGTTCATCTGACCTCTCACGGTTGACCGCGGCGCGTCCGTCCCCTAAAGACCCGCCCGTCGATGGGGCTCCGCACGGGGCCCCGTCGCGTTTTCACGCGCACCCGTGGGCGGGATCCTCCCGCCCTGTCGTCCCGGACCGCGAAGGGCCGGGAAAAGGAGGGCGCGTTCCTCATTCTCGTCACGAGAGGACGCGGAAGATATGTCGAAGCGGATTCAGGCGAAGCACAAGCTCGACCGCCGCATGGGCCAGAACATCTGGGGCCGCCCGAAGAGCCCCGTCAACCGCCGCGAGTACGGCCCCGGCCAGCACGGCCAGCGCCGCAAGGGCAAGATGAGCGACTTCGGCACGCAGCTGCGCGCCAAGCAGAAGCTCAAGGGCTACTACGGCAACATCACCGAGAAGCAGTTCCGCCGCTACTACGCCGAGGCGATCCGCCTGCGCGGCGATTCCGGCGAGAACCTCGTCGGCCTGCTCGAGCGCCGCCTCGACGCCGTGGTCTACCGGGCGAAGTTCGTCGCGACCCCGTTCGCCGCGCGCCAGTTCGTCAACCACGGCCACGTCAAGGTGAACGGCGTCCGCGTCAACATCCCGAGCTACCAGGTGAAGGCCGGCGACCTCATCGAGGTCAAGGAGTCGTCCCGCCAGCTCGAGATCGTCATCGTGGCGACGCAGCTCTCCGAGCGCGACGTGCCGGACTACATCGAGGCCGACCACGCCAAGATGACCGCCCGCGTCACCCGCATCCCCAGCCTGTCCGAGGTGCCCTACCCGGTGCAGATGGAGCCGAACCTCGTCATCGAGTTCTACTCCCGCTGATCCTGTCGCCCCGGCGACCGATGGAGGGGCTGCCCGTTCGGGCGGCCCCTTCGCGTTTCGATACCCTCGTCCCGAAGGCCGGCCTCCGGCACCCGGGACGGGGCGCGGGCCTCAGCAGCCGTGGCAGATCGAGCCCATCGTGTGCCGCATCTTGCTGTCCCAGGCCTTCGAGCGGGCCTCGGCGGCCTTCTGAGCCTTGATCATCTCGGCCTGGCTCACGGGCTGCGGCAACCCGGTGGCCGCGGCGTTGCCCGTCGGCTTGGTCTGGCTCATGGGGGTGACCCGGCGGCCGCCCACGATGGGGCCGGCCGGGGCGGCGGGGCCTGGGCCCGCGCCCGGAGCCGGGCTCTGGGCCAGCGCCGGCGTCGCCCCGAGCAGGAGGCCGAGAAGCAGCGCGGGACGAAGAATTGCCATGGACGTGATCTCCCCGGCGGAGGATCCTGTGCCGGCCCCGCCTCATCTGGCGGCGATCCTACCCGATCACACCTTTAAAATCATGCCGACGGCAGATCCCCGGTGAGCGCCGGTCCGCCCCTGAACCGCCGGGAGGCCGTCGCCGCGGCCCTGGCCCGCCTCGCCCCGCGCCTGCCGGATTTCGAGGCGGAGGCCGCCCTCGACCGGGCGCTGGCGAGCCCCGGCCTCCGCCGGGCCGCCCCCGAGACGGCGGCCCGCCTCGCCCTCGTGGCCTACGCGCGCCACGTCTTCACGGATTACGACGAACTCCTCGCGGAAGGCTACGACCGGGACAGCGCCCGGCACTTCGTCCTCGAAGACCTCAACGCCGCGCTCGCCGCCTGGGGCGCCGCGCCGGTCCCCGAGGACGAGCCCGGCGCGCCCGGGGCCGATCCGCGCTGAGGCGGTCGCGCCGGGCTCCGCCATGCTGTAGGAGACCGGCCCGGGGCCGCCCCGCGGCCCGTTCCGGTGCCGCTCGTGGAGATTGGCAGAAGACCATGAAGATCAGCGCGCGCAACGTTCTCAAGGGTACGGTTGTCTCGGTGGAGAAGGGGGCGACCACCTCCCACGTGAGGATCGAGATCAGCCCCGGCCAGGTGGTCACCGCCTCGATCACCAACGAGGCCGTCGAGGCCCTCAAGCTCGTCGCCGGCGGTCCCGCCTACGCGGTGATCAAGGCCTCCGACGTCATGGTCGCCGTCGACTGACGACGGCTCGCGCGCCGCCCTCCTGGACGGAGGGCGGCGCGCATTCACCACGCTCCGGGCCCGGGCGGGGGCCGGCCGCCTTCGCGCCGCCGCCGCCGCCGGATAGGATGAGCCCGGACCAAGGAGTTCCGCGCGTGCAGAAGACCGTGCTCGGCATCGAGACCACCTGCGATGAGACCGCCGCCGCGGTGGTGTCGGTCGACGAGGAGGGTGGCGCTCAGATCCGCGCCAACGAGGTGCTCAGTCAGATCGCCGAGCACGCGGCCTACGGCGGCGTCGTGCCGGAGATCGCCGCCCGCGCCCATGTCGAGGTGCTCGACCGGCTGATCGCCCGCGCCCTCGACCGGGCCGGGACCGGCTTCCGGGACCTCGACGGCATCGCGGTGGCGGCCGGGCCCGGGCTGATCGGCGGCGTGCTGGTCGGCCTCGTCACCGCCAAGACCCTGGCGCTCGTGACCCGCAAGCCCCTGCTCGCCGTCAACCACCTGGAGGCCCACGCCCTCACGGCGCGGCTCACCGACGGCATCGCCTTCCCCTACCTGCTGCTCCTGGTCTCGGGCGGCCACACCCAGCTCGTCGCCGTGCGCGGCGTCGGCGACTACGTGCGCCTCGGCTCCACCGTCGACGACGCCATCGGCGAGGCCTTCGACAAGGTCGCCAAGCTCCTGGGCCTCGGCTATCCCGGCGGCCCCGAGGTCGAGCGCGTGGCCGAGGCCGGCGATCCCGAGCGCTTCGCCCTGCCCCGGCCGATGCTCGGCCGCCGCGAGGCCGACTTCTCCCTCTCGGGCCTCAAGACCGCCGTGCGGATCGAGGCCGAGCGGATCGCCCCGCTGGCCGAGCGCGACGTCGCCGATCTCTGCGCGAGCTTCCAGGCCGCCGTGGTCGACGTGGTGGTGGACCGCGCCCGGGTCGCCCTGCGCGCCTTCTCGGACGTCGCCGGACGCCCGACCGCCCTGGTGGCGGCGGGGGGCGTGGCGGCCAACGGCGCCGTCCGGCGGGCGCTCGCGTCCCTGGCGGGCGAGGCGGGCCTGAGCTTCGTGGCCCCGCCCCTGCCCCTCTGCGGCGACAACGGCGCGATGATCGCCTGGGCCGGGCTGGAGCGCCTGCGCCTCGGGCTGGTGGACGACCTCACCGCCCCGGCGCGGCCCCGCTGGCCGCTGGCGGCCGCCCCGGCCCGCGCGGCGGTCCCGGCCGGATGAGCGCGGCGGACCGGCGCGCCCACTGGCGGGACCTGGTGGAGCGCCGCCTGCCCGGGGCCGCCCGGCCGGGCTGGCCGGTGCGGCTCGACCATTGCTTCGCCCGCATCCTCCTGGACCACGCCTGCGGCGGTGCCTGGCGCGACCATGTCCGCCCGCCCGCCCACGCCACCATGCCCCTCGCGCAGCTGGAGCTGGCGATCGCGCTCGGCGAGGCGGTGCTCGCGGGGCGCGCGGATCTCGCCCTCCTCAACCGCCGCTCGCTCGCGTGGCGCGGCAAGATCGCCCTGGCGCCGGTGCCCGCGGCTCTCCGCGACGGCGACCTGACCCTGCGCCGCTGGCGCCCGGAGGACGCGGCGCCGTTCGCGGCGCTCAACGCCGATCCGGCGGTGATGGCCCACTGTCCCCGGACCCGGACCGCGACGGAGAGCGAGGCCGAGGCCGGCCTCCTCGACCGCCGCTTCGTGGCGGACGGGTTCGGCCCCTGGGCCCTGGAACACGCGGGCCGGTTCGTCGGCTTCGCCGGCGCGATGCGGATCCTGCGGCCCCTGCCCTTCCCGGGCGGCGACCGGCCCGGTTCGACGGTCGAGCTGGCCTGGCGCCTCGCGCGCGACTCCTGGGGCCGCGGCCTCGCCACGCGCGCCGCGCGGCTCGCCCGCGCCGACCTCGCGGAGCGCTGCGGGATCCGGAGCGTCGTGGCCTTCACGGCGGCCGGCAACGGCCGCTCCCGCGCCGTGATGGAGCGCCTCGGCATGCGCGCGGCCGGGACATTCCCGCACCCGGCGGTGCCGGAGGGGCCGCTGCGCGACCACGTGCTCTACCGGCTGGACTGCGCCGACAGGGAGGAAGCGGCATGAGCGCCGAGACCCCGATCAACGTCGTCGGCGGCGGGGCCTGGGGCACGGCGCTGGCCAACGCCGCCGCCGGGGCCGGCCATCCCGTCACCCTCTGGCTGCGCGACGCGGGGGCCGCCGCCGCCCTGCAGGCCCAGCGGGAGAACCCGCGCTACCTGCCGGGCGTGCCGCTCCACCCGGCGATCCGGGCGACGGGCGAGGCCGCCGACCTCGCCTGTGCCCGGGCGACGCTCCTGGTCGTGCCCGCCCAGACCGTGCGCGGCGTGCTGGAATCCCTGCGCGGACCCCTGGCGACGGCCGGGCCGGTCATCCTCTGCGCCAAGGGGATCGAGCGCGGCAGCGACAGCTTCCTCAGCGCGGTGGCCGAGCAGGTCCTGCCGCCGGGAACGCCCGTGGCGGTCCTGTCCGGCCCGAGCTTCGCGATCGACGTCGCCCGCGGCCTGCCCACGGCCGTGACCCTGGCGGCGGCCGATGCCGGCCGCGCCGCCGCCCTGAGCGCGCTGCTGTCGGGACCGAGCTTCCGCCTCTACCACACCGACGACGTGCGCGGCGTCGAGATCGGCGGCGCCGGCAAGAACGTGCTCGCCATCGCCTGTGGGATCGTGGCCGGGCGCGGGCTCGGCGAGAGCGCCCGGGCGGCGCTGATCGCCCGGGCCTTCGCCGAACTGATGCGCTTCGCCCGCACCTTCGGGGGCCGGCCCGAGACGCTGATGGGGCTCTCCGGCCTCGGCGATCTCGTGCTCACCGCCTCCTCGCCGCAATCGCGCAACTTCGCCTTCGGCCAGCGCCTCGGCGCCGGGGCGAGCCCGGCCGAGGCCGCGGGCGGCAAGCTCGCCGAGGGGGCGTTCACGGCCGCGGCGCTGGCCGGGCTGGCCGCCGCCAGGGGCATCGAGATGCCGGTGGCGGCGGCCGTCGCCGCCATCGTGGCGGGCACCGCCAGCGTCGACGACGTGATCGCCGGCCTGCTGGCCCGTCCGCTGCGCGGGGAGACCGACTGAGCGCCGGCCCCGCCCCGCAACCCGCGTCACGCCACCGAGGCCGCCGGCACAGCGTGGCCTTGTCCTTGTCCTTGGCCGTGGCCGTGGGTGTGGGCCGCGAAGCGCGCGATCGGCGCCGGCCGACCCAGCAGGTAGCCCTGGGCGAGGTGGCACTGCTCGCCGGCCAGGAAGGACAGCTCCTCGGCGGTCTCCACGCCCTCCGCCACCACGGCGAGCCCGAGGCCGCGCCCCAGCCCCAGGACGGAGCGCACGATCGCGGCCCCCTGCGGGTTGCTGTGGACCGCCCTGATGAACGAGCCGTCGATCTTGATCCGGTCGAACGGGAAGGCGCGCAGGTTCGACAGCGACGAGTAGCCGGTGCCGAAATCGTCCATGGCGATCCGCACGCCGAGGGCCTTGAGCTGGCGCAGGGTGAGGAGCGCCCGGGCCGGATCCCGGATCAGCGCGGTCTCGGTGATCTCGATCTCCAGGCGCTCCGCCCGCAATCCGGATTCGTACAGGGTCCCGTGGACGAACGGGACGAAGTGCGGGTTGTGGAGCTGCACCGCCGAGACGTTGACGGCGATCGCCAGCGGGTTCGGCCAGCCGGCCGCCGCCCGGCAGGCCTCCCGCAGCACCCAGGCGCCGATCTCGAGGATCGCCCCGGTCTCCTCGGCGATCGGGATGAACACGGCCGGCGAGATGCCGCCCCTGGCCGGATGGTGCCAGCGCAGCAGCGCCTCGAAGCCCGTGACCGTGCCGGACTCGATCTGGCTCTGCGGCTGGTAGACGAGCTCCAGCTCGCCCCGCGCCACCGCGTGGCGGAGGTCGTGCTCGAGCTGGCGCCTGTCGCGGATCTCGGCGCCCATGCTGGCGTCGTAGCGCCGGCAGGTGCCGCGCCCCTCGCTCTTGGCCCGGTAGAGGGCGGCGTCGGCGTGGCTGAGGAGCGCGCGCAGGTCCGCGGCGTCGTCGGGATAGACCGCGATGCCGATGCTGGTGGCGATCACCGGGCCGGAGGCGGCCGGTACCGCCGCCAGGGTGGCGAGGATCCGCTCGGCCAGCCGCTCCGCCTGTCCCTCCGCCTGCGGCGTCAGGATGGCGAACTCGTCGCCGCCGAGCCGCGCCATCAGCTGCTCGGCATCGAGGAGACCGCCGACCCGCAGCGCGAGGTCGCGCAGCATCGCGTCGCCGGCGGCGTGCCCGAACAGGTCGTTGACCTCCTTGAAGCGGTCGAGGTCCAGGCACAGCACCGCGAGCCGGCCGCCCTGGGCGTCCGCGGCGCGCATCGCGCGCTCGAGCCGGGCGTGGAAGCTCGTGCGGTTGGCGAGGCCGGTGAGCGCGTCGTGGTGGGCGAGGTAGTGGATCTCGCTCTCGGCCCGGCGCCGCGCGCGCAGGTCGCGCACCGCCACGGCGTGGTGCGGCAGGCGCCCGTACTCGGCGACCGGGCGCATGATCACCTCGACGGGAATGGAGGCGCCCGCCGCCGGGACGAGTTCGGTCTCCAGGGGCTGGTCAGCCGTCCCTGAGCCGGGCACGAGGTCCGGCAGGTAGGCGCTGAGGCTCCGGCCCGTCAGGAGGGCCGCCTCCAGGCCCGCGAGCCGGGCGAAGGCCTCGTTGGCGCTGACGATCTCGCCGCCGCGGCAGACGACGAGGCCCTCCACGGCCGCGTTGGCGAGGCTGCGCAGGCGCTCGCGCTCGAGATCGGCGCGGCGGCGCTCGCGCAGGTCGACCACGAGGGCGGCGCCGGCGAGCAGCAGGATCAGGCAGCTCGCCACCGCCACGGCCGCGGCGAGCCACCCGCTCCGGAGCGCGCCCGAGGGGATCGCCACGGTGGGGTCGGGATGCAGGGTCACCGCGCCCATGCCGGCGAAGTGGTGGCCGCAGATCGCCAGGATCAGCAGCGCGGCGCCGCCGTACCGACCCCGGAACGTGGTGGCCGACAGGCCGACCACCAGGGCGGCGGCGCCGAGCCCCGCCCCGAGGCCGACCGAGACCACGACCAGCGCGGGGGTCCAGGCGAGGTGCCCCGCCACCTGATAGGCGGCCATGCCGGTGTAGTGCATCGTCGCGATGCCGCCGCCGACCACGGCGCCGCCGAGGCCCGCCTGGACCGCCCGGCCGGAGACGGCCAGGGCGAAGCCGAGCCCGGTGATCGCGACGGCGTCCACGTAGGAGAGGAGCGTCAGCCCGACGCCGTAGCCCGACGGCAGCCCGGGCTCGAAGGCGAGCATCGCCAGGAAATGCGTCGCCCAGATCCCCGATCCCCCGGCGGCGGCGGCCACCGCGACCCAGACGTAGCGGCCGCGGCCGCCGGTCCGGCCGGCATGGGTGAGAAGCTCGATCGCGGTGCCGCTCGCCAGCGCGCAGACCAGGGCCGCGAGGCCTACCATCCACAGGTTGTGTTCACCGATAAAGCAACCGATGACTGAGATCATGTATGCAACCGGCGATTGGTGCGTGACGCGCTATACGGCTATTTGCATGCAGAATTTAATATTTGCCCAAGGCTTGCGATAGCAGAGCTGCGGCGTTCTACGCGGGTTCTGCTTGACCGCCGGTCCCGCGCGCGGCCGGGGCCGGACCGGCCTGTTCCCGGGAGGCGAAGCTGGGCTATGGCGGGGCGCGCCGCCCGGCCGGGCGGTCTACTGGGACTTCAGCGATGGCGTACTGGCTGTTCAAATCCGAGCCCGCGACCTGGTCGTGGGATCAGCAGGTCGCGGCCGGGGAGGCCGGCACGCACTGGAACGGCGTGCGCAACCACCTCGCCAAGAAGCAGCTGATGGCCATGCAGGTCGGCGAAGAGGGCTTCTTCTACCACTCGAACGAGGGCAAGGCGGTGGTGGGCATCGTGGCGGTGATCCGCGCCTACTATCCCGACCACACCGACGAGACCGGCCGCTTCGGCATGGTCGACGTCAGGGCCGTGCGGGCGCTGCCGAGCCCGGTCACGCTCGAGGCGATCAAGGCCGACGCGGCGCTCGCCGACATGGTGCTGGTCAACAATTCCCGGCTGTCGGTGCAGCCGGTGACCGAGGCCGAGTGGGCGCGGGTCTGCGCCCTCGGCGGTCTCGGCTGAGCCGGGGCGCGCGGCCCGACGGGCCGCTCAGGCGGCGCGGTTGAGGGGGCCGCGCACGGGGCCCACGAAGTCCGGCTCGACCTCGACCGGCGGCAGCGTGTCCATGACCCGGGCGGCCGGCAGGGTCACCACCACCTCGGTGCCCTCGCGGGGCTTGGAGGACAGCTGGAACTGCCCGCCGTGCAGCTCCACGAGGCCCTTCACGATCGGAAGGCCGAGGCCGGAGCCCTGCTCGGCGGTCTTGATCGCGAGCGAGCCGCGCCCGAACGAGGACAGGACCGTGCCGAGCTCGTCCTCGGGAATGCCCGGGCCGCTGTCCTTCACCGAGACGTACTGCCCGCCCGAGGCGGTCCAGCCGACCTTCAGCCAGATCTCGCCGCCCGGGGGCGTGAACTTCACGGCGTTCGACAGGAGGTTCAGGACGATCTGGCGCAGAGCCCGCTCGTCGGCCCAGAGCCGCGGCAGCGAGCCGTCGACGAGGTCGTGGAAAGTCTGGTTCTTCGCCTTGGCCCGCAGGCCCATCATGTGGCGGCACTCCTCGACCACGTGGGCGAGCTGCACCGGCTCCTCGTTCAGCTCGTAGCGCCCCGCCTCGATCCGCGACAGGTCGAGGATCTCGTTGATCAGGTTCAGGAGGTGCATCCCGCTGTCGTGGATGTCGTGCGAGTACTCGCGGTAGGACGGCGCCGTATGGGTGCCGAACACCTCGTTCTTCATCACCTCCGAGAAGCCCAGGATGGCGTTGAGCGGCGTGCGCAGCTCGTGGCTCATCGTGGCGAGGAAGCGCGACTTGGCGAGGTTGGCCTCCTCGGCCCGGCGGCGGGCCTCGTCCGAATTGGCCTTGGCCTGCTCCAACTCGCCGAACACCGCGTCCTTCTCGGCGCGGGAGCGCAGGGCGCCCACCGTCGAGGTGTAGAGGCGGCGGGACAGGCCGAGGAAGAAGACCTGCGCCCCGCCGGCCATGACCACCAGCATCAGCAGGTCCATCCCGCGGGAGAAGGCCGCGAGCGAGGCGGTGGCGAGGGCCAGCGGCACCAGGGCGGCGACGGCGGCGAGCGGCACCGTCGCGGCCAGCATGGTGGTGACCGCGGAGGCGATGACGAGGCCGAACAGCGCGAAGGTCCAGCCGCCGGTGGTTCCGAGCCCGATCATCGCGGCCCACGACAGGCTCTGCAGCACCTCGCCGACCAGGAAGCGGCGGCGCCAGCGGGCGAGCGGGATCGTCGCCGGGTCGGCGCGGAGGAAGCGCCGGCTCAACGTCGTGTTGAGCGAGATCATCAGGACCACGCCGAGCGCCCAGATCGCCGCCACCGGCGGCGCGATCCAGAAGGTCGACGCCGCGGCCAGCACCGCCGCGAACCCCACCAGCGGGATGCCCGCGCCGACCCGGTACTGGGCGTAGTGGCGCAGCAGCTCGTAGTCGAAGGCCCGTTCGAGGCCGGTCCGCGAGGTCAGCTTCTCCCGGGCCGAGCGGATTTCCCGGGCGACCCCGCGGCGGCGCGCCGCCTCCTCCGTCGAGGGGCCGCGACCGCGCTGGACCATCTCGACGGTGAGATCGGACATGCGCGTCTTCAAACTCGGCTCGAATGCGCGGACGGGCGGCGGTGGCGGGGAAGCACTCCGTGAGGATGGGGCGGATATGTTAAGAAGCGGCTGCCGACATCCCTGCAATCTTAAGCATCGCGGGCTGTATCGAGACTGTCGTGCCGCCGGATCGACGTGCGGTGCCGCACATCGTGTCGGGGCCCGCGCCCGCTAGTCTCGGGTGGAGGCCCGCCGGCCCGAGCGCGGTCGCACGCCGCGATCCGGGGCGCCCGGACACGCGCGTCGAGAGAGGGTCGCCGACCATGCCGAATCTCACCGTCAACGGCGTCGCGCACGCGATCGACGCCGATCCCGACATGCCCCTGCTCTGGGTGCTGCGCGACCGGCTCGACGCCACCGGCACCAAGTACGGCTGCGGCATCGCGCAGTGCGGCGCCTGCACGGTCCACCTCGACGGCCAGCCGGTCCGGGCCTGCCAGACGCGGCTGGGCGATGTAGGCGCCGCGCAGGTGACGACCATCGAGGGCGTGTCGGGCCGGGTGGCCGAGGCCGTCCAGGCGGCCTGGCGCAAGCTCGACGTGGTCCAGTGCGGCTACTGCCAGTCCGGCCAGATCATGTCGGCGATCGGCCTGCTCTCGGGCAACGCCAAGCCCACCGACGCCGACATCGACGGTGCCATGGACGGCAACATCTGCCGCTGCGGCACGTATCAGCGCATCCGCGCGGCGATTCACGAAGCCGCGCGCAGCCTCGCCTGATCCGTCCCGGCGCCCACCTTCCCGCCCTCCCCCGCGGTCCCGACCGGAGCCTCGCCGCCATGCTGAACGCCCGTCGACCGAACCCCCTCCCCGTCCGTCCGAGCCGCCGCGGCCTGCTCGCGGGCGCCGGCGCCCTCGTGGTCGCGTTCCGGCTCGACCCGAAACCCGCCCGCGCCGCGCCCGGCCCGAACCTCGCCGACGTGAAGGCGCAGCCCAACGCCTTCGTGCGGATCGGCGCGGACGACACCGTCACGGTGGTGATCAAGCACCTCGACATGGGCCAGGGGAACACGACCGGGCTCGCCACGATCCTGGCCGACGAGCTCGGCGCCGACTGGCGACACGTCCGCACCGAGTTCGCGCCCGCCGACGCGGCGCTCTACAACAACACCCTGATGGGCCCGATCCAGGGCACCGGCGGCTCGACCGCGGTGGCCAATTCCTGGTTCCAGCTGCGCAAGGCGGGCGCGGCCGCCCGCGAGATGCTGATGGCCGAGGCCGCCTTCCGCTGGAAGGTGCCGGTCTCCGAGATCACGGTCGCCGACAGTCTCGTGCGCCACGCCCCGTCCGGCCGGCAGGCCCGGTTCGGGGAGCTCGCGGCCTCGGCCGCCTCGCTGCCGGTGCCGTCCGAGCCGCGGCTCAAGGACCCGAGCGAGTGGACGCTGATCGGCCAGACGGTGCCGCGCCTCGATTCCGTCGCCAAGACGAACGGCACGGCGGTCTACTCCCTCGACATCCGCCGCCCGAATCAGGTCACGGCCCTCGTCGCCCGGGCCCCGCGCTTCGGCGCCACCGTGAAGAGCTTCGACGCCGCGGCCGCCCGGAAGGTCGCGGGCGTCCTCGACGTGGTGCAGGTGCCGACCGGCGTGGCGGTGATCGCCCGCGACACGTGGTCGGCCATGAAGGGCCGCGAGGCGCTGACCGTCGCCTGGGACGACAGCACCGCCGAGACCCGCTCGTCCGACGCGATCCTGGCCGAGTACCGCGAGCGCGCCAAGGGTCCCGGCCTGACCGCCTCCGAGCGCGGCGACCCGCAGGCGGCGCTCAAGGGCGCCGCCAAGGTCGTCGAGGCCGAGTTCACCTTCCCCTACCTCGCCCACGCGGCGATGGAGCCTCTGAACGCCACGATCGAGAAGGGGGCCGACGGCGGCTACGACGTCTACGCGGGCTTCCAGTTCCAGACCGTCGAGCAGGCCACCATGGCGGCGATCCTCGGCGTGACGGCCGACCGGGTCCGGCTGCACAGCAACTGGGCCGGCGGCTCGTTCGGGCGCCGGGCGACGCCCACCGCCGACTACCTCGCGGAAGCCGCCACCGTCTTCAAGGCGTCCGGCGAGAAGGCCCCGCTCCACCTCGTCTGGACCCGCGAGGACGACATGGCCGGCGGCTATTACCGCCCGACCGTGCTGCACAGGGTCCGGGCCGGCATCGACGGCAAGGGCGCGGTGGTCGGCTGGGACCACGTGATGGTCGGCAAGTCGATCATGATCGGCTCGCCCTTCGAGGCGATGATCGTCAAGAACGGCATCGACGCCACCACCGTGGAGGGCGCCTCCGACACCGCCTACGCGCTGCCGGCCTACCGGTTCGGCGTCCATAACGGCCGCGAGGGCGTGCCGGTCCTGTGGTGGCGCTCGGTCGGCCACACCCACACGGCCCACGTGATGGAGGTGATGATCGACGAGCTGGCCCACGCCGCCAACGTCGATCCGGTCGCCTACCGGCTCTCCCTCCTGACCCAGGCGCCGCGGCTGTCCGGCGTGCTCAAGCTCGCCGCCGAGAAGGCCGGCTGGAGCGCCAAGCCGCAGGACCAGGGACGCGGCCTCGGGGTGGCGGTCCACGAATCCTTCGGCTCCTACGTCGCCATGGTGGCCGACGTCACGGCGCACGACGCCGCGATCCGCGTTAACCGGATCGTGGCGGCGGTGGATGTCGGCGTTCCGGTCAACCCGGACGTGATCCGCGCGCAGGTCGAGGGCGCGGTGGGCTTCGCCCTGTCGGCGGTGCTGCGCAACCGCATCACCCTCAAGGACGGGCAGGTGCAGGAGCACAATTTCGACGCCTACGAGCCGACCCGGATGAGCGAGATGCCGAAGGTGGAGGTGCACATCGTGCCGAGCCAGGCGGCGCCCACCGGGATCGGTGAGCCGGGCGTGCCCGTGCTCGGGCCGTCGATCGCCAACGCGGTCTTCGCCGCGACCGGCCGGCGCCTGCGCTCGCTGCCGCTCGACCTCTCCGGCGTGAAGGGCGCGTGAGGAAACGCACGTTCCGCCGGCCCGGATCGGCGTAGGAAGGGTGGGCCTTCCCCCCAAGGCAAGAGACCCGACTGACGACGGCGCGGCGCGACACCGCGCCGTTTCTTTTTCGCGCGCCGCGACGCCATCTCCGGGCCATGCCCGCCTTCGACGACACCGCCGCGCGCCTGCGCGCCTGCCGCCTCTGCCGCGACACGCCGCGCTACGGGCCGCCCCTGCCCCAGGAGCCCCGGCCGATCGTCCAGGGTTCGGCCACGGCCCGCCTCTGCATCGCCAGCCAGGCTCCCGGTACCCGCGCCCACCGCACCGGGCAGCCCTTCACCGACCCGTCGGGCGTGCGGCTGCGCGCTTGGCTCGGCCTCGACGCGGCGCGGTTCTACGATCCCGCCCGGGTGGCCATCGTGCCGATGGGGTCGTGCTTCCCCGGCCTCGACGCGAAGGGCGGCGACCGGCCGCCCCGCCGGGAATGCGCCGAGCGCTGGCGGGCGGAACTCTTCTCCGGCCTGCCGGACCTGGAGCTGATCCTGGTGATCGGCCAGTACGCGCAGGGCTGGCACCTCGGGCGGATGGAGGGCGGCCTCACCGGGACGGTGCGGCGCTGGCGGGAGATCCTGGCCGAGCCGCGCCGCCCCCGGGTCCTGCCCCTGCCCCACCCGTCCTGGCGCAACAACGGCTGGCTGAAGCGCGAGCCCTGGTTCGAGGCGGAGCTGCTGCCGGTGCTGCGCGCCGAGGTGGCGCGGGTGATGGCGGGATGAGGGGCCTCGTCCAGGCAGCGACGACATGCGCATCCCATATCCCTCGGGACTGAAGGGTCGCGCCCGTCTTTGCGAGCGCAGCGAAGCAATCCAGCGACACATCAAATCCGAGACCGGCGCGCCGCCCTGGATTGCTTCGCTGCGCTCGCAAGGACGGCGCGCGAGGCGGGGCGCGCACGGCAGGTCGGTGACGGCGTCGCCCGGACCCGCCCGCATTGACAGGCATCGCCGGCGCGTGATCCGTGCCGCGACCCCCGAAGGACGCGCCGATGACCGAGATTGCCGACCCCCGCGACCGCCTGATCGTGGCCCTCGACCTGCCGAGCGTGCAGGCCGCCGAGGCGCTGATCGACCGGATCGGCGACGCCGCGACCTTCTACAAGATCGGCTACCAGCTCGGATACGCGGGCGGCCTCGCCCTGGCCGAGCGGCTGGCGGCGCGCGGGCTCAAGGTCTTCCTCGACCTGAAGCTCCACGACATCGGCAACACCGTCGAGGAGGGCGTGCGCTCGGCCTCGGGCTCCGGCGCCACCTTCCTCACCGTCCACGCCTACCCGCAGACCATGCGGGCGGCGGTCCGCGGCCGGGGCGCGGGACTCAGGATCCTCGCCGTGACGGTGCTCACCTCCTACGACGACGCCGACGCCGCGGAGGCCGGCTACGGCCTGCCGGTGGCGGAGCTCGTCGCCAAGCGCGCCGCGCAGGCGGCCGAGATCGGCATCGACGGCCTCGTCTGCTCGGCCGCCGAGGCGGGCGCGGTCCGGCGCGTCGTCGGTCCGGACCGGCTGATCGTCACCCCGGGCATCCGCCCGGCGGGCGCCGCGGCCGGCGACCAGAAGCGGGTCATGACGCCGGGCGATGCCCGCCGGGCCGGGATCGACCACGTGGTGGTCGGGCGCCCGATCACCGGCGCCGCCGACCCCCGCGCGGTGGCGCGGGCGATCGTGGCGGACCTCGCCTGATCCGAGCGGGATTGCCTTCGGGCGGAGCGGTCCCACTTCGCTCCGCAGGGCAGGAGACGCAGCATGACCAAGGGCTACTGGATCGCGCGGGTCGATGTCCGCGACGCGGAGGCCTACAAGGACTACGTGGCGGCCAACGGCGCGGCCTTCGCCAAGTTCGGCGGCCGGTTCCTCGTGCGCGGCGGCGCCCACGAGGCGGTGATGGGCCCGGCCCGGTCCCGCAACGTGGTGATCGAGTTCCCGAGCTACGCCGACGCCCTCGCCTGCTGGAACTCCGACCTCTACCAGGCCGCCAAGGCCAAGCAGCGCGGCGGCGTCGAGGCCGAGATCCTGGTGATCGAGGGCTATGACGGGCCGCAGCCCAGCGCCTCCGAGCCGGCGCCGGAGGCGGGGCCGGCCTCCGAGTAGGCGGCGGCGCGCTACGGGAGCGGCCCGCGCGGCGCGAGGCTCCGCAGCAGGAACGCCGTCATCGCCGCCATGGGCGGCACCGGCTGGAGGGTGGAGCAGCCCACCAGCAGCGGGTGGGTGTAGCGGGCGATGGCGACGTGGACGCAGGCGGCCGCCTCGGCGGGATCGGCCGCCTCGAACTCGCCCCGCGCCACCCCGTCGCGGATGATCCGCTCGAACCCGGCGGTGATCCGGGCGACGTGGTGGCGGCAGACGTCCCAGCTCTCCGCCATCGCCGCCTCGATCATCTCGTGCAGGCGGGGAAACGTCTCGCAGCGCCGGGTGGAGTCGCGATGCAGGGCCTCGATCGCCGCCGCGAGGCGCGCGGTGGCGTCGAGGCCCGGCCGGTCGGCGATGCCGAGGATCACCGCCTCGCTCTCGCCGATCAGCCGCTCCAGCACCGCCTCGTTGATCGCCTTCTTCGACTCGAAGAAGCGGTAGACGTTGGCCGGGCTCATCTTCAGCGTCCGGGCGATGTCGGCCACGGTCGTCTTCTGGTAGCCGATCTCGCGGAAATACGTGCCCGCCGTCGCGAGGATGCGGCTCCGCGTGTCGGGCGCGCACTCCTCCGCGAGCGAGCGGGTCGTATCTTCCAGGGACATGCGACCTCACTAGGCCATGCGGCGGCGGGGCGTCAAAGACGCGAACCCGGATCGGGTTCCCCTGCGGCGGCTGCGCGCGCCCGGAACCGGCCCGGGCGGCGCCCATTGCCCAGGCACCCCGCCGCGACGGCGGCGTCAGCGAGAGATCCGCGATGCGCTTCACCGACACCCGCGCCCTGGTCACCGGGGCCGATTCCGGCATCGGGCAGGCGACCGCGGAACTGCTCGCCCGCGCGGGCGCCGACGTGGCCATCACCTATCACAGCGACGCGGAGGGCATCCGCGAGACCGCCGCGCGGGTGGAGGCCGCGGGCCGGCGGGCGCTGGTGCTCCAGCTCGACGTCGGCGACCCGGCGGCGGTCACGGCGGCCTTCGACCGCATCGGCAGCGAGTTCGGCACCCTCGACATCCTCGTGGCCAATGCCGGGCAGGCCATGAGCGGGATGCCGGTCGCCGAGATGGACGACGCGGTGCTGGAGCGGATCCTGCGGGTGAACCTCATGGGGCCGCTGTTCTGCGCCCGCCCCTTCATCCGGATGCGCCGGGCCCAGGGCGGCAACGGAAAGATCGTGTTCGTCTCCTCCGTGGCCCAGCACCTGCCCACGCCGGAGAGCGCCCCCTACGGCATGTCGAAGGCCGGGCTCGGCTCCCTCTGCCGGTCCCTGTCGCGCGAACTCGCGGAGGACCGGATCAACGTCAACAACGTCGCCCCGGGCCTGATCGAGACGCCGATGACCGCCGACCGGTTCGAGAAGCCGGAGGTTCTCGACGAGTCCCTGGAGCGGATCCCGTGGCACCGGGCCGGCCAGCCCGAGGAGATCGCCCGGGCGATCCTCTACCTCGCCTCGGAGGACGCCGCCTACGTCACCGGCCACACCCTGGTGGTCGATGGCGGCCTGACGATGCAGTGGGGCGGCGCCTAAGCGGCGCTCGGAACGACGAAGCGCGGCGCAGGGGTCACGCCCGGCGCCGCGTCGAAGGGTCTGCGATCTGCGGCTCGCGCGTGACCGCGCCTCAGGAACCGAACTGCGAACCCAGGCGCTCGAGGTACTCGGCCAGATCGACGCCCCCGACGCGCTTGCCATAGTCGAAGCGCATGCCCTGGCGGATGTCGACGCTCGCGTCCCGCGTGGTCAGGGTGAAGGGACGGACGCAGACCCAGGCCCCGTCGCGGCGGTGCTCGAAGTAGCCGAGGATCTCGTGCTTGGCCATAACCTTTCCTCCGGAACCCTGTTCAGGAACATAACGGTCTCACCGGCCACCGGTTCATGCGCCGCGACTGTTTTTCGCGTGCGCGGCCGCACGGATCGAGTGTTCGTGAGCCGGGGTGGCCGGCGGAGCCGGGCCGAGAACTCGCCTTGAGCTTGGCCATTACAGATCGGATGCTCGGGCCCGGCGGGAGGGCGCGCGGCCGGCTCAGTGCCAGCGGTCGAGGATCTCGGCGGTCGTCATCGTCTCGACCTGGTGGCCGTAGCGCATCCGGTACATCAGCAGGAGGGCGTCGTGCGCCTCGTCGCAGGAACTGCACAGGCCGTCGGTGGCCAGCACGATCCGGTAGCCGAGATCGACCCCGCCGAGCACGGCGGCCAGCACGCAGACGTCGGTCTCGGCGCCTGTGACGATCAGCGTGTCGACCCCCCGCGCGCGCAGGCGCGCGTCGAGGCCCGTCTCCAGCCAGGGCGAGTAGACGGTCTTGTCGACGATCTCGGCGGGCGGAGCCAGTCGGGCGAGGTCCGGGACGAGGTCGATCAGGCCCGGGTCGAGGCGCTCCCGGGTCATGCCGGCCCAGCGCCGCGAGTAGGTCGCCCAGGTCCCGCGGCCCTCGCCCGGCCGGGCGGCCGGGATGAAGCGGGTGAAGACGGTCCGCTCCGGATGCGCCGCCGCGAGGCGGCAGACATGGGGCAGGACGCGGTTCATCCACGGGGTCTGCCAGTCGGTGGGCTCGGCGAACATGCGCTGCATGTCCACGCAGAGGTGGACGCACCCCCTCCCCAGGGCCCCGCCGGCGGTTTCCGGCTCCGGCCGGGGACTGTCCGTCGATGGGCGGCTTCCGATGTCCATGGGCGCGCGATCAGACCGGGTCAGCGTGGCTCGGGTGGGGGCGAAGGTGGACGAAGGGCCGTCCCCGCCCGGTCTCGGGGCGGGGACGGCGGGACCTCAGCGGTCGGCCTTGGCGCCGGATACCGTCAGGGAGAGGTAGCGCTCGGTGGTCGGGCGGATCAGCTTGCGCACCGCCTCCGCCATGGCCTGCTCCTCCTTGAGGGACTGCTCGAACGCCGTCCGGTGGCCCTGCTGGCCGGCGGCGTCGCCGATGGTGAGCAGCGACTCGTAGGCGGCGATCTCGAAATTCTCGAAGGCGTGGTTGGCGTAGGTGTTCTTCAGGATCTCGTCCTGGGCCGGCGTGTGACCCAGCGCCATCATGTTGCCGACGAAGCCCAGGAAGCCCTCCTTGAGGGTCGAGGGGCTGTCGCCCAGGCTCTGGAGCGCCTCCTCCAGCCGGTGGCGCTGCCCGTGCGTCTCCTCGATGTGGCGGCGCAGGGCCTGCTCCATCTCGGGATAGCGCTCCAGGCGCTCGACCTGCCGCTCCATGATCTGCAGCGCCTGCATCTCCACAGCATGGGTGTTCTTCAGGGCCGTGACGTAGATCTCGCGGGCGTCCGTGGTCATGGCGTTCACCTCTCAGCAGTTGCGAGCGCGGGGCTCATTCAACCGGCAAACACGGGTGCCGCACGGCCAAGTTCCGGTCGGAAGGTCGCAGGCGCGGGGGGCGCCGGTCCCGGACGGGCCGGACGAGACCGGTCGGCCGGTGCCGGTCGACGAAGCCAGGGCGGCGCGCATCGAGCGGACGATCCGCGACCTCCGGCAGGCTGCCCCGCTCAGTGCAGGCCGCCGCTGCGCTCGGCGCGCTGGCGCTCCGCGAGGCGCTTGCCGATCTCGAGGAGCAGCGTCTCGGTCAGCGCCACGAGGGCGGTGTCGCCGACGACCGAGACCGTGTTGTGCAGCGACAGGCAGAGGTCGGCGGTGCGGCTGAGGGCGTCGTCGATCGTGTCCCCGTCGCGCTCCGCGAAAGCCGCGCCGGCCGCCTTGCTGTCCGAGATCTCGACGATCACGCCCCGTCCGGTGGTCGGTCGCCCGTCCTGGTCCAGGTAGAAGTGCCCGCGGGTGAACAGCCACCGCAGCCGCCCCTCCGGCGAGCAGACGCGGTACTCCGCCGTGTAGGAGCCGCCGGTCCGGACGCAGTCCAGAATGACCTGCGAGATGTGGGGCTGATCGTCCGGATGGACGGCCTTCAGGAGCTCCGCGAGGCTGACCCCGACCCGCGACCGGGCCGGGCTGATGTTGAACAGCAGGGCGCTCACCGGATCGGCCCGCGCCTCGTCCCGGAGGATGTCCCACATCCAGAAGCCGACGCCGCCCGAGGCTTCGAGCGCCGCGACGAGCGCCGCCTCGGATACGACGTCGTCCGCGTGGTCCATCCGAGACCTCCCCGATCTCACCGCAACCAGAGGCGACGCTGCGCGACGATTGTGATCCTGCAAAATCCGTTATAGCCCAATACAAATTCCCGTAAAGATCTTGTATTCAAATATATGTGTTGTCTCGCCGTGCCCGGTTCGCCCGCCCTAGGCTTCCGTCAGAGTTGAGCGGCGGACTCGAAGGGAATTTTCTTCTGCTGGCCGCCGCGACGTGCCGTCCCTCCACTGGCCGACACCTGACTCCGCCGGCGGGGACGGGGCGAGGCCCCGCGTCCAAGCCCCGCATGCAGGCCGAGGGTCCTGGGATGTCCCGATCCGGGCCGGAGCTTGCGCGCCCTGCGCGCCCTGCGCGTCCGCGCGGGCGCTGGACGCGGTTCGTCAGCGCAGCGAGCGCATCAAATGAGGGCGACCGCCGAGCGGGCCGACGCGATCAAGGACGGGTTGGTTCTGCCGACCTCCACGTCCGCTGCCTGGTGGGCCCCACATCTTGTCGGGACGCGGACGTGGATGCAGAGCCGCGCGCGGGCCGGCCCGTTCCTCCGATCCGCAGAATCTCCGCGCGGACCCATCCGCCGCCGCGCCGTGAACCCATGGCCCCCTTCGTCCCGGCGGCCTGTGCAGTAATGGCGCAACTTGCGCCATCTTGTGCAGCTATTTGCCCTGCTTAATGATTGACGAATCCGGATCTATCGGCTCAGATAATGCGCCTGATGGCGTTCGGACCGGCTCTCAGGTGTCGTCTGGCTCGGGTCGGCAAGGTTCGGTCCCATGAGCTACATGTTCAAGGTCCCCTCCGGCGCCGTGGCGGGGGCGATCGCGCAGCAGATCACGTCACAGGGCTACGCGGTTCTCGAGGACTACGTGAGCCCGGAGGACCTGCGCGTCGCGCAGGCTTTCGTCGCGCGGGCGGTCGCCGCGAAGGGCGGTGAGTACGCGGGTTTCAGCGGGACGAAGGATCTCGGCGGCACGTTCCTGGCCGCCCTGCCGGACGACCCGACCTTCAACGCCCTGTGCCGCGGCATCTACGAGAGCGCCGTGGGACGGCCCGCGCCGGATGTCGGCTACTACCAGATCCTGCGCTGTCTGGCGGGACATGGCGCCAGGACGCACTCGATGCGCTTCCACTTCGACTCGTACGTGCTCACGGCCCTCGTCCCCGTCACGATGCCGGACCACGGTACTCCGGGGCGCCTGATCATCCACCCGAACACCCGCGCACTGCGTCGGAGCTACCTCCGCAACCTCGTCGACAAGGCGCTGGTCGACAATCCGCTGGCGCAGAAGCTCCTGACCCGCGCCTACGACCGCGGCAGCGACCGCGCGATCCGCCTGCCGCTGAAGCCGGGAAGCCTGTACTTCTTCTGGGGCTACCGCTCGCTGCACACGAACGAGCCCTGCGCGTCCGACGCGATCCGGGCCACGGCCCTGCTGCACTACGTCGATCCGCACGCGGGCAGCCGGCTCAAGCGGGTGCTGCGGCGGCGCTAGTGTCGGCCCTTCCAGGGCACCAGCACGCGCTCCAGGCCCCGCATCCCGAGCTCGAACAGGCCCGCGAACAGGCCGATCAGCAGGATGCCCATCACCACCACGTCGGTGCGCAGGAAATTGGAGGCGTTGAGGACGAGCTGGCCGAGCCCGGCCTGGGCCGCCACCATCTCGGCGGCCACCAGGGTGGTCCAGCCCACGCCCATGCCGATCCGCAGGCCGATCAGGATCTCCGGCAGCGCCGCCGGGAAGACCACGTGGCGCAGGACCTGCCAGCGGCTCGCCCCGAGGGCGCGCGCGGCGTTGATCTGGTCGACCGAGGCGGAGCGCACCCCCGCCCGCGCGGCGAGCGCCACCGGGGCGAGGCAGGCGAGGAAGATCAGCAGCACCTTCGACAGCTCGCCGATCCCGAACCAGATGATCATCAGGGGCAGGTAGGCGAGCGGCGGCAGCGGCCGGTAGAACTCGATCGGCGGGTCGAGGATGCCCCGGGCGATCCGGCTCGTGCCCATGGCGAGCCCGGCCGGGATGCCCACCAGGGCGGCGAGCGCGAAGGCGCCGAGGACGCGCAGGAGGCTGTCGCCGATGTGGAGCCCGAGCGGGGCGCCGTCGATCTCCCCGCGCCAGGCCTGACCGAAGGCCGCCAGGACCGCCTCCGGCGGCGGCAGGAACAGCGGCTTCACCCAGCCGGCACGGGTGGCGACCAGCCAGAGGCCGAGGGCTGCCAGCACCGTGGCGGCGCTGACCGTCGGCACCAGGATCCCACCGCGGCGGCGGATTCCGGTGCGCGCCAGCGGGGCCGCCGCCGGAGCCGGGGCCGGGGCCGTGTCCGGGATCACGTCCGGGATCACGTCCGGGACCGCGTCCGGGACCGCGTCCGGCGCGGCGCGGGGCAGACCGCTCATCGGACGGCCTCCGGTGCCGCGGCGGCGCCGCTCCGGATGCGCGCGAGCACGCGCTCGCGCACGGCGATGAAGGCGGGGTCCGACTTCACGGCCCGGGCGTCGCGGCCCTCGACGAACGCCCGGGAGAAGGGCAGGTCCAGCGTCTCGACGATGCGGCCGGGCCGCGGGCTCATGATCACCAGCCGGGTGGCGAGGAACACCGCTTCCTCGACGTCGTGGGTGATGAAGAAGGCCATCTTGCCGGTCCGGTGCCAGATCCGGAGGATCAGCTCCTGGATCTGCTCGCGGGTGAAGGCGTCCAGCGCGCCGAGCGGCTCGTCCATCAGCAGGGCGCGCGGGTCTCCGGCGAGCGCCCGGGCGAGGCCGACCCGCTGCTGCATACCGCCCGAGAGCGCGTAGACCTTCCGGTCGGCGCAGTCGGGCATGCCGACGAGGTCGAGCGTCGCCAGGGCGATCCGCCGCCGCTCCGCCCGGGGCACGCCCCGCATCTTCGGTCCGAAGGCCACGTTCTCGGCGACGTCCAGCCAGGGCATCAGGGCGTGGCGCTGGAACACCACGCCCCGCTCGGCTCCCGGACCCCGGACCGGCGCGCCGTCGAGGAGGATGCGGCCCTCGGTGGGCGCCAGGAATCCCGCGATCGCCGAGAGCAGGGTGGTCTTGCCGCAGCCCGAGGCGCCGAGCGCCACCACGAACTCCCCGGGACCGATGGTCAGGTCGATCCCCGACAGCGCGGCGACCGCGTCGGCGCCCTGCCCGTAGCGGACGCTCAGGTTGCGGATCTCGATCATGGGCCCTCCGGTCCGGGGACAGGCTATTTCCGGGCCGCGTCCACGACCTCCGTCGTGACGAACCGGGCGTAGTCGGGCGCCAGCGCCTGCACGCGCCCCTGCGCCTTCAGGAAGGCGGCGGTCTCGGTGAGCGCCTTGGCGGCGCCGCCGCCGAGCCAGGCCGGGGAGGCCTGCGCCTCCAGGGTCGGGAACCGGTAGGCCGCGAGGCTCGCGGGCACCTCCGCGGGCGCCGAGCCGCTGATCCGGGCCACCGCCGCCACCTCCGGCGCGTCGGCGCCCCAGGGCCTGGCGGCGTAGGCCGCGTCCTGGGCGGCGATCAGCCGGACGAGCGTCACCAGGAAGTCCCGGTTCCGCGCCGCCCAGGCCCGGTCGACCACGAGGCCGTCGAAGGTCGCCTTGCCCCGGCGGGCGAGGTCGCCGGCCGAGACCACCACGGTGCCGGACTTCTTCACCCGGGCGAGCACCGGGTCCCAGATGAAGGTCGCGTCGATGTCGCCCCGCTCCCAGGCGGCGGCGATCTCGGGCGGCCGCATGTTGAGGATCCGGACGTCGGCCTGCGTCAGCCCGGCCTCCGCCAGGGCGGCGATCAGCTGGTAATGCGCGGTCGACACGAACGGCACCGCGACCGTCTTGCCGCGCAGGTCGGCCACGCCCGTCACGCCGCTGCCGGCGCGGGCCACGAGCTGCTCGGCGTCGGCGATCTCGTCGAGGATCCAGAACAGCTGGATGTCGAGCCCCTGCGAGGCGGCCGCCGCGATCGGGCTCGACCCCGCCTCGCCGATCTGGACGCTGCCCGAGGCCATGGCGCGGATCACGTCGCCGCCGCCGCCGAACTTGCGCCAGTGGATCGTGTAGCCGGTCGCCTTCTCGATCGCCCCGGAGGCCATCAGGGCGCGGAACGGCACCACCATGTCCTGGTGGGCGAAGGTGACCTCCCGGTCGGCCGCGCGGGCGGTGCCGGGGAACGGCGCGGCGAGAACCAGGGCGGCCAGGGCGGCCAGCGCGACGGCGCGGCGGTGCGGACCGGCAGATGTCATGAGATGTCCCCCATTCCGGCCGGCCCGGCGCGGGAGCGACTCGGGCGGCCGGGCGCAGGGTCGACCGAGCTCGGCCACGAAGGCAAGGGCCCGCGCCCTGCCCGGGTCGCGCCCGGGATCCGCCTCGCGCCGCGGCCCCCGCGGCGGTGCGGGTCGCGGGCATCCGACCGCGGCGGTGCGCGGACCGCGCGCGCCGGAATATCCATCTCCCCGGACGCGCGCGATACCCGGTGCCGTTCTCCGAACCGCCCTCGCCGGAGGCACCCGTCATCGTCGTCCCGGAGTCGCGGCCCGGCGGGCCGGGGCGCGGCTCGCGGCCTGGGGAGCTGGGCGGACCGCCGGGCTGGAAGATCGTTCCTAGCCGCCGCGTGGCTGGGAGACGAGAATTTGGGCGTGCAAAACCCGCGGGCCGGCTCCGGCGGCGCCCCCGCTCAGGCCGCGCGCAGCGCGACGATCTCGTCGATCGTGGCGGCCGCCTGGGCCCGGAGCGCGGCCAGCAGCGCGGTGACGTCCTCGCCCGCGCGGCAGGCCGTCTCGAAGGCCCGGCAGGTCGCGGCCAGATCCAGGAAGCCGATCATGCTGGCCGCCGACACCATGGCGTGCGCGTCCCCCATCAGCCGCGTCCGGTCGCCGTCGGTCGCCGCCGGCCCGAACCGCTCGGCGAGCTCCTTCGCCAGCATCGCCAGGAGGTCGCCCATGCGCGCCTGGCCGACCATCGCGGTCATCTCGTCCAGGGTGGCCCGGTCGATCGTCCCCGCGCGGCGCGGCGGCTCGGCGCGAGGGGCCGCCCACCGGTCGATCGCGGCGAGCAGCGCGTCCGCGCGGAACGGCTTGCCGATATGGTCGTCGAGCCCGGCGGCGCGCAGCTCGGCCACCTGCTGCGGCAGGACGTTCGCCGTCATCGCGAGGATCGGCAGGCGGCCGGCGGCGGCGCCCAGGGCGCGGATCCGCCGGGTCGCCGCGATGCCGTCCATCACGGGCATCTGCACGTCCATCAGGACGACGTCGTAGGACCGCGCCTGGACGGCCGCCACCGCGGCGACCCCGTCGGCCACCACGTCCACCGCGTGCCCGGCGCGCTCCAGGATCATCCGGGCGAGGTCCTGGTTGAGCGGCACGTCCTCGGCCAGGAGCAGGCGGCGGCCGGTCGCGCGGGCGATCGCCGAGGCCGGCGCGGTCGCGCGGGCCGGCGGGACCGCCGCGGGCAGGTCGGCCTCGAACCAGAAGGTCGAGCCGTGCCCGACCGTGCTCGCGACGCCGATCGTCCCGCCCATCAGCGTGACGAGGGATTTCGAGATGGCGAGCCCCAGCCCGGTGCCGCCGTACTCGCGGCTGATCGAGCCGTCGACCTGCGAGAAGCGCCGGAACAGGCGGTCGCACTTGTCGGTCGGGATCCCGATGCCGGTGTCGCGGACCGCGAAGCGCAGCCGCGTCCCGCCGATCGCGTCCGGGCTGACCCGGACCGACAGGTCGATGCCGCCCGACGCGGTGAACTTCACGGCGTTGTTGAGCAGGTTGAGCAGGATCTGCCGGAGGCGGTCCTCGTCGCCCTCGACCCAGTCGGGCAGGCCCGGGCCTTGGGCGAGCGTGAGGGCGAGCCCCTTGCGCTCCGCGGAGGGGCGCACGATCGACACCGCGTTGTCGATCAGCGCCTCCAGGGCGAAGGGCCGGGGCACGATCTCGATCTGCCCGGCCTCGACCTTCGAGAAGTCGAGGACGTCGTTGACCACGGTCAGGAGCGCGGCCCCGGCGGTGCGGATGCGGTCGGCGTTCCGGCGCGCCGACGGTCCGAGATCCGTCCCGTCGAGGAGCAGGTCGGCGTAGCCGATCACCCCGTTGAGCGGCGTGCGGATCTCGTGGCTCATGGCAGCGAGGAACTCGCTCTTGGCCGCGCTCGCCCGCTCCGCCTCCAGGCGCGCGGCGTCGGCCGCCGCCTTGGCGGCGAGGAGCGCCGCCTCGGCGGCCTTGCGGGCGGTGACGTCGATGTTGAGGCCGATCATCCGCCGCGCCTGCCCGGGCGCGCCGCGCCCGACGCCGTTGATCCAGCGCACCCCGCCGTCCGCGGTGGGGACCCGGAACTCGATCGAGAAGGTCTGCCCGGCGGCCGCGGCCGCGGCCGCGATCCGCAGCGCCCGCTCGCCGTCGGTGCGGTCGATCAGGGCGAGCCAGTCCCGGGTGTCGAGGGCGTGGTTCCGGTCGGTCTCGATGCCGTGGAGCCGCGCGCTCTCGGGGGACCACTCGATCCGGCCGCTGTCGAGGTCGAGGTGCCACGTCCCGGCATGGGCGGCCTGCTGGGCGAGGTGCAGCAGGCTGCTGGCGTCCTCCACCGCGCGCCGGGCGGTGACGATCTCGTCGATGTCGAGGGCGGTGCCGAGCATGCCCACCATGCTCTCGCCATGCCAGATCGGCAGGAGCACGATCTTGTGCCAGCGGTAGGCGCCGTCGTGCCGCTGCAGGCGGCCCTCGACCTCGTAGGGCGCGCGGCGGGCGGGCGCCTCCGACCACAGCCGCTCCATCCGCTCCGTGTCGTGGGGATGCGTCCGGGCGATCCGGGCGGCGCGCGTCGGGCCGATCGGGCCGTAGTAATCCTCGAAGCGCCGGTTGACGTAGGAGGCGTCGCCGGTCTCCGTGCTGGCGATCCAGACGAGCTGCGGCAGCGCGTCCGCCAGGGCGCGGTAGCGGGCCTCGCTCAACCGCAGGGCGTCCTCCGCGGCCTTGCGGGCGCTCACGTCGCGCAGGGTCGCCACGTAGCCGTCCGGGGCGCCGGTCGCCCGATCGTGGGTCAGGCTGAACGAGATCTCCACCCAGACCCAGTGCCCGTCCCGGTGCCGGTAGCGCTGGGAGGTCAGGGCGCGGGACGCGCGGCCGCCGGTGAGGTCGTCGAGGACGCGGCGGTACGCGCCGACCTCGTCGGGATGGACGAAGTCGAGGGGATGGGTGCCGATCAGCTCCTGCGGGTCGTAGCCCAGGACGGCGCGCACCGCCGGCGAGACGTAGCGGCGGCGGGCGGTCAGGTCGGACCAGATGATGATGTCGGTGGCGTTCTCGGCCAGTAGCCGGTAGCGGCGCTCGCTCTCCTCCAGGTCCCGCTCGGCGATCCGGTTCTGGGTCACGTCGCCGAAGGTCAGGACCGTGCCGCCGTCCGGCAGGGCCGCGCACCGGACCTCCAGGATCGGGCCGCCGGGCAGGCGCCAGTCGAACAGCGGCGGCAGCCCGGCGCGCGCGCCCGTTCCGAGGCCCGGATCGGACCCGGCCGCCGCGCAGTCGCCGCGGGCCCGCTGGTAGGCGCGGATGTCCGGGAGGGCGACGCCCGCCCGCAGGACGTCGTCCGGCAGGTTGAGCAGGTCCGCGGCGCTCCGGTTGAACGCGCGCACCCGCTGGTCGGCGTCGAGGACGACGAGGCCCTGGTCCAAGCTGTCCAGCGTGCCGCGCAGGATCATGTCGGTCTCGCGCGCCCGCCGCTCCGACCGGACGAGGTCGGTCACGTCGAGGATGAGGCCGTGCAGGGCGACGAGCGCGCCCTCGGGCCCGAACTCGGGCAGCCCCTGGATGATCGCGTCCAGCACGGTCCCGTCCGGGCGGACGATGCGGGCCCGCGCCTGGTAGGGGATTGCCGGCCGGCTTCCTTCCAGGATCCCCTCGAGCCGCGCGACCAGGGCGGCGCGGTCGTCCGGATGATAGCACGCGACGTGCTCGGCGAGCGGCAGGTCGCACGCGCCGGGCGTCCCGAGCAGCCGCGCGAGACTCGCCGATCGGGTCACCCGGCGGGTCCGCGGATCGAGACGCCACTGCCCGAAGCCGGGGCCCCCGTCCCAGGGTGCAGGCTCGCCCGCGGCCCGGTGCGGAGCGGGATCCGGCGGCGCGGCCGGGCGGGTCGCGTCAGTCTGCATCGGCCCCAGGGTTCCCCACCACCGGCGCGGACCGCGCCCGGGCGCGCCCTCGGCACGCATCGGGGCGAACCTGCTCGCGCGACGGTTGCTGATTCCTTGCCGGCACCGTGCGGCATTCGGCACCTGTCCGGCCGGCGATCACGATCGCTTGAGGGGCCGGTGCGCGGCGTCCCCGGCCGGTGCGCGGCGTCCCCGGCCGGGTGCGGGGACGGGTGCGGGGACGGGTGCGGCCCTACCGCACCAGCCGCTCCACGATCGCCCGCACCTGCGCCCGATCCGCCGGCTGCGGGTCGACCGAGCGGTGGATCGTCAGGCCCTCGATCACGGCGTCGAGGGCCTTGGCGGTCTCCGGCGCGAAGTGCCGTTCCAGGGCGGCCCGGCTCTTGGCCATCCAGTCCTGCATGACCCGGCGCAGCGGCGGGTTCCGGGCCGCGAAGGCGTAGAGTTCGTAGCTCAGCAGCATCGTGCGCGGGCTCGCCCAGAGGTCGCTCACGATCAGGTCGACCACGGCCTCGCAGGCCTCGTCGACGGTCGCGGCCGCGGCGAGCCGGTCGGCGAACCGCGCCGAGACCGTGTCGGCGAGCCCGGTGAACGCCTCGGTCAGAAGCGCGTCGAGGCTGTCGAAATGGTAGGTCATGGAGCCCAGCGGCACGTCGGCCGCCGCCGCGACCCGGCGGTGGGTCGTGCCGGCGACGCCGTGCTCGGCGACGACGTCGAGGGTCGCCCGGATGATGCGCGCCCGGCGATCCGGGTCGAAACGGCGCTGGGCGGCGGGCAAGGGGACCTCCTCGGATCCGGTTCAGGGCAGCCGGGCCGTGACGCGCGCGGCCTTGATATGTACATCTGTACGCATAGCTAGGGTCCGACGCGGCCGGAGGGAGGTCCCCACCATGAAGACAGAGATCGTGAAGACTCAGAAGCAGAGGATGCTGGCGGGCGAGCTGTACTGCGCCGACGACCCGGAACTGGCCGCCGACAACCGGCGCATCTCGGAATGGATGGACCGGTATAACGCCGCGCAGACGCGGAGCCAGCCCGAGCGGCAGGCGCTCCTGGAGGAGGCCTTCGCGCGGGTCGGCCCGGGCTGCAATATCCGGCCGCCGTTCCACTGCGACTACGGCTACAACATCAGCCTGGGCCGCGGCGTGTTCCTGAACTTCGGGTGCAGCATCCTCGACGTGATGTCGGTCACGATCGGCGACCTGACGCAGATCGGCACGGCCGTGCAGATCCTGACCCCCGATCATCCGCGCGACCCGGCCCAGCGCCGGCAGATGCTGGAATTCGCCCGCCCGGTGGTGATCGGCGCCAATGTCTGGATCGGCAGCGGCGCGATCATCCTCCCCGGGGTCACGATCGGCGACGACGCGATCGTCGGGGCGGGCAGCGTGGTGACGCGCGACGTCCCGGCCGGCGCCACCGTGGTGGGGAACCCGGCCCGGCCGCGGCCGTGAGTGGCGCGCGCGCGGGGCACGCGCTCCGTGCGGAAGCGGTCCGGCCGCGTCGGCCCTCCGTCGAGCGTGCCGGCGCTCCCGTCCGTGCCGGCGCTCCCGTCCGGGCCGGAACTCTTGTCCGGGCCGGACCTGCCGGGGACGCCGACGACCGGTCGCGGCCGGTTCACGCGGCCGCGCGGCCAAGCTGAGCGGCCCCGCGGCGTCGCTGCCGCGGGCCGGGTGGAGCCGATGCCGGGATCGAGGCACCGGGATCGAGGCACCGGGATATCGAGGCACCGGAATCGAACGGCCGGCGCGGCCCGTCCCCTGGCCTGCCGCGCCCGCGTTCGGGCGCGGCGTGGCGGCTGGATCAGTCCTTGCGGATCGGGGCCGCCGGAGCGCCTGTCTCGCCGAAGCCGAAATCGGCCAGCCGGTAGGAGAGCTGCGCGAAGCCGCCGTAGCGACCGGTCTCGAACTTCATCGGGCTGGGCGGCGAGAACGGGAAGGCCGTCGTGTGCGCCTTGTCGGCCTGGAGCTGCCAGTAGCGGCCGCCGACGCCGACGCTGACGGACGGCGTCAGGTCGTACGAGATGATCCCCTCCAGGAAGTAGCCGTCGCCGCGGCCGCCTTCCGGCCCCGGATTGATGTCGGGCCGCAGCCAGTGCCGGTCGACGCCGCTCAGGCTCACGACCGGCAGGTAGGCGCCTTCCAGGCTCAGCCGGACCCGGTCGAACCGCGCTTCGCCGATCACGCCGACGCGCAGCGCGTTCCACTGCATGCTCTCGCCCAGCGTCTTCATGCTGGTCGGGTAGGGTCTGGCGCAGGGAGTCCCGCCCGCCACCTGACGGCAGCCGTAGCCGTTATACAGTTCGGACGCGAACTGGTAGCCGAGGAAGCCGCCGAGCTTGTACCCGTCCCGGCGCAGCACGTCGTAGCCGAGATCGATCACGCCGTAGCCGATGTCGCCGTCCTTGATCGGCGACAGCGTCTTCGAATAGCGGCGCAGGGCGGGCGGGAAGTCCTCGTCGGCGAGGCGGCCGCCGGTGACGCCGCCCGAGCCGAGGAAGCCCTTGGCGAACAGGCCGGTGGGGTTGTGCTCGAGCCGTGCGAAGCTCTCGCCGGCATGCGCCTGGGTGTTGTTGTAGGTCAGGCGCGAATTGAGCTGGCCGGGCACGTCGGGGTCGCCGAGCTTCTCGCGCGGTGTCCCGGAGCTGAAGAAGTAGCGCAGGCCGCCCTCGAAATCCCAGGTGGCCGGGCCTGCCGACGCGATCGGGGCCAGGGTGGGAAGCCCGGCTCCGAACCGGTAGTTGAGGCCGACGCGGGCCAGGAAGCCGTCCGTCGCGACCCGCGTGCCGGCGTGGTAGCCGGTCAGCACGGGGTACGACGGAGCCGGGAGGACCGCCCGGGAGCCGAGATCGTAGTAGAGACCCTCGACCTTGGCGGAGAGGTGCTCGCTGAAGGCGTGCTCGATGCCGGCGCCGGCCACGTAGCCCAGGCGCACCGCGCCCTGGCGCCCGTCGAACAGCGGGAAACCGGCCAACGACAGGTTGTTGTCGGTCCGGACCGTGCCCGCGGCGAGGCCGCCCGTGGCGTAGACGAGGGTGCGATCGACGGCGAAGCCGATCCTGCCGCGCAGGGTGGCGAGCTCGTCCAGCCTCTGGCCGGAATGGGCGACGCTGCGGCGATAGAAGCCGCCGCCCGCGGCCGGAAAGGCGCCCTCGCGGCGATCGTAGCCCCACAGCCGGGTGAATTGGTAATCCGCGGCGGCGCCGGCGACGAAGCCGGAATTCACCTGCCAATCGTAGCCGACCTCGGCGCCGCCGACGAAGCTCCCGTCCGAGGCCCGCTTCGATGGAATGACCGGGCAGTTCCGGGCTCCGGGCTGCCCGTCCGGACCTGTGCAGACGAACTGCGTGGCCCGATCGAGGGTCCCGTAACCGGCGAACAGGCCGGCATGCGCTCCGGTCCAGGAGAAGATCGGCACGGCTGTCGCCGCCGGCGGAAGGGCCCGCCGCGGGAGGTCCGCCGCCATCGCGGTCTGCGACAGCAGGCACAGGAGAAGTCCGGAACTCGAGATGCGGTACATGTAGTGTCCCCCGCCGCGCGTCGTCGAAGGCATGAGCGTCAAGGTCTCTTCGCCGGTGAGGCTTCGGATGCCGAAGCGGAGCTTCTGCTGATCTCGCGCGGTTCGCATGATGCGTTCTCATGAATAGGTCATGATGTCTCGATTCTGAAGCGTGGATTTTCGAGATGTTCCCTCAAATTTGACTGGCTCTGCAATCGTTGAGACGAGGATGATATTTTATAGATCTCACAGATTTTATAGAATGAGTATTTTGATGGTGTATTAGAGTCATTGTGGGCGGAGATGTTGCTCTGATCTTCGGTCGTGCCGCGGCTTGGTTCCGTTCGCTTTTGCGGCCGGGTGATGCGTTCGTGCATCACCTGCGCCCTGCCCGGTCCAACCCAGGGCGGCCACGGGGCCCGGCCGCCGGCCCGACGCGATGCCCGTCGCGATACCGCTCCGGCGCGTTCCTGGCGGGGCGGCCCGGTCCGGGGAACCATCCGGGCGGCCCGAGCCTTCCTGGGCGGGATTGCGGGCGGATCCGGCCGCGAGTCCCCTGGAAACGCCCGCCCGTCTTCCCGGGCGGCGAGAGAGGAAACCTCACGTGCGTTCAACGATCATTGCCGCCGCCCTGCTGGCGGCCCTCGGTTCCGCCGTCGCGATCCCGGCCTCCGCCGCGCCGATCGGCCCCGGCACGGGCGTGTCGGCGCCCGCCGGCATGGTCTCGACGGTCCAGATGGATCCCGTCGAGCGCCACATGATGCGCCGTCGCATGGAGCGCCGGATGATGCGCCACCGGATGGAGCGCCACATGATGCATCGGGAGATGCGCCGCGAGATGCGCCACCGCGAGATGCGTCGCGAGATGATGCGCCGCATGTGACGCGCATCCGCGCCGGGGCTGCGTCCGCCCCGGCGCGGGCCGGGGCAGAGCCGCGAGGCGGGCTTCTCGCATCGCGGGGGCTGGGCTCGGGCTGGCCGGGGGTGCCACGTCCGAGGCGATCGAACCATCCGCGCCCCGACGCGTTTCTGGCCACCGACAAGGGAGGATTGGTACGATGAAGGCGATTCTGGCAGCGGCCGCGGTGAGCCTCGGCATTCTGGGCGTGGTCGGCCCGGTCTCCGCGCAGCCGCGCCCCGACTACGACGATTACGGCGGCCGGGGCTACCGCGACCGCGGCGACTACGATTACCGGGACCGCGGCTACCGCGACCGGGACGATTACCGCGGCCGCGCCAATTACGGGTTCGACGAGCGCGAGTACCTGCGCTGCAACCCGGATGTCCGCCGCGCCGTGGCCAACGGCCAGATGGAATCGGGCGCCGCCCACTACAAAGTGTTCGGGCGTCGCGAAGGTCGGCGGCTGAGCTGCTGACCGGATCGGCCGGCTCCCGGCCGGGCGCGCCTATCGCGGGCGTGCCCGGTCGCGCAGCAGGTTGATGATGAGGGCCGTCCAGCCGGTCTGGTGCGCGGCGCCGAGGCCCCGCCCCGTATCCCCGTCGAAGAACTCGTGGAACAGCAGCGCCTCCTCGGCACCCGGCGCCGGGGCGATCGGCGGTCGGGTCCCGAAGGCCGGTCGGCGCCCGGTCCCGTCCTTGGCGAACAGCGCGATCAGGCGGTCCTCGAGGGCGTCCGCGATGGCGCTGAGCGTCAGCATCGCGCCCGAGCCCGTCGGGTACTCCACTAGGAAGTCGTCGCCGTAATAGGTGTGGAAGCGCCGCAGCGCCTCGACGATGAGGAAGTTCATCGGCATCCAGACCGGGCCGCGCCAGTTCGAGTTGCCGCCGAACATGTTCGAGGTGGAATCGGCCGGGTCGTACCGGACCGTGAAGGAGGCGCCGAGCTCGTTGAGCACGTAGGGCGCGTCGCGGTGCACCTTCGACAGGGAGCGCACGCCGTAGGGCGAGAGGAACTCGGCCTCGTCGAGCATCCGGCGCAGCAGCGCCTTCATCCGGTGGCCGCGCAGCAGCGACAGCAGCTTGCGGTCCTTCACGCCCCCCTCGGTCCAGCGGGAGACCAGGCGGGCGAGGTGGGGCCGGTTCTCCAGCACCCAGTTCAGGCGCCGGGCGAAATCCGGCAGCCGGTGGAGCACGGAGGGCTCGATCACCTCGACGGCGAAGAGCGGGACCAGCCCGACCATCGAGCGGACCCGCAGCGGCAGCATCCCGCCGCCGGGGATGTCGACCTCGTCGTAGTAGAATTCGTCGATCTCGTCCCACAGGCCGTAGCCCTGCCCGTCTCCGCCCGACCCGCCCATGTCGGTCATGGCCTCGGCGATCAGCAGGAAGTGCTCGAAGAACTTGGAGGCGGTGCTCTCGTAGACGTCGTTGTGGAGGGCGAGCTCCAGGGCGATGCGCATCATGGTCAGCGCGTACATCGCCATCCAGGCGGTGCCGTCGGCCTGGTGCACCACCCCGAAGCCCGGGGGCGGGCGCGAGCGGTCGAACACGCCGACATTGTCGAGCCCCAGGAAGCCCCCCTGGAACACGTTGCGGCCCTGCGCGTCCTTGCGGTTCACCCACCAGGAGAAGTTGATCAGGAGCTTGTGGAACACGCCTTCCAGGAAGGCGAGGTCGCCGCGCCCGCCCCGCCGGTCCCGGTCGATCTCGAACACCCGGTAGGTGGCCCAGGCGTGGACCGGCGGGTTGGCGTCGCCGAACTCCCACTCGTAGGCCGGGAGCTGGCCGTTCGGGTGCATGTACCATTCGCGGGTGAGCAGCAGGAGCTGCTTCTTGGCGAAGTCCGGGTCCAGCAGGGCGAGCGGCAGGCAGTGGAAGGCGAGGTCCCAGGCGGCGAACCAGGGATATTCCCAGGTGTCGGGCATCGACAGCACGTCGGCCGCCGCGAAGTGGCGCCACTGGCCGTTGCGGCCGCCCGCGCGCCCCCGGGGCGGCGGCGGCTGGAGCGGGTCGCCCTCCAGCCAGCGCCGCACGTCGTAGCTGTAGAGCTGCTTCGACCAGATCAGGCCGGCGGCGGCCTGGCGGAAGATCGCGCGGGAATCCGCGCTCGCGATGCCGTCCTGCAATTCCTCGTAGAACGCGTCCGCCTCGGCCACCCGGCGGCGGACCAGGGACCCGTCGTCGACGGCCCGGGCGCGCAGGCCCGCCGACAGCCGCAGGCGGATCCGGGCGGTCTCCCCGGGCGCCAGCCGCAGCGCGTAGTGCAGGCCGAGCTTGGTGCCCGCGTCCCGGCGCACCGAAGCGGGATCGCCGTCGACGATCGCCGCGTGGAGACCGTCCTTGAACGGCCCCGCGGCGTCCGGCTGCCCGCCGTGCCGCCGCAGGTTGGTGTCGTTCTCGCAGAACAGCAGGTCCGGCGCCCCGTCGAAGGCGAGCCGGTACGGCCCGAGCCGCTCGTGGGTGCAGACGGCGCCCCCGTCGGGCGCGCGGGCGATCCGCGGGCGCGCCTGCCCGGCCTCCCACGACCACGTGTTGCGGAACCAGAGCTGCGGGACGAGGTGGAGGTCGGCGGGCTCGGGCCCCCGGTTCAGCGCGGTGATCACCGCGTGGACGTCGTCGGCGTCGGCCTTGGCGTACTCCACGGTGACGTCGAAGAACCGGTCCCCGTCGAAGACGCCCGTCTCCTCGATCTCGTACTCGGGCTGCTCCCGCCCGCGCCGCCCGTTCTCGTCGACGAGGTCCGCGTAGGGGAAAGCCGCCTGCGGGTAGCGGTACAGCATCTTCAGGTAAGCGTGGCTCGGGACCGCGTCGAGGTAGTGGTAGACCTCCTTCACGTCCTCGCCGTGGTTGCCCTCTTGGTTGGTCAGGCCGAACAGCCGCTCCTTGAGGATGCGGTCGCGCCCGTTCCAGAGGGCGAGGGCCAGGCACAGGTTGCCGCGCTCGTCGCAGATCCCGGCCAGCCCGTCCTCGCCCCAGCGATAGGCGCGCGAGCGGGCGTCCTCGTGCGTCAGGGCGGCCCAGGCGTTGCCGCAGGGGCTGTAATCCTCCCGCACGGTCCCCCATTGCCGCTCGCTGAGATAGGGGCCCCAGAGCGACCACGCCCGGTCGCCCCGTCCCTGCTCGGCGATCCGGCGACGCTCGGCCCAGTCCACCGACGCGTCTCGACCCTCGCCCCGATCCCTGTCCCGATCCCTGTCCCGATCCCCGTCCCGATCCTCGTCCGCGCGCGGCCCCATCAGCCGCGTCCCGGACGCGGGCCCGGTCGGCCGGGGCTGGGGGTGCGGCGGGGACGGGAGGCGGTCATCGGTCACGGCGGGTTGCTGCGGATGCGCCGGCCCGATGCATCATCGGCGCCATCCCGACCCGTCGGGCCTTCGGGCCGCCGCACGGCTCCGTGAGGGCCCGCCGGCCGATCGCGCGCCCGCGCCGGTGACCGTCTCGGCCCACCCCCAAACCTTGACCCCGGTGAAGGTGAGCGACAGGATCGCGCCGGGTGATCTGCGACTCGACGCGCGGGGATCCGCGTTGATCTATCCGAATTCAGCGTTCGTCGGCGATCTGTCCGGCCACATCTTGGGGGAAAGATGACGCGACTACTGATGGCCGGCCTGGCCGGGCTGCTGTTCATGACCGCGGCGCGAGGTCAGGAGGGCGGCGCGCCGGTGAAGATCGGCGTCGCCGCGCCCATGACCGGGCCGAACGCGGCTTTCGGCGCCCAGATCCGGAACGGCGTGAGCCAGGCGGTCGAGGACATCAACAGGGCCGGCACGCTGAAGGGCAGGACGCTGACCGTCACGGTCGGCGACGACGCCTCCGACCCGAAGCAGGGCGTCTCGGTGGCCAACAAGTTCGCCAGCGACGGCGTGAAGATGGTCGTCGGCGACTACAATTCCGGCGTCACGATCCCGGCCTCCGACGTCTACCTGGACGCCGGCATCATCCAGGTCACGCCGGCCTCCACGAGCGTGAAGTTCACCGAGCGCGGCATGTGGAACACGTTCCGCACCTGCAGCCGCGACGACCAGCAGGGCGCGGTGGCGGGCAGCTACCTGGCCGGGCACTTCAAGGGCAAGAAGATCGCCTTCGTCCACGACAAGACCCCCTACGGCAAGGGGCTGGCCGACGAGACGCTGAAGGCGTTCAGGGCCAGGGGCGGCAAGGAGGTGCTGTTCGAGGGCATCAACCCGGGCGAGAAGGATTACGCGGCGCTCGTCTCCAAGATGAAGTCCGCCAACGTCGACGTCGTCTATTTCGGCGGCGTGCACACCGAGGCCGGGCTGATCATCCGGCAGATGCGCGATCAGGGCCTCGCCGCCCGCATGATGAGCGGCGACGCCATCCCCGACAAGGAATTCGTCCAGATCGCCGGCCCGGGCGCGGCCGGGACCCTGATGACCTTCGCGCCGGACGCCCGCAAGAACCCGAACGCCAGGGGCGTGGTGGCGGCGTTCAACGCCCGGGGCATCGATCCCGAGGCCTACACGCTCTACGCCTACGCGGCCGTGCAGGTCCTGGCCAAGGCGATGGCCGAGACCGGCTCCAGCGACGGCAAGGCGCTCGCCGACTGGCTGCACCGGGGCAAGCCGGTGGACACGGTGGTCGGCCCGATCGCCTACGACGGGAAGGGCGACCTCACCCGCCCCGACTACGTCATCTACGAGTGGACCAAGGGGCCGGACGGCCGGATCGACTATGCCGGGCACGAGGTGACCCCGTAGGCCGGTCGGGCCCGGAGGCCGCCGCCTTACCTAATTGGATGAGGGCGGCGATCGCAACGTGGCCGCCGCGAAGGCCTTAAGCTCCCGCTCGACTGCGCCGCGGTCCGGGAGAGGGAGCCTTCATGTTCGACTTCAGTCAGCTCCGGTGCTTCGCCGCCGTGGCGGAGGAGCTGCATTTCGGGCGTGCGGCCGCCCGGCTGAACATGACGCAGCCGCCGCTGTCGCGGCAGATCCAGGTCCTGGAGCGCGTCCTCGACGTGCAGCTCCTGGAGCGCACCAGCCGCACGGTCCGGCTGACCGCCGCCGGTCGCAGCTTCCTGCCCGAGGCGCAGCGCATCCTGCGGCTCGCCGAGACCGCGACGCACGTCACCCGGCAGGTCGCGGCGGGGCGCGCGGGCGTCCTCAAGTTCGGCTTCACGGCGGCCTCGGCCTACGACTTCCTGCCGCGCCTCGTCACCGCGTTCCGGCGGGCGCTGCCGGACGTGACGCTGGCGCTGCGCGAGATGGTCAGCAAGGACCAGATCGAGGAGCTGCTCGCCGGCCGGATCAACGCCGCGCTGGTGCGGCCGCCCGTGACGCACCCGGACCTGATCGCCGTCCGGGCGCTGGCCGAGCCCCTGGTGGTGGCCCTGCCGGCCGGGAACCCCCTGGCCCTGCGCGACGGGCTCACCCCCGCCGATCTCGGGCGCGAGCCGCTCATCGGCTACGCGCCCAACGAGGCGCGCTACTTCCACGACCTCGTCCTCGGCCTGCTCGCCGAGGCCGAGATCCGGCCCCCGACGGTCCAGCAGCTCACGCAGATCCACTCGATCCTGGCCCTGGTCCGGGCGGCGCTCGGCATCGCCCTGGTGCCGGCCGCCGCCGAGCGCCTGCGCTTCGAGGGCGTGGTGTTCCGCCCCCTCGTCCTGCCGGCGCCGCGCCCCGTGGAACTCCTCCTCGCGTGGCGGCGCGACGCGGACGACCCCCTCATCGCCCAGCTTGTCTCGATCGTGGCCGAGATGCCGCCCGCGTGAGCCCGCACGGTCGATCGATGCGCGATCCGCATCGATCGATCCAGTGTTTGGCTTTGACCTCGCGGCGGAAGGCTGCGCGTGATGGGGCGGACGGCGCGCAGACGCCGCGACGCCCCCAGGGAGGATCGTGATGGACAACCTCACCAACCGCTTCAAGGCGGCCCTCGCCGAGGGGCGCCAGCAGATCGGCCTGTGGTGCAGCCTCGCCAGTCCCATCTCCACCGAGGTGGTCGCCGGGGCCGGGTTCGACTGGCTGCTCCTCGACATGGAGCACTCGGCCAACGACCTCCGGGACATCTACGCCCAGCTCCAGGCGATGATGGAGGGCGACACGCACCCGATGGTGCGGGTGCCGAGCGACGACCCGATCACCATCAAGCGGATCCTCGACGCCGGCGCCCAGTCGCTGATGATCCCCAACATCGACGACGCCGCGCAGGCCGCCCGCGTGGTCGCGGCGACGCGCTACGCGCCCCGCGGCATCCGCGGCTTCTCGCAGGCGCCCCGCGCCGCCCGGTTCGGCCGGATCAAGGACTACCACACCCGCTGCGAGGCCGAGATCTTCGTGGCGGTGCAGGTCGAGTCCCGCCGCGCCCTCGACAATCTGGACGCGATCGCCGCCGTGGAGGGCGTGGACGGCGTGTTCATCGGGCCCGGCGACCTCTCCACCAGCCTCGGCTATGTCGGCCAGCAGGGCCACCCGGAGGTGGTCGCCACCATCGAGGCGGCGGTCGCCCGGATCGTCCGGGCCGGCAAGCAGGCCGGCATCCTCACGCCGAGCGAGGAGCTGGCCCGCCGCTACATCGCGGCCGGCACCCGCTTCACCGCGGTGGGCTCCGACATGGGGCTCCTCGCCCGCAGCTCCGAGGCGCTCGCCGCCCGCTTCCGCGCCTGAGTTCCGCAACGGGATCGTACCCATGAACATCGGATTCATCGGCCTCGGCATCATGGGCACGCCCATGGCCGGACACCTGATCGCGGCGGGCCACAGCCTGTTCCTCAAGACCCGGCGCAGCGTGCCCGAGGCCCTGCTCGCGGCGGGCGGCACCGCCTGCGCCACCGCCGCCGAGGTCGCCGAGCGCGCCGACACGATCATCCTGATGCTGCCCGACACCCCGGACGTGGAGCAGGTCCTGTTCGGCGCGGGCGGCGTCGCCGAGGGGCTGTCGCCCGGCAAGACCGTGATCGACATGAGCTCGATCACGCCGCTCGCCACCAAGGATTTCGCCGCCCGGATCGCCGAGCGGGGCGGCGCCTATCTCGACGCGCCGGTCTCCGGTGGCGAGGTCGGGGCCAAGAACGCCGCGCTCTCGATCATGGTCGGCGGCGAGGCCGGGACCTTCGCGCGCGCCGAGCCCCTGTTCGCCGCGATGGGCAAGACGGTCACGCATGTCGGCCCGGTCGGGTCCGGACAGGTGGCCAAGGTCGCCAACCAGATCATCGTCGCCCTGACCATCGAGGCGGTGGCCGAGGGGCTGCTCTTCGCCTCGAAGGCCGGCGCCGATCCCGCCAAGGTGCGGCAGGCGATCACCGGCGGGCTGGCCACCTCGCGGATCCTGGAGCTGCACGGCGCGCGGATGATCGAGCGGACCTTCGATCCCGGCTTCCGCATCGGCCTGCACCAGAAGGACCTGAACCTCGCCCTGGACAACGCCCGGACGCTCGGCCTCAGCCTGCCCGCCACGGCGCTGGCGCAGCAGCTGTTCTCGGCCTGCGTGGCCCAGGGCGGCGCGGCCTGGGACCACTCCGCCATGGTGAAGGCCCTGGAGGCCCTGGCGAACCACGCGGTCGGCGACGCCGCCTGATCCCGACAGGAGCCCGGACGGGCGCGAGACGGAAGGAGCATCCGATGCAGGCCGAGATCGAAGCCCCGACCCGCCCGCAGCCGGCCGGCGCCGGGGCCGGAGGGGCCGCCGGCGACGTGCCGCGCACGATCCGCCTGAGCGACTGCGACAACGTCGCGATCGTGGTCAACGCCTTCGGGCTGCCGGCCGGCACGGTCTTCCCGGACGGGCTGGAACTCGTCGAGTTCGTGCCGCAGGGCCACAAGGTCGCGCTCACCGACATCCCGGAGGGCGGCGAGGTCCGCCGCTACGGCGAGGTGGTGGGCATCGCGACGCAACCGATCCCGCGGGGCGCCTGGGTGGAGGAATCCCGCGTCGCGACGCCGGTCGCCCCCGCCCTCGACGCCCTGGAGATGGCCACCCGCGTGCCGGCCCCCCTGCCCCCGCTCGAGGGCTACACCTTCGAGGGCTACCGCAACCCGGACGGGTCGGTGGGCACCAAGAACATCCTGGCGATCTCGATCAGCGTGCAGTGCGTCGCCGGCACCCTCGACGTGGCGATCCGGCGGATCAAGCAGGAGCTGCTGCCGCGCTACCCCAACGTCGACGACGTGGTCGGCCTGACCCACGCCTACGGCTGCGGCGTCGCCATCAACGCCCCCGAGGCGGTGGTGCCGATCCGGACCCTCCAGAGCCTCGCGCAGAACCCGAATTTCGGCGGCGAGGTCATGGTCGTCGGCCTCGGCTGCGAGAAGCTCGTCTCGGAGCGGCTCCTGCCCGACAGCGGCGCGGCCGGCGACGGGGTGGTGCGGCTGCAGGACGAGCGCCACCACGGCTTCTCGGCCATGATCGACAGCATCCTGACCATGGCGGAGGCCCGCCTGAAGGTGCTGAACCGCCGGACGCGCGAGGCCTGCCCGGCCTCCGAGCTGGTGGTCGGCCTGCAGTGCGGCGGCAGCGACGCGTTCTCGGGCGTCACCGCCAACCCGGCGCTCGGCTTCGCGGCCGACCTGCTGGTCCGCTGCGGCGCCACCGTGATGTTCTCCGAGGTGACCGAGGTGCGCGACGCGATCCACCTCCTCACCCCCCGGGCGAAGAGCCCGGAGGTCGCCGCGGCGCTGGTCCGCGAGATGGCGTGGTACGACGCCTACCTCGCCAAGGGCGAGGCCGACCGCCGGGCCAACCCGTCGCCGGGCAACAAGAAGGGCGGCCTCAACAACATCGTCGAGAAGGCGCTGGGCTCGGTCGCCAAATCCGGCACGAGCGCGATCTCCGGGGTCCTGGCGCCGGGCGAGCGCGTCCGCGAGAAGGGCCTGATCTTCGCCGCGACCCCGGCGAGCGACTTCGTCTGCGGCACGCTGCAGCTCGCCTCGGGCATCACCCTGCAGGTGTTCTCCACCGGCCGCGGCACGCCCTACGGCCTCAGTCAGGCGCCGGTGATCAAGGTCGCCACCCGCACGGAGCTGGCCGAGCGCTGGTCCGACCTGATCGACCTCGATGCCGGCCGCATCGCCACAGGCGCGGCGACGATCGAGGAGGTCGGCTGGGAGCTGTTCCACCTGATCCTCGACGTCGCGAGCGGGCGCAAGCGCCCCTGGTCGGACCGGTGGGGGCTGTTCAACGACCTGACCCTGTTCAACCCCGCGCCGATCACCTGAGACTCACCGGCGCGACGGCCGGACGGTCGGGCGGGGCATGCGTCCCGCCGCGTCGTCAGCGTGGCCGGACTCTGCTAGGCAGCCGGCACCGCCATGACGCTGCCGATTCCCTCCCTCCGGACCCTGCTCTTCCGCCTGCACTGGGCGCTCGGCCTCACCGCCGGCCTCGTCCTCGCCCTGATGGGCCTGACCGGGGCGCTGATGAGCTACGAGGAGGCGGTCACCGCCTTCGCCAACCGCGACCGGCTCGAGGTCGCGCCCGGCGGGCGGACGGCACTGCCCCCCGCGGCGCTGGCGGCGCGGATCGACGCGCAGGCGGGCGGCCGCGTCGCCAACGTGCTGACCCTGTCGGACGACCCGCGCGCGAGCGTCCACGTCCGCTTCGCCCGCGATCCCGAGACCCGCGCGCGGCCGCCCGCCGCCTACGCCGACCCCTACGACGGCGCGCTGCTCGGCCCGGTGCGGCTGGAGGGCGCCTTCACGACGGTGCGGGACCTGCACCGCTGGCTGCTGCTGCCCGGCGGGTCCAAGGGCTGGGGCCGCACCGTGACGGGCGCCTGCACCCTGGCGCTGCTGGCCTTCCTGGCGACCGGCCTCTACCTGCGCTGGCCCCGGATCCACCGCTGGCGGATCTGGCTGAAGCCGGCCCTGTCGCGGCCCGGCCGGCCGCGCTGGTGGTCGCTGCACGCCGTGGTCGGAACTTGGCTCCTGCCGGTCTACCTGGTCATCGCGCTGAGCGGCCTGACGTGGTCCTACCCGTGGTTCAAGGACGGCGCGACGCGGCTGCTCGTGGGCGCCCCCGACGCCGCGAAGCCGGCCGGCCGCAGGGCCGCCGGAAAACCGGCCGATCCCACCGCCGACGGCGCGGCCGTCGACCGCGCCTGGGCGGATTTCCGCGCGCGGACCGGCGCGGAGGCCGGGACGGCGGTCCTGACCCTGCCGGGCGCCGACACGAAGGCGATCCGCATCCGCTGGCTGCCGAAGGGCGTCGACGCGCCGAGCGCCCGCAACGAGATCCGCTACGATCCCGCCACGGGCGCGCTGCTGGCCTCCGAGCGGGCCGCCGACGCGCCGCTGGGCCGGCGCCTCCTGGACAACGTCCTGGAGGTGCATCGCGGCCGCTTCTTCGGCGACCTCGTCGCGCTGCTGTTCTGCCTCGCGGCGCTGGCCATGCCGGGCTTCGCGGCGACCGGCCTGACGCTCTACGTCCTGCGCCGCCGCGCCGGCGCCCGGCGCAGGACCGTCGCGGCCGGGGCGCCGGCGGGCGCCGTCCGCACGGCGAGCCCCTGACGGCGGCCTCCGGCGGGGCGACGATCACCGCCCGTCAGAGCCGGGCGGTGATCGTCGCCAGCACCGTGAACGGCGCCCCAGGGGTGTTGTTGGTCGCGTTGGTCGGCGCCTCGATGTAGCGCGCGTTCGTCAGGTTGCGCATGTTCACCGACAGGCGCCAGTGGGCGTCGAAATCGTAGTACACGAGCGCGTCGAGCCGGTTGTAGGCGCCCACGGTGAAGCTGTTGTCGAGGTCGCCGTAGCGTCGGCCGACATGGGTGACGCCGAAGCCGAGCCCGAGCCCGCGCAGCGGGCCGTCCTGGAACGCGTAGGTCGTCCACAGGCTGCCGCTGAACACCGGCACGCCGGTGAGCCGGTTGCCGACCGCAAAGGTCGTGTCCTTGGTGATCCGCGCGTCGATCAGGCCGACACTGCCGATGATGCTCCAGCCGGGCAGGATCTCGCCGGCCAGATCGGCCTCGACACCCCGCGACCGCTGCTGGCCGGTGATGACCGAGAAGGTCGGATTGCGCGGGTCGGTGGCCGCGACGTTGTCCCGGACAATCTGGAAGGCGGCCGCGCTCAGGGTCAGGCCGGGCGTGAGATCGACCCGGGTGCCGGCCTCGACCTGCTCGCCCGTGCTGGGCGGGGGGCTCGCCACGTTCAGCACGCTGGCGGTCTGCGGCAGGAACGACGTGGCGTAGCTCGCGTAGAAGGTCAGCGGCTCGAACGGCCGGTAGATCAGCCCGACCCGCGGCGAGGCGCCGAACAGGTTCTGCTCGGGCGGCTGGGTCCGCGAGGCCGGCTGCCGGTTGAAATAGTACTGGCTGCCGAGATCGAACCGGGCCCCGACGACGAGCTGCAGGCCCGGCGCCAGCACGATCTGGTCCTGGACGTAGAGCCCGAACACTTCCAGCTTCTGCTTCAGGTCGGCCTGGAACTGGAGCGGCTGGAAGGCCGCGCCGAACATCGGGTTGAGGAAGCTGACCGGGGCGAGGTTGCCCTGCTGGGAGAAGGCGTGGCGGAAGCCGTTCGAGTACTCGAACCCGAGGAGCGCCGTATGCGCGAAGCCGAAGGTGTCGAACTTCATCACGGCCTCGGTCTGGCTGTCGACCGCGGCGAAGCGCGAATTGACCGTGGCTTCGCGCCGGCTCAGCAGCGTGCCGGCATTGTTGACCGATAGGGCACGGGCGGCGAACACGTCGAACGTGCCCCATTGCCCGGCGATGACCTGCCGGAGCGTCAGGTTCTCGTTGACGTCGTGCTCGGCCCGCATGGTGATCGTGTTGAACGCGCCGAAGTAGCGCGAGGACGGCTCACCGTAGAACCGGCCGATGTTGTCGAGCGGGACGCGGCCGCGGAAGGCCACCAGCCCCTCGTCGTACTGGGTGTGCTGGTTGGTGAATTCCGAGTTCACGTAGACCCGGGTGTCGGCGCTCGGCGTCCAGCTGAAGGCCGGCGCCACGAAGACGCGCCGGTTGGTGTCGCCGCCGTAATTGCGGAAGGTCGGATCCTCCTGGGCGGCGAAGCTGAGACGCGCGGCGAGGCCCTCGACGGCGGGCAGCGCGCTCGACACGGAGCCCTGGAACCGCCGGAAGCCGAAGCTGCCGCCCTGCACGCTCGCGTCGGCCGTGGGCTCGAAGGTGGGCCGGCGGGTCACGATGTTGATGACGCCGCCGGGATCGCCCCGGCCGAACAGCACCGAGGCCGGGCCCTTGATCACCTCGACGCGCTCGGCATCCACGAGGTCGCGCGTCACCGGGTAGAAGTTGATGGCCGGATCGACCAGCACGCCGTCGACGGCGAAGACCTGCGTGGAGAAGCCGCGGATCAGGTAGTTCTGCGACCGGCCCTGCACCGTGCTGCCCAGGACCACGTTGCTGACGTTGGTCACGGCATCGGTGAGCCGCAGATCCTGCTGGTCGGTGATCACCGAGCGGGACACGACGTTGATCGATTGCGGCGAGTCGCGCACCGGCGTGTCGGTGCGCGTGGCGGTCGCCGAGCGCGTCGCCCGGTAGCCCACGACGGGACCGTCGGCCCGCTCGCTGGCCGGGCCCGTGCCCGCAACGCTGAGTTCGGAGAGCACGACCTCGTCGGCGGCCGGGTCGGATTGCGCGCGGATCTCCGTCGGCGCGAGCAGGAGGAGCGACGTCGCGAGGCCCGTGCTGCAGATATTCAGGCGCAACCGGAAGTATTTGATGCGATCGACGGCGTCGATCCGGGCGACGTGCATGGTTTAAAATCGTTCTCAAGAGCGGCGTATCGACGCGGTGCGGTGTTTCTAGAGTGCAAACGCCGTCCTTTCTCAACGCCGATCCCGAAAGCCGCGGGTGACGCGCGCATCCTCTGCCCGGATGTGGCGCGGAGGGCACGCTTTGAGGGGCAATGCTTTGAAATCATTCAAAGATGCCAACTACAGAGTGTGTAATGCGTGGCCTTCGCAACCGGCTGAATCCCGGGCCGCGGGCCGACTCACGCCGTCGCGTCTGTCAGGGGACCGGGCGTGATCGCGCGGGATCGCCCGGGAGAACGGCCGGCCGGCCCGCGCGAGGGGGGAAACGCGGACCGGCCGGCGTACCGCGCGCCGTGTCCGACGCGCGATCGTCGATGGCGGTTCGACCGGCGCGCCGCCGGTGCGTCCCGGGGGCGCGGCGGCCGCGGTGCCGGGATCAGCGGCCGGCGTGTCGGCCCGCGTGCGCCGGGGCCGGCAGGCGACCGTCGAGCCCGGCGTCGAGGAGCGCGTGGAGCTGGGCGATCGCCGCGGCGACGTCGTAGTCGGGCAGCGCGGCCCGGCCGACGACGATCCCCTTCATCAGCGGCGCGAGCAGGGCGTAGAGCCCGGCCGGATCGCATCCCGGCGCGGTGGCGAGCCCCGCCAGGGTCGCCACGAACCAGTCGCGGCTCTCCGCCTCGGTCCGCGCCGTCATGGCGGCGATGTCCGGGTTGCGGGTCGATTCCGACCAGATCTCCACCCGCAGGGTCGCGGCCTCGCGGGTGATCGACGCGAAGTAGCGGGCGATGATGCCCAGCAACGTCCCGCGCGGATCGCCGCTGCCCTCCATCTCGGCGACCAGGAGCGTGCCGCGCTCGCGCTCGCGCTCCACCAGCCCGAGGACCAGGGCCTCCTTGGATTCGAAGTAGCGGTAGAAGTTGCCCGGACTCATCGCGGCCTCGCGGGCGAGGTCCTGCATGGTGGTGCGATGGAAGCCGTTGCGCGCGAAGCAGGTCTCGGCGGCGTCGAGGATGTGCTCGCGCCGGGCGGACGGGTTGCCGCGGGCCTCCGCCACCCTGTCCGCCGCGCCGGTCACGATCCCGGCTGCGCCGTGACGGCGACCGGGGCAACGCGGCTCTGGTCTTTGCCCAGGCTGGCGACCGCGCAGGATTGCGGTCCCTGATGCAGGTCCGCGCAGATCCGGGCCTGCCAGCCGTCCGGGCCGGCGCCCGTCCAGTTGATCAGGGCCAGCCAGGCGAGGGCCAGGACGGCGCCGAAGGTCAGGTTGGCGGGGGTGCAGACGGCGCGGACGAGGGCGAGGGCGCCCGGGCCGCGGGCGCCGAAACGCTCAGCATCGAGATCGGACCAGCGGCCTTCGAGTGTGAGAGCCATCGCGCGCTCCTGTTTGCCCCACCCTTATAATGAACGTTCATTCTCATGTCAATGAACGTTCATTCTCATCGGGGGCGATGGGTTGCGACGGCAGCGCATCGCTGGGGCGGGGATATGCGAGGGCGGGGATCTACCGGGTGTGCCGGCGCGAGCGCGGCCGGGTCTCCGGCGGCGGTTCCGGTTTTCTCGGAACGGCCGTCCGGATCCACGCATGGGCGGGGAGTTCCTCCGGGGCTCGGATCCCTCGCGCCGCGGCCCGGCCGCCCGGGATCGGCGCGCGGCTCCGGTCAGGGCGGGGCCGGGCCGCGACCCGCATTCCGCAACCCTGCCCGCGACCCTGCCGCCGCGGCCTCGCGGTCCCGGCGCGTCCGGAAGCGCCGTCCCGGACGCGCGCGGCCTTTCGTCAGCCGAGCGTGGCCGGCTTGAGGGCGCCGGTCCGCTCGTGGAAGTCCGGGCCGTTGGTGGTCCGCGCCACGTGGCCGGCGCGGATCAGGTAGTCGCCGAAATGCTCGCCCGGCTGCCGGCCCTTCGCGTAGTCGGCGAAGAGCGGGTCGAGGGTGTCGCGGATCTCGGAGGCCGCCACGTCCTCCCGATAGAGCTTGCTGAGCCGCGAGCCGTCGTGGGCGGCGCCCAGGTAGAGGTGGTAGCGCTCGGGGCCGCGGCCGACGAGGCCGATCTCCGAGATGAACGGCCGGGCGCAGCCGTTCGGGCAGCCGGTGGAGCGGATCGTGATCTCCTCCTCGGCGAGCCCGTGGGACGCGAGGCTCTCCTCCAGCTCGGTCATCAGGTCCGGCAGGTAGCGCTCGCTCTCGGCGAGCGCGAGGCCGCAGGTCGGCAGGGCCACGCAGGCGATCGAGCTGCGCCGCAGCGCGCTCGCGCCCCGGGTCAGGCCGTACTCGTCGACCAGCGCGTCGATCTCGGCGCGCTTCTCGGCCGGGACATTGGCGATGATGACGTTCTGGTTGCCGGTGAGGCGGAAATCACCCTGATGCACCTCGGCGATGCGGCGCAGGCCCGAGAGGAACTGCGCGCCGCCCTCGATGTCCTTGATCCGGCCCGAGGGCACGTAGAGGGTCAGGTGGTGGCGGCCGTCGTCGCCCTCGACCCAGCCGTAGCGGTCGCCGTTGCCCGTGAAGGTGAAGGGCTTGGGCGCGCCGAGCTTCTTGCCGGCGCGCTTCTCGACCTCGGCCCGGAAGGCGTCGAGGCCGTAGCGCTCGATCGTGTACTTGAGCCGGGCGTTCTTGCGGTTCTTGCGGTTGCCCCAGTCGCGCTGGACGGTCATCACCGCCTCGGCGACCTTCAGGGCGTCCTCGGGCTTCACGAAGCCCATCACGTCGGCGGTGCGCGGGAAGGTGTCGGGCTCGCCGTGGGTCATGCCCATGCCGCCGCCCACCGTCACGTTCCAGCCGGTGACCTGGTTCTTCTTGTCGAGGATCGCGATGAAGCCGAGGTCGTGGGCGAAGATGTCGACCTCGTTGGAGGGCGGCACCGCCACGACGGTCTTGAACTTCCGCGGCAGGTAGGTCCGGCCGTAGACCGGCTCGACCTCGGCCTCCTCCTCGCCGCCGACCACGCGCTCGCCGTCGAGCCAGATCTCCCGCCACGCGCTGGTCTTGGGCAGCAGCGAGTCGGAGATGTCCTTGGCGAGCTGGTAGGCGGCCTTGTGGGCGCCGGTCTGAGCGGGGTTCGTCGCCGCCATGACGTTGCGGTTGACGTCGCCGCAGGCCGCGATCGTGTCGAGCAGCGCGCCGTCGATGGCGGCCATCGTGCGCTTCAGGTTCGACTTGATCACGCCGTGGTACTGGAAGGTCTGGCGCGTGGTCGCGCGCAGTGCCCCGCCCGCGTAGGTCCGGGCGATGTCGTCGAGGATCAGCCACTGCTTCGGGGTGATGACGCCGCCGGCGATGCGCAGGCGGATCATGAAGCTGTAGGCCTTGTCGAGCTTCTTCTTGGTCCGCTCGGGGCGCAGGTCGCGGTCGTCCTGCAGGTACATCCCGTGGAACTTCACGAGCTGCCCGTCATCCTCCGAGATCGCCCCGGTGGCGTGCTTGAGGAGGCCGTCCGCCAGGGTGCCGCGGAGGTAGCCGCTGGCGATCTTGATGTGCTCGTTCGCCGCGAGCTTCTCCGCGCGCGCGGCCTCGGCATCCGTGATCGGGCGCGTCGTCGGCGGGGTCTCGTAGACGCGCTCGGCCGGGGCGGTGGTCGGGCCGGGGGCCGGGGTCTCGGCGGCGTCGCGGGGGCTGTGGTCGTCCATGGGGTGAATCCGTCTGTCTGAACGCGTCTTCCTCCCCGATCGGGAGGTGGCGAGCGGAGCGGAGCCGGTGCAGGACTGGAACCGGATCCGCGACCCGCCCCCTCTCCCGTGCGGGAGCGGGTCGGCGTGAGGGGTGCGCCCTCTCCGGAAAGACCTGATCCCTCACCCTGTCCCTCTCCCGCCCGGGAGCGGGGACCTGCGTCCCGCCTGTCTCTGCCGCATCTCGTTGAAGGCCCCCCGCGGTGCGGGGAGCGGTGTGTCCTCAGTAAACGTCCTGCTGGTAGCGGTGGCTGCGCTCCAGCGCCGCGACCTGCGCCTCGGCGTCGGCGGCGCTGAGGCCCTTCGCGCTCTGGTACGCGCCCACCACGGCGGCGCGCACGTCCTTGGCCATGGCCTTGGCATCGCCGCAGACGTAGAGATGCGCGCCCCCGTCCAGCCAGGAGACCAACTCCTGCGCGTGCTGGGTGATCCGGTCCTGAACGTAGACCTTCTCCGGCTGGTCCCGCGAGAAGGCCACGTCGATCTTCGTGAGCGACCCGTCCTCCAGGGCGTCCTGCCACTCGAGTTGGTACAGGAAGTCGTGGGTGAAGTGCCGGTCGCCGAAGAACAGCCACGACCGCCCGGGGGCTTCCACGGCCCGGCGCTCCTGCACGAAGGCGCGGAACGGCGCGACGCCGGTGCCCGGGCCGACCATGATGATGTCGGTGGCCGGATCCTGCGGCAGGCGGAAGTGGCGGTTCGGCTTCAGCCGCACCCGCAGCTTGGCGCCGTCGCGGATGCGGTCGGCGACGTGGACCGAGGCGACGCCCGAGCGGGCGCGGCCGTGGGTCTCGTAGCGCACCGCCGCGATCGCGAGGTGGACCTCGTCGCCCACCTCCTTGCGCGAGGAGGCGATCGAGTAGGCCCGCGGCGGCAGCGGCCGGGTGATGGTGCCGATGTGATCGGCCGTGAGCTTCGCCGGGTAGGTCTCCAGCAGGTCGATCAGGTGGCGGCCCTCGATCCAGGCCTTGGCCTCGCCGCTGTCGATGAGCGTCTGCGCCTCCGCGTGGCCGGTCGCCTTCACGAAGCGCTCGATCGTGGCGGCCGAGAGCGTGGTGATGTCCCGCTCGGCGAGCAGAGCCGTGCGCAGGGCCTCGTCGCCGGAGAGCCCGGCGGCGTTCAGGATCTCGTCCACGAGCTGCGGGTCGTTCTCGGGATAGATCTCCAGCGAATCGCCGGGCTCGTAGGCCGGCGCGCCGTCCTCGAAGGCGAGCGCGAGGTGGATCGTCTCCTTGTCGGAGCGCGACGAGTTGAGGTTCACGTGCTCGACGACCTCGACCACGACGGGCTCGCGGCTCGGCTCGGCCTCGTCGTCCTCGCCGGCGCCGGCGCGGGCGAAGTCCACCGCCACGACGTTGTCGGGCTGCTCGGCCGGGGCGAGCGCCTTCAGCGCGCCCTTGATCCAGTCGGCGGCGGGCTTCTCGAAATCGAGGTCGAGGTCGGCCCGCTCGGCGGCGCGCTTGGCGCCGAGCGCCTCGAAGCGCGCGTCGAGCGCCTTCCCGATGGCGCAGAACTCCGCGTAGGACGTGTCGCCGAGCGACAGGACCGCGAACTCGACGCCGTCGAGGCGCGGGGCGCCCTCCCCCATCAGCTCGCCGTAGGCCCGCACGGCCCGGGCCGGCGGCTCGCCCTCGCCCCAGGTGGCCGCGATGGCGATCAGCTTGCCGGCCTTGGGCAGGGTCGCGACGTCGAGGTCGGCGAAGTCCACCACCTTCGGCTTGAAGCCCTGCTTGCGCGCGAGCTTGGCGACGTTGCCGGCGAGCGCCTCGGAGTTCCCCGATTCGCTGGCGTAGATCACCGTCAGCGGCGCGGCGGCCTTGGGCGGGGCGGCCGGCACCGCGGCCGGCTGGCCGCCCGCGGCGTCGAGGCCCGCCAGGAAGCCGGCGAGCCAGGCGCGCTGCGTGGGGCTCGCGGTGCCGAGCACCGCGTCGAGGCTGGCGCGCTCGCCGTCCCCGAACGGGGCGGTGCGCGGGAGGAGATTCTGGCGGGACATCACGGGACCATGTCGGGGCCGGCGCGGCCGGTGTCAATCGAGAAACGTTCGTTTTGCAGAACGGGCGGCGTATAGGACATCACGTTCGCTGCACTGCGAAAAAAGAGAATATCATTCTCCAACCACGGCGAGGACGGGGGCCGTCCCCGGCAGGTGCCGCCCGTTCTTCGGGGGCGCCGGCAGCGGCAGGGCCGTGGTGGATTTCACCTTCTCCATCGCGAAGCGGGAGGTGACGTTCTTGAGCGGCAGCACCGCGATGAGGTGCTTGTAGAAGCTGTCATAGGCCTGCATGTCGGCGACGACGACCCGCAGCATGTAGTCCACGTCGCCGGCCATCCGGTAGAACTCCAGCACCTCCGGCATGGCCGAGACGGTTGCGGCGAAGCGCTGCAGCCACTCCTGGGAATGGTCCGCGGTCTCGATGGAGACGAACACCGTCAGCCCGAGGCCCAGCTTCACCGGATCGAGCACCGCCACGCGCCGGTCGATGACCCCGTCGGCCTCCAGCTTCTGGATGCGCTTCCAGCACGGGGTCTGCGACAGGCCCACGCGCTCGCCGATCGCCGCGATGGAGAGCGTGGCGTCCGTCTGCAGCAGGGCGAGAATCTTCAGATCGATCGCGTCCAAAGCTGTCTCCGTGGGCTTCCGCCGCGCGCGGGGCGCGAGCGCATATACGTGTCTACCGGGACCGGTGAGAAGAATCTTTTACCTCGGGCCCATGCTGCCCGCGCCGGAAGCTGTGCGCAACCGCACGCCGAACCGCCGGTCCGACCCCGCCAAGCGCGCCGGGGCGCCTTGACTTCGTTCGGTATAGCGAACATTTCGACCGCTCGACAACAGGCACGGCGCTGGCCGTGGCCTTTCCACCACGCGAACCCCGGGACATGGCGCGATGACCCGTCCGGACCGACAGGCGGCCGACTCCCTCGCGGAGCGGCTGTCCGGGCTCGACCTTCCAGGCCGCCTCCACCTGATCGCCGCCGAGATCCCCGGCCGCCTCGTCTTCACGACGAGCCTCGGCGTCGAGGACCAGGCGCTCACCCACGCGCTGGCCATGGCGGGCCTCGCGAAGGGTCGCGTCGAGATCGTCACCCTCGATACCGGCCGCCTCTTCGCCGAGACCTACGACACGTGGACCGAGACCGAGTCGGCCTACGGCATCCGAATCACCGCCTACGCCCCCGAACGCGCGGCCGCCGAGGATTTCGTGCGGAGCGAGGGCATCAACGGCTTCCGGCGCTCGGTGGCGGCCCGTCAGGCCTGCTGCGGCTTCCGCAAGGTCGAGCCGCTCGGCCGCGCGCTCGCCGGCGCGAGCGGCTGGCTCACCGGGCTGCGGGCCGGCCAGTCGGCCAACCGCGCCGAGACGCCGCTCGCCGCCTTCGACGCGGAGCGCGGCCTGATCAAGCTGAACCCGCTGGCCGACTGGTCGCGGGAGCAGGTCGATCGCTTCGTGCGCGACAATTTCGTGCCCTACAACGTCCTGCACGATCGCGGCTTCCCGTCGATCGGCTGCGCCCCCTGCACCCGCGCCGTGAAGCTCGGCGAGCCCGAGCGGGCCGGCCGCTGGTGGTGGGAGCAGGAAGACAAGAAGGAGTGCGGCCTGCACGTCGGACGCCCCGGTGCGGCCGTGCAGCCGGGCCAAGAGCCCGCGATCCTCGAGCCCGCCGCCTTCGAGACCACCCCGAATCAGACAGCCCGCCAGCCGGAGTTCGCCCGATGAGCGCCGCCCTCGCCGCCGCCGTGCAGCCGAGCGCCCCCACGCCCGCACCGACCGCCGCCGACCGCCTCAGCCATCTCAAGCGGCTGGAGGCCGAGAGCATCCACATCTTCCGGGAGACGGTCGCCGAGACCGAGAACCCGGTGATGCTCTACTCGATCGGCAAGGATTCCTCGGTGCTGCTGCACCTCGCCCTCAAGGCCTTCGCGCCCGGGCGGCTGCCGTTCCCGCTGCTCCACGTCGACACGACGTGGAAGTTCCGCGAGATGATCGCCTTCCGCGACGCCCGCGCGAAGGAACTCGGCCTCGACCTCCTGGTCCACACCAACCCGGACGGGCTCGCCCGCGGTGTCGGGCCGGTGAGCCACGGCTCCGAGGTCCACACCGACGTGATGAAGACGCAGGCCCTGCGGCAGGCGCTCGACAAGCACAAGTTCGACGCCGCCTTCGGCGGCGCGCGCCGCGACGAGGAGGCGAGCCGCGCCAAGGAGCGGATCATCTCCCTGCGCACCGCGCAGCACCGCTGGGACCCGAAGCGCCAGCGCGCCGAGCCCTGGCACCTCTACAATCTCAAGAAGAAGCGCGGCGAGTCCCTGCGCGTCTTCCCGCTGTCGAACTGGACCGAGCTCGACATCTGGCTCTACATCGAACAGGAAAACATTCCGATCGTGCCGCTCTACTTCGCCAAGGAGCGGCCGGTGGTCGAGCGCGAGGGCCAGCTCATCATGGTCGACGACGAGCGCCTGCCGCTCGCGCCGGGCGAGACCCCGCAGCAGCGCCTCGTGCGCTTCCGGACGCTCGGCTGCTACCCGCTCACCGGCGCGGTGGAGAGCGACGCCGCCTCGCTCCCTGAGATCATCGGCGAGACGCTGGCGGCGCGCACCTCGGAGCGGCAGGGCCGGGTGATCGACAAGGACGGGGCCGGCGCCATGGAGCGCAAGAAGCAGGAGGGCTATTTCTGATGACGCTCCACCAGGCTCCCACGGCCTTCACCGACCGGGCCTCCGGCTACGCGGCGTTCCTGACCGCCCACCGCAACAAGGCGGTGCTGCGCTTCATCGCTTGCGGCTCGGTGGATGACGGCAAGTCGACCCTGATCGGGCGGCTCCTGCACGACACCAAGCAGATCTTCGACGACCAGATCTCGGCGCTCCAGCGCGACTCGCGGAAGCACGGGACGCAGGGGCAGGAGATGGACCTCGCGCTGCTCGTCGACGGCCTCCAGGCCGAGCGCGAGCAGGGCATCACCATCGACGTCGCCTACCGGTTCTTCTCCACCGACAAGCGCTCCTTCATCGTGGCCGACACCCCCGGCCACGAGCAGTACACCCGCAACATGGCCACCGGCGCCTCGACGGCCGACGTGGCGGTGATCCTGGTCGACGCCCGCCAGGGCCTGACCCGGCAGACGCGGCGCCACGCGCTGCTCGTGTCGAATCTCGGGATCCGCCGCGTCGTGCTGGCGGTGAACAAGATGGACCTCGCTGGCTGGGCGCAGGGCACCTTCGACGGCATCGTGTCGGGGTTCTCGGACTTCGCCCGCGGGCTGAATTTCTCCGAGGTCAAGGCGATCCCGCTCTCGGCCAAGAACGGCGACAACGTCGTGGACGCGGGCGTCGCGGCGCCCTGGTACACGGGCGGCACCCTGCTCCACTACCTCGAGACCGTGCCGGTCCACGCCGAGGCGCTGAACGCGCCGTTCCGGATGGCGGTGCAGTGGGTCAACCGGCCCAATTCCGAGTTCCGCGGCTACAGCGGCCGGATCGCCAGCGGCCGGGTGCGGCCGGGCGATTCGGTGACGGTGCAGCCCTCCGGCCGGACCTCCACGGTGGCGCGGATCTACACCGCCGACGGCGACCTGCCCGAGGCCGGCGAGGACGAGTCGGTGACCCTGGTGCTGGCCGACCAGATCGACGCCTCCCGCGGGCAGGTGATCGTGGCCACCGACGCGCCGATGCGGGTCACCGAGACCCTCGACGCGCGCCTGTTCTGGGCGGCCGAGACCGATCTCAGCCCGGGCGCGAGCCTGCTCGCCAAGATCGGCACCGCCACGGTCACCGCGACCGTGGAGCGGATCGCCTCGCGGATCGATCCGGAGACCGGCCAGCCCGGCCCGGCCGAGCGCCTGTCGGCGAACGACATCGCCGACGTGAGCCTGCGCTTCGACCGGCCGGTGGCGGTGGACCCGTACGCGGAGAACCGCGAGACCGGCAGCCTGATCCTGATCGACCGCGAGACCACCGATACGGCAGCCCTCGGGCTCATCCTGGCGCCGAAGGCGGGGGCCGCGCAGGCAGCGACGCCCGGTGCGAAGCCTGCTGAAGGATCGGGGTTCCTGGCCCGTCTCGGGCGCCTGCTCGGGCGCTGAGGACGACCCGCGCACCCTGGCCGTCTCAGGTGATGGCTGCGACAGAGCCGTCCTTGCGAGCGGAGCGAAGCAATCCAGCCGGCGCGACGACTCCCGCCGTCGCGCTGCCCTGGGTCACGTCGCTGCGCTCGTGATGACGGTGCGGGTCGCACCGCTCGGACGACGGATCAGACCAGCCTGAAGCGCAGCTCACCGAGCCCTTCCAGCTCGGATACGACCTCGTCGCCGGGTTTCAGCCACGCGCGGTCCTTGCGCGGGATCTTCTCGCCGAAGATCACCCCCTGCGGGGTCCCGGTGTAGAAGATGTCCCCCGGCTTCAGGGTCATCACCTTCGACGCGAAGCTGATCAGCTGGCGGCAGTTGAAGATCATGTCGTCGGTGCTCCAGTCCTGGCGCACCCGGCCGTTGACCAGCGTCTTGAGCTTGAGGTTGTTCGGGTCCTTCACCCGGTCGGCGGTCACCAGGTAGGGGCCGAGCGGCGCGAACCCGTCCGAGGTCTTGCCGATCATGAACTGTGAGGTCAGCGTCTGGAGGTCCCGGGCGCTGAAATCGTTGCCCGTGCAGTAGCCGGCGAGATAATCGAGGGCGTCCGCCTCGGACACGTTCCGGCACTCGCGGCCGAACACCATCACCAGCTCGGTCTCGTAGTCGAATTCCCGCGCCGCCTGGGTCGGCAGCGCGATCGTGCCGCCGTGGTGGTTCAGGGCGTTGTTGTACTTGTTGAACAGCGGCGGGTCCTTGGGGATCGGCGTGCCGGTCTCCTCCGCGTGGTGGCGGTAGTTGAAGCCCATCATGATGATCTTCTCGGGCCGCGTGACCACCGGCGCGTAGGCGACGTCGGCTTCCGCCAGCACGAAGCGCCCGTCGGGCGCGGCCTCGACGGCGTCGATCAGGGCGCGCAGGGCCGGGCCGCGCCCGTTATGGAGGAGGTCGTCCATGTCGGCGGGAACCGGCATCCCGAGGGCCCGGCCGGCGGCTTCGACGTCGAGCACGCCGTCCTTCGTCTTCACCCCCAGGGCGTAGCCGTCGCCACGGCGCATGTTGAGCAGCACCATATCCCGGGGCATGCCCAAGGGCGCGGGCGCGCTCGGCTTGCCGGACCCGGGCGCCGCCGTGCGCTCCTCGGCGGCCCGGGCCGGCGCCGCGGCGGCGGCGAGGCCCGCGGCCGTGGCGGTCAGGAATTCGCGTCGGTTGCCCATGCTGGCTCTCCTCCGGTCGGCCCGTCTGGTCGCGGGCGTGATCCGGGCGGGAGCCTGCACGGCCGGCGCCGCCGCCGCCAGGACCCGGGCGGGCGCCGGGTGACGGCTCAGGCCGCCTGTGAGGCGACGCCGAGTCCCCAGGCCCGCGCCAGCAGCGCGTAGGAGTCGTGGCGCGCCGCCTGGTCGGGGATCGCCGAGACGATCATCAGCTCGTCGGCCTGCGTGCGCCGGACCATCTCGGCGAGCCGGGCCCGCAGGGTCTCGGGGCCGCCCACGTGCAGGCGGTCGCGGCCGCGCTCGATCTGCACCCGCTCGCCGTCGGAATACGGGTAGTCCAGCGCCTCGGCGAGGCTCGGCAGAGGCCGGTACTCGCCGCGCTCCCGCCGCAGCGTCGCGAGCCGCGCGCTGGAGGCGAGGCGCTCGGCCTCCGCGTCCGTGGCGGCGCAGATCGCCGCCACCGCCAGGATCGCGTGGGGCTTCGCGCCGAGCCGCGTCGGCCGGAACCGGTTCCGGTAATCCAGCATCGGCGGCTCCGCGGGCATCCCGGAGAAGTGCTGCGCGAAGCCGAAGCCGCAGCCGATCTCGCCGGCGAGGCGGGCGCTGTAGTCGGAGGAGCCGAGCAGGAAGATCGGCGGCAGCGGCACCCCCGCGGGGCTCGCCTCGATCCGCGCGAACGGGTGCCCCTCCGGGAAGCCGCCGTCCCAGAACAGCAGCTCCTGCAGGCGGTCGAGGAAGTCGTCCCCGCCCTCCCCCGGCGCTTCCCGGCGGCGCAGCGCCCGCGCGGTGAGGCCGTCGGTGCCGGGCGCGCGCCCCAGACCGAGGTCGATCCGGCCCGGGAACAGGGCCTCCAGCACCCGGAAGCGCTCGGCCACCATCAGCGGCGCGTGGTTCGGCAGCATGATGCCGCCCGAGCCGACCCGGAGGTTGCGGGTCGCGGCGGCGATCTGGCCGATCATGATCTCGGGTGCCGGGCTCGCCACGTTGGGGAGCGCGTGGTGCTCGGCGAGCCAGTAGCGCCGGTAGCCGAGGTTATCGACGTGGCGGGCGAGGGCCAGCGTGTCGTGCAGCGCCCGCGCCGGGGTCGAGTCGGCGCTGACGAAGGAGAGGTCGAGGACGGAGAGCGGGGTCATGCCGGGTGAGATGGGGGTCTGGGCCGGCCGGTGCGAGGGCAGTTCGTCAGGACGGGGGCTCCTGAGCTTCTTCCGTGGTATCGCCTGGATAGACCGCCTCGAAATCGCGGCCGCCATAGAAGATATTGAGGATCCTCACGGATCCACGTTCCACGCGATAGGCGATCACAGCCGATCTCTCGAACGCCACCGTTCGCAAGCCTTCCAAGAGATCGTCACGGGGTCGGCCCGCATGCGGTGCGTGGCCGATTCGGTCGCACCGATCCTTGATCCGCTGCGTGAAGCGCTGCGCCGTCGCGACGTTCTGACTCCGCTGCAAGACCGTTCGGAAGATGCCGGCCAGATCGGCCTGCGCTTGAGGGCGAAACGCAACAGGCAGTCTACGCACGGCGGGTGGCGTGCCGCGCTTCAGCGAACATCCTGTCGAGATCCTCTTGAACCTCTTCGATGCTCAGATCCGGCCGCGGATCGTCCAGGGAACGCCGGATGCGGGCGCGGATGTCATCGAGACGCTCGGCATCCTCGCGTCGCTGGCGCTGCAGGGCGTGCACGGCCTCGTCGAGCAGCGCGTCCACCGAAGCGTACTCACCGGCCTCGACGCTCTCCCGCACGGCGCGGAGCGTGTCCGGTGCCAGGGTGATGCTGATCGTCTCGCCCATCGGCAGGGCCTCTCGTTCCGTCCCGATTCCGAGGATCATAGCAGAAACGTCGCTCCCGCGCGCCGCCGCGGCGTCTCACGCTTGCCGGCTCAGCGTCCCGGGCCTAGGGTCCGCCGCGCCGCGGGGAAGCGGCGCCTGACCGCAAAAATCCGGAGCACCGCACGCCATGGCTCTCCTCGCCGACGTCCTCTCGCGGGTGAAGCCGTCCGCGACCATCGTGATGACCCAGAAGGCCCGGGACCTGAAGGCCTCCGGCGTCGACGTCATCAGCCTGTCGGTGGGTGAGCCCGACTTCGACACGCCCGAGCACATCAAGCAGGCCGCCATCGCGGCGATCCACCGGAACGAGACCCGCTACCCGCCGGTCTCCGGGATCGTGCCCCTGCGCGAGGCGATCGTGCGCAAGTTCAAGCGCGAGAACGGGCTCGACTACAAGGTCTCGCAGACCATCGTGGGCACCGGCGGCAAGCAGGTGCTGTACAACGCGTTCCTCGCCACGCTGAACCCCGGCGACGAGGTGGTGATCCCCCGCCCCTACTGGGTGTCCTACCCGGAGATGGTCGGGCTGTGCGGCGGCACGCCGGTCTTCGCCGACACCGACATGGCCAACGGCTTCAAGCTCCAGGCCGAGGAGCTCGACCGGGTGCTGACCCCGAAGACCAAGTGGATCGTCCTCAACTCGCCGTCGAACCCGTCGGGCGCCGCCTATTCCCGCGCCGAGATGAAGGCGCTCACCGACGTGCTGCTCCGCTACCCGGACGTGCACATCCTCACCGACGACATCTACGAGCACCTCACCTACGGCGACTTCGCGTTCGTCACGCCGGCCCAGGTCGAGCCGCAGCTGATCGAGCGGACGCTGACGATGAACGGCGTCTCGAAGGGCTACGCCATGACCGGCTGGCGCATCGGCTACGCGGCCGGGCCGGAGGCGCTCATCAAGGCGATGGACTTCGTCCAGGGCCAGCAGACCTCCGGCGCCAGCACGATCGCGCAGTGGGCGGCGGTGGCCGCCCTCGACGGGCCGCAGGACCACCTCGCCACGTTCCGGGCCGCCTTCCAGGGCCGGCGCGACCTCGTCGTGTCGATGCTCAACCAGACCAACGGGCTGACCTGCCCGACCCCGGAGGGCGCGTTCTACGTCTACCCGTCCTGCGCGGCGCTGATCGGCAAGCGGACCGAGGCCGGCAAGACCATCGAGACCGACGAGGACTTCGTCATGGAGCTGCTCCAGGCCGAGGGCGTGGCGGCGGTCCACGGCTCGGCCTTCGGCCTCGGCCCGAACCTGCGCATCTCCTACGCGACGTCGAACGCGATGCTGGAGGAGGCCTGCCGGCGCATCCAGCGCTTCTGCGGCTCGCTGCGGTAGCGGTCCCCAGGTCCCGGAGGGTCCCGTGCCCACGATCGCGGTGATCGCCCCGGGCGCCATGGGCAGCGCCGTCGGGGCCCGGCTCGCCGGGCACGGCGCCCGGGTGCTGACCTCCCTGGACGGGCGCGGGGCGGCGAGCCGCGCCCGGGCCGCGGCCGCCGGCATGGCGCATGCCGGGGACGGCGACCTCGCCGCCGCCGATCTCCTGCTCTCCATCGTGCCGCCCGCCGACGCGGAGGCGCTGGCCCGCCGGCTCGCGCCCGCCCTGGCGGCGGCCCCGCGCAAGCCGGTCTACATCGACGCCAACGCCGTCAGCTCGGAGACGGTCGGGCGCGTCGCCGGGATCGTCGCGGCCACCGGCGCGCCGTTCCTCGACGGGGCGATCCTGGGCCTGCCGCCGAGGCCCGGCAGCGCAGGACCGCGCGTCTACGTCTCGGGTCCCGACACGGCCCCGGCCCTGGTCCTGCGCGACCTCGGCCTCGACCTGCGCGTCTGCCCCGGCGCGGTCGGCGCGGCCTCCAGCCTGAAGATGAGCTATGCCGGCCTCAACAAGGGCCTGACGGCGCTCGCCGCGCTCGTGATCGGCGCCGCCGGGCGCGCCGGCGCCGGGGAAGCGCTGCTGGCCGAGCTCGCCGAGAACGAGCCGGCTCTGCTGGCCCGGTTCGCCAGGGGGCTGCCCGACATGGTGCCGAAGGCCTATCGCTGGGCGCCCGAGATGGAGGAGATCGCCGGGTTCCTCGGGCCCGACGCGGCCGGGCGGCAGGTCTTCTCCGGCTACGCCGCGCTCTACCGGCGCCTCGCCGCGGAGGACGGCGCGGACGAGATCGCCGCGCTGATGCGCTTCGCCGCGGCCGCGGCGGAGCACTGATCGCCGCGGGGTCCCGGAAACGGCCCCGCCTCTGTTGCCGGCTCGGCTGTCACCCTCTACACGGGCTGTCCCCAGCGGCCGATGCGCCTGAAGGTTTCGCGAGCCCGCTCGGGCCTGCATGGCGGCGGGGTCGGCAGTGACGGGACGGTCCGGACCAGTTCTCTGGGCCGTTCCTGTGAGGCTCAGTGGGCCGAGTCGCTGCAGGAGTGTCGGGAGCGCGGGGAACAGGAACCGCGGGTCCGGCGCATGGCCCACATGATTTCCCACCCGATTCCGCCCGCGAGACGGGTCGCGGGCGCGGGTCCCTGCCCCGTTCCGGGACAGCGTCGTCCGGGTCCGTTGCGGCTTCGTTCACGCTCCCGCGCGATGATGCGTCCGGGCCGGGGATCCGGTTCCGCGTAACCGCGTTCTCTCGGGCCTGACGACCATGCGAGCCCTGCTCACCAGCGGCATCAAGGCGATTCTCGGCATCGCCGCGCTCTCCACCGCCGCGCACTGGACCCTCCGGGTCCAGCGCGAGTCCGCCGCCCCCGCGGTCGCGACGGCGAGCCTCGCCGAGCCCGCCGCGACCGGCTCCATCGAGCCGCGCCGGGTCGAACGGGCCGCTGCGCTGGCGCCCGCGCCGGTCGCCGCGGCGGCGCCTGTTCCCGCTGCGCCCGCGCGCGCCGCCGCGGGGCTCGACCAGTCGCACCTCGCCGCCCTGATCGCCGGCGCGACGCCGCCCAAGCCGAAGCTCGCCAAGGCCGCCACCAAGACGGCCTCCGCCGAGAAGGCCCCCGTTGCCGAGAAGGTCGCGGCGAAGCGCTGAGCCGCCGCCGGCGCGGGCGACCGTGCCGGCTGCATGGTTCCCCTGCGCGCCGGCGGATACCCGCGCGGCACCGGGCGTGGCAGGGGTTTCAGCCTCTACCGAGATTGGTCAGGCATGAGCACGCAGGTCGCGACCTCCGTCCCCGACGACAGCGCCGCGCCGCGCGCCGCTCCGGAGGCCGACCTCGCCGGCCGCCGGCGGATCGTCGGCATCGTCCTGATGTGCGGGGCCGTCGCCTTCTTCGCGAGCCTCGACGCCTGCGGCAAGACCCTGGCCCGGGCCGGCGTCGATCCCCTGGTCACCACCTTCATGCGCTACGCGGCGAGCGTCGCCATGATCTCGCTGTTCATCAACCCGGTACGCACGCCGGGCGTCGTGAAGAGCCGGCGCCTGCCGCTGCAGATCGCGCGCTCCCTGCTGCTCTTCGCCTCCACGGCGCTCAACTTCCTGGCCCTGCGCTACCTGCAGCTCGCCGAGACGATCTCGATCCAGTTCGCCGCGCCGCTCACCGTGGCGCTGCTCGCCGGGCCGCTGCTCGGCGAGTGGTCGTCGCGGGCGCGGCTAGCGGCGATCGGCGTCGGCTTCCTGGGCGTGCTGGTGATCGTGCGGCCCGGTGTCGGCGGGATGCATCCGGCCGCTCTGCTCTGCGTCGCCAACGTCGTGGTCTACGCCTTCTACGCGATCATCACGCGCAAGCTCGCGGCCTACGACTCGACCGCCACGACCATGTTCTACACGGGCCTCGCGGGACTCGCGCTGATGGCCCCGCTCCTGCCGTGGATCTGGACGAGCCCGGCGAGCCTGACCCACTGGGCGCTGCTGTTCGGGGTCGCGCTGTTCGGGACGCTGGGCCACTGGCTGCTGGTGATGGCCCATGCCCGGGCCCCGGCCAACGTGCTGGCGCCGTTCATCTACACGCAGCTGCTGTGGTCGGTGACGCTCGGCTTCCTGCTGTTCGGCGACGTCCCGAGCCGCTGGACCGTGGCGGGCGCCATGATCGTCGTCGGCTCCGGCCTGTACCTCCTGGCGCAGGAGACGATCCGCCGGGAGGCGCGGCCGGCCGCCTGAGGCGACCGGCCGGACCCTGTTACGGGACCCTGTCAGCGGCCGAGGCGCGCTCAGCGACGCTCCTGGCGCTCCATCCGCTCCTCGCGGCGGTTCTCGCGCGCCCGGCGGGCCGGGTCCGGATCGGTGCCGAGCACGCCGCCGACGGTGCCGGTCGCCGCGCCGACCGCGCCGCCGACGACCCCGCCCACGGGGCCGGCCGCGGCCGTGCCGTCCTCGACGCCGCGCTGGGCGCCGCGCGCCGTGCCCTGGGCCTCCGCGGCGCCCGCGTAGGCCAGCGGCGCGAGGGCGAGGGTCGCGATCAGAAGCTTCTTCATGGGGCTACTCCCGGATGTCTGTCCGAATCGGCTCCGCGCCGCCGCGGCGGGCGGAGGGTGTGTCGGTCAACGGTTCAGACGCCGATTGGTCCCATCCGCGGTCACGGGCGCGTGATCCGCGCTGCCGCTGGCCTCCGGCCGGGGCGGCTGGTAGAGAACCCGTCATGCACGCTTCGCGCGCCCTGCGCGGCCCCGGCCGCCCGATCCGAATTACCGGCCCGGCCTCCGCCTGAGGGCCCGCTCCAGCGCGGCCGCGCGGAGGTCCGGGATCCTCCTGCCGCCCGACCCGATTCCGCCGGCCCGACGCTGCCGGCCCGACCGCCGATGCGAGATCCGATGACCGCCCCCGAGACCGCGCCAACCCGCGACTATTCCAAGACCCTGTTCCTGCCGCAGACCGAGTTCCCGATGCGCGCCGGCCTGCCGGTGCGCGAGCCGCTCTTCATCGAGCGCTGGAAGCGGATGGACCTCTATGGCAAGCTGCGCGCCCGCGGCCAGGGCCGGCCGAAATTCGTGCTCCACGACGGGCCGCCCTACGCCAACGGCAACATCCACATCGGCACGGCGCTCAACAAGATCCTCAAGGACGTGGTGGTCCGCTCGCAGACCGCCCTCGGCTTCGACGCCAACTACGTCCCGGGCTGGGACTGCCACGGCCTGCCGATCGAGTGGAAGATCGAGGAGCAGTACCGCGCCAAGGGCCGCAACAAGGACGACGTGCCGGTGATCGAGTTCCGGCAGGAATGCCGGACCTTCGCGGCCCAGTGGCTCGACGTGCAGCGCGAGGAGTTCAAGCGGCTCGGCGTCACCGGCGACTGGGACCATCCCTACGCCACCATGGCGTTCCCCGCCGAGGCCGTGATCGCCGACGAGCTGATGAAGTTCTCGATGAGCGGCCAGCTCTATCGCGGCTCCAAGCCGGTGATGTGGTCGGTGGTCGAGAAGACCGCGCTGGCCGAAGCCGAGGTCGAGTACGAGGAGCACGTCAGCGACACGATTTTTTGCGCGTTTCCGATCCGGTCCGGCGCCGAGGGCGATCTCGCGCAGGCGCGGGTGGTGATCTGGACGACCACTCCGTGGACGATCCCGGGCAACCGCGCCGTCGCGTTCTCCAAAAAAATTGCCTACGGCCTGTACCGGGTCACGGAGGCGCCGGCCGACAACTGGGCGGTGCCCGGCCAGACCTACCTGCTCGCCGACAGCCTCGCCGCCACGGTGTTCAAAGCCGCCCGGGTCGAGGCGTTCGCGCGCGTCGCCGACGTGAGCCCGTCGACGCTCGCCGGCCTGACCCTGGACCACCCGCTGGCGAAGCTCGGCTACGGCTTCGCCGTGCCGATGCTCGACGGCGACCACGTCACGGACGAGTCCGGCACGGGCTTCGTCCACACGGCGCCGAGCCACGGCCGCGAGGATTTCGAGCTCTGGATGGCGAGCGGCCGGCTGCTGCGCGAGCGCGGCATCGACGCGACCATCCCCTACACGGTCGACGCCGACAGCGTGCTCACGGAGGCCGCTCCGGGCTTCACCGGCACCCGCGTGCTCACCGCCAAGGGCGAGAAGGGCGACGCCAACAAGGCGGTCATCGCCGCGCTGACGGAGGCCGGGGCGCTGATCGCCCGCGGGGTGCTGCGCCACCAGTACCCGCATTCCTGGCGGTCCAAGAAGCCGGTGATCTTCCGCAACACGCCGCAATGGTTCATCGCCATGGACCGGCCGGTGGATTCGCTGGGCAACCGGACGCTGCGCGAGGTGGCGCTCCAGGGCATCGACGACACCCAGTGGGTGCCGACGCAAGGAAAGAACCGCATCACCGGCATGGTCGCCAACCGGCCGGACTGGGTGGTCTCGCGCCAGCGCGCCTGGGGCGTGCCGATCACCGTCTTCGTCCACCGCGACACCGCCGAGATCCTGAAGGACGACGCCGTCAACGCCCGCATCCGCGACGCCTTCGCGGCCGAGGGCGCCGACGCGTGGTTCCGGGACGACGCCGCGCAGCGCTTCCTGGCGCCCGACCACGACCCGGCCGCCTACGAGAAGGTCACCGACGTCCTCGACGTCTGGTTCGATTCCGGCTCGACCCACGCCTTCGTGCTCGACGATCCGGAGGCCTTCCCGGGGCTCGCCGGCGTCACGCGCGTCCGCGACGGCGGCCAGGACCGGGTCATGTACCTGGAGGGCTCCGACCAGCACCGCGGATGGTTCCAGTCCTCGCTGCTCGAATCCGCCGGCACCCGCGGCCGGGCGCCCTACGACATCGTCCTGACCCACGGCTTCGTGCTCGACGGCAAGGGCCTGAAGATGTCGAAGTCGAAGGGCAACGTCGTCGCACCGCAGAGCGTCATCAAGGATTCGGGCGCCGACATCCTGCGCCTGTGGGTCGCCGCCTCCGACTACACGGATGACCTGCGCATCGGCCCGGAGATCATCAAGACCTTCGCGGAGACCTACCGGAAGCTGCGCAACTCCCTGCGCTGGATGCTGGGCTCGCTGGCCCACCGGGTCCAGGGCGACGACGTGGCCTACGCCGACATGCCGGAGCTGGAGCGGCTGATCCTGCACCGGCTCGCCGAGCTCGACGGCGAGATCCGCGAGGCCTACGCGGCGTTCGACACCAAGCGGGTGGTGGCGCTGCTCAACGGCTTCATGACCGGCGACCTGTCGTCCTTCTACTTCGACGTGCGCAAGGACGCCCTGTACTGCGATCCCGTATCCTCGGTCCGCCGGCGGGCGGCGCTGCAGGTGATCGACGAGGCCTTCCGCCGGGTGACGATCTGGCTCGCCCCGGTGCTCGCCTTCACCGCCGAGGAGGCGTGGCTCGACCGCTACCCGTCCGAGGACGGCTCGGTGCATCTCCAGACCCTGCCGGAGACCCCGGCTGACTGGCTCGACGCCCCCCTCGCGGAGCGCTGGCAAAAAATCCGGCGGGTGCGGCGGGTGGTCACCGGCGCCCTGGAGATCGAGCGCGCGGCCAAGCGCATCGGCGCGAGCCTGGAGGCGGCGCCGACGGTCTACGTGGCGGATCCGGAGCTTCTCGCGGCGCTCGAGGGCTGCGACTTCGCCGATACCTGTATCACCTCGGACATCGCCGTTGTGGCGGGCGAGGGCCCGGCCGAGGCCTTCCGCCTCGACGAGGTGCGCGGCGTGGCGGTGGTGCCGAGCCCGGCCGCGGGTCGCAAATGTGCCCGCTCCTGGCGGGTCAGCCCGGAGGTGGGCAGCGACCCGGACTACCCGGACGTGACGCCCCGCGACGCCCAGGCCCTGCGCGAGTGGGACGCGGCGCATCCGGAGGCGAGCGCGGCGTGAGGGCGTTCCGCGTCGGCGGCGGCGCCACTCCCTCTCCCCGCCCGCGGGGAGAGGGGGACGCCGGCCCGGGCCAGGCGCGCCGCCCATGACGCCGTTCCGCGCCGGTCTCCTGGCCCTCGTCCTCACCCTGGTCCTCGATCAGGCCAGCAAGCTCGGCCTCTATTTCGGCACCGACCTCGTGCTGACGCAGCCCTGGCGGCTGGCGCCCTTCGCCGACTTCGTCGTGGTCTGGAACCGGGGCGTCTCCTACGGGCTGTTCCAGCAGGAGGGCGGGATCGGCCGCTGGCTCCTCGTGGCCCTGTCGCTGGCCGCCGCCCTCGGCCTCGGGATCTGGATGCGCCGGGCCACGTCGCGCCTTCTCGGCGTCGCCCTCGGGTTGATCGTCGGGGGCGCGCTCGGCAACGCCATCGACCGGGCCGCCTACGGCGCCGTCTTCGACTTCGTCCACCTGCATGCCGGCGGCTGGTCCTGGTACGTGTTCAACGTCGCCGACGCGGCGATCGTGGCCGGCGTGATCGGCCTGATCCTCGACAGCCTGTCCCCGGACGGCCGCAGGGGCCGGGCGTCCCCCCCGCAGGGCGACCCGGCGCCGCGCCTGTGATCCCTGCAACACACAGGTCCTCCCGCGTCCCCCTCCTGGCGCGACGCAGTCAAGGCGCCATACGATCGCCGGAAACCGGTCTCAGGCCGGGACCTGTCGGATCGGGCCGCGCCGCGGCCTTCCCAGAGCCGGACGCTCCGTCCGGAACCCGTGAGGCAGCATGACCGGGCATCGCAGGCTTCGTCCCCTCCTCTCCGCCGCGGTGGCCCTGGCTCCGCTCTGCGTCGTCGGTGCCGCGCACGCGCAGGAGCGCGGCGAGTTCATGCGCGACGCCCTGTCGGGCATCGGCCTCCTGGAGAAGCGCCAGGATCCGATCGACTATCACGAGCGGCCGCCGCTGGTGATGCCGCCCAAGATCGACGGCAAGGCCCTGCCGCAGCCGCGGGCGCGCTCCACCAGCACCGCCTGGCCGAAGGATCCCGAGATCGTGGAGCGCGAGCGCGCCGCCGTGGAGCGGCGCAATCCCAAGGGCTCCCAGGCCCAGGGCCGCTACGACGACAACAACGCGACGCTCTCCGTGGAGGAGATGCGCGGCGGCCGCCGTGCCGGCGCGGGCCTGACGACCACCGCCGAGCGCAAGCCCGGCGACAACAACCGCGACGACAGCCTGCTCAGCCCCTTCGAGCTGCTCAAGGGCAAGAGCGCCAACGCCGAGCCCTCCGACATCGAGCCGAGCCGCGACACGCTCACGGACCCGCCGACCGGGTACCGGCAGTCGCCCAAGCAGCTGGCCCGGCCGCCGTCGAGCGACCCGATCAACAACGCCAGCCGCGAGCGCGAGGAGTCGGATCCCCGCGCGTATCTCCGTCAGCGCGCGCAGCAGTGACGGGGGCGCCGTGTCGCCGTTGCAACGGCGCCGCGGCGTGGCAACATGAGATGATCGTCCCGGTGCGGTTCTTGCGCCCCGGTGACCAGGGCGGCCCCGATCCGCGCGCGCATCCCGACGCGGGACGCTTCGATCCGGGGCCGGCAGAAGGAAAGCGGAATGCACCTGTTCAGGAAGGCGACGCCCACCCTCTTCCCGCTGCGTCCGGGCTCGCCCTACGGCGGCAGCGCCGGCCGGGGCGAGGCCGCGCCGTTCGGGCGTTCCGAGGCGGGCGGACCGGAAGTGACGGCCTTTACCCTCGACAACGGCCTCGACGTGGTGGTCGTCCCCGACCACCGGGCCCCCGTCGCCACCCACATGATCTGGTACCGCAACGGTTCGGCCGATGATCCGCTCGGCCAGTCGGGCATCGCCCACTTCCTCGAGCACCTGATGTTCAAGGGCACCGAGAAGCACCCGGTCGGGGCCTTCTCCAAGGCGGTGTCGGGCCTGGGCGGCCAGGAGAACGCCTTCACCAGCTACGACTACACCGCCTACTTCCAGCGGGTCGCCCGGGATCACCTCGGCACCATGATGGAATTCGAGGCGGACCGCATGAGCGGCCTCGTCCTCGACGACGCCGTCGTCGCCCCCGAGCGCGACGTCGTGCTGGAGGAGCGGCGCATGCGGGTCGAGACCGACCCCTCCGCCCAGCTCTCCGAGGCGATGGCGGCCGGCCTGTTCGTGCACCATCCCTACGGCATCCCGATCATCGGCTGGATGCACGAGATCGAGGGCCTGAACCGCGAGCACGCGCTGGCCTACTACAAGCGCTTCTACACCCCCGAGAACGCCATCCTGGTGGTGGCCGGCGACGTCACGCCCGACGAGGTCCGGCGCCTCGCCGAGACCACCTACGGCCGCGTGACGCCCCAGGGCGCCCGGCCCGAGCGCCTGCGGGCGCGGGAGCCGGAGCCGAAGGCCCTGCGCCGCGTCGCCGTCGCCGACCCGAAGGTCGAGCAGCCGACCCTGCAGCGCCTCTACCTGACCCCCTCCTGCATCACCGCCCGGGACGGCGGCTGCCACGACCTCGAGCTGCTGGCCGAGGTGCTGGGCGGCGGCTCGACCTCCTACCTCTACCGCAAGCTGGTCATGGAGACCGGCCTCGCGGTGAATGCCGGCGCCTGGTACATGGGCTCGGCGATCGACGACACCCGCTTCTCCGTCTACGCGGTGCCCGCCGAGGGCGTGCCGCTGGAGAAGCTGGAGGAGGCCGTCGATAGGGTGCTGCGCCGCGCCCCCGCGGAGGCCCTGGACGCCGAGGCGATCGAGCGCGCCAAGACCCGCCTCGTGGCCGAGACCGTCTACTCCTCCGACAGCCAGTCGTCGCTGGCCCGCATCTACGGCTCGGCGCTGGCGATCGGCGAGACCATCGAGGAGGTCCGCCGCTGGCCGACCGACATCGAGGGCGTGACGCAGGCGCGTCTCAAGGGCGCCGCCGAGCGCTGGCTGACGCCGGCCCGCTCGGTCACGGGCTACCTGACCAAGGCGCAGGATCCCGACGCCCCGGTCGCGATGGCCGCCGAGTAACCCCGGGTGCGTCCCGCCGGGCCCGTGACGGGTCCGGGCGGGGCGCTCTGCCGAACGGGAGCCCTGGCCCGCTCCGCCGTCGCCCGAGATAGAGACACGAGGTTCCCATGAGCTTGGCCGAGACTCTGGTCGAGACCACCGCCCAAACCGTCAGCTCGCCCACCACGGCGCTGCCGGTGACGACCGCCCCCGGCATTGAGGCGTGGCACGTCGAGTCGCCGGTGGTGCCGATGATCGCCCTGGCCTTCACCTTCGAGGGCGGCGCCGCCCAGGACCCGGCCGGCAAGGCCGGCTGCGCGCAGATGCTGGCGCGGCTCCTCGACGAGGGCGCCGGCGATCTGACCTCCGACCTGTTCCAGGAGCGGCTCGCCGCCCGGGCAATCGAGCTGTCGTTCCACGCGGGGGCCGACGCGGTCGGCGGCTCGCTGAAGATGCTGGTCAAGCACGCCGACGAGGGCATCGCGCTCCTCGCCCTGGCGCTGGCCAAGCCCCGCCTCGACCCCGACGCGATCGAGCGCGTCCGCGCCCAGATCATCGCCGGCCTGCGCTACCAGCAGAACGATCCGGGCGTGCTGGCCTCCCGCCGCTTCTTCAAGGAGGCGTTCGCCGGCCATCCCTACGCCCGCCCGTCCTCCGGCACCGTGGAGAGCGTGACGGCGATCACCCGGGACGACCTGCTGGCGATGCACGCCCGCATCATCGGCCGCGGCCGGGTGAAGGTGGCGGCGGTCGGCGCCATCGGCGCCGAGCAGCTCGCCGAGGGCCTGAACCGCGCCTTCGGGACCCTGCCGGAGGCCGGGGCGCTGAAGGCGGTGCCGCGCACCGAGGTGCACGATCTCGGCAAGCGCGTCGTCGTCGACCTCGACGTGCCCCAGTCGGTGATCCGGTTCGGCATGGCCGGCGTGCCGTGGCGCGACCCGGACTTCATCCCGGCCTACGTGCTGAACCACATCCTCGGCGGCGGCGCCTTCACGTCCCGCCTGTTCCAGGAGGTGCGCGAGAAGCGCGGCCTCGCCTACTCGGTCGGGACCTCGCTCGTCAGCCACCGCTCGGCCGCGATGACCTGGGGTTACACCGCCACCAAGAACGAGCGCGTCGGCGAGGCCCTGTCGGTGATCGGCGACGAGATCGGCCGGCTGATCACGGACGGCCCGGACGACGAGGAGCTGCAGAAGGCCAAGGATTACCTGACCGGCTCCTACGCCCTCGGCTTCGACACCTCGACCAAGATCGCCCACCAGCTGGTGCAGATCGCCTTCGAGGAGCTGGGCATGGACTACATCGCCCGCCGCAACGCCATGGTCTCGGCCGTCACCCAGGCGGATATCCGCCGGGCCGCCGCCCGCACCTTCGCGGACGGCAAGATGCTGGTGGTCGCCGCTGGCCGGCCCGTGGGGCTCTGAGAAGCGGGTCTCGGGACCGCGGTTCGGCGAAATCCGCCGCGCCCGGGTACCGATCGCCGCGTAGCGGCCGCGCCGCCGGTCCGGGGCGCGGCGCCTCTCGGGCGGCGATCGCTGCGGGCCGACCGCGGCGCGGCCCCGGAGGAACGGGTGCCGGCCGCCCGATCCGCGGGCCGCTCGCGAAGCCGCCGCCGCTCCCCACCTGAGGCGCGACGCGGCGAACCCCAGGACCGACATGCAGCTCACCGGCATCCACCATCTCACCGCGGTGACCGCCCGCGCGGCGGAGAACGTCGCCTTCTACACGGGCACGCTCGGCCTGCGGCTCGTGAAGAAGACGGTGAACCAGGACGACGTCTCGGCCTACCACCTGTTCTACGCCGACGGGCTGGCGAGCCCCGGCACCGACATCACCTTCTTCGACTGGCCGGCGCCCCGGGAGCGGCGGGGCTCCGGCAGCATCACCCGCACGCACCTGCGCGTCCCGGGCGAGGGCGCGGTCGCGTGGTGGCACGCGCGCCTGCGCGAGGCCGGGATCGTCGAGGCCGAGCCCGTCGCGCGCGACGGGCGCCTCACCCTCGATTTCGAGGATCCGGAGGGCCAGCGCCTCGCCCTGGTGGACGATGGCGGGACCGGGCCGGAGCATCCCTGGGACGGCTCGCCCGTGCCGGCCGCCTACCAGATCCGCGGCCTCGGCCCGATCCGGCTGTCGGTGCCGGACCCGGCCCGCACCGCCGCCGTGCTGACCGAGGTGCTCGGCCTGCGCCGGGACCGCGCCTTCGAGACGGGCGACGGCCCGGTGGAGGTCTACGCGATGGGACCCGGCGGCCCGGCCGCCGAGCTCCAGCTCCTGGCCGACCGGTCCGCGCCGGCCCGCCAGGGCGCGGGCGCGGTCCATCACGTCGCCTTCCGCATCCCGGACGGGGATTACGAGGCCTGGGCCGACAGGCTCCGGGCGGCGCGGGTGCCGAGCAGCGGGCCTGTGGACCGTTACTACTTCCGCAGCCTCTATTTCCGCGAGCCCAACGGCATCCTGTTCGAGATCGCCACCGACGGGCCGGGTTTCACCGCGGACGAGCCCCTGGAGACCCTGGGCGAGCGCCTGGCCCTGCCGCCGTTCCTGGAGCCGCGCCGGGCCGAGATCGAGGCCGGGCTCGCGCCGCTCCGGCCCGCCGCCCCCCTCTGAGGGCGGCGCGCGGGGCCCGCTCTGCGGCAACCCTCCCATGTCCGGAACGGCGCTGCGGAGCGTCCGCGAAGACGCTAAATCTTCGAACGATTCCAGGCCGTTCACTTCTTTCGCCAGTGTGATCCCGGCACGCCTTGACGGACGTGCTGCAACTGCGAAAGAAGCGGCGCGCGTGTGTTTGCAACCGGATCCGGGCGGGTTCCCTGCCGAGGATCCACCCCCGCCCGAGCGGGGCGGCGGGGATCCCCCGCACCACGGGCCCCGAATCGTCGGGGCCGTGTGCCGAGCGTCAGAGGATTCGAGGACTGATCCGTCGATGAGCAAGTTCTACGAGGAGCGCGTTCTGTCGGTCCACCACTGGACCGACAACCTGTTCTCGTTCCGCACGACGCGGGATCCGGCGTTCCGGTTCCGCAACGGCGAGTTCACCATGATCGGCCTGGAGGTCGAGGGCCGGCCGCTCCTGCGCGCCTACTCGGTGGTCTCGGCCAACTACGAGGAGGAGCTGGAGTTCTTCTCGATCAAGGTCCAGGACGGCCCGCTGACCTCGAAGCTGCAGCACCTGAAGGTCGGCGACCCGATCATCGTCGGCAAGAAGCCCACCGGCACGCTGGTGCTCGACAACCTGCTGCCGGGCCGCAACCTGTACCTGCTGGGCACCGGCACCGGGCTGGCGCCGTTCCTGTCGATCATCAAGGATCCCGAGGCCTACGACCGGTTCGAGAAGGTCGTGCTGGTCCACGGCTGCCGGCAGGTGCAGGAACTCGCCTACGGCGAGACCATCACCGAGACGCTGCCGCGCCACGAGTTCCTGGGCGAGATGATCTCGAACCAGCTGGTCTACTACCCGACCGTGACCCGCGAGCCGTTCCGCAACCGCGGCCGGATCACCGACCTGATGGTCTCGGGCAAGCTGTTCGAGGATATCGGCCTGCCGCCGATGTCGATCGAGAACGACCGCTTCATGCTCTGCGGCAGCCCCGACATGATCCGCGACACCCGCGAGCTCCTGACGTCGCGCGGCTACGAGGAGGGCAACCACGGCGAGGCCGCCCACTACGTCATCGAGAAGGCCTTCGTCGAGAAATAGCGCGCCCGCGCAGGCCGGTTCGGCTTCAGCCCGGTGCGGTCGTCCGCGCCGGGCTTTTCTGTGCCGGTGCGTCTCCGGACCCGGCCGCGGGGGCGGGGCGCAGGATCGCCCCGTAGCCCTCCTGCGCGTCGCCGACGAAGCGGATGCCCGCCCCTTCGAGGACCGTGCGGATCGCCGCGAGGGTCCGGCTGCGGGGCTGGACCTGCTCGCTCTCGATCATGTTCAGGGTGACGACGGAGACCGCGGCGCGGCTCGCGAGAACCCCTTGCGTCCACTTGAGAAGTCCGCGGCCGGCGCGGATCTGGGCGGCAGTGATCATGGGCCGGAGATCGCCCGAACTGAAAGAATTTTCAAGTTTCCGGTTGACGCAGACCGAGCGCGACCGTATCCACCGCGCCATCGGCCTGCCGGGCCGGTGATCTGAAGTGACCGCACGCTCCTCGTATCCGCGGCCCGCGCGCCGCGGCGGACGAGTCCGGTTCCCTTCGCAACGGTCGCCGCTGGCAGCCGATCGCAGTTCACCAGCGCGGGCCGGAGACGCTCGGTTATCCCTGTCACGGATCCCCCCGAGCCTCATCGACACGCCCGCGTCACCCGAAGCCCCGTTCGGACGGAGCATGGCATGAAACAGCACGACGGCATCGACGTCGCGGCGTTCGCCCGTCCCGGGCTGATGCGACCGTTACGGTCGTATCGCGGGGCTCTCGGCCCGAGAGGCTGAGCGCGTCTCGAGGACCCGGCGGGCCGGCAGGGGACGGTTATCATCGGTAGAGCGCCGCGGGCTTGTCCCGCGGAGGTTGCGGGTTCGATCCCCGCCGGGGGCCGCGAGGTCGCCGGAGCTCATGCCCGTCCCCGACACCACGACCGCAGGGCCCCGCGAGACGACCGGGGCGCCGACCGTGCGCGGATCCCGGCCGACGATGCGGGCCGGAGAGGAACGATTATCTTCACCGAAGGGAGGTCGCGGGTTCGAATCCCGCCGGGCCGCGAGGCCCGTAGCTCAGCCCGGATAGAGCGCCCGGACACCGTTCCTCACGCCACGCCCGCATCGCCCGGACGCGGGCCGGAAGACGAAGGTTATCGGGATCCGAGGGGTGCGGGTGCGAGTCCCGCCGGGTCGTCAGGCCCGTAGCTCAAGCAGAGCATCGGATAGGCCCCTCGTCGCCGCCACGCCCGCGCCCGGCCGGACGGAACCCCGTCACCGACCACACGAGATACCGGCCGCGCGCGAGCGGCGGTGGACGACGCGCCGCGGCCGCGTCCCCGCCCGACCGCGCGCGACGGGACGCGCCACCGGCCGGCGATCGGCCGCGATGGAGAGAGGAGAGACCGAGAGGAGCCCGCCATGACGAAGCTCGCACAGATGTTCCGGCTCCGCGCCACCCCGCAGACGGAGCCGATCCCCGGCACGGTGCCGAACGCCGCCGGAGGCCACGCCTTCGCGGTCGGCGATTGGGCGCGGCTCGACCGCTTCCTGGTGCTCGGCTCCGAGGGCGGCTCGTACTACGCGAGCCCGCGCGCCCTGACCGCCGAGAACGCGGCGGCGGTGCAGCGGTGCATCGCGCGGGACGGCGCCCGCGCGGTCGCCGCCATCGTGGCGGTGAGCGAGGGCGGCCGGGCTCCGAAGCCGGATCCGGCGATCTTCGCCCTGGCGCTGGCCGCCGCGTCGGCGGACCTCGCGACCCGGCGCGCGGCGCTCGCGGCCCTGCCGCGGGTCTGCCGCACCGGCACGCACCTGTTCCAGTTCGCCGCCTCCGTCGAGGCGATGCGCGGCTGGGGCCGGGGCCTGCGCCGGGCGGTCGGTGACTGGTACTGCGCCAAGCCCGTGGAGGCCCTGGCCTTCCAGGCGGTGAAGTACCGGACCCGGCAGGGCTGGTCGCACCGCGACCTGCTGCGGCTGGCCCATCCGGAGACGGAGGAGCCCGCCCGGAAGGCGCTGTTCGACTGGATCTGCCGCGGCACCGTGACCGAGGCCGCCCCCGGGATCGTCCACGCCTTCGCGCGGGTGCAGGCGGAGGGCCTCGACGGGGCGGTGGCCGCCGCGCTGGTGCGCTCGCACGGCCTGCCCTGGGAGGCGCTGCCGACCGGGCTGATGGGCAGCCGCGCGGTGAACGAGGCCCTGATCGAGCGGATGCCGGTCGGAGCCCTCGTGCGCCAGCTCGGCCGCCTGACGGCCGCGGGGGTGCTCGCGCCCTTCTCGGAGGGCACCGAGCACGTCCGGGCGGTCCTGTCGGACCGGGAGCGGATCCTCCGGGCGCGCCTGCACCCGATGGCGCTGCTGCTGGCCCTCAAGACCTACGCCTCCGGGCACGGTCAGCGGGGCAAGCTCGCCTGGGAGCCGGTGGCGGCGATCGTCGAGGCGCTGAACGCCGCGTTCTACACGGCGTTCGGCGCGGTCGAGCCCACGGGCCGGCGCCTCGTGCTGGCGCTGGACGTCTCGGGTTCGATGGGCGCCAGCACGGTCGCGGGCTCGACGCTCACGGCCCGGGAGGCGGCCGCCGCGATGGCGCTCGTCACCGCGGCGACCGAGGAGCACTGGCAGGTGCTGGGCTTCACCGCCGAGGCCGGCCGGGCCTGGAGCCAGGGGGCCGCGCTGACGCCGCTGCCGATCGGGCCGTCGACGCGGCTCGATCAGGCGGTGCGGGCGACCGCCGACCTGCCGTTCGGCGCCACCGACTGCTCCCTGCCGATGCGCTGGGCGCTGGAGCGGGGCGTGCAGGCCGACGCGTTCGTGGTCTACACGGACTCGGAGACCTGGGCGGGGCCGGTCCACCCGGTCCAGGCGCTGCGGGCGTACCGGGAGAAGACCGGGATCCCGGCGAAGCTGGTGGTCGTGGGGCTGGTCTCCAACGGCTTCAGCATCGCCGACCCGGAGGATCCCGGCATGCTCGACGTGGTCGGCTTCGACACCGCGGCTCCGGCCGTGATCGCGGATTTCATCCGCGCGTGAGACAGGGGCGGGCGGCTCTTCCGGGCTGCCCGCCCTATTGCTGCGGGACGCCCGGCATCCCGTCCGCGAAGGGGCCGCCGCCGGCGCTGAACAGCTTGCGCAGGAAGCCCGGGGCGATCGCCGAGAGCGGGTTCACGCTCACGTCCGGCGAGGCGAGCTTGCCGGAGACGCGGAAATTGACCGCGAACAGGCCCTCGTTGTGGCCGCCGCCCAGCAGCGGCCCGAGCAGCGGCAGCTGCGAGGCCACGTTGTTCAGGCCGTAGAGCGGCACGAAGGTGCCGGTCATGTCGGTGCGCTCGCGGCCGGTATCGAGCCAGCCCGACAGGGTGAAGCCCATGGCGGCGTTCGAGATCGCCGCGTCGGTGAAGTCGACGCGCGTGCCGGTGCGCACGAAATTGGCGCGCATGCGGTCGAAGGTGACGTCGCCCGCGCCCCGGCCCGGGGCGACCCGGCGGCCGCGGGCCGTCTCCGCCTCGGACGGCTCCGGGCCCTGCGCCATGATGCTCGACAGCGCGGGCTCGTTGCGCAGGATGAAGTCGCGGATCTGCACGACGCCGGATTGCGGGCCGTCGTTGAGGCCGATCCCGGCCGTGAGCCGGCCGCCATACATCCGCCGGTACACGTCGACGAACCGCAGCGTCGCGCCGGCATCGGCCGATTCCACCGACAGGGTCGGCACGCCGCGCTCGCCGCGGGTCACCGTGGCGGCGAAGGGGGCCGCGCGGAAGCGCCCGGTGATGTTGGCGGCCCGCAGGGTCTTCCCGTGCAGGGAGAGCTTCAGGTTGGCGCCGGTCAGCGCCTCCTCGTTGAAGCCGGTGACGATGGGCACCTGGATGTCGGCGTCGATATCCTTCGGATTCGCGTCCCGCGCCTCCCGGCCGCCCTTCGGGTCGGGGGCGCCCAGCGATTTCAGGAACGGCCGGGCATCGGCCACCGCGCCCCGGACCACGACCTTGTAGCCGCCGGCGGTCCGGTCGAGGCTCACGCGCAGGTCGTCGCCGGGGGAGAGCTTGACGCTGCTCAGGTCCGCCCGCTCCAGGCCGCCCTCCTGGGTGATCGAGACGGTGCCGCGCGCGCTCGCCGGGGCCGCGTCGAGTGCGAAGTCCCGCAGGTCGAAGGTCTGGCCGCTGTCGACGAGGGTGAAGGTCAGCCGCCCGGGCTTGCCCGGCGGCTTGGTCAGCCCCGGGACCAGCCCGTCGATCCCGGCCTTCGCCAGATCCGCCTCGACCCGGATCGGCGGCTTGCCGGATCCCGGCCGGCCGATCTGCACCACCGCGCGGACCGGGATCGTCCCGGTGAGCTGCGGCGCGGTCGGCAGGCCCTTGCGGCCGCGGACCGCCTCGTCGAGGGACACGTTGACCACCGCCTCGCCGGGCTGCCCGACCTTCGGCTGGCGCAGGTCGACCGACATGGGCGCGCCCGCGACCCGGCCGTCGCCCTTCAGCGTGAAGGCGCCCCGGTCGTAGACGAGGTTGAACCGGCCCGACTCGAGCCGGTCCCGGCCCATCACCTTGTCGACCGAGAGGTCGGCCAGCGAGCCGGTCAGCGTCACCGGCAGGTCCGGCAGGTCGGGAATGTGCTTGAGGTCGAGGGGGAAGTCGACGCGCAGGTCGGCGCTGCCCTTGATCGTGGCGGGGTCGAGGTCGACGCTCATCACGCTCTTGAACAGCTTGGCCTGGAGCACGGAGGCCATGCCGTCGGCGCCGCCGGAGAGCCGCATCCCGATCTGGGCCACGACCCGGTCCGGGGTGATCTGCGGGATGACGAAGCTGCCGTCCGAGATGGCGAGCCCGCGCCCGTCCGGCCCGTGGACCTCGGCGGTCACGTTGCGCACCGTGGTCGAGCGCCCGGTGATCACGCCGACGACGTTGCCCTTGGTCACCGGCGGGGAATCGGCGGTGACGTCGATGGCCGCGTCCGAGACGTGGAAGTCGATGTGGACCGCGTCGTCCGGGGCGGGGTCGCCCCGGGTGGCGGCCGCCAGGACCGCCCCGGACATCTTCACCTTGATGTCGACGGAATCGACCCGGCCGCGCCGGAGCTGGTCCACCAGGTAGGTGCGGGCCGGCGGCGCGATGTGCTCCGGCCAGAGCCGCAGCCCGGTACGGACCTCGCCGTCGTGGCCGGCGAGGTGCAGGGTCAGGCCGCCGTCGTCGGCGCTCGTGCCGATCGTCCCGGTGATGGCGCCCTTCACGCCGGGCCCCGACAGGGTCAGCGCGTCGATGGAGATCCCTCCGTCGCGGCCGGAGAGCTGCGCGTCCAGGGCGTCGATCTTCACCGGCGCGTCCTGCGGGGTCGCCCCGCGTAAGGTGGCGTCGCGGCTCGCCAGCGTCGCGGTCCAGGTCGTGCTCGCCCCCGCGGGGCTGCCCGTCCACGTCCCCGCGAGGTGCACGGCGTTGCCGGCCCCGCGATAGTCCAGGCCGGTGAGCGACATCACGCGGTTGGCCTCGTCCCAGTCCAGGGAGGCGTCGAGGCTCTCGACCGTGACCGGGTTGAAGTCCTTCTCCTCGATCAGGAACGTGCCGTCGCCGGTGTGGAGCTTGGCGTTCATGGTCCGGATGCGGCCGGCCGTCAGGCTCACGTCGGCGCGGGCCGAGACCTTCAGGTCCGTGGTCAGCGGCAGGCCGGACTGGCCCGAGAGCAGCAGGAGATCCGTGACCGGCAGGTCGTCGAGGGTGATGACGCCCGAGCGCTCCTGCCCGTCCGCGCCGTCGCGCAGCGTGCCGCCGAAGCGCCACTCGCCGTGCGGCCCGTCGAGCCGCAATTCGAAGTTCCGGGTGCCGTTGACCGGGTCGCGCCCGAACAGGCCGTTGACCCGCGCGAAGACCGCGCGCTCGCGGCCGTCCTCGTCGATCAGCCGCAGCCGCGCGTCGGTGACGCGCGCGCGGTCGAGGGCGCCGACCACGCCGCCCGGATCGAGGACGACCCCGAAGATCGACGCGATCGCGGCCGAGAGCGGCGAGACGGTGCCGCGCACCCCGTCCACGCTCGGCGGCGTGTGCGGCGCGACGTCGACCGGGTGGTTGGCCTCCGAGGCCGCGAAGGCGATGGAGCCGTCCCGGTGCAGCAGCGCGGTGGTCTGCGTCTCGCGGAACTCGATCGAGCGCGGCTGCAGGTTGAGCCGCAGGAGCCCCCAGGGGTCGAGGCTGACGAGCGCCAGGGGGGCGCGCACCACGAGGTCGCCCTGCGGGTTGCGGATGTCGAGGCCGGAGAAGCGCAGGCTGAGCGCGTTCTCGCGGTCGAGCTCGAGGCTGCTGCCGCGCAGCCCGATGCTCCAGCCGGGTCCGATCCGCTCGGCCACGGCGGCGGCGACGCGGCGCGACAGGCCGTCGATCTGGAGCGGCCCGTTCGACAGGCGCAGGGCCACGAGGCCGACACCGGCGCCGACGAGCAGCACCAGCGCGAGGGCGCTCACGAGGCAGACGCCGCCGACGCGTCGCGCCTTCCCCCGAGGCCTGCATGCCGGCGTTGTCTCGTCCGCCATCGGGACCTTTGTTCCGGGGTCTCTGCGCGCGGCGCCCTCGGGCTCCGCGGCCGGTGGATCGAAGCGCGCCCGCGCTTTACAGCGGCCGCGACTCCGGGCTTGGCTCGGACGTGCGCGGTGCCATCGCTCGAGCCCGCGCACGAGATCGGTTGCACATCATCAATCGGCCGAAAGGAAGGCACGATGCCGCTGTCAGAGGGGGATCCCGCCCCCGATTTCGACCTTCCCGCCTCGGGCGGAAGGCGTGTCGGACTGTCCGCGCTCCGCGGTCACAAAGTCGTGCTCTACTTCTACCCGAAGGACGACACGAGCGGATGCACGCTGGAGGCGCAGGACTTCAACGGCCTGCTGCCGGCCTTCGCGGAAGCGGACGCCAAGGTCGTCGGCCTGTCGCCGGACCCGGTGAAGAGCCACGACAAGTTCTGCAGCAAGTACGGGCTGACCTTCCCGCTCGCCGCCGACGAGGACAAGACCGTGCTCGAGGCCTACGGCGTCTGGGTCGAGAAGAGCATGTACGGGCGCAAGTACATGGGCGTGGAGCGCACCACCGTCCTGGTCGACCGGGAGGGGCGCGTCGCCAGAATCTGGCCGAAGGTGAAGGTGCCCGGCCACGCCGAGGCCGTCCTGGCGGCCGCGCGCGCCCTGCCCTGACGTCCCCTTGACGTCCCCCTGACGCCCGGCGCGCGACGGATCCTTAACCCTACTGAGGCCTGAATGGCGGCTCCTCCGGTGCCGTCCCGATGCAGCTTCCGAAGTTCCCCGCGCGTCTCAGGCCGCACCGGCCAGCCCCCTGGCTCGCCGCCGGCCTCGCCCTGGCGGTGGCCTGGGCGCTCGGGGCCTCCTGCCTGATCGTGTTCCACGACGACGTGCTCGCCGGGTTCGTGGCCCGGCAGGCCGCCCTGCGCGACGCCTACGAGGCGCGCATCGGCGAGCTCCAGGACCGCCTCGACCGCGACCGGAGCGACCGGGCGGGGAGCGAGGCGGGTCTGGCCGACCGGGTCGCGGCCGCCCTGGAGCGCCAGGCCGAGCTGGAGCGGCGCACGGCCGCCCTCGCCGACCTGGAGCGGCAGGCCCTGCCCGACCCGTCCACGACCGGCGCCCTGCCCGGGCAGCCCGGCGCTGCGCCCGGTGGGAGCTACGACGATCTCTTCCTGCGTCCGACTGAGGGTGCGGCTCCGGCGCCGCGCTCCGCCCGCGATCCCCTGCCCCGCCGCGGCGCGCGCGAGGCCGAGACCGGCCTGATCCGGCTGGAGGCCCGGCTCGACGGCCTGAAGGCGGCCCAGGGCGAGCGCCTCGCCGGGCTGGCCGCCCGGGCCGGGGACGCGGTGCGGCGGCTGCGCGGGCTGATCGGCCGCACCGGTCTCGACCCCGACCGCCTCGATCCCGACCGCACCGGCGCGGCCGCGCCGGCCGCCGGGTTGGGCGGACCGTTCGTGCCCCTCGACGGCCGCGCCCTGGACGGCACCGGCTTCGCGGAGGGCCTCGCCCTGGCCCGGCGCGCGCTCGACGACGGCGAGCGCCTGCGCCGGCTCGCCGCCACCCTGCCCCTGGCACGCCCGATCCGGGGAGGCGCGACCGTGTCGAGCCCGTTCGGCACGCGCCTCGACCCCTTCACCCGCGGCTTCGCCCTCCATACCGGGCTGGACCTGAAGGCGGAGTACGGCGAGCCCGCCCGCGCCACCGCGCCGGGCCGGGTGATCGCCGCCGAGGCCGCGGGCGGCTACGGCAACATGGTCGAGATCGACCACGGCCACGGCGTCACCACGCGGTTCGGCCACCTCGCCCGCATCGCGGTCCGCCCCGGGCAGCGCGTGGCCGCGGGCGATGCGGTCGGCGCCGTCGGCTCGACGGGGCGCTCTACCGGGGCGCATCTCCACTACGAGACCCGCATCGACGGCGAGCCGGTGGATCCGCAGCGCTTCCTGGAGGCCGGCGCCACCGTCGCGGCGGCCGGACCCGGCGCCGACTGAGTCCGTCGCTGCGCCGGTCGCCCTGTGCCGACCTCCGAGTCCCCGAGGGAGGCCGGCCTGGCATCGGCCGTGACGCCCGCGCTGGGATGGCCTTCCGGGCCGGACCTGTTGCGGGCGGCCGGCCCGGTGCTACGATCCGGCCGAGGTGGGGATCGGCGATGGCTCTGGCCGCGAAGCGCGACGCGCGGATGGATGTGTCCGAGTTCAGGCTCTGGGTGGAGGGCCGGCCCGCGCACGAGCGCTGGGAGCTGCTCGACGGCGAGCCCGTGCTCATGGCGCCGCCGCGGGAGCGGCATCAGGCAATCGTCGCGAACCTGATCCGCCGAATCGGCGACTTCGCGGATGCCAAGGGCTGCCGCGCCATGCCGGGGCTGGCGATCCTCAGCGCCGCGATGGACGATTTCGCCCCGATCCCCGACGTGGTGGTGCGGTGCGGGCCGCCGCTGCCGGAGGGCTACGCGACCGACCCGCTCCTCGTCGCCGAGGTGCTCTCGCCCTCGACCATGAGTCTCGACCGCGGCCGGAAGATCGACTTCTACCGGACCGTGCCGAGCCTCGCGGTCCTGCTGATCGTCTATTCCGACGAGGCGCGGGTCGAGGTCTGGCGACGCGCGGGCGACGACTGGAGCGTCGCGGCCCTCGGTCTCGACGGCGCCGTGTCGCTGCCGGAGCTCGACGGCGCCGTGCCGGTGCGCGACCTCTACCGCGGTCTCGCCTTCTGAGCGGCCGCACCCCACCTGATCGAACGGCGAAGCATCAAGGCACCGACTTGCCCCATTTCGAAGATTTCTACGCGGCCAAGCTGCGCGGCTCCCTCGGCGTGACCGACGCCGAGTCGGTGCTCGACCTGCGCGGCACCAACCGGGCGACCGCCGAGGCCTCGCTCAAGGACATGCTGGAGCGCAGCCGCTTCGCCAAGGGCAAGACCGTGGCGATCCGGCTCGATCCGCCGCCGGAGGGCGGCGGCGAGACCCTGTTCCAGCCGGCCGGACGCCTGCTCCTCGACGCGAAGCGCCGCGGCCTGATCGAGCGCCTGCAGACCCTGCCGGCCCAGGACGGGCTCGGCTTCTACGTGGCGCTCACCGGCCGCGCCGACCGGACGCCCATGTAGGGCGGCCACGGAGGTTGTGCCGGCAACGGATCGGGTGCGCGCCGCCGGGCGTTGAATGCTCCCGCTCCACAGGATGCCGCCCGTGCCCGACACCCGATTCCCCGAAGCCGGGTCCCGCCGATGAGGACCCTTCCCGGCGGCCGCAACGCGATCGAGCGCATCGCCCGCTTCGGCTACGGCGCCCGCGGCGTGGTCTACATCGTGGTCGGCGCCCTGGCCCTGCTGGCGGCCCTGGGGCATGGCGGCCGGGCCGGCGACAGCAAGGACGCGCTCCGCGCCGTCATGGCCGGGCCGTTCGGCGCGGCCGTCGTCGGCCTGATCGCCCTCGGCCTCGCCGGCTTCGCCCTCTGGCGCCTCGTCGAGGGCATCACCGATGCCGACCGGCGGGGCACCTCCGCCAAGGGCCTCGCGGTGCGCGGTGCCCACCTGATCAGCGCCGGGCTCTATCTCGGGCTCGCCGCCAGCGCGGCCTCGCTCAGCCTCGGCCTGGGCATGAGCGGCGGCGACGGCGTGCATGACGGCACCGCGTGGCTCCTGAGCAAGCCCTTCGGCCGCTGGCTCGTGGCCCTCGTCGGCCTCGCGGTCGTCGGCGGCGGGTTCGGCTTCCTCGGCAAGGCGTGGCGCGGGGACGTCACCGACCGGCTCGCCCTCGACGCCCGGGCCCGGGACCGCTGGGCCGGCCCGATCGGCCGCTTCGGCTACGCGGCGCGGGGCCTCGCCTTCCTGATCATCGGCGGGTTCCTCGTGGCCGCCGCGTGGCACCAGCGCTCCTCGGATGCCAAGGGTCTGGCCGAGGCCTTCGCGCTGCTGCGCGCCCAGCCCTACGGCTGGATCCTCCTCGGGCTCGTGGCGGCCGGCCACGCCGCCTTCGGGGCCTTCGGGCTGATCCAGGCCCGCTACCGGCACATCGACGCCCCCGACATCGACCGGGTGGACGACGCGGCCGGTGCGGCAGCCCGGGCGCTGGGCTGAGGCCGGCGCCGCCTCCGGCCCCGGCTCCGGCCCTGGGCGGGCCGCGTTGACAGGGCCGGTGCCGCGGCGGATACCCCGCGGCATCCCATCCGGCTCCCGATGCAGCAGCGCCTCTACAAGACCGCGGTGATGGTGACCCACGACCTCGCGGCGACCGCTGCCGCCGTGGTGCTCACCTTCCTGTTCCGCTTCCAGGGCGGCATGCTGGCCGAGCGTCTGCACGCCCTGCCCATGCTGCTGCCGCCGTTCCTCGTCCTCGCCGGCCTCGTCTACGGCCGCTTCCGGCTCTACCGGACCAAGTGGCGCTTCGCCTCGTTGCAGGATCTCGCCGGCATCGTCCGGGCGGCCAGCGTCCTGGCCCTGGCGCTCCTGGTGATCGACTGGGTGCTGGTCTCGTCCGACCTCTACGGCTTCTACTTCTTCGGCAAGATCGCGATCCTGCTCTACTGGGTGCTGCAGATCTTCTTCCTGGGCGGTACGCGCCTGGCGTTCCGCTACCTGAAAGACACCCGCTCCCGGCAGTCGAGCGCGCGGGCCGCCACCGTCCCGACCCTGCTCCTCGGGCGCGGCGCCGACATGGACGTGCTGATCCGGGCGATCGAGGCGGGCTCGGTGCGCAAGCTCGCGCCGCGGGGAATCCTGTCGCCCCGGGCGGACGAGCGCGGCCAGTTCATGCGCGGCGTGCCGGTGCTCGGCGGCTTCCCGGATCTCGAGCGCGTGGTCGCCGACCTCGCCGCCCGCGGCGAGCCGGTGCGGCGGCTCGTGGCCGCCCCGAGCGCCCTCGTGCCGGAGGCGGCGCCGGACGACCTGATCGCCCGCGCCCGGCGCCTCGGCCTGCCCCTCGCCCGGGTCGTCGGCCTCGGCGAGGGCGTGCAGGGTCCGGAACTGGCGCCGCTGGAGATCGAGGACCTGCTGCTGCGGCCGACCGTCGCCATCGACCGGCCGCGCCTGGAGGCGTTCCTCGCCGGCCGCCGGGTCGTGGTGACCGGCGGCGGCGGGTCGATCGGCTCGGAGATCTGCCTGCGGGCCGTGGCCTTCGGGGCCGCCGCCGTGCTGGTGCTCGAATCCTCCGAGCCGGCGCTCCACGGCATCCTCAGCCACCCCGCGATCCTGGCCGCCGAGACCGCCGTGACGGGGGTGCTGGCCGATATCCGCGACCGGGAGCGGACGCACGCGGTGATCGCGGCGTTCCGGCCCGACTACGTGCTCCACGCCGCCGCGCTGAAGCAGGTGCCCTACCTGGAGCGGGACTGGCAGGAGGGCATCAAGACCAACGTGTTCGGCTCGATCAACGTCGCCGAGGCGGCGGTGGCGGCGGGCGCGCGGGCGCTCGTGATGATCTCCACCGACAAGGCGATCGAGCCGGTCTCGCAGCTCGGCGTCACCAAGCGCTTCGCCGAGATGGTCGCCCAGGCCCTCGACGCCGCGCAGTCGGCGCGGCCGGACCACCCGACCCGGCTGATCGCCGTGCGGTTCGGCAACGTGCTGGGCTCCGTGGGCTCGGTCGTGCCGGTCTTCAAGGCGCAGATCGCCCGGGGCGGCCCGGTCACCGTCACCCACCCGGACATGGTCCGCTACTTCATGACCGTGCGCGAGGCCTGCGATCTCGTGCTGACGGCCGCCTCGCACGCCGACGGCGAGGCCCGGGCGGGCGCGGAGCGCGCCGCGGTCTACGTGCTCAAGATGGGACAGCCGGTGCGGATCGCCGACCTCGCCGAGCGGATGATCCGGCTGGCCGGCTTCGAGCCCGGCACCGAGATCGAGATCGCCTATACCGGCGCCCGGCCCGGCGAGCGGCTCAACGAGATCCTGTTCGCCCGCGAGGAGCCCCGGATCGCCCTGCCGGGCATCGACGGGGTGATGGCGGCGCGGCCGGTCTTCGCCGACCGGGACAGTCTCGACGCCTGGGTGGCGCGGCTGCGCGACGCCGTGGCGGCCGGCGACCGGGCGGCCGCCGAGGCCGTGTTCGAGGCGGCCATCCCGCATTTCCGCGAGCGCGCCGTCCTCCGCCCCGGGCCGCCCCAGGACGCCGCTGAGCCGGCCGCGGAGCCGGTTGGCGACCCGCCGCGCGCCGACGCCGCGCCCGTCGCGCTCGGCTGATCCGGGCGACCCCGGGAGCGCGCCGAGGGGCCGTTCCCGATCGTCACACCGTGGCGATCGGCGTCGTCGGCGAGCCGACGGCGCCGGGCAGGCGCAGCGGCGGGGCGGTGAGCAGGAAGCGGTAGCGGCCGCGGGCCCGCAGCCAGTCGGCCAGCGGCGTCAGGTGCCACAGCTCGCCGAGATTGACCCCGAGCTTGAACAGGCAGTGCTCGTGGAGCGGCAGCGTCGCGCAGCAGGCGGGGCCGGGGCCAGCCGGGTAGGCCTCGACGGCGTAGTTGTCGGCGATCAGCGCGCACAGGCCGGTGCGGGTGATCCAGTCGAGGAGGCGCGGGTCCCGCCCGTCGAGGCCGGCGCAGAGGGTGTGGACGAGCTTCGGGTCCGGCGCGCCGCCCATGGCGATCAGCCGCTCGGCGAAGCCCGTGTGCAGGCAGACCATGTCGCCCGGCTCCACCACGACGCCGTCGGCCTCCAGGATCCGGGCGAGCTCGTCGTAGCCGACGCGTGTCCTGGCGTCGCCGAGATGGGCGCGCAGGTCGATCATCACGGCCCGGCCCTGCATGCCGGTCTCGGCGAGGCGCTCGATCCCGAGGCGCTTCGCCCGGGACGGCTCATCCGCCGCCTCCGGCGCGCTCGGCCCGACGATGTCGCGGCCGCCGCGGAACCCGTTGTAGAAGGTCGGTGCGGCGCCCGCCCCGTCCGCGTCGAACAGCGAGCCGACATGGGCGAGCGAGTCCCACTGCGTCGAGTATTGCAGGTGGATCAGCGCGCGGTCGTCGCAGATCACGTCGGTGGCGCCGTCGACCTCCTCGCAGACCGGGAAGTTCATGTTGGGCCGGCCGTTGGCGCGGCGCGTCGGGGTGATCTGCGGCGGGTGGCGGCGCGGGTTCAGGACGTTGCCGCCCGGCAGGTCCAGCGGCAGGCTGAGGCAGAAGGTGACCCCTTCGCGCACCTCGGCGACGCCCTGCAGCACCTTCTCGGGGGTGAGCAGGTTCAGGCGTCCCAACTCGTCGTCGGGGCCGAAATCCCCCCAGGTCGAGCCCTCGGGCCGTCGCGTCCAGCGCAGGGTCATGCCTGTGGTTCCCCTGCCCGTGCCGGCCGCGGAGCGGGCCGCTTCCCGAGGCTCCGGGGCCGCGGTCCGGGGCGAACCCCGGCCGCGGCCGAGCGTGCGTTCCTCACCGGACCGTGCCCTTCTTCGAGGCCGCCGGGCCCGCGCTTCGCAGGGCCGCGGCGAGCCTAGGATGCGGCGGCGCGCGGCGATACCCCGGGCGGAAAACGACTCGGTGCAAACGTCACCGGCCGGTCCCGACCGGCCCCTTGTGATCCGTCGGAGCGCGGGTACAGTCCGGGCCAAGCCCGCGAATATAAAATTCGGGCACTGGGATGAGGGAACGCCGATGTCCGAGACCGTGCGCGCCGCCGCCCGGGTTGCCCCGATTCGGCGCACGCTGCCCGCGCTGATCGCCGCGGGGCTGGTCGCCGCCGGGCCCGTCCGGGCCGCGGACCCGATCAAGATCGGGGTGATCGCCGAGGCGCAGTCGGTGGCCGGGGCCTCGATCCCGCAGGCCGTCCAGCTCGCCGCCGACGAGATCAACGCCCAGGGCGGCGTCGACGGGCGCCAGATCCAGGTCGTCACCTACGACGACAAGTCCTCGGCCTCCGACGCGGTCCGCGCCTTCCAGCGGGCGGTCTCCGAGGACAAGGTCAACCTCGTCATCGCCAGCTACATCTCCGAGGTCGTGCTGGCGCTGATGCCCTGGGCGGCCCGGCTCAAGACGCCGATGATCACGCCCGGCGCGGCCTCGAACGAGATCAGCGTCGCGGTCCACAAGGACTACGCGCGCAACAAGTACACCTTCCACGGCTACCTGACCTCGCACGCCCTGGCGCAGGCGGTCTGCGATTCCGCCAAGGAGGTGCTGGTCGAGAAGCTCAAGGCCAAGACCGCCGCGATCATGAGTGAGGACGCGGCCTGGACCCGCCCGCTCGACGCCGCCTACCAGGAATGCCTGCCGAAATCCGGGCTGAAGGTGGTCGAGCACGTCCGCTTCTCCCCGGACACGGGCGACTTCACGCCGATCTACAACAAGATCGAGGCGGCCAAGCCCGACCTGATCGTCACCGGCATCGCCCATGTCGGCGTGCAGCCGACCGTGCAGTGGCAGAACCAGCAGGTGCCGATCGCCATGACGGGGATCAGCGGCCAGGCGACCTCCTCGACCTTCTGGGCCAACACCAACGGCGGCACGCAGGGCGTGCTGTTCGACAGCGTGGCGGTGCCGGGCGTGGCGCTCACCGAGAAGACGATCCCGTTCGCCGAGGCCTTCACCAAGCGCTTCGGCGGCGCGCCGTCCTACGCGGGCTACATGGCATACGACGCCACGCACTACGCGGCGGAGGCGGTCAAGCGGGCGGGCTCCACGGAGGCCGACAAGCTCGTCGACGCCCTGGAGAAGACCGACTACGTCGGCACCGTCGGGCGCCTGAAATTCTACGGCAAGGACGAGCCGTTCACGCACTCGATCCAGTACGGGCCCGGCCTGATGACCAGCGTCCTCGGGCAGTGGCAGAACGGCAAGCAGGTGGCGATCTGGCCGGCCACCACCGCCAACGGGACCATGATCCTGCCCCCTGCGGTGAAGGCGGCGGGACGGTAACCGGGCGGGGAGAGCGCGATGATCGGCCTCCAGATCCTCGTCGACGGTTTCGCGATCTCGTCCCTCTACGCGCTCGGCGCGATGGGCTTCACCCTGATCTTCGGGGTCTCGGGCGTCCTCAACCTGACCCACGGCGCCCTGATGGTCATGGCCGCGGTGGCGGCCTGGGCGGCCTCGGCGCTGTTCGGGCTCGGCTCCTACGCGGGCGCGGTGATCGGCATCCTGTGCGGGCTCGCGGGCGCACTCGTCACCTACTTCGCGGTGGTCGCGCCGATCGAGCGCAGCCGGGCCATCCCGCGAGAGGAGAAGGAGATCTTCGTGCTCACGGGGACGCTGCTCTGGGGGATCATGATCCAGGAGCTGGTAGCCTACTTCTTCACCGACAACCCGAAGACCGTGCTGCCGATCGTCGAGGGCGTCTTCGAGATCGCCGGGGTGCGGACGCCGCGGAACCAGGTCTTCACCGCGGTGATCTGCTGGGTGGTGATCGGCCTGCTCTGGCTGTTCGTGAACCGGGCGCGGGCCGGCAAGGTCCTGCTCGCCGCCTCCATGAATCCGCGGGGCGTCACGCTGCTCGGCCACGACATGGGCAAGATCTACGTGGCGGTCTGGGCGATCTACGGCCTGCTCGCCGGCACCGCCGGGGTGCTGCTCGGGATGTTCCTCGGGGTGTCGTCGTACTCGGTGGGGCCGCTCACCGCGAGCGCCTTCTCGATCGTGGTGCTCGGGGGCCTCGGGAGCGTCACCGGCTCGCTGATCGCCGCCTACGTGGTGGGCTACCTCGAGACCGCCACCGCCTACCTGATCTCGCCGGCCTACCGGGTGATCCCGGCGCTGCTCCTGCTGGTCGCCGTCATGTACCTGCGCCCGCAAGGTCTGCTGGGGCGGCGGTGATGGTTCTTTTTGCACCCCGGGTGTCCAGCCCGCGCCCTCATCCTGAGGTGCGGCGAAGCCGCCTCGAAGGAGCCCTCCAGCCGGCCGCGCGATCCCTGGAGGCCTCCTTCGAGGCCGCTGGCGCGGCACCTCAGGATGAGGGGCGTGGGTGGGAAAGGCCTCTGCGCCGAACGAGCCGGATCGCTGCCGTGTGCGAGGCCACCCCATGAAGCTCCTCACCACCCCCGGCTTCTGGATCGCGGTCCTCGCCGTCCTGGCCGCCGCCACCCTGCCCTGGTGGGTCTCCGGCTACATCCTCGGCCTCCTGACCATCGCCTACTATTTCGGCGTGTTCTCCATGGCCTGGGACCTGCTCTTCGGCTTCGCCGGCGAGGTGAATTTCGGACCGACCTTCCTGATCGGCCTCGGGGCCTACGGCGCCGGCATCCTCAACAACCGCTACGAACTGCCGATCCCCTACTGCCTCGCGGCCGGGACCGTGCTGGCCGTGGTCGGCGGCCTCGCCCTGGCGCTGCCGGCGCTGAAGGTCCGCGGTCCCTATTTCGGGCTGATCACCCTGGTGGCGGTCCTGCTCCTGCAGAACATGATCGTGGTCTTCTCCGGCCTCACCGGCGGCGAGATCGGCCTGACCGTGCCGGATGTCATCTCCATCGACGCCGACACCAATTACTGGCTGGCGCTAGGCTTCATGGCTGTCACCGGCCTGATCCTGACCGCCATCGCGCGCTCGCCCGCCGGGCTGATCCTCCAGGCCGCCGGCCAGGATCCGGTGGTGACCGGGGCGCTCGGCTTCAACGTCGCCAAGCACAAGCTCGCGGCCTTCGCGGTCAGCGCCGCCTTCTCGGGCCTCGCGGGCGGGCTGGTGGTCTTCTACATGGGCACCGCCTCGGTCGGCACGCTGATCAACACGTCGGTGGGCGTGCAGGTGATCATCGCGGCGGTGCTCGGCGGCCGGCGCACCATCGTGGGCGCGGCGCTCGGCGCCGTGTTCCTGATCGCGGCGGGCGAGCTGCTGCGGCCGCTCGGCGGCCTCTCGACCTTCGTGGTCTCGGCGGTGGCGCTCCTCGTGATCCTGTTCGTGCCCTCGGGGCTGCTCGGCCTCGGATCGCTCCGGAGAGCCCGATGACCGTCGCCGTCGCGCCCCCGCCGGCCGTGTCGCCCGTCATGGCCGAGCCCTGCCTCACCGTGCGCGGCCTGACCAAGCGCTACGGCGGCCTCGTCGCCGTCAAGAACATCGACCTCGACCTGCGCCCGGGCGAGATCCTCGGGCTGATCGGCCCCAACGGCTCGGGCAAGTCCACCGTGATGAAGCTGATCATGGGGCTGGAGCGGCCGAGCGCCGGCTCGATCCGCCTCGACGGCACGGAGATCGGCGGCATGCCGGCCCACCGGGTGGCGCGCTCCGGGATCGGCCTCGTGTTCCAGCACGCGCGGCCGCTCCAGCGGCAGACCGTGCTGGAGAACATCAGCCTCGCGCTCCTGCCCGACAGCCTGATCCGGCTGGCGGCCGACCCCCACGTGGCGCGGCGCGCGAGGGAGATCGCCGAGCGCGTCGGCCTCGGCGCGGTCGTCGACCGGCGCCCCGGCACCCTGCCCTTCGCGGATCTCCGCCGGCTGGAGCTCGCCAAGGCCATCGCCCGCGACCCCCGGGTGGTGCTGGTCGACGAGCCCTTCGCGGGCCTGACCGGCGGCGAGGTCGCGGCCTTCTCCGAGCTGATCCGCGGCTTCCGCGACGAGGGCAAGGCCGTGCTCCTCGTCGACCACAACGTGAAGAGCGTCGCGGCCATCGTCGACCGGGTCTTCGCGATGTATCTCGGCGAGCGCATCGCCGAGGGCTCGGCCGAGTCGGTGATGGCCGACCCGACCGTGCGCCGGGTCTATCTCGGCGGCAGCATCGAGACGGCGGCCCGGCCCGAGGCGGCGTTCAAGCCCGACTCGCTGCTCACCGTCGAGGGCGTCGACGTGCTCTACGGCAAGGCGCAGGCCCTGCGCGCCGCCTCGATCCACGTCCACGAGGGTGAGTTCGTCTCGGTGGTCGGCCTGAACGGCGCCGGCAAGACCACGCTGTTCAACGCCATCTCGGGCCTCGTGCCGCACACGGGCACGATCCGGTTCGACGGCCGGGACCTCTCCCGGATGAAGCCCGCCGCCATCGCCCGGGCCGGCATCGTCCAGGTGCCAGAGACCCGGGAGCTGTTCGGCGACCTCAGCGTGCGCGAGAATCTCGACCTCGGCGGCCAGCATTTCCCGAAGGCCGAGAGCGCCAGGCAGCGCGACTGGCTCTACGAGCTGTTCCCGATCCTCAAGGACCGCGAGTCGCAGAGCGCCCGCACCCTGTCGGGCGGCGAGCAGCAGATGCTGACCATCGCCCGGGCGCTGATGATGCGCCCCCGCCTCCTGATCCTCGACGAGCCGACGCTCGGCCTCGCCCCGGTGATCCTGGAACTGCTGTCGAAGGCGCTGGAGAAGCTGCGGCAGACCACGCCGATCACGGTCCTGCTCGGCGAGCAGAACGTCACCTTCGCGCTCCCGCACGCCGACCGGGTCTACGTGCTAGAGCAGGCGCGGATCGTCTGGGAGGGACCGCCGCAGCGTTTCGCCAGCGAGATGGGATCGGCCTATCTGTGAGCGGCGGCGTGATGTGGGTCGATCGAGCGCCACGTTCGATTCGGGTCGGAGCGCGGGTCCCCTCTCCCGTGCGGGAGAGGGACAGGGTGAGGGATCAGGTCTGTCCAGAGAGGGCTCGACCTGACTGCGCGACAAGGGCGGGCTCGATCCTGTGGCTTCTCGTCCCTCACCCCAACCCTCTCCCGCACGGGAGAGGGGGCGCGTCGCGCCGTGGGTGAAGGCAATGGGAAGGCGGGCAGCCCGCGCACGCAAGCTCGGTGCGCTCGCCCGGCAGAGAAACCCTAGGGAGCGGACACCGTGGACTTCACCCTCTCCCAGTCCCAGACCCACTGGCTGACCCGCGTCCGCGCCTTCATCGCCGACGCGATCCTTCCGGCCGCCGCCGCGGTGTCGGCCGAGCGCGCGCAGAGCCGCGAACCCTCCCCCACGATGGAGCGGCTGAAGGAGAAGGCCCGTTCCGAGGGCCTGTGGAACCTGTTCCTGCCGCCCTCCGCCGAGCACGACACCGACGCCTATCGCGGCGCCGGCCTGACCAACCTCGACTACGCCCTCTGCGCCGAAGAGATGGGCCGGGTCGGGATCGCCTCGGAGGTGTTCAACTGCGCGGCGCCCGACACCGGCAACATGGAGGTGCTGCACCGCTACGGCACCGCGGCCCAGAAGGACCGGTGGCTGAAGCCCCTGATGGCGGGTGAGATCCGCTCGGCCTTCCTGATGACCGAGCCGGAGGTCGCCTCCTCGGACGCCACCAACATCAGCACGGTGATCCGCCGCGACGGCGACCACTACGTCGTCGACGGCCGCAAATGGTGGTCGACCGGCGTCGGCGACCCGCGCTGCAAGATCGCGATCCTGATGGGCAAGACCGACCCGGAGGCCCCCCGCCACCGGCAGCAATCGCAGATCCTCGTGCCCATGGACACGCCCGGGGTTCGCGTCGAGCGCCTGCTCCCGGTCTTCGGCTACGAGGACGCCCCCAAGGGCCACGGCGAGGTGGTGCTGGAGGATGTCCGGGTCCCGGCCGGGAACCTGATCCTCGGCGAGGGGCGCGGCTTCGAGATCGCGCAGGGGCGCCTGGGTCCGGGCCGCATCCACCACTGCATGCGCACCATCGGGGCCGCCGAGGTCGCGCTGGAGGCCATGGCGCGCCGTCTCGTCTCCCGGGTCGCCTTCGGCAAGCGGATCAGCGAGCAGTCGGTCTGGGAGCAGCGGGTCGCGGAGGCGCGGATCGACATCGAGATGACCCGCCTCCTCTGTCTGAAGGCGGCCGACATGATGGACAAGGTCGGCAACAAGGGCGCCAAGCTCGAGATCGCCATGATCAAGGTGGCGGCGCCCCGGGTGGCGCTGAAGGTGATCGACGACGCCATCCAGGCCCATGGCGGGGCCGGCGTCTCGGAGGATTTCGGGCTCGCCAGGATGTACGCCCATATCCGCACCCTGCGGCTCGCCGACGGGCCGGACGAGGTCCACAATCGCTCGATCGCCCGGCTCGAATTCGGGCGCTACACCAACAGAAGCGAGGCGGAGCGCGCATGAGCGACGCCGACATCTTCTCCGGCGTGAAGCCGATCGAGCCGCGCCACCGGATCGACGAGGCGCGGCTCGCCGCCTGGATGGACGGGCACGTCCGCGGCTACGCCGGGCCGCTCACCGTGCAGCAGTTCCGCGGTGGCCAGTCGAACCCGACCTACCGGCTCGACACGCCGGGCCAGGCCTACGTGCTGCGGCGCAAGCCCTTCGGCCCGCTCCTGCCCTCGGCCCACGCGGTGGAGCGCGAGTTCCGGGTGATCGGCGCCCTCTACGGCGAGGGGTTCCCGGTGCCGCGCCCCTTCGCCCTGTGCGAGGATCCCGACATCATCGGCGCGGCCTTCTACGTGATGGAGGCGGTGGACGGCGCCGTGCACTGGGACGGGGCGTTGCCCGGCCTCGATCCCCACGCCCGCCACCGGCACTATGCCGGCATGATCGCGACGCTCGCCCGGCTCCACGCCATCGACCCGGAGGCTGCGGGGCTCTCCGATTACGGCCGGCCCGGCAACTACTTCGCCCGGCAGGTCGACCGCTGGACCCGCCAGTACCGCGCCGCCGAGGACGGGCGCCTGGAGGATGTCGAGCGACTGATCGCGTGGCTGCCCCGGACGGTGCCGGAGCAGCAGGGCGCCTGCGTGGTCCACGGCGATTACCGTCTCGACAACCTGATTTTTTCCCGCGACGGCGGCGTCAGCGCGGTGCTCGACTGGGAGCTGTCGACCCTCGGCGATCCGCTGGCGGATTTCAGCTACCTGCTGATGCAGTGGGAATTGCCCGCCGACGGGCGCAGCGGGCTCGGCGGTCTCGACTTGACGGCTCTGGGCATCCCCACCCGTGACGAGGCGGTGGCGCTCTACTGCCGGGCTGCGAACCGGAAAAACCTGCCCGACCTCGACTGGTACTTCGCCTACAACCTGTTCCGGCTGGTCGGGATCCTCCAGGGCGTGGCGGCCCGCGCCAAGGCCGGCAATGCCGCGAGCGAGCACGCCGCCGCCATGGCGGCGCGCGTGCCGAAGCTCGCCGAAGCGGCCTGGCGCTTCGCCGAACGGGCGGGGGCCTGAAGATGGAGCTGTCCGGCCGCGTCGTCGCCGTCACTGGGGCCGCGAGGGGCATCGGCCGGGCGCTCGCGGTCGCGGCCAGGGCCCGGGGCGCGACGGTCGTGGCCCTCGACCGGGACGGGGAAGGGGCGGAGGCCGTGGCGGCGGAACTCGGCGGACGGGCCTTCGCGCTCGACGTCGGCGACGCCGAGGCGGTCAGTGCGGTCCTGGCGCGCATCGAGGCCGAGACCGGGCCGATCGCGCTCTACTGTTCCAACGCGGGCATCCTGGAGCGCGACCCCGATCCGGATCTGGCCACCTCCGCCGACCCGGAGAGCTGGGCGCGCGCCTTCGCGGTGAACGTGATGGGTCACGTCCACGCCGCGCGGGTGCTGGTCCCGCTCTGGCGCGCCCGCGGCGGCGGCGCGTTCCTCGGAACGGTCTCGGCGGCCGGGCTCTTGAGCCAGATCGGCAGCGCCACCTACGGGGCGACCAAGCACGCGGCGCTCGCCTTCCTGGAGCATCTCGCGATCGCCCACGCCGAGGACGGGATCCGGGTCGCGGCCCTGTGCCCGCAGGGCGTCGACACCGCCATGCTGGGGGAAGCCAGCGCCGCGTCGCGCGACGGCGTGCTGGCGCCGGAGGCCGTGGCCGAGGCCGCGTTCGACGGGCTGGCGGCGGGGCGCTTCCTGATCCTACCGCATCCGCAGGTGGCCGAGTACGCCCGCCGCCGGGCCGAGGACCCCGAGCGCTGGCTCACCGGCATGGCGCGACTGCGCCGCTCGATGCGGGTGGGGGCGTGAGGATGGGCGGCGTCCGGCGACAGCGTCCGCGGCCGGATGCGGCGCGGGTGCCCTCTCCCGCACGGGAGAGGGGGCGCGTCGCGACCTTCCTATCCTGTGGAACGAGGATCGAAGCCGTTCGCCGCTTCATCCAGCGCGGAGCCGTGCCATGTCGCTGTTCGATCTGACCGGCAAGACCGCCCTCATCACCGGCTCGTCGCGGGGCATCGGACGGGCGATCGCCCTGCGGATGGCCGAGCACGGCGCCCGGGTGGTGATCTCGTCGCGCAAGCGCGAGGCCTGCGAGGCGGTCGTGGCCGAGATCGAGGCCGCCCACGGGGCCGGCCGCGCCGTGGCGATTCCGGCCAGCATCTCGGTGAAGGAGGAGCTGGAATCCCTCGTGGCCGAGACCGAGAGCCGGCTCGGCCCGGTCGACGTGCTGGTCTGCAACGCCGCCAGCAATCCCTATTACGGGCCGCTCGCCGGCATCTCCGACGCGCAGTTCCGAAAAATCCTCGAGAACAACGTCCTGTCGAACCACTGGCTGATCCAGATGGTCGCCCCCGGCATGGTGGCGCGGCGGGACGGCGCGATCGTCATCGTCTCGTCGATCGGGGCGCTCAAGGGCTCGCCGGTGATCGGCGCCTACAACGTCTCGAAGGCCGCTGACCTCCAGCTCGCCCGCAACTACGCGGTGGAGTACGGCCCCGCCAACGTGCGGGTGAACTGCCTGTGCCCGGGGCTGATCCGCACCGATTTCGCCCGGGCCCTGTGGGAGGATCCCGAGATGCTCGCCGCCACCACGGACGCCGCGCCCCTGCGCCGGATCGGCGAGCCCGACGAGATCGCGGGTGCGGCCGTGTTCCTGGCCTCGGCGGCCGGCCGGTTCGTGACCGGCCAGGCACTCGTGATCGACGGCGGCGTGACCATCGCCCGATGAGCCCCGATCCCCGCATCCCCGCCGGCTGGCCGGCCCTGCCCTTCCGCGAGGCCGAGGCGCGGCTCACCGCCTCAGGTGGGCCCTTCGCCATCGCCACGGTGCCGATCCGGGGTGTGCCGACCCGGATCTGGGAGAAGGCACCGCCGACGCTGGGCGATCTGTTCCGGATCGCGCGCGGCCACGGGGACAAGACCTTCGTGGTCTACCAGGACGAGCGCGTGACCTTCACGGGTTTCGCCCGCGCCGCGACCGCCCTGGCGCGGGCTCTGGTCGAGGCCGGCGTGCGCAAGGGCGACCGGGTCGCCATCGCGATGCGCAACCTGCCCGAATGGCCGGTGAGTTATTTCGGCGCGCTGCTCGCCGGCGCCATCGCCACGCCGCTCAATGCGTGGTGGACCGGGCCCGAACTCGCCTACGGCCTGCAGCATTCCGGGGCGCGGGTGCTGATCGCCGACGGCGAGCGCTTCGACCGGATCGCCCCGCACCTGCGCGAATGCCCGGCCCTGGAGCGGGTCCTCACCACCCGGACCGCGCCGGACCCCCGGGCGACGCCGCTCACCGACATCGTCGGCCGGGTCCACGACTGGGGCGCCCTGCCCGACCTGCCCCCGCCGGACATCGCCCTCGACCCGGAGGACGACGCGACGCTGTTCTACACCTCCGGCACGACCGGCAAGCCCAAGGGGGCGGTCGGCACCCACCGGGCGGCCGCCACCACGGTGATGGCCTACCCCTACTCGGCGGCGCGCAGCGCCCTGCGCCGGGGCGAGGCGCCGCCGAAGCCCGACCCGGCCGCGCCGCAGCGGGCGGCGCTGCTGGTGATCCCGCTGTTCCACGTCACCGGCTGCCACGCGAGCCTGGGGGCGGCCCTATACGGCGGCCACCGCCTCGTGATGATGCGCCGCTGGGACGCGGGCGCGGCCCTCGACCTGATCGAGCGGGAGGGCTGCACCAGCGCGGGCGGCGTGCCGACCATCGCGTGGCAGCTCGCCAACGCGGCCCGGGAGGCCGGCCGGCCGCTGCCGACCCTCGAGGGCGTCACCTACGGCGGCGCCCCGGCCGCCGGCGACCTCGTGCGGGCGCTGGGCGAGGCCCTGCCGCGGGTCGTCCCGGGCACCGGCTGGGGCATGACCGAGACCTCGGCGACCTTCACCCACCACCAGGGCGAGGATTACCTCGCCCACCCGGAATCCTGCGGACCGCCCCTGCCGGTCTGCGAGGTGCGGATCCTCGATCCCCTCGGGCAGGATCTGCCGCCGGGCAGCGTCGGCGAGCTGTGCGTGAAGGGCCCGAACGTGGTCCGCGGCTACTGGGACGACCCGGCCGCCACCGCGGAGGTCCTCTCCGAGGGCTGGCTGCGCACCGGCGACCTCGCCCGCGCCGACGAGGAGGGCTTCCTGACCATCGTCGACCGGATCAAGGACATGCTGATCCGCGGCGGCGAGAACATCTACTGCTGCGAGGTCGAGAACGCCCTCTACGCGCACCCGGACGTGATCGACGCCGTGGTGCTGCCGGTGCCCCACCCGACGCTGGGCGAGGAGCCGGGCGCCATCGTGGTGCTGGCCGAGGGCGCCGAGACCGATCCGGAGGCGATCCGCGCCTTCGCGGCCGAGCGGCTCGCGGCGTTCAAGGTGCCGGTGCGGATCGAGATCTGGGACGGGCTCCTGCCCCGCAATCCCGCCGGGAAGATCCTGCGGGCGCCCCTGCGGGCGGTGTTCGCGGCGGGCTCAGCTCAGAACGGCTCGCCCTCGTCGTCCGGGCGATAGACCCGCAGGGTCCGGCCATCGGGGAACTGCACCGTCCGGCGGTGGACCACGACGTAGCCGGCGGCCTGGGCGCTGCTCAGGCGGTCGAGGCGGTCGTCGGTGTAGCCCTGGGTGTAGCCCTGGGCGTAACCCGGCTCGTAGGCGTAGCCCGGCCCGTAATTGTAGGCCCGGTAGCGGGCGTAGCCCTCCGGGGGCGGCGGCGCGGCGGCGAAGGCCTGCGGGGCGGCCCGGACGGACCGGACCGGTGTCGCGGCGACGCGGGCCCGGCGCGGCGCGGCGGCGATCCGCTTGGGCGCCACCGCCGCGCGGGCGGCCTTCCGCTCCGGCGCGCGTCGCACCGCCACGGCCTTCCGCCGGGCGGGGGCCGGCCGAGTCTCGGTCGCGGCGGCGGGGGTCGCGGTGGGGGCCGACGCGGACGGCGCCGGTGCGGCGGCCTTCGTGTCCGTGGCCGGCGCCTTCGGGGACCCGGCCTTGTGGGCCGGCGGATCCGTCCATGTCGTGGCGACGGATTCGGCGGAGGCGCCGCCGATCCCGAGGACCAGCATGAGGGCGGCGAGGCTCGTTCGCGCACCGTGCGGCATGGCGCCCTCCTGTCATCGCGGGGTTTCGGACAGATCCGCGGAGCAGCGCGACAATAGATCGAACCGCTGCGCAGGGGAATCGCGTCGCTGCATTTCCACCAGGATCGCCGAAACACGTTTAATACGGATGACGCTCGGCGCCGGACGCGGCCGAGCCGTCCGACGACCGGTCGCGGGGTACGGCGCGCGACGTGCCCCGCGCCGTCCCCCGCGCCGTCCCCCGCGACGTCCCCCGCGACGAGAGCCCGCGGAACCCGCGGCGCCGCGCGCGGTTGCCCCGCCATGTCCGCCCCTGCCGATGCGTCCTCCGGCCCCCCGCCCGGCCTGCGGGTGAGCGTCGATCTCAACCTGTGCCAGGCCTATGCCCAGTGCTGCTACGCGGCGCCGCGGCACTTCCGCATCGAGGGGCACGAGGCCCTGTTCTACGATCCCGCCCCCGCCGCGCGGGACCGGGACGACATCGAGCGGGCGCGCGTCGCCTGCCCGGTCCAGGCGATCCGGGTCGAGGATCCGGAGCGGGGCGCCTGATGGCGCGCGATTCCGAGCGCGTCCTGATCGTCGGCGCCGGCCTCGCGGCCCTGCGCGGGGCCGAGGCCCTGCGCGAAGCGGGCTTCTCCGGCCCGCTGACGATCGTCGGCGACGAGCCGCACCGGCCCTACGACCGGCCGCCGCTCTCGAAGCACGTCCTCACCGGCGCGATCCCCGCGGAGGCCACGACCCTGCCGGGGGTCGGCGCCCTCGCGGCGGAGTGGCAGCTCGGCAGCGCGGCGCGGCGCCTCGACAGGCAGGCGCGCACGGTCGGCCTCGCGGACGGGCAGATCCTCCCCTACGACCGCCTGCTCATCGCCACCGGCACCCGCGCCCGGCCCTGGGCGAACCCGCACGAGGGCCGCCTCGCCGGCGTCTTCACCCTGCGCGGGCGGGACGACGCCGCCGCCCTGCGGCGGGCGCTGGCCGCCGGCCCCAACCACGTGCTGGTGATCGGCGCCGGCTTCATCGGCTGCGAGGTCGCGAGCCTGTGCCGGCAGCTCGACCTGCCGGTCACCCTGGTCGAGCCCGGCCCGACGCCGCTGGCCCGCATCCTCGGCAGCACCGTCGGGACGTTCATCGGCGCGATCCACGAGGGCCACGGGGTCGCGCTGCGCTGCGGCCGCGAGGTCGAGTGGCTGGAGGGTCGGGACGGCCGGCTGGTGCGCGCCCACTTGGTCGACGGCAGCAGTCTCCCGGCCGACGTCGCCGTCATCGCCCTGGGGGCCGTGCGCAACACCGAGTGGCTCGACGGGTCCGGCCTGTCGGCGGATCCGGGCGGGGTCGATTGCGACACGCGCGGCCACGTCCTCGATACCGAGGGCCGGCCCGACCCGCACATCGCCGCCGCCGGCGACGTGGCGCGCTTTCCCCACCCCCTCTACGACGGCCGGCGCGTCGCCCTGGAGCACTGGAGCCACGCGGTGGCGCAGGGCGTCCATGCCGGCCGTCTGCTCGCCGGCGCGGAGCCTGAAGTCCCTTACGGCGCCCTACCGACCTTCTGGTCGACGCAGGGCGACCTCGTGGTGAAATCCGTCGGCCTGACCGAGGGCGCCGACGCGGTGGCGATCACGCAGGGCGATCCGGCGGCCGGCCGCTTCGTCGCCACCTACGGCCGCGACGGGCGCTGCATCGCGGCGGTCGCGGTGGATTCCGCCCGCTGGCTGCCGGCCCATGCCGAGCTCGTGGAGGCTCGCGCGCCGTTCCCGCCCGAGGACGCCGCGACCGACCGGCCGAAGCGCGTCACGGTCCACGAGCCGGGCTTTCCGTAACGCGTCGGGAAACGGAACCGGCCCATCGGGCGAAGCCTTTGTCGTTGCAGCATCTTTCCCGAGGGCCGGTGGTCGCCATCCGGGTCGATGCGTGAAGGAGACCGCATGCCCGACGCCACCCTCCTCGACCAAGTCAAGGACTTCGCCAACCGGCCGAATCCCTATCCGGTCTACGCGAAGCTGCGGGAGAATCCTGTCTCGCGCCAGGACGACGGCACCGAGGCGGGCACCTGGGTGGCGGCGACCCACGGCACCATCGCGCGCCTGCTGCAGGACCCGCGGGTCAGCTCCGAGACCCTGCCCCCGGCCGACCGGCCGCGCACCGGCAACCCCCTCACCGACCTGATCGTCAAGCCGCTCAAGGACTGGATGATGGACCGGCACCGGGTCTTCATCTTCCGCGATCCGCCGGACCACGACGCCCTGCGCTCGGCGGTGATGCACCAGTTCTCCCGCGAGCGCGTCCAGGCGATGCGCGCCCGCTCCGACCGGCTGGTGGCCGACCTGCTCAACGAGAAGTGCGGTGCCCGGGAGATCGACGCGGTCGACGACCTCGCCTACCCGCTGCCCGTGACGGTGATCTGCGAGCTGTTCGGCGTGCCCCGGGAGGACGAGCCGAAATTCCACGGCTGGGCGACGCAGCTCGCCACCGCGCTGGAGCCCGACAGCCTGTCCGACCCCGAGATCCGCGCCGCGAACAGCCGGACCTTCGACGCGATCGGCGGCTACATGGGCGACCTGATCAGGGAGAAGCGCAGGCACCCGCAGGACGACATGCTGTCGGGCCTCGCCAACCACGCCACCCCGGCCGGCGTGAAGATGGGCGATTACGACCTGATCGCCACCTCGATCCTGATGCTGGTCGCCGGGCACGAGACCACCGTGAACCTGATCACCAACGGCCTGCTGACCCTGCTGCGGCATCCGGACGAGCTGGAGCGCCTGCGTCAGGACCCGCTCCGGGCCCCGCGGCTGATCGAGGAACTGCTCCGCTACGAGCCGCCGGTGCAGTTCCGGACGCGGCGGACGCTGTCGCCCATCGACATCGCCGGTGTCACGATCCCCGAGGGGGCCGATCTCGTGCTGCTGCTGGCCTCCGGCAACCGCGACGCGGCCGTCTTCCCCGATCCCGACCGGTTCGACCCGGACCGCAGCGGGACCCGCCATCTCGGCTTCGGCGGCGGCCTGCACTACTGCGTGGGCGCGCCGCTGGCCCGGTTCGAGGCCGAGGCGGCGCTCACCGCCCTCGCCCGCCGGCTGAAGGCGCCGCGCCTGGTCGAGGACCCGCCACCCTACCGGCCGGGCGCCGCCCTGCGCGGCCCGGAGCACCTGCGGGTGGCGATCGACGGGATCGCCTGAGCCGCGGGCGGACCGGACGGCCAACCCGAGCATCGATGAGACCGCCGACGCGACGAAGACGAAAGTCCGTCGCCGTAAAGTTGTTTGCCTCGCTAAAGTCGCGATCGTCCGGCCTGGTTACGCTGGAGACGGAACCGGCGGGTTGAGACGATGGCTCAGGGGTTTGCGCGCGCTGCATCGCTGGCGCGCACGGTGGGGACCACGGTGCGCAACCTCGCCCTCGGGCGCGACGACGTCCCGCCCCTCGCGCCCCACCTGCCGCCCGCGCCGTCCCACACGGTCGACGCCGACATCCCGGTCGATATCGGCTGCATCAAGGTGTTCCGGGCCGAGAGCTTCCCGGAATCCGGGCCGAGCCCCTGGCTCGACCAGCCGGACGCCCTCGACATCGTCGCGCGCCGCGTCGCGCGCCGGGAGATCACGCCCCGGCAGGCCGAGATCTGCCGGTCCTGGGTGGAGCACGGCTACTACGTCCTGCGCGGCGCGATCGATCCCGACACGATCGACGAGGTCTGGGCCGCCTACGAGGCCGCGATCGCCGGCGGCGACCTGACCCTCGCCCCCGAGAAGGCGGCGCCGGACGATCCCCATCCGGGCCGCTACCTCAACCCGCACCTGAAGGTCGAGGCGATCGACCGGCTGCTGAAGCACCCCGTGCTGATGAACTTCAGCAGCATGGTGCTGGGCCGCCCCGCGATCCCGTTCCAGACCATCGCGTCCCACAAGGGCAGCCAGCAATCCGAGCACTCGGACTCGATCCACATGACCACCTACCCGCTCGGCTACCTGGCCGCCTGCTGGGTCGCCATGGAGGACATCCACGCGGATGCGGGGCCGCTGGTCTACTATCCCGGCACCCACCGCCTGCCGTACCTGTTCAGCCACGACGTCGGCATCACCACGGACGAGTTCCGCGAGCGCGGCTACGGTGCCTATTCCGAGCGCTACGAACCGGCGATCAAGCAGGAGATCCGGGAGCACGGGGCGACGCCGGCCTACTTCACGGCGCGCAAGGGCGACGTGCTGTTCTGGCACGCGAACCTGCTGCACGGCGGTTCCGCGCGGGCCGACATGCAGCGCTCCCGCAAGGCCCTGGTGCACCACTACTTCGCGGAAGGCTGCATCTGCTACCACGACCTCTCGGCGACGACGTCGGCGGTGCACGGCCCCGTCGAGAGCCTGCCGACCTGCGGCGCGTCGAGCCCCGACATTGCGATGCGCGAGCGGATCAGCCTGTAAGGGTGCGGGGTCGCCGGGCGGTCCGGCGACCCCGCCCTCAGGCGGCCTTCACGGCGGCCAGGAAGGTCGTGACCTCCTGGCCGAGGCTCGTCGAGTAGCGGGCCAGCTCCTGCGCGGCGCTGAGCACCTGGTCGGAGGCCGCGCCGGTCTCGCGGGCCGCCTGCCGGACGTCGGCGATGTCGGTGCTCACCGCCTGGGTGCCCTGCGCCGCCTGGGTGACGTTGCGGACGATCTCGCTCGTCGCCGCGCCCTGCTCCTCCATGGCGGCGGCCACGCTGAGCGCCACCGTGCGCATCTCGTCGATCGTGCCGCCGATCGTCCGCATCGACTCGACCGCCTGCCGCGTCTCGTTCTGGATGGCGGCGATCTGCGTCGCGATAGTCTCGGTCGCCCGGGCCGTCTGCGAGGCCAGCGCCTTCACCTCGCCCGCCACCACGGCGAAGCCCTTGCCGGCCTCGCCGGCGCGCGCGGCCTCGATGGTGGCGTTGAGGGCCAGCAGGTTGGTCTGCCCGGCGATCCCGGCGATCAGGCCCATCACCTCGCTGATCTGGTCCGTGCCGCGGGCGAGCACCTGCATCAGGGCGTTGGTCTGGGCCACGTCCGTGCCGGCCCGGTCGGCCATCGCCGAGGACTGGGCGACGCGGGCCGCGATCTCGTTGATCGAGGCGGCCATCTCCTCGCTGGCCGCCGCCACGGTCTGCACGTTGCTGGAGGTCTGCTCGGAGGTCGCGGCGACGCGCACCGACTGGTCGGTGGTCCGCGCGGCGGTGCGCGTCATCTCCCGGGCCGTGGCCTCCATCTCCACCGCGGCCGCCGACAGGCCCTGCGTCAGCGCGCTGACCTGCGCGTCGAACCGGGCGGTGACCGTGTCGAGCATCTGGGCGCGGCGCATCTTCGCGTCGTTCTCCGCGACGGCGGCCGCGTCGGCGTCGCGCTTGGCGATCAGGGCGTCCTTGAACACCTGGACGGCGCGCGCCATGGCGCCGACCTCGTCGCCGCGGCGCTGGTCGGCGACCATCACCGCGAGGTCGCCGTCCGCGAGGCCGCGCATCGCCGCGGTCAGGCGGGTGATCGGGCGCGACAGGCCGTTGCCGACGAGCAGGAGCAGCGCCAGGATCGGCAGGGCGAGGCCGGCGGACCAGAGGCCGATGGTGATCGCGCGGTCGCGCACGGCCGCGTGGACGTCGTCCCGGTACAGGCCGGTGGCGACGATCCAGCCCCACGGCTTGAACATCTGCACGCTCGCGACCTTCTCCACCGGCACGGACCCGCCGGGGCGCGGCTTCATGTAGTCGACGAAGCCGGAGCCGTCGCGCTTGGCGGTCTCGACCATCTCGGCGAAGTAGCGCTTGCCGCCGGGGACGTCGGTCTGGTCCACCACCTGCTTGCCGACGTTCTTGGCGTTGAAGGCGTTGGCGATCAGGTAGCCCCGGTCGTCGAGGACGAAGAAGTAGTCCTCGCTGCCGAAGCGCAGGGCGGTGATCGCCGCGAGCGCGGCCTTCTGCGCGTCGGCGACGGGCATCTGGCCTGTCCGGGCCTGCGCCTCGTAGTGGACGAGCAGGCTCTGCGCGACCTCGGTCAGACGCTTGGTCATCAGCGCGCGGTCCTCGAGCGCCGAGCCGCGCATGTCGAGGAAGCTCAGGGCGCTGAGGGCGCCGATGGCCAGGAGCACCAGGGCCATCACGGCCGCGAGCTTGTGGCGAAGCCGGAGATCGGCGAGGCGCTGCCACGGCGCGGCACGGTCGGCGGGCGGGCGGCTGGTCTGCGTGGGGGTCATCCGAGCACCGGAAGAGGGGGCCTGCGGCCGGCGGGGACTCGCCGTGGGCGCCGTACGGCCTCAACCTCGTGCATTCGGGTTAGTAAATCGCAAAGACCTGCGGCCGTTCGCCGGCAGTCAGCGGGCGAATATCGATGTCAAGTCATTGAATGCGATACAGTCTACAGCTTTACATGGATCAATATCGGGATCGGGCCGGGGCTTTTGAGGGCCCGCAGCTAGGCGCTCACGCTGTAGTGGATCGGCTTGAAGCTGCCGTTGTTCGACTGCAGGGCCGAGCAGGCGGTGAGCCCGATGATCAGGTCGGTCTCGGCCACGAACACGATCCGGTCCCCCGCCCGGCTGAGGGGCGGCGCCACGGTGAGCGCCCCGGTCGCGCCGTCGATCGGCACGTTCATGAAGCAGTTGAACGCCACCGGGATCGCGTCCGGCGCGATGCCGTAGGGTGCGAGCGCCGCCGCGAGGTTGCCGAAGCAGCCGCGATGCGGGTTCGCGTCGCCGTAGATGATGCGGAACGTGTCGGCCGAGCACGGCGTCAGCAGGAAATCGTGCCGGCCGACCGTATCCTCGAGGATCCGCAGCAGGATCTTCGAGCGGTTGGAGTAGAGCGGGTCGCCGGTGGTGAGGTAGATCCGGCTGGCGTAGTCGAGGGTCCGGCCCGACGAGATCACCTCTCCCGTATCGTGGCGGTTGAAGGCGAGGAGGTCGGCCACCTGCTCCCCGCACGGGTCGATCACCGTGAGGCGCTGGCCCCGGTCGAGGGTGAAGGCGACGCCGGAGCGCGGCGCGATCGTCTGCACGTCGGCCTGGCACAGGGTGGGTTGGCACAGGGTGGGTTGGCACATGGGGGTGGCTCGCTCCGTACGGGGGACCGGATCCGACCGGCTCAGGCGCCGCTGCCCGGCAGCCCGCAATCGAAGGGCAGGGCTGGCGGGTTCCAGTCCCGGGCCTCCGGGGCCGATGCCGGCCGGCCCTTCATCGGGCAGCGCCAGTCCGCGTCGACCGCGCGGCCGCTGTACTGGCGCGCCTCCGAGGCCTCGCCGTGGCGCGCCAGCATCGGGTTCACGCTGCCGGCGAGGGCCTCGTCGCGCTCCAGGATCGCGGCGCGCAGCTTCTCGTAGCGTCCCTCCGCCCGCAACCGCTCGAACTGCGCGTGCAGGTTGAAGACCAGGACCGGCGACGAGAAGCGCCGCGCCGGCCGGCTCGCCTGCGGGTGCAGCCCGACGACGAAGAACGCCTCGCCGCCGAAGCTCAGGGAGAAGTGGGGGTTGTCGGGATCCTCGGCCACGCGGGCATCGTGGGGCTGGCCGAGCCAGGCGTCCTTGTCGGTCAGGGATTGCGCGCGCGCCCAGAGGTTGTGCTCGAACGCCTCCTCCGAGAGGTCGCCCGGCCCCTCGAACACGACCGCGAAGCTCTGGAACAGGTCGGGCTGCTCCCGGTACTGCGCCACGAAGGCGAGCAGCGCCGGGTAGATCCGCATGTCGTCCCAGCCCGAGGTGATGTCCCGGGCCACCACGATCCGCATCCGCCCGCGGGACAGGGCCGACTTGGCGCCCACGCAGGGGAAGGGCGGGTTCCGGATGAAGTCGCGGAAGGCCTCGGCACGGGGGTGCTCTCGGTCGTCGCGGGGGAGATGCATGCAGGGCCTACCCGGTCTCTGCGCGGCCGGCCTCCACGCGAGGCGGCCGCTGTTCGGGACTCCGGGAACACCACCGGGAGGCCACTGTTCCGTCCTGCGACAGGTCGTCCGGGGGATAAGGTGAATCCGGCCGCGTGTGGCCAAGATCTGTGCGGATGGGTGGCCAATATTCCGTGGATCAGCGCCAGCGAATAAACATAGATTAAGTCCGGAAAGACTCCCGGTGTCGGCGGTGTGCCGGCGCTGTGCTGCCGCGCGCGGCCTCTGCACTGGGCCGTCCCAGCGCGCGAGCGGCTCATCCCCGGCCGGCCCGCCGCGCCCGGTGCCGCGTCGCCGCCGCGGCCCCGAAGGCCTCGAACAGCGTGCGGTTGATCGGGTTGGTCGCCGGATCGTGCTCGGCGTGCCACTGGACGCCCAGCGCGAAGCCCGCCGCGTCGCGGACGCGGATCGCCTCGACCGTGTCATCCTCGGCGAGGCCCTCGATCACGATCCGGCCGCCCGGCTCCAGGATGCCCTGGCCGTGCAGGGAGTTCACCCGGATCGTCTCGCGCTCCAGGAGGCGGGCGAAGGCGCCCCCGGGCGTCAGCCGGACCTCGTGACGGTCGGCGAAGATCAATTCCAGGTCCGGGTGGATCTCGCCGTTCGCGAGGCGCGGCATGCGGTGGTTGAGCCGGCCCGGCAGATCGCGGATCTCCGGGTGCAGGCTGCCCCCGAAGGCGACGTTCATCTCCTGGAAGCCGCGGCAGATGCCGAACAGCGGCACGCCCCCTGCCACGCAGGCCTCGATCAGGGGCAGCGCCACGGCGTCGCGATCCTCGTCGTAGGGCTCGTGCGCCGCGCAGGGCTCGGTGTTGAAGCGCGCCGGATGGACGTTGGCGCGGCCTCCCGTGAGCAGGACGCCGTCCACGGTGTCGAGGAGGTCCCCGAGGTCGGTGATCGTCGGGACGGCGGCGAACATCAGCGGCAGGGCGCCGGCCACCGCGGCGACCGCCCGCATGTTGTTCTCGCCGCCGATCTGCGCCGGGAAGCGGCTGTCGATCAGGCGCGCGTTGCCGATGACGCCGATCACGGGTCTCGCCATCGTTCCGGCCGCTCCTCGATCCTGCCCTGCCCGCCGCGGCAGGCTCTACGACCCACGCAAGGCCGGCGCCAGTCCCGTCCGGCTCACGGCGGCGACAGAACGCCCGCGTCCGAAGCCTCGGCGCGGAGCACCTCGGCCACGCGCTCCGGCGCCTCCTCGTGGGCGAGGTGGCCCAGCCCCCGGATCAGGCGGACGCGGGCGTCGGGCATGCGGTCGCGCAGGGCGAAGGCGGTGTCCGGCAGGATGGCCTTGTCGTCGCCGCCGACGATCAGCAGGGTCCGGGTGGCGAGGCCGGGCAGCGCCCGGTGCAGCCCGGCGAGATCCCAGTTCGCCATCATGCCCAGCGCCCCGCGGACATGGCCGGCCCGGGCGAAGAGCCGCCGGTAGAGGTCGACCCCCTCCGGGTCGAGGCGCGATCCGGTCCCCTCGATCAGGCGCTTGGCCGCGGACCGGTCCGCCGTCCAGGCGAAGATCCGGGGGGTGAAGGGGTTGAGGAACAGGAGGCGCGCCATGCTGGGGAACAGCAGGTTCGCCGCCCCCGGCAGCGGCGCGAGAGCGCCGTTGAAGGCCGCCAGCAGCCGGGGCGCGATGGTGCCGTCGAGGCACATCCGCGCGAGGACGGCGGCGCCGGCCGAGTGGCCCGCCGCCAGGACCGGCGGCCGGCCGAGCGCCGCAACGAGGCCCGCCACGGCCCGGGCCATGCCGGGCAGCGACAGGTCGGCGTCGGGCAGCGGGTCCGTGAAGCCGTGGCCCGGCAGGTCCGGGGCGATCACGGAGAAGTCGCGCGCGAGGAGCGGCGCCAGCCCGCGCCACGAATGCGTGGCCGCCCCGGTCCCGTGCAGGAGCAGCAGCGTCGGGGCGTCCGGAGACCCGTATTCCTGGACGTGCCAGCGGAGGCCGGCCGCCTCCACGAAGCGGCTGGCCTCCCGATGGGGCCAGTCCCGGCCCTCCACGGCCCAGTCGGGCCGGTCCGCATCGAAGCCGGTCAGCATGCGCGCGTATCCTGCACTGCGGCATGGTCGGACGATCCGGGGGCGACGGCGGCGCTATCGTTCATGGCCGGAAGTATTTCGTAGCACTGAACAATCCTATGCGGCGGCCGCATGCCACCGGTGAGCGGAGACCGATTGCTGCGCTGCAACAGCAACGGCATATCTCGGGCGAGCAAGAACAAGACGCGTCCACCAACTCCGGAGAAGGTCATGATCCTCTTCACCTCCTCGACCCAGAACATCGCCGCTCCGGTCTCCGGCGGCTGGAGCCTCAAGGCCATCGTCCGCGAGATGCTGAGCTCCTGGCTCGCCCACCACCAGCGCCTCGCCGACAGCGGCATCGGCGGCGACCTCTGACACCCTGTCGCGGGGGTGACGGGCGCGGCGCTCAGAGCGCCGCCCGCACCGCCGCGCTGAGCTGACCGGCCTCGGCCCGGGGCAGCTTCAGGTAGCGGGCGCCCATCGCGTCCGCCACCGAACGGGCCTCGTCGCCCCGCGTGCCGGTATCGACCACGAGGGCCGGCAGCCCGGCCGCACGCAGGGCTCGGGCCGCCTGCAGCGCCTCCGCGCCCGCCCGGGCCCGTCCCCCCTCCCCCGACCGCGCGACGTTGGCGCGCCCGTCGGTCAGCAGCACGATCGCCGGCCGGCTGCCGCCGCGGCGCACGCCCAGAGCCACCGCGACCGCGGCGTCGATCCCCGCCGCGAGCGGCGTCCCGCCCCCGCCCGGCAGTCCCGAGAGCCCGCGCTTGGCGCGGGTGAGCGACCGAGTCGGCGGCAGAACGAGATCCGCGCCGGCGCCGCGGAACGCCACCAGCGCCACCCGGTCCCGCCGGACATAGGCCTCCGCCAGCAGCAGCTCGACCGCGCCCTTGGCCTCCGCCAGCCGCTCCAGGGCGGCCGAGCCCGAGGCGTCCACGCAGAACACCGTGGTGGTCTCGGTCCGCTGCTTGAGGATCCGGATCCGCAGATCGTCCCGCCGCACCACGATGCGGCGCGTCTCCCCCTCTACTCTGCGGATGGCCTGCCAGGGCGCCGCCGCCCGCAGGGTGGCGAGCAGGTCGAGCCGTCCCCGCCGCGGGTCGCCCCTCCGGCTGCCCACGGGGCGGCCGGTGCGGGCCGAGGCCGCCTGCCCGACCCGGCCGGCCTTCGCGGCCGGGAGACGCTGCGCGCCCGCCAGAAGCTGGTCGAGGAGGTTCGGCGGGATCGCGGCGCGCACCGCCTCCAGCACGACGTCGTCGGGCGCCTCTGCGGCCGGACCCGACGCCTCCTCCGCGTCGTTCGGCTCGGGCGGCTCCGCCGGCGCCTCCGCGGTCTCGGGGACGGGCTGCTCCGGTGCGGGCAGGCGCGTCGCCCGCGGCGCCAGGACGAGGCGCCCGGCCGCCACGATCGCCCCCTGGCCGATCGGCCCGTCTCCCGCGAGGGCGCGCGCCACGCGCGCCGCCAGGATCGGACCGCGCAGCGACGCGATCCCGAAGGCCTCGGCCAGGGCGCAGAGGCGCCCGACCGGGTCGGGCTCCGGCGCGCCCGGGGCGGGCTCCGGCTCGGCCGCCGCGGCGTCCGCGAGGCCGAGCCCGCTCAGGTCCAGCCGGAAGGCGAGGCGATCGGCCAGCGCCTCGGCGACCGTCTCGTCCGCCACGCCCTCGTCGAGGAGGATCAGGCCGAACCGGGCGCCGCGGTCCGAGACCGTGCCGGTGTCGAGGGCGGCGGCGAGCCGCGACGCGGTGCCCGGCGGCAGACGCTCGGCCATGGGGACGACGACGATCCCGCCATCGGCCTCCGCCAGCAGGCCGGCCCGCGCGACGGGGCGGCCCGCCGCCAGGGTCGCGGCGAGATCCAGGCCGCCGAGCAGGCCGTCGTCGCCGATGCCGGGCGGCAGGCGCCGCCAGGGCGTTCCCGGGGGCAGCGCCGCCCGCACGCTGTCGAGCCAGCGCTCGCGCACGGGCCCGGCGGGGGCCCGCAGCACCGCGCCGCCGAGTCCGTGCGGGTCCGCGGCGAGAAGCCGGGCGGCCAGGCGGGCATCGGCCCAGGCGCAGGTCGGTGTCCCTCCCTGCTCTGCGGGACGGCGATGTTCAGGCATCGGCTCGAGCGGGGCGCGACAGGGCCCCGCTCCCGAGCGGGTGCCGAGGGTCGGACACGTCCATCGGACCGCGACGCGGGCGACGGAGCGCGACCGGCCCCCTACCCCGGGCGGGAGAGGGTCGGGGTGCGGGATGCGGAGTTCCAGGACTGAGCAGACGCGCGCGACGCGTTCGGGCCGCGCCTCGTCCGGCCGGTCCCCGTCCTCCACCCTGTCCCTCGCCCGCACGGGAGAGGGGCCCCGCGCTCCGTTCCGCGCCGACTCGGCCGGAGCCGCGCGATGAACGCCCTGGCGGTCGGGGCGCGCGCAGCGGCGCCGTCACGCGAAGACCTCCGCCAGCGCCCGCTCCACCCGGGCGGTGGATCCGGATTCGTCGAGCGGGTTGCGGCGCAGCCGGTGGCGCAGGGCGGCCGGGGCGATGCGCCGGAGGTGATCGTCGGTGACCATCGCGGCGCCGTCGAGCGCCGCGAGCGCCCGGGCCGTGCGCATCAGGGTCAGTTCCCCGCGCAAGCCATCCGTTCCGAGGGCGAGGCAGAGCCGCGCCGCGCGCTCCAGGGCGGCATCCGGCACGGTGACCGATGGCAGGCGCTCCCGTGCCAGCAGGATTCTTTTTTGAATCTTTCGCTCTTCGCCTTCACGGGCGGCACAGAACCCCTCCGGGTCGCGCTCGTAGGCGTCGCGGGCGCGCACCACCGCGATGCGGGTGGGGATGTCCCTCGGCGTCGCGACCTCGCAGGCCAGCCCGAACCGGTCGAGGAGCTGCGGCCGCAGCTCCCCCTCCTCCGGGTTGCCGGAGCCGACGAGGACGAACCGCGCCGGGTGGCGGAGCGACAGGCCCTCGCGCTCGACCGTGTTGACGCCGGAGGCCGCCACGTCGAGCAGGAGGTCCACGAGGTGGTCCTCGAGGAGGTTGACCTCGTCGATGTAGAGGAAGCCGCGGTTGGCCCGGGCCAGCAGCCCCGGCTCGAAGGCCTTCACGCCGGCGCCGAGCGCCCGCTCCAGGTCGAGGGTGCCGACCACCCGGTCCTCGGTGGCGCCCAGCGGCAGGTCCACCACCGGCACCGGTTTTTTCTCGGACTTTCTCCGCGCGCCCGGCAGGCTCGCGCAGTGCGGACAGGCTTCTGCGGGACTTTCGGGATCGCAATTGTACGGGCAGCCGACCACCGCCCGCATCGGCGGCAGCAGGGCGGCCAGCGCCCGGATCGCCGTGGACTTGCCGGTGCCGCGGTCGCCGAAGACCAGCACGCCGCCGACCGCCGGGTCCACCGCCGCGATCAGCAGCGCCTGGCGCATCTCGTCCTGGCCGACGATGGCCGAGAAGGGGAAGGTGGGCACGCGATGACTCGATGCTGCGGGGGCATCCAACCCACCCCCTCATCCTGAGGTGCCGCAGCGCAGCGGAGGCCTCGAAGGAGGTCTCCAGAAGACGTGCGATGGCTGGAGGCCTCCTTCGAGGCCCGCTGACGCGGGCACCTCAGGATGAGGGCGAAGGTGGGAGAAGGGAACCCCCGCCCGCGCTTACTCCGCCGCCTTCTGCCGGAGCCCGATCCGGCCCCAGATCGTGGTGAGCGCCTCGACCAGATGGGCGATGTCGGCGTCGGTGTGCAGCGGCGACGGGGTGATCCGCAGGCGCTCGGTGCCGCGGGCGACCGTCGGGTAGTTGATCGGCTGCACGTAGATGCCGAACTCGTCGAGCAGGGTGTCGGAGATCCCCTTGCAGAGCACCGGATCGCAGACCATCACCGGTACGATGTGGCTGTCGTTCGGCATGGTCGGGATGTCGGCGGCCTCCAGCGCCTGCCGGACCTTCGCCACCCGCTCCTGATGCCGGGCCCGCTCGACGCCGCTCTCCTTGAGGTGGCGGATCGACGCCGCCGCGCCCGCCGCGACGGCCGGCGGCAGCGAGGTGGTGAAGATGAAGCCCGACGCGAAGCTGCGCACGAAGTCGCAGAGCTTCTCGGAGGCCGTGATGTAGCCGCCGTGCACCGCGAAGGCCTTGCCGAGCGTGCCCTCGATCACGTCGAGCCGGTGGGCGACGCCGTCCCGCTCCGAGATGCCGCCGCCGCGGGCGCCGTAGAGGCCGACCGCGTGGACCTCGTCCAGGTAGGTCAGCGCGCCGTGGGCCTCGGCCACGTCGCAGATCTCGGCGATCGGCGCGATGTCGCCGTCCATCGAGTAGACCGACTCGAAGGCCACCAGCTTCGGCCGGGCGGGATCGACCAGCGCGAGCTTGCGGTTCAGGTCCTCCGGGTCGTTGTGGCGGAAGATGTGGCGCTCGGCCCGCGAGAACCGGATCCCCTCGATCATCGAGGCGTGGTTCTCGGAATCGGAGAAGACCGCGCAGTTCGGCAGGCGCGACGCGAGGGTCCCCAGCGCCGCCCAGTTCGACACGTAGCCGGAGGTGAACAGCAGGGCCGCCTCCTTGCCGTGGAGGTCGGCGAGCTCGCGCTCCAGCAGCACGTGGTAGTGGTTGGTGCCCGAGATGTTCCGGGTGCCGCCGGCGCCCGCGCCGCAGCGGTCGATCGCCTCGTGCATCGCCCCGGTGACGGTCGGGTGCTGGCCCATGCCGAGATAGTCGTTGGAGCACCAGACCGTCACGGGCCGGGTGCCGGCCGCGTGGTGGTGGGTGGCGTGCGGGAAGTTGCCCGCGTGGCGCTCGAGGTCGGTGAAGACCCGGTAGCGGCCCTCGCGGTGGAGCCCGGCGATCTCAGCCCCGAAGAAGGTCTCGTAATCCATGTCGCCTCTCCCCGAACAAATCCTGCGGGTTGATCCCGCCTGTGACACCGGACTTCGCACAAGACCAGTTCCAGATTGGTGGACGTGCGTCGCCCGCTCGTGATCCCTCGGCCTACACGTGGTCCGGCGGCCCGGCCGCTTCCCCGGGCGCCCGGGCCGGCAGGCTCCAGCGCCACAGCTCCGCCGAGGGCAGCGGCAGCATCAGGAACCAGTGCTCCAGGGTGGCGAGCGCGGTAAGCGTCGCCAGGACCGTGAAGCCGATCAGCTCGTGCTCCAGCAGGTCGGCGCCGAGCGCCGCGCGCCCGAGCAGGGCCGCCGCGATGGTCCCGAGGCTCACCGAGATCGGGAACAGCAGGTTCATCGGCTTCCGGGACAGGTAGCAGGCGAGGTAGCCGAGATGGTCCGGCAGGAACTCGGCGTGGAGGTTGCGCACCCCCAGGAACAGGTTGAGCCGCGCCGACAGGTTCATCACCACCAGCGTGCCGTAGGTCCACAGGGCGAAGCGGTTGGGGCTGCCCCAGACCAGCGCCAGGATCGCGAGGCCGCCGACCACGATGGCGAATTCGTGCCACAGGCTGGTGGCGAGCGCGGCGAAGAACCGGTCGAGCCCGCGCACGCTCGGCGCGCAGGCGACGGGCCGCGGGCCCGACAGGAAGCCCATGTAGTAGCTCATCTCCTGCCAGCCCCAGACGACGAGCGCCGCCGTGAAGGCCGTGTAGGCCCCCGTGGCGCTCGTGTCGGCGGCGCTGGACCGGATCGCCACCAGGGCGCCGGCGAGCAGCAGAGTCGCCCCGGCCATGCTCCACGGATGCGTCCGCCGCGGGGCGTGATCGAGCAGCAGGATCAGCCCGGTGGAGAACCACCAGAGCAGGACCGCGTACAGGACCGGGGCGGCGTAGGTCCCCATGCTACCAGACCGGCTGGAGGCGGATATCGGCCGGCAGGGCGTTGGCCTTGACGGGCAGGAGATAGAGCCGCGCGAAGGTCACGGCCGCGCGCGCGGCGTGGAGGCCCTGCAGGGCCTTGCCGACGAGGCCGCCCCGCGCCTTGGCGTCGGCGATCGCCCGGGAGCAGGCGAGCAGCCGGTCGAGGCCCGCCTTGAACTTCGGATTGTCGATATCGAGTTCCAGCGGGAAGGTCTGGCGGGAGATCTCCGAGGTGATCCGGAAGACCTTGAAGTCGTAGTCGCTGGGATCGACGCCGAGCGCCGCGTGGAAGGCCGGGCGGTGATGGTCGCGCACGTACATCGTGGCGAAGACGGCGAGCAGGAAGAACCGGATCCAGTAGCGGTTCACGCCGCTCGTCAGCTTCGGGTTGGCGCGCATCAGCAGCGCGAAGGCCTCGCCGTGGCGGAACTCGTCGTTGCACCACAGCTCGAACCACTTGAAGATCGGGTGGATCCGACGCTCCGGGTGCCGCTCCAGCTCGCGGAAGATCGTGATGTAGCGGGCGTAGCCGATCTTCTCGGACAGGTAGGTGGCGTAGAAGATGAACTTCGGCCGGAAGAACGTGTACTTCTTGGACTTGGTGAGGAAGCCCAGGTCCACGCCGATGCCGAAATCCTTGAGCGTGTCGTTGATGAAGCCGGCGTGGCGGGCTTCATCCCGGCTCATGAAGCCGAACAGCTCCTTGATGTCCTTGTTCTTCGCGCGCTTGCGCATCTCGGCGTAGAGGACGCAGCCGGAGAACTCCGCCGTGATGGACGACACGAGGAAGTCCAAAAACTCCTTCCGCAGCTCCGGCTCCATCTTCGACAGGTCGCAGTCGAATTCCTCGTTGCGGGTGAAGTGGCGCTTGTTCGGGTCCGAGCGCAGCTCGGCGATCAGGATGTCCCAGTCGCGCCGCACCGGCTCGACGTTCGTGCGGTCGAGCTCGTCGAAATCGGTCGTGTAGAAGCGCGGGCTGAGGAAGGTCGTCTCCTGTGCCGAACGGGTCGATTCATTGATCGGCGTCTTCGGGACGGGCTGGCCGGAGGGTGGCGGGACGGGTGCGTTCACAGCTTCCTCCTCTCGGAAAAGCTGACCTCGTAGAGTTCGGTCAGCTCGAGATGCGCGATGAGCTTGGTCCAGGCCCGCTCCAGCGCGCCGGCCCGCGTCACGGTGGCGGTGCGCCGCACGGTGAGGCGCTCGCCGTAGGGCACCGAGGTCGGCGCGTCGTGGACCTGAACCGCGTCGCCGGGCTCGATCTCGAAGCCGGCATCGAGGGTCACGTGCGCGTGCAGACTCTCGGGCGTCTGCTCGATCTCCACCGTGCAGGGCACGGTGACGGTGCGGCTGCCGAACAGGCCCATCACCGCGTCTCCGCGGCGGGGGCGCCCGGCGCGGGCATCAGCCGCGCGAAGGCCCCGGCATTGGTCGGCCCGAAGGCCTCCAGGGGCACCCGGCGGCCGGTGGCCTCGTCGGCCAGCGCAAGGCGGCCGTCGTCGTAGCGGGTCAGGCTGAAGGGCTTCTCGGGGCCGAGGCCCTCCCGCTGGCGGGCCTGGGCGAGGCCCCGCAGGGTCCCGCGCAGGAACCCGTCCTCGCCGGGACGGATCCAGGCGACGATGTGCCGGTCGGCGACGTCCCGCAGGGCGATCGAGCCGTCGACCTGATCCTCGGCGCGGAACTCGAGGCGCTCCACCACCTTGGCGGGCGGCAGGGCGACGAGGCCGACCTTCTCGCTCCGGCCGATCAGGACCGCCAGCATGGTGAAGCCCATCAGCGCGCCGGCGCCGATCATCAGCAGCGCCGGTGCCGGTCCCGCGACCGCCATGGCCCGGCCGGCGCCCTCCGCCCGCTCGCCCATCGTGCCCCTCCCTATTCGGCCGCGACGAGGCGGCCGGGATTCTCGTCCGCTCGGCCGAGACGCGCCACCCGAACCGGCGGCGCGGTGCCGTCGGCATGGGCCTCGAGGGCGCGTGCCAGCAGCGCCGCCGCGGCGTCCGCGTCCGGCACCGAGCGCAGCATGGGCTCGGTCCGGGCGAGATGCCAGGGCCGGACATGCGGCCAGATGTGAAGGTAGGCGATCCGGAGGCCCGGCCGCAACCGCAGCGGCAGGTCGCCGCTGCCATCCGTGAAGGCCCGCAGGGCCGCCGTCTCGATCTGCGCGAAGGGCAGGTTGTGGGTCACCGGCAGGGCGATGCCGGCCTGCAGCACGACGCGGCGGTTGGTCACCGTGTAGAGCGTCGTCCGGTGAGTGAGCCAGGCGAGCAGCCAGAGCAGCGCGACGGCGCCGGCGCCGATCACCAGGGTCGGCGCCACCACCTTGATCGCCGCCGCGGGCGAGCCCGCCGCGAGGCCGAAGGCCACGGCGCAGACCGAGAACCACGCGATCACCAAGCGGGCGTGGAACACCCGGACCAGCAGGCCCGCGGTCGTCGGCGCACCCTGCCAGAGGATGCGCTCGCCCGCCGGCAGCGGGCCGGGCAGACCCCGCAGGGTGCCCTCGGGGAGGAAGTCGCCGCTCATATCAGGGGCTCCGCCCGGGCCGGCGTCGCGTAGAGCGTGCCGGCGCCGAAATACGAGATGATCCGCTCCTCCTCGAGGAAGGTCACGCTGTCGGGGTCGCGGGTGCTGGGGATGTCGGCGAACTGGCTCGCGAGCAGAGCCTCGGTCGTCACCGTCTTGGTGAAGCCGCCGGCCCGGCAGAACGTTGTCGGCATCAGCCGGCGCCCGCCCGTCGGGAGCTCGACTTCGTAGTAGCGGATCAGCGACTCGCCGCGGTCGACCCAGACGTCGCTGATCACGCCCGCGACCGCGTTGTCGGTGCCGAACACCGTCATGCCGATCGGGTTCGGGCCGTCCTCGTGGATGACGAAGTTCTTCGCCACCCGCAGGGGCACGATGCGGATCTCGTCGTCCCAGGTCCGGTCGTGCACGTCGTGCCGCAGCACCCAGGAGCCCGGGCCGACGCCGGCCTGGAGCGACGTCTCCGTGCGCTCGTAGGGGGCGCCCGGCCAGGGTTCGACCTTGCGGGCCGGGATCCCGGTCTCGATGTCGTCCCGGCCATGAACCGCCTGCGGCGCGTAGGTCGTCTCGCCGCCCGGCAGATGGAACGCCTTGGACCGGGGGATCAGGATCGGGTCGTCCGCCTTGCGGCGGCCGACCGTCTCGTTCTCCAGCGGGTAGCCCTCGCGCCGGTCCTCCCGGCGCAGCCAGAAGACCAGCCCCGCGAAGAAGAGGAAGAACGCGTAGAGTACGACCTGGGCGACGTCGACGTAACCCGTAAGTGCGCCGGTTGGCATGGCTGTCCTCCCCAAGTCTCAGGCTGTGCGGCCGGCGAGGCCGTCGGTGATGCTGTCTCGAACTCGTATCCGGGCGTCCTCGCGCACCAGCGGTCCGAGCGCGAGCAGCGCGGCGAACAGCAGGGCGATCTCGATGTGGTAGACGATGAGGTAGCCGATGGCGGGCTCGTTCATGCCCTCGCCGAGCACCCCCGACTGGGCGATGGCGCCGCCGACGTCGCGCACGAGGCCGCTCGCCGCGATCGACAGCCCGGCCGCGGTCGCCTGCACGGCGCCCCAGGCACCGAGGGCGAGCCCGGTATCCTCGGGGCCGGCGCGGTTCATCGAGGCGGTGAGCGTGCCGTGGGCGAACAGGCCGCCGCCGAGGCCGATCAGGCTCACGCCCGCGGCGAACAGGTCGGCCGAGGCGAGCGGGGCGGCGAAGACCACCGCCGAGAAGGCCAGGATCCCGATCCCGACGCCCACCGCGGAGACGCGGAACGGGTCGCCCCCGCGCCCGAGCCAGCGCGCCGCGACCAGCAGGCCGAGCCCGCCTCCGGCGGCCAGCAGCGCGGTCAGCGCCGTGGTGGCCGCCACCGAGAGGTGCAGGATCTGACCGCCGTAGGGTTCGAGCAGGATGTCCTGCATCGAGAAGCCCGCCGTGCCGAGGCCGATCGCCACGAGGCGTCGCCGGGCGGTGCCCTGCCCCGCATAGGCCTGCCAGGAGGACCGGAAGTCGCGCTGCGGTGCCGTCCGCGTCCGGTTCGGATCGCGGGGCTCCTGCTTCCAGAGGGCGAACCCGTTGAGGATGATCGTGACCAGCGCCGCGCCCTGGATCACCTGGATCAGCCGGACGGGTGAGAAATGGGCGAGGAACAGGCCGAACAGCACCGCGCTCGCCATCATGCCGAACAGGAGCGCCGCGCAGAGCAGCGCCACCACCTTCGGGCGCGCGTGCGCCGGGGCGAGGTCGGTGGCGAGCGCCAGCCCGACGGTCTGGGTCGTGTGCAGGCCCGCGCCGACCAGCAGGAAGGCGAGCGCCGCCGCGAGGTTGCCGACCCAGAGCGGCCCGGTCGTGTCGCCCGACAGGATCAGCAGGGCGAACGGCATGATCGCGAGGCCGCCGAACTGGAGCAGCGTGCCGAACCAGATGTAGGGGACGCGCCGCCAGCCCAGCACCGAGCGGTGGGTGTCCGAGCGGAAGCCGACCAGCGCCCGCAGGGGCGCGAAGACCAGCGGCAGCGCCAGCATCATCGCGACGATCCAGGCCGGAACGCCGAGCTCGACGATCATCACCCGGTTGAGGGTGCCGATCAGCAGCACCGCGGCCATGCCGACGGTGACCTGGAACAGGGCGAGGCGGAGCAGCCGTCCCAGCGGCAGCTCGGCGGTGGCGGCGTCCGCGAAGGGAAGCAGCGCCGGGCCGAGGCGCATCAGGGCCTCGGTGAGCTTGCGGGCGGGGGTCATGGTCGCGCCCCGGGTGTCATTGGCCGACCATCCGCGCGGTGAGGCAGGGCGCGCGTCAGCGCCACCGCGTTCGACAGGTAGAATCCGCTGTTGATCCGGTGCGACCGCGCCCAGGCGAAGCCGTCGAGGGCCCTTTCCGAGGCGATCCGCCGCCGCAGCCCGCCCTCGGTCACCGGCACGATGGCGGGCGAGCGATCGCCGCGCGGGAAGAACTTTCCGGCCGCGTGCATCACCGTCAGGAGCGCCGTGCGCGGCGCTACGGTGAACAGCACCGAGCCGTCCGTGCGCGCGCCCAGCACCGCCAGCGCCCGGGCGATGTCGGCGGCGCGGTAGTGGATCAGCGAATCCATCGCCACGACGTGGTCGAACCGGCCGAGTGCCGGATCGAGCATGTCGCCCACCCGGAAGTCGATGCGCCCCGCGCCCGCGATCGCCGGCAGCCGCTCCTGCGCCAGCCCGATCAGCGTCGGCGAGACGTCGATCGCCACCACCTCGGCGCCCCGCCGCGCCGCCTCGACGCTGAGCGCGCCGGTGCCGCAGCCGGCATCGAGCAGGCGTGAGCCCGTCATGTCGGCCGGCAGCCAGGAGAGCAGCGTCGCCCGCATGGCGTCGCGCCCGGCCCGCACGGTGGCGCGGATCCGGCTCACCGGGGCGTCCGAGGTCAGGCGCGACCACGCCTCGACCGCGGTGCGGTCGAAGTAGGTGGTCAGCTCGCCCCGGCGGGCGTCGTAGCTGGCGCTGGCCATCGGTCGAACTCCAGACTCAATCGAAACCGAGGAACTCGAACAGGTCGCGGTCCTTCATGGGGATCGCCTCGCAGGGCTCGCCCCCGGCCCAGAGCGTCTCGGCGAGCCGCATGTACTCGGCGGTCACGGCGTCGAGCTCGGGCGAGGACTCCATCTCGAACAGGGTCGACTTCTTGAGCCGCGAGCGCCGGACCACGTCGAGGTCGGGGAAGTGGGCGAGGCGCTTCAGGCCGACCGCGTCGTTGAACCGGTCGATCTCGTCGGTCTTGGCCGAGCGGTTGGCGATGACGCCGCCGAGCCGCACGCCGTAGTTCTTCGACTTGGCGTGGATTGCCGCGACGATCCGGTTCATCGCGAAGATCGAGTCGAAGTCGTTGGCGGTGACGATCAGTGCCCGGTCGGCGTGCTGGAGCGGCGAGGCGAAGCCGCCGCAGACCACGTCGCCCAGCACGTCGAAGACGACGACGTCGGTGTCCTCCAGGAGGTGGTGCTCCTTGAGGAGCTTCACGGTCTGGCCGACCACGTAGCCGCCGCAGCCGGTGCCGGCGGGCGGGCCGCCGGCCTCGACGCACATGACGCCGTTGTAGCCCTCGACCACGAAATCCTCGACCCGCAGCTCCTCCGAGTGGAAGTTCACCGCCTCCAGGGCGTCGATCACCGTGGGGGCGAGGCGCTTGGTCAGCGTGAAGGTCGAGTCGTGCTTCGGGTCGCAGCCGATCTGCAGCACCCGCTTGCCGAGCTTCGAGAAGGCCACCGACAGGTTCGACGAGGTGGTCGACTTGCCGATCCCGCCCTTGCCGTAGACCGCGAAGACCTTGGCGGTCTCGATCTTCAGGTCGGGGTCGAGGGCGACCTGAAGGCTCCCCTCCTCCTTCCGGGCGACGACGGGATTGCGGATCGCGATGTTCATGCGGCCACTCCTGCGGTGACGCCTTCCAGGCGGTCCTCCAGCTCCTCCTCGGCCCGGTCGAGGGCGTCGCGCATCTCTGCGTCGGGGGTCCAGAAGCCGCGGCGGTGCGCCTCGATCAGCCTTTGGGCGACCTTGGCGGAGGCGGTGGGGTTCAAGGCGGCCATGCGCTCGCGCATGTCCTTGTCGAGGACGTAGGTCTCGGTGATCCGCTCGTAGATCCAGGGCTGGACCGCGTTGGCGGTGGCCGACCAGCCGACCGTGTTGGTGAGATGCGTCTCGATCTGGCGGACGCCCTCGTAGCCGTGGCCGAGCAGGCCCTCGTACCATTTCGGGTTGAGCATCCGGGTGCGCGTCTCCAGCGCCACCTGCTCCTCCAGGGAGCGGACGCGCCCCTCCCCGCGGGTCTGGTCGCTGATGTAGATCGGCACCGACTCGCCCTTGGCCCGGGCCACCGCCCGGCCCATGCCGCCGAGCCCGTCGAAGTAATGATCGACGGAGGTGACGCCGACCTCGACCGAGTCGAGGTTCTGGTAGGCCATGTCGACGGAGGCCAGCACCGCCTGCATCAGGGCGCGCTGCGGCGCCGGGCGGCCGGTGCGGCCATACGCAAAACTCTTGCGGCGCGAGAAGGTCTCGCACAGTTCCGCGTCGTCGTCCCAGTTCCCCGAATCGACGAGGTGGTTGACGTTGGCCCCGTAGGCGCCCTCGGCGTTGGAGAAGACCCGGAGCGCCGCCGTCTCCAGGTCGCAGCCCTGCTCGGCCTGGATGGCGAGGGCGTGCTTGCGGACGTAGTTCTGCTCCAGGGGCTCGTCGGCGGTGGCGGCGAGGTACGAGGCTTCTGCCAGGAGCTTCGTCTGCAGGGGCAGGAGATCGCGGAAGATGCCGGACAGGGTGACCACCGCGTCGATCCGCGGGCGGCCGAGGGTCTCCAGCGGGATCAACTCGGCGCCGCTCAAGCGGCCGTAGCCGTCGAAGCGGGGTGCCGCGCCGATCAGCGCGAGCGCCTGGGCGATCGGGCCGCCCTCGCTCTTGAGGTTGTCGGTGCCCCACAGGACTAGCGCGACGCTCTCCGGGCAGGGCTTTCCGTCGGCGGCGAAGCGCTCGAGGATCCGGGCGACCTGCCGGGCGCCGTCCGCCACCGCGAAGGCCGAGGGCAGGCGGTAGGGGTCGAAGCCGTGGAGGTTGCGGCCGGTCGGCAGCACGGCCGGGTTGCGCAGGATGTCGCCGCCCGCCACCGGCGGCACGAAGCGGCCGTCGAGCGCCCGCAGCAGCGCCGGAACTTCATGGTCGCGGGACAGCAGCAGGTCGGTCTCGGCGAGGTTCTTGAGTGTCTCGCGGTTGGTCTCGTCGGCGGAGAGGCCGGAAGCCTTGAGCGCCGCCTCGATCCCCTGCCCGGCCACCAGGGCCTCGATCCCGGCCCGCTCCGGCTTCACGCCGTGCGCCGACTCGGCGAGCGCCAGGAGCAGATCGACCCGCTCCTCTTCCGGCGTACCCTGCCCGACCACGTGCAACCCGTGCGGGATCAGGGTCTGCTCCAGCTCCTGCAGCGCGGTCCAGAGGCCGGAGACCCGCGCCTCCAGATCGCCGCTCCAGCCCGGATCGGCCGCCACGAGGTCGACCGCCGCGCCCTGATCCTGGATCAGGCGGGCAAGGGTCTCGCGCTCGCCCGCCGCCTCGGGGCCGAGGCCGCGCCAGCGCTCGATCGAGCTCTTCAGGTCGATCAGCCCACGGTAGAGCCCGGCAGCCGCGAGGCTCGGGGTGAGGTAGCTCACCAGCGTCGCGGCCGAGCGGCGCTTGGCGAGCGTCCCTTCCGAGGGGTTGTTGGCCGCGTAGAGGTAGACGTTGGGCAGCGCCCCGATCAGCCGCTCCGGCCAGCAGGATTCGGACAGGCCAGTCTGCTTGCCGGGCATGAATTCGAGGGCGCCGTGGGTGCCGAAATGCAGCACGGCGTCGGCAGAAAAATCCTCGCGCAGGTAGCGGTAGAAGGCCGAGAACGCGTGGGTCGGCGCGAAGCCGCGCTCGAACAGCAGCCGCATCGGATCGCCCTCGTAGCCGAAGGCCGGCTGGACCCCGACGAAGACGTTGCCGAACTGCGCGCCGAGGACAAAGATCTCGGCGCCGTTGGTCTGGTGGCGGCCGGGCGCCGGGCCCCACTGGGCCTCGATCTCGGCGAGGTAGGGCTCGCGGCGCAGGTGATCCTCGGCCGGGATGCGGGCGTGGACGTTGGCCTGGGTGCCGTAGCGTTTGGTATTGCCCTCCAAGATCGCCGCGCGCAGGGCATCGACGTCTTCCGGGATCTCGACCGTGTAGCCGTCCGCCGCCAAGCCCTTCAGGGTGTTGAGCAGCGAGGCGTAGACCGACAGGAACGCCGCCGTGCCGGTGGCGCCGGCATTGGGCGGGAAGTTGAACAGAACCACGGCGAGCTTCCGCTCGGCCCTCGCGGTCCGGCGGAGAGAGACCAGACGTGCGACCCGCTCGGCGAGGCGGGCCGCCCGCTCGGGATGGACCCGCATGTCCCGGGCGTTGTCGCTGCCGGAAGCGGAGGACCGTCCGCCGAACACCATCGGGGCGGTGGCGCCGTCGAGTTCGGGGATCGCGACCATCATGGTCGCCTCGACCGGCGACAGGCCGCGGTCGCCCGCCTCCCACTGCTCCAGGGTCTGAAATTCCAGTGCCTGGGCGGCGAGGTAGGGCACGTCGAGGCGGGCCAGCATCGACTCGGCGGCGGCGGCGTCGTTGTAGGCGGGGCCGCCGACCAGGGAGAAGCCGGTGAGCGAGACCAGCGCGTCGATGCAGGTGCGCCCGTCCTTCATGAAGAAGGAATCCACCGCTGGGCGGTTGTCGAGGCCGCTGGCGAAGGCCGGCACGACGTCGAGGCCCTGCGCCTCAAGGGCGGCGATCACCCCGTCGTAATGGGCGGTGTTGCCGGCGAGCACGTAGCTGCGCATCACCAAGAGGCCGACGCGGCCCTTCGCGCCCGCGAGGCGGGGCAGCCGCGACGGGTCGGCGCCGATCCGGCCGGGCAGCCGCGGGTGGTAGAGGCCAGTCTCGGGGTAGTCGAGGGGTGCGGGCGCCGCCGGGCCGTCACGCCAGGCGGCCCGCTCGCCGGCCGCGTAGCGGTGCACGAGGAAGCGCACCAGCGCGGCGACGTTCTCGTCCGAGCCCGCGAGCCAGTATTGCAGGGTCAGGAAATAGGCGCGCACGTCCTGGGCCGAGCCCGGGATGAAGCGCAGGATCTTCGGCAGCTTGCGCACCAGGGCCATCTGCCGTCCGGCATTGCCCTGCTGGCCCGGCTTGCCGCGCAGCTTCTTGAGGAAGTCGAGGGCGCTGCGCTTGGTGCCGCTCATGTCGAAGCGGCCGAGCTTCGTGGTCTTCACCACCTCGCCGGCCGAGAGGCAGCCGACCATCGCGTCGCAGGCGTCGCGCCGCGCCGCCAGCGCCGGCAGGATCGCCCGCACGTGCTCGTCCATGAACAGCATGGCCGAGAGCACGATGTCGGCCTGCGCGATGTCGGCCCGGCAGGCCTCCAGGGTCGCGGGGTCGTTGTCCCATTCGGCCGCCGCGTGGAAGCCCAGAACCAGCCCGGGCATCTCGGTCCGGAGGCGCAGGCGCGCCCGTTCCACCGCGCTCGCCAAGTGATTGTCGAGCGTGACGATGACGATGCGGATCGGCGGCCTATCGACCGAAATGCGCTTTGGCATCGTAGAGGGTCTCGACGGTGATGAGCGGCAGATGCCGCTCCCGGGCGAAGGTCTCGGTGTTGGTGCGCGCCTTGCCCCGCACGAAGAACGGGATCTTCTTGAGTTCCTTCTCGGCCTCGGGCGACCACGCTGCGGCCCGGTCCAGAAGAATCGGAACGGGCGCCGGCGTCGGAGGGGTGTCGGCCGGCGCCCGTTCCGCGGCCTCGAACGCCCCGTCCGCCGGAGTCCCGTAGGACTTGCCGCCGAGATGCGAGGGGCCGACGCCGTCGTGGAATTCGGGATCCTCCCGGAACATGCCGAGGAGGTGCTCTTCGAGGCCCATCATCAGCGGATGGACCAGGGTGTCGAACAGGACGTTGGCGCCCTCGAACCCCATCTGCGGGGCGTAGCGGGCCGGGAAGTCCTGGACGTGCACCGGCGCGGAGATCACCGCGCAGGGGATGCCGAGCCGCTTCGCGACGTGGCGCTCCATCTGGGTACCGAGCACCAGTTCCGGCGCGGCCGCGCGGATCGCCGCCTCGACGTCGAGGTAATCGTCGGTGATCAGCGCCTCGATGCCGTGCTCGGCCGCCTCGGCGCGAACCTCGCGGGCGAATTCGCGGCCGTAGGTGCCCAGTCCCACGACGGTGAAGCCGAGTTCCTTGGCGGCGACCCGGGCGATACCGATGGCGTGGGTCGCGTCGCCGAACACGAAGACGCGCTTGGCCGTGAGATACGTCGAATCGACCGAGCGGGAGTACCAGGGCAGCCGCGAGCCGGGGCCGTCGAGCACCGGTGCCGGGTCGATCCCGGCGAGGCTCGCAACCTCCTCGACGAACCGGCGGGTGCCGCCGACGCCGATCGGGACGGTCTGCGTGAACGGCTGCCCGAAACTCTTCTTCAGGTAGTCCGCGGCCGACCGGGCGGTCTCGGGGTAGAGCACGACGTTGAAATCGGCCTCCCGGAGCCGGCCGAGATCGGCTGGCGTGGCCCCCAGCGGCGCCACGACATTCACGGCGATGCCGAGCGAATCGAGCAGCCGGCGGATCTCGATCAGGTCGTCCCGGTGGCGGAAGCCCAGCGCCGTCGGTCCCAGGATGTTGCAGAGCGGACGCTGCCCGGGTTCCCGCGCCGGATGCGGGGCGGGCGGACCGGCGAGCGCCCGGACGAGGCGGTAGAAGGTCTCCGACGCGCCCCAGTTCTCCTTCTTCTGGTAGGCGGGCAATTCCAGCGGGATCACCGGGATCGGCAGGTCGAGGGCCTTGGCGAGGCCGCCCGGATCGTCCTGAATCAGCTCGGCGGTGCAGGAGGCGCCGACGATCATCGCCTGGGGCTGAAACCGCGCGTGGGCGGCCGAGACCGCCTGCTTGAACAGCTCGGCGGTGTCGCGGCCGAGATCCTGGGCGCGGAAGGTCGTGTAGGTGACGGGCGGGCGGGCGTCCCGCCGCTCGATCATCGTGAACAGCAGGTCGGCGTAGGTGTCGCCCTGCGGCGCGTGCAGCACGTAGTGCAGCCCGGACATCGCCGTGGCGACGCGCATCGCGCCGATGTGAGGAGGTCCCTCGTAGGTCCAGAGCGTGAGCTGCATGGCGCTACACCTCCAGCAGGGCGCGGCGGCGGAGCGGGCGCACGAACAGCTCCGCGAGGTCGCCGGCCTGCTCGTAGCCCTGCACGGGCGTGAACAGCAGCTCGATCGACCACTTGGTCGACAGCCCCTCCGCCTCCAGCGGATTGGCGAGGCCGAGGCCGCAGATCGTCAGATCCGGCCGTTCCGCCCGGCAGCGGTCCATCTGGTCGTCGAGGCTCTGGCCCTCCGTCACCCGCGTGCCCGCGGGCAGCAGCTCGATCTCGGCGGCGAGATGCCCCCGGTGCAGGTACGGCGTCCCGACCTCCACGAGGTCCGCGCCGAGTTCCCGGGCGAGGAAGCGGGCGAGCGGAACCTCCAGCTGCGAATCGGGGAAGAAGAACACGCGCTTGCCGCCGAGCCTCTCGCGGTGGGGGGCGAGCGCGGTCTCGGCGCGGGCGCGGCCCGCTTCCGTGGCCTGTTCGAAGGCGGCCTCGGAGATGCCAAACGCCTCGGCGGCTGCTCGAAGCCAGCCGGTGGTGCCTTCGGCGCCCAGAGGGAACGGCGCGGGCAGCCGGCGGGCGCCGCGCTCGTCGAGGGCCCGGGCCGTGTCGGTCAGGAAGGGCTGGGCCAGCAGATAGCAGGTGTTGCGCCCAACAGCCGGCATCGCGTTCGCCCGGCGGGCGGGCAGGAACCGGACATCCGCGATCCCCATCGCGGCGAAGAGCCGGAGAAACTGATCCTCCACCACGTCGGCCAGCGCCCCGACCACGAGGAGCGAAGGGACCGCCGTCTCGGCCTCGCGGGGCAGGTCGGGCACGAGGGCGGCGAGGCAGGCATCCTCCCCTTGCGTGAAGGTCGTCTCGATGCCGGAACCCGAGTAGTTCAGCACCCGTACGGGGGCGAGCCGTCCCGACAGGCGCTGGGCCGCCCGGGACAGGTCGAGCTTGATCACTTCCGACGGGCATGAGCCCACGAGGAACAGGAGCTTGATGTCCGGCCGGCGCTCGATCAGCCGGGTCACCACCCGGTCGAGCTCCTCGTTGGCGTCGGCGAGGCCGGCGAGGTCGCGCTCGTCGATGATCGCCGTGGCGAAGCGCGGCTCGGCGAAGATCATCACGCCGGCGGCGGACTGGATCAGGTGCGCGCAGGTGCGCGAGCCGACCACCAGGAAGAAGGCATCCTGGATCTTCCGGTGCAGCCAGACGATGCCGGTCAGCCCGCAGAACACGGCCCGCTGACCCAGCTCCTGGCGGAGCTCGATGCCGCCGCAGGGTGGCTGATGAACCAAGGGAGCGTTCACGGCAGCGCCTCCGCGAGGCGCGGCGCGTGACTTCCGGCACTCTCCATGCGCGCGGCCCGGAGCTTCAGGAGGAACTGGGCCGCGTTGATCACGTAGGTCGCGTAGGCCGCCAGCGCGAGGAGCAGCAGCGCCTGACCCCTGAGCGCGCCCGTGGCGAGGGCCGCGAGGTAGGCGGTGTGGAGAGCCAGCACCAGCATGCTGACCACGTCCTCCCAGAAGAAGGCAGGCGCGAAGAGCCACCGCCCGAACACGACCTTCTCCCAGATCGAGCCGGTGACCATGATCGCGTAGAGGGCCAGGGTCTTCACGACGACCGAGATCTCGGCCGCGCGCAGGCCGTCGTCGGTGGCCAGGGCGCGCAGCACCAGGACGAGGCTCACCAAGAAGATCGCGAACTGGAGGGGCGCCAGTACTCCCTGGACCACGGTCCAGAGCGACGAATCGCGCCGGCGCCGTTCGGCGGGCGTGTAGAGCGGTCGTGCCGGCCGGTCCTCGGGACCCATGCATCCGCTCCCTGGTCGTCGGCGGCGCCTCAGGCTCCGTCGTTGACAGAGGCTAGGGCGGGGGTCCGGGAAGTGTCAAGTGCGCTTGACGCTTTCACGACATGACAGTGGCAGGGATATTTTTTCTTCGAATAAGATCATTGCCAAGATCGTCAGGAAGCGTATCGTCGGCCGTGGCGGCAGAGATTGCTGCCGTTCGGCTTGTCAGACTCAGGAACTGACGGACACGAAGAATAGACGGGCGAGCAACGCCACACCGAACGCGCGAGCGGATCCGCCGGCCCTTCCGGGACGGGGCCGTCTCAGGGAGGATGCCGATGGGAAACTGGAGGCATTTCGGTGGCCGTCTGGATCACGGTCCGTCCGCGGCCGGCTGCAGCCCCGTGAGCGACGGGCTCCCCGTGTTCCGCGACGCGGCCCTCGGCTGGCCCGACCTGCACCGGCCCGTGCCCGACGCGCTCGCCAAGGTCGTCGAGGCGGAGATCCTGCCCCGCCTGATGCTCGCCCACCGGCCCGCCGGCCGCGCCGTCCCGGCGGACCGGGCGCCGAGCGCGCGGGAGATCGCCGACTTCAGCGCCCTGCTCCTGGCCTCCGGCCCGGTCGACCTCGACGCCCGCGTGGACGCCCTGCGCGACGGCGGCCTGCCGCTCCCGCGCCTGCTCCTCGACCTGCTCGCCCCGGCCGCCCGGCACCTCGGCGCCCTCTGGGAGGAGGATGCCTGCGACTTCCTGGCGGTGACCGAGGCCCTCGGGCGGCTCCACACCGTGAGCCGCCGCCTCTGCGCCGAGCTGGAGAGCGAATCGGTCCCGGCCAACGGGCGCAGCGTCCTGCTGCTGCCCTGCCCGGGCGAGACCCACGTCTTCGGCCTGTCGCTGGTCGCGAGCTTCTTCCGGGAGGCCGGCTGGGACGTGACCACCGCGGTGCCCGGGCCGGGGGTCGACCCCCTGGACCTGCTCCGGTCCGACTGGTTCGACGTGGTCGGCCTGTCGCTCTCCTGCGACGTCCTGCTGCCGGTCCTGACGGCGACGGTGGCGGAGGTGCGCCGCGATTCGCGCAACCGGGACGTCCGGGTGCTGGTCGGCGGCCCCTTCTTCGCGCGCCACGGCGGCGAGGCGGGGATCGTCGGGGCGGATGCCTGCGCGTCGGACGCGTGCCTCGCGCCCGCCGCAGCCGAAGCTTTGCTGGACAGACAGGCACTGGCCTGCTGAAAGGGCCTCAAACCGACTTTCACATTGCGGTGACCGTGACCCCTCAGCCCCGCCCCTCCCCGCAGTCGCCGCCCGCGGCCCTGCAGCAGGTGGCCGGCCTCCTCCAGGGTGAGGCGGTCGGGCGCATCGTCGCGGCGTCCGCGGACCTCTCCCTGGTGATCGACGCGGACGGGGTGATTCGGGACGCCACGGTCGGCGCCGACCTCGCGGCCGAGACCGTGGCGGGCTGGCTGGGCCGGCGCTGGATCGACACCGTCACGGTGGAGAGCCGCCCGAAGGTCGACGCCCTGCTGCGGGACGCCGGGGCCGACGGCATCACCCGCTGGCGCCAGGTGAACCACCCCTCGCCCGACGGCGCCGACCTGCCGATCCGCTACGCGTCGATCCGGCCCTCGGAGGGCGGCCCGATCCTCGTGCTCGGGCGCGACATGCGGGCGGTGGCCGCCCTGCAGCGCCGGCTGGTGGAGACCCAGCAGGCCCTGGAGCGGGACTACGACCGGCTCCGCGCCGCCGAGACCCGCTACCGGCTCCTGTTCCAGATCTCCGGCGAGCCGGTGCTGGTGGTCGATGCCGGCACGCGCCGGGTGGCCGAGGCCAACCCGGCCGCGGCGCGCCTCCTCGGGCGCCCGGCCAAGCGCATCGCCGGGCAGGACGCCGTCGAGCTGTTCGACCCCGCCAGCACCCGGGCCCTGGAGGCGCAGTTCGCCGCCCTGCGGGCGACCGGGCAGGCGGGCGAGATCCGGGCGGCGCTGCAGCACGGGCGCGGGGAGGTCACGGTCTCGGCCTCGCTGTTCCGGGGCGAGGGCGGCGCGAGCGCGCTGCTGCAGCTGGTCGCCGACCCGGCGACGGCGGCGCCCGGGCCCGACCAGGAGGCGCCCACCGCCGCGGTGATCGAGGCGATGCCGGAGGGCTTCGTGGTCACCGATTCGGCGCGGCGGATCCTCATGGCCAACGCCGCCTTCCTGGAGCTGGCGCAGCTCGCCACGGTGGGCCAGGCCCGCGGGCGCACCCTCGACCACTGGCTCGGCCGCGACGAGACCGAGGCGCAGGCGCTGTTCGCGACCCTCGTCGACCACGGCGCCGTGCGCCGCTTCGCCACCGTCGTCCGCGGCGCCTACGGCGGCATGGAGGACGTGGAGGTCGCCGCCGTGTCGGTGGCCGGCGCCCGCCCCTGCCTGGGCTTCGCCATCCGGTCGGGCCCGCGGCGGATCGCCGAAGGGCGCCCCGGGGTCGGGCGGGAGGTGCCCCGCTCGGTGGAGCAGATGACCGAGCTGGTCGGCCGGGTCTCGATGAAGACCCTGGTGCGCGAGACGACCGACCTGATCGAGAAGCTCTGCATCGAGGCGGCCCTGCGGATCACCCGGGACAACCGGGCCTCGGCGGCCGAGATGCTCGGCCTGAGCCGGCAGGGCCTCTACGCCAAGATGCGGCGCTACGGCGTCGGCGACCTGGACGGCCCGGTCGAGGACATCTGAGGATCCGGGCGCGGCCTCCGGGCGCGGCGGGACCCGTCCCATCCAATTCCGTTCCATCCTTTCCCATCCCCCGAAGGTGCGCGCGGCGGGGCCCGCCGGGCCCCCTCGGATCTCGGCACCGAAGGCCTCGAAGATCCCAGAATCGTCCTCGCGGACGGGGGTCGCCGGGAGCGCCCGGGGCGCCGGAAAGCGCCCGCGCGGGCGGTCCCGCCGGCACGGTTTTTCGGTGTTCCGGATAATGTATTTCTGGTCCGCCGCTGTATTTATTCGACAAACGTCGCGCACATGCTGGCGCGCGGTGTAAATCTGGCTTGACACCCCGCCGGGCGCCGGTAGCCTCCCGTCATGACCGCTACGCCCGCCCCGAGCGCAGTCATCGAGCTGCTGAAGCCGCTCACGTGGTTCGCGCCGATGTGGGCCTTCGCCTGCGGGGTGATCTCCTCGGGCCAGCCGGCCAGCGGCCAGTGGCCGGTGATCGCCGCCGGCATCCTGCTGGCCGGCCCGCTGGTCTGCGCCACTAGCCAGGCCGCCAACGACTGGTTCGACCGCCACGTCGACGCGATCAACGAGCCGAACCGGCCGATCCCCTCCGGGCGGATCCCGGGCCGCTGGGGGCTCTACCTCGCGCTTGCCTGGACGGCGCTGTCGCTGGCGGTGGCCGCCGCGCTCGGGCCCTGGATCCTCGGGGCCGCGCTGTTCGGGCTGGTCCTGGCCTGGATCTATTCGGCGCCGCCGGTGCGGCTGAAGCGGAACGGCTGGTGGGGCAACGCCGCGGTGGCGCTCTGCTACGAGGGGCTGCCCTGGTTCACCGGCGCCGCCGTCATGGCCGCCGCCCTGCCCGACCGGCGGGTGCTCCTGGTGGCGCTGCTCTACGCGGCCGGGGCCCACGGCATCATGACCCTCAACGACTTCAAGTCCGTGGAGGGCGACCGCCGGATGGGGCTGCTGTCGCTGCCGGTGCAGATGGGCTCCGAGCGCGCCGCGCGCTTCGCCTGCCTGGTCATGGCCCTGCCGCAGGTGGCGGTGATCGCGCTCCTCGTCGGCTGGGAGCGCTACTGGCACGCCGGCCTCGTCGCCGCGCTGCTCGCCGGGCAGTTCGCCCTGATGGCCCGGTTCCTCGAGAATCCCCGGGAGCGGGCGATCTGGTACAACGGCACCGGCACCACCCTCTACGTCCTCGGCATGCTGGTCTCGGCCTTCGCGCTGCGCCCGCTGGTGGGAGGGGCGTGATGGCACCGGACCCCGGCACGGGCCTCGGCTGGCCCCAGATCGTCCGCCTCGGCCTCGTCCAGACCGCGCTGGGCAGCGTTGTCGTGCTGATGACCGCCACCCTCAACCGGGTCATGGTGGTGGAATTGGCGCTGCCCGCCCTCGTGCCGGGCCTGCTGGTCGCCCTGCACTACGCCGTGCAGGTCCTGCGCCCGCGCTGGGGCTACGGCTCCGACCGCAGCGGCCGGCGCACCCCCTGGATCGTCGGCGGCATGGCGGCCCTCTGCCTCGGCGGCTTCGGCGCCGCCTGCGGCACCGCGCTGGCGGCCGAGAGCCTCGCCCTGGGGCTGGCGCTCGCCGCCCTCTCGTTCCTGTGCGTCGGCATGGGCGTCGGCGCGGCCGGGACCTCGCTCCTCGTCCTGCTCTCGGGCGGCGTCGCGCCGGCCCGGCGGGGCGCGGCCGCCACCGTCGTCTGGGTGATGATGATCGTCGGCTTCGCCGTCACGGCGCCGCTCGCCGGGCACTTCCTCGACCCGTTCTCCGGCCCGCGCCTCGTGGCGGTGTCGGGCACGGTCTCGCTCGTCGCCTTCTGCGTGGCGGCGCTCGCGGTCGCCGGCGTCGAGCGCCGCCTGCCGGTCCGGGCGCCCGAGCCCGCGGAGGCGCGCCGCCCGTTCTTCACCGTGCTGGCCCACGTGCTGGCCGACCCCGTGAGCCGGACCTTCACGATCTTCGTCTTCGTGTCGATGCTGGCCTACAGCGCCCAGGAGCTGATCCTGGAGCCCTATGCCGGCCTCGTCTTCGCGATGAGCCCCGGCGCCACCACCAAGCTCGCCGGCCTCCAGCACGGCGGCGTGCTCGCCGGCATGCTGCTGGTGGCGGCGGTGACGCTCCTCGCCCGCGGCACCGTCCTCGCCTCCCTGCGGCTCTGGATCGGGATCGGCTGCGCCGGCTCGGCCGCCGCCCTCTTCGCCCTGGCGAGCGGCGCGGCGGCGGGATCGGACTTCCCCCTGCGCGCGACGGTCTTCGCCCTCGGGGTGGCCAACGGCGCCTACGCGGTCGCCGCCATCGGCTCGATGATGGCGCTCGCCGGCCGCGGCGACGCGCGGGAGCGCGGCACCCGCATGGGCGTCTGGGGCGCCGCGCAGGGCGTGGCCTTCGGGGCCGGCGGCTTCCTCGGGGCCGTGGCGGTCGACGCCGTCCGGCTGGTCACCGCCGAACCCGTCCAGGCCTACGCGGCGGTCTTCGCCGCGGAAGGGCTGCTGTTCCTCGTCGCGGTCGTCCTGGCGGCGCGGCTCGAACCCGCTCCGGCACCCGACACGGTGCCGCTCGATCCTGCCTTCAGCGCGAGGTGAGGCCATGGCCCGGTTGGACGATGGCGGCCCCGGCCGCGACAGCTACGACGTCGTCGTGGTCGGCGGCGGGCCGGCCGGCGCCACGGCGGCGACCGACCTCGCCCGGGCCGGCCACGCGGTGCTGCTCCTCGACAAGCCCGGCCGGATCAAGCCCTGCGGCGGCGCGATCCCGCCCCGGCTGATCCGGGACTTCGCGATCCCGGACGCGCTCCTGGTGGCGAAGATCCGGTCCGCCCGGATGGTGGCGCCGAGCGGCAAGGCCGTCGACATGCCGGTGGGCGAGGGCTTCGTCGGCATGGTCGACCGCGAGCACTTCGACCCGTGGCTGCGCGAGCGGGCCGCGGCGGCCGGCGCCGACCTGCGCGCGGCGGCCTACGACCGGATCACCCGGCCCGACGACGGGCCGCCGCTGGTCCACTTCACCACCGGCGCGGGGGCCGGCCTCGCCCGCCACGCCGTCCGGGCCCGCCTCGTCCTCGGCGCCGACGGCGCCTGCTCGCCGGTCGGCCGCGCGGAGGTGCCGGGCCACGCCAGGATGCGGCAGGTCTTCGCCTATCACGAGATCCTGCGGGTCCCGGAGGCCGGCGCCCCCGGGGCCGGGTCTGTCGACGCCACCCGCTGCGACGTCTACTACCAGGGCCGCCACTCGCCGGACTTCTACAGCTGGATCTTCCCCCACGGGGACACGCTGAGCATCGGCACCGGCAGCGCGCGGAAGGGGTTCTCGCTGCGCTCCTCGATCCGGGCCCTGCGCGCCGCCACCGGCCTCGACCACGCCGAGACCGTCCGCCGCGAGGGGGCGCCGCTGCCGCTGAAGCCCCTGAAGCGCTGGGACAACGGCCGGGACGTGCTGCTCGCGGGCGACGCCGCGGGCGTCGTCGCGCCGGCCTCCGGCGAGGGGATCTACTACGCGATGCTCGGCGGCCGGCTGTCGGCCGAGGCCGCGGCCGCCTTCCTGCGGACCGGGGACGCGCGCGCCCTCGCGGGCGCGCGGAGACGGTTCATGAAGCTGCACGGCCGCGTGTTCTGGATCCTCGGGATGATGCAGTGGGTCTGGTACCGCAGCGACGGCCTGCGCGAGCGCTTCGTCTCGATCTGCCGGGACAAGGACGTCCAGCAGCTCACCTGGGACAGCTACATGAACAAGGAGCTGGTCCGCGCGAAGCCGGCCGCCCACGCGCGGATCTTCTTCAAGGACCTCGCGCACCTGTTCCGCTGGGTCTCGCCGTGAGCCTCGCCGCCGCCGATCTGGGACCGCCCGCGGTGGCGGCGGTCGCCGCCGTGCTGGTGGCCGTGGCCGGCGGCCTCGCGACCACGACGGACACGTGGTACCGGCGCCTGCGGGTCCCGGCCTGGAAGCCGCCGGACTGGGCCTTCGGCCCGGTCTGGGCGGTGATCTTCGCGCTCACCACCACGGCCGGCGTGCTGGCCTGGAACGGCGACGCCGACCCCGTCGCCCGGGGCGTCCTGCTGGCCGCCTACGCGGTGAACGGGGTGCTCAACATCGCCTGGAGCGTGCTGTTCTTCCGGTTCCGCCGGCCCGACTGGGCGCTGGCCGAGGTCGCGGTCCTGTGGCTGTCCATCGCCGTGCTGGTGCTGGTGACCGGCCGGGTCTCGGGCGCGGCGGGGCTCATGAACCTGCCCTACCTCGCCTGGGTCAGCGTCGCCGCCTGCCTGAACCTGCGGATCGTCCGCCTCAACGGGCCGTTCGCGGAGCCCGCCTGATGGGGGCGCTCCTCGACCCGGTCCTCGGCCCGGTCCTCGGCCCCGCCTTCGCGTCGGGCCGGATCGTCGACGGGATCCTGCTGCTCGTCGCCCTGGAGGCGCTCGCCCTCGCGTGGCTCGCCCGCCGGGGCGGCCCGCCGCTGCCGTCCCTGCTGGCCAACCTCGCCTCCGGCGCCGCCCTGATGCTGGCCCTGCGGGCGGCGCTCGTGGGGGCCGGCTGGGTCGCGGTCGCCGGGTGGATGCTCGCCGGGCTACTCGCCCATCTCGCCGACCTCGGCCTGCGGGTCCGGGCGGCCACGGCACAACGCCGCAGCGCGGCGCCGGCCGGAACAACGTCCGCGACGGCCGCGTTCACGCGCGTCACAAGTTTCAAACAGCTCTAAAATCGGGATGGGAGACGCGGCATGCAGCGCACGAGAGCCCTCTCCTCCGGCCGCGCGGCCCCGACGCGGCTGGCCCCGATGCGGGCCGCCCCCTTCCTCGCGGGCCTGCTCCTGGCCGCGCCGGCGCTGGCGCAGGACGGCTCGGCCGACCAGATCGAGCGCGGCAAGTACCTCGTGACGATGGGCGACTGCGCGGCCTGCCACACGGCGCCGGGCGGCAAGTACCTCGCCGGCAACTACGCGCTGAACATGCCCTTCGGCGTGATCATGACCCCCAACCTCACCCCCGACAAGGAGACGGGCCTCGGCAACTGGAGCTACGCCGACTTCGACCAGGCGTTCCGGCACGGCTACAGCAAGAACGTCGGCTACCTGTACCCGGCCTTCCCGTTCGCGTGGTTCACCAAGGTCACCGACGAGGACACCAAGGCGATCTGGGCCTATCTCCAGTCGGTCCCGGCCGTGAACGAGAAGCGGAAGGAGAGCCAGATCCCGTTCCCGTTCAGCGTCCGCACGGCGCTGGTGACGTGGCGGACGGCCTTCTTCACCGAGGAGCGCTTCAAGCCCGACCCGAAGGCCAGCGCCGAGGTGAACCGCGGCGGCTACCTCGTGGAGGGGCTCGGCCACTGCGCCATGTGCCACAACGAGAACAAGCTCGTCGGCAACTCGAGCTTCGCGGGCCGGTTCGGCGGCGGCGTGATCGACGGCTGGTACGCCCCCAACATCACCCCGGACGGCCACCAGGGCATCGGCGCCTGGACCGACGAGCAGGTGGTGACCTACCTCAAGACCGGCACCGCCCCGGGCGACCGGCCGGGCGTCGCCGCCGGGCCGATGCGCCAGACCATCATGGAATCCCTCTCCAAGGTGAAGGAGGAGGACCTGAAGGCCATGGTGGCGTACCTGCGCACCGTGCCGGCCAAGCAGACCTACAAGCCGAAGGACCTCACGGCCTTCGACACGCCCGACGCGCCCGGCGCCTCCACCTACCTGACCTACTGCTCCTCCTGCCACCAGCCCGACGGCAAGGGCATCGAGGGCGCGGTCCCGGCGCTCGCCGGCAACACCTCGGTCCAGTCCGAGGGCCCCGAGACGGTGCTGCGGGTGATCTACGGCGGGCTCGGCGCCCAGAGCGGGCTCGCCCCGATGGTGGCGATCGGCCAGCAGATGACCGACGTCGAGGTGAGGAACGTCACCGACTACATCCGCAATTCCTGGGGCAACAAGGCGCCGGTCGTGACCGGCGAGAAGGCCTCGGAGGCGCGCGCCGCCACCAAGACCATGCTGGCCGGCACGGCGCCCTGCGCGGAGATCGAGCAGGACAAGCTGAAGGCCGCCTTCGACAAGATCGGGCTGCAGGCGAGCCTGAAGGGCCTGAAGCAGCAGGACTTCGTCCCGACCCTCGCCCGGCTGGTGCAGCAGGTGAAGGCGGAGCCGACCGGGGTCACCGACGACGACATCGTCAACGGCCTGACCACGGCCTTCTGCAAGGTCGGCCGCGACGACCCGCAATACGGCAACCCGAGCTGGCCCGCGGTGATCGGCACCTTCGCGAACGTCGCCTACAGCCAGGTGAAGCACCCGGAGAAGCAGGCCGCCAACGTCCCCTCCGCCACCACGCCGCCGGCGAAGAACTGAGGCGCCGCCCCGCGGCCCCGGCCTGCCGGGGTCTTCGGGGCCGGTTCAGGGTCAGTTCGGGCGGAACGGATAAAACCGTGTTTCGTTGGAGCCGGGACGTGCCGACCTCACGCCCGGAGTCCCCGTGTCCAGCCTCGTCCGCATCCTGCTCGCGATCTTCTTCCCGCCGATCGCCGTGCTCGTCACCACGGGCTTCGGCCTTCAGTTCCTGCTGAACATCCTGCTGTGGATCCTGGGCTGGCTGCCCGGCACGGTCCACGCCCTGTGGCTGATGAACCGCGACCGGCCGCTGGTCTGAGCCGTCAGGGCTTCCGGCCCTCGGGCTCGCCCTTCCGGAGGGCGGGCTTCTCCGCCTTCGCGTCGGCCTTCGACTCACCCTTGCCCTCGACCTTCGCGGTCTTCACCGCGTGGGCCCTGGCGGCCTTCGGCGCGACCGTCTCGGCGGCGTGGGCGACCTTCGCCGGCTCCGGCGCCGCCGCGGGCACGACCGCGGCGGCGACCGCCGGGGCCGCGGGCGCCGCCGGGGCCGGCTTGTCCTTGGCGAAGAGCTGGCCGAACAGCTTCTGGTAGCTGCTCGGATCGCCGTCCGCGTCCGCCACCGCGATGCGGGCGGGCTTGTCGGGCAGGGCCGCCGTGGTCTCGACCTGCGCGCCGGGATCGGCGCGGTTCGCCATGAGCGTCGTGGGCGTCGTGGGCGCCGCTGGCTCCCGCCCGTGCCCCTTGCCGCCGGCCTTCGCGGCGCGGGTCGCGGCCGCTGGCTCGGCGCCGGCCAGCATCGTGGGCTGGCCCTTCGGCGCGAGCTCGATCTCCTGCGGGCCGGCCGCCAGGGTCTCGGGTCGGCTCACGTCGCCGAGATTGTGACGGCCGTACTCCTTGGCGTCGTAGGGCAGGACCGTCTCGGTGCCGCCGAGGCTCGCGAAGGCGCTGGCGTTCTGCGGGCGGAAGACCGGGTTCTGGCCGCCGTCCTGGTAGACGACCCGCACCGCCGGCGTGCCCTTGGCGACGAGGTCGGCGACCGCGTGCGTGTCGCGCGCGCTCTTCTCCGCGACCAGCGGGTCGACACGGGGCTTGCACGAGCCGGCGGCCGCGTCGGCCCCGCCGAACACGTACTTGGTCCCGCACTGGCCGATCTTCGGCTCCTCGTGCAGGGCCTCGAAATAGTCGGACCCCTCCTTGAGGTTCTGCCAGAAGGCGATGTTCGGGTCGTTGCGGAACTTGGCCATGTTCTCGGCCGTCATCCGGAACGGGTAGGATTGGAACTGGAAGCTGCGCTGGCCGCCGATGAACGCGTCGCGGGCGACGGCGTAGATCTCCGCGATGGTGGCGTCGGTCATGGCGAAGCAGCCCGCCGACGAGCAGGTGCCGTGCACCATCAGGTACTTGCCGGTGCGCCCGTTGGCCCGGTCGACGGCGTTCGGGAAGCCCGTGTCGAACGAGAGGTAGTACGACGAGTTCGGGTTCATCAGGCCCGGGGTGATCGTGTAGAAGCCCTCGGGCGCCTGCCGGTCGCCCTCGCGGGTCTTCGGCCCGAGCTGGCCGGACCAGCGGCAGATCGGGTAGGTCTTCAGGAGGGCGTAGCGGCCGTCGCTTCCCCGCTTCCAGATCTCCATCTCCGCCTCCTTCTTGAAGGTGCGGATCAGGATCGGGTCGGAGGGCTGCATCCCCTTGGACTGCATCAACGCGACGGTCTGGGGGGCGATCGGCGCGAGGCTGCGCGCGCTCGGGCCGTTGATCCCGGAACCGTCCTGGCAGGCGGCGAGCGACAGGGCCAGCAGGGACGCCGCCGCCAGCAGTCGCGCGGTCGCGAGACGCGCCGTCATGGGGAACCTCGATCGTCTTACGCGCGCCCGCGGGCCTTGCTGGCCGCGTCGGGTGCCACTCCCCAACCCAATAGGCTCGTTAAGCTTGCGCCTTCCTTACCGCAAGGACCCGGCTGCAACACTGGATTGTTCTCCGGTGTGGAGAGCCGGCGGATGCGCGCTATCCACAGCGCGCCGCGTCGGGGTCGCGGGACGGCGCCGTTGGAGCCGCAGGGCCGCGCGGCGATCCATGCTGTGCTCGTGCGCGGTCCCGCCCGCGGTCCGGCCTGCCGGCCCGGTGCGCGGACCGGTGGACTCCCTGGCGGAGCGGACGCGTGCGACCGCGCCGGGCGCCCAACTTTGAGCTGCTTGCCTCGGCGGGATGAAGGCGCCACGTTCGCGGAGGCTGCCATCCGGATCCGGCCGATCGACCCGGACGGCTCGAACACGCGAACGTCGCCCATGACGGCCCTCTCGCTCGACACGCACGCCCTCGTCCGTCGCCTGCGGGCGACCGGCCTGTCCGAGGATCAGGCCGAGGCGATCACCGCGGCGATCCGCGAGAGTCGGGATTCCGATCTGACGAACCTCGTCACCAAGACCGATCTGGCCGAAGCGAAGTTCGACATCATGAAATGGGTGATCGGCTCGATCGGCTTCCAGACGATCGTCATCGTCGGCGCGATCGTTGCCCTGTCGCGCGCCGCGCATTGACGGCCGCCCCGGGAGCCGACCGGCCGCCGCCCCGCAACGTCGCCCCCGGGCGCCCGCTCAGGCGAACAGGTCCGGCCGCCGCGCCGCCTCGGCGCGGATGATCGCCACCAGCGCCGCGTCGTCGGCCGGGTCGGCGAGCCGCAGGCCGACCGGCTCCGAGGGCGTCTGCACGGTGAGCCAGCGCAGGGTGGGCCGGAGGTCGAGCGCCTCGACCACCGCCATGCGCGGGTGCCCGGTCTCGAGCTGCACGAAGGTCAGGTGGTTGCGGCTGGCGCGCTGCCCGAGCAGGTCGTCGATCGCCTCGACCACGTCGCGGGGCGTGTGCAGATGGGTCATCATCCAGAGGCGGTTGTCGGTGCCCTGCGTGTCGAGGGCCCGGCGCAGCCGGCGCACGCCCTCGGTGAGGAAGGCGTAGTCCGCCTCGCTCGTCGCCGGGTCGTGGTGGTTGAACACGCACTCGAGGCCGTGCCGCTCCCGGTAGAGGCGGTGGCGCCCCCGCCAGATGCCGGGGCCGCGCCGCTCGGCCTCCGGGATGCTCTCCAGCTGGCCCCGGTCGACGAGCGCGGCGAAGTCGTCGGCGAGGCAGTCCCGGGCCATGCCGGGCATGGAGAAGATCCAGTCGAGGGGCCCCGACCACTGGCGCAGGTCGAGCGTCTTGAGGACGTGCGCCATCTGGCAATTGCAGCCCAGGGAGGCGTGGTTGTGCCGGCCCGGCTCCCGCGCGTCGCGCCGGCCGAGCAGCCGGCCGAGCGCGCCGAACAGGCCCCCCGTCGCCCCGGGCTCGCTCACAGGGTCCGGCCGATCGCCAGGAACTTCTCGGCGCGCCGGTCGCGGACCTCGACGGGCGAGAGGCCGTCGAACTGCGCGAGGGCGTCGGCGATGGCGTCGCCCGCGGCCCGGATCGCCGCCTCGCGGTCGCGGTGCGCCCCGCCGGTGGCCTCCGGGATGATCGCGTCGATGACGCCGAGCCGCAGCAGGTCCTGGGCGGTGATCTTCATGGCGGTCGCGGCGTCCGACGCGCGGCCCTGGTCGCGCCACAGGATCGAGGCGGCGCCCTCCGGCGAGATCACCCCGTAGATCGCGTGCTCCAGCATCAGCACCCGGTTGGCGGTGGCGAGCGCGATCGCGCCGCCCGAGCCGCCCTCCCCGATCACCACGGCGACGTTGGGCACGCCGAGCGCGAGGCAGGCCTCGGTCGAGCGGGCGATGGCCTCGGCCTGGCCGCGCTCCTCCGCCTCGATGCCCGGATAGGCGCCGGCGGTGTCCACGAAGGCGAGGACCGGCAGACCGAACCGGTCGGCGGTCTCCATGAGCCGGACCGCCTTGCGGTAGCCCTCGGGCCGGGCCATCCCGAAATTGTGGCGCAGCCGCGCCTCGGTCGTGGCGCCCTTCTCCTGGCCGAGCACCAGGACCGGCCGGCCGCGGAACCGGCCGAACCCGCCCAGGATCGCCTCGTCCTCGCCGAAGCTGCGGTCGCCGGCCAGCGGGGTGAACTCGGTGATGAGCCCGTCGCGGTAGTCCACGAAGTGCGGCCGCTGCGGGTGGCGGGCCACCTGGGTCTTCTGCCAGGGGGTCAGATTCGCGTAGATCTCGGCGAGCGCCTGGCCGGCCTTGGCCTCGAGCCGGCCGACCTCCTCGGCGATGGAGACCGCGCCGTCGCGCGCGCTCACGGCGCGCAGCTCCTCGAGCTTGGCCTCCAGCTCGGCCACCGGCTTCTCGAAGTCGAGGTAGGTGCGCGTCACCGCCATCGTATCACAGGTCTTCCCGGGGTCCGCCGCGCGAGAGGCGGCGGGCGGGAGGTGTTGGCGATGGCGGGGATGGTGTCAACCGGCGGCGTGGCGGAAGCGCCCCGGGTCCGGGTCGGTCCGGGCCGCGTCAGGCCGCGTCAGGCCGCGTCCAGCGCCTCCCGGGCGATCCGGCGGCAATGCTCCAGGTAGCCGCGCTGGTGCGCGCCCATCAGGTCGGTGACCACCGACCAGAGCCAGCCGGGAGCGTCGGGGCCCGGGCCCGGCGCCCGCACGGCGTCGATCCAGGCCCGGCGGTCGGCCGCGCCCATCTGGCGGCCGTGGGCGCGGCCCAGGATGGCGGCGAGGTGCCGGGAGACGCGGACCGCCTCGCCGCGGGAGAACTGCTCGGCGTCGATCTTGAGATCCTGCGGCAGCAGCTCGCGGACCGTGACGGGCGTGCCGCCGATGTGGCCGGCGACCATCCGGTCGCCGAGGTTGGGCGACAGCGCCCGCGCCCCCGCGACGACGCGTTCGGCGTGGTCGGGCGGCACCGCGATCCCGGCGGCGGCCGGCGCGAGGTGCGGCACCGCCTCCTTGACGTCGAGGAGGGCGAGGTTCGGGCGGTCGCCGCCCAGCACCTCCACCAGGGCGGCGTAGCGCAGGCGCCCGAGGGAGCTGCAGCCCTTGATCCAGTAGGCGGCGTCGAGCAGCCGGATTTCGGCGTCGTCGGCCGCGCTGCCGAGCGCCAGGACGAGGCGGCGGATCTCCGGGTCGCGGATCAGCGCCGTCAGCGCGTCCTGCTCGTCGGCGTCGAGGTCGAAGAACCGGCTGCCCCGCGGGAGCCGGGCGGCCTTGCCCTTCAGGCGCTCGCGCGAGAGGTGGCGCCAGCGCCGGCCGAGCGCCCGCCGCTTCGTCGTGACGACGATCTCGGACGGGTCGACGCCCCGCTCGGCCCCCTCGGGATCGGCGATCCCGTCGGCGTAGCCGTCCGCCATGGCGTCCATCATCCGGGCGGTGACGATGCCCGGCAGGGTCGCGTTGAGCGCCGCGGTGACCAGGGAGAGCGCGAGCCGGACGAGGTCGAAGGCCGGGTTCGCCACCACGGTCTGGTCGAGGTCGCGGATCTGGATGTCGATCCCGCCGTCCGGGCCGGCGAGCGCGCCGAGATTGCCGAGATGCGCGTCGCCGCAGATCCAGACGGGCGGCCCCTCGGGCAGGGTGCCGGCCGGCATCCCGGCGAGCAGCTCGTAGAACCGCGCCGTGCTGCCGCGGACGTAGGCGTGCGGCGAGGACGCGATCTTGCACAGGCGGCGGTGGTTCAGCACGCTCGCGTCGCGGCCGGATCGTGCCGGTACCTGCATGTCCATGGGTTCGGTCCCGCGCGCCGCTCCGCCGGCCTCGACGGGCCGGCCGAATCCGATAACACGGCGAGGCCGGCCTTTTCATCCGCGCGCGCGGGCGCGCGGATTGACGCGGGGACGCCTGTCAGGCCGCCGGTCAGGCCGCCTGCGACTCGACCCGGTTCCGGCCCGCCGCCTTGGCCCGGTAGAGGGCGAGGTCGGCCCGGCGGAGCATGTCGGCGGGGCCGAGATCCTCGCCGCGGCGCACGGCGACGCCGATCGAGACCGTCACCGACACGGTCCGGGTCGCCCCCTGCACGGTGAACGGCACCGCCTCGACGCGCTCGCGGATGCGCTCGGCGATGCCCTGCGCCTCGACGAGGCCTGCCTCCGGCAGGATCACCACCACCTCCTCGCCGCCGTAGCGCGCCACGATGTCGATCGGCCGCGTGTGCTGGCGGACCCGCTCGGCGAAGCCGCGCAGCACCTCGTCGCCGGCCTCGTGGCCGAAGCTGTCGTTGATCCCCTTGAAGTGGTCGATGTCGAGGATCAGCGCGGCGAGGCTCGCCCGGCGGGCGGCCTCGTCGCCGAACAGGGTGCCGAGGTGGCTGTCGAGGTAGCGCCGGTTGTGCAGGCCGGTGAGCGCGTCGGTCACGGCCATCTGCAGGGAGGCCTGCATCGCCCCCCGGAGCGCGTCGGTGAAGCGCTTGCGCTTCACCTGGGTGCGGACCCGGGCCATCAGCTCGTTGCGGTCGACCGGCCGCATCAGGAAGTCGTGCACGCCGAAATCGAGGCCGCGGACCACCCGGGCGCGGTCGTACTCCTCGGCGAGCATGATCAGCGGCATCGCCCGGGTCCGGTCGAGGGACCGGAGCTGGCTGCACAGGCGCAGGCCGTCGAAGCCGGTGAGGTCGAGGCTCACGAGGGCGAGGTCGAAGGACTCCTCGGCGGCGAGGCGCAGGGCCTCCTGCGGGTCGGGCTCGACCGTGACCACGTGGTGCTGGCGCAGGGCCCCGGCGAGGCGCTCGGCCGAGCCGGGCCGGTCCTCGATCAGCAGGATCCGGGCGTCGAGGCCGGTCTCGGCGGTGGCGAGCGCCAGGGGATCGCCGATCCCGAACTCCCGGGAGGCGAGCGCGCGCTGTCGCAGCTCGTCCGTCACGGCCTTGAGCCGCACGAGGCTGCGCACCCGGGTGAACAGAGCGGTGTCGTCCACCGGCTTGGTCAGGAAGTCGTCGGCCCCGGCGTCGAGGCCGCGCAGGCGGTCCGCGGGCTGGTCGAGGGCCGTGACCATCACCACCGGGATGTGGGCCGTGAGCGGGTTGTTCTTGAGGTGCCGGCAGACCTCGAACCCGTCCATGCCGGGCATCATCACGTCGAGCAGGACGAGGTCGCAGAGGCCCTTCTCGCAGATCGCGATCGCGTCCCGGCCGTTCATGGCCGCGAGCGTGTCGAAATATTCCAGGCCGAGCTTCGTCTCCAGAAGCCTGACGTTCGGGAACAGATCGTCGACGATCAGGACACGGGCCGACATGGTTCCTCGTGCGGGCGCGGGTGAGCGGCCCGGACCGGGCGCCGTGTGCCGTGGGGGCGCGCCGCCGGTCGGCCGCCGGGGCCGGGGCGGACACGACGGGACGGACGGTTGAACCGGTCACCCGGCCCGGCGCGGCCGGGGGTCCGGTTCAACGGCACGCCTCGCCGGCGTCAACGCGGTTCAAGATAGGCCCGAACCGTTGCCAAAAACTTCGCGACCGAGATCGGCTTCGACAGGTAGGCCTCGCAGCCGCCCTCGCGGATCCGCTCCTCGTCGCCCTTCATGGCGAAAGCCGTGATGGCGATCACCGGGATGCTCTTGAGGTCGTCGTCCTCCTTGAGCCACTTCGTCACCTCGAGGCCGGAGACCTCGGGGAGCTGGATGTCCATGAGGATCAGGTCGGGGTGATGGGCGCGCGCCAGCTCGATCGCCTCGATGCCGTGGGCGGTCTTGAGCGTCGCGTAGCCGTTCGCCTCCAGGAGATCGTTGAACAGCTTCATGTTCAACTCGTTGTCCTCGACGATCAGCACCGTCTTCTTCATGATCCGTTGTCCCGGTGCGCGCCGATCATGATTAGCGGGCCGTGAAGCCCCTCCGTCACCTTTGTAGCGTTCACATGTTGATGAATGGCAAACCTCTTCAAGGGCATGAGTCGGCCGAACGGCTCGCCCTGGACGTTCTGTTGTGGATCGCTGGGGACGACGACCGTCTCCTGCCCTTCCTGGCGGCGAGCGGCCTGAGCCCCGACACGCTTCGCGCGAGCGCCCGGGAGCCGGCCTTCCTGGTCGGCGTCCTCGACCATGTCATGGGCGACGAGAACGTGCTCGTCGCCTGCGCGAACGGCCTCGGGATCAAGCCGGAGCGGATCGCCGCGGCCTGGCAGGCGCTCTCGCCGCGGCCGGACGACGCGTGGGCGTGAGGCGGGGCCTCAGGGCGTGCAGCCCTTGCCCGCCTCCCTGTCGGCCTGCCCCGCCTTGGCGTCGATGTCGAGGGCGGTCATGTCGCCCAGGATGGCGAAGTCGCCGTAATCGAGCTTGAGCGCGCCGCTGACGCCGTTCTCGTAGAGGTCGAAGCCGAGGGTGTAGATCGGCGTCCGCTCCCCGGCGCCCTCGGTGTAGTAGCTGAGGCGGACCGGCCAGCGCGGCATGGTGGCCAGCGACCCGTCGCGCAGGGGCTTGTCGCGGGTCGAGCCGGAGGCCGGGGCCGGGCCGGTCGCGGCGTGGCCGATCACCGCGAAGGTGTCGTAGACCTTCCGGCCGTCGTCCGAGCCGTCGAAGACCTTGACCGCGAGGGTCGACTGGCCGGCTCGCGCCGCCTCGATCAGGCGGCGCATGTGCTCGCTCGGGAACAGGACCGGCCCCTCCACGGTGAACGGCTTGGGGCCGCCCTTCAGCTTCACCGTCAGGGCGTCGCCCAGCTCGGAGGCGGTCCCGTCCACGGGGGCGGCGGGCTTGTTGTTGGTGAGCGTCGTCGTCTTGAACCGGAACTCGCGCCCCTGCCCGCCCTCGAAGGTGGTGCTGCGCATGTCGGACAGGCGCGCGCCGGTCTCGCCGGAGGACAGCTCCGTCACCTGGCGGGTCTGCATCGTGTAGCCGCGGCAGGCGTCGCCCCGGAAGTCGATGACGATGCGCCCGCGGGCGCTCTCCACCGAGCGGGTGCCGCCGCCCTCGGCCAGCGACAGGTCGTAGACCGCGCGGTGGTTGGCGAGCACGATTCCGGGCGCTGGCGGCTTGGCCTCCGGTTCGGGCGCGGCGGGCGGGGCCGCGCGGGCGGGCCCGGCGCAGACGAGAAGACCGGCCGTCAGCAGTGGGAAGAGGCGCAGGCGCATGGACAACCCCGGTTCGGTCCGCCGCAGATAGCAGGCTCAGGGAATCGGGCAATGCTTGGGCCGCCCCCGAACCGCCGGGTACCCGCGCCGGACGGCGCACCGATCCGCCCGCGTCCGCCCTACCGGTAGCCCTCGGCCTGGAGGGCGAACAGCTCGGCGTAGCGGCCGCCCCGCGCCATGAGGGCGGCGTGGCTGCCCTCCTCCAGCACCCGGCCGCCCTCCAGGACGAGGATGCGGTCGGCCATGCGCACGGTGGAGAAGCGGTGCGAGATCAGCACCGCCGTCCGCCCGGCCGACAGTTCCCGGAACCGGGCGAAGACGTCGTGCTCGGCCCGGGCGTCAAGGGCGGCGGTCGGCTCGTCCAGGATCAGGATCTCGGCCTCGCGCATGTAGGCCCGGGACAGCGCGACCTTCTGCCACTCGCCCCCGGAGAGGTCGAGGCCGCCGGCGAAGCGCTTGCCCAGCGGCTGGGCGTAGCCCCCGGGCAGGCGCTCGATCACCGGGGCCGCGAGCCCGCGGGCCGCCGCGGCCGCGATGCGGTCCGCGTCGTCGGCGGCCGCGATCCGGCCGACCGCGACGTTCTCCCCGGCGGTGAGGTCGAAGCGGACGAAGTCCTGGAAGATCGCCCCGATCCGCGCCCGCAGGTCGTCGAGGTCGTAGGCGGCCAGCGGCACGCCGTCGAGGAGCACGCGGCCCTCGTGCGGGTCGTACAGCCGGGTCATCAGCTTGACGATCGTGGTCTTGCCGGCGCCGTTGCCGCCGACCAGCGCCACCGTCTCCCCGGCCCGGACGGCGAAGGAGAGGTCGCGCAGCGCCCAGGCCTGCTTGCCCGGGTAGCGGTAGCCGATCCCCTCGAAGACCAGCCCGGAGCGGATCGGGCTCGGCACCGGCGCGGGCCGCGCGGGCGAGCGGATCTGCGGCCGGATCGCGAAGAAGGCGTAGAAATCCTCGAGGTACTGCGCCTGGCCGGTGATCTGGGTCAGCCCGAGGAGCAGCCCCTCCAGGCCGCCGCGCAGCCGCTGGAACGCGCCGGCCAGGAAGGCGAGGTCGCCCACCGAGAAGGCGCCCGCCACCGTCCGCCAGATGATCACCGCGTAGGCGGCGTAGTAGGCGAGCGTCCCGAGGCTCGCGAAGGCGAAGCCCCAGCCGGCCCGGGCGACCGCGAGGCCGCGGTTCTCGGCGAGCAGCCGCCCCGCCACCGCGGCGTAGAGCCCGGTGAGGTAGCCCGCGAGGCCGAAGAGCTTGATCTCCTTGGCGGTCTCGACGCTGGCGCCGAGGTAGCGCAGGTAGTCGATCCGCCGCCGCTCGGGGCTGCGGATCCAGGCGAGGCGGTAGCCGGCCTTGGTGAAGTGCCACTCGTTGAGCACCGCCGGGACCAGGGCGGCGGCGATCAGCACCACGAGCCAGGGCGTGAAGGCCGCGACCCCGACCGCCAGGGTCGCGAGGGTCAGGAGGCCCTGCAACTGGCCGAACACCGTGCCGATGAGGCCGGTGCGGCCGCTGACCTGCCGGCGGGCCCGCTCCAGCCGGTCCTGCTGGGCGCTGTCCTCGAACTGGGCGAGGTCGAGCTCGGCGGCGTGCGCCATCAGCCGCAGGGAGGCCGCGTTGGCGTAGAGGTCGCCGATCAGGGTCTCGACGAGGCTCGAGAGCCGGCCGGTCAGGTCCGAGAGCAGGGCGAGGCCGAACTCGGCGGCGACGAGGCCGGCGAGCCGCGCCCGGCCGGGATCGGCGAGCCACGAAGCGAGCCCCGCCTCCGGCGCCGGCCGGGCGTGCTCGGCCACGATCCCGTCGAGGATGAGCTTGGCGAGGTAGAGGGTCAGGACCGGCAGGCAGGCCGCCACGAGGCGCAGCGACAGGCTCGCCGCCAGCAGGCGCGGGCTCGCGGCGGCGATCTCCCGGAACAGGGTCGGCAGGTAGCGCAGGGCGCCGACGCGCTCGCCCAGGCGCTTGCCGAGTCGCTCACCCAGCCGCCGACGCAGTCCCGCCCCCGGCCGCGGTACGGGCCCGCTCATACCCTGGGGATGACCCGCCGGGTTTCGGGCGTGGATTGGACGACGTGCAAGGATATCATTAACTGTAGATGCATATAGTTTTAATCCTCGTCGAGTGGTGCGTGCTCAGCGGTCCTGCAATCCTCAGAGTTTCGGTTCTCCTCATCATTGCCGGCATCCTCGCGGCGGTGGTGCAGGCCCTGCTGCCGAGCCCCGCACCCGGACCGGCGATTCCGCCCGCGTCCGCTCCGGAAACACCGGCGGCCCCCCAGCCCTCGGCGACGGTCCGGCGCGTCGAGCCGCCTCCTGCGGCCCCTGCGGCCCCTGCGGCTCCTGCGGCGCCGCCCGCCCCGCCCGCTCCGTCCGCCCCGCCCGCGGCGGCGGTCGAGCCTGCCCCCGCCCCGTCCGGCGGCGCTCCGGCGCCGACGCAGATGCCCTCCGGCGCGACGGCCTTCCCCGCCGAGCCGCCCCCGCGGGAGGCGCAGCCCGATCCGTCGGCGCAGGAGGCGGCCGGTCAGGCCGAGGTCGACCGGGCGGAGGACAGCGCCGGTCCCCGTGCCCTGGCCATCCTCGATCTCAACACCGCCTCGGTGGCGGATCTCAATCGCCTGCGCGGCGGCGGCGCCATCGGCCGGGCGATCGTCGCCAAGCGGCCCTACACGTCGGTGGAGCAGCTGCTGTCGAAGCGCGTGCTCAGCCGGTCGGTCTACGAGAAGATCAAGGATCAGGTGACCGTGCGGTGACTGTGCGGTGACCGTGCGGTGAGCGGCCGCGGCCCCGCGCCCCGCTCCGGCCCGCTCCGTCTTGCGGCGTCCGAGGATATAAATTAGCGCTGTGCGGGATATCCCAGGGGTCCGCGCATGCCGCTCTACGTCAAGGATCCGCAGGTCGACGCCCTCGCGGCCCAGCTCATGGCGTTGCTGGGCACGAGCAAGACCGACGCGGTGCGCCGCGCGCTTCAGAACGAGATCGCCCGCCAGACGAACCGGCCCGATCTCGTCGAGCGGACGGCCGACTTCGTCCGTGCCCTGCACGAGCGTGCCGGTCCGGACCGGAAGCCCGCCGACGCGGCGTTCATCGACGGTCTGTACGAGCGCACCTGAGGCGGGACCCGATGTTCGTGGATGCGTCGGCCCTCACGGCGATCCTCACCGACGAGACGGATGCGGCCGCCCTGGCGGCCCGGCTTCAGCGGGCGCTGCGCCGCGTGACGTCGCCCCTGGCGGTCTGGGAAACCGGCGTGGCCGTGGCGCGCCACCTCGATCTCCCGGTCCCGGCCGCCCGCGAGGCGGTGCACGCCTATCTCGACCTCGCCGGCATCGAGATCCTGGCCGTCCCGCCGGAGGCCGAAGCGGGCGCGCTGGACGCCTACGACCGCTTCGGCAAGGGCCGGCACCCGGCCGGCCTGAACTTCGGCGACTGCTTCGCCTACGCCTGTGCCCGCGCCCACGGCATCCCGCTGCTCTACAAGGGCAACGACTTCCCGCTCACGGACATCGAGACCGCCTGAGGCCGACGGTCCGCGCGCGGGACAGGCGGGGCGCGGCGGGCGGAGGACCGCCGCCGCGCGCCCTCAGATCTTCGTGCCGAAGATCTCGGCCACCTGCGGGATGTCCTTGTCGCCGCGGCCCGACATGTTGAGCACCATGAGGTGCTCGGCCGGGCGCTGCGGCGCGAGCTCCAGGATCTTGGACAGGGCGTGGGCCGGCTCCAGGGCGGGGATGATCCCCTCCAGCATCGAGCAGAGCTTGAACGCCTCCAGCGTCTCGGAATCGGTCGCCGACAGGTAGGTGACCCGGCCCATCTCGTGCAGCCACGCGTGCTCGGGGCCGATGCCCGGATAGTCGAGGCCCGCCGAGATCGAGTGCGCGTCGGCGATCTGGCCGTCCCCGTCCATCAGCAGGTAGGTGCGGTTGCCGTGCAGCACGCCCGGCTTGCCGCCGGTGAGGGAGGCCGCGTGCAGGCCCGACTGGACGCCGTGGCCCGCGGCCTCGACGCCGAAGATCTCGACCTCGCGGTCGTCCAGGAACGGGTGGAACAGCCCCATGGCGTTCGAGCCGCCGCCGATGCAGGCGACGAGGGAATCCGGGATCCGGCCTTCCTGGGCGATCATCTGCTCGCGGGTCTCGCGGCCGATCACCGACTGGAAGTCGCGGACCATGGCCGGGTACGGGTGCGGGCCCGCCACCGTGCCGATGCAGTAGAACGTGTCGGCGACGTTGGTGACCCAGTCGCGCAGCGCCTCGTTCATGGCGTCCTTGAGGGTCTTGGTGCCGGATTCCACCGGGATCACCTCGGCGCCGAGCATCTTCATGCGGAAGACGTTGGGCGCCTGCCGGGCGACGTCGACCGCGCCCATGTAGACGACGCACTTGAGGCCGAAGCGCGCGCAGAGCGTCGCGGTGGCGACGCCGTGCTGGCCGGCGCCGGTCTCGGCGATGATCCGCGGCTTGCCCATGCGGCGGGCCAGCAGGATCTGGCCCAGCACGTTGTTCACCTTGTGGGAGCCGGTATGGTTCAGCTCCTCGCGCTTGAAATAGACCTTGGCGCCCTGCCCCGCCGGCGCCTTGGCGCGCAGGTGCTCGGTGAGGCGCTCGGCGTAGTAGAGCGGGCTCGGCCGGCCGATATAATGGGTGCCGTAGCTCTCCATCTCGGCCTGGAAGGTCGGGTCCTGCTTGGCCGCGTCGTAGGCCGCCTCCAGCTCGAGGATCAGCGGCATCAGCGTCTCGGCGACGAAGCGGCCGCCGAAGATGCCGAAGCGGCCGCGCTCGTCGGGGCCGGTGCGGAAGGAGTTGGGCTCGGGGGCGATGGTCACGGGACGGATCCTGCGCGCGCGTGTCGATCTGTTGCCGGGTGCCTAGACCCATGTCGCCGTCACCGCAATGCGGCCAGCCGCGCGCGTAACCGGATCGGGCGCCGGCGCGAACGGGCTGTCAGCATCCGGCAGGAGGTTGACCATGGCTCTTCGCGACACGTTTCGCTCCCTCTCCCGCCCGGTCCTCGGGGCGAGTCTCGGGCTCGGCCTCGCGGCTGCCGTCCTGCTCCCCCGGCTCCCGGCCTTCGCCGAGGAGGCGCCCCGGCGCCTGCCGGAGGCCGTGACCCGCTCCGCCGAGCCGCCGGGGCCGCGCGTGGCCGTCTTCGCCGGCGGCTGCTTCTGGGGCGTGCAGGGGGTGTTCCAGCACGTGCGCGGGGTGAGCGGCGCGGTGTCGGGCTACGCCGGCGGCACCCGCGCGGAGGCCGATTACCGCACCGTGAGCGGCGGCGGGACCGGCCACGCCGAGGCCGTGTCGGTCACCTACGACCCGTCGGTCATCCGCTACGACGAGCTGCTGCGGATCTTCTTCTCGGTGGCCCTCGACCCGACCCAGGTGGATCGCCAGGGACCCGATGCCGGGCGCCAGTACCGCTCGGCCCTGTTCCCGCAGGACGCCGACCAGGCGCGGGTGGCCGGGGCCTACATCGCCCAGCTCGACGCGGCCCAGGCCTACGCGCGGCCGGTCGCCACCCGGATCGAGCCGGGCGCCGCGTTCTACCCGGCGGAAGGCTACCACCAGGACTTCATGGCCCTGCACCCCGGCCACCCGTACATCGCCGCCAACGACGCGCCGAAGCTCGAGGCCCTGAAGCAGCTGTTCCCGGAGCGGACGGCCGCGCAGCCGGTGCTGGTCAACCGCCCGCCGGCGTGAGCGCTCCCCGTCATCGCGAGCGCAGCGAAGCGACCCAGGGCAGCGCGACATCCCCCACAGCGTAGAGCCCCCCTGGATTGCTTCGCTGCGCTCGCAAAGACGGCGCTGAGGGACCCAGTCCGTGTGAGGGTCGGTCCGCCGCCTTCCCTATTCCTCCGGCGGACGCGGCCGGCCGAAATCCGGTGCCGCGGTCTCCTGGCCCTGCGCCACGATGCTGCGCCGGATCGCCCGGGTGCGGGTGAACATCGCGTGGAGCGCGTCGCCGTCGCCCCAGCGCACCGCCTTGGCGAGCGCCGACAGGTCCTCGTTGAACCGGCCGAGCATCTCCAGCACCGCCTCGCGGTTGTTGAGGAAGATGTCCCGCCACATGGTCGGGTCCGACGCCGCGATGCGGGTGAAGTCGCGGAACCCGCTCGCCGAGAACTTGATCACCTCGGACTGCGTCGCCGCCTCGAGGTCGGCCGCGGTGCCCACGATGTTGTAGGCGATCAGGTGCGGCAGGTGGCTGGTGATGGCGAGCACGTGGTCGTGGTGCTCGGCGCTCATCGTCTCGACGTCGGCGCCCATCCCCGCCCACAGGGCGCGGACGGTCTCGATCGCCGCCGGATCGGTGCCCTCGGGCGGGGTCAGGATGCACCAGCGGCCCTGGAACAGGGTCGCGAAGCCCGCGTCCGGCCCCGAGAACTCGGTCCCGGCGATCGGGTGTCCGGGGACCAGCGCGACGCCCTCGGGCAGGTGCGGCCGGACCGCCGCCACCACGGCGCCCTTCACCGAGCCGACATCCGACACGATCGCGCCGGGCTTGAGATGCGGCGCCATCTCGGCCGCCGCCGCCCCGATCGCGCCCACCGGCACGCACAGGATGACGAGGTCGGTGCCGGCGGCGCCCTCCGCCGGGTCGCCCGTGACGACGTCGGCGATGCCGAGCTCGCGCACCCGGGCGCGCACGGCCGCGTCGCGGTCCACCGCCACGATGGTCCGGGCGAGGCCGTAGCGGCGCGCCGCCCGGGCGATCGAGGAGCCGATCAGCCCGAGGCCGACGATGGCGAGGCGGCCGATAGCGGGCGCCTCGGTCCCGGGCGCCCCGGCCACGGACGTCTCAGCCATGCCGGCCCCGCACGAAGTCGCCGAGCGCGGCCAGGAAGGCTTCGTTCGCCTCGGCCCCGGCGACCGTCACCCGCAGGGCGTTGGGCAGGCCGTAGGCGGTGACCCGCCGGGTGATGAGGCCGCGCTCGGTCAGGAACGCGTCCGCGTCCTCCGCCGAGCGGCCCGGCGCGTCGGGGAAGTGGATCAGCAGGAAGTTCGCGACGCTCGGCGTGACCTCCAGGCCGAGCGCGCGGGCGCCCTCGGTGAGCTTCGGCAGCCACTCGGCATTGTGGGCGGCGGCGGCGGCCATGTGCGCCTCGTCGGCGATGGCGGCCGAGCCCGCGGCGATCGCCGGGCCCGAGACGTTGAACGGGCCCCGGATCCGGTTGACCGCGTCCGCCACGTGCGCCGGCGCGACCATCCAGCCGATCCGCACGGAGGCGAGGCCGTGGATCTTCGAGAAGGTGCGGGTCATCACGACGTTCTCGGCCTCGAGGGCCAGCTCGAGCCCGGCCGAGTAGTCGTTCGCGCGGACGTACTCGGCGTAGGCGCCGTCGATCACCAGCAGCACGTGCGGCGGCAGGCCGGCGTGGAGCCGGCGGATCTCGTCGAACGGCAGGTAGGTGCCGGTCGGGTTGTTGGGGTTCGTGACGTAGACGATCCGGGTCCGGTCGGTGACCCGGGCCAGGATCGCGTCGACGTCGACGGTGAGGTCGCGCTCGGGCGCGACCACGGGCTCGCCGCCCGAGGCCAGGATGGCGATCCGGTAGACGAGGAATCCGTGCTCCGAGTAGATCCCCTCGGTGCCCGGCCCGCCATACGCGTAGGCCAGCAGCGACAGGAGCTCGTCCGAGCCCGCGCCGCAGACGATCCGCTCGGGATCGAGCCCGTAGCGCCGGGCGATGGCGGTGCGCAGCACCGTGGCGCGCCCGTCCGGGTAGGTCTCGAGCTTGGCGGTCGCCGCGTGGAGGGCGGCCAGCGCCGCGGGGCTCGGGCCGAGGGGCGTCTCGTTGGAGGACAGCTTGTAGACCTTGCCGCCCCCGGGCCGCCCGCTCTTGCCGGGCACGTAGGTGTCGATCGCCAGGACGCCGGGACGCGGTTCCGGACGGGCGGGTCGGGGGGCGGACATTGCGGTGCGACTCGGGATGCGCGGGGTTCGGTCGGTTCCGCGCCCGTCTACAGCATTTCCTCGGCCGGTGAACCCGGGGCCGACTCCGGAGGTGGCGGCCCGACCCGGCCGGGGCGACTTGTCCGGCCCCACGGAGTCGTGCCTGTATGCCGGCGCTCCGCCGACAGGCGCCCACCACGAAGGATCCCCGCATGCCCCTCGAACGCTACCTGGACGGCGGCGCCCACATCCTCCCCGCCGACGACTCGCTGATCCGCTTCGCCATGACGAACGGCCAGCGGGTGATCGCGGTCGAGGTCCCGGTTCCCGTGCTGCGCCAGCAGTTCGGCGGCGCCGACCTCGCCCCCCTGGAGCTGTTCGCCCGCAATCAGCCGGTGATCGAGGCCGCGGCGAGCCAGGCCTACGACCGGACCGAGACCCCCAACGACCTCCTCGATCTGGGCCCGGAGGATTTCGACACCCGGCCGGCCTCGGCCAGGACCTGATCGGCGGGACTTCATCGGCGGACTTCAACCAGCGCGATCCATCCGGGGCGCCGCGGCAAATCGGCGACGCGCAAATGCCGCGGGGCACTCGCCACGTTTCGGCCTGTTGAACCGGGAGAACAGGGGCGCGTCGGGCGTGCCCCGACCTGCAACCCCTGGATGGATCGACGATGCCCGGTGACCTGATCCCCTGCAGCCTCTTCCTGATCGGGATCCTCGTTTCGGTCGCCGCGGATTGCCGCTTGCGGCGCGCCGAGGCGGCGCCCTGGGCCAACGGCTGCATCACGGCCGCCGGCGCCGCCCTGGTCTTCGCGGCCTGCGCGGCCGCCATGCGCTGAAGCGCCGGCTGAGGCGCCGGCTGAGGCGCCGGCTGAGGCGTCGGCTGAGGCGTCGGCGAGGAACCGTCAGACACCGGACGGACTTTCTCAGCGGCAACCGGGGGCGCGCCGAGACGCGCGGCGCCCCCGGTCGCGCGGCTGTCCGGGCGAGGTTCCCATGGTTTCGATGCAGGCCCTGATCGGCTGCGGTCTCGTGCTCGCCGGCATGCTGATCGAGAGCGCGGCGAGCCGGCACTGGCGGGCGGGCGTCCGCGCGGACCGTCTGGATGCCCGGGCCGCCCTCGCGCTCGGCCTGCCCGCCCTGGGGCTCGCCGTGATGGCCGCCCCGATCGCGTGAGCGACCCGACCGGGCCTGACCGACCGGCCCGCCCGCGTTGACGCTCGGCCCCCCGCGCATTACCTCGGCGGGGCTGGCCGCGTCGGGCGAGTGCGGCGCGTCAGGCGATCCCGTGCTCTCCCGGTTCGGATCCGAACCGATACACGGTCGTCAAGACCCGCCATGGACACCCAAACGGACACGGCCCTGAGGCCGGACCCGATCGACGAGCCGGCGCGGCGCGCGTCCGAGCGCTCGCAGGCGCTCGACCCGCGGAGCCCGGTGGCGCGCTTCGCCGCCGACACGCCCCTGCTCACCGACGCGGGCGTCGAGCTCGCGCCCTTCCAGATCGCCTACCAGACCGCCGGCACGCTCAACGCCGCGCGCTCGAACGCGGTCCTGATCTGCCACGCGCTCACCGGCGACCAGTACTTCGCCCACACCCACCCGGTGACCGGCAAGCCCGGCTGGTGGGAGACGCTGGTCGGCCCCGGCAAGCCGATCGACACGGACCGCTACTTCGTCGTCTGCTCGAACGTCATCGGCTCGTGCATGGGCTCCACCGGCCCGGCCTCGATCGACCCGGCGACGGGGCGGCCCTACGGGCTGAACTTCCCGCTGGTGACGATCCGCGACATGGTCCGGGCCCAGGCAATGCTGCTGGAGCATCTCGGCATCCGGGACCTGTTCCTGTGCATCGGCGGCTCGATGGGCGGGATGCAGGTGCTGCAATGGGCGGCGCTCTATCCCGAGCGCGTCTTCGCCGCGATGCCGATCGCCACCGGCGCCCGCCACTCGGCGCAGAACATCGCCTTCCACGAGGTCGGCCGGCAGGCGATCATGGCCGACCCCGCCTGGGCGGACGGGCGCTACCTCGAGGCGGGCACCCGGCCCGCCAAGGGGCTCGGCGTCGCCCGGATGGGCGCGCACATCACCTACCTGTCCGAGCCGGCGCTGCACCGGAAGTTCGGCCGGCGCTTCCAGGGCGGCACGGCGCCGACCTTCTCGTTCAACGCCGATTTCCAGATCGAGAGCTACCTGCGCCACCAGGGCCTGAGCTTCGTCGAGCGGTTCGACGCCAACGCCTACCTCTACCTGACCCGGGCGATGGACTATTTCGACCTCGCCGAGGACCACGGCGGCGTGCTCGCCAACGCCTTCCGGGGCACCAAGACCCGCTTCTGCGTGATCTCGTTCACCTCGGACTGGCTGTTCCCGACCCGCGACTCCCGGGCGATCGTCCACGCGCTCAACGCCGCCGCGGCGCCGGTGGCCTTCGTGGAGGTCGAGAGCGACAAGGGCCACGACGCCTTCCTGCTCGACGAGCCGGCCATGTTCTCCGCGGCCCGCGGCTTCATCGACGCGGCCGCCCGGGCGCGCGGGCTGTGACGCGGATGGCGAGCGGCGGGCCCGGCAAGATGACCTTCGGCAAGCTGCCCCTGGGCAAGATCTCTTTGGGTAAGATCGCCTCGGGCAAGGTCCGCCACGGCGCCCCCTGGGAGGGCGCGGACGCCCTGCCCCACGCGGCCGAGGGCGGCGGCGCCCGCGTCGACCACCTCGTCGTGCTCGGCCTCGTCCCGGCCGGCGCCCGGGTGCTCGACATCGGCTGCGGCGACGGCTCGCTGCTGGCGCTGCTGCGCGACCGCCGCGGCATCGACGGGCGCGGGATCGAGCTGTCCCGCGAGGGCGTGAACGCCTGCCTCGCCCGGGGCCTGTCGGTGATCCAGGGCGACGCCGACACCGACCTCGCCAACTACCCGGACGGCGCCTTCGACGTCGTGGTCCTGTCCCAGACCATCCAGGCGACCCGCAATCCCCGGGTGGTGCTGGAGCACCTGCTGCGCATCGGCCGGCAGGTGATCATCTCGTTCCCGAATTTCGGGCACTGGCGGGTGCGCTCCGAGCTGGCCTTCCGCGGGCGGATGCCGGTCACCGAGATCATGCCGGACGCGTGGTGGGAGACGCCCAACATCCACCACTGCACGATCCGCGACTTCGTCGGTCTCTGCCGCCTGATCGGCGCGCGGATCGAGCACGCCACGGCGCTGGACGCCCGCGGCCGGCCGATGCGGTTCTCCATGCCCTGGTGGGTCTGGAACCTGTTCGGCGCGCAGGGCGTGTTCCTGCTCCGGCGCGAGGATGCCGGGCCCTAGCGCCGCTCCCGAGCAAGGCGAGGCGGTGGCGCGTCGAGCCCGTGCCGGACGAGGCGCGGGTCCCCTCTCCCGTGCGGGAGAGGGACAGGGTGAGGGATCAGCTCCGTCCGGACGAGGCACACCCCCGTCGCGCCGTGATGGCTCGCTCGACCTCGAAGCGTCTTGTCCCTCACCCCAACCCTCTCCCGCACGGGAGAGGGGGCGGGGCGCGGATGTCTCGACCGGGGTCGTCGTCCTTCCCAACCGTTGCAACACGATCGGAAGCGGCCCCGGCATCGCGCCGCTGTTGTCCGGCGCTCGAGGGTCGCCGCGCGGCGCTGTCTCTCCCGGGCGCACCCGCGGCGCCCCGGCCCGGCGATTCCGCAATCCGTCTGAAATAGAGCAGAAACGGAGCTTGGCTATTTCTGGTCGCGTTCCCGTGATCGGACCGTGATTACGGATTCGTCCGGCGTTCATCCCGAGACGTGCGGGTCCACGAGGGGTCGTGGACTGTGCCCGGCTGCGCGGAAGACTTGCCGCAACCGCGAATTCCAGCAGGGTCGACAGGACACGTGCGCCGCGCGATCGTTCACATCGGGATGCCCCGAACCGGCTCCACCGCGTTCCAGGAGGTGCTGGCCCGCCTGCGCCCCCGCCTCGCCGCGGCCGGGATCTGCTACCCGAACCTCGCCCCGCCGGGCGCCCCCGGCAGCGACGACGTCAACCACTACCGGCTCGGCCAGGCGCTGGACCGGCGCCGCGGCGCCGCGGAGCGCCGGGAGGCCCTCGCGCGGCTCGACGCGATCCTGGCCGCCACGCCGGCCGACACGGTCCTGCTCTCCTACGAGGACTTCTCCGTCCAGCGCCCGTTCTGGCGCGTTCCCGAGATCCTGTCCGACCTGTTCGCGCGCCGCGGCTTCGCCCTGGAGGCGGCGCTCGTGGTCAAGCCGCAGGCCGAGCAGCTGGCCTCGGCCTACGCCCTGCGGGCGCAGGTCGTCGCCGAGGGCCGCACGTTCCGCGGCTTCCTGCGTTCCGAGGGCGGGTCCCGGCGCTACGACTACGCGGACCGGCTCGAGCCCTGGCGCCGCGCCGCCGCGGGGCGCGTCACCGCCCTGCCGTACCGCGACCGGCGGTCCGACGCGCCGCTGCTGGCGCGGCTGGTCGACGGGCTCGGGCTGGGCGAGCGCCTCGCGCCGCTCCTCGGCCCGGCCGACCTCGCCTACCGCACCAACCGGAGTTCCGGGCCGGTCGCGGTCGAGGCGTCGCGCCGCCTGTACCGGCTCGGCGTGCACCGTCAGGTGACCGGGCATCGCCGGCTGCTCGGCCACGTCCTCGACGACTGGGCCTGGGCGCGGGGGCTCGACGCGGAGCGGTTCCGCGGCGACGCCCCGGAGGGGCTGGCCCGCGTCGCGGCGCGCTACGCGGCCGGGAACGCGCGCTTCGCCGCCGCCTGCTGGGGGCAGAGCTGGGACGCGGTGATCGCGGCCGCGCCCGCCGCCCCGCCGAACGAGCTCGCCGCCGGGCCGGTCGCGCCCGAGACGGAGGCCGCGGTCGAGGCGCTGGTGCGGGCGGCGGCGGCGCGGGCCGCCTTCCGGTCCCCGCCCGCGTGGCGGCGGCGGACGGCCCATATCCTGGAGGAGTGCCGGGAGCGCCTCGGCGAGGCCGTCGGCTACCCGGTCTGGCGCGTGCCGTAGGGGCCCGCGCGTGTCGATGTCCGAGAACCGGCGGCCGCCCCCGCGGACGCCGCCCCAGGCGTGTGACCAGGCGGTGGACCAGGCGGTGGATATGTGCGTCGTGCAGAAGATCCCGCATACGGTTCCGGCCGGCCTCCCTCCGGGCCCCGTGACCTGGCACCCCCTCCAGGCGCGGGAGGCGCGCTGGGCGCGCCTCGGCCAGGTGCCGGTGATCGCGTGGCTGACCGGCCTGTCGGGGGCGGGGAAGTCGACGCTGGCGGCGGAGGCCGACCGGACCCTGGTCGCGGGCGGCCGGCACAGCGCGGTCCTCGACGGCGACAACCTGCGCCACGGGCTCAACGCCGACCTCGCCTTCTCGCCGGAGGACCGCGCCGAGAACGTCCGGCGCACCGCCGAGGTGGCGCGGCTGATGGCCGAGGCAGGGACGGTGGTGATCGTCTCGCTGATCTCGCCCTACCGGGCCGACCGGGCGCTGGCGCGCCGGATCGCCGGCGACATCCCGTTCCTGGAGGTGTTCGTCGACACGCCGCTGGGCCTGTGCGAGGCCCGGGACCCGAAGGGACTCTACCGGCTGGCCCGCGCCGGCCGCATCCCGGGCTTCACCGGCATCTCGGCGCCCTACGAGGCGCCGGAGAGGCCGGACCTGACGATCGCCACCGAGGGCCGCGGCACCGCGGCCTGCGCCCGCGCCCTGAGCGCGCGGCTGATGCGGCTGAGCCGGGCTGGCGCGGGTGCGAAGCCGGGGCGGTGAGCGTGTGGTTCCCGACGCGCACACCGGGTCCTCCCAGCCATCCCCTCATCCTGAGGTGACCGCGAAGCGGGGCTCGAAGGAGGGTTCCAGCCGGCCGCGCGATCCCTGGAGCCCGCCTTCGAGGCCTGCGCTTCGCTCCGGCACCTCAGCCGGCACCTCAGGATGAGGGCGCGAATTGGGAGGCGCCTGGCTCGCCCTACCCGCCCGGCCAGCGCAGCTCCGCCCGCAGGCCGCCCAGCGCCGAGCGGCCGAAATCGAGCCGGGCGCCGGCGGCCTCGGCGACGTCGCGGGCGATGGCGATGCCGAAGCCGGTGCCCGGCCGGCTCTCGTCCCAGCGCTGGCCGCGCCCGATCCCCGCGATGGCCGCGGCGCTCATGCCGGGGCCGTCATCCTCGACGGCGAGACCCGGCTGGCTGGCGTCCGTCCCGGCTTCCGTCCCGGTGATCCGGACCCGCCGGTGCGCCCACTTCCGGGCATTGTCGAGGAGGTTGCCCAGCACCTCCATCAGCTCGCCCTCCTCGCCCGGATAGGCGAGGGTCCCGGGCACCGCCACGGCCCAGTCGAGGGACCCGCCCTCCGGCAGCCGCCGCAGGGTCGCGACGAGGCGCTCCGCCACCGGGGCGACCGGGCAGGACCGCCGTCGCAGGTCGCCCGCGGCCGCGACCCGCGCCCGGGCCAGCGCCCGCTCCACCTGCCCGCCCATGGCCCGCGCCTGCTCGGCGATCTCGGCCGCCAGCGCCGGGTCGGCCGGCCCGGTCCGGCGCGCCAGCGCGTCCAGCACCGCCAGCGGCGTCTTGAGGCCGTGGGCCATGTCGGCGGCGGCGTCGCGGGCGCGGACCAGGGCGCGCTCCTGCGCGTCGAGCAGCCGGTTGAGATCGGTGACCAGCGGCCGGACCTCGTCGGGGAACTGCTCCGGAAGCCGCGCCCGCCGCCCGGCATGGACCGCCAGGAGCTCCGCCTGCAGCACCCGGAACGGGCCGAGCGCCCGGTGCACGAACAGGCCCATCGCCAGGGTCAGGACGACGAACAGGGCGACGAGCGCCGGGACGAGCAGGCGCAGGAACGTGGTCCGGCTCGCCGCGAGGCCGCGCCGGTCCTCCGCCACCGCGACCCGCAGCGCGGTCTCGGCGCCCGGCGCGCCGATCTGCAGCGGCCGCACCACCGCGATGAGCCGGCCGCCGTCGGGCCCGGTCGTGTCGAGGGTGGCGGGGGCCTGCGCGGCCGCCCCGGCCGGTCCCAGGTCGAGGCTCCTGTCCCAGAGGGAGCGCGAGCGCAGCGCGCGCGATCCCGCCTCGACCTGCCAGTACAGGCCGCCGTAGGGCGTGGCGAAGCGCGGGTCCGGCAGGTCCCGGGACAGGGTCGGCGTCCCGTCCGGCGCGAGGCCCACCCGGCCGGCGATGAGCTTGGCGGTCCGGTCCAGATCCGCGACGGTGCGGGCGTCGAGCACCCGGTCGAGGATCACCGTGAGGCCGATCCCGGCGAGCACCAGCGCCAGCGCGATCAGCGCGGCCGCCGCGAGGCCGAGCCGCAGGCGGAGGGAGTCGCGCCTCACGGCCCGTCCGGTCCGGTGATCAGGTAGCCCTGGCCGCGGCGTGTCTCGATCACCCCCGGCCCGATCTTGCGGCGCAGGCGCGTCAGGAGCGCCTCCAGGGCGTTGGCCTCGCGCTCGGTCCCGAGGCCGTGGAGGTGGTCGAGCAGCTCGCCCGCCGGCACGACCTGCCCCGGCCGGTGCAGCAGGAAGGCCAGCAGCCGGTATTCCAGGGCGGTCAGCTCCGTGGGCCTGCCGTCGACGCTGACCGCGCGGGTGCGGGTGTCGAGCTCGACCGTGCCGGCGCGCAGCACCGGCGCGGCGTGGCCGGCGGTGCGCCGCAGGATCGCCCGCAGCCGCGCGACCAGCTCCTCCATCCGGAACGGCTTGGCGAGGTAGTCGTCGGCGCCGGCGTCGATGCCCTCGACGCGCTCGCGCCAGCCGTCGCGGGCGGTGAGGATCAGGACCGGCAGGGCGATGTCGGCGGCGCGCAGGCGGCGCAGCACGCCGAGCCCGTCGAGCCGCGGCAGGCCGAGATCCAGCACCATGGCGTCGTACGTCTCGGTCTCGGCGCGGAACCACGCCGCCTCGCCGTCCGCCACCACGTCGGCGACGTAGCCGGCCCTCTCCAGCCCCTGCCGGATGTCCGCCGCGATGCGCGGCTCGTCCTCGACGATCAGGACGCGCACGGGCCGGCCTCCTCAATCATCGTCGTCCTCGTCCAGGATCTTCAGCGTGCCGGCATCGACCTTCACGGTCCGGCGCTTCCCGTCGGGCCCGAGGATGCGCAGCTTGTACAGCCAGTGCCCGTCATCGCGCTTGAGGTCGACCGACACGACGTCCCCCGGCACCGCCGCCCGGGCCGCCGCCAGCACCGCGTCGAGGGGGCGGATCTCGCCGCTCTCCAGCGCCCGGCGGGCCCGGTCGGCATCCTCGGAGGCGTGCAGGGGCCCGCTCGCGAGGGCGGCCAGCAGGCCGAGGGCGAGAACGAGGCGGCGGGGCGGGAACGGGCTCATGCGGGCGCAGGCTAGGCCGCGCCGCCTGACGGGAGGCTGACAGCCGGCGTCAGGGTCGCGGGGCGGGGCTTCGGCACAAGGGCCGCCATAGCCCTTCCGGAGACCTGAGACCATGTCGCTCTACGTCGGTATCCTCCTCGCCTGCGCGGCCGGCCTCGCCGGCACCCTCCTCTGCCCGGACGACAGGGGCGGCCGCTCGCGCCTGCCGCTCCTCGCCGCGCTCCTGGCGGGCGGCCTCGGCTGGCACGGCCCCGCCCGGGCCGGCGAGATCCTGCGCGGCCCCGCCCAGGTGATCGACGGCGGCACGCTGCGCGTCGGCGCGCGGCAGGTCAGCCTGTTCGGGATCGCCGCGCCGGAGGCCGACGCGACCTGCGCGGACGCCCGGGACCGGCCCTACCCGTGCGGCCGCGACGCCGCCCGGGCGCTCGCCGACCGGATCGGCGGGGCGGCCGTCACCTGCGAGCCGCGGGGCGAGGCGGGCGCGGCGCTCTGCCGGGTCGGCGAGGCGGATCTCGGGGCCTGGATGGTGGCGCAGGGCCTCGCCCTGCCCGACCGGGACCTCGCGCCGGACTACGCGCCCGCGGCGGACCGGGCCTGGGGGCGCCGCCTCGGCCTGTGGTCGGGGGTGTTCCAGGATCCCGCCGAGCGGCGGGGCCGCCGCGCCGCCGCGGGCCTGCGCGTCGCCGGGTGACGCCCCGTCCTCACGGGAACGCTCCCGGGCGCGCCCGGTTGGACCGGAGAGCCCGCCCGGGCGGCGGTGGACCCGCGGAGGCCCCATGAGGATCCTGACCCGTACGACGCTGCTCGCCGCCCTGCTCACCTGCGCGGCGGGGGCCGCTGACGCCGAGGGCCAGGGCAAGGCCGAGGGACGCAAGGATGCCGGCGCGCCCACGACCAGCATGGGCGCGGGCGGCCTCAGCGGCACCGGCGCCACCCGGGACGGCGCCCGCACGGGCCCGGTCGAGAGCAAGGGGCAGCCGGGCGGCGCGAAGCCGCCCTCCGCCCCGAAGGCCGGGACGGGCCGCTGATCCGCTCCGGACCTCGGGATGAGGGCGCGAACCGGAGATCCCGCCCGGCCGGACCGCGCTACTGCGAGCGGCGGCTGAACGAGACCGCGTAGGCCTGGACGCGGGCGTCGATCAGCGGGTCGTCCGAGACCTCGATCCCGTCGGTCAGGTTGTTCGGCATGAACAGCAGCGCCTTCACGGCCTCGGCGCTGTCGGGCACGACCTTGCTCACCGTCACGGTGCCGAGATCGACCGTCTTCCGGTCGTCTGGCCAGGGCTTGGTGGCGTCGTTGGTCGGGTCACCCGGCTCGGCGAGCTGGGCCAGCATCCGGAACCTCGCCGGAGTCTTGGCGACCCGCGGGCCGATCTCGGCCATCAGGAAGTTCGGGTCGCGCTTGGCAGCCTCTTCGGGCGGGAGGATCTCCTCGCCCTCCACCGGCACGAAGCGGAACCGGAACGGCTGCCGCTTGCCGGCCGCGTCCACCAGGATGAAGGCGTTGACGCCGTTATAGGTCTGCCGGGCGAGGCTCGACGGGGTCCTGGCGGTCCCGCCCGCGGTGGCGGCGGCCGGGTGGGCGGCGGCGAAGCGCTCCAGCGCGGTCGGATGGGCCGCCTTCGGGCCGCTCTCGGCGGCGGCCTTCAGGAGGTCGCGGAACTCCTCGCCCGTGGCTACCGGGAAGTACTTCAGCGAGTTCGTGACGACGTCCATCTCGGAGCCGTCGCTCAGCTTGAACTTGAGAGCGAGGCCGTGCGGGTTGGCGTCGGCCGCGCCGTCCGGGATGGTCGGGACGCCGGTGGCGTCCGAGAACCGGATCGTCACCGGCACCGCCGGCCCCTGGAACAGGGAGGCCTTGCTGATCTTCGCCGCCTCGGGCGACGGGGTGAAGCTGCCCTCGGCGACCACGCCCTTGGCGTGGTTGGCCCGCGCCCCCGGATGCTTGCCGAACAGCGTGTTCATCACGTCGATCGTCTGCTCGGCGGTGGAGGCCTCCTGGGCCAGGGCCGGGGCGGCGGCCGCGAGCGCGGTGCTCAGCAGGAGGGCGAAACCCGATCTCGAACGCAGCATGGAAACCTCTCGGCAGCGCGGGCTCTCGGGAGCCGGTCAATGCGGACCGGCCCATCTTCTAGGGAGCGAGGCAGCGAGGGCACAACCAAAAGCTATGCCGCGGCGGAGCTGGGGTGTGGGTTACGTCGCGGCGGCAGGCCGCAGATCGAGAACTTCGTCTCTGCTTCGCTCCGCTCGCAAAGACGGTGAGGAGCCCGCTACCGCGCGCCGCGGTGGAGGTCGCCCTCGATCAGCAGGGCGCTGCGGCTGTCGAGCCGCGAGCGGTAGACCTGCAGGTTCTCCATGACCCGCTGCACGTAGTTGCGCGTCTCCGTGAAGGGGATGCGCTCCACCCAGTCGATCACGTCGACGTCGCCCTTGCGCGGGTCGCCGTAGGCGTCGATCCACTTCTTCACGTTGCCGCCGCCCGCGTTGTAGGAGGCGAAGGCGAGCACGTAGGAGCCGCGCCAATCCTCCATCAGCTCGCCGAGATGGGCTTGGCCGAGCCTCGCGCAGTAGGCGGGGTCGCTGGTCAGGCGGTCGACGTCGAAGGCGGTCGAGACCCGGCGGGCGGTGCGCTGGGCGGTGGCCGGCATCATCTGCATCAGCCCCCTGGCGCCGACGCCCGACTGGGCGCGCGGGTCGAACTGGCTCTCCTGGCGGGCGATGGCGTAGACCATGGCCCGCTCGACCTGCGGGACCGCCGTGAAGGTCTCGTAGGTGGGAATGCCGATCGTCGGGTAGGCGTGGGCGTCGAGCGGCAGGCCGCGCTGGACCGCGAGCTTGCCGATCGCCACCAGGGCGCGGGCGTCCTTCATGTCGGTGGCGAGGTCGCCGAGCGCCTGGAGCTCGCGCGGGTCCGAGAGGTCCCGGGCGGCGTCGATGTAGAGCGGCAGGGCCAGCTCCTTGATCCCGGCCTCGCCGAGCAGGCGCAGGGCGCGGATGGAGAGCCGCCCGTCGAAGGCCTGGCGCTCCGCGCCCTCGAGGTCGGCCGGCGCCCGCAGGGGCAGGCTGGTCTGGCCGAGCCGGGCCCGGGCCACCTGGCCGTAATAGGCGATCGGCTGCAGGGCGGCGCGCTCGTAGAAGCGCTTCGCCTCCTCCGACTGGCCGAGCGCCTCGGCCGCCCGTCCCTGCCAGTAGGCGGCCCGCGCCACCGAGATCGGGCTCTCGGCGATCGCCGCCACCCGGGCGAAATGCTGCGCGGCGGCGGCGGGATCGCCGGCGAAGCGGAGCGCGATCCAGCCGGCGTGGAACTCGGCCTCGATGCGCTTCTCGGGCGAGCGCGCCGCCGGCTGGCTCGCCACCGCGTAGGCGGTCTTGGCATCGCCGAGGTCGAGGAGCTTGCGCGCCACGATCCGGCGCTCGATCCACCACTCGTCGCCGTCGACCAGCACGTCCGGGTTGCTCGGCGCCGTCGCGAGCACGGCGGCGGCGGCTTCGGCCTTGTCGGCCCGGCGGAGATACTGCGCCCGGGAGAAGATGTAGGACGCGTCCCCGCGCAGCGACGGCGGCACCGCGGCGAGCGCGGAAGCGGCGCCGGAGGACTTGTCCTCTACGGCCCGGCGGGCGCGCACGAGGCTGGCATAGGCGCCGCCCGCGTAGCCGGCGGCCCGGCCGGCGCTCTCCCAGTCGTCCTTCAGGAGCGCCCGCTCCATCCGGTAGCGGTGGTCGACCCGGGTCAGCGCGTCCGGGAAGGCGTCGAGCACCTTCGCTTCCAGGCTCCGCCCGAAGCTCTCGGTGCGCCAGAGGTCTCGGACCATCTCGGCGGCGTCGGCGTCGCAGCCGTCGGCGCGCAGGGCCAGCGCCAAGGCGAACTTGCCCGGCGCGCTCACCGGCTTCGCCGTGGCGAAGTAGGCCCGGACCGTCGCGGGCGCCTTCTTCTCGGAGAGCAGCGCCCCCTCGGCCCGGCGGCGCAGCAGCGGACCGGCCGGCCAGTCCGGATTGGCCCGGACGAAGGCCACGGTGCGGTTGAAGCCGATCCCGGCGCCCGCGCGGATCGCCACCCACTCGAGAAGCGCCTTCGCGGCCGGGTCGGTGAAGCCGTCGCGCATCCGGTCGCCGTCGGCGACCCGGCCCTTGCGGTAGAGGTCGATGGCGCCGCGCAGCAGCGTCGGGTCGGTGTCGCCGGAGATCTTCGGGCGCGCGGGATCCGGCACCTCGGGCACCGGGGCCGCCGGGGTGACCGCGGCGTCCGGCAGCGGGAAGGCCACCGGGGCGTCGGGGTCCGCGGAGGCGTAGGCCGAGGCCGCGGCCGGCAGCGTCCGGGCGGGCTCCTCGCCCTTGTCGTCGCCGCTCGAGGCGTGGACCGGGTCGAGCTTCAGGGCGTCGGCCGCGACAGGGTCGCTGGCCTTCACGGCCTGCGCGCCTCGGACCTGGGCGGTGGAGAGGGCGGCGTCGCTCGCCGGCGGCGCGGGCTGCGTGGCCGGCGGCGTCGTGGGCGCGTCGATGCCGGCTTGGCCGGCTTGGCCGGCCGGGCCGGCGAGCGCCACGCCGACGGTGGCGACAAGCGCGGCGGCGGTGAGGGACGTGCGCTTCGGGGCCGGATGCGAGGCCGCGGGTCGGATCACGATTCCCCCCTACTGATCACCGGAGCGGGAAAGGTCGAGGATCGGGCCGTGACCATTAAGATCGCGTTAACCGTCCCCACGATCTGTTTGCGCGCCGTGACGCGACCGCCTATGTCTGCCGGTCCGTGCCCGTACGATGCGGACCACGCGCGGCGCCGAGACCGCCGAAATCCCAGCTGGGACCCTTTGGGACGCCTGAGATGACCGAGATGACCGGGAGCCGCCTGCGGGGCTCGCTCACCGCGCTTGTGACGCCCTTCCGCGACGGGGCCTTCGACGAGGCCGCCTTTCGGAAGTTCGTGCGCTGGCAGATCGAGCAGGGCAGCCACGGCCTCGTGCCCACCGGCACCACCGGCGAGAGCCCGACCCTGACCCATTCCGAGCACGACCGGGTGGTCGAGGCCTGCATCGACGAGGCGGGCGGGCGCGTGCCGGTCGTGGCGGGCGCGGGCTCCAACTCCACCGCCGAGGCAGTCGAGCGGGCGCAGCACGCCGAGCGCGCGGGCGCCGACGCCGTCCTCGTGGTGACGCCGTACTACAACAAGCCGACGCAGGCGGGCCTCTACGCCCACTTCAAGGCCGTCAACGACGCGGTCGGCATTCCGATCATCATCTACAACATCCCGCCGCGCTCCGTCATCGACATGAGCGTCGAGACGATGGCCCGGCTCTTCGAGCTGAAGAACATCGCCGGCGTGAAGGACGCGACCGCCAAGATCGATCGCGTCAGCCAGCAGCGTCAGGCCATGGGCGCGAGCTTCATCCAGCTTTCGGGCGAAGATGCGACGGCGCTCGGCTACAACGCCCACGGCGGCCACGGCTGCATCTCGGTGGTGGCGAACGTCGCCCCGCGCCTCTGCGCCGACCTCCAGGAGGCGACGCTCGCGGGCGACTACGCCAGGGCGCTGACCCTCCAGGACAGGCTGTTCCCCCTGCAGACCGGCCTGTTCGCCGAGGCCAACCCGGCGCCGGTGAAGTACGCGCTGTCGCGGCTCGGCCACATGACCGACGAGCTGCGCCTGCCGCTGGTGCCGGTGACCGAGCCCACCAAGCGCATCGTCGACGACGCCCTGCGCCACGCCGGCCTGCTGGTCGACTGAGGGAAGTCACGCATCATGGCCCCGAAACCGGAGCCCAGTCGGCGCATCGTCGCCGACAACCGCGCCGCGCGCTATCACTACACGATCGAGGACACGCTCGAGGCCGGCATCGCGCTGACCGGCACCGAGGTGAAATCCCTGCGCGGCGGCAAGGCGACGATCGGCGAGGCCTATGCCGGACCCTCCGGCAACGACCTGATGCTGTTCAACGCCTACATCCCGGAATACCTGGAGGCGAACCGCTTCAACCACGACACCAAGCGCCCGCGCCGCCTGCTGCTGCACCGCCGCCAGATCAACAAGCTGATCGGCGCCACCCAGCGCCAGGGCTACACGGTGGTGCCGCTGAAGATCTACTTCAACGACAAGGGGCGGGCGAAGGTCGAGCTGGGCCTCGGCAAGGGCAAGCAGGCCCACGACAAGCGCGAGGCGGTCAAGGAGCGCGACTGGCAGCGCGACCGGGCGCGGCTGCTGCGCGACCGGGGCTGAGGCCGGGCCGTCATCGCGAGCGCAGCGAAGCGACCCAGGGCAGCGCGACGTCCGCGGGCGTGGTGCCGCTGGATTGCTTCGCTCCGCTCGCAAAGACGATCGTTCCGACAGGGGGGGGGCGCGCAGGCCGTGATGCGCTCGCCTTGCGCTGACCGCGCGATGTCACAAGATCCCGGATTAGCCGGTGCGGCGTCCCGAGCCTGCGATCCTGCGGAGCGACCCATGCCCTCCACCCACGATACCCTGCCCGACGACCTGCCGGTCCCCGTCGACGACGGCGCGGCCGATCACCTGCGCGGGATGCGCCTGCCCGACGTGGCGCTCACCGCCACCAACGGCCGCACGGTCTCGCTGGCGCGGCTGCCGGGCCGCACCGTGGCCTACGCCTACCCGCGCACCGGCGAGCCGGGCCAGCCGGGCCTGACGCCCGACTGGGACGCCATTCCCGGCGCCCGGGGCTGCACGCCGCAGGCCTGCGATTTCCGCGATCACCACGCCGCGCTGACGGCCCGGGGCGTCGCCCAGGTCTTCGGCCTCTCGACCCAGACGAGCGCCTACCAGCGGGAGGCGGCCGAGCGCCTGCGCCTGCCCTTCCCGCTGCTGGCCGATCCGCACCGGGCCTTCGCGATGGCGGCGCGCCTGCCCACCTTCGAGGCCGGCGGCCAGGTGCTGCTGCGCCGCCTCACCCTGGTGATCGACGACGGCGTCGTGAGCGAGCTGTTCTATCCGGTCTTCCCGCCGGACCGGAGCGCCCGGCAGGTCCTCGACTGGCTCGACGGGGGCAGCGCCTGAGGCGCTACTCCTCCTCGGCCTCCGGCTGGCGGATGCCGTAGCGGTTCTCCAGGCCCGGATTGGCCCTTCCCTCCCCGCGGTAGCGGGTCGGCGCCTCGCCGGAGGCCCGCGCCGGGCGCTCGCCGGGCTCGCGCCCGATCCGGCCCGCGAGGCTCGCGAGGTCGACGAACTCGTCGGCCTGCCGCCGCAGCTCGTCGGAGATCATCGCCGGCTGGGTCTGGATCGTGGAGATCACCGTTACCTTCACGCCGCGCCGCTGCATCGCCTCGACGAGCGAGCGGAAATCGCCGTCGCCGGAGAACAGGATCATGTGGTCGATGTGCGGGCTGAGCTCGAGGGCGTCGATCGCCAGCTCGATGTCCATGTTGCCCTTGTACTTCCGCCGCCCCATCGAGTCCGTGAACTCCTTCACGGGCTTGGTCACGACGCGGTAGCCGTTGTAGTCGAGCCAGTCGATCAGCGGCCGGATCGAGGAGTATTCCTGATCCTCGATCATGGCCGTGTAGTAGAATGCCCGCAGGAGGTTCTCCCGCGACTGAAATTCCTTGAGCAGCTTCTTGTAGTCGATGTCGAAACCGAGGGCCTTTGTGGTGGCGTAGAGGTTGGCGCCGTCGATGAAGATGGCGCTGCGCTGGGTGACTGGCATGAACAGGTCAGGTCCCGAAAAATCGTGGGTGACAGGAAATCGTCTGAACAATCGGTCAGGGTTCGCCCGGGGCGAAAGGCCGGGGCGCGTGGCCGGGACGGTGCGCCGCGATCGCGGCCGCCGCGCTCTGCAAACCGGGGTGGACCGGCGCGGTCGATGACCCGCGCCACCGACGCCCCGTCCGCCGGACCATTCGTTTCAAACGGGTCCGTGTCAAGCAGAGCACGGGATTGTGCGGTCGTGAAAAACTGAACTCTCGGGGCGGATTAATTGACCACGACAGGGCTTCGTCGTGAAAATGGTGGTTTACGTAAGTTGATCCTGTAAACCTCAGATGCGCCGCGTGCCCCGCCCCTCGACCTCAGCCGTTCACGCGCTCGACGCTGTTGACCGGGCGCTTGCCGCGCAGTTCGGCGATGATCGCGTTGAGATGCTGGAGATCCCAGACCGACAGGTCGATGGTGATGTCGGTGAAGTCCTGGGTTCGCCGCTTCATCGAGATGTTGTCGATGTTGCCGTCGTGGTCGGCGATCACCTGGGCGATCTGGGCGAACACCCCGGGCTCGTTGATCGACTTGAGCGCCAGCCGGGCGGGGAAGCGCTCGCCGCCGAGCGCCTCCGTGTCCCAGCGGACGTCGAGCCAGCGCTCCGGCTCGTTGTCGAAGGCCGCGAGTGCCGCCGACTGGATCGGGTAGACGGTCACGCCGACGCCGGGGGTCAGGATGCCGACGATCCGGTCGCCCGGGACCGCGCCGCCGTTCGGCGCGAAGGTGACCGGCAGGTCGCCCGCGAGGCCGCGGATCGGGATGGCGTCGCTGCGATCCGCGTCCTCCCCCTCCTTGCCGCCTTCCTTGCCGCCCTCGGCGCCCGGGAAGGTCAGCCGCATGGTCTGGTCGGAGGAGCGCACGAGCCGGCCGGCGCCGCTGGCGGCGCCCTGCGCGGCGGAGGGCCGGCGCTCGTCGCGGTGGTCGGGATAGACGGCGCGGACGACGTCGCCCGAGAACATCTCGCCCCGCCCCACGGCGGCGAACACGTCCTCGGTCGTCGCGCGGGCGAGCCGCGGCAGGGCGCCCCGGAGCTTGTCCTCCGAGAAGGTCTTGGCGGCGCGCTCGAAGGCCCGGTCCAGGATCTGCCGTCCGAGGCCGGCATATTGCCGCCGCACGGCGGTGCGGGTCGCCCGCCGGATCGCCGCGCGGGCCTTGCCGGTCACCACGAGGGATTCCCAGGCCGCCGGGGGTGAGGCCCCGTCGGAGCGGCTGATCTCGACCTCGTCGCCGTTGGCGAGTTCGTGCAGCAGCGGCGCCATCCGGCCGTTGATCTTGGCGCCCACCGCGGTGTTGCCGACGTCGGTGTGGACCGCGTAGGCGAAGTCGATCGGCGTCGCGCCGCGCGGAAGGGCGATCAGCCGGCCCTTCGGGGTGAAGCAGAACACTTGGTCCTGGAACAGCTCCAGCTTGGTGTGCTCCAGGAACTCCTCGGGGCTGTCGCCCTCGGCGAGGAGCTCGATGGTCCGGCGCAGCCACTGGTAGGCGCCGCTCTCCGCGGCGAGCCGCGGATGCACGCTGCCCTCGGCGCGGGCCGGGTCCTTCACCAGCTCGGTGCCGATCTCCTTGTAGTGGGCATGCGCGGCGATGCCGTACTCGGCGATGTCGTCCATGGCGCGGGTGCGGATCTGCAGCTCGACGCGCTGGCTCTTCGGCCCGATCACCGTGGTGTGGATCGAGCGGTAATCGTTCTGCTTCGGGGTCGAGACGTAGTCCTTGTATCGGCCTGGAACCATCGGCCAGCTGGTGTGGACGATGCCGAGCGCCGCGTAGCAATCCTGCACGGTGTCGACGACTACGCGGAAGCCGAAGATGTCGGAGAGCTGCTCGAAGGCGACGGACTTGCGCTCCATCTTCGACCAGATCGAGAACGGGCGCTTCTGCCGGCCGCTGACCTCGGCGGTGATCCCCTGCGCGCCGAGCTTCTCGGTGAGCACCTGCGCGATGGTCTCGACGACGGTCTCGGACTTGGCGGAGAGCCGCGTCAGGCGCTGGGTGATGGTGGCGTAGACCTCCGGCTCCAGGTTGCGGAAGGCCAGGTCCTCCAGCTCCTCGCGCAGCTCCTGCATGCCCATGCGGCCGGCGAGCGGCGCGTAGATGTCCAGGGTCTCCTGCGCGATGCGGCGACGCTTGTCGTCGCGCATGTGCTGGAGGGTGCGCATGTTGTGCAGGCGGTCGGCGAGCTTGACCAGCAGCACCCGGACATCCGCCGCGACCGCGAGCAGCAGCTTGCGGAAGTTCTCGCCCTGCGCGGCCTGCTTGGAGACGAGGTCGAGGCGCTTGAGCTTGGTCAGGCCGTCGACCAGGGCGCCGATCTCCGGCCCGAACAGCCGGCGGATCTCCTCGAGCGTCGCCTCGGTGTCCTCGACGGTGTCGTGCAGCACCGCGGCCACGATGGTGGCGTCGTCGAGGTGGAGGTCCGTGAGGATCGCCGCCACCTCGAGGGGGTGGGCGAAGAACGGGTCGCCCGAGGCGCGCTTCTGCGTGCCGTGCGCCTGCATGGCGTACACGTAGGCGCGGTTGAGCAGCGCCTCGTCGGCGGCCGGGTTGTAGCGCTTGACCCGCTCGACGAGCTCGTACTGGCGCATCATCCGCCGGGACGGGGCCGGCGCGTCCGGGGTCGTGCGCGGGGTCTGGATCACGCGCGATTGTTCCGCAACCGCCGGGACGGCGCCAGCCCCCGGCGGCGGGGCCGCGCCGGATGCCGGCGGGCCGGCCACGGAACGAGAGAACCCGGCGTCTCCGCCGGGTCCGGTCTCTGTCAGGTCGCGCCCATCCAGGCCCACGTGTCCAGGCTCACTCGCCCTCGTCGTCGGTCTCGACCGGCGGGGCGAGGTTCTCGAGGCCGCGCAGCAGGTCCTCCTCGCTCATGCGGTCGAACTGGACCGCCGCGTCGTCGCTGGAGGATTGCGGCGCCACCGCGGCGGCGGCCGGCGAGCTCGACAGCAGCGGCACGGTCTCGGCCTCGGGCTCGTCCACCTCGACGTACTTCTGCATCGAGTGGATCAGCTGCTCCTTGAGGTCGTCGGCCGTGATGGTCTCGTCGCCGATCTCGCGCAGGGCCACGACCGGGTTCTTGTCGCGGTCGCGGTCGATGGTCAGCGGGGCGCCGGCGGCCAGGAGGCGGGCCCGGTGGCTCGCCAGCAGCACCAGCTCGAAGCGGTTCTCGACCTTCTCGATGCAGTCTTCGACGGTGACGCGCGCCATGCGGGGCGGCTCCTTGGGCTTGAGCGACGGGTGATGTCGGGTATGGCGCCACTCTACACCGGATGCCGTTGTGCAACAAGCACAGCGGGTTGCGCAGAGCGCGCGTCCGGCGCGAACCCGGCGCGCGTCCGGCGGGCGTGCCGGTCCGGTCGGGCCGGACGCTGAGGGGCCGAACGCCGAGGGGCCGGAGGACCGCGTCGCTGCGGCATCATGGTGCGGCGCATTGTTGACACCCAGCGCCGCGGGTGCGAGTGCGCGCGCCATTCCAGAGTTTCGGCCGACACGGGCGGCGTTCGCGCGCCGCGCGGCGCCGGCGACCAGGACGCAACATGCGCGCACTCATCTTTCCGGGCCAGGGCAGCCAGGCGGTCGGCATGGCGCGGGACCTCGCCGAGGCCTTCCTGCAGGCCCGGGCCGTGCTCGACGAGGTCGACGCCGCCCTGGGCCAGAACCTGTCGCGGCTCATGTTCGAGGGGCCGGTCGAGGCGCTGACCCTCACGACCAACGCCCAGCCGGCCCTGATGGCGGCGAGCCTCGCGGTGCTGCGCGTGCTGGAGGCCGAGCGCGGCCTCGACCTCGCGCGCGACGTCGCCTGCGTGGCCGGCCACTCGCTCGGCGAGTACGCCGCGCTCGCGGCCGCCGGCAGCCTCACCGTCGCGGACGCCGCCAGGCTGCTGCGCCTGCGCGGCGAGGCCATGCAGGCGGCCGTCGCGCCGGGCGCCGGCGCCATGGCGGCGCTGATCGGCACCGATCTCGAGGCCGCCCGGTCCGTCGCCGAGGCGGCGGCCGACGAGGCCGGCGACGGCGCGGTCTGCGACGTCGCCAACGACAACGGCGGCGGCCAGGTGGTGCTCTCCGGCGACCGCGCGGCCGTGGAGCGCGCCGTCGGCATCGCCACCGGCCGCGGGATCAAGCGCGCCGTGATGCTCAACGTCTCGGCGCCGTTCCACTGCCGCCTGATGGCCCCGGCCGCCGAGGCCATGGCCCGGGCGCTCGCCGAGGTCGCGCTGGCGGCCCCGCGCGTCACCCTCTACGCCAACGTCGCGGCCGCCCCGGTCACCGATCCGGAGGCGATCCGCGCGGCCCTGGTCGAGCAGGTCACCGGCACCGTGCGCTGGCGCGAGAGCGTCGCCGCCATGGCGGCCTCCGGCGTCGACCGGTTCTACGAGCTCGGCGCCGGGAAGGTGCTGACCGGCCTCGTCAAGCGCGTCGCCCCCCAGGCGAGCGCCGCCGCAATCGGCACCCCCGCCGACGTCGCCGCCTTCGCGCTCTGACCCGCGCGCTCTGATCCGACGGAGTCCCGCATGTTCGATCTCACCGGCCGCAAGGCCCTCGTCACCGGCGCGACCGGCGGCCTCGGCCAGGCGATCGCCCGGGCCCTGCACGCGCAGGGCGCCGCCGTGGCGCTCTCGGGCACGCGGCCCGCGGCCCTGGAGGCGCTCGCCGCCGAACTCGGCGAGCGCGCCAGCCCCGTCGCGGCCGACCTGTCCGACAAGGACTCGGTCGAGGGCCTCGTCCCGGCCGCCGAGGCCGCGATCGGCCCGCTCGACATCCTCGTGAACAATGCCGGCATCACCCGCGACAACCTCTTCATGCGGATGAAGGACGAGGAGTGGGAGCAGGTGATCGCCGTCAACCTCACCGCCGCCTTCCGCCTGTCGCGGGCCGCCGTGAAGGGCATGATGCGCCGCCGCTCCGGGCGGATCGTCAACATCGGCTCGGTGGTCGGCAGCACCGGCAATCCCGGCCAGGGCAACTACGCCGCCGCCAAGGCCGGCCTCGTGGGCATGACCAAGGCGCTCGCCGCCGAGGTCGCCTCGCGGGGAATCACCGTCAACTGCATCGCTCCGGGCTTCATCAGCTCGCCCATGACCGATGCCCTCAACGAGAAGCAGCGCGAGGGCATCCTCGCCCGCGTGCCCGCCGGGCGGCTCGGCGAGGGGTCGGAGGTCGCGGCGGCCTGCCTCTACCTCGCCTCCGCGGAGGCGGGCTACGTCACCGGCCACACGCTGCACGTGAATGGCGGGATGGCCATGTACTAGGGCGCGTATACCGGTTCCCGACCGGCGGGAACGGCGCGCGAATCACCCCCGCCGACACGCAAGTGCCACACCCATGAAGGCTTTCTGAACGGGCCCTCGCCAGGGCTGGAACCCTGTGCTACCACGCCCCGCAGCCGTACAGGGGGTTGACGGTTCAGCGGGTTTTCAGTCCAAGGCCCTCCGGCGGGGGCGTCCCGGCTCACGCGCCGGTTCACCTCAGAAGCACGCGCGATCGGACACCGGCCCGTCACAACAAGCCCGCAGGGGCGCGACGCGGCCACGGCACCACCCCGAGAAGACTGACAGACCAGAAGGACGAGGACGGAAGACCGATGAGCGATATCGCTGAGCGCGTGAAGAAGATCGTCGTCGAGCACCTGGGCGTCGAGCCCGAGAAGGTGGTCGAGAGCGCCAACTTCATCGACGACCTCGGTGCCGACAGCCTCGACACCGTCGAGCTGGTCATGGCCTTCGAGGAGGAATTCAACGTCGAGATCCCGGACGACGCTGCCGAGACCATCCAGACGGTCGGCGACGCCGTGAAGTTCCTGGAGAAGAACTCCGCCGCCTGAGGCGCCGGGGACCGGGTTTGACGCGGCGCGGGTGAGGCGAAACAGCCCCCGCGCCGTTATGCGTTTCAAGGCTCGGAGTCGTGACGGGGCCCGCGGGGACCGATTCTGCCTCCGAGCGAGTTAGGACGATGCGCGACCGCGGCGGTGCCGGCGGGACGGCGCCTCAAGACGGGACAGGGCACATGCGGCGGGTGGTGGTCACGGGTCTGGGGATGGTCACGCCGCTGGGCAGCGGGGTGGAGCACACCTGGAGCCGGCTGATCGCGGGCGACAGCGGCGCCGGCCCGATCCGCGGCTTCGAATCCGCCGACCTGCCCTGCCGGATCGCCGCGCAGGTCCCGTTCGGCGACGGCACCGACGGCACCTTCAACCCCGACCTCGTGATGGAGGTGAAGGAGCAGCGCAAGGTCGACCCGTTCATCGTCTACGCGATGGCGGCGGCCGACGAGGCGCTGAAGGATGCCGGCTGGGCGCCGAAGAGCCACGAGGACCAGTGCGCCACCGGCGTGCTGATCGGCTCCGGCATCGGCGGCATCGGCGGCATCTACGACGCCTCCGTGACCCTGCACGAGAAGGGCCCGCGCCGGATCTCGCCGTTCTTCATCCCGGGCCGGATCATCAACCTCGCCTCCGGCCAGGTCTCGATCGCCCACGGCCTCAAGGGGCCGAACAACGCCGTGGTGACGGCCTGCTCCACGGGCGCCCACGCCATCGGCGACGCGAGCCGCCTGATCGCGCTCGGCGACGCCGACGTGATGGTGGCGGGCGGCGCCGAGTCGCCGGTGAACCGCCTGTCGATCGCGGGCTTCTCCGCCTGCCGGGCGCTGACCACGGGCTTCAACGACACGCCCGAGAAGGCGTCGCGCCCCTACGACCGCGACCGCGACGGCTTCCTCATGGGCGAGGGCGCCGGCATCGTGGTGCTGGAGGAGTACGAGCACGCCAAGGCCCGCGGCGCGAAGATCTACGCCGAGGTGGTGGGCTACGGCCTCTCGGGCGACGCCTACCACATCACCTCTCCCTCTCCGGACGGCGACGGCGCCTTCCGCTGCATGACCGCCGCGGTGAAGCGCGCCGGGATCGCGCCGTCGGAGATCGGCTACATCAACGCCCACGGCACCTCGACGCCCATGGGCGACGAGCTGGAGCTTAAGGCGGTGGAGCGCCTCCTGGGCGACGCCGCCGCGAACGCGACCATGTCGTCCACCAAGAGCTCGGTCGGCCACCTGCTGGGCGCCGCCGGCTCGGTCGAGGCGATCTTCTCCATCCTCGTCCTGCGCGACAACGTCATCCCGCCGACGCTCAACCTCGACAACCCCTCCGTCCAGACCAAGATCGATCTGGTGCCATTCGAGGCGAAGCGGAAGCAGGTCGACGTGGTGCTGTCGAACTCCTTCGGGTTCGGCGGGACGAACGCGTCGTTGGTGATGCGGCGAGTGCCTATCTAGGCCGACTGCTTTGTGTTTTGGCTTACGAAACGAAACCGAGTTTGTATTGCGTCGCTATAGAGATTTACTCTCAATGCTCGGCCCATCGTAGTTTCGGCAGTAAGGTGAAGGTTGTATTTCGCCAGAGAGGTTTTTACCTCCCTTAGGGATTGCCGACCGAAGCCATTTATTTCGAGAAGATCCCCTGTCGTTTTGCTAATCAGTGTCCTTATGTTTTTTATATTTGATGAGATTAGTATATTATAGACCCGCGAGGATAGGTCTAATTCGTAGATTGACGAGATCAGAAATTCAGCAGTCTCCACAGCTTTTCTATCTACATCCGATAATATTGCGTTCTGCCAATCGCTAGCCGTAAGTAGAGCTTCCGGATCAAGGATTGCTCCTGTCAAATTAGTCTTTGTCAATTTAGAGCCAAAAAAATTAGCGTTCCGAAGATCCCACTTCGATAGGTCAAAACTCGACAAATCAATTCCACTAAAATCGACGTCTGCTAGATCGCCATTGATTGGATCCAATTTTGCTGACAGTACGAGATCTGCGATATTGTCAGATTCGCAATCAAACAAATCATATATCGCCTGCCCCCAGTCGTAATCCTTGCTGGTATTGGTCACGAATTTGCTCTGCATATTTCGATTAACGCGCCGTCTGTATGCATTCCTTGAGAAACAAGATGTTTTTTAATTACTGACTTCAGCAAAGTTTTCTTGAGTTCGGCCTTGTTAAGTATCGCTTTAGCCAAGTCTCCGATGGCCAGTTGGGCGTCTCTTGCGATCTCTCCAGCGTCTAACTTGTTACCGAGATCATCATGAAATTCGACATCATCAATAATAAGATCTTTTATAGATGTCGATATAGAAGCATTGATCGTAATAGCTTCTTCAATAACATTGTCCCGCTTTTTAACAAAACAAGCACAACTTACTGCGTTGCTGCCTTGATCTGAAAAAACCTCACCTTCCAGGAAACTGGCGCCATCCGAAGAATTTGATACGCTGGAGGTGTTTCTCGGAAATATCTCCCAGTGAATCGTGTTGCCCGCGCTAGTTGCTTTGATATTGGAGCATTCAAAACTGATTTGATATGTAGTGTCTCGAGAAGTTTTTCTATTGAATGATGCGGATGCCTTCGCGGAAAGGCTAAGGTCCGCTTCTGGCCCGCCTATCTGCGCTCCAGAATGACCGCCCATATCGACCCCCGCAGAGATATCTCTGCCAGAGGCCCTATTTATGGTTTGGGAAAAGCTTCCGACGCTTACAAGGGGCGACTTAAATGCTACGTTTTTGATATCAACAATGCGGCGATTGTCCGCAAATTTCTCGCAGCTAAATTTAAATTCGAGACTGGCACGTTTAAGCGCCAAACTAAAACTTACCGTAACGTCTTGGCCATCGAAGGTTTTTGCACGCCCTCTCATATCTGAACTCTTCTTAAAGTTCAGAGTTGCTGAAATCGCCATTTCGTCAAGATGGGGTTCCGACGGAAAATTCTTTTCTACATCAAGCGCAGCTACTTTCATCAGAGGATTGGCGGGATTATTACGATCTGGGGGTTGGCTCTGCACAGAAGCCTCAAAACAGAACCGCAGCTTCTTCTAAGATAAGTATACGTTAGGTGGCTGTCTACCACCCCATTCTCTCCGCTTCCCCCGGCACCCGCCCCTGCGGGGTGAGCGCATGCACCACCTCCGGCAGCGCCTGGGCGAGCTGCGACAGCAGCGTCTCGCGGTCCAGCCCGGTCTGCTGCTGGAGGGTGTCCACCGTGTCGGGGCCGAGCGCCCGGGCGAGCTGGTCCGGGGCCACCGGGCGGTTGGTGCCGTGGCCGATCCAGGACTCCATCACGTCGCCGAGGCCGCCCTGGCGGAACCGGTCGACCAGCCCGTCGAGGCCGCCGAGATCCCCCTGCCCGTCCGGGGCGGCGCGGCTCGGCGGCGGGGCGTCGCCGGGGCCGTCGAGCATGCCGGAGAGGTCCGAGAAGTCGCCGGGCGGCAGGGACGGGTCCGACGGCCCGCCCGGGCCGCCGTCGCGGCGGCCGCCGTACTGGTCCCAGCCGCCGATATCGCCGCCCTCTTCCGGAGGACGGCGCCCGCCGGCATCGGCGGGGTGCTGGCCGGGATCGCGCCCGTAGGGTCCGGCGCCGCCGGAGCGGTCGGCCTCGGGGCCGGGCTCGCCCTGGCGCCCGCGGCCGAAGATGTCGCCGAAGCCGCCGCTGGCGCCCTTGGCCAGCAGGAGCATCAGGAGTGCCTTGACCAGGGGCGACATGCCCCCGGACCCCTGCTTCTGCCCGCCGAACACCTGACCGAGCACGCCGCCGATCGCCGATTCGAGCAGTCCCATGCGCGTCTCCCCCCTAGGCCCGGGCCGGACGGGCCCGGGCGAACAACATTCCGGGGCGGGCGCGGGTTGCCTCGCTCAGCGGGCCGGCGTCGCGAGCGCCGCCTGCGCGGTGCCGCCACCGGTCGTGGCGTCGGCGGGCTCGACCAGCGGCACCGTCGCGGCCGAGAGGATCAGTCCGGCCAGGAACAGGCCGGTGGCGGCGGCGCCGGCGCGGGGGCGCGGCAGGCGAACGGCGCGGCGTCGCGCGGGATGGGGACGATCGACGGTCCTGGGCATCGCGGCCTCTCCGGGTTCGGGGCGGGCCCTCGGGGCCCTTCTGCCGGAAAAACGCCGTCGGGGGGCGGAGAGGTTCCCGCGCCGTCAGGTCCGACCGGCGAGGCGGCGTCCCAGCGCCCCGAGCAGGCAGGCCGCGCAGTAGGCCGGGAGCATCAGGGCCGCGCCGTCGAGCCACAGGCCGGGCAGGCCCGGCACGAACCCGGCGATCGCCGCCGCGGCCACGAGCCCCGCGACCACGCAGAGCCCCAGCGAGGCGGCGAGGCGGTCCGGCCAGCCGACCAGCGCGCCGACCACGAGGCCGAGCGCGGCCGCCCCGGCGAGCCCGGGCCAGAATCCGGCGAGCAGCAGCGTCACGGCCGTCCGGCCTCCCTGCGGGCGCGATGGTGGCGCGCGGCCGGGCGCGCGGCTGGGCGCGGCCCGGCTTGCGGGCGCGCGGCGGAGCGGACGTCCCTCACGGCAGCAGCGCGAAGACGACGGGACCGGCCGGCCCGTCCGGCCCGGCCGTGACCTGCTCCGGCCGGGCTCCGGCCTGGAGAAGGTACTCCACCACCGCCTGGGCGCGCAGGCGCGGCAGGTCGACCGGCGGCTCGTCGGGGGCCTCGGCGGGCTTCTTCGCCGCCGCCTTGCCGGGCCCGGCCGGCTCCTTCCTGGCCGCGCCCGCCTTGCTCCGATCCTTCGTCGCGTCCTTGGCCGCGTCCTTGGCCGCGATTTTGGCCGCGTGCGTCGCGGCTTCCTTGGGTGCTGGGGCCGGCGGCGCGGGTGTGGCCGGCTTGGCGGCGTCGGCGACCCGGGTCGGCTCGGCGGTCGCGCCCTCCCCCGCTGCCGGTCCGGTGGCCGGGGTTGCGGGCGGCTTCGCCGGGTCGGCGGGGCCGGAGACCGCGACGCGCAGTGACGGGCAGGTCTTCGCCAGGGCGGCCAGCGCGTCGAGGGTCGGGTAGAAGGCGGGCGTGAGCACGGCGCCGCCCGCGGGGAAGTGCAGGTCCGCCCCCGCCAGGGCGGCGGTGAAGTCGGCGCGGCAGGTGGCGGGGTCGCGCCGCTCCGCCGCGTCCCGGGCCGTGACGCTGGCCTGCCCGGTCCAGCCCGGGGGCAGCGCCTCGGCGAGCCGGTCGGGGGTGCGCGCGGCGCCCTCCCGGTAGAGGCTCTCGCCGGTGAGCGTCACGGCGCGGTCCGAGACCGCGACGGTCCCGTCCGCGAGGTTCGTCACCAGTGGGGCGGCGGCGGCCAGCGCGTCCCCGAGATCCGGCGGGGCGCCGTCGGCGAGGCGGGTGCGGTCGATGACCGGCTCCCGGAACAGGCGCGGGCGCAGGGCGGCCAGTACCCGCTCCCGGGTCGCGGCGTCCGGCAGGTGGCCGGTGAGGGTCACGGCGTCGGCGGTCCGGCGGATCGCCACCCGGTAGGGCGAGAGCGGCCGCGCCGTGAGCGCCACCCGCCCGGCCGCCACGCCGGCGGGCCGGCCGTCGCGCATCAGCGCCTCGGCGTCGGGGAGCGCCTGTCCGTCGATGGCGTCGCCGGTCACCGAGACCGCCCCGTCCCGGAACACGACCTGCCCGGACTGGATCAGCTCGGCGAGCTTGAACGCGAAGGCGATGAGACTCTTCGGGTCGATCGCCGGGTCGAGCCCCCGGGCGGCCAGGAGCCGGTCCTCCACGGTGCCGCCCGCGGCGGCCTCGGTGGCGGCGCGCAGGGCGGCCTCGCGGTCGGCCGCCGAGGGGGCGAAGCCGTCGAGGACGATGCCCCGGCCCGATTTCTCCACGGCGAACCGGTACGCGGCCACCTTCGGGGGCAGGATCTCGACCCGCCCGACGCTGAACCCCTCCGGCGGGTCCGACAGGGCGGCCCGCAGGGCCTCGTAGGCCGGCACGTCGAGGGCCTCGCCCGACAGGCTGAGCACGGTGTCGCTGAGCGCCGCCCGCCCGCCTTTGGCGAGGCCGGAGAGCCGGGCCGCCAGGAACGCGGCCGCGCCGGCGAAATCCGGCGGCGCGCCCCGGGCGGCCCGGGCGGTGTCGTCGAGGCCGGTGCCGGGATCGAGGGCGCCGGCGATCCGCGTCTCCAGGGCCCGCCGGCCGATCTCCACCGGGCGGCTGCCTTCGAGGGCGATCCGGTTCTGACCCGTGCGGATCGCCGCCCACTGGAAGGGCGCGGCGGTCTCCACGATGCCGAGTTCGGAGACGATGCGGCGCGGGCCGTCGAGGGCCGCGAGGCGGGACAGCACGGTGGCGCGCTCGGCGACGTCCGGCGCCTCGCCGGCGGCCACGAGGTCGCGCCCGACGGCCTCCAGGCGCAGCCACGGCTCGCCGGTGGCGGTGGCCGTGCCGGCGGCGATCGCCGCGCGCTCCGCCGCGAGGCCGTCGGCGATCCGCGGGGCGGCGTAGAGGGTCGCGCTCGCCCAGATCAGCGCGAGGGCCGGGAGGCCGGCGAGCCAGCCGGCGCCGCGCAGGCCTTGGGCGAGAGTTTCGGGCAACGGCACGGTCGCAGGTTCGGGCGCGGGTCGGGACGTGGGGGCAGGCGGATCCGGTGCCGAGAGCACACCGTCTTTCCGGCAGCATGAAGGCCGGCGGCCTCCTTTCTCCCACGGGCCAGCGCCGCGCCGCGTCCCCGCGCCGCCGGAACCGGCCGGACGCCCTCCGGTTTCCGAGCCAGACCCCGTCCCCGCTGAGGAGCGTGCCATGCGATCCATCCTCGCCGCCGCCTTGCTGCCGGCGATCGCCGTCCCGGCCGGGGCCCAGAGCCTGTCGGCATCGCTTGAGCCGATCACCCCTGTCGCCAATCCGGGCCAGCTGAGCCTCGGCGGCAGTTCCACCACCGGGCCGTTCCCGACCGTCTCGGCGCAGACCGGCGGCCTCGTGAATGCCGGCCAGCTGAGCTTCGGCGGGGGCGGCGGCGGTGGCGGCGGCCGCATCGGCGCGTCGGGCGGCCTCTCGGCCGGGACGACGCTCGGCGCCACGACCGCCGGTTCGGGCGGGGCGGGCCAGCTCGGCGGCCTGGGATCCACCGCGACCGGCGGTGCCGGCGTCACCGGCACGACCCTCGGGACCGGCGGGACGATCGGCGCCACCGGTGCCCGCAGCGGCCTCAGCGGCGCGTCCCGCACGGGCCTGGGCTCGACCGCGGGGAGCCTCCTGACACCAACCCTCGGAACGGGCGGTCTCGGGGGCGGGTCGGGCCTGTCCCCCGGCCTGGGCACCGGGCTCTCGGGAGCCGGCCTCGGCGCAGGTGTCGGCGCAGGTGCCGGCGCAGGCGTTGGAGTAGGTGTCGGCACGGGCCTCAACGCTGCAGGAAGCCTCGGCTCCTCGCTCGCGACCGGCTCGTCCGGCGTCGCGTCGGCCGGTCTCGGCAGCGGCGTGGCCGCGTCGGGCATCGGCGCGACGGGCGCCACCCTGTCCCCCGGCGGTCTGTTCGGGCAGTTCGGACTGTTCGGGCTCGGGACCGGAACGGCCGCGAGCGGGGCCACGGCCGCGACGATTTCCGGGACGGGCGGCGCCGGCACGGGCGGCGCCGGGATCCCCGGGACGCCCGGGTTGCCCGCGGACGATCCCGCCCAGGCGGCCCGCACCCTGCCGACCGGCGGCGGGGCGATCGGCGGTGCCGGCATCGGCGGCGCGGCGGCCGCGCCGGTCCGGACCGGCGACCTCTGCGGCGGGCCCTTCGCCGAAGCCTGCCTCGGCCAGGGGTTCTGAGCGGCCTCAGGGGCCGGAACCGCGCCGAACCGCTGCCGTTCCTTCTGTGCCGGCACCTCGGCCGGGACAGGAGACAGAGATGAACGTCATGCTGGGCCGCGTCTCGCTCGCGGCCGCTCTCGTGATCGGCGTCTCGGGCGCTGCCCTGGCGCGCGATGCCGGGCCGAAGGCCCACGGCGCCAAGGGCACGGCCGGCCTGCACGGGATCGGCTTCAACGAGCCGAAATTCCGCTCGGACCTGCGCACCGGCAAGGAGCAGCCCTATACGTGGCCGGTGAGCGACCGCTATCGCCCGGTCTCGCAGCCCTTCTACGGTCGGGCCTACTGAGCCGCCCGGCGCACGCTCCGCCGAATGGATGAGTGGCGGCGCCCCGCTCCGCCGCGCACAACCGGGGCCGGCCCCGATCCGTCATCGGAGCGGGCGCCGATCCGGCGATGGCCCAGAGGCACGGGGTCCGTGGCGTGCCGGCTCCCGAGGCAGGAGAGTGTGATGCATCCGCTGAACCGGCGCGTCGTCGCGGTCCCGGCCGTCGCGCTTCTGGTCGTCGCGCCCCTGCCGGGGCGCGCGGGCGAGTTCGCGCAGGTCCCGCCGGTGCCGGGTATGGCCCTGACCCTGCCCGATCCCGGCATGGCCAACGGGGCGCCCGCGCCCACTCCGACGGCGGCACCGACTCCCGCCGCGGCCGCGGAGCCGCCCGCTCCGGTCAGGGCGGCCTCCGTTCCGGCGGTCGAGCGCCGGTTCCGGGGCCTGGGCAGCGGGCTCTCGTCGATCGACGGGCAACTCCCGAACCAGCGCACCGGCCAGCGTCACCAGCACGTGGTCCGCGACATCTGCATCGGCTGCTGATCCGATCCGCCCCTGGTGCGGGCGCCGGCTAGTGCGGCGCCCGCGCTCGGGAATTCGCCTGGATCCAGCGCGGCGAGAGGATGTCGCCGGCCTCGGTGATGATCCAGGGTTGGGCCTCGCCGGATTCCATCGCTGCGATCGCGACGGCGAGGGCCTCGCGCAGGGTCGCGAACGGCCGCCCCTCCGCGGCGCGGGCCGGTGTGCCCTTGGGCCAGATGGTCAGTTCGGCTCGTCTGTCGAGGTCGGAGGGCGTCATCGGCGCTCTCGTGGTGCTTCGCAGGGTGCTTCGGCGGGATGTGGGCGTTCTACCGTGCCTGTGTGCGTGCCCGTGTGACGCGGATCTGGCGCCGCGGTCTCCGATTCGCGCCACGGGCCGCGATGCCAGCAACGCGCGCGCTCGCCCGGCGGTTTCGATCGGTTCGGGGGCGCGCGCGAAAAACAAATCACCCGCTCCTCAAGTTTGATTTGAGAACGTGCCGGTGGAAGTTTAGTTCATTTGCATCGAATGCATGGCGCGCGGGATCGGTGCCTGAATTCACGGCTGAGAATTCTCGGGAAACACTGCAGTACCGTGCCGTCCTGGCGATATGGTGCAATGCGAAAAACGCATGCCGCGACGCACAAATCCGTGGTCTCATGCGCTGGTCGATCGCATCCCGCGGTCGACACCGCGATCGAACCGGAGACGCACCATGCGCACGATCCTCATCCTCGCGTCGGCCGCGCTCACCTCGGCGGCCTTCACGGGCCTCGCCGCCGCCGACGACCGCCTGCACCTGACGCCGCCGCTCTATCGCGATCAGGCCCGGCCCGCCCAGCAGATCCGCGCGATCCACGATCTGACCACCACGCCCCAGCCCGTCGCCGCGCCGGCGACCGTCAATCGGACGGTCTCGTCCCTCGGCCGGCCGATCGTCCAGGCCGCCGTCGAGGCGAGCCGCTGAGCCGGCTGCCGGAGACGGAGCGCCCCGGGCGGCTCCGTCTCCGGCCGACGCTCAGACGATGTGCAATTCCTGCGCGGCCACCGACGGTTCCACGCCGCGACGGATCAGGCGCCGCGTCCGCGCCCGCTGATCCCGCGCGGTGCTGAGGGCGGTCCCCGCCGCGCGGTACCCCTCGAACCACAGATCCGCCCACGCATACTGCGCCGCCATCGCGAGCAGGACGGCGTTCTCGGCCTGTCTCAGGCCCAGCCGCAGGCTCTCATCCGCCAGGCGACCAACCTCCCCGTACATCATCTCCAACTCCGCGTCCGAACACGGCCGGCAGCGCCGCGAAGGGCCGCCGGCCACCCGCCCAGAGGCCGCTCGGCTCTCCCGCTCAGTGCGACGCCGCCCCGGCAGCGTCGCGAGCCGCGGCCGCCGCTTCCCGGGCCGCATCCTGCCCTCGCACCACTTTCGTGCGGACCCTGTCGGAGGCGCGGCGCGCCGCTCCGACGACGCTTCCGAAGGCCGTCCGGGCCTGCGCGAGACCGGTCCCGGCGACGTCGCGGATCTGGGTCGGGACCTCGTGGCCCGACGACTGTGCCATGCACTGTGTCATGCGTGGTCTCCTGTCGGCCGCCATCCGGGTGCGGCCGGCCCGTTTGTGCATCGCACATGGACCGGCGTCCAGGGATCGCCCGCGCGTCGGCGCGACCGGTCAGATCTCCGTCTCGCGCCGGACGATCGCCTCTTCCCCGCTGCCCTTCTGCGCGAGGCCGACCTCGGGATCCTCGGTCGGGATCGTGGCCGGCGCCGCCTTGACGCGCTCCGCCGGAGGCTCGTCCGCCTCGCGCGCGTCCGGTCCGCGGCTCGTCGGGTCTGCGGTCTCGCGCGTCATGCGGTCTCTCCCTGCCTGCATCCAACGCGACGGGGCGTGTGCGGGTCCCGGGGCTCCGTCACGATGGCGGGAGGCGCGACGCGGATCGCGGCTCTATATGGGAGGTGCGAGCAGGGAGAGTGGTGTGTTCACCGTCAAGGGGATTGATCCGTCCGGGCGCGTCATGACGTTCGCCTGCGGGACGGACGAGCAGGCGATGGAGAAGACCTGGGAGCTGGCCCGGCGCGGCTTCCGCGAGATCACGGTCGCCGATCCGAAGGGCAAGGAACTCTCCGCGGCCGCCTTCGAGCGCTCGCTCAACATCGACTGGGAGTGACGCGCGTCGGCGCGCGCCGGGAGCCCCGCCGCCCCCGACCCTGCCGACGACACTCTGGCCGCGCCGAGCGCCGGTCGACCCGAGGCAGGCGCCTGTCAGGTCGCCTCGAGTTCGCGCCAGAGGTTCGCGCGGCCCGACCGCGCCGTCTCGGGGATGTCGGTCGTGGCGCCGATCTCCTCCGCCTTGCGCCAGATGGCGCGGCAGACGAGGATCTCGCTGCTCGCATCGATGCTGAGGATGAAGCTGTCCGGAACGATCTCGGCATCCGGGAGCGCGACCCGCACGCCGCCGGCCGACCGGTCGTAGACGATGCACGGCAAGCTTCGATGCTCGTCGACCGAAATGCTGCCGGTCTCGTTGAGAAGCGTGCGTGGAGCGCTGCGTCGTTCGAACATCACCGCCTCGAGAACCTCTGCCCGACAGGATCGGTCACCCGGGTTCAAGGGCGGTTTGCGAAATGCCTCGAATTGTCGGGAAGCTGCCGTCCCTGTGAATTCTGCGCTCTTCATGCGCGCTCGGCCGGAGGCCGGATGCGCGGAGCACCGACGCCCGCGGAGCGACCGGGGCGACGGATCCGCAGGGACGGAGACGGCCTCGGTCGGACCGCTCGGCGCGTGTGACCGGCCTCAGGATCGACCTACTCGGTCACGACCTCGACGAGGGTGGTGAGAAAACCCAGCGCGACGGCCCCGATGCCGCCCATGAAGGCCGCATCCCACCCGGCGAACTCCCTCGACTGGGGCGCGCGCAGGAAGGCGAACAGCGTCACGGCGGCCCCGCAGACGACGAGAGCGAGGGCCAGCAGGATCGATCGAGACATGGCGTTTCCCTATGCGCCGGTCTCGCGGCCCTTCAGGGCTCTTGTAAACGGACGAGTGCGACCGGCTTGATCTGTTCAGTCTCGTCCGTCGTCGAAACATGACAGACGAGAGCGCGGTGAACAAGGTGTTCATCTGTTCTGCACTGCGGAACAGCGGCCGGAATGACGCTCTCATCTGATCCGCACAGGACTGAAGTCGCGCGCGGCCAGGGCTGCCCTTCACGAGGGGCATCGACCGGCCGGCCGCGGGGAGTGCCCCGCCGGGACGGGATCCGGCGCGGTCAGTCGATGAAGACGCGGACGCCGTCCGTGTTGAGCAGGTCGCGCTGGTCGGCGCACCATTGCTCCGGTCCGACCGCGGCGATCTCGTCCGCGACCCGCCGGCCCTCCTCGGCGATGGCGTTCCGGGCACGCTGGTGGCCGAGGCCGGCGTCGAGGGCTCGGCGGACCGTGCGGGACAGGCCCTCGGACACCGTGTCGTCGATGGAGTAGAGCTTGCGGCAGTGCAGGACGATGCCGGCCTGCGCGCCGACGATCCGCACGAGACCCCGGATCGTCTCCGCGCGCTTGGTGTCGTCTGCCTCCTCGGCAGCCCGGGCGGTGCCCGGCACGACCGCCGTTCCCAGGAGGGCGGCGAACAGCAGGGCGCGAGTCATCCGGGGCATTCCTTCTGGCCGATGCCGGAGCCGTCTCCGGAACGCCGCACCGGGCGGGCCGCGCCCGCCCCGTCAGATCCGGCCGGTCACTTCCGGGCGGCCATCAGGTCGTGGGTCAGGACGGTCAGCTTGCCGATCAGGTTGCTGATATCGGAGCCCTTGCACGACCATTGCGTGCCGACCGCCTCGCCATCGGCCGAGACGGAGACGACCGCCACCGAGCGCAGGCGACCCTCGCGGGCCAGGGCCAGCTGATCCTGCAGCACGGCGATGATCGACGCGGTGTCCTCGTCCACGACCGCGGGCGCGATATGCGCCGGGAACGGCACGACCGAACTCGTCATCGTCTGCTCTCGCTTCATCTCGCCGATCCCTTCGGTAGCATCCTCGGGCCCCGGCGTGCGCATCAGCTTTGTGCAGAGTGTGGCAGCTTGTCCGTGTCCCGCGATGTCCTGGACGTGTGTGGCGACGATGCAACGGTCTCGGCGCGGCTCCGGGCCGCGCGGCGGCACGAGGCGCCGGGCTCCGCGGCGCTTCGTTACGAGGGGGCCCCGCCGAGCGGGGCGCCCCCGGAGGTCGTCATCCTCAGGCGGCCTTGCGGCCCTTGCGCTCGCGCTCGGCCATGGCGCCGGGCTGGCCCAGGCCGATCGCCTTGGCGAGGGCGGAGCGCTGCTCGGCGTAGCTCGGCGCGACCATCGGATAGTCCGCCGGCAGGCCGTAGCGGTCGCGGTAGCTGCGCGGATCCAGGCCGTGGCTGGTCAGGTGGCGCTTCAGCGTCTTGTAGGTCTTGCCGTCGATGAAGCTGACGATCCCGTCGTGCCGGACCGACTTGCGGATCTGGGCCGCGCTCGGCTTCTCGACCTCGGCCTGCGGAACCGCCCCGATCTCCGCCGTCAGAGTCCCGGTGACGAGCCCGCTGATCGCGCCGTGCACGCGCGCGATCAGGGCCGGAAGCTCCGCGGCCGGCACCGGATTGTTCGACACGTAGGCGGCGACGATATCGCCCGCCAGCTCGATGAAGTTGGAGTTGGGCCCTGTGGTTTCTTCTGACACTGTAAGATTCCTGGTGTGCCCCTCGCCCGGGATCTGCTACTTTTGAGCACTGAATGCAAGTTACAAAACCGTTGGCGGGCCGCTTCCGGTGCATGATCGGGGTGCCCGCCGCGGAGATCGGCCGGCCATTTCTGGCGATTTCCGGCGGAGTATTTCCGAGCGCCGTCCGAGTCGGCCTATCGACTGCGGTAGAGTTTCCGCTCTGCAGAACGACCAGAACGTGCATCTGGCGGACTTGAAGTCGGCCCGGGCCGGCCGATGGGCCGTTCCGCCGTCATCCGCGGTGACGCGGCGCCCCGGTCGTGGCATGGCGCGGCCATGCTGATGCTCGCCCTCCTCATCGCCCTGCTGGCCGTCGTGGTCGCCATGTTCGTGCTGCGGCGGTGGACCGGGCGGCTGGCCTCGCTCGCGACGCTCCTGGCCGGAGCGATCATGGTCCTGTGGCTCGCCGAGGTCGGCCTGCTTCCCGGAACGCAGGGCCCGTTGACGGCGTACCGCCCCCTCGTGCCCGGGCTCGACCGGTAACGGTTCGGTAAGCGTACCGGCGGAGCATGGGGCATGCCCACGCTCTCCGCCCCGCGCCTGCTCACGTTCCTGGTGTCGGCCGTGCTGATCGGCCTCGCCGTCGCCAGCCTCTACACGCGCATCCCGATGGTCGGAAAAACCGTCGTGGCGCACCGGCAATGGTTCTTCATCGGCGCCTACGCCCTGCTCGCCCTCGGGGTGACCACCCGCAGCCTGTAGCGGACCGCGCCGCGGTCCGTTCGCCACCGCGCGCCGCGCCGAGGAGGCCGGAATGGCCCTGAAGACCACCTACCTCGTGCAGCCGTTCGAGCTGCACCGGAATCGCCTGCGGCCGGCCCGTCAGGAGCCCGCGCAGAGCGAGTTCGGCGCCCTCAAGAAGGCGGAGGCGCTGGCCGCCCGCATGCCCGGCGCGGCGGCCCTCAGGGTCGTGGCCGACGACGAGACCGGGGAACTCGAGGGCGTCACGATCCTCGGCCAGTTCGGGACCGTTCCGGACGATTTCGCCGAGAGCCTGCTGGGGGGCTGATGCGGCCCGCGGGTCCCGGCTTACATCCGGCCGCGTCTGGGGGTGCGACACGGGCGACCTCCGATTGCGGCCCTCCGGAAACTACGTAGAAACAGCGGAGACAGATCCTTGCGAGCTCTGGCGCTCGCCGAGCTCGCATCCGTGCCCCGCTATTTCATCGACCTCCACGACGGCGCCAACTTGGTTCGCGACCGCGACGGCTTCGATCTTCCGGATCTCGCCGCGGCGCGGGCGCAGGCGGTGCGCATCCTGACGCGGCTCGCGCAGGGCTTGACCGATCCGATGGAGCGGCAGGATTACGTGCTCGCCGTGCGCGACGAGCAGGGCGCGGTCCGCCTGCGCCTGCGGCTCTCCTACGATGTCGAGGGCGGCTGACGGCCCGGCCGCGCGCGGGTCGGGAAAGCGGGAGATCGCATGCGACGCTCAACAGGTCTGACCGGCCCGCTCGCGGCGGCGCTCCTGCTGCTCGTCGCCGCCGGACCGGCAGGGGCGCAGACCGCGCCGCCCCCGCCCACGGGATCCGCCGCGGCGACGGCCGACAACGCCGTGCTGCTGACGGTCTTCCTGCGCCACGACCAGTCCCGACCGCTGGCGGAGCTGAACGCGCAGCTCGCCAAGCAGGGCTTCTACAAGGCCTTCCCGCCGCCGGGCATCGAGGTCGTCTCGTGGAACGTCGTCATGGGGATCGGGCAGATCATCGTCCTGCGGCTGCCCGCCTCCCGCCTGCGCGAGGTCAACCGCGTCCTGGAGGACACCGCCTGGGGCGCGTACCGGACCGAGTTCTTCCCGACCTACGATTACAGGGCCGTGGGCCTCGCGGAGCACGAGAAGGCGCGCTGAGACCGTCCCGGCCGCCTCAGGCCGGAACCGCGCCGCCCGGACCGACCGGCCCGAGATCCAGCGCGTCGTCCCACAGGTAGGGGTGGCCGAGGCGCTTGGCCGCGTACATCGCCGCGTCCGCCCGCTCCACCAGGGCCTCAGGCCGGGTGGCGTGCAGGGGCGCGCAGGCCACGCCGATCGCCGCGCCGATGCGGATCGGCGTTCCGGTCCCGAGATCGTACGGCTCGGCGAGGCGCGCCTGGAGGCGCAGGGCGAAGCCGAGGGCCGGCGCCGGCGCCGCGTCGCCGAGCAGGATGGTGAACTCGTCGCCCCCGAGCCGCGCGGCGCAATCCCCCGCGCCGAGCGCCGCCCGCAGGCGCTCGGCCAGGTGTCGCAGGAGCGCGTCGCCCACCGCGTGCCCGTGGCGGTCGTTCACCGGCTTGAAGCCGTCGAGGTCGAGGCACAGCAGCGCGCAGGGCGCGCCGTCGAGGTCGGCCAGGGTCCGGTCGAGCCGGGCCGCGAACAGGTGGCGGTTCGGCAGGCCGGTCAGCGGGTCGTGGTGGGCCATGTAGCGCAGGAGCGACTCCGCCCGGCGGCGCTCGGTCACGTCCTCCCACAGGGCGGTCCAGCCGCCGCCGGCCTGCGGGTGCAGCGTGATCGCGACCTGGCGCCCGTCCGCGAGCGTCTGGACCACGGCGTCGGTCGCGCCCCGGGCGAGGAGCCGCCGCCGCGCCGCCCAGAGGCCGCAGGGATCCCGGTCGGCCGGGACCGCCCCCGCGGCGCTCGCCGCGCCCACCGCCCGGGCATGCATGCCGGGCCGGATCCGGTTCGCGGGCGGCCCGAACAGGCGCCGGAACCCGTCGCTCACGAACAGCAGCCGGTCGGCGGAATCGAACAGGCACAGGCCGTGCGGCAGCGAGTCCAGCGCCTGGACGATGCCGGGTCCGAGCTTGCGCCCGCGGCCGAGCCCGTCCTGGCGCCGGGCGCAGGCCGCCTGCCGGTGGCGCCGCGCCAGCCTCGTCGCCGCCCTGCCCGCCTCCGCCGCCATGGCCGGTCCCCCGAAACGCCCGACTGCGTCGTCGGGCGATCGCCGGAACGTGCCGGCTCGGAAATTAGTCTCCGGTCTTCATAGAATGGGATTCCTTTCGCCAACCTTGACGAAAGTCGTGCGCGTTGAGCGATCTTCGCGGAGATTGACCATCCGCAAGTTGAGACCGCGATCCCGACGCGCGAACTCTGTCGGTCGACACGTCGGCGCGGTCGTCGGGCCGCGCCGACGTCCCGGGGGCGCCGCGCGCCCCCCGGGACGTCGTCTATCGGCGGCGCGTCAGGGCGCGTCGTGCGGGCCGTGATGGCCGTCGAGCACCGTGTCGCTGGTCGGGACCGTCGCGGCGACGGCCTCGGCGCGGCGGATGTCGGGCGCGGTCGCCTCCTCCACGAAGGCCGCCACGGCCTCGCTCAGCGGCAGCGTGCGGGTCTGCTGGCTGCCGAGCCGCCGGATCGAGACCGTGCGCTCCTCCGCCTCGCGGCGACCGAGCGCCAGCAGCACCGGCACCTTGGCCAGCGAGTGCTCGCGGACCTTGTAGTTGATCTTCTCGTTGCGCAGATCCGCCTCGACCCGCAGGCCGGCGCGCTCCAGGGTGCGGATGACGTCACGGGCGTAGGGATCGGCCTCGCCGGTGATCGTCGCCACCACCACCTGGACCGGCGCCAGCCACAGGGGGAAGTGCCCGGCGAAGTGCTCGATCAGGATGCCGGTGAAGCGCTCCATCGAGCCGCAGATCGCCCGGTGGACCATCACGGGCGGCTTCCGGGCGCCGTCGGCGTCGATGTAGAAGGCGCCGAACCGCTCGGGCAGGTTGAAGTCCACCTGCGTGGTCCCGCATTGCCAGTCGCGGCCGATGGCGTCGCGCAGCACGTACTCGAATTTGGGCCCGTAAAACGCGCCCTCCCCCGGGTTGACCGCCGTCTTGATCCGGCCGGCCGACTGCTCCTCGATCTGCGCCAGCACGCGGGTCATCACGTCCTCGGCGTGGTCCCAGAGGGCGTCGGAGCCGACGCGCTTCTCGGGCCGCGTCGAGAGCTTCACGACGATCTGGTCGAAGCCGAAATCCGCGTAGGTCGAGAGGATCAGGTCGTTGATCTTCAGGCACTCGTCGGCGAGCTGGTCCTCGGTGCAGAAGACGTGGGCGTCGTCCTGCGTGAAGCCGCGCACGCGCATCAGCCCGTGCATGGCGCCGGACGGCTCGTAGCGGTGGACGATCCCGAACTCGGCCATGCGCAGGGGCAGGTCGCGGTAGGATTTCAAGCCGTGCTTGAAGATCTGCACGTGGCCCGGGCAGTTCATCGGCTTGAGGGCGAACCAGCGCTTGTCCTCGGCCTCCTCGCCCGCGGACTGCGCGGCGAACATGTTCTCCCGGTACCAGCCCCAGTGGCCGGAGGTCTCCCACAGGGCCTTGTCGAGGATCTGCGGGGCGTTCACCTCGGCGTAGTCGCCGCGCAGGCGCCGGCGCATGTAGGCGATCAGCTCCTGGAAGATCGTCCAGCCCTTGGCGTGCCAGAAGACGACGCCCGGCCCCTCCTCCTGGAAGTGGAACAGGTCCATCTCGCGGCCGAGCCGTCGGTGGTCGCGGCGCTCGGCCTCCTCCAGCCGGTGCAGGTAATCGTCGAGATCGGCCTGGTTCGCCCAGGCCGTTCCGTAGATGCGGGTCAGCATCGGGTTGTTCGAGTCGCCGCGCCAGTAGGCCCCTGCGACCTTCATCAGCTTGAAGGCGGTGCCGACCTTGGCCGTCGAGGTCATGTGCGGGCCGCGGCAGAGGTCGAACCAGTCGCCCTGGCGGTAGATCTTCAGGTCCTCGCCCGGCGGGATCGCGTCGACCAGCTCGACCTTGAAGCCCTCGCCCTTGCCGGCGAACAGCGCCCGCACGTCCTCGCGCGTCCAGACTTCCTTCGTGAAGGGCGCGTCGCGCGCGATGATCTCGCGCATCTTCGCCTCGATCTTCGGGAAGTCCTCGGGCGTGAACGGGATCTCGCGATGGAAGTCGTAGTAGAAGCCGTTCTCGATCACCGGGCCGATCGTGACCTGCGTCTCCGGCCAGAGCGCCTGCACAGCCTCGGCGAGTACGTGCGCGCAGTCGTGCCGGATCAGCTCCAGGCTGCGCGGGTCGGTGCGGTCCAGGAACTCGATGCGGGCATCGCGGTCGATCGGGTCGTCGAGGTCGGCGACCGTGCCGTCGAGCGCCATGGCGACGGTGCGCTTGGCCAGCGACTTGGCGATGCCCTCGACCACGGCCCGGCCGGTCGTGCCGGCGGCGATCTCCCGCGTGTTGCCGTCGGGGAAGGTGAGAATCGGCATGGTACGAGCGTCTCCGGACTCAGTCCTGCATACGGGGCAGGTAAGCGGTTTCGAGGGAGCGGCCGTGTAGACCGATTTCTCGGGCGAGGGAACAACGGTGCGGCGCAACTTCACGCATCCCTGCCCTTCGTCCGACGTTCGGGTGCGCGTGATCGTCCCCGCGCGCGGTGTGGCGCCGGGGGCATGGCCCGGGAGGCGAGCACGAGGGACGCGGGACGCCGCGGGAACCCAGGTGTCGGCCAAGTACGCGCGGGATCCGATCCCCGCGGCGCCCCGCGGCATCGACCGGGCATGGTCCCCGGCCGGTGCCGTCTGTCTCGTCGCGACGTCTCCGACGTCCCGGTCCTGCGACTCCCCGTTAGCGGTCTCGGTCGAGGTGCGTGCACGCCGTGCCCGCACCTCCGGAACCCGCATCGGCGCCGTGGCCTTCCAGCCGTCCCCCGCCTCGTAGTGGGCGGGTCCGCAGGTCGCTCAGGGTCGGCCCAGAGGCGGGTCGGCGCGGGGGCATTTCCTCACCCCGCCGGGCACAGTGCCGCCCGGTCTCACGCCCGCGTCCGAGGCACGCCCCGCACCGGTCCGTCGCCCGGGGCGATGGCGGCTGAGAGCCACCGACGCGGGCGCCGCCCCGTCCCCGGACCCGCACGGTCAGCCACCGGGCGGGCCCCCGAAGGACGCCCCGGGATCGCTCCCGGGCCGCCGCGGACAGGTGCGGTCAGGAAGCACAAAATAGGAACATTGTCAAAGTAATTCGAGCCGCGCGCCGCTGTCGACGACGCTTCTCCGTCATCGCGAGCGCAGCGAAGCGACCCAGGGCGGCGCAACATCGGCAAGGTCGCGCTGCTGGATTGCTTCGCTCCGCTCGCAAGGACGTCGGTGCCGAGAAGCCATCGGCCACAATTCCAGGGCCGGGGCTGGAAGACGGCCCCGTCCGGCGACATGCTGGCGCGGCGCCTCCCCCGCACGGACAGGGGGCGCCCGGACACTCGGAACAGGGACACCCGCATGGCCGCGCGCCTCGCCCTCCTCGGCCTCGGCGCGATGGGGCACCCCATCGCCCGCAACCTCGCGGCCAAGCGGGGCTCCGACGCCGAGACGCTCGTCGCGATCGACACCGACCCGGCCCGCCTCGCCGGCCTCGCCGCGCCGGGCCTCGTCGCCACCACCGATCCCGGGCAGGCCGCCGGCGCCGACGTGCTGTTCCTGTGCCTGCCGAACGGCGACGCCGTCGAGGCGGCCCTCCTCGGGGACGGCGCCCTGGCGGAGCGCCTCGCCCCGGGGGCGGTCGTGGTCGACCTCAGCACCATCGCGCACGCCAAGGCCCTCACGGTCGGCCGCGCCGTGGCGGCGACCGGGCGCGCCTTCGTCGACGCGCCCGTCTCCGGCGCGCCGGCCGGCGCCGAGGCCGGGACGCTCACCGTGATGTGCGGCGGCGCGGCCGGGGCGGTCGCGCGGGTGCGCCCCCTGCTGGAGCGGATCGGCACGACAATCCTGCACATGGGCCCGGCCGGGTCCGGCCAGCTCACCAAGACGATCAACAACGTGCTCTACGACATCAACATCGCGGCGCTGGCCGAGGTGCTGCCGATGGCCGTCGCCATGGGGCTCGACCCGGATCAGGTCGCCCAGGTGGTCACGACGGGCACGAGCCGGAGCTACGCGGCGCAGTACTTCGTGCCGCGGATCCTCCGGGGCCAGTTCGACGAGGGCTACCCGATGGGGGCGGCCTACAAGGACCTCGTCGCCGCCGCGGCGGTCGCGGCGGAGAACGGCTTCCCGATGCCGGTCACGGCGGCCGCCACCGCCACCTACCAGACCGCCCTGCGCCAGGGCCACGGCGACCGGGACAAGGGCGCCATGGTGCTGCCGTTCGAGGACCTGCTCGGGGTCCGTGTGCGGTCGCGGCCGTAGGGGCCGGCCGTAGCGGCCATCGGGCGGTCGATCCCGACCGACCCGCCCGCGCCCTGGATCTTACGGCAGCTCGAGCACGTCCCTCAGCGGCACGACCGCCAGGACCTGCCCCGACGCGTCGGCGATCTCGAAGACCTGCCCGGCCAGCACCGCGCCGTCGACCCGCTGGATTTCCAAGAGCGCCCGGGCGGAGCGCTCGGCCTCGGTGCGGGCGGCGTCGAGGTCGGGCAGGTCGGCGCCGTCGAGATCCTCGACCAGCCACTGACCGTCCCGGATGTGCAGGTAGAAGTGCGGCATAACCGCAGAACCGCGCTTACCGCCTCCGGTTGCGTCCCGGCCGCGTTGCGCGGACCGCGTGTGGCCTTTCCGTCACTCCGCGGCCTCGGTCTCCGGCACGGCGGCGTGGCCCGTCCGGGGCGGGAGCACCGGCGCGTCGGCGCGCTGGAGCACCTCCAGGGCGGCGTCGGCCTCCCGCTGGCGGTCCCAGAGCGCCGCGTAGACGCCCCCGGCCTCCAGCAACGCGGCGTGGGTGCCGCGCTCGACGATGCGGCCGTGGTCGAGGACCAGGATCGCGTCGGCGTTGACCACCGTCGACAGCCGGTGGGCGATCACCAGGGTGGTCCGGCCGCGGCTGACCCGGTCGAGCGCCGCCTGGATCTCGGCCTCCGTGAAGGAGTCGAGCGCCGAGGTCGCCTCGTCGAGGACCAGGATCGGCGGCGCCTTGAGGATCGTGCGTGCGATGGCGACCCGCTGCTTCTCGCCGCCCGAGAGCTTCAGGCCGCGCTCGCCCACCGGGGTGTCGTAGCCCTCCGGCAGCCCCGAGACGAAGCGGTCGATCTGGGCGAGGCGGGCCGCCTCCCGCAACTCCGCGTCGGTGGCGTCGGCCCGGCCGTAGCGGATGTTGTAGCCGATCGTGTCGTTGAACAGCACCGTGTCCTGCGGGACCATGCCGATCGCCGCCCGGAGGGAGGCCTGCGTCACCGCGGCGATGTCCTGCCCGTCGACGCTGATCCGGCCCCCTTGCGGCTCGTAGAACCGGAACAGCAGGCGCGAGAGCGTCGACTTGCCGGCGCCCGAGGGTCCCACCACCGCCACGGTCTGGCCCGCCGGGATCTCGAAGGTGACGCCGCGCAGGATCGGCCGCTCGGGATTGTAGGCGAAGCGCACGTCCTCGAACCGCACCGTGCCGCCCGCGACCGCGAGCGGGGCGGCGCTTGGCCGGTCGGCGATCTCGGGGTTCTGCCCGAGGATGCGGAACATGTCGTCGATGTCGATCAGCGCCTGTTTGATCTCGCGGTAGATCATGCCCATGAAGTTGAGCGGCATCGCGAGCTGCACCAGCATGGTGTTGGCGAGCACGAAGCCGCCGATCGTGGTGCGCCCGGCCAGGATGTCGCGCGCCGCGAGCCACATCACCACGGTCATGCCGAGCGTGAAGATCACCGCCTGCCCGGCATTGAGCACCGCCAGCGACACGTAGGTCTGCGTCGAGGCCTTCTCGTACTTGGCCATCGACTCGTCGTAGCGGCCGGCCTCCCGGGCTTCCGCGCCGAAATACTTCACCGTCTCGTAGTTGAGCAGCGAGTCGACCGCCTTGGTGTTGGCGTCGGTGTCGGAGGCGTTCATCCGGCGGCGGATCGCGATCCGCCACTCGGTCGCCTTGTAGGTGAAGGCCAGGTAGGCCGCGACCGTCAGGAACGCGGTCAGCGCGTAGTTCCAGTTGAACTCGTAGGCCAGCACGCCGAGCACCAGCACGAACTCGACGATGGTCGGCACCAGGGTCAGCACCATCAGGCGCGACAGCTCCTCGATGCCGGCGCGGCCGCGCTCCAGCACCCGGGTCAGGCCGCCGGTCTTGCGCTCCAGGTGGAAGCGCAGGGACAGGCGGTGCATGTGCTCGAAGGTCTGGAGCGCCAGCCGCCGCACCGCGTGCATCGCCACCTTGGCGAACAGCCCGTCGCGCACCTGCGTCAGCGCCGCCATGGCGATCCGCGAGAGGCCGTAGAGGGCGATCAGCAGCATCGGCGCGGCGAGGAGGCCGGTGGGCACGGCCTCGTCCTTGCCGCCGACCGCCGCGACCAGCGCGTCGGTGATCCACTTGAAGGTGAACGGCGTCACCATGGTCACCAGCTTGGCGGCGAGCAGCAGGCCGAAGGCCAGGAAGACCCGGCGCTGCAGGTCGGGCCGGCCGTGGGGCCAGAGATGCGGCCAGAGCCGCCGGTAGGTGGCGATCAGGCCGGGGCGCTCGGCCGGGATCGGCGTCCCGGCCGCGGGCGCGGTGTTGTCGGTCATGAAGGGTTCTGCGGGGCGGGATGTCCTGGCCCCGCATATAGGCCCGCTGCCGCGCCGGAGCACCCGCGCTGCGTGCAGGCCCCCGCCTCACGCTCGCCAGAACGGCTTCGCGACCTCGGCGCGCAGGTCCCAGGGCTCGAGGCCGGCGTCCCGGGCCTGGTCGGGGTGGAGCGCCGCCAGGGCGCGGCGGGTGCGGATCCGCTGCAGCCACGTGCGGAGCAGGGACGGGCGCGCGGTCGGACGGGTGACGGCGGGCGAGGAGGACAGGGTGACGGCTTGCATCGCAGACGATCCGGTGGCGGGAAGGCAGTCCGGCCGGGATTGCTGGCGGAGCATTGATCCGATACAAAGCTCGGATCAATTGAAACATTGACCTCGGAGCAATTATGCGCCCCGCGGATTACCGCACCGTCGCCGACGCGATCGCGGCCGACATCGCGGCGGGCCGGCTGCGCCCCGGCGCGCGGCTGCCGCCGCAGCGCGACTTCGCCTACGCGCGGGGCATCGCGGTCTCGACGGCGAGCCGGGTCTACGCCGAGCTGGCCCGCCGGGGGCTGGTGACCGGCGAGGTCGGGCGCGGGACCTACGTCCGCAGCGAGCCGGGGCGCGCCGGATTGCTCCGCCCGGAGCCGCCCCCGGCCGCCCTCGACCTGCAGCGGACCCACTCGCGCCTGCCCGAGCAGGAGGTGGTCCTGGCCGAGACCCTGGCGGCGCTCGCCCGCGACGACGGCCAGATCGGCTTCACCCAGTACGGGCCCGCGGGCACGCCCTCGGCGCAGGCGATCGCCGCCGGGTTCCTGGCGCGGGCGGGCTACGCCCCCGATCCCGCCGACATCCTGTTCACCGGCAACGGCCGGCAGGCGCTGGCCGCCGCCCTGGCGGCCCTGGCTGCGCCCGGCGAGCGGATCGGCTGCGAGCCCCTGACCTATCCCGGGGTGAAGGGCATCGCGGCGCGGCTCGGGATCACGCTGATCCCGCTCGCCATGGACGCGGAGGGCGTCTGCCCCGAGGCGCTGCTCCAGGCCCACCGCGCGACCCCGCTGAGCGGCGTCTATCTCCAGCCGACCCTGCACAACCCCCTCGGCGCCACGATGGGGCCGGCGCGCCGGGCCGCCCTGGCGGAGGTGCTGGATCGGACCGGGCTCACCGCCATCGAGGACGCGGTCTACAGCTTCCTCGCCGAGGCGCCGCCGCTCGCCGGCCTCGCGCCGGACCGGGTGATCTTCGTGGACAGCCTGTCGAAGCGGGTGATGCCGGCGCTGACCGTCGGCCTGATCGCCGCGCCGCCTGCCCTCACCGACCGGCTCGCCGCCTCCGTCCGCCAGGGCGCCTGGACGGTGCTCGGCCTGTCGCTCGCGGCCGGCATGCACTGGATGGCGGGGGGCTCGGCGGCGGCGCTGGCCGAGGCCAAGCGCCGGGACGCCGCGGCCCGGCAGGCCCTCGCCCGGGCCGCGCTCGCCGACCTGCGGGTCGTCGGCGATCCGCAGGCCTACCACCTCTGGCTGGAACTGCCCGAGACGTGGCGGGCCGAGGCCTACGCGGCCGCGGCCCTGCGCCAGGGCATCGCCCTCCTGCCGGCCTCGTCCTTCGCGGTCCATCCCGGCCACGCGCCGAACGCGGTGCGCCTCGCCCTGGCCTCGCCGTCGCGGGAGGAACTCGACCGGGCGCTGCGCGGCCTGCGCCGGCTGGCCTTCGCGGGCGACGACCAGGTGGTGGAGTAGGCGGCGCCGCTCAGCCGCGCTTGTCGGTGGGCAGCACGAAGATCTGGCCCGGGTAGATCAGGTCCGGATCGCGGATCTGGTTCTGGTTGGCGTCGTAGATCACCGTGTAGCGCTCGCCGCGGCCGTAGGTGCGCTGGCTGATCCGCCAGAGGTTGTCGCCGCGGGTGATCCGGGCGGTGCTGATCTCCGGCACGAACACCGCGCCGACCCGGTCCGGCTCCGCCATGTCGGCCACCTGGGGGTTCGAGACGGCGGCCGGCGGCGAGGCCGCGGCCGGCCGGTCCCGGTCGGCACCGTCGCGCGCGGCCTGATCGGGGCCGGCGCGATCCCGCGCGCCGCTCTGGGCGGGCGACGGTCCGGACTCGGCGGTCTCCCGGGCGGCGACCTGCGTCGGCTCCGGCACCGACAGGGGGACCGCGGCGCGGCTGGCGACCTTGCCGGTGGCCGGATCGACCTGGTCGATCCGCACCTGGTACTGCCCGGGCTTGATCCCGCGCCCGATCGTGAAGGTCGCCCGGCCGTCCGGCCCGATGCTGCCCGGGGCGATCATCGTGTCGTTGAGGTAGAGCTGGATCCGCGCCCCCGGCGTGCCGGTGGCCGTCACGAACAGGCGGCCGTTCCCCTGCACGTCCACGCTGGCGATCCGGGTCGGCCCCGCCCCGGACGCCGCGGTCTCGCGGGTCTCCCCGCTCCCGGCCGGCCGGCCGGCCCGCGCCGCGTCGGCGTCCCGGGTACCCGGCTCGGAAGCCGGACCGGAGGATCTGGCGCCGCCCTTCGCGTCGGCCGTCGCGCCCGGCTGCGACAGCACGACGGTCGCGGCGTCCGGGGCGGTCAGGGCCACGAGGGGCTGGCGGTCCCGGCCAGGGGCCACGTCCACCGCGACGCTCTGCTGCGACTCGGTCGCGCGCCCGTCCGCGCCGGTCATGCGCAGGCGGAGCGTGCTGGCGCCCGTCGGCAGGGCCGGCGGCACGATCGCGAACTGACCGTTGGAATCGGCCTTCGCCCGGGCCACGGGCTTGCCGTCGGCCAGCATCTCGATCGCGGCGTCCGGCGCGCCGCGGCCGGCCACCACGGCGTCGCCGTTCGGCTCGACGCGGACGATGTCGAAGCGCGGCGCCTCGGCCGCATCCGGCAGGCGCGCGTCCTGGCCCGGACCGGCCTGCTGCGCCCCGGCGGTGCCGGCCTGCGGCGCCCCGGGGGTGCCGGCGCGGGGGTCTTGCGGGAGCGCCGCCACGGGGCCCTCCCCCGGCGCCGGGCTCGCCCGGCCCGGCTTGTCGTCGCGGAAGTCGATCGTCGGGTCGGCGCGGCCGGCCAGGGCGCCCGGATCGGCGAGGCTGCGCAGGCTGCCGCTCGGCGCCGACGGCTCGGGACCCCCGCGGCCGGTGAGCCGCCGCAGGGAGTCGCCGCCGAACAGCGCCAGCACGAGTCCCAGTCCGCCGAGAAGGCCGGCCAGCGCCAGGGCGAGACTGCGCCGCACCTGTCTCGACATCGCCACGAAGGCCTCCCCTCATCCTGCCGCCGCCCGGCGGGCGGCCGTCCGCCCGCGCGAAAAGCCGTCGACGGCGCCGCCCATAATACCGTACATGGTCCCCACACCAAGCCGTCCTGCCGCCCAGGCGGGTGAATCCCACGCGAATTCAGCAGTTTGGCACGTGGAGTGCTGGGCGCGGGGCGCGATCTGGACGGCTCGCAACGGACGCGCGAGGAGGACGCCGGATGGCTCCGGTGAGGACAGTCTGTGTCTATTGCGGCTCCGGCTTCGGCCGCGACCCGGCCTTCCGCGAGGCCGCCGAGACCCTCGGGACCGCGGTCGCGCAGGCCGGGATGGGCCTCGTCTACGGCGGCGGCGACGTCGGGCTGATGGGCACGGTCGCGCGGGCGGCGCTCGCCGCCGGCGGCCACGTCACCGGCATCATCCCGGACTTCCTCCAGGCGCGCGAGCACATGCTGGCGGACATTCAGGAGACCGTGGTGGTCTCCGACATGCACACCCGCAAGCGCCTGATGTTCGAGCGCTCGGACGCGTTCGTGACCCTGCCGGGCGGCATCGGCACCCTGGAGGAGCTGGTCGAGCAGCTGACCTGGGCGCAGCTCGGGCGCCACCGGAAGCCGGTGGTGCTGGTCTCGGTGGCGGAGTTCTGGGCGCCGCTGCTGGCCCTGTTCGAGCACATGCGCGGCCACGGCTTCATCCGCGAGGGCCTCGACCTGAGCTACCTCGTCGCGCGCGAGGCGGCCGAGGTGGTGCCGATGCTCCGCGCGGCCGGCCACGAGCCGGACCCCCAGACCGAGAGCATCGTCCAGCAGCGCATGTAGGTGCGCGCGCCGCGCGGCGATGAGGATCACGAGGATGCGTGCGTCGATGCGTGCTTCAGTGCTCGCGGCCCTGCCGCTCGCCGGCCTCGCCTCCGCGGCGGCGGCCGGCCCGTCGCCGGTCCTGCAGACCCTGGACTACGCCAACACCCGCTACTCGGCCCTCGACCAGATCGACGCCGGCAATGTCGGGCGCCTGAAGGTCGCCTGGACCTTCTCCACCGGCGTCCTGCGCGGCCACGAGGGTGCGCCGATCGTGGTCGGACACCTGATGTTCGTGCACACGCCGTTCCCCAACGTGGTCTACGCCCTCGACCTCGACCGGGGCGGGAGGATCCTGTGGCGCTACGCGCCGCGGCAGGACGCGAGCGTCATCGCCGTGATGTGCTGCGACACGGTCTCCCGGGGGCTCGCCTACGCGGACGGGCGGTTGTTCCTCCAGCAGGCCGACACCACCGTGGTGGCGCTCGACCCCGAGACCGGCCGGGTGCTGTGGTCGGTGAGGAACGGCGACCCGGGCCGGGGCGAGACCAACACCGCCACGGTCCTGCCGGTGCGCGGCAAGCTCATCGTCGGGCTCGCGGGCGGCGAGTACGGGGCGCGCTGCCACGTCACGGCCTACGACCAGGCGACGGGCCGGCGGCTCTGGCGCGCCTACGCCACCGGGCCGGACGCCGACATGCTGGTCGATCCGGAGACGACGACCGAGCTCGGGCGCCCGGTCGGCCGCGATTCCTCGCTCAACAGCTGGGAGGGCGACCAGTGGCGGACGGGCGGCGCCTGCAGCTGGGGCTGGTTCTCCTACGATCCGGACCTGAACCTCGTCTATTACGGCACCGGCAATCCCTCGACCTGGAACCCGAACCAGCGCCCGGGCGACAACCGGTGGGCGCAGGCGATCATCGCCCGCGACGCCGATACGGGCATCGCCCGCTGGGTCTACCAGATGACCCCCCACGACCAGTGGGACTACGACGGCGTCAACGAGATGATCCTCACCGAGCAGGTGATCGACGGCCGCGGCCGGAAGGTGCTGACTCATTTCGACCGCAACGGCTTCGGCTACACGCTGGACCGGGCCACCGGCGCGCTGCTGGTGGCGGAGAAGTTCGACCCCACGGTGAACTGGGCCAGCCGGATCAGCGTGGATCCCGCCGCGCCCGATCACGGAAAGCCGGTGGTCGACAAGCGCTACGCCCCCGGCGAGGCCGACGAGGACGAAGCAACCAAAAATATCTGTCCCGGGTCGCTCGGTGCCAAGAACCAGCAGCCGGCCGCCTACTCGGCCAAGACGCGGCTGTTCTACGTGCCGACCAACCACATGTGCATGGATTACGAGGCGTTCCGGGTCACCTACACGCCCGGCCAGCCCTATGTCGGCGCGACGCTCACCCTGCACCCGCCCGAGGGCTCGGACCGGACCGGGGCGTTCATCGCCTGGGACGGCGCGAAGGGCCGGATCGCCTGGACGATCCCGGAGCCGTTCTCGGTCTGGTCGGGGGCGCTCGCCACGGCGGGCAACGTGGTCTTCTACGGCACGCTGGAGGGCTACCTGAAGGCGGTCGACGCCCGGGACGGGCACGAGCTGTACCGGTTCAAGACCCCGTCCGGGATCGTCGGCAACGTCACCACCTACCTGCACGGCGGCAAGCAGTACGTCGCGGTGCTGTCCGGGGTCGGCGGCTGGGCCGGGATCGGCCTCGCGGCCGGGCTGACCGACCCCGCGGACGGTTCGGGGGCGGTGGGGGGCTACGCGGCCCTGTCGCAGTACACGGCGCCGGGCGGGCAGCTCACGGTGTTCGAACTGCCGCAGTGAGTCGCCCCCGGCGGCGTCCACACGCGCCGCCGGGCGATTCGCACGGCATCTCCCTGACCTTCCGAGGCGCTCCCGCGCCGGGTCTGGCTGGACGCATCCCGCGCCGCCTCTCCTGTCCCGCATGACCCCGTCACCGGCGCCGGTGGCCGGCCTCGGGCGGGCCTATCCAGATGCGGCCGCGCCGCTCACGGCGATCGATGACCGGTCAGAAGTGCTGGCCGGGCAAATTCAGAAGTAAAAATTCCAAATTCTCAAATATAGCTATAAAAAATAAGCCGCCTCACAGAGTGTTGCTCAGAGGATACGAATCGAAAGTGCGTCCGATTTTGAACGAACTATGACGATTTGCCTTCGATGATCTTGGGTATGGGGCGCGCGACCGGCCGGATGGGGCGGTGTCGGGGAGCGCGTCATGACACGAGGATATGGGGTCTCACTCGCCGCGCTGGCGGTCGTGCTGCTCGGTCCGGGCGCCCAGGCGCAGACGGCCGGCAACGGCGTCGACATCCTGTCGGGTTTCCGGCGGATCTGGATCCCCGGACGGACCTACGACACCGGATTGCCCACGGTCCTCGGGGCGCCCCTCCTGCTGCGCAACATCCAGATCGTCGCCGAGCGGGCGCGGGAGCGGACCGGCGCGCAGGAGATCGCCGCCTATTACGACGACCGCCGCAACCAGAGCTACAGCGTCATCGACGGCCTCGGGCCGCTGACCCAGGCCTATCTAGCGGGATCGGGGGCGACCACCACGATCCCGGCCTTCGACGCGACCACGTCGCGCGTGCAGTACGTCGACCAGGGGACCGGTGCCGGCGTGACGACGTCGCCCCTCGGGAAGGTCGTGCAGCTGGTCAACGCGTTCCGGACCAACGCCTCCACCGGCCCGGCCAAGGACGCCTACAGCTATCCGCGCCCCTGGCGGCAGAGCCTGAACGGCCAGAGCCTCGGCCTCGTCGTGCCGCCCTCCCTTGGGCCGGAGAAGAGCCCGACCCCCGCGACGGATGGCGGCTTCCCGAGCGGCCACACCAACGCCGCCTACCTGTCGGCCCTGGCCCTGGCCTACGCGGTCCCGCAGCGGTTCCAGGAACTGCTCACCCGCGCGAGCGAGCTCGGCGACAACCGGATCGAGGCGGGCATGCACTCGCCCACCGACGTGATCGGCGGCCGCGTGCTGGCGACCTACTTCGCCATCCGGGCGCTCAACGACCCGGCGAATGCGGCCCTGCTGGGCGAGGCCTTCGCGCAGGCGCAGAGCTACCTGAGCCAGGCCTGCGGCGGCCCGCTGGAGCAGTGCGCCCACGCGCCCGTGGATCCGGCCACCGACCGGTTCTCCGACTACGCGCGCAACAAGGCCGCCTACACGGCGCGCCTGACCTACGGCCTGCCACCGGTCGGGCCAACGGACCGTCCGCCGGTGGTCCCGGCGGGTGCCGAGGCGCTGCTCGCGACCCGCTTTCCCTACCTCACGGCGGCGCAGCGCCGCGACGTGATCGCGACCACGGAGCTGCCCTCCGGCGGCTTCCTCGACAACGGGCTGGGCTACGACCGCATCAACCTGTTCGCCGCCGCCGACGGCTACGGCGCCTTCAACGGCACGGTCACCGTCACGATGGACGCGGCCCGGGGCGGGTTCTCGGCCTACGACGTCTGGCGCAACGACATCGGCGGCGCGGGCGGCCTCGCGAAGCTCGGCAGCGGGACGCTGGTCCTGACCGGCGCCAACACCTACGCGGGCGGTACGACGATCGGCGGCGGGACGCTCGTCGGCCATGCCGGCGCCTTCGGCACGGGCGCCATCGTCGACGACGCGGCGCTCGTCGTGGATCAATCGGCCGACGGGACGCTGGCCAACGCCGTCTCGGGCTCCGGGACCCTCACCAAGACCGGGGCGGGCACCCTCACGCTCACCGGGCTCAGCACGCTGACGGGCGCCACCGCGGTGCAGGCCGGTCGGCTCGTCGTGAACGGCGGCCTCGCCCACTCGGTCGTGTCGGTGCTGCCGGGGGCCGAGCTCGGCGGCTCGGGCACGCTGGGCGGGATCGTCGCGCTCGCGGGCGCCACGGTGGCGCCGGGCAATTCCATCGGCACGCTCACGGTCGCCGGCAACGTCGGCTTGGCGCCGGGGTCGACCTACCGGGTCGAGGCCGACGCCGCCGGCCGGGCCGACCGGATCGCCGCCACCGGCACCGCCACCCTGTCGGGCGGCACCGTCCAGGTGCGCGCCGCCTCCGGCGCCTACAACCCGCGCACCACCTACACGATCCTCTCCGCCGCCGGCGGCGTCTCCGGCCGGTTCGCCGGCGTGACCGCGAACCTCGCCTTCCTCACCCCGGGCCTGCGCTACCGGACCGACGCGGTCGACCTGACGCTCACCCGCAACGACGTGCCCTTCGCCGCCAGCGCTACCTCGCGCAACGGCGCGGCCGCCGCCAACGCGATCCAGGCGATCGGCGCCGGCCGGCTCTACGACGCGGCGGTCGCCTTCACGGCCAACGAGGCCGGCAGCGGCTTCCGGGCGCTGGCCGGCGACATCCACGCCGGCACCGTGTCCACCGCCTACGAGACCGCCTTCTTCGTGCGCGAGGCGGTGCTCGACCGGCTGCGCTGGGGCGATCCCGGTGCCGGGCTCGACGCCGGCGCCCTGCCGGCCGCCGACGCGGCCGACCTGCCCGGCCGGGCTGCGGTGGTGGCGACCGTGCCGGTGCGCACCCTCGACCCGCAGGTGTTCGGGCTCTGGGGCCAGGGCTTCGGCGCCCTCGGCACGGCCGATGGCGGCGGCAACGCGTTCGACCTCGACCGGCAGATCGCCGGCTTCGCGGCCGGCGCGGACGTGCGGCTCCCCAGCGGGCTGCGCTTCGGCGCGGCCGGGGGCTACACGGAGGCCTTCCTCGACAGCGCCGGCCGGGCGGGCGGCGCGAGCCGGGCGGAGAGCGCGACGCTCAGGAGCGGGTTCGGCGGCCTGTACGGCGGCTACGAGCTCGGCCCGCTGTCGCTGCGGATCGGCGCGCTCTACGCCGACACGGACGCGCGCACCCGCCGGGCGGTGCTGTACGGCCTGTCCGACACGCTGAGCGGGCACGGCGGCGGCTCCACGGTGCAGGGCTTCGGCGAGATCGGCTGGAGGATCGCGCTGGGCACGCCGGCGGCGCGCTTCGTCGAGCCGTTCGCGGGCGGGGCCTATGTCGGCATCCGGCGCGGCGCCTTCGCGGAGGCCGGGGGCCCGGCGGCGCTGGCGAGCTTCGCGCGGGACTACGACCTCGGCGCGGCGACGGTGGGCGTGCGGGCGCAGGCGCGCCTGGACCTGGGTCTCGGCCTGCCGGTGACGCTGCGGGGTCTCGTCGGCTACCGGCGCGCGTTCGGCGACGTCGTGCCGACGGCTCTGCTGGCCTTCGGGGCGGGCGGCCCGGCCTTCCTGAGCGCGGGCGTGCCGATCGCCCGGGACGCGCTGGTGGCGCAGGTGGGCCTGGACCTGGCGGTGGCGCCGGACGCGAGCCTGGGCGTGGCCTACACGGGCCAGACCGGAGCCCGCGCCCAGGATCAGGCCATGACGGGCCGCTTCACCCTGCGGTTCTAGCGCGCGACGCCTGCGCGCCGACGAAGTCCACGAAGGCGCGCAGCGGCGCCGGCAGGTGCCGCCGGCCGGGATAGTAGAGGAACGGGCCGGAGAAGACCTGCCACCAGGGCTCCAGCACCGGCTCCAGGGCGCCGCTGTCGAGATGCGGCCGCAGCCAGTCCTCGAACAGGTGGACGATCCCGGTGCCGGCGACCGCCGCCTCGACCGCGAGGTCGCTGGCGCCGACCCGCACGATCAGCGGGCCGGACGGGTCCACCCGGACGATGGTGCCGTCGCGCTCGAACTCCCACGGCGCCGTCAGCGCGCCGCTGGGGAAGCGCCCGAGCAGGCAGGCATGGCCCAGGAGATCCCGCGGGTGCTCCGGCCGGCCGCGCTTCTCGAGATAGGCGGGCGCCGCCGCGGTGGCGAAGCGCTGCCGCCGCGGGCCGATCGGCACGGCGATCATGTCCTGCTCCAGCCGCTCGTCGTAGCGGATGCCGGCGTCGCAGCCCGCCGCCAGCACGTCCACGAACCCGTCCTCGACCACCACTTCCAGGCGGATCTCCGGGTAGGCCGCCAGGAAGGGCGGCACGAGCGCCGGCAGCACCAGCCGGGCAGCGCTCAGCGGCACGTTGAGCCGGAGCGTGCCCGCGGGACGGTCGCGGAACCCGTTCACCACGTCGAGGGCGGATTCCACCTCGGCGAGGGCCGGCCCGAGCCGCTCCAGCAGGCGGGCCCCCGCCTCGGTCGGCGCGACGCTGCGGGTGGTGCGGTTCAGGAGGCGCACCCCCAAGCCCGCCTCCAGCCGGCGCACCGCCTCGCTGAGGCGCGACGCGCTGCCGCCGCCGGCGCGGGCGCCTTCGCGGAAACCGCCGGCCCGCGCCACGGTCACGAAGGCGGCGAGGTCCGTGAGATCCTGGGTCATCGTTCGAGAATCCGCACGGCCCGTGCCGATTGTCACGACTTATCGGCGCAAAGCGTGGCGTCTACATCCGGAGCGCCAACAGGAGATCCGTCATGACCGCCATCACCGCCATCACCGCCGACATCGCGCAGGCCGGGACCTTCCCCCTCGGTGGTCGGAAAGTGAAGCGGCTCGGCTACGGGGCCATGCAGCTCGCCGGGCCCGGCGTGTTCGGACCGCCGAAGGACCGCGCGGCGGCGGTCGCGGTGCTGCGGGCGGCCGTGGCGGCGGGGGTCGACCACATCGACACGAGCGACTTCTACGGGCCGCACGTCACCAACCAGATCATCCGCGAGGCGCTGCACCCCTACCCGGACGGGCTCGTGATCGTCACCAAGGTCGGCGCCACGCGCGGGGCCGACGCCTCGTGGAACCCGGCCTTCTCGGCCGCGGACCTCACCCGGGCGGTCCACGACAACCTGCGCAACCTCGGCGTCGACGCCCTCGACGTGGTCAACCTGCGCCTGATGTTCGACGTCCACGGCCCCGCGGAAGGCTCGATCGAGGCGCCGCTGACGGTGCTGGCGGATCTCCAACGCCAGGGGCTGATCCGCCGGATCGGCCTGAGCAACGCGACGCCCCGGCAGGTCGCGGACGGGCGGCGGATCACCGACATCGTCTGCGTGCAGAACCAGTACAATCTCGCCCATCGGGGCGACGACGCCTTCGTCGACGATCTGGCGGCGGCCGGGATCGCCTACGTGCCGTTCTTCCCCCTGGGCGGGTTCAGCCCGCTGCAGTCGGACACCCTGTCGGCGGTGGCGGCCGGGCTGGGCGCGACGCCCATGCAGGTGGCGCTGGCGTGGCTGCTGCGCCGGTCGCCCAACATCCTGCTGATCCCGGGGACGTCGTCCCTCGGCCACCTCCGCGAGAACCTCGCGGCGGCCACGCTCGCGCTCCCGGATGAGGCGATGGCGGCGCTGGATCGGATCGGGGCGGCGTGAACGGTTCCCGTCCGGACGCCTCGGTTGCGGTCTCCCTCACCGTCATCACGAGCGCAGCGACGTGACCCAGGGCAGCGCGACGACGGTCGGCGTCGCGCCGTCTGGATCGCTTCGCTCCGCTCGCAAGGAGGGCGGTGCGGAAAGGAGCGACCCGAGGCCTACTTCGCCGTCATGCCGGCCACCATCGGGCAGCCGCCCTCGCTCATCGGGCGGAAGGCCTGCTCGGCCGGGATCGTCTCCAGCACCTTGTAGAGATCCCACGCGCCCTTCGACTCGGACGGCGCCTTGGCCTCGAACAGGTACATCGGGTGGATCTTGCGCCCGTCCGGCCGGATCGTGCCCTTGCCGAACAGCGGGTCGTCGGTCGGCATCTCCTTCATCTTGGCGACCACGGCGGCGCCGTCCTTGGCCGAGTGCAGGGCCGCCACCGCCTTCAGGTAGTGCAGCGTGCTGGCGTAGACGCCCGCCTGGTACGAGGTCGGCTTCTTGCCGGGCATGCGCTTCTCGAACCGCTCCGCGAAGGCTCGGGTGCCGTCGTTGAGGTCCCAGTAGAATGAGGCGGTGAAGGCGAGGCCCTGCGCCACGTCCAGGCCCAGCGAGTGGATGTCGGTGATGGCGATCAGCAGGGCGGCGAGCGTCTGGCCGCCCTGGCGGATGCCGAACTCGTGCGCCTGCTTGATGGCGTTGGCGGCGTCGAGCCCGGCATCGGCGAGCCCGATCACCTGCGCGCCCGAGGCCTGGGCCTGGAGCAGGAACGAGGAGAAGTCCGGGTTCGGGAACGGCGTGCGCACGCCGCCGACGACCTTGCCGCCGTTCTTCTCCACCACCGCCTTGGTGTCGCGCTCCAGGGCGAGGCCGAAGGCGTAGTCGGCGGTGATGAAGTACCAGGACTTGCCGCCGCGCTTGAGGATGGCCTTGCCGGTGCCGTTGGCCAGCGCCGCGGTGTCGTAGGTCCAGTGCACGGTGTTGGGCGTGCAGGCCGGGCCGGTGAGGTCGGCGGTGCCGCCGCCCGAGTTGATGAACGCCTTGTTCTTCTCCTTGGTGATCTGCGCGATGGCGAGCGCCACCGAGGAGGTCGGCACGTCGAACACCGCGTCGACGCCGTCGCGGTCGTACCATTGCCGGGTGATCGAGGCGCCGACATCGGGCTTGTTCTGGTGGTCGGCGGCGACGACCTCGACCTTCAGCCCGTGTTCCTCCGGCTTGAAATCCTCGACCGCCATGCGGGCGGCCACCACCGAGCCCTCGCCGGTGGAGTCGAAGTAGACGCCGGAGCGGTCGTTCAGCACGCCGATCTTCACCAGCACGAGGTCGGCCGCGAGCGCCGCGCCGGCGCCGAACGCGCACAAGCTCCCGAGCAGCGCCGCGGCGCGGTGGCGGAGCGTCATGTCTCTCTCCCTGTCGTGTCCACCCGGCGGCGTTGATCGCCGCTCGGAATGTTTCCGAAGGCAGAGTATCCGTGGCGGTCCGCGGCTGGAACGGGTGCGCGTGAGGATGCCGGCGATCCGTCAGGGGCAGCCTTCGAGGTGCTGCCCCCGTCTTTGCGAGCGGAGAGAAGCAATCCAGCAGCACCACGCTCGCCGAGGTCGCGCTGCCCTGGGTCGCTTCGCTGCGCGCGCGATGACGGGTGAGCGGCGGCGATCGGCCTCTCAACCGCCCCGCGGCGTCAATCCAAAAATCGCCCGCGCCTGATCGGGCGTGGCCGGCTCCCGGTCGATGTGGGCCAGCAGGCTCACGGCCTTCTCCACCAGGGCGGCGTTGCTCGGCGCGAGCGTGCCCCGGGACAGGTACAGGTTGTCCTCCAGCCCGACGCGGACGTTGCCGCCCATTCCGGCGGCGACCGCGAGGATCGGGAACTCCTCCCGGCCGATGCCGAAGGCCGACCAGACCGCGTCCTCCGGCAGCCGGGCGCGCATCGCCACGAGGGCCTCCGGCGTCGCGGGCGCCCCCCAGGGGATGCCGAGGCAGATCTGGAACAGCGGCGGGCGCGCCAGATGCCCCTCGGCGATCAGGTGCCGGGCCAGCTCGATCTGGCCGAGATCGAACACCTCGATCTCGGGCTTCACGCCCGCGTCGCGGATGTGGCCCGCCATCGCCCGCAGGTGGCCGGGGGTGTTGAGGAACAGGTGCTCGCCGAAATTCATCGTGGCGATGTCGAGGGTGCAGATCTCCGGCCGCAGCGCGCCGACATGCCGGGTGCGGGCCTCCGGTCCCACGAAGGTCGTGCCCGGGCCGGCGACCGACGGGTCGGGGTCGCCCGGCACGAACCGGCCCCCCGCCCCCGTGGTCAGGTTGAGGATCACGGCGTCGTTCTTCTCGCGGATCCGCTCCACCACCTCGCGGTAATGGGCGAGCTCCATGCTCGGCGCGGCCGTCTCGGGGTCGCGGACGTGGATGTGGACCACGGCCGCCCCGGCGGCGGCGGCCTCGAGGGCTGACCGGGCGATCGCCTCCGGGCTCACCGGCACGGCCGGGTTCTTCCGCGGCGTGTCGAAGGAGCCCGTGAGGGCGCAGGTGATGACGGTGGTGCTCGCCATGTGTGTGCTCCCCGCGCGTCAGATCGCTCCGCCGTCGACCGTGATGGTCTCGCCCGTGATGTAGGCCGCGCCCGCGCCCAGGAAGAAGATCGTCTCGGCGATGTCCTCCGGGCGGGCCATGCGGCCGAGCATGGTGCGCCCCACGGTCGAGGCCTTGCGCTCCTCCGACCAGGGCTCGGTCCAGGGCGTGGCGACGAGGCCGGGCGCCACCGCGTTGACGCGCACGTCCGGCGCCAGCGCCCGGGCGAGGCTCCGGGTCAGGTTGATCAGTCCGGCCTTGCTCGCCGAGTAGGCGACCGACGAGCCGCGCCGCCCGAGGCCGGCCACCGACGCGGTGTTGACGATGGCGCCGCGGCTCGCCTTGAGGGTCGCGGCCGCGGCCTTCGCGCAGCGGAACGGCCCGAGCAGGTTGGTCGCCAGGATCGTGGCCCAGAAATCCTCGGTCATCGCGTCGAGGTCCTCGAAGGCGATGGGCGTGGTCGTGCCCGACGTGCCGGCATTGTTGACGAGCACGTCGAGGCCACCGAGCCGGTCGATACCGGCCGAAACCATCGCCTCGGCCTCGCCCGCCCGCGACACGTCGCCGGGCAGCGCGATCACCGAGAATCCGGCGCCGGCGAGCCGGGCGGCCTCTTCGGGGCCGCGGGGATCGTCCGGCAGGTGGTTCAGCGCCACGGTGGCGCCGTTGCGGGCGAAGATCGCGACGGTCGCGAGCCCGATCCCCGACGAGGCTCCGGTGACGAGGACGCGCCGCCCGGACAGGTCCGCTCCGATCATGATCCCTCCATCCGGCCGATCCCGGCCATCGCCGCCTTGAGCGCCAGGAGCTTGCGGTCGCGCTCGCGGAACAGCTCTTCCGGCGGCCGCCCGCCCCAGTCGAAGTAGCCCTTGCCGGCCATCACCCCGGTCCGGCCGGCGGCGCACAGGGCGTCGAGGGTCTCGGAGCGGGTGCGGGGCGGCGGCGGCGCGTAGCTGCCGTTGGCCAGCGCCCGCTGCGTCAACTCCAGGCCGGTGAAGTCGGCCTTGGCGAGGTGGCCGAGGATCGGGATGCGCAAGGCGAGCCCGTGGACGATCGCGTCGTCGATGTCCTTCGGCGCGGCGACGTCCTCGTCGAGGAGCCGGAACACCTCGGCGCTGATCGCCTGCTGGATGCGGTTGGCGACGTAGCCGGGGATGAACCGCTTCAGCATGATCGGGACTTGGCCCAGGCCGCGCACGAACTCGGCCATGGCGACGGCGACCGCCGGGTCCGTGCCGGGCCCCGGCACCACGTCGACGAGGTCAACGATGTAGGGCGGCGTGTACCAGTGCAGGATCAGCGCCCGCGCCTGCCGGGCTTCCGGGAGCAGCGGGAAGACGTCGAGGTAGCTGGTGTTGCTGGCGAGGATCGCGTCGGCCGGGCAGAGCCGGTCCAGCTCGGAGAAGAGCGCGCGCTTGGCCTCCGGGTTCTCGGTGATCGCCTCGATCACGAGGCCGGCGCCCGAGACCGCCGCGTCGAGCGCCGCCTCGACCCGGACGGCCCGGGCCAGCCGCGCGGCATCCCAGCCCTCCGGGGCGGCGCCGGCCTCCCGCAGGGTCGCGAGGGCGGATTCCATCAGGCCGGGGATCCGCGCCCGGGTCTCGGGCCGCGTGTCGGTGATCCGCACGCCGTGGCCGGCGAGCGCCAGCACCAGGGCGATGCCGTGCCCCATCACGCCGCCGCCGACGATCGCGATCTCGCCCATGCCGCACGCTCCTGTCCCTGCCCCGGACTCCTCTCGCGGGAATCCTCGGGTCGTCCGTCCGGCCTCAGCCGCCGCGCTGGTCCCGGCGCATCATGAAGGCCAGCTTCTCGAACAGGCTGACATCCTGCTCGTTCTTCAGGAGCGCCCCGTGCAGCGGCGGGATCAGCTTGCGGCCGTCCTGCTCGCGCAGGGTCTCGGGGGCGATGTCCTCGGAGACGAGGAGCTTCAGCCAGTCGAGCAGCTCCGAGGTCGAGGGCTTCTTCTTGAGGCCCGGGACCTCGCGCATCGCCAGGAAGGTCCGCAGGGCCTCCTCGACGAGGCGGTGCTTGATGCCCGGATAGTGGACGTCGACGATGCGCTGCAGCGTCTCGGCATCGGGGAACTTGATGTAGTGGAAGAAGCAGCGGCGCAGGAACGCGTCCGGCAGCTCCTTCTCGTTGTTCGACGTGATGATCACGATCGGCCGGCGCACGGCCTTCACGGTCTCGCCGGTCTCGTAGACGTGGAACTCCATCCGGTCGAGTTCGGTCAGCAGGTCGTTGGGGAACTCGATATCGGCCTTGTCGATCTCGTCGATGAGCAGGACCGGGCGCTCGGGCGCGGTGAACGCCTCCCAGAGCTTGCCGCGCCGGATGTAGTTGGAGATGTCCGAGACCCGGGGGTCGCCGAGCTGGGAGTCGCGCAGGCGCGAGACCGCGTCGTACTCGTAGAGCCCCTGCTGCGCCTTGGTGGTCGACTTGATGTTCCAGACGATCAGCGGCGCGCCCAAGCCCTTGGCGATCTCCTCGGCCAGCACGGTCTTGCCGGTCCCGGGCTCGCCCTTCACGAGGAGCGGCCGCTCCAGGACTACGGCGGCGTTGACCGCCGCGGTGAGGTCGGGGGTCGCGACGTAGGTCTCGGTTCCGGAAAAGCGCATCGCGGTCTCGGAGAGAGGGGCTCGGGCCAAGGGGTAGCGCGCCGCGCCGCCGGGCCGCAAGCGCCGAGCCCTCCCGGCCGTCCCAGTCGGTGCCGGCTGATGCGCCCTCCGAACGGTCCACGCCGTCATCACGAGCGAAGCGAAGTGACCCAGAGCAGCGGGACGTCCGGAGGCGTGGCGCTACCCTGGATTGCTTCGCTTCGCTCGCAAGGACGGTGGCGCCGCGAGCGATCTCAGCCCTTCTCGTGCCAGACGCAGTTCCGGGCGAGGATCTCGAGGTTGACGTCCGACTTCTGCGGCTGCGGCAGGGTCTTGCCGTCCATGGCGAGGTCGATCTTGATCTCGACCTGGCCCTTCGCCTCGTTGGAGCGGCGGGAGAAGTAGCAGTACTGCTGGTAGGGCTGCTCGGCGCTGTCCTTGAAGTTCCAGCCGGTCACGATCTGCCCGTCGAGGTAGGGCACCTGCTTGAACACCGTGAAGGTCGTGTTCACCGCGGCCTTGGAGGCCGGGGCGGCGTCGTTGCCGAGCTGCGCCTTGGTGGGCGTCGGCGTCGCCGGCGCCTTGGGCAGGCCCTCGAGCTTGAGGGTGTTGTCGGTGAGCGTGACCTCGCCCTTGGTCTTCAGGGTCACGTCCGAGAGCGCCGCCTGCATGGCGGCGGCGATCTTCTCGGCGGCGGTGTCGAACTGGTTCAGCGTCGCCCAGCCGTAGGCCGCCGCGCCGACGCCGATGCCCGCGAGGCACGCGAAGGCGCCGAAGCCCAGCGCCCGGAACAGGAAGGCCCGGGCCGCGACGTAGCTCGAATCCGCCCGCAGGCGGGAATTCACCTGCTGGGCGAGGGCGATGTTCTCGGGGGTCCCGCTCGCGACGTAGTTCATGCGCCGGCTCCAGCGGCAGGGAGGGTCGGGCCCGGATGGGTCTGGTTCGGCAGCGCCTGCTGGCCCTGGGCCGGCCGGTTCATCGGGATCACCGCGCCCGACGCGTTGGCGGCGCGCGGCAGGATCGGCTCGGGGTGCGAGCGCAGGGCGTCGGCGATCGCGTCGAGCATGTAGGGGGCCGCCTCCGGGTTCACGGCGGCGCCGAGATCGTCCTCGTCCATGAAGGTCCGGCGGGTCGAGACCGCGCAGAGCGCCAGGATCGTCGACGCGAAGGCGGCGCAGACCGCGGGCAGGAACACGAAGATCCGCAGGAAGGCGTGGACCTGGCTCTCGGTCACGTCGATCGGGTCGACGCCGTAGACCATGGCGGTGAAGGAGTGGAGCTGCGAGCGGTTGACCGCGTTCCGGTAGCCCTGCTCGGCGTCGGCCACGCGCCGGTCGGCGGCGCCCGGATCGAGGGCGGCGCGCGCCTTGCGGGCCTCCTCCAGGTCCTTGATCATCCCGGCGCGGTCGGCGGACGCCTTGGCGACGCCCTGCGACAGGGCGGCGACGCGGGGATCGGCCACGCATTTCAGGTTCTGGTACTTCCGGCCCTTGCTGTTGGTGCCGAAGACCCGCTCGCAGCGCTGGGCCGGGAGGCCGGCGAGCTGCTGGGCGTTGTCGGCGGAGCGCTTCTCGATCTGGTCGAGCTCGGCCGTGTACTGCGCCACGCGCTCGTCGGCCGCCTTGATCCGGTCGCCGATCGTGGCGCGGTCGGCCTGGGCGTCCTTCAGGGCGGTCTTGGTCCGGGCCGCCTCCATCAGGCGGGGATGGAACATCATCTCGCCGAGCTGCGACACCGACTTGGTGGTCACGCCCGCCGCGAAGATGATGCCCAGCACGGCGAGGCCGCGCACGAAGTAGGAGCGCTGGGTCCGGGCCAGGATGCCGAGCGGCACGCGGCACAGCTCCACCGCGGCGTAGACCAGCGGCGCCAGCAGCATGAAGTAGAAGGCGTGCCAGTCGCCGTCGCTGTAGACGCCCGCGAACAGCCACGCGCCCCAGAGCGAGGCGCCGATCACCATGAACTCGACGAGGTACGCGATCGCCACGTAGCCCCACTTGATGCGGTAGCCCTTCTCGACGTGGCGCTGGTGCCGCCAGCGGTCCGACTCGAGCTTCCACTCGCGCTTCTCGCGCTCGAGGTCGCGGCTGGGGGGCGCTGCCGGACCGGCAAATATCGATTTGATGGAGATCATCGGCCTCGTCGCATCCATCCGGTCCAGTTCCGGGCCGAGCCCGGCCGAGCTTAACCCCCGGTTAACTCAGGCGTGTATGCGCGCATTGTGCCGATTTTGGGCCGCGTTGCACGCCTTCACCGCATGCCTCCTTTGGATGCCGTCCGCATCCCGCGTGCCGGTGACCGAAATGTCTCACCCGCGCCTGTATCCGGCTTGTGTCGGAACGCACGTCCGCGGGACCGGTCGCGGGCCGAATCCGGTTGCTCCGAGGGCGCCGCCGACCCATGATCGCGCGGCCGTGAGCGGCGCTCCCCACCCCCGAGAGACGAGGTTCGATCCGCCGCCGATGCCAGAGGTCCACGCCGGCTCCTACAAGGAAGCGATCCTGTTTCTCGTCACAGCGGGCATCGTGGTGCCGCTGTTCCACCGCCTGCGGATCTCGCCGGTGCTCGGCTTCATCGGTGCCGGGGCCCTGCTCGGACCCTTCGGCCTCGGCCGGCTGGCCGACACCTATCCCTCCGTGCACCTCTTCACCATCGGCAACCGGGCCGAGATCTCGCACCTCGCCGAGTTCGGCGTGATCTTCCTGATGTTCATGATCGGGATCGAGCTGTCGTGGGAGCGCCTGCGGGTGCTGCGCCGGCTGGTCTTCGGCCTCGGCTCCCTGCAGGTGGGCTGCTCCGCGCTGATCCTCGGGGCGATCCTCTACGGGCTCAACGTGCCGCTCACCGGCGCGGTGATCGTCGGCATCGGCCTCGCGCTGTCGTCGACCGCGGTGGTCCTGCCGGTCCTCGCAGAGCAGAAGCGGCTGAACGCGCCGACCGGGCGCACGAGCTTCGCGGTGCTGCTGTTCCAGGACCTGGCGGTGGCCCCGGCCCTGTTCGCGATCGCGGTGCTCGGCCGCGACGACGGCGGCGACAAGGGCTGGGCCCTCGCCCTGGCGCTGGGCCAAGCCGCCGTCGCGCTGGCCCTGATCGTGGTGGCGGGCCGCCTCGCCCTGCGCCCGCTGTTCCAGCTCGTGGCGCGCACGCGCTCCACCGAGCTGTTCATGGCCGCCTGCCTGCTGGTCATCGTCGGCACGGCGCTGACCGCGGCGGCGAGCGGCCTGTCGATGACGCTCGGCGCCTTCGTGGCCGGCCTGCTGCTGGCCGAGACCGAGTACCGCCGGGCCATCGAGGCGACGATCGACCCGTTCAAGGGCCTGCTGCTCGGCGTGTTCTTCGTCTCGGTGGGCATGAACCTCGACCCGGCGCAGCTGATGGCGACGCCGGGGGCGATCATCGGCCTGTCGCTGGCGCTGGTCCTGATCAAGGCCGCCGTGGTGATGATGGCGGCCCCCGTGCTGAAGATCCCCCGGCCGGTGGCGCTGGAGACGGCGCTCCTCCTCGGCCCGGGCGGCGAGTTCGCCTACGTGCTGATCGGCGGCGCCATGGCCACCGGCCTGGTGCCGGAGGAGGTCGGCGCGGCGGCCCTCGTGGTGACCACGGTCACGATGATCATGATCCCGGCGCTCGCCGCCGTCGGCCGCCGGCTCAAGCTGCGGGCGACCGCCAGCGCCCAGGCCACCGCCAAGGCGGAGCCGGTGCCGGAGCGCGTGGGGAACCGGGTGATCGTCGCGGGGTTCGGCCGCGTTGGCCGGCAGGTCGGCGAGATGCTGGAGCGGCACAAGATCCCGTACATCGCCCTCGATTCCGACGCCGCGCGGGTGGCCGAGCAGCGCCGCGCCGGGGCGCCGGTCTATTTCGGCGACAGCGGCAACACCGAGATGCTGCGCCGCTGCGACATCGCCACGGCCCGGGCGCTGGTCGTCACCCTCGACAATCCCCGCGCCGTCGAGGCGGCGGTGGCGGCGGCCCGCGCCGAGCGGCCGGACCTGACCATCGTGGCCCGGGCCCGCGACGCCCGCCACGCCTCCTCACTCTACGAGCTCGGCGTCGACGACGCGGTGCCGGAGACGATCGAGGCCTCGCTGCAGCTGTCGGAGGCCGTGCTGGTCGATGTCGGCGTGCCGATGGGGCTGGTGATCGCGTCGATCCACGAGCGGCGGGACGAGTACCGCGCCCTGCTGAAGAAGCGCGAGGGCGAGTCGAAGCCGATCTTCCGGGCCCGCCGGACCGTCGGGAAGGCACTCGGCAAGGCCCCGGTCAAGCGGGAGCCCGAGCGCCAGGAGGCGGCCGGCCAGGAGGCCTGAGGGGGCGGCCTGAGGGGGCGGCCTGAGGCGGGAGATCCGAGCGGAGGTCCCGGGGGCCCCGCTCAGATCAGGACCGGGTGCGCGTCCTCGTGCTTGGCCCGCCGCGCCGCGCGGCTGCGCGGCGCCGGCTCGAACCCGTCGGCGAAGCTGCACCGGTAGACCAGCTCGTCCGCCGGCCCGAGGCCGGTGACCAGGGGGACCGTCACGGTGTCGCCGGAGAAGCGCCAGCCGCGGGCGCCCTTGTCCCAGTAGAGCCAGACCGTCCCGGGATAGCCCCGCAGGGTGAACACCGCGGCCTTGCGCGACAGGGCCTGCACCGCCCGCGGGGCGTACATGCCCTTGTCGCGGTAGGCGTCTCGTGTCGCCTCCGGCTGACGGTCCATGAAGGTGTTGCGCACCAGCTGAATCGTCGCCCCCGGCTTCCCGAGAAACCGCTTGAATTCCGTCAGATTCCGCAGGATGACCGCCATCGCAGGTCTCCTCGCTAGCTCCGTGTCGGCCGCGCTGCCGCGTCCGCACACACTCGATGTCCCGAGTTGAGCGATTCCCATGACCGATTGAGTGACTGGGCGAGGCTTGTCCGGTCACATATCAACAGATTCGACGACTTATGCCCAGGTTATGAGTCCCATCGGGTCGGAGAGACTCGTTTGGGCGCCGGAATCGGCGCTGCCGACGGGGCTGAATCTTGTCGACCATCGGCGAAGACTCGGAAGTCCTTCGGAAAAGTCCTGCCACGCTCGGCGGCGCGCCGACCGATTCGCGCGGGCTTGACCCGGACGCCCGGCTGGCGCGTTCTCCCGGCATGCTGCTGCAGTTCTTCACGGCCCTCCGGGACGCCAAGGTCCCCGTCTCGCTGAAGGAGTACCTGACCCTGCTCGGCGCCCTGGACCGGGGCCTCGCGGAGCATGACGTCGAGGCGTTCTACTTCCTGTCGCGCACCGCGCTGGTGAAGGACGAGGCGCATCTCGACCGGTTCGACCGGGTGTTCGGCACGGTGTTCAAGGGGCTGGAGACCCTGGGCGAGGCGGTCGAGCCCGCCGCGATCCCGGAGGAATGGCTCAGGAAGCTCGCCGAGAAGTACCTGACCGAGGCCGAGAGGGCGGAGCTGAAGGCGCTCGGCTGGGACAAGCTGTTCGAGACCCTGAAGCAGCGCCTCGCCGAGCAGAAGGGGCGCCACCAGGGCGGCTCGAAATGGATCGGGACCGGCGGCACCTCGCCCTTCGGCGCCTACGGCTACAATCCCGAGGGCATCCGCATCGGCCAGGACGGGAACCGCAACTTCCGGGCGGTGAAGGTCTGGGACAAGCGCGAGTTCAAGGACCTCGACGACGACCGGGAGATCGGCGCGCGCAACATGCGCCTGGCGCTGCGGCGCCTGCGCCGCTTCGCCCGGACCGGCGCGGCGGAGGAGCTCGACCTCGACGGCACGATCCGCGCGAGCGCCCGCCAGGGCTACATCGACGTGAAGCTGCGGCCGGAGCGGCGCAACGCCGTGAAGGTGCTGCTGTTCCTGGACGTCGGAGGCTCGATGGACTGGCACATCGAGCAGGCGGAGGCGCTGTTCTCGGCGGCGCGCTCGGAGTTCAAGCACCTCGCGCACTACTACTTCCACAACTGCCCCTACGAGGCGGTCTGGACCGAGAACCGGCGGCGCCACGAGGCCAAGACGCCGCTCCTCGACGTGATCCGCACCTACTGCAGCGACTACCGGCTCGTCTTCGTGGGCGACGCCTCGATGAGCCCCTACGAGATCGCGACGCCCGGCGGCTCCGTGGAGCACTGGAACGAGGAGGCGGGTGCCACCTGGATGCAGCGGCTCCTCGACCATTTCCCGAAGGCGGCGTGGCTGAACCCGGTGCCCGAGACGCACTGGGGCTACACCCAGTCGATCGGCATGATGCAGCGGCTGGTCGCCGGCCGGATGTTCCCCCTCACGCTGGAGGGGCTCGACGCGGCGGCGCGGGCGCTGGTGCGATGACAGGTGCCTTTACGGCCTCACAGCGCGATGCGACCGGAGGCGATGCCGTCCTCGCGAGCGCAGCGAAGCGATCCAGCAGCGCCGCATACGCGGATGTCGTGCCACCCTGGGTCGCTTCGCTGCGCTCGCGAGGACGGGCGGGGATCGCGCGACCGAGACGGCTTCCGTCTCAGCCCTGCTGGGACGGCGTCGTCACCACGAGGCCGTCCATCGCCGGCGTGATCTTGATCTGGCAGGAGAGGCGGGAATTCTCGCGGACGTCGCTGGCGAAATCCAGCATGTCCTGCTCCATGTCCTGCGCCTTGCCGACCGTGTCGATCCAGGCGTCGGCCACGTAGACGTGGCAGGTGGCGCAGGCGCAGGCGCCCCCGCACTCCGCGTCGATGCCCGGGACGTTGTTGCGCATAGCCGTCTCCATCACGGTCGCGCCGACGCTGCCTTCGACGGTCCGTTCCGTCCCGGCGTGGTCGACGTAGGTGATCTTGGGCATGCTGGGGGCTCCGGGCTCGCGTCGAGCGCAATCTGTCCGACGGGCGGCGTGCCTGCTTGGCGGCTGGAAACGCGGAATGCAAGCGCGGCATTAGACACCGGTCCCGGATCGATCGCCGCATTGGGCGACACCGTCAGGCGCGCGCCTCCGCGATCTCCGCCAGCGCCCGCGCGACCGCGGCCGCGAGGTCGTCGACCGGCACCGCCCCGGCGCCGGCGCGCAGGCGCGTCTCCGCGGCGTCCGCGAGCGCCCGCACGTGGATCGCCCCGACGCCCGCGGCCGAGCCCTTCAGGGTGTGGGCGAGGTCGGCGCGCTGCGCCCGCGGCAGGGCCGGGTCGGCGAGGCGCGGCAGGATCGACCGGCACTGGCCGGCGAACAGCTCCAGGACCTCACGGGCCAGGTCGGCGTCGCCGCCGGTCTGGGCCTCGAGTTCCGCGGGGTCGATGGCCTGCATGTTCGGGCTCCCGGCATCCGGATTCGTCGGGGATTGCGGATCTGATCCACACAATTCACCCCCTGATTCGCCGGGTGGGGATCGCGCCCGACCCTTCCCCTGCGGCAGGATGGTGGAGGCGGCGAGCGACGGGCCCGGTAACCATTCGGTTAACCTTTTCTGGGGCCGGTCGAGGGCTCGGGTATCGGCAGTCGCTGCCCGAGTTTAGTCTTGTAATGGTAAACGGGGCGTTGCGTCTCCGGCTCAAGCCTCTCCAGGCGCCGGTGAACCCGTGTAACGAGGCGTTGTATGGCGACCGAGAAGAAGCTGAAGGACCCGGCCGAGGCCGCGCTCTCTGCGATCGAGCAGGCGCTGAACCTCGACGCCCTGACGCCGAACGGCACCGACGGTCGCGCCGAGCCGCGCCTGCCCGATGTCAGTGACGCCGACCCGCTGCGCGACGGCGGTCTCGACGCCGGCCGGACCATGCCGCCGCGCCTCGACCTCGACCCGCCGCTCGCCTCCGACCTGCCGCCGCCGGGCCTGGACCGCCCCCGCCGCGAGGGCGGCCTCCTGCCCCCCGACCGCTCGCTCGTGGCCAACGACGACCGGCGCAACATCGGCATCCTGCAGCAGACCCTGCGGGTGCGCTCCTCGCCCAAGCCCTACCTGCTCGCCCTCGCGGCCGGCGCCGTCTGGATCGGCGCCCTGGTGCTGATCGCGTGGTCGAAGTCCGACGGCGACCTGCGCGCCGTCCTGTCGGGCCTCTCGGCCCTCCAGGCGAGCGTCGGCGCCGCGGCCCTGTTCGGCCCGGTGGTGCTGTTCGTGATCGCCGCCATGCTGGCGGTGCGCGCCCAGGAGATGCGCCTCGTCGCCCGCGCGGTCGGCGAGGTCGCGGTGCGCCTGGCCGAGCCCGAGAGCTTCTCCACCGACGCGGTCCTGACCATGTCGCAGACCGTGCGCCGCGAGGTGGCGGCGGTGGGCGACGGCGTCGAGCGGGCGCTCGCCCGGGCCGGCGAGCTGGAGACCCTGGTGCGCGGCGAGATCGCCACCCTGGAGCGGGCCTATTCCGACAACGAGATCCGGATCCGCTCCCTCGTGGACGAGCTGGTGGCCCAGCGCGAGGCGATCGTCACCAACGCCGAGCGGGTGCGCAGCGCCATCACCGGGTCGCACCAGAGCCTGAGCCAGGACCTGGAGGGCGCCTCCGACCGGATCGTCTCCGCGGTGACCGGCGCGGGCGAGCGCGTGACCGGCGCGCTGGAGACCCGCGGCGCCGCGATCACCGCCTCCCTGGGCGAGGCCGGCGACCGGGTGGTCAACCTGATGACCGCCCGCGGCAGCGACCTGATCGACACGCTGGCGGCCACCAGCCAGGAGGTGCGCGGCAGCTTCCAGGAGGTCGGCGAGACCCTGACCCGCAGCTTCGAGGACCGCGCCGGCACGGCGACCGGCGCCTTCCAGGCCGCCGGCACCGCCCTGGCCGAGCGCCTGTCGGAGAATGCCGGCGCCCTCACCCGGACCCTGGAGGAGACCGGCAGCCGCGTGAGCGACGCGCTGGAGCGCCAGGCCGGCACGGTGCGCGAGACCTTCGAGCGCTCCGTGACGGGGCTCGAATCCGCCTTCCTGTCGCGCGGCTCGGAGCTGACCGAGCGCTTCGGCGCCATGGGCGCCGAGATCACCGCCCGCTTCGCCGAGACCGGCTCGGCCCTGACCCAGGACATCGCCGGCCGCGGCCTCGCGCTGCGCGCCGAGATCGAGAGCGCCGGCCTGTCGGTCGCCGAGACGATCGAGGGCCGCGGGCGCGACGCCCAGGCCGCCCTGGCGCTCGCCGCCAGCGGCGCCGGCGAGACCCTGGCGGCCCGCGCGGGCGCCGTGCGCGACGACCTCGTCGGCACCGCCGAGCGGATCGCCGAGGCCCTGTCGGAGCGCGGCGGCGCCCTCGCCGAGCGGATGGACGGCATCGCGGCGCGCCTCGACGAGACCGTGACGGTCCGGGCCGCGGACCTGGAGCACCGGGTCGCGGCGGCGGCCGAGCAAGCCGGCGGCAGCATCGCGCACCGGACCGAGACGGTCGCGGCCAACCTCGAGGCCGCCTTCGCGGCCCTGGGCCGGGGCTTCGAGACGGGGGCCTCCTCCGCGGTCCAGTCGCTGCGGGGCACCGTCGAGGGCCTGTCGGGCGAGATCGACGGCCGCACCGCCGAGGCGGTCGCGGCGCTCCGGCGCGGGGCCGAGGCGGCCACCGATGCCCTGCGCGGCACGGCCGAGGACGCCACCGGCGCGGTCGAGGCGCGGACCCTCGAGGCCGTGCGGGTGTTCGAGCGCCGGGTCGCGGATTCCGCCGCCGCCCTGTCGGCGCGGACCGAGGAGGCGGCCGCCGCGCTGCGGGCCGCCGCCGATCAGGCGAGCCAGGCCGCCGAGACGCAGACGCGGGACGCCGCCGCCCGGCTCGCCGCGGCCCTGGACACCCTGCGCAACGCCTCCGGCGAGGTCACCGGCGCGGTCGAGGCCGAGACCGCGATCCTCACCGCCCGGTTCCGCGACGCCGCCGACCGGGCCGGCACCGAGCTCGGCGCCCGCGGCACGGACGCCGTCGCGGCGGTCCGCGCCGCCCTGGACGATCTCAACCGCGAGCTCGCCGCCCGGACCGGCGACGCCACCGGCAGCCTCGCCGAGGCCGCCCGCGCGATCTCGGCCGACCTCGCCGCCCGGATCGGCGAGATGGAGGCGGCCTTCGGCGAGCACGGCCGGAGCGTCGCCGAGCTGCTCGCCGGCCACGCCGACGAGACCCAGGCCCGGATCAGCGGCACCGGCCGCGACATCGTGCTCGCCGTGGCGAGCCAGGGCGCCCGCATCGCCGACACCCTCAGCCAGACCGGCGCGAGCTTCGCCGAGACCGCCGACGGCCGGGTCCGGGCGATCGACGAGACGCTGGGCAGCCGCCTCGCCGCCCTGCAGGAGACCATCGCCCGCGGCGACATCCTGGCCGACCGGATCAACCGCGACACCGCCGCGCTGGGCGAGACCGTCGGCGCCCGGCTGGAGGAGATGGACCGCCTCCTCACCGGCAAGGGCGAGGCCGTCGCCGAGACGATCGCCACCCGGGCCCGCGAGGCCGGCAGCCTGATCGAGACCCATCTCGGCGGCCTGGAGACGCGCTCGGCCGAGCGGGCCGCCGCCATCGCGGCCGCCGTGGCGGCGCTGGTCGGCCAGATCGACGACCACCTCGGCAGCCGCGCGAACGCCGTGGACGACGCGTTGCGCGCCCGGACCGACGAGATGGCCCGCGTCATGGCCGAGGGCCATCGCGGCCTGATGGAGATGCTGGAGGGCCGCACCTCCGGGCTCGGCCAGGACATCGCCCGCCACACGGGCGAGATCGCCCGGCGGATCGAGGAGAGCGCCGGCCATTTCGACACCGGCGTCATCGGCCGCCTGCAGGCGATCGCCGAGACCCTGGACCAGCGCGCCCGCCTCGTGGACGAGAGCTTCGGCGTGCAGGCCTTCGAGGCGATCCGCCTGATCGAGGCGCGCACCCGGGCGGTGGACGAGGAGCTGGCCGGCCGGACCCGCGACCTCGTGGCGATGATCGCCGACCGGACCGGCGGCCTCGACGGCGCCATGGCCGAGCGCGTCCGCGCCCTCACCGGCACCATCGAGGAGGCCACCCGCGGCCTCGAGGCCGCGCTGGCGAACCGCGCGGATTCGATGATCCGCCTGGTGGACGAGCGTACCGAGAACGCCGACGCGGCGCTGGCGGCCCGCACCGAGGCCGTGCACGCGGCCTTCGCGGAGCGCGCCGAGCTCATCGGCCGCCTGATCGACGAGCGCATCGCCGCCATGTCGGGCGAGCTCGACGAGAAGGGCCGCGCCGTGTTCGGGGCGATCGGCGGCCGGATCACCGAGCTCGCCCGCCTGCTCGACCGCGGCGGCACCTCGCTGGCCGAGCTCATCGACCAGCGCGGCGAGAGCGTGCTCGCCAAGCTCCAGCAGACCATCGCGGACGCCGAGCGGATGCTCGATGCCGGCGAGGGCCGCCTGGGCCACACCCTGTCGAGCCGCACGGCCGACATCAGCGGCCTCCTCGACGAGGGCGTCCGCTCGGTCCACACCCTGCTGGACGACCGCACCAACCAGATCCGCGTCCTGCTGGACGACCATGCCGGCACACTGGCCGCCACCCTGGACGGCCGGATGGGCCCGATCCACGAGGCGCTGGACGGCCGCGGGCAGGCGATGGTCGCCGCCCTGGAGGGCGCGTTCGGCTCCGCCACCGGCGCCCTGGACGACCGCACCCGCCAGCTCGGCAGCCTGTTCGACGAGCGGCTGGGCCACCTCGAGAGCCTGGTCGACGGCCGCGGCACCCGCCTCGCCGACACCCTCACCGCCCGGGCCCAGGCCCTGCGCACCCTGTTCGAGGAGGCCCAGTCGGCCCTCGACGGCGTGGTCGAGGGCGGCGGCGGCCGCTTCGCCGCCGCGGTCGACGCCCGCATCCAGTCCCTCCGCGCGGTGCTGGAGGAGGCGCCCGCCGCCGTCTCGGCGCTGGTGGAGACCCGCGAGCGCCAGCTCGCCGCCACCCTCGACGCCCGCACGCAGCGCCTCCACACCCTGTTCGAGGAGGCCCAGGCCGGCCTGCGCGACCTCGTGGACGGGCGCGGCCAGGAGGTCGCCGACGCCATCGCGGCCCGGACCGAGGGTCTGCGCACGACCCTCGACGCGGCGCCCGCCCAGATGGCGGACCTGCTGGACACCCGCCTGTCCGACCTCCAGGGCCTGTTCGAGCGGGCGCAGGGCGAGATCGACCGCCTCGTGGACACCCGCGGCCGCCAGATCGCCGGCACCATCGAGCACCGCACCCAGGCGCTCCAGACCACGATCGAGGGCGTGAACCCGGCGATCGCCGGCCTGCTCGAGGAGCGCGAGAACCGCCTCGCCGAGACCCTCAAGGAGCGGACGGGCGAGCTGCAGACCCTGTTCGACCGGGTGCAGAACCGCCTCAGCGCCCTGGTCGAGGGCACCGGCCGCGACGTGTCCGAGCGGGTCGACGCGCGCGTCGAGACCCTGCGGGCGACCTTCGAGCAGGCGCGCGCCGCGATCGAGGGCCTGCTGGAGGACCGCGGCCAAGCCCTGGTAGCGGCCGCCGAGGGCCGGACCGGCGCCCTGGTGGAGGTGTTCGACGCCCGCCTGCGCGCCCTCGACGGTGCCGTCGAGGGCCGGACCGGCGCCCTGGTCGAGACCTTCGACGCCCGCCTGCGCGCCCTGGACGGCGCCGTCGAGGGGCGGACCGGCGCCCTCGTGGAGACCTTCGATGCCCGGCTGCGGGAGCTGGACGGCGTGGTCGAGGGCCGCACCGCGGCCCTGGCGCAGGCCGTCGAGGCGCAGAGCGAGGCCCTGGCCCGCGGCGTCGACGCCCGCGCCGACGCCTTCACGCAGCGCATCGACAGCCGCATGCGGCTGTTCGCGACCCTGGTGGCGCAGCGCGCCGACACCTTGGCCACCGCCTTCGACGACCGCCACGAGGCCTTCGCGGGCCTCATGGACGAGCGCACGGCGTCCCTGGTCGCCGCCCTCGACGAGCGGGCCCGCGCCCATGCCGAGCAGGTCGAGGCCCACAACGCGGCCCTGGCCGAGACGCTCAGCCGCCGCGAGGCCGCGCTCGCCGGCCTGATCGACGCCCGCACCGAGGCCCTCGGGGCCGGGTTCGAGCGCCGCGCCACGGCGCTCGGTGCCCTGGTCGACGCCCGCGGCGAGGCCCTGTCCCGCCGCCTCGCCGAGAGCGCCGAGACCCTGGTGCGCGCCATCGAGGAGCGCGGCGGCGCGCTGCTCGCCAGCGTCGAGGGCAGCGGCCGCGCCGTCGGCGACAGCCTGGAGGGCCATGTCGAGCGCCTGCGCGGCGCCATCGACGGGCCGATGATGGACCTGTCGCGGGCCCTGTCGGACCGGGCCGAGGCGATCGAGCGGACGCTCGCCGAGACCGGAATGCCGCTCGCCGAGAGCCTGCGGGAGCGGACCGAGGAGCTGGCCGTGCAGTCGCGGGCCTCGGCCGAGCTGCTGCGCGCCGCCGTCGAGGACGGCGCGGGCCGCACGCTCTCGGAGCTGTTCGAGACCAACGACCGGATGGGCCGCGAGCTCGGCGCGCTGCTGCAGCGGATCGAGGCCGCCAACACGGCGCTGACCGACCTCGTGGCCGGCGCCGACACCAACCTCGGCGCGATCGAGCAGGGTCTCACCGGCCGGATCGAGCAGGTCCAGGGGGCGCTGGAGCGCATCGCCGCCGAGACCGGCCGGGCCAGCGCCGGCGTCTCGGCCCAGGTCGAGGCCCTGCGCGGCGCCGCCGACGGGGCGCTCAGCGAGGCCTCGCGCCTCGCCGAGACCCTCGACGGCCGCGGCCGCTCCCTCGGCGAGCAGACCGCCGCGCACGTGGCGGCCCTCGACCGGGCCGCGGCCTCCCTGGCGGCCATCGAGGAGCGCCTCGACTCGGCCCTGTCGGGCCGCGAGACCAAGCTGACCGAGGCGCTGGCCGCGTTCGAGGCCCGGGCCGCCGCCCTGGAGCAGAACGGCACCGCCCTGGCCCAGACCATCGAGCAGACCCTGCGCGCCGCCGAGGAGCGTGCCCGCAGCGTCGGCGAGTCCCTGGCCCAGTCGGCCCAGGGCGCCGGGGCCTCGGTGACGAGCGCCTTCGCCGACCTGAAGGACAGCGCCAGCGCCGAGGGCGAGAAGGCCGCCCAGGGCGTCCGGCAGGTCATCGAGGAGGCGGCCCGCGAGATGCGCAGCGGCTTCCAGGAGGCCCAGGCCAGCTTCGGCGACTCCTTCTCGGCCCTGCGCGAGATGGCGGGCTCGATCCGCGGCGAACTCGACGCGACCCGCGCCGAGCTCGCCAAGGGCGTCCTCGAGCTGCCGCGCGAGACGCAGGACGCCACCGGCGAGATGCGCCGGGTGGTGGCGGACCAGATCAAGGCCCTCAACGAGCTGTCGTCCCTGGTCTCCCGCTCCGGCCGCTCGGTCGACGTCGCCCAGCCGCAGGCGCAGCCCCAGCGCCGGGTCGCGGAGAGCGGCGGCCGCGCCGTCGCGGCGGCGGCGCCCGCCGCGGCCCCGGTCGCACCGGCGATGCCGACGGCGGCCCCCGCGGCTCCGGCCCTGCCGGCGCCCGCGGCGACGCCGCGGCCCGCCACGGCCAAGATCGAGGCGCCGCGCCCGTCCGCGACCGCCCGCCCGGCGCAGGCCGGCGACAAGCGCGGCTGGCTGTCCGACCTGCTGACCCGCGCCTCGCTGGACGACGACGAGGAGCCGGCGGCCGACGCGCCGGCCGCCGCCCCGGCGCCCGCGCCGGCGGCCCGCCGCCCCGCGGTGGCGGCCGCCGAGACCGGGCGGATCGCCCTCGACACGATCTCGACCGACATCGCCAAGATGATCGAGCACCGGACCGCGGTCGACCTGTGGGAGCGGTACCGCCGGGGCGAGCCGAACCTGTTCGACCCGCGGATCTACACGCCGCAGGGCCGGGCCACCTTCGCGGAGATCCAGCGCCGCTACAGGACCGATGCGGAGTTCCGCCGCAGCGTCGACCGCTACGTCAGCGAGTTCGAGCGCCTGCTCGGCGACGTGGTCAAGAACGACAGCGACGCCAAGCGCACCGACGCCTACCTGACCTCGGAGACCGGCAAGGTCTACACCATGCTGGCCCATGCCAGCGGGCGCTTCGACGGGGCGTAGGACCGATCCCGCCGGGGCCGCTCGCGGCGCCGGCGGGTCGTACCGGGGACGACGAGACCCGCCCCGCGCTCACAGCAGGCCGAGGCCGACTAGCTCGCGCCGCAGGGCCTCGGGCATCTCGGCGAGGTCCCCCGAGGCCTCGGCCCCGAGATCGGCCGGCGCGTCGCTGGCCGTCAGGTAGCGCCAGCCCTGGAACGGCCGGTAGGGCCGGGGCGCCACCGGGACGAGCCGGGGATCGAAGACCAGCCGGCAGCGCGGGATGCCGTCCTCCCCGGTGAGCGGCTCGATCGCGGTGATCGCCTGCCGGCAGGACAGCGTCCCGCGGATCACCCAGTAGATCGAGCCCTGACCGGTGATCTCCCGGTGGCGCTTGGGCAGGGTGCGGGTGACGTGGAACGGCGCCGCTTGCCGTCCGTCCCGGAGCGCCTCCGCGCGGAAGCGGGCCTGCCGGGCCTCGAGGTCGGCGATGGTGGCGGGGCCGACGCAGAGCTTGATCAGGTGCAGGGCCACGGATGCGCGTGCTCGGGGGTGCCGGGGGCGCTCCTGATAGCAGGGTCCGCGCCGGCGCGCGCCTGTCGAACCGCGCCGGAGCGCCGGCGCCGGGCCGGACCCGTCAGGCGAAGAGCGCGAGCCGCTGCTCCGGCGTCAGCGCGTCGATCTCGGCGAAGCTCAGGGCCGGCTCCTCCGGCGGCATCGCCGGCTCGGGCGCCGCCGCGACGGTCTCGCCCCAGGTGAGGTCGGCCACGTCCCGCGAGATGTCCCGCGCGACGTCCTCCTCGACGTCCGCCTCGAACGCCTCCTCGCTCGCGGTGGCGGGCTCCGGCGCGTCCGCGGCGGACGGATCGGCGACGGGAAGGGAGGCGACCTCCGGAGCCGGCTCCGGCTCCGGGGCGGCCTCGAGATCGACCGCCCAGTCCGCTTCCAGATCGGCCTTCGAGCCGGCCTCCAAGCCGGCCTCCAAGTCGGCCGCGGGTGCGGCCTCCGGCCCGTCCCCCGGCGCGGCGAGGTCCGGCTCCGGGGCGAATGCCAGCGCGGCCGCTCCCTTCGGCTCGGACACGGCGTCCGGCTCGGCCTCCGCCACCGGCTCCGGCGCGGCCGGCGCTTCGGCCGCGACCTCTGTCTCCGGCTCGGCCTCCGGCGCCCGGGCCTCCGCCTGGACCGGCAGGAACACCAGATCCTCGTGCAGCGCCGGGCTGCCGGGGCGGGCCACGAGGGCCGCCACCGTGACGGCCGGCACGTCCATGGCGATGTAGCGGTCGATGTCGCTCTGGTTCAGATCGGCCGGCTCGCCGGCCGGCCGCGCGCCCCGGTGGGGCGGCACCCGCACCGCGTCCTCGCCCCAGATGGCGATCATCGCGGAGACCCGGTCCTCCAGGTAGCGCAGGGTGTAGACGATCCGGGCAGTGCGCTGCGCGGTCAGGTCCTGGAAGGAGCAGGCCGTGTAGATCGCGGTCGCGTGGCGGTCGAGGGCGTCGCAGGCCTGCGCTTCGGCCCCGTGCTCGCGCAGGGTCCAGGCTGCCTCCTGGATCGACTCGGCGGCGCTGAGGATGTCGGAGGTGGCCTGCTCGGTCTCGCGCACGATGGCGTCGAGGGCGAGGGACGCCTGCGTCAGCCGGGTCTCGTCGCCGTTCGGGGTGTTGAGCGCCGCGATCTCGCCCTTGGTCCGGCTGATCGCGTCGGCCATGTCGAGGAGATTGCCGCGCAGGTGCCCGAAGGCCTCCTGCCCGCGGTCGGCGGTGACGCTCCGCTCCAGCCGCGCGATCGCCCCGAGCAGCACCTCGGTCTCGGCGCCCCGGTTGCGCCGGGCGTACTCGGCGAGGAACCAGCGGCCGCGCTCGCTGGCGCTGATCGTCGCCTCGATCGCCTCGTACTCGGCCGAAGCGTGCGCGCTCGGGTTGACGGAACCGAACATGGGCCTCTCTGGACGCTGAATGCGGGCGCGGCGGCGGCCCCGATGCGCGCCAATCGCGGCGAATTTGACAGAGGGCCTTTAACGGGCGCTTACGGACGCCTTCCCGGTCCCACCTCCCTGCTCACCCCGCTCGTCGAGACCCGCCTTGCCCCGCCCGTCCGGCCCGGCGCGCCTGTCGCTGCTCTACGCCGTGGTGTTCACCGAGATCGGCATCGCGATGCCGTTCATGCCCCTGTGGCTCGACGCCCTGGGGCTCGATGCCCGGGTGATCGGTCTCCTCCTCGCCCTGCCGATCGCCACGCGGATCGCCGCCACGGCGCCGCTGATGAGCCTCCTCGACCGCGGCCTCGGGCCCCGGCGGCTGATCCTGCTCGGCAGCCTCGCCTTGAGCCTGACCTACGCGCTGATGCCCGCCGCGGCCGGGATCGGGTGGCCGCTGCTGGCCGGGCTGATCGTGCTCAACGCGGTCGCCGGCGCGCCGCTCGTGCCCTGCATCGACTACCTGACGCTCGCGGCCGTGCGCCAAGACGCCCGCCTGACCTACGCGCGGATCCGGATGGCGGGCTCCATCGCGTTCCTGCTGGCGAACCTCGCGGGCGGGCTGCTGCTGACGGCGCTCGGCGGCCGGCTCGCCGTGCCGCTGCTCCTGACCGGCCTCGCCCTCGGCGCGGGTCTGGTGGCGTGGCGCAGCCGCGCGGTGGCGGCCCTGCCGCCGTCGGCGGCGGGCGACGGCCGGACGCGGCTGCCGCGGCGGCTCTGGCTGTGCATCGGCGCGGCGGCCGCGATCCAGGCGAGCCACGGGGCGATCTACGGGTTCGGCAGCATCTACTGGACCGGCCAGGGCATCCCGCCGACCTGGGTCGGCGCGCTCTGGGCGATCGGCGTCCTGGCCGAGATCGTCCTGTTCGCCGGCCTGCCCGCCCTGCCCGCCGCCTGGCGCGGCCCGGTGCGGCTCCTCGGCGCCGGGGCCGTCGCGGCGATCCTGCGGGCGATCGGCATGTACCTCCTCGGCGACCATCTCGCCGCGCTGGTGCCCCTCCAGTGCCTCCACGGCCTGACCTTCGGGGCGACCCAGCTCGGCGCCATGGCGGCGGTCTCGGCCTACGCCCCCGACGGCGCGCGGGGCCGGGCGCAGGGCACGCTCAGCGCGGTCAATGCCGGGATCTCGGTGGTCGCGACCCTGGGGAGCGGCGTCGCCTACCGGGCCGGCGGCCCCCTCGCCTTCCTGCTGATGGCGCCGCTCGCCGCCGCCGGCCTGGGCCTCGCCCTGGCCTCCCGCCGGGGGTGAGGTTGGAGACGGATCGTCAACCGTAATGTCGTCATAACCGCCGGGCAGGGTGGTGCCTCGATCGAGGAGTATGGGTGTTGCTGAGCGAGGGCACTGTTCCCGGCGCCTTGGCCGGCGCCGCGCTGCGGGACCGGTCGGCCGACGGCCGCCTGGCGCTCGACGGCCGCTGGACCGCCGACCAGGCCCCGACCGTCGAGGCCGCGGCCGCGCGCATCGCGGCGGCCGGCCGCGCCGGGCCGGTGGCGGTCGACCTGTCGGGGATCGAGCGCCTCGACACGCTCGGCGCGTGGGTCCTGGAGCGGACCCGCGCCGAGATCGAGCAGGCGGGCAGCGCCCTCACCTATCTCGGCGCCCGCCCGGAGCACCGCACCCTGCTGGGCGAGGTCCGGCTGCGCGAGCCGGACGCGCCGCCGCCGCGGCGGCACGGCCCGGTCGTCGGCCTGCTCGACGCCACCGGGCGCCGGACCGTGCAGGGCGGCCGCGAGTTCGTCACCGCCCTCGCGTTCCTGGGCGAGCTGATCGCCGCCTGCGGGCGCGTCGCCCTGCGGCCCGGCACGTTCCGCGGCAACGCCCTGATCAACCAGATCCAGCAGGTGGCGCTCAACGGCACGCCGATCATCGTGCTGATCTCGTTCCTCGTGGGCGGCATCGTCGCCCAGCAGGGCATCTTCCAACTCCAGCGCTTCGGCGCCCAGACCTTCGTGGTCAACCTGATCGGCCTCCTGATCCTGCGCGAGATGGGCGTGCTGCTCACCTCGATCATGGTCGCCGGCCGCTCCGGCTCGGCGATCACCGCCGAGATCGGCTCCATGCGCATGCGCGAGGAGGTCGACGCGCTCCGGGTCATGGGCCTCGACCCCGTCGAGATCCTGATCGTGCCCCGGGTGCTCGCGCTGATGATCGGCCTGCCGATGCTGACGCTGATCGGCGACCTCGCGGCGCTCGCGGGCGGCGGCCTCACCGCGATGCTCTACGGCGGTCTGACCCTCGACCAGTTCCTCGTCCGGCTCCAGGCGGCGGTGGGCGTCCACCACGTCATGGTCGGCCTGATCAAGGCGCCGTTCATGGCGCTGACGATCGGGGTGATCGCCACGATCGAGGGCTTCGCGGTCGAGGGCTCCGCGGAATCGCTCGGCCGTCACGTCACCGCGTCGGTGGTGAAGTCCATCTTCATGGTCATCGTCCTCGACGGCCTGTTCGCGGTGTTCTTCGCCGCGATCGATTTCTGAGGCCGCCGCGATGAATGCCCCGATGACCGCCTCGCCGAATGGCCCCGCCCCGATCATCCGCGTGCGCGACCTCGTGGTCGGCTTCCGCGACCGCAACATCCTGAAAGGCCTGAGCCTCGACATCCGCGCCGGCGAGATCCTGGGCTTCGTCGGGCCCTCGGGCCAGGGCAAGTCGGTGCTCACCCGGACGATCCTCGGCCTCAACCCGAAGCGGGCCGGGACCATCGAGGTGTTCGGCCGCGACGTCGACGAACTCACCTACGCGGAGCGGCGCCGGATGGAGCAGCGCTGGGGCGTGCTGTTCCAGCAGGGCGCCCTGTTCTCGGCTCTCACCGTCAAGCAGAACATCCAGGTGCCGATGCGCGAGCACCTGAACCTGTCCGAGCGCCTGCTCGACGAGTTCGCCCGGCTCAAGATCGAGATGGTCGGCCTCAAGCCCGACGCCGCCGACAAGCTGCCCTCGGAACTGTCGGGCGGCATGATCAAGCGTGCGGCGCTCGCCCGCTCCCTGGCGCTCGATCCCGAGATCCTGTTCCTCGACGAGCCGACCTCGGGCCTCGACCCGATCGGCGCGGGCGAGTTCGACGACCTCGTCTCGACCCTGAAGGAGACTTTGGGCCTGACGGTCTTCATGGTCACCCACGACCTCGACAGCCTCTACACCGCCTGCGACCGCATCGCGGCGCTCGGCGACGGCCAGATCATCGCCGCCGGCACGATCGACGAGATGCTGGCGAGCGACCATCCCTGGCTGCGCTCGTACTTCCACGGCAAGCGTGCCCGGACCATCGCGACGGGGGGCGCCTCGGCCCATGCCTGATCCCGTGCCTGATCCCGTGCCTGACCCGATGCCCGATCGCCGCCGTCCCACCCAGATCCCGCCCTGCTCCCCTCCGGGAGCCGGGGCTCCAGGCCCGGCCGGATCTCCGCCGGCCAGAACCGCAGGTTGAGCGCATGGAAACCCGCGCGAACTACGCCCTGATCGGGGCCTTCACGATCGCCGTCATCCTGGCGGGCTTCGGCACCGTGCTGTGGCTCTCCGGCGGCTCCTCGCGGCAGGTCAGCCAGCTCGTCCGCATCGTCTTCTCCGGCTCGGTCGGGGGCTTGTCGCGCGGCTCGAGCGTGAACTTCAACGGCATCAAGGTCGGCGAGGTCACCGACATCCGCCTCGCCCCGCAGGATCCCCGCCGGGTGCTCGCCACGATCAAGGTCGATCCCGCGACCCCGCTCCGGGCCGACACCCGCGCCCGCCTCGACTCGGCGATGCTCACCGGCGTCTCGGTGATCTCCCTGTCGGGCGGCAACGCCGACGCGCCGGTGCTGACCCCGATGGCCAACGGCGAGCCGCCGACGATCTTCGCCGATTCCTCCGACATGCAGGACATGATGGCGCTGGCGCGCCAGGTGGCGCAGCGGGCCGACGACATGCTGGCCCGCCTCGACCGGCTGGTCTCCGCCAACGAGGGGGCGATCAACCGGTCGCTGACCAACGTCGAGACCTTCTCGAAGACGCTGGCCGATGCCGGCCCGAACATCTCGGCGCTGGTCAAGGCCGTGGACGGGGCCAAGCTCGGCCGGGTGATCGACAACGCCGACCGCTTCTCGGCCGCCCTGTCCAAGGCCAGCCCCGACATCGAGGCCGGCCTGCACGACGCCCGGCTGCTCGCCGGCAAGCTCAGCGCCTCGGCCGACAAGATCGACGCGGTGCTGAACGGCGCCCAGAGCTTCCTGGGCTCGGCCTCCGGCCAGGAGGGCTCCAGCACCTTCACGGAGATCCGCGCGGCGGCGATCTCGGTGCGCGACGCCGGCAAGGCGTTCCGGACCATGTCGGAGAACCTCGACAAGCGCACCGCCAGCATCTCGGCCAATTTCGGCCGGCTGAGCGGCACCGGCCGCCGGGAGGTCGAGGCCCTGTCGGGCGACGGGCAGCGGACGCTGAGTACCCTCAACCGCACGGTGCGCAGCCTGGAGCGCGACCCGAGCCAGGTGATCTTCGGCGGCAAGCCTTCGTTGCCTGAATACAACGGTGGCCGGTGAAATGCCGCGTCGCCGGGCGGATGTGTCCCGGCGCACGGCACGGATGCCGCAGCGGATTAGTTTTAACCGCATAGCTTATACAGCTCCGCCGTTCGCCGGCGGGGTCCTTCAGGTCATGCGTATGGTCCGCTCGTCCCACATCGCCGCCGCCGCGCTGCTCGCCGCCCTCCTGGGCGGCTGCGGCGGCGCGGCGCCCCTCACCTTCGACCTCGCGGCGCTGCCGGCCGCGGGGCGGCCGATCGCGGCCGGCCGCTCGATCGCGGTCTCGGAGCCGGTGAGCATCCAGCCCTTCGAGGCCGACCGGATCATCGTCCGCGAGAACGGCGGCGCCCTGTCGTTCCTGGGCGGCGGCCAGTGGGCCGACCGGCTGCCGCGCCTGATCCAGACGCGGCTCATCCAGAGCCTGGAGAATTCCGGGCGGCTCCGCTCGGTGAGCCGGCCCGGCGACAAGGTCGTGGCCGACTACCAGCTGATCAGCGAGATCCGCGCCTTCGACGTGCAGTCCGGGACCGGCGAGGCGGTGGTCGACCTGTCGCTGAAGCTCGTGGCCGACGGCACCGGCAGGGTTGCGGCGGCGCGGATCTTCACGGCCCGCGTGCCGGTGTCCAAGATCGATGCCGGCAGCGGCGCCCGCGCCCTCGATCAGGCGCTGAGCATCGTGCTGGCCGACGTTGTGCGCTGGGTGAACAGCGGGCGCTGACGGCCCCGCGGCCGGGCCGGGCCGCGCCGACGCCCCCGCCGGGGCGGGGCGCTCGCGACGGAGCGTCCTCCGAATGCCAGCCGTGCGGATCCGCTCCACGGCCCGACAGGCGCCACGGGTGATGGGACGGGCCCGACGGTCCATCGTGGGCGCGCGGGATTTCCTGCCGATCAATCCGTGTCCCGCGGCGCCGCGGCGGCGTGCGTAGACGGGGCGCGGTTGCGGTTCGCAGCAATCGCGGTCATACGGCTGCCGCGATGCAGACTCTGTTCTCAACTGAAGGTGTATTGGAGAAGGACAAGTTTCGCCTTTGGCGAGATGTCTGCGAAGATCGCCTGGTTCCGATGGCGCAGACTTGTCTCAACGACGAGCCCTTTCACGCGACGATCGAGGGGGCCAGTATCGGCGGCCTGGTCTTCACGAAATTCGCGCTGCGCAACCTGCGGGCGGCCACGACGCCGCGCACGCTTCGCCATGAAAACCACAAGACCGACCACCTGTTCATGAGCATCGTGCTCTCGGGACAGGTCCGCGCGGATCAGTACGATCGGTCGAGCACGGATCGGGTCGGCGACTTCTCGATCCGGGATACGAATACACCCTGGACGATCGAGCACAGCGGCTACAGCGAGGTGCTGGCCATCGGGATCCCGCGGGAGCGGCTGGAGGGGGCTCTGGGCTCCGCGCGCCTGTTCGCCGGCGTGACTGTCGGCGGCGATCTGCCGACCGCGACCCTGACCCGGTCGTTCCTGGGCAACCTGCTCAGCCTGGGCGACCGGCTGACGCCCCAGGTGGCCGAGAGCATGGTCTCCACGGGGCTCGACCTCATCGTCGCCAGCCTCGCGGAGCGGCTCGCGCGGGAGGCGCAGCGGCCCGTCCAGGACAGCGTCGTGGTGCAGCGCGCCCGGGCCTATCTCGAGGCCCATCTCCACGATCCGACCCTGGACCCGCCCCGGCTCGCGGCCGCGGCCGGCGTGTCCCTGCGCCGGCTGCAGGCGCTGTTCCGCGCGCAGGACCGGCACATCTCCGACTGGATCTGGCACCGCAGGCTCGAGGCGGCCGCCAAGCGCTTGGCCGATCCGGGCTGCCTCCACATGCCGCTGGGGACCTTGGCGTATGGCTGCGGCTTCCTCAGCCAGTCCCACTTCTCCCGCCGCTTCAAGGAGCGCTACGGCCTGAGCCTCCGCGACTACCGCGTGCGCGCCCTCGCGCGGGGCGCCGAGGGTGGGCCGGAGGGCCGACCGGGCCGCCTCACTCCATCACGGCGGCCTTCATGATCACCACCATGGTGGCCCGGGCCGGACCGTCCGTGCAGCGCACGAGGTGGGGCCGGTCGCAGCGGTAGCGCAGGGTCTCGCCGGCCCGCGCCCGCTGCACGACGCCGCCGATCTCGACCTCGAACGCCCCCTCGGTGACCGAGAGCGACTCCACCGAGCCGCGCTGGTGCGGGTCCGAGTCGAGGACGCCGCCCGGGTCGGCCGTGACCTCGTACCATTGCAGCCACTCGATCGTCTTGAGCCAGCCGATGATCGCCAGCCGCACCTTCCCGTCCTCGGAGACGAGGATCGGCGTGTCGGCCCGGGAGGTCTTCTCGATGAACGGCTCCTCGTCGCCGGCCGCCAACACCCGCTCGATCGACACGTCGAGGGCCTGGGACAGGCGCCAGATCGTCGCCAGCGTCGGGTTGGTCTCGTTGCGCTCGATCTGGCTGATGATCGACTTGGCCACGCCGGACTGCTCGGCGAGTTCCGAGAGCGACAGGTTGTAGGCCTTGCGCAGCCGCTGGATGGTCTTGCCGAGCTGGCCGGAGAGCACCTGCGCGCCGGTCAGCAGGTCGCGCCCGCGCGCCCGGTCGGGCCGTTCCGCCTGATCCTGCATCGTCCCCGATCCGCCTGCACCGTTCCATTATCCGAACGATCGTACGCTTCTTCAAACGCAATCGACGCCCGGTTGCAAGGCGGCGGGCGGCGTGCGCGGCGGCGTGCGCACCGGAAAGCGGCGGCCGGATCGGCCTCTAAGTCCAGACGGCGTGGAAGTGGTGGACCGGCCCGTGCCCCGTCCCGACCGCGAGGCTGTCCGCCGCCGCGAGGGCGGCCGTGAGGTAGGCCTTGGCCTCCGCCACCGCCTCCGGCAGGGCCAGGCCCTGGGCGAGGCCCGCCGCCACCGCCGCCGAGAGGGTGCAGCCGGTGCCGTGGGTGTTGCGCGTCGCGATCCGCGGCGCCGACAGGGTCCGCAGGGTGCCGTCCGCCGTGACGAGGTGGTCGATGCTCTCGCGCCCCGCGCCGTGGCCGCCCTTGATCAGCACCGCCCGGGCGCCGAGGGCGACCAGCCGCCGCGCCTGGGCCACGATCGCCGCCGCGTCCGCGGCGACGGGCTCGCCGAGGAGCACCGCCGCCTCCGGCAGGTTGGGGGTGATCAGGTCGGCCCGCGGGAGCAGCCGCTCGCGGAGCGTCGCCACGGCGTCGTCGGTGATCAGCCGGTCGCCGCTGGTGGCGACCATCACCGGGTCGAGGACGACCGGGATCGACCCGGCGTGCCGGGCGAGGCCCTCGGCGACCGCCGCGATCACCGCGGTCTGCGACAGCATGCCGATCTTCACGGCCCTCACGTCGAGGTCGGAGAACACGCTGTCGATCTGCCGGGCGACGAACTCCGCCGGCACGTCGTGGATGCCCTGGACCCCCGTCGTGTTCTGCGCGGTCAGCGCCGTGATCACGCTGGCGCCGTAGACGCCCAGCGCCGAGAAGGTCTTGAGATCCGCCTGGATGCCGGCGCCGCCGCCGGAATCCGAGCCCGCGATCGTGACCGCGATGGGCGCGGGGCTGCTCATCGGGCGCCGGCCCGCTCCGCCAGGGCGCCGTCGATCCGCGCGCGCAGGTCGCGGGCGCGCTGGCGCACCGACTCCGCGCCGAACAGCGCGGTGATCACCGCGACCCCGTCCGCCCCCGCGGCGACCACCGCGGCGGCGTTGTCGAGCCCGATCCCCGCGATGGCGCCGAGCGGCAGGCCGGCCCCGCGGGCGAGGCGGGCGCGGAAGGCGATGCTGGCGAAGCCGTCGAGGCCCACCGGCGGGTCGGGATTGTCCTTGCTGGTGGTGGCGAACACGCCGCCGATGCAGGCGTAGTCGACGGGCAGCCGGTACAATTCGTCGGCCTGGGCGGGCTTCTTCAGGGTGAGGCCGATGATCGCGCCCTCCCCCAGCAGCCGGCGGGCGTCGGCCGGGTGGAGGTCGCCCTGGCCGAGATGCACCCCGTCGGCTCCGGCCGCGAGGGCGAGGTCGACGCGGTCGTTGACGAGGACCGGGACGCGGCCGCCCACCGCCGCCAGGATCGCCCGGATCCGCGCCAGGGCGGCGCGGGCATCGGCGATGTCCTTCTCGCGGTACTGGAGCAGGGTGCAGCCCCCCGCCACCGCCTCGGCGCCGAGCTCCGCCAGCCGCGCCCCGTCGGCGCCGCAGACGCCGACATCGAGGAGCCCGTAGAGCCGCAGGTCGACGGCCCGGCTGCCGGTCGGGGTCGAGGGGGAAGCTGCGGGGGAAATCGCGCTCGCTGGCATCGCTGTCGTCGCTCGGTCCGCCTCGGCCGGTCCCGTGCCGGCGCTCCCGGGCCCCTGTTTGGGCAGGCCTCGCGGCGTTGGCAAGCGGCCGGTGGAGAGCGGTGCGTCGACGGGTCCCCCGCTCCGTCATACGGCGGCGTTGACGCGCGGCGATCCTGTCCCCCTATAGGTGGGATCCGCTACGGCGCATCCCGGGGGACGGACGGTCGAGGAACGATGACGGGTGCCGCGGCGCAGACGGACGCGCGCGGGGGGCAGGCCCCGCCGGAGCGCTCCTCCGTAGGCCTCGTCGCGGTGATCGTCGCCGCGACCAAGGGGGAGCCGCGCGCCCTGACGATCCGGGTCCCCGACCAGGCGCCCGGCCGCGGCGACGGCCTGCCGGCCGGCCCCCTCGTCCCCGAGCACGCCACGCTGGAGCGGGGCCTGCGCGCCTGGGTGGAGCGGCAGACGCACCAGCGCCTCGGCTACGTGGAGCAGCTCTACACCTTCGGCGACCGCGACCGCTCCGGCACGGCGACCCTGTCGGGGGTGCACTCCCTCTCGGTGGCTTATCTGGCGCTCGTCCGCGAGGAGCGGCCGGCGGGGCTCGCCGAGGCCGCGTGGCAGAACTGGTACCGCTACCTGCCCTACGAGGATTTCCGGCAGGGGCGCCCGCGCCAGCTCGACGCCATCGAGGCGCGGCTCGCCGAATGGGCGTCCGAGCCCGCGGACTGCGCCACCCGGACCCGCCGCCTCGACCGCCTCGGCCTGACCTTCGGCATGAACGGCGGCACGTGGAACGAGGAGCGCGTCCTGGAGCGCTACGAGCTGCTGTTCGAGGCCGGGCTGATCCCGGAGGCGCGGGGCAATCCCGGCCCGGCCCTGCCGAACGACCCGACCGGCGTGCCGATGGCGTTCGACCACCGGCGGGTGCTCGCGACCGCGATCGGCCGGCTCCGGGGCAAGATCAAGTACCGCCCGGTGGTGTTCGAGCTGATGCCGCCGGAATTCACCCTGCTGCAGCTGCAGAAGACCGTGGAGGCCCTGTCGGGGACGCAGCTGCACAAGCAGAACTTCCGGCGCCTCGTGGCCCAGCAGGGGCTGGTGGAGGAGACCGAGAGCGTGACCAGCGGCGCCGCCGGCCGGCCGGCGCGGCTGGTGCGCTTCCGCCGGGAGGTGCTGCTGGAGCGCCCGGCCCCGGGCCTGCGGCTGCCGTCGCGGCGGGCGGGGTGACGGCGGCGGTCAGTCTCGCCGCGCCAGGGTGCCGAGCCCGCTCGCGTCGAGCGCGTCCACCGTCACGGCGGCGGCCCGGCCGTCGCTGCCGATGGCGAAGCGGACGGCGGAGGGGCGGTCGGGCGCCTCGGCGTCCGGGAAGCTGAGGAAGAGGTCGCGGTCGAAGTGCCGGAGGGGGTAGCGGCGCGCCCCCGCGGGGCCGACCGTCAGCGTCAGGGCGCCGTCCGCCTCCACCACGACGGCCTCGCCGACATAGGCGTTGGCGTAGCGCCCGGCATAGGCCGAGAGCGCCAGGGGCGCGGCGGGCGGCGCCGGCGGCGTGCCGTAGGCCGCCTTGTCGGCGGCGATGCCCGGCGCGAACAGGTTCTCGTAGGCGGCGCCCCAGGCCGTCACCCAGTCCCGGTCGACGCGGCCGTCGAAGACGAGGTCGGCGAAGCTGTCGGCCAGCCCCTCCGGCACGCCGGACGGGAAGGCGTTGGTCAGGACGAGGATCCCGAGACCGGCCTCCGGATGGATCGAGACGAGCGTCTGCGCGCCGACGCTGAAGGCGCCCGCGTGGCCCCAGACGAGGCCGTGGCGGCCGTACTCGACGTTCCAGCCGAGGCCGTAGAAGGACGCGGCTCCGGTCACGGGGTTGCGGCCGCGGGCCATGAGCGGGACGTGCGTCTGCGCCAGGGCCGGGGCCGCGACGCGCTGCGCGCCCTCGAAACGGCCCTTGCCGATCACGAGCCGCAGCCATCGGGAGAGGTCGCGGACATCGCTGCTGACGCCGCCGGCCGGCGCCTGCGCGTCGGGATTCCGCTCGATCTTGGCGGTCCAGACGCCGCCGGCCCGGACGTGGAGCGCCGCGCGGTCGGGCCGGCTGAGGAAATCCGCGTGGGTCGTGCCGGTGGCGGCCATCCCGAGCGGCCGGAACAGCCGGTCCCGGGCCACCGCCTCCCAGGGCTGGCCGGTCGGCTTCGCGGCGGCGACCGCGCCCTCGGTGAAGCCGAAATTGCTGTAGGCGTAGCCGGCGCGGAAGCTGGAGGCGGGCGGCGCGAGGCGCAGCCGGTGCAGGATCGCGTCGCGGCCGAAGCCGATCGCCTCCAGATCGTCGCCGGCGGTCCCCGGCAGGCCGCTGCGATGGTTGAGGAAGTCGCGCACCGTGACCTGCGCGGTCGGGTAGGGCTCGTGCAGCTGGAAGGCGGGGTCGAGATCCGCGACGCGCGAATCCCAGTCGACCACCCCGTCGCCGACCAGGGCGGCCACGATCGTCGCGGTGACGGGCTTGGACAGGGAGGCGATCTGGAAGACCGTGTCGGGGCCGACCGGCTCGGGCTTCCCGGCCTGCCTGAGGCCGTATCCCTTCAGGAGGAGCGTCTCGTCGCCGAGGACGACCGCGACCGCGAGGCCCGGCACCGCGCCCCCGTCGACGGCCCGCCGCGCCAGCGCCTCCAGCGCCGGCAGCTGCGCCTCGACCTGCGCCCGCGTCAGCGTCCCGGCGGATCCAGCTCCGGGCCCGGCCGCGATCAGGCCGAGGGCGAGGCACGCGCCGACGAGGCGCCGGCGCGATCGGGCCCGCTGCATGAGTCGTCGATCCCGCCTGAGAGAGCTCGGACCTCGAGAGTGGCATCGTCGGGCCGGCGAAATCAATCGCGCCGCCCCGGGCCGCGCCGCGAATGCGCGGGCCGGCCCGACGGACACGGACGAAGACTGTTCGGGAACCGGGCCGGGCTAGCGGAACGGGTCGGCGCCGGGTGCCGGCTTCTCGCCGCGGAGCATCCGGTACAGCGTCCATTCCTCGACGATCTTCCGCCCCGGAAGGGCGCAGAGCCCGATCGTGCCGCCATCGGGCAGCTTCGCGAGGATCGTCTGCCCGCCCATCGTCGCGCAGAAGGCCGAGGCCGGGTTCTCCAGCGCGCGGGCCGGCCCCGATCCGGCAAGGGCGGCGCAGACCGCGAGCGTGCGGACAGGCCACGCGGCGGGCGCCCTCCACGGTCCGATCATGCGCGTCATGGGCCGCCCTGCCCTAACCGTAGGTGTGGTCGTCGGCCGGGAACCGGCCGGCCCGGACCTCGTCCGCGTAGGCCTTCACGGCGTCCTCGATGTGGGTCCGCAGGCTCCCGAACTGGCGCACGAATTTCGGCGTGCGCTCGGACAGGCCGAGCATGTCCTCCAGCACCAGGATCTGGCCGTCGCAGACCGCCGAGGCGCCGATGCCGATCGTGGCGGCGGTGACCTGGGGGGAGGTCGCGATCGCCCGCGCCACCGGCTCGACGATGCCCTCGAGCACGATCGCGAAGGCGCCGGCCTCCGAGATGGCGCGGGCATCCTCCAAGAGGCGGCGCTCGTCGTCGGGGGCCCGGCCCTGGACCTTGAAGCCGCCCATCGTGTTCACCGCCTGCGGGGTGAGGCCGATATGGCCCATCACCGGCACGCCGCGCTGGACGAGGAACGCCACCGTCTCGGCGAAATGGGCGCCGCCCTCCATCTTGATCGCGCCCGCGCCGGTCTCCTTGAGAACCCGGGAGGCGCTGAGGAAGGCCTGCTCCCGGCTCGCCTCGTAGGAGCCGAACGGCATGTCGACCACGACCAGCGCCTTCTGCGTGCCGCGGATCACCGCCTGGGCCTGGAGGATCATCATCTCCAGGGTCACGGGGATCGTCGATTCCATCCCGTGCATCACCATGCCGAGGGAATCGCCCACGAGGATGAAGTCGCAATAGGGATCGACGATGCCGGCCGTGTGGGCGTGGTAGGCGGTGAGCGCGATGATCTTGCGCCCCTCGGCCTTGCGATTGCCGATATCGACCGCCCGGAGCCGTCGGGACTGCACGACCTGCGACATGGTTCAGACCTCATTCCGGCCACTCGGGACGCGGCGCGGGCCCCTCTCCCGCCCGGGAGAGCGCGCGCCCCGCCACGCGAGCCTCGTTCCGCGGCGTCTCTTACAATGCCCGGCGATGCGGGTCAGCGCCCCGCCTGCGGCTCGGCGCCCGCCTTCCAGTCCGGATCGACCGTCAGGTTCGCGGTCTCGTGCATCTCCTGCCAGCCCTCGACGCCCTCGGGGAACCAGCGCACGCCGGTATAGCCCTTCAGCACCAGCCGCTTGGCGGCGTTCCAGCTGCCCCAGCACTCGACGTGGCAGAACACCACGACGGGCTTCGCCTTGTCGCCCCCGGTCAGCGCCGCGACGCGGGCGTAGAAGAGCGCCTCGCGCGCCGGCGCCAGGGGCTCGGCGCCGGCCTCCGGCATCCAGACGGCGCCGGGGATCGACGGATGCACCGGCAGCCAGAGGCGGCTCTCCGGGAAGTTCGACGGCTTGCGGTCCGGCGCCGCCACGTCGAGCAGCACCGGCTTGTCGGGGCCGGCGATCAGGGCGGCGACGGCGTCGGCGTCGACCACCGCGGCACCCTTGAGGGTCTGCGGCGTGTAGCCCTTCGGAGGGCCGGCGTAGAGCCCCTCCGGCTCGGGCACGTTCACCGGCGAATCGGCCGGCGCCGCGGCGAGGCAGAGGAGCGCGGCGCAGGCCGCCGCGGCCCGGCCGGTCAGGAGGAGGCGCCGCATGGTCAGTTCGTCGGGCTCGGCGCGGTGAAGCTGTGCTGCCACTGGCCGCCCTGGTTGTCGGAGGCCGCCACCTGGATCGGCTTGCCGTCCGGCTTGAACGCGAAGTTGATCACCGGGTTCGAGGCGATCGAGATGTCGCCCGTCATGGTGAAGACCTTCCGGTCGCCCGCCGAGACGGTGAGCTTGTCGATGTAGCGCGCCGGCGTGTAGTCGCGGGTCACCTGGTTCATCTGCATGCCGGAGAAGTTCGGGTGGCGGATCATCAGCGTCGCCTCCACGGGCTTGCCGGCCGCCGTCTCGGCGAACTTCATGCGCATGTCGCCCATGCCCTTCATGGCCTCCTCGTCGCTCATCCCCATCGGGGCCGAGCAGCCGCCGGAGGCCTTCACGAACTGCTTGGCCTCGTAGAGCTTGCCGTCCGTCGTCTCCACCACGGCGTGCATGTCGGTGTAGTTGTTGACCCGCACGCGCAGCTTCAACTCGGCCGTGTCGGCGGCCGGCCCGAACTCGAACTTGGCCGCGTAGGGCGCCGGGTTGTCGTCGATGATCAGCGACACCGCCTTGATCTGCCCGTCCTTGGGCATGGTCAGGGTGATCGGCACCAGGGCGGCGTCGAGCGCCCGGGCGGGCGCCTCGATCTTCACGAGGCTGTCGGTCGGGGCAATCTGGCGGTCGCCGAAGATCGACTTGGCGATCTCCTGCCAGCGGGCCGCCCGCTCCTGATCGGTGTCGGAGGCGCCGGCCGCCCGCGCGGCGCCGGCGAGCGGTCCCGACAGCGCCGTCGTCGCCAGGACGAGGCCGAGGGCGAGGCTGGAGAAGGTCTGTCCGATGAAGGTCTGTCCGATCCTGTGCGTCATGGCGTGCCTCCCGATTGGCTTGGATATGGGGATTCTGAAACCTATTCCCACTCGAGTTCCTGGTAGGCCACGGTGACGTTGCGGCCGTTGTAGGTGTCGAACAGCGCCCACTTGTCGCGCTGGTCCGCCGCGACGCTGGTCACGGCCTTCTCGATGGGCACGTCCTTGGCGATCGCCGCCCGGGTGCCGTCGCGCAGGGCGGTCAGGTAGCCGGAGAGGTCGGCGAGCGCCGGGGCAAGGTCGACCGCGACGGGGCCGTGGCCCGGCACGGCCCGGGCGGGACCCATGGCCTTCAGCCGCTCGATCTCGGCGAGCCAGCCCTTGAGGCTGCCGTCGAGGGAGGGGATCCGGTTCACGAACAGCAGGTCGGCGGGGAACAGCAGGCCGCTGCCGGAATCGATCATCGACAGGTCCGAGGTGGTGTGCGCCGGACCGTGCGCCGTGAAGGTCAGGCGCCGGTCGCCGAGGTCGATCTCGGCCGTGTCTTTGACGCTCATCGTCGGGTAGACCACCGGCCCGGTCCGGTCCTCGCCGAGCAGATCGATCAGCCGCTTGCGGTAGAACTCGCCCCGGGCCGCCAGGGCCTCGGTGAGCTTGGCGTGGCCGATGAAGACCGGCTTGTCCTGGACGAAGGCCCCCGCCCCGAAGACGTGGTCCGGGTGGACGTGGGTCAGCACCACGTGGGTGATCGGCTTGTCCGTGCGCTTGGCGATCTCGGCGCGCAGCCACTGGCCGTCGGCGAGGCTGCCGCCGGACTCGGTCACCACCACGCCGGTCCTGCCGACGAGGAAGCCGATATTGGCGATGGCGTCGGCGTTGTCGGGGGTGGCGTCGGCGATCAGGCCCTTGCGCACGTACAGGCCGGGCCCGACCTCCTCCATCGTGAAGCTCTCGGCGGCGCGGCCCAGCGTCGGCAGGCAGCACAGGCAGAGCCCCGCGAAGAGGGCGTACCGCCGCGTCGGCCCGGCGGCCTGCCTCCGCGGATGGACGGCGCGTGCCGTCATGCCGAAACCTCCCGATCTTGCCCGTTCTTGATTGTCTACCATTAAGTAGGTAGATTGATCGTCCGTCAAGGGGTCGCCGGGAGCCGGTCCCCGCCGCGGCCGCACGTTCGCGTGACTTCGTGCGATGACGGGGGTGAGTTTTGGAGCGACGTTCGCCGCGATGAGGGATACCCGCGCCGAGTTGCTGATGCAGGCCGAGACCCTGGTGCGGGGCCGCGGCTTCGCCGGCTTCAGCTACGCCGACCTCGCGGCGGCGGTGGGCATCCGCAAGGCGAGCATCCACCACCACTTCCCCACCAAGGTCGATCTCGGCGCCGCCCTGGTGGCGGCCTACGCGGCGCGCTACGCCGCGGCCCTGGAGGCGATCCGCCGGGACGTGCCGGACGGGCCGGGCCGGGTCGAGGCCTACGGGCGGCTCTATCTCGGCGGCGTCGAGCAGGGGCTCGGCTGCCTCTGCGCGGCGCTGGCCATCGAGGGCGAGGCCCTGCCCGAGCGCCTGCGCCGGGACGTCGCGGCCTTCTTCGCGGACCATCTCGCGTGGCTGGAGGGCATCCTGCGCGCGGGCCAGGCGGACGGCAGCGTCCGCGGCGGCGCGGATCCGGCGGCGCTCGCCCGCTACGTCGTCGCCACCCTGGAGGGCGCGCTCCTGATGGAGCGCCTGTTCGCGAGCCCCGACGCCTTCCGGGGGACGCTGGCGGTGCTGGTCGACGGCCTCAGGCCGCAGTGAACCGGGCGTAGCCGTCCGCCCGCAGCCGGCAGGCCGGGCAGGTTCCGCAGCCGTAGCCCCAGGGATGCCGCTGCCCGCGCTCGCCGAGGTAGCAGGTGTGGCTCTCCTCGACGATCAGGTCGACCAGCGGCCGCCCGCCGAGGCTCTCGGCGAGGTCCCAGGTCTGCGCCTTGTCGAGCCACATCAGCGGCGTGTGCAGCACGAAGCGCCGCTCCATGCCGAGATTGAGCGCCACCTGCAGGGCCTTGATCGTGTCGTCGCGGCAATCCGGGTAGCCGGAATAGTCGGTCTCGCACATGCCGCCGACCACGTGCCGGAGCCCGCGCCGGTAGGCGAGCGCCGCCGCGAAGGTCAGGAACACGAGGTTGCGGCCGGGCACGAAGGTGTTGGGCAGGCCCGACGCCTCGTAGCCGATCGCGGCCTCCCGGGTCAGCGCCGTCTCGGAGACCTGCCCGAGGGCGTCGAGGGCGAGCGTGTGGTCCTCGCCGAGGCGGGCCGCCCAGGCGGGATCGAGGGCGGTCGTGCCCGCCCGCAGGGCCGCGCGGCGGTCGAGCTCGACCCGGTGGCGCTGGCCGTAGTCGAAGCCGAGGGTCTCGACGTGGTCGAACCGGTCCAGCGCCCAGGCGAGGCAGGTGGCCGAATCCTGGCCCCCGGAGAACAGCACCAGCGCGGCGCGATCCCCGGCGATCGCGGTCTCACTCGCCATCGTACTCGGCCCAGGACATCGGGGTCTCGGCGACCCGCACGAGCGCGAGGCCTGGCAGGTCCGGCCGGAGGCGCTGCCAGATCCAGGCCGCGATGTTCTCGGCGGTCGGGTTCTCCAGCCCCTCGATCTCGTTGAGGCAGTGGTGGTCGAGCCGGGCGAGCAGCGGCCCGAAGATCGACTCGATGTCGTAGAAGTCGATCACCCAGCCGGTGTGGGGATCGACCGGGCCGGCGACCGTCAGCTCGACCCGGTAGGAATGCCCGTGCATCCGGTGGCAGCGGTGGGTCTCGGGCACGTTCGGCAGCCGGTGGGCCGCCTCGAAGGTGAAGGCTTGAGTGATCTTCATGGACGGTTCGCGGGTAAGGCCGATCTCGCCCCCGCCATAGCGCCGACGGGCGGTCCCGCGCAAAGGCGGGCTGCCCTGCGTTCGGCGGCGCGCCTGGGGATCAGGCCCCGGCGCCGGCTTCCGACCACTGTGCGTACCACGCCTTGAACAGGCGCAGCTGCGTCTCCGCGTAGTGGCGCTGACCGGCGCTGAGCGCGTCGGTGGCGTTGAAGTGCAGCGCGTATTCCGGGTTCCCCTCCAGCACCATCAGGTGCTTGTAGTAGAGGACGAGGTCGGTCCCCTCGTCGAAGCTCGACAGGATCGCCAGCGCGGCGTCGAGTTCCTCGGCCCGGCGCCGGGCCCGGACGTCGCCCGCGGCGGCCTTCTCGCACAGGCCGACGAGGTGGAGCACCTCCCGCGGCAGGACGTTGCCGATGCCCGTGATGGCGCCCCGGGCGCCGCAATTGACGTAGCCGTGCACCACCTGGGTATCCACGCCGACCATCAGGGTGATGTCGGGCGACTGGCCGGTGATGTGCTCGGCCGCGTAGGTGAGCGAGGCCGCGCCGCCGAATTCCTTGAAGCCGACGAGGTGCGGGTGGCGGGCGCGCAGGCGGAAGAACAGGTCCGCCCGGGTCTCGAACCCGTAATAGGGGCTGTTGTAGATCACCGACGGCAGGTCGACGGCCGCCTCCAGGATGCCGCCGAAATGCGCCTCCTGGGCCGCAGACGAACTGCCGCGCGACAGGACCCGCGGGATGATCATCAGGCCGTGGGCACCGGCCGCCTTGGCGTGCGCCGCGAGCGCCGCCGCCCGCTTCGGGTTCTGCGCGCCGGTCCCGACGATCACCGGGACGCCGGCGGCGAGCAGCCGCTCGACGCCCGCCATCCGCTCCTCGTCGGTGAGCAGCGGCCAGTCGCCCATCGAGCCGCAATAGACGACCGCCGACATGCCGGCATCGACGAGCTCCCGCCCCTTGCGCGCGAGGGCGTCGAGGTCGGGCGTCCGGTCCGGCCGGCAGGGCGTCATCAGGGCCGGGATCGTGCCGGAGAAGATGTGTCGATCGAAGGCCATCGCCGGCTCGCCTGCTGGGAGGTGGGACCGTCCCGGCCGGCCTTGCTGGCCTCGCGGGGCGGCTCGCCCCTCCATGGCAGCGCCGCGCGAGTCTGGCAAGGATTTTATACAATCGCCGTTGTGGGGGCTGCGCCGGGCGCCGTGCCGAGGAACGCCATCAGCGCGGCGGCGACGTGGTCGATATGGTCGGTCAGGAGGGCGCAGGCGGCCGAGACGTGGCCGTTCCGGCAGAGCCGGACGATCTCGCGGTGCTCGCGGTCGGCCCGCTCCAGCTCGGCGCTGTCGGTGGAGAGCTGGAGGCGCGTGTAGCGGTCGCACTCGGCCAGCAGGGAGCCGACCAGTCCGAGGGCGCGGGGACGATCCGCCCGGCCGTAGAGGAGGAGGTGCAACTCCGTGTTGAGGGCGCCCCAGCGCGCCGTCGCGCCCGCCCGCAGGGCCGCGGCGTACTCCTCCAGCAGGGCGTCGGCCCGGGCGTAGTCGTCGTCGGTCAGGCGGGGCGCCGAGAGGGCCAGGAGGCGCGGCTCGAGGGCGCCCCGGAGCTCGAGGGCCTCGGCGGCGTCGGCCGCCGAGAGCGGCGCCACCATGGCCCCGCGATGCGGCAGGATCCGCACGAGGCCCTCGGCCTCCAGCTGGAACAGAGCCTCGCGCACCGGGATCCGGCTGGCGCCGAACTCAGCCGCGAGGCCGTCCTGCCGGAGCTGCGAGCCGGCCGGATAGCGGCCGTCGAGGATGCGCCGCCGGATCTCGGTCCCGATCGAGCCCGCGATGGTCCGGTTCTTCATCGTCTCGCTCCCGGTCGACCCCGGATGCCCCGCAGGACCCTTGACGGCGGAGCTCCGGTGTTGAAATTGTATAAAATCAATCGGGCAACGGGCTCGATCACGACAAGGGTGCCCGCGATGACGCTCTCCCGCCGCCAGATCCTGGCCGGTACCGCAGGCGCGGCCGCCGGCCTCGGCCTCCCGCACCTGGTCCGGGCCCAGCCCGGCGGCGGCAGCGTGCTGCGCTTCATCCCGTCGACGCCCCTGCCGTCCCTCGATCCGATCGTCGCCACGAGCTACGTCATCCGCAATCACGGCTATCTCGTCTACGACACGCTGTTCGCCACCGACGAGAATTTCCGCATCCAGCCGCAGATGGTGAGCGAGTGGCAGACCGCGCCCGACGGCCTGCGCTGGACCTTCCATCTCCGCGACGGCCTCACGTTCCACGACGGCTCCCCCGTCGAGGCCAAGGACTGCATCGCGTCCATCGCGCGCTGGTCCAAGCGGGACGCGTTCGGCCAGACCCTGGCGGGCTTCGTGGAGGGGTACGGCCAGGAGGACGCGCGGACCTTCACGGTCGCGCTGAAGAAGCCGTTCCCCCTGCTCCCGGCGGCGCTCGGCAAGCTGTCCTCGAACGTGCCCTTCATCATGCCGGAGCGCGTCGCCCTCCAGGACGCGTCCAAGCCGATCGCCGACGCCACGGGCTCCGGGCCCTGGCGCTTCGAGGCGCGGGAGTGGATCCCGGGCCAGAACGCGATCTACACCCGCCACGCCGGCTACCGCCCCCGCGAGGAGGCGCCCTCCTGGGCGGCCGGCGGCAAGGTCGCCAAGGTCGACCGGATCGAGTGGCTCGCCATCACCGAGGCCTCGGCGGCGGTGGGCGCGATGATCCAGGGGGCGGTCGACTGGTACGAGCAGCCGGCGATCGACCTGATCCCCGTCCTCAAGGGCAAGCCGGGGATCGAGATCCGCAACGTGCCGCTCGGGCTGATCCTGCTGATGCGGTTCAACCACACGCAGCCGCCGTTCAACAATCCCGAGATCCGCCGGGCCGTGATGATGGCCATGAAGCAGGACGACTACATGCAGGCGGTCGTCGGCAGCCCCGAATACTACCGGGAGGCCAAGACCTTCTTCACGCCGGGCTCGCCGATGTCGACCGGGGCCGGCGGGGCCGCGGCCATGCAGGCGGACCTCGCCAAGGCCAAGGCGATGCTGGCCAAGGCCGGCTACAAGGGCGAGCGCGTGGTGCTGCTGGCCCCGGCCGACCAGCCGATCGCCTACAACCAGTCGCTGGTGACCCAGGACCTGCTCAAGCAGCTCGGCATGAACGTCGATCTGGTCTCGACCGACTGGGGCAGCTTCATCGCCCGCCGCGGCAACCGCGGGCCGGTCGATGCCGGCGGCTGGTCGCTGTTCCACACCCTCTGGTCGGGGGCCGACGTGCTGAACCCGGCGCTCCACCCGCTGATCCGCGCCAACGGTCAGGCGGCGTGGTTCGGCTGGCCGGACGACCCGACCCTGGAGGGCCTGCGCAGCGAGTGGATCGCCACCAGCGACGAGGCGCAGCAGAAGGCGCTCGCCGCGCGCATCGAGGAGCGGGCCTTCGCGGTCGTGCCCTACGCCCCCGCGGGCCTCGTGCAGCAGCCGATGGCGGTCAGCGCGAAGCTCAAGGGCATGGTCATGGCGCCGGTGCAGTTCTTCTGGAACATCGAGAAGACCGGCTGATCACGGCCGGCCAGAAGACCGTCCGTCTTTGCGAGCGCAGCGAAGCAATCCAGCGACGCTACGCTTGCCGACGTCCCGCTGCCCTGGATTGCTTCGCTCCGCTCGCAAAGACGCGAGGGCGCAGGTGCCCGCGCGGCTTCAGCCCGCGCCCTTCCCCGACACGCCGGCCTGCGCGAAGGTCGCCATGCCGGTGTGGCAGGCGAGCGCGCCCTTCAGCAGGCCCATCGCCATGCCGGCGCCCGAGGCCTCGCCGAGGCGCATGCCGAGCGCCAGCAGCGGCACCAGCCCGAGCCGCTCCAGAACCTCCGCGTGGGCGCCCTCCGCCGAGACGTGGCCGGCGAGGCAGTGGTCGAGGGCGCCCGGGTCGGCGGCGTGCAGCACGGCCGCGGCGGCGGTCGCCACGTAGCCGTCGATCACCACCGGGATGCGCTGCAGCCGCGCGGCCAGGATCGCCCCCGCCATGGCGGCGATCTCCCGGCCGCCGAGGCGCGCCAGGACCTGGAGCGGGTCGTCGAGGTGGCCGGCATGGTGCGCGAGCGCCGCCTCCACGGCCGCGACCTTCCGGGACAGGCCGTCCCGGTCGACTCCTGTGCCGCGCCCGACCCAGTGGGCGGGATCGCCGCCGAACAGGGCGGCGTAGAGGGCGGCCGCCACCGTGGTGTTGCCGATGCCCATCTCGCCGATGCCGAGGCAGTCGGTGCCGGCGGCCACCGCCTCCATGCCGAACGCCATGGTGGCGACCGTGGCGCGCTCGTCGAGGGCCGGCCCCTCCGCGATGTCGCCGGTGGGCATGTCGAGGGCGAGGTCGAACACCTTGAAGCCGAGGCCGTAGGCCGCGCAGATCTGGTTGATCGCCCCGCCCCCGGCGGCGAAGTTGTCGAGCATCTGGCGGTTGACCGCGTCCGGGAAGGCCGAGACGCCGCGGCGCGTGACCCCGTGGCTGCCGGCGAAGACGCAGACCAGCGGCCGGTCGAAGGTCGGCGGCGCCTTGCCCTGCCACGCCGCCAGCCACGTCACGAGGCTCTCGAGGCGCCCCAGCGAACCGGCGGGCTTCGTCAGGGTCGCGTCCCGGGCCGCGACGGCTTCCTTCGCCTCCGCGTCGGGGCCCGGCATCGCCTTCAGCAGGTTGCGGATGTCGTCGAAGGGGCCGGGTTCGGGAGCGGTCGTCGAATCGGTCATGGCGGCGATGATTTCCTGTGGGCGCCTCCGGACGGGGAGACTATACGGGAGCGGCGCGCGGTGGCGGGCGGATGCGAGAGGCCGCGATGAACAGGCAGACCGGCGGGGAGGCCGACTGGCCCGGGCGCGGCGCCCTCTACGACCTCGCCGGGTGCCTGCGCTTCTACTCCCGCCTGCCGGTGCCGCAACTGCCCGGCGAGCCGGACCCGCACCGCAGCCCCGACTTCACCACCCTGCCGCGGATGCTGCCGCTGGCCGGCCTGATCCTGGCGCTGCCCGCCGCCCTGGTGCTGGCGGCCGGCTGGGCCGTCGGGCTCGGGCCGTTCCTGGCCGCGACCCTCGCGGTGGCGGTCGCCGTGGTGGCGACCGGCGCCCTCCACGAGGACGGGCTCGCGGACGTCGCCGACGGGTTCGGCGGCGGCGCCACCCGGGAGCGCCGCCTGGAGATCATGCGCGACAGCCGGATCGGCGCCTACGGTGGCGCCGCCCTGGTCCTGGCGCTGGCCCTGCGGATCGGCGCCCTGGCGACGCTCCTCGACCGGATCGGCCACGCGGCCGTGACCGGCCTGATCCTGGCGGCCGCCCTGTCGCGGGTCGCCGCCCTCGCCCCGATGGTGCTGCTCGCGCCGGCGCGGCCGGGCGGCCTCTCCGCCTCGGTCGGCCGCCCGGGCCGGGCGAGCCTCGCCACCGCGCTGGGCCTCGGCGCGGTGCTGGCGCTCGGCGCCGTGCCCCTCGGCCTGCCCCTCGGCGGCGTCGCGCTGATGATCCTGTGCGCCGGCCTCGCGGCCCTGGGCCTGACCCGGCTGGCGCGCGCCAGGATCGGCGGCCAGACCGGCGACGTCATCGGCGCCTGCCAGCAGGTCGCGGAGATCGCCGCCCTGCTGGCCCTGGTGGCGGCGACGGCGGGCGTGGCGGATTGAGGGAGGCCGCCGCGTCTTGACCCGGCCACGATCCCCCGGCCAAGGATCACCGATGCCGCCCGCGCCGAAACCCTCCTCGCCCTGCACCAAGGTCTGCGTCCTCGACGCCGCGACCGGCCTGTGCTGCGGCTGCGGCCGGACCCGCGACGAGATCGCCGCCTGGGGCTCGCTGTCGGAGGACCGGCGCCGCGCCGTGATGGCGGGGCTCGGCGCCCGGATGCGGGCCGCCGGCCTCACCGCCCTGGAAGCGCCGCTGCCGTCATGATCTATCTCGGCCTCGCGGCCCTCGCCCTGGTTCTCGTCGCCCTGGTCCTCAGCGACGGCAGCGACAGGGTCGGCGGCGTGATCGAGCCCGACCAGTTGGCGAACCTCGCCTGGACCGGCACGATCCTGCTCCTGGTGGTGGCCGGGTTCTGGCGGCAGTTCACGGCCCGGCTCGGCGCGAACCTGCAGGCGCTCCTGGCCTGGGCGCTGATCGGCCTCGCCCTGGTGATCGGCTACAGCTACCGCGACCGGATCCAGGATGTCGGCGCCCGGGTGCTCGGCGATCTCCGGCCGGGGAGCGCGACCTCGAGCGGCGACGGCGCCGTCACCGTCACCCGGCGGGCGGACGGCGATTTCCGGGTCGACGCCTTGGTCAACGGCCGGGTGCAGCCTTTCCTGTTCGACACCGGGGCGAGCAGCGTCGTGCTCACCGCCGAGAACGCCGCCGCGCTGGGGCTCACGCCCGCGCCCTCCGAGTTCACCGCCCGCGTCTCCACCGCCAACGGCATCACCTACGCGGCGCCGACCCAGCTCGACTCGCTCAGCGTCGGGACGATCACCGAGCGGCGCGTCAACGCCATGGTGGCCAAGCCGGGCGCGCTCTCGGCAAACCTCCTCGGCCAGACCTTCCTGTCGCGGCTCTCCGGCTACGAGGTCCGGGGCGACCGCCTGATCCTGCGCCGGCCCTGACCGGGCCGCCGCGCAAGGCGCTCAGGCGGCGCGGGCCTCGGGGGCGGCGCGGGAGACCAGCGCCACCGCCTCCCGCAGGGTCGCGAGGTCGGCCTCCGGGCGCATCCCGTGGGTCGAGAGGTGGCGCCGGAAGGCCCGCGCGCCCGGCCGGCCGTTGAACAGGCCGAGCATGTGCCGGGTGACCGCGTGGAGGCGCTCGCCCCGGGCGAGGCACGCGGCGATGTAGGGCTCGAACGCCGCGACCGCCGCGAAGGCGTCGGGGGCCGGCGCCGGCACGCCGAACAGGTCGGGATCGACCCCGAGCAGGAGCGCCGGCTCGGTGTAGGCGGCGCGGCCGACCATGACGCCGTCGACCTCGGCGAGCCGCGCCCGCGCGGAATCCAGGTCGCGCAGGCCGCCGTTGACCGCGATCGGCAGGCCGGGAAGCCGCCGCTTCAGCCGCGCGGCGCGGCCGTAATCGAGGGGCGGCACGTCCCGGTTCTCCTTGGGCGAGAGTCCCTGGAGCCACGCCTTGCGGGCGTGGACGATCAGCCCGTCGACGCCCGCCGCCACCACGGCGTCGGCCAGGGTGTCGAGCGCCGCCTCGGGGTCCTGGTCGTCGACGCCGATCCGGCACTTCACCGTCACCGGCACGGGGACCGCGGCCTTCATGGCGGCGACGCAGTCGCCGACCAGGGCCGGCTCGCGCATCAGGCAGGCGCCGAAGCGGCCCTCCTGCACCCGGTCCGAGGGGCAGCCGACGTTGAGATTGACCTCGTCGTAGCCGAGATCCGCGGCGATCCGGGCGGCCCGCGCCAGGTCCGCCGGGTCCGAGCCGCCGAGCTGGACCGCTACCGGGTGCTCGATCTCCGCGAAGCCGAGCAGGCGCTCCCGCGGCCCGTGCAGCACCGCGCCGGTCGTCACCATCTCGGTGTAGAGGCGGGCGCGCGCCGAGAGGGACCGGTGGAACGCCCGGCAGTGGCGGTCCGTCCAGTCCATCATCGGGGCGACGGAGAAGCGCCATCCGCTGAGAGTTCTGGGTTCTTCCGTTGCGGCAATCACTTGCTGTCGCTCTCGTGCTGTACCTCGGCGATGCCCCATCGGGCGTCGGACTGCTCGGAATCCGGCTGTGGCGTGCCCGCTCGGCCCCGTCCGGTCCCACCGCGGGGGCGCGATGGGGACCATCGTCGAGTCCGCGGGGAAGCACGGGACGACGGGGTATCACGCCCGGATCGTCGTCAAAAGAGACGGCACGGTCCACCGCGGGGCCCGGACCGTCGACCGGCGCGCCGCCGCGGCTCTAAACGCGCCGTTAACCAAGATCAGTGATTTCCCAGGTCATTGGTAGCGTCGCGCGGGGTGCATCTGCCGCCGCGCAAGGATGGCACATCATGCGGCTGATCGTCGGCACAGTGATCGTCTTCGCCTGCGTCTTCGGCAGCTACGCGGCGATGGGCGGCCATCTGCTGGTCCTGTGGCAGCCGTTCGAGTTCGTCATCATCCTGGGTGCGGCGATCGGCGCCTTCGTCATCGGCAACACCGGGCCGGTGCTCAAGGCCGTGCCCGCCATGCTGGGCACGCTGATCAAGGGCCCCAAGTACAACCAGCAATCCTATGTCGAGCTGCTGGGAATGCAGTATTCGTTGTTCAAGCTCGCGAAGCAGAAGGGTGCGATGGCGCTCGAGCCGCACATCGAGGATCCGGGCGAGTCGACGCTGTTCAACGCCTTCCCGACCTTCGCGGCGAACCACCACGCGGTCGAGTTCGTCTGCGACTACATGCGCATGGTGACGCTGGGCGCCAACAACGTCCACGAGATCGACGCGCTTATGGATGAGGAACTGGAGACGCACCACCAGGAGCAGGAGCGCGTCGTCTCGGCCATGCAGTCGCTCGCCGACGGGACGCCGGCGCTCGGCATCGTCGCCGCCGTGCTCGGCGTGATCAAGACGATGGGGGCGATCAAGGAGCCGCCGGAGGTGCTGGGGCACCTGATCGGCGGCGCGCTCGTCGGCACCTTCTTCGGCGTCTTCGTGGCCTACGGCTTCTTCGGGCCCATGGCGCAGTCGCTCAAGAGCCTCTTCGAGGCCGAGTCCAAGTACTATCTCTCGCTCAAGGCGGGGCTGCTCGCCCACATCGCCGGCCAGCCGCCGGTGATGGCGGTCGAGTTCGCCCGCAAGTCCCTGATGAGCGACGTCCGCCCGACCTTCAACGAAGTGGAAGCGGCGACCGCCGCTCTGCCCGCCCAGAGCTGATCCGACATCCGGGAGGGAGTCCATGGCGACGATCATCATCAAGAAGGTCAAGAAGGCCGCCCACGCCCACCACGGCGGGGCCTGGAAGATCGCCTACGCGGACTTCGTGACCGCCATGATGGCGTTCTTCCTGCTGATGTGGCTGATCAGCATGACGACGCAGGAGCAGAAGATCGGCCTGGCGGAGTACTTCTCGCCGGCGGCTCTGAGCCCTGCGACCAGCGGCGCCGGCGGAATCCTGTACGGGACCGCCCTCGACACGTCCGGCAACAAGCCATCCACGCCCCGCGACGCGGAGCGGGGCTCCGCCGAGCGGGAGGAGATCACGCGCCCGACCAGCCCGGGGCGCGTCAGCGACGTCGATGCCAGCCGCCCGGTCGCCAACGTGGAGGCCAATTTCAGCGCCATAGCCAGCCTCCGGCAGGCGCTCCAGACGATGCCCGACATCGCCGAACTGTCGAAGAACATCGTGATCGAGCAGACCAAGGAGGGCGTGAACGTCTCCCTCGTGGACCAGGACGGCCGCTCCATGTTCCGCGAGGGGTCCGTCGAGCCCTACGACCGCACCCGTCGCGTGCTGGAGGCCCTCGCGCCCGCCATCCGGCGGCTGCCCAACCGCCTGTCGATCACCGGCTACACGGCCGTTGCGCGCCCGGGCTCGACGCGGGCCGGCGAGCCCTGGAACCTCTCCGCCGGGCGTGCCCTCGCCGTGCGCGAGGTCCTGTCGGGTGCCGGGGTTCCCAACGACAACTTCTCCTCCGTGTCGGGACGCGGCGACACGGAGCCGGTTTTCCCGGACAATCCCTATCTCGCGCCGAACCGGCGGGTGACGATCACGCTGCTCAACGCGAGCCCGCCGGTGCCCCCGAACCTTCTCCGCTGACGCCGGAGCGGCGCGTCGCGTCGGACCGCGACGCGGCGCGCCGTCGATGCCGCCTCACGTCACCGCGGCGCGTCACGCGCTCCGCGCGGGACCGCGCGCCGCCGCGTCGCTTCCGGCGCGCGGTGTCGAGGCGGCGCGGGTGGCCGGCGACCGGGCCGAGCGCCCGCGCCGCGCCGAGGCGGAAGGCTGACGGCGCGGCGGCGCGCGCGTCGCCCGCGAGCGGCACCGCGATCCCTGAGCCCGCCGCGCTCGGAGCCTCCGGGTTCGAGGCCGCACCGGCGCGATCCGGGTCAGCCCCGGGCATCCTCTCGCCGGGACGCCGGACATCGATGTCGCGGTCGGGCCGCGCGCCTCGCGCTCCACGGGGCGCGACAGCGTCCGACGATTCACCGCCGGGACCTGCGCGCAATTCGCCCCCCCGCCCTGACTCCCGGAAGCGGACCGGCGGCAGGCCGCCCGGAGCAGCTGGTCGAGCGCGGTCGACGGGCGGGCGTGGACGACCGGCGGCTCGCTGACCCGCCGCGTGTCGCGCGGCGTGCGCCTCTCGAACGTCGTGTTCCTGCCTCGCCCGCTCCGGCCGCGCGGTGGGCGCGTCCGGCCCGCCGATCGGCGCCCGCGGGTCGTGCGACGGCGGCACGAGACCGTCCGCGACGAGGTCGATCGTCCCGGCCGACCGCTCCGCCGGGAGCGCGATGAAGCATATCTCACATGTGTGGCCGGAATGGAATTATTCCAATGTTCGGCAGATGATCGGCGGCCGCGGCGCCGAAGGACAGTTGATTCGATCCGCGAGCTTCGCGGTGTAGCTTTATTTATAGTTAGGAATATTTGATATGACGATCGGTAGAAAGATATTTTGTCTTATCAGTAGCATCCTTCTGGCATTCATATCGATCGTGGGCGTCCAGGTCTCGTCCGTCGGCGCGGTGATGATGGAGGGGCGCAAGGCCGCCATCCGCGCCCAGGTCGAGTCGGCGCACGGCATCGTGGCGGCGTTCGCCCGGCAGGCGGAGGCCGGCGCCGTCTCGGCCGACGAGGCGCGGCGGCGCGCGGCGGAGGCGCTGCGGGCCATGCGCTACAACGGCGGCGACTACGTCTTCGTCTACAGCTCGGAGCCGGGCAACATCGGCCGCAACGTCGTGCATCCCGATCCCAAGATCGAGGGCACGCGGTCCCGCGACGACGCGGCGATGAAGAAGACCTTCGTCTGGACGATGATCCAGCACGCCCGGGAGGGCGGCGGCTTCACCGAGTACCGCTGGGCCCGCCTCGGCGAGACCGAGCCCGCCCCGAAGGTCGCCTACTCGCTCGCCTACGAGCCCTGGCAATGGGTCATCAATTCGGCCCTGTACGTGGACGACATCCACGCCCTGGACCGGGCGCGGATGGTCACCACCCTGCTCTGGCTGATCCCCCTCGCGATCGGGATCGGGCTGGTCGGGTTCCTGCTGGCGCGCAGCATCACCCGCCCCCTGAGCGCCTTCACGGCCGCCCTGCGCCGCCTCGCCGGCGGCGCGACGGACGTCGCCATCCCGGGTCTCGGCCGGCGCGACGAGATCGGCCAGATGGCCGAGGCCGCCGGCGTGTTCCGGGACAGCATGATCGAGGCGCGGACCCTGTCGACCGAGCAGCGCGCCGAGCAGGAGCGTCGGCAGGAGCGGGCCCAGTGGATGGAGGCGGTGACCCGCAGCTTCGACACCGAGGCGAGCCAGCTCCTGGCACGGGTCGACACCGCCGCGGCCGGCATGCGGGAGGCCTGTCGGGCGATGGCCGACACCGCCGCGCAGGCGTCGCGGCAGGCCGGCTCGGCGGCCGGGGCGGCGCAGCAGGCGGCCGCCAACGTGCAGACGGTGGCGGCGGCGACCGAGGAGCTGTCCGCCTCGATCGGCGAGATCGGCGGGCAGGTCACCAAGTCGGCCGCGATCGCCGGTCAGGCGGTGAGCGAGGCGGAGCGGACCGACCGGCAGATCCGCGGCCTCGCCGGGGCGGCGGAGCGGATCGGGGAAGTCGTGCGGATCATCTCGGCGATCGCCGAGCAGACCAACCTGCTGGCGCTGAACGCCACGATCGAGGCGGCGCGGGCGGGCGAGTCGGGGCGCGGCTTCGCGGTGGTCGCCGCCGAGGTGAAGGGTTTGGCCGGGCAGACCGCGAAGGCCACGGAGGAGATCACCGCGCAGATCGCGGCGATCCAGGGCGAGACGACGGAGGCGGTCGGCGCGGTCCACTCGATCGGGAGGACCGTCGACACGATGAACGCGATCGCCAGCGCGATCGCGACGGCGGTCGAGCAGCAGCGGTTCGCCACCGGGCACATCTCGCAGAACATCGACGAGGCCGCCCGGGGGACCGACGCGGTGAGCGCGAACGTGGTCTCGGCCTCGTCGGCGGCGGAGGCGACGCACCGCGTGGCCGGGGAGGTCGGTGCCGCGGCCGGCGACGTCTGCCGCAGCGCCGAGGCCCTGCGCGCCGAGGTGATGCGCTTCCTCGTCGAGATGCGCGCCGCCTGAGCGCGCCGTCGCCCCGGACGGGCGCCGCTGCCGCGGGGCCTGTCCGTGAAACGCGCGGGCGAGGCGCGTCAGAACACCGGCATGGCCCCGGCCACCGTGACGAGCGCGCCCGACGTGTAGCTGCTCTCCTCGGAGGCCAGCATCACGTAGGCCGAGGCGAGTTCGGCCGGTTGTCCGGGCCGGCCGAACGGAACCTGACTGCCGAAGGATTTCACCGAATCCTGGCTCATCCCGGAGGGGATGAACGGGGTCCAGATCGGCCCGGGCAGCACGCCGTTCACGCGCACGCCCTTCTCGGCGAGGAGCTGGGCCAAGCTGAGCACCATGTTGCTCAGGGCGCCCTTGGTGGCGCTGTAGGCCATGAGCGACGGCATCGGGTGCTTGGAATTCACCGAGGAGGTGAAGATCACCGAGGCGCCGGGCTTCAGATGGGCGAGCGCCGCCTTGGTCACGTAGAACGCGCCGAACACGTTGGTGCGGAAATGGTCCTCGAACACGGCGTCGTCGATCGCGGCGAGGTCCTCGTTCGGCTGCTGGAACGCGCCGTTGTTGACCAGCACGTCGAGGCGCCCGAACGTCTCGACCGTGCGGGCGACGATCTGGCGCCCGTAGGCGGCGTCCTTGAGGTCGCCCGGCAGGAGCAGTGCCCGCCGACCCGCCTTCTCGACCCACTGGGCGACCGCCTCCGCGTCGGCCTGCTCGTCCGGCAGGTAGGAGATGGCGATGTCGGCCCCTTCCCGGGCGAAGGCGATGGCGACCGCGCGGCCGATACCGGAATCGCCGCCGGTGATCAGCGCGGCCTGGCCGGTCAGCTTGCCCGAGCCCTTGTAGCTCGCCTCGCCGTGGTCGGGTTCGGGCTCCATGCGGCCGGTCTTGCCGGGGAAACTCTGGGGCTGCGCCGCGAAGGGCGGGCGGGGATACTTGTGCAGCGGATCCGTGGTCACGCGTCGTCTCCGATGGGGATGCCGGTCCAACCGCACGGCATCCCGGGTGTTCCGGTGCCCTGGCGCCGCGCCCCGCCGGCACAGCCCCGTTCGAGGCCGCCCTCCCCCCTCCCCCCTCGCGGACAACACGAACCCGTGTGCCGGCGAGCGGCCGACACAGGTCAGCAACAGCCGCTCGTCACTCTGGCCGAGAGGAGGTCCCGCCATGATCGACGTTCAGCCGGAGGATCGGCCCGCCCGCGTGATCGACCGGGTCCTGATCTGCGCAGCGATGCTCTCGCTCACCTTCGGGCTGGCGACGGGCCTGTGGGGCCTGCTGCAGTGAGCCAGCCCGGGGATCCGGGTCCCGCGCAGGGATCCGGGGCGCGGATCACGATCCGGCCCGGTCGCGCGCCCGCGCGGCGGTCCGGACGCGACTACACCGCCGTGACGCTGATCGGAGCGGGACTCACGGTGCTCGCGCTCGCGCTGCTGCTGGTCGGGATCCCGTGAGCGGTCGCCGGCGATGCTGCTGAACCGCGTCCTCGTCGCCGCGCTGGTCGTCGCGGTCGCGGCGTTCCTGCTGTACCTGGCGGCCCTCGCGCGCGCGGCGCTGTCGCCCAACGAGCCCTACGCGGCCAGCATCGGCCTCACCCTCGACCAGTGCGTGGCCGCCCAGGACAGCCTGTCCGCCGAGGCGGCGCGCCTCTACTGCCTCAGGCCCGTCCCGAAGCGCCTGTGACCGGCAGGGATCTCGGCCCGCCGACGACCCTGTGTGAGTTTTCCTGACACATCGTGTGACGACATGGTGATTGTCCGCACGGTGCCGGAAACTTACGGTTCGAGGTGCCGGCCGGCTCTGCCGCCGCGCCCGGTCGCAGGAAAACGCACGGGATGCCCAGCACCATGGCGGACGACGCGATGACCCGGTCCGGACGCTGCCACTGCGGGGCGGTGCGCTTCGAGGCGGCCCTTGACGGGGATCTCGCGTCGATCCGACGCTGCACCTGCTCCTACTGCCGCATGCGCGGCGCCGTCGTCGTCATGGCGCGGCCGGGCGGGGTGAGGATCCTGGAGGGGGCGGAGGCGCTGACGACCTACCGGTTCCATACCGGGGCGGCGCAGCACTTCTTCTGCTCCCGCTGCGGCGTCTACACGCACCATCAGCGGCGGTCGGACCCGAACGTCCACGCCGTCAACGTGGCCTGCCTGGACGGGGTCAGTCCCTTCGACTTTCCGGAGGTCCCGGTGATGGACGGCGTCAATCACACGAACGACACCGGCCAGCCCACGCGGCGCGCCGGCACGCTGCGCTTCGTCCCGGCAGAGTGACGGCCGCGTAGGGCTGCGTGAGGGTCGCGTGACGGCGGCGGACCGTCCGCGGTCGGGGCCCGGTGCGGGATCCCCGATCGGGCCCGGCTCAACCGCTAGTGATCGTGGCCGCAGCCGCAGCCGGGACCGTGCACGTGGCCGTGCTTCTGGTGCCCGTGCTCGTGATCATGGCCGTGATCATGGCTGTGACCGTGGGCATGATCGTGGCCGTGCTTCTCGTGCCCGTGATCGTGGCTGTGCCCATGATCGTGCGCGTGGGCGTGGTCATGCCCGTGGTCATGGCCGTGCTCATGCCCGTGGTCGTGATGATGGTGGGCGTGATGGTCGTGCCCGTGATCGTGCCCGCAGGTGCTGTGATCGTGGGCGGCCTGCTCGGGACGGAAGGCACGGGAGACCGGGGTCGCGACGCAGCCCTGCCCGCGCACCAACTCGGCCGCGGCGGGCGTCGCCGGCACGTAGAGCACGTCCGCGCCGATCTCGGCGTCCACGTGGCTGCCGCCGAGCTGCCAGGCCAGGCGCAGCAGGCGGGCCGGATTCTCGGCGCGCACCTCCAAGAGATCCTCGGCGGCCGCCCGCACCGCGACGAGCCGGCCGTCGTCGAGGCGCAGGGCGTCGCCGTCCTCGAGCGCCGCGGCCTTGGTGAGCGCGACGTCGAAGCCGAGGCCGCCCTCGGCGACCAGGGATCCGGCGACGGCAGCCCGGCCCGCGCGGTCGAGGGTCACCGTGTCGGCGACGCGGTCGGCGCGGACCGCGGCCCGGCGGACGATCGTGGTGGCTGTCGGCATGGGACCCTCGGACATGTGCCGGACTGGTGCCGGGCGTGGTGCCGGATAGGGCGTCGCGGCACCGCGGCCGGAGCGCCTCCGAACGTGGCATAGGGCGAGACGGGAACCGGGCGCAACTCGTCTCGCAACGCGTCTCGCGGCCGATGGAACCTTAGCCGTATGGCCGACATTCCTTTCCTGCTAAGCTCGACCCGATCCGCAACGATCACGGCCACCGGCCGGACCGGATTCACAAGGGAGTTCTGGGGACCATGAAGAAGCTGACGGCCGCCGCCATCGCCACCATCGCCGCCCTCTCGCTCGCCGGCTGCAACACCCCGGAGGACCGGGCTCTGGGCGGCGCCGGCCTCGGCGCCCTGACCGGTGCCGCGATCGGCGCGGCGGCCACCGGCCGCGCGGGCGGTGCCCTGGCGGGGGCCGCGATCGGCGGCGCCGGCGGCGCCATCGTGGGCGCCTCGACCGCGCCGCGCTGCCCCTACGGCACCTATCGCGACGCCTACGGCAACGTGTACTGCCGCTGAGCTGAAGGGGGCGGGCCGGGCGCGTCCCGGCCCTTCCTCGCGGCGTGCGGAGCGGCTATCCCGTCGCTCGGCCGGGCCCGTCCCGGTGCCGGAACCCCGCCGCCGCCGATGACAGAGCCGAGCCGAGGATCAGCGCCGGGACCGGTCGTCCCATGACTCAGGCGACCAAGACTCAGGGCGTCTGGGGCAAGCTCGGCGGCGCCGGATTCGGCCTCGCGATCGGCGGCCCCCTCGGGGCGCTGATCGGCGGGGTCGCCGGTCATTTCCTGCTCGACCGCGTCGGCGCGCCTTTCGGGCGGACGCCGCGCGACGTCGTGTTCACCACCGGCCTCGTGGCGCTCGCCGCCAAAATGGCCAAGTCCGACGGCGTCGTGCTGCCCTCGGAGGTCGAGGCGTTCGGCCGGGTCGTGCAGGTGGAGCCGTCCGCGCGGGCAGGCGTCGAGCGCCTGTTCGACCTCGCCAAGAAGACCACGAACGGCTTCGAGGCCTACGCCCAGCAGCTGGCGACCACCTTCGGCGACGAGCCGGCGCTCCTCGAGGACGTGCTCGACGGCCTGTTCCAGATCGCCGGCGCCGACGGGGCGCTGCACGAGGCCGAGGAGCGCTACCTGCGCGCGGTCTCGGGCATCTTCGGCTTCGACGAGGCGGCGTTCCGGCGCATCGCTGCCCGCCACGTGCGGCTGCCGGACGATCCCTACGGCGTCCTCGGGCTCGACCGCGAGGCGGACGACGCCGCCGTGAAGGCCCGCCACCGGGCGCTGGTGGCCGAGCACCACCCGGACCGGGCGCTCGCCCGCGGCCTGCCGACGGAGGCGGTGGCCATCGCCACGCGGCGGCTCGCCGCGATCAACGCCGCCTATGACCGGATCGCGCAGGAGCGCGGGCTGCGGTGAGCCTGACCCCCGACAGCCCCCTCGCCCGCCGCGTCGCGCCCTCGCCGAACCACGGCGCCCGCCGCGCGGGGCCGCTCGACATGCTGATCCTGCACTATACCGGGATGGACAGCGGGGCCGCCGCCCTCGCGCGCCTGCGCGACCCGCTGAGCGAGGTCTCGGCGCACTACCTCGTGTTCGAGGATGGCGGGATCGTCCAGATGGTGCCGGAGGCCCGCCGGGCCTGGCACGCCGGCGCCGGCGCCTGGAAGGGCGAGACCGACGTCAATTCCCGGTCGATCGGGATCGAGATCGTGAACCCGGGCCATGCCGGCGGCCTGCCGCCCTACCCGGAGGCCCAGGTCGAGGCGGTGATCGCGCTGGCCCGGGACATCCTCGCCCGCTGGCCGATCCCGCCGGAGCGGGTGCTCGCCCATTCCGACGTCGCGCCCGAGCGCAAGGTGGATCCGGGGGAGATCTTCCCGTGGGACCGTCTGGCGGCGGCGGGGGTGGGGCACCGCGTGCCCCCCGCGCGCCTCCAGGACGGCCGGTTCTTCGCGCGGGGCGATGCCGGCCAGCCCGTCGAGGCGCTGCAGGCGATGTTCGCGCTCTACGGCTACGACCTGCCGGTGACCGGGCTGTTCGACGCGCGCACCCAGGCGGTGGTCACCGCGTTCCAGCGCCACTTCCGCCCGGCGCGGGTGGACGGCGTGGCCGACGCCTCCACCATCACCACCCTGCGCGACCTGATCGCGGCGCTGCCGGCGGCCTGAGGGCCGGGCGCCCGCCGGGCCCCCTCAGGCGCGGTGGGCCCGGGCCTCACGGGGGTGCCCGGCCTCCGGGGCCGGCGCGACCGGCGCGTCGGTCCGGGTCCGCCAGAGGCTGTAGAAGACGCCGGCCGCCAGCAGCGTCAGGGTCACCACCAGGGAGACCCAGGGCTGCACGTGGATGAGCCCGAACGTGTCGGCCACGACGATCTTGGCGCCGATGAAGATCAGGATGAAGGCCAGCGCCGTCTTCAGGTAGGCGAACCGGTCGACCATCGCGGCGAGCGCGAAGTAGAGGGCGCGCAGGCCCAGGATCGCGAAGATATTGGAGGTGTAGACCACGAACGTGTCGGTGGTGATCGCGAAGATCGCCGGCACGCTGTCGACCGCGAAGATCACGTCGGCGCCGTTCACCAGCACCAGGGCGAGCGCCAGCGGGGTGAAGTACAGGGCGACCTTGCCGGTCCTCGGGTCGGTCTTGCGCACGGTGAAGCGCTGGCCGTGCAGGTCGGGCGTGACCCGGAAGGTCGTCTTGAACCAGCGCACGACGGCGCTGTTCTGGAAGTCGCCCTCCTCCTCGTCGCCCGAGAGCAGGATCTTCAGGCCGGCGTAGATCAGGAAGGCGGCGAACAGGGAGAGCACCCAGTGCACCTCGTGCACCAGGGCGGCGCCGAGCCCGATCATCAGGCCGCGCAGCACCACGGCCGCCAGGATGCCCCAGAGGAGGACCCGGTGCTGGGCCGCCCGCGGGATGCCCAGGGCCGTGAGGATCATGGCGATGACGAAGACGTTGTCCATCGACAGCGACTTCTCGACCACGAGGCCGGTGACGTACTCCTCGGCGGAAGACGGCCCGAGATACCACCAGATCCAGCCGCCGAAGGCGAGGCCGAGGGCGAGGTAGAAGCCGGTGAGAGCCAAGCTCTCCCGGACGCCGATCTCGTGCTCCTTGTCGCGGTGGAGGAGCCCGAGGTCGAAGGCGAGCAGGCAGGCGATCAGGACGTGGAACCCGAGCCACATCCACAACGGCTTGCCGAGCCATTCGACGGTGAGGACGTCCATCATGTGCGGGGACCTGATGCTGATTCCAGATGGAAAGCATCGGCTCCGACATCACGGGCGCTGAGGAGCGCCCGCCAGAGGGGCCCGCAGCCGATGGGGCCGACGTAAGCGGTGATCCGGGCGAATCAAGGGCAGAGCGCCCGGCCGGCGCGCGGTCCGGTGACGCTATCCGCTCCCCGTGGCCCCGCCGCGACGCGGGCGCGCGTGTCGGGGCGACCTCCTGTCCCGGAGCAGGAGCGCGCGCGGGGTGAGGGACCGCGTCCGGTTCCGCGCCGCCGTCAGGCGGAGGCGTCCGGCGTCTCGGCGGCCATCTTGGGGGATGTGCGCTCGCGCAGGGGCCGCTCCTCCATCAGCGCCAGGAACGTGAAGGCCCCGAGCAGGCCGAGGCAGGCGGCCAGGAAGACGTGGCGGAAGGTCAGGGCGAGCTGGGCCGGGTCCGCGCCGCGGATCAGGCTCTCCACGTCGTGGGCCCCTCCCCCCGCCCCGCCCGCGGCGCCGCCGAGCACGATCGTGCCGAAGGCCGCCACGATCAGGGCCCCGCCGAGGGAGCGGAAGAAGTTCATCGCGGCGGTGGCGATGCCGAGCTGGTGCGTCTCCACCGCGTTCTGGATCGAGATGGTCGAGAGCGGCAGGATCGTCCCGATCCCCATGGAGAGCAGCGCGAACAGCACCTCCATGAGCCAGAAGGGCAGCGCCCGGCCCTGCCAGGCGATGGTGGCGCAGCAGGCGAGGCTGACGCACATCATCGCCAGGGGCACGCGCTTGTAGTGCCGGAAATGCAGCATCGACCGGCCCGACAGGGTCGCGCCCGTGACGGTGCCGATCATCAGCGGCACCAGGGCCACCCCGGACTCGCTCGCCGAGAGCCCGATCACCCCTTCGAGGAAGATCGGCACGTAGATGGTGAGCCCGATGAAGGTGCCCATGGCGAAGCACGCCGCCAGCGTCGCGCTGTAGACCACCCGGTCCTTGAGCACCTCCGTGGGGATCAGCGGCTCGGCCGCCGTGGCGAGCCGCGCCGCGAAGCCGCCGCCCAGCACGGCCGCCCCGGCCAGGAGGGCGAGGACCGGCGCCGAGTCCCAGGGATAGCGCACCCCGCCCCAGCTCAGGGCCAGCAGGAGGGTGACGGAGCCCGCCACCATCAGGGCGGCGCCGGGATAGTCCAGCCGGTGGCGGCGCTCGTGGCGGGGCAGGCGCTTGAGGTTGGCGTTGGTGAGCGCGAAGGCGAGGACGCCGATCGGCAGGTTGATCCAGAAGATCAGGGACCAGTGCAGGTGCTGGGCGAAGAGGCCGCCGAGCAGCGGCCCCGCCACCGAGGCCGTCACGAACACGCCCGCGATCACCACCTGGTAGCGCGCCCGCTCCTTGGGCGACATGATGTCGGCCAGGATGGTCTGCGCCAGGGCGATCAGGCCGCCGCCGCCGACACCCTGGAGACCCCGGGCGAGCGCCAGCGCCACCATCGTGGGCGCGAGCGCGCAGGCGAGCGAGCCGACCACGAAGGTCGCGATGGCGATCAGCAGCATGACCCGCCGGCCGTGGATGTCGCTGAGCTTGCCGTAGAGCGGGGTCACCGCCGTGGAGGCCAGCAGGTAGGCGGTGACGATCCAGGGCAGGTTCGCGGCGTCGCCGAGGTCGAGGCCGATGGTCGGCATGGCGGTCGCCACGATGGTCTGGTCGAGGGCCGCGAGCAGCATCGCGGTCATCAGCCCGTAGACGATGGCGCGGATCTCGCCGGGGCTGAGCGCGGCCTGCGGGGCGGCCCGCGCCTGGGCCTGCGCCTGGGCCTGCGGCTGGATCTCGGTGACGGCGACGGGACTGGCCACGTGTCTGAGAGCCTCTGATCCGGACCGTGCCGGCCGACCGTCCGGGGCGGACGGGGCCTGGGGCGGCATGAGGGGGGCGCGGGCGGGCCGCGGTCGCGGGCCGGTGCACCGGTAACCGCGGCGCCCGGGATCGGGAAGAACGTGCGTTCGGGCGTGTCCGTTTCCTAGCGCAACGCCGGAGGCCGGCCCATGGCGCCCGGCGCCGATCCGACCTTCGCCCTTGACAGAGGGTGCCGGGCTGTCGCTCTCCCGCCCCATGCCGGATGACAGGGACGCAATCGCCATCGTGGGCGGGGGGCCCGCCGGGCTCGCCGCGGCCGAGCTGCTGGGCGAGGCCGGCCGCGCGGTCACGGTCTACGAGCGCATGCCGTCGGTCGCCCGCAAGCTGCTGATCGCCGGGCGCGGCGGCCTCAACATCACCCACGGCGAGGCGCGGGCCGAGTTCCTCGCCCGCTACCATCCGCGCGGCGCCCTCGACGCGGCCATCGCGGCCTTCCCGCCCGACGCGCTCAGGGCGTGGTGCGCGGATCTCGGCGAGCCGACCTTCGTCGGCACGAGCGGGCGCGTCTTCCCGCGCAGCTTCAAGGCCTCGCCCCTGCTGCGGGCGTGGCTGGCGCGGCTCGACCGCCTCGGCGTCCGGATCCGGACCCGCCACCGGCTCACGGGGATCGCCGGGGGCCTGCGCTTCGAGACCCCGGACGGTCCCCTGGACATCCGGCCGCGCGCCACCCTGCTGGCGCTGGGCGGGGCGAGCTGGCCGCGCCTCGGCTCGGACGGGCGCTGGGTGCCGCTCCTCGAGGGGCTCGGCGTGGCGGTGTCGCCCCTGCGTCCGGCCAATGCCGGCTTCGCGGCGGCGTGGTCCGACCTGTTCCGGGAGCGGTTCTCCGGCGCGCCGCTGAAGCGGGTGGCGCTCACCTGCGCGGGCACCACGGTGCGGGGCGAGGCCGTGATCACGGAGGCCGGCCTCGAGGGCGGGGCGGTCTACGCCCTCTCGCGCGCCCTGCGCGAGGCGATCGCGGCCGGGGGCAGCGCCCGGCTCGTCGTGGATCTCCGCCCGGACCTGACCCGGGACGCCCTCGCCCGCCGCCTGTCCGGCGCCCGGCCGGGCGACTCGGCCGCGACCCGGCTGCGCAAGGCCGCGGGCCTCGCGCCCGCGGCGGCGGGGCTGCTGCGCGAGGCGGCCGGCGGCGCCCTCCCGGCGGAGCCCGGGGCCCTCGCCGGGCTGATCAAGGCTGCGCCCATCACCCTCACCGCCTCCGCGCCGATCGAGCGGGCGATCTCGACGGCGGGCGGCGTCCGGCTCGACGCGCTGGACGGGCGGTCCATGCTGCGCGCCCATCCCGGCCTGTTCCTGGCCGGCGAGATGCTCGACTGGGAGGCGCCGACCGGCGGCTACCTCCTCCAGGGCGCCTTCGCGGGCGGCCGGTCGGCCGCCGCCGGGATGCTCGACTGGCTGCGCGAGACCGGCGGCTGACCCGCCCGGCTCACGGCCGCGTGCAGAACCCGACGATGCCGGTCGCCTCCGCCGGGCAGCTGGCGCCCTCCCCGTCGTAGGTCGGCGCGCCGCCCTTGAGGCAGTGGGCCGTGACCAGCATCTCCCCGGTCCCGCAGGTGATCGTGCAGCCTCCCGGGCAGTCGGACTTGCGCACGGGCCGCAGGCTGGCGGCCTCGCCCTTCGGGCCCGGGCCGCCCTGCGGCCCGATCGGCCCCCGCGAGCCCGGTGCGCCCGGCGGGCCCGAGGCTCCTGCGTCGCCCTTCGGGCCCGGTGCGCCCTGCGGGCCGGCCGCGCCCGTGGCACCGGGCTCCCCCTTCGGGCCGGGCTCGCCCTGGGGACCCGTATCGCCCTTGAGGCCCTGATCCCCCTTGAGGCCCTGCTCCCCCTTGGGACCGGTCTCGCCCTTGGCCCCCGTCTCGCCCCTGGGACCCGTCTCGCCGGGCGGTCCCGCCGCACCCTGGGGACCGGGCGGTCCGGGCGGACCCTCGGGCGCGCAGTTCGCCACGACCGCCTCGCGCTCGTCCGGCTCCGCCTTCAGCGTCACCACGCAGGTCGAGGGCCGGTAGGGCAGCCGGAAGGTGAACCGGCCGCGCCGGTCGGCCTGGATCGAGATGTCGTCGTCCAGCACCACGATCGCGCCGGGCTTGCGCACGGAGCCCGAGATCCTCAGGTCGCCGGCCTCGATCCGCGCGTCGTAGACCATGATCGGCTGGCTCGGGGCCTGCGCGTGGCGGACCCGCGGGCGGGCCGGGCGCGCCCGCCCCGTCGCGGGGGTGGACGCGGCGGGATCCGGGGCGGCGGCCCCCGGCGGATCCGCCTGCTGGCCGAGCGCCGCGCCCGGCAGGGCGAGCAGGAGCGTCAGAGTGAGGGCTGAGCTGAGGGCTGAGCGCATGCGCGGTCCGGTTCGGCCGCGTCACGCGCGCGGCGTCCGGACATTGGTCTCGCCCTGCGATTGCGGTCAACCGCGACCTCGGACGGCGCGGGGGCGGTCGATTCCACAGGCGTCCACAGCCGTCCACAGGCCAAGCCGCTGCCGCCACGCGCGATTCCGGGACCCCGCGGAAACCGTTTGTGCATGTTCCTGTTATGTTCCTATCGTCCAGCATGACCGGAGCCGATGGAGATGGGGCTGGACCCTGCCGACGAGACCGAGGCGGCGATCGCGCGGGGCGATCCCCGGGCCCGGCTGGCGGTCCTGCGGGCGCGCCTCGCGCCGCCGGATCGCGGCCGGGATCCGGCCCCGGTCCTGCCGCTGGGCGTTCCGGATCTCGACGCGCACCTGCCGGGCGGCGGTCTCGCCCTCGGGCCGCCCCACGAGATCGCGCCGGCCGAGCCCGCGGATGCGATCGCGGCCCTGGGCTTCGCCCTGGCGCTCTGCGCCCGCCAGCTCGCCCGGGAGCCGGGGGAAGCGCTGATCGCCGCCGCGCCCGGCCAGCCCCTGCCCTACGGGCACGGCCTCGCCGGCCTCGGCCTCGACCCCGGCCGCCTGCTGCTGCTGGAAGCCGGCAGCGACGCGGAGGTGTTCCGCGCCCTGGAGGCGGCCCTGCACGCGCGGGCGCTCACGGCCCTGATCGGCCTCCTGCGGGACGGGCTGCCGCTGAAGCCGGGCCGGCGCCTGCAGCTCGCCGCGGAAGGGCCGGCGCCGCCGCTGCTGCTGATCCTGCGGCCGGCGTCGGCCGGTCTGCCCAACGGGGCCGCCACGCGCTGGCGGATCGCCGCCGCCCCGGCGGCGCGGGACCGGTTCGGCACCCTGGACAGGCCGCGCTGGCGGGCGCGGCTCGAGCGCTGCCGCAACGGGCGGGGCGGCGACTGGCTTCTGGAGTGGGACCATGCCGCGCATCGTCTGCATCTGCCTGAGCCATTGGCCGGTGACGCGGCTGCGGCGGGCCGGTCTCGCGCCTGAGCGCGGCCCCCTCGCGGTGGCGGCCGAGGGGTCCGGCGGGCTGCGGCTCGTGGCCCTCGACCCGGAGGCCCGCGCCCTCGGCCTCCGGGTCGGCGAGCCCCTCGGCCGGGTCCGGGCGCGGATCGGCGTGCCGCTCCAGGTCTACCCGGCCGACCCGGAGGCCGACCGGGACGCCCTGCTGCGGCTCTGCCGCTGGGCGAGCGGCTACGCGCCCCACGTGGCCCCGTTCGGGCCGGGCGAGGCGGCGGACGGGCTCTACATCGACGTCGCCGGCGCGAGCCACCTGCGCGGCGGCGAGGCGAACCTCGTCGCGGACCTGGCCGCCCGGCTCGCGCGGAGCCGCGTACCGGCGGGGATCGCGCTGACCGACACGCCCGGCGCCGCCTTCGCGCTGGCGCGGCAGGGCGGGCTTGATCCGGTCGTGGTGCCGCCGGGCGGGGCCTCGCAGGCCCTGCGGGCCCTCCCGGTGGACGCCCTGCGCCTCGATCCCGGCACGGTCGCGGGCCTGAAGCGGCTCGGCCTGCGCCGGATCGGCGAGCTCGACGCCCTGCCCCGGGGGCCCCTCGCCCGCCGCTTCGGCGCGGCGCTGCTGCTGCGGCTCGACCAGGCCCTGGGCCGCCGGCCCGAGCCGCTGGCGCCCCTGACGGAGGCGGCCGCCTACGCCGCCGCCCGCGGCTTCCTCGACCCGATCGGCCGGCAGTCGGACATCGTCCGGACCGCCCGGGACCTGATGGCGGAGACCGCGCCGCGGCTGGAGCGGGACGGGCTCGGCGCCTGCGCCCTGCGCCTCGGCCTGCACCGGGTCGACGGCGCCCTGCGGGTGATCGATCTCGGCCTGTCCCGCCCCGAGCGCGATCCTGAGCGGGTCGCGGCCCTCGTCGCCCTGCGCCTCGACCGGCTGGGCCCCGCCCTCGACGCCGGCTTCGGCTTCGAGACGGTGGCGCTCGCCGTGACGGTGACCGGCCCCATGCCGGCCCGCCAGACGGATCTCGGCGCGGCGGCCCCGGGCGACGGGATCGGGTTCCTGGCCGACGCCCTGGCGCAGCGCCTCGGGCGGGCGCTCCTGCGGCTCGAGCCGCGGGCGAGCCACCTGCCGGAGCGGGCCGACCGGGACCGGGTCTGGGTTGCCGGAATGGGGCACGGACCGTCGACCGATCGAGGCGTCGGCCGGCCACGGGCGCCTCTCCCGCCCCCCGCTCCCGAACGGGAGAGTGGGCCGGATGCGCTCCTTCAGCGTCGGCGTTCAACCGTGATGGCTGAGCCTTCCGGCCCAGCGGCGGAAGAGGAGGCGCGCACCGGCGCGTCCCCCTGGCCCGACCACCTCCCGCCCCGCCCCCTGGTGATCTTCCCCCGCGGCGAGGCCGCCCTCGACGTGCTCTCGACCGTCCCGGAAGGGCCGCCCCGGCGCTTCCGCTGGCGCGCCCGGATCCACCGCGTCGCCCATGCCGAGGGGCCGGAGCGGATCGCCGCCGAATGGTGGCGCGCGCCCGGTGCGGATCGCGATTACTACCGCATCGAGTGCGAGGCCGGGCACCGGCTCTGGCTCTACCGCGACGGCCCGCACGCCCCCGATCGCCCGGCCGCGTGGTACGTCCACGGGCTCTTCGCGTGAGCGGTCCCGCCTACGCCGAGCTCGCCGTCACCACGAACTTCTCCTTCCTGCACGGCGCCTCCCATCCGCAGGACTTCGTCGTGCAGGCGGCGTCCTACGGCCTCGCGGCCATCGGCATCGCCGACCGCAACACCGTGGCCGGCGTGGTCCGGGCGCACGCGGCGGCGCTGGCGCTCGACCAGGAAGGCACACCGATCCGGATCCTGCCGGGGGTGCGCCTCGTCACCGAGGAGGGGTTCGAGGCCGTCACCTACCCGATGGACCGGGGCGCCTGGGGGCGCCTCTGCCGGCTGCTCACCCTGGGCAACCGGCGCGTCCGCAAGGGCGCGTGCCGCTTCTCCTTCGCCGAGATGGTGGAGGCCGCCGAGGGGCAGATGTTCATCGCGATGCCGCCGGCCCGGCGCCTGCCGGAGGGTTTCCGGGCGCGGCTAGAGGCGCTGGCCGCCGCCGCCCCGGGCCGGACCTTCCTCGGGGCGAGCCACACGCGCCGCGGCGACGAGCGGCGGCGCCTCGGGCTGCTCGCCGAGCTGGGCGCGGCCTCCGGCGCCCCGATGGTCGCGGTCTCGGACGCGCTCTACCACCATCCCGAGCGACGCCCGCTGCAGGACGTGGTCACCTGCATCCGCCAAGGCTGCCGGATCGAGGACGCCGGCTACCGGCTGGAGGCCAATGCCGAGCGCCACCTGAAGCCCGCCGCCGAGATGGCGCGGCTGTTCGCCGACCACCCGGAGGCGCTCGCCCGCACCGTCGAGATCGCGCAGGCCTGCGAGTTCAGCCTGTCGCAGCTGCACTACGAGTACCCGGACGAGCCGGTGCCCCCCGGGCGCACGCCGCAGGAATACCTGGAGGAGAAGACCTGGGAACGGGCGCGCTGGCGCTACGGCGGCGAGGTCCCGGACGGCGTCGCGGCGACGCTGCGCGAGGAGCTGCGGCTCATCGCAAAGATGAAATACGCCCGCTACTTCCTGACCCTGTTCGACGTGGTCGAGTTCGCCCGCGGCCGGGGCATCCTGTGCCAGGGCCGCGGCTCGGCGGCCAATTCCGCCGTGTGCTTCTGCCTCGGCATCACCGCGGTGGACCCGTCGAAGCACCGGCTGCTCTTCGCCCGCTTCATCTCGGAGAACCGCGGCGAGCCCCCCGACATCGACGTCGACTTCGAGCACGAGCGCCGCGAGGAGGTGATCCAGCACCTCTACGCCCGCTACGGCCGGGAGCGGGCCGCCCTCTGCGCCACGGTGATCCACTACCGGCCCCGCATGGCGATCCGCGAGGTCGGCAAGGTCCTGGGCCTGACCGAGGACGTGACCGCGGCGATCGCCGACACGGTCTGGGGCTCCTGGGGCACCGGCATGCCGGACCAGCACGTGCGCGAGGCCGGGCTCGACCCGGAGAACCCGGCGATCCGGCAGGCGCTCGACCTCGCCCACCAGCTGATCGGCTTCCCCCGCCACCTGTCGCAGCATGTCGGCGGCTTCGTGCTGACACGCGGCCGCCTCGACGAGACCGTGCCGGTGGGCAACGGCGCCATGGCGGACCGCACCTTCATCGAGTGGGACAAGGACGACATCGACGCGATCGGCCTGATGAAGGTCGACGTGCTGGCGCTCGGCATGCTGACCTGCCTCAAGCGCGGCCTCGATTTCCTGGAGAAGGATCACGGCACCTTCTACGAGACGCTGGCCGACCTGCCGCAGGACGATCCCGCGACCTACGCGATGCTGACGAAGGCCGATTCCGTCGGCGTGTTCCAGGTCGAGAGCCGGGCGCAGATGTCGATGCTGCCGCGCCTGAAGCCCAGGGAGTTCTACGACCTCGTGGTGCAGGTCGCGATCGTGCGCCCCGGCCCGATCCAGGGCGACATGGTCCATCCCTACCTGCGGCGACGCTCCGGGATCGACCCGGTCGAGTACCCGGCCCCGCACCCGGATCACGGCCCGGCGGACGAGCTGAAGGAGGTCCTGCAGAAGACCTACGGCGTGCCGCTGTTCCAGGAGCACGCCATGCAGATCGCCATCACGGCGGCGGGCTTCACCCCGGCCGAGGCCGACGGGCTGCGCCGGGCGATGGCGACCTTCCGCCACGTCGGGTCGATCGGCGGCTTCGCGGAGAAGTTCGTGGGCGGCATGACCCGCCGGGGCTACCCGCAGGACTTCGCCGAGCGCTGCTTCGCGCAGATCCGCGGCTTCTCGACCTACGGCTTCCCGGAGAGCCACGCGGCGAGCTTCGCGCTCCTCGTCTACGCCTCGGCCTGGATGAAGTGCCGGCACCCCGACGTCTTCCTGGCCGCGATCCTCAACGCCCAGCCGATGGGCTTCTACCAGCCGGCCCAGCTGGTGCGCGACGCCCGGGCCCACGGGGTCGAGGTGCGGGGCGTCTGCGTCAACGCCAGCGACTGGGACTGCACCCTGGAGCCGGCCGGGGATCCGGCGCTGCACGCCGTGCGGATCGGTCTGCGCGTCGTGCGCGGCCTGCCCGAGGCCGCGATGCGCCGGCTCGTGCGGCTGCGCGCCAACGGCTACGCCAGCATCGAGGGCCTGCAGGCGTCCCTCGCCCTGCCCCGCAACACCCTGGAGCGGCTGGCGGAGGCGGACGCGTTCCGCTCGCTCGGCCTCGACCGGCGCGCCGCCCTGTGGATGGTCCGCACCCTGGAGGGGACGTCATCCCGCAAGGCCGCCAAGGCCGATGCGAGCGAGCGCCGCGCCCATCTCCTCGACGCACCCCTGCCGCTCTTCGCGTGGCACGCCGATGACGGCCTGTTCCGGCACGAGCCGACGGTGGACCTTCAGCCCCTGGCCCCGTCCGAGGCCGTGGCCGAGGATTACGCCGCCACCGGCCTGTCGCTCCAGGGGCACCCGGTCGCGTTCTTCCGGGGGCGGCTCGCCCGGATCGGCGCGATCCCGGCCCGGGCCCATCTCGATCCGGCGCTGCCCCAGGGGGCGCGGGTCACGGTGGCGGGGCTCGTGCTGATCCGCCAGCGGCCCGGCACCGCCAAGGGCGTGGTCTTCCTGACGCTGGAGGACGAGACCGGTATCGCCAACGTGATCGTCTGGAAGACCGTGTTCGAGGCGAACCGCCGGATCGCCATGCAGGCGCGGTTCCTCGCCGTGCGCGGCCGGATCCAGCGGGCGGACGGGGTGGTCCACCTCGTGGCGGAGGGGTTTCGCGACCTCACCGCCGCCCTGCGCGACCTGCGCGAGGCCGGCATGAAGCTGCCGCCCGAGAACACGGATTTCGGCGTGCCCCCGGACCGGCGCGTGTTCCCCAGCCGGGATTTCCACTGAGGCCGGCCCTTCGAGCGGCCCTCGACCAGCCCCTCGACAGGCCCTGCGCCGCGCGTAGAGTGCGGCGATGTCGAGCTTCTCCGTCCCGCGCCTCCTCCTCGCCGCCTGCGCGGCCCTGCCCCTCCTGGCGGAGGCCGCCCGGGCCGACAGCTGCGACGACCTCACCCGCCAGATCGCCGACGCGATCGGCGGCCGGGTCGGCAAGCGCGCCGGCCCCAGCATCGACATCCGCGTGGCTGGCCCGATCAAGTTCGACGTGACCTGCCGGGCCGAGCCGATCGTGCAGGCGACCTCCGCCGAGCCGAGCCCCTCGGCGACCTTCTTCCGCGACCTGTCGGTGGCCTCCGAGATCCTCATCGGCCAACCGGCCGCGACCGTCGAGCCGATCATCGCCACCGCCTACCGGACCGCGCTGGCGGAGCGGCGCAAGTCGTTCATCCAGCAGAACGGCTGGTCGGCGTCCTGCTACACCGACCCGGGCAGCAGCACGATGCGCACCCTGTGCTCGGTGGGGCGTATCCCGCCGGGTTAGGCGCCCTTGACCGGGCGAACCGTCGGCGGAATCCTCGATCTCCGTCGACTCGGCCCTGGCTGCCCATGACGACTCTCAAGACCCCGCCCATCCACAGGACCGATCCCCATCGGGGCTTCCGGGACTTCATCGAGACGCGCCCCGATGAGGAGAAGTGGGAGCTCATCGAGGGCCAGATCGTGATGCAGGCCCGGCCGAGCCTCATCCATCAGGTCGTGGTCGTGAATTTCCAGCGCCTGCTGAACGCGGCTCTGGAGCGGTCGGGCTCGTCGTGGATCGCCATCCACGATCCCGCCATCGACCTCAGGCCGTTCCTCACGGGACACACCTACGTCCCGGATGTCGCGGTCATCGATGCGGCGACCATCGAGCCCGACCAGAACGTGGTCGAGGGCTGTTACCTCGCCGCCGAGATCCTCTCGCCGAGCGATCACCGGAAGCTGCCCGGTACGCACCGGACGAAGATCGACGTCAAGCGCGCGGGCTACGAGGCGTTGCCGCTCTGTCAGGCCGTGCTTCTGATCGAGCAGAGGAGCTGCGCACTGTCTCTTTCCGTGCGCAGCGGTGAGACTTGGACCCGCACCCGCCTCACCGGGGATGATCGTCTGGCGCTCCCCGTCTTCGGCCTCGAGTGTGCCGTGGCCGATCTCTACGCACGCACGCCCGTGGGGCGTGCGTCGGGACCGGGTTGACCCACAAACCATCGAAGGAACCGGGCTGGCCCCCTCCTTGCCAGCGCAGCGAAGCGATCCAGGCGGCGCCACGGTCACCGAACGCGCGCTGCCCCGACGCGCTTCGCCGCGCGATGACGGGGCGGCGTGCCCCGCCGAGCGGCCGCTCAGTACTCGATCACGCCGTCGAGCGCGTAGTGCTTCACGGTCTTCCGGTTGGCGATCAGCTCGTCGACCGTGGGCTCGCCCTTGAGGGCGCGGGCGATGGCGAGTTTCGTGGCCTCGTAGTTGGTCCGGTAGAGGTCCTTCTGGTCGAGGTTGTCGTCCTCGGCGCAGCGCTGATCGAGCCAGATCATGATGATCATGCACAGCTCGTCGAGCCCGTCCTTCGGCAGGATGCCCTCGATGATGCAGTCCACGATCGCGTCGCCGGTGGCGGCCTGGACCACGCCGCCGAGGAGCTCGGCATACTCGGCCGTGTGGATCGTGACCTTGGTGGTCATCATCGTGGCCGGGCGCACGAGCTGGTTGAGGTCGCGCACCACGAACATCCGCGTGTGGCCCTGGACCTGCCCCATCATCGACGCGAAGGCCTGACCGACCGGGCCGCGCACCGAGCCGATCAGCACCTCCGGCATGGCGTCGGTGTACTGGCCCTCGGCCGCCAGCACCGTGGCCTCGCCCGTGCGGAACCAGATCTCTTGCATGTTCGAACTCCACCTGATCGGAGCCCGCGGGAGACATCATCGGCGGCCTCGCGTCAATCGCCCCGAAGCCGGCTCCCATCCCGGCCGCCCCTGCCCTCGCCCGCGCTGCGGCGCGGGCGCGGACCCGTGCCGCCCCGCGTCGCCGCGATGCGGCCGCCGGCATCCGCGACGGCGCGCATCTCCACCCCTGCGCGGCCTGTGGCCTTGAGGAACGCGGACAGGCGAGGCAGGGAAGATCGGAGCGCGGCTCCGGGAGCGGTCCCGGGCCTGGCCGTTCCGGTGGGCGCGCGGCGCCGTGCCGGGCATGCGGGAGGAACACGATGGCGGAGAGCACGGACCGGGGCTCCGGCTGGAGCCTTCAGGCGAGCGCCGTGCCCGACGGGGTGCGCCTGGAACTCGCCCTCGCCGACCTCGGCGGTGCGCCGGTCACCGCCGCGATCGTGCTCGACCGGACGGAGGCCCGGGCCTTCGCCCGCGCCCTGCTGGCCGCCGCCGGCGACGCCGCGGAGCGGACCTTCCCGAAGCCGGGCGCCTGAGGACGCGCCGCCAGCCGTCAGCGCACGCCGAGGCCCGGATTGCGGCCCGGCAGGCGGGGGACCACGGTGCCGCGCTTCTCGATCGGCGCGTCGCAGGCGTAGGCGAACTCAGTCTTCAGCGGATCGAACACGGTCTCGCCGGTGATCCGGCAATCCTCGCGCACGGTCTCGTCGAGATAGGCCCGGGCGGCGGTGCGGAAGCGCTTCACCCGGGTGGCGCCCGGCTCCGGATCGATCCGGACCTCGCTCAGGTTGCAGCCGGTATACTCGCGCAGGGCGTTGGACACGATCAGCATCCGGCGCAGCTGCCGGTTGTCGTAGACCTCGTAGGGCTCCTTGCAGCCGATCGTGACGACCTGGGGAGTGAGCGCCACGTAGTTCCGCGAGATGTAGGAGAATCCGGTGGTGCAGCCGGCGAGGCCGAGGGCGGCGAGGCCGAGGGGCAGCAGAGCTGCGGGTCGTCGCATCCTCGTCATTCCAAGAGGGTCCCAGCCCGCGCCCCGGATCCGCCGCCTTCCCGGCGGGGCGCCGCGATGCATTGAAACGGCTCCGCTTGCGCCGTCAATGCGTTTCTCGACCTTACTCCCGCGGGCGCGCCGCGGCGCGCCGGGCCGAGCGGTGCCGCTCTTGCGGAACACTTGCGGAACGTTTAACCTGTTCGTGATTTGTTTCGGAGACCGTCACGTGGCGGTCCGCCAAGCCGCGAGTCCCCCGTCGATGCTCACGCGCAAGCAGCTGGACCTCCTGCGATTCATCCAGAGCCGGATGCAGGAATGCGGTGTCCCGCCGTCGTTCGACGAGATGAAGGATGCCCTCGATCTCAAGTCGAAATCCGGCATCCACCGGCTGATCACGGCGCTCGAGGAGCGCGGCTTCCTCCGGCGCCTCCCCAATCGGGCGCGCGCCATCGAGGTGATCCGGATCCCCGAGAGCCTGACCCAGGCCGCTCCGGCGACTCAGGCCCCCGTCGAGCCGCGCCGCTTCACGCCGAGCGTGGTCGAGGGCGGTAAGTCCAAGCAGCCGCCGGCCCCGGCGAGCACGCGGATGATCGACGAGTCCGGCCGCGCCATCTCGATCCCGGTCATGGGCCGGATCGCGGCCGGTACGCCCGTCTCGGCGATCCAGAACCAGAGCCACGCCATCACCCTGTCGCCGGACTTCGTGGCCGGCGGCGAGCACTACGCCCTCGAGGTGCGCGGCGACTCGATGGTCGAGGCGGGCATCCTGGACGGCGACCTCGTGGTCATCCGCAAGCAGGAGACGGCCAATACCGGCGACATCATCGTGGCACTGATCGACGACGAGGAGGCGACGCTCAAGCGCCTGCGCCGCCGCGGCTCGTCGATCGCCCTCGAGGCCGCCAACCCGGCCTACGAGACCCGCGTGCTCGGGCCCGACCGGGTCCGGATCCAGGGCCGCCTCGTGAGCCTCGTCCGCCGCTACTGAAGCGGCTCGGCCGGCGCGTCGCCGGGGGCGAGGTCTCCGCCCGGCGCGGCGTCGGCCTCCGGCGTCGCGGCGACCCCGTCCTCCGCGGGGCGGTCGCCCGGCTCCGCGGTGACCGGCCGCGGCGGTCCAGGCCCGCGCCCGGCGGCCGGCTGCCAGGGCACGGCGCGGCCGTCGTTCCGGGCGTAGCGCGCGGCGAAGCCGTCGCCGTCGATCCGGAGGGCCACGGCCCCGCGGGCGGCGAGGACGCGCCGGTCGATCACCAGCGGCCCCGTGCAGGTCGGCGGCGCCGCGAGGCCCGTGATCAGCACCGCGGCGCGGGCGCAATCCTCCGGGAAGGCCCGCCGGTCCCGGACCAGGGCGACCGCCCGCCCGTCCGGCAGCCGGGCGGTGCAGCCGAGCCGGTCGCAGCGCCCGCTGCCCGACCGGACGATCAGCGCCGCGGACCGCCGCCCGTCGCCGTCCGCCTTCAGCCACTGCTCGAGGACGAAGCCCGAAGGGCTGCCGAGGGCCGCGAGCCGCCCGTCCGGGCCCCGCACCGCGGCCCCCGCGCCCTGCCGGTCGACGTAGAGGTCGTAGTGGTCGGGCCGGGCCGCGAGGACGAGCCCGAGCAGGACCGGCGGCACGGCGAGCCAGCGCAGGCGCGAGGCCGGCAGCGTCCCCAGCAGCAGGCCGGCGGTCAGCAGGGCCAGCGCCCCGGCGCCGAAGGCCGGCAGCACCAGGACCGCCCGCTCGAACCCGGCGATCCAGTCCGAGATCGCCAGCATCCCGGCCACCGCCTGCCCCATCAGCCACCAGACCGGCCGGTCGAGGGCGAAGGGATAGGCGAGGCAGCCGATCACCGCGGCGGGCATCACCACCAGGGAGACGAGCGGCAGGGTCAGGGCGTTGCCGACGAGGCCGAAGGGCTGGACCGTCTGGAAGTGGTAGGTGGCGAAGGGGGCCGTCGCGACCTGCGCCACCAGGGTCGTGGCCAGGGTCCCGGTGATCGCCGACAGGCCGGTCCCGACGAGCCGCCCGATCCGCCCGGCCCCCGGGCGCACGAGCAGCCGCCCGTCGATCAGCCGCGCGCAGGCGATCAGCCCGGCCACGGCGCCGAAGGACATCTGGAAGCTCGGGCCGAGCAGGCCCTCCGGCTCCCGGGCGAGCGCGATCAGCGCCGCGAGGGCGAGGTTGCGCATCGACAGGGCCGGCCGGTCCACCAGGATCGCGCCGAGCATGATCAGGGTCATGATCAGCGAGCGCTCGGCCGCGATGTCCCAGCCCGAGAAGGCGCAGTAGGCGGTGACGCCGACCATGGCGAAGCCGGCCGCGATCTTCTTGATCGGCCAGAGCAGCGCGCAGAGCGGCACCGCGGCGAGGAGCGCCCGCACCAGCCAGAACACCACGCCGGCGGCCAGCACCATGTGGAGGCCCGAGATCGACACCACGTGGTAGATGCCGGCGGCGCGGAGCGCGTCGTTGGTGGCCGGCCCGATGAGGCCGCGCTTGCCCGTCACCAGGGCCGCCGCCACCGCACCCGCCTGGCCGCCGGCGGCCTCCGCGATCCGGCGCGTGAGCCCGTTGCGCGCCGCGTCGAGCGCAGCGGCGAGCCGCAGGCCCAGCGGCGGCGGCCCGGACGGTTCCCGGACGGTGACGGTGCCGATCAGCGAGCCCACCGCGCCGATCCCCTGGAAATAGGCGTCCCGGGCGAAGTCGTAGCCGCCGGGCCGGGCCGCCTCCGGGGGCGGCAGCAGCCGGGCCGTGGCGGCGACGCCGTCCCCGGGACGCGGGATCGGCGTCTTCCGGAACGAGACCCGGACCCGGGCGGGCCGCGCCTCCGGCGCGAGGCCGGCGAAGCTCTCCACCCGGATCACCAGCCGGGCGCCCACCTCGCGCTCGTCCAGGGCCTCGACCGTTCCGACGAGCGGGCCGATCGTGGTGCGGGTGAGGATCGGTGCGGCGACCTGCGAGACCCGCCAGGTCGCCGCCGCGAAGCCGAGGAACGCGGCCGCCACCGCGAGCGCCGCCGCCAGGGCCGCCGGCCGCGCGCCGAGGACGGGGACCGGCGCCAGCGCGAGGCCGGCCGCGATCAGGGGGGCGGCGAGGCTCGGCGCGCCGTCGGCCGCCGCGAAGTAGACCAGGATCCCGCCGCCGAAGGCCACCGCCAGCCAGGGGAACAGCCGGCGCTGCTCGGCCTCGCGGGCGAGGCCGGCGACGACCCAGTCGCGGAGCGCCGGGAGGGCGGCCAGGAGGGCGGCCAAGAGGGCGGCGGGAAGGGCTCGGGCGCGCGGGCCGATCAGCGCGACCGCGCCGTCCGCCCGCCTCGCGCCGATCCGCCGCATCGCCGCCGCCCCGCTCCGCGCGACCTGTCGTCGGGGCCGGGCGATTCTGCGGGCGATTCTTAACGCATCCGCCGGCCCGTGCTACAGCGGGTTCTTCGTGCTACGGGCGCCCTGTCGAGCCCCTCGCCGCTCCGCCGCCCCTTCGCCGTCCGTCGCGCCCCGTCCGCGACCAGCCCCGGAACATACCGGACCGATGTCCTCAGCCGTCGTCACGCGCTTCGCCCCCTCGCCCACGGGTTACCTGCATATCGGCGGGGCCCGCACGGCCTTGTTCAACTGGCTCTACGCCCGCCACACCGGCGGCACGATGCTGCTGCGCATCGAGGACACCGACCGAGAGCGCTCCACCAAGGGGGCGATCGACGCGATCCTCGACGGCCTCTCCTGGCTCGGCCTCGACTGGGACGGCGACGTGGTCTTCCAGTTCGCTCGCGCCGAGCGCCACCGCGCGGTCGCCGAGGAGCTGCTGGCCGCGGGCCGCGCCTATCACTGCTACGCCACCGCCGAGGAGCTCACGCAGATGCGCGAGACCGCCCGCGCGGAGGGGCGCGCCCCGCGCTACGACGGCCGCTGGCGCGACCGCGACCCGTCCGAGGCCCCCGCCGGGGTCAAGCCGGTGATCCGCCTGCGCGCCCCGACCGAGGGCGAGACCGTGGTCGAGGACGCCGTCCAGGGCCGCGTGACCTGGGCCAACAAGGACCTCGACGACCTCGTCCTGCTGCGCTCGGACGGGACGCCGACCTACATGCTCGCCGTCGTGGTCGACGACCACGACATGGGCGTCACGCAGATCATCCGCGGCGACGACCACCTCACCAACGCGGCGCGCCAGAGCCAGATCTTCTCGGCTCTCGGCTGGGACATCCCGAGGATGGCGCATATCCCGCTGATCCACGGGGCGGACGGGGCCAAGCTCTCGAAGCGCCACGGCGCGCTCGGCGTCGAGGCCTACCGCGATCTCGGCTACCTGCCGGCGGCCCTGCGCAACTACCTCGTGCGGCTCGGCTGGAGCCACGGCGACCAGGAGGTCTTCTCCACCGACGAGATGGTCGCGGCCTTCGACCTCGGCGCGGTCGGGCGCTCCGCGGCGCGGTTCGACTTCGCCAAGCTCGCCAACCTCAACGGCCTCTACATCCGCACCAGCGCCGATTCCGACCTCGTCGCGGCGATCGAGACCATCCTGCCCAACGTCGGGCCGGAGCGCGGCCTGTCGGCGCCGCTGCGGCCCGATCTCAAGGACAAGCTCGTCCAGGCCATGCCGGGCCTGAAGGAGCGGGCCAAGACGCTGATCGAGCTCCTCGACAGCGCCTACTACCTCTACGCCCAGCGGCCCCTGGCGCTCGACGACAAGGCCCGCGCCCTGCTCTCCGACGAGGGGCGCGGCCGCCTCGCCGGGGTGCGGCCGGTGCTCGAGGCGCTGCCCGACTGGAGCGCGACCTCCACCGAGGGCGCGGTGCGGCAGTACGCGGAATCGGCCGGCTGCAAGCTCGGGCAGGTGGCCCAACCCCTGCGCGCGGCGCTCACCGGCCGCACCACCTCCCCGCCCCTGTTCGACGTGATGGCGGTGCTCGGCCGGGAGGAAACCCTGGCGCGCCTCGGGGATCAGGCGCCGCAGGGCTGAGGCCGGGCTGAGGGCAGGGACGAGGCGGGGACGAGGCGGCGCTGGGACCACCGCGCGCGGACCGGGAGCGGACAGGGAACTGCCGGCCCCGACCCGGATTGCGTTGGGTGGAAATCGGTTGGCGGAATTCGCTTGGCGACGGGGGCGGGTTGTCACCGACCCCGTTGCTGCTGCACTGCCGTTTGGGTAACCCATGGCTGTGAGCACCCGCAGCATAATGCGTGTGCTCAGGCCCCCGGGACCGACTCGGGCAGCCCGAGGCCGGCATCCGCCACGTCGCCAGAGAAGGGTCCACGATCCATGAGCGCACCCAGCACCATCACCGTGGACGGCAAGTCGATCGAACTGCCGGTGAAAACCGGCACGATCGGGCCGGACGTGATCGATATCGGCAAGCTCTACGCCCAGACCGGCGCCTTCACCTTCGACCCGGGCTTCACCTCGACGGCCTCGTGCGAGTCGAAGATCACCTACATCGACGGTGACGAGGGCGTGCTGCTCTACCGCGGCTACCCGATCGAGCAGCTCGCCGAGAAGGGCGACTTCCTCGAGACCTGCTACCTGATGCTGTTCGGCGCCCTGCCGACCGCCGCCCAGCGGGCCGATTTCGAGTACCGGGTCACGCGCCACACCATGGTGCACGACCAGATGAACCGGTTCTTCACCGGCTTCCGCCGCGACGCGCACCCGATGGCCGTCATGGTCGCCTCGGTGGGCGCCCTCTCGGCCTTCTACCACGATTCCACCGACATCACGGACGAGAGCCAGCGGCTGATCGCGTCGATCCGCATGATCGCCAAGATGCCGACGCTCGCCGCGATGGCCTACAAGTACTCGATCGGCCAGCCCTTCGTGTACCCGAAGAACGACCTCGACTATACGTCGAACTTCCTGCGCATGTGCTACGCGGTGCCTTGCGAGGAGTACGAGGTGAACCCGGTCTTCGCCCGGGCACTCGACAAGATCTTCATCCTGCACGCCGACCACGAGCAGAACGCCTCGACCTCGACGGTGCGGCTCGCCGGCTCCTCGGGCGCCAACCCCTTCGCCTGCATCGCGGCCGGCATCGCCTGCCTGTGGGGCCCGGCCCATGGCGGCGCCAACGAGGCGGCCCTCAAGATGCTGATGGAGATCGGCACCCCCGAGAATGTCAGCAAGTACGTCGCCAAGGCCAAGGACAAGAACGACCCGTTCCGCCTGATGGGCTTCGGCCACCGCGTCTACAAGAACTACGACCCGCGCGCGCGGATCATGCAGAACACCACGCACCAGGTGCTCAAGGAGCTCGGCAAGACCGACGACCCGCTGCTCCACGTCGCCATGGAGCTGGAGCAGATCGCGCTCAAGGACGAGTACTTCATCGAGAAGAAGCTCTACCCGAACATCGACTTCTACTCGGGCATCACCCTCAAGGCGATGGGCTTCCCCACCGACATGTTCACCGTGCTGTTCGCGGTGGCCCGCACCGTCGGCTGGATCGCCCAGTGGGCCGAGATGATCGAGGACCCGTCGCAGAAGATCGGCCGTCCGCGCCAGCTCTACGTCGGTCCGGCCCAGCGCGACTACGTGGCCGTGGACCAGCGCGGCTGAGGCGGGACCACCTGCCCCGGGAAGCGTCGAGCGGGGCGGCCGAGAGGCCGCCCTTCGCGTTCGCGGAGGTGATCGAACGCCGCCTGCCCGTCCGGCCGCCCTACGACTGGCCGGCGATCCGCGCGTTCCTCGCCAAGCGGGCGATCCCGGGCGTCGAGACGACGGATCCCGCGGCTTCCTACGCGCGCACGATCAGCGTCGCGGGGCGGCACGGGCTCCTGACGGTGGCACCGGGCGCGGATTGCCTGCACGTCGCGCTGCGCGGCGTCGAGGCCGGGCACGAAGACGCCGTCGCGGGACGCCTGCGCCGCCTGTTCGACTGCGACGCCGATCCGGCCGCCGTCGCGGCCTGCCTCGGCGGGGACCCGGTCCTGGCCCCGTTCGTCGCGGCGCGGCCGGGTCTGCGCCTGCCGGGGGCCTGGGACCCGTTCGAGACCGGCTGCCGGGCGATCCTCGGCCAGCAGGTCTCGGTGGCGGCCGCGATCGGGCTCGCGGGCAGGCTGGTGGCGGCGTTCGGGACGCCGCTGGCGGAGCCGGCAGGCGGTCTGACCCACGTGTTTCCCGCGCCGACCGATCTGGTCGAGGCGGATGTCGCGCTGGCGCTCAACATGCCGCGGGCCCGCGGCGCGGCGATCCGGGCGCTGGCCGCGGCGGCGCTCGCCGATCCGGACCTGTTCGCCCCGGCGGAGTCGCTCGAGGCCGCGGTGCTGCGCTTCACGGCGATCCGCGGGATCGGTCCCTGGACGGCGCAGTACATCGCCATGCGGGCGCTCAAGCTGCCGGACGCCCTGCCGGTGGGCGATGTCGGGCTGCTGCGGGCGCTGGAGGGGGCCACCGGGCGTCCGAGCCCGGCGGCGCTCCTGGCCCGGGCCGAGGCGTGGCGGCCGTATCGCGCCTACGCGGCGCAGCACCTCTGGGCGGCGGACGAAGCGTCCGCGACGGGGCGATGAGGCGACCGAGAGGTTCATGTTCCGCATCGCCGATATCGGCTAAGCTTGCGGCCGGCCGGGGGCTCAGGTTCGATGTCGGAAGCGGACAGCGAAGCGCGCGACACGCTTGTTGCGAACGAGCGGATCAAGTTCACGGCCACCTACGCCAACGGCCTCGCGGTCGCGATCTTCGCCGTCGGCGGTTTCGCGCCGTTCATCTCGACTGCCCTGTCGGATCGTCCGCACTTCGCGCCCGTGCTCATCGCCATGGTGGTTTGCTGGATCATGAGTGGCGCCATACATTGGGCTGTGAGGCGCGCATTGCGGAACCTTCGCCCATGACGACAGCTCAGCTTCTTCTCCTGCTCGCGGTTCCGATCGGCGGCGGCGTGCTAGCCTTCGGTGCGCTCTGGCTCGCCCAGCGGGCGCATTGAGGACTGGGCCTCCGCACCGCGGGAACCGTTCCAGACACTCCCAATCGCGCCCGCATCTCGAGGGGCGGCGGAGCCGCCTCGAAGGCGGGCTCCAGGGATTGCGCGGCTGACCGGAGGTCTCCCCCCGAGGCGACTCCTCTCTGGCATCTCAGGATGAGGTGGTGGGTCGGGAATCCTTCACCCTCCGCGGCTCCTCACCGTCCGAAACGCTCGAATTTCGGGAAGCTGCGCGCCATCATCAGCCCGACCTCGGCGCGGTGGCCGAGCCACTTCTCCAGCACCGACGCGTTCGCGAGCCGGCCCTCCGCCGAGCCGTCCTGCCAGGGCAGGCCGTCGGCGAGCTTGAACACGTGCGCGTCGAGCAGCGTCCCGCTGCGGCAGCGCTGCAGCCGGACCCCCTTGCCGCGGGCGAGCTCCGCCACCTCGGAGACCGGGAAGACCAGCAGCAGCTTCTCGGTGTTCACCACCGCCACGTGATCGCCGTCGGCCGGCACCAGCACGGCGGCCGTGGCGTCGCCGTCGAGGCCGAGCACGCTCTTGCCCTTGCGGGTGTTGGCCACGAGCGCGTCGGCGGGCGCCACGAAGCCGCGTCCGTCCGAGCCGGCGATCAGCAGCTTGGTCTCCGGCCGGTAGGGCAGCGCCGCCACGATCTCGGTGCCGTCGTCGAGGTCGGCCATCAGCCGGACCGGGTCGCCGAAGCCGCGGCCGCCCGGCAGCTTCGAGGCCTCGAGCGTGAACACCTTGCCGTTGGTGGCGAGCAGCAGGATCTTCTGCGTGGTCTCGGTCGGGAAGGCGATTTTCAGGGTGTCGTCGCCCTTGAACGCCACACCGGAGAGGTCCGCCACGTGGCCCTTGAGCGCCCGGATCCAGCCCTTGGTCGAGACGATCACGGTGATCGGCTCGCGCTCGACCAGGGCCGCCGTGAAGTCGATGCCGCCGACATCCGGCGGGCTCGCCAGCGTCGTGCGGCGCTTGCCGAGCTTGGTCTCGGGCCCGAAGGTCTTCTTCACCGCGCGGATCTGCGCCTGGATCGCCTTCCACTGCGCCGGCTCGGAGGCGAGCAGGGCGTCGATCTCGGCCTTCTCGGCGGTCAGCGCCTCGAACTCGCGCTTCAGCTCCATCTCCTCCAGCTTGCGTAAGGAGCGCAGGCGGGTGTCGAGGATCGCGTTGGCCTGGAGCTCGGTCAGCTCGAACCGGGCCATGAGGGCGGCCTTCGGCTCGTCCTCCTCGCGGATGATGCGGATCACCTCGTCGAGGTCGAGATAGACGATGAGCAGGCCGCCCAGGATCTCCAGGCGGCGGTCGATCTGGCCGAGGCGGTAGCGCGAGCGGCGCTGCAGGACCACGCGGCGGTGGTCGACCCACTCGCGCAGGCACTCGGCGAGGCCGATCACCTTCGGCACGAGGCCGCCGACCAGGACGTTGAGGTTGAGCGGGATGCGGGTCTCGAGTTCCGTGAGCCGGAACAGCGATTCCATCAGGATCACCGGGTCGACCGTGCGCGAGCGCGGCTCCAGCACCACGCGCACGTCCTCGGCCGACTCGTCGCGCACGTCGGCGAGCAGCGGCAGCTTCTTCTCCTGCAGCAGCTCGGCCATCTTCTCGATGAGCCGGCCCTTCGGGATGCCGTAGGGGATCTCGGTGACGACGATGTTCCAGGTGCCGCGGCCGAGATCCTCCTTGGCCCAGCGGGCGCGGACCCGGAAGGCGCCCCGCCCGGTCCGGTAGGACTCGGCGATCGACTCGGCCGAATCGACGAGGATGCCGCCGGTCGGGAAGTCCGGGCCCTGGACGAACTTGGCGAGCTGCCCCGAGGTCGCCTCGGGATGGTTGATCAGGTAGAGCGCCGCGTCGCACAGCTCGGCGGCGTTGTGCGGCGGGATCGAGGTCGCCATGCCGACCGCGATACCCTGGCTGCCGTTGGCGAGCAGGTTCGGGAAGGCCGCCGGCAGGACGATCGGCTCCTCCTTCTCGCCGTTGTAGGACGGGCGGAAGTCGACCGTGTCCTCGTCGATCCCGTCGAGCAGGAGGCGCGCGACCTCGGTGAGCCGCGCCTCGGTGTAGCGGTAGGCCGCGGGACCATCGCCGTCGATGTTGCCGAAATTGCCCTGGCCGTCGACCAGCGGGTAGCGCTGGGCGAAATCCTGGGAGAGCCGCACCAGCGCGTCGTAGATCGCCTGGTCGCCGTGGGGGTGGAAATCGCCCATCACGTCGCCGACGATCTTGGCGCACTTCTTGTGCGCGGTGGTCGGGTCGAGGCGCAGCAGCCGCATCCCGTACAGGATGCGCCGGTGCACGGGCTTCAGCCCGTCGCGGGCATCCGGCAGGGCCCGGTGCATGATCGTGGAGAGCGCGTAGGCGAGGTAGCGCTCCTCCAGCGCGGATTTCAGCTCGACGCTCTCGATCCCGTCGCCGGACGGCGGCTCGAAGGGCTGGCCCATGTCGGCTCCTCACTACAACGTCTTCACCGCGCGCCGTCATTCCGGGGCCGCGCAGCGGGGCCCGGAATCCAGAGCCGCCGACGTCCCGCGCGTGCGCGCGGACGGTGGTTCTGGATTCCGGGCGCGCCTTCGGCACCCGGAGCGACGACGGGGTATCAAGAACAGAACACGAACATTACCCGGCCTCGCGGCCGAGCGCAACGAATCGCGCCCGCTCCTCGGGCGGCCCGAGGCCGCGGGGCCCCCAGACGTGCCGGTCGAGGAAGTACCCCGTCAAGGTAAACCCTTGGGCAACGCCGTCGGGACCCGGGGAACCGCCCGCGTGCAGGAAGGTCGGGAGCGCCAGGAGACGGTCCCGGTAGGGCTCGCCGGCCGAGGCGCTGACCGCCCGGCCGCTCTTCGGCGACACGTAGGCCAGGGCGTCGTTGCCGCCGGTGGCCGCGCAGGCGGTGAGGTCGAGGCCGAAGCCGAGCTCCGACAGGATCGCCAGCTCGAACCGCACCATCAGGGGCGGGGCGATGGCGGGGTCGTCGAGGTGCTCGACCAGGATCCCCGCCGCCGCGTAGAGCGCCGGATGCGGGTCGCGCTCGGGGAGCAGCCGCAGCAGGGCCGCCATGTGGTTCATGCCGTAGAGGGCGAGGCTCGACCCGATCAGCCGCGAGACCTGCGAGTCCAGGGGCTCGACCGCGTAGGCGCCGAGACCCTCGTCGAGGCGCGCCCGCCACGTCACGCGGACCCGGTTCCCGGCCTGCAGCACGGGCTGCATCCGGCGCGAGCGCCCACCGTGCACGAGGCCGAGATGGCGCCCGTGGGCCTCGGTCATGGCCTCGAGGATGACGCCGGTCTCCCCGTGCCGGCGCAGGCCGAGCACCAGGGCGTCGTCGGTCCACTGCATCGAACGTCGCGTCTTCGTGTGAGGGATCGGGTGAGAGGCGCGCTCCGCGCCTGTCTCTCATATAGGGGGCCGCGGCCGCCGGCGCTGCCCCGCGCGGTCCCAGCCTCGGGCAACCTTGGCCGGATAGCGAGGACCGATGCCGCTCCGCGCCGCCCTCGCCGCCCTTCTGGTCCTCCTCGCCGCCGGCGCGCAGGCCGCGCCGCGCGCACCGAAGCCCGCCGCCGAGGCCGCCCCCTCCCTGGCCCTCCTCCGGCGGATCGCCGCCCTGGCGCTGAGGCAGGTCGATTTCGGCGCGGTCTCGCTGCTGCCGGTGCGGTTCGCGGGCAGCCGGATCGCCGGGCCGATCGCCGAGGGCGGCCGGGTGATCTACTGCGTGTCGGGCCGGATGTACGGCCGGACCTTCGGCAAGCCCGAGCGCCCGAGGGTGGCGCTGCGCTACGACAACGACCGGCTCACGGTGCTCGACGACGACGAGGTCTGCACCGGACACCGCACCCGGCCCTTCCCCGAACTCGACGCGCTGGGCAACAAGCCGTGAGGCCCGGGCGTTGAGGGCCTATGCCCGCCGCGTCCGTTCGCACCCTCGACCTCAGCCTCGATCTGATCGCCCGCGCCCATTCCGTCCCGATCCCCGACGACCCGAGCGCGCTCGAGGTTCTGTCGGACGCCGAGTTGCGCCCGGGGCTCGACGCGATCGTCGCCGGGCGCGAGGGCAGCGACCTCTGGGTCTTCGCCTACGGCTCGCTGATGTGGAACCCGGAATTCCCGGTGGCCGAGCGCCGGATCGGGACGGTGCGCGGCTTCCACCGCCGCTTCTGCCTGCTCCAGCGGCGGTTCCGCGGCACGCCGGAACGGCCGGGCTTCGTCCTGGCGCTGGACCGCGGCGGCCTGTGCCGGGGCGTGGCCTTCCGCCTGCCCGGCATGGAGATCCGCGAGGCGCTGATGCCGGTCTGGCGCCGCGAGATGCGCGGCCGCGGCTACGTCGCCCGCTGGCTGCCGGTCGCCACCGAGGCCGGGACCGTCCCGGCCCTGACCTTCCTGGCGAACCGCGCCAGCGACCGCTACGCCGGACGCCTCTCGGATTCCGAGATCGCCGAGAAGATCGCCGCGGCCTGCGGCCACAAAGGGCCGAGCGCCGAGTACCTGTTCCGGACCGTGGAGGCCTGCGAGCGCCTCGGCATCCGCGACCGCCACCTCTGGAGCCTCCAGGCCCTCGTGGCCGCGCGCCTCAGGGCCTGCGCGCCCGGGGGGTGAGACCGTCTCCTGTCGAGCGCGTCGGTGCAGCCGTGCTCGCGAGGACGGTCGCGTCGACCGGGCAGCGGTTCAGATCCAGGCCCGCTTGGTCGCGACCACGAGGCGCCCGCCGCCGTGCTCCGCGTCCGGATTGCGCGGCTCCCGAATGCCGGGGGCGCGGCCGGTGGTGACGTAGACGAGGAGGGTGAGGACGAGCAGGATCTTCGTGCGCATGGCGACGCTCAAGGTTGAGCGTCGGTGCATAGGAACGATCGGTTTTTACTGAGTTGCTGCAGTGCACGCGGGCGCGCCGGCGGACGATTCCCTGCGGACGTGGTGAACGGAGGGTTGCGATGCGGCCGCGATCGTCTATGCCGCCGGCCCGTGATGTCCACAGGCGGAGGATTGGATGCGGCTCCGGATCGGCGTGGCCCTGGCGGTGGTCGTCATCGCCGCCGTTGCTCTGCTTGCCGGGCCGCTGAGCCGCGGCGACAGCCTGTCCGACATCCTGACCGGCCGGACCCCCCTGCTCGCCGGCAGCGCCCGGGCGCCCGGCGGCAGCGCGGACTTGAGCGGCACCGCGACCCTCGCGGCGGACCAGCGGCCGGCGACCCTGCACGTCGCCTGCGATCCGGGCGGCACCGGCCTGTCGGCGGCGCTGACCGTGCCGCGCTTCGCCGAACTGGCGCCGCGCTTCGATTTCGCCGGCCTCGAAGGGGCCGACAGCGAGAAGCCCCTGACCGGCCTCCTGGTCTCCAGCGCCGGCAGCGTGCGCTCCGTGCGCATGCCGGTCCGCGGCGCCGCGACCGGGGCCGATGCGGGCTTCACGCTGACGGTGGCGGGCGCGCGCCGCGGCGAGGATCCGCTGCGCGGGGTCGCCCTGGCCCTCGTCCAGCCCGGGACGAAGCTGACCTGGACGCAGGCGAGCCCGCGCGGCGAGGACCCGACCCTGACGGCCACGTTCACGGTGGCGGAGGCCGACGCCGCCGCGCTGAAGGGCGCCCTGAGCGGCTGCCTCGCGGCGCCGTTCTAGGGTCGCGATCGCGGCGGTCGGCCACCCCGGCCCGTTCGTCGCGGCCGCAGCGCACCGGAGTCGGTCAACCGGCGTGCCTGATCCCCTCGATGGCGCGGATGCGCGGCACGGCGAAGTCGGTGAACGCGCGGACGACCGGGCGCATGTGGCGGACGGACGGGTAGACCAGATAGGCGTCCGTCGAGCGCACCTCGTACGCTGGCAGGACGCGGACGAGGTGGCCGGCCGCCAAGTCCTCGGCGACCAGCAGGTGCTGGACCGGGCCCATGTACCGTCCCGCGCGCAGCTCAGCCAACAGCACCTCCGCGCTGTTGGTCCGCAGGGCCGGGCGGACGGCGAGGCTCAGCGTCTCGCGCCCGTGCTGGAGTACGAGCGTGTTCCGGTCGTCCAGGGCCGACGTGGTCGTCACCAGGGCCCGGTCGGCGATCTGCCCGGGCGCGTCGATGCCGCCGGCCCGCGCCAAGTATGCCGGGGCGGCGACCAGGATGCGGCGCACCCAGCCGAGCCGCCGCGTCACGACGTCCTGCCCGTGGGGCCGGCCGTAGCGGAGCGCGAGGTCGTAATCCTCGTAGACGAGGTCGATCAGCCGGTTGTCCAGCACGAGATCGACCGTGACCCGCGGATTCTCGGCCTGGAACGCCGCCACGATCCGGTGCAGATGGGCCGCCCCGATGCAGGCGGGCGCGTGCAGCCGCAGCCGGCCTTCGATGCGGCCAGCCTCGGTGCGGGCATCTTCCAGGGCGGCGTCGATCGTGGCGAGCGCGGGCTGACAGGCCGCGTAGAGCCGCTGGCCCTGCTGGGTCGGACGCACCAGCCGCGCGGACCGTTCGAGGAGCCGCGCGCCGACCTGGGCCTCCAGATTGCGCAGATGCTTGCTGATCGCCGGCTGCGACACCGCGAGGTCGCGTGCGGCCGCGGTCATCGAGCCGCGCTCGACGGTCCGGAGGAACGCGCGCAGGGCCAGCGTCAGATCCATGAATGCCATCCGGTTATGGGTGCGATCACCCCATAGCCGATGGACGGGGCGGCCGCGTGGCGGTTCTGTGTGTCGTCGCCAGACCTTGGAGCGCAGCATCGATGTTTCCGACCCGCCGCAGCCTGCTCGCCGGCACGCCCCTGCTCGTCGCCGGCTGCGTCACCCGCGAGCCGCGCCCCGTCGCCGCGCTGCGCCCACCCGTCGACCCGGCCTACACGGCCCTCTACGCCGCGCTCGACGGCGAGCCCTTCCCCGTGCCGGCGGTGGACCTGTCCGCGATAGACCCGCGCTTCCTGCGCCGGGAGGTGGCCTACCCCACGGCCGAGCCGCCGGGCACGATCGTGGTCGATCCTTCGGCGCGCTACGCCTACCTCGTGCGCGAGGGCGGGCGCGCCATCCGCTACGGCGTGGGCGTCGGGCGCGATGAGGCGTTCAACTTCCGAGGCGCGGCCGTCATCGCCCGCAAGGCCGAATGGCCGCGCTGGACGCCGACCCAGGCCATGGTCAGGCGGGAGCCCGAGCGCTACGGGCCCTATGCCGGCGGCCTGCCCGGCGGGGCCGGCAATCCGCTCGGTCCGCGGGCGCTCTACCTCTATCGGGACGGCGGCGACACGCTCTACCGCCTGCACGGCACCACGGAGCCGCAGACCATCGGCACGATGGTGTCGTCGGGCTGCGTCCGGTTCCTGAACCAGGACATCATCGACCTGTACGCCCGCGTGCCGGTGGGGAGCCGGGCGGTGGTGCTGGCAGCCAGCGGGACGGCGGCGAGCTGAGGGCCTCGACGGGCACGCACCTACAATTCCCGGCGACAGAACTCACAAAAGCCCACCCGTCCGTGCGAGCGGAGCGAAGCAACCCCGTGTCGCGCGCCCTCATCGAGCGTGGCGCGTCCCTGGATCGCTTCGCTCCGCTCGCGAAGACGGCGCGGGCCAACCGAACCCACAGGCGCTTGGTATCAGCCGCCCCTCAGCTCACCTCCACCTGCACCACCCCGGGCACGGTCCGGAGCTGGCCGGCGAGCGCCGGGCTCGCCTGGAACTTGCCCGGGAGCCGGATCTCCACCTCGCGCTCGCCGCCGTCGAGCTTGAGGATCAGCGAGACCTCGCTCTCGCCCCGCATCGACAGGCGCTGCTGCACGGGCGCGACGCCGCGCGGGTCGCTCAGATGGATGCGGATGCCCTTCTGGTGGCGGGCGACCGCTTGGTCGAGGGGTTCCGCGGTGAGGATGCGGGCGCGCACGTCCTCGCCCTCCAGGTTCGCCTGGAGCTGCAGAACCAGCGGTCGGCCCGGTTCCAGGATGTCGCGGTACTGGCCGAGCCCCTCGGAGAAGATGATCGCCTCGAAATGCGCGGTCCGGTCCGACAGGGTCACGATGCCCATCTTGTTGCCGGTCTTGGTCCGCCGCTCCGCCCGGTCGAGCACCGAGGCCGCCACGCGGCCGACGCTCGACGTCCCGGCCCGCACGGCGCGGCAGAAATCCGTCCAGCTCTGCACTCGCAGCTTGTCCAAGAGGTCGCCGTACTCGTCGAGCGGATGGCCCGAGATGAAGAAGCCGATCGCCGCGTACTCGCGCTTGAGCGTGTCGGCCATCGGCCAGATCTCGTGCGGCGGGATCCGCAGGGACACGTCGTCCGCCACCACGCCGCCGAACATGTCGGTGACGCCGGCCGATTCCGCCTCCGCCGCGCTGGCGGCGAGCTTCATCATCGGCTCCACCGCCGCGAAGGCGCGCGCGCGGTCGGGCTCGATGCAGTCGAGCGCCCCGGCCTGGACGAGGCTCTCCAGGGTGCGCTTGTTGATCATCCGTGGGTTCAGCCGGCGGGCGAGGCAGGCGAGGTCCTTGAACGGCCGGTCACCGCGGGCCTCCACCAGCGCCCGCACCGCCTCGCGGCCGACGCCCTTGATGGCGGCCAGCGCGTAGAAGATCTTCCCGTCGCGCACCGCGAACACCTCGCCGGAGGTGTTGATCGAGGGCGGCTCGACCGTGATCTTCAGGCGCTGCGCGTCCTGGCGGAATTCGGCCAGCTTGTCGGTGTTGTCGATGTCGAGGGTCATGGCGGCCGCCAGGAACTCGACCGGGAAGTTCGCCTTCAGGTAGGCGGTCTGGTAGGTCAGCAGCGCGTAGGCCGCCGCGTGGCTCTTGTTGAAGCCGTAATCGGCGAACTTGGCGAGCAGGTCGAAGATCTCGTTGGCCTTGGCCTTGGTCAGCCCGCGCTCGGTGCAGCCCTTGAGGAACCGGTCGCGCTGCGCGTCCATCTCGGCGCGGATCTTCTTGCCCATGGCGCGCCGGAGCATGTCGGCCTCGCCGAGCGAGTAGCCGGCGAGCACCTTGGCGATCTCCATCACCTGTTCCTGGTAGACGATGATGCCGAAGGTCTCCTTCAGCATCGGCTCCAGCTTCGGATCCGGGTACCAGGACGCCTCGTTGCCGGCGTCGCGGCCGAGCTTGCGCTCGCAGTAGACCGGGATGTTGGCCATCGGGCCCGGCCGGTAGAGCGCCACCAGGGCGATGATGTCCTCCAGCCGGTCGGCCTGCATCTCGCAGAGCGCCTTGCGCATGCCGGCCGATTCCACCTGGAACACGCCGACCGTCTCGCCCCGGCCCATCGGCCCGTAGGTGTTCGGGTCGTCGAGCGGCAGCGAGGCGAGGTCGATGTCGATGCCGCGCTGCTTCAGCAGATCGGTGCAGCACCGCAGCATCGTCAGGGTCTTGAGGCCCAGGAAGTCGAACTTCACCAGCCCCGCCTGCTCGACCCACTTCATGTTGAACTGGGTGACCCGCATGCCGGTCTTCGGGTCCCGGTAGAGCGGGACCAGCTCCTCGAGCGGCCGGTCGCCGATCACCACGCCGGCGGCGTGGGTCGAGGCGTGCCGGTGCAGGCCCTCGAGCTTCTTGGAGATGTCGATGAGGCGGCCGACGATCGGCTCCTCCTCCATGGCCTGCTGGAGCTTGGGCTCGCCCTCGATGGCCTGGGCGAGCGTGACCGGGTTGGCGGGGTTCTGCGGCACGAGCTTGGTCAGCTTGTCGACCTGCCCGTAGGGCATCTCCAGGACGCGGCCGACGTCGCGCAGCACGCCGCGGGCGAGCAGCGTGCCGAAGGTGATGATCTGCCCGACCTGCCCCTCGCCGTAGCGCTGCTGCACGTAGCGGATCACCCGCTCGCGGCCCTCGACGCAGAAGTCGATGTCGAAATCCGGCATCGAGACGCGCTCGGGGTTGAGGAAGCGCTCGAACAGCAGGCCGAACCGGAGCGGGTCGAGGTCGGTGATGAGCAGCGACCACGCCACCAGCGAGCCCGCGCCCGAGCCGCGGCCCGGACCGACCGGGATGTCGTGGTCCTTGGCCCACTTGATGAAGTCGGAGACGATCAGGAAGTAGCCCGGGAACTTCATCTTGACGATGACGTCGAGCTCGAACGCGAGGCGCTTGCGGTAATCCTCCTCGGAGAAGCCCGGCGCCGTGCCGTGCTGCTTCAGGCGCAGCTCCAGCCCGGCCTCGGCCTGCCGGCGCAGCTCGGTCGGCTCGTCGGCCGAGACCGCCCGCGCGCCCGCGTCGGACGCCTCCGCCATGGGCGGCGTCTCGCCGGCCGCCACGGCGCCGAAATTCGGCAGGATCGGCTTGCGGGTCCGCGCACGGACGGCGCAGCGCATGGCGATCTCGACCGTCGCCTGGAGCGCGTCCGGCAGGTCGCGGAACAGCTCGGCCATCTCGGCCCGGGTCTTGAAGGCGTGGCTCGGCGTCAGGCGGCGGCGGCGCTCGTCCGAGACGAGGCGGCCCTCCGCGATGGCGAGCAGCGCGTCGTGGGCGTCGTAGTCGTCGGGCTTGGCGAAGTAGGGCTCGTTCGTCGCCACGATCCCGAGGCCGTGGCGGCCGGCGAGGTCGAGGAGCGCGGTCTCGATCCGCGCCTCCTCGGACTGGCCGTGGCGCTGGATCTCCACGTAGAGCCGGTCCTCGCCGAACGTCTCCTTCAGGCGCTTCAGGCGGTTGAGGGCGAGCTCCGGCCGGCCCGCCCGGAAGGCCGCGTCGAGGGGGCCCGCCATCCCGCCGGTGAGCGCGATCAGCCCCTCGGAGGCGCCCGCGAGCGCTCCGGCATCGAGGCGCGGCGCCTCGCCGAGGGCCGTGTCGAAATAGGCGCGGCTCGCCAGCCGCAGCAGGTTGGCGTAGCCGGTCTCGTCCTGGGCGAGGAGCACGATGCCGTGGCTGGTCGGCGCCTGACGCTGGTGCGGGTCCGCGGCCTCGAACGCCACCGAGAGCTGCACGCCGGCGATCGGCTGGACGCCCTCCCCGGCCGCCTTCTCGGAGAATTCCAGCGCGCCGAACAGGTTGTTGGTGTCGGTCAGGGCCAGGGCCGGCTGCCTGTCGGCGACCGCCGCCTTGATCAGGGAGCCGACCTTCAGCGCCCCTTCGAGCAGGGAATAGGACGAGTGGACGTGGAGGTGGACGAATCCGACCTCCTTGAGCTGGCGTGGCATGGCCGACCTTGTTCCGGGGTCGGGCAGCATCCCCGCTCGCCGGCCTCAAGTCGACGTGCGCCGCGCCGCCGGCGGACGATATCCACCGGTCGTGCCCCGGAAGCACCAGTTCGGCCCGCCCCTGTGGACAATCGGCGCCTACGGGGCGATCGCCTGTGCATAACCCGTCCGCGGACGGAACCGGGCGGTCTTCGGAAAAATCCGGCTAACGAACCGGTGCCAAGGCTATCGCCCAGGCGCCCACCGCCGCGAACAGCATCCCGAACGCCATGAACTCGACCATTCCGGTCAGGATCACCCGCTTCAGCATCGACCTGCCTCCTGTGTTCCGGCCCTAGTATGTTCATGTTTTGTTCTATGGAAAGGGTCTGCGGGTCACAGGGCGGCCCCGTTTCTTCGACAGGGTAAAAAGTGTCTTGATGCGGATCGGGCGGGCTGGCATGCCCCCGCCTTCGAGACGAGCTCGTCACCGGCTGGGGAGTTCGAAGGAGCAAGCCATTCCCGAGCACCGGACGGTCGAACGGTTCGACGTCGCCCTCGTGGCCGTCGGCACACACGGCGATGTGCTTCCGTTCATCGCGCTGGGGCACGAGCTCCTGAAGCGCGGCCACGGCGTCTCGCTGGCGGCCCCGGCCCCGTTCGAGGCGATGGCCCGCCGGGCCGGCCTCGCCTTCCAGCCCCTGGGCACGGTCGCCGATTACGAGGCGGTGATCCGCCAGCCGGATCTGTGGCACCCGCAGCAGGGGTTCCGCCCGATGTTCGATTACGCCCTGCGGGTGGCCGAGCCGGCCTGCCTGTGGCTCGGCGCGACCCGCGCCCGGGGGATCGACCTGCGGGTGGTCGCCTCGCCGCTGGGCTGGGGGGCGCGGCTCGCGCAGGACCTCTACGATCTGCCGACCGCGACGCTGCACGTCATGCCGTTCCTGATCGAGAGCCGGTACGATCCGCCGCGCCTGCCGGGCCTGCCGCTGCCGCGCGTCCTGCCGGCCGCCCTGCGGGCCTACGTGAATCTCGGCGTCGACAAAGTGGCGGTCGGCCCGTTCACCCTCCCGCCGCTGAACGCCCTGCGGGCGCGTCTCGGCCTCGATCCGGTCTACCGGTTGCGGCACTGGTGGAACAGCCCGACCGGCATGCTCCTGATGTTCCCCGACTGGTACGCGGAGCCGCAGGCCGACTGGCCGGGCCAAGCGGTGCAGCTCGGCTTCCCGCTGGTCGACCGGTTCGGCGACGTGGCGTCCATGCCGCCGGAGCTGGAGGCGTTCCTCGAGGCGGGCGACCCGCCGGTCGTGTTCACCTACGGCTCGGCCATGCGCCAGGGCGCCGGCTTCTTCGACACCGCGGTGCGGCTGTGCCGGCGCATGGGCCGGCGCGGCGTCCTGCTCGCCCCGCAGGGGGGGCAGATCCCGAGGCCGCTGCCGGCCGGGATCATCCACCTGCCCTACGCCCCCCTGAGCGCCCTGCTGCCGCGCAGCGCGGCGCTGGTCCACCACGGCGGCGTCGGCACGGTGGCGCAGGCGCTGGCCGCGGGCGTCCCGCAGCTCGTGGTGCCCGTGGCCTTCGACCATTTCGACGAGGGGCGGCGCCTGAAGGATCGGGATCTCGGCGCCACCCTGAGCCGCCGCGCCTTCCGGCCCGCGCGGGCGGCGCGGGTCCTCGGCCGGCTGCTCGCCGACCCCGCGGTGACGCGGGCCTGCGCGGCGGCCCGGGCGCGGATGGCGGACGGCCGCGACGCCGTCCTCGACGCCTGCGACTACGTCGAGCGGCTGACGGCCGCCGAGTCCGGTCCCGGCCCGTCCCGCGCGTCCTGACCCGCCGGCTGCCCGAACGCGGGGGGGCGCCGCCTCCGACGGAAGCGGCGCCCTTTCGATTACTGCCCGAGCAGCGCGGTGGCCGAACCGACGAACGTCATGAGCAGGCCGCTCACGAAGGCGCCGATCATGACGTAGGAGAGAGCCTTGAGCTTCATCCGTCCTCGCGTCGGCTCAGCAGCGGTAGCCGCCGGAGGTCTGGCCGTACTGCTTCACCGGCCGGGTCTGCTGGTCGGCGTTGCCCTCGGCGGCCGAGCTCAGCGGGCAGCCGACGTAGTTGGGATTGTCGTGGACCCCCAGTCCGAGCGAGCCCGTGGTCTCGACCTCGTAGGGAGCGAGGCCCGTCCAGCGGGCGCCGTTGGCCGCCAGAGCGGACGAGATCGGGGCAACGCCAAGGACAAGTGCGGTGACGGCTGCGGCGATACGGGTCTTCATGGTCAGGCTCCAGAGATAACGCAGTACAGGCCGGTTGTTCGGCTCTGTTTTGTCTTGCGTGATCACAAGATAGGGGCCCGGTGTCTTCCGCGACGTGACGCGTCGCACGCGGCGCGACGGATTAAAGATCGCGTGCACTTGCGGGGCTCGGAGGTCCGCGGGCCGGCTGGCGTCGCGGGCCGGGAGCGATGCGCCCTGTGGTTGATCGAGGCTGCCGGGGCGCGGCGTGCAAGGGGCGCGCCGCCGCGCGTGCCGTCGCTGCGCCGGCACACGGGAGATCTGCTCAGCGGGTGGCCCGCTCAGTCGAGCTGCGTGATCAGCCCGTCCCGGATGGTGACCCGCCGATCCATGCGGGCGGCCAATTCCAGGTTGTGGGTCGCGACCAGGGCGGCGAGCCCCGAGGCGCGGACCAGGGCCATCAGGATCGAGAAGACGTGGCCCGCCGTCCCGGGATCGAGGTTGCCGGTCGGCTCGTCGGCGAGCAGCAGCCGCGGGCCGTTGGCCACCGCCCGGGCGATGGCGACGCGCTGCTGCTCGCCTCCCGACAGCTCCGCCGGGCGGTGCGGCAGCCGCTCCTTGAGGCCGAGGAAGCTCAGGAGTTCCGTGGCGCGGGCCTTCGCCTCCGGGGCCTTCAGGCCGCGAATGAGCTGGGGCATCACCACGTTCTCCAGCGCCGAGAACTCCGGCAGCAGGTGGTGGAACTGGTAGACGAAACCCATCTCCTCGCGCCGCAGGCGCGTGCGCTCGGAATCCGCCATCGCGGCCGTGGGCTGACCGCCGATATAGATCTCGCCCCCGTCCGGACGCTCCAAGAGGCCGGCGAGGTGCAGCAGGGTCGACTTGCCGGCTCCCGACGGCGCCACCAGCGCGACCAACTCCCCCGGCCAGATCGCGAGGTCGGCCCCGCGCAGGATCTCGAGGGCACCCTCGGCCTGGGCGTAGCGCCGCTCGACGCGGGAGAAGAACAGCGCCGGCACCGGCTGGTCGCCGGCGGTCTGGCTCGAATCGCTCATCGGATGCGGCCCGTCAGCCGTAGCGGAGGGCCTGCACCGGATCGAGCCGGGCGGCGCGCCAGGAGGGATACAGCGTCGCCGCGAGCGACAGCAGCAGGGAGGTGATCACCACGGCGGTGATCTCCTTCGGGTTCATCTGGGCCGGGATCTCGGCGAGGAACCGCACCGTCGGGTCCCATGCGCCCGGAAACAGCACGTGCTGGATCGGCTTGATGTTGAGGGTGATCAGGATGCCGAGGCCGAGCCCGCTGAGCGTCCCGACGACGCCGATCAGCGCGCCGTTGATCAGGAACACCCGCATGATCGTGCCCGGCGTCGCCCCCATGGTGCGCAGGATCGCGATGTCGCTCGACTTGTCGCGCACCAGCAGGATCAGGCCGGAGACGATGTTGAGGGTCGCCACCACGACGATCAGGCTGAGGATCAGGAACATGACGTTCCGCTCGACCTCCAGGGCCCCGAAGAAGGTCCGGTTGCGCTGGCGCCAGTCGGTGAGCAGGATCGGGCGTTCGGCCGCCATCTCCAGGGGCTCGCGCATGTCGCCGACATGGTCGGGATCGTCGACGTAGATCTCGATCATGCTCACGTCGCCGTCCTTGTTGAAGAACGCCTGGGCCTCGGCCAGCGGCATGAACACGAAGGTCTGGTCGAACTCGGTCATCCCGACCTCGAACACCGCCTTGACCGTGTAGCTCTTGGTGCGCGGCGCCGTCCCGAAGGGCGTCGACGAGCCCTTGGGCGTGACCAGCGTGATCGTGTCGCCGGCCTGCAGGCCCAGCGTGTCGGCGAGCCGCCGCCCGATCAGCACGCCGGTGCCGTCGTCGAAACCTTCGAGGGTGCCGCCGCGGATCGCCGAGGACACGGCCGCCAGCGCGTCGAGGTCGGCCGCCCGCACGCCGCGGATGATGACCCCCGAGCCGCCGTACTGCGACGAGGCGAAGGCCTGGCCCTCGACCAGCGGCACCGCGGCGCGCACGCCCGCCACCTTCGACAGGCGCTCCGACAGGTCGGTCCAGTCGTTGAACGGCCGGTCGATGGGCGTCGCGAACAGGTGGCCGTTGATGCCGACGATCTTCGACAGCAGCTCGGCGCGGAAGCCGTTCATCACCGACAGGACGATGATCAGCGTGGCGACGCCGAGCGCGATGCCGAGCACCGAGAAGAACGCCACCACCGAGACGCCGCCGCCCCGGCGCCGGGCGCGCAGGTAGCGGCCGGCGAGGATCCACTCGAACGGCGCGAAGGGCGCGGTGCCCTGGCGGAACGAGGCCGCGAACGAGGCCGCGAAGGTCCGAACCCGGTCCAGCTTCGCTGAGGCGGCCATCGGCACGCCTCAGACGCGCCGGATGCGTGCCAGCAGATCGACGGTCGCGAGGCTCTCGCGCTCGCCGCCGGCACGCCGCTTCAGCTCGACCTTGCCCTCCGCCAGGCCCTTGGGCCCGACGATCACCTGCCAGGGCAGGCCGATCAGGTCGGCGGTGGCGAACTTCGCGCCGGGACGCTCGTCGCGGTCGTCGTAGAGCACCGACAGGCCGGCGGTCTCGAGGTCGGACTGGATCTGCGCGCAGGCGGCGTCGGTGGCCGCGTCCCCGACCTTGAGGTTGATCAGCGCGACGTCGAACGGCGCCACCGAGTCCGGCCAGATGATCCCGGCCTCGTCGTGGCTGGCCTCGACGATGGCGGCGACCAGCCGGCTCGGCCCGATGCCGTAGGAGCCCATATGGACCGGCCGCTCGATCCCGTCCGGACCGGCGACCTTGGCGCCCATCGGCTCGGAATACTTGGTGCCGAAGTAGAAGATGTGCCCGACCTCGATGCCGCGGGCCGCCATGCGGTTGTCCTCCGGGACCTCCGCGAAGGCCGCCGGCTCGTGCATCTCCTCGGTGGCCGCGTAGTGCGAGGTCCAGGCATCGACGATGCCCTGGAGGGCGGCGACGTCGTCGAAATCGACGGTCGCCGGCGGGATGTCGAAGTCGAGATAGGCCTTGTCGCAGAAGACCTCGCTCTCGCCGGTCTTGGCCAGGATGATGAACTCGTGGGACAGATCGCCGCCGATCGGGCCGGTATCGGCGCGCATCGGGATCGCCTTCAGGCCGAGGCCCGCGAAGGTCCGCAGGTACGCCACGAACATCCGGTTGTAGGCGTGGCGCGCCCCGGCCTGGTCGAAATCGAACGAGTAGGCGTCCTTCATCAGGAACTCGCGCGAGCGCATCGTGCCGAAGCGCGGCCGCACCTCGTCGCGGAACTTCCACGAGATCTGGTAGAGGTTCTTGGGCAGGTCCTTGTAGGAGCGCACGCTCGCCCGGAAGATCTCGGTGACCATCTCCTCGGCTGTGGGGCCGTAGAGCATCTCGCGGTCGTGCCGGTCCTTCAGGCGCAGCATCTCCTTGCCGTAAGCGTCGTAGCGGCCGGATTCCCGCCACAGCTCGGCGGACTGCACCGTCGGCATCAGGATCTCGACGGCGCCGGACCGGTCCTGCTCCCGCCGGATCACCGCGCAGACGCGCTCCAGAACCCGCAGGCCCAGCGGCAACCAGGCGTAGATGCCGGCGGCCTCCTGGCGGACTAGGCCGGCGCGCAGCATCAGCCGGTGCGAGACAATCTCGGCTTCCTTGGGCGTCTCGCGCAAGGTCGGCATGAAATAGCGGGAGAGACGCATGTCGTCAGAGTCTTGGAAGAGGATCGGCCGGGAGGAGCCGCGGCGCGCCGGCACACAACACGCCGGAGACGCAAATTACAAGCACTGCGCGACCACGGCGGGGCGTAATCGCGGCGAACCGGAGGCGGCGACCCGGCCGCGCTGAGGCCGCTGCCTAGGCGGAAAGCGGTATGCCCATTTGCCGGCAAGAAAGCGCAGATTTTTCTCGCAGACCCGGTGACAACACGAATTGTTGTTCCTATAAGCGTCCGGCGATGTTTGCGACGCCCGGAAGAGGTGGCGCAAGGTCCGAGTCTCGGGAGGAAAAGCGACCGCCCCGCAGCCAATGCGAGGGATATTTCAAGGTCGAGCCAGTGAAGCTTGAAAGCAAGGCCTCGGGCCTTGCTTTTTTTATTCTTGGGTCCAGTCGGCGCGGCCGTGTCGGACCACCGGGAGGGCCCGCGCCCATCTGGTTTCCCGGGCCGTGACCCGACGCGGGGCGTCTCCCGGATCGCCGCTCAGAGCCGTCCTACAGTCCAGTCAGCGGGAACACCGCCAGGGCGATCAGGAAGGCGGCGCCCGCGACCAGCGTCGTCCAGATCGCCTTCTCGCGCAGTCGCGGCGCCGCCGGCGCGCCGGGATCCTGGCCCGGAACTACGTGGCTGGGCCGCGTCTCCGGCTGGTTCCGCAGGGGCAGGACCGCGAAGAGCAGCGTCCACCAGACCACGAAGTAGAGGGCGATCGCCCCGCCCACCGTCAGCTTGAACAGGCTCACCGCCGCCGCCACGAAGGCGGCGATCAGGACGGTGATCGCCGCCAGGGTCACCGGCGTCGAGCGGGCCAGCGCGTTCATCATCCGGCTCACACCTGCTCCAGCTCGACCAGGGTGCCGAGGAAGTCCTTGGGGTGAAGGAACAGGACCGGCTTGCCGTGCGCGCCGATCCGCGGCTCGCCGGTGCCGAGCACCCGGGCGCCCTGCGCCTTGAGCTGGTCACGCGCGGCCAGGATGTCGTCGACCTCGTAGCAGACGTGGTGGATGCCGCCGCCCGGATTGCGGGCCACGAAGGACTCGATCGGCGAGCCCTCGCCCAGGGGGGACATCAGCTCGATCTTGCTGTTCGGCAGCTCGACGAACACGACGGTGACGCCGTGCTCGGGCTGCGGCAGGGGCGCGGTGATCGTCGCGCCCAGCGTGTCGCGGTAGACCGCGCAGGCGGCGTCGAGATCCTGCACGGCGATGGCCACGTGGTTGAGACGGCCGATCATGATGTTTCCTCCCCGGCGTTCTGGCCCCCTGTCCGGGAGCTTCGTTCGTTCGCGGGGAAGGCTCCGCCCGTACGCGCGAACGCGACCGGCCCCCTCTCCCGTGCGGCAGAGGGTTGGGGTGAGGGACGAGCCCTCTCCGGCAGAACCTGTCCCCCTCACCCTGTCCCTCTCCCGTGCGCGAGAGGGAACCCGGGCCCTGTCCGGCAGCCGATCGGATGATCGGCTGCTTCGGCTTCGTCTAGATTACAGCCAACCGCTATCGGCAGCCAGCTTCACACCTCCACCACCTGCACGTGGCAGGCCGGCTTCTTGCCCCACACCTCGTTGACCGCGGTGCGCACCGCCCGGTCGACCGTCTTCTCGACGCTCTCCGAGTCCTTGAGCTTGCCACGCGACATCCCCGACAGGGTGCGGGAGACGGCGTCCACCACGGTCTCGATCAGCGGCTCGCCGGACCGGCCGCGGTTCGGCAGGCCGATGATGTCCACCGCCGGCTCGCCGAGCACGACGCCGTCCTCGTCGATAGCGATTGCCACCGAGACCAGGCCGGCCTGCATCAGCTTGCGCCGCTCCGGGATCGCCCGGTCCTTCTCGTCGATCAGGACGTCGCCGTCCTTGAACAGGCGGCCGGCCTTCACGTTGTCGATCACCTCGGGCTTGCCGGGGCTCAGACGGATCAGGCTGCCGTTGCGGGCCTTGACCACGTTCTGCACGCCCTGCGCCCGCGCGAAGCGGGCGTGCTCGTCGAGGTGCAGGGCCTCGCCGTGGACCGGGATCGCGGTGCCCGGGCGGGTCCACCGGTACATCTCGACCATCTCGTCCCGGCGCGGGTGGCCGGAGACGTGGACGAGGTCGGTGCGGTCGGTGATCACCTCGACGCCCTGCTCGATCAGGTCGTTGATGATCGAGCCGACATCGCGCTCGTTGCCCGGAATGGCGCGCGAGGAGAAGATCACCTGGTCACCGGCGGTGAGGCTGATATCCGGGTGGTCGCGGCGGGAGACGCGGGCGAGCGCCGCCCGCGGCTCGCCCTGTGAGCCGGTGAGCAGCGCGACGACGCGCTCCCGCGGCAGGCTCTTCCACGAATCGGAGCGGCGGAACTCGGGCAGGCCGTCGAGGTAGCCGCACTCGCGGGCGACGTCGATCACCCGGTCCATGGCGCGGCCGACCGCGATGACCTCACGCCCGCAGGCGGCGGCGGCCTCGGCGACCGCGCGGATGCGCGCCACGTTGGACGCGAAGGTCGTCACGGCGACCCGGTGCGGCGCGTCCGCGATCAGCGTCTTCAGCGTCTCGGCGACGGTCTTCTCGCTCGGCGAGAAGCCCTCGCGCACGACGTTGGTCGAGTCGCAGACGATGGCGAGGACGCCCTCGTCCCCGAGCGCCGTGAACGCCTCCGGCGACGTCACCGAGCCGGCCACTGGGGTCGGGTCGATCTTCCAGTCGCCAGTGTGGAGGACGAGGCCCGCCGCGGTGCGGATGGCGATGGCGTTCGATTCCGGGATGGAGTGCGAGACCGGCACGTACTCGAGCTCGAACGGCCCGACGGTCACGCGCCGCCCGGGCTTCACCTCCCGCAGCTCGACCTTCGGGGCGCCGGGCTCGGACAGGCGCCGGGTCTCCAGCAGGTTCTTGGCGAAACGGGTCGCGTAGACCGGTACCTTGAGCCGGGGCCACAGCTCCGAGATCGCCCCGATGTGGTCCTCGTGCGCGTGGGTGATGAAGATCCCCAGCAGGTCCTTGCGCCGCTCCTCGATGAAAGAGAGGTCGGGGAACATCAGGTCGACGCCCGGCATCTGCTCCTCGCCGGCGAAGCCCATGCCGCAATCGACCATGATCCACTTCCGACCCTTCTCCGGGCCGAACCCGTAGAGCGCCGCGTTCATTCCGATCTCGCCCACGCCGCCGAGCGGCAGGAAGACCAGCTCCTCCTGTCCCTTAACCATCTGTCGTCGTCCAAACTCAGGCCGCCGTCGCGGCCGATCCGAAATGCACCTCGCCCGCCGTCACGGTATGCCGGTTCCCGTCGGAGGCGAGGATCACGAGCCGCCCCCCCTCGTCGATCGTCTCGAACACGCCCCGCAGGATGTGACCGCCGCTGTGCACCGCGATCTCCGATCCGAGACCCGCGGCCCGCGCGAGCCAGGCCGCGCGCAGGTCAGCGAAATTCCGTCCCCGGTCCCAGGCGCGCGCCCGCGCGGCCACCCGGTCCGAGAGATGTTCCAGTAGCGCCTCGGCGCCGCACGCGTAACCCGCCGCCGCCAGGCTCGCGGCCCCGAGACCCTCCGGCGCCGCCGCGACGTTCACGCCGAAGCCGATGACCGCGGCGCGCCGCCCGCCCGGGAGCGTCTCCGCCTCCAGGAGCAGGCCGGCGAGCTTCGCCCCGCCGAGCAGCACGTCGTTCGGCCATTTAAGCTGAAAAGATCGGGCCCCGGCGCCGGATCCGGTATCCGGCAGGGTGCCGCAGGCCGCCTCCAGCGCCTCGATCAGGGCGAGGCCCGCCACGAAGCCCAACTCGGCGAGGTGATCCGGCGCGACCCCGGCGACCGGCCAGAGCACGCTCGCCGCGAGGTTGCCGGGGAGCGAGGACCAGCTGTTGCCCCGCCGACCGCGGCCCGCCTCCTGGCGGTGCGTCACCACCCAGAGCGGGCCTGTCTCGCCGGCGCGCGCGCGCGCCACGGCCTCCGTGTTGGTGGAGCCGAGGGTGTCGTGGACGTGCAGGCGGTGGCCCTCGGCGCGCGCCGAGGGCCCGAGTCGGTAGGTCAAGGCCGTCCTAGAACAGCGACTTCGCGGCCCGGCCGGCGGCGCCGACCAGCGGCCCGGGCAGCAGGAAGAACAGCACCACCACGACGCTCGACAGGGCGAGCACGATGCGCAGGCCCGGGGCCATCGCCTCGTACGGCTCCTTCGGCTCGTCGAAGTACATGATCCGCACGACGCGCAGGTAGTAGTAGGCGCCCACCACGCTGGTCACCACGCCGATCACCGCCAGCGTCACGAGACCCGCCTTGATGGCGGCGGCGAAGACGTAGAACTTCGCGAAGAACCCGGCGAGCGGCGGGATGCCGGCCAGCGAGAACATCATCGCGGCGAGGCAGAAGGCGAGCCACGGATGGGTCCGCGACAGGCCCGACAGGTCCTCGATCTTCTCGAACATCACGTCCCGGCGCCGGAGCGACAGGATGATCGCGAAGGTGCCGAGCGTCATCGCGAGGTAGATAATCATGTAGGTGACGAGCCCGCTGATCCCCTCCTCCGAGCCGGAGGCCAGGCCGATCAGCGCGTAGCCGATATTGCCGATCGACGAGTAGGCCATCAGGCGCTTGATCGAGGTCTGCCCGATCGCCGCGAACGAGCCGAGCGCCATCGACGCGATCGAGACGAAGATGAAGATCTGCTGCCAGATCGCCGTCACGTCCGGCATCGCGCCGATGAAGACCCGCACGGTCATCGCCACGGCGGCCATCTTCGGCGCCGAGGCGAAGAAGGCCGTCACCGGGGTCGGCGAGCCCTCGTAGACGTCGGGCGTCCACATGTGGAACGGCACGGCCGCCAGCTTGAAGCACACGCCGGCCGCCAGGAACACGATGCCCAGCACGATGCCGAACCCGGCATTCTCGTTGAGCGCCGAGACGATGCCGGGGAACGAGACGGTGCCGGTGAAGCCGTAGACCAGCGAGGCGCCGTAGAGCAGCATGCCGGAGGAGAGCGCGCCGAGCACGAAGTACTTGAGGCCGGCCTCGGTGGACTTCACGTCGTCGCGGTGGAAGGCGGCGATCACGTAGGCGGCGAGCGACTGCAGCTCCAGGCCCAGGTAGAGCGCGATCAGGTCGTTGGCCGAGACCATGACCATCATGCCGATGGTGCAGAGCACGATCAGGACCGGGAACTCGAACCGGTCGATGCGCTCGCGCTTGAAGAAGTCGTGCGCCAGCAGGATCGTCGCCGAGGATCCGAGCAGCACCAGCGACTTCATCACCTTGGCGAAGGAATCGGACACGAACGCGCCCGACAGGGTCGTGACCCGGCCGTGCACCGGCTGCGAGATCACCACCGACAGGGCGACGAGGAGCAGGGCGAGGGCGCCGATGCTCACGGTCTCGGCGGAGCGGTCGCCGCGCCACGCGCCGTAGAGGATCAGGCCCATGACGCCGACGCCGAGGATCAGCTCGGGCATGAGCGGCGCCAGCGAGGGCAGGACGGAGTGGACGGTTGTCATGGTGTCCGCCTCAGCGCGGGATCGGCAGCGCCGCGGCGGCCGTCTGGGTGTTCGAGAGCGCGGTCTTGATGCTCGCCATCAGCGCGTCGGTCGAGGGCGCGAACACGTCGAGCACGGGGGCCGGGTGAACGCCGTAGTAGATCGTCAGGACGACCAGCGGCGCCAGGATGATCTTCTCGCGGGTGTCGAGATCTAGGATGCCCTGGAGATTCGGCTTCTCCAGCTTCCCGTAGATCACCCGGGCGTAGAGCCACAGGGCGTAGGCCGCCGACAGGATGATGCCGAAGGTCGAGAAGAACGCCACGTTCGGGTTCACCTTGAAGGCGCCGAGCATGGCCAGGAACTCGCCGACGAAGCCCGAGGTGCCCGGCAGGCCGACATTGGCCATCGTGAACACCATCATGGCCACGGCATAGAGCGGCATCCGCTTCACGAGGCCGCCATAGGCCGAGATCTCGCGGGTGTGCATCCGGTCGTAGACGACGCCGACGCAGAGGAAGAGCGCCCCCGACACGATGCCGTGGGAGATCATCAGGAACAGCGCGCCCTGGATGCCCTGCTCGTTCAGGGTGAACAGGCCCAGCGTCACGAAGCCCATATGGGCCACCGACGAGTAGGCGATCAGCTTCTTGATGTCGGTCTGCATCATCGCGGTGAGCGACGTGAAGATGATCGCGATCACCGACAGCGCGAACACGAAGGGCGCGAAGTCGTGGCTCGCCACCGGCAGCATCGGCAGCGAGATCCGGATGAAGCCGTAGCCGCCCATCTTCAGGAGGATGCCCGCCAGGATCACCGAGCCGGCGGTGGGCGCCTCCACGTGGGCGTCGGGCAGCCAGGTGTGGACCGGCCACATCGGCATCTTCACCGCGAAGGAGGCGAAGAAGGCGAGCCACAGCCAGGTCTGCATCTGCACCGGGAAGCGGTACTGCAGCAGGGTCGGGATGTCGGTGGTGCCGGCCTGCCAGTACATCGCCATCACGGCGAGCAGCATCAGCACCGAGCCGAGCAGGGTGTAGAGGAAGAACTTGAAGCTGGCGTAGACCCGGCGCGCGCCGCCCCAGATGCCGATGATCAGGAACATCGGGATCAGGCCGGCCTCGAAGAACAGGTAGAACAGCACCAGGTCGAGGGCGGCGAAGACGCCGATCATCGTCGTCTCGAGGACGAGGAAGGCGACGAAGTACTCCTTCACGCGGAAGTGGATCGAGTGCCACGAGGCGCCGATGCAGAACGGCATCAGGAACGTGGTCAGCAGGATCAGCGGCATCGAGAAGCCGTCGACGCCGAGCTTGAACCGGATCGTCTCGGTGAGCCACGCGTGGCTCTCCACGAGCTGGAAGCTCGACGAGGCGGTGTCGTAGCGGCTCCACGCCACCAGGGAGAGCAGGAAGGTGACGATCGTGGTGGCGAGCGCGGCCCAGCGGCTGTTGCGCGCGACCGACTCCTCGTCGCCGTTCAGCGTGAGGATGAAGGCCGCGCCGCAGAGCGGCACGATCAGCAGGCCGGAGAGGATGCCGAGGCCGAGCATGTCAGTGTGCACCCTTGGGCAGGCCGGACATCAGGTACCAGCTGATCAGGCCGGCGACGCCGATGAGCATGACGAAGGCGTAGTGGTAGACGTAGCCGGTCTGGAGACGGACCACCCCGCGGGTCACGTCCACGACGCGCGCCGCGATCCCGTTCGGTCCGAGGCCGTCGATGATCCGGCCGTCGCCCTGCTTCCAGAGGAACAGGCCGAAATCCTTGGCCGGGCGGACGAAGATCCGGTCGTAGATCTCGTCGAAGTACCACTTGTTGAGCAGGAACCGGTACAGCGACGGCTGCTGCGCGGCGAGCGCGCCCGGCAGTTCCGGCCGGCGGATGTACATCCAGTAGGCCACGACGAAGCCGAGGATCAGCATGATCAGCGGCGAGTACGAGACCAGCGCCGGGACGTCGTGGATCTCGTGCATGATGTGGTTGTTCGGGCCGTGCGCCAGGGCGTGACCCCAGAATGCCTCCATCCCCTCGCCGATGAAGCGGTTGTGGAAGATGATCCCGGCGAACAGCGCGCCGAAGGCGAGGATCGCCAGCGGGATCGTCATCACCAGCGGGCTCTCGTGGGGCGTGTGGTCGCCGTGGTGGCCGTGCCCGTGGTGGTCGTCGGCGACGAGGTCGCTCTTGTGGGCCGGCTCGATGTCGTGGCCCTTGTCGTCGTGGGCGACGCCCTCGGTGTGCCCGGGCGCGCCGTCGGCCTCGTGGGCCATGGTCGCGTGGGCCGTAGTCGCGTGGGCGACCGCGGGCGCGTGGTGCTGATCGTGCGCCGCGTGCGCACCCCAGCGGGCCGGACCCTCGAAGGTCATGAAGAACAGGCGCCAGGAGTAGAACGAGGTGAAGAACGCCGCCACCACGGTGCACAGGAAGGCGAGCGTGTGCCCGGGGCGGGTCGAGGCGTAGGCCGCCTCGATGATCGCGTCCTTCGAGTAGTAGCCGGCCGTGTAGGGGAAGCCGATCAGCGCGAGCGAACCGATCGCCATCATGGCGCTGGTGTAGGGGATGTAGCGGCGCAGGCCGCCCATGTTCCGCATGTCCTGCTCGTGGTGCATCGCGTGGATGACCGAGCCGGCGCCGAGGAACAGCAGCGCCTTGAAGAAGGCGTGGGTGAACAGGTGGAACACGCCGGCCGCGTAGGCGCCGACGCCGAGCGCCACGAACATGTAGCCGAGCTGCGAGCAGGTCGAGTAGGCGATCACCCGCTTGATGTCGTTCTGCACGAGGCCGATCGTGGCCGCGAACAGGGACGTGATGCCGCCGATCACCGTCACGACGATCAGCGCGTTGGGAGCCTCCTCGAAGAGCGGCGACAGGCGGGCGACCATGAACACGCCGGCGGTGACCATCGTGGCGGCGTGGATCAGCGCCGAGACCGGGGTCGGGCCCTCCATGGCGTCGGGCAGCCACGTGTGCAGCAGGAACTGCGCCGACTTGCCCATGGCGCCCATGAACAGCAGCAGGCAGGCCAGCGTCAGGGCGTTCCAGTCGTAGCCGAGGAGGTGGAAGCTGAGCGTCTTGATCGCGTCGACCTTGCCGAAGACGGCGTCGAACGCCACCGAGCCGGTCAGCACGAAGACCAGAAAGATGCCGAGCGAGAAGCCGAAATCGCCGACGCGGTTGACGATGAACGCCTTCATGGCGGCGGCGTTGGCCGAGGGCTTCTCGTACCAGAAGCCGATCAGCAGGTACGAGGCGAGGCCCACGCCCTCCCAGCCGAAGAACATCTGGACGAGGTTGTCGGCCGTCACCAGCATCAGCATGGCGAAGGTGAACAGCGACAGGTAGGCGAAGAAGCGCGGCCGGTGCGGATCCTCCTCCATGTAGCCCACGGAGTAGAGGTGCACGAGGGTCGAGACGGTGGTCACGACGACCAGCATCACCCGGGTCAGGGTGTCGACCTTGAAGGCCCAGTCGACCTGGAGGTCGCCGGCCGCGAACCATGACGCCACCTGCACGCGCTCGGCCGGCCCGCCGTCGATGAACACGCCCCAGGCGATCAGCGCCGTGAAGGCGAGGAAGGACGTGGTGATGTACTCACAGGCCCGCGCCCCGATGTACCGGCCGAACAGGCCGGCGATCAGGAAGCCGATGAGCGGGAAGAAGACGATCGCGTGATACATCGCTCTCTTGCAGTCCGTCCTCCGGGCCGGCCGCGAAGCGGCGGCGTCCGGATGTCACTCGGGGCGCGCGAAGGGGAAGGCCCTAGCCCTTCATCATGCTGACGTCTTCCACCGCGATCGAGCCGCGGTTGCGGAAGAACACCACCAGGATGGCGAGGCCGATCGCCGATTCGGCGGCCGCGACGGTCAGCACGAACAGGGCGAAGACCTGTCCGGTGATGTCGTTCAGCTGCGTCGAGAAGGCGACGAGGTTGATGTTGACCGAGAGCAGGATCAGCTCGACCGACATCAGGATGACGATGATGTTCTTGCGGTTGATGAAGATGCCGAGCACGCCGAGCGTGAACAGGATCGCCGCGACGGTGAGGTAGTGGCTCAGGCCGATCATCGTTCGATTCCTCCGGCTCTCGTCAGCGCGCGCATCAGACCTCGACACCCTGGCGCGAGGGGACCTTGCGGGTCTCGACCGCCATGGCCTGGGTGCGGGCGTTCTGGACCGCGATGTTCTGGCGCTTGACGCCCGGCCGGTCGCGCAGCGTCAGCACGATGGCGCCGATCATGGCGACCAGCAGGATCAGGCCGGCGAGCTGGAAGAAGTAGGCGTAGTCCGTGTAGATCACGCGGCCCAGCGCCTGCGCGTTGGTGAGGTTCTCGGCCGAGGCGACGTTGCCGAGCGGGGCCTGGACGAGGCCCGGATCGATGCTCCACGAGCCGACGACCAGCAGGATCTCGACCAGGAAGATCGCGCCGATCAGGGCCCCGATCGGAAGATACTGCTGGAAGCCCTGGCGCAGCTCGGCGAAATCGACGTCGAGCATCATCACCACGAACAGGAACAGCACCGCGACCGCGCCGACGTAGACGACCACGAGGATCATCGCGAGGAACTCGGCGCCCATCAGGACGAACAGTCCGGCGGCGTTCACGAAGGCGAGGATCAGGAACAGCACCGAGGCGACGGGATTGCGCGAGGCGATCACCATGAAGCCCGACGCGACCGTGATGCTCGCGAACAGATAGAAGAAGGCGGCTGCTGCGGTCATGCGCTGATCGGGATCGGCCGCCGGAGCGGCCCCTTCTGCCGTGCGTGGAGACGGTCCGCGGCGGGCGGCCCGTCTATAGAACCCGGTCGACGGGGGCACAACAGCGCCCCCGGCATGGCTCTAGAGCATCCCACCGGAACCGGGAACCGGTGCGACGCTCTAGGGCCTTGTTTTCGCGTCATCTTCTGCCGGGCACCGGCGACCGGTGCCCGGAACGACGGCTCAGCGATACGGCGCGTCCATCGCGATGTTGCGGGCGATCTCGCGCTCCCAGCGGTCACCGTTCAGCAGGAGCTTCTGCTTGTCGTAGAGAAGCTCCTCGCGGGTCTCCACCGAGAACTCGAAGTTCGGCCCTTCCACGATGGCGTCCACCGGGCAGGCCTCCTGGCACATGCCGCAGTAGATGCACTTCACCATGTCGATGTCGTAGCGCGTCGTGCGGCGGGTGCCGTCGTTGCGCCGGGGGCCCGCCTCGATGGTGATCGCCTGCGCCGGGCAGATCGCCTCGCAGAGCTTGCACGCGATGCAGCGCTCCTCGCCGTTCGGGTAGCGGCGCAGCGCGTGCTCGCCCCGGAAGCGCGGACCGCGATGGCCCATCTCGAAGGGGTAGTTGATCGTGGCCTTCGGCTTGAAGAAGTAGCGCATGCCGAGGATCATCCCGGACACGAACTCCTTCAGAAGGAGGCTCTTGGCGACCTGATCGAGCTTCATGCCCGGATCTCCGATGCGAAGGGGGGCTCAGGCGCCCGGCGCGAGGCCGGTCAGCTTGAGCACGAAGGCGACGACGACGACCGAGATCAGGGAGATCGGCAGGAAGACCTTCCAGCCGAGACGCATGAGCTGGTCGTAGCGGTAGCGGGGCACGATGGACTTCACCATCGCGAACAGGAAGAACAGGAAGCTGGCCTTCAGGGTGAACCAGATCACGCCCGGCACCCAGGTGAAGGGCGCGAACGGGATCGGGGACAGCCAGCCGCCCAGGAACAGGATGGTCCCGAGGGCGCACATGCTCATGATGGCGACGTACTCGCCGAGCATGAACAGCAGGTACGGCGTCGAGGAGTACTCGACCATGTAGCCGGCCACGAGCTCCGACTCCGCCTCCGGCAGGTCGAAGGGCGGGCGGTTGGTCTCGGCGAGCGCCGAGACGAAGAACACCACGAACATCGGGAACAGCCACAGCCAGTACCAGCCGAACAGGCCGAGGCTGGTGTCCTGCGCCATCACGATGCGCGAGAGGTTGAGCGAGCCGGCGCAGAGCAGCACGCAGATGATCACGAAGCCGAGCGAGACCTCGTAGGAGATCATCTGGGCCGCCGAGCGCAGGGCGCCGAGGAAGGCGTATTTCGAGTTCGACGCCCAGCCGCCCATGATGACGCCGTACACGCCGAGCGACGAGATCGCGAAGATGTAGGTGATGCCGACATTGATGTCGGCGATCGCCCAGCCGTCCGCGAGCGGGATCACCGCCCAGCTCGACAGGGCGAGCATCGCGAAGACCAGCGGCGCCAGCAGGTAGATCGCCTTGTTGGCGCCCGCCGGGATCACCGGCTCCTTGATCACGAACTTGATCAGGTCGGCGAAGGACTGGAACAGGCCGAACGGCCCGACCACGTTCGGGCCGCGCCGGAGCTGCACCGCAGCCCAGATCTTCCGGTCGGCGAGCAGCGCGTAGGCGATGAAGACGAGCAGTGCCGAGAGCAGCACGAAGCTCTTCAGCACGATCAGGAGCACGGTCCCGAGGATTTCGAGCGGCGTCATCGGTCTTGAGCTCCTACTCGGCCGCCGCGAGGGGCCGCGCCTCGGCGGCGCGCTCCCGGGCGAGGCGCGAGCACTCCGCGAGGATCCGCGAGGCGCGGGCGATCGGGTTGGTGAGGTAGAAGTCGGTCACGGGCGACGCGAAGGCCGCGCCGGTCGCGGTGCCGCCGAGGCCGGCGAGCCGGTCGACCGCCTCGGTCACGTTGCCCGGCTCGACGGCGCCGACCGCCGCGAGATGCGGGTGGGCGGCGTAGAGCGCGCGGCGCAGCGCGGTCAGCGAGTCGAACGGCAGGCGCTTGCCCAGCACGTCCGAGAGCGCGCGCAGGATCGCCCAGTCCTCGCGGGCGTCGCCCGGCGGGAAGGCGGCGCGGTTGCCCATCTGGACCCGGCCCTCGGTGTTCACCCAGGTCGCCGACTTCTCGCTGTAGGCCGCCCCCGGCAGAATCACGTCGGCGCGGGCGGCGCCACGGTCGCCGTGGCTGCCCTGGTAGACCACGAAGGCGCCCGGGGCGACGTCGCGCTCGTCGGCGCCGAGATTGAACAGGACGTCCAGCGCGCCCGCCTCCAGCATCTGCGCGAAGGTCAGGCCGCCCTCCCCCGGCACGAAGCCGAGATCGAGCGCGCCGACGCGGGCGGCGGCCGTGTGCAGCACGCCGAAGCCGTTCCCCTCGGCCGAGACCGCGCCGATCTCCTTCGCGAGGGAGGCGGCAGCGGCCAGGATGCCCGGTGCAGCATCGGCGCCGACGATCACGAGCGGCGCCTTCGCCTCCTTGAGGATCTCGAGGAAGCTGTGCTCGCCGCGGGCGAGCGCCGCGAGCGAGTCGGGGCCGGCGCCGATGTAGTGGCTCGGGTAGGTCAGGTCGACCGGCTCGCCGATCACGCCCACCGCCAGGGGCGCCATGCGCCAGCGCTTGCGGATGCGGACGTTCAGCAGCGAGGCCTCGGTGCGCGGATTGGCGCCGATGATCAGGATCGCGTCCGCCGCCTCGATGCCCGGGATGGTCGGGTTGAAGATGTAGGAGGCGCGGCCCAGCGCCGGGTCGAGGCCGGCATCGGTCTGGCGGCAGTCGAGGTTCGGCGAGCCGAGGCTCTTGATCAGCTCGCGGAGCGCGAAGATCTCCTCGACGCCCGCGAGGTCGCCGACGACCGCGCCGACGCGCTTCGGATCCGTGCCCTTCACCTTGGCGGCGATGGCCTGGAAGGCCTCACCCCAGGAGGCGGGCCGCAGCCGGCCGTTCTCGCGCAGGTACGGCCGGTCGAGGCGCTGCATCCGCAGCCCGTCGATGTGGTAGCGGGTCTTGTCGGAGATCCACTCCTCGTTGATCTCCTCGCTGATCCGCGGCTCGATCTGCATGACCTCGCGGCCGCGTGTGTCGATGCGGATCGACGAGCCGACCGCGTCCATCACGTCGACCGACTCGGTCTTGTTCAGCTCCCACGGCCGGACGTTGTAGCTCTGCGGCCGGTGCACGAGGGCGCCCACCGGGCAGAGGTCGGCGACGTTGCCCTGGAGTTCCGAGGCCATCGACTGCTCGAGGTAGCTGGTGATCTCCATGTCCTCGCCGCGGCCGATCGCGCCGAGGTCGGGCACGCCCGCCACCTCGGCGAGGAAGCGCACGCAGCGGGTGCAGTGGATGCAGCGGTTCATCGCGGTCCGCACCAGCGGACCGATATGCTTCTCCTCGACCGCGCGCTTGTTCTCCGTGTAGCGGGTCGAATCGACCCCGTAGGCCATGGCCTGGTCCTGCAGGTCGCAGTGGCCGCCCTGGTCGCAGATCGGGCAGTCGAGCGGGTGGTTGATGAGCAGGAACTCCATCACCCCCTCGCGGGCCTTCTTGGTGCCCTGCGAGCGCGTCAGCACCTCCGGCGGCTCGCCGTTCGGGCCGGGGCGGCAATCCTTCACCGCGTAGGCGCAGGAGGCCACGGGCTTCGGCGCACCCTTCAGCTCGACGAGGCACATGCGGCAATTGCCGGCGATCGACAGGCGCTCGTGGAAGCAGAAGCGCGGGATCTCGGCCCCCGCGGCCTCGCAGGCCTGGAGCAGCGTATAATCGGCGGGGACGTCGACCTCGGTGCCGTCGACGAGGATTTTTGTCATCGGATCGTCTCGTAAACTGGCCCAAACGCGCGAGGCCGGATCCCACCCACGCCCTCATCCTGAGGTGCGAGGCGCGGCCGAGCCTCGAAGGAGATGTCCAGCCCGCCTCGCGATCTCTGGAGGACTCCTTCGAGGCCCCCTGACGCAGGCACCTCAGGATGAGGCTGTGGGTTGGACACCGGCATAGCGCCCTTACTCGGCGGCCATCGGCACAGGCTCGCTGTGCGGGTTGGCGGTGTAGCGGTCGATGCGCTTCTCGATCTCGGGGCGGAAGTGCCGGATCAGGCCCTGGATCGGCCAGGCCGCGGCGTCGCCCAGCGCGCAGATCGTGTGCCCCTCGATCTGCTTGGTGACCTCGAACAGCATGTCGATCTCGCGCTTCTGCGCGCGGCCCTCGGTCATGCGCTGCATGACCCGCCACATCCAGCCGGTGCCCTCGCGGCAGGGCGTGCACTGGCCGCAGGACTCGTGCTTGTAGAAGTACGAGATCCGGGTGATCGCCGCGACGATGTCGGTGGACTTGTCGAGCACGATCACCGCCGCGGTGCCGAGGCCGGAGCCCAGGTTGCGCAGGGTGTCGAAGTCCATCTTGGCGTCGACGATCTGCTCGGCCGGCACCAGCGGCACCGAGGAGCCGCCCGGGATCGAGCACAGCAGGTTATCCCAGCCGCCGCGCATCCCGCCGCAATGGCGGTCGATGAGCTCGCGGAAGGGGATGCCGAGCTCCTCCTCGACGTTGCACGGCTTGTTGACGTGCCCGGAGACGCAGAAGAGCTTGGTGCCGGTGTTGTTCTTGCCGCCGAGGCCGGCGAACCACGCGCCGCCCCGGCGCAGGATCGTGCCGGCGACCGCGATCGACTCGACGTTGTTCACGGTCGTGGGGCAGCCGTAGAGGCCCATATTGGCCGGGAACGGCGGCTTCAGCCGCGGCATGCCCTTCTTGCCCTCGAGGCTCTCGATGAGCGCCGTCTCCTCGCCGCAGATATAGGCGCCGGCGCCGTGGTGGACGTAGATGTCGAATGGGTAGTCGTGGACATTCGACTGGCCGACGAGGCGGGCCGCGTAGGCCTCGTCCACGGCCTTCTGGAGGGCGTGCTTCTCGGCGACGTACTCACCGCGGATGTAGATGTAGCAGGCATGCGCGTTCATCGCGAAGCAGGCCAGCATGCAGCCCTCGATCAGGAGATGCGGGTCGTGCCGCATGATCTCCCGGTCCTTGCAGGTGCCCGGCTCCGACTCGTCGGCGTTGACCACGAGGTAGTGCGGGCGCCCGTCGGACTTCTTGGGCATGAACGACCATTTGAGGCCGGTGGGGAAGCCCGCGCCGCCGCGGCCGCGCAGGCCGGAGGCTTTCATCTCCTCGATGATCCAGTCGCGGCCCTGCTCCAGCAGGAACTTGGTGCCGTCCCACGCGCCGCGCTTCTTGGCGGCCTCCAGGCCCGGCGAGTGCAGGCCGTAGAGGTTGGTGAAGATGCGATCCTGATCCGACAGCATGTCAGGTCCTCACTGAGCCGGCGCCGACAGGGCCTTGGCCTGCCCCACCCAGTTCTCCCGGTCGATGCGACCCGGGAACGCGAGGTAGGTGCCGACCCAGGCGATCTCGTCGCGGGACCAGGCGGCGATCTGGTCGAAATGGTAGATGCCGAGCCCGTTCAGGCGCTGGCTGTTGCCCGGGCCGATGCCCTTGATGCGCGTCAGCTCGTCCGGCTTGCCGGCGCGGGCGGCCTCCAGCCCCGGCGGCCGCTTGCCCACGGCGTCGGCCTTCTGCTCGGGGCTCGCGTCCTTCGGCAGGGCCGCGAGCGCGCCGGCGATGCGCGCCTCCTCGGTCTCGGCCGCCACCTCGCCCTCGCTGGCGCCGGAGGCCTCCGGCTGCTGCGGGACGGCGTCGCGGTTCGGCACCGCCTGGTGGCCCTGCTCGCCGGCGGCGGGCTCGCCCTCGGCGACCCGCTTGGCCGGCGTGTCGAGCACGTCCGCGTCGCCCGGCCGGGCGGCGCCGTGCTTGGCGGTGGAGCGGCCGCGCTCGGCCGCGTCGGCGCGGTCTTCGGGCTTCACCGGGCTCTCGCCGTTGGCGGCGCGCTGGGCCGGGGCGTCGCTCACGGGACGCTCGACCGGGCGGCCGGCGTCGGGCCGGGCCGGCTTCGGGTTCTCGGCGGCCTGCTGCGTGCTGGACGCGGCTTCACCGGTCTTGGCGACCGGCTCCTCCGCCTTGCCGGCCTCCTCGAAGCGCTTGCGCCACGCGCCGACCCGCGAGCCGTCGAACAGCGTCGGGTCGGTGAGGGTGTTCACGGCGTCCTGGGGCTCGGACGAGACGCGCCCGGTCTGCGAGCCGACCTTCACGGGCCGGCCGGCGGCGAGGTCGTCCATCAGCTGGCCGAGGGACTCGGGCGTCAGGTCCTCGTAGTAGTCCTGGTTGATCTGGACCATCGGCGCGTTGCAGCAGGCGCCGAGGCACTCGACCTCGAGCCACGAGAAGGTGCCGTCGGCCGAGACGTGGCCGGCCGGGCCCAGACGGGCCTGGAGCATCTCCTTGAGGCCCCGCGCGCCGCAGGAATCGCACGGGACCGTGCCGCAGACCTGGATCCAGAATCGGCCCACGGGCTCGAGGGCGAACATCGTGTAGAAGGTCGCGACCTCCAGCACGCGGATGTTCGGCATGCCGAGCTCGGCCGCCACCGCCTCGATGGCCGCCCGCGGCAGCCAGCCGCCGTTCTGCTCCTGCGCCCGCCACAGGAGCGAGATCACCGCCGAGGCCTGGCGGCCTTCGGGGTACTTGGCGATCTGGGTCTTGGCCCACTCGGCGTTCTCGGGGGAGAACGCGAAGCTCTCGGGCTGCTCCGAGGCCGGGGCGAGTCTGCGGTTTGCCATCGCTTCTGTCTTACCGATCCACTTCGCCGAACACGATGTCGAGCGTGCCGAGCACGCAGGACACGTCGGCTAAGAGGTGCCCGCGGCACATCCAGTCCATCGCCTGCAGGTGCGCGAAGCCCGGCGCGCGGATCTTGCAGCGATACGGCTTGTTGGTCCCGTCGGACACCAGGTACACACCGAACTCGCCCTTCGGCGCCTCGACCGCGGCGTAGACCTCGCCCTCGGGCACGTGGAAGCCCTCGGTGTAGAGCTTGAAGTGGTGGATGAGCGCCTCCATCGAGCGCTTCATCTCCCGGCGCGGCGGCGGCGCGAACTTGCCGTCGACGGAGGCGATCGGCCCCTGGCCGGCGGGCTCGCGCAGCTTGGCGACGCACTGCTTCATGATGCGCACGGATTCGCGCATCTCCTCCATGCGGATCACCTGGCGATCGTAGGTGTCGCCGTTCTTCCCGACGGGGATGTCGAACTCCATCTCCTCGTAGCACTCGTAGGGCTGCGCCTTGCGCAGGTCCCACGGGATGCCGGAGCCGCGCACCATCACGCCCGAGAAGCCCCACTCCATCGCCTCGTCGACCGACACGATGCCGATATCGACGTTCCGCTGCTTGAAGATGCGGTTGGCCATGACGAGGTCGTCGAGGTCTTGGACGACCTGCAGGAACGGGTCGCAGAACGCGTCGATGTCGTCGATGAGCTTCGGCGGCAGGTCCTGGTGGACGCCGCCGGGCCGGAAATAGTTGGCGTGGAGCCGGGCGCCGGAGGCCCGCTCGTAGAAGATCATCAGCTTCTCGCGCTCCTCGAAGCCCCAGAGCGGGGGCGTGAGCGCGCCGACGTCCATCGCCTGCGTGGTGACGTTGAGCAGGTGCGACAGCAGGCGGCCGATCTCGCAGAACAGCACGCGGATCAGCTGCGCGCGGCGCGGCACCTCGATCCCGGCGAGCTTCTCGATCGCCAGGCAGAAGGCGTGCTCCTGGTTCATCGGCGACACGTAGTCGAGCCGGTCGAAATAGGGCGTCGCCTGCAGGTAGGTCTTGTACTCGATCAGCTTCTCGGTGCCGCGGTGGAGCAGCCCGATATGCGGGTCGACCCGCTCGACCACCTCGCCGTCGAGTTCCAGCACGAGGCGCAGCACGCCGTGCGCCGCCGGGTGCTGCGGGCCGAAGTTGATCGCGAAGTTGCGGATGTTGTGTTCGGTCACGGACGCTCTCCGCGGCTCAAGCCGACGTCTTCTCGTCGCCGGGGAGCACGTAGTCGGTGCCTTCCCACGGGGACAAGAAGTCGAAGTTCCGGAATTCCTGCGTCAGCTGCACCGGCTCGTAGACGACCCGCGCCTGGTCCTGGTCGTAGCGGACCTCGACGAAGCCGGTGAGCGGGAAGTCCTTGCGCAGGGGGTGCCCCTCGAAGCCGTAATCGGTGAGCAGGCGGCGCAGGTCGGGATGGCCCGAGAACAGGATCCCGTAGAGGTCGTAGGTCTCGCGCTCGTACCAGTTGGCCGCCGGGAAGACCTCGATCACGGAGGGGACCGGCGTCACCTCGTCGGTCTGCACCTTCACCCGGATGCGCAGGTTATGGCGCAGGGAGAGCAGGTGGTAGACCACGTCGAAGCGCTTCTCGCGCTGCGGGTAGTCCACGCCGCATATGTCGATGAAGTTGCGGAACGCGCAGGCCGGATCGTCGCGCAGGTAGGTGAGCGCGTAGACGATGTCGGAGGCCTGGACCACCAGCGTCAGCTCGCCGAACGCGACGGTGTGGGACACGACCGCCGGCCCGAGGGCGCCGAGGACGCGCTCGGCCAGGGCCGAGACGGCGTCGTCGCCGTAGGCCGGCTGGGTGTGGGGCAGGATCGAGATGCCGTTCGTCATGGCCGCTCCTCAGCGCTCGATCGTGCCGGTCCGGCGGATCTTCTTCTGCAGCAGCAGCACGCCGTAGAGCAGCGCCTCGGCGGTGGGCGGGCAGCCGGGCACGTAGATGTCCACCGGCACCACCCGGTCGCAGCCGCGCACCACCGAGTAGGAATAGTGGTAGTAGCCGCCGCCGTTGGCGCAGGAGCCCATGGAGATGACGTAGCGCGGCTCCGGCATCTGGTCGTAGACCTTGCGCAAAGCCGGGGCCATCTTGTTGGTGAGCGTGCCGGCGACGATCATCACGTCGGACTGGCGCGGCGAGCCGCGGGGTGCGAAGCCGAATCGCTCGCAATCGTAGCGCGGCATCGACATCTGCATCATCTCGACCGCGCAGCAGGCGAGACCGAAGGTCATCCACATCAGCGAGCCCGTGCGGGCCCAGTTGATCAGCTCGTCCGTGGTGGTGAGCAGGAAGCCCCGGTCGGCCAGCTCGTCGCTGATCGACAGGAAGGTCGGGTCGTCCGCGCCGATCGGGCGGCCTGTGTTGGGATCGATGATCCCCTTCGGCTGGGGCGCGATCGCGGGGGCGCGGTTGGTGTCGGTGATCAGGGCCATCGGCGACTCAAGAATTCGGTGCGGGCGGCGAGCGGCGGGAGATCAATCCCATTCGAGGGCGCCCTTGCGCCACTCGTAGACAAAACCGACGGTCAGCACGCCCAGGAAGACAATCATCGACCAGAAGCCGAACCAGCCCAGATCCCCGAAGGTGATTGCCCAGGGGAAGAGGAACGCGACCTCGAGGTCGAAGATGATGAACAGGATGGCGACGAGGTAGAAGCGCACGTCGAACTTCATGCGGGCGTCGTCGAAGGCGTTGAAGCCGCACTCGTAGGCAGAGAGCTTCTCCGGATCGGGGCTCTTGAAGGCCACCAGGAACGGCACGACCAGGAGCGCCGTGGCGATGAACAGCGCCACGCCGATGAACACGATGAGCGGCAGGTAATCCGCCAACAATCCGGTCATGCCAGGGCCTCGCGAGACGAGTGAAACCGCGGTGCGACGCCGACCCGGATCCGCCCGTGGAATTGTTCTTATGCCAGGATGCGCGCGGCCGGAGGCTTAGTCGAGCCGCCGGCCCGTGACAATGGCTTGTCGCGTCGCACAAAGCGCGCTGTCGGTCGTCCTGTCGGTCATGTCCGAGATGGGCTTGCGCGGCGCCGGCGCAACACGACGGAAGCGCGCAGGCTCGAGTCGGGGGGCTGGTATGCCTGCGGCGGCGGTCGCGGATCGAGGCGGATGCGAATCCGTGCGGGACGCGCTTGACAGGGCACCGGGCGCCCCATAAACCCCGCCCCGTCGCCGGGCGAAACGCCCCTTCGAAGCGACCACGCCGTGCGGGCGTAGCTCAGTTGGTTAGAGTGCCGGCCTGTCACGCCGGAGGTCGCGGGTTCGAGCCCCGTCGCCCGCGCCACGTCCCCCCGATATCACCATCAGAATTCGTCTCGCGGTGCACCGTGCCGACGCGCAGTCGCGCGTGCCCGAGCGGGACGGGTGATGGCTCGGCCGTGCGGTCAGGCCACCTTCGACGATTCGGGGGAAGGACTCGGCGGAGCGACCGCGCCCGGCCGCGTCCCGCGCAGGCTGAGGGCGATTCCCGTCAGGATCAAGCCTCCCCCGGCCAGGATGTCGGCGCTCAGCGGTTCGCCCAGGACGAGATGCGTGCTCAGGATGCCGGCCACCGGCACCAGCAGGGCGAAGGGGGTCACGGCAGCCGCCGGGTAACGGGTCAGGAGCCCGTTCCAGAGGCCGAAGGCGAGGAGCGTCGTCGGGTAGGCCTGGAACGCGACCGATCCGATCGCCCCCCAGCTCGGATGCGCCAGCGCCGTGAGCGCCCCGGGCCCCTCGACGATCAGCGACAGGATGAGCAGGGGCGGCGTGGTGGCGAGGCTGCTCCAGACCATCAGCGCCAGCCGGTCGACCCGGCCGATCCGCTTCGCGACGACGTTCGCGCTGGCCCAGGACAGAGCCGCGCCGACAACGAGGATCAGCGGGCCGAGCGGGGCGCCCCCGCCCCGCCCGAGCGCCACCGCGGCGACGCCGAGGAGCGCGATGCTGCCGCCCAGGATCTGTCGTCGGCGCGGGCGCTCCCCCTGCAGCGCCCAGGCGAGCGCCACGGTGAACGGGACCTGGACCTGGATCAGGAGCGACGACAGCCCGGCCGGCATGCCGAGGCGGATCGCCGTCATGAGCAGCCCGAACTGGCCGACCCCGAGGGCGAGGCCGAACCCCGCCACCAGGGCGACGGGGGCCCGGGGCGGCCGGATCACCAGCGCCGCCGGCAGCGCCGCGAAGCCGAAGCGCAGGGCGCACAGCATCAGCGGCGGCACCGTCTCCAGGCCGACCTTGATGGCCACGAAGGCCAGCCCGAGGATCGTGACCACCAGGATTGCGGCGAGCCCGTCGCGCAGCGTCATGCGCGCACCCTACGCCGCACGCCGCCGCGTCACCACCGCATCACCAAGGCCGCACGGCCGCCCGGGCATGGCGTCGCTCGTCGCGCCGGCCGACCAGCAGGTGGATCGCGTCGCCCGTGCCGGGCACGCAGGCATCGGCCACGTCCTGCCGCGTCAGGCCGATATCCTTCAGTTCCCGGTCCGACAGGGTCGACAGGCGCTGGAGCACGCGACGGTTCATCGCCGCCCGCGACAGGCCCGCGCGCACCTCGGCGGCGACCGTCAGCACGGGCCCGGCCATCCGGGCGAGCCATCCGCCGCGCGATCTGATCCGGGATCCGATCCGGGTTTCCAGGGCGGCGGTCTCTGTCAGGCACTGAGTCATGGATCCCCTCCTCCATCGTTCCGGGGCGTCGCGATCCTGGCGGGCGGGGGCTGGCGGCGACAGGAACACTTCGGTACGGTTCAGAAGAATTGTCCGGACGAAAGAGCAGTACGGATGGCGGTCGCAGTCAGAAGCCCAGGGACGCGCGTCGAGGCCGTGGTCGGCGAGATCCGCGAGCGGATCGCGGCGCGGCGGCTAGTCCCGGGCGTGCGGATCCCCTCGGTCCGGGCCTTCGCGGAGACGATGGGCGTCTCGAAATCCACCGTCGTGGAGGCCTACGAGCGCCTCGCCGCCGAGGGCGCGGTGGTGCCGCGGCCGGGCTCGGGCTTCTACGTCGCCGGCAAGACCCGTCCGCTCTCGCTCCAGGCGATGGGGCCGCGGCTCGACCGGATCGTCGACCCGCTCTGGATCACCCGGCAGGCGCAGCAGGCCGGCTCCGACCAGCTGAAGCCCGGGGCCGGCTGGCTGCCCGATTCCTGGATGCCCCACGAGGCGATCCGCCGGGGCCTGCGCCGGGTGGCCCGGGCCGACCTCGCCGAGATGACCAACTATGACCGGCCCCTGGGCTACGAGCCCCTGCGCCACCAGATCGCCCGCAAGGTCGGCGAGAAGGGCGTCGGCGCCGAGCCCGACCAGATCGTGCTGGTCGAATCGGCCACGCAGGCGCTGGACCTCGTCTGCCGGTTCCTGCTCCAGCCCGGCGACACCGTGCTGGTCGACGATCCCTGCTACTTCAACTTCCTGGCGCTGCTGCGCGCGCAGCGCGTGGCGGTGGTCGGCGTGCCGATCACGCCGGAGGGGCCGGACCTGCAGGCGCTCGCGACCCTGCTGGAGCAGCACCGGCCGCGCTTCTACCTGACCAACGCCGCCCTCCAGAACCCGACCGGGGCGAGCCTCGCGCCGACCGTGGCGCACCGGCTCCTCAAGCTGTGCGAGGCGCACGACACGCTCATCGTCGAGGACGAGATCTTCGGCGACCTCGAGCCCGAGGCCGCCCCGCGGCTCGCCGGCTTCGACGGACTGGAGCGCGTGATCCAGATCGGCAGCTTCTCCAAGACCCTGTCGGCGGCCGCGCGCTGCGGCTGGATCGCGCTCCGGGCCGACTGGGTCGAGCCGCTGGTCGATCTCAAGCTCGCCCTCAGCCTCGGCAACGGCCACATCACGGCCGCGCTGGTGCACGCGCTGATCACCGAGGGCGCCTACCGGCGGCACCTCGCCGAGACCCGCCGCCGGCTCGCCGGCGCGATGGTGCAGGCCTCCGCGGAGCTGCGCGCCTGCGGCCTCGAGACCTGGGCGCAGCCCCGGGGCGGCTTCTTCCTGTGGATGCGGCTGCCCGACGGGCGCGACGGGGCCGACGTCGCCCGCCGGGCGCTGGCCCGCGGCATGGTGCTGGCGCCCGGGACCTCGTTCAGCCTGTCGGATGCGTGGAACGGCTACATGCGCTTCAACGTGGCCCACTGCGCCGATCCGCGGATCCGGCCGATCCTCCGGGAGGCGCTGGGCTGAGGGGCACGGTCAGGCCGGCAGCCGCAGCTCCGCCCGCAGGCCGCCGAGATCCGACCGCCCGAGGCTCAGGCCGCCGCCGTACAGCTCGGCGAGCTCCAGGGTGATCGGCAGCCCGAAGCCGTGGCCCGGCACGCCCTCGTCGAGGCGCCGGCCCCGGGCCATGACGGCGGATGCCGCCGCCGGGTCGAGGCCGGGTCCGTCATCCTCCACGACTACGGCCACCGCGCCGTCGCGCGCCGCCGCCGAGACCCGCACGCGGCCGCGGCACCAGCGGCAGGCATTGTCCACGAGGTTGCCGAGCATCTCGTCGAGATCCTGGCCCTCGCAGGAGACCGACAGGGTCTCCGGGACGTCGAGGTCGATCGTCGCGCCCTTCTCGGCGTGGATCCGCGTCAGCGCCGCGCGCAGGTCCGACAGCCGGGGCGCCAGGGCCGTGCGGCCCCGGGCCGAGCCCGCCAGGGCCGCGGCCCGGGCGCGCCGGAGGTGATGGCGCACCCGCCGGTCCATGTCGTCCACCTGCCGGCGCAGGGCGCCGTCCGGGTCGCGGGCCGGCTCCGCGAGGGCCATCGACAGGGTGGCGAGCGGTGTCTTGAGGGCGTGGGCGAGGTTGGCGACGTGGCCGCGGGCGCGTTCCAGGTTCTGCGCGTTCTGGTCGAGGAGCGCGTTGAGCTCCGCCACCATCGGCGCGATCTCGGCCGGCTGGTCCGCCGGCACGCGCTCGTGCCGCCCTGCCCGGACCGACGCGAGGTCCGCGCGCAGGCGCGTCAGCGGCGCGAGGCCCAGGCGCACCTGGAAGGCCAGGCCCGCGAGCAGGCACAGGCCGAGGATGCCGAGCGCCAGGGCGAGGCTCGTCAGCGCCTCGCGCAGCGGCCCGCGCAGCTCCCCCTCCGGCGCCGCCACCACGATCGTCGCCGGCTCGGGCCCGGGCACGGCCAGCACGCGGGCGACGAGGGGCTCGCCGCGCGGCCCCGTGCCCGAGGCCGGGTGCGGCCGGCCCGGATCGTCGTCCGGTCCGGGATCGGACAGGCGGATGTCCCCGCCCCGCAGGGAGCCGGATCGGATCGTCTCGGCGCCGCGGCGCACCTCCCAGGCCCAGCCGGGGCCGGGCCGGTCGAAGGGCGGCGCGTCGAGCCCCTGCGGGAGGATCCCGGCCTCGAGCCCGGCCCGCAGGGCGACGATCTGCGCGTCGAGCCGGCCGTCGAGCTGCCCGCGCACGAAGCGGTGCAGGATCACCCCGATGGCGAGGCCCGCCACCACCAGGGCCGCCAGCACCAGCACCAGGGCCGACGCGAGCAGCCGTGTGCGGAGCGAGCGGCGCCGCGCCGTCGCCGCCATCAGGCGGGCTCCGCGTGCAGGCGGTAGCCGTGGCCGCGCACGCTCTCGATCCGCGCCGGCGCGATCTTCCGGCGCAGGCGCGTGATGATCACCTCGACGGAGTTCGAATCGACGTCGGCGTCGCCCTCGTAGACCCGCTCGATCAGGTGCGGGCGCGGCACCACGGTCTCGCGGTTCAGCATCAGGCAGGACAGGACCCGCCATTCCAGGCCGGTGAGCTTGAGCGGCAGGCCCTCGTGCTCGAAGGCGCCGAGACCCGGATCGAAGCTGAGGGGACCGCAGGTGATCCGGCTCGCGCCGCCGCCCTGGGACCGGCGCACGAGGGCGCGGAGGCGGATCACCAGCTCCTCCACGCGCACCGGCTTCACGAGATAGTCGTCCGCCCCCGCCTTGAAGGCCGCGACCTTGTCGCTCCAGCCGTCCCGGGCGGTGAGCACCAGCACCGGCAGGGTCCGGCCGGCCCCGCGCCAGGCCCGCAGCACCGAGACGCCGTCGCCCTTCGGCAGGCCGAGATCGAGCACGACGGCGTCGTAGCCCTCGGTCTCGCCGAGATGCTGGGCGTCCTCGCCGGTGGCGGCGTGGTCGAGCACGAAGTTCTCGGCGCGCAGGACCTTGGCGACCTCCGCCGCGAGGGCGGCGTCGTCCTCCACCAGCAGGATCTTCACCGGTCTCACCTCCCCGTCTGGACCGCGGCGGCCGGCCGGTTTCGCCCGCTGCCGCCGGCACTTAGGGCCGTGGTCTCACGTCGGCTCCCGGGACGGCCGCGCGGGCGCCGACCTGTCGGCCCGCATCAACGCCCGCTGCCAAGCCTCTGAACCCGCACGGGTTCCACACGGAGCGCTCTAGGTCGCGAACCCATAACGGCTGGCACGGTTGAACCGCGGCGTCGTTAGCCCTCTGAGCAGGAGGGCCTTGATGGCGCGGTTTGATTTGACGGATGCGGAGTGGGCGGTGATCGAGCCGTTGTTGCCGACGGACGTGCGCGGCAAGGAGCGCGTGGATGACCGGCGGGTGCTCAACGGGATCTTCTGGCGGCTGCGCACGGGCGCGCCCTGGGCCGACATCCCGGCGCGCTACGGCCCACATACGACCTGCGGCAACCGTTTTCGGCGCTGGCGCAAGCGTGGCATCTGGGATCGGCTTCTGGACGCGGTGTCAAAAGCTTACGACGGCGACCTGCAGATGATCGACGCCACCAGCGTGCGGGTTCACCAGCATGCCGCCTGCACCCAAAAAAAGATGGCCGATCCGGTGGCATGGGTCGCTCGCGCGGCGGCCTGACGAGCAAGATCCACGCGCTGGTGGATGCCGAGGGCCGTCCGGTGGCGCTCAAGATCACCGCGGGTCAAGCGCACGATGGGCGCGCGGCGGCCGACATGCTGGGCGGTCTGGGCACGGGCCAGATCCTGCTGGGCGACCGAGCGTACGACAGCGACGCGTTACGCGCTCGGATGGCTGAGCAGGGCGCGTGGGCGAACGTCAGGCCGATGCCCAACCGCAAGAAGGTGTTGGCCTTCAGCCCGTTCCTGTACAAGTACCGCAATCTGGTCGAGCGCTTCTTCAGCAAGATCAAGCACTTCCGCGCCGTCGCCACGCGCTACGACAAGGATCCCGACAACTTCCTCGCCAGCGTCAAGCTCGCAGCCGTGCGGGTCTGGCTGCGAGCTTAATGAGTCCGCGACCTAGGGCGGCGCGTTTAACCGGGCCTGAACCGCGCGGTTCAGACCGGATTGCCGGCACCTCCCTAGGAAGGGGCATCGGATCGAGCGGATCCGGACCCTTCAGAGGATGAGATCATGAGCGACGACAAGACCATCGACGGGACCGCGCGGGAGGTCCGCGAGCCCGGGGCCGCCAAGCCGGCGTCGCGGGCGGTGCCGCGGCGGACCTGGGTGGTGGGCGCGGTGGCGCTGCCGCTGGCCCTGGGCGCCGTCGGCCTGTCCCTGGCGCAGGGAACGCCGTTCCAACCGACGCCGGTCGCGCCGGTGGCGATCCAGGCCCTGGCCCCCTCCGGCGCGACCGCCATCAAGGGCGTCGTCGCGGAGATCTTCGGCAACAAGTTCGTGGTGCAGGACGGGACCGGGCGGGCCCTCGTGGAGACGGGCCGCGAGGGCGAGGGCGGCGGCCTCGTCGCCAAGGGCGAGACCGTGACGGTGCAGGGCCGCTTCGAGACCGGCTTCCTGCGCGCCCGGGTCTTGACCCACGGGGACGGGCGCACGCTGCTGCTCGGGCCGGCCGGCGGCCCTCCGACCGGCAGCCTGGACTGGGCCAAGGACCGGCTCGGTCTCGGGCCGAAGCCCGACATGGCCGCCCTGACCGCCTCGGTCCAGGCGGCGGGCTACGGCGACGTGCGGGTCACGGGCCGCGGGCCGCGCCATTTCGAGGTGGCCGCGAAGGACCGGGACGGCCGCGAGCACCAGCTCCATGTCGGCTTCGACAGCCAGGTGCGGGAGCGCCCGGCGCCGGGGCTGCCGCCGCTCTGAGCCGGGCCCGGGCGGGCGGGCCCGCGTGCAACCCTTCCGCGCCTGCCGCGTCCTCCTGTCTCTCGCCGGACAGGAGGTGCGCGCCGTGGAGCCGATGAAGCCGATGGAACCCATGAAGCCGATGGAACCCATGAAGCCCATGGAGCCGATGAAACCGATGAAGGGCGCGGAGCCCTGGTGGCCGAAGGATCTCGGCGAGCCCGCGACCAGCGGCGCGCAGAACGGGATGAAGTACGCGTTCTTCCCGGAGAAGCGCCGCCTCCTCGTCGACCGCGACGGGCAGGTCTCGACCTACGACAGCGGCGACCACCGGATCGGCGGCGTCGCGCAGGCGGACGGGGCGGCCAAGACCCTGACCTTCACCGGCCAGGACGGCGAGGTCGACCTGGGCTCCCTGAAGAAGCTCGACTGAGCCCGGCGTGGACAGGCCGGGACGGCGCGCTTAAGCCCGGCCCGACCATGCGAGCCGTCCCGCCAGACCCCGCGATGCCATGCGCGCGCTGATCGACCTCGTCCGCGCCATGCGGTCGGCCGACCGGCGCCGGCTCGCCCTGATCGCCCTCGGCCTCGCGGCGGCGGCGCTGCTCGAGGTGGTGGGCGTCGCCTCGGTGATCCCGTTCCTGACGCTGGTCGGGGACCCGTCGGCGGCGACCCGGATCCCCTACCTGGCCCAGGCCCGGAGCGCCCTCGGACTGACCGACGAGCGCGGCTTCCTGCTGGTGACCGGCGGGGCCGCGCTCGCGGCGATCCTCGTCACCGCGCTGGTGAATGCCGGGCTGACCTATGCGCAGCTCCGGTTCACGCACCTGGCCGGCTACAGCCTCAGCCGGCGGCTGCTGTTCCGCTACCTCGACCGGGAGCGGCTGTTCTTCGCGAAAGCCAACAGCGCCGAGCTCGCCAAGAACGTGCTGTCCGAGACCGACCGGCTGGTGATCGGCGCGCTGACCCCCGCCACGGTGCTCGCCTCGCGGGCGAGCTCGGCGCTCGCGGTGATCGCGTTCCTGCTGGCCTACGCGCCGCAGCTCGCGCTGATCCTGGGGGGCGGCTTCGGCGGCCTCTATGTCGGGATCTACCTGGTGATGCGCGCCCGGCTGGCCCGGCTGGGCGGCCGCACCGTCGCCGACAACGAGGCCCGCTTCCGGATCGTGCAGGAGACCTTCGGGGCGCTCACCGAGCTGAAGCTCTACGGGCGCGCGGAGGCGTTCGCGTCGCGGTTCGACGCCCCGGCCCGGGCCTACGCCCTCGCCACCGCGGCGAGCCAGCTCACCGGCCAGATGCCGCGCTTCGTCATCGAGGCCCTGGCCTTCGGCGGGGTGATCGTGGTGGTGCTGTTCGCGCTCGCCCAGGGGCTCGACGTCGCCGGCATCCTGCCGCTGCTCGGCCTGTTCGCCTTCGCGGGCTACCGCATGCTGCCGGCCTTCCAGAACATCTTCACCTCGGTGGCGCTGATGCGCTTCACCCTGCCGGCGGTGCGGGTGATCGTCGACGAGCTCGCCGACGAGCGCGAGCCGCGGCCCCGCACCGCGGAGCGGCTGCCCTTCGCGCGGGCGATCCGGCTCGAGGGCCTCGGCTTCGACTACGGCACCGGCCGTCCGGCCCTCGCGGGGATCGACCTGACGATCCCGGTCAACGCTACGGTCGGCCTTGCCGGGCGCACCGGCTCGGGCAAGTCGACGCTCGCGGGCCTGATCCTCGGCGTGCTGGGCCCGACCGCCGGGCGGATCACCGTGGACGGCCGGCCCCTCGATGCCGGCACCCTGCCCGCGTGGCAGAACCGGATCGGCTACGTCCCGCAGGAGGTGTTCCTGGTGGACGGGACCGTGGCGGAGAACATCGCGCTGGGCCTCGACGCGCCGGACCTCGCCGCCGTCGAGCGGGCGGCGCGGCTCGCCGGCGCCCACGACTTCGTCGCCGCCCTGCCGCACGGCTACGCCGAGCGGGTCGGCGAGCGCGGGGCGCGGCTGTCCGGCGGCCAGCGTCAGCGCGTCGGCATCGCCCGGGCACTCTACCACGACCCGGACGTCATCGTCTTCGACGAAGCGACCTCGGCCCTCGACGACGAGACGCAGGCGGCCGTGATGCGGGCGCTGCGCGCCCTCTCGGGCCGGCGGACGCTGATCCTGATCGCCCACCGCCTCTCGACCCTGGAGGGCGCCGACGCGGTCCACGTCCTGGAGGCCGGCCGGATCGTCGCTTCCGGGCCGCCCGAGGCGGTCCTGCCGGGGCTCGGAACGGCGGCCTGAGCAACCGCGCGCCGGGGCCTTGCGTCCGGCCCCGCCTCCGTTACCTCGGCTCACCGAGGCAGACCGGGAGAGCACCGTGACCACGCGCATCGAGCTGACCGCATCGGACGGCACCACCGCGACGCTCGCGACCGACGGGGCCGAGCCGGTCTCGTGGCGGGTCGGCGGGACCGAGTATCTCTGGAGCGGCGATCCCGAGCACTGGAACCGCCACGCACCCTGGCTCTTCCCGGTGGTCGGCGCCTCGGCGGGCGGGCACGTGACGGTCGGGTCCGAGCGCTACCCGATGGCCCAGCACGGCTTCGCCCGGGACCTGCCCTTCGCGGTGGTCGACCTGAGCGCCGACGCGGTGACCCTGCGCCTGACCGACGGGCCCGAGACGCGGGCGCACTACCCGTTCGCGTTCCGGCTCGACATCGCCGCGCGGGTCCGCCCGGCGGGGCTCGACCTCGACGTGACCGTCGCCAATCCCGGCGCCGTCCCCCTGCCCTACGCCCTCGGCTTCCACCCGGCCTTCCCGTGGCCCTTCGCGGGCGGCACCCGCGCCCGCGACGGCGGCTACGCGGTCGCCTTCGAGGAGGCGGAGCGGCCCTTCGCCCCGCAGGTCGGCCCGGGCGGCCTGCTGCTGCGCGACGAGCAGCCGATCCCCCTCGCCGGGGACACGCTGCCCCTCGATCCGGCGCTCTTCACCGAGGCCTTCGTGTTCCGGAACGCCCGCAGCCGCTGGATGCGCTTCACCGGCCCCGGACGATCGATCCGCATGGAGATGGCGGATTTCCCCCACCTGGCGGTCTGGACCAAGCCGACCGCACCCTTCCTGTCGCTGGAGTGCTGGACCGGCTACGCCGACTGGTCGGACTTCGCGGGCGACCTCGCCGCGCGCGATTCGCAGCGCCTGCTCGCCCCGGGCGACGCGGCGCGTCACGGCGTCCGCCTGACGCTGGAGACCTAGCCCTTGCGGATCTGGGTGGCGCGGCCCGAGCCGGGAGCGACGCGGACCGGGGCGGCCCTGGCCGAACTCGGCCACGCGCCGCTGGTGGCGCCGGTCCTGGCCGTGCGGCCGACCGCGGCGGCCCCGCCCATGGGACCCTTCGCCGCGCTGCTGCTGACCAGCGCCAACGCGGTTCCGGCGATCCGCGACGCGCCGGCCCTGCGCGGCCTCCCGGTCTTCGCCGTCGGCGCTCGGACGGCCGCCCTGGCTCGCGCGGCCGGTCTCGGCCCCGTCCGGGAGGGGCCCGGCGACGCCGCGGGCCTCGCCGGCTTGGTGGCGGCGACGCTGCCGCCCGGCCAGCCGCTCCTCCACGCGACGGGAGCCGAGCGCAAGCCGGAACCGGCGGCGACGCTCACGGCCGCCGGATTCCGGGTCACGGCCTTCGTGGCGTACCGGGCCGAACCGCTGGACCGCCTGCCGCCGGCGGTCGGCCGCGAACTCGCCGAGAACCGCCTCGAGGCGGCCCTTCACTATTCCCGGCGCAGCGCCGCCGTCGCCCTTGCCCTCGCGGATGGATCGGAGCACGGCGGAGCTTTCCGCCGGCTGAGGCATTACTGCCTATCGCCGGATGTTGCGGCACCCCTGGAAGCGGCCGGTGTTCCGGTCCATTTCGTCGCGGCACGCCCGCGCGAAGCGGACCTGCTCGACGCCCTGGCAGGGCGACCGGGCTAACCGCGCGGTGACAGGGAGGCCGGGCCGCCGTATCTCGCCCTCGCGCCCGGCGCCGCCGCGGTGCTAGGGGGGCGCGGCGACGCCGAAGAGTTGGAGGACTTGCCCGTGACGCCACCACCCAGCGACGCCGACAAGCCCGGGCAGTCCAGCCCGCCCGGTGGCGCGTCCCGACCGGCCGCGACGTCGGCGTCCACAGCCTCCACGTCGGCCTCGACGTCCGCTTCCACGTCGGCCTCGATGTCGGCCTCCACCTCCTCCACCGCCGCCGGCGGCATGCGGGGGCCGCAGGGATCCGCGTCCGGAACGCCGCCCAGGCCGGCGACCGACCCGGTCGCCCAGTCGGCCGGTGCGAAGCCCGATCCCGTGACGGCGGGTGCCGCGTCGTCGGCCTCCGACGGCAGGACCGGGGCGTCCGCCTCGTCGTCGTCGACGGCCTCCACCGCCGCGTCCGGGATGTCCGGCGCGAAGATCGATCCGAAGGCCGCGCAGCCCGGAACCGGAACGCAGGGCGGTCCCCGTCCGGGCGGACCCGCACCCGGCGCCGCGGGCCCGGCAGCGGCCAGCGCGGTGACGGCCGGCCCGATCATCGACCTGAAGGCCAAGCGCATCCCGGATCCGCCGGCCGCCGGCAAGGAGCCGGGCAAGGACGCTTCCAAGGACGCTTCCAGGGATACTTCCAAGGACGCCTCCAGGGACGGCAAGGAGCCGCCGAAGGGCCCGATCCCCGCGGTGGCCGTCGTCGATCCCAACAGGAGCGCCGCCGCGCCCGCCGGCCGGGCCCGGGCCGGGTTCGGCTCGCTCGCGGCCGCGGGGCTGCTCGGCGGCGTGATCGGCGCCGGCCTGCTGTTCGGCGCCGAGAAGGCCGGGATCGGTCCCGACCCGCGCCTGAGCGCCCTGGACCAGAGGCTCTCCGGCCAGCTCGCGTCCCTCGACAAGCGTCTCGACGGGCTGGCCCCGCGCGACGCCGTGACGGCGCTCGACAAGCGCGTCGCCGCCGCCGAGGCGAGCGCCAAGCAGGCCCTGGACAAGTCCGGTGCGGCGCCCGCGTCCACCGCCGACGGGCAAGCGGCCGGTCAGGCCTCCGGTCAGGCCCCCGCCGTGCCGCCGGATCTCGTCGCCCGCCTCGACAGCCTCGACCAGCGCGTCGCGGCCCTGCAGGAGGAGCCGGGTCAGGAGCCCGGTCGCGACCAGCCGGCCGATTCGAAGCTCGGCGTGGTCCAGGACAACGCGAAGCAGATCGCCGACCTCGAGACCCGCCTGAAGGCGGTGGAGGATGGCGGCGCCAACAAGGGCGCGGCCGAGGAGGCCGCCCGGAAGGTCGCGGCGCTGCAGAGCGAGGTGGAGCAGAAGACCAAGGCGAACGCCGAGGCCGACGCGGCCCTGGGGCAGCGCCTCGACGCGCTGCAGCAGGCCGTCGACGCGCGGGTGAAGGCCGCGACCGAGGCGGTCCAGGCGGCGACCCAGGCGAGCCGCACCGCCGCCGAGGCCGGACAGGCCCAGGCCGCGGAGGCCGCGAAGGCGGTCGACCGGCGGCTGCAGGAGCAGGCCGACCAGATCGCCGCCCTGGACAAGAGCGTCGCGCAGCGCGCCGAGGCCAGCACCGTCCAGGCGGCGCTCCGGGTCGTCGTCGCCGACCGCGTGGCGGCCGCCCTGGAATCCGGGACGAGCTACGCCGAGCCGCTCGCGACCCTGCGCAAGCTCGATCCGGGGACCGACGCGCAGGCCAAGGCCCTGGCGCCCTTCGCCGACGGCGGTGCTCCCTCGGCTGGGGATCTTGCCGACACGTTCCGGCCGATCGCCGAGCGGATCGCGGCCAAGCGGCAGGCGCAGCGGGCCAAGAGCGCGGCCGAGACCGGCGATTTCCGCACCAAGCTCCTGAGCATGGCCGACGGTCTCGTGCAGATCCGCAAGGCCGACGCACCCGCTCCCGAGGCCGCGGACGATCCGGAGAGCAAGGTCCAGGCGGCCCTCGACCGCGGCGACCTGCCGGCGGCCTCGGCGGCCTTCGCGGCGCTCCCGGCCGAGGCCCGGGAGCAGGCCGGGGATTTCGGCGCCAAGCTCAAGGCCCGGGCCGAGGCCGAGCAGGCCGTGCGCGCGCTGCTCGACGGCGCCTTCAAGGCCCTGCCGGTCGGCGCCGCCCAGCCGGCCCAGGCCGCCCCCGGGCGCTAGGCCGGTGAGGGCCCCGATCCGCGCGCTGCGCGGCCGCACCATCTCCGAGCGGGCGCGCAGGCGCCCCGCTCCTCCCGCACCCCGCGACGGCCGCCAGCCGGCCGCCGACAGGAGATACTGACCCCATGTGGCGCGCCCTCGCCTTCCTGGCCCTGCTCGCACTCGCCGCCTTCGGGGCGGTCTGGATCGCCGACAGGCCCGGCACCGTCACCGTCGTCTGGAACGGCTACCAGATCGGCACCAGCCTCGCGGTCGCCCTCGTCGGCGTGATCGCGGCGGCGATCGTCCTGGGCGTCCTCTGGGCGATCGTGCGCGGTGTCATCGGCCTGCCCGAGGCCCTGGTCCGCGGCTCGGCCGAGCGGCGCCGGGCCAAGGGCCTCTCGGCCCTCTCCCGCGGCATGGTGGCGGTGGGCTCGGGCGATCCCCTGGCGGCCCGCCGCTTCGCGGGCGACGCCGAGCGGCTCCTCGGCACCGAGCCGCTGACCCTGCTGCTGAAGGCGCAGGCGGCGCAGATCTCCGGCGACCGGGACGCGGCCGAGAGCGCCTTCCAGCGCATGGTCGACGATCCCGAGACCCGGGTCCTGGGCCTGCGCGGCCTGTTCGTCGAGGCCCGGCGCCGCGAGGACGAGACGGCCGCCCGCGCCTACGCCACCGAGGCCGCCCGCCTCGCCCCGAGCGTGACCTGGGCCAACGAGGCCCTTCTGGAGGCGCAGAGCGCCGACGGCGACTGGGCGGCCGCCCTGGAGACGATCGAGCGCCGCTCGTCCCTCGGACTGATCGACAAGGCCGCGGCCCGGCGCCAGCGGGCGGTGCTCCTCACCGCCATCGCCGGCGAGCGCGAGGCCGGCGAGCCGGAGATCGCCGCGGAGCGGGCCCTGCAGGCGGTCAAGCTCGCCCCCGACCTCGTGCCGGCGGCTTGCATCGCCGGCCGCCTCCTCGCCCGTCGCGGCGACGTCAAGAAGGCCGCCCGGATCGTCGAGGCGGCCTGGAAGGCCAATCCCCATCCCGACCTCGCGAAGGTCTATCTGGGCCTGCGTCCCGGCGATTCGGTCCGCGACCGCCTCGCCCGCGCCGAAGTCCTGGCGAAGCTGTCGGTCTGGGACCCCGAATCCCGCCTCGCCCTGGGCCAGGCCGCCCTCGACGCGCGGGACTACAAGCGGGCCCGCGAGGCCGTGAAGCCCCTGCTCTCCGACCGTCCGACCGCCCGGGCCTGCCTGATGATGGCGGCCATCGAGGAGGCCGAGCACGGGGCCGCCTCCGGTCAGGCCCGCGAGTGGCTGGCCCGGGCCGCCCGCGCCCCGCGCGACCGCGTGTGGATCGCCGACGGCATCGCCACCGATACCTGGGCGCCGGTCTCGCCGGTGACCGGGCGCCTCGACGCCTTCGCGTGGCGCGAGCCCCCGAACACGCTCGGTGCCGCGCCCGCGGTGGAGCCGGAGGCGGATGCCGCCGGCACGGCCCTCGTGCCGGCGGCCCCGAACGCCGCGGCGCCGGGCGCCAGACCGCTCGCCTCATCGGTCCCCGTGTCGCCTCCGACCGTGTCCCCCGCCGCCGCGACTGCTCCGGTCCCGTCGCCGACACCCGCGTCGACCTCCGCGTCGGCCCAGGCCGCGTCCTCGGCCTCGGTCGCGTCCGCGGCGTCGACCTCCACCGGCCCGATCCCGACCGTCCTTCCGGCGAAGGCGGGCGCCTCGAAGGCGGCCGGTGCCGACCCGGTCTCGGCCGGGATGGCGTCCGCGGCGCTGCCGCCTTCCGGCTCGGGTGAGCGGCCGGTTCGTCGGATCGGGTGACCGGTTTCACGGCGCGCCGGCCGTCCGAGCGCGAGATGACAGGAGCGCCGCGGGGTCACGGACACGCCGGGGCGTTCGACTATTGCAAGTTGAATGAGCCGGCGCGCCGTGTAGCTTGTCGTGAGCTGCCGACCGAGGATCCGATCATCCCCCAGCCCGCTCACAGCCCGCGCGCGCCGTCGATCCGGTCGGATCGGAGGGGCGTCCCGCGTCGCCGGGTGCGCCCGTGACCGTCCTCGAGGAGGACGGCGAGCCGCGGCGGCAGGTCGGGGCCCTTCCGTTCCGGCACGGGCGGGACGGCAAGACCAAGATCCTGCTGGTGACCTCCCGGGAGAGCCGCCGCTGGGTCATCCCCAAGGGATGGCCGATGAAGGGTCGCAAGCCGTTCGAGGCGGCCGCGCGGGAGGCCTACGAGGAGGCCGGCCTGCGCGGTGCGGTCGGCAAGCGGCCGATCGGGCTGTACCTCTACCAGAAGCGTCTGAGGAACCTCGACACCGTCCTGTGCCAGGTGAAGGTGTTTCCGCTGGAGGTGCGCAAGCAGCTCAAGCATTTCCCGGAGGCGCGCCAGCGGGAACTCCGATGGTTCACCCCGTCGGACGCCGCCGAGGCCGTGTCCGAGCCCGGGCTCGCCGCCCTGATCCGGGCCGCATCGCGCACCTAAAACGGCGCGGAAGCGCAACACGGCGTTGCCAACCCGGCGGCGATCCGTTATGGCCCCACTCGGCCGGACGGAGACGCCCTCGCGGGAGCGCCCCGGTCACCTGCTGCGGTAGCTCAGTGGTAGAGCACTTCATTGGTAATGAAGAGGTCGAGAGTTCAATCCTCTCTCGCAGCACCAGAAACCTTCCCGATCTCGCAAACAGTCCGGACGATGCTAACGGTTCCCTAGCGGAACCCGTCGCAGACTGAGGATCGCGTCGGCTGCCCGGCCGACACCATCCGCTGAAGGGGACGCGCGGACGTGAACTCGACTGCCCTGTTCACCATGCTGGGCCTCGTCATCGGATGGGCGGTCCTGGCCGGCGCGGCCCTGATCACCGGGCGGGTCGCCACTTTCGCGTTCCTGATCCTGACGCTGATCGCCCTCTACCTCTACGTGCCGTGGGTGCGGCTGCGGGCGAGCGGGATCGACGGGTCCAGCCGGCCGGTCCGGTTCTGGACCAACGTCGCCATGCTGGCCGTCAGCCTCGCCGCCTGCCTCGCCTTCGGGATCATGCTCGCCCGGCGCACCGGGCTCCTGTAGGCGCTCGTAGAGCGGCGCGTTCCGCGGCCGCGCCGCGCGCGCCCGGCGATCCCGAGAGAACTGTCCCCTGTCCGACCACCGAGCGCCCGCACGCGGCGCATCGCGGGCAGAGAAAGGGGCCGCTGATCCGGTCATTCGCGTCGCCCCTTAACATGGGTGAGGCGCCCTTAACTTACATTGTGTAATTCTGGCCGGTTAGGCGCGGCGCTGATCGTGGATTTTCACGACAATACCCTGGCACGGCGCGGGAAAATGCGTTCGGTCAAATATTGATCGTTATAAAATTCGCGAAAGATCGAACCGTGGTCCCGAGGCGGGGTTGGACAGGGTGCGAGGCGCGATGCTCCCACGGAGTACCGGGCCGACGGCCGATCGTGCGGTGGGCTTGAGCACGCCGTGCCTCTCGCGAGGGACAGACATCATGTACTATCACGACAAGCGGCTTCAGTACCCGGTCAAGGTCGACAGCCCCGACCCGATCTACGCCCGCATGCTCCAGCAGGCGATTGGCGGCATCGAGGGCGAGATCCGGGTCGCCTTCCAGTACTTCTTCCAGGCCTGGGGGAACCGCGCCCCGACGACCAAGTACCGCGACATGCTGCTCAATACGGCTACCGAGGAGATCGGCCATATCGAGATGCTCGCGACTGCGGTGGCGCTGAACCTCGAGAACGCCCCTACCAAGGTCCAGGAGGCCGGGGCGGCCGACGCGATCGTCGGTGCCGTGATGGGCGGCGAGAACCCGCGCCACATCGCCGAGGGCATGCTGCACAAGACGCTGCTGTCGACCGGCATGGCCGCCTTCCCGGGTAATTCCGACGGCCAGTCCTTCGACATGAGCCACATCTACGCCAGCGGCAACATCGCGGCCGACATGTACTGCAACGTCGCCGCCGAGAGCACCGGGCGTGTCCTGGCGGTGCGGCTCTACAACGCCACCAACGATGCGGGCATGCGCGACATGTGGAGCTTCCTCATCGCCCGGGACACGATGCACCAGCAGCAATGGCTGGCGGTGATCGAGGAACTCGGCGGCCACGCCGGAACGCTGCCGATCCCGAACTCCTTCCCGCAGGAGAAGGAGAACCAGAAGTTCAACTACAACTTCTTCTCCACGTCGGCGGACGGTTCGCCGCCGCCGGCCGGGCGCTGGACGCAGGGCCCGTCGCTCGACGGCAAGGGCGAGTTCAGCGTCGTCCAGAACCAGCCGATGGGCGAGGAGCCGGTGCTCGGCCCGGCCCGGCCCGACAGCGGTGCCGAGAGCCAGCAGATCGGCTGATCCGCCGGCCGGGACGGCTCACCCGAGGTCGCGGCGCTCCGGTGCGCCGCGACCCGCGCGCGGACGGGAACAGGTGGCTCGCAGGACGGTGACACGCGGCACGCTCGTCGACGGTCGTGTCTGCCTCGCCCGGACCGACGCGGAGCGCGCCCCGCTGGTCCGGCGACTGGCGCGGATCGAGGGTCAGGTCCGGGGCCTGCGGGCGATGGTCGAGGCCGACCGGCACTGCCTCGACGAGGTCCAGCAGATCCGGGCCGCCACAGCGGCCCTGCGCGAGGTCGGCCTCCTGATCATCGACCAGCACGTCGCCGCGGGGCTCCGCCTCGCGGCGCGCGATCCGGACCGGGAGGCGGTCATGGCGGACCTCCTCCGGGTTCTGCGGGCGGCCATGGCGGAGGCCGGATAGGCCGGGGCGCCGGCCCGCGCGCCCGGCGCCCACGCTCAGTGCTTGGTCAGCGTCTCGACGACGGTGCCTGGCCCGATGCGCGCCGAGAAACGGGCCAGCCGGCTGCGGCTGGGCTCCTCGAGACCGCCGGCATGCGCGAAGGTCGTCAGGGCGATGCCGACGAGGAACCGGGCCTCCTCGACGGTCACGGCCCGGCCGCTCAGGGTGCTGGCTGCGCCCCGAACGGCGAGGACGGCCTCCTGGAAGGCGGGATCGTCCTCGAGATCCGAGAGCCGGGTCATGGGCACGATCCCGCGGTCGAGAGCGTCCTGCGGCCGCCCCGCTCGGGGCGGGCATTCGCAGCAGCGAGATCTTCGCGTGCGCTGCCGCAGATACGGCCGTGCGGCGAACAGTTTTCCGGTGCGTATGACGTCATCGAACTCCCTCATTCCGTCGACATCTCTGTCGCGATTGTCGCGGAGGCCAGCATATATTGATCCGAAGATGTGCCCATCCGCTGATCTATGTTGCGGCGGATGCGGCGTATTCAGCGATTAATGGCGCCACGCGATTTTTCGTACCCTTCAGGTGATCGGCTATCATGCTCGAACTCTCGCTCGACGCTGATACAATCGACGCGCAGGGCCCCCGGCTCCCCGACAGCGTGCAGTATCACCTCGGCCATCTGCTCGCGGCGACCTACGCGCAGGACAACGTCGAGCCGACCATCGCGGATCGCTTCGCCGAACTGCTGAGGCTGCTCGACGGCGCCTTCGGCCGGGCGCAGGACGGGCGCGAGAAGGCGTTCCAGGCCTCGCTCCTCGCCCTGGTGCCGAACCTGCAGCGCTTCGCCCGCTCGCTCTTGCGCAGCCATGTCGGTGCCGACGACCTCCTGCAGAACACGCTCCTCCGTGCCTGGCGCTCGCGCGCGAGCTTCGCGCCGGGCACGAACCTGGAAGCGTGGCTGTTCACCATCATGCGCAACCAGTTCTACAACGAGCACCGCAAGCGTGGGCGCGAGGTGCAGGACGAGGACGGCGCGCAGGCGGAGCGGATGGTCTCGCTGCCCGAGCAGGGCGGCCATCTCGACCTGAGTGACGTCCAGGCCGCCCTCGACCGCCTGGCGCCGCCGATGCGGCAGGCGCTGGTGCTCGTGGCGATCGAGAACCTCACTTACGAGGAGACCGCCGCCGTCATGCAGTGCCGCATCGGCACGGTGAAGAGCCGGGTCTGGCGGGCTCGGACGCAGCTCGCCGAGATGCTGGGCTACACCGGCCTCGAGGTCGGCAGCGACGACATCATGCTGGCCGCCGCGGGACCGAAGGGCCGGAAATCCACCGCTGTCTCGTGACGGCGACCGGCGGAAGGGGTCGCTAGGGATCCGCCTCTGCGCGTAGGGTCGATCCCCGATCCCGGGCTCGAGGAGCCGCTGTTCCCCATGTCGCCGCTCCCCATGCTGCCGCGCGCCGTGATCGCCGCTGCCGTCGTGTTCGGCCTCGCCCTTTCGTCGTCGGCGGTGGCGGCGCGGACCGCACCGGGACTTGCAGCGCGGGCCTGGCTCTCCGACCTCGTCACGCGGATCGATGCCGCGGACCGCGCCGGGACGCGGCCGGGACCGGGCCGTGGCCGCGGAACCGTGGTCGTCCACGTGCAGATCGCCGCGGACGGTGCGGTTCAGGGCGCGGAGATCGAGGAGAGCTCGGGCTCGGCGAAGCTCGATCAACGGGCGCTCCGCGCCGTGCAGGGCATCAGTCCGGCGCCCGCGCCGCCCGCCGCACTCCTGGGTGTGGACGGGATCGTCGATCTCAGCATCCCGGTCGCGCTCGGCCACTGAGCGCGCGCCGAGTATGCGTCTGCCGGCCGGACCCCAATCCCGGCGGCGCCGCCGGACCGGTCAGCGGCTCGGGCCGGTATCGGCGCTGATATAGGCCCCGACGAGATAGCCGGCCTGGAGAGCGGTGAGGTAGGCGAAGAGCAGCAGCACCTTCTCGGCGTCGAACTGGGCCCAGACGAAGATCGAGAGGGCCAGCCACCCGAGGGTGACCAGCATCGAGCTGGCCATCAGAACCGATGCCCGATACCGCCAGCCCTCCCATATGCCCACCGCGAAAAGCAGGGCCGCAACCAGCAACGGGCCGTCTCCTTCCGCGCGAACAGGTAAAATTTTACGCGCTAAACCTCTGGTATTTCGAAGATTTTCGACCGCGCGCCCGACATTCGGGGGGGAGTTTTAATTTTTCATTAACTCGGCCCGTCCGCTGGGGCCGTCCGTCATAGGACGACCCGGTCACGGTCCGAGTCCAGCAACGCCTCCACTCCGCGCCGGCCGCTCGGCGGGCCGGGGATGCAGAATGCGAGCCAGGCAGACGGCGGCGCCGATCGGCAGTTTCACCGGCGATCCATCATTGACAAGATCGATAATGGAAATCGATTGCATCTGTTTGGATCATGTTGCTCTGCAGCGTAGATATCCCCTCGAAGCCGGGCACGCCCCGGACAACGAGAGGACTTCAGATCATGACCGTTCGCACCATCGTTCTCGCCGCCCTCGCTGCCGTTCCGATGATCGGAGCCGCCCGCGCCGACGAGAGCATCGCGCTGACCCCGCCGCTCTATCGCGAGCAGGCCCGTCCCACGGCCGCCGTGCGGCCGGCCTCCGAGCTGGCCACGACGCCGCGTCTCGTCCCGGCGAGCCCGGCCTCGCGCCGGGTCGTCGCCACCGCGGTCCCGGCCCGCTGAGGCGGGGCGTGTCCGCGATCCGGCGTCACCGGGTCATCCGGTGGCGCCGGCCGCAAAGCCGGGCCGGTACGAAGCGTCAGCCTAGCCGTCAGGCCGGGCAGGGTTTTCCCCCCGGCAGAACCACCTCGCTCTGCCCGTTGTAGATCTCGCCGCCGCGCACCGGCCAGATCTTCTTGTACCGGAAGGTCCACCGCGTCAGGTTCGAGAGGACCGGGAAGATCGGGTGGTAGGTCATCGTGACTTCCGACACGACGAAGCGGTCGCCGTTCCGGGTCATCCCGGCGGGCGGTGCGCCGAGCGAGGAGCCCGCCGTGCGGGCCTGTCCGTTGGACTCGGCGCTCGAGCAGACCTTGGTCGCCGCCGAGCTGCCGTCGCTGTAGGTGCCCGCCGCCGTGAGCACGATGCTCGCCCGGCTCACGTCGTAGGGGTTGGAGATCGCGCTCGTCGCGGCGAAGACCGGCTTGAGGTCGGCGTAGCTGCCGCGCGAGATCAGGTCCGCCATCGTGGCCGCCGCGTTGTCGAGCCGCTTCCCGATCATGTAGGCGCGGGGCAGCTCGATCGACCCCATCAGGATCAGCAGCAGGATCGGGGCGATCACGCTGAACTCGATCGCGCTCACGCCCTCCCGGTCGCCGATCAGGCGGATCAGGTGGGCGCGCAGGCGACCGCTCAGCACGGCTTGGGCTCGTAATCCTCGGCCCGGAAGATCTCGGTCGTGACCAGCAGCTGAGTCTTGTCGGCCATGATCCGGCCGGTGAAATCCAGCATCTGGAACAGCCGCATCACCGGCACGGCGACCCGGACCGTGACGGTGTCGCCGCCCTGCGGGCACTCGAAGCGCTGGCCGAAGCCCGGCGTCCAGGTCTTCGTGGTCTTGTCGAACGGCTCCGCCGGCTGCGAGGTCGAGAACGAGGGCGTCCGGGAGACGTCGAGGCGCAGGTCGGCGCAGGGGAACAGCGCCGAGGGGCCGGTGCAGACGATCCTGCGGAGGCGCTCGCTCGGATCGCTGCCGTCGGAGCCGTCCTGGAAGGTGCCGGTTCGCAGCTGCCGGACGCTCCGGTCGACCGCGATATCCAGCGTCTGCTGCTCGATGGCGATGACGCCGGATTCCGCCACGACGCCCAGGAGGGCCAGGAACGGCGCGGCCAGGAGCGCGAACTCCACCGCGGAGGCGCCGGTCCGGTGGCCGGCGAACCGTCGGACGCGTCCGGCCGTGCCGGCGCGGCCCTCGGTCCCGCCCGGACGGCGGACGGTCGCGACGCGCCGAAAGATGCCCATCATGCCAAACGAACTCTGCAGGTCCGTGCCTGCCGCCGTCCGGCCGTAGAGGCGCGGACAGAAATAACCCTATGATGAGGCCGTTTAAAAACGGTTCAAATCTGGGTAGAAATTGCGGGTTCAGCAAGATTTTGCGGCCGCGATCTGTGATGAGGACGCAATTTCACCCTGAGGTTGTGTGCCGTTGTGTTCATCCGGCGGCAGGCCGGTGAGGCGATCAGTCGTCGAGACGGTGCCGGGCATTGTGCGGCCGCATATAGAAGTTGTTCACAGCTAAAGGCGGCTCTATCGCGTGGCGATAGCTTCGCGGTGCTCGGACGCCACGGATTTTTAGGAGCTGTGCCTTAGGCCAACGGTTCGGTGGCCGGTGCCGCCGCAGCCGCCGATCCGGTCCCGCCCTGGGAGACGCGTCCATTTCCCTGTTCTGGAGAGTGCTCCGCGCCGGCCCGCGGGCCCTGACGGACCGGTCGGGCTCGGTCGCCCTGACCTTCGGCCTGAGCGCCGTGGTGCTGCTCGGCCTGACCGGGGGCGGCATCGATTACGCCCGCCTCGCCTCGCGGCGCAGCCAGCTCCAGAACGCGGCCGATGCCGGAGTCCTCGCGGCCGGCAACTACCTCAAGCTCGCCGTCTCGACCTCGGCGGCGGCCAAGAGCATCGTGGTCGACACAGTCCACGCCCAGGCGGCGCCGCGGCCCGAGAGTCCCTACGCCCTCCGGGTCGACGTGGCGGACGACAAGACCAGCGTCGCCACGACGGTCGACGAGACCGTCAAGCTCGCTTTCGGCGGCTTCGTCGGGGTGCCTACCGTCAAGGTCTCGGTCCGCTCGACGGTCCGCGTCGTCGGCAAGATGCGCCTGTGCCTCCTGACGCTGGACCCGCTCGCCGCCGGCGCGTTCGAGCTGGAGAAGAGCGCCGAGGTGACCGCCCAGGATTGCTCGCTCTACAGCAACTCGCAGAGCCCGCGCGGCATGGTCGGCAAGGACAGCGCCTATGCCCGGGCGCAGACGATCTGCACGGCGGGCGGCTTCGACGGCGCCCGCGCGAATTTCGCGCCGCCGCCGCAGACGGGTTGCCCTCCGATCCAGGACCCCCTGAAGGACCGGGCAGCGCCGCCGGTCGGCGCGTGCACGGCGATCCCGTCCTCGGCGAACAGCAAGCGCGACACCTCCGGCAACATCGTCGACCAGAGCGTCACCCTCGATCCGGGCACCTATTGCGGCGGCCTGTACATCACCAAGAACGCCTCCGTGACGCTGCGCGCCGGCATCTACGTGATGAAGGACGGCCCGCTCATCGTCGACAAGAATGCCGCCATGACGGGGACCGACGTCGCCTTCTACTTCACCGGCAACAAGGGCGGTCTGCTCTTCGACAAGAAGACCACGATCAGCCTGTCGGCGCCGACCACCGGCCCCATGGCCGGCCTGCTGATGATGGAAGAGCGCACGGTCAGCGATCCCGTCGACCCCGCGGCGATCCTCGCCGGCCTGGTGGACCAGATCGTCACGCCGCTGCTGCCCGGGCCGCCGCCACCGTCGCCGACCCCGCCGCCGCTGGCGGCGACCAAGCCCATGCGGACCTACCGCATCATCAGCGACAACGCGCGGACCATGCTGGGGACGCTCTACCTGCCGGCCGGCCGCGTGGTGATCGACGCCGACAAGCCCGTCGCCGACCAGTCGGCCTACACGGTGATCGTGGCCCAGCAGGTCAACCTGTACCAGGGCCCGAACCTCTATCTGAACGCGAATTACGACGGGACCAGCGTGCCGGTGCCGAAGGGGGTCGGACCCCTCTCGGGCAAGCTGCTGCTGTCCCAGTAGGGAGGACGCGATGCGGATCCTGTGTCGACTACTCGTCGCCTGGGAGTGACACGTTGCTCGCGCTGATCCTCGACGATTCCGAGATGAACAACCTGCTGATCATGCAGGCGCTCAAGCCGGTGGCCGACTGCGAGCCGGTCGCCTTCACGTGTCCCGTGACGGCGCTCGACTTCCTGCGGGCGCATGTCGACCGGATCGGGGTCGTCGTCACCGACTACGACATGCCCGGCCTGACGGGCCTCGAGGTGATCGCGGCGGCGCGGGCGGTCCCGGGCTTCGCGCACGTGCCGATCGTGATGGTGACGAGCCTCGACCAGCGCAGCCTGCGCCACGAGGCCCTGCGCGCGGGCGCGACCGACTTCCTCGGCAAGCCCTGCGATCCCGTGGAGATCCAGGCCCGCATCACCAACCTGATGAAGATCAGCGCGGCCCACCGGCAGGAGCAGGACCGGGCCGCGTGGCTCGCCCGCGAGGTCGCGGCGGCGGTCGCCGTCATCGAGGCGCGGGAGCGCGAGATCATCGCCCTGCTGATGCGGGCCGCCGAGCACCGCGACACCGATACCGGCGACCACATCGCCCGGGTGGCCGGCTACGTGGGCGTCATCGCCCGGAACCTCGGCTTCGGCCCGGAGGAGATCCGGATCCTGAAGCTCGCCTCCACGATGCACGACGTCGGCAAGATCGGCGTGCCCGACGCGATCCTGCTCAAGCCCGGACCGCTCTCCGCCGAGGAGCGCGCCGAGATGGAGAAGCACGCCGAGCGCGGCCGGCGGATCCTGGAGGGCAGCACCTCCGACGTCGTGCGGCTCGCCGCCGAGATCGCCGAGAGCCACCACGAGCGCTGGGACGGCACCGGCTACCCGAAGGGCCTGCGCGGCGAGGGGATCCCGCTCTCGGGCCGCATCGTGGCTGTGGCGGACGTGTTCGACGCCCTGGTGACCGAGCGGCCCTACAAGGCGGCCTGGCCGCTCGAGCGGGCGCGGGCCTTCGTAGCGGACCAGGCCGGCCGCCACTTCGACCCGCGCTGCGTCGAGGCGTTCCTCGCGGGCTGGGACGCGGTGGCGCGGACCTGCCTGCGCGCCGCCGCCTGATCCGCTCCCCGGTACCGTCGCCCTTACCGCCCCTCCCCGTCCCCCCCCCCGCGATCGGGCCCGACCGGGCCACCTGAAGGAGCCGAGCGTGCATCTCGCGTGGCTGAGGCCGAGGCGCACCCTGGCGGGCCGGCTGGCTCTGGCGGTGACCGGCGCCGTCACGGCGGCGCTCGTCCTGGCGGCGGCCCTGTCGGTCTGGCGCGAGGTCGCCCGCTACGCCGCCGACAAGCAGGCGGCGCTGGAGGCCGTCGCGCAGGTCTTCGCGCATGGCGGCGCCCGGGCCACCGCGGCGGGCGACGCCGACGGGGCGGACGCGTCGCTGCGGGCGATCGGCAAGGTGCCGTCCATCGTCTACGGGGCGATCGAGCGTCCGGATGGGTCCGTGCTCGCCGAGCAGGGGATCGGCCTGCGCCTGACCCGGGACGCCGCCCAGGACGGCGCGGACCTGTCGCTCCTGCACCTGCTCGCCACCCGGAGCCTCCAGGCGACCGCGCCGATCGTGGAGAACGGGGTCCCGGTCGGTCGGGTCGTGCTGATCGGCGAGACCGACGACATCCTCGGCCATCTCTGGGCCGCCGCGCAGAACGCCGCGCTGGCGGCGCTGCTCGCCGTCGCGATCGGCGTCGGCGTGTCGCTCTACCTGCAGCGCAGCGTCACGCGCCCGCTCGCCGCCCTCGCCCGCACCATGGAGGCGGTCCGCCTGCGCCACGACTACGCGCAGCGCGCGCCCGTGGGCGGCGACGACGAGGTCGGCGCGCTGGCGCGGACCTTCAACGACCTGCTCTCCGCGGTGAACGAGCGCGATCACCGCCTCGCCGCCCACAGCGCCCACCTCGAGGCGGAGGTCAGCGCCCGGACGTCCGACCTGAGCGAGGCCAAGCAGGCCGCCGACGCCGCCAACGCCGCCAAGTCGGCCTTCCTGGCCACGATGAGCCACGAGATCCGGACCCCGATGAACGGCGTCCTGGTCATGGCCGAGCTGCTGGCGGGGTCCGACCTGCCGGCGCGCCAGCGCCGCTACGCCGAGGTCATCGCCCGGTCCGGCCGGTCGCTCCTGGCGATCATCAACGACATCCTCGACTTCGCGAAGGTCGAGGCGGGCAAGCTCGAGCTCGAGCGCGTGCCCGTGAGCCCCGCCGAACTCGCCGACACCGCGGTGACGCTCTTCGCCGAGCGGGCCCGGACGGCCGGGCTCGACCTCGCGGCCGAGGTCGGACCGGAGGTGCCGCGGGCGATCCTCGGCGACCCGGTCCGCCTCGGGCAGGTGCTGAGCAACTTCGTGTCGAACGCGCTGAAGTTCACCCAGGCTGGCCACGTCGCCGTCCGGATGACGGTCGATGCCGCCGATGGGTGCCTCGTGATCGCCGTCTCCGACACCGGGATCGGCATCCCGCAGGACAAGCTGGCGACGATCTTCTCGGCCTTCTCGCAGGCCGACCAGTCGACGACCCGCCGGTTCGGCGGCACCGGCCTCGGGCTCTCGATCGCCCAGCAGATCGTCGCCGCGATGGGCGGCACCGTGGCGGTGACGAGCCGCGTCGGCGCGGGCTCGACCTTCTCGGCGCGCATCCCCGTCACGGTCGCCGAGCCGGCCCGCCCGGTCCGGCGCCGCGACGCGGTGCCGGCCGCGATCGCGCTCGACACGGCCGGTCCCGCCACCCGCGCCGCCCTCGCGGCCGGCCTGCGCGCGGCCGGCTTCGCGCCGGTCGCGCCGGGGAGCGCCGCCGACCACTGGATCGGCGACGCGGCCGCCCTCGTGGCGGCGGGCCGCCGGCCGGACCGGGCCGTGCGGGTGCTCGCGGTCGCGGGACCGGGCGACGGCGCGGCCGACGCGGCGCTCCGCGCCGGTCTCGCCGACGCGGTGCTGCGCTGGCCGGTGACCCAGGCGGAGTGGCAGCCCGTCCTGGCGGCGCTGGCCGCGGGCGACACCCTCGCCGCGGCCGCCTCCCCGGCCTCGCCCGCCGTCACGGACGAGGCGCTCCCGCGATTCCCGGCCGCGCGAGTGCTCGTCGCCGACGACAGCGCGGTCAACCGCGAGGTTGCCCTCGAGGCGCTGGCCCGCTGCGGCGTGACCGATGTGGTGACCGTCGAGGACGGGGCCGCGGCAGTGGCGGCCGCCGAGACGCAACGCTTCGACCTGATCCTGATGGACGGCAGCATGCCGGTCCTGGACGGCTTCGCGGCCGCGCGGCTGATCCGGCAGCGCGAGGCGGCCACCGGCGGGCGTGTCCCGATCGTCGCCCTCACGGCGCACGTCCTCGGCGAGGCCGCCGACGCCGCGGCGGCGGCCGGCATGGACGGGACGCTCCTGAAGCCCTTCACGCTGCGGCAGCTCGCCGACCTGCTGCAGGCGCAGGTCCCGGCGCTCCGCGTCGCGCGGGCTGCCGCCGCGGCGCATACCGTGACGCCGGCCCCGGTCGCTCCGCTCGCCGCGCCGGCCGTCGCGAACGCCGCCGACGACCTCATCGACGCCGAGGTGATCGACGGGCTGCTCGGCCTCGGAGATGGCGCCTTCCTCGACCGCGTCCTCGACCTGTATCGGTCGCAGGGTCCGGTGGCGCTCGCCGGTCTGAGAGCCGCCCTCGCCGCCTCCGACCAGCCGGCGATCGCCCGGGCCGCGCACAGCCTCAAGTCGATGAGCGCGAATGTCGGCGCGCGCGTCCTCGTGGCGCGTCTGCGCGTCATCGAGGAGGACGCGCGGAGCGCGGCCTGCGTCGAGCGGGCGGACGCGTGCGACGCCCTGGACAGCCTGCTCGCCGCGACGATCCGCGGCCTCGAGGAGCGGACGCGGTCCCGGGCGGCGGCCGCCTAGGATCGTCGCGGGCGACCCCGGCGGCCGTCGGCCCGGCCTATTGAAGCGTTCAGGAAAAGTATTCCATCGGGAGACCGCCCGATTTCGCAGACCTGCCCTGCGATGCGGCATCTGGCATGCCAGCAGGGTCCGCCGTACGGTTGCGCTTCCTCCCAAGCACTCCCTCAGCCCGCCCGGTTCGCCGCGGCGGGCTTTTTCGTCGGCGCTGCCGGCGGGCCGCGGACCGTCCCGACCGCGTCCGTGTGCCGACCTGGCTCGGGATCAGGTGATGAGCATGCGGCGGGTGAACATCGCGGCCGCGAACAGCACGGCGGCGCCGGCGGTGATGATGCTCGTCATCAGGATGCGGCGCGGCTCGGTCGAGGATCCGGCCTTGATGGGCTCGACGATCGGCACCAGGGCCACGACCTGCTGCTGGGCCACGATGCGGGCCCGGTCATAGGCCAGCTGCACGTCGCGGTGATACTTCTCGGCATTCTCGCGCTCGTGCTCGAGATCCTCGAACCGCGTGAGCGCGTCCGAGAGGCGCCGCTTCTCGGTCGGCGCGGTGCCGGCCAGCTGCTGCTGGACCCGCGCGATGTTCGCGTCGAGATCGCCGATCTGCTGCTTCAGGTCGACGATGCTGCGGGATTGCGGGCCGAGGTCCCGCTGGAGCACCGCCAGCTGGACGGCGAGCTTGGTGCGCGTCTCCCGCAGTTCCGAGACCGACTTGATGGTGGCGGTGTTCGACTTGATGACGTCGAGCACGCCCTCGCGGTTGCGCAGCTCGTTCAGGGCGGCGTTGGCCTTGGCCTCGCGCTCCTCCGCGAGCTTCAGGACGCGCGTGCTCACGTCGAGGGCGTCCTTCCGGGACGGCAGGCTGAGGTCGTTCAGCATCCGCTCCGTATCCGTCATGACCGCCTTGGTGATGGCGAGCGACTCGTCGGGATCGAAGGCCTCGACGGTCAGCGACATGATGCCGGACGCCGATTCGACGTCGACATCGACCCGGCGGCGCCAGTACCGCAGGAACTTCTCGACCGGCTTCTCCGGGTTGAAGCGGGAGAACATGTCGATGTCGTCCCGACCGAACCACGCGCGGATCGGGAGTTCCGCCGCGACCGCTTCGACCATGGGCCGGCTGTGGATGTATTCCTGCGCGATGAGCGTTTCCTGGGCGACGGTCGCCTTGATCACACCGGCATTCGTGCCGACCGTGTCGGGCGTCGCCTTGTCGGCGGTGCCGATGGTCGGCCGGATCGCGAACCGCGCCTCGGTGACGTAGCGGTCGGAGGCGATCAGCCCGTAGTAGATCCCGGCGGCCAGGGTCGGCAGGACGAAGCAGACGACGAACAGGAGCGGCAGCCAGGGGTCGCTTTTGACGTGGCTCTGGTACGAGCGCACGCCCTTCTTGGTGTCGGGCAGGCCCGGGAGGCGCGCGAACTGCCGCAGCGACTGCGCGATCACCTTGTTCCGGTCGATGCCGTTCAGAGGCCGGCCCTGGGCTTTCTCGACCTGCATGTCCATCGTTGCTTCTCGAAGCTCGGGCTTGCGCGGGCGTCGTCGACCCGCGCGGCTTTCACGCCGCTCGCGCAGCCCATCACACGGACAGGCGGCGAAAGCATGTCAGCCGCGCCGTGCCCCCTCCCCCGTGCGGGAGGGCGTTGGGGAGCGGCAGGACGCTTCGAGGTGGAGCGCGTTGTGGAGCCGCTGGGTCCGGATGTGCCTCGTCCGGACGGACCTGATCCCCGACCGGGCGCTCCGCGAGAGCAGGCCTCTCCCGACGGATCTCGGGCCTGACCGAGATCCGCGCCGGACCGGTCGGGACCGGCCCTAAGGACTGTCCGCGATCGTGACCTGATCGGCGACACCGTCGGTCTTGCCGCTGAGGCCCGGCACCTCGTCGAGCTGCCGCAGGCTGGTGAACCGGCCGCGCTCCTCCCGGCAGCGCACGATCTCGAAGCCGTGGCCCTTGAGTGCCGGAACGCTGTCCAGCTCCTCGGCCGTCGCCGTGTTGAGATCGATCACGGTGGTGCCCTTCCGCGCCGGTCGGCGCCGTACTCGGTCGCTCCGGTCCCGCGCCGGCCCGGGCGCCTCAGCGGATCGGATCGGCGCGGAACTGCCCGTGGGCGGGCTCGGACGCCCGACAGCGGCAGGCGGGTGGCAGGCCGGTCGGGCCCGTGCGGTTCGGCCCCTCACGGCTCAACAGGCGCAGCAGAAGATGCTCGAGCGGCGCCGCCTGGTAGGGCTTCTGGAGCACCGGAACCGCCTGATAGGCGGCGTCCAGGCCGTGCTGCCCGTACCCGGTGGCGAACAGGAACGGCGTATCGCGCGCCAGCAGCAGGTCGGCGACCGGGTAGCTGCGCGCCTCGCCGAGATTCACGTCGAGCACCGCCAGATCGAACGCCTCGGTCCGGGCATGGGCCAGGGCCTGCTCGAGGCGCATCGCCACCACGACCTCGCAGCCCAGGTCGAGCAGCATGTCCTCGGCGAGCATGGCGACGAGGCTCTCGTCCTCGACCAGCAGGACCCGGCGTCCGGCGAGCGGCGTCATGGCGCGCGCGGCCCTTCGACCGCCTCCTGGCCGATCCAGCCGAGCCGGGTCAGCGGGATCCGCATCTGGCAGGTCGCGCCCGCCGGCGCGAAGGTGATCGCCGCGCTGCCGTCGAACTCCAGCGGCAATTGCCGCTCGATGAGCCGTGAGCCGAACCCCTTCCGGGTTGGGGGCGTGACTGGCGGGCCACCCCGCTCCTCCCAGAGCAGGTCGAGCTGCTGACGGCCGTCATCGCGATCGTGAAGGGACCAGGTCACCGCGACCCCGCCCTCGGGCGTCGACAGGGCGCCGTACTTCGCCGCGTTGGTCATCAACTCGTGGAGGGCCATTGCCAGCGTCACTGCCACCTTAGGGTGCAGTCGCGCGTCCGGCCCTTGTAACCGGAAGCGGCCGGCATCGACCTCTGCCAAAAGGTGGGGGGCGAGCGCGCGCTCGACCACGCCGCGCAGGCTGGCGCTCTCCCAATTGTCCTCGACCAGCACGTTGTGGGCGTTGGACAGGGCCGCCATCCGGGCGTCGAAGACGGCGCGCGTCGTCTGGTCCGTCTGCCCGCGGAAGGTCTGCGCGGCGATCGACTGCACCGTGGCGAGAGTGTTCTTCACCCGGTGATTGAGCTCGTTGATCAGCAGGCGTTGGCGCTCGGCGGCCGCCTTCTCCTCGCTGATGTCGCGGACCTCGATGATCGTCCCGATGATGTTGGTCGCGTCGTCGCGGATCGGGCTGGCAGTGAACGCCACGGGGAAGAAGTGCCCGTCCCTGTGCACGAACACCTCCTCGCCGCGCTCCTGATTGTTCTCCGGGAAGGCGCGGTCGATCGCGCACTCCTCCAGCGGGAAGGGCCTTCCGTCCGGGTAGGTGTGGTGGACGATGTCGTGCAGCGGGCAATCGCGGGCGAGGACTTCCCGCAGCGTCCAGCCGGTCAACTGCTCGGCGGCGCGGTTCATGTAGATGCAGTGCTGGCGGTCATCCATCAGGAAGATGGACACCGAGGCGTTGTCGAGGACCGCGTTGAGGCGACGCTCGCTCTCGAAGAGCTGGCCCGACCCACGCCGCAGGCTCGCCAGCGGCGCGCTGGCGGCGGACGAGGATTGAAACGGCTGCCGCGAGTTCGGCACGGTCACGACCCTTCACGCGGGTTGATCTGAGATACCCTGCGCGCGATCCTGGTGGACCTTCGGGACTGGGCACGGTGGGTGGCTGGCCGCGCCGGACGGCCTAGAGGTGGGAGCGTGCAACGCACCATGCGGAGCCGTTGTTCCGCCGCGCGGACGGTCCGGCCGCGCCGTTCCGCCCGGGTCCATATCACGCGGGTCCGGATCACGCGGGTCCGGGCTCCGGGCGGCGCGCGAACAGGGCGGCCCAGTCGGCTCGACGCTCCTGCGGGACGAGGAAGAAATCCCACGTCACGTAGTCGCTGACCGCGAGCCACGTGCTCACATCGTCGATCAGGTTTCCGGTGATGTCCGCGCAGATGTAGCCGTGGCTCTCGGCGAACCGGTAGAGGGAATCCTGCGCGTGCCCGTAGGCGGAGTAGCCGGCCCAGCCGTACTCCACGCTGACGATCGGGCGGCATCGCCGGAGGAGCTGGGCCGCGCCGCTCAGAGCGTTCAACTCCCCGCCCTCGATGTCCATCTTGATGTAGGCCACCGCGGGGACGTGACTGAGGGCGGTATCGAGCCTCTCCGTCCTGACCTTGATGGTCTTGGACGTGATGGCGGGACTGCTGAAGTAGCGGGCGAGGAGCCCGCTCTCGCCGGGCACGCTCGCGACCGTGAAATCGGTGCGCCCCGCCGCGTCGGAGAGGGCGACGTCGTGCAGCTCGACCTCGGGTCGTCGGCCGAAACGCCCCGCCAGATCCTTCATCAGGACCGGGATCGGCTCGAAGGCGTGGACCTTGCCGGTCGGGCCGACGATGTCGACGAACGCGACGAGGTGGAGCCCGGTATGGGCGCCGACGTCGACGACGACATCCCCCGGAGCGAGGAAGCGGCTGTAGCCCTGCCGCAGGATGCGCTCGTAGTCCGGGACCTGACCGGCGTCATGAACCGCCCTGAAGGCGTTGGCGGCGGCCACGGCAGGATGCATGCGCAGGGTCCGTTCAGAGGGGACGAATCCGGAGGGTCGGCGAGGTCGCGCCCATGGTAGCCCGCTCCGCGCCGGCTCTGCCAGCGCGCCGCGGCGGGGTGCCGACGCCCGCCGCGAGCCCCGACCGGATCAGGCCGGCCGGCCCTTCCCGAACCGCTTCAGCAGTCGCTCGCGCTTCAGGCGCGACAGGCGGGCGATCCAGAACACGCCGTCGAGCTGGTCGATCTCGTGCTGGAGGACCGCGGCCGGGAAGCCCTCGGTCTCCTCCTCGTGGGCGGATCCGTCGAGGTCGCGGTAGCTCAGGCGGATGCGGGCGGCCCGGGTGATCCGCTCGCGCACCCCCGGCATGCTGACGCTGCCCTCGTCGTAAGCCTCCGTGTCGGGGGACGCCCAGGACACGACGGGGTTCACGTAGACGCGGGCGCTCTCGTCCGGCGACATCCGCACCACCACGAGGCGCGCGGCGACGCCGATATGCGGGGCCGTCAGGCCGATGGCGCTTTCGGCCATGAGCGTGTCCCGGACGTCGTCGGCGAGGGCCCGCAGGGCCGCGTCGAACGCGTCGACCGGTTCGGCCGGGCGCGTCAAGCGGGGATCGGGAAACAGGACGAGCGGGCGCGCCGGCATGGTTGATCAGTCCGCGTGGGTCGGTCACCTGCGGCGCCGCGAGGGCCCGCCGCGCGCCATGCAAGCCGCGCCGCGGGGCGGATCGTCAAGACCGGCGCGCCGCAGGCCCGCCCGCGTCGCCCGGTCCCGGGCCGGCCGCGACGGCGCGCGCGACGTGGTGGAGCTTGTCGGGATTGCGCGTGATGTAGATGGCGTCGACCTGGCCGTTCTCGATCGCGAGGGCCGTCGTCTGCAGGAGGCCGCCGCGCTCACGGGTGACATAGCCCGGAAGCCCGTCGATCCACACGAACCCGACCAGCGCCGCCCGGCCGTCGCCCCACTTGCGCCGCGCGCCCGCGTAGAGCCGGAGCAGGCGCTCGAGCCCCCGGATCGGGTTGACGAAGGCGAGCACCTTGCCGCCGCCGTCCGAGGCGAGCGTCACGCGATCGGCGAGCAGCGTCCGCAGCCCCGCGACATCGCCGCTCGCGGAGGCCTCGAAGAACGCCCGGGCGACGCGCTCGCCCTCGTCGCGGGTCACGGGAAAGCGCGGGCGCGCGGCCCGGACGTTCCGGCGGGCGCGCGCCGCGAGCTGGCGCACGGCCGGCGCCGCCCGCCCGAGCGTCTCCGCGACGTCGCCGAGCGGCAGGCCGAACACGTCGTGGAGCAGGAAGGCCGCGCGTTCCAAGGGAGACAGCCGCTCGAGCGCGAGCATCAGCGTCAGCGTGAGGTCGTCCTCGTCCACGCCGTCCGCCCCCGGCTCGACCAGCGGCTCGATCAGCGGTTCCGGCAGCCAGGGGCCGACATAGCTCTCCCTGCGCGCGCGCGCCGACTTGATCTGGTCGAGGCAGAGGCGCGTCACGACGCGCGCGAGGAACCGGTCGGGCGCCGCGACCCCGCTCCGGTCCGCCGCGACCCAGCGCAGCCACGCGTCCTGCACGACGTCCTCGGCCTCGCTGCGCGAGCCGAGCATGCGGTAGGCGATGCGCAGGAGCCGGGGACGGTGGGCCTCGAAGGCGGCGGTCCCGTCCCCGCGCCCCGGCGGCATGACCGGACCGGAGGCCTGATCGCGTCGGGGCGGAGCCCGCCCGCGGGGAAGGTCGGGTCCCGTCATGCCGTCGCGAGCCAGGTCTCGAAGCGCGTATCCCCGAGGCGGGCCGCGGCCGCGTCGTCGGGGACCAGGGAGCCTCGCGCCAGCGCGGCACCGAAGTAGCGGGCCGCGGCGTCGACCGTCACCGCGCGGCCGTCGCCGGCGGCCGCCGCGCGCCGGGCGACGAACGCCCGGAACGGCAGCCGCTCCGGCCCCGCGACGTCGATCGTCCCGTCGACCGGCGCGCCGACCGCCACCGCGGCGAGCGCCGCGGCCACGTCCGCCGCCGCGATGGGCTGGAAATCCGCGTCCGGCACGAGGATCCGCTCCCCGACCGCGAAGGCTTCGGCGATCGTCGCGACGAACTCGAAGAACTGGGTGGCGCGGACGATGGTGTAGGGAAGGCCCGACGCCGCGATCAGCCGCTCCTGCGCGACCTTCGCCCGGAAGTAGCCGTTGCCGTCCGCGCGGTCCGCGCCGACGATCGAGAGGGCGACGTGGTGCTTGACGCCCGCCTGCCGGCCGGCGGCGAGGAGGTTGCGGCTCGAGCGCTCGAAGAAGTCGCGCACCGCCGCCTCCTCGAAGGAGGGCGCGTTGGCCACATCGACCACGGTGTCGGCGCCGACGAGAACCTGGGCCAAGCCGGCGCCGGTCACGGCGTCGACGCCCGTGCTCGGGGAGGCGGGGACGGCCTCATGGCCCGCGCGCTCCAGCTCGGCCGTCAGATGCCGGCCGATCAACCCGCTGCCGCCGATCACCACGATCTTCATGACGTCTGTCTCCCGCGCGGACCGGGCCGAGGGGCACCCTGCCGCTCCGGCGTCCCGGTCGGTGACAGGACGATGCAGCATCCCGGTTTGTGACATCCCGCCGCAAAAAGCGACGGCCGCGGCGTTGCGAGAGGCCGCGACCGGCGCTACGGAGGCCCCCCGCCGGAGCCGAGACGCCGATGAGACTGACCCTGACTGCAACGCCGCCACGCCTTGCCGCCAGGACCGTCTCTCCGCATGCCAGCACAGCTCTCCCTCCTGAACCTCGCGTGGACCGCGCCTGACGGGCGCGCCGTCCTCTCCGGCATCACCGCCAGCTTCGGGCAGGAGCGGACCGGCATCGTCGGCCGCAACGGCGCCGGCAAGAGCACGCTCCTGAACCTCCTGGCCGGCCGCCTCGCGCCGACGGGCGGCAGCATCCACCGCGACGGCACGGTCGCCCTGCTGCGCCAGTTCGCGGGCCCGACCGCCGACGAGACCATCGCCGACCTGTTCGGCGCGACGGCGGGCTTGGCGCTGCTCCGCCGCGCGGAGGCCGGTGCGGCGGATTCCGACGAGCTCGCCGTCGCCGACTGGACGCTCGCGGAGCGCCTGACGGGCGCGCTGGCGCGGATGGGCGTGGCGGTGGACCCCGACACGCCGCTCTGGCGCCTCTCCGGCGGGCAGCGCGCCCGCGCGGCGCTGGCGGCGGCGATCTTCGCCGCGCCGGATTTCCTGCTCCTCGACGAGCCGACCAACGACCTCGATCGCGACGGGCGGCGGGCGGTCCAGGAACTTCTGCAGGCGTGGCGCGCCGGCGCGATCGTGGTCAGCCACGACCGGGCCCTGCTCGACTCGATGGACGCGATCGTGGACCTCGCGCCGGGGGAGGCGACCCGCTACCGGGGCAATTTCGACGCCTTCCGGCAGGCCAAGGCGACGCGTCTCGCCGCGGCCGAGCACGACCTCGCGGTCGCCGAGAAGCGGGCGACGGACCTCGCCCGCCGGGCGCAGGAGCGCGTCGAGCGCCAGCAGCGCCGCGACGCGGCCGGGCACCGCCGCTCCGCGAAGGGCGACCTGCCCCGGATCCTGGCCGGGGCTCGCCGGGACAACGCGGAGCGGACTGCGGGCGGGAGCGCGCGCCTCACCGAGCGCCAGCGCGCCGGCGCCGAGGCCGATCTGGCGGAGGCCCGGGACCGGATCGCGGCGGTGAAGCCGGCCGCGATCGCGCTCCCGCCGAGCGGGCTCCACGCCGACCGGCGCGTCCTCGCGCTCACCGACGTGACGGTCGGCTACCGGCCGGGTAAGCCGGTCCTGCGGGACGTGTCCCTCGCGGTCACGGGTCCGGAGCGCGTCGCCCTCCGCGGGCGGAACGGCTCGGGCAAGTCGACCCTGCTCGCGCTGGTCGCCGGCCGCCTCAGCCCGTGGTCGGGCCGCGTCTCGGTCGGGGTGCGCGCCGCGCTGCTCGACCAGCGCCTCGACCTCCTCGACCGCGACCGGACCGTGGCGGAGAACTTCGCGCGTCTCAACCCGGAGGAGGACGCGAACGGGTGCCGGGCGGCGCTGGCGCGGTTCCAGTTCCGGGCGGCGGCCGCGGACCGCCCCGTCGCGGCGCTGAGCGGCGGCGAGCGGGTCCGGACCGCCCTCGCCTGCGTGCTCGGCAACCGCGCGCCCCCGCCCCTCCTGATCCTCGACGAGCCGACCAACCACCTCGACCTGGACGCGGTCGAGGCCCTCGAGGCCGGGTTGGCGGCCTATGACGGCGCGCTCCTCGTCGTCAGCCACGACGCGGCCTTCCTGGACGCGTTGGGGATCACCCGGCGCGTCGACCTCGATGACCTCGCCGACCGGCCCCGCGCCTGAGGGCGGCATCCGGAACGGCGGCGGGACGCGTTCGCCGCCCCCTGCCCCGCCGGGTCTTCAGGAGGCGTCGGTTCGGTCCGCACGCGTCCCGGCCGGATCGAGCCGGAGGGTGAACAGGCGCAGGACGGTGCGGCCGCCGCGCACGGGCCCGACGGCGACGATCCGCGCCCCGCCGGACGGCGCCGCCCGGACGACCGCCTCGGAGGCGAGGCAGTCGCAGGGCAGCGCGCGGGTCATCTGTTCCAGCCGACGGGCCACGTTGACGGTGTCGCCAACTGCCGTGAACTCGACCCGCTCCGCCCCGATGACGCCGATGAAGACCGGGCCGCGATGCAGCCCGATGCCGACCTGCACCGATGGTAGGCCGGCCTGCCCGCGCTCCCGGCTCCAGGTCGCCATCGCGGCCGCGAGCGCGCGGGCCGCCGCGACGGCGCGACCGGCATCCCCGGGCGCCGCGTCCGGCACGCCGAACACCGCCATCACCTCGTCGCCGACGAACTTGTCGACGAAGCCGCCCGCCGCCTCGATCGCCCGCGCGGCGCGGGACCGGAACGCGGCGAGGAACGCCGCGACCTCGCCGGGCGCCATGCCCTCGCAGAGGCGGGTGAAGCCGCGGATGTCGGCGAAGAGCACCGTCGCCTCCTGCTCCCAGCCGGGGCGCCGGGCGGCGCGATCCGTCTCGGCGACCCATCGGGCGACCGTCGGCGCGGTCAGGCGCGCGAGGTTGTTCCGCTGCCGCGTCGCGGCGCACGCGGCGCCGCGCAGGCGCTGCACCCGCAGCGAGAGCCATGCCAGGGCGAGCCCGCCGAGCCCGACCGTGACGGGCTCGGGCGTCGTCGTGGCCGCGAGCGCCAGGAGCAGCGGCAGCGGCGCCGCGGCGAGGAGCCGGGCGCGCCCCGCCGCCGCGACGGCGAGGTGTCGGCGGAGGGGAACGGCCCGCGCCCGTCGCCGGACACCGCCAGCGAGCCCGGAACAGGCGTCCGCCGTGTCCGCGCGGGGCTCCCGCAGCGCCATCGCGGGCATCAGCAGCGCGAGCAGACGCGGGCGATGATGCGCTGCGCCCGGAAATGCTCCCGCTCCACGGCGGGGGAGCGGAGGTCTAGATCCGTCCGGAACGGGCGTGCCCGGGCGATCGCCGCGACGCTCGGGACGTCGGGCTGCGCGAAGCGCGGGATTGGCTGCGCCGGCGCGGCGGTCGGGGCTGACAGGACTGTCAGCATCGTCCCGAGCGCGGTGGCCGCGGCGGCCCGTGTGCGGTGTGAGATCATGATCTCGTGCTCCTCGTGGTGGAGCGTCCGAAGTAAAAATCCGATCTTTCACCGCGATTTCGGCGGATCGGAAAACAATGACAGCAGACATGCGGCGCGAACGACGGACGGGCGCGGGATCGTTGCCGGGACGGTCGTGACCCGGGTCCGGGCTCGTCGCCCCGACAGTCGCCCCAATGGTCGCCCCGACACGCGAACGGCACCCGGTCCGCCGGACCGGGTGCCGTGATGGGCGCGGATGCGGGGGCCGTCCCCGCCGGGACGGTCCCGGGACGGTCCCGGGACGGTCTCACGCCGGTTGTGGCGGACGCTCAGGCGGCGCTGCGCGCGCGGTCGCCGTGGCTGGACAGGAGCCGCAAGATCTCGGCCTTGGCGTCGTAGGCGGCGAACTCGGCGGCGAGGCGCCGCGCCTCCCGGCGATGGCCTGGCGCGTCGAGCACGGTCCGCACCGCCTTCCGGATCGCCTCCGGCGTCGGGTCGTTCGCGGCGAGGTCGATCCCGGCCCCCGACCACGCGATGCGGGCATTCACGTCGGCCTTGTCCTCGGTGAGGCCGGCGGCGACGAGGGGGATCCCGTGGCTCAGGGCCTGGTTCACGCTCCCGTAGCCGCCGTTGGTCACCATGGCGTCGACCCGGGGCAGCAGCCACTCGAAGGGCAGGTAGGACGAGAGCCGCGCGTTGGCCGGGATCGAGCCGGGGATCGCGTCGAGCCCCCGGCCGCCGCCCGTCACCACGGTCAGGATGTCGGGCTCATCGGCCAGCGCCCGGAGGGCGGGGCCGACGAGCAGGCCGAAATCGTGGTTCGCGACCGTGCCCTGCGTGACCAGCACGACCTTGCGCGCGCCGTCGAGGTCGCCCGCCCAGGGCGGGAGCGCCGCCTGCCCCGGGACGATCGGCAGCGCCCCGATGAAGCGCACCGTCGGCGGCAGCGGGAACGGGTACTCGAAACTGGGGACGGTGAGCTGCAGGTAGGTGTCGGCGAGCCGGACCACCGCGTCGAACAGCGGCCAGGGCGGGGCGGCCCGGCCGAGTTCCGCCAGCTTGGCGGCGAGGCTCAGCCCGACCGGCCGGTCGACCGCCGCCTCGTAGGCCTCTGCGATGCGGCCGTAGGCGGCCTCCTGCTCGGGCGTCTCGGCCGGCGGGAGACCCAGGAAGGCCGGAGCCCGGTCGGGCCGCGCGCAGTGCAGGATCGACGTGCCGCACAGGACGATGGCGGGGCGCTCCGCGCGCGGCCCCAGCAGCAGCGGCAGGGCGCCGAAGAACATGTCGTCGCCGATCACCAGCGAGGCCGGGAAGGCCCGGAGCGCCGCGCGCAGGCCGCGCGCCTGGTCGGGGATGCGGTCGACGAACACGCGCTCCATGGCGACGCGCAGCCAGTCCGGTCCCGGCGCGATCTCGGCCAGTTCGGGCACGACCGCGCGGAGGTCACGGCCGTCGAAATCCGCCGCGCCCGGCAGCGCCATGAAGCGGGCGCCGGCCGCCACGATGCGGTCGCGGAAGGCCGAGCCCGAGAGGACCATGACCTCGTGGCCGTCCGCGATCAGCATGTGGGCGATGGCGAGGAGGGGATTGAGATGGCCCGTGGCGGGCGTCGAGCAGAGGAGGACCTTCATCGCTTGTCCTTTCCGTGGGGGGCGTGAGGGCGCCGCGATCGCGGCGCGATCGCCGGGGCGTCCGGGAGCGAGGCTGGGGGCGGTCCGTTACGGCGTCGCTGCGGCGCGGGGCCGAAGCGGCTACGGCTGCAACGGGCGCGCGTCGGACGCGCGGGAGACGGCGCGACAGGGTCGCAGCGGTCCGGAGGGACGGCGATCCTGTCGAGGCAGCCGCGCCCTGGTCCCCCTCCCGTGCGGGAGAGGGACCTCGCTACGCGCGGCGAAGGGCTCGGCGAGCGCCGCCGTCCCTATCCGGTCGGGAACGGCGCTAGGCGGCGACCCGCAGCGCGTCGATGCGGCGGATGCCGCTGTGGCCGCGGAGGACCGGCATCGCGCCGGTCAGGCGCAGGCGCGGGGCGAGGCGCAGCACGGCCCCCAGTCCCTCCTCCAGCTCGACCCGCGCCAGGGCCTCGCCGATGCACCGGTGCGCGCCGCCGCCGAAGACCGGATGGAGGCGCGGGAGGTCGGTGCGCCGGATGTCGAACGTGTCGGGACGCGCGTAGACCGTCTCATCCCGCATCGCCGACAGCGTCGAGAGCAGCATCAGGCTCCCGGCCGGCACGACGTGCCCGTCGAGGGGAATGTCCTCCCGGGCGACCCGGCCGGCGGAGCCGGCGCTCGGCTCGTAGCGGAGCGACTCCGCTACCGCGGCCGGGATCAGGTCGGGATCGCGGCTGACCGCCGCCCACTGCTCGGGATGCTGCAGCAGCAGCGCTACCTGCATGGCGCCGGCGACCCGGGTCGTGTCGGTGCCGCCGATGATCATCTGCACGAGTTGGATCACCACCTCCTGCGGCGTGAGCTCGCCGGCCGCCTCGGTCTCCGCGAGGAAGCGCGACAGGAAATCGGCGCGGGGCGCCGACCGGCGCGCGGCGAGGATCCCGGCCACGTAGTCCTGCAGCGCGACCGCCGCCGCCTCCAGATCGGGGATGTCCTCCGGTCCGAAGGTGAAGCTCAGCACCCGGGAGACCTCGTAGGCGAGGTGCGTGAACCGCGGGATGTCGTCGCGCGGCAGGCCGAGGATGTCGGCGATGACCTGGGTCGGGATCTGCGCGGTGTAGCGCGCGACGAGGTCGACCTCCCCGTCCCCCAGCCAGTCGCGGACGAGGCCCTCCGCGGCGACGCGGATCCGGGGCCGAAGGCCCTCGATCAGGCGCGCCGCGAAGGTGCGGGTGAAGGGCGAGCGGCGCCGGCGGTGGACCGCGCCGTTGGCCGTGAGCATGCCGTGCGCGAAGATGTCGAACAGCACCCCCTCGGGGATCGCGCGCGACTCCGGATAGAGCGTCTCCGTGGCTTGGGCGCGGGGGTCGCGCATCAGCAGATCGACGTCGCGGGCGCGGAGGACGAGGACGCCCGCGACCTCGTGGCCGACGAAGGGCAGCCGCGGCCGCCAGGCGCGGTAGACGCCGTGCGGGTCGGCCTCCAGCTCCGCCACCGTGAGCGTCGGGACGCCGGTCGGGACGCGGGTCGGGGTGCCGGTCGGGGCTTCGGGCGGGCCGGCCTGTCGCGTCAGATCTTCGGTCGCATTCATCTGTGCGTTCTCGCTGCTGTGTTGCGCGAGAACTCTCGGAAGCCCGGACTACAGGATGATTGCGGGAGCTGGGTCGAACATTACAGCCATAACATGCGGCGCGCCGGCGGCCCGGTCGCCGCCGCGGCCGCCTTGTGCGGAAGAGCACGCCGGTCGCCGCGCGGATGGTGTGTGAGATGTTCCGAAATCATGCCGTAACTTGACCCTTCGAAAAAGGCGCCGCTTCGCAGAAGGAGAAGTCCTCATGGTTGCAGGGCTGGCGAATACGGACGACGTCTTCGAGACGTTGCTCCGACGGACGATCACGGACTTCGTGATCGGCGGTATGGACCACGGGATCCCGGACGAGGACGGCCTGATCGTCCGCCTGAGACAGTACGAGCAGCGGGCGCGCCAGGAGCAGCTGAGCTCCCAGACGCTCCAGGTCATCTCGTCGGCGCGGCGCCTCCTGGGCGACCGGACGGAGGCCGGCCGGGCGTCCTGACGCGCCCCGCGCGACGGGTCGCGGGACGGCCTCCGCGGAGGGTCCCGCCCCGCCTGACGGGCGTTGGTCCCGCGGCGTCCCGCTACCGCGCGCGCGGCCGCAGGCCGACCGCCAGGAAGCGCTCGATCATCGCGTTGACCTGCTCGGCCACCTCGATCGTGTTGAAGTGGCCCGCCAGCAGCGTCTGGGCGGTGACGAGCTGCGGGCAGAGCGCCCGCAGCCGGTCGAGGTCGCGGGCCTCCGCCACGAGCGGCACGTCCGCCGAGATGTAGGCCATCGGGACCCGGCAGGCGCGCGCGGCCGGGACGGGATCGTGGGCCAGCACCATGTCGCGCAGCGCCGCGTGGGCCACGTGCTGCGGTGTCCGCTGGCAGGGGCCGAGGATGAAGGTCTCGAAGATCGCCTTCCGCCGGGCCGGGTGGTCGTAGGCGCCGCCGATCGCCCAGGCCATCTCCCGCACGACGGACCGGTAATCCGGGCCGCCGACGCCCGCCAGCAGCCCCTCGATCGCGGCGCCGCCCGCCGCGTCCGCCGACGGCAGGACGATCGAGTCGATCATGACGAGGCCGGCGGCGAGGTCGGGATGGCGGCCGCACAGCTCCAGCGCCACCGCGCCGCCGAAGCTGTGGCCGATCACGATCGGCTTCGCGAGGCCCAGCGTCCGGCTCTGCCACGCGACGTCCTCGGCGAAGCCCGCGACCGTGTAGTCGCGCTCCGGCGCGTCGCTGGCGCCGTGACCGCGCAGGTCGACCGCCACGACGCGGCGCGTCCGCGCGAAGTGCCGGATCTGCGGCGTGAAGATGCCGTGGTCCCCGGTCCAGCCGTTGATGAGCAGCAGCGGCTGCCCCTCGGGGGTGAGCGGCCCGGCCTCGATATGGGCGAGCCGGCCGCCGTCGCGCGTCAGGTGGAGGGGCTGCCAGGGGGGCGGATCGAAGTGCATGCGGGTTCTCCGTAGGGTCGGGAGGGGGCGCGGGGCGCCGGCCGGGCGAGACCCGCGTGGGCGGCGGCGGCCGCGAGGCTGCAGCCGAGCATCACGGCGGCCATCGACAGGGCGGACCGGCCGTCGAAGAACCGGGCGACGAGGTCGCTGGCGACGGCCGCCGCGAGCATCTGCAGGAAGACCGCGACGGCGCTGGCTGCGCCCGCGGCCGCCGGGTCGCGCTCCGTCGCACCGTGCACGGCGTTGGGCGAGACGAGGCCGAAGGCCAGGGCCACGCCGACCATCGCGGCGACCACCGGCAGGGCCGCGGGCGGCCGGGCGAGCGCCGCGACGAGGAGCAGGGCCGACGCGCCGGTCGCGAGGGCGAGGCCGGCGGCGATCACCCGCGGCGGGGGGACGCCCCGGGCCGCGAGCCGCCCGTTCAGGAAGGCGCCGACCATCACCGACAGGGAACTCGCCCCGAAGACCAGGCCGTAGGCCAGCGGACTGAGCCCGAGGGCGTCGATGAAGACCAGCGCCGAGCCGGTGATGTAGGCGAAGACCGCCCCCGCGGCCGCGGCGTTGCACAGGGCGTGGCCGAGGAAGACCCGGCTCGCCAGGATCCGCCCGTAGCCGCGCAGGATCCCCGAGGCCGGCCCGGGGCCCGCGGCCCGCTGCAGGGGCTCGTCGATGTGCCGGATCGCCACCAGGGCCGCCAGGGCGGCGGCGACCGGCGCGGCGTGGATCAGGCGCCAGCCGCCGAGATCCATCAGCCCGGCACCGACGGTCGGGGCCACCATCGGCACCACGTTGATGGTGAGGACGACGAAGGACATCCGGGCGCGCGCGGCCTCGCCCTCGAACAGGTCGCGCACCATCGCGAGGACCGCCATGCCGGGGCCCGCCGCGCCGATTCCCTGGAGGGCCCGGAACAGCAGGAAGTCCGGCAGCGTCCGCGCCGCGCCGCAGCCGAGGCTGCCCACGACGAGGAGGAGGCAGCCGCAGACGATGGCCGGCTTGCGGCCCAGCCGGTCCGAGACCGGGCCGTAGACCAGCAGCGCGCCGCCGAAGCCGAGCAGGTAGACGCCCATGGCCGCGCCCATCGCGGTGGCCGGGACGTGCAGCGCGGTCGCCGTGTCCGACAGGCTCGGCAGGATCATGTCGATCCCGAAGGTCGGGAGCGCCGCCAGCAGCCCGAGGAGCGCCGAGAAGGCGGCCGAGCCGGGGCGGATGCGGGGCCGCGCCGGCGCGGGCGCGCGGATCAGGCCCAAAGCCGGTCTCCGCCCGGGGCGCCGCCGCGGTCCGCGGAGGCCCGGCGCGCCGCCACCATCGCGTCGATCTCGCGGACGAGGCCGCCCGCGTCGAGATCCGCCCGCACGGCCGCCCCGAGAACTGCGGCGGCCCTGCGGAAGCCCGGCTCCGCCAGGAGCCGGCGCGCCGCCGCGGCGATCTCGGCCTCGCCCGCGTCGGCGGGCAGGCGCAGGCCGGCGCCGCGCAGGGCGACGCGGGCGGCGTTGTCGGCCTGGTCGCGGGCCAGGGGGATCACCAGCAGCGGCGCACCGTGCAGCAGGGCGCGGCTGACCGTCCCGTGACCGCCCTGGCACACCACCAGGTCGGCCCGCGCCATGAGGGCGTCGTGGGAGGCGGCCGCCACGACCCGGACGGCGGCGGGGGCGGCCAGGTCCGCGGGCCCGACATTCGGGCCGGTCGTCACGATGGTCTCGGCCTCGACCGCGCCGACGGCGCGCGCGACGCGCCGCAGCAGGTCGGTCTGGTTCTGGGCGCCGGTGCTGCCGGCGACGAGGATCCGCCGCCGTCCCGTACCGGACCACGCGTGCCCCGTCCCGCGGGACCAGCCCGGCTCGTCGAGCAGCGGGCCGATGTAGCGGTAATTGGCGGGCAGCGCCTGCGTGTCGAAGTCGAAGGCGCGGCTGACGGCCAGCAGGACGCGGTCGGCGCGATCGAAATGGGCGAAGGCGCTGGCGACCGGCGGCAGCCCGAAGGCGCGCCGCGCGGCGTTGAGCGCCGGCCGGCCCCGCTCCATCGCCGACACGATGGCGGCCGTCGCCGCGTCCACCGCGTCCCGCTCCGCCTCGGTCCGCGGCGGCGTCAGGCCGCTCGCGGCGGGCGGAATGCCGGGGAGCGGGCGGATGCTGATATGCGGCGACAGGACCGCGTGCGGCAGGTCGGCCGCCTCGGCCGCCAGGGCGCAGCCGGGCAGGAGGTCGAGACTCAGGACGGCATCGGTCGGGAGGCGGCGGATCTCGTCGAGCGTGTCGGCCGCGTAGGCGCCGGCCGGGGAGAACATCGTCTGCCGCAGCCAGTCCGCGAGATCCGAGAAATCGGCCGGGTCGGCGTCGAGGCCGGTCGGGGCGCGGCGCCAGCCGACGAACGGGAAGCCCGCCGCCTCGACCTCCCCGCACATCGCCGGGTCGGCCATGACGCGCGGGCGGTGCCCCGCCCGGCGCAGCTGCCGGGCCGCCGTGAGCACGGGGCTGAGATTGCCGGTGGTGCCCCACGAGATGCAGAGGACGTTGAGCGACATGATCTGGATGTCCCGAGATGATCGCGCGCTGAGGCGCGCGGAGGCCGCGAATCGGCTGAACTCCCTGGAGCGGGCTGAAAGACGACGTGGAGCTCTCGACGACAGCAGCATCAGGTTCGGTGCCGAGTTCTACTGCTGATATCGCGCAGGAAATCGACGTAGTCCGGATGGATACTGTGAATGCATCCGCCGAATGCGAAGCTGACCACCAGCGCGTCGAGCAGCCATCGTCCGTGGCGGGCGAGCGCCGGTTGCGGCGCGGCGATCGGGGACGAAGCCGGGCCGCCGCGCTCCCGCGCCGGGCGTCCCGACGGACCGGGAAGACCAGCGGCGGGCTTCCGACAGTCTGGCTCGGACTTGCAGAGATTTCGGTGAAGGTGCGGACCGATATCCGGGATCGCGGCGTCAGTCATGATCACCTCTCTATTGTGAGAGCACGATCCTGGTTTCCGCGGGTTACATCCCGGTGTCTCAACAAGATGATCTCGGTTACAGCCGTAACGGTGGCGTTTTCGTTTGTTCGATACGGTACGTGCCGGGGCGAATGCTCGCGCTGTGCTGTCACGCACAATATGAAGCGCGCAATCTTTTAGGGGGCGTGGTATCAACTCAGCCGTGTAAGGCCCGATGACCGGACGCGCCCAGATTGGCCGCCGGGGCGGGCCGGCGACGGACGCGAAGGACATCCGCGTGGCGCTATCAGCCCGACCGGACGCTCCTCCCGCTCCCCGAACCGGCGCGTCGAGATCGTGCCGTCGCGGCGGGCCGCCGCGAACCGGAGGTGGCCATGATCGAATCCAGTCTGGACCGGAGTCAGGGTCGGAGCGCGCGCGCCGGCACGACCCGCATCCTCCTCGTCGAGGATGACGCGGGTATGCAGCGCATCGTCTCGGACCACTTCGCCGACCACGACGTCGCCGTGACGGCGGCGACCGACCGGGCGGAGGCGGAGAAGCGGCTCGCGGAGGCCGAATTCGACCTCGTCGTGCTGGACCTGCGGCTGGGCTCGGAGAACGGGCTCGACCTGCTGCGCGACCTGCGGGCCCGGAGCGACCTGCCGGTGATCATCACCACCGGCCATCGCCGGGACGAGATCGACCGGGTGATCGGCCTCGAGCTCGGCGCCGACGATTACCTCGTGAAGCCATACGGGCTGCGTGAGCTGCTCGCGCGGGTCAGGGTCATCCTGCGCCGGGCCGAGGTGGCGCCCGCCCCGGCGCGGGTCCAGGAATCCCTCCGCAGCCGCTTCGAAGGCTGGGTGCTCGACCGGCGTCGCCGGCGCCTCACCAATCCCGACGGCGCGGATGTCGCGCTCAGCAAGGGCGAGTACGCCCTGCTGGTGGCCTTCCTCGACGCGCCCCAGCGCCCGCTCAGCCGCGAGCAGCTCCTGCAGGCCACGCGCGTCCACGAGGACGTGTTCGATCGCAGCATCGACGTCCAGATCCTGCGGCTGCGCCGCAAGCTGGAGGTGGATCCGAGCGCGCCGCGCCTGATCGTCACCGAGCGCGGCGTCGGCTACGTCCTCGCCGCGACCGTCGAGAAGCTGTAGCCGTGACCCGGTTCCGGGCAGGCCGATGGCGCGTCGCGGTCGCGGCGCTCCTCGGCAGCGCCGCGGCGCTCCTCGCCGCGGCCGCCCACGAGAGGCCAGCCGGCCACGACAGGCCGGCCGACACCGCGCTCTCCGCCGAGGCGGCGGACGCGCTGGGGGTGATCACCCCGGTGCCGGACACCCTGGAGGCGGACCCGGCCCGGGCCGCGATCGGCCGCCTGCTCTTCACCGACACGCGGCTGTCGCGCGGGGGCGACCGGGCCTGCATCACCTGCCACGACATCCGCACCAGCGGCGCGAGCGCGGTGCCCCGGAACCTGACCGCCGACGGGACGCCGGTTCCGCGCAACACGCCGACGGCCTTCAACGCGGCGCTCAGCTTCCGGCTGGGCTGGGCCGGCGACATCCCGAGCCTGCGCGAGCAGGCCGAGCTCGCCCTGACGCGGCCCGAGTTCCTGGGCGGTTCCTGGCCCCGGATCCTCGACACGGTGCGCGGCGACCCGGTGCTCGCCCCGATGTTCCAGGCCGCCTACGGGCGCGCGGCCGACCGGGAGACGGTAATCGACGCGATCAACAGCTTCGAGCGCACGCTCCTCACACCCGACAGCCGCTTCGACCGCTGGTTGCGCGGCGACGCCCACGCCATCACCGGCGCGGAGCAGGCGGGCTACGACCTGTTCCGCCGGATCGGCTGCGCGTCCTGCCACCAGGGCGTCAATGTCGGCGGCAACCTGTTCGAGAAGGTCGGCATCTTCGTCACGATCCCCAACAAGGTGGCCGAGGTGCTGCGGGTGCCCAGCCTGCGCAACGTCGCGGTCACGGCGCCCTACTTCGACGACGGCGGGATCGCCACGCTCCCCGAGGCGGTGCGGCTCATGGCGCGGGCGCAGCTCGGCCGGGAACTCACCCCGGCGCAGATCGACGGGATCGTCGCCTTCCTCGGGACCCTGACCGGCACCTACGAGGGCCGGCCCCTGACCGCGCCGCCAGCGCCCGGCGCAGCCTCTCAGGACGGCAAGCCGCAGCTATGAGACTGACCCTGCAGGCCGTCACGCTCGGCGCGCTGCTCGCGGCGCTGCTCACGTGGCTGCTGATCAACGGCAACGGCGGGATGGAGGCCGCCTACGTGGCGACCCAGCGGACGGTCGATGCCCTGGCTCTGGCCGAGTCGCGCATGCAGCACGACGTGCTGCGAGCCCGGACCGGCCTGCTGCGCAACTACGACCCGATCGTCGCGCACCTGCGCGAGATGCAGAAGGCCGGGGCCGACCTGCAGGCGAGCAATGCCGGGGATCCCGACGTCCAGGCGCTGGCCGAAGCGGTGGATCGGGAGGCCGCAATGGTCGAACGGTTCAAGACCGGCAACGCCCTGGTGCAGAACTCGATCGCCTATTTCGACTCGCTCAGCGACCGGCTGTCCGAGTCGGACATCGCCCCCGGCCTCGCGCGCGCGGTGGCCGCGCTCCAGATCCGCATCTCGGAACTCGTGCGCGACTCGACGCCCGCGCGCCTCGCCGACATCCGCACCCGTCTCGAGACGTTGCACGAAGCCGACGGGGCGGCCGCCCGGGCCGGCGACGTCGACGCCATCGTCCTGCACGGGCGCCAGCTCCTGGAACTGCTGCCGCACGTCGACGCGGTCACGCGCTCGCTGCCGGCCTCGTCGAGCGAGGCGGCCCGCGAGGCGCTCCTGGAATCCCGGCGAAGCCTCCGCGACCGGCGCCAGGCCCGGGCGGACGGATTCCGCCTCGCGCTCTACGCCGTCGCCCTCGCGCTGCTCGCCCTCGTGGTCCGCGTGGGGGTGCTGATGCGTGCCGGGACCCGGATCCTGCGCCGGACCGTGGATTTCCAGACCGTCGTGGCGCAGGCGGCCAACCGCTTCCTGGCGATCCAGCCCGACGAGACCGACACGCGCATCGTGGACGTCCTCGCCATGGTGGGCGAAGGGCTCGACACGGATCACGGCTACGTTCTCATGCTCGACGGCACCGGCGCGGTGCATCTCTGGAACCGGCCCGGCCTCGCGCCGCCGAGCGGCTGGCCGGCGGCGCAGCAGACCCTCGTTCACGACGTCGCGGCCGCCGCCAGCGACCTCATCTTCGTCGAGGTGGCGGACGAGACCGGGCCGCCGGCCCTGCGCCGCTCCCTGGCCGAGCGCGGCGTCGTCTCGTGGGCCTGCGCGCGGCTGCGCCGGGGCGATCGGATCGTCGGCCTGCTCTGCTTCGAGCGCACCACCTCCGGCCTGCCGCCCTGGCTGCGGCACTCGCGCGGCCTGCTGCAGGTTGTCGCCGACAGCTTCGCGGCCGCCCTGGAGCGACAGCACGTCTGGGCCGAGCGCCGGGAGATCGAGGCGGCGCTGCGCCGCGCCCAGCGGCTCGAGGCCATCGGGACCTTCGCCAGCGGGGTCGCCCACAACATCAACAACGTCCTCAACGTCATGCTGGGCCACGCCGAGATCGCCGGGGACGCCCTGCCGGCTCATCCGGGGCGGGCGGCCGAGCATATCGGGCTGCTGGTCCAGGCCGGCGGCCGCGCGCGCGAGATCGCCGGCCAGATCCTCGATTTCGGCCGCCCCGCGCGCTCCGCGCAGTGCACCAGCGCGGCGGACGCGGTGGTCCACGAGACCGTGGCGCAGATCCGGGCCTCCACGGCCGGACCGGCCACGATCGCGCTCTCGGGCACCGCGGAGGGCGCCCGCGTCGGCGGCGAGCCGGCACAGCTGCAGCAGGTCGTCCACAACCTGATCCGCAACGCCGTCCAGGCTTCCGCGCCGGGCGCGGCCGTCGACGTGCGGCTCGACCACGTCGCCCTGCCGCGGTCGAGCGCCCTGACCCACGGCACCCTGCGGCCCGGCGCCTACGTCCGGATCCGCGTGTCCGACACCGGCCGCGGCATGGACGAGGCCACGCTCGCGCGGATCTTCGAGCCGTTCTTCACCACCCGACCAGCCGGGACCGGCCTCGGGCTCGCCACCGCCTTCGAGTTCGTTCAGGAGCACGACGGCGCCTTCGACGTGCGCAGCGCGCCGAGCAGCGGCAGCACCTTCGCGGTGTGGCTGCCCGTGATCCCGCAGGCCGCGGCCGGCGCGGCGGCCGGCGGGACCGTGATGCTGGTCGGGCGCACGCGCCGGTCGGTCCAGGACGACGAGGAGACGCTGGCGGCGCTCGGCTACGAGCCGGTCGGCTACGCGGATCCCGAGGCGGCCCTGGCCGTCCTGCGGCGGGAGCCGGGACGGTTCGATCTGCTGATCGTCGACAACCGTCTCGCCGATCTCTCGGGCCTCGCCTTCGCGCACCGCGCCGCGCGGATTTCCGGGCGGCCGATCGTGCTCTCGCTGTCGTCGACCGACGCGGTGCAGCCGGAACTCCTCGCGGCGGTTCCCGTCGCCGACATCGTCCGGCGGCCGTGGCGCTCGAACGCCCTGGCGCTGACGCTGCGGCGCCATCTCGCCTCCGCCGACCCGGCGCGTCGCCCGGCCGCCGTCTCCTGAGGGCACGGGCGGCATCAGGATCCTGCGATCCGGCCACGCGGGCGCTATCCCGGCTTTGACAAGCTCGGCGTCACGTGGGACCGGTCTGGCATGCCGGGCGGCCAGATGCGCGATGCCGCCCCGACGATCGAACGGGCCGGGTCGAGTCTCGCCGAGACCCCATCGCGCGAGGAACCCCGATGCCCGTCGAAGCCGCGTCAGGACGCCATGCACGGGAGATCTGACGCCCCGATCTGCGACCCAGCCTTCCTCGCCGACGGCGGCGCGATGGCCGTGCTCCTGCGCGCGCACGACTGGGACAGCACGCCCCTCGGCGCGCTGTTCGCCTGGCCCGAATCGCTGACGACCCTCGTCGGGGTCATGTTCGGCGCGAACCGGCCGACGTTCATCCTCTGGGGCCCCGAGCGGCGGCTCCTGTACAACGATCTCTACGCGGAGATCCTCGGCGACCGGCATCCCGCGGCCCTCGGCCGGGACTGTCTCGCGGTCTGGGGCGGGGTCGGTGCCGGTCTCGCGTCCCTCGTGGACAGGGCCTATGCCGGCCGGCCGGTCCACACGGCGGAGGGTGAGCCCCTCCTCCACGGCGACGGCGATGCCGACGCGGCGCGCTTCGCGCTCTCCCTGGTGCCGGTCCGAGACACGGCGGGGCGCGTCACCGGCCTCGTCGGGACCTGCACGGCGATCGCCGGCCAGGTGGCCGCCGCCAGCCGTCCGCGCGAGACGGAGGCGTCGCGCCGGGACAACGAGGAGCGGCAATCCTTCCTGCTCGATCTCAGCGACACGCTCCGTCCGCTGACCGCGTCGGCAGAGATCGTCGCGGTGGCCTCGCGGCGCCTCGGCGAGCGCGTCGGCGCGAGCCGCGTCTTCTACGCCGAGATCGCCGGCAGCCTGATGAAGGTCGAGCGGGAATACGTCCGGGGCGTCGGCTCGATCGTCGGGGAGCATTCCCTGGCGGCGTTCGGCCCCGACCTCCTGGCCGCCTACCGCGACGGGACGGTGGTCGCGGTCGAGGACGTGGCCGCCGATCCCCGCTTCAGCGAGGCGGCGCGCGCCGGCCTCGGATCCCGCGAGGTCGCGGCCTTCGTCGACGTCGTGCTGTTCCGCGGCGCGGAGTGGGTGAGCCTGCTGGCGGTGCAGAGCGCGGTGCCGCGCGCCTGGACCACCGCCGAGGGGAACCTGATCCGCGACGTCGGCGAGCGCGTGAAGGCGGCGATCGAGCGCGCCCGCGCGGAGGCGGCCCTGCGCAAGAGCGAGGAGCACCTGGCGGCGATCTTCGCCGGCGCCTCGGTCGGCCTGTCCGAGGTGGATGCCGCGGGGCGCTTCCTGCGGGTCAACACCGAGCTGTGCCGGATCCTCGGGCGCCCGGCCGAGGCGCTGCTGCGGCTCGGCGTCGCCGACGTGACCGATCCCGCGGACCGGGCGCCGAGCGCGGCCGCGCTGGCGCGGGCCCTCGAGACGGACCGCGATGTCACCCTCGACAAGCGCTATCTCCGCCCGGACGGCAGCGCGATCTGGGCCAGCAGCAGCATCCGGCGCCTCGACGACGCGGACGGCAGGCTCAAGAGCCTGCTGATCGTCACGGCCGATCTCAGCCGGCGCAAGGAGGCCGAGACGCGGCTGGCCGAGAGCGAGCGCCGCCTCCAGGACCTGAACGAGACGCTGGAGCTGCAGGTCTCCGAGCGCACCGCGGAGCGCAATCTCTTCGCCACGATCGTCGAGAGAACCGACATCATGGTGATGGCGGCCGATCTCGACTACAACATCCTGGCGATCAACAAGGCGAATGCGGACGAGTTCGCGCGCATCTACGGCGTGAGGCCGAAGGTGGGCGACAACATGCTCGACCTGCTGGCCGACCAGCCCGAGCATCAGGCGCAGGTGCGGGCGGGGTGGGGGCGCGGGCTCGCCGGCGAGGAGATCACCCTGGTCGAGGAGTTCGGCGACGCGGAGCGGGCGCGCCCCTACTACGAGATCAGCTTCCGCACCCTGCGCGACGCGCGGGGCGAGCGCACGGGCTGCTACCAGTTCGTCATGGACGTCACCGAGCGGCTGCGCGGCCAGGCCGAGCTGGCCCAGGCGCAGGAGGCGCTGCGCCAGTCGCAGAAGCTGGAGGCGGTGGGCCAGCTCACCGGCGGCGTCGCGCACGACTTCAACAACCTGCTGACCATCATCCGCTCGTCCGTCGACTTCCTGCGCCGGCCCGATTTGCCGGAGGTCCGCAAGCGCCGCTACCTCGACGCGGTCTCCGAGACCGTGGAGCGGGCCGCGAAGCTCACCGGCCAGCTGCTGGCCTTCGCCCGCCGGCAGGCCCTCAAGCCCGAGGTGTTCGAGGTCGGCCAGAGGGTGCGGGCGATCGCCGACATGCTCGACACCCTGACGGGCGCTCGGGTGCAGGTCGTGACCGAGGTGCCGGAGGCGACCTGCCTGGTCCGGGCGGATGTGAGCCAGTTCGAGACCGCGCTCGTCAACATGGCGGTCAACGCCCGCGACGCCATGGACGGAGAAGGCACGCTGACCCTGCGCGTGACCTGCGGCGCGGCCCTGCCGGCCATCCGCGGCCATGCCGGGTCCCGGAAGCCCTTCGCGGCGGTGTCGCTGATCGACACCGGCACCGGCATCCCGCCCGAGCAGATCGGCCGGATCTTCGAGCCGTTCTTCACCACCAAGGAGGTGGGCAAGGGGACCGGCCTCGGCCTGTCCCAGGTGTTCGGCTTCGCCAAGCAGTCGGGCGGCGACGTCGACGTGCGCAGCACCCTCGCTGCGGGCACCGCGTTCACCCTCTACCTGCCGGAGGTGGCGTCCGAGGAGCGGCCGGCCGGTGACCGCCTGCAAGATGCCGACCTCGCGCCGCTCGGGAGCGGGCAGCGTGTCCTGGTCGTGGAGGACAATGTCGGCGTCGGGCAGTTCGCGACGCAGATCTTGGAGGATCTGGGCTACCGGCCGACCTGGGCGGCCAACGCCGAGGAGGCGTTGGAGGAGCTCGGCCGGGCGGGGAATCGATACGACCTGGTCTTCTCGGACGTGGTGATGCCGGGCATGGGCGGCGTCGCGCTTGCGCAGGAGCTCCGGCGGCGCGCGCCGCAGGTACCCGTGGTGCTGACATCGGGCTACAGCCACGTTCTCGCGCAGTCGGACGCCCACGACTTCACGCTGCTGCACAAGCCGTACTCGGCCGAGCAGCTCGGCCGCATCCTGCATCGGGCCCTGGGCCCGCGCCGGAAGGCCGGCGCGCGCGCCGATCCGTCCTGAGCCCGGGCTCCCGCGTCGGGATCCCGGACCTCCGGGCCGGGGCCTGCGCGGTTCGCCGCCGCCCTCAGCCAGCTCTCAGCTCGCCCTCAGCCCGCCTTGGCCCACGCCACCGCGTCGGCGCCGGCCGGCAGACGCATGGGGCACGACGGGTCGGTCACCGCGCGCCACACCGCCTCCGCCACGTCCGAGGACCGGGTCAGGTCCCCGTCCGCCTGCTGGATGCCGGCGAAGACCTTCGCGGCCACCGCCGCGTAGGCTTCGGGGATGTTCATGCCCATGCGGGCGCGCGCGTTGGCGCCGAACGCGGTCTCCGGGGCCCGTCCGGGAATGACCAGCCGGGCGCGGATGCCGAACGGTTCGAGTTCCAGCGCCAGGGACTCGGTGAAGGCGTTCACCGCCGCCTTGCTCGCCGTGTAGACGGACAGCAGGTGCAGCGGGCGCTGCGTCACGCTCGACGTCACGTCGACGACGACGCCCGCGCGGCGCGCCCGGAACTGCGGCACCACGGCCCGGGTCATCGCGATGGTGCCGAGGGTGTTGGTCTCGAACACCTCCCGCGCGGCGTCCATCGAGACGCCCTCCAGCGCGTTCAGGAGCCCGACGCCGGCGTTGTTGACCAGCGCGTCGACCGGTCCGGCCGCCGCGACCGCGCGGTCGATGCTGTCGTGGTCGGTCACGTCGAGCGGCAGGATGCTCAGACGATCGGAGGGCTCCAGCAGGTCGCTCCGCGGCCCGCGCATCGTGGCGACCACGCGCCAGCCCCGTTCGAGGAAGGTGCGGGCCGTCTCCAGGCCGAAGCCGGACGAGCAGCCGGTGATCAGGATCGTGTTCATGGGAACTCCCGTGCAGAAGCGGCAACGGGGTGATAGGGAGCGCGGGCCGGACCTGATACGTGCGCAAGTCCGTTTCGCATTGGCGAGCGTCCGAGAATGCCCGATCCGCTCACCCAGGTGGTCGGCCTCCTCCGGCCGAGCGCCCCGCTGTCCAAGCTCGTCACCGGCTCCGGTCACTGGGCGGTGCGGCGCACGGATTCCGGGCTTCCGTTCTACGCCGCCGTGCTCGAGGGCGGGTGCCGCCTCGCGATCGACGGCGAGGCCGGGATCGTGCTCGGAGAGGGCGACTTCGTCCTCATCCCCGCGGCCCACGCGTTCACCACCACCAGCCTCGAGCCGCCGCCCCCGCGGCGCGCAGCGCAGCATCCCGTCGCGGTGAGCCCCGGCGTGTTCCGGCTCGGCGACGCCGAGGGGCCGCCGAATGTCCGGATGCTCGTGGGCCACTGCGTCTTCGCGTCGAGCGACGCGGATCTGCTCGTCTCGCTGCTGCCCCGGTATGTCCATGTGCGCGGCGCCGCCCGGCTGACCACTCTGCTCGGCCTCGTGAACGAGGAGACCCGCGCCGACCGGCCGGGCCGCGACGTGGTCCTGGCGCGCCTGCTGGAGGTCGTGCTGATCGAGGCGCTGCGCGCCACCGCCGGGCCGGCGGCGCCCTCGGGACTGCTGCGCGGGCTCGCCGACGACCGGCTCGCCGCCGCCCTGCGGCGGATGCACGACCGTCCGACGGCGAGCTGGACGGTGGCCGCGCTCGCGCGCGAGGCGGGCCTCTCCCGGTCCACGTTCTTCGAGCGGTTCCGCCGCGCGGTCGGGGTCGCCCCGATGGAGTACCTGCTGGCGTGGCGGATGGCGCTGGCGAAGGATCTGCTGCGCCGCGAGGCGGTCGGGATGGCCGAGGTAGCCGCTCGGGTGGGCTACAGCTCGGCGAGCACCTTCAGCGTCGCCTTCGCCCGGCACGTCGGCCGGCCGCCGATCCGGTACGCCCGCGAGCGGCCAGTGCCGTGATCCGGGCCGGCTGGCCGTGCCCCGGACGAGCCCAGGCCGTGCCCCCGACACGGCGAGGCGGCTTCCTTCCGGTCCGGCATTGGCATCGACGCGGCCAGCCGGCCCTTCGCCCCGAGGCCGGGTTCGGGTACGAGACCGAAATCGCGCTCGACCCCGTCACCCGCCGCGGCGCGACCGACGCGCCACGGCCCCTCGCGCAGGAGAACGTCCTGATCACCGATCCGCAGGCCCTCCGCGCGCAGGCCGGTGCCCGTGCGAGCCGCCGCCAGGACCGCGCCGCTCGATGGTCGCCGGCATTCCGCGCGATCGCCGGCGGTGTCCGAGCCGACATCGGCGCTCCCCCGCGGGGCACCCTCGGCACGGTGGCGCGCTCCTGATGGTCGCATCGTCCTGGGCGCCCGCCGCCGCGCCCGGCGGTCCGGCGGCATCGCGGCGCGTCGGCTCCATCGACGCCCTGCGCGGGCTGGTGATGCTGCTGATGCTCGTCGACCACGTGCGGGAGTTCTTCTACCTTCACGCGCAGGTCCGCGACCCGATGGACCTCGCCGCGACGCCGCCCGACCTGGTCCTGACACGGGCTGCCTCGCACCTCTGCGCGCCGGTCTTCGTCCTGCTCACCGGCCTCTCGGCGTGCCTCTACGGGCAGAGGCACGGCGCGCGGGCGACCGCCGCCTTCCTGCTCAAGCGCGGTCTGCTGCTGATCCTGCTGGAAGTGACGCTCGTCAACTTCGCCTGGGCCGGCAGCGTCCGGCCGCCGATCCTGTACCTGCAGGTGATCTGGGTGATCGGTCTCTGCATGGTGGCGCTGGCCGGCCTGCTCTGGCTGCCGCGGGCCGCCCTCATGGCCGGGGCCCTGGCGCTCATGCTCGGCCACAACCTGCTGGACGGGGTCGCGATCCGGGCGGACGAGCCCGGCTACGTGCTCTGGTCGATCCTGCACCAGCGCGGGATGATCGCGCTGCCCTGGGGCGGGCTGGCGCGGACCTCGTACCCGCTCCTGCCCTGGATCGGCGTGATCGCGGCCGGCTACGCCCTGGGGCCGCTCTTCGCCGGCGGTGTCGACGCCGCGCGCCGACGCGCGGGGCTCCTCGGGCTGGGGGCGGCCGCCCTGGTCGGCTTCCTCGTCCTGCGCGGGCTCAACGGCTACGGCGAGCCGGTGCCGTGGCAGGCGGGGGCCACGCCGCTCGCCACGGTGCTGTCCTTCGTCAACCTGACCAAGTACCCGCCCTCGGCCGACTTCCTGCTGCTGACCCTCGGCCTCGGTCTCGGCCTGCTGGCGCTGTTCGAGGTGATGCCGCAGCGGCTCCTCGGCGGCCTGCGCGTCTTCGGCGGCGCGCCGCTGTTCTTCTACCTGCTCCACCTCGCGCTGCTGCGCGTCCTCTACGACGGCGCGGTGGCGCTGGGCCTCGCCGGGGCGTCGGGACGGGTGGAGGCCGGCTCGCCCCTCGCGCTCTGGCTCGTCGCGGCCGCCGTGAGCGTTCCCCTCTGGCTGGCGTGCCGCGCCATGGTGCGCCTGAAGCGGGCCTCGACATCGCCGGTCCTGAGCTACCTCTGACGGCGGCCCCCCGGCCGCCGACATCCGCCGCTGCCCCGTGTGGGAGCGGCCACGACCGGGCCGCCCCCGCGGTCCCGCGTCACGACAGGTCCGCCCCGTCGCGGTCGTGCTGATGGCGCAGCTCGGGGGTCCCCTTCACCGGCCCGACGGTGACCTCCGCGTCGCTCCGGCTCTCCGCGCGCGCCGTGTCGATGAAGACGCGCGCCTCGCCTTCGCGCACGCCGAGACTGCGCAGCGCGTAGAAGGACATGCCGAGGGCCAGCTCCCGCTCGCCCATCAGCACGAGGCCGACGCCGTCCTCCTCGAGATGCCGACGTTCCGCCTCGCTGTGCGTGCGGACCACGGTGTCGATCCCCGGGTTGGCGGCGCGCGCGGCCTCGACGAGGCGACGGGCCTGATGCGCGTCGGGCGTGGCGACGACGAGCAGGCGCGCGGTGCCGATACCGGCCGCCTCGAGGATGCCGGGCGCGGTCGCGTCGCCGAACACGGCCTGCGTGCCGGCCGCGCGCAGGGCCAGCACGCGGCGGCGGTCGCGCTCCACCACCACGTAGGGCAGGTCCCAGGTCTCCAGCGTCGCGCCGATGCTGCTGCCGACGCGCCCGAAGCCGATGATCACGACGTGGTCCCGTCGCGGCGGCTCCCCGCCCGAGATGGCGACGTCGGCCGCGCCCTTGCGCGCGAAGCGGGCGGCAAGGTCCGGCCGGTCGGCGAAGACCTGCTCGATCCGCGCTGCCAGGGCGAAGAAGAGCGGGTTCAGCGTGATCGACAGCAGGGCTCCGCCCAGGATCAGGTTGCGGCCTTCCTCGGGCAGCAGCTTCAGCGACAGGCCGAGCGATACCAAGATGAAGGAGAACTCGCCGATCTGGGCGAGGCTCGCGGCGATCGTCAGGGCCGTGCCGAGCGGGTGGCGGAAGGCCAGCACGATGGCGACGGCCGCGAGGGACTTGCCGACCATGATGACGCCGAGCACCGCCAGGACCGAGAGCGGCGCGCGCAGGAGGATCCCCGGATCGAACAGCATCCCGACCGACACGAAGAACAGGACCGCGAAGGCGTCCTGCAGCGGCAGCGAATCGGCGGCCGCCTGATGGCTGAGATCGGACTCGGCGAGCACCATCCCGGCGAAGAAGGCCCCGAGGGCGAAGGAGACCCCGAACAGCTCCGCCGAGCCGAAGGCGATGCCCAGGGCCAGGGCCAGGACCGCGAGGGTGAACAGCTCCCGCGAGCCGGTGCGCGCCGCCTGGTCGAGCAGCCAGGGCACGAAGCGGCGTCCGCCCACCAGCATCAGCCCCGCGAAGACCGCGACCTTGGCGAGCGTCAGAACGACGGTGAGCGCGAGGCTCTGCGCGTACTCCGGTCCGACGAGCTGGGCGACGAGGTCCGTGAGGGCGTGGGCCGTGCCGTGCCCGAGGCCCCGGGCCTCGCCCCCGAGCGAGGGCGCGAGGGCGGGCAGGACCACGAGGGTCAGCACCATCGCCAGATCCTCAACGATGAGCCAGCCCACCGCGATGCGGCCGTTGTCCGTGTCGAGGAGGCCGCGCTCCTCCAGCGCGCGGAGCAGGACCACCGTGCTCGCGACGGAGAGGGCGAGGCCGAAGACCAGGCCCTGCCCGAGGGTCCAGCCCCAGGCGAAGGCGAGGCCGATCCCCATGGCGGTCGCCGCCGCGATCTGCACCACCGCTCCGGGCAGGGCGATGGCGCGCACGGCCATCAGGTCCTTGAACGAGAAGTGCAGCCCGACCCCGAACATCAGCAGGATGACGCCGATCTCGGCGAGCTGGCCCGTGAGGTTGCTGTCGCCCACGAAGCCCGGCGTGTAGGGGCCGACGAGGACGCCCGCGACCAGGTACCCGACCAGCGGCGGCAGCCTGAGGCGCTGCGCGACCATCCCGCAGATGAAGGCGAGGGTCAGCCCGAGGGCGATGATGGCGATCAGTTCGGTCGCGTGCGGCACAGGGTCTTCACCTCCGGGGGTCGATGCGGATCGGGCGGAGCGAGCCTTTCCGAATGGCGGCCGCGTTTCAACGCTCTTCCGACCGAACGCCTGTGCGAACCGCCGTCGGCGATCGCCGCGTGCCCCTCGGGCGCCGCGAAACCGCCTCCCGCCGAGCCGCGATGGTCTTCCGGAGTGCTATCCCGCGCCAGGGCGGCGGGCGCCGCCCGCGTCCTCGCGTCCCGATCGCCCATCGTGCAGGAATCCGGCGCGCGGTCGAGGGCCGAGGCGGGTCGGGGCGGGACGAACGGCCGGGACCTGGAACCCGCGGCCTCGCCGCTGCCGGAACCGGGCGCCTCGTTGGGACCCGCGCCGCGGGAGCGGTGCCGCCCGCGCGACGTGCGGCAGCCTGACCGGGATGCGCGACACCGTCACGCGGCCCGGAAGCGGGCGCGCGTCCGGCCGCAACAGGGTCGGGTATTACTCTAGCTGTCCGTGAGGATCGACGTGAGATCCGTGAACCCCTGGGCCTCGCTCGTGAGCAGGGCCACGAGCAGCAAGCACAGGCCGCCCAAGAGTGCGACCCCGGCTGTGGCTCCCACCAGATCCGACGTCCGAATGGTCGGCTCAGCTTGACGGCTGAACAGCAAAGCTCGCCCCTTGCGAGTGTTCGGATACGTACGGCTCACGCGATGCCCCCAGAGATCGAGGCCCCTTGTATTAACGTTCACATGATCGGCTCTTCATCCGCGCGCGAACCGCGAGCATTGTAAATCGCGTGCGCTGGCGCACGTCAAAGATCTAGGAAGAGGATGATTTGACCTTCCCTCGATTGTCCGGGCCTTGGTCGCGGGCGGCCGCTGCTCTTCGGGGACAGCTTCGGCCACCGGGTGCCGTTCATGCTGACGATCCTGTTCGCTGAGACATTCCGGGAGGTGCACGTCGTCTGGCCGACCTCGATCGATGACAGGCTGGTCGATCGCGTGAAGCCCGACCCCATGCTGACCGAGATGGACGAGCGGCTTCTCCATCTGACCGTCGACGGCGGCTTCGCTGTCGCGGTGCACGCGCGCGGGAGGTTCGGCGCCGAGCTATCAGGGGTGTCGCGGCGCGGGTCGCCGCGCATGCCGCGGCCGTGACAGCGGGACGGCGCCGGTCGCGCGAAGCTTCGCCGCATGGGCAAGGTGCGGGGCTAACGCGGCCCGCTGCCTTCGACCGTCGTCGGTGAGCCGAGCCAGCCCTTCGCCGCCGCCGCCGCGCGCAGGATTGCCTTGGCCGGCTCGTACTTGAGATGAAGCCGCTCGCGGGTCTCCGGGGGCAGGAGCGCCAGACGCCCGGGATCCGAATTGTCCTCGAGGTCGGCGAGCTTGACGAGGGTCGCCCGGAGGGTGCCCACTTTCGCGATGTTGTTGATCCAGGCCGCGTAGGTGACGCGACCTCCGGGCTTCGTGAGCATGGCGACCGAGGTCAGCACGTTGTCGCTGAATCGCTCCTTGGCCAAGTCGCCGAACCCGTAGCGGGTGTCCTCGACCACATCGTGCAGCCACGCGGCCTGCAGCGCCTCGTCCCGCTCCAGGTCGGACCAGAACGGGCACCCTTCCGACAGCCCGAGCACGCCGGCAGCCACGCGCGCAAGATGCTCGATATACGGCCTGCCGGCCTTGTCGACCTGGCCGTCGTGGGCGACGGTGGCCACCGTCCGCGCATCGGCCGCGGTCCGGCGGAGGGGAGGCAGGATCACGCGGTCATCCCTTCACCGGATACGCCAGCAGGGTCGCTGTCCCGGCCATGTACCGCTCTCAGCCCGACACGAACAGCATCATCATCCGCGCCGCCGCCGCGATCTGCTCGACGGTGGCCTCCGGCATGTCGGCAACCGCCTTCTCGACGATGCTCCGGGCGATGCCGTCGTACAGGCCGATGCCCAGCGCGAACGTGCTGAGACGAACCAGCACGCTGTCGGCGATCGTCTTCCGCTTCGGATCGGGCACGTCGCTCATGTCGTCCTCGGGAAACTCATGTTGATCGCGCTCTCGGCCACATGCGGCGCAGCGCCGGCGCGGAGGCTCGTCGCCTGAGAGCGCATTTCGATGGCCTCGGCCACGTCGACGTGGTGGCCTGTCGGGATCGTGAAGGGCTCAGCCGTCGCGGTCTCGCTCTCCACAGCGGTCGTCTCGGCCTCACGGTGCGGAGCACCGGCGCCGGACGGCCCGCGGGCCGTTCGGGACCGTGCGGATTTTCGTGCCGCGGGGCGACACCGCGCGTTCCGGCGGACCCGCTCAGTCCCGGCCCCGAAGGTGATGTTTTCCTTGGGAAATTTGGCTGGGGCGCCAGGATTCGAACCTGGGAATGGCGGTACCAAAAACCGCTGCCTTACCACTTGGCGACGCCCCAAGGTGAGCGGAGGCTGTCTAGACGCCGCGCCCGCCCCTGGCAAGCGGCGGATCGCGGCCTCCCGGCCCCCGCAAGCCGCCGCTCAGCGGCGCTCGGGCGTGCCGTCGATCCGGCGGGGCAGGCCCTGCGGGTTGGCGGCCTGGAGCGCCGCCGGCAGCAGGGCGTCGGGGACGTCTTGGTAGCTCACCGGCCGCAGGAACCGGTCGATCGCGAGGCTGCCCACCGAGGTCGTGCGCCCGTCAGAGGTCGCCGGGTAAGGCCCACCATGCACCATGGCGTGCGCCACCTCGACGCCGGTCCCGAACCCGTCCACCAGGATCCGGCCGACGCGGCGCTCCAGAAGCGGCAGCAGGTCCCGGGCGGCCGCGTGATCCTCCGGCGCGAGGTGCAGCGAGGCCGTGAGCTGACCCTCCAGACGCTCCAGGACCGCCCGCATCGCGGCGAAGTCCGCGCAGCGCACCACGAGCCCCGAGGCGCCGAACATCTCCTCCTGCAGCTCGGGATCCGCCAGGAACACGTCCGAGTCCGCGGCGAACAGGGTCGCCCGGCCCTGGGTCGCCCCGCCCTCCGTGCCCTCGGCGATGCGGGTGACGGCGGCGTGGCCGGCCACCCGCGCTACGGCCTCGCGGTACGCGCGCTGGATGCCGAGCGTCAGCATGGTCGCGGCCGGGCTCTCGCGCAGGGCCGCGCCGGCTGCCTCGAGGAAGGCGTCGAGACCCAGACCCGGCAGCGCCAGGATCAGGCCGGGATTGGTGCAGAACTGCCCGGCGCCGAGCGTCAGCGAGGCCGCGAAGGCCTTGCCGATCGCGGCACCCCGCGCGGCGAGCGCGCCGGGGAACAGCAGCACCGGGTTGATGCTGCTCATCTCGGCGTAGACCGGGATCGGCGACGGGCGCCCGGCCGCGATCGCCATCAGGGCGGTGCCGCCCCGGCGCGAGCCCGTGAAGCCGACGGCCGCGATCCGGGGATCGGCCACCAGCCCCTGTCCGATCGACTGGCCGGCATCGAACAGCAGCGAGAAGGTCCCCTCCGGCAGGCCGCAGGACGCAACCGCCTTCTGGACGGCGCGGCCGACCAGTTCCGAGGTGCCGGGATGGGCGGGATGCGCCTTGACCACCACCGGGCAGCCCGCCGCCAGGGCCGAGGCGGTGTCGCCCCCCGCCACCGAGAAGGCCAGCGGGAAGTTCGAGGCGCCGAACACCGCCACCGGGCCGACGGCGATCCGGCGCAGGCGCAGGTCCGGACGGGGCAGCGGCTTGCGGTCCGGAAGGGCCGGGTCGATCCGCGCCTCGACGTAGCTGCCCTCGCGGACGACGCCGGCGAACAGGCGCAGCTGGCCGACCGTCCGGGCGCGCTCGCCCTCGATGCGCGGCCGGGGCAGCCCCGTCTCGGCCATGCAGCGGGTGACGAGGTCATCCCCGATCTCCAGGATGTTCGCGGCGATCGCTTCCAGGAAGCCGGCCCGCGCCTCCGGGTCGGTCTCGCGGAAGGTGTCGAAGGCGGCCTCGGCGAGCGCGCAGGCCCGGTCGAGGTCGCTCCGGCTCGCGCCCGGGAAGTCCGGCTCCAGGGCCTGTCCGGTGGCCGCCTCGACGGCCCGGAAGGCCGCCTCGGTGCCGCGCCGCGCCTCGGCGCCGATCAGGTTCTCGCCGCGCAGGGTCATGAGCTGCTCCTCTCGGTGGGGGTGCGGGCGGGCCGCACCGGGACGGCGCGCGTGCGGGCGGTCAGCCCCGCTGCGCCGCCAGGGCTTTCTCGCGGATGGCCGCGAGGGTCATGGTCGGGGTGAGCGCCTCGGGATCGACGAGGCAGTGGATCATGGCCGGCAGCCCGGAGGCGAGGCCGCGCTCGAAGGCGGGGGCGAACTCCTCGGTGCGCTCCACCCGTTCGCCGTGGCCGCCGAAGGCGCGGGCCAGCGCCGCGAAGTCGGGGTTGCGCAGCTCGGTCGCCGAGACGCGGCCGGGATACTCGCGCTCCTGGTGCATCCGGATCGTGCCGTACATGCCGTTGTCGAGTACCACCACCACGACGGCGATCCCGTACTGAACCGCGGTCGCGAATTCCTGCACGGTCATCATCACGTCGCCGTCGCCGGCCAGCGCCACGACGATCCGTTCCGGGCGGCTGCGCTTCGCCATCACGGCGGCGGGCAGGCCGTAGCCCATCGAGCCGGAGGTCGGTGCGAGCTGCGTGCCGAAGGCGCGGAACCGGTAATAGCGGTGGACCCAGGTGGCGAAGTTGCCGGCGCCGTTGCAGATCACCGCGTCCGGCGGCAGCCGCTCGCGCAGCCACGCGATCGCCGCACCGTACTGGAACGCGCCGGGCTTCGGCTCCGGCGTCTCGGACCACGCCCGGTAGGCGGCGTGGGCCTCGGCGGCGCGGCCGGTCCCGGTGGCCTCGAAGTCCGGCAGGGCCGCGCAGAAGGTCTCGGGCGCCGCCTCGATCGCCAGCGCCGGCTGGTAGACCCGGCCGAGCTCCGCCGCGTCGGCGTGGACGTGAACCAGCGGCAGGCCGGGATCGGGGATGCCGAGCAGCCCGTAGGACTGCGCCGGCATCTCGGAGAGCCGTCCGCCCACCATCAGCAGCAGGTCGGCCTCCCGGATCCGGGCGAGCAGCGCCGGGTTCGGCCCGATGCCGAGCTCGCCGGCGAAGTTCGGGTGGTCGGCCGGGAAGAGCTGCGCCCGCCGGAACGAGACCGCCACCGGCAGGTCGTGGCGCTCGGCCCAGGCGGCCAGGGCGGCGACGGTGCCTTCCGTCCAGCGGGAGCCGCCGAGCAGCACCACTGGCCGCCGCGCCTCCGCCAGCATGGCCCGCAGGCGCGCGACGTCGTCCCCCGACGGGGCCGGCGCGGCCGGGACGACGCGCGGCGCGTCCGGCACGGCCGCGACGTCGTCGAGCATGTCCTCCGGCAGGGCGACCACGACGGGGCCCGGGCGGCCCTGCAGCGCGACCCGGAAGGCCCGGGCGAGGATCTCCGGGATGCGCGCCGCGTCGTCGATCTCCACCGCCCACTTGGCGACGCCGCCGAACATCTGCCGGTAATCCACCTCCTGGAAGGCCTCGCGGTCGCGCATCCGCCGGGCGATCTGGCCGACGAACAGGATCATCGGCGTCGAATCCTGGCGGGCGATGTGCACGCCGGCGGAGGCGTTGGTGGCGCCGGGGCCCCGGGTCACGAAGCAGATGCCCGGGCGTCCGGTGAGCTTGCCGGCGGCCTCGGCCATGATCGCCGCGCCGCCCTCCTGCCGGCAGACGAGCACGTCGATGCCGCTGTCGCGCAGGGCATCGAGCACCGCGAGATAGCTCTCGCCGGGGACGCAGGTCACGCGCGCGACGCCCTGCGCGCGGAGCTGGTCGACGAGCACCTGCGCGCCGGTGCGTGGGGGCAATCCGCTCAAGCCGTTCCTCCCTGGCGCTCGGGCCGCGTCCGGGGCATGGCGCCGGGATCGGCCGTGGATCCGCCCGCCGCTGAGATGCGTCTGATATCCCAGTCTCAGGATAGGGGCGGGTTCTGGGCGGTCAACCTGTCAGACCAGGGGGCGCCGGTCGAGGGCCCGGCGGGTCATCCGGTCGAGAAAGTCGAATAGCGTCCCGATCCCGGCAAGGGCCGCCTCCGCGTCGCGCGCCGCGATGCCCGACACGATCGCCGCGTGGATCGCCGCGCAGTCCGGGAAGCTCGCGGTCGGCTCGTAGGTGTACCAGAACCGTCGCGACTGCGCGTGCAGCGCCGCCATGGTGCCGGCGAGCGTCGGGTTATAGGCGGCGCCGACCAGCCCCTCGTGCAGGGCGCGCTTGTGCCGGAAATACGCTTCCCGGTCGCGGGCCTCCGCGGTGCGGCGCAGCCCGCCGACGCGGTCCAGCAGCCGCGCCATGTCGTCCTCGGTGCCCCGCGCGATGGCGCAGCGGGCCACGGTCTCGTCGAGGGGCCGCCGCACCTCCAGCAGCTCGAGGTGCCTGATGATGTCGACCTGGGTGACGAGGACGCCGCGGCGCGGGTGGACCTCCACGAACCCGATCGTCTTCAGCCGTGCCAGGGCCTCGCGGACCGGGGTCCGGCCGAGGCCCAGCTCCGCGCCGAGTTCGCCCTCCGAGACCATCGCGCCCGGCGCGAGGCGGCGGCTGATGATCATCTGCTCGATGGCGTCGTAGGCGGTCTCGGCGAGCGAGCGCGGCCTGCGCGCCTCCGCCGCCGAGGCGCTGCCGCCCGCAAAGTCCAATTCGGCCAAGGGCTTCCCCGTCGATCTCCGCCCGTGTCTGTCGCGACCCGCGCCGGTTGACAATGGCGCGGCGCCCCGTGTTACTCAAGAGCTGGGATATCAGTCCGCGCCCAGCGCGGACGGGAGCCAAGGCCGGCGCAAGCGACGCGTGATTGTCACCGTCCGCGGGTGCCGAGACCGAGGCCCGGGGAGGAGAAGCGGATGTCCGGGTTGTCCCCTGAGACGCGCGCCAAGCTGAAGACCGTCAGCACGGCCACGCTGATGACCGCCCTCTACAAGCGCGGCTTCCGCAACCAGATGATCCAGGGCGTGCTGCCCCTGAAGGCCGGCGGCCCGACGATGGTCGGCGAGGCCTACACCCTGCGCTACATCCCGGCCCGGGAGGATCTGAACCCGATCACGGTGTTCCGCGACCGCGCGCACCCGCAGCGCAAGGCCGTGGAGGAGTGCCCGCCCGGCGCCGTGATGGTGATCGACAGCCGGAAGGACGCCCGGGCCGCCTCCGCGGGCTCGATCCTGGCGACCCGGCTGATGGTGCGCGGCTGCGCCGGGCTCGTCACCGACGGCGGCTTCCGCGATGCCGACGAGATCGCCCGGCTCGAGATGCCGAGCTACCACGCGCGCCCGTCGGCGCCGACGAACCTCACGGTCCACCAGGCGATCGACATCAACGTGCCGATCGGCTGCGGCGACGCGCCCGTCTTCCCCGGCGACGTGATCGTCGGCGACGGCGACGGGGTGGCGGTGATCCCGGCCCACCTCGCGGACGCGGTCGCCGACGAGGCCGTGGAGATGACCGCCTACGAGGACTTCGTCACCGAGGAGGTACGCAAGGGCCGCACAATCCTCGGCCTCTACCCTGCCACCGACGAGCAGAGCCTCGCCGATTTCGCCGCCTGGCGGACGCGGACCGGCCGCTGAGCGTGCCGCACCGGCCCGCTCCGGCCCGGACCGCGATCGGCAAAGGGCCGGGACGCGTCGGATTCGGCTCGGGGGGACGCCATGGCGGCGGGGTTGCGCGGGGGCGATGCGGCGCCGGAGATCGAGCGGCGGACGGTCGCCAAGGTGTCGCGGCGTCTGCTGCCGCTGATCGTCCTCATCTACTTCGTCGCCTACATGGACCGGACCAACGTCGGCTTCGCGGCGTTCGGGCTGAGCCGGGAGTTCGGGTTCTCCGCCACGGTCTACGGCTGGGCGGCCGGCATCTTCTTCCTCGGCTACGTCATCTTCGAAGTGCCGAGCAACGTCCTCCTGGAGCGCGCCGGGGCGCGGCTCTGGATCGCCCGGATCATGGTCACCTGGGGGCTGGTGGCGGGCAGCATGGTGCTCATCACCGGCCCGGCGAGCTTCCTCGCCCTGCGCTTCCTGCTGGGCGTGGCCGAGGCCGGCTTCTTCCCCGGCGTGATCCTCTACTTCACTTACTGGTTCCCGAAGCGGTACCGGGCGCGCGTGGTCGCCGCGCTGTTCCTCGCGGTCCCGGGCTCGAACGCCCTCACGGCGGTGATCTCTGGGGCGCTGCTCCAGCTCGACGGGGCGCTCGGCCTGCACGGCTGGCAGTGGCTGTTCCTCCTCGAGGCGGCGCCCTCGATCCTGCTAGCCTTCGCGGTCCTGGCGCTGATGACCGACCGGCCCGAACAGGCCGCGTGGCTCACGTCCGAGGAGCGATTGTGGCTCGGGACCGCGATCGCGGCGGAGCGGGACGGCACGGTCCGGGCCCACGGGCCCTTCACCCTGGGGCAGGTCCTGACCGACCGGCGCGTGCTCGCGCTGGGCGCGATGTACTTCAGCATCGGTACCGCCACCTACGGCATCACCTTCTTCCTGCCGCCGATCCTGAAGAGCCTGCACCTCACCGACTGGGAGACGGGGGTCGCGACGGCGGTGCCCTACGGCGTCGGGACCCTGGGCATGATCGCCTGGAGCTGGTCGTCGGACCGGCGCGACGAGCGCCGCTGGCACTTCGCGATCGCCGCGCTGGTCGCCGCCCTCGGCCTCGTCGTCTCCGGCCCCATGCTCGGCAGCCTCTGGGCGCTCGCGGCGATGTCGGTGGCCACGATCGGGCTCTACGGGAGCAAGCCCGCCTTCTGGGCGATGCCGGGGGAGTTGCTGGCCGGGCCCGCGGCCGCCGGGGGGATCGCGCTGATCAACGCGATCGGCAATCTCGGCGGCTTCGTCGGCCCCTACGTCCTGGGCTGGCTGAAGGATTATACCGGGACCTACGAGGCCGGCCTCTATTTCCTGGCGGCTTGCGCGCTCGCCGCCGCGGCAATCACGCTCGTCGCGGGCCGCCCGGCCAGGTCGAACGCGTGAGACCGGAGACAGAGCGATGACCGCGCGCAAGAAGACCCTGGAGGATCTGCGTAGCCAGCGCTGGTTCGGCGCCACCGACCTGCGCAGCTTCGGCCACCGCTCGCGCATGCTGCAGATGGGCTACGAGCGGGCGGATTTCACCGGCAAGCCGATCGTCGGCATCATCAACACCTGGAGCGACATCAACCCCTGCCACCAGCATTTCCGCGAGCGCGTCGAGCACGTGAAGCGCGGCGTCTGGCAGGCGGGCGGCTTCCCGATCGAGCTGCCGGCGCTGTCGCTGTCGGAGAACTTCGTCAAGCCGACCACGATGCTCTACCGCAACCTCCTGGCCATGGAGGTAGAAGAACTGCTGCGCCAGCACCCCGTGGACGGCGCGGTGCTGATGGGCGGCTGCGACAAGACCACACCCGGCACGGTGATGGGCGGGATCTCCATGAACCTGCCGATGGTGTTCCTGCCGGCGGGACCGATGATGCGCGGCCATTTCGGCGGGACGATCCTGGGCTCGGGCTCGGATGTCTGGAAGTACTGGGCCGAGAAGGAGGCCGGGAACATCACCACGCAGGAATGGAACGACATGGAGGCGGGCATCGCCCGCTCCGCCGGAACCTGCATGACCATGGGCACGGCCTCCACCATGACGGCGATCACCGAGGCCCTGGGTTTATCGCTGCCCGGTTCGGCCTCGATCCCGGCGGCCGACGCCGACCATCCGCGCATGGCCGGCGCCTGCGGCCGGCGCATCGTCGAGATGATCTGGGAAGACCTGAAGCCGTCCGACATCCTCGACCGCCGCTCGGTCGACAACGCGCTGGTGGTCCACAACGCGCTCGCCGGCTCCACCAACGCGATGATCCACCTCGTGGCCATGGCCGGTCGGGCCGGTATCCCGGTCAAGCTCACCGAGTTCGACGACTTCGCCCAGAAGGTGCCGGTCATCGCCAACCTCCGGCCCTCGGGGCAGTGGCTCATGGAGGATTTCCACATCGCGGGCGGCATCCGCGCCCTGATGGCGCGCCTGTCCCCCCTCCTCCACCTCGACGCCCGCTCGGTCACCGGCGGCACGATCGGCGACGGGCTGGCCGGCATGCGGGTGTTCAACGACGACGTGATCCGGCCGCTCGACCGGCCGATCGTCGCCATGGGCGGGACCGCGATCCTGTACGGCAACCTCGCTCCCGACGGCTGCGTGATCAAGCCGCCGGCCGCCGACCCGCGGCTGCTGCAGCACACCGGTCCCGCGCTGGTCTTCGACAGCTACGACGCGATGAGCGCGGCGGTGAACGACCTCGACCTCGACGTCACGCCCGACCACGTGATGATCCTGCGCAATGCCGGCCCGATCGGCGGCCCCGGCATGCCGGAATGGGGCATGCTGCCGATCCCCAAGGTGCTGCTCCGGCAGGGCGTGCGCGACATGGTCCGCATCTCGGACGCGCGGATGAGCGGCACGAGCTACGGCGCCTGCATCCTGCACGTGGCGCCGGAATCGGCCACGGGCGGTCCGCTCGCGGCCGTGCGCGACGGCGACCTCATCACCGTGGACGTGCCCGGGCGGCAGATCCACCTGCACCTCGACGACGCCGAGATTGCGGCGCGGGTGAAGGCGTTCCGGCCGCCGGACCGGGCCTATCCGCGGGGCTACAACCGGCTGTTCGCCCAGCACGTGCGGCAGGCCAACGAGGGCTGCGACTTCGACTTTCTGGAGGGCGCCGGGGGGATCCCGGAACCCGAGATTCACTGACCGGCCCGAGCCGCCGGCAACAGGCGGCGGGCCCCATCACAGGGAGGTAACATGGTGATGATCGCACGCAGGGGCCTGCTCGCCGGAGCGGCCCTGCTCGGCGCCGCGCGGGCGGCCGGGGCCGGCTGGGAGCCGTCGCAGCGGGTGCCCGACCCGGCCGTCGAGATCCTCGACCCGGCCTTCGCCAAGTACCGGCTCGCCTCGGCGACGGTCGAGCGGGTCGCCACGGGCTTCCGCTGGGCCGAGGGGCCGGTCTGGTTCGGCGACATGGGATCGCTGCTGTTCAGCGACGTGGTCAACGACCGGATCATGAAGTGGGAGGAGGCGTCCGGCGCGCTCTCGGTGTTCCGCAAGCCGTCGAACTACGCCAACGGCAACACCCGCGACCGGCAGGGCCGGCTGGTCACCTGCCAGCACAGGACCCGCAGCGTCACCCGCACCGAGCACGACGGCAGCCTGACCACGCTGATGGACCGGTTCGACGGCAAGCCGCTGAACTCGCCGAACGACGTGGTCTGCCATTCCGACGGCGCGATCTGGTTCACCGACCCGGCCTTCGGGCCGAATCCGCACGAGTCGATGGCCGCGCCGGAGCTTCCCGGCAACGTCTACCGGATCGATCCGAGGACGGGACAGGCCAGCGTCGCGGTCGAGGGCGTGGCGGGTCCGAACGGGCTCTGCTTCTCGCCGGACGAGTCCAAGCTCTACCTCATCGAGGCGCGGGCGAAGCCGAACCGCCTGATCCGCGTCTACGACGTGGTCGAGAACGGCACCAGGACCGCGAACGGCCGCGTCTTCTACGATGCCGGGACCGGCACGCCGGACGGCTTTAGGGTCGACGTCGACGGCAATCTCTGGTGCGGCTGGGGGATGAGCGAGGCCGAGGACGGGGTCATCGTGCTCTCGCCTCAGGCCAAGCTGATCGGCCGGATCCGCTTGCCGGAGCGCTGCGCCAACCTGTGCTTCGGCGGACTCAACCGCAACCTGCTGCTGATGACGTCCACGCACTCGGTCTATTCACTGTACGTGAACACGCGGGGTGCGGGGACCTGCTGAGGTTGGATGGGCGGCTCGCGCCGCCCTGCCGTCCTTGCGGAGCGACGCAATCCAGGGGCGTCACGCCGACCGATGTCGCGATGCCCTGGGTCGCTTCGCTGCGCTCGCGATGACGGTGGTGCCCCGCCCCTACTCCGCCGCCTGCGGCATGTACCGCGCCGGATCGTAGTTCAGGATCGGGCCGAGCCAGCGCTCGACCTCGCGGACATCCATCCCCTTGCGGGCGGCGTAATCCTCGACCTGATCCCGCTCCACCTTGGCGACGCCGAAGTAATGCGCGTCCGGGTGGGCGATGTAGATCCCCGATACCGACGAACCCGGCCACATCGCGTAGGACTCGGTGAGCTTCACGCCGATCCGGCTCTCGGCCTTCAGGAGGTCGAACAGGGTGGTCTTCTCGGTGTGGTCGGGCTGGGCCGGATAGCCCGGGGCCGGGCGGATGCCGTCGTACTTCTCCAGCACCAGCTCCTCGGGCCCGTAGGCCTCGTCGGACGCGTAGCCCCAGAACTCCTTGCGCACCCGCTCGTGCATCCGCTCGGCGAAGGCCTCGGCGATGCGGTCGGCGAGCGCCTTCACGAGGATCGCCCGGTAATCGTCGTTGGCCCGCTCGAAGCGCTCGGCGATCCGCACCTCCTCCAGGCCCGCCGTCACCACGAAGCCGCCGACATAGTCGGCGATGCCGGTCTCGGCCGGCGCCACGAAGTCCGACAGGCAGGTGTTCGACCGCCCATCGCGCTTCGAGAGCTGCTGGCGCAGGCCGTGGAAGGTGGCGAGCCGCTCCGACCGGCTCTCGCCGGTGTAGAGCGCGATGTCGTCACCGACGCTGTTGGCCGGCCAGAAGCCGATCACCGCCTTCGGGTTGAACCAGCGCTCCTCAACGATCTGCTTCAGCATCGCCTGCGCGTCCTCGTAGAGGGCGCGGGCGGCCGGGCCCTGCTCGGGATCGTCCAGGATCGCCGGGAAGCGGCCCTTGAACTCGTAGGTCTGCAGGAACGGCGTCCAGTCGATGTAGGGCACGAGGTCGGCGACCTCGTAGGAGCCGTAGACCCTCGTGCCGGTGAAGGAGGGCTTCGCCGGCTTGTAGCCCGACCAGTCGATCTTGAAGGCGTTGGTCCGCGCCTTCGCGAGCGGCAGCCGCTGCTTGTCGGCCTCCGAGCGCCTGTGGGCGTCCGCCACCTTGGCGTACTCGGCCCGGACCTTCTCGATCGTCGGCCCACGAGTCTCCTTCGAGATCAGGCTCGACACCACGCCGACCGCGCGGCTCGCGTCGGTGACGTAGACCGCCTGACCCTTGGCGTAGGCCGGGTGGATCTTCACCGCCGTGTGGACGCGGCTCGTGGTGGCACCGCCGATCAGCAGCGGCACGTCGAGCCCCTCGCGCTCCATCTCGCCGGCCACGTGGACCATCTCGTCGAGCGACGGGGTGATCAGGCCCGACAGGCCGACGATGTCGACTTTCTCGGTCTTGGCGGTCTCCAGGATTTTGGCGGCCGGCACCATCACGCCGAGATCGATGATCTCGTAGTTGTTGCAGGCCAGCACGACGCCGACGATGTTCTTGCCGATATCGTGGACGTCGCCCTTCACGGTCGCCATCAGCACCTTGCCGGCGGCCTGGCGCTTGCCGTCGCCGCCGTTGGCGCGCTTCTCCTCCTCCATGAACGGCTCGAGATAGGCGACCGCCTGCTTCATCACGCGGGCTGACTTCACCACCTGCGGCAGGAACATCTTGCCGGAGCCGAACAGGTCGCCGACCACGTTCATGCCGGCCATCAGCGGGCCCTCGATGACGTGGAGCGGGCGCTCGGCTGAGGCCCGCGCCTCCTCGGTGTCGGCCACGATGTACTCGGTGATGCCGTTGACCAGCGCGTGCTCGATCCGCTTCTCGACCGGAGCCTCGCGCCAGGTCAGGTCGGCGGTCTTGGCCTGGGCCGATGCGCCGGTCTTGAAGCGCTCGGCGGCCTCCAGCAGGCGCTCGGTCGAATCCTCGCGGCGGTTGAGGACGACGTCCTCGCAGAGCTCGCGCAGCTCCGCCGGGATCTCGTCGTAGACGGCGAGCTGGCCGGCATTGACGATGCCCATGTCCATGCCGGCCTTGATGCAGTGGAACAGGAACACCGCGTGCATGGCCTCGCGCACCGGCTCGTTGCCGCGGAAGGCGAAGCTGAGGTTCGAGACGCCGCCCGAGATGTGGGCGTGCGGCAGGGTCTCGCGGATAGTGCGGGTCGCCTCGATGAAGGCGACGCCGTACGGGTTGTGTTCCTCGATACCCGTGGCGACGGCAAAGATGTTCGGATCGAAGATGATGTCCTCGGGCGGGAAGCCGACCTGCTCGGTCAGGATCCGGTAGGCCTTGGTGCAGATCTCGACCTTGCGTTCGTAGGAATCCGCCTGCCCCTGCTCGTCGAAGGCCATCACCACCACGGCGGCCCCGTAGGAGCGGCAGATCTTGGCGGCTTCGATGAACTTCTCCTCGCCCTCCTTCATGGAGATCGAGTTCACGATCGGCTTGCCCTGGATGCACTTGAGGCCGGCCTCGATCACCTCGAACTTCGAGGAATCGACCATCACGGGCACCCGGGCGATGTCGGGCTCGGCGGCGACGAGGTTCAGGAACTCGACCATCGCCTTCTGCGAGTCGAGCAGGCCCTCGTCCATGTTGACGTCGATCACCTGGGCGCCGGCCGCCACCTGATCGCGGGCGACGTCCAGCGCCGCCGCGTAGTCGCCGTTGGTGATGAGCTTGCGGAACTTGGCCGAGCCGGTGACGTTCGTGCGCTCGCCCACGTTCACGAACGGGATTTCCGGCGTGAGCACGAAGGGCTCGAGGCCCGACAGACGCATCAGGCGCGGCACCTCGGGGATCGGCCGCGGCGCCTTGCCGGCGACGGCCTCCGCGATGGCGCGGATATGGTCCGGGGTGGTGCCGCAGCAGCCGCCGACCATGTTGACGAGGCCGGATTCGGCGAACTCGCCGACCAGCTTGCCCATGGCCTCCGGGCTCTCGTCGTAGAGGCCGAACTCGTTCGGCAAGCCGGCATTCGGATAGGCGCAGACCAGCGTGTCGCAGATCCGCGACAGCTCGGCGATGTGGCCGCGCATCTCGCGGGCGCCGAGCGCGCAGTTGAGGCCGAAGGTCAGCGGCTCGGAATGGCGCAGGGAGTGCCAGAAGGCCGCCGGGGTCTGGCCCGACAGGGTGCGGCCCGAGAGATCCGTGATCGTGCCGGAGATCTGGATCGGCAGGCGGATGCCGGTCTCGTCGAAGACCTGCCACGCCGCCGCGACCGCAGCCTTGGCGTTGAGCGTGTCGAAGATGGTCTCGATCAAGATCAGCTCGGCGCCGCCGTCGATCAGGCCGCGGACCTGCTCCACGTAGGCCTGCTTCACCTGGTCGAAGGTCACGGCCCGGAAGCCCGGGTTGTTCACGTCCGGCGAGATCGACAGGGTGCGGTTCGTCGGGCCGATGGCGCCGGCCACGAAGCGGCGGCGGCCGTCCTTCTCCTCGGCGAGCTTGGCGGCCTCGCGGGCGAGCCGCGCTCCTTGAGCGTTCAGCTCGTGGATGATCGACTCCATGCCGTAATCGGCCTGGGCGATGGTGGTGCCCGAGAAGGTGTTGGTCTCGCAGACGTCGGCGCCGGCCAGGAAGTAGTCGAGGTGGATCTGCCGGATCGCGTCGGGCTGGGTCAGGATCAGGAGGTCGTTGTTGCCCTTCTGATCGTGCCCGTGATCCCTGAACCGGTCGCCGCGAAAGTCCTCTTCCGAGAACTTCAGGCGCTGGATGACGGTGCCCATCGCCCCGTCGAGGACGAGGATCTTCTCCGCGGCGCGCTGGCGCAGGGCCTTCGCGATCTCGGTGCCGTCGACGGGGGCAAAATTGGTCATCGTGCGTCCTGTCAGATCACCTCGTCCTGAGGTGCCGGAGCGAAGCGGAGGCCTTGGAGGCCTCCAGATATCTCGGTGTTCCCTGGAACCCTCCTTCGGGGCCGCTCACGCGGCCCCTCAGGACGAGGTGGAGGGGGATCTTCGGTCTCTCGTGCGTGCCCTGGCTGCTGTCTCGGACACAAGCCGTCTTTGCGAGCGCAGCGAAGCAATCCAGCCGCGCCACGCTCACGGAGGTCGCGCTGCCCTGGGTCGCTTCGCTGCGCTCGCGATGACGGACCGCGGCCCCGAGAAGTTAAGCCGCCGCCTTCGCGGCCGCCAGCTTCGGCGCCTGAGCGCGCAGGCCGAGCAGGTGGCAGATCGCGTAGACCAGATCCGATCGGTTCATCGAGTAGAAGTGGAAGTCGTTGACGCCCTCGTCCACGAGGTCGAGCACCTGCTCGGCCGCCACCGCGCCGGCCACGAGCCGGCGGGTCTCGACGTCGTCCTCCAGCCCCTCGAACCGGGCGGCCAGCCAGTAGGGCACCGAGGCGCCGGTGCGGCGGGCGAAGTTCGCCGCCTGCTTGAAGTTCTGCACCGGCAGGATGCCCGGGATGATCGGGATCGTGATCCCGGCGGCCCGGACCTTGTCCAGGTAGCGCAGGTAGATCTCGTTCTCGAAGAAGAACTGGGTGATCGCCTGGTCGGCCCCGGCATCGACCTTGGCCTTCAGGGCGTCGATGTCGGCGTCGAGGGAGGCCGCCTCGGGGTGCTTCTCGGGATAGGCCGAGACCGAGATCTTGAAGTCGCCGATCCGCTTGATCCCCTTCACCAGCTCTGCGGTCGAGGCGTAGCCCTCCGGGTGCGGCCGGTAGGCGTGGCCGACACCCTCGGCCGGGTCGCCGCGCAGCGCCACGATGTGGCGCACGCCCGCGTCCCAGTAGGACTGGACCACCGCGTCGATCTCGTCGCGAGAGGCGTCCACGCAGGTGAGGTGGGCGGCGGGCTTGAGGCCGGTCTCGCGGACCATGCGGGCGACCGTGTTGTGGGTGCGCTCGCGGGTGGAGCCACCAGCGCCGTAGGTCACCGAGACGAAGCTCGGCTGCAGCGGCGCGAGGCGCTCGATGGAGTTCCAGAGGATCTTCTCCATCTCGTCGGTCTTCGGCGGGAAGAACTCGATCGAGACGCGGATCGGGTGGTAGCCGTCGCGGCTGGCGCGGTGGGTGGAGCGGCGCATCAGGGTCTCGTCCTCTATGTCGGTCGGTTCAGACGAAGTCTGCGGAGGTCAGTGTCTCAGGCGACGGCGCGCTGAGGCTGTTCTGTGTCGGTGTCGGCCAGCCCGTCCTGAGCCAGCCCGTCCTGGGCCAGCCAGAGGGTGACGGTGAGCTGGCCCGACTCGCGCGGCGTCAGATCGCGGGTGGCGACCGTCGCGAGGCCGGCCTCGGCGAGCCAGCCGGAGACCTGCTCGGCGGAGAAGCCGAGGCGCCGGTGGGCCTGCCCGGTGCGGAGGAATTCCAGCTCGTGCGGCGCGAAGTCCACCACCAGCAGGCGGCCGCCCGGCGCCACGAGCCGCGCGGCCCCGCGGAGCGCCCGGGCCGGGTCGTCGAGATAGTGCAGTACTTGATGGACCACGACGAGGTCGAAGCTCGCCCGCGCGAAGGGCGGCGCGTGGATGTCGCCCTGCCGCAGGTCCACCCTTGCCAAGCCCTGGCGCTCCAGGTTGGCCCGGGCGACGGACAGCATGGCGTGGCTCGAATCGAGCCCGGTAGCGCGGCCGGCCCGGGGCGCCAGCAGGCCGAGCATCCGGCCGGTGCCGGTGCCGAGATCGATCAGGCTGCCGATCGGGCGGTCGCCCAGGGCGTCGAGCACCGCGGCCTCCACGATCGCCTCGGGCACGTGCAGGGAGCGCAGCTCGTCCCATTTGGGGGCCAGCCGGGCGAAGAAGGTCGTGGCGGCATCCGCCCGCTGCGCCCGGACGGCGTCGAGGCGCGCGCGGTCCTCCGACAGGGGCGGCGCGGTCCGGTCGAGACCGGACAGGAGCGGGTCCGCCAGGCCGGCGCGGGCGTCGGACAGCCGGAAGAACGCCCAGGCCCCCTCGCGGTGGCGCTCGACCAGCCCGGCCTCCACCAAGAGCTTGAGGTGGCGGGAGATCCGCGGCTGCGACTGACCCAGGATGTCGGTGAGGTCGGACACCGACAGTTCCCCCTCGACGAGCAGCGCCAGGATGCGCAGGCGCGTCTCCTCCGCGGCGGCACGCAGGACGCCCAGGGCTTCCGGAAAGGGGATCGACCCCGCTTCTTGCCTGCGTTCGATAGACATAAAGATATGTTTATGTCCGTTTTCCCGCGGGCGCAAGCACGATCTTGATCGGGTCCACGTCGGCGCGTGACGGCTCCCGACGGCATTGCCGAACCGATGAGACCGAAGCGCGGCGGCGGCGTTAATGGCAGGGTCGATGACTGGATCGATGACAGGGCCGCGGACCGCGTGCCCGGGGAGGCACGCATGGCCGAGAGCCCGTTCCCGCAGATCACGCTGGTCCGCCACGGCGAGACCGCTTGGAGCCGGTCCGGTCAGCATACCGGGCGCAGCGACATCCCCCTGACGCCGGAGGGCGAGGACGCGGCGCGCGCCCTCGCACCGCGCCTGGCGCGCCGCGCCTACGCGGAGGTGTGGTCGAGCCCGTCGAGCCGGGCGGCCACGACCTGCGCGCTGGCGGGCTTCGGCGACCGCCGCGCGATCGACCCGGATCTCGCGGAGTGGGATTACGGCGCCTACGAGGGCCGGACCACGAAGGCGATCCTGGCCGAGCGGCCGGACTGGCGGCTGTTCCGCGACGGCTGCCCCGGGGGCGAGACGGCGGCGGATGTCGGTGCCCGGGCGGACCGGGTCATCGCCCGGGCCCGCGCCCGCGACGCCGACCTCATCGTCTTCTCCAGCGCACATTTTCTGCGGGTGCTGGCCGCGCGCTGGATCGGCCTGGAGCCGCGGGGCGGCGCGCTCCTCGTCCTCGGCACCGCGAGCGTCTCGGTGCTCGGCTACGAGCACGACCGCACCGAGCCGGTGCTGCGCGCCTGGAACGGGTAGGCGCTAGCGCAGCCAGTACCCGTCGGGCGCCAGCGCCTGGGGCATCGGCTCGCCGAGGGCGTGGTGGACGATGCGGTCCACGGCGCGGACCATGGCGTCGAGGGGCAGGTCATTGGGCTCGGTGCCGAACGGCTCCTCGAGCTCGTCCCCGAGAGCGTCCAGGCCGAAGAACGTGTAGGCCACGAGCGCCACCACGACCGGGGTCGCCCAGCCGAGCGAGCCGGTGAGGCCCACCGGCAGGAGCAGGCAGTAGAGCCACGCCGTCCGGTACACGAGCAACGTGTAGGCGAAGGGCAGCGGCGTGTTGGCGAGCCGCTCGCAGGCGGTGTGCACGCCCGACAGCGCCTCGATCCGGGCCTCGAGGAGGCCGAACTGGATGTCGCTGAGCCGGCCCGCGCGCGTCAGCGCGGCGAGGTCGCGGGTAATGGCGGCCAGGACCGAGTCGGTCGGATTCGGGCCGGACAGGTCCGATCCGGGGCTCGTCCGGTCGACGGCGGCGGCCTCGTCCAGGTCGCGAAGGCGGGCGTGGAGGCCGTGCGCGAAGGCCGACAGGCGCCGGAGCTGGAGCGCGGCCTCCCGCTCGGGCAGCAGGGCCGGGAGGGCGCGGGCGAGGTTGCGCACCTCGCCGATCAGGTTGCCCCAGTGCTTCCGCGCCTCCCACCAGCGCTCGTAGCAGGCGTTGTTGCGAAAGCTCAGGAAGATCGAGAGGGCGAGGCCGACCACGGTGAACGGCGTCACCCCTGCGCTAACCGGGAACAGCGCGGGCCACCGCGATTCCGCCCACACCACCGCGCACGAGACCGCGACGATCCCCGCGAGCTTGGGCGCCACCCGCGGCACGATCGAGCCGCGCAGGGTGAACAGCAGGGTCAGCAGGTTGGGCCGGGTGCGGACGATCATCGGGGCTTCGGCGATGCGGTGCTGCCGTCCTGCCCTGCGCCCTCCGGTCCCGCAACCGACGTCTCTGTGAGCTCGGCAGTTCGATCGACCAAGGCCGGGCCGCGGACGGGTCTCAGACGGTCTCCGCCTCCCACAGCCACGCCGCGCCGCGCACGCCCGACGCGTCGCCGTGCAGGCTCGCTCGCACGGGCGTGTCGAAGGCGTCGGAGAAGACGTGGGGGGCGATCGCCGCCGGCAGGCCCGCGATCAGCTCCGGGATGCGGGACAGGCCGCCGCCGATCACGATCACGTCCGGGTCGAGGAGGTTCACCACCTGGGCGGCCGCGCGCCCGAGGCGCTCGAGGTGGACGGCGAGCGTCTCCCGCGCCGCCGGGCTTCCGGCCCGGGCCTCGGCGACGACCGCCTCGGCGGTGAGGTTGCCGCCGTGCCGCCGCGCGTGGTCCGCCGCCAGCCCGGGACCGGACAGCCAGGTCTCCACGCAGCCCCGGCGACCGCAGTAGCAGGCGGCGCCCGGCCGCTCGTCGTCGCGGGGCGCCGGCAGGGGGCCGTGGCCCCACTCGCCCGCGATGCCGTTGCGGCCCGTGAGCACCCGACCGTCGAGGGCGATGCCGGACCCGACGCCGGTGCCCAGGATCACCGCCCAGACCACGCGGGCCCCGGCGCCGGCGCCGTCGATCGCCTCCGACACCGCCAGGCAGTTGGCGTCGTTCTCGATCCGGAGCGGGCGTTCCAGGCGCGCGCCGAGATCGGCCGCGAACGGGTGTCCGTTGAGCCAGTGCGAGTTGGCGTTGCGCACGAGGCCCGTCGCCGGGGACAGGCTCCCGGGCATGCCGATGCCGACGCTGCAGGGCGTGCCGGCCTCGGCCTCGAGACGCAGGACGAGGTCGGCCACGGCCTCGACGGTGGCCCGGTAGGCGCCCCGCGGGGCGGGCATCCGCGCCTCGGCCAGGGTCGACCCGTCCCGGCCGAGCACGATCCCGGCGATCTTGGTGCCGCCGAGATCGATGCCGAGGCGCGGGCGACCTGCGTTCTCCGCCGTCGGCGATCCCATCACTCGGCGGCGGCGACCTTGCTGTCGGTGCCCATCGGCTGCGGCGACTCGTCGGCGATGTGGGTGCCGATGGCGACCGGGTGGGCCATCACCTCGTTGAGCTTGGCGACGTCGAGCTCGCCTTCCCAGCGGCTGACCACCACGCAGGCGACGCCGTTGCCCACGAGGTTGGTGAGCGCGCGGCACTCGGACATGAACTTGTCGATGCCGAGGACCAGGGTCATGGCGGCGACCGGCACCGGGCTGTTGGGGATCGCCGAGAGCGTCGCCGCCAGGGTGATGAAGCCGGCACCCGTGACGCCCGATGCGCCCTTCGAGGTCAGCATCGCCACCAGGATGATGGTCGCGTACTGGCTGATCGACAGGTCCACGCCCACGGCCTGCGCCAGGAACAGCGTCGCCAGCGTCATGTAGATGTTGGTGCCGTCGAGGTTGAACGAGTAGCCGGTCGGGACCACGAGACCGACGACCGAGTCCGAGGCGCCGAGGCGGCGCATCTTGGTCATGAGCTGCGGCAGCACCGTCTCGGAGGACGACGTGCCGACCACGATCAGCAGCTCGTCCTTGATGTAGGCGAGGAAGCGCAGGATCGAGAAGCCCGCGACCCGGGCGATCGTCCCGAGCACCACGAGCACGAACAGGATCGCCGTGATGTAGAAGGTGCCGACCAGCCACGCGAGGTCGTAGACCTTCTGGATGCCGTACTCGCCGATCGTGAACGCCATGGCGCCGAAGGCGCCAACGGGGGCGAGCTTCACGACGATGCCGATGATCCGGAAGAAGATCTGGCCGGCGGTGTCGATCGCGTGGTTCACCGAGGCCGCGCGCTCGCCGAGATTCGTCACCACGACGCCGGTGAGGATCGAGATCAGCAGCACCTGCAGCAGGTCGCCGGTGGCGAAGGGGTCGAGGAAGCTCTTCGGGATGATCGCCAGGATGTGGGCGACGGTGGAATCGGCGGCCGCCTTGCTGGCGTAGGTCGCGACCTTGCTGGCGTCGAGCTTCGACGGGTCGGCGTTGAAGCCGGCGCCGGGCCGGATCACCTCGCCGACGATGACGCCGATCAGCAGCGCGATGGTGGACACCACCTCGAAGTAGACCAGCGCCTTCAGGCCGACGCGGCCGACCTTCTTCAGGTCACCGATCGACGCGATGCCGTGGACGATCGTGCAGAAGATGATCGGCGCGATCATCATCTTGATCAGGCCGATGAAGGCGTCGCCGAGCCACTTCATCGACTTGCCGGTGGCCGGGTCGTACCAGCCGAGCAGGACGCCGAGCGCGATGGCGATCAGCACCTGGATGTAGAGCACCTTGTACCAGGGCTCGCGGGGCGCTGCGGCGGGAGCCGTCGCCTGGATTGCCTGTGCCATGTCCATCCCGTGCGACGACCGCGCACCCTCCCGATTTGCCGGCACGCTAGCGACTATCACCCGGCGCCTCAACGGCTGCACGCTTATCCGCCCGGAACCATCCGTGACAAAAACCTGTCATTCCCGGACGAAGATCTCTCGTATCCGAGAGCCGCGGACCCGCGAAAACAGACGGGCCGCAGCGCGATCTGCGCTGCGGCCCGGCCGTGCCTCGCGTCGTTGCGACGCGGGTCAGGTCTGCTGCTGGGTCCGGCGGGGGCGGACGGTCCAGCGCTCGAACATCGAGGCGGGATCCTCGCTCTTCCCGTCCTTGTTCTCGGCGGCGGGATCGGGCTGCTGGTGGATCGCCGCGCCGAGGGCCTGCGACAGGCTCTCGATGACGTCGTCGATGCGGGCATCCCCGTGCAGGGCGTCGCCGCTGCCGGATTGCGGGGCTGGCGTCTCGGCGGCCGGCGCGGCGTGCGCGGCCGCTTCCGGCGCGGGCTCCGGCTGCGGCTCGGGCTCGGGGTGATGCTCCGGGGCCGGCTCGGGCGGGCGCGGGGCGGCCGCGGCGGGCTCGGGAGCCGGCGGCGGGGCGGCGACGACCGGCGCGGCGGCGGCCAGCGCCGCGGGAGCCGCGGCCCGGCGCATAGCACCCATCGCGCCCTCGTCGGACTCGGTGCTCCGGCTGCTGCTGCTACCGTAACGGCCGAAGCCGAAGCGCGGCTCGATCAGGTCCAGCACCGCGTCCAGCGCGGCGTTGCTCAGCGCCACCTCCTCGGCCGCCGGCACGCCCTGGATGGCCAGGGCCGCCCGCTCGAAGGCCGGCTCGCTGCTGACCTCGCGGCCGAACCAGCTCGGGGCGTGGAAGCCGGCGGCCTCGCCGTCATCGTCGAAGGTGACGCTGATCAGGTCCAGGCTGCCGGGGGTGACGTAGCGGTCGATGGCGATCTCGCGCCCGCCGGCATTCAGCGTGGTGCGGTCGTAGGCGGCCTTGCCGGGGCACACGTCCAGCAGGGCGTCGCCGTGGGCGCGCGGGACGTCGGTGCGCTCCTCGACCGGGACGCCGTCCGGCCCCTTGTTCACCAGGACCAGCTGGCAGACCTGGCCGTCGACGCGCACGTAGGAGGCCCGGCCGCCCTGGGGCGCGAAGTGACCCTCGGTGATGCGGGCGCCACCCCGCTCCTTGCGGATCAGGCGGACCAGGGATGGTGCGACCAGAAATCGGCGAACGGTGCTCATGAACTCAAAACCCCTCCCGCTTGGTCGGCGGCGCGCCGATCCGGCGGACAGCCCTCAGCGCCGCCGGGCCGCACGGAAGGGGGCACGTGGAGCCGGCCCGCACGGCGTATAAGCTGACTGCCACGCCGTATTCGCCAGAGCCTGACCGCTTCCGTCGCCAATCACCGGACAGCGACATTCTGAGACTATAGAGCGCTAAGCAAAAACGCGACGAAATCAAGACCGGATCGGCTCGAGGATCCGGCCCCGGCGGTCCCTGTCCCCGATATCCCGGCTTTCGCGCCGCGTTTTCGAACCCAGGTTAGCGGCCCCCGCGATTCATTCAGCCGGCTCGAAATTCATCGCCGCGCCGTTCATGCAGTAGCGCAGGCCGGTCGGCGCCGGGCCGTCGTCGAAGACGTGGCCGAGATGGCCCTTGCAGCGCGCACAGTGCACTTCGGTGCGGACCATCCAGTGGCTGCGGTCCACCGTGGTCTCGACGGCGCCGTCGAGGGGCTCGAAGAAGCTCGGCCAGCCCGTTCCGGACTCGAACTTGGTGCCCTGCTCGAACAGCGGCTGACCGCAGCCGGCGCAGGTGAAGGTCCCGGCCCGCTTCTCGGCGAGCAGACAGCTCGTGCCGGCCCGCTCCGTGCCGTGCTCGCGCAGGACCCGGTACTGCTCCGGTGTCAGCGCCGAGCGCCACTCGGCGTCGCTGCGGGTCTCCGGGCTGGTGGTCGGCGTGTCGGCCATGGCGATCTCCCTTCTCGCCACGCTATATAGGGATCGCGCGCCCTATCCGGCAGTCCCGGAGGATGCCGCAGGGCGTCTCCGGGATCGGAGACGCGGCGTTCAGGCGGCGGCGCCGACGGTGTCGGCCATCCGCGCCCGGCGCGCGCCCATCGGCAGCGGCGCGCCCGTGGTAGTGTCGCGGGCGGTCTGGTGCTCCAGCTCCGCGTTGATCTCGCCTCCGAGCAGCACGATCGTCGAGGAGATCCAGATCCACGTCATGAAGCCGATCACGGCGCCGAGCGACCCGTAGGTCTCGTTGTAGGTGCCGAAATTGGCGACGTACCAAGAGAACAGGAGCGAGGCGGCGAGCCAGAGCAGGCCCGCGACGACGCTGCCGAACCCGACCCAGCGCCAGCGGGCGTGCTCCCGGCTCGGCCCGAACCGGTAGAGCACCGACAGGCCGCCGAGCAGGACGATCAGGATCGCCGGCCAGCGCAGGGCCGCGAGCAGCCACGCGGTCGAGCCGAGGCCCAGGAAGTTCAACATCACCGGCACGACGACGATCACGTTGAGCGCGACGATGATGAACAGCAGGGCGCCGACCGTGAAAGTGAGCGAGCGGAGGTTGAGCCAGAAGAAGTTCCGCTTCTCCTCCTCCTCGTAGACCACGTTCAGCGCGTCGAACATCGCCTTCATGGCCGCGTTGGCGCTCCAGATCGACAGGAGCAGGCTGGAGAAGAACGTGATGCTGAGGGAGCCGCTGCCCTTGGCGGCGATGCGCTTGACCTGGTCGCCGATGAGCTCGACCGCGCCGGACGGAAGGACCGCGTGCAGCTGGGCGAGGTGATCGTTGATGACGGTCACGTCGGCGAAGAGGCCGTAGCAGGAGACCAGCGCGGCGATGGCGGGGAACAGCGACAGCAGCGTGTAGAAGGTCACCCCGGCGGCGACCGCCAGGACCCGGTCCTTGTTGAACTCCAGGTAGACCCGGACGACGATGTCCTTCCAGCCGGACCGCGTCATCTCGACGGGGCTGTCGGCGGCGCGGCCGCGCTCCGGCTGGGTTGCGGCGGTGAGCTGCGCGGCGCGCCCCGAGATCGAGCGCGCCCCCGCGGCGACGCCCTTCCGCAGGCCCCGATCGTCGCAGGACGGATCGCGGTCGAGCGGCGGCTCGTCGGCGGGGAGAGCCGCCGGCACGCGGCGCCGCGCCGGCGCCGCCGCGAGGGCGACCAGCGCCGAACCGAGCATCAGGATCCAGAGGATCGAGCCGCCCTCCGAGGGGCCGGTCGAACGCGACGGTGACGGGGGCATGGATCGGGGCCAGTGCGCGGAACTGCCGCGCTCGGGACTCCCAACGTCGTCGTGCCGCGGCCGTTCCGCGCGTCGCGCGGGGACGCCGCGGCCCTCCGCGCGTTGTGCTCGTTATGCGCGATCAGCCCCGACTCGGATTCTGCTGCAAGTTCGTCCTGGACGAGCCGCCCGGCACCCACGCCACCCTCAAGGCGGAGCGGGAGGCCACGCTGCACATGAACCTCACCAGCGTGACTATGGCCCATCTCACGAAGCTGGAGCCGGCCGCCCGGCGGGTGAAGCTCACCGGGCTCGTCGCCCACAACCTCGACGCCCTCGCCCGCCAGATCGCCTGGGTCGGGGCCCGGCCGCCGCTGGAGCGCCTCCTGCGCATGGCGAGCAACGTCCTTCCGGGCTACACCCACCCGATCGCGCAGCCGCTCTACGCCGAGCCCGAGATGGCGGCGCTGGTCGAGCGCGGCCTCGCAGAGGCCGGCGCGCTGGCCCGCCGGCTCGGGGTGCGCCTGAGCTTCCACCCGGGACCGTTCTGCCTGCTGGCGAGCCGCAACCCGGCGGCGATCGCCAACGGCCTGTCCGAACTCGACTACCACGCTGAGATCTTCGACCGGATGGGCTACGGCGGCGGCTGGCATCCGCACGGCGCCCATATCAACATCCATGTCGGCGCGGGCGACCCGGGGGTCGAGGGCTTCCGCGAGACCCTGCCCCGAGCGAGCCGGGTGGCGCGCGACCTCGTGACGGTCGAGAACGACGAGAACGTGTTCGGCCTCGACGCGGTGCTGCGGCTCGCCGACCTCGTGCCCGTGGTGCTCGACCTGCACCACCACTGGGTCGAGAGCGGCGGGGAGTATCTCGAGCCGGACGATCCCCGGATCGCCCGGGTGCAGGAATCCTGGCGCGGCGTCCGGCCCGTGGCCCATATCAGCGTGTCGCGCGAGGCGGTCTCCGCCGCCTGCGATCCGGACGCCCTGCCCGACTTCCCGGCCCTGCGCGCGGCCGGCCACGCGGTCCGCGACCTCGCGGCCCATTCCGACATGATGTGGAACCGGGCGGTGAACGACCTCGTCGCCCGGCACCTTGCCTGGGCGGATTTCGAGATCGAGGCCAAGGCGAAGAACCGCGCCTCCGTGCAGATCGCCCGACACATCCTGGCCCTCGAGGGAGCGGCGCCGATCGCGGCCGAATGACGGGACGGTCTCGACGCGTCCGTCGGTCCGCACTAGGCATCCCGGTATGAAGACCGCCGACTGCGACATCCTCATCGTCCCGGGGCTCGGGGGCTCCGAGGAGGACCATTGGCAGGCCCGCTGGGCGGGCCGCCTCGCCACCGCGCGCGTGGTCGAGCAGGACCAGTGGCACGAACCGACCCCGGAGGCGTGGTGCGGCCGCATCGCCGAGGCGGTCGCGGCGGCGACGCGGCCGGTCATCCTGATCGCCCACAGCCTCGGCGTGGTGGCGTGCGTCGAGGCGGTGCCGCGCTTTCCCACGGGGGTGGTGCGCGGCGCCCTCCTGGTGGCGCTCCCGGACGTCGAGGAAGCGCCGGGCCTGCCCGACGCGGTCCGGGCCTTCGCGCCGGTGCCGCGCGATCCCCTGCCCTTCCCGTCCCTGCTGGTCGCCAGCCGTACCGACCCGTACTGCCGCTACGAGCGGGCGGACGACTTTGCCCATGCCTGGGGGGCGCTCACGGTCGACGCGGGCGAATCCGGCCACCTCAACGTGGCGAGCGGGCACGGCCCCTGGCCCGAGGGGCTGATGCGGCTCGCCGGGTTCCTGAAGGGGCTCTGAGCCTGCGAGCCCTGCGGCGCGCGAGGACGATCGGCGTCCCCGTGGCTCGGCGGGATGGGACCGGCACGGGTCGTATTAACGCGCTGTTTACCACCGCCCTCTTCAGTGGCGGCACGGGCGGTTCTTCGTCCCGAAGCCGCCCCTGGAGAGCACCGTGACGCGCAAAGAGCTTCTGGAACGACTCGAAGCGGTGCAGACCGCCCTCGGCCCCCGGGCCCAGAGCAACTTCAACAGCTCGCTGTTCAACGACGTGACGCTGCTCAAGCGGATCGAGGCCTTCGAGGCCAAGCTCGGCGAGCCCGAGAAGCCGAAGACCGCCGACTACACCGGCAACATGTTCTCGCGCATCGCCAACCGCCGCGCCGCCGCGGGCGCCAAGTAGCCCCGCCCCTATTTCGGCTCGGCCTCGGCCGAGCGCAGCAGCTCGCCGGCGACGTCGGCGAGCCGCGGCGGGGCCTCCCGCACGAACGGCAGCGGCCGGCAGACGTTGAGCGCCGCGAGCCCGAACCGGGCGGTCATCAGCCCGTTGAGCACGCCCTCCCCCAGCTTGGCGGAGACCCGGGCGGCGATCCCGAGCCCCAGAACTTGCTGCATCACGCTCTCGCCCACCGCCATGCCGCCGGTGACCGTGAGATGCGCGAGCGCCGCGCGCCCCAGCCTCAGGAAGCCCAGGAAGCCCGGCCGGCCGCCGTAGATCGCGGCGATCCGGCGCAGCAGCCGCACCGCCGCGAACACCACGAACGCCACGTCGACGATCGCCCGCGGGCTGAGCGCCGTCACCGCCGAGACCTGCTTGGCCGTCGTCGCGATGGCGTTGCGCGCCTGCCGGTCGAGGCCGGCCAGCAGCTCGTGCTCGGCCAGTCCGATCCGGTCGTCGACGTCGAGGATCGCGTCGGCGGCGGCGTCGATCCGGGCGCGGCCCGCCGACAGGGCGTCGCGGTCCGCGTAGAAGGTCGAGAGCGCCTGCACCACCGCCTGCGCGCCGGTGTGGTCGCGGGTGGCGAGGGCGTCCAGCGCCGACTGGCGCAGCCGCTCGATCTTGCGCTCGCGCCGCAGGCCGGCGAGTTCCCGCACCACGATCGCCAGCAGCGCCAGCGCGGCGAGGCCCAGCAGCGCGAGGGCCACCCAGCCGAGCCAGGGGGCGGCCTGGAACAGGTCGCTGATCATCCGCTCGACCGACAGGCCGACGCCCAGGGAGACGAGGCCGCCCACCGCCGAGAGGAACAGGGCACCCCAGGGGGAGCGCGAGCGCGGCGCCACCGGCACGGCGACGCCGTCGGCGGCGTCGAGGATCTCGAAGGGTTCCTCGACGATCCGGGCCTGCGGCGGCCGCGGTCCGAGCGGCGTCGTGGTCACGCTCGGCTCGCCGACCGGTTCGGGGCCGATCCGGAAGGCGCGGGGTTTCTGGCCGGAGGTCATGGTCGCGGGCTCCGCATCGCACACATCGTCACGCCAGCCGGTCGCCGATCAGGAACTGCATCGCCCGGTCGAGCCGGATCTGCGGCAGGTGCCCGGCGCGGCCGAGCCCGTCCGGGCGTACCAGCGGCGGCCGGAAGCGCGGGAAGCGCAGCGAGCCCGGCTCGACCGCACCCTCCAGCACCGCCTCCGCGCGGGCCGGCAGCTCGCCCGGGAAGATCGCGGCCTCGCTGTTGCCGTCGAAGACCTCGTCGCCCACCACCTCGCCGGCCTCCGGGGTGCCGGCCACCGCCCGCAGCGTCTCCGACCCGTCGTGGACGGTGGTCTCGCGGGTGGCGCGCACGGAGGCCAGCGCCACGGTGCCCACCCGGGCGCCCGCGGCTTCCGTCCGCCGCATGGACCGCGACACGAGTAGCCGCAGCAGCGCGTCGAGCCGGTCGTGGCTCGTCTGGTGGAGATGGTCGGCCTTGGTGGCGGCGAACAGCACGCGGTCGGCCCGTGGCGCGAACAGCCGCGACAGCACCGTGTTGCGGCCGATGTTGAGGCTGAGCAGCACCGCGTCCAGCGCCTCCTCCAGCTCAGCCAGGGCGGTCGGCCCGGCATCGACCGCCGACAGGACGTCCACCAGCACGATCTGCCGGTCGACCCGCTGGAAATGGTCGCGGAAGAACGGCGTCACGACCTTGGCCTTGTAGGCCTCGAAGCGCCGCTCCATCAGCCCGGCGAGGCTGTCGGGGGCGATCGTCTCGGTGAGCCGGTCGAGGGGCGCGAAGGTGAGCGCCGGCGAGCCCGCGAGGTCGCCCGGCATCAGGAACCGGCCCGGGGGCGTCGTCGCCACGGCTTCGGGGCCGGCGCGCAGGCCCGCGAGGTAGGTCTTGAAGGCGTCGCTCGCCCGCTCGGCCGCGACCTCGTCGAGGGGGCCGTTCGGGTCGAAGCCCTTCAGCGCCTCCAGCCAGGGCGCGGCCACGGCGGCGCGGCCGGGCCGGCGGGTGCCGCCGATCGTGGCCCGGGACCACGCCGTGTAGCTGGTCTCGATCAGCGCGAGGTCGAGGAGCCACTCGCCGGGGTAGTCGACCACGTCGAGCATCAGGGTCGCGGGGCCGGTGCGCCAGCCGGCGGCGCGCTCGTAGGCGATCTCCAGGCGGAACTGGCTGATCCGGTCGGTGGAGCGCGGCCAGCGCCGCGCCTCGGTGAGCGTCGCGAAATGCTCCTCGAAGGGGAAGCGCGGCACGTCGTCGTCGGGCTGGGGCACCAGCTTGGCGCGGCGCAGGCGACCCTCCTGGGCGGGCGCGAAGGCCGGCAGCGCGTGGGTCTCCACGAGGTGGTGGATCAGCGCCGTTGTGAACACGGTCTTGCCCGAGCGCGCGAGCCCGGTCACGCCCAGCCGCAGGGTCGGCTGGACCAGCAGGTCGTGCGAGGCTTCGGCGAAGGCTTTGACGGCCGAGCCGGCGCGCGCGGCAAGGTCGATCAGGGGCACGGGCGGGCTCGTGGTAAGGGGAACGGGCCGGGCAGAGGTGGCGCGGGCGGGCCGGAACCGCAAGGCTTGCCGCCCGGGAAGCCTCCCCTAGGGCGGCGCGGTGCTGGCGGCCGGCGTGGGCGGCTTCAGCCGGGCGATCGCCCCGGCGACGAGGTCCGGGCCGGCGCGCAGCGTGCCGAGCTCCACCGCCGACATCGCCAGCATCACGGGCGCCAGATTGGCGCGCGGCGCGCCGTCCGGCCCGAACAGGTCGAGGTCGTCGCCGGGCTTCAGGCCGACGCTGGCGCTGATGCGGTTGGCGTAGGCCTGGATCCTGACCTCGTCGCCGGTGCAGAGCGGAGCCGGCAGGCGCAGGTCGAGGACCGGCAGGCCGGCCGCGATCGCCGGCAGCAGCGCGGATTCTGCGACCATCCGGTCGGCACTCGGGACGCGACTTGGCTTCCGGTCGAGCAGCGCCGACGGGTCGGCGACGCTCCCGGCCGGGCGGCCGGTGGAGGCGGAGATGCCCGCGGCGATGTCGGGAACCGGCTGGAGCATCGCCACCCGCGGGATGGCGACCGGGCGTCGGGTCGGGCGGCCGGCCATCCGGGCGAGCGGCGACCAGGGCTGAACCCGCAGGGCCGCCCGGCCCCGCGGCGCGCCGCCGGGGCGGTGCGCGGCGAGGTAGCGCGCCCGCAGGGTCCGCCCGAGCCCGCGGGGCGCGAGGGCCGCCGAAACGGCGGGCGCCGCCACCGCCCGGCCCGGCCGCGCGGGGGCGGCACCGACGCGGCACTCGGCCGGCGCCCAGCGGCGCACGATGGCCAGCGCCGTGCGGCGGCCGTAGTCGCGGTAGTAGCGCCGCAGCAGGCTCGCGGCGGCGTCGGCGCCGTCGTCGAGGGTGGCGAAGGCGGTGTGGCCCTCCCCGTCGGCGCCGATCTCGCCGGACCAGCGGGCGGACTTGATGCACCAGCCGTTGTTGAGCCGCACGCAGCGGGCGACGTAGGGCGGATCGTCGGCCAGCGAGGCGGTGATCGCCAGCGCCCGCGGCGTCAGCTGCGCGCCGGTCTGGGCGTGCCAGTTGGACACGGAGCGGGTCGCGGGGTCGAAGCGCGGGGGTGGGCTGTCGGCCGGAGCGGAAACGGTCGCCGGGGGCGGAAGGGCGCGCGCGAGGGCGTCCGCGCCGGCCTCGGCATGCGGCACCAGGGTCGTGATCAGGATCAGCGCGTTCAGCAGCACGCGGTCGGGCCTTCGCGGCGGCGGACGGGCTCGATGCGGACGCGCGTCACGGGTTCAGAACCTTGAGCGCGGCCTCGTGCAGCCGCGGGTCGCCGGCCGCGATCACGCGGCCGCCGCCGGCGGCCGAGCCGCCGTCCCAGGCGGTGACCCGCCCCCCCGCCCCCTCGACGATCGGGATCAGCGCGACGATGTCGTAGGGCTTGAGCCCGGCCTCGACCACGAGGTCGATCTGGCCGGCCGCCAGCATGCAGTAGGCGTAGCAATCCGCGCCGTAGCGGGACATCCGCACCTGGCCTTCCAGCGCCCGGAATCGCTCGGCCTCGTCGCCGGCCGCGAACAGCCGGGGATCCGTGGTCGCCAGGATCGCCTGGGCGAGGTCACCGCAGCGGCGGGTGCGCAAGGTCCGCTCGCCCGCCGGCGCGCGGAGCTTGGCGCTGCGCCCGTCCCCGGTGAACCGCTCCGCGAGATAGGGCTGGTGCATCATCCCCCGCACCGGCATGCCGTTTCGGGTCAGCCCGATCAGGGTTCCCCAGGTCGGCAGGCCTCCGATGAAGGCGCGGGTGCCGTCGATCGGGTCGAGGACCCAGACGCACTCGGCGTCGGTGCGCTCCGCGCCGAACTCCTCGCCGAGGATGCCGTGGCCCGGGAAGGTCTGGCCGATCATCGCCCGGAGGACGACCTCGGCGGCCCGGTCGGCCTCGGTGACCGGATCGAACGGCGCCCCGCCGCGGGCCTTGTCGTCCAGGCCGAACTGGGCGCGGAAGAACGGCAGGATCGCCTTCCCGGACGCGTCCGCGAGGTCGTCCATGAACCGGCCGAGTTCGACGACGCTCATCCGTTCCGTCCCCTGTTCCGCCCGAAGGCCGCCCGGCCAACCGGCCCGTCCCGACGAAACCGGCGCGCGCCCCTGCCCGTCAAGCCCCCGCCCCGCGCATCCGCGACTCACGCCCCGGCCGGCGCGGGCAGACGCGCCGCCTGGCCGCGGGCGTCCGACGTGTCCTCCGATGTGTCCGCCGATGCGTCCGTCGATGCGTCCGTCGCGGTCGCGCAGGTCGCGTCCTCCTGCGCGGCCGCCAGGATAGCCTCGACGGCCTCGCGCAGCGATCCGACCTGCGCGTCGGCCTCGGTGCCCCCCGGCCCGCCGGCGAGGCGGTTCGCCCCGCTGTCCTGGGCGAGCCACAGGCCGAGCAGGACCGGAACGCCCGGGACCCGGCCGCGCAGCCGGCGGATCAGGCGGCGCAGGTGCGTCGGCTCGCCGTCGAGCGCCAGGGAGACCACGCAGGCGATCCGCGCCGGCCCGGCCTCGAACCGGCCTATCCGCACGGAGGCCGTCTCGGCGAACGGGACCGTGCGGACGCCGAGGCCGCGCTTCTCCAGGATCTGCGCGAGGATCGCGGCCGCGGCCTCGTCCAGGAAGCCGCGCCCCGCCACGCACAGCACCGCGCCCTCGCGCGTCCAGGCGGCGGGCAGCGCCTCCGGGGCCGGCCCCATCGGGAGCGGGCTGCAGGCGCTCTCCTCGCCGTCGCCCGTCGCCCCCGCGACGGCGTCGCTGCGGTCGGAGAGGTCGGCGATCAGCTCGGTGAGCGCGGCGCGCATCGCGCCCTTCTGCTGCGCGGTCAGCACCCCGCGGGCCGCGTCGCGGGCGGCGAGTTCCAGCGCCTTGAGCACGACGTCGTCGTAGTAGGACGAGAGCGAGCATTGCTGCAGGATCAGCTCGGCATGGCCCAGTACCTCCTCGGAATCGCCCGCCAGGATGCGCTGGTAGAAGTTCTGGACGGGCGTCAGCGCCGGCCGGTCGCCGAACAGCACGTCCAGGAACTCCAGGTGCTCGACGTAGCGTCCGAGCACCACGAGGCAGACGGTCAGGGGCGTCGAGAGCAGCAGGCCGACCGGCCCCCACAGCCACGTCCAGAACAGGGCCGAGACCAGGACCGCGAAGGGCGAGAGCCCGGTGGATTGCCCGTAGAAGATCGGCTCGAAGACCTGGCCGGTCAGCGGCTCCAGGACGACGAACAGGATCGCCACGGCGATCATCATGTTCCAGCCGGGATCGACCGCCGCGGCGAGCGCCATCGGGAGGATCGCCGACAGGACCGCCCCGAGATACGGCACGAAGCGCATCAGGGCCGCGAAGATCGCCCAGAGCACCGGGTTCGGCACGCCGATAAGGTAGAGGCCGATGCCGATGACCACGCCGAAGGCGGCGTTGAGGGCGAGCTGGACCACGAAGTAGCGGCTCAGGCGCTTGGCCGCGTCGTCGATGGCCACGGTGGTCCGGTGCAGGTCGCTCGATCCGGCCAGCCGGATCATGCGGTCGCGCAGGTCCTCGCGCTGCATCAGCACGAACAGCAGCACCACGAAGACGATGCCGACCGTGGCCAGGGGATGCATCACCGGCGTGAGCACGGTCGAGAGCATCTCCAGGGAGCCCGGCGGGGTCGTGGCGACCTCGACGAGGACGGGCTTGGGCGCGGCCTGGGCCGGCTCGGGAGCCGCCGAGGGCGTCGACGGCGGCGTTGCCGGCGGTGGCGCGGCCGGCTGCGCCTCCGGGCTCCCGGCCTCCTTGGCGCCGCCGTGCAGCGCCCGGCCGATATTGGCGACGTATTCCGTGACGTGGCCCACGGGCGAGTCGCGCAGGCCGTTGATCTTGCGCTCGATCGTGGCCCGGTAACGCGGGACGTCCCCCGCGAGATCGGCCGCCTGGATGCCGATCAGGGTCGCCAGAGAGGCCACGATGCCCACGGTCAGGAGCACGCTGACGCCCACCGCCACCAGCCGCGGCAGCCGCAGCCGCCGCAGGCGGTTCACCAGCGGCGTCAGCACGAACGACAGCAGCAGCGCGATCGCGATCGGGATGAAGATCTCGCGGCCGAAATACAGGGCGGCGATGATGGTGGCGCCGACCACGACCGGCGACGCCATGGCGGCCCGCGGCGTCTCGGCCGCGGCGACGCGGGTCGGCCGCGGCGGGATCAGGGGAGTCCCGGGCCGTGCTACCGGTTCGACCCCGACCGGGGTTCTCGTGCCCATACCGTGATCCACGTCCCGAACGCCACGCGCGGGCGGCCGCCGGGAGCGGCGGAAGCCTCGCGGACGGGGAACGGCACAGGACGCGAAATCGATCCCGAGGGTTTCGCGTTCAGGTTAGGCCCCCGCGACGCCGGCCCGCGCCACCTCGCCCGCATCCTTCAGCTCGGGCAGAGACCAGCACAGCTGCATCACCTTCCTGGCCTGCGCGTCCGGCAGGATGCCGGCGACGAGGTCGGTGAACTTCGCCTCCAGCTGCGCGTCCGACATCGGCTTCTCGACGCTGCCGATCGCGTGCTCGATATGGCGGTGGACCGTCCGCCCGTCGTTCAGCGTCACGGTCATGTCGACCTGCGCGGGATCGACGCCGGGGGTGATCACCGGCACCACCTTCTGGCGCAGGGCCACCACCCGCGGATCGTTCACCGACCGGTCGCTGAACTGCTTCTCGCCGCCCGCGCCCTCCACGAAGGCCACCGCGGCGGCGTGGTAGATGCTGAACTTGCCCTCCAGGCCGGTCTTCGGCGCGGTCTTGCCGGTCAGCTCCAGGACGAGCGGGTGGACCTTCAGGTCGACGCGCTGGATGTCCTCCGGCCTGACGTGGTCCTGGTCGCGGATCTGGATCGCCGCGTCGATCGTCGGGTGCATGACGATCCCGCAGGCGAAGGGCTTGTAGGTGTTGAGCTGCGCCTCGTAGCGGGTGCCGAGGCCGTCGGTGATCTGCGACCAGTCCTGCTTGGTGGAGATCGTGTTGGCCCAGCCGCGCTTGGCCTCGATCATGCCGTCCGACGAGGTGAAGCCCTTGGCCGCCAGGATCGCGGCGAACAACCCGTTGGACGCGGCCCGGCCCGGGTTGAAGCTCTTGTTCATCGAGCCGAACGACTCGCGCAGGCCCACCGGCTGCGAGGCGGCGAGGCCGAGGGCGTAGACCATCTGCTGCTCGGTGAGCCCCATCAGCTTGCCGGCGGCGGCGGCCGATCCGAACACGCCCGCGGTTCCGGTGATGTGCCACCCGGCATCGTAGTGGTTCGGGTAGACCGCGTTGCCGATCCGGCACTCGGCCTCGATCCCGACCACCAGCGCGTCGAGGAAGTCCTTGCCGGAGACCGGCTTCATCGCCGCGTAGGCCAGGATCGCCGAGGCGACCGGGCCGGCCGGGTGGATGATCGTCTTCAGGTGGGTGTCGTCGAAGTCGAAGATGTGGCTCGACACGCCGTTGAGGAAGGCGGCGTTCATGATGTCGAACCGCTCGGTCCGGCCGAACAGCCCGGCCTGCGGCGGCCCCGAGAAGGGCTGCAGCGCCGAGACCGCCACGTCGACGGTCTCGTGGTGCGAGCCGCCGATCGCCACCCCGACCCAATTGAGGAAGCTGCGCACGCCCTCGCGGCGGACGGGCTCCGGCAGCGTGTCGTAGGAGGATCCCAGGATCCACTGCGCGAGGATCTTCGTGACGTGCGGCGGCGCTGCCTTCGCGGCCGGCTTCGCGGCCTCGGCCGCCTGCGCCCCCTGCAGGGCGGGCGCCGTCAGGGCGAGGCCCGCGGCCCCGATGAGCGAGCGGCGATTCATCGACATGGCGTTCTCCCGGATGGGGCCGCCCGGGGCGGCTCCGATTGCCGGACATGATAATGAATTCATCCCGGGGTCGGCAGCATCCGTGTTTCACACGGCCGGGTCTGATACCGTTTCCGGTTGAACGCTTCGGTCGGTGCGGCCCGCTCCGTCTTTGCGAGCGGAGCGAAGCAACCCAGGGCTGCGGGACAGCAGGGAGCGTGGCGCTATCTGGATTGCTTCGCTCCGCTCGCAAGGACGGCGGAACCGATCTGATCAACCGGAAACGGTACGAACCCCCCTTCACACCACCACCGGCAACGCCTCCTGCACGCCCACGCCGAAGACGCGCCGGTACCGGGCGACCTCGTCGGCCGGGCCCTGCGCCTTGGTGGGATTGTCGGAGAGCTTCACGGTCGGCCGGCCGTCGGCCTGCGTGACCTTGCAGACGATGGAGACCGGGTCGAGCTTGCCGTCCGGCAGGAGCCCGCGGAAATCGTTGGTGAGCAGCGTGCCCCAGCCGTAGCCGATGCGCATGCGCCCGTGGAACCGGGCGTGGATGCGCTCGATCTCGTCGATATCGAGGCCGTCCGAGAAGATCGCGAGCTTCTCCCGCGGGTCGTGCCCGCGATCCTGCCAGAAGCGGATGACCTCCTCGCCGCCCTCGATCGGGTCCTTCGAGTCGATGCGGATGCCGGTCCAGTCGCTGACCCAGTCGGGGGCGTTCGTCAGGAACCCGGTTGTTCCGTAGGTATCGGGCAGGATCACCAGCAGGTTGCCGCCGTAATCCTCCTGCCAGTCGGCGAGCACCGCGTAGGGCGCGGCGGCGAGCGCCGCGTCGTCCTCGGCGAGCGCCGCGTAGACCATCGGCAGTTCGTGGGCGTTCGTCCCCACCGGCTCGACCTCCTGCCGGGCCGCGATCAGGCAGTTGGAGGTGCCGAGGAACGCGCTGCCCAGGCCCTCCGCCATGGCCTGCACGCACCAGTCCTGCCACAGGAATCCGTGGCGCCGACGCGTGCCGAAATCCGCCACCGACAGGTCCGGAAGCCTCTGCAGCCGCTCGATCTTCTCCCAGACCCGGGTCATGGCGCGGGCGTAGAGCACCTGCAGGTCGAGCTTGCCGAGGCCCCGCAGCACGGCCCGCGCCCGCAGCTCGTTCAGGATCGCGAGCGCCGGGACCTCCCACATGGTGGTCTCGACCCAGGGGCCGTGGAAAGTCAGCTCGTACTGGCCGTCATGGACGGCGAGCTCGTATTCGGGGAGCTGGAAGGTCTCGAACCAGGAGACGAATTCGGGGCCGAGGATGCGTCCCTGGCCGCGGAACACGTTGCCCCGCAGCCACGTGATCTCGCCCTTGCTGAGGCGCAGCGTTCGGGCGTGGTCGAGCTGTTCCCGCAGCAGCCCGGCATCGACCTCGTCGGCGATCCGGATCCGGCGGGTGCGGTTGGTGATGCCGAAGGTGGTCTGGATGTCGGGGTGCCGGCGCAGGATCGTCTGCGCCATCAGGAGCTTGTAGAAATCGGTGTCGAGGAGCGACCGCACGATCGGGTCGATGCGGAAACTGTGATCGTAGACCCGTTTCGCCAGATCGAGCATTCGTCAGGCACTCTGCCGCGCTTGGAACGCGCAGAGCGCATGCCGGGACTGCACACGTCAAGAAGACGGGCGGCCTCCGCCCGGAGACCGCCCGCGAAACCGCCGATCCTGACGATCGATCCTCAGGCGAGGTCGACCTTCTTGGTCTCGGTCTTCGGGCTCTCGCCGGTGAGCGAGGCCTTCACGTAGCCGTAGAGGTGCAGCATCGTGCTGTTCGGGCTGTCCCAGTACTCACCCTTCTCCGGGTGAACGCGGATCAGCGCGACTTCGGGATCATTCTTCCCGTTCGGGAACCAGGTCTTCAGGCTCTCATTCCACTTCGCGTCGATGATCGACTGGTCGCGGACGATCTCCGCCTTGCCGGCCACCGAGACGTAGTTCTGGCTCGACGGGTCGGAATAGGCGAGGTTGATCTGGTTGTCCTTGCTGATCTCGGCCGTCTTGGGCGAGTGCAGCTTGGTGAAGAACCACAGGTCGCCGTTCTCGTCGGCGTCGTTGTTCCACATCGGGCGGCTGTTGAGCGTGCCGTCGGAGTCGACGGTGGTCATCATGGCGATCTTCACGTCCTTGATGAGCTCGAACAGCTTCTTCGCGCCCTCGTGGTCGCGGTGGTTGCCCTGATGCATGAAAGTGGTCTCCTACGCGTCGTTTCGGTCCCGGCGGGGTCTCCGGAGGGTGCCCCGGCCGAAGGCTGCCCCGACAACGGATCAGTCTCCCGTTGGTTCAGCTTGCCCGTGCGGTGAGGAGGTTCGGATGCGACGTGTTCGGAAGTTGGGGCGCACGGCCGCGGCGCTGGCGCTCGGCGCCCTCTGTCTCGGCGCCCTCTGTCTCGGCGCTCGGCCGGCCGGCGCCGAGGTGCGCTTCGGCCCGGGCGTGCGCATCGGCGGCCATGATTTCTCGAACCGCCGCTACGGCAGCGTCCACATCGAGCGCGTGAAACGTCTGCGCGGCCCCCTCGGCTGCCGTCGCCTGCGGCACGGGTTCTACCGGCGCGGCGACGGGACCGTGGTGCGCGGCCCGATGGAGGCGTGCAACCTCATCGCCCGGCCGCACTGACGCCGGCACGGTCCGGGCGGCGCCCCGCTCCGGCGCGCGATGGCCGCGGGGACGCGGGCCACCGGCGCGCGCCGATCTCGGGCCCGGGGTCTGGTGTTCTGGGCCCGCTCGGTTACATGCACTGGCATACCTGCTTGCCCCGGTGGAGAACGATTTTGGCGATCACCCGCGACGACGTGCTGAAGGCGCTCGCCGACGTCACCGTCGATGCCGCCGGCACCACCCTGCCCGGCTCGGGACGGCTGTCCCAGGTCGTGGTCGATCCGAACAGCCGCGTGATGTTCTCGATCCTCGTCGATCCCAGCGAGGCCGAGCGGTTCGAGCCGGTGCGGCGCCAGGCCGAGGGGCGCGTCCTGAAGATGCCGGGCGTCTCGGGCGTGTTCGCGAGCCTCACCTCCGAGCGGAACCAGAGCCACCCGGCCCAGAGCGGCGCCGCTCCCCGGCCCGTGACGCCGCCGCCGGTCGCGCCGCCGCGGCCCGGCGCGCCGCCGAACCAGGGCCCGCAGATCGCGGGCGTGCGCCACATCGTGGCGGTCGCCTCCGGCAAGGGCGGCGTCGGCAAGTCGACCACCGCCTGCAACCTCGCCCTGGCGCTCCAGGCCCAGGGACTGAAGGTCGGCCTCCTCGACGCCGACATCTACGGCCCCTCCGTGCCGAAGCTGTTCGGGCTCTCGGGCAAGCCCAACGTCGTCGACAACAAGGCCATGGAGCCGATGGTCGGCTACGGCCTCAAGGTCATGTCGATCGGCTTCCTGATCGAGCCCGAGACGGCGATGATCTGGCGCGGCCCGATGGTGCAGTCGGCCATCACCCAGATGCTGCGCGACGTGCTCTGGGGCGAGCTCGACGTGCTGCTCGTCGACATGCCGCCCGGCACCGGCGACGCGCAGCTCACCATGGCGCAGGCGACGCCGCTCTCCGGCGCCGTGATCGTCTCCACCCCGCAGGATCTCGCGCTGATCGACGCGCGGCGCGGCGTGACCATGTTCAAGAAGGTCGCGGTGCCGATCCTCGGCGTGATCGAGAACATGGCGACCTTCGTCTGCCCGAATTGCGGCCACGCCTCGCACATCTTCGGGCACGGCGGCGCGCGGAACGAGGCGCAGCGGCTCGGCGTGCCGTTCCTCGGCGAGGTGCCGCTGAACATGACCATCCGCGAGACCTCGGATGCCGGTCGGCCGGTGGTGGCGACCGATCCGGAGGGGCCGCACGCCAAGGTCTACCGGGACATCGCCGCCCAGCTCTGGGCGAACCTGTCCGGCGCTCCGGCCGGGCGGACGGCGCCGAAGATCGTCTTCGAGTGATCCTGTGCCCTCCCCGCCTCTTCCGCCGCCGGTCCTGGGCCTGATCCTCGCCGGCGGGCGGGCGCGGCGGATGGGCGGAAGCGACAAGCCGCTGCTGCGGCTCGGGGGGCGGACCCTGCTGGAGCGGGTGGTCGAGCGGCTCGGGCCGCAATGCGGGGCGGGACTGGCGCTCAGCGCCAACGGCGACCCGGCGCGGTTCTCCGGCTTTCCCGGTCCGGTCCTACCGGACCCCGTGCCGGATCAGCCGGGCCCGCTCGCCGGCATCCTCGCCGGGCTGGAGCACGCCGGCGCGCGGGGTATCGCGCGGGTGGTGAGCGTGTCGGGCGACGCGCCGTTCCTGCCGGAGGATCTGGTAGCGCGCCTCGGCGCGGCCGGGCCGGAGACCGGCATCGCGCTCGCGGCCTCAGGGGAGCGGCAGCACTACACGATCGCGCTCTGGCCGACGGCTCTGAGCGACGCGCTTCGGGACTATCTCGAACGCGGCGAGCGGCGCGTCGGCGCCTTCATCGCGCGCCACGGGGCCGCGGTCGCGACCTGGCCGGTCGAGCCGGTGGACCCGTTCCTCAACATCAATTCGCCGACGGATCTGGCGGCGGCGGAAGACCTGGACCGCGGGTGATGCGGTCCGCCGTCATCACGAGCGAAGCGAAGTGACCCAGGGCAGCGCGACGCGTGATGACGCGGCGCTACTGGCTCGCTTCGCTCCGCTCGCAAAGACGGTACAGCCGAAGCCATCGAGAGATGGCTTCGGCTGTGAGGCTTGATCCGAGCTCAGGCCGCCGCGACGGTCGCCTTCACGATCTTGTCCGGCGAGCGCGGCGGCTCGCCCTTGTTGATCGTGTCGACCACGTCCATGCCTTCCACGACCTTGCCCCACACCGTGTACTGCTTGTCGAGGAAGCGGGCGTCGTCGAAGCAGATGAAGAACTGCGAGTTCGCCGAGTGCGGGAAGTTCGTCCGCGCCATCGAGCAGGTGCCGCGCACGTGCGGCTCGGCGTTGAACTCGGCCTTCAGGTCCGGCAGGTCGGAGCCGCCCGAGCCGGTGCCGGTCGGGTCGCCGGTCTGGGCCATGAACCCGTCGATCACCCGGTGGAACGGCACGCCGTCGTAGAAGCCCTGGGCGGCGAGCGTCTTGATGCGCTCGACGTGGCCCGCGGCGAGGTCGGGGCGCAGCGCGATCACGACGCGGCCCTTGGTGGTCTCCAGCACGATGGTCTCGTTGTCGGCCATAGTCTTTCCTTCCGGTTGGGGGAACTGTATCGGCGCGTGCCGGATCCGGCCAGCGCCCGTGTCGGTCTCGCCGGCGCTCAGGCCGGCGGGCGGTAGACGAAGCGGAGCGCCACCGGCCGCCCCGCGATCGCCCGGCCCAGACCCGGCGTGATGTGGACCGGGGTGCAGCGCGCGAGGGCGTCGAGGGTCCCGCGCACCAGGGTATTCCGCCGATCGCCCGCGACCCCCGCCGCGTAGGTGACGCGGGGCGGCCCGATCAGGCTGCCGTCGCGCCGCAGCGCGAGCCGCAGGGTGATCTCGATGTCGTCGGACCCGCCGCTCGGGCGGCCGAGGCCGCCCGGTGCCTGCCAGCAGGCGGCGAGCGCCGGGTAGAGCTCGGCCAGGGTGTCGGCGGGCTTGGTCGCCATCCGGGCGACCGGGACCGGGACCGTGGCGCGCAGGGTCTGGGGCAGGCTCAGCGGGTAGCCGCCCCCCGGCTCCTCGGCGTAGCCGTAGAACGGCGCGCCGTCATAGGCCGCGGCGGCCGCCGGGATCAAGCTCAGCAGGAGGATCGAGGCGGCGCGCCGGCCCGGCATGCGGCCGCTACTTGGCCTTCTCGGCGAGCGTCATGCTGACGATCTTGTCGGGATCCTGGACGGCCCCGCCCGGCGCGCCCGGGGCGGCCTTCTTGATCTTGTCGAGGACGTCGAGCCCGTCCGTGACGTTGCCGACGATCGTGTACTGGCCGTTCAGGAACGGCGCGTCGCCGAGGCAGATGAAGAACTGCGAGTTCGCCGAGTTCGGATCCTGCGAGCGGGCCATGCCCACGGTGCCGCGGCGGAACTGGGCCGACTGCGTGAACTCGGCCGGGATGTTCGGCAGGCTGGAGCCGCCGGTGCCGTTGCCCTTCGGGTCGCCGGTCTGGGCCATGAACCCGTCGATGACGCGGTGGAACTTGAGGCCGTTGTAGAAGCCCTGCGAGACAAGGGTCTTGATCTGCTTGACGTGCTTGGGCGCGATGTCGGGCCGCAGCTCGATGGTGATCCGCCCGTCCTTGGTCTGGAGATAGACCGTGTTGGCGTCGGCGGCCCGGGCCGCCTGAGCGGTGCCGAGCGTCAGGGCGAGCGCGAGGAGGGCGTGGCGTCGGTTCATCGAAGTCCTTCCAGGGTCGGGCCGGTGTCAGGAATGGGCGGCGAAGCGCTGCCGGAGGCGCGCGGCGACCGCCGCGGGCACGAAGGGCGAGACGTCGCCCCCCATGCCGGCGATCTGGCGCACCAGCGTCGCGGTGATCGGGCGGGCCTGCGTCGAGGCGGGCAGGAACACGGTCTGCACCTCGGGCGCCATGGCGCCGTTCATGCCGGCGAGCTGCATCTCGTAGTCGAGATCCGTGCCGTCGCGCAGGCCGCGGATGAAGATCGCGGCGCCGCAGCGCCGGGCGGCCGAGACGGCGAGATCGTTGAAAGTGACGATCTCCAGCGCCGCACCCTCGGCCTGGGCCACCGGCCCGCAGGTCTCGCTCAGCAGCGCCGCCCGCTCCTCGGCGGAGAACAGCGGGGCCTTGCCGGGGTGGACGCCGATGGCGATCACGAGGCGGTCCACCAGCCGGCAGGCCTGGCGGACCACGTCGAGATGGCCGTTCGTGACCGGATCGAACGAGCCGGCGTAGAGGGCAGTGCGGGTCATCGCGACCCGACCTAGAGCATTTTCGCGCCGGACGGAACCGGGCGGCGCCTCAGGCCTCTTCGCCGCCCTCGGGACCGGCCTCGGCGCCCTCGTCCTCGCCCTCGATGTGCTCCACCGAGACGACCTTCTCGTCCTTGGCGGTGTTGAACACCGTCACGCCCTGCGAGGCGCGGCCGACGATGCGGATGTCGTCCACCGGCACGCGGATCAGCTGGCCGCCGTCGGTGACCAGCATGATCTGGTCCGAGGCCTCGACCGGGAAGGACGCCACGAGGCTGCCGTTGCGGGCATTGACCCGCATCGCCGTGATGCCCTTCCCGCCGCGTCCCGAGGTCCGATACTCGAACGACGAGGAGCGCTTGCCGAAGCCCCGCTCCGACAGGGTCAGCACGTACTGCTCGGCCGCGCCCATCTCGTTGTAGCGGTCGAGCGAGATCGCCGCCGCCTCGGCGCCGTCCTCGGGCTCCGCGTCGCCGTTCTCCTCGGCCTCGCCGGTCACGGCGCGGCGCATCTTCAGGTAGCCGGCCCGCTCCTCGGCGCTGGCGTCGAAGGCGTTCAGGATGGTCATCGAGATGACCCGGTCGTCCTTGGCCAGCAGGATGCCGCGCACGCCGGTCGAGTCGCGGCCCTTGAAGACGCGCACGTCCTCGACGGGGAAGCGGATGCACTGACCCAGAGCGGTGGTCAGCAGCACGTTCTGGTCCGGCCGGCAGATCTCGACGTGGACGATGTGGTCGCCCGGGTCGAGCTTCATGGCGATCTTGCCGTTGCGGTTCACCGTGGTGAAGTCCGAGAGCTTGTTGCGCCGGACGTTGCCGCGCGCGGTCGCGAACATGACGTCGAGCGTCTCCCACGACGCCTCGTCCTCGGGCAGCGGCATGATCGTGGTGATGCGCTCGGAGGTGTCCTGCAACTGCAGGATATTCACCAGCGCCTTGCCGCGGGCGTTCGGGGCGGCCATCGGCAGCCGCCAGACCTTCTCCTTGTAGGCCTGGCCCTGGCTGGAGAAGAACAGCACCGGCGTGTGGGTGTTGGCCACGAACAGGCGGGTGACGAAATCCTCGTCGCGGGTCGCCATGCCGGAGCGGCCCTTGCCGCCGCGGCGCTGGGCTCGGTAGGTCGAGAGCGGCACGCGCTTCACGTAGCCGGCGTGCGACACGGTCACCACCATGTCCTCGCGGGCGATCAGGTCCTCGTCCTCGACGCTGCCGTCGAAGTCGACGATCTCGGTCCGGCGCGGGGTGGCGAACTGCTCGCGGACCTCGGCGAGCTCGCCCTTGACGATGCCCTGGATGCGGGCGCGCGAGCGCAGGATGTCGAGGTAGTCGGCGATCTCGTCGGCGAGCGTCTTCAGCTCGTCGCCGACCTCGTCGCGGCCGAGCGCCGTGAGGCGCTGCAGGCGCAGGTCGAGGATGGCGCGGGCCTGGGTCTCGGACAGGCGGTAGGTCCCGTCCTCGGCGACGCGGTGGCGCGGGTCGTCCACGAGCGCGATCAGCGGCGCGATGTCGTGGGCCGGCCAGTCGCGGGCCATCAGGGCCTCGCGGGCCGTGTTCGGGTCCGGCGAGGTCCGGATCAGGCGGATCACCTCGTCGATGTTGGCGACCGCGATGGCGAGGCCGCACAAGACGTGGGCGCGCTCGCGGGCCTTGCCGAGGAGGAACTTGGTCCGCCGGGAGACGACCTCCTCGCGGAAATCCACGAAGGCCTGGAGCAGGTCCTTCAGGTTCATCAGCTCGGGGCGGCCGCCGTTCAGCGCCACCATGTTGCAGCCGAAGGAGCTCTGCAGCGGCGTGAACCGGTAGAGCTGGTTCAGCACCACGTCGGCCATGGCGTCGCGCTTGATCTCGACGACGATGCGCATGCCCGTCCGGTCGGACTCGTCGCGCAGGTCCGAGATGCCCTCGACGCGCTTCTCCTTCACCAGCTCGGCGATCTTCTCGACGAGCGTCGCCTTGTTCACCTGATAGGGGATCTCGGTGAAGATCAGCGCCTCGCGCTCCTTGCGCAGCTCCTCGACATGCGACTTGGCGCGCATGATCACCGAGCCGCGGCCCGTCGCGTAGGCCTGCCGCGTGCCGGCCCGGCCGAGGATCATGCCGCCGGTCGGGAAGTCCGGGCCGGGCACGATCTCGGTGAGCTGCTCGATGGTCAGGCCCGGATCGTCGATCAGCGCCACGCAGGCGTCGATCAGCTCGCCGAGATTGTGCGGCGGGATGTTGGTCGCCATGCCGACCGCGATGCCGCCCGCGCCGTTGACCAGCAGGTTCGGGAAGCGGGCCGGGAGGACGGTCGGCTCCTCGCGCGACTCGTCGTAGTTCGGTCCGAAATCGACGGTGTTCTTGTCGATGTCGGTGAGCAGCGCGGTCGCGGGCTTGGCCAGCCGCGATTCGGTGTAGCGCATGGCGGCCGGCGGATCGCCGTCCACCGAGCCGAAATTGCCCTGCCCGTCGATGAGCATGAGGCGCATGGAGAAGTCCTGCGCCATCCGCACGAGGGCGTCGTAGATCGATTGGTCGCCGTGCGGGTGGTAGAGACCGATCACGTCGCCGACGATGCGGGCCGACTTGACGTATTTCCGCTCGGGCAGGTGCCCGGATTCGAAGGCGGAGTAGAGGATGCGCCGGTGCACCGGCTTGAGACCGTCGCGGGCGTCGGGAAGCGCCCGGCTCACGATCACGCTCATCGCGTAATCGAGGTAGGAGCGGCGCATCTCGTCGGTGATGGAGACGGGGCGGATGTCGCTGGCGGGCGGGGCGGCGCCAGTCGGATCGTTCTCGGCCAAGTCGGTATCCGTTCTGAAGCCCGGACGGGCGGTGCTCACGGCCGTTCCCGGGTGGCGCGCGATGCGCCGGAACGGCCTCTCGGAAGAGCAGTGATATCAGACGGTTAAATAAGGTTTTCCGAGGCCGCCCGCAAGGTCGCAGCGCGGCTGCCGGCGCGGGTCCCGGCAGGGATGCGCCCCGGCCCGATCGGGCCGGGGCGCGCAGGGCTGCGCTCAGTAGAACGTGACGTGCCGGTGGCCGTACGGACGGGCGTACGGGCGGCCATGCCAGACGTGGTGGCGGTGCCAATGCCGGCGGAAATGGTGGTGCCGGTGCCAGTGATGGCGACGGTGCCAGTAGTGGCGGCGGTGGTGCCAGTGGCGGCGCCAGTGGTGGCGGCGGTGCCAGTGGCGGCGGTGGCGCCAGTGGGCCTGCTGCACCGCGGGGGCGGGGGCGGCGGCCTCGGCGCTCGCGGGGACCGGCAGGGGCGCCGCGCGCGCGGGCGCACTTGCCAGCCCGCCGAGCAGCGCGGCGAGGAGGACCAGGATCGGCCAGGGTCGCATCGTTTCTCTCCCGTGTGAGCGCCCGTCCGAGTCCAGCGGATCCGGGCCGGCACGAGGCTCGCGCCGTCGCCTGAAACGGCCAAGGTCGGCAAACGGTTCGATCCGTTCCGACTGCGCAGATGCGCCGCCCTCGCGCACCACCCTCGCGCACCGCCCTTGCGCGGGGCCGGAAAGCGCCCAGTTTCCGGAGCAGGCGCTTCCGGGCCGTCTCCCGCCCGGCTTCCCGACGAGCCGCGTAAGACCCCATGGCGTTCGCGTTCCCCGACACATTCCGTGCTCTCCTCCCGCGCCGCTTCCGGGACCGACGCCCGCGGGTCGCGGTGGTCCGGCTGTCGGGCACGATCGGGGCGGTCTCGCCGCTCCGGCCGGGGCTCTCGATCGGGGGCGTCGCGGGCAGCCTGGAGCGCGCCTTCGGGATGCCGGGGGTGAAGGCGGTGGCGCTGGTGATCAACTCGCCCGGCGGCTCGCCGGCGCAGTCGCACCTGATCCACCGCCGCATCCGGGCGCTGGCCGAGGAGAAGGGCGTGCCGGTGATCGCCTTCGTGGAGGATGTCGCGGCCTCCGGCGGCTACATGATCGCCTGCGCGGCCGACGAGATCGTCGCCGACCCGACCTCGATCGTCGGCTCGATCGGCGTGGTCTCGGCCGGCTTCGGCTTCCACGGCCTCCTGGAGAAGCTCGGTGTCGAGCGGCGGGTGCACACGCAGGGCGAGGCGAAGTCGATGCTCGACCCGTTCCGCCCGGAGGATCCCGCCGACGTGGAGCGCCTGAAGCGCATCCAGGCCGACGTGCAGGACCTGTTCACCGGCCTCGTCACGGCCCGGCGCCCGGGCCTGTCGACGTCCGAGAACCTGTTCACCGGCGCGGTCTGGACCGGGCGGCAGGCGCTGCCCCTCGGCCTCGTCGACGCCTTGGGCGACGTGCGCACCGCGATGCGCGCGCGCTTCGGCGAGAAGGTCGACCTGCGCCTCGTCGCCGAGGCGCGCGGCGGCCTGCTCTCCCGCATCCTGCGCCGGGGCGGCGCGCCGGGCGGGATCGACCTGGCCGAGGGGGCGATGGCCGCGTTCGCGGAGCGCGCGGCCTTCGCCCGCTACGGGCTCTGAGGGCTCAGGCCGCGACCTGACCGAGGAAGCGCTCGATCTCGCCCTCGAGGTCGGCCGCGACCGCGTCGACGGTCTGAGCCGCCTCGGTGACCGTGGCGGCCATGCGGGCCGAGCGCCGCGCGGCGCCGGCGACCGTGGTCAGGCCGCCCGCGATGGCCTCGGTGGCGCCGGCCGTGTCGGCGACGTTGCGGGAGATCTCGGCGGTGGCCGCGCCCTGGGCCGAGACCGCCGACGCGATCCCACCCGTGGTGGCGCTGACCGCCCGCATCCGCTCGCCCATCCGGCCGATGGCCGCCACGGCCACCGTCGTCGAGGCCTGCACGCCGGCGATCTGGCTGCCGATCTCCTCGGTCGCCCGCGCGGTCTGCGACGCCAGCGCCTTCACCTCCGCGGCCACCACGGCGAAGCCCTTGCCGGCGGCGCCCGCCCGGGCGGACTCGATCGTGGCGTTGAGCGCCAGCAGGTTGGTCTGCTCGGCGATCTGGCGGATCAGCCCGACGACGGCGCCGATGCGCCCCGCGGCCTCGGCGAGCTCGCCGATCTCGGCGTTCATGGCGTCCGATTCCGCGGCGGCCGTGGCCACCAGGGCCTCGGCGTGGTCGAGCTGGGTCCCGATCTCGGCGATGGAGGCGGAGAGCTCCTCGGCGGCGCTCGCGACGGTCTGGACGCTGGCGGAGGTCTCGTGCGAGCCGCGCTCGGTCTCGGCGACGGCGGCCTCCGCCTCGGCGGAGCTGGCCGCCATCTCGCCGGCTCGGGCGCGCATCGCGCCGGTGCTGGCGGTCAGCGCGTCCTTCAGGCGGACGATCTGGCCCCGGAACGCCTCGATGGCGCGGTCGAGCGCGGCCCGCCGCCGCGTCTCGTCGGCCGCGCCCGCGCTCTGCAGGCTCTCGAGCTCCCGGGTCCGCAGGCCGGAGACGCGCAGCACCTCGAGGGCGCGCGCGACCGTGCCGATCTCGTCGCCGCGCCCCGCGTGGGGGATGGCCGAGTCCAAGTCGCCGGCCGCGAGGGCCTCGATCCGCGCCGCGATCGCCGAGAAGGGCCGGAACAGCCGCGCCGCCGCCAGCCCGACGAGGGCACAGGCCAGCACCGCGATGATCAGGGCGGCGACGCTGAGGCTCGTCATCGTCTGGGCGTGGGCGTCGAAGTACATCTCGATCGGCAGGCCGACGAACAGGATGCCGTTCACCTTGCCGGCGGCGTCGACCGTCGGCTGGTACACCGTGTGGTAGCGCCGCCCGAACAGGGTCGCCGGCCCCTCGTAGGTTTGCCCGGCGCGGATCGCGGCCTGGGCCGGGCTGTCGGCGGCGAGCGCCGTGCCGACCGCGCGGGTCCCGTCCTCCCGGCGCACGGTGGTCTGGCGCCGTACGAAGCTGTCGGAGGCGGGCTCGTAGCTGAACACCGTCGCCAGGCCGCCCGAGTAGGCGACGGCGTCGTCCACGACGCGGGCATCGGCGAAGCCCGACAGGCTCGGCGTCGACACCCGGGCGACGCGCGCGCCGTCGAGATCCGCCGCCGCGCCCTCGACCCGCGCCGCCAGGACGAGCGCCAGAGTTCTCAGGTTGCGCTCGCCGTTGGTGCGCTGGCGCGCCTCCATCTGCGACCAAGTTTGTCGCGAGACCGTAATCCAGATGGCGCCGGCGGTGAGTGTCACGGCGAGCATCGCCAGCAGGATGACTTTCGTCGACAGAGTCATCCTGCGCAGCGAATAGGAATGTGTGCGCATCTATTGGTATCCGTGCCTATAGCCGGCCGGACACTCTGTCGTGAGGTTGAAATGACGGGTTAAGGTTCGCCATAAAGGCGAGCCATTGCCGCAGATTTCAACCCTGCCCTGCGCGCCGGGCGGAGACGCGGGCGAGCGCCGCCAGATCCTTCTCGCCGTCGCCGTGGCTGATCGCCTCGATGAGACCGTCCCGCAGCACGCTGGCGAAGGGCATCGGCACCCCGGCGCCCTCGGCCGCCTGCAGGGCGAGCCGCACGTCCTTGGCCCCGAGCCTGAGGATGAAGCCCGGCGGCTCGTAGCGGTTCTGTGCGATCGAGGCGCCGTAGCCCTTGTAGACCGGCGAGGCGAACAGCGTGTTGGTCATCAGGTCGAGGAACTCGGCGCCCGGGACGCCGTGGCCCTCCGTCAGGGCGCAGGCCTCGGCCATGGCCTCGATCGCCGAGATCAGCATGAAGTTGCCGGCGAGCTTGACGGCGTTCGCCCGCGTCGGGTCGTCGCCGAAGCGCCAGGTCCTGGCGCCCATCGCGTCGAGGAGTGGGCCGGCGCGGTCGATGAGGGCTCCCTCTCCCGCCGCAACGATGTTGAGCTTCCCGGCCTCCGCCACGTCCGGCCGCCCGAAGACCGGGGCCGAGACGTAGGGGACGCCGGCCCGCGCGTGGACGGCGGCGAGCTGCTTCGCCAGGGCCACCGAGACTGTGCTCATCCCGATATGCAGGCCGGGGCGCTCCGGCCGGTCGAGGAGGCCGCCGGCCACGATCACGGCCTCGAGGGCCGCGTCGTCGGCCAGCATGGTGATCACGGCGTCCCCGGCGAAGGCCTCGGCGGCGCTCGCCACCGGGGTGACGCCGTCGATGCCGCGCGCGGCCTCCGGCGAGCGGTTCCAGGCGCGGACCGCGTGGCCGGCCCGGGCGAGATTGGCCGCCATGGCGCGACCCATCCGCCCCATCCCGATGAATCCGACGTCCATGCCGTGCTCCTCGACGCGCTGTGCCGTCTGCCAACTGGGAAATCCCGGCCGGCGGTCAACGGCCCCGGCCGGATTTGCGGCGCTCGCACGGCGTGGCAAGCTCGATCCATGCCGCAGAATCGCATCACCGACATTCCCGGCCTGCGGGTCGGCCACGCCACCGACCTGCGGCTCGCCAGCGGCGTCACCGCGATCGTGTTCGATGAGCCGGCCATCGCCGCGGTCGACGTGCGCGGCGGCGGGCCGGGCACCCGCGAGACCGACCTGCTCGACCCCGAGCGCACCGTGGAGCGGGTCGACGCCTTCGTGCTCTCCGGGGGCTCGGCCTTCGGCCTCGACGCGGGGGCGGGCGTGGCGGCGTGGCTCGCCGAGGCCGGGCGCGGCTTCCCGGTCGGCGCCATGCGGGTGCCGATCGTCCCCGGGGCGGTCCTGTTCGATCTCCCCAACGGCGGGGACAAGGCCTGGGGCCGCTATCCGCCCTATCGCGAGCTGGGCTTTCAGGCCGCCGCGGCCGCGGCGGAGGATTTCGCCCTGGGCTCGGTCGGGGCCGGGACAGGCGCGCGCACCGGGCGACTGAAGGGTGGCATCGGATCCGCCTCGGCGCAGGTGCCGGGAACGGGCTTCCGCGTCGGGGCGCTCGCGGCCGTGAACGCCTTCGGCAACGCGACGATCGGAGCCGGGCCGCATTTCTGGGCGGCGCCCTTCGAAGAGGGCGACGAGTTCGGTGGTCTCGGCGCGCCGGTCCGGATGCCGCCGGAGGCCCTCGCCTTCCCGGCCCGGGCGCTGCCGGGCGCCGCCACGACGCTGGCCGTGGTGGCGACCGACGCGGCGCTGACCAAGGCGCAGTGCCGGCGCCTCGCGGTGGCCGCGCAGGACGGACTCGCCCGCGCGCTCGTGCCGGCGCACACGCCCCTCGACGGCGACCTAGTCTTCGCCGCGGCGACCGGCGCCGTGCCCCTCGCCGAACCGGTGGTCGACCTCGCCCGCCTCGGCGACGTCGCCGCGCGCGTCCTGGCTCGGGCGGTGGCCCGCGGCGTGTTCTCGGCGACGAGCCTGCCCGGACACGCGCCGTCGCCGCCCCTGGCCGGCACGGGGCTTCCACCGGCCTGGCGCGACCTGTTCGGCGCCTGATCGGCGGCCCCGCCCGCGCGCGGAACGATGCCGCGGGCACGGGGTTACTGGCCGCGGCCGGAGGCCGCGACGCGGCCCGGATCGCACCGGTCCGCGCCCTGTGCCCAGCGGGAGAGAATCTCATGAGAATGACCGGCCTGATCGTCGCCGCGTCCGTCGCGCTGTTCGCCGGCGGAGCCCAGGCGATGCCCGTGGCACCGCTGACCGGCGGCGACGCCGCCGTCACCCTCGTCCGCGGCGGCTGCGGGTTCGGCGCCCATCGCGGGGCCTACGGCGGCTGCCGCCTGAATCGCGGCCCGCGCGGCGCGATCCGCCGCGCCGTCACCGGCGCTCCCCGCGGCTGCCCGCCCGGCCTCTATCGCGGCCCGCGGGGCGTCTGCCGCCGCTGAGTGACGGCGCTGGCGCCGCCCCCTGGGGTGGCGCCAGCGCGGGTTGCGGCTCTCGAGGGATGGCGGTCAGCGCAGGGGCGAGCGCCCCTGGGGGAGCGCGATCGTCGCGGTCGCCTCGGCGATCTGGTCCGGGCCGCCCTTCGGCGGCCAGATTCCCGCCTCGTAGGCGCGGGCTCGCAGCGCGGCCCGCTCCTCGAGGCTCGGGAAACCCCAGACGTGCGTGATGCGCGGCGCGCCGTCGAGGGCGTACATGTTGACGACGAGGTGCTGCGTGTAGGCGCGTGCCGGCTCGATCGCGGCCTCCCAGGCCGCGAGGGTCGGCGGCAGGCCCCCCGGCTTCTGGCGATAGGTCCGGATCTCGTACACCCCGCCCCGGTCGCCCGTCCGGATCGGCGGCAGGAAGGGGAACGGGGCGTAGCTGTCCATCTCCAGCGCGGTGATCACGTGCCCGGCGTTGAACGGGTTGGCGCTGAGCAGGGCGCGCCGGCGCTCGGCGGTCATGTCCTCGGGCGCCGCGAAGCCGCGCAGCACGATCAGGCGCCCCAGCGTCCCGATCTCGGTGCGCCAGCAGCCGACCAGCTCGCCCTTGGCGTCGGGATCGTCCAGCCAGGCCTCGACGCCGGCCGAGACCTGACCCACCGCGAGCAGCGGGCACGAGAGGGTCGCGAGTTCGTACAGCATGGGCGCCTCGGCGACGTCGTCCCATCGACGTCACGCCGTCAAAGCGGGAGAACGCCTTTCGTTGCCATCGGGACGCGCGGACCAGCTCCGCGCCGCCGGCCGAATCTCACAGCTCGGCGCGGGCATCCTCCAGCAGCTGCGCCAGCCCGCTATCGACCTCCTCGGCGAGCATCGTCCGCTCGGCGTCGGTGAGGTCCTTGGCCCAGGCGCCGCTGCCGAACCCGTCCGTGCAGCGCGCCCGCTCCGAGGCGATGTAGGCCTCGGTCTCGACCGGCCGGGTCTTCATCGCGTGGACGAAGCCGAACCACGCCGCCCGCTCCACCACCGCGAGCCGCGCCCGCAGCCGGATGGCCACCGCCTTCTCCGGATCGATCCCGTCCGCGCTCATCGTGGTTCTCCCGCGTCCTTCTCGGCGAGCCGATCCAGCAAACCCTGGAGCTGCCCCGGCACCGGCTCGGTCGCCGAACGCGCGTAGAGGACGCGCAGTTGCCGGCCGATCTCCGCGAGGCTCATCGAGCCCTTGGCGATCACCCGGTCGGCCTGCCGGTTCAGGCTCTCCTTCTCGGCGGCCGTGACCTCCTTGGCGGTGAGCACCACCACGGGCACGTCGCCGTCGGGCCGCGACCGGAGGGCCCGCAGGAAGCCGAACCCGTCCATCTCGGGCATCATCAGGTCGAGCAGGATCAGGCTCGGCCGCGCCTGGCTGACCCGTTCCAGGGCGATCCGGCCGTTCTCCGCCTCGTCGACGGTCCAGCCCTCGCGGCCGAGCGACCGGCGCAGGCGCTCCCGGGCATCCGCGTCGTCGTCGACCACGAGGACCCGCGCCTCGTTCGGCGCCGCGGGCCGGTAGCGCTCCATCAGGCCCTTGAGCCGGTCCCAGTCGATCGGCTTGACGAAGTAGTCGGTGGCGCCGAGCGCCTGGCCGAGCCCCTGCTCGGCCACCACCGAGGTCATGATCACCGGCGTCCCGGCGAGGTCGGGGTCGTTGCGGACCGCGTGCAGGACCGCCCAGCCGTCCATGCGCGGCATCTCGACGTCGAGCAGGATCGCCCGCGGCTTCAGGGCCCGGGCGAGCGTCAGGCCGGCGCGGCCGTCGTTGGCGGTGCGGACGTGGAAGCCCTCGCGCTCCAGGAAGCGCTGGAGCAGCTCCCGGGCGGCCGGGTCGTCGTCGACCAGCAGCACCGTCTCGTGCTCCTCGTGCGGCTCCACCGGCGTGTGCGCCTCGGCCTCGGTCGGCGGCGCGTCCTCCGGGCGCAGGGTCGCGGGCAGGCGGATCGTGAAGGTCGCGCCCGCGCCCGGGGTGCTGGCGACGCCGATATCGCCGCCCATCGTCCGGCAGAACGCGCGGGTGATGGCGAGCCCGAGGCCCGTCCCGCCGAACTGCCGGGTGGTCGAATCGTCGGCCTGGACGAAGCGCTCGAACAGGCGGTCGATCTGGGCCTCGGTCAGGCCGATGCCGGTGTCGGCGACCGCGAAGGACAGCCAGTCGGCCCCAGCCTCGCGGTGCCGCCGCACCGTCAGGGTGATCGTCCCCCGCTCGGTGAACTTCGCGGCGTTGCCGATCAGGTTCAGCAGGCACTGGCGGATCTTGGTCTGATCCTGGTGCATGGACCCGAGGCCGGCCTCGCCCGCCGCGCCGGCGTCGAGGACGAAGCGGTTGCCCTTCTTCTCGACCAGGGATCCGGTGGAATCGGAGACGTCCCGGAGCAGGTCGGCCACCGTGAAGGTCTCGGCCGAGGCGGTCATGCGGCCGGCCTCGATCTTCGAGATGTCGAGGACGTCGTTGATCAGCGACAGCAGGTGGCGGGCGGCCGCCTCGATCTTGCGCAGGTCGGGCAGGAGGGCCGCTTGGCCGATATCCTCCAGCTCCTCGCCGAGCATCTCGGAATAGCCGATCACCGCCGAGAGCGGCGTGCGCAGCTCGTGGCTCATGTTGGCGATGAACTGGCTCTTCGCCCGGTTGGCCGCCTCGGCGGCCTGTCGGGCGCGCTCCACCGCCTCTTCGGCCTCCTTGCGCTCGGTGACGTCGACGCAGGTACCGACCCATTCCCGCAGGGAGCCGTCCTCGGCGAGGACCGGCACGCCGCGCACCTCCATGGCGCGCCAGGCCCCGTCGTGCCGGCGCAGCCTGTACTCGACCTCGTAGGTCGCGCGCGCCTCCACGCAGGCGGCCCAGGCATCGGCCGCGTGGCCCCGGTCGTCGGGATGGACGGCGTCCAGCCAGCCCCAGCCCTGGTAGGCCTCCTCGGTCTGGCCGGTATAGGTGCTCCACCGGACCTGCGGCGGCAACAGCTCGCCGGCCGCGTCCGTGTTCCAGATCACCGCCGCCGAGGCGTCCACCAGCGCCCGGAAGCGCTGCTCGGAATGGCGCAGGCGCTCCTCGACCGCGCGGCGGACGGTGATGTCGGTGTTGGTCCCGTACCAGCGCAGGATCCGCCCGGATTCGTCCCGGTGGGGCAGCGCCTTCGACAGGAACCAGCGGTAGCTCCCGTCGCGGCCGCGCAGCGGGAACGTGTCTTCCCAGGACCGGCCCAGCGTGATCGCGGCGCGGTAGCGCTCGGTCACCGACGCGACGTGGTCCGGGTGGTGGACCGTGCGCCAGCCCCAGCCCCGCATCTCGTCGAGGGAGGTGCCCGTGTAGTCGTACCAGCGCTGATTGTACCAGACGATGGTGCCGTCGGCCTCGGCGATCCAGGCGAGCTGCGGCAGCGTCTCGGCGAGGTTGCGGTAATCGGCATCCGTGACGGACCCTGGGCCGCTCTCAGTCTCGCTCATCGACCCGACGCTGTCCCGTCACCCGCCCCACGGCGGCTTGAACCAGTATTCCTTATACACGCATCGCGTCGGGATCCGACCGCGCGGCCGCGGGGGCCGGCAGCCGGCGAAACCGCAGGGCGTCGATCGTGTAGAGCGCGAGCGCCACCCAGATCAGCGCGAGCATCAGGGCCCGATGCGGCTCGACACGCTCGCCGTAGACGAGGACGCTGAGGACGAGCAGGCAGGTCGGCGCCACGTACTGCAGGAGGCCCAAGGTGGTGAGCCGCAGGCGCACCGCCGCGGCGGCGAACCAGATCAGCGGCAGCGCGGTGGTCAGGCCCGTGAGCATCAGCAGGGCGCGGTCCCCCGGCGCGGCCGGCAGGAACGGCTCCGGCGACAGGACGAGCCAGACGATCGCGGCCGGCAGGAGCAGCAGGGTCTCGGCCAGGAACCCGACCAGCGCGTCGACGCCGACGATCTTCCGGGCGAGCCCGTAGAGGGCGAAGCTCACCGCCAGCGACAGTGACATCAGCGGCAGTTCCCCGGCCCACACCACCGCGACGGCGACGCCCGTCGCGGCGATACCGATCGCGACGGCCTGCGCCAGCCGCAGGCGCTCGCCCAGCACCACCCGGCCGAACGCCACGCTCACGAGGGGATTGATGTAGTAGCCGAGGCTCGCGTCGAGCAGGTGCCCGCCGCTGACGGCGTAGAGGTAGAGCAGCCAGTTCACGCCGATCATCGCCGCCGAGAGCACCAGCAGCGCGTGGCGCTTCCGGAGCGGCAGCGGCAGGTTGAGGCGGTGGCGGGCCGCGAGGATCAGCGCCAGCGCGCCGGCGAACACGCTCGACCAGACGATCCGCTCCGACAGGATGTGGTACGGCGTGTAGGCCCCGAGCATCCGGAAATGCACCGGGACCACGAGGCCCCAGCTCAGATAGGCGGCGAGCGCGTAGACGAGGCCCACGGAGTCCTCCCGGTCGACCCGGATGGGCGGCCGGGTCCGCGGGCTTTAGCCCGGACGGCCCGATCGCGACAGGCCGGGCGGTGCAGGGCTGCCATCTGGACCGGCGAGCCGACCCCGGGCGGCCCGGCTCGCGGACGGCGCTCCGGCTACGGCGCGATCCAGCCACCGGACCACCCGCCGGCCAGCCGATGCCAGGCGGCCCGGCGGTGTCCGCGGCGGTCGAGATAGAGGAAATCCAGCCGCTCGGCCCGAACCAGAACGGCGGCGAAGTGCGGCCGGCCGAGCGTCGCGGCCGCGGTCTCGTCCGGCAGGTTGTAGGCGTCCCCCGCTGGAAGCGACGTACCGGGGCCGGGCTCGGCCCCGTAGCAGACCCGGCTCATCGCCCGGGACCCGGTCCAGGCCGCCTCGGCCAGAGCGTCGTCGGTGTGCAGCGTGGCGCGGCCCTCGACGCGGATCTGGATCTTCGCGGCCGCGTCGTAGGCGGCGAGGGCGCAGGCCGGATCGGCCAGGATCTCGGCGGCCTTGTCGGAGCGGCGGTCGCAGTGGAACCGGAGCGTCCCCTCGGCCGGGTCGGCGGCGCGCAGGACCACGGTGCGCAGCCGCGGCCCGCCGTCGGCCCCGAGCGTCGCCAGGGTCGGCAGGTGGAAGCCGCCACGGCCATGGGCGGCCCCGTCCGCCAGCAGCCGCCAGAGTTCCGCGAAGGTGGCGTCGCGGTCGTCGTAGAAGGCGGGCAGCGGCGTCCGTGTCATGCGGCGCCCCGCTTCCTCCGCCGCTCGCGGAAGATCAGCGCGAGGTTGCGCAGGTAGATGCCGGTGGAGAGGCTCTGGCCGATGATGATCACCGGCTCGCGGCGCACGAACCCGTAGACCAGCGTCATCATCCCGCCGAGGATCGACAGGAACCAGAACGACAGCGGCATCACGCTCCGCCCGGCCCGCTCGCTGGCGATCCATTGTAGGATGAAGCGCGATCCGAACACCACCTGGGCGACGATTCCGAACACCAGCCAGAAGTCGAGCCGGGTGACGAACACGTCGTAGAAATAGGCCGGCAGATCGTGGGCGAGCTGGATCAGCATCCGACGTCCTGGTCCGCGGGTTGGCCGGCCGGCGGCTCCGCCGGCGCGCCGGCGGGGCCGGCGATCTCCTCGGGCCGCGGGTCCGCGCGCTTGCGCCGGATCAGCCACCAGACGCCGGCGAGATCCAGAAGCCCCACCCAGAGGCGGTCGAACAGGCCGTAATTGGACACGCCCGTCAGCCGCGGCCGGTCGACCACGTCGCGGTGGACGACGGAGAAGCCCTCGCGGGCGACCAGGGCCGGCATGAACCGGTGCAGGGCGTCGAAATACGGCAGCCTGAGGTACACGGCGCGGCGGAAGACCTTCAGGCCGCAGCCGGTGTCGCGGGTGGAATCGTTGAGGATCCGGCCGCGCACGCCGTTGGCGATCCGGGACTGGAGCATCTTGAAGCGGCCGTCCTTGCGGCCGCGCCGCTGGCCCTGGGCGAGGCCGGCCCCCGGTCCCGCCGCCTCAAGGGCCCCGAGCAGCGCGGGGATGAAGGCCGGATCGTTCTGGCCGTCGCCGTCGAGGGTCGCGACGATCCCGCCGCGGGCCGCCAGGACGCCGCTGCGCACCGCCGCCGACTGGCCGCCGCTCCGCGCGTGGCGCAGCACCCGCAGCCAGGGGCGCCCCGCCCGGGCCGCCGCCAGGGCCGCCGGCGTGCCGTCGGTGGAGCCGTCATCCACGTAGATCAGCTCGAAGGCGAGGCCCGCGCAGGCGGCCTCGATCTCGGCCACCAGGGGCGCGATGTTGCCGGCCTCGTTCTTGACCGGGACGACGACGCTGAGATGGGGGGATCCGCTCACGGCGCCACCGCGTAGGCCGTCACGAAGACCCGGCGGCCGGTGTTGAGGTTGAAGCCCTCGACCTCCGCCAGGGGCGCGGGCGCGCCGCGTCCCACCGGCCAGGCCGCGTTGAAGTCGTCGCGGTCCCGGGACTCCACGAAGAGCAGGCGGCAGCCGCCGCCCTCGAGGAAGGACCGGGCGGCGGCCCCGTCGGGCGGCAGGGCGAGGCCGGTGCCGACGAGGAAGACGAGGCTCGGCTCGCGGTAGCCGAGGCTCGCCACGAGCGGGTTCGGGCAGGGCATCCGCTCGCGCAGGGCCGCGAGCCGCGGCGAGACCTTCAGGGCCGGCAGCGAGCGCTGCGCCACGCCGAGCACCGCGGGCCCGAGCAGGGCGGAGGCCAGCACGCCGAGGACGAGCGCGCGCTCGGCCGACCCGTGCGCGAAGGCGAGCCAGGCCAGGAATGCGACCGCGCAGGCAGCGGCGAGCAGCGGGAGGGCCGGCCACGGGATCGTGTGGGCGTCGAGGCGCCAGCCGGCGAGGCAGAGGCCGAGGGTCAGGGCGAACGGGATCGCCGGCAGCAGCAGGGCCGTCAGGCGGGCGCCCCGCAGGCGCGGGTCCAGCGCGCCCCGGTTCAGCGCCACCACGGTCAGGATCGCGAGCCAGGGCATCAGCGGCAGCACGTAGTGGGGCAGCTTGGTCGGCACCGCCTCGAAGATCAGCCAGGCCGGCAGCACCGCGGCGATCAGGAAGATCACGGCGGGCTCCCGCCGCGCCCGCCACGCGAAGGGCAGGCTCATGGCGGCGAAGGCCGCCCCGGGCCAGAAGGTCGCGAAGAACACGAGCGCGTAGGCTCCGGGCGGTCCCCAGTGCCGCTCGGCCACCCCGCCGACCTTGCCGAGCATGTCGTGCCCGACCGCCTCGGCGTAGAAGGCGCCGCCGCTCTTCCAGGCGATCGCCGCGAACCAGGGCGCCACCAGCAGGAGCGTCAGGGCGAGGCCCGGCCCCGGCCGCAGGGGCAGCAGCCAGCGGCCGGACCGCGCGACGAGCGACAGGCCGAGCGCCGGCAGCGCGACGAAGAGCGGAACCATCGGCCCCTTCACCAGGATCCCGACCGCCATTCCGAGCCAGAACGCCGCGAAGGTCGGCCACGAGACCGGCCTGCCGTCCCGCGGCGCCAGCCACGCGCGGGCGAGCGCGGCGAGGCTCGCGGTGGCGCAGGCGGCGAGCAGCGCGTCGGTCTTGGCGAGGTGGGCCTCGGCCGAGAGCATCAGGCAGGCGCCGTAGAGGGCGGCGGCGAGCAGCGCCGACCGTCGGGGCAGGAAGGCGAGCGCCCCCCAGTAGGCGAGCAGGACCGAGGCGACGGCGCCGATCAGCGACGGGATGCGGTACAGGGCGATCTGGGTGCGGGCGCCGGGCACGCCCAGCGCCTCGCCGGCCGCCACGGCGGCGGCCTGCGCCCAGTAGATCCCCACCGGCTTCTTGTGCCGCGCCTCGCCCTGGAAGCGGATATCCACGAGGTCGCCGCTCTCCAGCATCTGCTTCGAGGCCTGGGCGAAGCGGGGCTCGTCCCGGTCCATCGGCTGCAGCGAGATCTGGCCCGGCAGGAACAGGAGCAGGCACAGCGCCAGCAGGGCGGCGGCGGCCCTGCCGTGGGTGAGGCTCAGCGCGTCGAGCCCGCGGCCGATCCGGTCGACGGGGGCAAGGCGCGGCGCGCCGCCGGCGGAGAGGCTCGTGGTCATGCCGGGCCGGTCAATCAGGAACGCGGCGCGAGGTCAAATACGGCGGTGCCGTCGCCGGTCGCGACGGCGCGCGCGCACATCACGATGCGCGGATGTTGCGCCGCTCCCGCCGCGCGTCCCGGCCCTGAGGTTCGCCGGTCCCCGCCTGTCGGGGACGGGACTGCCCTACGACGCCGCCCGGAGGCGCGCGAAGCCGGCGTCGAGGTCGGCCTTGAGATCGGCGGTGTCCTCGAGGCCGATGTGGAAGCGGAGCGCCGGTCCGCCGGGGGCCCACCGGGTCGCGGTCCGGTAGCCCGCGCAGTCGAACGGGATCACGAGGCTCTCGAAGCCGCCCCAGGAGAAGCCCATCCCAAAGAGCTGCAGCCCGTCGAGCATGGCCGCCACCGCCGCCTCGGGCACCGGCTTGAGGATCACCCCGAACAGACCGGAGGCGCCCGCGAAGTCGCGCTTCCAGATCGCGTGGCCCGGATCCTCCGGCAGGCCGGGATGGAGCACCCGCAGCACCTCGGGCCGCGCCTGGAACCACTGGGCCATCTCCAGCCCGGCGCGGCCGTGCTCGCGCAGCCGCAGGTTCATCGTGCGCAGGCCGCGCAGCGCCAGGAAGATGTCCTCCGCGCCGGCGCACATGGCGAAATGGTCGAAGGTGCGGCGCACGGCCGGGTAGTAGCGCGCGTTGGCGGAGGTCAGGCCGATCAGCAGGTCCGAGCCGCCGCTCAGGTACTTGGTGCCGGCTTCCACGGCGATGTCGACGCCGCGCGCGTGCGGCGGGAACAGCAGCGGCGTCGCCCAGGTGTTGTCCATGATCACGCAGGCATCGTGGGCGTGCGCCACCTCGGCGATGGCCGGGATGTCCTGCATCTCGAAGCTCTGAGATCCGGGCGCCTCGACCAGCACGGCCCGGGTGTTCGGGCGCATCAGTTCCGCGATGCCGGCGCCGATGACCGGGTCGTAGTAGGTGATCTCGACGCCGTAGCGCGCCAGCACGCCGTCGCAGAACTGGCGGGTCGGCCGGTAGGCGGAATCGGTGACGAGGAGGTGGTCGCCCGCCGACACCGCGGCCATCAGCGCCACGGTGAGCGCCGCGAGGCCCGAGGGCGTCACGACGGTGCCGGCGGCGCCGGCGAGTTCCGTCCAGGCCCCCGTCAGCGCGTCCATGGTGGGCGTCGCCGAGGTGCCGTAATTGTAGCGCCCGCGCCGGTTCTTGATCGCGTCGTAGGTCGGGTAGAGGACCGTGGAGCCGCGGTAGATCGGCGTGTTCACGAAGCCGTGCTGCTCGCCCGGGTCGCGGCCCGCGTGGACGAGGCGCGTCGCGGGCGCGAAGGTCTGCGTGGCGTCGGGCGAGGGCTTCAGGGACATCGAGGCTCGGAGATCGCGTTTCGGTGCACCGCACGAAGCGCGCCGCGCCCGGCGAGGTCAAGCCGGACGCGCGGCCTCGCGGCTCCGGGCCGCCGCGTTTTCCGCGATCACGGCTTCTCGGGCGGGTCCGAGACGACGGCCTCCTCGTAGGCCTCCATCCAGGCGGCGCGCTCCTGGGAGCCCTCCGGATAGGGGCATTCGCTCACGGGCTTCCCGTAGAGGCGCGCGTTGCGGCCCTGGATGAACGGGCTGTCGCTCGCGGTGGCCTGGACGTTGGTCAATATCGCCTCCCGAAGACTTGGAGTGGGGCTTCGTTAACGGCCGCGCCGTAAATCTGTTGCCGTCTCAAGTCGCGTCCCGGGTCGTCGCTTGCGTATCCTGCGTTCCCTCCTCGGCGCCGTCCTCGTCCTCGTCTCGACGGCGACCGTCGCCCTCGTCAGCGCCGACCGGCTCGCCCATCTGGCGCCGGCGCCGATGGTCCGTGCCGCCCAGGCCGAGCCGTCGGCGACGGGCTCGATCCCGCTTCCGGCGAAGGCCGTACCGGCGCCGAAGCCGGCCGTGCCCAGCATCCCGAACGGGTTCGACACGGAGCGGCTGCACGCGCTGATGCGCGGCGACCCGATCCTGCCGGGCCGCTGAGCGCGGGCCGGATCGCGCTCATCCCACCCTCCGCGTGATCCCGGGGCGCGCCGCGCGCACCTCGGGACCTGGGATTTGTTGGGATCGGCCGGGGATCGCCCTACCGCGCCGTCCGGAAGACCTGCAGGTCGAGGTCGCGGACCTTCTTGCGCAGGGTGTTGCGGTTGACGCCGAGCAGCTCCGCGGCCCGGATCTGGTTGCCGCGGGTGGCGGCGAGCGCCGCGCCGATCAGCGGGCCTTCGATCTCCCGCAGGATCCGGTGATACAGCCCGGGGGGCGGCAGCGTGTCGCGATAGCCGGAGAAGTAGTCCGAGAGGTGGCGCTCCACCGCGCTGGACAGGGTCTCCGACTCGCCGTTGGCCTTGCGGGCGGCGCCGTTGGCGGCCGGCGCCGCGGGTGTCGCCAGCGGCAGCGTGTCGAGCTCGGCCTCGATCACCGGGCCGGTGATCGTCTCCTGCGGGTAGAGGGCGGCGAGCCGCCGGACGAGGTTCTCGAGCTCGCGGACGTTGCCGGGCCAGCGGTAGCGCTTCAGCCGCTCCATGGCGTCGCCGTCGAGGGTCTTCCGGGTCAGGCCCTCGCGCTCGACCAGCACGAAGAAGTGGCGGACGAGGTCCGGCACGTCCTCGGAGCGCTCGCGCAGGGCCGGCAGCCGCAGCGGCACGACGTTGAGGCGGAAGAACAGGTCCTCGCGGAAGATGCCCTGCTGGATCGAGACCCGCAGGTCCTTGTTGGTGGCCGCGATGATCCGGACGTTGGTGCGGATCGGGACGCGCCCGCCCACCGTCGTGTACTCGCCCTGCTGGAGCACGCGCAGCAGCCGGGTCTGCGCCTCCATGGGCATGTCGCCGATCTCGTCGAGGAACAGCGTGCCGCCCTCGGCCTGCTCGAACCGGCCGGCGGAGCGCTGGAGCGCCCCCGTGAAGGCGCCCTTCTCGTGGCCGAACAGCTCGGACTCGATCAGGTCGCGCGGGATCGCCGCCATGTTGACCGGCACGAACGGGCCGGTGCGGCGGCGGCCGTAATCGTGCAGCGCGCGGGCGACCAGCTCCTTGCCGGTGCCCGACTCGCCGGTGATCATCACGGTGAGGTCGGTCGGCATCAGCCGGGCGAGCGCCCGGTAGATCTCCTGCATGGCCGGCGAGCGGCCGACCAGCGGGATGTCCTCGTTCTCGGGGGGCGCCCCGGCCGGCGCCGCGCCGCGGGGGCGCGAGAGCGCCCGGCCCACGATGGCGATCAGCTCCTTCAGGTCGAAGGGCTTGGGCAGGTACTCGTAAGCGCCCCGCTCCGAGGCGCGGATCGCCGTCATGAAGGTGTTCTGCGCGCTCATGACGATGATCGGCAGCTCCGGCCGCACCCGCTTGATGCGCGGCAGCAGGTCGAACACGTTCTCGTCGGGCATGACCACGTCGGTGATGACGAGGTCGCCCTCCCCCTGCGCGACCCAGCGCCAGAGGGTGGCGCAGTTGCCCGTCGAGCGGACCTCGTAGCCCGCCCGGGACAGCGCTTGGTTCAGCACGGTGCGGATGGCGGCGTCGTCGTCGGCGACGATGATGTGGCCGTTCGGCATGACTCTCTACTCAGACCTCCGACGGGGGGCCGGATTCGGGGATCGACATCACGGATCGACCGCCGATTCGCGCCCGTCCCGGGCACTCGACATCGGCAGAAGGATGCGGAACGCCGTGCGGCGCGGGGCGGGATCGCACTCGACGATCCCGCCGTGATCGCCGACGATCTTGGCCACCAAAGCAAGACCCAGGCCGGAGCCCTGCGCCTTGGTGGTGACGAACGGGTCGAACAGGTCGGGCAGCAGGTCGGCCGAGATGCCCGGGCCGTTGTCGCGCACCGCCACCTCGATCGGCAGGCTGACCCGCTCGCGGGAGCCCGGAACCTGCAGGCGCAGGCCGGTGCGGAAGGCGGTCGACAGGGTGATCTCGCCCTCGACCGCGTCCGGGCCGATCGCCTCGGCGGCGTTCTTCACGAGATTCAGGATCACTTGGATCAGCTGGTCGCGGTTGCCGAGCACCGGCGGCAGCGACGGGTCGTAGGTCTCGATGAACCGGATGTGCCGGGCGAAGCCCGACTGCGCCGAGCGCTTCACCTGGTCGAGCACCCCGTGGACGTTGACGGCGCCGCGATCCGAGGGGCGCTCGTCGCCGAACAGCTCCATGCGCTCGACGATGCGGACGATCCGGTCCGACTCGTCGCAGATCAGGCGGGTGAGCAGCCGGTCCTCCTCGGCACCGGTGCTCTCGAGGAGCTGCGCCGCGCCGCGGATGCCGGCGAGCGGGTTCTTGATCTCGTGGGCCAGCATCGCGCCGAGCGCCACCATCGAGCGCGCCGCGCCGCGATGGGTGAGCTGGCGATTCATCTTGTCGGCGATGGTGCGCTCCTGGAGCATCATCACCACGGCCTCGCCGTCGTCGCCGAGCGGCGTCGCGAACACGTCGACGCTGCGCTCCAGGCCGAGGCGCGGCTGGGTCAGCTCGACCCGGTACTCGCTGACGCTCGCGCGGCGCCGTCGGACCTCGGCCACGAGCGCGATGATCGGCGAGGCGAACGGGATGATGTCGCGCAGGCGCCGGCGCTGCATCAGCCGCGCCGAGTAGTCGAAGAACGCCTCCGCGGCGTGGTTGCAGTGGAGAATCTGCTCGTCGGCGCCGATGGTCAGGACCGGCAGCGGCAGCGCGTTCAGGACGGCCTCGGCGGCCGTGTCGCGCCGGGTGCCGGGTTCGCGCGGGAGGGGCTCGTCGCTCACGCGGCCTCCTGCACGGGGTTCGCCGCGTCCGCGAAGGCCCGGGCCAGCAGGTTGAGCGCGATCTCCGGGTCGGTGGTGGTGAGGAGGGTCGCGCGTTCCGCGGGACCCAGCGCGCCGCCGGTCTCGGCATAGGCGGCGAGGTGCTTGCGGGCGTGGCGCACGCCCATGTCGCGGCCGTAGAGCGACAGCAGCCCCGCGTAGTGTTCCGCGGCCAGGGCGGCCTGCGCGGCCCGGGACGGCTCCGCGGCCGGCCGGCCCGCGAGCGCCGCGGCGACTTGGCCGACCAGCCAGGGGCGGCCGGTCGCCGCACGGCCGATCATGACGCCCGCGGCGCCGGAGGCGTCCAGGCAGGCGCGGGCGCTGGCGAGGTCGGTCACGTCGCCGTTGGCGATCACCGGGATCGACACCGCCGCGACGACGGCCCGGATCGCCGACCAGTCGGCGCTGCCCTTGTAGAATTGCTGCCGGGTCCGCCCGTGAACCGTCACGGCGTTCAGGCCCAGCCGCTCGGCCCGGGCGGCGAGATCCGCGGCGTTGCGGCTCGCGTCGTCCCAGCCGAGGCGCATCTTCACCGTCACCGGGACCGACACCGCGCCCCGGACCGCGGCGAGCAGGCGCTCGGCGTGGTCGAGGTCGCGCATCAGGGCCGAGCCCGAGGCGATCCCCGTCACGATCTTGGCCGGGCAGCCCATGTTCACGTCGATCACGTCGGCGCCCCCGGCCTCTGCGATCCGGGCGGCCTCCGCCATCGGGCCCGCCTCGCAGCCCGCCAGTTGAACCACGTGCAGGTCGACCCCGGAGCCCTCGGCGCGCATCGCGGCCTCGCCGGACCCGCGCGCGAGTTCCCGGGCCGCCACCATCTCGGAGACGACCGCGTCGGCGCCGCAGCGGCGGGCGATGCGGCGCATGTGCAGGTCGGTGACGCCCGAGAGCGGCGCGAGCAGGCAGAGCGGGGCGGGATCGGTCCCGTTTGCCCCCTCCGCGGTCGCTTCCGCACGGCGCAGCGCGCTCAAATATTGGTCAGTCGTCATTCTGCACAACAATGAGGCAAAGCCGGTCCGCTGGCAAGCGGGACCGCGCGTTGATTTCGGGCCCTCCCCCGCTTAAACGACGGGCACCCTCCGCGGCAGGGTCACGGCGGCACGCCTGGCCCGCACGCTGGCCGCCATTCCGCCCCTCAGGACGTCACGAGCTCGTTGCCCATGCCCGCCACCGGCACGCCAGCCACCGGACCCGCCAGCGCGGAAGCCGGCGTCGCCGCGGTGGTGGTGGCGGCCGGACGCGGCATCCGCATCGGCGGCGGCACCCCCAAGCAGTACCGCCGCGTCGGCGGCCAGGCGGTCCTCACCCGCACCCTGGCGGCGCTCGCGGCGGACGATGCGATCGCGCGGATCCAGCCTGTGATCGCCGCCGACGCGGCGGAGTTCTTCCGCGACTGCCTGGAGGAACTCGCCCCCGCGATCCGCGCCAAGGTCGCGCCGCCGGTCGAGGGCGGCGCGACGCGCCAGCTCTCCGTGCGCGCCGGTCTCGAGGCCCTGGCCGCCGGCGACGCGCCCGAGATCGTGCTCGTCCACGATGCCGCCCGCCCCTACGTGGATTCCGCTTTGATCGCCCGGGCGATCGCGGCCGGCCGCGACCACGGGGCGGCCGTTCCGGGCGTGCCGGTCACCGACACGGTCAAGCGCGTCGTCGACATCGCGCCCGGCATCGGCCGGGTGCACGAGACCCCGCCGCGGGAGCACCTGCGCGCGGTCCAGACACCCCAGGCCTTCGTGTTCGGCCCGCTGCTCGGCGCCCACCGGGACGCCGCCGCGCAGGGCCTCGACGGTTTCACCGACGACGGCGCCCTCGCCGAATGGGCCGGCCTGCCGGTGGTGGTGTTCGCGGGCGACGTCGCCAACCGCAAGATCACCCAGCCCGCCGACCTGATCGAGGCGGACCGCGCCTTCGCGACCGAGACCACCGCATTGCCAGCGCCGGGAGCCCGCGCCATGACCACCTACGTGACCCGCCTCGGCACCGGCTTCGACGTGCACGCCTTCACCACCGGCGACCATGTCTGGCTGGGCGGGGTCAAGATCCCCGCCGACCGCGGCGTGCTCGCCCACTCGGACGGCGACGTCGCGCTGCACGCCCTGACCGACGCCCTGCTCGGGGCCATCGCGGACGGCGATATCGGCACCCACTTCCCGCCCTCCGACGAGCGCTGGCGCGGGGCTTCCTCGGACCAGTTCCTGGCCCATGCCTGCGACCTCGTCCGTGCCCGCGGCGGCCGCATCGACCACCTCGACATCACCGTGCTCGCCGAGGCCCCCCGCATCGGCAAGCACCGCGAGGAGATCCGCGCGCGCATCGCCGCCATCGCGGGCGTCCCGCTCTCGGCGGTCTCCATCAAGGCGACGACCACCGAGAAGCTCGGCTTCGTCGGCCGGGCGGAGGGGCTCGCCGCCCAGGCGGCCGCGACGGTCCGGCTGCCCGAGGAGGATGGCCCCGCCCTCGACGCGCAGGCCGAGACGGCGATGCGGCAGGGCTGAGCGGCCAGGACCGGGCGGCCAGGACCGGGCGCGTCGCGCTCGGTGTCAGGCCACCCGCACCAGCAGCGCGATCGCCGCGACGCCCAGGACCGCCATCGTCAGCAGGATGCCGCCGCCCCGGCAGGCGAACTGGCGCGGCGAGTTCGGGGGCGCGAACATCCCGAACGGGTGCAGGATCCGGGCGACCAGCAGGGCGACCAGCAGCGCCCGGACGAGCCCGTGGCTGCCGCCGCTCGCCTCCAGCAGGCCGATGACGATCAGGGCCAGCGGCACGTATTCCGCGAAATTGGCGTGCGAGCGCACGCGCCTGAGGACCGTGTCGTCGCCGCCGTCGCCGAGCAGCACGTTCCCGGAGACGCGGGCCCCGATCACCCATCCCGAGAGGCCGAGATACACGAGGGCGAGCAGCCCGGCGTAGAAGGCCGTGGTCGCGGGGAAGATCATGGAAGGGCTGTCTCCAGTCGGCGGCCGCCGGTCCTTGAGCCGGGCTCGGCCATGGGTCACAACAGGAGATAGGGCGGCGGCGCCCGAGGGGAGCCCGTTCGCGATGGTCGACGACGCAGAGCTTCTCGCCCGGGCCGAGGCGCTGGTTAACGCCTACGCGGCGGACGGGCGCACCGTCGCCACCGCCGAATCCTGCACGGGCGGCCTCGTGGCCGGGCTGCTCACCGCGGTGCCGGGCTCGTCGGCCGTCCTGGAGCGCGGCTTCGTCACCTACTCGAACGACGCGAAGGCCGAGGCGATCGGTGTGCCCATCGACCTGATCCGCCGGCACGGCGCGGTCAGCGAGCCCGTGGCGCGGGCGATGGCCGCCGGGGCGCTGGCCGCGTCGCGGGCCTCCGTCGCTGTCGCGATCACCGGCATCGCCGGCCCGGGGGGCGGGAGCACCGAGAAGCCGGTGGGGCTGGTGCATTTCGGCCTCAGTCGGCGAGATGGCGAGACGCGCCACCTGGAGCGGCGCTACGGCGATCTCGGGCGCGCGGGCATCCGCCGCGCCGCCGTGGCCGACGCGCTCGGTCTGTTGGAGGACGCCCTCGGCGACTGATCGCGGCACGGGAAGGACGGCCCACGGGTACGGTGACGACCCGCCTCTGCCTCGTCGGCGGGGGCCCCGCCCGGACGATGGCGGGCCTGCTCTTCGTCCGCGCGAGCCTCGACGTCACCGTTCTGGAGAAGCACGCGGACTTCCTGCGCGACTTCTGCGGCGAGACCATCCACCCCTCCGGCCGATGGACGAGCCGGGCTTCACCGAGCGCTTCCGCGCCCTCCCCCATTCAGTCCCGCGTGATCGCCGCGTCGCTGGCGGCCGACGTGCCGCTCCGGGCGCCGCTCGCCCTGCGCCTCCTCGACACCCTGCCGCGGCTTCAGGCCCTGCCGGCGCGGAGGATCGGGATGGATGTGCGGCCCGAGCACGTGCGCGTGTCGCTGCGGGCCTGACGCCATCCCTGCGCACCGTCTTTGCGAGCGCAGCGAAGCAATCCAGGGCAACGCCACATTCGGAGGCGTCCCATTTCCCTGGGTCGCTTCACGGTGCGCGCGAGGACGGCGGCTAAGCCCGCGCCCCGTACATCCGGTTCGCCCGCCCCTCGAAAGCGTCGGTGAACTTGCGGAAGGCGCGGTCGAACATCGTGCCCATGAGGAGCCCCAGGGTGCGGCTCTTGAACTCGTAGGTGATGAAGAAGTCGACGTTGCAGCCGCCGTCGGGGCCGTCCTTGAACAGCCAGCGGTTCTCCAAGTGCCGGAACGGGCCGTCGATGTACTCGGCGACGATCTTGAGACTCGCCGGATCGAGGGTGACCCGGGTGGTGAAGCGCTCGCGGATCGCCTTGTAGCCGACGCCCATCTCGGCGATCAGCACCTGGCCGCCCTCGGGCATGTCCTGCCGGCGGATCACCCGCAGGGATTCGCAGAGCGGCAGGAACTCGGGGTAGCGCTCCACGTCGGCGACGAGGTCGTACATCTGCTGCGGCGTGTGCTTCACCGCGCGGGTGACCCGGAAGGACGGCATGGTCTTCGGATATCCTCAGGCCGAGAGCGCGGGCGACAGTTTGGCCAGGCGCGCCGCCTGCAAACGCGCGAAATCCTCGCCGGCATGGTGCGACGAGCGCGTGAGCGGCGTGGCCGAGACCAGCAGGAAACCCTTGGCGTAGGCGGTGGTCTCGTAGGCCTTGAACTCGTCGGGGGGGACGAAGCGCACGACCTCGTGGTGCTTCTTCGACGGCTGCAGGTACTGGCCGATGGTGAGGAAGTCGACGTCGGCCGAGCGCAGGTCGTCCATGAGCTGGAGCACCTCGTTCCGCTCCTCGCCGAGCCCGACCATGATGCCGGACTTGGTGAAGATCGTCGGGTCGAGCTCCTTCACCCGCTGCAGCAGGCGCACCGAGTGGAAGTAGCGGGCACCCGGCCGCACCGTGAGGTACTTGGCCGGCACCGTCTCCAGGTTGTGATTGAACACGTCGGGCTTGGCGGCGACCACGACCTCCAGCGCCCCGTCCTTGCGCAGGAAGTCGGGCGTCAGGATCTCGACGGTCGTGCCGGGGCTCGCGAGCCGGATGGCCGCGATGGTCCGGGCGAAGTGCTCGGCGCCGCCGTCCTTCAGGTCGTCCCGGTCCACCGAGGTGATGACCACGTGGTGCAGGCCGAGCTTGGCCACCGAATCGGCGATCTTGTCCGGCTCGCCCAGGTCGAGGGCGTCGGGCAGGCCGGTGCGCACGTTGCAGAAGGCGCAGGCCCGCGTGCAGGTGTCGCCCATGATCATGAAGGTGGCGTGCCGCTTCTCCCAGCACTCGCCGATATTCGGGCAGCCCGCCTCCTCGCAGACCGTGACCAGACCGTGCTCGCGCACGATCTTCTGCGTCTCGGACCAGGCCCTGGAGCCCGGCGCCTTCACGCGGATCCAGTCCGGCTTCTTGGCCTGGACGGGCTGGTCGGGCCGGTGCGCCTTCTCGGGGTGGCGCAGGCGGACCGGCCGCGGATCGTTCTTCAGGGTGTCGAGGACGACGGCCATGGGTCGGGGGCACACCGCGGGCAAGCGCCCCAGGGGCGCGGTCGGGATCGCCCTGACTTAAGGCCCAAGGCCGCGCGCCGCAAACCGCCGCGACGCCGGGCCGCCCCGCGGTGGTTGAGGGTGCGGCCGTTCCGTCAGATCCCCAACGCCCGGACGAAGAGCCCGGCCAGCACCGCCCCGACCAGGGGCGCGGCCACCGGGATCAGCGCGTAGCCCCAGTCGGAGCTGCCCTTGCCGGCGATCGGCAGCACCGCGTGGGCGACGCGCGGCCCGAGGTCGCGGGCCGGATTGATGGCGTAGCCGGTGGTACCGCCGAGCGACAGGCCGATGCCCCAGACCAGCATGCCGACCATGTAGGGCGCGACGGCCCGCGGGATCGCGCCGGCCGAGCCCAGGGTGGTGGTCACGAGGGCGGAGATCGTCAGGATCAGGAAGAAGGTCGCGATGATCTCGGAGATCCAGTTGGCCTTCGCGTCGCGGATCGCCGGGCCGGTGCAGAAGCAGGCGAGCTTGAGGCCGGGATCCTGGGTCGCGCCCCAGTGCGGCAGGTAGTGGAGCCAGACCAGCACGGCGCCCACGAAGGCGCCGAGCATCTGGGCCGGGATGTAGACGGGGATCTTGCTGAAATCGCCGGAACTGACCGCGCCCGCCACGGTGACGGCCGGGTTGATATGGGCGTCGGCGCTGCCGGTGGCGTTGGCCACGAAGACGCCCGCGAGGACCGCGAAGGCCCAGCCCGCCGTGATGGCGATCCAGCCGGCATTCTCGCCCTTGGAATGCTTGAGCAGGGCGCCGGCCACGACGCCGTCGCCGAGCACGATCAGGGTCATCGTGCCCAGGAATTCGCCCAGGAAGGGTGATGTCATCGTCTCGTCTCCCCCGTTCGCTGCTTTTTGTGAAAGTTCAAAGCTTTGGCGAGCGCGTGAACGCCGGTGGCGGTCACCGAATGGTTACGCAGATCCGGGGCGGCGCCCTCTCCTGCGGTATCGGAGCGCCCCGGAGGCCTCTTCGAAGGCCTCCGGGGATCCCGCGGCGATCTGGAGCGCTTCTTCGAGGCCGCCGCGCAGCGGCTCCGGATGCGGGCGCGAGTGGGACTGCGCGGGGCGTGTGCGCCCCGAGCCCGTCTCAATCCTCGTCGGTCTTCCAGTCGAAGGAGCGCTGCACCGCCCGGCTCCAGGCGGCGGCGATCTTCTCGCGCTGGCCGGCATCCATCTTCGGCGTCCAGCGCTTGTCGACGCCCCAGTTGCGCTTGAGGTCGTCGAGGCCCTTCCAGTAGCCGACCGCGAGACCCGCCGCGTAGGCGGCGCCGAGCGCCGTGGTCTCGGCCACCTTCGGGCGCACCACCGGCACGTCGAGCAGGTCGGACTGGAACTGCATCAGGGTGTTGTTGGCGACCATGCCGCCGTCGGCCCGCAACTCCTTGACGGGGATGCCCGAATCCTTGGCCATGGCCTGCAGCACCTCGCGGGTCTGGAAGGCGGTCGCCTCCAGCACCGAGCGGGCGATGTGGCCGCGGTTGACGTAGCGGGTCAGGCCGATGATCAGGCCGCGGGCGCCCTCGTTCCAGTGCGGCGCGTAGAGGCCCGAGAAGGCCGGCACGAAGTAGACGCCGCCGTTGTCCTCGACCGTCGTGGCGAGCGTCTCGACCTCGGCGGAATCCTTGATCATGTGCAGGTTGTCGCGCAGCCACTGCACCAGGGCGCCCGTGATGGCGATCGAGCCCTCCAGCGCGTAGGCCGGCTTCTGGCCGTCCAGGCGGTAGGCCAGCGTGGTGACGAGGCCGGCCTTCGACGGGACCGGCTCCTCGCCGGTGTTCATCAGCGCGAAGCAGCCGGTGCCGTAGGTGTTCTTGGCCTCGCCCGGCGCGAAGCAGGTCTGGCCGAACAGGGCCGCCTGCTGGTCGCCCAGGATGCCGGCGATCGGCACGCCCGCGAACGGAGCCCTGGTCTCGCCGTAGACCTCGCTCGACGAGACGATCTTCGGCAGCATCGCCCGCGGGATGCCGAAGGTCGACAGCATGCCCTCGTCCCAGTCGAGGGTCTTCAGCGACATGAGCTGCGTGCGGCTGGCGTTGGTCACGTCGGTGACGTGGAGGCCGCCCTCGGTGCCGCCGGTCAGGTTCCAGACGAGCCACGTGTCGATGTTGCCGAACAGCACGTCCCCGGCCTCGGCCTTCTGCCGGGCGCCCTCGACGTGGTCGAGCAGCCAGCGCAGCTTGAGGCCGGAGAAGTAGCTCGCCAGCGGCAGGCCGGTGAGATCGCGGAACCGGTCGCGGCCGCCGTCGCGGGCGAACTCGCCCACCAGCCGGTCGTTGCGGGTGTCCTGCCAGACCAGGGCGTTGTGCAGGGGCTTGCCGGTCGTCCGGTCCCAGATCAGCGTGGTCTCGCGCTGGTTGGTGATGCCGACTGCCGCGAGGTCGGAGGGCTGGAGCCCGCCCTTCTCCAGGGCCTCGCGCATCACGCTCTGGGTCTTCGTCCAGATCTCCGTGGCGTCGTGCTCGACGTGGCCGGGAGCCGGGTAGATCTGCGCGTGCTCGGCCTGGGCGAGCGCGATCACGCTGCCCTCCCGGTCGAACACGATGAAGCGGCTGCTGGTTGTGCCCTGGTCGATGGCCCCGACGTAACGGCTCATCGTTCCCTCCCCTAGATGGCCCGACCGGTCTGTCGCCGGATCGGGTTCGAATGCGTCAGGCGGCCTCGGCCCTGCGGTCGAGGTAGGCGGCGAGGCGCGCGGCGCTCTCCGCGCCGGTGCGCAGACCGAGCTTGGAGCGCCGCCACAGGATGTCTTCGGCGGTGACCGCCCACTCCTCGGTGCGCAGGTAGTCGACCTCGGCCGCCGTGAGGCCGCCGTCGAAGGCCTCGCCGAGATCCGCCAGGGACTGCGCCGTCCCGACGATGTCCCGGGCCCGGATGCCGTAGGCGCGGGCGAGGCGGCGGGCGGTCTCCTCCGGCAGGAACGGCGTCTCGGCCCGCAGCTTGGCGAGGAACTGGTCGAAATCGGCGTCCTTCATGGCGCCGCCCGGCAGGACCGCGTCGCCGGTCCAGGACTTCCCAAGGTGCGGGAAGTAGGGCTTCAGCTTCTCGAGCGCGTGCTCGGCGAGCCGCCGGTAGGTCGTGATCTTGCCGCCGAAGACCGACAGCACCGCAGCCGCCCCGCCCTGGTCCTCCACGTCGAGGACGTAGTCGCGGGTCACGGCCGACGCGTTCTCGGCCGCGTCGTCGTAGAGCGGGCGCACGCCCGAGTAGCTCCAGACCACGTCGGCCGGGGTGATCGTCGTGTCGAAGGAGCGGTTGATGCAGCCGCAGAGGTAGTCGGTCTCGCTCTCGGAGATCGAGACCGGGCCGGGCTCGCCCTCGTAGGGGACGTCGGTGGTGCCGATCAGCGTGAAGTCGCGCTCGTAGGGGATCGCGAAGATGATGCGCTTGTCGGGCTGCTGCAGGATGTAGGCCTGATCGCCCGCGAACAGGCGCTTGACCACGATGTGGCTGCCCTTGATCAGCCGCACCGCCGCGCGGCTGTTGATGCCGAGCGTGCCGCCGAGCGTCTCGCTGACCCACGGGCCGGCGGCGTTGACGACGGCCTTCGCGCGGATCGTCCGCTCGGTGCCGCCGCGCTCGTCGCGCAGCGTCGCGACCCAGCCGTCACCCTCGCGCCGGGCCGAGACGACACCGGTGCGGGTCATCACCGTGGCGCCGCGCTCGCGGGCGTCCATGGCGTTGAGCACCACGAGGCGGCTGTCCTCGACCCAGCAGTCGGAATAGACGAAGCCGCGCGTCAGGCGCCGCTGCAGCGGCGCCCCGTAGGCGGAGCTGCGCAGGTCGACCCCGTGCGAGCCCGGGAGCGTGCGCAGCCGCGCGAGGTGATCGTAGAGGAACAGGCCGAGCCGCAGCATCCAGGCCGGGCGCAGGCCCTCGTCGTGGGGCAGGACGAAGCGCAGGGGCCAGATCACGTGCGGGGCGAGCCGCAGCAGCCGCTCGCGCTCGGCGAGCGCCTCACGAACGAGGCGGAACTCGTAGTATTCGAGGTAGCGCAGGCCGCCGTGGATCAGCTTCGTCGACGACGAGGAGGTGAAGCCGGCCAAGTCACCGCGCTCGGCCAGCAGGACCGACAGACCCCGGCCGGCCGCGTCCCGGGCGATGCCCGTGCCGTTGATGCCGCCGCCGATGATCAGGAGATCGTAGGCGTCGGACGGCTCGCGCTGTCGCGGTGCAGCCGCCATGGTTCCTCCTGGGCCGCCTTGGTGGCGGTTCGGCACTATATTGACGCGGCGGTCGGCTTTCGCAAGCGAAAAATCGATGTTCGTTACGGTTCGTCAGCGCTGTCGGCGACCGCCAAGTTGACGCCCAGGCGCTCCATGAGCGTGACGATCTCGGCCGGTGGCGCCCGGTCGGTGAAGAAGGTGTCGACCTGCTCCAGGCGCCCGACCTGGACCATGGGCCGCCGCGTGAACTTGGTGTGGTCGGCCACCAGGAAGGTTTTCCGGGCATGGGCCAGGATGGTCTGGGTCGCCCGCACCTCCTCGTAATCGTAGTCGAGGAGCGCCCCGTCGCCGTCGATGCCGCTGATGCCGATCACCGCCACGTCGACCCGGAACTGGCTGAGCGTGTCGCAGGTGAGCTGACCCAGCACCGCACCGTCGCGGTTCCGCACGGTGCCGCCCGCCACGACGATGCGGAACTCGGTCGTCTCGGCGAGCGAGATCGCCACGTTGAGGTTGTTGGTGATGATGCTGAGATCGTCGTGTCGGGTCAGCTCGCGGGCGACGGCCTCCGGTGTCGTGCCGATGTTGATGAAGACCGAGCAGTGCGACGGGATACGGCTCGCCGCGAGGCGGCCGATCCGGCTCTTCTCCGGCAGCAGGGTCACCCGCCGGTCGGCGTAATCGATGTTCTCGACGCTGGAGGGCAGGCCGCCGCCGCCGCGGTAGCGCTCCAGCCGCCCCTCGGCGCTCAGCTCGTTGAGGTCGCGCCGGATCGTCTGGACGGTGACGCCGAACTGCGCCGCCAGGGCCTCGATCGTCACGAAGCCGCGCTGGCGGACCGAGGCGACGATCGCGCTGCGCCGCCCCTCGACACCGGTCGCCTCGATCCTGTCGTCGGATCTCCGGTCGAGCGGTCGTGACATCGATACTCCCTCGCCTTCGTGAGGCCGTCGCACCGCTGTACTGATTGCCGGACGATGTTCGTTTGCGAACATGTTCGGGCGTCGCGGCTTTCGCACAACTCTGGACCGCGCCGCGCCGGCCGGCAACAGTCGGACGGCACGCGTCGACCGGACTGCACTATGCTTCAGGCCCGCACGACGGGCACTTCGCCTGCGACCGGGCATAAAAAAGGCCTGCCGCGGGTGCGACAGGCCGAGCCACCCGGACGACGCCTGCGGCGCGTCCCGGTGTTCGCCACTCACATGTGGTGGCGCATCCGGCGATGATGCTTCATCCGCTTGTGCTTCATGCGCTTGCGCATCATCGGACGCGCAGCCGGAGCGGCTCCCTGCTCCATCGCGGCCGCCTCGCCGGCGCGCTCCAGGCCGCCACGCGGGCCGCCGGCCTGCGCGCCCGAGGCGTTGTAGGGCGAGTTGCCCTGGGCGTAGGCGGAGCCCGCGAGGAGCGTCAGCGACGCGGCGGCCAACAGAAGTTTCCTCATCGTCAATCCCTGGCGTAGACCGGCGCAGGCAAAGCGCCGCGCCTCGTCAGGCGCGTTGCCGCTGCGTCGGAAAATAAGCGGCTCAGGCGAGACTTGGTTCCGCGTCATCGCGCCCGTGCGGCGCACAATTGCCGGCAGCGTTAACTCGGCCTATGTCGCGACCCGTCCCGGCCCGGCCGCGACCGAGCAACAGGGGAGCGGGTGGCGGTGGCCAGCAGCGGTTCGGCCTATCTCCTGCTGGATCTCGCCGGCACGGCCTGCGCCCTGCCCCGCGGTGCGGTCGCCGAGATCCTGCCGCTGCCGGATCTGCACGCGCCGCCCGCTTCCGGCAGCTGGCTCACCGGATTCCTCAATCTCGGCGGCACGCCGGTCCCGGTCGTCGACCTCGCGGCGCTGCTCGGCCTGCGCCCGGCCGGCGCGACGCCCGGTCTCTACGCCCATCTCGCGCTGATGCAGGGCGAGGCCGTCGCGTACCTCGTCGATCGCGTGGCGGACCTCGCGACCGTCCCGGATTCCGCGATCCGGCCGGCCGAGGCGGCCGACACGCTCAACGGCTGCGTCGCGGCCGAGCTCGTCCTCGGCGAGCGCCTCGTCCACGCTCTGGCGCCGGAGCGCCTCCTGACCGTGCAGGAACGGGCCCGCGTCGACGCCCTGGCCCGGGCGGCCGCCGAACGTCTCGCCGCGCTGCCGCACGCCGTCTGACCGCGCGATGGCCCGACCGGGGAATCCCCGTCCCGACCTGAGTGCCGATCCCGCCTACGCGCCGCTCAAGGCGCGGATCATCGCGCGCACCGGCCACCACTACTACACCGACAAGGACGAGCTGCTGATCGAGCGGCTGCACCGCCGGTTCCGCGCCGCCGCCGTAGGCGATTGCGCCGCCTACGCGGCCCTCCTGTCGAGCGGCGCGGAAGGCGAGGCGGAATGGGCCCGGCTGGAAGCTGAGATCACCGTCGGCGAGACGTTCTTCTTCCGCTACGCCGAGCAGTTCAGCGCGCTGCGCGCGATGATCCTGCCGGCGCTGATCGCGGCGCGGGCGTCCGAGCGCGTCCTGCGGATCTGGAGCGCGGGCTGCTCCACCGGGGCCGAGGCCTATTCCCTGGCGATCCTGGTGCACGAGCTGCTCGGCGACGCCCTGCCCGAGTGGCGGGTGGCGATCCTCGGCACCGACATCAGCGTCGAGGCGCTCGCCACGGCCCGCGCCGCCGAGTACGGCCGCTGGGCGCTCCGGACCATGCCGCCGGAGGACCGGCTCCGCTACTTCACCCGGCTGCCGCCCGCGCCGGGCATCCGGCGCGAGGGCGGCTACGCCCTCCGGCCCGAATACCGCGGTCCGGTCCGGTTCGAGCGCGGCAACCTGCTGAGCCTCGTCGAGCCGGGGCCGCCGCAGGGCGAGCCCTTCGACCTGATCCTCTGCCGGAACGTGCTGATCTACTTCGATGCCCGGACGGTCGCCGCGGTGGTGCGCGGGCTGGGCCGCAGGCTGCGGCCGGAGGGCTGGCTGCTCCTCGGCCACGCCGAGCCGAGTCCCGCCTTCGCGAGCTTCCTCGACGCCGTCAGCCTGCCCGGGACCGTGGCCTACCGACCGCGCGCCGAGGCGCCGCCGGTCGCGCCATCGGTCGACCTGTCCGGTGGGCCCGCACCGGACCCCGTCCCTCCGGCGCGACAGGCGACGGAGCCGCCCCCGGCGGATCCTGACCCGGGCCAGTCCGGGGCCGCAGAGGCCGACGCCGCGGCCGTTCCCGCCCCGGACCCGGTCGCCGCACCCGGCACCGGTCCGGCTCCCGCAGCGCCCGAGAGCCGGGAGGACCGGCCGGAAGAGGAGGACGCCATCGACCTCGACCGGATCCGCGCGCTGGCCGATTCCGGCGAGACCGGAGCGGCCTGGCGGGCGCTGCGGGGCGCCCTCGACCGCGATCCGACCGACACCGCCCTGCGCTTCTACGAGGGCCTCCTGGCCCGCACCCTCGGACGCGACGCCGAGGCCGAGCGGGCGCTGCGGGCCGCGCTCTACCTCGACCGCGGTTTCGTGATGGCCCACTACCACCTCGGCCTGCTGCTGATCGCGCTGCGACGGCCGCACGAGGCGCTCCGCGCCCTCGACAACGCCGTCGCCTTGAGTCAAGCCCTCGGGCCGGACACGGCGCTGCCCGAGGGCGACGGCGCCTCCGCGGGCGAGATCGCGGCCAGCGCGGCCGCGGCCCGCGCCGCGCTCGGCGGCGCCGGCAGCAGGAGGTCCTGATGGGCGCAGGCCCGAGTGCACAGGGCGGCCGTCCGCGGCCGGAGCGGGACCTGCGCGCCGAGCGCGCCGCCGCCCTCGCCCGGCGCGGTGCCGCGGCGGCCGCGACCGATTCGGGCGTCGATCACCTCGTCTGCGCCTGCGGCGGCGAGCGCTACGGCGTGCCGCTGGCGGCTGTCGCCCAGGTCCTGCCGTCGCGCCCCGCCACGCCGATGCCCGGGGCGGTGCCGGCGCTGGACGGTCTCGTCGCCCTGTCCGGGCGGATCGTCGGCGTGCTCAGCCTCGCCCGGGCCCTCGGCCGGCCGGATCCTGCGTCCGACGCCGACGCGGCGGCGGGCCACATGATCGTGCTGCGCGGCGTCCACCCCCAGCCCCTCGCCCTCGCTGTGGACCGGGTCCTGGGCATCGCCCGGGCCCCTGGCGCGGTCGCCGCGGCCGGCGCCGAGGCGGCCGATCCCGACCGCTTGGGCAACGAGGCCGCCTCGGTCTATGCCCCGGCCTCCGGGGCGGCGGGCGACGGCCGTCCCGACTTCGTCGTCATCGACCTCCCCCGCCTCCTGCGCCGCGCGCTGCCCTGACCGGGCCGCCTGCCACAACCGGAGCCATCCCCGCCCGTGTCGCTCTCGATCGGAAAACGCATCCTCCTCGGCTTCTTCGCCATCACGGTGGTGGTGGTGGCGCTCGGCCTCTACGCCCTGGAGCAGATCGGCGCGGTGCGCGACACGACCGACGCGATCGTCCGGCGGGACATGACGATCCTGCGCCAGCTCGACGATCTCGGGAACGACGCGCGCGACCTCGGTCTCCTGCGCCGCACGGCCGTGATCACGATGCTGATGCAGGCCCAGGGGCGCGCGACCCAGGCCGGCGACACCCTGGCGGCTTGGCGCCAGACCGCGGCCCAGGTCGAGAACCGGCTCGCCACGACGATCCAGCTCGCCACCCAGTACCGGACGCAGGTCGTATCCGCCGAGCGCGTCGCGGCCTGGGACCGCATCGCCGCGGCGGCGACCGCGGTCCAGGGCTCGTTCCGCGAGGTCAGGGCGCAGGGCGAGGCGCAGTTCGCCGCCATCGCCCAGCAGGACGTCGCGGCGGTCGAGGCCCGCAACGCGGAGATCGCGCGGCTGCAGGCACCCTTCCTCGAGGGGATCAAGAACCTCCGCTCGCAGCTCGACGGCGGCATGGCGCTGGGCCAGCGCGCCGCGCAGGAGGTCTACGAGCGCTCGCGCCTCTCGATCTACCTGACCCTGGCCGCCGCGGTGCTGCTGGCGATCCTGATCACGTGGCTGATCAGCCGCGCGGTGGTGCGGCCGCTCGAGACGGTCATGGCCTTCGTCGGCCGCGTCGGCGAGGGTGACCTGTCCGGCCAGCTGGCGGCGGGCGGGCGCGACGAGATCGGCCGTCTGAGCACGACGCTGAACACGATGGTCTCGGGTCTGTCGGACCTTGCGCGGACGAACCGGGCGGCGACGGCGGACCTGAACGCGGCCGCGGCCGAGATCCGCGCCTCGGCGCAGGAGCAGGCGGCCTCGGTCGAGCAGCAGTTCGCCGCCGTGCAGGAGACCGCCGCCACGGTGGACGAGATCACCCATTCGGGGGCGCAGATCTCCAAGCGCGCCACCGAGGTGATCGCCACCGCCCAGGCCACCGCCCAGACCTCGCGCCAGGGCCTGCGCGCGGTGTCCGACACCGCCAAGGCCATGGACGCGATCCGCGAGCAGGCGGAGGCGGTGGCCGGCAACATCGTCAGCCTGTCGGAGAAGACCCAGACGATCGGCGACATCATCGAGACGGTCAACGACATCTCGGAGCGCACGCACCTGCTGGCGCTGAACGCCGCCATCGAGGCGGCCGCGGCCGGCGAGAGCGGGCGCAGCTTCTCGGTGGTGGCCTCGGAGATGAAGCTCCTGGCCGACCAGGCCAAGGCGGCCACGGGGCAGGTGCGGGGGATCCTGGGCGAGATCCAGCGGGGCATCAACACGTCGGTGATGCTGACCGAGGAGGCGGTCAAGCGCGCGGCGGCGGGCAAGACGCGCTCGGACACGACGCAGCGCACGATCGAGGAGATCACCGCGCGGGTGGAGGAGAACGTGCAGACGTTCCAGCAGATTGTGGCCTCGACCAACCAGCAGCAGCTGGGCATCGAGCAGGTGATGGGGGCGCTGCAGAACATCCGCCAGGCCAGCCAGCAGACCGCGGCCGGCACGCGGCAGGTCGAGGCCGCCTCCGCCAACCTCACCGAACTCGCCCAGGCCCTCATGGCCCTGGCCGAACGATACCGGCACTGAGGCGGGCGCCCCGTTGGCCGAGGATATCCGCAAGCTCCTGCTCGCCGCCTTCGACGTCGAGCACCGGGAGCACGTCGCGGCGATCCGCGGGGCGCTCGGCAGCGCCACGCCGGACTGGAACGACGTCTTTCGCCGCGCCCACAGCCTGAAGGGCGCCTCCCGCGCCGTCGATCTCCCGGCGGTCGAGGCGGTGGCCCACCGTCTCGAGACGCTGTTCGAGGGCGTGCGCACCGGCACCACCGCCCTCGACCGCGAGGCGGCCAACGCCGTCCACCTCGCCCTCGACCGGATCGAGTCCTACGTCGCCGGCCTCACGGACGGGTCCGGTCCGGACATGCCGGCCGACGCCCTGGCGGCCCTCGGCCACGTCCTCCGGCTCCCGGGCGAGACGCCGCCGGCACAACCCTCATCACCCGCCCCGCCTGCCGCACCGCCCCCCGCTCCGCTGCCGGATCCGAGTCCGAGCCCGCCACCGGGGCCCCCCGCCGCGCCGACACAGGCTGACCCCGCGCCGAAACCCGGCTCCGAGCCGCCGGAGGCCTCCGCGGCGATCCTGCGGGTGCCGGCGGAGGCCGTCGAGGCGCTGGCCCGGGCGAGCCACGATCTCGCCAGCACCCTGGCCGGCCAGGCGCCCGCGGCCGACGGCCTCGCCCGGCTCGCCCGCCTGGCCCGCGACCTGCGCGTCGGCGCCGAGGCCCTCGCGGCCGGGGCCGGCGCGGAGCGGCCCGAGTGGCGCGCCCTCGCGGCGCGCGCGGGCGCCTTCGCCCGGGAGGCCGCGGACCTGTCGCGGCGCCAGGCCTCCGCGACCAGCGCGGTCGAGGGCGCCGCGACCCGCGTCCGCGCCGCCGCCGAGCGCCTCGCCCTGGTCCCGGCCGAGACCGTCCTGGCCCCCCTCGCCCGGTCGCTGCGCGAGACCGCCCGGGAGCAGGGCCGCGAGGTCGATCTCACGTTGCGGGGCCTCGACCTGCCGGTGGAGCGCGGCACGCTGCAGGCGCTGAAGGATCCGCTGCTCCACGCCCTGCGCAACGCCCTCAGCCACGGCTGGCAGGCGCCGGAGGTGCGGCGCGCGGCCGGCAAGCCGGAGGCCCTGGGCCTCGGGCTGGAGGTCGCGGTGCGCGGCGCCCGCCTGCAGGTCACCGTGTTCGACGACGGGCCCGGCCCCGACCTCGCCCGGATCGAGGCGGCGGCCCGCGAGCGCGGCCTTCTCGGCCCCGCTTCCGCGGCCGAACCCGACACCCTGCTGCGCCTCGTGTTCGAGCCCGGCTTCTCCACCGCCGAGGCGGTCGACACCCTGTCGGGGCGCGGCTACGGCCTCTCGGTGGCCGCGGACGCCGCCCGCCAGCTCATGGGCAGCGTCCGCCTGGAGCCGCGCGACCCGGCCGGCACCGCCCTGATCTTCAGCCTGCCGCTCTCGGCGGCCCGGCGCAGCCTGCTGCTGGTCGAGGCGGCCGGGCGCAGCTACGCCCTCCCCGGGGGCGCCGTGGAGCGCCTCCTGCGCCTGCGGCGCGACGACCTGCCGGTCGCCATGGGCCGGACGATCGTGCGCCTCGGTGACGGGGACGCCGCGACGAGCCACCCGGTGACGGACCTCGCCGCGATCCTCGGACAGGTCGCCGACCCGGCCGATCCCGGCACGCTGACCGCCGTCGTCCTGCGGACCGGCGGCGGCCGTCTGGCCCTGGCGGTCGACCGCCTGCACGACGTCCGTCCGTTCCTGGTCCTGCCCGCGCCGGATTTCGGCGCCGATCCGGGTCTGATCGCCGGCACGGCGGTGCTGAACGGGGACGTGCCGGTGCTGGTCCTCGACCCCGAGGGGCTCGCTTCGCGCGCCCAGGCCGGGACAACGGGCGGCGCGCTCGGAACGATGGCGCCGGCTCCACGTTCGACGACTCACGCCGCGGCGGCCGCGTCCGCGCGCGCGACCATCCTGGTCGTCGACGATTCGATCACCACCCGGACTCTGGAGAAGGGAATCTTGGAAGCCGCCGGCTACCGCGTGGTCGTCTGCGTCGACGGGCAGGACGCCCTCGACCGGCTGCGCGCCGAGATCGAGCCCGTGAACCTGGTGCTCGCCGACGTGGAGATGCCGCGCCTCGACGGGTTCGGCCTCCTGAAGGCCCTGCGGGCCGACGAGCGCTTCGCCCGGCTCCCGGCGATCCTGATGACCTCCCGCGGGGACGCCGCCGACGTCGCCCGGGGCCTGGATCTCGGCGCCGACGCCTACCTGACCAAGCAGAAGTTCGACCAGCGCCAGCTGCTGGATACGATCGGGCAGCTCCTATGACCCCCGTCCGTGTGATGCTCGTGGAGGACAGCCTCGTGGTGCGCGAGCTGCTGCGCCACATCGTCTCCCGCGATCCCCGCCTCGAGCTCGTGGCCGCGGTCGCCTCCGGCGAGGAGGCCCTCGACAAGCTCCGGACCGTGCGGCCGGACGTGATCTCGATGGACATCCGTCTGCCGGGGATCGACGGGCTGGAGACGACCCGCCGGATCATGGCCGAGCACCCGACCCCGATCGTCGTCGTCGCAGATTCGGTCGAGGATAACTCGCTGCGCATCTCGATGAACGCGCTCCGGGCCGGGGCCCTGTCGGTCGTCGAGAAGCCCGTGGCTACGACCCATGCCGGCTACGAGGGCGTGGCCGGCGAGATCTGCACGCAGCTGCGGATCATGGCCCAGGTTCCGGTCATCCGCCGCCGGCCGATCGGCACCGAGTGGGCCGGCCGCTCCGCCGTCGCGCCCCAGGCGCCGCTGGCCGACCTGTCCGGGCAGGCCCCGAGCCTCCTGGGCATCGCCGCCTCGACGGGCGGTCCCCCGGCGCTGGCGCGGGTGATCGGCGCCCTGCCCAAGGACTTCCCGCTGCCGGTCCTGGTCGTCCAGCACATGGGCGCGGCCTTCATGGACGGGTTCGCCAGCTGGCTCGACAGCGTCGTCGCCCTCCCGGTCTCCCTCGCCCAGGACGGCGAGCGCGCCGAACCCGGCCGGGTCTACGTGGCCCCGGGCGACCGCCACCTGGAGATCGGCTCCGGCCGGATCCTGCGGGTGATCGATTCCGCGCCGGTCTCCGGCCAGCGCCCGGCCGCCACCGTGCTGTTCCGGTCCATGGCCCGGCAATCCGGACCCTCCGGCATCGGCGTGCTGCTGACCGGCATGGGCGAGGACGGGGCCCTGGGCCTCGCCGACATGCACCGGGCCGGCGCCCAGACCGTGGCCGAGCACGAGAGCACCGCCGTCGTCTACGGCATGCCGGCGGCGGCCGTGCGTCTCGGGGCCGCCCGCGCCGTCCTGCCCCTCGACCGCGTCGCCGACCACGTCCTGCGCCTCGTGGATGCGGGGGCGCGGCCGTGAGCGAGGCCGGCACGGCGGAGGTGCCGGCCCGGATCCTGCTGGTCGAGGATTCGGAGACGCAGGCCCTGGAACTGCGCCTGCTGCTGGAGGCGCACGGCTTCGCGGTGGAGCGCTGCGCCTCCGCCGAGACCGCCCTCGATCACCTCAATCGCAGCCAGCCCGACCTCGTGGTGGCCGATTACCACCTGCCGGGCATGAACGGCGACGAGCTGATCCGGCAGATGCGCCTGTCCCTGCGCACCCGGGCCCTGCCCGTGCTGATGCTGACCGGCGGCAGCGGCGGCGAGCGCCAGGGCCTGGAGAGCGGCGCCGACGCCTACCTGCCGAAATCCGCCGACCGCGACCTGATGATCCTGCGGATCCGCGCCCTGCTGCGCGAGCGCCGGCCGACGACCGACGGCGAGGGGCCGGGCGCGGCCGCGTTCCGGCGCGGGCGGGTCCTGGTGATCGACGGCAGCGCCACCTACCGGACCTTCCTCGCCGGCGTGATGGGCCAGGACGGCCACCACGTGGCGAGCGTCGACGGGCCGGAGGCGGCCCTGGCCGCCCTGGACGCGGCCGCCGGCGACGAGGCCTTCGACTGCGTGACGGTCGATCTCCTGGGGCACGCCTATGACGGCCTCGCCCTGTGCCGGGCGATCAGCCAGCGGCGCTCGGGACAGGCGGCCGGCGCGGGCTTCCACCTCGTCGGCATCGCCGGCAGCGATCCCGCCAAGGACTTCCTCGTCGAAGCCTACGCGGCCGGCGCCGACGACGTGGTCTCGAAGACCGACGCCGAGGTCCTGGCCCTGCGGGTCCGCGGCTTCGTGCGGCGGCGGCTCCTGGAGGAGGACGACCGGCGCATCGCCGGCCAGTTCGGCGAGCGCGAGCGGGCGGTGGAGCGCGCCCGCGCGGAGGCCGACGCAGCCGAGGCCCGAGCGGGCCTCGCTGACGCCCTGGAGCGGGCCAACCGCGACCTCGCCGACGCCAACCGCCAGCTCACCGAGGCGCAGTCCAAGCTCGTCCAGGCCGCCAAGATGGCCTCGCTCGGCGAGCTGGTGGCGGGGATCGCCCACGAGATCAACAATCCCCTGGCCTTCATCCTGGCCCACCAGGGCACCGTTGAGCGCCTGCTCGGCGAGTTGCCGGGCGCCGCTCCGGAGGCCGCCACCCGCGCCATCGACAAGGCCCGGCAGCGGGTCGGCTCGATGCGGATGGGGCTGACCCGCATCCAGGATCTGGTGCTGAACCTCCGGAAGTTCTCGCGCCTCGACGAGGGCGAGCGCGCCCTGGTCAACGTGCCGGAGGCGATCGAGACGGTGCTCGCGCTGATCCAACACAAGCTCGGCGAGCGCATCGCCGTGGAGCGCAGCTTCACGGGCCGCGCCGAGATCCACTGCACCCCGGCGCTGCTCAACCAGGTGGTGATGAACATCCTGGGCAACGCCGCCGACGCCATGCCGGAGGGCGGCACGATCCGGATCACGACCCAGTCGAACCCCGAACTCGACGAGATTCGCATCAGCGATACCGGGCCCGGCATCCCGGATACGCTGCGTGAGAAGATCTTCGAGCCGTTCTTCACGACGAAACCGGTCGGATCCGGCACGGGCCTGGGTCTTGCGATTGCCTACAGCGTCGTTCAAGCGCATAGCGGCTCGCTCACCGTGGAGACGGCCCCGGGTGGGGGAGCCTGCTTCGTGATCGGGATCCCGCGGCAGGCGGCCAGTGCATGAGTGACGGTACGGCAGGTGTAGGGACGATCCTGGCCGTCGACGACGAGCCGGACATCCTGATCGCCCTGGAGGACCTGTTCGAGGATTCCTACCGGGTTCTGACGACCTCGCGCCCGGCCGAGGCGCTGGAGATCCTGCGCGCCGAACCCGACATCGCCGTCGTGCTCTCGGACCAGCGGATGCCGGGCCTCACCGGCGACGCGCTCCTCGCCGAGGCCCGCACCTTCCACGACGCGCAGGCGATCCTGCTGACCGGCTACGCCGACATCACCGCGGTGATTGCCGCCCTCAACCGCGGCGGCATCGTCGGCTACGTCACCAAGCCCTGGGACGCGGGCCTGCTCCGCTCCACCGTCCGGCAGGCCTTCGAGCGCCACCGCCTCGGCCGGGACCTCGCCACAGAGCGGGCTCTCCTGCGCGGCCTCCTCGACCACGCCCAGGACGCGATCAGCTTCAAGGACGCGGAGGGCCGCTTCGTCCGGCTGAACGGCCGCAAGGCAGCCCTCCTCGGCCACGACGTCGCCGCCAGCCTCGGGCGGCGCGAGGACGAACTTCTCGGCCCGAAGGCCGAGCCCGTGACGGCGGCGGACGCGGCCGCGATCCGGTCCGGGGCGGTGGCCGAGAGCCTGATCAGCGACGGCCCGACCGGCGCCGAGCAGTGGAGCCACGTGACGCGGGTGCCGATCCGCGACGCGGGCGGGGCGATCAGCCACCTCGCGACGATCGAGCGCGACGTGACCGAGCAGCGGACCCTGGAGGCGCGCCTGCGCCAGTCCGACAAGATGCAGGCGCTGGGCACCCTCGCGGGCGGCATCGCGCACGATTTCAACAACCTGCTGACCGCGATCCTCGGCAGCCTCGAGCTCGCCGGCCCGAAGGTCGCCGACCAGCCGCGGGTCCAGCGCCTGATCGAGAACGCCCGGGGCGCCGCCGAGCGCGGGGCGTCCCTGACCAAGCGCCTCCTGAGCTTCAGCCGCGCCCACGACCTCCAGGCGCGCGCCGTCGACGTGAACACCCTGATCTCCGGGATGAGCGACCTGTTCGGGCGCAGCCTCGGCGGCCTCGTGACGGTCCGGACCGACCTCGCGGACGGCCTGCCGGCGGTCCAGGTCGATCCGGACCAGCTCGAACTCGCCGTGCTCAACCTCTGCATCAACGCCCGCGACGCCATGCCGGAGGGAGGCGCGATCACGGTCGCGACGCGCCGGCTCGCGATCAGCGGCGATCCCGAGATCGCCGACGGCACCTATCTCGGCATCAGCGTCACCGACGAGGGCACCGGCATCCCGGAGGAGATCCTGCGCCGGGTCTGCGAGCCGTTCTTCACCACCAAGGCCGTCGGCCAGGGCACCGGGCTCGGCCTCGCCATGGTGTTCGGCCTCGCGCAGCAATCCAAGGGCCGGCTGGCGATCGACAGCGTGGTCGGTCGGGGCACCCGCGTGGAGCTCGCCCTCCCCTTCGCCGATCAGGCGCCCGAGCAGGCGCCCGAGGCCGCCGGCACCGTCCCGGTCGCCGGCCGGCGGGCCCGCGTCCTAATCGTCGACGACGATTCGCAGGTGCGCCACGTGACGGCCTCGTTCCTCACCGGCTTCGGCCACAGCACCACGGAAGCCGGCGACGGCGAGGCCGCGCTCCGGCTCCTCGAGGCGGACCGCTACGACATCGTCGTCGCCGACCTCGCCATGCCCGGCATGAGCGGCATCGAGCTGGCCGCCGAGATCCGCGAGCGCGATCCGCGCCTGCCGGTCCTGATCCTCACCGGACATGCCGAGGCGATGCAGATCCCCGACGACCTGCCGGTGCTCACGAAGCCGTTCCGCTCCGCGGACCTCGCGGCCCGGGTCGCCACGCTGCTCGACGGCGGAGCCGGACCCGTCGGCTGACGGGGGCTTGCAACCAATCGGTTGCCGGCTCATTCTCTCCTCGTGGGCCCCGCAGGCCCCGGGTTACGAAGAGGAGGTGGACCATGAGCAATCACGGCATCTTCCCGCGCCGCAGGCGTGACAACGATCTCGACCAGGACGGTCCACCGGACGAGTCCCGGCAGGGATAGGGGTTTTCGGAGCGCGGCGCGGTGGAGTTCCCGGCCTGTCTGAGACGGGCCGCCAGGGCGAGCTCCCGCGACCATCCGAGACGTGGACCCTGCTTCAGACCCGTCGGCGCGAGCCGGCGGGTTTTTTGTTGTTCGCGCGTCGTCATGGCGATCGCGGCGAGGAGCCGAAACGCGAGAAGCCGCCCCGGAGGGTCCGGGACGGCTTCTCAAAGACTAGGAGCGACGGGACGCTCCGTGCCGATCAGGCGGCTTCGGAGACCTGGCTCGGACCGGAATCCTTGCCGCGGGCCTCGACGTCGCGGTCGACGAACTCGATCACCGCGAGCGGGGCGTTGTCGCCCTGGCGGAAGCCCGCCTTCATGATCCGGCAGTAGCCGCCCGGACGGCCCTTGTAGCGCGGGCCGAGGACGGTGAAGAGCTTCTTGACCATGTCGGCGTCGCGGAGCTGCGCCATGGCGAGGCGGCGGGTGTGCACGCTGTCGATGCGGCCCAGCGTGATCAGCTTCTCGACGACCGGACGCAGGTCCTTCGCCTTCGGCAGGGTGGTGATGATCTGCTCGTGCTTGATCAGCGCGGCGGACATGTTGGCGAACATCGCCTTGCGATGCTCGGCGGTACGGTTGAAACGGCGGCCGCGGTAGGCGTGACGCATGGTGCTGGCTTCCTTCTCGTCTCGGCCGCCGTGCCACGGTACGGCCGGGTGCCCCGGGAACGGGGCGGTTGATGTCCGCGTAACCCCGCGGCGGGATTCGTTCGGGACTTGGCGTCGTCGCCGCGGGTCCCGGGCCTGGATGGGCCGAACCGGCGGCGCGGTGCGGCGCCGCCCGGTTCAGCTCGAGGCGGCTTCGCCTCTCAGTAGTGTTCCTCGAAGCGCTTGGCGAGATCCTCGATGTTCTCCGGCGGCCAGCCGGGGATGTCCATGCCGAGATGCAGGCCCATGCCAGCGAGCACTTCCTTGATCTCGTTGAGCGATTTGCGGCCGAAGTTCGGGGTCCGCAGCATCTCGCCCTCGGACTTCTGGATGAGGTCGCCGATGTAGACGATGTTGTCGTTCTTCAGGCAGTTCGCCGAGCGGACCGACAGCTCCAGCTCGTCGACCTTCTTGAGCAGCGCCGGGTTGAAGGGCAGCTGCGGCGCGAGCGGCGCGGCCTCTTCCTTGCGCGGATCCTCGAAGTTCACGAAGACCTGCAGCTGGTCCTGGATGATGCGCGCCGCGTAGGCGAGCGCGTCCTCCGGCGAGACCGCGCCGTTGGTCTCGACCGTCATGGTCAGCTTGTCCTTGTCGAGATCCTGGCCCTCGCGGGTCGTCTCGACGCGGTAGCTGACCTTGGTGACCGGCGAGAACAGCGAGTCGACCGGGATCAGGCCGATCGGCGCGTCCTCGGGACGGTTGCGCTCGGCCGGGACGTAGCCCTTGCCGGTTGCGACCGTGAACTCCATGCGGATCTCGGCGCCGTCGTCGAGGGTGCAGATCACGAGGTCGGGGTTCAGGATCTGGATGTCGCCGACCGTGCCGATGTCACCGGCGGTGACGAGGCCCGGGCCGGTCTTGCGCAGGGTCATGCGCTTGGGCGCGTCGGTCTGCGAGCGGATCGCGATGGTCTTGATGTTGAGGACGATGTCGGTGACGTCCTCGCGCACGCCCGGGATCGACGAGAACTCGTGCAGAACGCCGTCGATCTGCACCGAGGTCACGGCGGCGCCTTGGAGCGACGACAGGAGCACGCGGCGCAGGGCGTTGCCCAGCGTCGTGCCGAAGCCGCGCTCGAGCGGCTCGGCGACGACCGTGGCGACCCGCTTCGGGTCGTCGCCGGTCGTGACCTGCAGCTTGTTCGGCTTGATCAGTTCCTGCCAATTCTTCTGAATGACCACGATCCTACCTCTCGTCCTTGCCCGGGATCCGCGACGCCCGTCCCCGCGCTTCGGCCACTCGGTGCCGCCCCCTGGCGCCCCGAACGGTCCCTGAAATCCGTATCCGCCGTTACTCGCCGCCGACCCACAGCACCGGCACGAAGCTGTAGCCAGCCCCATCCCGATCCACGTAGCCGAGCGCCGGGAACTCGAGATGGCCGCCGGCGATGAGCGTGCGCTCGCGAGCCACCTCGTCCAGGATCCGCTTGCGCGTCTCCCGCGCTTGGTCGCCGTCGACGTCGAAGCCGACGCCGGCCTCCGGGTTCTTGAACTGGATCGCCGGCAGGTGCACCACGTCGGTCCACATCATCAGCGCCTGTCCACCGGAGACGATGCGGAAACCGCAATGGCCCGGCGTGTGGCCGGGCAGATGGACCGCCGTGATCCCCGGAAGGACCTCGCCGCCGCGGTGCTCGCGCACCTTGCCGGCGTAGGGAGTCAGGGACTTGCGGGCGCCCTCGAAGTAGGGCTTCGCGGCCTCCGGCGCCTTGGCCAGGGCCTCGTCCGGAAGCCAGTGTGCCGCCTCGTCGGCGTGCAGCACGATCTCGGCGTTCGGGTAGCGCGCCGCGCCGTCCTTCACGAGACCGCCGACATGGTCGGGGTGCAGGTGACTGACCAGCACCGTGCCGATCTCCTCCGGCGCGACGCCGGTCGACGCGAGCGCCGCCCCGGCCCGGCCGAGGGTCGGCGCCGGCGCGAGATCGCCGTAGCCCGTGTCGATCAGGGTCGGCTTGAGGCCGGGGCCCGTGATCAGGAAGGCGTTCAGCGTGATCTTGGGTTGCTCGGTGCGGAAGCCCGCCACCTGGAGCCGCCCAGCCTCCTCCTTGGAGATGCCCGTGACGAGATCGAGGCTGGCCTGAAACCAGCCGTCATTGAGCGCGGTGACCGTGAGGTCCCCGAGGTTCCAACGCAGCACGCCCGGAAGCGGCTTCGATCCCGTCATGAACTTCTCCGTCAAGAGGCTTCGATCAGACGCGGCGGCGCTTGCGCGGCCGGCAGCCGTTGTGCGGGATCGAGGTGACGTCGCGGATCGAGGTCACCGTGAAGCCCGCGGCCTGCAGGGCGCGGAGCGCCGACTCGCGGCCCGAACCCGGACCGGACACCTCGACCTCGAGGGTGCGCATGCCGTGCTCGGCGGCCTTGCGGCCAGCATCCTCGGCGGCGACCTGGGCGGCGTACGGGGTCGACTTGCGCGAGCCCTTGAAGCCCATCGCACCGGCGGACGACCACGAGATCGTGTTGCCCTGCGCGTCCGTGATGGTGATCATCGTGTTGTTGAACGAGGCGTTCACGTGGGCGACGCCCGACACGATGTTCTTGCGCTCGCGGCGGCGGACGCGTTGCGGTTCCTTAGCCATTCTGGTCTCACTCTTCCTTCAGACACGCCCGTAACACCAGGCGCTCGGGATTCTTTTTGGGACTTGGCCGGAGCACCCGTGCAGGGCGGTCGAGCCGGCGCCGGACCCGTTGCGGGACACCTGGCGCGACGGGAAGGAGGCCGAGCGGAGCACGGCCTCCCAGTTCCAAAAACTTACTTCTTCTTGCCGGCGATCGGCTTCGCCTTGCCCTTGCGGGTGCGGGCGTTGGTGTGGGTGCGCTGGCCGCGGACCGGCAGCTGCTTGCGGTGACGCAGACCGCGATAGGCGCCGAGATCCATCAGGCGCTTGATGTTCATCGAGACTTCGCGGCGCAGGTCGCCCTCGACGAGGTAGTCGCGATCGATCGTCTCGCGGATCGACAGAACCTCGGCGTCGGTCAGCTGGTTGACGCGACGCTCGGCGGGGATGTTCACCTTCTGGGTGATTTCCTCGGCCTTCTTGGCGCCGATGCCGTGGATGTACTGGAGCGCGATGACGACGCGCTTGTTGGTCGGGATGTTGACGCCTGCGATACGGGCCACGATCACTCTCCATATGGGACCCGGGGATCCGGGCCGCTATCGCGCGCGTCCGGTGGAGGCCGGCCCCTGCGCACGTGAAACGACGACGCGGCCCGCGGGCGGCCCTGGACAGGGCACCTCGGACCATCGTTCGGTTGGACGAAGGAGGGCCTGCTAGCGCGCGGGCGGCCCGTTGTCAACGACGGGTCGGCACGGCCTCGCCCCGTCACGCGCGCGTCGGGGCGCCCTGGGATCTGGTCGAGGAGCGGAGATGGCGGTTCTGACGAGCGACGGCGCGACCCTGCGGGCGTTCGCCGATTCGGTGCTGCGCGCCGCCGAGGAGACCCTGGAGGAGGTCATGCCGGTGACGCTGGCGGTGATCGGCGGCGTTCTCGCCGAGGCGGAGCCCGGCTCGGTCGCGCTGCAGGACGCGGATGACGGTCCGCCCCTGCTCTGGGCGACCTTCGCCGGTCGCCGCATGGTGTTCCACTACAACACGATGACGGCGATGATCGAGCTGCGCGACGGCACCGCGGAGGGCTACCCGCTCCGGCTGTTCGGCCACCGGTCGCTCCAGATGGACGTCGTCAATTTCTTCGGCAGCCTCCGCAGGGAGGGGCGGATCTGAGCCACGCCCCCGACGGGCGGCCGCCCGCGCCTCAGCGAAAGCCCTGATTCCGCAGCCGGCACGTGCGGCCCATGTCCTGGTAGCCCGCCGGGCAGCGGCGGGCGCAAGTCCCCGCCAGATACTTCAGCGGCGGCCGGCAGGCGTTGCGGAACCGCTTCTGGCCGTAAACGAAGGACTGGGCCGGACTCTGCGCGAAGGCCGGCAGCGGCGGGAGGGCCACCGCGAGCAGGAGGGAGGCGGTGGCGAGGAGGCGGACGGTCATGGCGTTTCCGATCGTGGACCCGCCCCATAACCCCCAGGGACACCGCCGGGTTCACGGGCGCGCCGAAACGGTCGGTCAGCGCGCCGCGATCGCCCTCAGGAGGCGACGCGCTCCTCGTGCGGCTCCAGTGTCGCCATCAGGTCGGCCGTGACCTTGTCGATCGGCTGCATGCCGTCGATGGTCTCCAGCATGCCCTTCTGCGCGTAATAGGCGGAGAGGGGCGCCGTCTGGGCGCGGTATGCCTCGAGCCGCTGCTTGAACACCTCGGGGGTGTCGTCCTTCCGCACGGCCTGGCCGCGGGCCAGGGTCTCGGCGGCGCGCTTCTCGATGCGGCCGACCAGGGCGTTCTCGTCGACCTTCAGCTCGATGACGGCGGAGAGGCTCAAGCCCTTGCTCGCCAGCATCTCGCTGAGCGCTTCCGCTTGCGCGACCGTGCGCGGGAAGCCGTCGAGGATGAAGCCGCGGCGGGCGTCCGGCTCCTCGATCCGGTCGGCGACGATGCCGACCACGATCCGGTCGGAGACGAGACCGCCGGATTCCATCACCGCCTTGGCCTCGAGGCCGACCGGCGTGCCGGCGGCCACCGCGGCGCGCAGCATGTCCCCCGTCGACAGCTGCGGGATGCCGAAGCGCTGTACGATCCGCTCGGATTGCGTCCCCTTCCCCGCACCGGGCGGCCCGAGCAGAATGATGCGCATGGCGTTGTCCTCGTTCGGCCCACTCTCTCAGTGGGCACAAGCCGTGGTGGCGAAGCCTCCCTGGCATCGCCGGGTTCGGGGTTTTCTAGCCGGTCCGGGCCGGTGAGGCATCCAGACCTTTGGGCCAGAGGCGGGAGCGTCCTCGGAGTCCGGCCGCCTCTGTAGCAGGCTCAGCGCCGCCGTTGCGTGGTCGACGCGCCACGCAGCTTGGCCTTCTTCACGAGGCCCTCGTACTGATGGGCCATCAGGTGCCCGTGGACCTGCGCCACCGTGTCCATCGTGACCGAGACCACGATGAGCAGGGACGTGCCGCCGAAGCCGAGGCTGGCCGCGGCGTAGGACGACAGGATCTCCGGGCAGAGGCACACGAGGGTCAGGTACAGGGCGCCGATCACCGTGATGCGGGTCAGCACCTTGTCGATGAAGGCCGCGGTGCGCTCGCCCGGACGGATGCCCGGGATGAAGCCGCCATGCTTCTTCAGATTGTCGGCCGTCTCCTGCGGATTGAAGACGACTGCGGTGTAGAAGAACGTGAAGAAGATGATCAGCGCCGCGTAGAGCACCATGAACAGCGGGGTGCCGTGGCCGAGATAGGCCGTGACCGTGCCGAGCCAGCCCGTGGCGCCCCCGTTGGCCGAGAAGCTCGCGGCGGTCGCCGGCAGCAGCAGCAGCGACGAGGCGAAGATCGGCGGGATCACGCCCGAGGTGTTGAGCTTGAGCGGCAGGAACGAGGTCTGACCCTCGTACATCCGGTTGCCGACCTGGCGCTTCGGGTAGTTGATCAGGAGCCGGCGCTGGGCGCGCTCCATGAACACGATGAAGTAGACGAGCGCGACGGCGGCGACGCCGACGCCCAGGATGATCGCCGGGGACAGGGCGCCGGTGCGGCCGAGCTCGAGCGCGCCCGCGATCGCCACCGGCAGGTGGGCCACGATGCCGGCGAAGATGATCAGCGACGAGCCGTTGCCGATGCCGCGCGAGGTGATCTGCTCGCCGAGCCACATCAGGAACAGGGTTCCGCCCGTCAGGGTGATCACCGTCGAGGCCAGGAAGAAGGGACCCGGATCGATGGCGGCCGAGGAGCCCTGGAGGCCGATGGCGATGCCCCAGGACTGAACCAGCGCCAGCACCACCGTCAGGTAGCGGGTGTACTGGTTGATGACCTTGCGGCCCGACTCGCCCTCCTTCTTGAGCGCTTCCAGGCTCGGGATCACCGAGGTCAGGAGCTGCACGATGATCGAGGCCGAAATGTAGGGCATGATGTTCAGGGCGAAGATCGCCATGCGCTCCACGGCGCCGCCCGAGAACATGTTAAACAGGCCCAGCACGCCGCCCGCCTGCTGCTGGAAGTTCCGGGCGAACTGCTCCGGATCGATGCCGGGAATCGGGATGTACGTGCCCAGCCGGAACACCACGAGGGCGCCGAGCGTGAACCAGATGCGCTTCTTCAGCTCATCGGCCTTCGCGATCGCACCGAAATTGAGATTGGCGGCAAGCTGCTCGGCGGCTGAGGCCATAAGCGTCGCGTCCTGGAAGTGTCGCCGAGCGACCGGCGCCCGGATGAAATGAAAACGGCGGCCCGCGTGGTCGCAGGGCCGCCGCTCGAAGGATCGGCTTAAAGGGTGCGCGGAGCCCGTGCAACGGGTTCCGGAGTCGCTCCCGTCAGGCCGTGGCCGCCTCGCTGCCGCCGCGGGTGGAGGCACCCTGGGCGTAGACGGTGCTGACCGAGCCACCGGCCTTCTCGACCGCCTCGACGGCGGACTTGGAGGCGCGGGTCACCTCGAAGCTGAGCTTCGCGGTCAGCTCGCCGACGCCGAGCAGCTTCACGCCGTCGCGGGGACGGGCGATGATGCCGGCGGCGACCAGGCTCTCCACCGTCACGGTGGCGGCCTTGTCGAGCTTGCCCGCGTCGACGGCCTCCTGGATCCGGCCGAGGTTCACCTCGTTCAGGTCCTGGGCGTAGAGGTTGTTGAAGCCGCGCTTCGGCAGGCGACGATGCAGCGGCATCTGACCGCCCTCGAAGCCCTTGATGGACACGCCGGTCCGGGCCTTCTGACCCTTCACGCCGCGGCCCGCGGTCTTGCCCTTGCCGGAGCCGATGCCCCGGCCCACGCGCATCCGGTCCTTGGTGGCGCCGGGATTGTCGCTGATCTGGTTGAGCTTCATCGGGACCTCCTCACGCCACGTCGCCGTGGACGCGCACGAGGTGCGCAACCTTGCGGATCATGCCGCGCACGGAGGGGGTGTCCTCCAGCTCGGCCACGCGGTGGAGCTTGTTGAGCTTGAGGCCGATCAGCGTCTGGCGCTGGCTGGCCTCGCGGCGGATCGGCGAGCCGATCTGCTCGATGCGGACGGTCTTCTGTGCCATCGGACCCTCCCTTACGCGACCGCGGCTTCGGACTGGTCGGCCGGATCGGCATCGCGGCGACGCGACTGCAGCGTCGACACCTTGATGCCGCGGCGGGCCGCCACGGAGCGCGGGCTGTCCTCGTTCTTGAGCGCCTCGAAGGTGGCGCGCACGAGGTTGTAGGGGTTCGACGAACCCAGCGACTTGGCGACGACGTCCTGCATGCCGAGCGTCTCGAACACGGCGCGCATCGGGCCGCCGGCGATGATGCCGGTGCCCTGCGGGGCCGCGCGGAGGATCACCTTGCCTGCCCCGTGGCGGCCGTTGACGTCGTGGTGCAGGGTCCGGCCCTCGCGGAGGGAGACGCGGATCAGACCGCGCTTGGCGGCCTCGGTCGCCTTGCGGATGGCCTCCGGCACCTCGCGGGCCTTGCCGTGGCCGAAGCCGACGCGGCCCTTCTGGTCGCCGACGACGACGAGGGCGGCGAAGCCGAAGCGACGGCCGCCCTTGACGACCTTGGCGACGCGGTTGATGTGGACGAGCTTGTCCACGAACTCGCTGTCGCGCTCCTCGCGATCCTCGCGGCGGCCGCGGCCCCCGCCTTCACGTTCACGTGCCATGTTGTCTACCTGTCCATCTCACTGACGCGGCCGGCGGGGCCGCTCGCTCGATCGGGTTTCGGATATGCCGGGCGAAGAGGATCCGCCCGGCCCGCCGTCGTGACTTAGAACTCCAGGCCACCCTCGCGGGCGGCTTCGGCCACGGCGGCGACGCGGCCGTGGTAGATGTAGCCGGAGCGGTCGAAGATCACCTTCGTGACGCCCGCCGCCTTGGCGCGCTCGGCGACGAGCTTGCCCACCGCCTTGGCGGCGGCGACATCGGCGCCGGTCTTCAGTTCGCCCTTGAGCGCCTTGTCGATCGACGAGGCCGAGGCCAGCGTCTTGCCGGCGACGTCGTCGATGACCTGCACGTAGATCTGCTTCGACGAGCGGAACACCGAGAGCCGCGGACGGCCGTTGGCGGCCGCCCGCAGCGCGCGGCGGACGCGCGCCTTGCGGCGATCGAGGGCTTCGAGCTTGCGAGACATGATGCCCTCCTTACTTCTTCTTGCCTTCCTTGCGGAAGATGAACTCGCCCGCGTACTTCACGCCCTTGCCCTTGTAGGGCTCGGGTCCGCGGTAGTCGCGGATCTCGGCGGCGACCTGACCGACCTGCTGGCGGTTGATCCCGGAGATCGTGATCTCGGTGGGCTTCGGGGTAACGATCGTGATCCCGGCCGGGATCGCGTACTCGATGTCGTGGCTGTAGCCGAGCGACAGCTTGAGCGCCTTGCCGGCCATCGCGGCGCGATAGCCGACGCCGGTGATCTCGAGCTTCTTCTCGAAGCCCTTCGAAACACCCTCGGCGATGTTGGCGATCTGCGCCCGCGACGTGCCCCACAGGGAGCGCGCCGGCTTGGACTGGTTGACGGGCTGCACCTCGATGGCGCCGTCCTTCATCGCCACGTTGACGAGCGACGGAACGACGAACGACAGCTCGCCCTTCGAACCCTTCATCTTCACCGTCTGACCGGTGACCGTGGCGGTAACGCCGGCCGGTACGGGGACCGGCTTCTTGCCTACGCGAGACATGGGATAACCTCCTCCGTCCCGATCAGAACACGGTGCAGAGCACTTCACCGCCGACGTTGCGCTCACGCGCCTCGTGGTCGGCCATGACGCCCTGCGGGGTGGAGACGATGGTGACGCCGAGGCCGTCGGCCACGTGCGGCAACTCGCCGACCGACGAGTAGACCCGGCGGCCCGGCTTCGAGACGCGCTTGATCTCGCGGATCACGGGGCGCCCGTCGTAGTACTTGAGCTCGATGGCGAACTCGGTGCGGCCGTTGCCGAGGTCGGTCGCCGCGTAGTCGCGGATGTAGCCCTCGGACTTCAGGACGTCGAGGACGCTGGCGCGCAGGCGCGAGCCGGGCGTCTGGACGACGTTGCGACGGCGCAGCTGGCCGTTGCGGATGCGGGTGAGCATGTCGCCCACGGGATCGTTGACCATGGGGACCTCCTTACCAGCTCGACTTGACCAGGCCGGGGATCAGGCCCCGGTTGCCAAGCTCGCGCAGCGCCACGCGCGAGATGCCCATCTTGCGGTAGTAGGCGCGCGGACGGCCGGTCATGCCGCAACGGTTGCGGATGCGCGTGGCCGACGAGTTGCGCGGCAGTTCCGCGAGCTTGAGGCGCGCCTCGAAGCGCTCCTCCATCTCGAGGGCGTCGTTGTTGGCGATCTCGAGGAGCGCCTTCCGCTTGGCCGCGAAGCGCTTCACCAGCGCCTTGCGGGCCTCATTCTTCTCGACTGAGCTTTTCTTCGACATGTCGTCTATCTCCGGTGTCCGCGTCTGAGACCCGAGGGCCTCACTGCCGGAACGGGAACTTGAAGGCGGCGAGCAGCGCCTTGGCCTCGGCATCGGTCTTGGCGGTGGTCGCCACGACGATGTCCATGCCCCACATCTGCTCGGCCTTGTCGTAGGAGATCTCCGGGAACACGAGGTGCTCCTTGAGACCCAGGGCGTAGTTGCCGCGGCCGTCGAACGAGCGCGGGTTCAGGCCGCGGAAGTCACGCACGCGCGGCAGCGCGATGGTGATCAGCCGGTCCATGAACTCGTACATGCGCTGCTTGCGCAGGGTCACCTTGCAGCCGATCGGCATGCCCTCGCGGACCTTGAAGGTCGCGATGGCCTTGCGGGCCTTGGTGATGACCGGCTTCTGGCCGGCGATCAGGGCGAGGTCGCCCGCCGCCACCGAGGCCTTCTTCGAGTCCGCGGTGGACTCGCCGACGCCCATGTTGATCACGATCTTCGTGATCTGCGGCACTTCCATGGGGTTCTTGTAGCCGAACTCTTCGATCAGCTTCTGGCGAACCACCTCGTCGTAGTGCTTGCGCAGGCGCGGGGTGTAGGCGTTCTTGTCGGCCTCAGCCATCGATCTGATCCCCCGTGGTCTTGGCGAACCGGACCTTGCGCCCGTCTTCGAGGATGCGGAAACCCACGCGGGTCGGCTTGCCGTTGGCATCCGCGACCGCGATGTTCGAGAGCTGGATGGCGGCCTCCTTGGAGATGATGCCGCCTTCCTGGTTCTGGGTCTGCTTCTGGTGCTTCTTCACCAGGTTGATGCCGCGCACGAAGGCCCGGCCTTCCTTCGGCAGAACCTGGATCACCTCGCCCGACCGGCCCGAATCACGGCCGGTGAGCACGACGACCTTGTCGCCCTTCTTGATCTTGGCGGCCATTACAGCACCTCCGGAGCCAGGGAGATGATCTTCATGTGGTTGCGGGCGCGGAGCTCGCGCGGCACCGGTCCGAAGATACGGGTGCCGATCGGCTCCTTCTGATTGTTGATCAGGACCGCGGCGTTCTTGTCGAAGCGGATCACCGAACCGTCGGCGCGCTTCACGTCCTTCGCTGTGCGGACGACGACCGCCTTCATGACGTCGCCCTTCTTGACGCGACCGCGCGGGATCGCCTCCTTAACGGAGACGACGATCACGTCGCCGACGCCGGCATACTTGCGCTTCGACCCGCCGAGAACCTTGATGCACATCACACGGCGTGCACCCGAGTTGTCGGCGACGTCCAGATTCGTCTGCATCTGGATCACGTGCGTGACTCCTTGTTTCAGGCGGGTTTCCGCACACGGACGGTATTGCCCGGCGGACGACGCCTGATGGGGACCTGACGTCCCCGGCTCATGTGTTCGACCGCGCTGGCGGTGTCGTCAGACACCGGCGCGGTCACCGCGTTCACGGGGTGCGAGCACCCATCGGAAATGTCGCGAAGGCCGGGCGCATACTACGGGCCGCGGGTGATGGCAAGCGGAGCGGCGGGAAATCGTCGCCGCCGCATAGGGGGGCTGATCCGGCTTCGGGGCTGGTCCGCGGCGCCGCGCGGCTCGATCGCTGCGGTGCCCGCCCGTCCGGCCGCGGAACGCGAGCGCTGAACGTGCGACGACCGGCGCGCCTCTCGGCGCGCCGGTCGGTTGACGTGCAGCGTTCGGGGTCGATCAGATCGGTTGGCCGGCCGTCTCGAACAGGAATCCGTCGAGGCTCGGGATGGTGACCGAGGCTCCGCTCGCGGGCCTCGACAGGCGCCAGGGCCGCTCCGACCGGGCGCGAATCGCCTCGGACGGGCGAAGCCGCCGCATCAGGCCGTCCTCGCCGACCTCTTCGATCGCCAGGAAGCCGTAGACCTGCAGCCGCGAGGCGGTGAGCTTGAGGCCGCGATCCTCCGCGGCGACGACCATGCTGCCAGTCGCATAGACAGCGTCCAGGAGGGAGCGCTGCTCGCTGCGGCGACGGTTGCGCGCCTCCCGCTCGCCGGGGGCCTGGGCGGGAATCGGCCGCCGGAACGGAACGACGTTGCTGACCGCGACGCAACCCATACGCAACACCCTCGACGCGAACCTGCGGCGGCGAGTTGGCCGCCCGATGTGCGCGACAATTCGATGGATCGCTTTAATTCTCCGTAGACCGTGCCGGCGCGCACCTGCCCCGATCCGGTACGCCTTGCACGTGTGCCCCGGTAAATCGGTCGTGTCCCGCGAGCCGGCTCGGGCGCGTCGGCCGGCCGCTCCGTCACGGGGTGCGATGTGCCGCGACCTTGCCGGTATTCGTCAGCCGGGAGGCCAGCCCGTCGAGACCGGCGCAGAGGATGCCGTACACGGCACCGACGAAGAGGAAGATCTCGGCCGGGTAGACCATCGCGCGGTTGTTCACCTGCGCCGCCACGAAGGCGAGTTCGGGCACGCCGATCACGTAGGCGAGCGACGTGTCCTTGATGAGCGTGGTCCACTGGTTGACGAAGGACGGTGCCATGGCCCGCAGCGCCTGCGGGAGGACGACGAAGCGCAGGGTGCGCCAGAGGTCGAGGCCGAGCGCGAGGCCGGCCTCCCACTGACCACGGCCGACGCTCGCGATGCCCGCCGCCACCCCGTGGGACAGGTAGGCGCCTCCGACGAGCGACAGCGCCACCGCGACCGTGCCGATCTCGGGGATCGACACGCCGAACAGGATCGGCAGCAGGAAGTAGGTCCAGAAGATCAGCATCACGACCGGCACGGCGCGGAAGAAGCCGAGCCCGGCGGTGAGCGCTGCCCGGGCCGCGCCCGCGCTCACGGCCAGGGCGATGCCGAGGACGAGCCCGAGCGCGGCCGAGGCCAGGCCGGACAGGCCGGAGAGGATCAGCGTCAGGGCCAGCCCGCCGACCGGCCCGTCGGGCCAGGCCCCGACCATCAGGTAGCCGAGATTGTCGATGATGACCGATGGATTCATCGGTGCCGGCCCGGTCGACGGGCGCGGCGGTCGAGCATCTGCCCGGTCGTCTCCGCCGCGGCGGCCGCGCCGACGTAGAGCAGCGTCGCGATGCCGAAGGCCTGGAAGGTCTGGAAGGTCTCGGTCTCCACCTGCCGCGACGCGTAGGACAGCTCCGCGAGGCCGATCGTCATGGTCAGTGACGTGTTCTTGAGCGTGTTGAGGTACTGGCCGACGATCGGCAGCCAGGCGACGCGCAGGGCCTGGGGCAGAGCGATGTGGCGGAACGCCTGGACGGGCGTGAGGCCGAGGGCCAGGGCCGCCGCCCGCTGAGCGGGCCGGACGGCCCTGATGCCGGCGCGGAGTTCCTCGGCGATGTAGGCGCCCGCGTAGAGCGTGAGCCCGCAGAACCCGGCGAGGCTCTCGTAAGCGGGCCAGCGCAGGATCCCGAATCCCAGGTCCAGGACGTGCGGCGCGTTGAGCCAGGCCGTCACGCCCTGCGGCAGGGCGGCGGCCACCGCGAAGTACCAGACGAAGAGTTGCACCAGCAGCGGTGTGTTGCGGACGATGCCGACGGAGACGGCCACGACGCCGCGCCCCGCGCGCCCGCCCGCCTCGCGCAGCCCGCACGCCGCGAGGCCCAGCACCGCGCCGGCAAGACAGGTGGCCGCCGACAAGGTCAGGGTCGTCCCGAAGCCTTGCAGCAGCCAGACGAGGTAGCGCGGCGCGAGTGGATCGCCGAACAGCGCGGCCATCGTCGTCGTGCCGCCCCGGTCAGGGACGGTCCCCGATCCGGAACAGGCGCGGCAGCGGCTGCTCGGTCGCGGGCCCGAACCAGCGATCGTAGATCGCCGCCGCCCTGCCGCTCGACTCCAGGCCGCGCAGGGTCTCGTTCACGCGGTCCCGGAGCCGCGCCTCATCCTTCGGGATGCCGACGCCGATATAGTCGTTGGAGATGCTGAAGGCGGGGATCTCGTAGTTCTGCCGGTCCGGCACCTTCGCGAGCAGCCCGACCAGTTTCGGGCCGTCCTGCGTGATCGCCTGGACATTGCCGTTGCGCAGGGCCGTGAATGCGAAGGGCGTGTCGTCGAAGGCGACCACGACCGCCTTCGGGAAGTCGCGGCGCAGGACGATCTCGTTGGTGGTGCCCTTGTCTGCACCGATTCGAAGCCCATTGAGCTGCTCCGGCGACGACAGGGTGCCCTTCTTGGCCAGGAACTGCTGGCCGGAGGCGAAGTACGGGATGCTGAAATCGAGCTGCCTGGCCCGCTCGTCCGTGATAGTGAAGTTCGCCAGAACCAGATCGACCTTGCCGGAGGTCAGCAGCGGGATACGATTCGCCGGGTTGGTGGGCCGGATCTCCAGCTTGACGCCGAGCGCGTCGGCGATGGCCTGCGCGTAGTCGACGTCGAGGCCGGCGATCCGTTTCCTCGCGGGATCGACGAAGCCGAACGGCGGGTTGCTGTCGAAGGCGGCGACCCGGAGAACGCCGGCCTTTCTGATGTCGTCCAGACGGTCGGCCGTTGCGGGGCCGACCGACAGGAGGGTCGCGAGAACGAGGGCGAAGAGGCGGCGCACGGGTGACTCCGTCGAATGGTTCGGGGCCGGTACAGGCAGAGCGATGATCAAATATCGCGAATATTGCAGTCTAAACCGCGTCGGACTCCTGAGTTGAGGTATAAATCGATCTTGTCTTCGCTCTTTGCGCAAAGTCAGAGGATGCCAGTCGGATTTATCTCGACCGCCGCCACATTTTCATCTTTGGAGAACGCGAAAATCAACGGAGAAAGATTCTATTTTTTCCTCGCGGGTGGGCGCCGCTCGCCGAAAGATCTGGCGGCTGCGGGGCAGATTTTCCTGCCGCGCCCGGGCACGGCCCGAGGCTGCGCCGAAGTCCCGCCGCGACTTGACCGGCCTGCCCCGGCTTCCGTTGACGGGACAAGGCGCCGTGCGCGATAGCGGTCCCTCGGCTCCGCCGTCGCGAAGGCTCGCCGATCGCGGGCGCCGTGCGCGCCCTTGACCGATCCTTAACCTCCGCCGCGGTGCAGTTTTCTGCCGTGACCGCATTGACCTGCGGCGCAACGGCGTCTAGAAGCGCGCCACTTCGGACGGCCATCGGCTGCCGACGGCCCTTGGGCGCAACCCCGGAAGCCGCCGCCATCGCCCCGAGCGCTCCGAGGGTTCAAATCGCCTGACGCTGTAAGTCAGATCCGTAGGTACGAGCGCGTTCGTTTCGGGCGTGCTCCTCTGCCCACACCGCGCCGAGGGTCCGTGACAGGCCCTCCGGCGCATATTCGTTTTGCGGACTGCCCTGCGCAGTTCGGACTAGGTGACCGAGGAAGAGGGCACAGGATGCCGACGATCAACCAGCTGATCGCCCAGCCGCGGAAGATCCAGCGGAGCCGCAACAAGGTTCCGGCGCTCGACGCTTGCCCGCAGAAGCGCGGCGTCTGCACCCGCGTTTACACGACGACCCCGAAGAAGCCGAACTCGGCGCTCCGGAAGGTCGCCAAGGTGCGCCTCACCAACGGTTTCGAGGTGATCGGCTACATCCCGGGCGAGGGTCACAACCTTCAGGAGCACTCCGTGGTGATGATCCGCGGCGGCCGCGTGAAGGATCTTCCGGGTGTGCGCTACCACATCCTGCGCGGCGTGCTCGACACGCAGGGCGTGAAGAACCGCAAGCAGCGCCGGTCGAAGTACGGCGCCAAGCGTCCGAAGTAAGTCGGACGCCCGGATATTTCCCGGGCGCCGGTACGCGTTTCCACGGCCTCGCAAGGATGTCGCCGGCCTCAGGGCTAAGGCGGCCTGCGCGGGGCGCTTAAGATCTTTTCGTTCGAGAGTCTCAGAAGATGTCCCGTCGTCACTCTGCCGAGAAGCGTGAGATCATCCCGGACCCGAAGTACGGGGACGTGGTGCTGACGAAGTTCATGAACTCCATCATGTACGAGGGCAAGAAGTCGACCGCCGAGCGGATCGTCTACGGTGCCTTCGACATCGTCGAGAACCGCGCCCGGGCCAACCCGATCGAGGTGTTCCGCGCCGCGCTCGACAACGTCGCCCCGATGATCGAGGTCCGCTCCCGCCGCGTCGGCGGCGCGACCTACCAGGTCCCCGTCGAGGTCCGCACCGAGCGCCGTCAGGCTCTCGCGATCCGCTGGCTGATCCAGGCCGCGCGTTCGCGCAACGACCGCACCATGGTCGAGCGCCTCTCGGCCGAGCTGCTCGACGCCGCGAACAACCGCGGCAACGCCGTCAAGAAGCGCGAAGACACGCACCGGATGGCGGAAGCCAACCGCGCCTTCTCGCACTACCGCTGGTAAGCGGTTCCGCCGTCTCTCAGGAGCAATTCGATGCCCCGCACGCACGCGATCGAGGACTACCGCAACTTCGGCATCATGGCCCACATCGATGCCGGCAAGACCACGACGACCGAGCGGATCCTCTACTACACCGGAAAGTCCCACAAGATCGGCGAGGTCCATGAGGGCGCCGCCACGATGGACTGGATGGCGCAGGAGCAGGAGCGTGGCATCACGATCACCTCGGCTGCGACGACCTGCTTCTGGCGCGACAAGCGCCTGAACATCATCGACACCCCCGGCCACGTCGACTTCACCATCGAGGTCGAGCGCTCGCTCCGCGTCCTCGACGGCGCCGTGTGCGTGCTCGACGGCAACCAGGGCGTCGAGCCGCAGACCGAGACCGTGTGGCGTCAGGCCGACAAGTACGACGTGCCGCGCGTCGTGTTCGTCAACAAGATGGACAAGATCGGCGCCGACTTCTTCAAATGCGTCGCCGACATCATCGACCGCGTCGCCGGCAAGCCCGTCTGCCTGCAGCTGCCGATCGGCGCCGAGTCGAGCTTTCAGGGCGTGATCGACCTCATCAAGATGAAGGCGATCGTCTGGTCGGGTGAGGCGCTCGGCGCCAACTTCGACGAGACCGAGATCCCGGCCGACCTCAAGGACCAGGCCGTCGAGTACCGCACCAAGCTGGTCGAGGCCTGCGTCGAGCTCGACGACGACGCCATGGCCGCCTACCTCGACGGCAACGAGCCCGACGAGGCCACCATGCGCGTCCTGGTGCGCAAGGCTGTCCAGCTGCGCGCCTTCCACCCGGTGCTCTGCGGCTCGGCGTTCAAGAACAAGGGCGTGCAGCCGCTCCTCGACGCCGTCGTGGACTACCTGCCCTCCCCGGCCGATCGCGGCGAGATCAAGGGCATCGACTTCAAGACCGAGGAAGAGACCGTCCGTCACCCGTCGGATGCGGATCCCTTCTCCATGCTCGCCTTCAAGATCATGGACGATCCCCACGTCGGCACGATCACCTTCTGCCGCGTGTACTCCGGCAAGGTCGAGACCGGCGCCAACGTGCTGAACTCGTCGCGCGACAAGAAGGAGCGCGTCGGCCGCATGCTCCTGATGCACGCCAACAACCGTGAGGACATCAAGGAGGCTTTCGCGGGCGACATCGTCGCGCTGGCCGGCCTCAAGGACACCCGCACGGGCGACACCCTCTGCGACCCGCAGAAGGCCGTGATCCTCGAGAAGATGGAGTTCCCCGAGCCCGTCATCGAGATCGCCGTCGAGCCGAAGTCGAAGGCCGACCAGGAGAAGCTCGGCATCGCGCTCTCGAAGCTCGCCGCCGAGGACCCGTCCTTCCGCGTCTCCACCGACCAGGAATCCGGCCAGACCATCCTCAAGGGGATGGGCGAGCTTCACCTGGACATCAAGGTCGACATCCTGCGCCGCACCTACAAGGTCGACGCGAATATCGGCCAGCCGCAGGTCGCCTACCGCGAGAAGCTGACGCGCCGTCAGGAGATCGACTACACGCACAAGAAGCAGACCGGCGGTACCGGCCAGTTCGCCCGCGTGAAGTTCGTCGTCGAGCCGAACGAGCCGGGCGCCGGCTTCTCGTTCGAGTCGAAGATCGTCGGCGGCGCGGTGCCCAAGGAGTACATCCCGGGCGTCGAGAAGGGCCTCAACTCGGTCCTCGGCGCGGGCGTCCTCGCCGGCTTCCCGGTGGTCGACGTCAAGGTCGAGCTGGTCGACGGCGCCTACCACGACGTCGACTCCTCGGCGCTCGCCTTCGAGATCGCCTCCCGCGCCGCCTTCCGCGAGGCGCTGCAGAAGGGCGGCTCGGTCCTGCTCGAGCCGGTGATGAAGGTCGAGGTCGTCTCGCCGGAGGAGTACACCGGCTCGGTCATCGGCGACCTGAACGCCCGCCGCGGCCAGATCCAGGGTCAGGACATGCGCGGCAACGCCAACGTCATCAACGCGATGGTGCCGCTGGCCAACATGTTCGGCTACGTGAACCAGCTGCGCTCCTTCTCGCAGGGCCGCGCCAACTTCACGATGCAGTTCGATCACTACGAAGAGGTGCCGCGCGGCGAGGCCGACAAGGTCATCGCCAAGTACGCCTAAGCATCTCTTCTTCCGCAACGCGAATTCGAATCTAGGAGGCTCTGATGGGCAAGGAAAAGTTCTCCCGCACCAAGCCGCACTGCAACATTGGCACGATCGGCCACGTCGATCACGGCAAGACGTCTCTGACGGCGGCGATCACGAAGGTCCTGGCCGAGACGGGCGGGGCGACGTTCACGGCCTACGACCAGATCGACAAGGCGCCTGAGGAGAAGGCGCGCGGGATCACGATCTCGACGGCGCACGTGGAGTACGAGACGCAGAACCGTCACTACGCACACGTGGACTGCCCCGGCCACGCCGACTACGTGAAGAACATGATCACGGGCGCGGCGCAGATGGACGGCGCGATCCTGGTGGTGTCGGCGGCCGACGGCCCGATGCCGCAGACCCGCGAGCACATCCTGCTGGCCCGCCAGGTCGGCGTCCCGGCGCTGGTGGTGTTCCTCAACAAGGTCGACATGGTCGACGACGAGGAGCTCCTGGAGCTGGTCGAGCTGGAGGTGCGCGAGCTGCTGTCGAAGTACGACTTCCCCGGTGACGACATCCCGATCACCAAGGGCTCGGCGCTGATGGCGCTCGAGGACAAGGAGCCGAAGATCGGCAAGGAGGCGGTCCTGGCGCTGATGGCGACCGTGGACAGCTACATCCCGCAGCCGGAGCGTCCGATCGACATGCCGTTCCTGATGCCGATCGAGGACGTGTTCTCGATCTCGGGCCGCGGCACGGTGGTGACGGGTCGCGTCGAGCGCGGCATCGTGAAGGTGGGCGAGGAAGTCGAGATCGTCGGCATCCGGGCGACCACCAAGACGACGGTGACGGGCGTGGAGATGTTCCGCAAGCTGCTCGACCAGGGGCAGGCGGGCGACAACGTCGGCGTGCTGCTGCGCGGCACGAAGCGCGAGGACGTGGAGCGCGGCCAGGTCGTGTGCAAGCCGGGTTCGGTGAAGCCGCACTCGAAGTTCAAGGCCGAGGCGTACATCCTGACCAAGGAGGAGGGCGGCCGCCACACGCCGTTCTTCACCAACTACCGGCCGCAGTTCTACTTCCGGACCACGGACGTGACCGGGATCTGCACGCTGCCGGAGGGCACCGAGATGGTGATGCCGGGCGACAACGTGACCATGGACGTGGCGCTGATCGTGCCGGTGGCCATGGAGGAGAAGCTGCGCTTCGCCATCCGCGAGGGCGGCCGCACCGTCGGCGCCGGCGTCGTCGCCGCCATCAACGACTGAGCTCGAGCAAGCATCCTTAGCAGGGCGCGGCGGGGTGAAGGCCTCGCGTACCCCGCCGTCCCTCTCAAGGTTCCAGGATCATGAACGGTCAGAACATCCGCATTCGCCTCAAGGCGTTCGATCACCGCATCCTCGATGCGTCGACCAAGGAGATTGTCTCCACGGCCAAGCGTACGGGCGCGACCATCCGCGGCCCGATCCCGCTCCCGACGCACATCGCCAAGTTCACCGTGAACCGCTCGCCCCACATCGACAAGAAGTCGCGCGAGCAGTTCGAGATGCGCACGCACAAGCGGGTGCTCGATATCGTCGATCCGACGCCTCAGACCGTGGACGCGCTGATGAAGCTCGACCTCGCCGCTGGCGTGGACGTGGAGATCAAGCTCTGAGTCCGCTGAGGACTTAGAGCTTACCGTTTCATCGCGCGAGGGAGAGAACCTATGCGCTCAGGCGTCATCGCACAGAAGGTCGGCATGACCCGCGTCTTCACGGACGCGGGGGAGCATGTCCCCGTCACCGTGCTCAAGATCGATCAGTGCCAGGTGGTTGCCCACCGCACCGTCGAGAAGAACGGCTACGTCGCGCTGCAGGTCGGCGTCGGCAAGGCCAAGGTCAAGAACGTCTCGGCCGCCGAGCGGGGTCGCTTCGCGGTCGCCAAGGTCGAGCCGAAGAAGAAGCTCGCCGAGTTCCGCGTGTCCGAGGACGCGCTGATCCCGGTCGGCGCCGAGATCACCGCGGACCACTTCATCCCCGGCCAGTTCGTGGATGTCACCGGCACCACGACCGGTAAGGGCTTCGCCGGCGGTATCAAGCGCTGGAACTTCGGCGGCCTGCGCGCCACCCACGGCGTGTCGATCTCGCACCGCTCGATCGGTTCGACCGGCGGCCGCCAGGACCCGGGCAAGACCTTCAAGAACAAGAAGATGCCGGGTCACCTCGGCGTCGAGCGGGTCACCACCCAGAACCTGCGCGTCGTGCGCACCGATCCCGAGCGCGGCCTGATCCTGGTCGAGGGCGCGGTCCCGGGCGTCGCCGGCGGCTGGATCCAGATCCGCGACGCGGTGAAGCGCAAGCTCCCCGCCGACGTTCCGCTGCCGGGCAAGTTCCGCGAGAACGGCGCCTCCGCCCCGGCGACCGAGGCCCCTGCGGCTGAGGAGACCGCGTGATGAAGCTCGATATCAAAACCCTCGACGGTGCCGGCGCCGGCTCGGTCGAGCTGAATGAAGAGATCTTCGGCCTGGAGCCGCGCGCCGACCTGCTGCAGCGCATGGTCCGCTGGCAGCTCGCCAAGCGGCGCGCCGGTACCCACGCCGTGCAGAACCGCTCGGACGTGAACCGGACCCGCAAGAAGCTCTACAAGCAGAAGGGCACCGGTAACGCCCGCCACGGCGCGGCCTCGGCGCCGCAGTTCCGCGGCGGCGGGCGCGCCTTCGGCCCCGTGCCGCGCGACCACAGCCATGACCTGCCCAAGAAGGTCCGCGCGCTGGCCCTGCGCCACGCCCTGTCGGCCAAGGCCAAGGCCTCGACCCTGATCGTCGTCGACGACATCAAGATCGAGGATCACAAGACCAAGGGTCTCATCGAGCGCTTCGGCAAGATGGGCCTCTCGAACGCGCTGATCATCGGCGGTGCCGAGGTCGACGTGAATTTCGGCCGGGCCGCCCGCGCCATCCCGCAGATCGACGTGCTGCCCGTGCAGGGCATCAACGTCTACGACATCCTGCGCCGCGACACGCTCGTCCTGACGAAGGCTGCCGTCGACGCGCTGGAGGAGCGTTTCAAATGAGTGCCGATCCGCGCCACTACGACATCGTCGTCTCCCCGGTCATCACCGAGAAGGCGACCAACCTGACCGAGCAGAACAAGGTCGTCTTCCGCGTCGCCCCCAAGGCGACGAAGCCTCAGATCAAGGAGGCCGTCGAGAAGCTGTTCGACGTGAAGGTCACGGCCGTGAACACCCTTGTCACCAAGGGTAAGAAGAAGATTTTCCGCGGTCTCCGCGGACAGCGCTCCGACGTGAAGAAGGCGATCGTGACCCTGGCCGAGGGCCACTCGATCGACGTCACGACCGGGCTCTGAGGACGGGATTTAGGGATCCAAGCCGATGGCCTTGAAGACATTCAAACCGGTCACGCCGAGCCTGCGCCAGCTCGTGCTCGTCGACCGCCGTGAGCTCTACAAGGGCAAGCCGGTGAAGGCGCTGACGGAGGGCAAGTCGTCCTCCGGCGGCCGCAACAATCTCGGCCGCATCACCGTCCGCTTCCGCGGCGGCGGCCACAAGCGCGTGCTGCGCAACGTCGACTTCAAGCGTCGCGAGCAGCTCGGCGTCGCCGCTACGGTGGAGCGGATCGAGTACGATCCGAACCGCACGGCGTTCATCGCGCTGATCAACTTCCCCGACGGGAAGCAGAGCTACATCCTGGCCCCGCAGCGCCTGCAGCCGGGCGACAAGGTGGTGGCCGGCGAGAGCGTCGACATCAAGCCGGGCAACGCCGCTCCGGTCGGCTCGATGCCGGTGGGCACGATCGTCCACAATGTCGAGCTGAAGATCGGTAAGGGCGGCGCGATCGCCCGTTCGGCCGGCAACTACGCGCAGATCGTCGGCCGCGACCAGGGCTACGTGACGCTCCGCCTGAACTCGGGCGAGCAGCGCCTGGTCCACGGCCAGTGCTTCGCCAGCGTCGGCGCGGTCTCCAACCCGGACCACATGAACATCTCGCTCGGCAAGGCCGGGCGCAACCGTTGGCTCGGCAAGCGCCCGCACAACCGCGGTGTGGCGATGAACCCGGTCGACCATCCGCACGGCGGCGGCGAGGGTCGCACCTCGGGCGGCCGCAACCCGGTCACGCCCTGGGGCGTGCCCACCAAGGGGAAGAAGACCCGGTCCAACAAGCGGACCGACGTGTTCATCCTGTCCAGCCGCCACAACCGCAAGAAGTAATCGCTATGGCACGCTCTCTCTGGAAGGGGCCGTTCGTCGACGGCTACCTCTTCAAGAAGGCCGAGGCGGCGCGGGGCTCCTCGCGCTCCGAGGTCATCAAGATCTGGAGCCGCCGCTCCACGATCCTCCCGCAGTTCGTCGGGCTCACCTTCGGTGTGCACAACGGGCAGAAGCACATCCCGGTCTACGTCACCGAGGAGATGGTCGGGCACAAGTTCGGCGAGTTCTCGCCGACCCGCACCTTCCCGGGCCACGCGGCCGACAAGAAGGCGAAGAGGCGCTGAGATGGGCAAGCAAGCCACCCCCCGCGCGCTCCCCGAGAACGAGGCGAAGGCCGTCGCGCGCATGCTGCGCGTCAGCCCGCAGAAGCTCAACCTCGTGGCGCAGATGATCCGCGGCAAGAAGGTCGACACGGCGCTCGCCGAGTTGCAGTTCTCGCGCAAGCGGATCTCGACCGAGGTCAAGAAGTGCCTCGAGAGCGCCATCGCCAACGCCGAGAACAACCACGACCTGGACGTCGACGACCTCGTCGTGTCCCAGGCCTTCGTGGGCAAGGCGCTGGTTCTCAAGCGTTTCCACGCCCGCGCCCGCGGCCGCGGCGCGCGCATCCTGAAGCCCTTCTCGAACCTCACCATCGTGGTTCGCGAAGTCCGCCAAGCCGAAGCGGCTTGAGGAGGATCTGATGGGTCAGAAAGTCAACCCGATCGGTCTCCGGCTCGGCATCAACCGGACCTGGGATTCCCGCTGGTTCGCCAACAAGGGCGACTACGCGAAGCTCATGCACGAGGACGTCGCGATCCGCGCCGCCCTCATGAAGCAGCTCAAGCAGGCGGCGGTCTCCAAGATCGTCATCGAGCGCCCGCACCGGAAGTGCCGGGTCACCATTCACTCGGGTCGTCCGGGCGTGGTGATCGGCAAGAAGGGCGCGGACATCGAGAAGCTGCGCAAGCTCGTCGGCACGATGACGAAGGCCGACGTGACCATCAACATCGTCGAGGTGCGCAAGCCCGAGATCGACGCCACCCTGGTGGCCGACTCGATCGCCCAGCAGCTCGAGCGCCGCGTCGCCTTCCGGCGCGCTATGAAGCGGGCCGTGCAGTCGGCCATGCGTCTGGGCGCCGAGGGCATCCGGATCAACTGCTCGGGCCGTCTCGGCGGCGCCGAGATCGCCCGTCAGGAATGGTACCGCGAGGGCCGCGTCCCGCTGCACACGCTGCGCGCCGACGTCGACTACGGCACCGCCACGGCGTTCACGACCTACGGGACCTGCGGCATCAAGGTGTGGGTGTTCAAGGGCGAGATCCTCGAGCACGACCCGATGGCCCAGGACAAGAAGGCCCAGGAAGAGGGCGGCCGCTCCGGCGGACGCCGTGAGCGCGATGGCGAGGGCGGCCGCGAGCGCGGACGCCGCGAGCGCGAGCACGCGTAAGGTAGGAAGCCATGCTGCAACCGAAAAAGACCCGCTTCCGCAAGCAGTTCAAGGGCCGCATCCACGGTGCGGCCAAGGGCGGCTTCGAGCTGAACTTCGGCCAGTTCGGCCTGAAGGCGGTGGAGCCCGAGCGCGTCACCGCCCGCCAGATCGAGGCGGCCCGCCGCGCGATCACCCGCGAGATGAAGCGCCAGGGCCGCGTCTGGATCCGGGTGTTCCCGGACGTCCCGGTGTCGTCGAAGCCGACCGAGGTCCGCATGGGTTCCGGTAAGGGCGCCCCGGATTACTGGGCGGCCCGGGTCCATCCCGGCCGGATCATGTTCGAGGTCGACGGCGTTGCCGAGAACATCGCCAAGGAGGCGCTCCGCCTCGGCGCCGCGAAGCTCCCGATCCGCACGCGGGTCGTCCAGCGCATCGCCGACTGAACGGAGGATATCGTGAAGTCGACCCAGAGACTGTCTGATCTGAAGGCGCTGTCGCCGGATCAGCTGAATGACGAGCTGATCAACCTCAAGAAGGAGCAGTTCAACCTGCGCTTCCAGGGGGCCACCGGCCAGCTCGAGAACGTCGCCCGCGTCCGCGAGGTCCGTCGCGACATCGCCCGTGTCCGGACTCTGCAGCGTTCCAAGACGCTGCAGCAGGCCAAGGGCTGAGGCGGGTTTTAGGAGACAACCATGCCGAAGCGCATCCTGCAGGGCACCGTCGTCAGCGACAAGGGTGAGAAGACCATCGTGGTGAAGGTGGAGCGCCGCTTCACGCACCCGGTGATGAAGAAGACCGTGCGGCGGTCGAAGAACTACCACGCGCACGACGAGGGCAACGTCGCCAAGGTCGGGCAGACGGTGTTCATCGAGGAGTGCCGTCCGTTCTCCAAGACCAAGACCTGGAAGCTGGTCGAGGGCGAGGCCGCCCAGGCCGAGGCCGGCGAGGCCGCCTGATCCCGGGATCCCGGCGGCTGCGGTCTCCGCGTCCGCCAGATCCCGGCCCGCGGCGTCGCGGGATGGTGCTATCTCTGGGGTGACCATCCCGGGGATGCCCGGTGACCGGTACGACGAACGCCCGGACGCAATTCGACTCGCGAGAGCCGGATTCGTGCCGGGCGTCGTCGTTTTCGGCCGCCTGTGTGGCGGTTGGGTCCCGGTCGCCGGCGGGCCGAGCCTGCTGCGGGACCGCGCGCGGCGTCGCCATTGCGGCTGGCGGTCGTCCCGTTCGGCGCATTGTGTCGGCGTTCGTACGGGTCCTCGCGGCCGATTACCGGATTGGATTGCTGTCGCGGGGCATCCGGGGCTCGAGCCGGGATTTCGTGACCTGCATGCTGCAAAACCGCGTTCCGGCCTTGCTGGTTGAGAACAAAACGGGTACATAGAGGCGGTGGCGACGCGCGTTGTGAACTGCGTCCAACCCCTTCATAAGGAGCCCGCCAGATGGCCCAGCCCGCATTGAAAGTGGTCGACATGCCCCCGGTGGACAAGGACAAGTCCAAGGCGATCGACGCCGCCCTGTCTCAGATCGAGCGCGCCTTCGGCAAGGGCTCGATCATGCGGCTCGGCAAGAGCGACAAGGTCCAAGAGGTCGAGACCGTCTCGACCGGCTCGCTGGGCCTCGACATCGCGCTGGGCGTCGGCGGCCTTCCCCGCGGCCGCGTGATCGAGATCTACGGTCCCGAATCGTCCGGCAAGACGACGCTGGCGCTCCACACGATCGCGGAGGCCCAGAAGAAGGGCGGCGTCTGCGCGTTCGTGGACGCCGAGCACGCCCTCGACCCGGTCTACGCCCGCAAGCTCGGCGTGAACCTCGACGACCTGCTGATCTCCCAGCCCGACACGGGCGAGCAGGCGCTCGAGATCACCGACACGCTCGTGCGCTCCGGCGCCATCGACGTGCTGGTGGTCGATTCGGTGGCCGCGCTGACCCCGCGGGCCGAGATCGAGGGCGAGATGGGCGAGAGCCAGCCCGGCCTCCAGGCCCGCCTGATGAGCCAGGCCCTGCGCAAGCTGACCGGCTCGATCTCGCGCTCGAACTGCATGGTCATCTTCATCAACCAGATCCGGATGAAGATCGGCGTCATGTACGGCAGCCCCGAGACGACCACGGGCGGCAACGCCCTCAAGTTCTACGCCTCGGTGCGCCTCGACATCCGCCGCATCTCGACGCTCAAGGACCGCGATGAGGCGATCGGCAACCAGGTCCGCGTCAAGGTGGTGAAGAACAAGGTCGCCCCGCCCTTCAAGCAGGTCGAGTTCGACATCATGTTCGGCGAGGGCGTGTCGAAGGTCGGCGAGCTGATCGACCTCGGCGTGAAGGCCGGGATCGTCGAGAAGTCGGGCGCCTGGTTCTCGTACAACAGCCAGCGCCTCGGCCAGGGCCGCGAGAACTCGAAGGGCTTCCTGCGCGACAATCCGAAGATCGCCGCCGAGATCGAGGGCTCGATCCGGCAGAATTCCGGTCTGGTCGCCGAGAAGATCTTGGAGAACGCCGCCCCGACGGCGGACGATCTCGACGAGGGCGAGGCGTAGGTCGCGCCGCCGCGGGCCGGCGACGGCGCGCGGCGGACCTTGCGACGTTCGAAGATGCGCGGCCCCGGAGTCTCTCCGGGGCCGCTCTTCGTTGAGCGACGGTGACCGGACGCGACAGGCCGGTCAGTCCGCCATCGTCTTCTTCACGGTCTCGACGAGCTGCTTCAGGCTGAAGGGCTTGGGCAGGAAGTTGAAGGTCTCACCCTCGGGCAGGTTCTTGCGGAACGCGTCCTCGGCGTAGCCGGACACGAAGATCACCTTCAGGTCGGGCTGATGCTTGCGCACCTCCCGCAGGAGCGTCGGGCCGTCCATCTCGGGCATGACCACGTCGGAGACGACGAGATCGATGGTCTGCGCGCCCTCGCGGACGATCGCCAGGGCCTCGAGGCCCGAGGCCGCCTCCAGCACCGTGTAGCCGCGGGCCGAGAGCGCCCGGCTGTTGACCGCCCGCACCGGGTCCTCGTCCTCGACGAGCAGGATGGTCCCCTGCCCCGTATGATCGGCGGCGGGCTTGCGCGGCGCCGGCTTGTCGACCTTGGCGGGCGGCGTCTCCCCCTTCGGCACAGCGGCGTCGCCGCCCGCGGCCGGCGCGGTGACCGGCTTGGCGTCCGACCCGGAATCGGGATGGGCGGTGGTGGAAGCCGGCGCGAGCGGCTCCGCGCGCGGCAGTGCCGGCTCGGCCGCCGCGACCGGCACCTCCTCGGGCTCCGCCACGGGCACGTGACGCGGCAGGTAGATGCGGAAGGCCGTGCCCTCCCCGATCTTCGACTGCACGTCGATGGTGCCGCCGGACTGCTTGACGATGCCGAACACCGTCGAGAGTCCGAGGCCGGTGCCCTTGCCGATCTCCTTGGTGGTGAAGAACGGCTCGAAGATCTTCTCCATCAGCTCGGGCGGGATGCCCTGGCCGGTGTCGCGCACCTCGATCAGCACGTGGTCGCCCGCCGGCGCCCCGCCGCGCCCCTCCGCCCCGGCGGCCGCCCCCGGATCGGAGACGTTCTCGGTGCGGATCATCAGCTTGCCGCCCTCCGGCATGGCGTCGCGGGCGTTGACCGCGAGATTGACGATCACCTGCTCGAACTGGTTGACGTCGGCCTTCACGGGCCAGACCTCGCGGCCGTGCTTCAGCTCCAGCGCGACGCGCTCGCCGAGCAGCCGCTTGAGGAGGAGGGTCAGCTCGGAGAGCGCCTCCCCGACATTCATCACCTCCGGGCGCAGCGTCTGCCGGCGGGAGAACGCCAGGAGCTGGCGGACGAGGCCCGCCGCCCGGTTGGCGTTCTGCTTGATCTGCATGATGTCCTGGAAGGCCGGATCGGTCGGCCGGTGGCTCGCGAGCAGCAGGTCCGAGTAGCCGATGATCGCCTGCAGGACGTTGTTGAAGTCGTGCGCGATGCCGCCGGCGAGCTGGCCGACCGCGTTCATCTTCTGGGCCTGGGCGACCTGCTGTTCCAGCTGGCGCTGCGCCGTCGTGTCGAGGGCGTAGAGGATCACCCGCTCGGCCTCGTCGGTCTGCTGGCCGGCATCGCCGCCGTCGGCCGGGCTGAGCCAGACCCGGGCCGAGCGGCCGCCGGGCCCGTTGAGCTGGACCTCGATGGGCTCCGGGTCGGTCCGCCCGCTCGCGGCGCGGGCGAGCCCGGCCTCCAGGGCGGTCCGGTCGGCCACCGAGTCGGCGACGTTGGGCTCGACCCGCGGGACACCCTCCCCGTCCGGGGCGCCGTCGTCGGCCTGCCGCGGGACCGTGCCGAACAGGCGCGTGAACGAGGCGTTGGCGCGGGCGATCCGGCCGCCGCTGTCGAGGGTCGCGATGGCGATCGGCGAGTTGTTGAGGAAGCGGGCGAGCCGGACCTCGGCGGCGCGCTGCGGCTCGTCGGTCTCGGCTCCGGCGGAGCGGTTGATCACGAAGGTCCGCGACGAGCCGGGCTTGCCGTCCTTGCCGAAGGCGACCCGGTGGTAGAGCCGGACCGGCAGGGTGTGACCGTTGCGGCGGCGCAGGTCGAGGTCGAAGCGGTCGGTGCGGACCTCGCCCGGCAGGCCGGCCGTGCGCACCAGCACGTCCGCCTCCGGGGCGATCTCGGTGAGGTGCGGGCCGCCGGGGCCGACGCTGGCGAGGTCGTAGCCGAGCCAGGCCGCCAGGGTCGCGTTCATGTAGACGATGGCGCCCGCCGGATCGATCGACAGGAAGCCCGCCGGGGCGTGGTCGAGGTAGTCGATGGCGTGCTGGAGTTCCTGGAAGACGTTCTCCTGCCGCTCCCGCTCGGCGGTGATGTCGGCCACCGTCCAGAGGGAGGCCGCCCGGCGCGGGCGCGCGAGGGGCCGCACCGAGACCCGGTACCAGCCGAAGCCGCGCTCGCCGGCCGTGGGCCCGAGGGGCGGCGACATCCGCACCTCCTCGGTGTGGGCCCGGGCGTCGCGCGAGGCCTGCGACAGGCGGTAGACCGCCTCGGAGACCTCCGGCGAGCCGACGAGGATGCGCTCCACCGGCACGAGGTTGGAGAAGGTGTCGCCGCTGGCGATCCGGAGATAGGCCTCGTTGGCGTAGATCAGCCGGCCGCCGTCCTCGACGACCAGCTGGCCGTCCGGCGAGGCGTCGACGATGCCCTTTGTGATGTCGTCCCGGGCGGCGCTGCCGCTGAGCTGGAGCGCCCCGATGGCGAGGGCGAACAGGAAGAACACGCCCGCCATGGCCAGCAGGGCCAGCAGCCAGACGATCAGCGACTGGGCCTGCTCGTTGGCCACGAAGGACAGGCCGATGGCCGCGCCGACCAGCAGGCCAGCGAGCACGAGGAGCAGGCCGACCCGGCCCGGCTGTTCCGAGCGGTCGATCGAGCCCGTTCCGAGCAGGGACGAGGCCTGCGCGACCGGGGGACCCGAATTCTGCGGGCCCGCGGCGGGCGCCGGAGGTCCAGTGACGTCGGCCATCGGCTTCATTCCAGAACAGTCACCCGGTTAGTCCGCCGGCCATATCAGGACATGCGGGGCGCGGCATCAGTCTCGTCGCGCCAAGCCTTGACACAGCCTCGCGAAAAAAGGTGGAGGAAGCGTGGCTTTCGCCCCACCGGGCGTTCGGCGAGACGGCGCGGCGCGCGGATCGCGCGGGGCTACGCTGCACGTCTCCGCAGGCGCAGCACGAACCCGATGACCTCCGCCACCGCGCGATAGTGCTCGGCCGGGATCTCCCGGTCGATCTCCACGGTGGCGTGGAGCGCCCGGGCGAGCGGCGGGTTCTCGATCACCGCGACGCCGTGCTCGGCCGCCACCGCGCGGATGCGCAGGGCGAGCGCGTCGACGCCCTTGGCGACGCAGACCGGCGCGGCCATGCCGGTCTCGTAGCGCAGCGCCACCGCGTAGTGGGTGGGGTTCGTCACCACGACGGTGGCGGTGGGAACCGCGGCCATCATGCGCTTCTTCACCCGGGCCATCCGGAGCTGCTTCAGGCGCCCCTTCACCTCGGGATTGCCCTCCGACTCCTTCATCTCCTGCTTGAGCTCCTCCTTCGACATCCGGTGGCGCTTGCGCCAGCGGAACCGCGCGTAGAGCGCGTCACCGAGGGTGATCGCGAGGTGCATGCACAGCATGCCGGCGAGCAGCTTCAGGCTGAGGGACAGGATCGCCGGCATGGAGGCGGCCGGGTCCAGCTGGGCGAACACTTCCAGCCGGTCGCGGTCGTTCCACAGCATCACCGCGCCGACCACGCCCACGGCGGCGATCTTCGCCAGCCCCTTGCCGAACTGGAACAGGGCCTCGACGCCGAGGAGCCGCTTCACGCCCGCCATCGGCGAGAGGCGCGAGAATTTCGGCATCAGCGTCTCGGCGGAGAAGACCAGCGGGTGCTGCAGGAGCCCCGCGGCCAGCCCGGCCACGACCGCCAGCCCGACCGGCACCGCCACCGCCTGGAGCCACAGCCACAAGCCGCGCGTCATGGCCGCCTTCATGGCCGTGGCGTCGTCCGGCAGGGTATGGGCGTTGGCGAGGTAGGCCTTGAGCCCGTGCAGCAGGTTCGTGGCGATGGTCGGGGCCGCGACCAGCAGCGCCAGGGTGAACGCGGCCAGTATCGCGAAGGTGTTGATCTCGGTGCTGGTCGCGACGTCGCCGCGCTCGATCGCCTGATCGAGCCGTCGTTGGGACGGCTCCTCGGTCTTGTCCTCGTCGTCGGTATCGTCGGCCATCGCGCGTCGGGCTCAGAGCGGGGACATCGTCGGGGTAAGGGCGATCCGGCCGCTCAGCGGCCGACGTAATCCCCGAGATACCGGCCCAGGTCGTCCAGGAAGACGCCCATCATGACGCCGAGGCAGCCCATCAGCAGCAGCATGCCGATCAGCACCGAGGCCGGGACCGCCAGGAAGAACACCTGCATCTGGGGCATCAGCCGCGACAGCACGCCGAGACCCAGGTTGAACAGGATCCCGAAGGCGATGAATGGGCCGGCGATCTGCACCGCCAGGGTGAAGCCCCGAGCCAGCGCCTTCGTGGCCAGCATCAGCGCGTCCGAGAAGGACGGCACGCCGTCGGGGGGCAGCACCACGTAGCTGCGGGCCACGCCCTCGATGGCGAGATGGTGCAGGTCCGCGGCGAAGATCAGCGTGATCCCGAGCAACGACAGGAAGTTGCCGATCGCCACCTGCTGGCCGCCCTGGCTCGGATCCACCGTCATCGCGTAGGACAGCCCGACTTGTGCCGAGATGATCACTCCGGCGGTCTGAAGGGCGGCGAGGATCATCCGCACCGTGAGGCCGAGCACCAGCCCGATGATCGTCTCGCCGAACAGGAGCCCGATCAGCCGCGGGCCGGCCACGCCCTCCGTGCCGCCGAGCAGCGGGCGCACGGTCGGGAACAGCACCAGGGACGTGAGCAGCGCGAAGGCGAGGCGCAGGCGCGGCGACACCGTCTGCTCGCCGATCCCCGGCATCAGCATGATCAGCGTGCCGATGCGCGCGAAGGTGATCAGGTAGGCCGAGGCGATGCCGGGCAGGAGCAGGTTCATCGCGGCCCCTATGGCACGCGGGGGCCGCGCCTGTCCCGGCCGGCGGGCGCATCAGCCGCCGGCCGCGATGCGGGCGGCGATGCGGGTCATGTAGCCGGCCATGGCGTCGCCCATGAAGGGCAGCATCAGCAGGAGCGCGGCGAACACCGCCACGACCTTGGGCACGTAGATCAGCGTCTGCTCCTGGATCTGCGTCAGGGCCTGGACCAGGGACACGGCGAGGCCGACCGCGAGCGCGACCAGCATCAGGGGCCCGGCCACCTTGAGGAACACGAAGATGCCGTCGCGGGCGATGTCGAGGATGGCGAGACCGGTCATGGGGGTGCGCTCAGTGCGGGGGGAGCGGGCGGGGAAACGGTCGGCCGGTCAGATCTGCATCCGCATGATCTCCTCGTAGGCGGAGATCATGCGGTCGCGCACCGCCACCATGGTCTGCAGGGCCGTCTCGCTCTCGGCGACCGCGGTGACCACGTCCACGACGTTGGCCTTGCCGGCGGCCGCGGAGACGGCCTGGGAATCGGCCCGACGGCCGGCATCGCCGACGCTGTCCAGGGTCTGCCCGAGCATCTGCATGAAGTCGGTGCCGGTGCCGGTCGTCGGCTGCACCCGGGGGGCGGGCCGGCCGCCGGCGAGGCCCTGGACGGCCGCGTAGGCACCCGCCGCGAAGTTGCTCGAAGCCATCGCCATGCGTCCTTGCTAAGCGGTCCTGCCGCGGGCTTCGGGGGTCACTTCAGGATGCCGAGGGTCTGCGCCAGCATCTTGCGGGTGGCGCTGATCATGTTGAGGTTCGCCTCGTAGGAGCGCTGGGCCTCCCGCAGGTCCATGTTCTCGATCAGCGCGTTGACGTTGGGCATCTGCACCACGCCCTGGGCGTCGGCCGCGGGGTTGCCGGGCTCGTACTTGGTCCGGAAGGCCGACGGGTCGCGCCTGACGCGCCCCGCCTCGACGAGCTTGGCACCGGTCTCGTCGTCGAGGTGGCTGGTGAAGGTCGGGATCTTGCGGCGGTAGGGCTGCGCCCCGGCGGAGGCCGGCGCGGAATCGGCGTTGGCGATGTTCTCGGCGATGATGCGCATCCGGCCCGACTGGGCCTTGAGGCCCGCGGCCGCCACCGCCAGCGACTTCGTGAATTCCATGGCTCAGGACCCTCCCGCTGCCGCGACCCCGCGGCCGTCGGCGCTCCACATTCGGTCGTCGCGCGTCAGCTCTTGCCGATCGCGATCTTCAGGGTGGTCAGGCTGTGCTGGTAAAGCGAGGCGGCGAGCTGGTAGTCCGCCTGGTTCTCGCCGGCCTTCATCATCTCGTCCTCGAGGTTGACGCCGTTGCCGCTGGGCCGGACCTCGAAGCCCTTGGCGCGCTTGGAGTCGGCGCCGACCGTCTGGCCAGGCGACGCCATGTGGCCCGCGCTCGTGAGTGTCAGGCCGGAGCCGCTGGTGGCGAGGGCGCCGGTCGCCCGGTCGAAGCGCGGCTCCACGAGGTCGCGGGGCTTGAACCCCGGCATGTCGGCGTTGGCGACGTTCTCGGCGATCACGCCCTGGCGCGCCTGCGCCCATTGCATCCGCGTGCGCAGCATGCTCAGCACGGGCAGATCGGTGAGGGCCATGGTCGCCTCCGGGATGGCGTGGCCGCGCCGGGACGAGCGGGCTCGGCAAAATCTGCCGCCTGCATGGTTAACGGCGCGTTAAGCCCGATCTCCGGGTCGGCCGGTGCCCGCGTCAGCTCGCGCCGCGGGGGAGTGAACCCCCGGTTCGGCCGGGCCGGCGGCGCAGTCCCGACCTATTGTCTTGCGCGCGCTCAATTAAAAGGTCTGTTAACGAACTCTTAACGTCGTTTGCCTTGCCGCCCCTCCGGCGTGGTATGGATCAAGTCCGTGCCGGCGCGCACCCGCGGCGGTCGGAACGTGCGAGTGCGTAATCTTGCGATGGCTGCAATCCGTGTTCGGCTCTGACGGCTCCCCCATCGTCCAGTATATCGTGATCTTCGCCGTCATCTTCACGGCGCTCGCGGCGATCGTGTTCACGGTGCGCCGGCTCACCGGCCGGAGCCTCGCCCTGCCGGGGCGGTCCGGGAGCCGCGGGCGCCAGCCGCGCCTCGGGATCGTCGACGTGTACGAGCTCGACCGGGCCCGGCAGCTCATCCTGCTGCGCCGGGACAATGTCGAGCACCTGCTCCTCGTGGGCGGCCCCAACGACGTGGTGGTCGAGCGCAACATCCAGCGCGGCCAGCGGCCCCTGCCGGAGGCGGCGATCCGGCCGGAGCTGGCGCCGGAGCCGCTGGACGAGCCGCTCCCGGACCCCCTCGTCCAGGGCGGCCGCCTGCCCGAGCCGCCCCGCGGTCTGCCGGAATCCGGCGGCCGGCGCGCGGAACCGCTGTTCGATCCGGGCTTCGCGATGCCGGTGGTGGTGCCGTCGCCGGTGCCGCGCTCGGCCTCCGCTCCGCCCGTGACTCTGCCCCTCGATCCCGGGCTGTTCGGCGGCGACGAGCCCGGCCAGGACGTCACCGCACCTCTGAGTGCCGCGCCACCCCAGCCGCCCGCGCCTCAACCCCCGGCGCCGCCCGCGCCCGAGCCGGTGGTGCCGCCGCCGATGGTGTCGCCGCCGATCACGCCGCCGGCGGTGGAGCCGCCCGCGCCCCCGCCGCGCGAGCCGGTCGCCCCGCGGCGGATCCTGAGCCGGACCGCGCCGCCGCTGATCGAGCCGCGGCCCAACCCGGCCTCCGAGCGCAAGCCCGAGCCGGCACCGGCGGAGCCGGAGCCCGCCCGTCTGGCCCCGAGTCTCGCGGTGCCCTCCGAGCGCAAGTCGGTCGATCCGGTGGTCCTGTCCGACATGGCCCGGCAGCTCCAGGCCGCCCTGTCGCGCTCGTCCTCGGCCGTGACGCCGCCGCCGCAGCCCGCGCCCGCCCCGCCGGCGCCCGAGGGCGTCGATCCGCTGGCCGCCGCGATGGCGAGCGTCCCGGTCGAGCCGGTGCCCGCCCCCGCCCCGGTCGACGAGCCGGAGGCCCCGCCGCCTCCGCCTCCGCCTCCGCCTCCGCCTCCGGCCAAACCCGTGCCGCCGCCGGCGATGCCCAAGGTCGAACCCCCTCCGCCCGTGCCGGCCCCGCCGCCGCCGCCGTCCGCGCCCACGCCCGACGCGAAGGGATCCGGCAACCCGTTCTCGGTGGAGGAGATCGAGGCCGAGTTCGCCCGCCTCCTCGGTCGCCCGCTCGACAAGCGGAGCTGAGGAGCGCCGCCCCCGCCGAGCGGGCGCGTCGGGACCGCGTCCTCGATCGCGAGAACCGCGATTTACCGACAGTTAACCATCTTCCGGGACGTTCCGGCCCGGAGGATGTCGCTATGCTCGCGCTGGATGCTGGAACGGCTCACCGGAGCCGCGCTTACAGGGCCTTCCGGCTCGACCGGGCGGGCCGCGTCCGCGCGGCCGAGATCCTGTCGGCCGAGGACGACACGCAGGCGCGCCGCCGCGCCCGGGCGATGGTCGGGCGCGACGCGATCGAGCTGTGGGAGCGGACGCGCTTCCTCGGGCGCTTCGAGCCCACCGTGGCGGCGGCTCAGGATCGCGCCGGCCGCTGAGGCCGGCGGCGCCCGCCCGTCCCGTCAGCGGCCGGCAGTCTCCGGCATGGCCAGCACGGCGAGGAAGCTGAGGATCGCGGCCCCCGCTAGGTAGAACCCGACGAAGCCGATGCCGCCGTAGGCCGCGAGCTGCTGCGCGATGTAGGGCGCCCCCGAGGCCCCCAGGATCCCCGCGAGGTTGTAGGTCACCGAGGCGCCCGTGTAGCGCACCCGCGTCGGGAACAGCTCGGGCAGGACGGCGCCCATCGGTCCGAACACCCACCCCATTGTCAGGAGGCTGAGGCACAGGAAGCCGAGGACCGGCGGCCAGGTGCCGGTGCCGGCGGCGTGGCCCAGCATCGGCCCCATGAGGAAGCCCAGCAGGAACGTCACGGCCATGCCGGAGAGCAGCACCGGCCGGCGGCCGAAGCGGTCGGCCGCGGCCCCCGACACGACGGTGCCGAGCGCCATGAAGCAGACCGCGATGCACTCGAACAGCAGGAAGGTCGGCCGGCTGTAGCCGAGGGTGCCGGTGCCGTAGCCCAGGGCGAAGACGGTCGAGAGGTAGAACACCGCGTACACCGCCACCATCGCGAAGGTGCCGACCAGGACGGCGTGTCCGTGCTGGGTCAGCATGGTGGCGAAGGGCACGCGCTCCGGCCGGGCCTGGCTGAGCGCCGCCTTGAAGGCCGGCGTCTCGGTGAGCTTCAGGCGCACGTAGAGCCCGACGCCGACGAGCGCCGCCGAGGCCAGGAACGGCAGGCGCCAGCCCCAGGCCTGGAAGCTCTCGGGCGTCAGGCCGAAGCTGAGGGCGAGGAAGCCGAGATTGGCCAGGACGAAGCCGACCGGCGCCCCGAGTTGCGGGAAGATGCCGTACCACGCGCGCCGGCCCGGCGGCGCGTTCTCGACCGCCAGCAGCGCCGCGCCGCCCCACTCGCCGCCGAACCCGATCCCCTGCCCGCAGCGCAGGATGCACAGCGCCGCCGGCGCCCACCAGCCGACCGACGCGTAGGTCGGCAGGCAGCCGATCAGCACCGTGGAGATGCCCATGATCAGCAGCGACGCCACCAGCGTCGCCTTGCGGCCGACCCGGTCGCCGAAATGCCCGAACAGGGCCGCGCCGACGGGCCGCGCGATGAACGCGATGGCGAAGGTCGCGAAGGCGCTGAGCTGCTGCACGCCGGGCGCGCCGGCGGGGAAGAAGACCGGGCCGATCACCAGGGCGGTGGCGGTGGCGTAGATGTAGAAGTCGAAGAACTCGATCGCCGTCCCGACGAAGCTCGCGGCGAGGATCCGCCGAGCACTCGGGGGGGCGCTCGGGGTGGCCTGCGAGGGGTCTGCGGTGTTGCCCGCGGGGTCGATGGTCTGCAGCATGATCGGGATGGGGGGTCCGGGTCGGTCGCGGCGCTTTCGCACGGGCCGCCGGGGGCCGATACCCCGCTCCGGACATGGGCATCCGCCCTGGACGCGGAGGTCGCTGTGCGGTGCACCGACGGCGGCCTTGCGTTCCCCTGTCCCCTTCGCCAAGCTGAACGGCCATATTCCGCGACGGTCGCCGGCCGCGGCGCCGTCCCTATCACTTGAGTATTGCGATGAGAGTCACTGTCGAGCGCGCGGCCCTGCTCAGGTCGCTCGGCCACGTGCACCGGGTCGTCGAGCGCCGCAACACGATCCCGATCCTGTCGAACGTGCTCCTGCGCGCGGAAGGGTCGGGTCTCCAGCTCCGGGCGACGGATCTCGACATCGAGGTGACCGAGAGCGTGCCGGCGGACGTGGCGGATGCGGGCGCCACGACCGTGCCGGCGCACGTGATCTACGACATCGTGCGCAAGCTCCCCGACGGCGCGCAGGTCTCCCTGGAGACCGGCGGCGAGTCCGGCCAGATGACGATCCGGTCCGGACGCTCGCGCTTCGCCCTGGGCGCCCTGCCGGAGGGCGACTTCCCGGACCTCGCCGCCGGCGAGATGCCGCACGGCTTCGAGATCGCCGCCGCCGACCTGAAGCGGCTGATCGAGAAGACCCAGTTCGCGATCTCCACCGAGGAGACCCGTTACTACCTGAACGGCATCTACCTGCACACGCTGGAGACCGAGAACGGCCCGGCGATGCGGGCGGTGGCGACGGACGGCCACCGGCTCGCCCGCGTCGAGATCCCGGCCCCGCAGGGCAGCGTCGGCATGCCGGGCGTGATCGTGCCCCGCAAGGCGGTCGCCGAGATCCAGAAGCTCCTCGACGACGGCGGCGAGACCGTCGCGGTCGACCTGTCGCCCGCGAAGATCCGCCTGCGCTTCGCCGGCGGCCTGACGCTGATCTCCAAGCTGATCGACGGCACCTTCCCGGATTACCAGCGGGTGATCCCGGCCAACAACGACAAGCGGCTGACCGTCGAGCGCGACGCCTTCGCGAAGGCCGTGGACCGGGTCTCGACGATCTCGTCGGAGCGCGGGCGCGCGGTGAAGCTCGGGCTCGCCGAAGGGCGCCTCGCGCTCTCGGTGAACAACCCGGATTCCGGTAGTGCCACCGAGGAGCTCGACGTCGATTACGAGGCGGCCGGCCTCGATATCGGCTTCAACGCCCGCTACCTCCTCGACATCACCGCGCAGCTCGAGGGCGACACCGCCCTGTTCAAGCTCGCGGATCCCGGCTCGCCGACCCTGATCCAGGACCGCGAGGGCGCGCCGGCGCTGTACGTGCTGATGCCGATGCGGGTGTGAGGCGGCCGCGCGGATCCCGGTCCCGCCCTCGTCCCGAGGTGCCGGAGCGCAGCGGGGGCCGCGCGGGATGTCCCCGGACGGCGATGTGGTTTCTGGAGCCCGCCCGCGCGGCCCGCTGACGCGGGCGCCTCGGGGCGAGGTGGTTGGATGGGATGTCAGACAGCAAGGGACGGTTGAGCGCGGCGCGTCTCGGCCCCTCGGTTCACCCCTCGGTTCACCGATGAGCGACATCCGCGATCCGCGGGACGAGCCCGACGGGTCGAGCCTGCGCGTCACCCGCCTGATCGCCCGCGATTTCCGCAACCACGCGGACCTCGAACTGACGCCCGAGGCCCGCTTCGTCGCGCTGGTCGGGGAGAACGGCGCGGGCAAGACCAACCTGCTCGAGGCGCTCTCGCTGTTCGTACCGGGCCGGGGCCTGCGCCGGGCGGAGTTCGCCGCCATGGCGCGCAGCGGCGGCCCGGGCGGATTCGCGGTCTCGCTCACCCTCGACCGCGACGGCGCCGAGCACCGGCTCGGCACCGGGCTCGAGCCGCCGGGTCCCGACGGGCGCGCGAGCCGGCTGTGCCGGATCGACGGCGCCACCGCGGCCTCGCCGGTGGCGTTCAGCGAGTTCCTGCGGGTCGTCTGGCTGACCCCCGACCTCGACGGCCTGTTCCGCGGGGCGGCCGGAGACCGGCGACGGTTCCTCGACCGTCTCGTGCTGGCGGTCGACGCCGCCCACGGCGCCCGGGTCTCCGCGCTGGAGCGAGCCCTGCGCTCGCGCAACCGCCTGCTGGAGGAGCGGCCCGACGACGACCGCTGGCTCGACGCGGTGGAGCGGGAGGTCGCGGAGCTCGGCGTCGCCGTGGCGCTCGCCCGGCGCGAGACCGCCGAGCGCCTCGACCGGCTGATCGCCGAGACCCGAGACGACGCGCAGCCCTTCCCCTGGGCGGCCATCCGCCTCGAGGGCGACCTCGACGATCTGGTTGCGGTCTGGCCGGCCCTCGAGGCCGAGGACCGCTACCGCATGGCGCTCCGCAACGGCCGCAACCGGGACCGGGCCGCCGGCCGCACGCTGATCGGGCCGCAGAGCAGCGACCTCGTGGTCCGCCACGGCCCGAAGGACGTGCCGGCCGGGACGGCGTCCACGGGCGAGCAGAAGGCGCTGCTCATCGGCCTCGTCCTCGCCCACGCGCGGCTGGTGCGGGCCATGAGCGGCATCGCCCCGCTGATCCTCCTGGACGAGGTGGCGGCCCACCTCGATCCCTGCCGCCGGGCCGGCCTGTTCGAGGCCCTCGAGGCCCTGCCGGGGCAGGTCTGGATGACCGGCGCCGACCCGGACGCCTTCGCGCAGGCCGGCACCCGGACGCAGGTCCTGCGGGTCGGCGGCTGATCGGCCTCAGGCCGCCCGGACCGACCCGAGGAAGCGGGAGACCTCGACGCCCAGATGCTCGGACTGGCGCGACAGCTCGCCGGCCGCTCCCAGAACCTGGGCTGCCGCGGCGCCGGTCTCTTCCGAGGCCCGCGCCACGCCGGCGATGTTGCTCGTCACCTCGTCGGTGCCGGCCGCCGCCTGCGAGACGTTGCGGACGATCTCCTGCGTGGCCGCGCCCTGCTCCTCGACCGCCGCCGCGATGGTGGCGGCGACCGCGTCGATCTCGCGGATCCGGGCGGCGATCGTGTCGATGGCCGAGACCGCCTGGCCGGTCACACCCTGGATCTGGCCGATCTGCTGGCTGATCTCCTCGGTGGCCCGGGCGGTCTGGCCGGCCAGCTCCTTGACCTCGGCGGCGACGACCGCGAATCCGCGGCCGGCCTCGCCGGCCCGCGCCGCCTCGATCGTGGCGTTCAGCGCCAGCAGGTTGGTCTGGCCGGCGATGTTCGCGATGAGCCCGACCATATCGCCGATGCGCGTCGCCGCCTGGCTGAGCGCCTGAACGAGGTGCTGGGTCTCGTCCGCCTCGCCGACCGCCGCCTGCGCGAGGTTGGCCGAGCCGAGGACCTGCCGGCCGATCTCCTGCACGGAGGTGCCCAGCTCCTCGGCGGCGGCCGCCACGGTCTGGACGTTGGCGGAGGCCTGCTCGGCGGCGGCCGCCACCGTGGTGGACTGGCTGGCCGTCTCGGTCGCGCTCGACGTCATGGTCTGCGCCGTGGCCTGCAACTCGGTGGCCGAGGACGAGACCATCCCGACGATGCTCCCCACGGCCCGCTCGAACCCGTCCGCGAGTTCCACCATGGTCCGCCTGCGCGCGGCCGCTGCCGCCTCGTCGGCGCGGCGCTTCATCTCGGCTTCCTCGGCGGCCTTGCGGGCGACCATGACCTTGATGCCCTCGACGGCCTTGCCGACGGCGCCCACCTCGTCCCTTCGGGCGGCCTCGGTGATCTCGGCCTCGACCTCGCCCTGCGCCATCCGCTGCAGGACCTTGACCAGCCGGTCGAGCGGCCGCGTGATCCCGACCGTGGCGATGAACACCGCCGCCAGCAGCCCCGCCAGCATGCCGAGACCGCTGACGATCATCAGCGTCCGGCGGGTCTCGTTGGTCTGATCGGTCAGGTCGCCCGAGCCCTTCTGCATGTACGCATCGATGTCCTCGGCCATCCGGTTGCCGTCGGTCAGCAAGCCGGAGAACGTCGGATCGATCGCCGTGTGGATCAGCGCGATGGCTTGCTCGTTCTGATTGGCGGTGCCCAGCCGGCGGACCTCGCTCACGTCCCTGAGATAGCGCTCGATCCGCGCGGCCTGCTCATCGATGCGCGCGGCGAAGGTCGGCGCGTGCGATCGGAGGCTCGGAAGGAGCGCCCTCACCGCGGGCAGCGCGGCCTCGAAGCCGCTGTTGGCGGCCTGCATCTGGCCCTGATCGGTCTCCGCGATGATCCGGTAGACCCAGTAATTCAACTCGATCACCAGGCGGTTCAGCCTGCGTGCCTCCGCCACCGCCGTCGCCTCGCGGGCGAGGAACTCGCTGTAGCGGTCGTCGATGACCGTCATCCGCGCCTGAGCGTACCAGATACATCCGCCGACAATCACGCATATCAGCGCGATGACGGCAGCAATTTTTGGAAGTATATTGATATTGGATAAGCGTATCACTGTCTTGAAATCCCTTCCCTCGATCGATGATCGGCCTCATGATTTCATGGGATTCACTTTGGTCGTCGAGGGCGATAAAGCGTTGGAAGCGCGATTGTGTCAATGAGAAATATCATTTTGCGGTTTGATTTTGTGTCTCCGAGCCTTTTGCGACATCTTATATCAGCATGGATCCTCATATATTGACTCCAATACATTCCTTGGAACGATTTAAAGAACAGATATTGATCTAGCATATGCAATATGGGATCGGTCTATACGGGCCGGGTTCTTCGACAGATCGTGGCCGACGTCCCGGGGCGCGACCCCGGCGCCGCGCCACCGGCCTTTTCGCGGCTGCGGATCGCGCCACATAGTGGGCGCTGCACGCCGCCGGCGTGCCCACGGAACTCCGCGCGCATGTCCAAGCCCGTCCACGCCATGATCCGCGTCCTCGAGGAAGAGCGCGCGCGCGACTACTATGCCCGTGCCTTCGGTCTCGCGGTGTCCGGCCGGTTCGACTTCCCGGACTTCACCCTCGTCTACATGCGGGATCCGGACTCGCCGTTCGAGCTGGAGCTCACGGTGAACAAGGGCCGCGACAAGCCCTACGATCTCGGCGACGGCTACGGGCACATCGCCTTCGTGGTCGACGACGTGGAGGCCGAGCACGCCCGGCACCGGCGCGAGGGCTTCACGGCCACCGACGTCAAGACCCTCAAGCACGGGGACGACGTGCTCGCGCGGTTCTTCTTCGCCACCGACCCGGACGGCTACAAGATCGAGGTCATCCAGCGCGGCGGCCGCTTCGCGTGACCGGTCCGGTCCGCCATTCCCTCTCCGGAACGTCTTCGAGATCCATGCAGGACAAGACCCGCATCGTCTGCATCCGCCACGGGCAGTCGACCTTCAACGCGGCCCACCGGCACGGGGGCGGCGATCCTGGCCTGCCCGACGCCCGCCTGACCGAGCTGGGCCAAGCCCAGGCCCGGGCCGCGCGGGAGCGGCTCCGGCCGATCCCCTTCGACCTCGTGGTGGTCTCGCCCCTGACCCGCGCCATCGAGACCGCGGCGATCCTGTTCGGCGAGCATCCGAGCCGGCCGCGGGTGCTGGTCGAGGTGCTGCACCGCGAGTGCCAGGAGAGCAGCTGCGATGTCGGCCGGGCCGCCTCGGAGATCGCCGCGGACTTCCCCCACCTCGATGTCGGGCACCTGCCCGAGGTCTGGTGGCACGCGGAGCCCGGCTGCGAGGTCGGCGGCTACCCGGTGGAGCCCCGCCCCCTGTTCGACGCCCGGGTCGCGGCGTTCCGCGACTGGCTGCGGGCCCGGCCTGAGACCACCATCGCGGTGGTCGGCCACGGGACGTTCTTCTACCACCTCACCGGCACGTTCCTGGAGAATTGCGGCACCATCGACTTCGATCTCGACGCCGCGCCCGCGGCGGCCTGATCAGGCCGGCACCCGGGCGCGCGCCGCGTCCATGCGTTGTCGGGCGCCGGCGACGGCGATCTCCGGCGCCTGCCGGCCGATGGCGAGGGTCTCCGCGAGGATCGCGCAGGCCTCGGCCCAGGTTCCGGTCAGGAACGGCGCTGCCCCCTCGGCCACCTCGGCGGCGCAGCGCGCGTCCTCGCCAGCGCGTTCGGCCGCCGTCGCGGTGCGGGACACCGCCGCGGTCATCGCGCCTTCCCGCCAGCGCCGCGCCTGGGCCGCCGCCTGCGCGCGCGCCCCGCCCCGCCACGCGGCCGCGCGGGCCGCCGCCAGGGCCGCGGGCCAGTCCGGCGCGCCGGAGCAGGCTTCCGCGTCCTCGACCATCCCGGCGACCGCGCAGAGCGGCGCCAGGATGCGGCGGACGCTCTCCAGCGCCAGCTGCCGGGTGCGGGCGGCCTCGATCTCCGCCGTGTCGGCGCTGCCCGACAGGCGCAGGACGAAGGCCATCAGCTGCGGCCGCACCTCGTCCGGCATGGCGTCGTTGAGCCCGAGGGCGTAGGCGGCGGCCGGCCGCGAGAAGCAGGGTGGGCAGTCCGCGCTGGAGCGGATCGCCCGGTAGGGCAGGCCCGCGGCCACCATCGCGGCCTCGTTGATGCAGGTCCCGCCGTCTGGCCCGGGGAAGGGATGCGATCCGGCGAGCAGACGCCAGTTCAGGATCGTCGCGAAGTCGGGATGCATCGGCGCGCGCTCCGTCTCGGTCGCGCAGCGTGGCACGCCGCGCCCCGGAAGGCGAGGCCCTTCAGCCGCCGAGGCCCGGGGCGAGGCCCGAGAGCATCGCGGCGCCCAGGACCAGCACGAAGGCGGCGGCGACGAGTTCGAGGCCACCGAGCGCCAGGAGTCCGGCCTGTCCCCGTCCGCCCGCGAGGCGCAGCGCCACCCGCTTGGCGAAGACCGCGAGGCAGGCCAGGGCCGTCGTTGTCAGCGCGGTGCCGAGCGCCATCGCCAGGACCGCCAGCACGCCCGCGCCGGGCACGCCCTGCGACACCGCGAAGACGAGGACCAGCACGGCGCCGGCGCAGGGGCGTGTCCCGGCCGCCAGCACCACCCCGGCCCGCTCGCGCCACGTGTCGAGGGTGTCGAGGGCCTGCGGTTCCGGTAGGTGGCTGCAGCCCGGGCCGCAGCCCGCGCTGAGATTGGCGAGGCGACCGGCTTTGCGCCACGTCAGGACCAGCCCGATCAGGGCGACGAGGGCGAAGCTCACGGTCTCGATCAGGGTGCCGGCCCGGGTGATGCTCGCCGCCGTGGCGTTGAGGACCAGCGTGCCGAGGCCGACGATCGCCCCGGCCACGCAGGCCTGGAGCAGCGCGGCGCAGACGCTCAGCGCGGCGCCGCGCCGGAGCGCCCGCTCCCCCGCCAGGATGTAGCCGGCGATCACCGCCTTGCCGTGGCCCGGGCCGGCGGCGTGGAACACGCCGTACGCGAAGGCGAGGCCGATCAGCGGGGTCCAGCTGCCGCCGCCCCGCAGCGCGCTCACCGCGGCGTTGAGGCTGCGGGAGAAGCTCGCCTGCAGCGCCAGGATGACGCCGCCGAGACCCGTGGCGGCCGGCGCGGCCTCGCGGAAGCCGATCCCGAAGGGCGAGCGCGGCGGCGGCGCGGCGAGGCCGGGCGCGACCAGCCACGCGATCGCGGCCGCGAGCAGCGCGGCCAGCGCGATGGCCGCGGCCATGAGGCCGAGCCTCAGCCCCAGCCGTCCCGCCCCGGCGGGGGCGACGATCCCGATGCCTACGGACATGCCACGAGAACCCGGCTGGCGAACTGCACCCCGTAGGTCGAGGCGGCGGTGAGCGCCTCGAAGAAGGCCTCGGTCATGCCCGGCGACCCGGCATCGGCCGTCTTCGGCTGCTCGGTCTTCGGCCGGGTGACCGTGGCGGCGCAGCCCTGGGGCGCACCCGTGAGGGTGGCGGCGTCCGCGCCCTCGGCGAACGAGAAGGCGACGAAGTAGGTCGGGTCGTAGACCTCCAGCGCGGCGACCCCCCGCCCCTGCTGGACCGGGGTCTTCAGGGGCAGCAGGAAGGTCATGACCAGCGCCCGGTCGTCCATGTGCGCCGCCGGCTCCTTCGGCTCGCCGAAGGCCTGCTCCTTGCCGCCGACCTTCAGCTTCGTGAAGTAGCCGAACTCGGCGAGGTTGGCGGTGTTCTCGGCGGCGAGCCCGGCGAGCTCCTCCGGGCTGAGCTTGCCGTCCTTGTTGGTGTCGAGGCCCTGCGTGACGAAGGCCGTGTACTCGGGATCGAAGCTCCACGTGTCGCGGACGCCGACGAGCTTGCCGTCCGCGTAGACGAGCTGCGCCTTGGCGGTCACCCAGACGTGCGGGTGGGCGGAGGCCGCCGAGGCGGCGCAGCCGAGGGCGGCGGCCAGCGCCAGGGCGAGCGGTTTCGGGCAGGGCGCGGCGATCAGCATGGACGGTGGCACGCTCGCGGCGGGAGGGAAGCGATCAGGCCGCGTCTTCCTCGCGTGCCGGTTGGGCGAAAGCGAGGCGCCGTCCGGTCGTCGCGCCTGTCCCCGCGCCGGTCACTCGCCCCCGTCGAGGCCCATCAGCTGGAAGCTGACCCGCAGGTCGTTCGACATCGGGATGTCCAGGCGTTCGCCGTTGGGCAGGCGCTTGAGGAACCAGCGCTCGTAGGTCCAGCGCAGCGCCCGCGACTCGGCGAGCCGCGTGAAGGTCTGCTGCACGAGGCCGGCGAGTTCCGGATCGTCCTTGCGGAACATGATGCCGTAGGGCTCGTAGGAGAGCTTGTCGGGCAGCACCGTGTAGTTCGCCCCGTCCTTCGCGTCCGTGGCGATCAGCCCGTAGAGCAGCACGTCGTCGGTGGCGAAGGCGTCGGCCTTGCCGGCCTTGACCATCGCGTAGGAGGCGGCGTGGTCGGGCGCCGTCACCACCTGCGCGTCGATCTTCAGGCGGGCGAACTGGTCGCGCACGGCCTTCTCGTTGGTGGTGCCGGCCGTGACCACCACGGTCTTCCCGCCGAGATCCCGGTAGGAGGCGATGCCCGATCCGCGCTTCACCAGCAGCTGCGTCGCGCTGATGTAGTCCACCGGCGAGAAGGCGACCTGCTTGCGGCGCTCGGCATTGGCGGTGGTCGAGCCGCATTCGAGGTCGATCCTGCCGGAGGTCACCGCCGCGATGCGGCTCTCGGCCGTGACCGGTGCGTAGCGGATCTTCACCGGCCGGCCGATCGCCGCCTGGATGTCGTCCGCGATCTCGCCGCAGAGGTCGATGGCGTAGCCGATCGGTCGGGGGCTCCCGTCCGACTGCTTGCCCTCCACGAAGGAGAACGGCACCGAGCTCTCCCGGTAGCCGAGGACGATCTCCCCGCGCTCGGCGACGCTCCTGAGTGTCCCGGTGAGCACCTCGACGGCGGAGGCGGGCGTCGCCGCCAGCGCCAGCGCCAGAACCGCGACGAGCCGCATCGTCATCACTCCGCCTCCGAAGGGCACCGAACAAGCCACGCCGCGATTCAGGGCACCCGTGAGAGCGCTCTTGAGAGCGGCCGTCCTGCGCCCGCCATCGCGGCGCGCGCAGATTTCCCCGGACCGGCCCCTACTCCGCGGGCGAGGCCACCGTGCCGACATGGTCGAGGCGCTGGTCGGTGGTGCTGAGCTGGCCCTCCCACTTGGCGACCGCCACGGTGGCGACGCTGTTGCCGAGCACGTTGGTGGCCGACCGGCCCATGTCGAGGAACTGGTCGATCCCGATGATCAGCAGCAGCCCGGCCTCCGGGATGTTGAAGTGCGACAGCGTCGCCGAGATCACCACCAGCGAGGCGCGCGGCACGCCGGCCATGCCCTTCGAGGTCACCATCAGCAGGAGAAGCATCGTGAGCTGCTGGCCCCAGCTCAGCGGGATGTTGTAGGCCTGCGCGATGAACATCACCGCGAAGGTGCAGTACATCATCGAGCCGTCGAGATTGAACGAGTAGCCCATCGGAAGCACGAACGAGGTGATCCGGTTCGGCACCCCGAACTTCTCCAGGTTCGAGAGCATCTTGGGGTAGGCGGCCTCGCTCGACGCCGTCGAGAAGGCCAGCACGAAGGGCTCCTTGATCAGGTTGAACAGGCGCATGATGCCGCCGCCCCCGAGCAGCAGGAAGCCGACGCCCATCAGCAGCGTCCAGAGCACGCCGAGGCTGATGTAGAACTCCACGAGGAACTTGCCGTAGGTCACGAGCACGCCGATGCCCTGCGTGGTGATCGTCGCCGCGATGGCGGCGAACACCGCAACGGGGGCGAACATCATCACGTAGCCCGTCACCTTGAGCATGACGTCGGCGATGCCCTCGATGCCCTGCGCGAGCAGGCGGCCCTTCTCGCCGAGGGCGGCGAGGCCCACGCCGAAGAAGATCGAGAAGACCACGATCTGCAGGATCTCGTTGTTGGCCATCGCCTCGACAGCGCTCTTCGGCACGAGGTGCGTGACGAACTCCTTGAGCGAGAGCGAGGCCGCCTTGAGCCCGGTGCCGGCCCCGGCATCGGGCAGCGGCAGGTTCAGGTTGTGGCCGGGCTGCATCAGGTTGACCATGATGAGGCCGAGCATCAGAGAGCAGAAGGAGGCGCCGACGAACCAGAGCAGCGCCTTGCCGCCGACCCGGCCGACGGAGGCGGTATCCCCGAGATGGGCGATGCCGACGACCAGCGTGGAGAAGACCAGCGGCGCGATGATCATCTTGATCAGGCGGAGGAACACGTCGGAGACCAGCGCGATGTAGCCGGCGATCTCCTTGGCGGTCTGCGGATCGGGCCAGGTGATGCTGCAGGCGTAGCCCACGGCGATGCCGAGGAGCATGCCGATGAAGATCATCGTCGTGAGTCGCGACCCTGCCATCGGTACTGCTCCTCGCCTGGGCCCGGGATGATCGAGCATTGCAATTCGTTAACGTGTCGCAGGAACTGCGCCACACGCAAGCCCGGCCAGGGGGCGTTACTGGCGTGGTCGACTGTTTTCACGCGACGCTCGGGCGGCGATGAAACCGGTGGCCGGTGTGCTACGGCTGCGGTACGAGACTTGCCCCGCCAAGCTGCCTGCGCTCTCCGTAGGCGGCCCAAGCAACCTGCGCGCGAGAGTTCATGGACGTCTTCGTACAGCAGCTCATCAACGGGCTGACGCTCGGCTCGATCTACGGCCTGATCGCGATCGGCTACACGATGGTGTTCGGCATCATCGGCATGGTGAACTTCGCCCACGGCGACGTCTTCATGGTCTCCTGCTTCATCGCGCTCATCACCTTCCTGCTGCTGACGGTCTGGCTCGGGGTCAGCTCCATCGCGCTGGCCTTCCTGGTGGTGCTGGTGGTCGCCATGGTGCTGACCGCCCTGTGGGGCTGGGCGATCGAGCGGGTGGCCTACCGGCCGCTGCGCGGCTCGTTCCGCCTCGCGCCGCTGATCTCGGCGATCGGCGTCTCGATCTTCCTGTCGAACTTCGTGCAGGTCGTGCAGGGCGCGCGCAACAAGCCGACCCCGCCGATGCTGTCGGGCGGCATCACGCTGTTCGAGCGCGACGGCTACGCGGTGTTCCTGGCCTGGAAGCAGGTGCTGATCATGGCGGTGACCGCCGTGCTGCTCACCGGCTTCTGGTACCTCGTGCAGCGCACGCCCTTCGGCCGGGCGCAGCGCGCCTGCGAGCAGGACCGCAAGATGGCGGCTTTGCTCGGCATCGACGTGGACCGCACGATCTCGCTGACCTTCGTGCTCGGCGCCGCGCTCGCGGCCGTCGCGGGCGTCCTCTACCTCATGTACTACGGCGTCGTGTCCTTCTCGGACGGGTTCGTGCCCGGCGTGAAGGCGTTCACGGCGGCGGTGCTCGGCGGCATCGGCTCGCTGCCCGGCGCCGTGCTCGGCGGCCTGATCATCGGCCTGATCGAGACCTTCTGGTCGGCCTACTTCTCCATCGAGTACAAGGACGTCGCCGCCTTCTCGATCCTGGCGATCGTGCTGATCTTCATGCCGTCGGGCATCCTGGGCCGGCCCGAGGTCGAGAAAGTCTGATGGCCGCCTCGCAGAACGCTCTCCCCGGCTCCGCGATGGCCGGCATCCTGCGCGACGCCGCCCTCTACGCCCTCGTCACCTTCGGCCTCTGCGTCCCGATCATCGCCTACCGGACCGATCCCGGGCCCGGGAGCGAGCTGGTGCTCGTGCCGCGCTGGGGGCTGGTGGCGGCGCTCTGCGCGGCGATCTTCGCGCTGCGCCTCGTCCAGCGCCTCGTGCTGCTGCGCCGCGACGCGCGGCGGGCGCTGACCCCCTCCCCGGCCCAGGCCACCGAGGCCGTGCACGGCGAGCCCGATGCCGGGCAGAAGACCTCGAAGGTCGGTCTCTGGCTGTTCATCTTCGTCGCGCTGACCCTGCCGATGATCTCTGCGCTGGCGACCGGCGGCCTGTCCTCGGCCCGCTACTGGATCGACCTCGGCATCCTGATCCTGACCTACGTCATGCTCGGCTGGGGCCTGAACATCGTGGTCGGCCTCGCGGGCCTGCTCGACCTCGGATACGTCGCCTTCTACGCGGTCGGGGCCTATTCCTACGCGCTGCTGTCGACGACCTTCGGCCTGTCGTTCTGGGTCTGCCTGCCGCTGGCGGGCCTGTTCGCCGGCCTCTGGGGCATGATCCTCGGCTTCCCGGTGCTGCGCCTGCGCGGCGACTACCTCGCCATCGTCACCCTGGCCTTCGGCGAGATCATCCGCCTGGTCCTGATCAACTGGACCGACGTCACCGGCGGCGGGGCCGGCATCTCGTCGATCCCGCGGGCGACCTTCTTCGGGATCCCGTTCACGGCGGGCGAGGGCGGGTTCGCCGCCACCTTCGGCATCCCGTACGATTCGATGCACCGGCTGATCTTCCTGTACTACCTGATCCTCGGGCTTGCCCTGATCACCAACTTCGTCACCCTGCGCCTGCGCCGCCTGCCGATCGGGCGGGCCTGGGAGGCCCTGCGCGAGGATGAGATCGCCTGCCGCTCGCTCGGCATCGACACCACCGCCACGAAGCTCACGGCCTTCGCGCTGGGCGCGGCCTTCGGGGGCTTCGCCGGCTCGTTCTTCGCCGTGCGCCAGGGCTTCATCAGCCCGGAGAGCTTCAACTTCCTGGAGAGCGCCATCATCCTGGCGATCGTCGTCCTCGGCGGCATGGGCAGCCAGGTCGGCGTCGCGATCGCCGCGGTGGCGATGGTCGGCGGGCCGGAGATGCTGCGCAACCTCGGGTTCCTGAAGGCCGTGTTCGGCGAGGGCTTCGACCCCAGCGAGTACCGGCTGCTGCTGTTCGGGCTCGCCATGGTCGCGATGATGGTCTGGCGGCCGCGCGGGCTGATCTCGGAGCGGATGCCGTCCGTGTCGCTCGGCCAGCGGCGCGCGGTCTCGGGCGCCCATGTCAGCGAGGGGCACGGCTGATGGCGACGTCCCCCCTCCCCCCGCCGGTGCTCACGGTCGAGCACCTGACCATGCGGTTCGGCGGGCTCACCGCCGTCTCCGACCTGTCCTTCGAGGCGCGCCGCGGCGACATCACCGCGCTGATCGGCCCGAACGGGGCCGGCAAGACCACGGTGTTCAACTGCATCACCGGCTTCTACAAACCCACCGAGGGCATGCTGACGCTGGCGCACGCCGACGGCACGGCGCACCTGCTGGAGCGGCTTCCGAACCACAAGGTGAACCGCACCGCGCGAGTCGCCCGCACCTTCCAGAACATCCGCCTGTTCCAGGGCATGACCGTCCTGGAGAACCTGCTCGTCGCCCAGCACGCGCCGCTGATGCGGGCCTCGGGCTACACGATCCTCGGGCTGCTCGGCCTCAAGACCTACCGGGACGCGCAGGCCGCGGCGATCGAGCGGGCCAAGGCCTGGCTCGAGCGCATCGACCTGATGAAGCGGGCGGATGATCCGGCGGGCGCCCTGCCCTACGGCGCGCAGCGGCGCCTGGAGATCGCCCGGGCGATGTGCACCGACCCGGTGCTGCTCTGCCTCGACGAGCCGGCGGCCGGCCTCAACCCGCGGGAATCGGCCGAGCTGAACGGCCTCCTGCGCCACATCCGCGACGCGCACGACACCTCGGTGCTGCTGATCGAGCACGACATGTCGGTGGTGATGGAGATCTCCGACCACGTGGTCGTGCTCGATTACGGCGTGAAGATCGCCGACGGCTCCCCCGCCGATGTGCGGGCCGACCCGAAGGTGATCGCCGCCTATCTCGGCGTCGAGGACGAGGAGGTCGAGGCCGTGGAGGCCGAGGTCGGGATCACCGTGCCGCACGGGGACGCGGCGCACACGGGAGCCTCGGCATGAGCGTCGCCGGCATCAACGTCCTCGTCGAGGAGACGCGGGCGATCCAGGCGGGACGGAAGCCGCCGCTCCTCGCGGTGCGCGACGTCTCGACCTATTACGGCAGCGTCGCGGCCCTGCGCGGGGTCGACCTCGACGTGGCCGAGGGCGAGATCGTCACGCTGATCGGCGCCAACGGCGCCGGCAAGTCGACCCTGATGATGACGATCTTCGGCAGCCCCCAGGCGCGCTCGGGGACGATCACCTACGACGGCCGCGACATCACCCGGCTGCCGACCCACGCGATCGCCCGGCTCGGCATCGCCCAGTCGCCGGAGGGGCGCCGGGTCTTCCCGCGCATGACCGTCTACGAGAACCTCCAGATGGGCGCCGCGCTCCATGACGGGCGCTTCTTCGCCGAGGATCTGGAGAAGGTCTGCGCCCTGTTCCCGCGGGTCAAGGAGCGCCTCAACCAGCGCGCCGGCACCATGTCGGGCGGCGAGCAGCAGATGCTGGCCATCGCCCGGGCGCTGATGAGCCGCCCGCGGCTGCTGCTGCTCGACGAGCCGTCGCTCGGCCTCGCGCCGCTCGTGGTGAAGGGCATCTTCGACGCGATCCGGGAGCTGAACCGGACCGACGGCATGACGATCTTCCTCGTCGAGCAGAACGCCTACCACGCCCTCAAGCTCGCCCATCGCGGCTACGTGCTGGTCAACGGTCGGGTCACGATGAGCGGGACGGGTCGGGCGCTGCTCGACGATCCGAACGTCCAGGCCGCCTACCTGGAGGGGGGCCATGCCGGCCCGGTCGGGGCATGATGCCGTTTTCGGTTGATGCCATTGGCATCCCCGTCTTTGCGAGCGGAGCGAAGCAACCTACGGCGGCGCCACACCTTTCGAGGCTGCGCTGCCCTGGGTCACCTCGCTGCGCTCGCGATGACGGCGAGGGGCGCGTTAACCGAAGCAATCGACCGGACATCACATGAGCGTGCTGCAGGGGATCCTGTACGAGGAGCCGTCGGCCTGGCTGTTCCTGCTGGTGACCGTCGTGATGGGCGGGTGGGCCGGATGGATGGCCGCCCGCGGCATCGCCCGGGGCTGGCGGCCGTTCTGGCAATGCGCCCTGGCGCTGCTTCTGGTGGCAGCCGCCGTGCGCTTCATTCACTACGCCCTGTTTTCGGGCACCCTGCTGTCGCTGCACTACTATGCGGTCGACGCGGTCATCGTCATGATCATCGGCGCTGCGGGCTTCCGCTACACGCGGACGCGCCAGATGACGAGCCAGTACCGCTGGCTCTACGAGAAGACCTCACCGCTGACATGGCGCGCACGGGCGCCCGCGGCCGGCGAGGTCCGATGAGTGCGGCCGGATCCGCACGTGCGGTCCTGACACTTAGGGGAAGTACGCGATGAGATCGATTCTGCTGGCCGGGCTCGCCCTCGGCGCCATGGCGGCGGCCGCGCAGGCCGCCGAGGTCAAGCTCGGCGTCGCCGCGCCGATCACGGGCAATAGCGCCGCCATCGGCGCGCAGCTCAAGAACGGCGCGAGCCAGGCGGTCGAGGACCTCAACAAGGCCGGCACGCTGAAGGGCACGACGCTGACCGTGACGGTCGGCGACGACGCCTCCGACCCGAAGCAGGGCGTCTCGGTGGCCAACAAGTTCGCCAGCGACGGCGTGAAGATGGTCGTCGGCGACTACAATTCCGGCGTGTCGATCCCGGCCTCCGACGTCTACCTGGACGCCGGCATCATCCAGGTCACGCCGGCCTCCACGAACGTGAAGTTCACCGAGCGCGGGATGTGGAACACGTTCCGCACCTGCGGCCGCGATGACCAGCAGGGTGCCGTCGCCGGCAACTACCTGGCCGATCACTTCAAGGGCAAGAAGGTCGCCTTCGTCCACGACAAGACCCCCTACGGCAAGGGGCTGGCCGACGAGACGCTGAAGGCCTTCAAGGCCAAGGGCGGCAAGGAGGTCATGTCCGAGGGCATCAATCCGGGCGAGAAGGACTACTCGGCGCTCGTCTCCAAGCTGAAGTCCGCCAACGTCGACGTGGTTTATTTCGGCGGCTACTACACCGAGGCCGGGCTGATCCTGCGCCAGATGCGCGATCAGGGCCTGAAGGCACCGATGATGGGCGGCGACGGCATGGTCGACCGCGAGCTGGTGGCGATCGCCGGTCCCGCGGCCGAGGGCACGCTGACCACCTTCCCGCCGGACGCCCGGAAGAACCCGAACGCCAAGGCGGCGCTCGCCGCCTTCAAGGCCAAGAACATCGATCCCGAGGGCTACACGCTCTACTCCTACGCGGCCGTGCAGGTCCTCGCGAAGGCGATGGCCGAGACCGGCTCCAGCGACGGCAAGAAGCTCGCCGACTGGCTGCACCAGGGCAAGCCGGTGGACACGGTGGTCGGGCCGATCGCCTACGACAAGAAGGGCGACATCACCCGGCCCGACTACGTCATGTACGAGTGGAAGAAGGGACCCGACGGCAAGATCGACTACAGCGGCAATGAGCTGACGAAGTAAGCCGCGGTCACGAACCGGGTTTTCAGTCCGACGCCGCCTCCCGATACCGCGGGGGGCGGCGTCGTCGTTTTCTATACCGTGGATTCGTCAGCTTTCCGGGCGGATCCGTCCTCCGCACCGCGTGCGTACGCCTAAGAAGTGTGCATGATGCCGCCGGCGCGAGCGTGAGGCCGGCTCAGCGCTTGGGAGGAGGCCATGAGGACGGCAGGGACCGCATCTGCGGACGTGCGCAGAGGCTTGGCCGCAACTTGTCCGTACTCAGCCGCAGGCTCGCGCGGCGCTTCGCCCCTTCTCCCGGCACCATCATTGCAAAGGCGTCGCCCGAGCGGGCGGGCCCGCGTACCCCGCCGCCGGCCGATGTCGTTCGGCCCGATCCAGGAGTTCCGTACCGATGCAGTCTGATATCGCTCGCCGCGGCGCCGCCGCGGCGCTGGGCCTGACCCTCGCCCTCGCTCCGATGAGCGTCGGGGCGCAGGAGCTGACCGGCACCCTCAAGAAGGTGAAGGACGCCAACGCCATCGTCATCGGCTACCGCGACGCCTCCGTGCCGTTCTCGTATCTCGGCGCCGATCAGAAGCCGATCGGCTACGCGATGGACATCTGCTACAAGATCGCCGACGCGGTGAAGGCCAAGCTCAACCTCCCGAACCTCGAGGTGAAGCTCAACCCGGTCACCTCCGCCACCCGCATCCCGCTGATGGCGAACGGCACGATCGACCTCGAGTGCGGCTCGACCACCAACAACGCCGAGCGCGAGAAGCAGGTGTGGTTCACCAACTCGCACTTCCTGACCGCGACCCGCTACGTCTCGAAGAAGTCGGCCAACCTGCACACGATCGAGGACCTGAAGGGCAAGACCGTCGTGTCGACCTCGGGCACCACGAACATCAAGCAGATCAACGAGGCCAACACGGAGCGCAAGCTCGGCCTGACGATCCTGCCGGCCAAGGACCACGCCGAGGCGTTCCTGATGGTCGAGACCGGCCGCGCCGCCGCCTTCGTGATGGATGACGTGCTGCTCGCCTCGCTCGCCGCCTCGTCGAAGGACCCCTCCGCCTACGAGATCTCCACCGAGGCCCTGTCGAAGCCCGAGCCCTACGGCATCATGCTCCGCAAGGACGACACCGAGTTCAAGAAGGTCGCGGACGACGCCACCGCCAAGCTCTACACGAGCCCCGAGGGCAAGGCCCTCTACGACAAGTGGTTCACCCAGCCGATCCCGCCGCGCAACATCAACCTCAACCTGCCGATGAGCGCGGAGATGAAGAAGCAGTTCACGACCCCGATCTCGAGCCCCGATCCGGCGGCCTACTGAGATCCGTTCGGTCCGGTTTCATGCCAAGATGCGCACCGCGGGCTCCGGCCCGCGGTGCGTCTCTATAAGCTCACAGTAGAAGCGGCGCGATGAACTACAACTGGAACTGGCGGATCTTCTTCGACGCCTCGCCGGAGGGCAACGGCACGTATCTCGACATGCTGCTCTCGGGGCTCATGTGGACGATCACGACCGCGCTCTGCTCCTGGGTGATCGCCTTCTTCCTGGGCTCCCTGGTCGGCGTGCTGCGCACCCTGCCGTCGAAGCCCGCGAACGCGATCGGCACGGCCTATGTCGAGCTGTTCCGCAACGTGCCGCTGCTGGTCCAGATGTTCCTCTGGTACTTCGTGCTGCCCGAAGTGGTGCCGACCCGGATCGGCGACGCGATCAAGCAATTGCCGGACGCGCCGTTCTACACGGCGGTGGTCTGCCTCGGCTTCTTCACCGCGTCCCGCGTGGCCGAGCAGGTCCGCGCCGGCATCCAGTCGCTGCCGCGGGGCCAGCGCATGGCCGGCACCGCCATGGGCTTCACCACCTATCAGACCTACCGCTACGTGCTGCTGCCCAACGCCTACCGGATCATCCTGCCGCCGATGACCTCGGAATTCCTCAACAATCTCAAGAACACGTCGGTGGCGCTGACCATCGGCCTGCTGGAGCTGACCGCCCGGGCCCGCTCGATGCAGGAATTCTCGTTCCAGGTGTTCGAGGCCTTCACGGCCGCGACGATCCTCTACGTGATCATCAACCTCGTGGTCGTCACGGCGGCGACCTTCCTGGAGAAGGCGGTCGCCATCCCCGGCCAGCGCTGAGGGCCGCCCGCTTCCGCTCCGCCACCCCGCCCGACGGCCACCGGTAACAGGCCCCGATGCTCTCGAATTTCGACTTCTCCGTCATCGTCTCGTCCCTGCCCTACCTGTTCGGTCAGGGCATGGTCTTCACCGTGACGCTCACCGCCATGGCCGCCGTGGGCGGCGTCATCATCGGCACGCTGCTGGCGATGGCGCGCCTGTCGGGCATTCCCGGCCTGTGGCACCTCGCCAAGGCCTACGTCGAGCTCTGCCGCTCGCTGCCGCTGGTTCTGGTGATCTTCTGGTTCTACTTCCTGGTGCCGTATATCGGCGCCTACCTGACCGGATCCTCGACGCCGATCCAGGTCGGCGCCTTCCCGTCGGCCCTGATCACCTTCATGGCCTTCGAGGCGGCCTACTTCTCGGAGATCATGCGCGCCGGCATCCAGTCGATCCCGAAGGGTCAGACGGCCGCCGCCCAGGCCCTCGGGATGAACTACTGGCAGACCATGGGCAACGTGATCCTGCCCCAGGCCTTCCGCAACATGCTGCCGCTGCTGCTGACCCAGACCATCATCCTGTTCCAGGACACGTCGCTGGTCTACGTGCTCTCGCTCACCGACTTCATGGGCGCCGCCTCGAAGGTCGCACAGCGCGACGGCCGTCTCGTCGAGATGTATGTCTTCGCCGCCGTGGTCTATTTTGCGATCTGCTTCTCGGCCTCGTACCTCGTGCGCCGCCTGCAGCGCCGCGTGGCCATCATCCGCTGACCGACACTGGAGACCGTGTCATGACCTCGTCCCCGATGCCGGCCCCCACCGCCGCCGAACCCGTCGCCGATGCCAGCCACGCGCCGAAGGATGCGGGCCTGCAGCCGGGCAGCCTGATCTCCGGCGCCCAGGCGGTGGCCCCCGGCGAGACGATGATCGCCATCGACAACATCAGCAAATGGTACGGCGACTTCCAGGTGCTGACGAACTGCAGCACCCAGGTCGCCAAGGGCGAGGTCGTGGTCGTCTGCGGTCCCTCGGGCTCGGGCAAGTCGACCCTGATCAAGTGCGTCAACGCCCTGGAGCCCTTCCAGAAGGGCCAGATCACGGTGGCCGGCACGAAGGTCGCCGACAAGGCCACCAACCTGCCGAAGCTCCGCTCGCGGGTCGGCATGGTGTTCCAGCACTTCGAGCTGTTCCCGCACCTGTCGATCACCGAGAACCTCACCATCGCCCAGCGCAAGGTGCTGGGCCGCAGCGGCGAGGACGCGAAGAAGCGCGGCCTCGACCTGCTCGCCCGCGTCGGCCTGGGAGCCCACGCGAACAAGTTCCCGGGGCAGCTCTCGGGCGGGCAGCAGCAGCGCGTCGCCATCGCCCGGGCCCTCGCCATGAACCCGGTGGTGATGCTGTTCGACGAGCCGACCTCGGCGCTGGACCCCGAGATGGTCGGCGAGGTGCTCGACGTGATGGTGGAGCTCGCCAAGGAGGGCATGACCATGATGGTCGTGACCCACGAGATGGGCTTCGCCCGCAAGGTCGCCGACCGGGTGATCTTCATGGATCGCGGCGAGATCGTCGAGGACGCCCGGAAGGACGAGTTCTTCGGCAGCCCCCGCTCCGAGCGCGCGCAGACCTTCCTGTCGAAGATCCTGCAGCACTGACGGCGGGTCGTCAGGCCAGCGCCTCCTGCGCGGCCCGGTATTCCCGGCCGTGCCGGCAGTAGCCCTCGACGATGCGGATCATCATGGCCCGCTTCTCGGCGTCGAGGGGCCCCAGGATGCGGGCGGGGCGGCCGCCCCAGAGGTAGCCGGCCTCCAGGATCTGCCCGGGATCGGTGGTGGCCCCGGCCGCCAGCATGACGTCGTCGGCGATGAGGGTGCCGGCCGCGATCGTCGCGCCGATGCCGATCAGCGCCCGCGCCCCGATCCGGCAATCGGCGATCCGGACGTTGTGGGCGATGGTCGTGTCCCGCCCGATTACCACCCCGTCCGCCCGGGTGCGGATCACCGTGTTGTCCTGGATGTTGGTGTCCGCGCCGACCACGATCGGTCCGACTTCCGCGTTGAGGTCGCAGCAGAACAGCACGCTCGCGCCGGCGCCGAGGCTCACCCGTCCGCGCAGGCGGGCGGTGCGCGCCACGAAGACGCTGTCCTCGACCTCCAGCGCCTCCCCGGCCGGGAGCGCGGGCCCGTCGCCCATCCGCTCGCGCAACCGCTCGGCCCGCTCGGCGACCTCGTCCGATCCGATCGCGCGGCTGGGGCGGGCCGGGCTGCCCGCGTAGGCGAAGCCGCCGGGCAGCGTCGCCCGGGGGAAGACCGTCGCGCCGGCCTCGAGGACCGCGCCGTCGCCGACCTCGGCGCCGTCGAGGATCACCACGTCGTCCTCGACGACGACGTCGGAGCCGAGCGTGCAGGCGTGGACCACGCTGTTGCGCCCGACCGTGACCCGGTCGCCGCACCGGGTGCCGTGCGTCGCGGTGGCGATGTGCACCGTCGAGCGGTGGCCGAGCCAGAAGCGGTCGCCGAGGGTGACGGTCTGGCCGTCCGCGCGAATCACCGCCTCGTCGCCGATCCAGGCCTGCGCGCCGATCCGGGCGGCGCCGATCACCGTGCTGCCGCGGCCGCACCAGACGGGGCGACTGGCGAAGTCCGGCTGCTCGCCGTCGTAGGGCAGGATCAGGTCGGGGGTCACGCGGGTATCCTTCTCCAGCGCCGTCCGGAGCGCGCGGGGACATCCGGACGATGGCGGGCCGCGCGCCGGGCCGGCAGGGCGCGACGGACCGTGTCATATAGAGGCGGGACCGGGTGTGACAGGGACGGGGCTGGTCCGCGAAGCCGGGGACTCCTATGGATCGGGCCATGAGCGCCCCCGTCCCGAGCGTCGGCATCCAGGCCGAGCCCTTCGACACCGCGGCCGAGATCGCCGGCCTGAGTGCCGCGCTGGGCGGCCGGGCCGGCGCCGTCGTGACCTTCACCGGCCTGTGCCGCGACGAGGGCGGGCGGCTGACCGCCCTCGAGCTGGAGCACTACCCCGGCATGGCCGAGGCCGAGATCCGGCGCGTCGCCGACGAGGCGATGGCGCGCTGGCCGCTCCAGGCCCTGCGGGTGATCCACCGGCACGGCCTGGTCCGTCCGGGCGACGGCATCGTGCTGGTGGTCACCGCCGCCAGCCACCGGGTCGCGGCGTTCGAGGCCGCGGACTTCCTGATGGACTACCTCAAGACCCGCGCCCCGTTCTGGAAGCGGGAGCATCTCGCCGACGGCACGACCGGCGGCTGGGTCGAGGCGGCGGCCCACGACGAGGCCGCGGCCGGCCGCTGGGCCTAATGGCCGTGCCCGGGGTCGCGCTCAGGCTGCCCTAGGGCGCTCGACGATCGGTGCGGCTCCCGGCTCCCGACGGCCGGAGACTGCGGTCCGGCGACGTGCGCGGACGACGCGCGGACGACGCGTGGACGCGCATCCCCACCTCGGATTGCACAGAAGCCGGCCGCCGGACTTGACCCCTGAGAGCCCGCGGCGTTCGTGAGCCCGCGGTTTAGGAGCGACGATGTCGGACAGCAGCCTTCAGGAACTGGACGGTCCCGTCGGGCCCTGGCGCGGGGCCGCACCGCTCGCGGCCTCCGGGATCGCCGTCGTGTGCTTCGTGGCGGCGCTGGCCCTGGCCTGGATGTCGGCCGGCACGCTCCTGCTCATCTTCGCCGGAGTGCTCCTCGGCGTGTTCCTCGACGGCCTGACCCGCGGGCTCGGCCGCGTCCTGCCGCTCCCGCGCGGCTTGCGGCTGTCCCTCGCCAGCGTGGCGGTCGCGGTCGCGGTGATCGGCTTCGGGAGCTACGGCGGCGCCACCATCGTCCAGCAGGGCCGGGACCTCGGGACGACGATCAAGGATCAGGCCGGAACCGTCACGGGCTGGCTGTCGGAGCGCGGCATCGACGTGCCGAGCCTCGCACCGCAGGGCGGTGGCAAGGACGGCTCGACCGATTCGGGCCAGCGTGAGGGGGGCCTCGGCGGCCTCGCGAACGGACTCCTGAAGGGCAGCAGCTCGATCGTCTCGGATGCCGGCAGCGTCCTCGGACCGGCCGCGGCCGTGATCCTCGGCCTGTTCGACGCCCTCGGCAACGTGCTGGTGATCGCCTTCCTGGGGCTCGCCTTCGCGGCCGAGCCGAAGGCCTACCGGGACGGGGTGGTCCGGTTCGTGCCGCCGGCGAAGCGCTGGCGCGCCAGCCAGGTCCTCGACGGGGCTGGCCAGACCCTCCGCCACTGGCTGTTCGGCCAGCTGATCATCATGGCGGTGATCTTCCTGTGCACCTGGGCCGGCCTCGCCTTCCTGGGCATCGGCGGCGCGCTGATCCTCGGCCTGCAGGCGGGCCTGCTCGCCTTCGTGCCGACGGTCGGGCCGCTGGTGGCGGGCCTCGTCATCGTCCTGGCCGCCCTGGCCTCGGGCACGAAGGCGGTGATCGGCGCGATCGGCGTCTATCTCGCGGTCCAGTGCCTGGAGAGCTACGGCCTGACGCCGTTCATCCAGAAGCGGGCGCTCGACATCCCGCCGGCCACGATCTTCGCCGGCCAGCTGATCCTGGGCGTGATCTTCGGGCTCTGGGGCATCGCCCTCGCCCTGCCGCTGATGGCGGTGATCAAGGTCCTGCTGGAGCAGCTCTACGTGGAGGACACGCTCCACGAGCAACCGAGCAGCTGAGCGCCCCGGGCGCCCGCGCCGTCGACGGGCGCGGGCGGCCGGTCAGCCGCGCAGCGCGGCCTCGATCATCCGGGCGACCGCCAGGGCCCGGCCGTCGTCGCCGAAGCGGCCGATCACCTGGACGCCCACCGGCAGGCGGTGGCCGGGCACCGGCACGTTCACGCAGGGCACGCCCATCAGCGTCCACAGCTGGTTGAAGCGCGGGTCGCCCGTCGAGGCCAGGGTCGCGGGCGCCGGGCCCGGCGCCGAGAAGGTCAGGATCGCGTCGTAATCGGCGAAGAGGCCCTTCAGCACCCGGCGGGCGTGATGGCCGTGGCGGCGCCCGTCATCGTACTGGGCCGGGCTGATCGTCGCCCCGTCATCGAGATGGGCGCGGGTGCGCGGCGGCAGCGCGTCGGCCTGCGTGTCGTACTCCCAGGCCAGCGCCAGCCGACCCTCGTAGTTCTGGATGAGGCGGTGGCGTTCCCAGGCCTGCGCCAGCTCGGTCGGCAGGGCGAGGTCGCTCACCCGCGCCCCGGACCGCTCGGCCGCCTGCCGGGCGCGGGTGAGCGCCGCCTCGGCCTCCGGCTCGGGGGCGCCGGCGAAATCCTGCCGCACCACGGCGATGCGCGGCGCCGAGCCCCCCTCCGCCCGCTCGATCTCCGGCCGCCCGGTGACGAGCGCGAGGGCGTGGGCGACGTCCGCGACCCCGGCGGCGAACAGCCCGACCGTGTCGAGGGCCCACGAGTAGGTCTTCACGCCGACCGTGGGGATCAGCCGGAACGACGGCTTCACCGCCGCGCAGCCGCAGAAGCTCGCGGGCCGGATCACCGAGCCCGCCGTCTGCGTGCCCAGGGCCAGCGGCAGCATCCCGGCGCCGACGGCGGCGGCCGAGCCCGCCGAGGAGCCCCCCGGCGTGTGGCCGGGATCGTGCGGGTTGACCGTCTCGGTCGGATCGCTGCTGGCGAAGGCCGTGGTGGTGGTTTTGGCGAGGGCGACGGCACCGAGCTGCTTCAGCCGGCTCACGACCGCGGCGTCGCCCCGGGGCTTCCAGCCCGCGTAGATCGGCGAGCCCATCTGGGTCGGCAGGCCCGCGCTGTCGATGATGTCCTTCACGCCGACCGCGATGCCGGCGAGCGGCCCGGCCTCGGGGATCGCCGGCGCCGCGTCGAGGGTGACCAGCGCGCGCAGGTCCGGCTCCCGCGCGGCGATCGCGGCGCGGCTCAGGTCGATCGCGCCCGCGGGCGTCAGGGTGCCGGCTTCGATGCGGGCGCGGAGGTCGAGAAGCGAGAGCATAATGCATTCAGTCCGCGGTCCGCGGCGCTGTCAACCGAGACGCCACAGCCGACGGCATTCCCGAAACGCCGTTGACGAACGCTTTACGCGACCGTGCGCATCGTCCGGGTCATGTGGCGTGGCGTATCCCTGTTCTCGGCCCTGGCGCTGTTCGGTGCGGGCCTCACCGCGTGCTCGATCAATCATTTCGAGCGACGTGAACCGTGGCGCGATCAGGCGGAGCAGGTCTGCCTGGCCAAGAAGCTCGTCGAGCCCTCGGAGTACATCACGCCCATCGCGGCGATGGATGGCCCGGGGCCGTGCGGCATGCAGCAGCCCTTCCGGGTGACGCGGCTCGGCGGCGGCTCCGTCCTGCTGAAGCAGCGGATGACGCTGGGCTGCCCGGCGCTGGCCGAGGCCGAGGCGTGGCTCGCCGACACGATCCAGCCGGCCGCCAACCTCTACTTCGGCGTGCCGGTGGCCGAGATCAACGCCGGCTCCTATTCCTGCCGCGGCCGCAACAACCAGCCCGGCGCCAAGCTCTCCGAGCACGGTTTCGGGAACGCGATCGACGTCATGTCGATCAAGCTCGCCGACGGCCACGTGATCACCGTCAAGGGCGGCTGGCGCGGCACGGAGGCCGAGCAGGGCTTCCTGCGCGAGATCTTCCTGGGCGCCTGCCAGCGCTTCACCACCGTGCTGGCGCCCGGCTCGAACGTGTTCCACTACGATCACATCCACGTCGATCTCGCACGGCACGACCCGCGCGGTCTGCGCCGGATCTGCAAGCCGCTGATCAAGTTCACGCCGCAGCTCGGCACCGGCGCCGAGCGGCCGCTGAGCCGTCCGATCCCGCCGCAGCGCCAGCCCGCCGGCCCTCAGGCGCCGGTGGACGTCGAGGAGGACGATCCCTACGGCGTGTCGCCGATGTCGAAGGCCGGGAGCGCGACCCAGGTCGCCCGTGCGCCCGCCCGGCCCCTCGACCGTCCGGCCGCGGCCTCGGCCTACACCGCGACGGCGCCCGTGCGGCCGGCACCGCGGGTCGCCGCCGCCCACGACGAGCCCGCGCAGGAGTACGACGAGCCGCTGCAGCTCGGCGCGCCGCCGAGCGCGGAGCCGATCTACTGAGAGGCGGGCGCGACCCGCGGCACTCGCGCCGGGCGCCGCTCCCGCGCCGCGCCCCAAGCGGGACTGTAGCGGCCGCGCCGCACAGGCCGGCAAAGCGCCGGCGCGGGACTGCCGGAGCTTGACTGGCGGCGCGGCGAAGCCATCGTTCGCGGATGCAGGATCGCACATCCGTCGAGGCACGCGCCATGCGCCCGGTTCTTCACGGCTTCGCCCTCGGGCTGGCCCTTCTCGCCCTGGCCCAGCCGGCGCTCGCCCGGTCGGCCCGGGAGGACATCGAGCCCGCCGAGGAGCGGATCTTCCCGTTCGACGCGCAGATCCCGGGCTGCCAGGACCCGTCGGTGCTGGAGCGGGTCTCGACCAACTTCGCCGAGAAGGAGGCGAAGTTCTGGAACTCGTCGATGACGATCCTGTCCTTCGACACGATCGAGCGCACCGCGTGGCGGCCCTGGGGCCTCGACACCTATCCGCGCCGGTTCTGCACCGCGACCGTGACCACCTCCGACGGGGTCCGCCGCAAGGTCGACTACTCGGTGCGCGAGAGCCTCGGCATCATCGGCGCGACCTGGGGCGTCGAGTTCTGCATCCACGGCCTCGACCGGGACCTCTCCTACGCCTACGCCACCGCCTGCCGGATGGCGCGTCCCTGACCATGCGCGGGCGCGCCGCCGGCCTCGCGGGCCTGCTCCTCGCCGGGTCGGCCGCCGCCCCGGCCGCCGCCCAGGATTACGGCGGCTTCGCCCGGCGCGGCGCGCCCGGCGACTTCGACTTCTACGTCCTCGCCCTGTCGTGGTCGCCGACCTACTGCGCGGGGCCGGGCGCCCGCCGGGACGACGTCCAGTGCGCCCCCGGACGCGGCCTGGGCTTCGTCGTCCACGGCCTGTGGCCGCAATACGCGAGCGGGTACCCGCAGAACTGCTCGGCGGTGAACCGCGCCCCGACCCGGCAGGCCATGGAGGTCGCCGGGCAGGTCTACCCGAGCGAGGGCCTCGCGCGGTACGAGTGGCGCAAGCACGGCACCTGCTCGGGTCTCGATCCCGCCGCCTATTTCGCGGCCGCCCGCGCGGCGCGGCTCGCGGTGACGATCCCCGACGGGCTCAAGGGCGGCGCCCCGCCGCAGACCCTCGCGCCGATCGAGATCGCGCGGCAGTTCGTGGCGGCCAATCGCGGCCTGCGCCCCGACATGATGGCGGTCACCTGCATCCGCGGGCAGCTGCAGGAGGTCCGGATCTGCTTCGGCAAGGACCTGCGCGGCTTCACCCCCTGTCCCGAGGTCGCCCGCGGCAATTGCCGGGCGCCCGAGGTGAGCCTCGACGCCGCGCGCTGAGTTTTTTCCGCCTTTCGCGCGCCGGCCCCTGGACCCGGCGCCCGGGATCGGCTTCAGCGCGCTGCCATGAACTATCGGCACGCCTTCCACGCCGGCAACCACGCCGACGTCCTCAAGCACCTCGTCCTGGCGCGGGTGCTCGACCACCTGCGCCTCAAGGACAAGCCGTTCCGGGCGCTGGACGCCTTCGCGGGCCTCGGCGTCTACGATCTCGAGGCCGACGAGGCGGCCCGGACCGGAGAGTGGCGGGACGGCTGGGGCCGGATGGCGGCGCCCTTCGCGCCGGAGGTGGAAGCGCTGCTGGAGCCCTACCGGGCCGCGGTGGCGGCGGTGCGCGCTCGACACGGCACCACCGCCTATCCGGGCTCGCCGGCCGTGATCCGCGAGGCGCTCCGCCCCGGCGACAAGGGCGTGTTCGTCGAGCTGCACCCGGCGGACGCCGCGACCCTGCAGGACCGCTACGCCCGCGATCCCCGCACTAAGGTGATGAACCTCGACGGCTGGACCGCGATCAACGCGCAGATCCCGCCGCCGGAGCGGCGCGGCCTCGTGCTGATCGACCCGCCCTACGAGGTGCCCGGCGAGATCGAGCGCCTCGGCGCCCATCTCGCCCGCGCGGTGGCGAAATGGCCGACCGGCCTGTTCCTGGCCTGGTACCCGATCAAGGACGTCGCGGCCCTCGACCGGATGGTCCGCGATCTCGGGGCCGCCCTGCCCCGCCCCGCCCTGCGCCTCGACCTGCTGATCGACCGGCCGGACGACCCGATGCGGCTGACCGGCAGCGGCCTGATCGTCGTCAACCCGCCCTGGCGCCTCGCCGATGAGGCGATGCTGTTCCTGCCGGCGCTCGCAGAGCGTCTGGCCCGGCAGGACTTCGGAGGGTTTCGCTGCGATCCGATCGGCCCGGCCGCCTGACTCGGTAGAATTGGGGCGCCGCGCGGAAGACCTCCGGGCCTGCGCGGAAGGAAAAGGCCGGGGTTCCGATACAATTGTGGCGGCAAAGTCACATTTCCGCATCGAACGTGATCAGCGATACGGAACTGCCCAAAAAATATGCAACTGCTCTATGTTTGATTTTGTGTCAATCGCCCCGCGATGTCAGCTTGGCCTTAGACGAACCCAAACGAGCTGCGACACCATGCTGAAGCGATCCACCCTGGCCGGCTTGGCCACCGTGCTGCTGTCCTCGACCAGCATCCTCGCGGCCGACCTGTCGGCCCCGGCGCCGGTCGCGCCCCCCGCCGAGCCCTGCAAGGCCACGCTCCTCGGCCCGGCCTACGGCGGCGTGATCAAGGCCAACCCGAATCCGAGCTGCTTCTCGGCCGGACCGCTCGGCGACCTCTACGTGGGCGGCGCCATCACCGGCTACGGCTACACTCAGTCGAACCCGTTCGCGTCGTTCTCGACCCCGGCGGCGCCCAACGACCGCGACCGCGCGGCCCGGTTCGACTTCTCGAACGTGCAGGGCATCATCCAGAAGCCCGAGGGCGCGTTCCAGTTCTACATCCAGGCCGGCGGCTACTCGATCCCGCAGCTCGGCTTCCCCACCCTCAGCACCTTCACCCAGACCGACCTCCTGTTCGGCCCGGTCCCGGTCGCCTACGGCAAGATCCAGATCAACGATGAATGGTCGGTCCAGGGCGGCCGGATGTTCACCATGATCGGCACCGAGCTGCTGTTCACCTACCAGAACCTGAACATCAACCGCGGCCTCCTGTTCGTGCAGGAGAACTTCATCAACCAGGGCGTGCAGGTCAACTACAGCAGCGGGCCGCTCTCGGTGTCGGTCGCCGGCACGGACGGGTTCTTCTCCAACGAGATCTCTTGGTTCACCGGCAACGTCGCCTACAAGCTCGACGACTACAACACGATCGGCGTCAACGGCGGTCTGAACCTCGGCCGGACCAACGCCCTCGACCGCAGCCCGCGCTACCAGTTCGCGACGCCGAACCTCCAGCAGAACAGCGGCATCTTCAACATCAACTACACCTACGCGAACGGTCCGTGGATCATCTCGCCGTACTTCCAGTTCACCAACGTCGAGCGTGACCTGCGCGTCGGCATCGCCAACTCGGCCTCGACCTACGGCGGCGCGCTGCTGGCGGCCTACTCCTTCACCGACAATTTCGCCCTGGCCGGCCGCGTCGAGTACACCGAGCAGACCGGCGTCCGCGGGTCGGGCGGCACCAACCTGCTGGGCTTCGGCGCCGGCAGCAACGCCTTCTCGGTGACGGTCACGCCGACCTTCACCTTCGACCGCTACTTCTTCCGGGTGGAGTACGCCCACGTCGAGCTCGGCGGGATCACCCGCGGCAACCTCGCGGAAGGCACGCTCGGCACCGGCTTCGGCCGCACCGGCAACCGCACCTCGCAGGACCGCTACATGGTCGAGACCGGCATCACCTTCTGATCGGATCGCCCGGTCCGGCTCAGGACGCCTGTCAGCGAGCCCCCGGCCTCAGGCCGGGGGCTTTTTCGTGGCCGCGCGCCATCGGTCCCGGCCCGGCACGCCCTCCCGGAGTTAGGCTCTCCTGAGCAGGCGCCGGCCCGGCCGATGGCCCTCCTCGCCGGTGTCGCGGAAGCCGAGCTTCTCCAGAAGGCCCCAGGAGGCGACGTTGGCGGGGCGGCACTCCGCCACGACGACGCGCGCCGGGAAGCGCCCGCCGAGGAGCCCGAGGATCGCCGAGACGGCCTCGTAGGCGTAGCCGCGCCCGCGGGCGGCGCCGCCGACCCAGTACCCGATCTCGATCGTGCCGGCGCCGCGCAGGTGCGTGCCGAAGACGCCGACGAGCGCGCGCCCGGCCGGATCGGGCGTGCCGTCCCGCGTCCAGGCGCCGAGGAAGCAGTCCCGGCCCCGCGCGCCGCTGCGAATCAGGTCCTCGGCGTCCTGCAGCGTGAACGGCGTCGGCAGGAAATCCACCGCCGCGGTGATGGCCGGATCGTCGGTGAGCGCGCGGACGGCCGGCGCGTCGGCAGGCCGGAGGGCGGCGATCGCGAGGCGCGCCGTCTCGAGCGCCGGCAGGTCGGCCAGGGTGTCGCGCGCGCCGCGGATGGTAAACATGGATGCGATGTGGGGTGCCGGCCGGTTACGAAAAGGGACGCTCCCGCGAGCGGGAATCATCCTCGGGGCCGCGCGAAAACCTTGCACCTACCTTCGCTCCAGGGTCGCAGACCGCCGGAACGGGAACGGTTGCTTAACCTGAATCCGTCTTCATTGGCGCATCAGGTTGCGTCAGGCAAACGGGTGCGTCGATGCGGGTGCGCGGTACGGGTCAGATGTTGCGGACGCTGTCGCGCGTCGCGCTCATCGGCATCATCGGCGGTGCGGCTGCCGCCTGTTCGTCGGACGCGTCGCGTCTGACGAACCCGTTCTCGAACCCGTTCGACTCGGAACCCTCCGCGACCGGCAGCCTGCCGGACGGGAGCCTCAAGTCCGTCCCGCCGGTCCGGACCGGCCGCATCCAGTCGGAGGCGCTCGGCGCCCCCGCCGCCGCGCGTCCGTCCGCCGCCGCGACGCCGGTCCAGACCAACGCCCCCGCCCCCGCGACCCGCGTCGCATCGACCGGCAAGGTCGGCTGGAGCGCCGAGGGTGGCACGCAGATCACCGTGTCGCGCAACGACAGCCTGAACCAGATGTCGACCCGCTTCGGCGTGCCCGCTTCGGCGATCCTGGCCGCCAACGGCCTGAGCAACGCGAACCAGATCACGCCCGGCCGCCAGATCGTGATCCCGGTCTACAACGCCTCCGGGCTGAACCCCGCCGCGTCCCCGATGACCGCCCGGCCGGCCCGGGCCGCCGAGGAGAAGCGCGAGGACGCCAAGCAGGTCGAGAACAAGATCGCGACCAAGCGCGAGGAGGCCAAGGAAGCCGCCAAGGAAGCCGCCAAGGAGGCCGCCCAGAAGCTGGCCGAGGCGAAGGCCGCCAAGGAGGCCGCGCAGAAGGCCGCCGCCGCCGAGAAGGAGGCGGAGCGCAAGGAGGCACTCGCCCGCGACGCCGCCGCCCGCAAGGTCGCCGACGCCAAGACCCGCAAGGACGTCGCCCTGAAGGAGGGCGAGAAGCCGAAGCACGTGCGCCCGGGACAGGTCGCCAAGGCGGACGAGAAGAAGGCCGACGAGAAGAAGGCGGATCCGAAGGCCGAGGCCAAGGCGAAGGCCGAGGCGAAGGCTCAGGAGGCCAAGGCCGAGGCGAAGGCCGCCGCGAAGGCGGAGGCCGCCCAGAAGCTCGCCGAGGCGAAGGCCGCCAAGGAAGCTGCCCAGAAGGCCGCCAAGGAGGCCGCCGCCGCCGAGAAGGTCGAGAAGGTCGCCGCCAAGGAGGCGCCGAAGGCGGCCCCGGTCGCTGCCGCGCCGGCCAAGCCCGAGCCCGCCGCCACCGGCTCGGTGGCCGAAGCGACGGAGAACTTCCGCTGGCCCGCCAAGGGCCGGGTGATCTCCGGCTACGGCACCTCGGGCAACGAGGGCATCAACATCGCCGTGCCGGAGGGTACTCCGGTCAAGGCCGCCGAGGAGGGCACGGTCGCCTATGCCGGCTCCGACGTGAAGGGCTACGGCAAGCTGGTCCTCGTGCGCCACGCCAACGGCTACGTCTCGGCCTACGCCCATAACGGTGAGATCGACGTGAAGCCCGGCGAGAAGGTCAAGCGCGGACAGACCATCGCGAAGTCCGGCGCCTCCGGAAACGTGACCTCGCCGCAGCTGCACTTCGAGATCCGCAAGGGCGGCGCGCCCGTGGATCCGATGTCCCAGCTCGCCAGCAACTGAGACGGACCGCGCGGGGCCGAGGCCGGCCCGCGCGGGACCGAACGAGTCGGCAGGACGCGGCGGCGGTCCCGGACGGGGCCGCCGTTTCGCGTCGTCGTCCGCCGTCAGGCCGCCCCGGCTCGCGACCCGCGCCGGCTGTCCTAAGCCTTCGGCGCCTGCAGCGTCCCCTCGGGGCTGTGACGGTCGACGGTCTCGGGCAGAGCCTGCGCCAGGGTCGGGAACAGCTGGTCCATCGGAACGCCGAGCTTCTCCGCCATCTGGCGCACCTGCTCGTTGTCGAGCACCTTGCGCAGGTCCTCGGCCGTGATCGGCTCGTTCGGGCCGCGGCCGAGCCAGGAATTGACCTGGCTCTCGTAGCCGGAGCGCCGGAGCTGATCGAGCAGCGCGTTCAGTCCGCCGGGCAGCACCTGCTGGATCACGCCCGGCAATGCCTTCAGCGCGATCTGCCCCAGCGAGCCGCCGAGAGTGTTGAGCAGACTCATGTGGACCCCCGTCGAATGGTCAGTGGCGGGAGTCTAGAGCAATCTCCGCGAAGCGGGAGAGGCCGGTGGTCCGCGACGCGCCGGTGTGAACCGCAATTTAGTCGACAGCGATCGGCCTTTGGTCCGGAATGCCGGCCGGGACATCGGTCCGCGGTCGGCTCTCATGAGATCCCTGGCGCTGTCATGCGTGCTCGCGGTCGCGTCCGTCTCCGCGGCCCTGCCGGACGCGGAATCGACGCGTCCGGCGCAGGAGCGCTTTGCTCAGGAGCGCTCTCTGGCGGATGCCGTCTTCGTTCGGCCGCTCTATGGCACGTACCGCCATTGTGGCGGCTCCTGCCTGAAGAGCGGCGAACTGTCGTGGTTCTGCTTCGCCAGGCAGAGCTGCCACTTGAGCTGCGCGACCGCGCCGCCGCAGATGAAGTGCGCCGCCCCGTGAGGTGGGCGGTCAGCGGACCTGGGTGCTGAAATTCGGCTGCGGCTTCAGCGTGCCGTTCTCGCTCTGGTCGGCGATCGCCGCGGGCAGGAACTCCGCCAGCACCGTGGGGACCCGCGCCTCCGGAACGCCGAGATCGTACGCGAGGCGCTCGGTCACGCCCTGCGGCAGGCAGGCCGCGATGGCGCTCTCCGGCACCGACTGCCGCGCGCCCGAGCCGAGCCAGGATGCCACCGCCTCCCCGTGCCCGGTCTCCCGCAGGCGGTCGAGGAAGGCCGGGAGGCCGCCGGGATAGAACTTCGCCAGCGACAGGGCGAGCTTGCCGCTGCCGGTCTCCTCGAGGGCCCGGTCGGCCGCCGCAACCACATCGCCGATCAGGGTCTTCGCACCGTCGAGCAGGCCCATGGTTCTCCACCGTCGCGCTTCTTCGTCGCAGGGTGAAGTCGGGCGCGAACCGGCGACGGCAAGCGCGTGCGGCAATTGCGCGGCGAACCGGCTAGGATCCCGGCATCGCGAACCCGGGAGCCATCGATGAAGCGCGTGCGGGCCGGCGTCCTGGAGGTCGCCTATCTCGAGTCCGGTCCGACCGGCGGGCCGACGGCGGTGCTGCTCCACGGCTTCCCCTACGACGTCCACGCCTGCGCGGCCGCGGCCGCGCAGCTCGCCGCCGACGGCGTGCGCTGTCTCGTGCCGTACCTGCGCGGCTACGGGCCGACGCGCTTCCTGGATGCCGCCATGCCGCGCTCCGGCGAGCAGGCGGCGCTCGGGGCCGACCTGCTCGCCTTCCTCGACGCCCTCGGCGTCGGGAGCGCCGTGCTCGCCGGCTACGATTGGGGCGGCCGGGCCGCCTGCGTGGTGGCGGCGCTCTGGCCGGACCGGGCCCGGGGCCTCGTCAGCTGCGGCGTCGGCTACAACATCCAGAACATCCCGGCCGCCGGGCGGCCGGCCGCGCCGGAGACCGAGCACCGCCTCTGGTACCAGTACTATCTCCACGGCGAGCGCGGCCGCGCCGGCCTCGCGGAGAACCGGGACGCCTTCTGCCGCCTGCTCTGGCAGCTCTGGTCGCCGACCTGGGCCTTCGACGCGGAGACTTTCGCGCGGACCGCCCGCGCCTTCGACAATCCCGACTTCGTCGACGTGGTGGTGCATTCCTACCGCCACCGCTTCGGCCTCGTGCCGAGCGATCCGGCGCTGGTGGCGATCGAGGCGCGGCTGGCGGCCCAGCCGGCGATCGCCGTGCCGTCGATCGTGCTGCTCGGCGCCGATGACGGCGTCGGGCCGCCGCCCGCCTCAGACACCGACGCCCGCCATTTCACCGGCCCGTACCGGCGTGAGATCGCCGCGGGGGTCGGCCACAACTTTCCCCAGGAGGCGCCGGAAGCCTTCGCGGCGGCGATACGCGCCCTGCTGTGAGCGCGCCGCCGATGCCCGGCGGTTCGGCGTTGCTTTCGGGAAGCCCCTGGCTATAGTCCGCGCGCTTTTCGACAGGTCTGCGGGCGCCACATCCGGCGGCAGGCCTGCGCGCCATTCGCAGGAGACGCTCGTTGATCACCCCCGCCTTCGCGCAAGGGGCCGGTGCGGCCGCTGGCGGAGCGGAGATCGCCTTTCAGGTGGTCCCGTTCGTCCTGATCTTCGTGATCATGTACTTCCTGATCCTGCGACCGCAGCAGAAGCGGGTCAAGGACCACCAAGCGCTGCTCAAGTCCGTGCGCCGGGACGACACGGTCGTCACCAACGGCGGCCTCGTCGGCCGCGTGACCAAGGCTTCGGACGACCAGGCCGAGATCGAGGTCGAGATCGCCCCGAACGTGCGCGTGCGGGTGGTCCGGTCGATGATCTCCGAGGTCCGCGCCAAGGGCACGGTGAAGGCCGCCTGATTCCCGGTTGAACCGGCCGGCGCCGCGCGCCGGCCCAAAGAGAAAAAACGGCCGATGCTGCGCTTCTCCCGTGCGAAGATCATCGCGACACTGGGCCTGATCCTGGTGGGGCTGATGCTCGCCGTGCCGAGCTTCTTCTCGCCCGAGCAGCGCAAGAGCTTCGTCGCCAGCCTGCCCCCCTGGTTCCCCAGCTGGGTGGTGCCGACGCGCGCGATCGTGCTCGGCCTCGACCTGCAGGGCGGCTCGCAGCTGCTGCTCGAGGTGGACCAGAACGAGCTGATCGCCTCGCAGGCGAAGGCCCTGCGCGACGACGTGCGCCGCGTGCTCCAGCAGGAGAACGTCCGCGCCGACGGCGGCATCGGCCTGCTGCCGCGCGGCGTGCAGGTGAAGATCGACGACTCCGCCGCTCGGGCCAAGGTCCTGCCGAAGCTCCAGGAGCTGTCGCAGCCGATCACCACCTCGATCGGCCAGACGGCGGCCCGCACCCTCGACATCGCCGAGCAGCCGGGCGGGGTGATCCGCCTGACCCTCACCGATGCCGGCATCACCGACCGCACCCGCCGGGCCGTGAGCCAGGGCATCGAGGTCATCCGGCGCCGCCTCGATTCGACCGGAACCACCGAGCCTTCGATCCAGCAGCAGGGCGCGGACCGGATCCTGATCCAGGTGCCCGGCGAGCAGAACCCGGAGCGGCTCGAGAAGCTGCTCGGCTCCACCGCCAAGCTCGAGTTCCGCATGCTCGCCGACAGCCCCTCGGGCGACGTCGACATGCTGCCCTCCAAGGACGAGAAGGGCGCCAAGGTTCCGGTGGAGCGCCGGGTCATGGCCGACGGCGGCGAGCTGACCGACGCGCAGCCGTCCTTCGACCAGCAGTCCCACGAGCCGATGGTGAGCTTCAAGTTCAACCTGCGCGGCGCGCAGCGCTTCGGACAGGCGACCTCGGAGAATATCGGCCGGCGCATGGCGATCGTGCTCGACAACGAGGTCGTGTCGGCCCCGGTGATCCGCTCGGCGATCACCGGCGGCTCGGGTCAGATCACCGGCAACTTCACCGTGCAGCAGGCCAACGATCTGGCGGTCCTGCTGCGCGCCGGCGCGCTGCCCGCGAAGTTCACCGTGGTCGAGCGCCGCGTCGTCGGCCCGGGCCTCGGCCGCGACTCCATCGAGGCCGGCAAGCTCGCGACCCTGGTGGCGGCGGCCCTCGTCGTGACCTTCATGTTCGCGACCTACGGGACCTTCGGCTTCATCGCCAACATCGCCCTCATCGTCCACGTCGGGCTGATCCTCGGCCTGATGTCGGTGCTGGAGGCAACCATGACGCTCCCGGGCATCGCCGGCATCGTGCTCACCATCGGCACCGCGGTGGATTCGAACGTGCTGATCTACGAGCGCATGCGCGAGGAGCAGCGAGCCGGCCGCTCGCTGATCTCGGCGCTGCAGGCGGGCTTCGACCGGGCCTTCGCCACCATCATCGACTCGAACTCGACCATGGCGATCGCCGCCCTGATCCTGTTCTTCCTCGGCTCGGGCCCGGTGAAGGGCTTCGCCGTGGTCTTCATCCTCGGCATCCTCACCACGGTCATCACCGCGGTGACGCTGACCCGGATGATGATCGCGGTGTGGTACAACACGTTCCGGCCGAAGACCCTGCCGTTCTGATTAGTCTGGGAGGCCATCGAAGGAGCGCGGGCGGCGCGACGTGACCCCCCTGTCCCGCACGGGAGAGGGGACCCGCGCCTCGACCGTCCTCCATCGCGATGTCCGCGAATAGAGTACCGACCATGCGCCTGCTCCGCCTCTGGCCCGATGAATCGCATTTCGACTTCATGCGATTCCGGCGCTTCACCTTCCCGCTCTCGGCGGTGCTGTCGCTCGCGACCGTGGCGCTGTTCCTGACGATCGGGCTGAATTTCGGCATCGATTTCAAGGGCGGCACCCTGGTGGAGCTGCAGGCGAAGTCCGGCACCGCGGACGTGGCGTCGATCCGGCACACGGCCGCGGGCTTCGGCTTCGGCGAGCCGGAGGTGCAGGAACTCGGCAACCAGGGCACCGTGCTGGTCCGCCTGCCGCTCCAGCCCGGCGAGCAGGGCCAGACCGCGGTGATGAACAAGGCGCACGCCGCCTTCGACAAGGATTACGATTTCCGTCGCACCGAGACCGTCGGTCCGCGCGTCTCCGGCGAGCTCGTCCAGTCCGGCACGCTCGGCGTCGTGCTCTCCGTCGTGGCGGTGCTGCTCTACCTCTGGTTCCGGTTCGAGCGGGAGCTGGCGCTCGGCGCCATCGTGGGCACCCTCCACGACATCGTTCTGACCGTCGGCGTGTTCATCATCAGCCGCATCGAGTTCAACATGACCTCGATCGCCGCGATCCTGACGATCGTCGGTTACTCGCTGAACGAGACCGTGGTGGTGTTCGACCGGACCCGCGAGCTCATGCGCCGCTACAAGACCATTCCGACCGTCGACCTGCTCAACCTGTCGATCAACTCGACCATGTCGCGCACGGTGATGACGTCGATCTCGTCGGCGCTGTCGCTGCTGGCGCTGGTGCTGTTCGGCGGCGAGGCGATCAAGGGCTTCGCCGTCGTGATGCTCTGCGGCGTCCTGATCTGCACCTACTCGGCGATCTTCGTCTCGACGCCGGTGTTGATCTATCTGGGCCTGATGCTCTCGGGCGCCCGCGCGGCCTCGGAGCGGTCCGGCGTCCCGCAACCGGCGGAGTAATCCCTTTTCCCAGATGGCCGATCAGCCAAGTCCGAAGAACTTCGACTCCGGCTTCGTGCCGGGGCGGCACATCATCGACACCTACGGCAACGGCGGCTTCCGCTTCGCCGGGATGTCGCATCGCGGCTCGATCCTGCTGCTGCCCTCCGGGGTCCGCGCCTGGGACGTGACGGAGCCGCGGGCCATCGACCGCACGGCCCTGCGCCCGGTTCAGGCCGAGGCCGGCGGCATCGAGCTGCTGCTCGTCGGGACCGGCCTCGACATCGCGGCGATCGATCCCGCGCTCCGGGGCTGGCTGAAGGATCTCGGCGTCGGCCTCGACGTGATGCAGACCGGCGCCGCCGCCCGGACCTACAACATCCTGGTGGCCGAGAACCGCAAGGTCGCCGCCGCGCTGATCGCGGTGGCCTGATGCCGGAGGTCGACGGCCAGACCGCCGAGACCGGGCTCGCCTTCGCGCAGTCCCACTGCGAGGGCCTCGTGCGGGCCGGCGACCCGGACCGCTACTACGCGACCCTGTTCGCCCCGGCCGCCGCCCGCCCGCACCTCTTCGCCCTCTACGCCTTCTCGTTGACCATCGCGCGGGTGCGCGAGGCCGTCTCGAACCCGATGGCCGGCGAGATCCGCCTGCAATGGTGGCGCGACGCCCTGCAGGGCGAGGCGCGCGGCGACGTGCGCGCCAACCCGGTGGCGGCGGCCCTGGAGGAGGCGATCCGGGTGAACCGCCTCGGCCGCCAGCCCTTCGTCGACCTGATCGACGCCCGCGTCTTCGACCTCTACGAGGATCCGATGCCCCGGGTGAACGACCTCGAGGGCTATTGCGGCGAGACCGCCTCGGCGCTGTTCCGGCTGGCGAGCCTCGTGATCGGCAACGGCACCGAACCGGGCGGCGCGGGCGCGGCCGGCCATGCCGGCGTGGCGTACGGCATCACCGGGCTCCTGCGCGCCCTGCCCTGGCACGCCCGCGCGGGGCAAGTCTACCTGCCGGCCGACATCCTCGGCCGCTACGGCGTCACCCGCGAGGACATCGTCACGGGCCGCGGCGGTCCGGGCCTGCGCCGGGCCTGCGCCGACCTGCGCGCCCTCGCCCGGCAGCACCTGAAGGCCTTCGAGGCGGCCCGCCCGACCATCGCGCCCTCGGCGGGCGCCGCCTTCCTGCCCACGGCCCTGGTGGAGCCCTACCTCGCCGCCATGGAGCGGGCCTCCTACGACCCGCTCAACACGCCCGTCGAGCTGCCGCGCTGGCGCCGGCTGTGGCGGCTGTGGTGGGCGGCGCGGCGGGTGGGCTAGCCGCTACTCCGGTGCCTGCGTCAGCGGCGCGAGGCGATCCAGCGGCGCCACGCCTGCGGAGGGCGCGCGGCCCCGGGTCGCGTCGCCGCGCGCGATAACGGAGGGCTGTCAGAGCACCTGCGCCAGTCCCGGCACCAGGGCTGCCAGGCGCACCGGCGCGCCGAGTTCCGGCACGGCCTCCGGCGTCGCCAGCACCGCCACCCGGCAGCCGCCGTCGCCGCGCAGGCCCGTCACCAGCCGTCCGCCCGGTTCCAGGGCCGCGCGCCAGTGCGATGGGATCGCGGGAACGCTTCCGTGGACGAGGATCCGGTCGAAGCCGCCGTCCGGCAGGTCCGGGGCCAGCCCGTCCGCCCGGACGACATGCACCTCGGACAGGGCCGCGAGCCGCCGCGTCGCCGCCCCGGCCAGCGATGTGTAGCGCTCCAGGCTGAGCACCGCCCCGGCGCCCAGCTGGGCGAGCAGCGCGGTCACGTAGCCCGAGCCGGTGCCGATCTCCAGGACGCGCTGGCCGGGCTCGAGCCGCAGCTGCGCCAGCATCAGCGCCACCGTAGACGGCGCCGTCATCGAGGCGCCGCACGACAGCGGCAGCGCGATGTCGCGCCGCGCGTGCTCCCGATGCGGCGGCGGCGCGAAGGTGTCCCGCGGGACCTGCTCCATGGCCCGCAGCACCGCGGTGTCCCGCAGGCCGCGACCCCGGAGCGCCATCACGAAGGCCGCGTTGCCGGCAGCCTCCTCCAGGCTTCCCAGATCGATCGACGTCCTTTCGATCACTCGGCGAAGGCCTGCGCGAAGCGCGTCAGCGTCGGCTCGTCGGTGAGGTCGAGGCGCAGGGGCGTCACCGAGATCCGCTTCTCGGCGATGGCCTTGAGATCCGAGCCGTGGCCCGGCTCGAACCGGGCCTTGGCGAAGGCCAGCCAGAAATACGGGTTGCCGCGCCCGTCGACACGCGCATCGATCGACAGCAGCGCCTGATTGCGGAAGCCCTGCGCCGCCACCGCGACGCCCTGCACGTCGGCCGGTTCGCAGTCCGGGAAGTTCACATTGATCAGGATGCCGGGCTCGATCCCGGTCTCCAGGATCTTGCGGACGACCTTCGCGCCGTGCGTCCGGGCGCAGTCCCACTTGAGCGCGCCGCGCCCGCCGGCGCCGTAGGCCTGGCTCATGGCGATGGAGCGGATGCCGAGGATCGTCCCCTCCATGGCGGCCGCGATCGTGCCCGAATAGGTCACGTCCTCGGCGACGTTCTGGCCGCGATTGACTCCCGACAGGACGAGGTCCGGCCCGTGATCGCCCAGGATATGGCGCACGCCCAGGATCACGCAGTCCGACGGCGTGCCCTTCACGGCGAAGCGCTGCTCCGAGACCTGCCGCAGCCGCAGCGGATCGTTGAGCGAGAGCGAGTGCGACACGCCGGACTGGTCGCTCTCCGGTGCCACGACCCAGACGTCGTCCGAGAGCTCCCGGGCGATCTCCTCCAGGGTACTGAGCCCCGGCGCGTGGATGCCGTCGTCGTTGGTGACCAGGATGCGCATCAGCGGGTGCCCTCGATCCGGTTGAGCCCGCCCATGTAGGGGTGGAGCACCGACGGGATGGTGATGCTCCCGTCCGGGTTCTGGTAGTTCTCCATCACGGCGATGAGCGCGCGGCCGACCGCGACGCCCGAGCCGTTGAGCGTGTGGACATAGGCCGGCTTGCCGTCCTTACCCCGGTAGCGGGCGTTCATCCGCCGGGCCTGGAAGTCGCCGCAGACCGAGCAGGACGAGATCTCGCGGTGGGTGCGCTGGCCCGGCACCCAGACCTCGATGTCGTAGGTCTTCTGGCTGGCGAAGCCCATGTCGCCGGTGCAGAGCGTCATCACCCGGTAGGGCAGATCCAGCTTCTTCAGGACCGCCTCGGCGCTGGTCAGCATCCGCTCGTGCTCGTTCGCGGATTCCTCCGGCGTCGTGATCGAGACCAGCTCGACCTTGCTGAACTGGTGCTGGCGCAGCATGCCGCGGGTGTCCCGCCCCGCCGCCCCGGCTTCGGCCCGAAAGCAGGGGGTGAGCGCAGTGAAGCGCAGGGGGAGTTCTTCCTCGCGGAGGATTGATTCACGGACGAGGTTTGTGAGCGGGACTTCGGCGGTGGGGATCAGCCAGCGCGTATTATCACCCTGAAGTTCGGCAATGAGTCTCTTAACGCGTTCGAGGCCGACCTCTTGGATTTCCCCCAGCTCATTCGCAAATTTATCTTCAAAATGATCGTGCCAGAATTTTCGCCCGTAATCGAGTACAAGTTCGATGATTTTTTCTCGATTTCCTCCGAAAAAAAGCTCTACTCGGTTTTTAATGAATGAATTGACGTAATTTTCGGCCGCATTCTTGATAGCGGTAGGGGTATAAACTTCGGTTTTGAACTGATCGTCAGCAAACTTCGGCAATTGTGCTGTGCCAAACATGGCTTCATCTCGAACAAGTATCGGCGGCGCCACCTCCAAATAACCATGTTCCTGCGTATGCAGGTCGAGCATGAACTGGCCGAGCGCCCGTTCCAGCCGGGCGAGCTGGCCCTTCAGCACCACGAAGCGCGAGCCCGACAGCTTAGCCGCCGCCTCGAAATCCATCAGGCCAGCGGCCTCGCCGAGCTCGAAATGCTCCTTGCCCTCGGTCAGCCGCTCGCGGGTGGAGGCATGGCTGCGATAGACTACGTTGCCGTGCTCGTCGGCGCCCTCCGGCACGTCGGCCTTCGGCCGGTTCGGGATCGCCGCGAGCCGGTCGAACAGAGCCTTGTCGGCGGCGTCCTGCGCGGCCTTCAGCTCCGGCTCGGCCGCCTTCAGTTCTGCGACCTCCGCCATCAGGGCGGCGGCGCGCGCCTCGTCCTTCGCCTTCTTGGCGCCGCCGATCTCCTTGGCCAGCGCGTTGCGCCGCTCTTGGTTGGCCTGCGCGGCCGAGACCGACGATTTCCGCGCCTCGTCGAGGGCGATCAGCTCGGCCGAGAGCGGCGCGAGGCCCCGTCGCTGGAGGTCGCGGTCGAAGGCGTCCGGGTTCTCCCGGATGGCGCGGATGTCGTGCATCGAGTCGGCTCGGGTCTTCTGCGCGGCGTCGAGCGCGCGGGCCCCGCTTTGCCGCATCGCGTCCAGTGGGACAAGCGCGCGGGAGCGCCCGAGCCGGCCGTCAGCCCTTTGGCGGCGCGAGCTTGAGCTGGTCGATCGCCCAGAGCCACGTCCCGTCCGGCTGCTCGCGGGCGACCTCCACCGAGAACGCGCCGTTCGGCAGCCGCGCGAAGGTCATGGCGAGCCCGCCGTTGCGCAGCGGCGGCGGCGTTTCCGGCGCCGGGAAGTCGGATTTGCGCACCAGCAGGTCGGCGTAGAAGGTCCGGATCTCGGCGTGGCCCGTGGCGACGACGCGACCCGCCGCCAGCACCGCGTCGGGCTCGTAGAGGGCGACGAGGCCCTCGACGTCGCCGGCATTGGCGCGCTGATTGAACAGGGCGGCGAGCGCCTCGGGGGCGCGGGCGGGCTCTCGCGTCTGGTCCGTCATGGCGTCTCCTCACTCCGGCCATCGCGGCCATCGCGGCCGTTCAGTGCTGCGGCAATGCGCCGGGCCGGCCGATCTTTCCCCGACACGCGTCATTTCAGGCGCGTGCCGTGGCGGTCGGCCACCGACACGGCGACCGGAATCCCGGCCTTCACGCTCTCCGAGACGGTGCAGAACCGCTCGAACTGCTCCAGCACTCGGTCGATCCGCGGCATGTCGGCGGCGGCGGCGCCGAGCTGGATGTGGACGCCGATCCCGGTGACGCGCAGCCGCCCTTCGGCGTTGCGCTCCACCCGGCAGGACGCCTCGGCCGCGACGCCGTGCGCGTCCTGGCGGAACTTGCCCAGGGCGAAGACGAGGCTGGCGCAGAGGCAGTTCGCCACTCCGGAGATCAGTAGCTGCTCGGGGAACGGCCCGGTCCCGCCGCCGATCGGGGGCGCCTCGTCGGTGCGGAGCGCCGGCAGGGCCGCGCTGAAATCGACCGTGAAGACGTAATCCGCGACCTGGGTGATCCGGATCGTCGGTTCCGCTTCCATCGATACTCCCCGGAGGACGTTTCGGCGCGACCGGCCGGGTATACCAACGCTCGATCCCGGTTCGCGTTCGGGAGGACCGCGCCATGCGTCCGGACACGGATGATTTCCCCGGTTCTTCCCCGTAGAAGCGGCCGCCTGACCGACCCGCACGCGAACCCCCCGATCCGATGACGAGCCCCGCCACCCTCGACACCCTGATGCCGCTCCTGGAGCGCATCGCCACCGCGCTGGAGCGGACCGCGCCCGCCGTCCCGCCAGCGTTCGACCCGAGCGCTGCCGACGCGTTCCTGTGGGGGCCCGAGCGCCGGCTGACCCCGGTGCCGCAGGTGGCCCGGGTGGAGATGGGGCTGCTCACCGGCATCGACCGGGCGCGCGACACCCTGGTGGAGAACACCGAGCGCTTCGCCCGCGGCCTGCCGGCCAACAACGCCCTGCTGTGGGGCGCCCGCGGCATGGGCAAGTCCTCGCTGGTCAAGGCGGCCCACGCCGAGATCAACGCCCGCCGGCCCGCCGGCAGCCTGCCGATGAAGCTCGTCGAGATCCACCGCGAGGACATCGAGGCGCTGCCCGACCTGATGGCCCTGCTGCGGCCGGACCCGCACCGCTGGCTCGTCTACTGCGACGACCTCTCCTTCGACGCCGACGACACCTCGTACAAGTCGCTCAAGACGGCGCTCGACGGCGGCATCGAGGGACGGCCGGGGAACGTGCTGTTCTACGCCACATCGAACCGCCGCCACCTGCTCGCCCGCGACATGGTGGAGAACGAGCGCTCGACCGCCATCAACCCCGGCGAGGCGGTGGAGGAGAAGGTCTCGCTCTCGGACCGGTTCGGCCTCTGGCTCGGTTTCCACAAGTGCAGCCAGGACGAGTACTTGGCGATGATCCGCGCCTACGCCGACCGCTACGGCCTCGCCGTGGCGCCGGACCAGCTGCGCGCCGAATCCCTGGAATGGGCCACCACCCGCGGCTCGCGCTCGGGCCGGACCGCGTTCCAGTTCATCCAGGACCTGGCCGGGCGGCTCGGCAAGACGCTGGACTGAGGGGCGGCGCCGAGCTCTCGTCGTCATCCGCGCCCTGGCTGATGGCGTCGGCCCCGCCGTCTTTGCGAGCGGAGCGAAGCAATCCAGGCAGCGCCACGCTTGGCAATGTCGCGCTGCCCTGGGTCACTTCGCTCCGCTCGTGATGACGGATTGGGACACCCACCGAGGCCTCGATCGGAACGGGTCTGACGCCCTCTCCCGGGCCGAACCGGTATCCCAGTCGGCGGAGGGCGCGCTAGCGCCCGCTCGACCCGAACCCGCCCGCGCCCCGCTCTGAGCCGGGGCCGAGCGCGCCCTCCAGCAAAGTCAGCGCCGGCCGCGTGATCCGCGTGAAGACGAGCTGCGCGATCCGCTCGCCCGGCTCGACCCGCACGGGCTCGGATGCGTCGCGATTCCAGGCGGAGACCAGCAGCGGACCCTCGTAATCCGCGTCGATCACACCGGTGCCGTTGCCGAGCACCAGACCGTCCCGGTGTCCGCGGCCCGAGCGCGGGAAGATCAGCCCGCACCAGGCGGGATCGCGGATCAGCACGCTGACCCCCGCCGGGATCAGGACCGCCTTCCCCTGAGGCTGCAACTCCAGCGGCGCGTCGAGGCAGGCGTGCAGGTCGAGGCCGGCCGCGGCCGACGAACCCCAGCGCGGGAAGCCCCAGCCCGGCAGGCGCGGGTCGAGCAGCCGCAGCCCGACCTCCGGCAGGTCGCTCACGCGGTCATCCGCGCGATCGCCTCGGCCATGGCGAGCGTCCGCCGGGCGGCCTCGACGTGGAGGCGCTCGACCATCTTGCCGTCTACCGCGATGACCCCGCGCTCGCGGTTCTCCGGCGCGTCGAACACGTCCATCAGCCGGCGGGCCTGCACGATCTCCTCGGCATCCGGCCCGAAGGCGGCGTTGGCCGGGCCGATCTGGCTCGGGTGGATCAGCATCTTGCCGTCGAAGCCGAGGTCGCGGCCCTGCGCGCACTCGGCCTCGAACCCGGTCGCGTCCTTGAGGTCGGTGAACACGCCGTCGATCGCCTCGATCTCGTAGGCCCGGGCGGCGGCCAGGACGTTCATCAGCCAGGGCAGCAGGGCGGCCCGCCCCGGCGGCCGGATCCGGGACGCCTTCAGGAGGTCGTTCGGGCCGATCACCAGGGCGCCGAGCCGGCCGTCCACGTCCCGGGCCGCGCCCGCGATCTCGGCGGCGTTCACCACCGCCATCGGCGTCTCGATCATCGCCCAGACCCGCGTCGCCAGGGGCGCGCCGAGGCGGCGCAGGCGGGAGCCCACGGCGATCAGCGCGTCGGAGGTCCGGACCTTCGGCACCAGGATCGCGTCCGGGGCGGCCGGCGCGAGCGCCACGAGGTCGGCCTCGCCGTCCTCGGAATCCGGCGGGTTGATGCGGACCACGACCTCGCGCGGGCCGAAGCCCCGCGCGGCGACCGCGGCGGCGACCTGGGCGCGGGCCGCCGCCTTCGCGGCGGGGGCGGTGCCGTCCTCGAGGTCGATCAGGATCACGTCGGCGGGGAGCGACCGCGCCTTCTCCAGCGCCCGGGCGTTGGAGCCCGGCATCGCCAGCACGCTGCGACGGGGACGGATCTCGCTCATCACGCTTCTCCCGGGCCGGCGGCGCCCTCGGCGACGCGGATAGCTTTCCGCGCGCGGCCCGGCAAGAACGCGGGCCGGAACGGCGGCCGCACGCACCGCGGCGGGGGAATGGCATGGCGCGCTGGATCGCGGGACTGGACGGCTGCCGCGGCGCCTGGGCGGGCGCGCTCCTCGACCTCGACGACCCCGACCGGCACCGCTGCGCCCTGTTCCCGGACGTCGCCGCGCTCCTCGACGCGCCGGAGCGGCCCGACATCGTCGGGATCGACGTGCCGATCGGGCTGCCCGACCGGATCACCGGCGGCGGCCGCGGCGCCGACCGGGCCGCGCGCGCCCGGCTCGGGCCGGCGCGGGCCTCGGTGTTCCCGATGCCGCCGCGGAGCGCGGTCTACGCCCCCGACTACGCCGCCGCGAAGGCCGCCTCGCGGGCCGCGAGCGATCCGCCCTTCGCGCCGTCGATCCAGGGCTACAACATCTTCCGCTACGTCCGCGCGGTCGACACGCTCCTGCGGGAGCGCCCGGAGGCGCGCGCGCGGGTCCACGAGGTGCATCCCGAGGTGGCCTTCCACGCCCTCAACGGCGGCCGGCCGCTCGGCCTGCCCAAGAAGGGCAGGCGCGCCCGCGAGGGGCTGGACCTCCGGCGGGCGCTCCTCGCGGCGGCGGGCCTGCCGGACGCGCTGATCGGGTCCCGGGTCAAGGGCGTTCCGGAGGACGACCATCTCGACGCGCTGGCCGCCCTCGTGGTGGCCCGCGACATAAGCCTCGGACAGGCCGTACCGCTGCCGGATCCGCCCGAGCGCGACGCCTTCGGGCTCCCCGTCGTGATCTGGGCACCGGCACCCCGCCCGCCGTCCTGAACCGGCGCCCCGCACCTCCGCCGGGCGCGTCGGCGGCCGCAACGTGCTGTTTTGCACGCAGGCGCGCGCGCGGCCGGTGTCCGTCCCCGGCGCGCGCTCTAGCTCTGGCTGCATGAGCGCCGCGAACCCCCTGCCCGTCCGTCACATCGCCCGCGCGATCGTCCTCGATCCGCGGGACCGGATCCTGCTCATCGCCTACACGTCGGTCCACGCGAGGGGGCCGGACGGGGCGCCGCTCCGGTTCTGGTTCATGCCCGGCGGCGGCCTTGAGCCCGGCGAGGACCACGTCACCGCCTGCCGGCGGGAACTCGAGGAGGAGATCGGCCGGGGCGACGCCGCGATCGGCCCGCAGGTCGCGGCCTGCAACGGCCCGTTCCACCTGTTCCGTCAGGCACGGGACGCCCGGGAGCGCTACTTCCTCGTCCGCCTGCCCGACGACCGGGTCGACACGAGCCGGCTCGCCGAGACCGAGGACAACCCGCTGATCGGGACGCGCTGGTGGCCGCTCGACGAGTTGCGCGCTAGCGGTGAGCACGTCGAGCCGGCCGGTCTCGCGGATCTGGCGTCGGACCTCGCGCGCGGGACTATTCCGGCCCAGCCGCGCGTTCTTGCTTGGCGAGGACTTTGATTTCACTCCCGCTGTCGCGGATTTGTCTAACTGGAGACGACTTTATGTTCCCCGTCTACCTGACCGAAGGCTACCGGTCCTTCCTCCTCGACCGCTTCCCGACCGAGCGCCGGCGCTTCGCGCAGCTCGCCTCGACGCAGAATCCGGAGATCCTGGTCATCAGCTGCTGCGACAGCCGGGTCTCGCCCAGCGCGATCTTTAATGCCGGCCCGGGCGAGCTGTTCACGATCCGCAACGTCGCCAACCTAGTGCCGGTCTACCAGCCGGACGGCCAGTATCACGGCACCTCGGCGGCCCTGGAATTCGCCGTCCAGGCCCTGGAGGTGAAGCACATCGTCGTCCTCGGGCATGCCACCTGCGGTGGCATCAAGGCCTGGGCCAACAAGGCGAAGCCGCTCTCGCCCGGCGACTTCATCGGCAAGTGGGTCTCGCTCGTGGGTCAGGCCGAGGACAAGGCCGGCGATCCCGCCGCGCCGAACTACCTGACCAAGCTGGAACACGCCGTGGTCGTCCAGAGCATGGAGAACCTGCTGACCTTCCCGTTCGTGAAGGAGCGGGTCGACGACGGCCGCCTCGAGATCCACGGCGCGCATTTCGGCGTGGCCAGCGGCTCCCTGCTGGTGCGCGATCCGCAGTCCGGCGAGTTCAAGCCGCCGATCGACACGACCGGCCAGTCGGTCCGTTCCGTCGCCGCCATCGCGTGCGAGTGAGCGCACGGCGCGGGCGCTGAGATCCGGGGCCGGTCGGCCGGTCCCGGATCCGATGATGCTGGGTCGCGCCGGCGCGCCGCGTCCGCGAAGGTCGTCCGCCGCGGTCGGCCTGCGATCATCGTGGCTCGAACAGCCATCGACATGAGAAAGGCGGCGGGCTCGCGCCCGCCGCCTTCTCGTTCGGCCCGGCCGAGGCCGGGCCGCCGAAGTCCGTGCCGCTTACATGGCGCCCGGGAGATGCTCGGCCTGCTGCAGGTGCATCTGCAGGGCCGGCAGGGCCTGCTGGGCGTAGTTGCGCAGGGCCGGGTTCGGGCCGCCCTGAGCGTAGGCCTGGGTCATCGCGATGGTCATCTGATGGGCCTGGATCTGCTGCGACGCGTACAGGCGGTCGAAGCGCGCGCCGGCCGGGGCGGCCGAGAGCTGGGCCAGCATCGCCTGCTGCTCCGGGTTCGGCGGGACGATCGTCGAGGCGCCGGTCGCCATCACGTCGCCGCGGCCGATCTGGCCACCCGCGGCGGCGCCGCGCGCCGCGCCGGCACCCGCGCCCTCGAGGCCGCCGACCGGGCCGCCCGCCAGGGTGCCGCCGACCACGCCGGTCGCCGCGCCGACGCCGGCGCCCACGGCGCTGCCCGCCACCGCGATCGGGGCGGTGACCAGGCCACCGAGGCCCGGATCGCCGGCGACGCCGTTCATCTGGCCGCCGGCCAGGGCGACGTTGGCGGCGCGGTGGTCACGGAGCACCTCCTGGGCATAGGAGCGGATGCGCGGGTTGCGCGACTTGGACAGGGCGATCTGCGAGGACTGGATCTCGAAGGCGTTCGCCTGCATCGACTGCATGCGGAAGTCGTTGGCGCTCTGGGCCATGGCCGGGGTCGACAGCGCCAGGACGAGCGCGGACGCGGCAGCGTAGTTCTTCAGCATCGGGACCTCTGTTCGAGATGGGCACGCGAACCGCGGAAGGACGCCGCATGTGCAGCACGGACGCCTCGGCAGACGACGTCGCAGGCAACTCGGAGCCGACGGGTTCGCGAATTGGTCCGTCAACGAGGCTATCGGCTTATGGTTCCTGCCGTTTTCGCATCGGACAATACGGTTCCCGAGAGGATCTAATCCGGCGCGCGTGCCCTCTCGGTGGATCCCGCAGGATGCCGATCGCGCTCGTCCGGGACGGTGGCCTCGGCGGGTGGGTCCTTCCGGCCGCACCTCCGGGCAGGGCTCGAAGCGCGACGCGCGCGGGCAGCCCGTGATCGTCGTCGCCGTCCAGATCCTCCGCGCCGCCGCCGCCCTCATGGTGGCATGGCACCACGCGCGGCACGAGGCGGGCCTCCTCGCTGACCGGGGCGCCGGCCCGGCGCTCGATCCCACGACGCTGCTGCCCTGGTGGGGCGGGGTCGACCTGTTCTTCGTGATCTCCGGCTTCGTCATCGTCCATGCCGGCGGCCGGCTCGCGGGCCGGTCGGGCGGCCGCGCCCGCTTCCTCGCCCACCGGGTCGCCCGAGTGGTGCCCCTCTACTGGCTGGTGAGCCTGCTCTACCTCGTCCTGGCGCTCGCGCGGCCGGACCTCCTGGGCGAGGCCGCCGCGCTGGTGCGCGACCCGGTCGCCCTCGCGGCGAGCTTCCTGTTCTGGCCGGCGGCCCGCCCCGACGGCACCGTCCAGCCGCTCTACGGCCTCGGCTGGACCCTGAACTACGAGGCGGCCTTCTACGCACTCTTCGCCGCGGGTCTCGGCTTCGGGTGGCGCGGCGCCGTCGCGTGGCTGTGCGGGAGCTTGGCCGTCCTCGTGGCGGTCGGCGCCCTCGTGCCGGGCCTGCCGGTGCCGCTGCGCTTCTGGTCGGATCCGATCGTACTCGAATTCGCCGCCGGCGCCGGTCTCGCCCTCGCCTGGGGCGCGGGGTTCCGGCCGGCCCTCCCCCTGCGGGTCGGGCTCGCGGTGCTGGGCGTGCTGGGGCTGATCCTGGCCGCGCGGGTGCTCGCGGGTCTCGGCGAGGCCGATGGGTTCCTGCGCCCGCTCCTCGTCGGCGGGCCGGCCGTCCTGCTGGTGGCGGCCGCCCTCGGGCCACCCCGCGACGCGGCCGCGGTCGCGCGGCTGCCGTCCCCCGTGCGCGGGCTCGTCGCGCTCGGCGACGCGTCCTACGCCCTCTACCTCGTGCACCCGTTCGCGCTGCGCCTCGTGCGCGAGGCGCTGCTCCGGCTCGGCCTTGCCCCCGCCCTGCATCCCTGGGCCAGCATGGCGCTGATGCTCGCGGGCAGCGCCGCGGCCGCGCTCGCGGTCCACCGCCTCGTCGAGCGGCCCCTGACCCGGGCCCTCCGGAGGCGGCTCGATCCGGGCGCGCCGCAAAACCGTGTGCGCGCCGTGCCGGCCCCGGTTCCACCGCGCGGCCGGGAGGATTAGCCTCGCCTGCCCGAGGAGAAGGCCAGCATGAAGACCCTGCTCGTTCCCGTCGCGATGCACGACGCCCTGCCCTCCGTCTTCGAGACGACCCGGCTGGCGGCCACGCGCTTCGGCAGTCTGATCGAGGGCGTGTCCCTGCGCCCGGCGCTGGCCGAGTACGTGCCGGTCGACATGGTCGGCGGCATGACGTGGCTGCGCGACGAGGAGGCCGACCGGGCCGAGGCCGAGGAGGCGGGCGGCCGCTTCGTGGCCTTCATGGACGGCGCCGGCATCCCGCGGCACGCCCGCGACGGGCTCTGCATACCGGACCGGGTGCCGGATGCCGGACCGCGCTACCGCTGGCGACAGGACGTCCCCACCGGCGACGCGTTCCTCGGGCAGTACGCGCGGCTGTTCTCGGCAACGGTGGTCGGGCGTCCCGGCACCACCGATAACGCCCCGCGCATGACCACGTTCGAGACGGCCCTGTTCGAGAGCGGCCGCCCGATCCTGCTGGCGCCGCCTACGGCACCGGCCAGCCTCGGTGACGCCGTGGTCATCGCCTGGAACGGGTCGACCGAGACCGCCCGGGCAGTGGCTTTCGCGATGCCGTTCCTGCGGCGGGCCGAGCGGGTGCTCGTGCTCAGCGTCGAGGGCGGCATGGTGCCGGGCCCGACCGCGCAGGACCTCGCCCAGGCCCTGGCCTGCGAGGGTGTGGACGCGTCGCACCGGGCCCTGCCGGCCGGCCGGCGCGTGCCCGGCGAGACCTTTCTGGCGGAGGCGAAGGCGTTCGGCTGCGATCTTCTCATCAAGGGCGCCTACACCCAGAGCCGCCTGCGCCAGATGATCTTCGGCGGCGTCACCAGCCACGTTCTCGCCCACGCCGACATGCCGGTGCTGATGGCGCATTGAGCGCTCCGCGAGCCCGGCCGACGGATTGCGGCACCGCACGTCCTTCGGCGCCGGGAACCCTGCCCGGTCCCCGGCGTTCGGGTCCCGCAGCCGGACGGCACGCCCATTGTCCACACGCTCGGAAAGGAGCCCCGTGAAGAGCCCCGTGAGACGTCTCTTCCTCGCCGGCCTTCTGGCGATCGCGACCATCCCCGCCGCCCGCGCTGAGCCGGCGACCGTCCGGTTCCGCGGCACCGTGGTCCAGGCCGATTCGGAACGCGTGGAGATCCGCCGCACCAGCGGCAGCACCCTGGCCGTGCGGATGGGCCCCCGGACCCGCATCTACGCGGTGAACGGCGCCAGCCTGCGGGCGATCAAGCCGGAGAGCTACGTCAGCGTCCTCGGTGCGTCCGATTCCGAGCCGCGGCAGGCGACCGCCGTGACCCTGTACTCTCCGTCCGAGCGCGGGTTCGAGGCCGGCAGCCAGCCCTGGGACACCGCGCAGGGCGCGCGCCTCACCGCCGGCTGGGTGGCCGACGTGCAGCGGGGCGCGCCGATGCGTCTGATCCTCGCCTATAACGGCGGCCAATCGTCCTTCGCGATCCCCGACGACACGCCGGTGACGCAGTTCTCGCCTGGTGAGAAGGCGATGCTCCAGCGGGGCGCCGCCGTGACGATCTTCGCGCGCCCGGACGAGGCCGGCGGGCTGATGGCGGGGACGATCGCGGTGGGCCGCCAGGGCGTCGTGCCGGGTCTCTGAGCCGATCGGGCCGCTGCGTCACCGACGGCGCAGCAAACCCGCGCGCCGACGCGGAAGCTGCGCTACACCGGTCGGCGATGACCGAGCCCGCCTTCACCCTCGACCCGCGCCTGTCGGCTGACACCGCCGAAGTGGGCGACCTCGCCCTGTGCCGCGTGCTGCTGATGGACGATGCCCGGTTCCCGTGGCTGATCCTAGTGCCGCGCCGCCCGAACCTCACCGAGATCACCGACCTCTCCGAGACCGATGCCGCGGCGCTCTGGAAGGAGATCCGCCTCACCACGGGGGTGATGCAGGCCCTGTCCAAGCCCGACAAGGTGAATGTCGGCGCCCTGGGCAACGTATTGTCGCAACTCCACGTCCACGTGGTCGGCCGCTTCCGGTCGGATCCCGCCTGGCCGGGGCCGGTCTGGGGGTTCGAGACCCGCAAGCCCTACCCGCCCCACGCCCGCGCCCAGCTCCTCGAGCGCGCCGGCGCCCTCTTCTCCGCGGCCTGACCCTCGCATGACCGATCCCCGCGACACCCTCGGCTTCGTCCGAAACCGCCTCGACCGGCACTCGGCCGAGCAGCCCGAGGAGGCGGTGCCCGCCTTCGACACGCCCGAAGCCCGCCTCGTGCTGATCTGCGGCGACCGGATCGTGCTGCGCGGGGAGACCGCACTGATCGCGGTCGCGGAGGCGGCGGACCTCGCCGGCGGGACGCGCATCTTCCTCGGGCACCGGGACGGGCAGCCCGTCTTCGCCGCCGCCGCGCCGGCCGAGGCCGCGGAGCGCTTCTCCGAGGGGCCGACCCGTACCCTCGACCTGAGGTCGATCGCCACCGACTCCGCCGTGGAGGCCGAGGAGCTCGGCCTGCTCGCCGTGGCCAAGTCCATGCTCGACTGGCACGCCCGCCACGGCTTCTGCGCCAATTGCGGCACCGCCACCGTCTCGAAGGCCGGCGGCTTCCGCCGGGAATGCCCGAGTTGCAGCGCCCACCATTTCCCCCGGGTCGACCCGGTGGTGATCATGCTGGTGCGCCGGGGCGACACCTGCCTGCTCGGCCGGGGTCCGCATTTCCGCCCGCACATGTATTCCTGCCTCGCGGGCTTCCTGGAGCCCGGCGAGACGATCGAGGACGCGGTGCGCCGCGAGGTGTTCGAGGAGACGCAGATCCGCGTCGGCGCCGTCACCTACCGGACGTCGCAGCCCTGGCCGTTCCCGTCATCGCTGATGATGGGTTGCGCCGCCGAGGCGCTCGACGAGGTTATCGTGACCGATCCCAGCGAGCTGGAGGATGCGCGCTGGTTCAGCCGGGCCGACGTCGCGGCCATGCTGGCGGGAACGCATCCCGAGGGGATCCTGGCGCCGCCGCCCATGGCGATCGCCAACTACCTGATGCGCGCCTTCGTGGCCGGCGAGACCTGATCCGGATCAGCCGGACGCGCCGGAGCCGCTGATCTTCAGCTCCCCCGCCGCGCCCGTGCCAGCGGCCTCAGACCGCCACGCGGGCCTGCTCCGCCTGGGCCGGGAGCGCGCCCCGCATCTCCGAGAAGGCCTCGCCCACCATCAGCAGCGCCGGACCGTCGAGGCCCGCCGCCTCGACCCGGTCGGCGAGGTCGGCGGCCGTGCCGCGCAGGGCCTGCTGGTTCGGGCGGGTGGCGTTGAACACCAGCAGCGCCGGCGTCGTGGGCGCCAGCCCCTCCTCCACGGCGCGCGCCAGCAAGGCCCGCAGGGTCCGCTTCGGCATGTAGACGACCGTGGTGACGCTCGGATCGGCGAGAGCGCCCCAGTTCAGGTCGTCCGGCAGCGCCCCGCGGCGGTCGTGGCCGGTGACGAACTGGAGCCGGCGCGCGGCGTCGCGATGGGTCAGGGACAGGCCGAGGGACGCCGCCGCACCCTGCGCGGCCGAGACGCCCGGCACCACGGTCACCGGGATGCCGGCGGCCCGGCAGGCCTCGATCTCCTCGCCGGCCCGGCCGAAGACCAGCGGGTCGCCGGATTTCAACCGCACCACCTGCTTGCCGGAGCGGGCGAGTTGCACCATCAGCGCGTTGATGTCGTCCTGGCGGCAGGACGGGCCGTGGCCGGTCTTGCCCACCAGCATGGTGCGGGCCTCGCGGCGGGCGTAGTCCAGGATCTCGGGCGCGACGAGGTCGTCGTAGAGGATGACGTCGGCGTTGCGCAGCGCCCGCAGCGCCTTGAGCGTGAGCAGCTCCGCGTCGCCGGGGCCGGCCCCGACCAGCGTCACGGCGCCGCCCTTCGGGGCGGTCTCGGTCTCGCCGAGCAGCTCGGCGAGATCCCGGTCCGACGGCGCCCGGTCGGGCTCCGCGAAGGCCCGGTCGGTGAAGCGCTCCCAGAAGAACCGCCGGTCGGCGAAGCCGTGGAAGCGGGCCGTGACGCCGTCGCGCCAGTCGCGGGCGGCCGCGACCCAGCGACTGAACCCGCGGGGCAGCATCGCCTCGATCCGGGCGCGCACGGTCTGCCCGAAGACCGGGGCCGCGCCCTCGGTCGAGATGCCGACCACGAGCGGCGAGCGGTTGACGATGGCGCCGAACTTCACGTCGCAGAGGTGTGGCCGGTCCACCGCGTTGACGATGGCGCCGGCGCCGCGGGCGGCCGCCACGAAGGCGACGCACTCGGCCTCGTCCTCCATCGCGCCGATGCAGAAGGCCGCGCCCCAGAGATCGTCCGGGCTCCAGGGGCGTTCGTGCAGGACCACCTGCCCGTCGACGATCTCGCCCGGCACGGCGCGCAGCTCCTCGCCGGGCTCGGGCGCGTAGACGTCGACATGGGCGCCGGCGGCGGCCAGCACCTTCACCTTCCAGGGGGCGCCGCCGGACGAGCCGGCGAGCACCACCCGCTTGCCGCGCAGGGGGACGAAGACGGGCAGCACCGCCAGCGGCTCCAGGCCGGCAGCCTTGGTCTCGCGGGGGGCGCGGGCTGCGCGCAGGGGGGTCTCGGTCACGGGCCTGTCCTGAATCGTCCTGATCCGGCCGGTCCCGACTGCCCCCTCATCCTCGGGTACCGGAGCGGAGGCCTCGAAGGAGGCTCCAGTCGGCCGCGATCCCTGGAGCTCTTCTTCGAGGACCGCTGACGCGGGCACCTCAGGATGAGGTGATCTGACAGGAGAAGCCGATCCATCCTCGCCGGCGAGTGTATCAGAAAATCACGCGGCGCATGCGGTCTGCCCGGCCAGCATCTTGCGGATCTCCGGTATGCACGAGCCGCAATTCGTCCCGGCCTTGCAGGCGGCACCCACCGCCTCCACGGAGCCGGCGCCTCCGGCGATGGTCGCGGCGATGACGTCCGCGCCGACGCCGTGACAGGCGCAGACCACCGGTCCCGCCGAGGCGGTCGCCGCGCGGCCCGAGAGCAGCGCCCGCCGCTCGGCGGCGTCGGGCGCCTCGGCGGCGAACAGGACCTTGGCGGCCTCCCAGTCCGGCCGCTCGGCGGCGGGGGCGTAGGCGAGGCAGGCGACGAGGCGGTCGCCGTCGTAGACCGCGCAGCGGTAGCGATCGCGGGCGTGGTCGGCGTATTCCGCCAGCTCGCCGCCCGGCAGCGCCTCGCTCTGGATCAGCCCGCGCACCATCAGCGCCACGGCGCGGGAGCTGTCGGCGGTGGCGAACTGCGCGCCCCAGCCGCCGGTGATCGCGGCGCGCGCCCACCACCAGCCCTCGGGCAGCGCCACCTGTCGGCGCGTCAGCAGGAAGCCGCGGGCGCGGTAGCCGACGGACTCGACCGCCGCGGGGGTCGCCTTGAGCTCGGGCTGACCCGAGACCGGGTCGGTCATGCCCCGCACCAGCGCGCCGACCCGGGCCCGCGACGCGAAGGCGCCGCCCCAGTGCATCGGCATGAACAGGCTGCCCGGCACCACCGTGTCGGTGACCGTCACCTCCAGCTCGGCCGCGCCGTGCGCGGTCGTGAGCCGGGCGATGTCGCCCTCCGCGAGGCCGTGGACCGCCGCGTCGTCCGGATGGACCTCGACGAACGGCACGGCCCGGTGCGCGGAGAGCCGCTGGCTCTTCCCGGTGCGCGTCATCGTGTGCCAGTGGTCGCGGACCCGGCCGGTGTTGAGCATGAGCGGGAACGCCGCCGAGGCCGCGAGCGCGAGGGCCGGCGGCTGCACCGCGACGAAGCGGGCGCGCCGGTCGAAGGTGTAGAACCGGCCGTCGCCGAACAGCCTCGCCTTCCCCTGTTGGGCGCCCCGGAAGCCGGAGCGCTTCGGGATCGGCCACTGCACCGGCAGGGCCGCCTCGTAGGCGGCGTCGCCGATGTCCGCGAGCGCGCCGAGGTCGAAATCGCGGGTGCCGTTGTTCTCGTAGGCCGAGAGCCCGGCATGCTCGCGGAAGATCGCGGCGGCGGAATCGAACGCGAAGGCCCGGCCGTGGCCGAGGCGGCGCCCGACATCCGCCAGCGCCGCCCAGTCCGGCCTGGCCTCGCCGGGGCTCGCGAGGAAGCGGCGCTGGCGCGAGATCCGGCGCTCGGAATTGGTGACCGTGCCGTCCTTCTCGCCCCAGGCCTGGGCGGGGAGAAGCACGGTGGTCTTGGCCCGCCCCCGCGCGGTGTCGGAATCTGCCACCGCCTCGGACACCACGTAGAGGTCGAGGCCGGCGAGCGAGTCCCGGATCGCATCGGCCCGCGGCATCGAGACCAGCGGGTTGGTGCCCATCACCCACAGCGCCTTGATCTTGCCCCGGGCGATCGCCTCGAACAGCGCCACCGCCTTCATGCCCTCGCCGGTGATGATCCGCGGGGCGCCCCAGTAGCGGCGCACCCGGTCCACCTCCTCGGGGGTGAAGTGCATGTGGGCGGCCAGCATGTTGGCGAGCCCCCCGACCTCGCGCCCGCCCATGGCGTTCGGCTGGCCGGTCAGCGAGAACGGCCCCATCCCGGTCTCGCCGATCCGGCCGGTGACGAGGTGGCAGTTGATGATGCTGTTGCCCTTGTCGGTCCCCTGCGCCGACTGGTTCACCCCCTGCGAGAAGGCCGTGACCACCCGGCGGGTGCCGGCGAACAGGGCGTAGAAGGCCGCGATGTCGGCCTCGGTCACGCCGGTGACGGCGGCGACAGCCGCGAGGTCCGGCGCGATCTGGCGGGCGCGGTCGAGGGCGCCGTCGAGGCCGGCCGTGTGGGAATCGATGAAGGCGCGGTCGCGGAAACCGTTGTCCGACAGGTAGACCAGCAGGCCCGAGAACAGGGCGGTGTCGGTGCCCGGCCGGATGCCGAGGAACAGGTCGCATTCCTGCGCGGTCTGGGTCCGGCGCGGGTCGATGACCACGAACTTGGTGCCGCGGCGCTCCTTGGCGTCGGCCATGCGGCGGAACAGGACCGGGTGGCACCACGCGGTGTTGGAGCCGACCAGCACGATCAGGTCGGCCTCGTCGAGATCCTCGTAGCAGCCCGGGACCGTGTCGGAGCCGAAGGCCCGGCGGTGGGCCGCGACCGCGCTCGACATGCAGAGGCGCGAGTTGGTGTCCACGTGCGGCGTGCCGATGAAGCCCTTCGCGAGCTTGTTGGCGACGTAGTAATCCTCGGTGAGGAGCTGGCCCGAGAGGTAGAAGGCGATCGCGTCCGGCCCGTGCTCGTCCGCCACCGCGCGGAGCTTGCCCGCGACCGTGTCGAGCGCGGCATCCCACGAGACCTGGGCGCCGTCGACCTGCGGGTGGAGCAGGCGGTTCTCGAGCGACAGGGTCTCGCCCAGCGCCGAGCCCTTCGAGCACAGGCGGCCGAAATTGGCCGGGTGCTCGGAATCGCCCGCGATGGTGGCGCCGCCCTGCCCGTCCGGGGTCGCGAGCACGCCGCACCCGACCCCGCAATAGGGGCAGGTGGTCCGCACCGTCGGCGCCGCCACTGGCTGGGTCATGGCTGAATCCTCGCAGGGTCGTCCTGGGCGGGAGCAAGCTTCGCGCCGCCGTTCCCCTCCCCCCTTTGGGGAGGGGTTAGGGGTGGGGGTGATGCAGAAGGCACCGCCCGAGCCCCGTCCTGCGCCACCCCCACCTCCGGCTCCTCCCCACAAGCTCGAGCGATCCCGGGCAAGCCCGGGGTCGCCAGGGGAGGAGAGCAAGTTGCGGTTCAGTACACGTCGGCCTGATACCGCCCGGCCTTCTTGAGCGCGGCGAGATAGGCCACCGCGTCCTCGGGGCTCTTGCCGCCGAACTGCGCCGCCACGTCGATGATCGCCCGCTCGACGTCCTTGGCCATGCGCTTGGCGTCGCCGCAGACGTAGAAATGCGCGCCGCCCTCGAGCCACTTCCACAGCTCGGCGCCGTTCTCGCGCATCCGGTCCTGGACGTAGGTCTTCTCCGTCCCGTCCCGCGACCAGGCCAGGGACAGGCGGGTGAGCACCTTGTCGTCCTTCAGGCTGTTCAGCTCGTCCTTGTAGAAGAAGTCCGAGGCCTGCCGCTGGTGGCCGTAGAACAGCCAGTTGCGGCCCGACGCCCGCGTGGCGGCGCGCTCGCGCAGGAAGGCCCGGAACGGCGCGATGCCGGTGCCGGGGCCGCACATGATCACGTCCTTCGACAGATCGGCCGGCAGGCCGAACCCGTGCGCCTTCTGGAGGTAGACCTTCACCCTGGTCTGCTCGGGCAGGCGCTCGCCCAGGTGCGTCGAGGCCACGCCCAGCCGCAGCCGCGAGCGGTGGTTGTAGCGCACCGCGTCCACGGTCAGCGACACGCGGCCGACATCCATCTTGGGCGAGGACGAGATCGAGTAGAGCCGCGGCTGCAGCTCGTCCAAGGCCTCCAGGAAGACCTCGGCGTCGGGCCGCGCGCCCGGGAACTTGTGCAGCGCGCCGAGCACGTCGAGATAGGCGGCGTCGCCGTCCGGATCCTCGCCGGAGGCGAGCGCCTGCGCCTTCTTGCGCGCTGCGCCCGAGGTGAGCAGCGACAGGAGCTGGTACAGATTGTCGGGCGCCGCGCCGAGCGCGTAGTTGATCAGCAGGTGCTCGCGCAGGGTCCTTTCCCCGATCACCCGCTCGGGCCGGGCGCCGAGTTCCGCGATCACGGCATCCACCAGTGCCGGGGCGTTGGCGGGGAACAGGCCCAGCGAGTCGCCGACCTCGTACTGGATCGGCGTGCCGTCGAGCCCGATCTCGATGTGCCACGTCTCCTTCTCGCCGCCCGGATCATTGAGGCGTCGGCGGGACAGGAACAGCGCCTCGACCGGGTTCTCGCGGCAGTAGCCGAGCGGGCCGAGATCGGCCGCCGCCTTCGGGGCATCGTCCTCCGCCTTCGGCGCCGCGGGGGCGCCGCCTGCGGCGCCGAACTCCTCGTCCAGCTTCTTGAGCATGCGCAGGGTCTCTTTGCCGCCGGGCTGGCAAAGGTTCAGGCGCGCCTCGTTCTTGAGGAAGATGGCGTTGGCGTAGTCGGCGCAGTTGTAGCCGCACTGGCCGCAATCCTGCTGGGCCATGGCGGCCATCAGCTTCTGCGGTTCGGGCCGGTCCTTCGCCATCGCCATCCGGTCGGCGATCGGCACGGACGGGTCGTGCCAGGGGGCGTCGTCGTTGTCGGCGAGTTTGGGGCCCGTGGCGGGGCCCTCGCCGGGCGCGAGCGCCGTCGCGCCCGCGACGGCGGGGCCGAGCAGGGCCGCGAAGTAGCCCGAGAGCCAGGCGCGCTGGTCCTCGTTGAAGGGCGCGGTCTCGGGGATCAGGACGAGGGGGGGCGAGACGTGCTGGGTCATGCGGCGGCCTTCAGGGCGGGCTGGTCCTCGGCGGCGTCGCGGAGCGCCTCCGCGCCGGTGCGGCTGGTGAAGGCCTGGAAGCTCTCCTCCGGGCCCTGGCGGAGGGCGAGGTAGGCGCGCAGCAGCGCCTCGACGCGGGCGGGCGCATCCTCGGCCTTCACGGCCTTCCAGATCTCGGTGCCGATCTTCGGGTTCTCGGCGAAGCCGCCGCCGACCACGACGTCGTAGCCCTCGACGGTGTCGCCCTCCTCCGAGACGACGACCTTGGCGCCGATCAGCCCGATATCGCCGATGTAGTGCTGGGCGCAGCTGTGATGGCAGCCGGTGAGGTGGACGTTCACCGGCACGTCGAGGTTCGGCAGGGCCGTCTCGACGTGGTCGGCGATGATCAGCGCGTGGCCCTTGGTGTCGGAGGCCGCGAACTTGCAGCCCTTCGCCCCCGTGCAGGCCACGAGACCGGAGCGGATGCCCGCCGCCTTGGTGGTGAGGCCGAGATCGAGCACCCGCTGCTCAACCTCGGCGACCTTCGCGTCCGGAACCCCGGAGAAGATGAAGTTCTGCCAGACGGTGAGGCGGATCTGGCCGTCGCCGCACTCGGCGGCGATCTTGGCGAGCGCCCGGACCTGATCGCTGGTCATCTTGCCGACCGGCAGGACCACGCCGATCCAGTTGAGGCCGGGCTGCTTCTGGGCGTGGACGCCGACATGGGCGAACCGGTCGGTGGCCTTCCGCGGCGCGACCTGCTCTGGCGCGACCCGGTCGAGCTTGCGGCCGAGCTTGTCCTCGACGGCCGCGAGGTACTTGTCGAAGCCCCAAGCGTCGAGGACGTACTTCATCCGGCTCTTGTTGCGGTTCGTCCGGTCGCCGTTCTCGATGAACACCCGGATGATCGCGTCGGCGACGGCGTTGCAGTCCTCCGGCTTCAGCACGATGCCGGTGTCGCGGGCGAGGTCCCGGTGGCCCGAGATGCCGCCGAGCACGAGGCGCATGTAGATGCCGGGCGGCACGGCGGCGCCGTCCAGCACTTCCACGGCCTGGAAGCCGATGTCGTTGGTCTCCTCGAGCGTCGGCATCACGCCGCTGCCGTCGAAGGCGACGTTGAACTTGCGCGGCAGGCCGTAGAGCGAGCGGTCGTTCAGGATCCAGTTGTGCCAGGACTTGGCGAGCGGGCGCGTGTCCAGAAGCTCCTGGGCGTCGATGCCGGCGGTCGAGGAGCCGGTGACGTTGCGGATGTTGTCGGCGCCCGCCCCCCGGGCCGTGAGACCGATATCGGTGAGCCCGTCGAGGAAGGGCTGGGCGTGCTCGGGATCGATCTCCCGCACCTGCAGGTTCGCCCGGGTGGTCACGTGGACGTAGCCGCCGCCGTGCTGGTCTGCGAGGTCGGCGATGCCGGCGAACTGCCAGTGGTGCAGGATCCCGTTCGGGATCCGCAGCCGGCACATGTACGAGACCTGGTTCGGCGCCACCCAGAACATCCCGTGGTAGCGCCAGCGGAAATTGTCCTCGGGCTTCGGCTGCTTGCCGGAGGCGGCCTCCCGGATGAGGCGGTTGTGGCCGTCGAACGGGTTCTCGGCGCGCTTCCATTTCTCCTGGTCGCAGAGCTTGCCGCCGTCCTTGACGGTCCGGTCCTGCGCCTTGATGTGGATCGCGTCCGGGCCCGTCGGCTCGGCCGGCGGCGCGGCCGCCCCCGCCCCGCCCGCGGCGAGGCCGCCGGTCAGGCGGACGGCGGCGATGCCGGAGGCGAAACCCTCGAGGTAGCGCTTCTGCTCGGCCTCGAACGCGCCCGCGGCGGTCTGGGTGGTGGTCTCGGACATCCGCGCCTCCTCAAGCAGCTAGGGGCTCGGGCGCGGGGCGCCCGAACATCAAGTCGTCCACGTTCTCGATCGGGTCGCCGGAGCGGATCAGCCCCTTGCAGGCGCCCTGCTCGGCGATGTCGCCGACGAATACCGCGCCGATCAGCCGGCCGCCGCGCACCAGCAGCTTGCGGTAGAGGCCGGCGCCGGGGTCGGAGAGCACGATCGCCTCCGCGTCGTCGGGCGTGTCCACGATCCCGGCCGAGAAGACCGGCAGGCCCGAAACCTTCAGGCTCGTGGACAGGGCCGTGCCCCGGTACTCGGCCGGCTCGCCCGAGAGGTGGCGGGCGAGCGTGTCGGCGTGCTCGTAGGCGGGCTCGACCAAACCGTAGATCTGGCCGCGGTGCTCGGCGCACTCGCCCAGCGCGAAGATCCGCGGGTCCGAGGTGGTCATCCGGTCGTCGACCGTGATGCCCCGGCCGGTCGCCAGCCCGGCTTCCTGCGCCAGCGCCACCGAGGGGCGCACGCCCACCGACATCACCACGAGGTCGGCCGGGAGCGCGGTGCCGTCCGCCAGCACGAGGCGCTCGACCCGGGACGCGCCCTCGATCCGGGCGGTGTCGGCCTTGAGGATGACGCGCACGCCCCGCGCCTCCATGGCGCGCTTCACCAGCCCGGCGGCGTGGTGATCGAGCTGGCGCTCCATCAGCCGGTCCATGACGTGGAGCAGCGTGGTCTCGACGCCGAGGCGCGCGAGCCCGACCGCCGCCTCGAGGCCCAGGAGGCCGCCGCCGATGACGATCGCCTTCGCGTGCTGCACGGCGGCACGGCGGATCGCCGCCACGTCGGCGAGGTCGCGGAAGGTGATGACGCCCGGGAGGTCCATGCCGGGCTTGGGCAGGCGGATCGGCAGGGAGCCGACCGCGAGGACCAGCCTGTCGAAGGGCAGGACGTGGGTCTCGCCCACGATGACGAGCCCGTTCTCCCGGTCGATCCGCGTCGCCGGCGCGCCGGTGATCAGGCGGATGCCGTGATCCGCGTACCAGTCGAGGCCCCGGAAGGCGCAGGCCGCCTCGTCGACCTCGCCGCCGAGCAGCGAGGAGAGCAGGACCCGGTTGTAGGCGGCCGTGGGCTCGGCCCCGATGCAGGTGATGTCGTAGCGGCCGGGCGCGGCCTCGGTCAGCCGCTCCAGGAAGCGCAGCGAGGCCATGCCGTTGCCGACGACGACCAGCCTCTCGCGCGGCGGGCCGTTCCCGGCGCCCGCGTCGTGTCCGCGTGTGTCCATGGGGGATGTCGCCATCGCTCGATCGCGTCTGGAACCTCGAGTGCAGGGTCGTTGGCGGACCGCCCACGAAAAAGCCGCTGCCGGTCGTCTCCCGGCAGGCTTCAGCCCCAGGGAGAACCGGATCAGCGGCCTCGCTGACGGCGCTGTCCGTCGCCGTTGACGGACGGGGGGGAGGTTTGCAGGTTCCGTGCCAGACGCCGCGCGGCCCGCGAGCGCCGCGCGGACCCGCAGGATCGGTGGGGCGGCCGGGACGTTTCGGCCGTCGAGGCGGCGGCTTCGGCACTGCACAAAAACTGTGCGACCCGTCGCAAAAGCGATCACGGGCGGACCGCGCTTTCCGGCAGCGACAGGAGGGTCGAGAAATTTCCGGAGGCGCGTCGACGGGGGCTACCGCGCGCACGCGATCGCCGCGTCGGCCCCGATGGGCTGACCGGCAACGCGCAGCTTCGGATTATGATGAACGTATCACGTCAGTTCGCGCGACTATAACGCCGCGAGTCGGACCGATTCTCGAGGTATAGAGTCGCAGACGTGCAATGCCGGCGCCTGGAACGCGCCCTCATCGACGTCGCGTCCATTAAAGGAGTGTCGACAGCATCGCCAGGAGCCCCAGCGTCGGCATCGCGCCGGCGGCCAGGACCCAGTACCAGGCGTGGTGCGATCCCGCCCGACGGTTGTCGTTGCAGGCGCGGGGCACGCGGCCGCCCCGCGTGACGTAGCGTCGAAGCTCGACCCGCCCGCGCGGATGCGAGATCAACGATCCAGTTTCGAGTTTGCGGCATCCGGGCATGGCTCAAGCACAACGGGCGAGCGTGCCCCGCGTTCCGCCGCTGTTCGCCGCGATTCCGCGGGCCGGTGACGAACCGCGCGAAGTGTCGCCGTCGTCAGAGATCCGCCATCGCCGCCCGGTACAGATCCGCCCTGTAGACGGTCGCGATCGCCGCCGCGATGTCGAACTGCGCGGGCACCTGCTGCGACGCCCGCATCTGCTCCAGCAGCCACCGGGCCTGCGCGGCGCGCGGCTCCTCGACCGCCGCGCCGAAGCGGATGCGCGTGCCGGGCCCGGCGGACGGGTCCGGATCGCCGAAGGCCCGGCCGACCAGGGCGGGATCGAGGTCGAGATAGGTCCGGCGGGCGAGGCGATGGATCAGTTCGGTCCGGTTCTCCGGATCCGCGCACCAGCGTCCGGCCCGGGCGACCGCCCGCACCAGCGGCAGGATCGCGCCGTCGAGCCGCGCGGAGACGGCCAGCACCTTCTCGGTCGCGTTCGGCGCGAGGGCGCTGCCGTGGACCGCCACACGCCCGTGGCCGGCCGCGACCGCCACGTCGTTCCAGGGCGCGCCCGCGCAGAACCCGTCGACCAGACCGCGCGCCAGCGCCTCCACGCAGTGCTGCGGCGGGACCACGACGGTGCGGAACGCCGCCGCGTCGAGGCCGCCGGCCTCGGCGAACAGCCGCACTTGGTAGCTGTGGCACGAGAAGGGATGCACCGTGCCGAGGCTCAGCGGGGTGCCGGCGCGGTGCCGGGCCTCCGCCACGCCCGCGAAGGCGCGGGCGACATCCGCCAGGGCCTCGCTGGCCGGGTCCATCGCGCCCCAGAGGGTGTTGGACAGCGTGACGGCGTTGCCGTCGGTGCTGAGCTGGAGCGGCACGATCAGGTCGGAGGGCGGCCCCGACAGGGCGAGCCGGCTCGCCAGCGCCAGCGGCGCCAGCATGTGCGCGCCGTCGAGATGGCCCAGCGCCAGCCGGTCGCGCAGCGTCGCCCACGAGGGCTCGGCGGTGAGGTCGAGGTCGAGCCCCTCGGCCCGGGCGAAGCCGAGTTCGTGGGCCGCGATCAGGGGCGCCGCGTCGCAGAGCGGAACGTAGCCGAGCTGGAGCCTCATCCGAGCAGGTCCGCGGTGGTGACGATCGCCCGGGCGATGTCGGCGATCTTGCGCTTCTCGTTCATGGCCTTGCGGCGCAGCTGCTTGTACGCCTCGTCCTCGGAGAGACCTTTCATGGTCATCAGGATGCCCTTCGCCCGCTCGATCAGCTTGCGGTCGGCGAGTTCGCCCCGCGCCTCCGTCAGCTCGCGCTGGAGGCGCGCGAAGGCGTTGAAGCGCAGGATCGCGATGTCGAGGATCGACTTGATCCGTTCCGCCCGCAGCCCGTCCACCACGTAGGCGGAGATCCCGGCATCGACGGCGGCCTGCATCATGGTCGAGTCCGAGCGGTCGACGAACATCGCCACGGGCCGCTCGACCTGCCGGGAGACACCCGACATCTGCTCCAGGATGTCCCGGCTCGGGCTCTCCAGATGGATCACCACCACGTCGGGCTTGAGCGCGGCAACGCGCTCCATGAGGTCGGCGGTGTCGGGAATCACGACCACGCGCCCGATCCCGGCGGCGCGCAGGCCCTCTTCCAGGATGGCCGCGCGGGCGCGGCTCGGGTCGATCACGGCGACGGTGAGATTGGTTTCAGTCATCGTGGCCCGGTACGGGGCGGGTCTTCTTCTCGAGGCCGGCCCGGCGCGGGCCGCCGCGAGCTAAGCAAGGCCCGTGCCCGTGCTGGGCCCGCGGCGCCCGTTTCCGCGGAATCCCACCTTGCGGCACCAGTAACCGCTGCGCAAAGAAACGGTCCAGCTTCCGCCGCAATGCTGGCCGCACTGTACAGGCCTCGCGGCGGTCAAGGAGATCGGTGATTCGGATGCGCAGGCCAGATCAGCCCGCCCTGACGGCCGCCGCCCACGGCCGCGTGTCCATGCCCTTCCTGCCGACGCTGGCCGTCGTGGCAATCCTGGGCGTGGCCTCGCTCTACTGCCCGACCTCGAAGCCGGGACAGCCCGGCGCCCGGGTCGAAGCGGGCGTGTCCGCCGCGCCCGGACCCACGGATTTCGCGCCGATCGCCGCCGTCGCGGCGCCGGGCCGCCCGCCCGCCGTGATCGCGTTCGCCGAGCAGTACCCGCTCGACGCCGTGATCGCGCGGACGGGGTCCCTGCCCGCCCGTCCGGCCGTGGCCGCACGGGCGAACGCCCACGTCGCGGCCGCGGGCCGGCGCGCCTGCCCCGGCCGGCGCTGCCCCGAGACGCCCCGCAGCAACACCGATCCCATGGCGCCCGCCCGCGGGGCGGCCGATGAGGCCGAGGACGCCCTGCTCCCGTCGCAGGCCATGCCCTTCGCGGCCTCGGTGGTGGAGACCCTGGTTCCGGCCGCGCGGGCCGTCGGCGACGCGGCGAATCTCGTGCGCAGCAGCGCGAGGGTGGTCCAGGGCACGGTGGCCCTGGCGGTGGCCGACTGCCTGCGCTGACCGCGTCGGGCAGCGGGCACCCCGACCTCTGGATCTCGTGACCGGACGTCCTAGGTGCGTCGCAGCGGACGGCCCGGACTGCCGGCCGCGGACCGGGGCCGGGGCCGGATGGCTGCACGCATCGAGGATTACGCGCTCGTCGGGGATTGCCGGAGCGCGGCGCTGATCAGCCGTCAGGGCAGCGTCGACTGGTTGTGCTGGCCGCGCTTCGACGCGGCCGCCCTGTTCACCAGCCTCCTGGGAACCGAGGCGCACGGCTTCTGGAAGATCTTCCCCGAGGCCGAGCACGTCGAGACGCGCTGGTCCTACCGGCCGGGCAGCCTCGTGCTGGAGACCCGCCACACCACGCGGCAGGGCGAGGTCCTGGTCACGGATTTCATGCCGGTCGGCGACGGGTCCCATCTGGTGCGGCTCGTCGAGGGCGTGCACGGGCGCGTCGCCATGCGGATGGAGATGGCGGTCCGGTTCGATTACGGCTCGGCCGTGCCCTGGGTCTCCCGCTCGGAGCTGGGCGACCTGCGCGCCGTCTCGGGCCCGCACAAGGTCGTGCTGCGCACCGACGTCCATCTCAAGGGATCGGACGCGCAGACGACGGTGTCCGAGTTCACCGTCCATGCCGGTGACAAGCACCGGTTCGTCCTGAGCTACGGTCCCTCCCACGAGGACGACCCGCCCCCGATCGAGCCGCGCAAGGTCCTCGAGACCACCGACCAGCACTGGCGCGAATGGTCGTCGCGCTGTGCCGGCGGCACGGGCTGGGACCGGATGCTCCAGCGCTCCCTGCTGACCCTCAAGGCGCTGATCTACGAGCCCACCGGCGGCATCGTGGCGGCGCCCACGGCCTCCCTGCCGGAGGGGCTCGGCGGGATCCGGAACTGGGATTACCGGTTCTGCTGGCTGCGCGACTCGACCCTGACGCTGATCGCCCTGATGGACGGCGGCTACATCGACGAGGCGCGCGACTGGCTGGGCTGGCTGCTGCGGGCCGTGGCGGGCAATCCCGAGCAGGCGCACATCCTCTACGGCATCGCGGGCGAGCGGCTGCTGCCCGAGATCGAGCTGGACTGGCTGCCGGGCTACGAGAACTCGCGGCCCGTCCGCATCGGCAACGCCGCCGCCAGCCAGTTCCAGCTCGACGTCTACGGCGAGCTGTTCGACGCGCTCTACCAGGCCCATGCCCGCGGCCTGCCGGTGAGCAAGGACGGCCTGCGGGTCGGCCTCGCGATCCTGAACCACCTGGAGACCGCGTGGCGCGAGCCCGACGAGGGGATCTGGGAGGTGCGCGGCGGGCGTCGCCACTTCACGCACTCGAAGGTCATGGCCTGGGTGGCGTTCGACCGGGCCCTGCGCATGCACGAGATGCACGAGAACGGCGCCACGCAGGAGCAGGCCGAGCGCTGGCGCGCCGTCAAGGACGAGATCCACGCCGAGGTCTGCGAGAAGGGCTTCGACCCCGCCCTCAACAGCTTCGTCCAGTCCTACGGCGCGAAGGCCCTGGACGCGAGCCTCCTGCTCATCGCCCATACCGGCTTCCTGCCGCAGCACGATCCCCGGGTGGTCGGCACCGTGGAGGCGATCGGCAAGGGGCTGATGCGGGACGGCTTCATCCTCCGCTACGAGACCGAGGGCCAGACCACCGACGGGCTGACCGGCTCCGAGGGGGCTTTCCTGCCCTGCACCTTCTGGTACGTGGACAACCTCATCGGCCTGGGGCGGCGCGACGAGGCCGGGGCACTGATCGAGCGCCTGATCGGCATCTGCACCGATCTCGGCCTCGTCAGCGAGGAATACGACGTGCAAGCCAAGCGTCTTGTGGGTAACTTCCCTCAGGCGTTCACCCACGTCGCCCTCGTCAACACGCTCCTCAGCTATACGCGCGGCGAAGGGCCGGCGGATCGGCAGGGTGGTAAGGCCAACGGAGCTCCTCCCGCCGTCCTACGGCAGCGCGAAGCCGCGAAGCGGACCGCGCGAGGCGAACTGGAAGACGCGACATCATGAGCGGTGCTGACACTCCCGCCAAGGCGGCCCTCGCTGAGATCGATACGCTCAGCATCAACACGATCCGGACGCTCGCGATCGACGCGGTGCAGAAGGCCAATTCGGGCCATGCCGGCGCGCCCATGGCGCTGGCGCCGGTCGCCTACACGCTGTGGAACCGCTACCTGCGCTACGACCCGGCGCACCCGCACTGGCCGAACCGCGACCGGTTCGTGCTGTCCTGCGGCCACGCCTCGATGCTGCTCTACGGGCTGCTGCACCTCGCGGGCGTCGCCGAGAGCGACGGCGGCAATGCCCCGGCGGTGTCGCTGGAGGACATCAAGAAGTTCCGGCAGCTCGACAGCCGGACCCCGGGCCACCCGGAATACCACTTCACCACCGGCGTCGAGACCACGACGGGCCCGCTCGGCCAGGGCGTCGCCAACTCGGTCGGCATGGCCATGGGCAGCCGCTTCCTCGGCCAGCACCTGAACCGGCCGAACCTGCCGCTGTTCGACTACAACGTCTACGCCGTCTGCTCGGACGGCGACCTGATGGAGGGCGTCGCCTCCGAGGCCGCCTCGCTCGCCGGCCACCTGCGGCTCGCCAACCTCTGCTGGATCTACGACGACAACACCGTCACCATCGAGGGCCACACGGAGCTGGCCTTCGGCGAGGAGGTCGCGACCCGCTTCCTGGCCTACGGCTGGCAGGTGCTGCGCGTCGCCGACGCCAACGACGTGCACGCGCTGGCGGGCTCGATCGAGACCTTCCTGGCCACCAACGACCGCCCGACGCTCATCATCGTCAAGTCGGTGATCGGCTACGGCGCCCCGAAGAAGCAGGGCACCTCCAAGGCCCACTCGGACGCGCTCGGCGAGGACGAGGTGAAGGGCGCCAAGCGCGCCTACGGATGGCCGGAGGACGCGCAGTTCCTCGTGCCGGACGGCGTGCAGGAGAACTTCCGCAACGGCATCGGCAAGCGCGGCGCCGGCCTCTACGATTCGTGGCAGGGCCTGCTCGCCAAGGCGAAGGAGGCGGACGCCGCCCACGCCGAGGACCTGAACGCCTTCCTGGAAGGCCGCCTGCCGGAGGGCTGGGACAAGGACATCCCCGTCTTCGAGCCGGACGCCAAGGGCCTCGCCACCCGCGAATCCTCCGGCAAGGTGCTGAACGCCATCGCCCAGCACGTGCCGTTCCTGCTCGGCGGCTCGGCCGATCTGGCGCCGTCCAACAAGTCGAACCTGACCTTCGAGGGCGCGGGCTCGTTCGGCCCGTTCTCGCCGGGCGGCCGCAACCTGCATTTCGGCGTCCGCGAGCACGCCATGGGCTCGATCGTGAACGGGCTCGGCCTCTCCGGGCTGCGGGCCTACGGCGCGACCTTCCTGGTCTTCGCCGACTACATGCGGCCGCCGATCCGGCTCGCCTCGCTCATGGAGCTGCCGGTCTTCCACATCTTCACCCACGACTCGATCGGCGTGGGCGAGGACGGGCCGACCCACCAGCCGGTGGAGCAGCTCCTGTCGCTGCGCTGCATCCCGGGCCTCGTGACCCTGCGCCCGGCCGACGCCAACGAGGTCGCCGAGGCCTACCGGGTGATCTTCACGCTGAAGAACCAGCCGGCGGTTCTCGCCCTCTCGCGCCAGCCGCTGCCGACCCTCGACCGCGCGAAGTACGGGGCCGCCTCCGGCACCGCCAAGGGCGGCTACGTGCTGGCCGACAGCGAGGGCACGCCCGACGTGATCCTGCTCGCCTCGGGCTCCGAGGTGCAGCTCTGCGTCGGTGCCTACGAGGCCCTGAAGGCCGAGGGGGTGAAGGCCCGGGTCGTGTCGATGCCGTCCTGGGACCTGTTCGAGCGCCAGGACGAGGCCTACCGCGACTCGGTGCTGCCCCCCGCCGTCAAGGCCCGGGTGGCCGTCGAGCAGGGCAGCGTCATCGGCTGGGACCGCTACGCCGGTTCCGAGGGCGCGATCATCGGCATGCACACCTTCGGCGCCTCGGCGCCGATCAAGGATCTCCAGACCAAGTTCGGTTTTACCCCCGAGAAGGTCCTGGACGCCGCGAAGGCGCAGGTGGCCAAGCACAGGAAGTAGCCCGGGGGCCTGCTCTCCCGCCCGGTCCGGGCGGGAGGGTGCGTTCGGGCGAGAGTACGCGGTACGCGAGGCGAGGAACCGACATGAACGCGCTCAAGGCCCTGCACGACGAACAGGATCAAGCGGTCTGGCTCGACTTCGTGGCCCGCGGATTCATCGAGAAGGGCGAGCTGAAGCAGCTCGTGGAGCGCGACGGCCTGCGGGGCGTCACCTCCAACCCGTCGATCTTCGAGAAGGCGATCGGCCACTCGGACGAGTACGACGACAGCCTGAAGGCCGTGCAGGCGACCGGCGACAGCCGCGTCATCGACCTCTACGAGGGGCTCGCCATCGCCGACATCCAGGCGGCCGCCGACGTGCTCCGCCCGGTCTACGAGGCGAGCGACGGTGCCGACGGCTACGTCAGCCTGGAGGTCTCGCCCTACCTCGCCCTCGACACCGAGGAGACCCTCGCGGAAGCGCGGCGCCTGCACAAGGCGGTGTCGCGCGACAACCTGATGGTCAAGGTGCCGGCCACCCCGCAGGGCATCCCGGCGATCCGGCAGCTGACGAGCGAGGGCATCTCGATCAACGTCACCCTGCTGTTCTCGCAGGAGGCCTACGAGGCCGTGGCGCGCGCCTTCATCGACGGTCTCGACGCGCGCGCGAAGGCCGGCCACGACGTCTCGCGGATCGCCAGCGTGGCGAGCTTCTTCATCAGCCGCATCGACGTCCTGGTCGACAAGCTCCTCGACGAGAAGATCGCGCAGGCCAACGACCCGGACGAGAAGTTCGCCCTGGAGCAGCTGAAGGGCAAGGTGGCGATCGCCAACGCAAAGCTCGCCTACCAGCGCTACAAGACGATCTTCGCCGAATCCAAGTGGACCGCGCTGGCCGAGAAGGGCGCCAAGGCGCAGCGGCTGCTCTGGGCCTCCACGGGCGTGAAGAACAAGGCCTATTCCGACGTCCTCTACGTCGAGGAGCTGATCGGGCCGAACACCGTCAACACGATGCCGCCGGCCACCATGGACGCGTTCCGCGACCACGGCGTGGTGCGGGCCACGATCGAGGAGGACGTGCCCGGCGCCGAGGCGATGATGAACCGCCTCGCCCGGGCCGGGATCGACATCGAGGCGGTGGCCGAGCAGCTGGTGAAGGAGGGCGTGCAGCTCTTCATCGACGCCGCCGACAACCTGCTGGGCGCCGTCGCCGGCAAGCGCGTCGCGCTGCTGGGGCACCGTCTGGACGGGCAGAGCCTCGCCATGGACGACACCCTGGCGGCCGAGGCCAAGAAGGCCGTCGAATCCTGGCGCGCCAGCGGGTCGATCCGCCGGCTCTGGGCGGGCGACGCCGCGGTCTGGTCCGGCCACGACGAGGCGAACTGGCTCGGCTGGCTGCACATCGTCGAGGAGGAGCTGGAGAAGGCCGCCGACTACGCCGCCTTCTCCGACTGGGTGAAGGCGCAGGGCTTCACCGACGCCGTGGTGCTGGGCATGGGCGGGTCGAGCCTCGGCCCGGAGGTCCTGAGCCTGACCTACGGTCAGCGCGAGGGGTTCCCGAAGCTCCAGATCCTCGACTCGACCCACCCGGATCAGGTGCGCGCCCTGGAGGCGAGCATCGACCTCGGCAAGACGCTCTTCATCGTCGCGTCCAAGTCCGGCTCGACCCTGGAGCCGAACGTCTTCCGCGACTACTTCCTGGCCCGCGCGAAGGACGTGCTGGGCGACCGCGCCGGCGACCACTTCGTGGCCGTGACCGATCCCGGCTCCGACATGGAGCGCGCCGCGCAGAGCGATAAGTTCAAAAAGATCTTCTACGGCGTGAAGCAGATCGGCGGGCGCTACTCGGTGCTCTCGGCCTTCGGCCTCGTGCCGGCCGCCGCCATGGGCCTCGACGTGAAGGCGCTCCTCGAGACCGCCCGCATCATGGTCCGCTCCTGCGGCCCGGCCGTGCCGCCGGCCGTGAACCCGGGCGTCCTGCTCGGCACGGCCATCGGCGCCGCGGCGCTCGCCGGGCGCGACAAGGTGACGATCGTCGCCTCGCCGGCGATCGCGAGCTTCGGCGCCTGGGCCGAGCAGCTGATCGCGGAATCGACCGGCAAGCAGGGCAAGGGCCTCGTGCCGGTGGACGGCGAGCCGGTCGGCGTCCCGGCCGTCTACGGCCACGACCGGTTCTTCATCTACCTGCGCCTCGACGGCAACGCCGAGGCCGCGCAGGACGAGGCCCTGCGCGCCCTGGAGCGGGACGGCCACCCGATCGCCCGCATCACCCTCGACTCGATCGAGCAGCTGCCGCAGGAATTCTACCGCCTGGAGATGGCGACCGCGGTGGCCGGTGCGGTGATCGGGATCAACCCGTTCGACCAGCCCGACGTCGAGGCCAGCAAGGTCGAGACGAAGAAGCTGTTCGCCGAGGCCGAGGCGAAGGGCGCCCTCCCCGCCGAGACGCCGCTCTACGAGGACGACTGGGTCGCGCTCTACGCTGATCCGCGGAACGCCGACGCCCTCAAGCCGGCCGCCGAGGGGCTCGAGGCCGCGATCAAGGCGCAGATCGGCCGCCTGAAGGACGGCGATTACCTGGGGCTCCTGGCCTACGTCCCGCGCGACGCCGAGGCCGCCGCGATCCTGCAGGAGCCGCGGATCGCCGTGCGCGACGCCCGCAAGGTCGCGACCTGCCTGGAGTTCGGGCCGCGGTTCCTCCACTCGACCGGCCAGGCCTACAAGGGCGGCCCGGACACCGGCGTGTTCCTGCAGATCACGTCGGACGCTGCCGAGGACCTGCCGATCCCGGGCCGGAAGCTCGGGTTCAGCACCGTCGTCGCGGCGCAGGCGCGGGGCGATTTCGCCGTCCTCGCCGAGCGCGGCCGGCGGGCGCTGCGGGTCCACCTCAAGGGCGGCGACACGAAGGCCGGCCTCGTGCGGGTCGCGGCGGCGCTGAAGATGGCGGTCGTCTAGCCGCCCCGGACCGGCGGCGGGGGGCTTCCCGGCCCGCCGTCGGCCCGCCGCGGCAGACCTCGTCCCGCGAGCGGGCGAGGCTCGCGGATCGCCTGTGACGTCGGTGAAGCCGTAGGGGCCTGACCCTCGCCGCGCGGGGGCAATCGGTAAGGAAGGGCAGCAATGCAACTCGGCATGATCGGCCTCGGCCGGATGGGCGGCAACATCGTCCGGCGTCTCCTGCGCGACGGGCACACAGCCGTGGTGTTCGACCAGAACCCGGCGGCCGTCGCCGCCCTGGTCGAGGCCGGCGCGGTCGGCGCGTCGAGCCTGGAGGACCTGGTCTCGAAGCTCGAGGTGCCGCGCGCGGCCTGGGTGATGCTGCCGGCCGGGGCGATCACCGAGCAGACCGTCCAGGCGCTCTCGGGGCTGATGCAGGCGGACGACTGCGTCATCGACGGCGGCAACTCCTTCTACGGCGACGATGTCCGCCGCGGGGCCGCCCTGAAGGAGAAGGGCCTGCACTACGTGGATGTCGGCACTTCGGGCGGCGTCTGGGGCCTGGAGCGCGGCTACTGCATGATGATCGGCGGCGACAAGGAGGCCGTCGACCGCCTCGACCCGATCTTCAAGACCCTGGCGCCCGGCATCGGCGACATCCCGAAGACGCCGAACCGCGAGGGGCGCGACCCCCGCGCCGAGCAGGGCTACATCCACGCGGGCCCGACCGGCGCCGGCCACTTCGTCAAGATGGTCCATAACGGCATCGAGTACGGCCTGATGCAGGCCTACGCGGAGGGCTTCGACATCCTCCGCCACGCCAACGCGTCCGACCTGCCGGCCGAGCGCCGCTTCGATCTCAACATGGGCGACATCGCCGAGGTCTGGCGCCGCGGCAGCGTCGTCTCGTCCTGGCTGCTCGACCTGACCGCCCAGGCACTCGCGGGCGACGAGCAGCTCACCGACTTCTCCGGCTACGTCGAGGATTCGGGCGAGGGCCGCTGGACCATCAACGCCGCCGTCGAGGAGGGCGTCCCGGCGACGGTGCTCTCCGCCGCCCTCTACCGCCGCTTCCGCTCCCGCGAGCACGCGAGCTACGCCGACAAGCTGCTCTCGGCGATGCGCAAGGGCTTCGGCGGCCACCAGGAGCCGAAGGGCTGAGCGGGACGCCCGCAGGCCGACCTGTCCGACCCCCGAAGCCGCAGGGCCCGAACCCATGAGTCTTCCCGTCGGAACCCACGTCCTGAAGGATCCGGAGGCGGTCGCCCGCGAGGCGGCCGAGCGGATCATCGTGGCCTGCGGCGAGAGCCGGTCCGACCGGATCGCGCTCTGCCTCTCGGGCGGCTCGACGCCCAAGGTGCTGTACGGCCTGCTGGCCGGGCCGGACTACGCGGCCCGGGTGCCGTGGGAGCGGATCCACTGGTTCTTCGGCGATGACCGCGCCGTGCCGTGGGACGATCAGCGCAGCAATGTCCGGATGGTTCGGGAGGCGTTCGGGCACGGGTCCCGGATCCCGCCGACGCATCTCCACTTCATCCCGTCGGACGAGGGTCCGGAGGCGGGCGCCCGCGCCTACGAGCGGACGCTCCTCGACTTCTACGGGGCCGAGCACCTCGATCCGGCCCGCCCGCTGTTCGACCTCGTGCTCCTCGGCCTCGGCGAGGACGGGCACACCGCCTCGCTGTTTCCCGGCAAGCCCGCCGTCGACGAGACCCGGCGGCTCGTCGTCGCCGTGCCCGAGGCCGGCCTGGAGCCGTTCGTTCCGCGGATCAGCCTGACGCTGCCGGCGCTCGCGTCCTCCCGGCACGTGCTGTTCCTCGTCACCGGGGCCGGCAAGCGGGCCCCGCTGGCCCGGCTGGCCGCCGGCGAGACCCTGCCGGCCGGCCGCGTAACCAGCGCGGGCGCCGTGGCGTGGCTGCTCGACGAGGCCGCGGCCGGCTGAACCCGCCGCGCCGGCGTCAGCCGCGCGGGAATGATCGGGCGCGCGCAACACCATTTCCTACTCGGGCGTCACCGGGCAATGGCATTGCCACGTCGCACGTGATGACGTTCGAGAACGCAACCCGTCATCGCCAGCCTCTGGGTATCCTTCGTGCAGCCTCGTGAAAGGGCACCGAAGGAGACCTGCCGATGCCGCAGACCACCACCCCGACCGACGTCGAGGCGATGCTGGCGAACCTCGCGCGCTCCGCGAGCCGCTCGCCGGAGGCCTATCTGGCCTCGGCCCGGGCGACCCTGGTGCGCCTGCTGGCCCAGCCGGATCTGCTCGACCCGTCGCGGCTGGTCGGCCGGGGGCCCGGCCTGAGCCGGAACCTCCTGTTCGGCACCGAGGCGATCAGCGTCTGGGCGATGGTCTGGGCGCCCGGCACGGTCACGCCGGTCCATGACCACCACTGCTCGTGCTGCTTCGGCCTGCTGCGCGGCAGCCTGCGGGAGACGTGGTACCGTCCGATCAGCGAGACCCACGCGGTGGCGACCATGGACGCCGTCCGCATGCCCGGCTTCGTCGCCTGCATGATGCCCACGGGGCCGAACCTGCACCGGATCGCCAATGACGGGCCGGAGGCGGCCGTCTCGATCCACGTCTACGGCTACGACCACCGGGCGCAGGACTCGTCGATCCACCGGACCTACGCGGTGGCGGCGGGCTGAGCCCCGCCGCGGCGCGGCCGCGTCACGCCACGTAGATCGTCGGGACGGCAGTCGTGTACTTCATCTCCTCCATGGCGATGGAGGAGGACAGGTTCGAGAAGTCGAGCTTGGCGATGAGGCGCTGGTAGACCGCGTCGTAGGCCTCGATATCGGGCACCACGATCCGCAGCAGGTAGTCGATCTCGCCGGTCAGGCGCCACGCCTCGACGATCTCCGGGAAGCCGGCGACCACCCGCCGGAACGCGTCCGACCAGTCTGCGGCGTGGCGCGGTGCCTTCACGGCCACGAACACCGTGGTGGGGACGTTGACCTTGCGGCGGTCCACCAGGGCGACCCGGCGGCGGATCACCCCGGACGCCTCCAGCTTCTTCACCCGCCGCCAGCACGGCGCCGCGCTGATGCCGACCTGCTCGGCGAGTTCGGCCACCGGGAGCGTCGCGTCCTGCTGGAGGAGATCGAGGATCTTCCGGTCCACGGCGTCCATGCGATCGATGCTCCCGTCGGCGCGTCCGGGCCGGACTACAGGGCGAAGTGCTTCGAGAGCTTGAGCCCCTGGGCCTGGTAGTTCGAGCCGGCCCCCGCCCCGTAGAGCGTCTCCGGCAGGTCGAGCATCCGCTCGTAGACGAGGCGGCCGACGATCTGCCCGTCCTCCAGAAGGAAGGGCACGTCGCGGGAGCGGACCTCCAGCACGGCCCGCGCGCCCGCCCCGCCGGCCCCGGCATAGCCGAAGCCCGGGTCGAAGAAGCCCGCGTAGTGGACGCGGAACTCGCCCACGAGGGGATCGAACGGCACCATCTCGGCGGCGTGGTCCGGCGGGACCTGCACCGCCTCCTTGGAGGCCAGGATGTAGAACTGGCCGGGATCGAGGATCAGGCTGCCCGATCCGTCGGCGGCGAGGGGTTCCCAGAAATCCGCCGCCCGGTGGCGACCGGGGGCGTCGACGTCGACGAGGCCGGTGTGGCGCTTCGCCCGGTAGCCGACGAGGCCGTCGAAGCCGGCGAGGTCGACCGAGACCGCCACGCCGCCCTGGAAGGACGGGCTGCCGGCGTCGACTAGGGCCGAGCGGGCGTGCAGCAGGCCGAGCTCGGCCTCGGTCAGCCGCGGCGCCCCGCGGCGGAAGCGGATCTGCGACAGCCGCGAGCCGCTGCGCACGAGGACCGGGAAGGTGCGCGGCGAGATCTCCGCGTAGAGCGGCCCGTCGTAGCCGGGCTCGACCTGGTCGAAGGCCTCGCCCCGGTCGGTGATCACGCGGGTGAAGACGTCGATGCGCCCGGTCGAGCTCTTCGGGTTCGCGGCCGCCGCGAGATCGGCCGGCAGGGTGAGGCTCTCCTGGAGCTCCGCGATGTAGACGCAGCCCGTCTCCAGAACGGCGCCCGGGCGCAGGTCCACGGCGTGCAGCGACAGCCGGTCGACGCAGGCCTGGACCGTCCGCCCCGAGCCCGGCAGGAAGCTCGTCCGCACCCGGTAGGCCCTGGCGCCCAGGCGCAGGTCGAGGCTCGCGGGCTGGATCTGATCGGCCGCGAAGGGGCTCGCATTGCGGATGCCGCCCGCCCGCGCGAGGGCGGCGATCGCCTGGGCCGGCAGGATGCCGGATCGGCCGTCCGCGCTCGACTCGGCGGCTCCCGTGGCTGCGCCCGCGTTCATCGCGCCCCTGACTCCCTCGCGCGCCCCGGCCGGTCCGCGTCACGCCGAGCAGCGTTGTCCGCCGGGACCCGCTAACGCGGGCTTAACCGCGTCCGGAGGCCTCGCGAGGCCGGCGCCGCGACCGGCGGCCCGCCGCGCCGCGCGAGGTAGTCCGCCGCAATTGACGGCGATTCCGCCGCCCACTACCACCGGCCGGGAAGCGCGTTCCATTCGGCTTCAGCGAGTCGTACCGTCCGAAGAAGGGCCAATTAGGGCGATGTACAAGGCCGAGACGCGGGGAATAAGTGTGACGGTCCAGTCTCGTTTCGTCGAGGAGGAGTCCTCGCCGACCGAGAGCCGGTACTTCTTCGCCTACACGGTCGAGATCGTGAACAACGGCAGCGAGCAGGTCCAGCTGCGCTCGCGCCACTGGCGGATCATCGACGGGCACGGGGCCTGCCAGGAAGTGCGCGGCACCGGTGTGGTCGGCAAGCAGCCAGTGCTGGAGCCGGGCGAGTCCTTCTGCTACACCAGCGGCTGTCCGCTCAACACGCCCGACGGGTTGATGGCCGGCAGCTACACCATGGCGACGGTGGCCGGCGAGAGCTTCGAGGCCGAGATCCCCGCCTTCTCCCTCGACAGCCCGCACGTCCGCCGCAGCCTGCACTGAGGTCCCGGCCGGGGCCTCGCCCCGGAGGAATCCATGTCCGCGACCGGCGAGCGGCTGAGCCCGCTCGACATGCTCGCCCGCCTCGTGTCCTTCGACACGGAGAGCGACAAGTCCAACCTCGCCCTGATCGACGCCGTCTGCGCCTATCTCGACGGCTGGGACGTCCCGTACCTGCGCCTCCCGAACGCGGCGGGCGACAAGGCCGCGATCCTCGCCACGGTCGGCCCGATGGTCGACGGCGGCACCGTCCTGTCCGGACACACCGACGTGGTGCCGGTGGTGGGCCAAGCCTGGACCGGCGACCCGTTCACCCTGCGCGTCGCCGACGGCCGTGCCTACGGACGGGGCGCGGTCGACATGAAGGGCTTCGACGCGCTGGCCCTGGCGCTCGTGCCCGACATGCTCGCCGCCGGCCTGAAGCGGCCGATCCACATCCTGCTCTCCTACGACGAGGAGACGACCTGCCTCGGCTCGATGGACGGGATCGCGCGGTTCGGCGACGGCCTGCCGCGGCCGGCCGCGGTGATCGTCGGCGAGCCCACCGGGATGGAGGTGGCGGACGCCCACAAGAGCATCGTCACCTGCCTCACCACGGTCCACGGCCACGAGGCCCATTCCGCCCGCCCCGCCCTCGGCGCGAACGCCGTATCGGCCGCCTGCGACCTCGTCGCCGGCCTCAACCGGATCGCCGACCTGATGATCGAGCGCGGCGACCCGTCCGGGCGGTTCGACCCGGCCTCGACCACGGTCCATGTCGGGACGATCCAGGGTGGCACCGCCCGCAACATCCTCGCCAAGGAGTGCCGCTTCCTCTGGGAGTATCGCGGCCTGCCGGATCTCGACCCGGCCGAGATCCCGCGGCTCTTCGCGGCCGAGGTCGAGCGGGTCACCCGCGAGCGCCTCAACCGCTACGGCGCGTTCGGGCGGATCGAGACGCTGGAGGAGGTCGACATCCCCGGCCTCGCCCCGGAGCCGGGCTCGGCGGCCGAGCGCCTCTGCCTGCGCCTCGCCGGACGCAACCACACCGTCGCGGTCCCCTACGCCACCGAGGCCGGGCGCTTCCAGGCGGCCGGTCTCCCGACGGTGGTCTGCGGCCCCGGCGACATCGCCCAGGCGCACCAGCCCGACGAGTTCATCACCCTCGACGCCCTGGGCCAGGGTGAGCACTTCCTGCGCGAGCTGATCGAGGCCAGTGCGTCATGAATGCGGTGACCGGTATCACCATCAAGCTGCGTCCGCTGGAGCGGGAGGACCTGCGCTTCGTCCACCAGCTCAACAACAACGACAGCATCATGCGCTACTGGTTCGAGGAGGCCTACGAGTCCTTCGCCGAATTGCAGCAGCTCTACGAGCGCAACATCCACAACCAGACCGAGCGGCGCTTCATCGTGGCCGATCCGAGCGGGGAGCCGGCCGGGCTGATCGAGCTCGTCGAGATCAACCACCTGCACCGGCGCTGCGAGTTCCAGATCGCGATCCACCCGAGCTTCCAGGGCCGCGGCTACGCGTGGCAGGCCACCCGGATCGCCATGGATTACGCGTTCAGCGTGCTCAACATCCACAAGCTCTACCTGCACGTCGACCGGGATAACGCCCGGGCCGTGCGGATCTACGAGCGCTGCGGCTTCCACCCCGAGGGCGTGTTGAAGGACGAGTTCTTCGTGAACGGGCGCTACCGCGACGCCGTGCGGATGTGCCTGTTCCAGCCGGACTACCTGAGGGCCCGCGGCGGAGGCGGCGACATCGCCGAGCCCGTCCTGAAGGTCTGAACCAGGTCTCGTCCGCCGCCGACGGGCGACGGACGAGCTCGAAACGACGCGGGGGCGGAGCCCGTCGGCCCCGCTCCCGCGCTCACGCCGCTCAGTTGCGGCCGGCACCGCCCGTCTGGCCGCCGCTCCGGCCGGCACCCTGGGCGCCGCCCATGGCGCCGTTGCCGCCCCCGCTGCCGCCGCTCATGCCGCCGCGCTCCGCGCCGCCCGTCCGGCCGCCCTCGGCGCCGGACTTCATGCCGCCCTGCTGGCCGCCACGATCGGACGCGTTGCGGATGCCGTCCTGCTGGCCGCCGCGCATGTCGCTGTTGCGCATGCCGTCGTTCTTGCCTTCCTGCTGACGGGAGGCCTTGTCCATCCCGCGATCCTGGCCGCGGTCGTTCCGGTCCATCCGGCCTTCGTTGCGGCCCTCGTTCCGCGACGCGTTGCGGATGCCGTCGCGCTCGCCGCGGTTGTCGAAGCGCGCGCCGGCGCGCTGCTCGGAGCGGAAGCTCGCGCTGACCGCACCGCCGCCGCTCAGGCGCCGGTACTCGGCGGAGCCGTAGCGCACCCGCTGGCCGCGGATCGTCACGAAGCGGTCCTCCTGGACGGAGACGAGGCGGCGGTACTCGGGGGAGCCGTACACCACGCGCTGGCCGCGAATGACGACGTAGCGCTCGCGCGGGCCGGTCTCTCGGACGCTGACGAGGCGGCGGTACTCGGGCGAACCGTAGAGCACGCGCTGGCCGCGGATCACGACGTAGCGCGCGCGCGGGCCGCGGTTCTCGGTGACGATCAGGCGGCGATACTCCGGCGAGCCGAAGACCACCCGGCGACCGCCGATGAACACGTAGCGGCCCTCGCGGCGGAAGCCGCCCTCGACCCGCTCGGACCGGACATCCGTCCGGCTCACGTCGGTCCGGCCCCGGAAATCGGCGCGGTCGGCGCGGCGGTCACCGCGACGGTCACCGCGATCGGCACGCGCGCCGTCGCGATCCCCGCGCTCGTCGCGGTCGGCGCGATCACCGCGACGGTCGCCCCGCTCGGCGCCGGCCCGGTCCTTGTCCTGAGCCATGCGATCCTGGCCCGTGCGGCCCTCGCCGCCGGCCTCGCGGCCCTGCGCGGAGCGGCCTGCCTCGGCACCGGAGCGCTCGGACGCCGCCTGGCGGCCGCCCTTCATGTCACCCTGCATGCCACCCTGGGCGCCGCCCTGCATGCCGCCGCGCTCGCCGCCACCGGCCTTCATGCCGGACTCGGCGCCACCCTGACCGCCGCGACCGCCCATCCCGGCGCCGCGATCGGCGCCACCCTGCTGGGCGTAGGCCGAGGTGCTGATCAGCAGCGCGGCCAATCCGATCGATAATTTCCGCATGGCGTACCCTCCAATGTTGAATCTGCGACGCAACGTCAAAGGTCGCGAAACGGTTCAGCCTGGAGGGCCCAAAAATTTACGCAACGAATACCGATCTTCGTGCGTTTCGCGCGGAAAAGCTTGGCCGTAGACGCGGGCATGCTGGTCCGCAGGCCCGCTGTCCTGCGCTCTACTGGCCGGGCTGTCCGGCGATCTCGGCCTCGACCTCCTGGGGATCGAGGTCGTAGCGCCGGGAGCAGAACTCGCAGGTGATGACGATGCGCCCGTCATCCGCCACCATCTCGTGCCGCTCCTGCGGCGTGAACGAGCGGATCATGCCCATCACGCGCTCCCGCGAGCAGCGGCAGGTCTCCTGAACCGGCTGGCGGTCGAACACCCGCACCCCGCTCTCGTGGAACAGCCGGTAGAGCAGCCGCTCGCTGGACACGTTCGGGTCGACCAGCTCGTGATCCTCGATGGTCGCGACCAGCGAGCGGGCCTCGACCCAGGCATCGTCCTCCGGCGCCTCCCCCGAGAGGTGCGCGTGCCCCTCCGGGATATCGCCCGGGGGCAGGTCGGCGAGGCGCGCCCGGTCCACCGACTGGGGCAGGAACTGCACGAGCAGGCCACCGGCCCGCCAGCGCCCGGCCCCCTCCTCCACGGCCTCGGCCACGGCGAGGCGCACCTGCGTGGGGATCTGCTCCGACTGGCGGAAATACTGGTGCGCGGCCTCCTCCAGGCTCTGGCCCTCGAGGGCGACGACGCCCTGGTAGCGGCTCGCGGCGGTGCCCTGGTCGATGGTCATGGCGAGATGCCCGGTGCCGATCAGCTCGGCATCCTTGAGCGGGCCGGTCCCGAGGGCCGCGACCCGCTCCGGCTCGAACCGCGCGGTGGCGCGCAGCCGGTCCGGGGCCTCGAAATCGACCACGATCATCGCGACCGGACCGTCGGTCTTGGTCTGGAGCTGGAACCGGCCCTCGAACTTGAGGGAGGAGCCGAGCAGCACCGTCAGCGCCGCGGCCTCGCCGAGGAGGCGCGCCACCGGGTCCGGGTAGCCGTGGCGGCGCAGGATCGTGTCGACGGCCGGGCCGAGCCGGACGACGCGGCCGCGGACGTCCAGCGCCTCGACGGCGAAGGGCAGGACGGCGTCGTCCGTGCCGGCATGGCCGTTGCCGGCATTCTGGGGCTGGGATGGCGACTGGGGGTGCGACTGCGTTCCTGAGGTCATGCCCTCTCCGATCGATGCGTCCGGCGGCGCGTGCCGGCAAAGCGGGGATCCGTCCTCCCGGGGGCCGGGCGGCGTGAGGCGATGACCTTGGCGGAGCGATCGGATCCCTCACCCCGTCCAGCCCGGAGCGGGAGCGGCGGCGCAGCGCGCTCCGTTCGTCGCCGGGATGCCGCCTTCCGGCGGCCGTGATGGGGAGACGGGCAGCACGGGCCGCCCGCTCACGCCTATATGGTGCGCCGAACCCGCGAGCGCGAGGCCGGACAGTATGAGAGCGGGATCAGAGCCCGCTGGCGCCGAGGCACCAGGCCAGGATGCCCTTCTGCGCGTGCAGGCGGTTCTCGGCCTCGTCGAACACCACGGAGCGCGGGCCGTCCATCACCTCGGCCGTCACTTCTTCGCCGCGGTGGGCCGGGAGGCAGTGCATGAAGATCGCGCCCGGATTCGCCGCCGCCATCAGCTTGTCGTTGACCTGATAGGGGCTGAGCAGGTTGTGGCGGTGCGCCTCGTCGTCGTCGCCCATGGACACCCAGCAATCGGTGACCACGGCATCGACGCCGTCGACGGCCGCGAAGGCGTCGGTGGTGACGTGGACGTCGGCGCCCTCCTGCTGCGCCCAGGCGAGGAGCGCCGGCGGCGGCGCGAGCTCCGGCGGGCTCGCGACGTTGAGCGTGAAGTCGAACCGGGCGGCGGCGTGGACCCAGCTCGCCAGCACGTTGTTCGCGTCGCCCGACCACGCGACCTTGCGGCCGCGGATCGGCCCGCGATGCTCCTCGAAGGTCAGCACGTCGGCCATGATCTGGCACGGGTGGGAGACCTTGGTCAGGGCGTTGATCACCGGGACGGTGGCGTACTCGGCCAGCTCCAGCATCTGACCGTGGTCGAGGATGCGGATCATGATCGCGTCGACGAAGCGCGAGAGCACCTGCGCGGTGTCGCCGATGGTCTCGCCGCGGCCGAGCTGCATCTCGGAGCCGGTGAGCATCAGGGTCTCGCCGCCGAGCTCGCGCATCGCCACGTCGAAGGAGACACGGGTGCGGGTCGAGGGCCGGTCGAACACCATGGCCAGGGTCTTGCCGGTGAGCGGGCGCTCGGCCGCCAGCTCGCCCTTGCGGCGGCGCGCCTTGATGGCGGCGCTGGCATCGAGGACCCGGCGCAGCTCCGCACCGGAGAAATCCTTGAGGTCGAGGAAATGACGAGGGCCGGCACCGTTCAGGTGCCTGGCCGGGGCCTGTGCCCGGCCGTCAATCTGGGCTTTCATCGCGTCACAATCACTAGAGTCTGCTCACCGATCACCTGATCATGAACCGCACTCTACCTCCTGGCAGGGGCATCTCCGTCACGCGCGGCGGGATCGACCGCGCCCGGAAATGCTTCGGGCCGCCCTCCAGGGTCCGGGGGGCGGTGTTCTCAATCGCGCGGATCGATCCTACTCGGCCGCGCCGCGCACGGCCTCGAAGCCGGACGCCGCCGCGTCCAGGCGGCGGACCGCCTCGTCGATCTCGGCCTCGCCGATGGTCAGCGGCGGCAGCAGGCGGACGATATTGTCGCCCGCCGGGATCACCAGCAGGTGCGCGTCCCGCGCGGCGGCGGCGAAGTCGGTGTTCGGCACGCCGAGCTTGAGGCCGAGCATCAGCCCCTCGCCGCGGATCTCCTGGATGACGTGCGGGTGGCGGTCGCGCAGGGCCGCGAGCTTCTGCTTGAGCAGCAGGCCGGAGCGGGCGACGCGCGCGAGGAAGCCCTCCTCCAGCACGACGTCCAGCACGGCGTTGCCCACCGCCATGGCGAGCGGGTTGCCGCCGAAGGTGGTGCCGTGCGTGCCGGCGGTCATGCCGCGGGCGGCCTCGCGGGTCGCGAGGCAGGCGCCCAGGGGGAAGCCGCCGCCGATGCCCTTGGCGACGCTCATGATGTCCGGGGTGATGCCGGACCACTCGTGCGCGAACAGCCGCCCGGTGCGGCCGACGCCGGTCTGGACCTCGTCCATGATCAGCAGGAGGCCGTTGGCGTCGCAGATCTCGCGCAGCCGGCGCAGGTCCGCGTGGGGGATCTCCCGCACGCCGCCCTCGCCCTGGATCGGCTCGATCATCAGCGCCGCCGTCTCCGGCCCGATCACCGCCTCCAGTGCCGCCCAGTCGCCGGCCGGGACCTGGTCGAAGCCCTCGACCTTCGGACCGAAGCCCTCGATGTACTTCTGCTGGCCGCCGGCCGCGAGCGTCGCCAGCGTCCGCCCGTGGAAGGCGCCCGCGAAGGTGACGATCCGGTAGCGCTCCGGCTGCCCGCCGGCCGCGTGGTACTTGCGGGCGATCTTGATCGCCGCCTCGTTCGCCTCCGCGCCCGAGTTGCAGAAGAACACCACGTCCGCGAAGGTCGCGTCGACGAGGCGCTGCCCGAGGCGCTCGCCGCCCGGGATCTGGAACAGGTTCGAGGTGTGCCAGATCTTGCCCGCCTGCTCGGTCAGCGCGCCGACGAGGTGCGGGTGCGCGTGGCCGAGGCCGTTCACCGCGATGCCGGCGCCGAAGTCGAGATATCGCTCCCCACCCTCCGTCACGAGCCAGGCGCCCTCGCCGCGCTCGAAAGCGAGCGGCGCGCGGACGTAGGTCGGCAGAAGGGCTGACGTCACGGGTCCCATCTCCGTTTCACGCAGGATCCCGGAGCGAGCGTTGAGCCGGCTCCAAATGAAAGTGCCGCCTCAGTCCTGGGCGGCACGCGCGCGATTACTATGAAAGAGCCGGCGCCTGTCAACGTTTCAGTGCCCGGCGGGCCCGGCGGGCAGCCCTGCGCGCGGCACCGATAGAGCCGATCCTGACGGCGAATCTGCGGCGGTCCCGTCCCGGATCACCGGAGAATCGCGGGGCCGCGATCCCGGCCTTCGCGGCGGCGGCCCTTGCGCCGCGGGGGGCGGCCGTGCTCCTGCTCCCGCGGATTCGCAGGAACCTGGGAGAACCCGATGAGCTCGATCAAGGAACGCCTGGCGGCGCTGGGCCTGACGCTGCCGAAGGCGGCGGCGCCGGTCGCCAACTACGTGCCGTTCGTGCGCGCCGGCAACCTCGTGGTGATCTCCGGCCAGGTCTGCTTCGGCGCGGACGGCGCCATCGCCGCCGAGCACAAGGGCAAGGTCGGCGGCAACGTCTCGGCCGAGGCCGGCAAGGCGGCCGCGCGCCTCTGCGCCCTCAACGTGCTCGCCCAGCTCGAGGCCGCGGTGGGCGACCTCGACCGCGCGGTGGTCCAGTGCGTGCGGCTCGGCGGCTTCATCAACGCGGCGCCGGGCTTCTCGGCCGTGGCCGGGGTGATGAACGGCGCCTCCGACCTGATGGTCGAGCTCCTCGCCGACCGCGGGCGCCACGCGCGCTCCACCGTCGGCGTGGCCGAGCTGCCCCTCGACGCCGCCGTCGAGGTCGAGGCGATGTTCGAGGTCCGCTGACGGTGGCCGCCCCCGACTGGCTCACCGCGCGGCCGATCGCCCATCGCGGCCTGCACGACCGCGCGGCGGGCCGGCCGGAGAACACGCTGGCGGCGGCCCGGGCGGCCGTCGCGGGCGGCTTCGCCATCGAGTGCGACGTCCAGCTCAGCGCCGACGGCGAGGCGATGGTCTTCCACGACGCCGCGCTCGGGCGCCTGACCGGGGCGAGCGCGGCTCTGGCCGACCGGTCGGCCACCGAACTCGGGACGCTCACCGTCGCCGGGTCCGCGGAGACGATCCCGACGCTGCCGGCCTTCCTGGCGGCGGTGGCCGGGGCGGTGCCGGTGGTGATCGAGGTGAAGTCCCGCTACGACGGCGACCTGCGGCTCGCGACCCGCGCCGCCGAAGTGGCCGCCGCCTATGACGGGCCGGTGGCGCTGAAATCCTTCGACCCGCAGGTGGTCGCGGCCCTGCGCGGCCTCTGCCCCGCCGCGATCCCGCGGGGCATCGTGGCGGAGACGACGCAGGACGACCCGGTCTACGCGGCCCTGACCCCCTCGCTCCGCCGGTCCCTCTCCGACCTGCTGCACCTCGCCGACACGCGGCCCGACTTCCTGTCCTGGCGGGTGGACGACTTGCCCTGCGCGCCGACCTACCTCTGCCGGCTGCTCGGTCAGATCCCCGTCATGACCTGGACGGTCCGGAATGCGGAGCAGCGCGCCCGCGCGGCCGCGCACGCGGACCAGATGGTGTTCGAGGGCTTCGTCCCGTAAATTTTCCTACGCCCTGTCCGATTCTGTCCGACCAAGATCGCCATGACCGCTTCGAGTGACGCGCGCGCCCGCTTCGCGCGGCTCTGCGGGGGCCTCGCCCTCGCCGCCACCCTGCTCTCCCCGGCGCCCGCTTCGGCGGCCGACCCGTGCGCGGGCACGACCCAGGCGGATCTCAACGCCTGCGCGGCTGCCGATTACCGGGCCGCCGACACGGCGCTGAACGCCGTCTACGGGCAGCTGATGAAGAAGATCGGCCCGAAGACGAAGGACGCCCTGCGGGGCGCCCAGAAGGCCTGGCTGTCGTACCGGGACGCGACCTGCTTCCTCGAGACCATGGGCCTCGACGGGGGCTCGGCCTACGCGATGGAGTACAACGGCTGCCTGAAGGGGCTGACCGACGCGCGGATCAAGGTCCTGAAGGGTTACCTCGACTGCAAGGCGGACGACGTGTCGTGCGTCGGCCGCCTCGGCGAGTGAGCGCGGGCCGCGACGGCGCCGTCCGGTTCGGAGCGCGCGCGCGTCGCCGCGCGCCGTCCTGGAGGCCGCGCGAAAGCGCGGGGCGGGTGACGTCGGCGGCCGTCTGACAACGCTGCCATGGTCGCCGCGCGCATCCGCCCGCTTGCCCCCGGCCGGTCAGGGGCTAGAGTCCGGCCCATGAAGCAAGCACCCGGGCCGACGCCGGAGACCGCCGCACTGACCGTGCGGGCGCTTCCCGGATTGAAGGAGATCGGCGCGGCGGAATGGGATGCCTGCGCCTTCTCGCCCGAGACCCTGGCGGCGGGCGACGAGACCCACAACCCCTTCCTGTCGCACGCTTTCCTGTCGGCGCTGGAGGATTCGGGCTGCGTCTCGCGCAGGACCGGCTGGCTGCCGCTCCACGTCTCGGTCGAGCGCGACGGCGTCCGCCTCGGCGTCGCGCCCTGCTACTTGAAATCGCACAGCCAGGGCGAGTACGTCTTCGACCACGGCTGGGCCGACGCCTACGAGCGGGCCGGCGGCGCCTACTACCCCAAGCTCCAGGTCAGCGTGCCGTTCACGCCGGTGACCGGGCCGCGCTTCCTGATCGCCCCGGGGGCCGATCCCGACGAGGCCACGGCCGGCCTCGTCGCGGGCCTGCGGGCCTTGCGGGGCGAGACCAAGGCCTCCTCGATCCACGTCACCTTCATGCGCGAGGCGGAGTGGGAGCGGGCCGGCGCGGCCGGCTTCCTGCAGCGCACCGACCAGCAGTTCCACTGGCAGAACGACGGCTACGCGACCTTCGACGACTTCCTGTCCGCCCTCGCCTCGCGCAAGCGCAAGACCATCCGCAAGGAGCGCCGCGACGCCCTGGCGCCGGGCATCACCGTGGAGCACCTGACCGGCGCGGCCATCACCGAGGCCCACTGGGACGCGTTCTACGCCTTCTACATGGACACGGGCTCGCGGAAGTGGGGGCGGCCCTACCTCAACCGCCGGTTCTTCTCGCTCCTGTCCGAGCGCATGGCCGACCGGGTGCTCCTCGTGATGGCGAAGCGCGGGGACGCCTACATCGCGGGGGCGATCAACCTCATCGGCGATACCGCGCTCTACGGGCGCAACTGGGGCTGCATCGAGGACCACCCCTTCCTGCATTTCGAGATCTGCTACTATCAGGCGATCGACTTCGCGATCGCCCGGGGCCTGAAGCGGGTCGAGGCGGGTGCCCAGGGCGAGCACAAGCTCGCCCGCGGCTACCGGCCGGTCCTGATGCACTCGGCCCACGACATCGCCGACCCGGCGCTGCGCCGGGCGGTGGCCGATTACTTGCAGCGGGAGCGCGCCCACGTCGCCGAGGCGGTCGACGTCCTCGACACGCTGACGCCGTTCCGGCGCGCGGACGCGGGCGACGCCTGCGCGACGCCCCCCGACGCCTCGTCCCCCAACACCTCCCCCCCCGAGAGTTCCGAGCCATGAGCCCGATCGACCGCATCAAGACCTACGCCGACGAGCTGACGGCCCTGCGCCGCGACCTGCACGCCCATCCGGAGCTCGGCTTCGAGGAGGTGCGCACCGCCGGCATCGTGGCCGACCTCCTCGAGACGTTCGGCTGCGAGGTGCATCGCGGCGTCGGCGGCACCGGGGTGGTGGGCCTGCTCAAGGGCCGCACCGACAACGGCAAGCGCATCGGGCTGCGCGCCGACATGGACGCGCTGCCCATCGAGGAGGAGACCAACCTTCCCTATCGCTCGACCTACGCGGGCAAGATGCACGCCTGCGGCCATGACGGGCACACGACCATGCTGGTCGGCGCGGCGCGCTACCTCGCCGAGACCCGCGATTTCGACGGCACCGCGGTGTTCGTGTTCCAGCCGGCCGAGGAGGGCCGCGGCGGCGCCCGGGCCATGCTGAAGGACGGCCTGTTCGAGCGCTTCCCCTGCGACGAGATCTACGGCCTGCACAACCAGCCCGGCGGCGGCCACGGCATGATCAAGCTCCGGCCGGGGCCGATCATGGCGGCGGCGGACTTCTTCGACATCCACATCCGCGGCAAGGGCATCCACGCCGCCCAGCCGCACCGGGGCGTCGACCCGATCATCATCGCCACCGGCCTCGCCCAGGCGCTCCAGTCGATCGTGTCGCGCAACGCCGACCCGCTGAAGTCCATCGTCCTGTCGATCACCCGGATCGAGGCGGGCTCCGCCTACAACGTGATCCCCGAGACGGCCCATCTCGCCGGCACGATCCGCACCTTCGACAAGGAGATCCGGGCGCTCGCCGGAACCCGCATGCGCGAGCTGGCGGCCGGCTTCGGCGCGGCCTACGGCGCCGAGGTCACGGTCGACCTGCAGGACGTGTTCTCCGTCCTGGAGAACGCCCCCGCGCAGGCGGCCGCCGCCACGGAGGTCGCCACCGAGCTCCTGGGCGCCGACAAGGTCGAGTCGAACGTCGTGCCCAAGATGGGCAGCGAGGACTTCGCCGACATGACCATGGCGGTCCCCGGCGCCTATGTCTGGCTCGGCGCCAATCCGGGGCCCGGCCTGCACAATGCCGGCTACAACTTCGACGACTCGATCATCCCGATCGGCAGCGCCTTCCTGGCGCGGATGGTCGAGCGCCGCACCGCGGCCTGACGCCGGGCGCCGTCCCCGCCCTCCGGGACTTTCCGGATGGCGGGCGATGTCGCCGCGCGAGCCCGATCGGCCGTCGACAGCGCGGCCGGCCGGTGCGAATCCTGACGGAACTCGCCCGCGAGCCAACGCGGGCCGCGAAGGGAGGGCGCCATGTCACCGGAGATGCGGGAATCGCGCGCGGCGCTCATCCTGCTCGCCGCCTCGGTGGGGGCGGTCCTGATTTTCGGCGCCTTCACGCTGCTCACGCAGCTCGGCTGAGGCGCGACCGCGATTGCAACCTGAGCGGGTCGATCCCGGCCCCGATCGGCGCGGCCCGGCGGCCCGACGATCGGGATTCCGCCGTCCGCGCAGGGGAATGCCGTTGATGCTTCACGGGCTATCGAGTTGAGTTAACTGCTCATTAATTCCATCAGCGGTTGTATGTCTCCGACGAAGGCGGGCACGGTGCGCGCTGGAACCGGAGTTCGCCCATGATGGCCGACGCAATCCAGGGCCCCCGCCCTCGGCCGGTCGACCTCTCGGCCGCCCTCGACGCCTCCGGGATCATCGGCGCGTGGTCGTGGTCGCCGCGCGCCGAGCGGTGCGTCCTCGATGCCGGCGCCGCCGAGGTGCTGGCCGGGGATGCCGGGCTCGCCGGGCGCCCCCTCCCGCTCTCGGTCGCCAAGGCCTGCGTCCATCCCGAGGATCGGCCGGCCGTGGTGCGGCAGTTCAAGGCTCTGCGCGAGCGCGGCGGCCTGTTCGTGGCGGAGTACCGGACGCTGTCGCCCTCGGGGCAGGTCCGCCGGATCCTCGATCGCGGCCGGATCCCGCCGGGCGCCTCGAGCCGGCGCCTCGGGCACGGTGTCATCATCGACGTGACCGACGAGCCGTCGGCGACGCGCGCGATGCCCGAGCCCGCGGACGCGCTCACCCAGGCGGTCGACCGCGCTCTCGAATGCCGCGACGCCCTGGAGGGGGTGGCGGATTCCGAGCTTCAACTCCTGATCGACATGCTGCTGCTGCACCTCGGACGGCGCATCGCCAAGGCCTCCACGACCGGTGCGCGCCGCGGCGGCCACTGAGCGGGGCTGCCGCGTCCTGTCGGGGCTCTGCCGGGCCGTCCGGCCCGGCTCACTGCACCAGCACGGCCTGGTTGCAGAGGGTGCCGTCGACCTCGAGGTCGGCGTAGCCCAGACGCAGGCCGAGGCTGCGCAGGACGGTGTCGAGCACGAGGTCGACACCCGGCGTCACGGTGCCCAGGGCGGTCGTCAGGGTCGACTGGATCAGCGGCGGCACGCCGACGTCGCCGACGCTCAGCACGAGATTGCGCAGCAGGCTGCCGGTGAGCGACTGGGTGAGGTTGCCCGAGGCGACCGTGCGCACCGTGTGGTTGGCGATGTCCGCGTCCGAGAACACGAGGGTCTGCGACCCGGTGCCGAGCGTCGCCAGGGCGCGCCCGGAGACGGTGATCCCGAGCACCGTGACCAGGGGCGCGGGCTGCGACAGGTCGGGGCTCGCGCTGCCCCCGTTGATCGCGGTGCGCGGCACCTGCGCGATCGCCAGCGTCGCCAGTCCCGTCTGCGCGTCGAGGGTGACCTTGCGTCCGCCGGACCCGGCGCAGCTGAGCGACCGCAGGGTCGCCTGCGCCGGTGCCACCTCCGCGTAGACCGGCAGGGTGATGGTTCCGAGCCCGAGCGCCGTGACGGTGGTCTCGATCAGCAGCCGGGTCTGCGCCGTCTGCACGGTGGCGTTCCGGCTGCCCGGCCGGACCCAGCCGGAGCTGCGCTTGCGCTCTCCGATCGCCAGGGTCAGGCGCGTCGAGAGCAGGCCGGGCACCGTGGCTCCGAGATCGATCGCCACCTGATTCTGGCCGTTCGCCAGAGAGGCGGCCGCGCCCAGCAGGTTCAGCACGTTGAGCGAGGGGCCGGCGAAGCCCCGCGGCGGCGCCAGCGCGGCGGCGTCGCCGAGCCCGTCCACCTGGCCGATCGCGACGAGGTTTCCGGCATTCGGCAGGGCGTTGAGGATCCCCGACAGGGCCGACACCGCGCTGCCGTTGTCCGCCGCGGCGACCCGGAGCGCCATCAGCATCTGACCGACGCTGGCATTCGCCTGAACGATGTCGGTGTAGTTCGCGGCCTGCATGTTGAGGCTCGCCCCGAGGGCGTCGAGGACGCGCAGCCCGTCGACGCGGGCGCTGGCCAGGGCATCGTAGTCGCTGACGCTGAGCGACAGCTTGGCCCCGAGCAGCGCGCCGAGCAGGGCGTTGGCGATGCCGCCGTCGAGCTTCAGCGTGCCGGACCCGATCGTGAAGGCGGCGAATTGCGCGCTCGCGGCGGTGCCGGTCACCCGCAGCGGCACCGCGGCGGGCAGGCCGATCGCCCGGCCGAAGGTCACCGGGACCGAGGTCGCGAGGCCGACCCGCACCGCGTTCGCCGGGCTGCCGCCGGCGCTGAACCGGCCGCCCGGGGCGACGCCCTTGGTGCTCGCGTCGTAGCTGCCGGGCGCGACCGTGGCGGTCGCCGCGCCGTAGCCGTTGTCGCCGAGGGAGCGGCGGGCGACCGTGTCGGCCTGGCTCGGATCGACGGCCGCCAGCATGGCGGCGATGTCCACCGCCCCCTGCGCCTTGCGCCGCGCCTGGAAGACCAGGCCGAGATCGATCCCGACCGCGCCCGCCCCCATCAGCATCGCGCTGCCGAGCGCCACCAGGATCGCGACGTTGCCGCCGCGCGCGGCCCCGAAGCGGCGCAGGCGCCCGCCCCGGCCGATCACAGGCCGCCCTTCCGGACGCTGACGGTGCTGCGCAGCACGGTCGGGAGCATCGGCAGCAGGCGCGCGAAGGCGTTGATGCCGAGCGTGTTGGCGTCGAGGGTGACGGTGACCGTGTACACCGTCGCGTCGCTGGGATCCGGCCCGACCTGCACGACGATGCTGCCCGGCCGGAACATCGCGCCGGCGCTCAGGCTCCGATTCACCATGGACTGGGCGAGATTCGCGCGCTCGGCATCCGTGACGCCGGCCACAGAGGCGCGGGCCGCCTCGGCGGCGATCTGGCGGAGGTTGTGGGCGGCGCCGAGGCAGATCCCGAACACCGCGATCCCGGCGAAGAGCAGGAACAGCACGGGCGCCACGAGGGCGAACTCCACCGCGGAACTGCCGCGCCGGCAGGTCCACCCGTTCGGCGCACTCCGCCGGCGCAAGCGCCGCATGCCCATCGCATCGCCCTCCGCGACTCGCGCAGCACGACCACTGCACGATCCATCGTGGCGGCGATGTTCTAACTAATGGTTGTTTTAATGCTCAATTTTACAACCAAAGCGAGTGGTTCGCGTCCCGGGTGTGCCTCCCGGGCTCGACCGGCTCGTCGCGCCGAGCCGCATCGCGGTCTCAGATCGCCCGCGGAGGCCGCAGCAGGCCGATCCCCGCCGGATCGAAGGACGCGCTCTTGACGATGGCGTGGACCTCGCGCCCCGGGGCGAGGCCGAGTTCGCGGACGGCCGCGCCGGTCACGCGCGCCACAAGACGGGCGCCGTTGCAGTCGATCTCCACCGCCGTCTCGGCGCCCGCGGCCGTCAGGCCGCAGATCCGGCCGGCCAGCACGTTGCGGGCGCTGAGGCCGCGGGGAGGCTCGGTGGCGACGAGCACGTCGCGGGCGGGGATGCGCACCCGCAGCCGCGTCCCGGCCGGGCGCGACAGGCCCGGCACCAGCAGGCTCCCGGCGGCGCCCGTCAGGCGCGTGAGCCCGGTGGCGGCGTCGAGGGCCTCGACGACCATGTCGAGGAGCGCGCCGGCCTCGGCCTCGTGGATCGGCACGAGATCGGCGCGGCGCAGGATCGTCTCCGCGGGGCCGGCGGCGGCCACCCGCCCGGCCTCCAGCACGATCACCGTGTTGGCGAGCCGGGCCACCTCGGAGACGGCGTGGCTGACGTAGAGGATCGGCACGCCGGCCTCGTCGCGCAGGCGCTCGATGTAGGGAAGGATCTCGGCCTTGCGGGCCTCGTCCAGGGCCGCCAGGGGCTCGTCCATCAGCAGGAGGCGCGGCCTCGCCAGCAGCGCTCGGCCGATCGCCACCCGCTGGCGCTCGCCGCCCGAGAGACCCGCGGGCCGCCGGTCGAGGAGATGGTCGATGCCGAGCATGTCGGTCACGGCCGCGAAGGCCGCCGGGTCGGCGCGGCGCCGCGCGAAGACCCGGCCGTAGCCGAGATTGGTCCGGACGCTGAGATGCGGGAACAGCCGCGCGTCCTGGAACACCACGCCGACCTGGCGCCGGTGCGACGGCAGCACCAGGCCGGACGCGGTGTCGACCCACGGGGTGCCGCCGACGACGATCCGGCCCCGGTCCGGCCGCGCGAGGCCGGCGATCAGGTCGATCAGCGTGGTCTTCCCCGAGCCCGAGCGCCCGAACAGGGCGGTCAGCCCCGGCCCGGCCTCGAAGGCGGCAGCGAGCGCGAAGGCGCCGCGCCGGAGCTGAACGTCGACCTGGATGCTCACGCGGACAGACTCGCGTAACAGGAGCCCCGGCGCGTCCCGGCGCCGGCCCGGACTTGCCCGCGATGATCACGGTCCACCACCTCGAGAACAGCCGCTCGCAGCGCGTGCTCTGGCTGCTGGAGGAACTGGAGCTGCCCTACCGCGTGATCCGCCACGCCCGCGATCCGCGGACCCTGCGCGCGCCCCCTGAACTCCTGGCCGTCCACCCGCTGGGCAAGGCGCCGGTGATCACCGACGGCGGGACGGTGGTCGCCGAGACCGGCGCGATCGTCGCCTACCTGACGGATCTGGCCGGCGCGCGGCTGGTGCCCGGGCCCGGGACGGAGGAGCGGCGGCGCTACATCTACTGGTCGCACTACGCCGAGGGCTCGGCGATGCCGCCGCTGCTGCTGAAGCTGGTCTTCGGGCGGCTGGCGCCGGGCAGTCCCTGGCCGCTGCGGCCCCTCGTCCGGCGGATCGCCGACACGGTGCTGCGGGGCTTCGTCGATCCGGACCTGCGCCGGCACGCGGCCTTCTGGGAGACGGAACTCGCCGGCCGCCCGTATTTCTGCGGCGCCGATTTCACCGCGGCCGACATCCTGATGAGCTTCCCGCTGGAGGCCTTCGCGGCGCGCGGCACGGGCGCGGGCCCGCGCGTCGCGGACTGGCTCGCGCGCATCCACGCCCGTCCGGCCTACCAGAGGGCCCTGCAGCAGGGCGGGCCCTACGCGTATGCCTGAGCGGGCGTCCCGCCCCGGATCGGTCGCCATTCAGCCCGCCCCCAGGCGCCCACCGGCCCGCCGCGCCAGGAATTCCGACACCAGCAGGGCCGCGACCGACAGCGCGATCGAGATCAGGGTGAGGCGCAGGGCCGGCCCCTCCCCGCCCGGAGCCTGCGTCAGCGTGTAGATCGCCGACGGCAGGGTCTGGGTCTCGCCGGGGATGTTCGAGACGAACGTGATGGTCGCGCCGAACTCCCCCATCGCCTTGGCGAAGGCCAGCACGGCGCCCGCGAGGCACCCGGGCAGGCTGAGCGGCAGCGTGATCGTCAGGAACACCGCGAAGGGGTTCGCGCCCAGCGTCCCGGCCGCCTGCTCCAGGCGCCGGTCCACGGCCTCGATCGACAGCCGCATCGCCCGCACCATGAGCGGGAAGCCCATCACCGCGCAGGCCAGCGCCGCCCCGGTCCAGCGGAAGGAGAAGACCACGCCGATCTCGGCGAGGGGCGCGCCGAGCGGGCCGCGCCGGCCGAAGGCCAGCAGCAGCAGGTAGCCGGTCACGACCGGGGGCAGGATCAGCGGCAGGTGGACCAGCCCGTCCAGCAGGGCGCGGCCGGGAAACCGGCGCCGCGCCAGCAGCCACGCCACGGCGAGGCCGGGCACGAGGCTCGCGAGCGTCGCCACCGTCGCCACCCGCAGGCTCAGGCCGACGGCGGTCCACTCGTCCGGCGTGAGCCCGAGCAAGGGGGCGGCGCGCCGCTACTGGCTGGCGCCGGGCTGCGCGACCACCGTGAAGCCCTGGCGCTCGAAGGAGCCCCGGGCCTCCGGGCCGCGCAGGTAGCCGAGCAGCGTCCCGGCATCCGGGTTGCGCGACTCCCGGGTCACCGCCGCCGGATAGACGATCGGCGGGTGGCTGTCGGCCGGGAAGGTCGCCACCACGTGGACGCTCGGGTCCGCGGCCGCGTCGGTGGCGTAGACGATGCCGAGCGGCGCCTCGCCCCGGGCGACCAGCAGGAGGGCGGCGCGCACGTTCTCGGCCTGGGCGACCTGCCCCTTCACGGCGTCCCAGGCGCCGAGCTTCTGCAGGGCGGCCTTGCCGTACTTGCCCGCGGGAACGGCGTCGATCGTCGCCATCGCCAGCCGCCCGCCGCCGAGGATTTGCGTCAGCGTGGTGCCGAGGTTCGGCGCCAGGGCCACCTGCGGATCCGCCGCGCTGTCCTTCGGCCCCGGGGCGATCAGCACCAGGGCGTTGCGCAGGAGGTCGATCCGCGAGCCGGCCTTCAGCAGCCCGGCCCGGTCGACGTAATCCATCCACGCGAGGTCGGCCGAGATGAACAGGTCCGCCGGCGCCCCCGCCTCGATCTGCTTCGCGAGGGCGTTCGAGCCGGCGTAGGAGATCCGCGCGGTCTTGCCGGTCGCCTTCGTCCAGGCTGCCGCGGCGTCGTCGAGGGCGTTCTTGAGGCTCGCGGCCGCGAACACGACGACCGGCTCGTCCGCCCGAGCGGCCCTGTCGGTCGGCGCGAGGACCAGCGCCGCGAGCGCGCAGGCGACCAGGATCCGTCGAGTCAGGGGCATCACGCAGATCTCTCCGGTCGCGACCCGCTATATACGGCGGGGAACGACGGGGATCATAGGCGCGCGCGGGCGGACGGCCAAGGCCCGGCCGACCCGGGTGACCGCGCGTCAGCCGAGCTTGGCCTCCGGCCGGTCCTTGGGCTCGGCCTCGGCCCGGTGGAGGCGGCTCAGCAGGACGAGGAGATGGCCCGGGAGCGGCCCGTCCGGTGCGGGACCGCCGAAGATCCGCTCGCGTGGTCGGGCAGGCACGGCCGCACCGTTGACGACCACGGGCCCACGGGGGCCGGAACGCCGGGACTTGGTCACGCTGTACGCACCCTGCTCAATCGTGATTCACGTAAAAAGCCGGCAAAAACGCCGCGCAAGTCGGCCAGTTCCGCAGCTGCCGTACATCATTTGGTTAACGCGCGAACAACCTGCCTCATTCCTGGGCGCCCGCTCGCGCGAATCGGTGTCGCGCCGTCACCAGGTCCGGATGTCGTGCCGCTCGGTTGGGCGCGCCTCCGGCATGCCGTTCATGCCGTTCGCGACCAGCAAGGCCCAGAGCGTGGCGGCGCCCGCGGTCACGGCCGCGAAGGCGACGCTGATGAGGAGAGGCGCGGTCATGGCAGCACGATCGTCTGTCAAAACAGGCGCGCCGCTCCGGGAAGTGCGGCGCGCCCGAGTTGAGGGTCCGGCCTTGGGTAAGCCGAGATTGTTTAAGCACACGCGATGGCTGTGGACACTGGTTTGAGTCGCGCAGAAGATAAGTATTGGCGCTTGTGACCGTCAGGCAACAACGGGCGGGGCCGCCGGTCCGCTCCGCCGCCCCGCCCCGCGGCCCCACCCTTGCCGGGCCCGGATTTTTTCGCGCCAGCCCCTGGGCTGCGGCGCGCCCCGGCGTTACAGCCGGGCACCATGCTCGAAGGCCTGCCGCCCCATCGCCCGTCCCACGTCCTGCGTCTGCTGACCGACGAACGCTCAGCCCGCGCGATGACCGACCTCCTCGGCGAGATGTTCGATCCCACGGAGACCGCGGTGGCGGCCTTCGAGGACGAGGACGGGCGCACGTGGCGGCTTGAGGCCTACTTCGCGGACGCGCCCGACGAGGAGTACGTCCGCGAGCTCATCCGACCGGTCATCGGCGACGCGGCCGACGCGGCGGAGTTCCGCACCATCGCGCAGCAGGACTGGGTGCGCGCGTCGCTGGAGGGCCTGAAGCCGGTCCGGGCCGGCCGGTTCCTCGTCCACGGCTCGCACGACCGCGATCATGTCCGGGGCAACGATCTGGCCATCGAGATCGAGGCCGCCCTCGCCTTCGGGACCGGGCATCACGGAACGACGCTGGGCTGCCTCCGCGCCCTGGTCTCGGAACTCAAGCGCCGGCGCCCGGTCCACGTCCTCGATGTCGGCACGGGAACCGGGATCCTCGCCTTCGCGGCCGCCAAGGCCCTGCGTCAGCCCGTGGTGGCCGGCGACCTCGACGCGGAGGCCGTGCGCACGGCCCGCGAGAACGCCCGCGCCAACGGGCTCGGCCCCTATCTCAAGCTCTACGAGGGGCCCGGGGTCCGCCACCGCCTCGCCGACCGGCCGCGCCATTTCGATCTCGTCTTCGCCAACATCCTGGCTCGGCCGCTCAGGCTCCTCGCCCCGACCCTGGCGCGGGTCGTCGCCACCGAGGGCGTGCTGGTCCTGTCCGGCCTGATCGAGCGCGACGTGCCGGGCGTGCTCTCCGCCTACCGCCTCCAGGGTTTCTCCCTCGTGCGCCGCGGCGTGATCGAGGGGTGGGTCGCCCTGGTCCTGACGCGCGGCGGCGCGGCGCAGCGTCCGCGGCGCTGACCCGCGCGGCATCGCCCCGAACTCCCCGCGCGCCGGCGTGTTGTCCGGCCATGAGCCAGACGCCGCTCCACGATCCGCCCGCTGACCCCATCGCCGAGGGCGCCCGCGCCCGGGCGCAGGGGCGGCCCAAGGATGCCTGCCCCTATCCGGCCGACTCGCCCGCGCGCCGGGCTTGGATCGAGGGCTACGATGGGGCACCCGCGGACCGGGCGCCGGACCTGCCGATCACGAACGGCTGATCAGCGCGCGGTGCGCAGCCGGCCCGGCCGGTCCGGAGCGCCTGCGGTCTCGGCCGGCGACCCCGGTGCGTCCGCCTGCGACACCGGCGCGCCGAGCGCCGCCATCAGCGCGCGCAGGCCGTCGATCCACTCTTCGAGTTCGGCGAGCGAATCGAAGCCGTCGCGGCGGACGACCGTGTCGGGCTCGATCGTCACGACGGCGTCGAAGCGGCCGTCGGGTCTGTCGCTGATCCGGTAGTAAACGCGGCGTGGCATGTCTGAGTAATAAGCGAGAATCCGCGGCGTGATAAGATTGCTAACGATCTTTAAGCACCGCAACCGACCTCTGACCAACCTCTTTCTCATGACAACAGGGTGTTGCGACGCGGGAGCGGCGGGCGCTAGGCTCGCCGCATGACCGAGACCCGTCCGTCCCGACAGCGCCAGCGCTTCCAGAGCTTCGACGACCCGAGCCACCGGAAGGGTGCCGAGCGGATCGAGGCGCTGCGGGCCGCCTTGCGCGAGACCGGGCTCGACGGCTTCGTCGTGCCGCGGGCCGACGAGCACCAGTCGGAATACGTTCCCGCCGACGCCGAGCGGCTGGCCTGGCTCACGGGCTTCACCGGCTCGGCCGGGACGGCCGTCATCCTGATGGACTCCGCGGCGCTGGTCGTCGACGGGCGCTACACCCTGCAGGCGCCCGAGCAGGTCGATACTGGCCTCGTCACGGTGGTGCCGCTCGCCGAATCGACGCCGGAGGCCTGGGTCGGGGCCAACCTGCGGCGGGATCAGGTGCTCGGCTACGATCCCTGGCTGCACACCCCGGACGGTCTGGCGCGCCTGGAGCGGGCCGTGACCCGCGCCGGCGGGACCGTGCGGGCGGTGCCGAACCTCGTCGACGCGGTCTGGGCCGGTCGGCCGCGGCCGCCGGCCGGTCCGGTGGTGGTCCACCCGGACGCGCTGTGCGGCGAGGCGTCCGCCGACAAGCTCGCCCGGATCCGGGCGGCGCTCGCCGAGGGCGGCTGCGATGCCCTGGTGATCTCCGACCCGCACAATCTGGCCTGGGCCTTCAACCTGCGCGGGTCCGACGTCGCCCATACGCCCCTGGCGCTGGGCTACGCCATCCTGCCGCGCGAGGGGCTGGCCCGGCTGTTCCTCGTCTCGCCGAACGTCGATCCGGCCTTGCGGGCCGCACTCGCGCCGATCGCCGAGATCCTGCCGCGGGCGGAGCTGGACGACGGGCTGGCATCCCTGGCGGGCGTGCGCGTCCGCCTCGACGCCGCGACCGGCGCCGTCGCCCTGAAGGAGAAGATCGAGGCCGCCGGCGGCACGGCCGATGTCGGCAAGGACCCGATCACCGGCATGAAGGCGGTCAAGAACGCCGCCGAGATCGCGGGCGCCCGCGCGGCCCATGTCCGGGACGGGGCGAGCGTCGTGCGCTTCCTCGCCTGGCTCGACGGTGCGGCCGTGGCCGGCGGCCTCACCGAGATCGCCGCCGTCGAGGCCCTGGAGGATTTCCGGGCCGCCGGCGGCGACCTGCGCGAGGTCTCGTTCCCCACGATCTCGGGTTCCGGACCGAACGGCGCGATCGTCCACTACCGGGTGAGCCGCGCTACGGACCGGGCGGTCCAGTCGGGCGAGCTGTTCCTGATCGATTCGGGAGCGCAGTACCCGGACGGCACCACCGACATCACCCGGACGGTCGCGGTCGGCGCGCCGAGCCCGGAGATGCGCGACCGGTTCACGCGGGTGCTGAAGGGGCACGTCGCCATCGCCCGGGCGGTGTTCCCGGTCGGCACGACCGGCGCCCAGATCGACGCCTTCGCGCGGGCACCGCTCTGGCAGGCGGGCCTCGACTTCGACCACGGCACCGGTCACGGCGTCGGCGCCTTCCTGTCGGTGCACGAGGGGCCGCAGCGGATCGCCAAGACCGGCACGGTGGCGCTCGAGCCCGGCATGATCCTGTCGAACGAGCCGGGCTACTACGCCCGCGGCGCCTACGGCATCCGGATCGAGAACCTCGTCCTGGTCGAGGCCCGCGCGATCGCGGGCGGGGAGCGCCCGATGCTCGGCTTCGAGACGCTGACGCTCGCTCCCTACGACCGCCGGCTGATCCGGCCGGACCTGCTCGAACCCGGGGAGCGGGCCTGGATCGACGCCTATCATGCGAGGGTCCGTGAGACCCTGGCGCCCGGGCTCGACACCGCGACGCGCGACTGGCTCGAGCGGGCGACGGCGCCGCTCGAGGGGTGAGCCGGCCGCAGGGGATCCCGGACGCGGTCCATGGTAAGACCCGACGCCATGGTAAGACCGGACGCCATGGAAACGCCCGCGCCGAGCCCGACACGCCGCGCGTGAAACCGCGACCGCCCCGCGCGCGAAGGGACAGCATGATCCGCCGCCTCGCCCTCCTGATCCTGGCCCTCGCCGCGAGCCTCTCGGCCGCCGCGGCACAGGGGTTCCGCACGCCCGCGGACCTCGTGCGCGCGAGCCTCGTGGCCGAGCCGGCCGCCGTTGCCGGCGCGCAGCTCTTCACGCTGGCGGTGCGGATGCAGGTCAAGCCCGGCTGGCACGTCTACTGGCGCAACCCGGGCGATTCCGGCCTGCCCCCGGAGGTGACCTGGACCCTGCCGGCCGGCTTCAACGCCGGCGCGATCCGGTGGCCGGCGCCGGAGCGCATCCCGATCGCGACCCTCATGAACTACGGCTACGAGGGCGAGGTCACGCTCCTCGTCCCGGTGACGCCGCCGCCGAGCCTCGACCCGGCCGACCCGGTGCGGATCCAGGCCAAGCTGACTTACCTCGTCTGCGAGACCGAGTGCGTGCCCGGCTCGGCCGATCTCGCCCTGACACTGTCGGTCGGCAAGGCCGAGCCGGACCCGGCCAACGCCGCGCTGTTCGCCCGCGCCCGCGCCGCGCTCCCCGTGCCGGCGCTCTGGCCCCTGAGCCTGTCGAGCCAGGGCGACACCCTGCGCCTCGATTTCGCCGCGGCCGGCCTCAAGCCCGAGGCGGTCCGGAACGCCGCGTACTTCCCCTACGCCGAGACCGCGATCGACAACGCCGCCGCGCAGGTGATGACCGTCGACGAGACCGGCCTGCACCTGACCCTCGCCCGGAGCAGCCCGACCGACCCGGTGCCTGCCGCGCTGCCCGGCGTCCTGACGGTCGAGGAGGTCGACGCCGCCGGGACCCGCCGGCTCGCCTTCGCGTACGGCGACGAGCCGGTCCTCCCGGCCGCCGCGGCGCCGGCCGCGACCGCGCCGCCCGCGACCGCGCCGGCCGCCGCCGACTTCGACGCGCTGACGCTGGCGACCGCCGCGGCCTTCGCCTTCCTCGGCGGCCTGATCCTCAATCTGATGCCCTGCGTCTTCCCGGTCCTGTCGATCAAGGTGCTCGGCCTCGTGCGGCACGCGGGCGAGGGGCCGGCCCGGCTGCGGCTCCACGGCCTCGCCTACACGGCCGGCGTCCTGGCGAGCTTCCTGGCGCTCGCCGCCGCGCTGATCGGCCTGAAGAGCGGCGGGGCCGCGATCGGCTGGGGGTTCCAGCTCCAGTCGCCCGCCATCGTGGCGGGGCTCGCCTACCTGCTGTTCGCGATGGGCCTGAGCCTCTCGGGCGCGGTCCATGTCGGCGGCCGGCTCGCCGGCCTCGGCGACGGCCTCACCCGGCGCGGCGGCCTGAGCGGCTCGTTCTTCACCGGCGTGCTCGCGACCCTGGTGGCGACGCCTTGCACGGCGCCGTTCATGGGCTCGGCGGTGGGCTTCGCGCTGACCCAGAGCGCCGGCGTGGCGCTCGCCGTCTTCGCGAGCCTCGGCCTCGGCCTCGCCCTGCCCTTCCTGCTCCTGACCCTCTGGCCGCCGGCCCTGCGGGCGCTGCCGCGGCCGGGCGCCTGGATGGAGACCCTCAAGCAGGTGCTGGCCTTCCCGGTCTACGCCACCGTGGCGTGGCTGATCTGGGTGCTGGCGCAGCAGGTCGACCCGCGCGGGCTGCTGGCGGCGCTGATCGGCCTCGTCCTCGTGGGCTTCGCCGCCTGGGCCTGGGAGCACGGCCGCGCCGCCCCGCCGCGGGCCGGCCGGGTCGCGCAGGCCGCCGCCGCGCTGGCGCTGATCGCCGTCGGGGCCCTCGCCGTCACCCTGCCCCGGGACCGCGCCGCGCCGGCCGCGCAGGCCGCCGCCGACGGGATCGAGCCGTTCACGCAGGCGCGCCTCGACGCCCTGGTCGACGCGCACCGCCCCGTCTTCGTGGACATGACCGCCGCGTGGTGCATCACCTGCGCGGTCAACGAGGCGACCTCGCTCAACACCAAGGCCGTGCGGGCCGCGATGGCCGAGCGCGGCGTGACCTACATGAAGGGCGACTGGACCAACCAGAACCCCGAGATCACCCGCCTCCTGGAGAAGCACGGGCGCAGCGGCGTCCCGCTCTACCTGCTCTATACCGGGACGGGAGAGTCCCAGGTGCTGCCGCAGATCCTCACCGAGGGGACGGTCCTGGCGGCGCTGGAGGCGGTGCCGGCCGCCTCGGGCCGGAGCGCGGCGCTGGCGCGCTGAGTCCCTGGAGGCCGGGACGCGCGAATCTTCGCGGGCCCGTCCCACCGTCTTCGCTCCGCTCGCGATGACGGCGCGCCGGAGCGAAGTCCTATCCGGACGGCCCGTGAGGCCGCCTCAGGCCTCCAGCGAGAAGGTCTCGTCGAAGGCGTAGCCCGAGCCCCGGACCGTGCGGATCGGGTCGGTCTGGCGCGGGCCGTTCAGCGCCTTGCGCAGCCGCCCGACATGGACGTCGACGGTGCGCTCGTCGATGTAGACGTCGTGGCCCCACACCCCGTCGAGGAGCTGCTCGCGGGAGAAGACCCGGCCCGGCGCCAGCATCAGGAATTCCAGGAGCCGGAACTCCGTGGGGCCCAGATGCAGCTCCTCGCCGCCGCGGCGGACGCGGTGGCCGGTGCGGTCGAGTTCCAGGTCGCCGGCCGCCAGCCGGTCCGAGACGTGGGCGGGCTTGGCCCGGCGCAGGAGCGCGCGGATCCGGGCCAGCAGCTCCGGGACCGAGAACGGCTTGACGATGTAGTCGTCGGCGCCCGTGCCGAGCCCGCGGACGCGGTCGCCCTCCTCGCCCCGGGCGGTGAGCATGATCACCGGCAGGCGCTCGGTCTCCCGGCGCGCCCGGATCCGGCGGCACAGCTCGATCCCCGAGAGGCCGGGCAGCATCCAGTCGAGCAGGACGAGGTCCGGGATCCGCTCCGCGAGGAGCAGCTCGGCGTCGTCGCCGCGCGCCGCCGAATCCACCAGGAAGCCCTCGGCCTCCAGGTTGTAGCGGAGCAGCGTGCTCAGGGCCTCCTCGTCCTCGACGATCAGGACTTGCATGCTCACGTTCGAAGACTCGTTCTGCGGGCGGTCCCCGGATGGTGCAGGAGGCGCCGCCCCGCCTCAACCCGCACGGAGAGTGACCCCGGCCGCGCCCACAGGAAGGCGCCGGGGTCGGCGCCTCACGGCGCCTGCACGCCGTCCACGGTCGCGTAGTTCGACGCGTCGTTCTTCGGCCGGTCACCCGCCAGCGTCTCGCCCGTGGCGAGGTAGTGGATCGTCTCGGCGATGTTGGTGGTGTGGTCGCCGATGCGCTCGACGTTCTTCGCGCAGAACAGGAGATGCGTGCAGAACGAGATGTTGCGCGGATCCTCCATCATGTAGGTCAGGAGCTCGCGGAACAGGGAATTGTACAGGGCGTCGATCTCGCCGTCGCGCTCCCAGACGTCGTGGGCCGCCTGGACGTCGCGGCTCCCGTAGGCGTCGAGCACGTCCTTCAGCTGACCCTCGGCGAGGTCGCTCATGTGGCGCACGCCGAGCACGATCTTCTGGGCCGGCGCCTGGTCGGAGATCGCCACCACGCGCTTGGCGACGTTCTTGGCGAGGTCGCCGATCCGCTCCAGATCGCCGGAGACGCGGATCGCCGAGATGGTCTCGCGCAGGTCGATGGCCAGGGGCTGGCGGCGGGCGATCAGCAGCACGGCGCGCTCCTCGATGTCCCGCTGCAGCGCGTCGAGCCGCTTGTCGGCGAGGATCACCGCCTGGGCGAGCGTGTCGTCCCGACGCACGAGGGCGTCGGTCGCCTCCGCGGTCATCTTCTCGGCGACGCCGCCCATCTCCGAGATCGAGCGACGCAGGTTCTCCAGGTCGGTGTCGTAGGAGGTGACGATATGGCCGGGCATGGCAGATCCTTCGATGGGGTCCCGGGGACGGCCCTCCGGGAGGCTTGCGGGACCCGCCGGGGCGCCGGAGACGCGAGCGGCGGTCCCGGGACCGGAGCGGCCCGGCAGACTAGCCGAAGCGGCCGGTGATGTAGTCCTGCGTGCGGCGTTCCGTCGGGTTCATGAACATCCGGTTGGTCGGACCGAACTCGACGAGCTGCCCCAGATACATGAAGGCGGTGAACTGCGAGATGCGCGCCGCCTGCTGCATGTTGTGGGTGACGATCACGATGGTGAACTCGTCGCGCAGCTGCTCGATCAGCTCCTCGATGCGGCCGGTCGAGATCGGGTCGAGGGCCGAGGTCGGCTCGTCGAACAGGATCACCTCCGGCTTCTGCGCCACCGTCCGGGCGATGCACAGGCGCTGCTGCTGGCCGCCCGACAGGCCGGTCCCGGGCTGCCGGAGCTTGTCCTTCACCTCGTCCCAGAGGGCGGCCTTGCGCAGGGATTCCTCGATCCGGCCGTCGAGCTCGGATTTCGGCAGCTTCTCGTAGAGGCGCAGGCCGAAGGCCACGTTGTCGTAGATCGACATCGGGAACGGCGTCGGCTTCTGAAACACCATGCCGATGCGCGAGCGCAGCTCGTTCAGGTCGACGGAGGGGCTGAGGATGTTCTCGCCGTCGAGCAGGATCTCGCCCTCCGCCCGCTGCTCCGGGTAGAGGCTGTAGATCCGGTTGAAGCAGCGCAGCAGGGTGGACTTGCCGCAGCCCGAGGGGCCGATCAGCGCCGTCACCTGCCGGTCGTGGAAGTTGAGGTTGACGTCCTTCAACCCGTGGAAGCTGCCGTAGTAGAAGTTCAGGTCCTTGACGGCGATCCGCACGGGGCCGCCCTCTTCGGCGCGGTTGCGGTTCAGCTCGACCGTCGGGATCGCGGAGGCGGCGTTCATCGTCGTGTCCTCGAAAGGGGGCTCAGCGCGAGGCCTGCGGCTTGATCACGAGGCGCGCGATGATCGACAGCGCCAGGATGGTGGTGGTGATCAGGAGCGCGCCCGCCCAGGCCAGGCCCTGCCAGTTCGGGTAGGGCGAGAGGGCGAACTGGTAGATCATCACCGGCAGGTTCGCGACGCCGCCCATCAGGTTGGCCGAGAACCAAGAATTGTTGTTGAGCGCGGTGAACAGCAGCGGCGCGGTCTCGCCGGCGATGCGGGCGAGGGCCAGGATGATGCCGGTGACGATGCCGGCCGAGGCCGCCCGCCAGGTCACGCTCATGATCACCGTCGAGGGCGGCGCGCCGAGCGCCGCGCCGGCCTCCCGCAGGGTGCCGGGCACGAGGCGCAGCATGTCCTCGGTAGTGCGAACGATCACCGGCACGGCGATGATCGCCAGCGCCACGCCGCCGGCCCAGCCCGAGTAGGTGCCCATCGGCCGCACCATCAGCGTGTAGACGAACAGGCCGATCAGGATCGACGGCGCCGAGAGCAGGACGTCGTTGAGGAAGCGGATCAGGGCCGCCAGCTTCGAGCCGCGCCCGTACTCGGCCAGGAAGGTCCCGGCCATGACGCCGACCGGCGTCGCGATCAGGATGCCGATCCCGGTCAGCACGAGGCTGCCCAGGATGGCGTTGGCGATGCCGCCGCCCTCGGAGCCCGGGCCCGGGGTCGGGTTGGTGAACAGGGTCGGCGTGAAGCCGCGCACGCCCTGGACGATTAGCATCACCAGGATCGAGCCGAGAACCAGGGCGCCGACCACCGTCGCGGCGGCGCAGGCGACGCGCAGGGTCCGGTCGGCGACGCGGCGCCCCTGGCGGACCCGGCCGGGGCGGCGCTGGGCGGTGGCGGCGATCGTGCTGGAGGAAACCATCGCGCGTGCTCCTCAGGCGGCCTGGACGCGGCGCGTCAGCAGCCGGGCGATGATGAGCACCACGAAGGTGATCACGAACAGGATGCAGCCCAGAGCCATCAGCGCGTTCAGCTGGAGGCCGTCCGCCTCGTTGAACTCGTTGGCGATGCGCGACGCGATGGTCGAGCTGGGGTCGAAGATCGAGGCGGAGAGCCGGTTGGCGTTGCCGACCACGAAGGTCACCGCCATCGTCTCGCCGAGCGCCCGGCCGAGGCCGAGCATGATCGCGCCGATGATCGAGACGGCCGCCTGCGGCACCAGCACGTGGCGCACGACCTCCCAGGTGGTGCAGCCGATGCCGTAGGCGCTCTCGCGCAGCACGGTCGGGATCTGGTCGAGCATATCGCGGGCGATCGAGGCGATGAACGGCACGATCATGATCGCCAGGATGATCCCGGCGGTGAAGACGCCGACGCCCGACGGCACCCGGGCGTAGAACAGCGTGCCGACGATCGGCATGCCCTCCACGAGGTTCGAGACCGGGATCTGGACGTAGCGCGCGAGGAGCGGCGCGAACACGAACAGGCCCCACATGCCGTAGATGATGCTCGGCACGGCCGCGAGCAGCTCGATCGTCATGGCGACCGGCTTGCGGGCCCAGCCCGGGCAGAGCTGGGTGAGGTAGACCGCGATGCCCAGCGAGACGGGCACGCCGATCAGCAGGGCCAGGAAGGCGGAGGCGACGGTCCCGATCACCGCGACCAGGGCGCCGTACTGCTCGGTCCCGACGTTCCAGGCGCTGGAGGTCAGGAAGCCGAAGCCGAACTCGCGGAAGGCGGGCCAGCCGCCGTACAGGATCGAGCCGAGGATGCCGGCGAGCACGAGCAGCACCAGCAGGGCCGCGCCGTACGAGCAGGTCCGGAACAGCGTGTCGAGGCTCCGGCTCGGCGCCTTCCGCGCGGTCGCGGAACGGGTTCGGCCGAGGGCGATCGATTCGGTCAAAGCGGGCATCCGCGGTTCTCTGCGAAGGGGGGCGTGGTAGCGCGGTGCGTTCCCGGAAGCGAGGGAGGAGGTTCTCACCCCCTCCCCGTCACGCTCACATGTTGAGGACAGGCTTGCCGTCCTTGCCCTTCACGTCCTTCCACTCCTGGTGGATCAGTTCGACGACGTTGTCCGGCAGCGGGACGTAGTCGAGGTCGGTGGCGAGCGTGTCGCCGTTCTTGTAGGCCCAGTCGAAGAACTTGAGCACGGCGGCGGACTTGGCCGGGTCGGCGGCGTCCTTGTGGACCAGGATGAAGGTCGCCGCCGTGATCGGCCACGCCGCCTCGCCCGGCTGGTTGGTCAGCGAGATGCCGAAGCCCGGGGTCGCCTTCCAGTCGGCGCTCGCCGCCGCGGCCTGGAACGCCTTGTCGTCGGGCTGCGGGTACTGGCCGGCCTTGTTCTGCAGCAGGGCGTAGGAGAGCTTGTTCTGCTTGGCGTAGGCCGACTCGACGTAGCCGATGGCGTTCGGAACCTGCTTGACGGTGGCGGTCACGCCCTCGTTGCCCTTGCCGCCCTGACCGACCGGCCAGGAGATCGTCGTGGCCGCGCCGTACTCCTTCTTCCAGGGCTCGGAGACCTGGGACAGGTAGGTGGTGAAGATGTTGGTCGTGCCCGACGCGTCGGAGCGGTAGACCGGGGTGATGTTGGCGTCGGGCAGCTTCAGCCCGTCATTGAGCTTGGCGATGCGCGGATCGCTCCACTTCGCGATCTTGCCGGCGTAGATGTCGGCCAGCACGTCGCCGGTGAGCTTCAGCTTGCCGGGCTCGATCCCGGGGATGTTCACCACCGGCACGACGCCGCCCATCACGGTCGGGAACTGGACGAGGCCGTCCTTGGCCAGCTGCTCGGGCTTCAGGGGCGCGTCGGTGGCGCCGAAATCGACCGTCTTGGCCTGGATCTGCTTGATGCCGCCGCCGGAGCCGATCGACTGGTAGTTGAGGCCCGAGCCGGTCTCCTTGCGATAGGCCTCGGCCCACTTCGAGTAGACCGGGAACGGGAAGGTGGCGCCGGCGCCGGTGATATCGGCGGCGAGCGCCGCGGACGCCAGCTGAACCGTCGCGAGGCCGACGGCGAGCGCGTAAGCGAAGGGTCTCAAAGGAATCTCCGTTGCCGTCGGGCTAGAGCCTGCGCTGCCCCGCCGGCGGGCCCGTGCCCGCGGCAGAGCCCTGCGGCCGATCTTCCGAAGAGACCCAGCGCCGGCCGCCCGATGGCCGGGCGGTTACGACAAGTAGATGACACCGGGATGACACGGGGGATGACGGGGGGGACGACACGGGGGACGACACCGCGCGTCGGCCGGGCGCGGCACGGTTCCGGCCTCTCGCGCGTTCCTCTCCGCCAGGAGCGGCAGCCGGCAGCAGAAGGACGCGCGGATCGTGGGCGGCGACGAGGTGGATGCGGCGACGGAATCCGATCCGGCCTGGCTGGCCCTGCACGCCGAGCGGGAGGCCGTGGAGCGGGCGCTCGCGCTGGCGCAGGCCCGGCAGAAATTCAGCCCCGACCCGGACGCGGCCGCCGCGGCGCGCGTCGAGGAGGCGGAGCTGCTGGTGAGCCTCGACCGCGTGCTGACCCTGATTCGTGCGGCCGAGTACCGTCGCCGGCCGGGGGCGCGCCGCTGGTGAGGCCGCCGCCCCGGGTCAGACCGCCCGGCGCAGCTCCCGCTCCTTCTGGCGCAGGCGCAGGAGCAGCTCGACATGCGTGTCGGTGATCGGCTGCGTGTCGACGCTGCCCTCGTAGACCGTGCGGAGCGTGAGGCCGAGCTGGCGGGTGTCGACCGCCCGCTTCAGGGGCTGCCCCGCAGGCAGAGACCCATCGGAGTCGACGACTGACGGCTTCATGGCTCCTCCCGCCCTTCGACCGCCCAACCCTGCCGCGGTACCGGGATGGCAGCATTCTCACGATGAATAGTTAACGAATTGTTACCTTCAACCAACGGTTAAGGTTGACGCCGGTTCACGCGTCGGCGCCCTGGAGGAGTCGCGCGGCGGCCGCCCGGGCCTCGTCGGTGACGGTGGCGCCCGCCAGCATCCGGGCGATCTCCTCGCGGCGCTCGGCGACCGGCAGGCTCGCCACCCGCGTGGCGACGCGGCCGGCCCCTTTCACGGGGGCCTTGGCGATCAGGAAATGCGTCTCCGCCCGCGCGGCGACCTGGGGCGCGTGGGTGACCGCGACCACCTGCACGGTCGCCGCCAGCCGGGCGAGCCGCATCCCGATGGCATCCGCCACCGCGCCGCCCACGCCGGTATCGATCTCGTCGAAGATGAGCGTCGGGGCCGAGCCCTTGTCGGCCAGCACGACCTTCAGCGCCAGCATGAAGCGCGACAGCTCGCCGCCCGAGGCGACCTTCATCATCGGGCCGGGCTTGGTCCCGGGATTGGTCTGGGCCCAGAACTCGACCCGGTCGGTGCCGGCCGGGTCGCGGGAATCCGGGTCCGTGGCGATCTCGGTGATGAAGCGGGCGCGCTCCAGCTTGAGCGGCGGCAGCTCGGCCTTCACGGCCGCGTCGAGCTGCTTGGCCGCCCGGCGCCGCCCGGCGCTGAGCTTCTCGGCCGCCTCGGCGTAGGCGGCCTCCGCCGTCGCGAGCGCCTGCTCCAGCCCGGCCAGCGCCGCCTCGCCGGCATCGATCGCCGCCACGTCGCCGGCGTAGCGCTCCGCCAGGGCCGCGAGGTCGTCGGCCGCGACGTCGTACTTGCGCGAGGCGGCGCGCAGGGCGAAGAGCCGCTCCTCGACGCGCTCCAGGTCGCGGGGATCGAACTCCGTCTCGGCCACCGCCGCCTCGAGGACCGCGCGGGCTTCGTCGAGGGCGACCATCGCGGCGTCGAGGACGTTCACGCACGGGTCCACCAGGGCCGGTAGCTGCGCCGCGCGCCGCTCCAGCTTGCGCAGGGCGGCCGAGAGGTGCGGCACGCCGGAATGGGGGCCGCCGACGGCCTCGAGCGCCTCGTTGAGCTCGCGCGCGACCTTCTCGGATTGCTGCATGATCGTGCGGCGCTCGGCGAGCTGGGCCTCCTCACCGGCGAGCGGCGCCAGTGCGGCGAGCTCCTCCACGGCGTGGCGCAGGAAGTCGGATTCCTTGCGGGCCGCCTCCACGCGGGCGCGGTGCTCGGCGAGTTCGGTGCGGGCATGCCGCACGGTCCGCGACGCGGCGGCGACCTTCGCGAGCTGGGTCTGGAGGCCGCCGAAGGCATCGAGGATCGCCCGGTGCGAGGCGGGGTCGGCCAGCGCCCGGTCATCGTGCTGACCGTGGATCTCCACGAGAGCCGCGCCGATCGCCCGCAGGACCTGAACGCCCACCGGCTGGTCGTTGACGAAGGCGCGGGTCCGGCCGTCCGCCATCTGGGTCCGGCGCAGGATCAGGTCGCCCTCGGTGTCGATCTCGGCCTCGGCCGCGATCCGGCGCGCCGGATGGTCGAGGGGCAGATCGAACACGGCCGTGACCGCGCCCTGGGCCTCGCCGTGGCGGACCAAGCGGCCGTCGCCGCGGCCGCCGAGCGCCAGGGCGAAGGCGTCGAGCAGGATCGATTTGCCCGCGCCCGTCTCCCCGGTCAGGACGCTGAGTCCCGATCGGAAATTCAGTTCGAGCCTGTCGATCAGGACGATGTCGCGGATCGCGAGCTGCGCCAGCATGCGGCGACGGGGATTCCTCAGGATGGGACCGCAGACATAAGGCCGCCGCGGCGCGGATTCACCCCAAAAATGCGTCGCACCGCGCGGTCGGTGCAACGCGCCGGGCGCCGCAATGGGCAAGGCCCGGAGCGGCGGCTCCGGGCCTCGAGGTTTCGTGGGCAGTCCCCGCGCGGGCGCGGCGGCTTACTGGGCCGAGGCGGTCTTGCCCGTGACGGTCCGGTAGATCTTCGAGAGGAACGAGCTCTTCTCCTCGCGGGGCTCAAGACCGCCCTGCGCGAGCAGCGCGTGGGCGTCCTTGTACCAGGGGCTCTCCGGGAAGTTGTGGCCGAGCACCGCGGCGGCGTTCTGCGCCTCCTGGGTGATGCCGAGCGCCCAGTAGGCCTCGGTCAGGCGCTCGAGCGCCTCCTCGGCGTGCCGGGTGGTCTGATACTTGGCGACCACGTCGCGGAAGCGGTTGATCGCCGCCGGGAAATTGCGCTTCTCGAGGTAGAAGCGGCCGATCTCCATCTCCTTGCCGGCGAGCTGATCGCGGGTGATCTGGATCTTCGCCTTCGCGTCCGCGGCGTATTCGGAGGTCGGGTACTTCTGCACCAGCTCCTGCAGCGCGACGAGGGCCTTCTCGGAGCGCTCCTGATCGCGGGTGACGTCCGGGATCTGCTTATAGTTCGACATCGCCATCAGGTACTGCGCGTAGGCCGCATCCTTGCTGGCCGGATGGCGCTGCAGGTAGCGCTTCGAGGCGCTGATCGCGTCGTCGTACTTCTGGCCCTCGTAATTGGCGTAGGCCGTCATCAGCAGCGCCTTCCGGGACCAATCGGAGTACTGGTACTGCTTGTCCAGGCTGTCGAATTTCTTGACCGCGCCCTCGTAGTCGCTGTCCTCGAGCTTGGCGAGGCCGTCGCTGTACAGCTTGTCGGCCGGAACGTCCGGCACGACCTCGGGCTTGTACTTCTCGGCGAAAATGCTCGTCGGGTCGAAGTCGCAGCCGCCGAGGCCCAGGCCGAGGACGGCCACGAGGGGCGCCGCGAAGGCCGCTGCCCGGCGATGACGAATGGTGACAGGCATCTGGCGCTCTTTCCCGGAACCGGCGCCGTTGCGCGCCGTCATGCCATCGCGTGGGTGGATCCGGCCCGCCCCGGGCCGTGCCCGCCGTTCACGGACCGTTAAACCGTGCCGTTCGATTCGGGCACGAAAGCGGCAAGGCTGCGGCAGTCAGGATCGGTTGCGGGCTGTGGCCCGTCGGTCACAGGGGCTACAGGTCGCCCGCGAAGGCGGCGAGGCCCAGGCCGGCGCCGAGTTCGGACAGTACGGTCTCGCGGCGCGAGCCCTGCGCCTCGACGATGGCGTAGTTCGCACGGTCGGCGAACAGGGCCGACAGCACCCCGACATTCATCCGGTGGCCGCCGCAATAGGAGCGGTAGGCTCCCTGGATCGGCAGGCCGGCCAGGGCGAGGTCTCCGATGGCGTCGAGGATCTTGTGGCGGACGAACTCATCCTGGAAGCGCAGGCCCTCGGGATTCACCACCGCGGTCTCGCCGACCGCCACGGTGTTCTCCAGGGAGGCGCCGAGGGCGAAGCCCGCCTTCCAGTACCGCTCCACGTCCCGCATCATCCCGAAGGTGCGGGCGCCGGCGATCTCGCGGCGGTAGGTCGCGGGCGACAGGTCCATCGCCTTGCGGGAACGGCCGATCACCGGGCTCTCGAAGTCGATCTCGACGTCGAGGCGGAAGCCGCGGTCGATCGGGCGCAGTTCCGCGAAGGATGTCCCGGTCTCGATGCGGACGTGGCGGAGGATCTTGAGCCAGCGTCGCGGCGTGTCGCAGGTGGCGATGCCGGTCTGGTCGATCGCCTGGACGAAGGGGAGCGCGGACCCGTCGAGGATCGGCATCTCGGGGCCGTCGATCTCGACCAGAGCGTTGTCGACGCCCAGCCCGTACAGGGCGGACATCAGGTGCTCGACGGTGGCGACCGCGCCGGTCTCGACGTCACCCAGGACGGTGCAGAGTTCGGTGGCGGAGACGAGGGCGTGATGCGCCTTGATCAGGCGGTCGTTGCCGTGGGTGGTGCCGGTGCGGAGGAAGGCGATGCCGTGATTGGCCGGAGCGGGTCGGATGGTGATCTCGGCGGGGTTGCCGGAGTGAACTCCGATCCCCGAGAGAGTCGCCGGCCCTTTGAGGGTCGTCTGTTTATGCGTTCGCATTCCTTAGCCCCCGGGCGCGATCATTTCCGCCACCCCGACTGGGGGTGAGGAGAAACTGACTGATCCGTCCGCTGCTTGATGCCCTAGCCCACGCGATCAGGTTGTGTCCTGCTGCGTGTCGTCTCGATCACATGGTTTCTATAGCTGCGCCGCACAGGGCAGCCAAATCACGGATTCTTACGGTCTGTTACAGACACGCTTAGCGGTTCGTCACCACAAAGCGCTGCTCCACCAAAGGCTTAAAGGTTGGTTAATGCGTGACTAACCCGCGGCCGTTCTGTGGCGCGGATGCACCATGCGCCACGGCTCGAGAGCCGCGGCGCACAGCCTCGTCGAGCCCTATTTCTCACCGCAACAACCATGAGTTGCTTTGCTGCAGCGCGAAGGGGCCGGCGGTTTCCCGCCAGCCCCGGGCCGTGCCGGAGACCCGACCCGGTCAGTTCGCCTGACGGCGGAGGAAGGCCGGGATCTCGAGCTGATCGTCGTCCATCATCCGCGGCTGGGGCGCGGCCCGTCCCTGACCGTCGAGGTTGCCCTGGGCCGGGCGGTACTGCGGGACCGCGGGGGCGGCCGGAGCGCGCGGGGCCGGCGGCACGTGGGGCTGGGCCATGTGCGACTGGGCGATGTGCGACTGGGCCATATGCGGCTGCGGGGCGGCGGGCGAGGCCGGCCGGGCCGCCGGGGCGCCGTCCATGTCCTCGCGGCGGCCGCCGAAGCCCACCGTCGCGAGCCGGCGCAGTAGCGAGGTCCGCTTGGATTCCGGGGCGGCCTCCTCGGCAGCGCGGTTCGCCATGATCTGCGTCTGGGCGATCGGCGGCAGCTCGTGGATCTGCGGCATGCGCGGGGCGCGGGCGAGCGGCGTGCCCGTCGGGGCGGCCGGACGCGGCGGCACGAACGGGCCGGCCTCGACGGCGGGCGCCGCCTCGACGCGCTGCGGCGCGGGGGCCGGGACGAACGGCGACGCGGCGCGCGCCTGGACCGGGGCGAGCACGACGTCGTCGCGGGTCATCGGCGCGGCGGCCTCGATGCGGCTGTCGATCCGCGACTCGGGGCGCATCTCGGGGGCCGCGAGCGGCGCGGGGGCCGGGGCGGGCATCGGCGCCGGAGCGACCGACTCGGTGCGGATGCTCGGCACCGGCGAGGCGGCGCGCGAGCGGGCCTCGGCGCGCAGGCGCTCGGCAACCTCGGCGATGCGCTGCTCGGTCTCGGCGATGGCCGGGTTGTTGGGCGAGTTCGCCGAGATCAGCGCCGGCTCGATGCCGGTGGCGACCACCGACACGCGGATGATGCCGTCGAGGCTCTCGTCGAAGGTGGCGCCCAGGATGATGTTGGCGTCCTGGTCGACCTCCTCGCGGATGCGGGTGGCGGCCTCGTCGAGCTCGTAGAGGGTCAGGTCGGAGCCGCCGGTGATCGAGATCAGCAGGCCGCGGGCGCCCTTCATCGAGACGTCGTCGAGCAGCGGGTTGGCGATGGCGGCCTCGGCGGCGCGGTTGGCGCGCTTCTCGCCGGACGCCTCGCCGGTGCCCATCATGGCCTTGCCCATGCCGCGCATGATCGCCCGGACGTCGGCGAAGTCGAGGTTGATGAGGCCCTCCTTCACCATCAGGTCGGTGATGCAGGCGACGCCCGAGTAGAGCACCTGGTCGGCCATCGCGAAGGCGTCCGCGAAGGTGGTCTTCTCGTTGGCGACCCGGAACAGGTTCTGGTTCGGGATCACGATCAGGGTGTCGACCGCGGCCTGCAGCTCCTGGATGCCGGACTCGGCGGTCCGCATGCGGCGCATGCCCTCGAACTGGAACGGCTTGGTCACGACGCCGACCGTCAGGATGCCCATGTCGCGGGCCGCCCGGGCGATGACCGGCGCGGCGCCAGTGCCGGTGCCGCCGCCCATGCCGGCGGTGATGAAGCACATGTGGGCGCCGGAGAGCTGGTCGCGGATCTCGTCGATCACCTCGTCGGCGGCGGCCGAGCCGACCTCCGGGTGCGATCCGGCGCCGAGGCCCTGGGTGACGCCCAGGCCCATCTGGATCACCCGCTCGGCCTTCGAGGAGGTGAGCGCCTGCGCGTCGGTGTTGGCCACGACGAACTCGCAGCCGAGGAGGCCCGACTCGATCATGTTGTTGACGGCGTTGCCGCCGGCGCCGCCGACGCCGAACACGGTGATGCGGGGCTTCAGTTCCCGGATGTCCGGCGCCTGGAGGGTGATGGCCATGGTGTCGAGCCTCTCGCTAACTGTGCTGTCCGTGCGACGCCTGGGCGCCGGATCCCTTCGATCCCCCCGCGCGAGCGGGCGGGCGTGAAACCTAGAAGCTGTCCCGGAGCCAGCGGCCGACCCGGTTCAGGTAGTTGTCGGTCCCGGTCGCCGCGAAGGCGCCGTGCCCCCGCGGCTCGAAATGCTCGGCATGGGCGACCTGCGGGTAGACGAGCAGGCCGACCGCCGCCGAGAAGGCCGGACCCTTGGCGGCTTCCGGCAGGCCCCGGATGCCGAGGGGCCGTCCGATCCGCACCTGACCCTGGAGGACGCGGCGGGCGACCTCGGGCAGACCGACGAGCTGGCTGGCGCCGCCGGTGAGGACGACGCGCCGCCCGGCCTGGGCGGCGAAGCCCGCATCGCGCAGGCGGTCCCGCACCAGCTCGACCACCTCCTCGACGCGCGGCTTGATGATCCGCACGAGCTGCGAGCGCGGGATGTGGGCCGGCGCCTCGCCCTCGTCCTCGCCGACGCCGTGCACGGCGATCATGTCGCGGTCGTCGGAGGGAGTGGAGAGGGCCGAGCCGTAGAGGGTCTTCAGCCGCTCGGCCGCCGCCATGCGGGTGGAGAGGCCGCGGGCGATGTCCATGGTGACGTGGTGGCCGCCGACCGCCAGGGCGTCCACGTGAACGAGGTGGCCGCCGGAGAACACGCCGACGCTGGTGGTGCCGCCGCCCATGTCGACGACGCAGACGCCCATCTCGGCCTCGTCGTCGACCAGCGCCGAGAGGCCGGCTGCGTAGGGCGTGGCGATCACCGCCTCGACGCCGAGGTGGCAGTGCTCCACCGCCAGCATGACGTTGCGGGCGGCCGCGAGCTCGCTGGTCACCACGTGCAGGTCGACGCTGAGCGCCTCTCCGATCATGCCCGACGGGTCGATGACGGCGCCCTGCCCGTCGAGGGCGTAGCCGGTGGGCAGCGCGTGCAGCACGGCCCGGCCGGGGCTGACGCCGTGGGCGCTGGCGGTCTCGAGCACCCGCTCGACGTCGCTGCCCGTGACGGTGCCCGAGCGGACGTTCACCCGCGCCTGGAAATGCTGCGAGGCGAGCCGGCCGCCCGACATGTTGACGATGACCGACTGGACCTCGACCTTGGCCATCCGCTCGGCGGCGTGGACCGCCTGACGGATCGCGCTCTCGGCCGCGGCGAGATCGACGATGGCGCCGCCCTTCAGGCCCAGGGAGCGCTGGTGGCCGATGCCGATGATGCGCGCGAGGTGCGTGCGGCCGCGGAGCGTCGTGAGCGCTTCGGCGGGCTGCAGCTCGGCGATGAGGCAGACCACCTTGCTCGTGCCGATGTCGAGCACCGAGAGGGTGGTCGAGCGCCGGGCGGAGAGCGGCTTCAAGCGCGGCGTGAGGCCGTGTTGGCTGTGCATTGACGCTACCGGGCGCGGGATGCGGGACGGGCGGAGATCGACAGGAAGGGCATCAGCTGGCCGCGCCCTTCTTCTTCGCCTTCTGGGCTTCCGCGCGGGCGGCGGCGGCCTCCTCGGTCAGGCGCACCACCAGGCGGTCCGGCATGCGCAGGTCCACCGCGATGACGTCCTTCTCGAGCAGGTGGGCCTCGCGCTCGAACCGGACGAGGCGGGCGAGCGCCGCGGCCGGATCGACCTCGGGCAGGCGCACGTCGATGCCGTCGAACTTGAGGGTCCAGCGCCGGCCCGACACGTAGGTGCCGGCCTTGATCCGCTCGGCGAGCGGCCCCGCGGCGGCGATGAGGGCGAGGTATTCCGGAAGCTTGGTGTTGGCGTCCTCGCCGACCACCAGGGGCAGGCTGGCGTAGCGGTCGTCGCGCATGGCGTCGATGACGGTGCCGTCGGCGGCGATCACGCTGATCTCGCCGTTCTTCTGCCAGAGGGCCGCGGGCTCGCGCTCCACCTGGGTGATGGCGATCTCGTTGGGGTAGATCTTCCGGACCGAGGCCTGCGCGATCAGCGGCACGCGGAGCAGCCGCTCGCGCACGTCGGCGACGTCGAGGAAGGGAACCGAGGAGCGCCAGTCGATCCCGGCGGCCGCCAGGACCTCGCGCTCGTACATGCGGGAGATGCCCGAGATGGTGACGCGCTCGACGCCGAAGCCGGCGACGCGCGCGGCGATGTCGAGGGGGCGGCCCTGCTCGGCCACGAACGCGTCGTAGCGGCCGCTCGCCACGAAACCGGCGAGCGCCACGGCGGCGGCGGAGACGGAGACCGCCACGATCCCGGCGCCGCGGGGCAGGCGCTCGCTCAGGCGCTGACTCGGGCGGGCCCGACGAACCGAGAGCGACCGGGACGTGCCGCGGCCGGTGAGCCGGCCCAGGATCGCGCCTGCGAGGCGCGCGGGACCGCTCCGGCCGGCGGCGTCGCCGCTCAGCGATTCAGGGAAGCGTCCTCCACCATCCATCGGACGAGCTCACCGAAACTCAGGCCCGCATGGGCCGCCATCTCCGGCACAAGGCTCGTCTGGGTCATGCCGGGTTGCGTGTTGACCTCCAGCACCACGAGCAGACCGGTTCCACCCGGTGTGTCGTCGTAGCGAAGGTCGGCACGGCTGACGCCCCGACAGCCCAGTGCTTGATGCGCCGTTAACGACAGTTCTTGGACACGCTGGTAAACATTTGGTTTAAGTTCGGCCGGGAGCACGTGCACCGAGCCCCCCGGGGCGTACTTGGCGTCGTAATCGTACCAATCGCCCGTGGCGGCCTTCACCTCGATCACCCCGAGGGCCTTGTCGCCCATCACGCCGCAGGTGAGTTCGCGGCCAGCAATGTAAGGTTCTGCAAGGACTTGCTCGCCGAACGTCCACTCCTCGGAGGCGAGGATCTGGGGCGGGTGCGAGCGGCCGTCGCGCACGATGATCACACCCACCGATGAGCCTTCCGCGATCGGTTTCACGACGTAGGGTGGCGGCAGGGGGTGTGTCCTGGCGGCCTCACGACGGTTAACGATCCGGCCCTCGGGCACGTCGACGCCGGCGGCGCGCATGACGGTCTTGGCCCGCTCCTTGTTCATCGCGAGCGCCGACGCGAGGACGCCGGAATGGGTGTAGGGGATCTTGAGGATCTCCAGCAGGCCCTGGATGGTGCCGTCCTCGCCGTCCGGCCCGTGGAGCGCGTTGAAGGCCACGTCCGGCCGGAGCGCCGTCAGCACCGCGGCGATGTCGGGGCCGACATCGACCCGGGTGACCCGGTAGCCCTCCCCTTCGAGCGCGTCGGCGCAGGCCTTGCCGGAACTGAGGGAGACCTCGCGCTCGGCGGAGGTGCCGCCCAGCAGGACGGCGACGTGCTTGGACATCAGGGCACCTCGAATAGGTCGGCTTCAATCAGGATCTGAGCGCACCGGTCCGTCCGGAACACCGCTCTCACGTCGTGCCGGCGGGCTGGCCGATGCGCCGGATCTCCCAGCGCAATGCGACCCCGCTGGTCTCCCGGACGCGGCGGCGGACCTCCTCGCCGAGCCCCTCGATATCGGCCGCGCTCGCAGTACCGGTATTGATCAGGAAGTTGCAGTGCATCTCGCTGACCTGGGCGCCGCCCCGCCTCAATCCGCGGCAGCCGGCGGCGTCGACGAGCTGCCACGCCTTGCCGCCGTCCGGGTTGGCGAAGGTCGAGCCGCCGGTCCGCTCGCGGATCGGCTGCGCGGCCTCGCGGGCGGCGGTGACCCGCTCCATCTCGGCCTCGATGGCGACCCGGTCGCCGGGCCGCCCGCGGAAGACGGCGCGCGTGAAGATCACGTCCTCGGGCGCATCAGCATGTCGGTAGGAGAAGCCCATGTCGGCGTGGCTGAAGGTGCGCAGCGCGCCCCCGCGGTCGATGCCGCGGGCCTCGACCAGCACGTCGGTGGTCTCGCCACCATGCGCGCCCGCGTTCATGCGCAGCGCCCCGCCGATCGAGCCGGGGATGCCCCGGTAGAAGGCGAGCCCGTCGAGCCCGGCCTCGGCCGCCGCCTTGGCGAGGCGCATGTCCGGGACCGCGGTACCGACGGTCAGCGCGTCGCCGTCGATCGCGATGCTGCCGAAGGCCTTGCCGCCGAGGCGCACGACCACGCCCGGCACGCCGCCGTCCCGCACGATCAGGTTCGAGCCGAGCCCGATGACCGTGACCGGCACGTCCGGATCGAGAGCGGCGAGGAGGCGGGCGAGATCCTCCTCGTCGGCCGGGGTGAACAGCACTTCGGCCGGTCCGCCGACCCGGAACCAAGTGAGGTCGGCGAGCGGCTGGTCGGCGAGCAGGCGCCCGCGGAGGTCGGGCGCGGCGGCCCGGATGCGATCGTGCAGAGAGGCGGTCATCTGTGTGTCTCCCCTCGCCCCGCCCGCGGGGAGAGGGATGCGGCGATCCTGGTGTCGTCGCATCGGGGTGGCAGCGGACGCTGCGAGGCCGGGGTCCGGAGAGTCACCGCCGGGTTCATCCTCGGAGCGCAGCCCAGTGTGGACGGTCGAGGGTGCCGCCGACCCGAGAGGCCTCCCGGGGCAGGCGCGCGCACCGCGCCTACCGTCCCCGCGCGGCGAGTTCGTCCGGCAGGGCGTAGGCCCACTGGGTGATCGTGCCGGCGCCGAGGCAGACCACGTAGTCGCCGGGCTTGGCGAGGTCCGCGATGATGCCCGCGAGTTCCTCCGGCCGCTCCAGGGCCCGGGCGTCGCGGTGACCGCGGGAGCGCAGGCCGGCCACGAGGCTGTCGCGGTCGAAGCCCTCGATCGGTTGCTCGCCGGCCGCGTAGACCGGCGCGACGATGACCGTGTCGGCATCGTTGAAGCAGGTGCAGAAATCGTCGAACAGCGACTGCAGCCGGGTGTAGCGGTGCGGCTGCACGATGGCGACGACGCCGTGCTCGGTCGAGGCGCGGGCGGCCTTGAGCACCGCCTTGATCTCCACCGGATGGTGTCCGTAATCGTCGAAGATCGTCGCGCCGTTCCACTCGCCGGTGCGGGTGAAGCGCCGCTTCACGCCGCCGAAGCCCGCGAGCGCCTGGCGGATCGCGTCCGGCTTCACGCCGAGCTCGTGCGCGACGGCGAGCGCCGCGGTGGCGTTGAGGGCGTTGTGCTTGCCGGGCATCGGGAGGACGAGATCCTCCATCTCCATCCGGTAGCCGGGCCGACGGTCGCGGATCATCACGCGGAAGCGGCTCTGGCCGCCGCGCAGGTCCACGTCGATCAGGCGCACGTCGGCCTGCGGGTTCTCGCCGTAGGTGATGATCCGCCGGTCCTCGATATGGCCGACGAGGTCCTGGACCACCGGGTGGTCGATGCACATCACCGCGAAGCCGTAGAACGGGATGTTGTCGATGAAGCGCCGGAACGCGTCCTTGATCGCGTCGAACGAGCCGAAATGGTCGAGATGCTCGGGATCGATGTTGGTGACGATCGCGACGTCCGCCGGCAGCTTCAGGAAGGTGCCGTCGGACTCGTCGGCCTCCACCACCATCCACTCGCCCGCCCCCATGCGGGCGTTGGTGCCGTAGGCGTTGATGATGCCGCCGTTGATCACGGTCGGGTCGAGGTTGCCGGCGTCGAGCAGGGTGGCGACGAGCGACGTGGTCGTGGTCTTGCCGTGCGTGCCGGCGATCGCCACGCAGGACTTGAAGCGCATCAGCTCCGCCAGCATCTCGGCCCGTCGCACCACGGGCAGGCGTCGCTCGCGGGCAGCCTGCAGCTCGGGGTTGTCGCGCCGGATCGCGGTCGAGACGACGACGAGGGCGGCCTCCTCGACGTTCTTGGCATCGTGGCCCACGAAGGTGCGCATGCCCTTCTCGGCGAGACGGCGGACATTGGCGTTGTCGGAGGCGTCCGAGCCCTGCACCGTGTAGCCGAGGTTGTGCATCACCTCGGCGATGCCGGACATGCCGATGCCGCCGATGCCGATGAAGTGGATGGGGCCGAGCTTGTCGGGCAGCTTCATGGGTCGAACCGTCTGGTGGCGGGACCGCCGGTGCGGAATCCCTCAAGAAATCAGGTGCGGGCGGCCGTCTCGACGACGACCTCGGCCAGCCGCTCGGCGGCGTCGTGGATGCCCGCGCTTCTGGCCGCATCGGCCGCCGCGGTCAATTTTGCCGGCGTCTCGAAGCAGGCGGTCAGCTCCGCGGCGAGCCGTTCGGGCGTGAAATCCGGCTGCTTCACCGCCAGCGCCGCGCCGATGGCGTCGAGGGTCGCGGCGTTGGCGGCCTGGTCCTGGTCGAGGGAGCCCGGCAGCGGCACGAGGATCGACGGGCGGCCGATCGCCGCGAGCTCGGAGACCGTCGAGGCGCCGGAGCGCGAGACCACGAGGTGGCTCGCGGCCATCCGCGCCGGCAGGTCCTTGAAGAACGGCGCCGCCTCGATTCCGGCGAGCCCCATGGCGAGATAGCGGTTCTGAACGGCCGTCAGGTCCTCGGGGCGGACCTGCTGGACGAGGTGCAGGCGGGCGCGCAGCGCGTCGGGCAGGCGGGCGATCGCCTCCGGCACGACCTCGCCCATCACGCGCGCGCCCTGGCTGCCGCCGAAGACGAGGAGGCGCAGGGCGTCGCCTTCGCCGAAAGCGGGATACGGGACCTTGGCCGCCTCGATCACCGCCGGGCGGAGCGGATTGCCGGTGTGGATCCGCGGGGCCTTGGCCTTGTCGGGCACGCCGCGCACGACCTTGAAGCCGGTGGCGATGGTGCGGGCGCCCCGCGCCAGGAAGGCGTTGGCCCGGCCCATCACGGCGTTCTGTTCGTGCAGGATCGTCGGCACGCGCAGGATCTGGCCGGCGAGCACCGGTGGGACGGTCGGGTAGCCGCCGAAGCCCACGACGGCGGCCGGGTTGATCCGGCGGATCTCCTTCGCGGCGACGCCGAAGCCCCGGCCGAGGGTCAGCACGGCGCCGGCCCGCTTCAGCGGCGAGCGGCCGGACGGCGTCGCCGACGCGATGGTGACGACCTCCGAGGCCGGGAACTCGGACGCGATGGAATCGACCCGGGCGTCGGTGGCGAGCGCCACGCGGATGCCGCGGGCGCGCAGGACGTGGGCGAGGCTCTCGGCCGGGAACAGGTGGCCGCCGGTGCCGCCAGCGCAGAGCAGGATCGTGGGCGTGAAGACGGTCACCGCATCACCCCGGCGACGGTGGCGGGCGCGGTGCCGGGGGGCTTCTGGCTGAGCATGACGGTGCGGGGCCGCTTGCGGGTCAGGGCGACGAGGAAGCCGGTGCCGAGCGCCAGCGAGATCAGCGAGGAGCCGCCGTAGGAGACGAACGGCAGCGTCATGCCCTTGGCGGGCATCAGCTGGGTGTTCACCGCCATGTTGATGCAGGCCTGCAGGCCGAACAGTGTGGTCAGGCCGGTGATCGCCAGCCGCGAGAAGGTGTCGTCGGTGCGCCGCGCCAGCTTGAGGCCGCGCAGGACGATGAAGGCGAACAGCGCCACGAGGCAGAGGCAGACGATCACGCCGAACTCTTCGCCGGTGACCGAGAAGATGAAGTCGGTATGCGCGTCCGGCAGGTGGCGCTTGGCCACGCCCTCCCCCGGCCCGGTGCCGAACCAGCCGCCCGAGCGGAACGATTCGCGCGACCAGAAATCCTGGAAGCCGCCGCCCGAATCCCGGTCGAGGAACTTGTTGAAGCGCTCACGCACGTGGTGGAAGAACAGATAGGCAGCGAACACACCTCCGAGGCCCAGCACGCCGAGGACGGCCACCCAGATCAGGTGGAGGCCGGCCACGAAGAACAGCGCGCACCACACCATGGTAATCAGCATGGTCTGGCCGAAATCGGGCTGGAGCAGCAGCGGCACGATGGTGATCGGCAGTAGCAGCAGCGCCAGGATGCCGCCCGGCATGTCGCGGCGCTGGGCGCCCTCCGAGAAGGCCCAGGCGGCGACGACCACGAAGGCCGGCTTCACGAACTCCGAGGGCTGCAGGCCGAAGGAGCCGAACTGGATCCAGCGATGCGCGCCCTTGATTTCGGGCCCGAACTTGCCGGCGAGCAGGCACAGGATGACGCCCAGGATCCACGTGACGAGCGCGAGCCGCCGGATGCCGCGGAGCGACAGGAACGAGACCGCGCAGATCAGCAGGATGGTCGGCGCGAGGTACATCGCCTGCCGGTTGAGGAAGTAGAAGGTCGGCAGGCCGATCCGCTCGGCCACGGGCGGGCCGCCGCCCATCAGGAAGACGAGGCCCGCGACCATCAGCGCGAACAGCGCCGCGAGCAGGCCGCGGTCCACCGTCCACCACCAGTCCGTCAGGGGGGTGCGTTCCGCGCGTGACATCATGCCGGGCAACGACTCCAGGCCGCGCGGATGCCGATCCGCGCGGGTCGGCCGGGATCCTCGGCAGGAATGGTAAACGGAGCCTTATGACCGACGGGTCGGGGCGCGTCGGGGCACGTCAGAACGCGCCGGCCACGCAGCCGGCGGCCCCTGGGATGCTGTATTAGGACGGCGCAATACTAGTAAAAAGACACTCTATGTTAATCTTCCCATTGCAACTTTCGGATGTATCGACCCGGCGGGTCGCGGTGCGCCGCGCCCGATCCGCCCAGCGGAAGCCGACGCGCCATGTTCTCTGCCCTGAACGTCCGTGAAGCGCATGCCAAGCTCGCGGCCCTCGACCGGGTTCAGGGCGTGATCGAGTTCGACCTGGCGGGGCGGATCCTGTCGGCGAACCGGAATTTCCTCGACGTCGTCGGGTACACGCTGCCGGAGATCGTCGGCCAGCACCACAGCATGTTCATGGAGCCGGCCCAGCGGGACGCGCCGGACTACCGGGCCTTCTGGGAACGCCTGCGCTCCGGCACCTTCGAGTCGGGCCAGTTCCAGCGGGTCGGCCGGGGCGGCCGGTCGATCTGGATCCAGGCCTCCTACAACCCGATGCTCGACGTCCGCGGCCGGCCCTACAAGGTGGTGAAGTTCGCCACCGACATCACGCAGCAGCGCACCGAGGAGGCCGACCGCGCCGGGCAGATCGCCGCGATCGATAAGGTGCAGGCGGTCATCGCCTTCGACCTCGACGGCACGGTGATCGCGGTGAACGACAATTTCCTCGCCGCGATGGGCTACAGCCGCGCCGAGGTGCTCGGGCAGCATCACAGCCTGTTCGTGGAGCCCGCCTACCGGGAGAGCGAGGCCTACCGGGCCTTCTGGGCGGCCCTGCGGAACGGCACCTATCAGGCGGCCCAGTTCCGGCGGATCGGCAAGGACGGGCGCGAAGTCTGGATCCAGGCCTCCTACAACCCGATCCTCGACGCCGCCGGCCGGCCCTACAAGGTGGTGAAATTCGCCACCGACATCAGCGACCAGGTCCGGCTGTTCGCCAACCTGCGGACCCTGATCGATCAGAACTTCGGCGAGATCGAGCAGGCGGTGACGCACTCGACCACGGCGGCCTCGCTGGCCTCGTCGGCGGCGGACTCGACCTCCGGGAACGTCCAGACCGTGGCGGCCGCCGCCGAGGAGCTGGCGGCCTCGGTGGCGGAGATGTCCCAGAGCATCGTGCGCTCCCAGAGCGCCACCGACACCGCCTATGCTTGCGTTCAGGACGCGGACGGCCACACCAAGCGGCTGGCCGAGACCGCCACCGCCATGACCGGCATCGTCGGCCTGATCCAGGACATCGCCGGCCAGATCAACTTGCTGGCGCTGAACGCCACCATCGAGGCCGCCCGCGCGGGCGCGGCGGGCCGCGGCTTCGCGGTCGTCGCCTCCGAGGTTAAGGCGCTGGCCGACCAGGCGGCGCGCGCCACCGGTCAGATCAACGGCGAGATCGCCAGCGTGCAGCGCGTCTCGCAGGAGGTCGTGCAGGCTCTCAGCTCGATCGGGTCCTCGGTCTCGGTGATGCGCGAGACCGTGGTGGCCACCGCGGCCGCCATCGAGGAGCAGAGTGCCGTGACCCGGGATCTGGCCGAGAGCATGCAGAGCGCCGCGGGGGCCGTCACGGAGATCACAGGCAACATCGGGGCGATCGTCCAGTCGGTGGCCAACGTCTCGCATGCGGTCGACACCACCCGCGACGCCGCCAAGGTTCTGGCGCGCTGAGGTTCTGGCGCGCTGAGGTTCTGGCGCGCTGAAGTGGCGCTGCCTCAGGGCAGCGCCTGAACCAGCTCGCGGAAGCGGTTGCCGCGGATCTCGAAGTTCCGGAACTGGTCGTAGGACGCGCAGGCCGGCGACAGGAGCACCACCGGCTCCGGTGCGCCCGAGGCGGCGGCGTTCTCGGCGGCCTTCGGGACGGCGTTCTCGAGGGTCTCGCAGCGCGTGTAGGGCACGGCGCCCTCCAGGGTCGCCGCGAAGGCGTCCGACGCCGCGCCGATCAGGTAGGCGTGCGCGACCCGCTCGAAATACGGCACCAGCGGGAAGATCCCGCCCTCCTTGGCCTTGCCGCCGAGGATCCAGTGGATGTCCCGGAAGGCGGTGAGGGCCTTCTCGGTGGAATCCGCGTTCGTCGCCTTGGAATCGTTGACGAACAGCACGTGGCCGCGCCGCCCGACCTCCTCCATCCGGTGCGGCAGGCCCGGGAACGAGGTCAGGCCGGCCTGGATCTGCTCCGGCGACAGGTCGAGGGCCCGCGCGACGGCCACCGCCACCGCGGCGTTCTGCCAGTTATGCGCCCCCCGGAGCGAGCCGATCCCGTTGACGTCGGCGAGGGCCGTCCCGTCCGGCTCCCGGACGATCCCGTCGCGCACCGTCAGCGCGTCGGCGCACAGCACGTCGCCGTGGGGCACGTGGACACGCACGAGGTCGGCGCCGCGGCGGTCCGCGATGGCGCGGCTCGGGGCGTCGTCGACGCCGACCACCGCGAGGCCGGCGCCCTGGATCAGACGCTCCTTGATGGCCGCGTACTGCTCCATCGTGCCGTGCCGGTCGAGATGGTCCGGCGTGATGTTCATCAGCACGCCGACGCTCGGGTCGAGGCTCGGCGTCAGGTCGATCTGGAACGACGACATCTCGATCACGTGGACGCGGTCGGCGGCCGGCGGCTCCAGCGACAGGATCGCGGTGCCGATGTTGCCGCCCATCTGCACGTCGCGGCCCCCCTGCGCGAGCACGTGGGCGATCAGCGCCGTGGTGGTCGATTTGCCGTTGGTCCCGGTGATCGCCACGAACGGCGCCCCCGGCGCCTGCGCCCGCCGCTCCCGGCAGAACAGCTCGATGTCGCCGATGATCTCGACGCCGGCATCCCGGGCGAGCCGGACGCTCCAGTGCGGCTCGGGATGGGTCAGCGGCACGCCCGGGCTCAGCACGAAGGCGGCGAACGCGGACCAGTCGGCCGCGCGCAGGTCCCGCGTCTCGATGCCGGCCTCCCGCGCGCGGGCGAGGCTGTCGGCATTGTCGTCCCAGGCCTGCACGCCCGCGCCACCGGCCTTCAGCGCCAGCGCCGTGGCGAGCCCCGAGCCGCCGAGCCCGAACAGGGCGACGGTCTTGTCCTGGAAGACGGTGACGGGTGTCATGCGGAACTCTGGATGCGGCGGCCGGACCCGGCCGACCCGAACCGGACCCTCGTCCCGGGCGCCCCGCCTCGGCGACCCCGAAGGCGGGCTCCCGGGATCGCGCGGCCGGCCGGGAGCCTCCTTCGAGGCTCCCTTCCGCGGCCGCGCCTCAGGACGAGGGCGAGGATCGGATCGACCTCTCAGGCCGCCCCTCTAGCACGATTTCTCAGCGCAGCTTCAGCGTCGCCAGGCCGGCCATCGCCAGGATCACCGCGATGATCCAGAAGCGGATCACGACCTGCGGCTCCTTCCAGCCCTTCTGCTCGAAATGGTGGTGGATCGGCGCCATGCGGAAGACGCGCTTGCCCGTGAGCTTGAACGACGCGACCTGGATGATCACCGACATCATCTCCAGCACGAACAGGCCGCCGACGATCGCCAGGACGATCTCGTGCTTCGTCGCCACCGCGATGGAGCCCAGCAGGCCGCCCAGCGCCAGGGAGCCGGTATCGCCCATGAAGATCTGGGCCGGCGGCGCGTTGAACCAGAGGAAGCCGAGCCCGGCGCCGATGACCGCGCCGCAGACGACGGCGAGCTCGCCCGTGTCGCGGACGTAGTTCACCTGCAGGTAGCTGGCGGTGAACGAGTTGCCGACGAGGTAGGCGATGAAGCCGAACGTGCCGCAGGCGATCATCACCGGCACGATCGCGAGGCCGTCGAGGCCGTCGGTCATGTTCACGGAATTGCCCGCCCCGACGATCACGAAGGCGCCGAACAGCGGGTAGAACCAGCCGAGGTTCAGCAGCGCGTCCTTGAACACCGGGAAGGCGAGCTGGTTCTGCAGCGCGGCGGGCGAGTAGACCGCGATGGTCACGCAGGCCGCCATGGCGATCACCGCCTCGAGGGCGAGGCGGAACTTGCCCGAGAAGCCCTTGTGCGACTGCTTCGTGACCTTGAGGTAGTCGTCGTAGAAGCCGATCGCGCCGAAGCCGAGGGTGACGGTCAGCGTCACCCAGACGTAGTGGTTGCGCGGGTTGGCCCAGAGCAGGATCGCCACGACGGCGCCGGCCAGGATCATCAGGCCGCCCATGGTCGGCGTGCCGCGCTTGGTCAGCAGATGGGTCTGCGGCCCGTCCTCGCGGATCGGCTGGCCCTTGCCCTGGCGGATCCGCAGCAGCGAGATGATCCAGGGCCCGAACCAGAACACGAACAGGCCCGCCGTGAACAGCGCGCCGCCGGTGCGGAAGGTGATGTAGCGGAACACGTTGAGCGGCGTGAAGCTGCTGCTCAGGTCCGAGAGAAGGTACAGCATCCGGGCGCTCGGCCCCCTTGTTCAGGCTCAGGTTTCGGGGGACGGCGCCGCACGCGCAGGCGTGCCGGTCACGGGACGGCCTGGGTCCGCCGGGTCGGATCGACCGCGTAGCGGGCTTTCAGCGCCTCGACAATCCGGCCCATGCGGCTGCCGTTCGATCCCTTCACCATGACGGCGTCGCCGGACCGCAGGGTCCGGGCGAGCGGCTCGAGCAGGTCGGCCGCGGTGTCGGCCACCGCGCCGCGGCGGCTCACCGGCAGGGCCTCGAACAGGTGGCGCATCAGCGGACCGGCCGTGAAGACGAGGTCAACCCGGGCCGCCTCGATCGCCTCCGCCAGGCCGCGATGCAGGTCGGGCGCGGCGGCGCCGAGCTCGAGCATGTCGCCCAGCACCGCGATCCGGCGGCCGCGGGGCCCGGTCTCGATCCCCGCCAGGGTCGCCAGCGCCGCGCGGACGGCGACGGGATTGGCGTTGTAGCTCTCGTCCACGAGGTAGGCGGTGCCGCCGCCGATCTCGAGGGCGGTGCGCTCGCCGCGTCCCGCCGGCGGCGTCAGGCCGCCGAGCGACAGGGCCGCACGGGCGAGGTCGGCCCCGAGGCTGTGGACCACCGCCATGACGCCCAGCGAGTTCAGCGCCGCGTGCCGGCCGGCGGTGCCGAGCTTGTAAGTGACGGGCTGGCCCATCACCACCGCGTCGATCACCGACAGGTTGGGCCGCAGCACGATTCTCAGGGCGCGGACGTCGGCATCCGCGTGCTCGCCGAAGGTCACCACCCGGCCCGCCCGGGAGGCCTGGGCGTGGGCGGCCAGGCGGTCGAAATGCGGGGCGTCGCGGTTCAGGATGGCGACGCCGCCGGGCTGGAGCCCGGAGAAGATCTCGCCCTTCGCGTCCGCGATCGCGGCCAGCGAGGCGAAATGCTCGATATGGGCGGGCGCGATCGTGGTGATCAGCGCGATGTCCGGCCGGACCTGCGCGGTCAGCGGCACGATCTCGGCGCCGTGGTTCATGCCGATCTCGAACACGCCGTAGCGCGCGGAGCGCGGCATCCGCGTCAGGGTCAGGGGCACGCCCCAGTGGTTGTTGTAGGAGGCCGCCGAGGCGTGGGTCTCGCCCTGCTCGGACAGGACGTGGCGCAGGGCCTCCTTGGTCCCGGTCTTGCCGACCGAGCCCGTGACCGCCACGACCTGCGCGCGCGTCCGGTCCCGGGCGGCGGCACCGAGGCGCACCATCGCGGTGAGAACCGGGTCGGCGCCCCCCTCGGGCACCGCCAGGACGGGGCCGTGGACCGCGAGCGCCTCGGCGCGCGCGGCGCTCACCACGGCGGCGCCGGCGCCGCGCCCCAGGGCGTCGGGGACGAAGTCGTGGCCGTCGCGGGTGTCGCCGCGGATCGCGAAGAACAGGTCGCCGGGCTGGAGCGTGCGGGTGTCGATCGAGGCGCCGCCGATCGCGCGCCCGGCGCCGGCCAACCGGCCGCCCGTCGCGGATTCCAGCTCCTCCCGCGTCCAGAGTGCGGTCATCGTCGGTCCCCCGTCGTCCTCAGGCCGCCGCGGCGATCGCGGCGCGCAGGACCGCGTGGTCCGAGAACGGCAGCGTGCGATCTCCCACGATCTGGCCGGTTTCATGACCCTTGCCGGCCACAACCAGCACGTCGCCCGGCCCGAGCCGGTCGACGGCGCTGTGAATCGCCTCCGACCGGTCGCCGATCTCCTCGGCGCCCGGCGCCGCGTCCAGGATGGCCCGGCGGATGGCGGCCGCGTCCTCGGTGCGCGGGTTGTCGTCCGTGACGATGACGACGTCGGCGAGCCGCTGCGCGATGGCGCCCATCAGCGGCCGCTTGCCCCGGTCGCGGTCGCCGCCGCAGCCGAAGACCACGATCAGCCGGCCCGAAGCGAAGGGGCGGAGCGCGGCGAGCACGCTCTCCAGGGCCTCGGGCTTGTGGGCGTAGTCGACGAGGCAGAGGCCGCCCCGTGCCTCGCCGATCCGCTCCATGCGGCCGGGGACGCCGGTGAGATGGTCGAGGGCCGCCAGGACGCCGTCGGGATCGGCCGCCCCCGCCGGGGTAGCCAGTGCGAGGCCGGCCGCCACCAGGGCATTCTCGACCTGGAACTCGCCGACGAGCGGCAGGCGCAGTTCCCGGGCCCGGCCCGCGAACAGGATCCGGGCGACCTGCGCGAACCCCTCCGTGCGGACCGCCTCGACCCGCAGGTCCCGGCCGCCCCGCCCGACCGTGCGGACCGGCCGGCCAGCGGCCGCGGCGGCGGCGATGACGCGCTCGGCGTAAGCGCCGTCGGCGTTGACGATGGCCGGGCGGCCCGGCGGGAGTAGGTCCGTGAAGAGGCGTAGCTTGGCCGCGAGGTACTCCTCGATGCTCGCGTGATAATCGAGATGGTCTCGGCCGAGATTGGTGAAGCCGGCCGCGTCGAGGCGCACGCCGTCGAGCCGGCGCTGCTCGATCCCGTGGGAGGACGCCTCCATGGCGAGGTCGGTGACGCCGTCCGCGGCGAGTTGCGCCAGCATCCGGTGCAGCGTCACGGGGTCCGGGGTCGTGAGGGAGCCGTACTGCGCGCCGCGGTTGGTGACGACGCCGACGGTGCCGAGGCTCGCGGAGTCGCGGCCGAGACGCGCCAGGATCTGGCGGACGAAGTCGGCCACCGAGCTCTTCCCGGCGGTGCCGGTGACCGTCACCACGGTCTCGGGCTGCGGGCCCGCGAGGCGGGCCGCCGCGAGGGCGAGCGCCCGGCGCGCGTCGGCGACCGGGATCCAGGCGACCGCGTCGGGCAGGTCGGCGGGACGAGTCCCCTCCCCCGCGACCGCGGCGGCGCCGCGCTGCGCGGCCTGCGCGGCGAAACGTCGGCCGTCGGCCTTCGTGCCGGGAACGGCGACGAACACCGTGCCGGTCGCGACCTGCCGGCTGTCGGCCGTGAGGTCCGAGACGGTCAGGTCCGCGGCGGGGCCAGCAGCCTCGGGGAAGAGGTCGGCGAGCCGCGCGCTCATCGCTGCACCCTCATCGATCCGATCTCACGGGCCGCCGAGCTGGTTGACGTGGTAGGCGTTGAGCTTGACCATCTGCGGGAACGGCCTCACCGGCGGCTCGAACTGCGGCGGCAGGCCGAGGATCGGCGCCACGCGCTCGATCACCTTGCCGGTGACCACGCCGGAATTCCAGGCCGCCGTGGCGTAGCCGCCCGATTCCGGCAGGCCCTGCGGCTCGTCCATGATCGTCACGAACAGGTACTTCGGATCGTTCATCGGCGCCGCCGCCATGAAGGTCGTGAACAGGCGGTTGTGGATGTAGCGGCCGCCGATGACCTTCTCGGCGGTGCCGGTCTTGCCGCCGACGAAGTAGTACGGGACCGCCGCCTTCTTGGCCGAGCCCTCGGCCGCGTTGAGCCGCATGATGTAGCGCATCGCCTCGGAGGTCTGGCCCGAGAGGACGTGCGTGGCCCGCGCCCGCGCCGCCTCCGGTGTCGTCTTGAGGAATGTGGGCGTCATCAGGTCGCCGCCGTTGGCGATGGCCGCCACCGCGGCCGCGGCCTGGATCGGCGCCACCGCGATGCCGTGGCCAAACGCGATGGTGATGGTGTTGATCTCGGTCCAGCGCGACGGGACGATCGGCGCCGCGCTCTCCGGCAGCTCGGTGCGCAGCCGGTCGAGCAGGCCCATCTTCTTCAGGAAGGCCTTGTGGCCGGGCACGCCGACGCCGAGCGCCATCTTGGCGGAGCCGATGTTGGAGGAGTGGGTGAACACCTCCGGCATGGTGATGACGCGGTTCGTGCCGTGGTACTCGTGGATCTTCTGCCGGCCCCAGTTGAGCACGCCGCCCCGGGTGTCGAAGGTCGAGTTGACGTTGTACTTGCCGGAATCGAGCGCCATGGCGAGGGTCATCGCCTTGAAGGTCGAGCCCATCTCGTAGACGCCGACATTCATCCGGTTGATGCGGTCGGGCGAGAGCGCGTCCTTGGGGTCGTTCGGGTCGAAATCCGGCATGGAGACGAGCGCGATGACCTCGCCGGTCTTCACGTCGAGGATCATCGAGGCGCCGGCCTTGGCCTTGAAGTGGTCGATGCCCCAGGCCAGCTCGTCGCGCACGGCGAACTGCGCGCGCAGGTCGAGCGAGAGCTGCACCGGCTTCAGGTCGGCCTGCTTGTTGATCAGCCCGAAGCTGTTGAGGGCCTGCAGCCCGGTTGAGTCGATGTACTTCTCCATACCGGCGATGCCGATGCCGTCGAGGTTCGTCGCGCCCAGGATGTGGGCGGCCGCGACGCCGTTCGGGTAGACCCGCTTGTGGTCTGGCAGGAAGCCGATGCCGGGGATGCCGAGCCGGTGGACCTCGGCCTGCTGCTTCGGGGTCAGCTCGCGCTTCACCCAGACGAAGCCCGCGCCCTTCTTGTCCTTGCGCTGCGTCAGCTTGGCGCGGAGCTCGGAGGCGTTGAGTTCCGGCAGGACGGCGGTGAGCAGCTCGACCGCCTCGTCCTTGTCGTAGATGTTGCCCGGCTCGGCGAAGACCGAGACCGTGCGGATGTCGGTGGCCAGGATCTCGCCGTTGCGGTCGATGATGTCGGGCCGGAAGGCGGTCGAGGACGCGGCCGCGACCCGGTGTTCCTGGCTGGGCGGCTCCCCGAAGATCGCCATCATCAGGAGCTTGGCCGAGATCGTCCCGAACACGCCGACGAAGACCAGCCCGACCATCGCGACCCGCAGGTGCGAGCGCTCGATCGCCAGCCGGAACATGCTGCGCAGGAGCGCCTTGGCGCGGTCGGCGCGCGGCTCGGGCTCGCGCGCCTCCTCCTCCAGGGGGCGCGGCGCGCCGGCGGCATGCGCCAGCGCGGCGGCTTCGAGCAGCGCCGCCTCGTGGTCCGACACGGCGGGCTCGACCGCCGGGTCTAGGGTCTCGTCGGCGTGATCGGACACGGGGGTTTACCTCGAAGCCGTCGTCGGGGTGCGGGTCGTGGTGACGGTGCGGGTGATCGAGCCGGTCGTGCGCGGCTCGATCGCGCCCTTGTCCTTGGGCGTCGCCGTGGCGGCGAGCAGACGGCCGATCTCGTCGCCGCGCTCCGGCCGGGCGGGCAGATCCGAGAGGCGCGCCAAGTGGCTGGTGCCGATCGGCTCCAGGGCGAGATGCTTGTCGACGGCCGCCTGGAGCCGGTCGGGCCGCGTCAGGAGCTGCCACTCGGCGCGCAGCACGGCGATCGCCTGCCGCTCCTTGTGCAGCGCGGTCTGGAGCTTCGAGACCTGACCGCCCTGGTAGAGCGTGTCGTACTTGATCGAGTAGGCGTAGATCGCCGAGGCGACGAGGCCGGCCACCGCCAGCAGGTTCAGGAGGCGGATCATCGGCGATGGCCTCCGCGGGCCGCGTCGGGCAGGCTCGCCAGCGCGGTCAGCGCGGCCAGCGGCTCGGGAACGTCGGATTCGGTGCGCTCCGCGGCCCGGAGCTTGGCCGAGCGCGCGCGCGGGTTGCGGGCGGTCTCGGCCTCGCCCGGCAGGACCGGGCCCTTCGTGACGGGACGGAAGCTGCGGACGGTGTCGACCGGGCCCCCGGGCAGGTGGCGGGAGCCCTGCGCGGAGCGGCCGCTGCGCGCCGCGAAGAACTGCTTGACGATGCGGTCCTCGAGCGAGTGGAACGTCACGACGGCGAGCCGGCCGCCGGGCCTGAGCACGCGCTCGGCCGCGTGCAGGGCACGGACCAGCTCGCCGAGCTCGTCGTTCACGGCGATCCGCAGGCCCTGGAAGGTCCGCGTCGCCGGGTGGATGTGGCTGCCGGGCTCGGTCCGGACCACGCCGGCGACGAGTTCGGCCAGCTGCGCGGTGGTCTCGATCCGCCCGCGGCGCCGCGCCTCGAGGATGGTCCGGGCGACCGCGCGCGAGCGCCGCTCCTCGCCGAAATGGTAGATGATGTCGGCCAGAACGGTCTCGTCGGCCTCGTTCACAAGGTCGGCGGCGCTCGGCCCGTCGCAGGCCATGCGCATGTCGAGGGGGCCGTCGCTGCGGAACGAGAAGCCCCGCTCCGGCGCGTCGAGCTGCATCGACGAGACGCCAATATCGAGGACGACCCGGTCGACCTGCGCGATGCCGGCCTCCGCGAGGAGGCTGTCGAGGTCGCCGAAGCGGCCGGAGAGGAGGCGCAGGCGCCCGCCGGACTCCGCGACGAGCGCCTGTCCGCCCGCGATGGCCGTGGGGTCACGATCGATCGCGACGACCTGCAGGGCCGGATCCGCCGCGAGGAGCGCGCGGGTGTAGCCGCCGGCACCGAACGTGCCGTCGACCGCGATCCCGCCCGCGGTGCCGAGCGCGTCGACGACTTCCGCGAGGAGGACGGGGACGTGCGGTTCAGCCGCCGCATCGCCGCCGCCGTAGCGGGGCGAACTCTCGGGGGAGGAGCGGCGCCGGCTCATGGCCGCCTCGACGCGCCGGCGCGCCGTGGCGCGCGCGGATGGGCGGATTGTCGGCGCGTCCCGGAAACCCGGGCGCGGATGCGGCTCGTGCGTCTCATGGTGCCCTGTGCCGGGCCGCGCGAGCGCGGCGCGCGTGACGGGAACGGCACCGGATGCGGAGCGCGCAAGACGCCGCGCACGGACGGGACCTGCGCGATGGCAGGGTGCGCCCGGCGATCCGATACACGCCGTTGACGGGAGGATGCCGGGTATCATGGGCCTCGGAGGATCGTCAACGCACAAGCTTGGCACTGCCGCGCGGACCGATCTGAACCCGGCAAGGTTAACCGAAGGTTTTTACCGCCGCGGAATCTTCGGCGCGCCGGCCGTCCGCGCGGGAACGCCGGCGGGGCGATAAAGCCTTGCAGGTGCAAGTCTTATCGGGAAGTGGATCAGCCGGCCTGTAAGCCGGGTTCTGTAGGGCCGGAGCGCTCGCGCGCGCCGGCGTGGCAGCCATTCCTCTGGGACGATCGTCGCCGATCGCCTCGAGCAACCAACCCGGGCGACTGGCCTGGAGAGCGGGCCTGCCCTTCTCGCGAAGGGCGCGCCGCCCCTATTCGGTCTTGCTCCCGGTGGGGTTTGCCGTGCCGTCCGCGTTGCCGCGTCCGCGGTGCGCTCTTACCGCACCCTTTCACCCTGACCCCGGACGGATCCGGGGCGGTCTGCTCTCTGTGGCACTGTCCCTGGGGTCGCCCCCGCCGGAGGTTATCCGGCACCGTCTCTCCATGGAGCCCGGACTTTCCTCCCCGAACGCTCGCGCGTCCGGAGCGGCCGCCCGGCCGGCTGATCCGCGGGCAGATGCGCCCGCGGGGCCGTCCGGGTCAAGGGCGCGGGCCCGCTACCAGGTGCCGGTGTTCTCCATCGACTTCCACGGCTCCTGTGGCTCCTTGGCGCCGCCCTTCTGGAGGATCTCGATGGAGATGCCGTCCGGCGACTTCACGAAGGCCATGTAGCCGTCGCGCGGCGGCCGGTTGATGGTGACGCCCTTCTCCTGCAATTTGGCGCAGAAGCCGTAGATGTCGTCGACCTGATAGGCGAGATGGCCGAAATTGCGCCCGCCCGAGTAGGTTTCCGGATCCCAGTTGTAGGTGAGCTCGATCAAGGGCGACTTGGTCGCTGAGGCCCGCTCGACATCGCCGGGCGCGGCGAGGAAGACGAGGGTGAAGCGGCCCTTCTCGTTCTCGACGCGGCGCACCTCCTTCAGGCCGAACGTGTCGACGTAGAAGGCGAGTGCCCGGTCGAGGTCGGCGACCCGGACCATGGTGTGCAGAAATTCCATCGGATCCTGTCCTGTTCTCTTCGAAGACGGACCACCGGCCCGCTCCGGCTGACTCGCCCCGCTAGCTAGCGGCCGGTCCGGCGGTGAGAAGGCCGTCCGATACAGACTCGGGACAATCGGGCCCGGGCGTTCGCGCGGTCGGACCCCGTCGAGCCGACCGGGCGGGCGTTTCGGCAGCCCCCGGCATCGTCGGCCTGGCGGCGGGCCTCGCGCCGCTTGCGTCCCGTCGGCCCCGCCGCGAACTCCCGATCCGCCGGAGGAGAGACCCTTCGGCCGAAAGTATGGGCGCGTCTTACCCAGCAAGATGTAGCCCGGCTGCGACGGATTCGTCTTACTCGGTGGGATGATGAGAGCGGTTTCGAACGTCGGGGGCCGTGATGAGGACGCAGGGATCCGAGGGCGGCAAGCATGATGCACAGATGATCGGTCTCGATGCGGCACGATTCCTAGCCGCAATGCTGGTCATGGTCTTTCATCTCGGCGCCTACGCGTGGCAGGCGCCGCTCTCGACGGCCGGGCGTGCCTTCGACTCCGCCGCAGCTTACCCCGGCCTGTTCGCCTGGACGTGGTTCGGATGGATCGGGGTCGAGTTGTTCTTCGTCATCTCGGGCTTCGTGATCGCCTACTCGGCCGAGCACGCGACCGCGCGCGCCTTCCTGCGCAGCCGCATCCTGCGCCTCGTGCCGGCGGTCTGGATCTGCGCCACGCTCACCGCCCTGGTCTCGCTCGCCATCGGCCGCATGGGGTCCGGTCGGCACGTGCTGCGGGCCTATCTCGACTGCGTCCTGTTCGTTCCGGTCGAGCCGTGGCTGGACGGCGTCTACTGGACCCTCGGCGTGGAGATCGCCTTCTACGCACTCGTCTTCGCGCTGCTGCGGCTCGGGCGATTCCGGAGCATCGGCCCGGTCTGCGCCGTGGTCGGCGGTGTGAGCACCCTCTTCTGGGTCGCGACCTTGGCCGTGCCGAACCTCCCCGCCCTGGCGGCGAACCGCGTGGCCGAGCTGACGCTCCTGCGCCACGGCTGCTTCTTCGCGCTCGGCGTCTTCCTGTGGTTGTCGCTCGTCAAGGGGCCGACGGCCGGTCGGCTCTGCGTGATCGCCGTCTGCGCCGTCGGGGCGCTCGTCGAGATCGGTGACGCGGCCGGGTCGTTCCTGTTCCAGATGGGCCGCAGCGAGGATCCGCTCCTCCCGCGCCTCGTCTTCGCGGGCTGCGTCCTGATGATCGTGGCCAGCGTGCTCGGCAACGCGTGGCTCCGCGCGCGGCTCGGCGAGCGGGGCTGCGCGCTGGCCCGACGGATCGGACTGATGACCTACCCGCTCTACCTCCTGCACAACGTCAACGGTGCCGCCCTGATCCACCGCCTCGTCGGCGGCGGGGTTCCGCCCTACGCGGCGCTCGTGGCCGCGTGCTGCGCCATGCTCCTGCTGAGCTACGCCGTGATGCGCTGGGCCGAGCCGTTCGTCCGCGCCCGCCTGTCCGCCACGCTCGACAGGGTCGGCCTCGAGCGGCCGCTCCGCGCGGAGGGCCGCCCCGCCCCGGGGCTCTGAGCCGGGCGAGGACCGCGCCACGCCGGCCGTTTCGACGGCTCCGATCGTTGCGCCGCGCGCTCCGAGGGACCAGAACGGGCCCGCCCCGCACCCGGAGTGAGCCGAATGCGCACCGAGACGCCGCCGCTGATCCGCCTCGAGGAATACCGGCCCAGCGACTACCTGATCGATCGCGTCGACCTCGACATCCGTCTCGACCCGCACGCGACCCGCGTCGACGCGACGCTGACGCTGCGGCCGAACCCGGCCGGCGTGCCGGCGGCGCCGCTCACCCTCGACGGCGACGATCTCCGGCTGGTCTCGGTCGCGCTCGACGGCGCGCCGCTGGCGCCCGACGCCTACGCGGCGACGCCGTCCGGCCTCGTCCTCCGCGATCCGCCGCAGCGGCCCTTCGCGCTGTGTCTCGTCACGGAGGTGGATCCGACCTCCAACACCAAGCTGATGGGCCTCTACCGGTCGAACGGCGTCTACTGCACCCAGTGCGAGGCGGACGGCTTCCGCCGGATCACCTACTTCCTCGATCGGCCGGACGTGCTGTCGGTCTACACCACGCGCATCGAGGCCGACCGGGCCGAGGCGCCGGTCCTGCTCGGCAACGGCAATCCCGTCGAGACCGGCGCGGCCGGGCCGGACCGCCACTTCGCGATCTGGCACGATCCCCACCCGAAGCCCGCCTACCTGTTCGCCCTCGTGGGCGGTCGGCTCGGGAAGGTCGAGACGCGCTTCACCACGATGGAGGGCCGCCCCGTCACCTGCGCGGTCTACGTCGAGCCCGGCAAGGAGGACCGGGCGGGCTACGCCCTCGACGCCGTCATCCGCTCCATGGCCTGGGACGAGACCGCCTTCGGCCGCGCCTACGACCTCGACGTGTTCAACGTTGTCGCGGTGTCCGACTTCAACATGGGCGCCATGGAGAACAAGGGCCTCAACATCTTCAACGACAAATACGTCCTGGCGAGTCCCGAGACCGCGACGGACGGCGACTACGCGGCGATCGAGGCGATCATCGCGCACGAGTACTTCCACAACTGGTCCGGCAACCGCGTCACGTGCCGGGACTGGTTCCAGCTCTGCCTGAAGGAGGGTCTCACGGTCTTCCGAGACCAGGAATTCTCATCCGACATGCGCTCCCGGCCGGTGCACCGCATCGCCGAGGTGCGCTCCCTGCGGGCGCGCCAGTTCCCCGAGGATGCCGGGCCGCTGCGGCACCCGGTGCGGCCGCGGGCCTACGCGGAGATCAACAACTTCTACACGGCGACCGTCTACGACAAGGGCGCCGAGATCGTCCGGATGCTGCGGACGCTGATCGGTCCCGAGGCCTTCCGGGCCGGCATGGACCGGTACTACGCCGACAATGACGGCCGCGCCGCCACCGTCGAGGACTTCCTGGCGGCCTTCGCGGCGGTGACCGGGCGCGATCTCGGCGCCTTCGCCCGCTGGTACGAGCGTCCCGGCACGCCCCGCCTCGCCGTCGCGGCCGCGTACGATCCGGCCGCCGCCCGCTACACCCTCCGGTTCGCCCAGAGCCTGCCCGGCGGCGGCGCGGAGCCCGACGGGCCGCCCCTGGTGATCCCCGTGGCCCTCGGGCTGGTCGGGGCGTCCGGGTCGCTGACCGGCGCGACCTGCCCGGACGTGCGGGACGGCGTCTACGTGCTCGACCGCCCCGAGGCCGAGATCGTGTTCGACGCGGTCGCCGAGGAGCCGGTCCCCTCGCTCCTGCGCGACTTCTCCGCCCCGGTGCGGCTCGACCTCGCCCTGACCGACGCGGAGCGGATGCGGCTCCTCGCGCAGGACAGCGACCCGTTCAACCGCTGGCAGGCCGCGCAGGACGTCGCTTTGCGGCTGATCCTCGAGCCAGACGCCGATCGGACGGAGGCGTTCGCCGCGGCACTCGGCCAGTTCCTCGAAGACGAGGCCCTGGCCGACCCGGCCTTCGCGGCCCTGGTCCTGGCGCTGCCGAGCGAGGGCGAGGCCGCCGACGCGGTGCCGGCCGACGTGGATCCCGACGCGATCCACCGGGCGCGATTCAACCTGCGGGCGCATCTGGGCCAGGCCCTGCGGCCGCGGCTCGAATCGATCGACGCGGCGCTCGCGCCGGTGGCCGGTGCGCCCTACAGCCCCGACGCCGCCTCGGCGGGGCGCCGGTCGCTCCGCAACGCGGCCCTCGACCTGGTCGCCGCCGGCGATCCCCGGGAGGGGGCCGCCCGCGCCGCCGCGCGGCTGGCCGAGGCCACCAACATGACCGACCGGCTCGCGGCCCTCGGCACGCTGGCGCTGATCCCGGGGGAGACCCGCGAGGCCGCCTTCGCGGAGTTCGCGGCCCGCTACGCCGACGAGCCCCTGGTCCTCGACAAGTGGTTCGCCCTCCAGGCCCAGATCCCCGAGCCCGGCACCCTCGACCGGATCGCGCGGCTGCAGGAACACCCGGCCTTCACCATGACCAACCCGAACCGCGTGCGGGCGCTGATCGGGAGCTTCGCGTTCGGCAACCCGACCCAGTTCGCCCGGCGGGACGGGGCGGGATTCGCCCGCGTGACCGAGACGGTCGCGGCGCTCGATTCGACCAACCCACAGGTGGCCGCACGGCTCCTCACGGCCTTCGGATCCTGGCGCCGGCTGGAAAAATCACGCGGCGCCAAAGCGGTCGAAATGCTGAATGGGATCAAGGCGATCCCGGGGCTTTCCCGGGACACCGCCGACATCCTCGCGCGCACCCTCGGAGGCGGCTAACCGTCTGAACCTGCGGTAGAAATCGATTCTCGGGCTCCCGGGCAACACCTGGGTTCCGTCAAGCCCTTATGGTAAAAAATCCGTGGACAAACTGCCCCCCGAAGTGATTGTATTCAGTCAGATTCGGGGGGCCTTCGGGGGCCGGGTGCCCACACCGGATCACAGTTCCCACGGGCGAGGTTCGGCCATGCCGGAGGCGGCTTCCGCTTCCTTCTCCGCGCGTGCGGATTCGAGTCTCACGATCTCGTGGCCCATGCGGAGCCGGGATCCGCGGCTCGGCCAGGCCGAGCGCTGGCTGCGCTACGCCGTGCCGGGAACGCTCGCGGTGTTCCTGGCCTGCCTCGTCGGGCTCGCCACCCTCCATATCCAGGGCCAGCGTGCCGAGATCCTGGCGGGCGCGAAGGCCGAGGTCGAAGGCTTCGCCCGTCTGGCCGCGCGGGCGGTGGATCCGGCCGGCACCGTGGCGGAGGACCTGCGCGCCCTGATGCCCGAGAGCGAGCGGCATCCCGGCCGCCGCCTGCTGGTGGTCCGCCCCGACACCCGCATCGTCGCCGCCCATCCGCCGCTGCCGGCCGACCGCACGACCCTCTCGGCGGTGCTCGGCGAGAGCGAGCCGCTCTCCGGCCTCGGCGAGCGCGCCGGCGCGATGGCCCTCGAGCTTCCCGGCGGCGAGAGCGTGCTCGCCGCGGTGCACAGCCTGCCCGGCGGCGCGGGACAGGTGGCGGTGCTCCAGCCCATCGAGCCGCTGCTGCGTGGCTGGAGCGCCCGGACCCGCGACCAGATCGTCCTGATCGCCGCCGCCGCGATCGTGATCGTCGGAGTCGGGCTCGCCTACGGCCTGCAGACCCGCCAGGCCGCCCGCGCCGACCGGGCCCGCGAGCAGATCCGCGGCCGCCTGGAGACCGCCCTGCGCCGGGGCGCCTGCGGGTTGTGGGACTGGGACATCGCGCGCGGCCGGATCTACTGGTCCGATTCGATGTACACGCTGCTCGGCTACAGGCGGCAGCACGAGTACCTCTCGTTCGGGGACGTCAACGGCCTCGTCCATCCCGACGACGGCGACCTGTACAGCCTCGCCCGGGGGCTCGCGGCCAACCAGACGCATATCGATCACGCCTTCCGCATGCGCGGCGCCGACGGGGCCTACGTCTGGCTGCGCGCCCGCGCCGAGGTCGTGGCGGACGCCGCCGACGGCGGCCGCCACCTCGTCGGCATCGCCAACGACATCAGCGAGCAGCGGGCCCTGGAGGAGACCAACGCCGCGGCCGACATGCGCCTGCGCGACGCCGTCGAGGCGATCTCGGAAGCCTTCGTGCTCTGGGATACCGGCAACCGCCTGGTCCTGTGCAACTCGAAATTCCGCCACCTCCACGCCCTGAGCCCCGAGGATGCGCAGGCGGGCCGGAGCTACACGGACGTGATGGGACGCGGCGTGCTGCCCCAGGTCCGGCGGGAATCGCCCGAGGCCGGGATGGCGCTGACCGACATGGCCGCCCGCACCTTCGAGGCGGAACTCGCCGACGGCCGCTGGCTGCAGATCAGCGAGCGGCGCACGAAGGACGGGGGCTACGTGTCGGTCGGGACCGACATCACCAGCCTGAAGCGCAACCAGGAGCAGCTCCTCGCCTCCGAGCGCGAGCTGATCGAGACCGTCAAGGACCTCAAACGGTCCCGCCGCACCCTCGAACTCCAGACCCAGCAGCTCGCGGACCTCGCCGAGCGCTACCTCGACCAGAAGGCGGCCGCCGAGGCGGCCAACCAGGCCAAGGCCGAGTTCCTGGCCAATATGAGCCACGAGCTGCGCACGCCGCTCAACGCCATCATCGGCTTCGCCGACGTGATGGAGAACGCGGTTCTCGGGCCGCTCGGCACCCCGCGCTACACCGAGTATTGCCGCGACATCCGCGAGAGCGGTTCACACCTGCTGTCCATGATCGACGACATCCTCGACATGGCCCGGCTCGAGGCCCGGCGCGTGCGCCTGAGCCCCAGGGCGATCTCCGCCGAGACCGCGATCAGCGCGGCCCTCGCGCCCGTCGAGGCGGCCGCCCGCGAGAAGGCGATTACCGTCAGCGTCGACGTCGTGCCCGGCCTCGAGCTGCTGGCCGATCCGCAGGCGATCCGGCAGATCCTCGCCAACCTCGTGCAGAACGCCGTGAAGTTCACGCCCGCCGGCGGCCGCGTCGCCGTCCGGGGCCGCCGCGCCGGCGCGTGCACCCACCTCTATATCGAGGACAACGGCATCGGCATCCCGACTTCCGACCTCGCCCGCCTCGGCCGGCCCTTCACGCAGGTCGAGCGGCAGATGACCCGGTGCCACAAGGGTTCGGGCCTGGGCCTCGCCATCACCCGCTCGATGGTCGAGCTCCACGGCGGCTCGCTGCGGATCCGCTCCGAGGAGACGGTGGGCACCATCGTGCTCGTCCGCCTGCCGGCCACGCCGGCCGAGCGCCCGGAGGCCGTCGTACCGGCCGGCTCGGCCCCTTCCGCGACGGCCGATTCCACGATTGTCAGGCGCGAGGCGCCGCGGGCGGGCCGTTCCGCCGCCTGAGCGGGACCGTTCACGGACGCGGATCGAGCCCGCCGCGGCGTGCGAGGCGGCCCTGTTCCGCGTGCCAGCGCGCGTCCGCGACGGCGCGTGCCAGGCGCCGGATGCGCCAGCGCCGGTACAGCGACAGGACCGGGTTGCCGCCGAGACCGGCCTGATGCCGGCTCAGGCGTCGCAGCAGGTCCGGCAGCTGCGCCGAGGCCGCCTCGCCCGTGGCGATGTCGATGGCCCGCATTTCCGCCCGGAGCCCCGCCTTCCAGTCGTCCATGACGCCCGCCTCCGCGATCATCGCCCGCCCCCGCGGCCGGCCGGAATTCCCAACAGCCCGCCCGCCGTCTCGCCCGCGGCATGAGTACACGCCGGAAAACCCCCCGTTCCGGATCCGGGTTTGCCCCGCAGGTGGTCCGCCCGGCGGACCGGACTGGAGAATACGGCCGATGCGATTCAGGACAACGTACCGCTGCACGCTGGCGCTCCTGCTCGGGCTCGCCGCCGGGCCCGCGCTCGCGCAGAGCACGGGCTACGTCACGGGCTTCCCGGGCAAGGATCCCGCGGGCGACGAGGAGATCGGCTGGGGACCGGCCTACCGGCCCGAGACGAGCTTCGCGCAGCCCGGCACGCCGCCGACCCCGGGCGCGATCGCCGGCCGCGCCTATCGTGCCCGGACCGGGCACGGCGTCTACGATCGGGTGCAGGGCGACGGTCTGTACCGGGGCCGGTAGCGGGCCGCACCGCGGTTTCAGGGCGCCGTGGACTCGCCGCGAGAGGATGGGGTTGAGGCGCGAGAACCTGTCCCGATCGCTCTGGAACGGTTTGATAGGGCGGCGGCTCCGAACGCGACAGCCGCGCCATCGCCCCCTCTCCCGTGCGGGAGAGGGTTGGGGTGAGGGACAAGAGGCCTCTCGGTCGAGCGCGCCATTGCCGGTCGGCCAGACTGCGCTTCGTTCGGACAGACCCGATCCCTCACCCTGTCCCTCTCCCGCACGGGAGAGGGGACCAGCGCCGCGTGCGGAACGCGCTGAACCGGCCCTAGCGCCGCCGCAGGGCCCGCTTCGCGGCCGCGCGCGCGTCCCGCTCGAACCGGGCGAGCCGGAGGCGCCGCTCCAGCGAGATCACCTGTCGACCGGGCGGGACCGCGATGATCTCGGCGACCGGAACCCGGTCGCGGTAGAGACCTTCCAGCGCCGATCCTTCCAGCGTCGCCGAGTCGAGCCGGTCGGCGAAGCCGGTCTCGTGGCAGGCCCGCACGATCTCGGCCTCGAGCAGCAGGCCCGGGGCGTGGCCGCGCAGATCCTCGTCGTAGGCGGTCTTCAGCAGGGTCGCGGTGCCGCCGCTGACCAGGGCGAGGCTGACGGCGACAGGCCGGCCGTCGAGGGTCAGCGCGTCGGCCCGGACGGCGACCGGGCCCGGAACCGCGCTGAACAGCGCCCTGGCCAGCGCGGCGCCCTCGGGCCGGCAGGCCATGGCGGTGCCGGCCTGCCCCTTCCAGCCGGCGCGCTCCAGGTCGAGGAAGGCCGCGACGAGGCGGGCGAGGTCCGATCCGCCCGTGGCGCACGCGTGGGCGACGGTTCCGGTCTCCGACAGGCGGCGCGCCCGGCGGCGCAGATCCTTGAAGCGCGCCCGGCCGGGATGGTCGGCGAGGAACGCCGCGTGGTCGGCGCGCCGGTCCATGACCGGGCGGTCGAAGCCCGCCACCGTGCCGATGGCCCAGCCGCGCGCGCGCATCGCCGCGAGCATCTCCGGCACGGCGCCCTCCCCGGTCGGCAGCAGCGGCCAGCGCCAGGGGCATCCGCCGGAGGCGGCCTCGAGGCCGGCCACCAGGGCCAGCGCGTGCGCGGCCCGGTCCGGACCGTCGGCGACCAGGGGAGCCGTGGCGGTCACGTAGGGCGAGAGGAAGGGCCGCAGGACCCGGCCGCCAAGGCCCGTCAGGTCCCGGGCCTCACGGTACGGGAGCAGCCCGACGAGACAGTCGCCCGCGCGGACCGTGACGTAGCGGAGGGCCTCCGGCAGCAGCCCGGCGGTCCGATGGGCCTCGATGACGTGCCGGGAGAAGTGCGGGTGCGCCGCGGCGGCCGCCGCGACCAGCGCGTCCCAGGCCTCCGGCTCCGGCGCGTCGCCGAGGGTGACGACGGCTCCGGACGGCGCGCGGAGGGGGCTCGCCGGGATCATCGGACCGCTCCGGCGGCCCAGACCGGGGTCGGAAGCCCGTGGATCCGCCCCGCGGCGCGCGCGAGCAGGGCGGCCCGGCCCACGCTCGCCACCGCGACCGCCACGGCCGCGCCGAGCGTCCCGAGCGCCGGGACCAGGGCGAGGCACAGGCCGGCGGCGGCGAGGAGACTCCCCGCCGTGATGCCGGCGCAGAGCCGCTCCCCGCCCAGCATGGTCAGCAGATCCTCGCCCGGGCCGAACAGGCTCGCCCCGACGCTGCCGGTGATCAGGATGCACAGGATCGGCACGCTGTCGCCCAGACCCGGCCCGAACATGGCCAGCAGCAGGGGGCTGACGGCCAGGATCGCGCCGCCGACCACGAGCGTCGCGGCCGCCGTCAGACGGCCCTGGCGCCGGACCAGCTCGGCGAGGAGGAAGCGGTTGGCCTGCGCTTGGGCGGCGCTGTAGCGCTGGAGCGTCGCCGCGCTGACCGCGTAGTGCACGAACACCACGAATTGCTGGATGCGGGTCGCCGCGAAGTAGATCCCGACCTCGGCCGGGCTCACCAGGGCGCCGAGCACGATCACGTCGACGAAGGTGAAGCCGGCATTGGCGAGGTCGATCGCGGCGATCGGCAGGCCCGTGCCGAGCCACGTGCGCCACCGGTAGCGGTGCGGCCCGGCCGGCAGCTCCCGCCGGAGCCGCGCGGCGAGGAGGGCGGCCTGCAGGGCGGTCGCGACCGCGGCGGCGACCAGCATGCAGGCCATCGCGACCTCGGCCCGGGGCGGCGCGCCGAGCAGGATCGCCGCGACCATGCAGGCCATCATCAGAGTCTGGCGCAGCAGGTAGGGCGGCGCGATGGCGAGCCCGACCCAGTTCTGGCTGCGCGCCACACCCTCGAGGTAGTCCTGGAGCGCGAAGAGCGGCATCACGCAGAGCGCGACCAGGATCGGTGCCCAGTAGGCGGGGGCGAACAGGTCCGGCTCGAGCGCGAGCAGCGCCGCGCCGAGGCAGGCGACGGCGAGCGCCGCCCCGCTTGTCACGAGGGCGCCGGCCCGGATGTAGCCGCGCGCGAGGTCGAGGTCGCCCTGCGCCTGGTCGCCCGGCACGAACCGGCAGGCGCCCTGCGAGAGGCCGAGGGTCAGGGTGTGGCCCAGCATCGCGGTCCAGACCCAGACCGACGCGAAGATCCCGTAGGCGTCCCAGCCCATCAGCCGCGCCGCGAGCACCTGGGCGCCGTAGGCGAAGCCGGCCGACCCCACGCGGATCGCGAAGACCGTCAGGGCCGCCCGCTGCGGGCCGCTGCGCAGCGCCCGGAGGTGCCGGAGCGCGAGGACAGGGAGGGCCGTGGCTGACACTACGCGCTCCGCGCCGGTCCCGAACTCGGCGGGAGGCCGATCTCTGGCCGTCCGGTCTAGCCCGGGGCGCGTTGCGGCTCGGTTAAGGGCGGCTGGGCCGGGGCCGCCTTGGGCTCCTTGGGCGCCTCGGTCCGCATCAGCGAGGTGGCGATCGTCAGCGCCACGTGCTCGGCCATGCAGCGCAGGCCGAGGTCGTTGAGCCGGAACTGGCGGCCGAGCATGTGACCCTCGCCCTTGTCGCTGCGGCGCGACAGGTACTGCAGGGCCTCGTAGCGCCGGACCAGCGGTACGCCCTGCTGGGTCGCGACGCTCCGGACGGCCTCGACGATCCGGTTGTAGTCGACGTCGGCCGCCATGCTGGCCGTGTAGATCGGGTCGACCAGCACCACGTCGATCCCGTGCGACCGCATCCAGCCCACGGCCTCGGCCAGCGCGCTCGCGAAGGCGTCCACGTCGACGCGGGCGATGGCGTCGTGGGTGCCGACCTGCCAGACGACGAGGTCGGGCTCGGCCTCGGCCACCATGGTGCGCAGGCGCTCGGCGGCCCCGGAGGCGATCTCGCCCGGCAGGCCGCGGTGGTCGATCACCACGTCGACCTTCGGCAGGGCGTGTTCCAGCGCGGCCTCGAGCTTGGCCGGGTAGGAGGCCGAGGCGCCCGGCGCCGCGCTGCCGCCGATCGCCAGGATCTTGAGCGGACGGTTCTCCGCCAGCGCCGCCTTGACGGCGCCGAGCTGGGCGACGCTGTAGAGCTGCGCCCCCGGGACCCGGCATTCCTGCGACAGGGCCGGATCGTCCGCCACGGGGCCGGCGGCCTGCTCGGCCGCGGCCGCGCCGCCGGCGGGGCCCGACAGCAGGAGCGCGGCCAGCGCCGCGGCGAGCCGGGCCCGCGTCATGCGCGGGGTCGCGACGATCTGCTGCGGCTGCGCCATTCGACGAACCATGCCGTAAACCCCAGCCCGACCAGGCCCGAGCCGGCGACCAGCATATCGATCAGCGCGCCGCCGCCCGTCTGGAAACGCACGAGCTGTCCGATCAGGCTCAGGATCGAGCCCATCGAGAAGACAGCCAGTGAATTCCGGCCCATCTGACTCAGATAACCGACGACGCGGCCGATTCGGGGGGCGAGCACCGCGTAAAGCGGTGCAAACGCTAACAATACCCCCAGGAAATGAACCAGTCGCGCCGGGGTCAGGTAAGTCTTCTCGAACGTGAACAGCAGGCGCGGCTCCGGAACGAGCATCGGATCCGGGCGGATCTCCGTCACGGCGAGCACGATCCCGAGGATAACGATCACGACGCCCGCCGGGATCAGGCGCCGCGACCAGCGGCGCAGGGCGTCGGAGCGGAGGTTCCAGCCCTGCAGGACGAAGCCCAGGACGAGCAGGAGCTGCCAGCAGAGCGGATCGAAGAACCAGTCGCCCTCGCCCGGCCAGGACGGGACGTTCCACCCGAAGACGAGGCTCGCGAGATAGACGCTCACGGACAGGCCCAGGGCCCCGAGCAGGCTGAAGCGGCCGACCAGGACGAAGACGGGCGCGATGCCGATCAGCAGCACGTAGAGCGGCAGGATGTTGAAGTAGCCGAGCTGGTAGGTCAGCAGCGCCATCCCGCAGACCGACTGGATCGGGTCCGCGAAGAAATTGCCGGCATTGTGCCACTCGAGGATCAGCGGGTTGTCGAGCAGCAGCGCCGCCCCCGCGATGATCGCGAGCGCCAGCAGCATCACGGTGAGCTGCGCCCGGTAGACCTCGACGGTGCGGGCGAGGAGCCGCACGACGCTCCGGCCCGGCGGCTCCGGGTTGCCGTCTCGCCCGCGGGTGGCGATCCCGATCGACCAGCCGGCCAGAAACACGAACAGCTCGGCCGCGTCCGAGATGCCGTACTGCGAGAAGGTGTAGCGCTCGAAGGTGTTGCCGGGGATGTGGTTGATGAAGATCGTGATCAGGGCGAAGCCGCGCCAGAAGTCGATCGCGTTGGGGTCCCGCATCGTCGCGGCGGCTCCGAGTTTCGACGCATCAGGATGGCGGCGGCGGGAACGCGGCCCCTGATACGGCGCCGCATCGCTTCTGCAAAGGCGAACAAAGGTGGGGATCGCGCGGCCCGATCGAACCGGACGGTCACACCCGCGTTATGGCCCGGCACGGAGTTCCGCACCCATGACCCGCCCCCTCACCGCCCTCGGCCTCGCGATCCTCCTGCCGGTCCTGGCGACCGGCCCCGCGCTGGCTCAGGCCCAGACCGGCACCGGCGGCGGCCCCGCCTCCACGGCGACCGCCCCCAACACCTCGTCGGTCGGCCGCGTCATGCCGCCGAGCCGCGGCGCCGGTGCCGAGACGCCGGACGACCGGCGCGTGCGGACGCCGCGCGAGGCGAAGAACGACAAGCTCATGCGCGGCATCTGCATCGGCTGCGCCCCCCGATAAGGGGGGCAGCGACGGGGTGGCGACCCCGCGCCGCCGGCGGCGCTACTTGCCGCGGCGCAGGCGCAGGTCGTCCTCGCTCTCGCGGGAGAGGCGCAGCAGGTTCTGCCCGTAGGCGGTCTTGGCGAACATCTCGCCGCGGGCCACGAGCTGGTCGCGGGTGATGAACTTCTGCAGGTAGGCGATCTCCTCGAGACACGCCACCTGCAGGCCCTGCCGGTTCTGCAAGGTGCGGACGAACTCGCTCGCCTCCAGCAGGCTGTCGTGGGTCCCGGTGTCGAGCCACGCGTAGCCGCGCGACATGCGCTCCACGTGCAGCTGGCCGCGCTGCAGGTAGGCCTCGTTGACGCTGGTGATCTCCAGCTCGCCCCGGGCCGAGGGCTTCACGTCGGCGGCGATGTCGAGCACTTGGTTGTCGTAGAAGTACAGGCCGGTCACCGCCCAGGTCGATTCCGGGTTCTGCGGCTTCTCGACGATCTTCGTCGGCCGCCCCGACTTGTCGAGGTTGACGACGCCGTAGGCCTGGGGGTTGTCGACGTGGTAGGCGAAGACGGTCGCGCCCTGCTTGCGGCTCGACGCGCGCTCCAGGAGCTCGCCCATGCCGGCGCCGAAGAACAGGTTGTCGCCGAGGATCAGCGCCACGTCGTCGTCGCCGACGAAGTCGCGCCCGATCACGAAGGCCTGGGCGAGGCCCTCCGGCCGCGGCTGCAGGGCGTAGGAGAACTTGAGGCCGAACTGCTCGCCGGTGCCGAACAGGCGCTTGTAGTTGTCGAGGTGCTCCGGCGACGAGATGATCAGGATCTCGCGGATGCCGGCGAGCATCAGCACCGAGACCGGGTAGTAGATCATCGGCTTGTCGTAGACCGGCAGGAGCTGCTTGTTGATCGACAGCGTGGCCGGGTGCAGGCGCGTGCCGGATCCGCCGGCCAGAACGATGCCCTTCATGGCTTGGAAACTCCCTCTGAGACCGGCCCGACGAGCCGGTCCAGGATGTCGTCGAGCGCCGCCTGCCAGGGCCGCGGCGCGATGCCGTAGGCGGCCGTGAGGCTGTCGGTGGACAGGCGCGAATTGGCCGGCCGCCGGGCCGGTGTCGGGTAGGCGGATGTCGGGATGCCCTTGACCGGCACGGAGCGCCCGCCGCGCCGGGCCGAGCCCGCCACGATCGCCTCGGCGAAGCCGCACCACGTGGTGTCGCCCCGGTTCACGCAGTGGAACGTGCCGGTCGGCGCCTCCGGATCCGCGGCCATGGCCTGCGCGATCGTCGCGAGGGCCGCGGCGAGGTCGGCGGCCGAAGTCGGGCACCCGTGCTGGTCGTTCACCACGGTCAGGGCGTCGCGCTCGGCCGCGAGCCGCAGCATCGTCTTGACGAAGTTGCCCCGGTGCGGGCTCACCACCCAGGCGGTCCGCATGATGGCGTGGCGCGGGTTGCCGGTGCGCACCGCCAGCTCGCCGGCGGCCTTGCTGGCACCGTAGACGCTCTGCGGGTCGATCGGCGCGTCGGGCGCGTAGGCCCCGTCGGGCTTGGTCCCGGCGAAGACGTAGTCGGTCGAGACGTGCACCAGCGGGATTCGCTTGGCGGCGGTCGCGGCCGCCAGGATCGCCGGGGCCAGCGCGTTGAGGCGCCACGCCGCGACGACGTCGGACTCGGCCTTGTCGACCGCCGTGTAGGCGGCGGTGTTGATCACCGCCCGGTAGGCGCGGGCGGCGAGCGCCGCCGCGACGGCGTCCGCGTCGGTGATGTCGAGGTCCGCACGGCCCGGCGCGTGGACGGTGACGCCGTCCGGCCACGTCAGGGCCTGCAACTCGGTGCCGACCTGGCCGGCGCCGCCGAGGACGAGGACGTCCATCAGCCGTTAAGCCCCAGGCGCTCGCCCTTGTAGCGGCCCTCGCGGATCGGGCGCCACCAGCCCTCGTTGCCGAGGTACCACGCCACGGTCTCCTCCAGCGCCTGCTCGAAGGTCTTCTGCGGGCGCCAGCCGAGCTCGGTCTCGGCCTTGGTGCAGTCGATCGCGTAGCGCCGGTCATGGCCCGGGCGGTCGGCCACGAAGCTGATCAGCTGCTCGTGCGGCGCGCCCTGCGGGCGCAGCCGGTCGAAGGCGGCGCACAGCGCCTTGACCACCGCGAGGTTGTTGCGTACCGCGCGGCCGCCGAGCAGGTAGGTCTCGCCGATCCGGCCGCGCTCCAGCACGGCCACGAGGCCCTTGGCGTGGTCCTCCACGTGGATCCAGTCGCGCTCGTTCAGGCCGTCGCCGTAGACGGGCAGCTTCTTGCCCTCGAGGGCGTTGAGGATCATCAGCGGGATCAGCTTCTCGGGGAAGTGACGCGGCCCGTAATTGTTCGAGCAGTTGGTCACCAGGACCGGCAGGCCGTAGGTCTCGTGCCACGCGCGGGCGAGGTGGTCGGAGGCCGCCTTCGAGGCCGAGTAGGGCGAGCGCGGATCGTAGCGGCTCTCCTCCGTGAAGAACGCGTCCGGCGGCAGCGAGCCGTAGACCTCGTCGGTGGAGACGTGGAGGAAGCGGAAGGTCTTCCTCTCGGCCTCCGGCAGCGTCTCGTAATGGCCGCGGGCGCCGTCCAGCATGGTCTGCGTGCCGATCACGTTGGTGCGCACGAAGGCGCCCGGGTCGGTGATCGAGCGGTCGACGTGGCTCTCGGCGGCCAGGTGCATCACCGCCTCGGGCTTGAAGTCCGCGTAGGCCTTCTGCACGGCGGCGCGGTCGCAGATGTCGGCCTCGACCAGGCGATGGCGCGGGTTGTCGGCGAGCGGCGCCAGCGAGACCGGGTTGGCCGCGTAGGTCATCGCGTCGAGGGTGCAGACGTCGTGGCCGAGATCGTTGACGAGGTGCAGCACCAGCGCCGAGCCGATGAAGCCGCAGCCTCCGGTCACCAGGATGCGCATGGCGGATTACCTCTTCGGATCGATCGAGAACTGAGAAAGCCGGGGCAGCCTAAGACCGGCCGTCGTGACAAAATTGCGGCCGGGCCGCGCTCTTCAGAAGACGCGGCCGAGATCGGCGAGCTTCGGCGCCCGGCGATCCTTGTCGGACAGGATCGCCGCCTCGCCGGAGACCGGCCACGGGATCCCGATCGCCGGATCGTTCCAGAACAGCGCCCGGTCGTGCTCGGGGCTGTAGTAGTCGTCGACCTTGTAGGCGACCATGACGTCGGGGGTCAGGGTGCAGAAGCCGTGCGCGAAGCCGTGCGGGATGTAGAGCTGCTCGCCGTTCTCGGCGTCGAGCGTGACGGCGACGTACTTCCCGTAGGTCGGCGAGTCGCTGCGGATGTCGACCGCGACGTCGAGGATCGCGCCCTGCAGCACGCGGATCAGCTTGGCCTGCGCGCGGGGGGCGATCTGGAAGTGCAGGCCGCGGACTGTCCCCTGCGGGGCCGAGAAGGACTGGTTGTCCTGCACGAAGGGCGTGGTGATGCCGGCCCGCGCCAGGGTGTCGGCCCGGAAGGTCTCCGAGAACCAGCCCCGCGCGTCGCCGAAGCGCTTCAGGACGATGCGCTTCACGTCCGGGATCTCGGTCTCGATGACGTCCATGCCAGCGCCCTTCTTGCGGATCCCGTCGCGAGGTCCAGCGGACGTCTCCGCGTCGGTCGTTCCGGGTCGCGCGCCCGCCTCGCCGACCACAACCTCGGTGATGCACCGCGACTTCCGGTCATTCGCCGTCCGTGTCAAGGCGTGCGGGCTGCGGTGGCGTGCACGAGGGGAGCCGATGACGGGCGGAGCCGGACCCGCGGTGGACGGCCTGCTGCGTGCCCAGCTGGCCGATCCGGCCTGCTTGTGGAGCCTCGGCGGCTACGGAGCCGCCGCCGTGTTCGCGCGGGAACCCGACGAGCCGGCACGGCCCCTCGAGGACGACGCGATCGGGCTCCGCACGGCCCGCGGCGCGCTCGCGGTCCGGGTGCATCCGGATCTCAGGCCGTTCGCCTACGAGACCGGCTTCGCCGACGGCTGGAGCCAGACGCTCGCGCTCTGCCTTCCCGAGGCCGCCTGCGCGATGGGCCGGCGCACCGTTCTGACCGAACTGGGTCCCGACGAGGCGGCAATCCGGCCGGAGGACCGCGCCGCGCGCCTGTTCGATCTCGGCCTCGGTCTGCGCGCCGCGGATGCCTGCATCCGGACCGCCGACCCCGCGCGGATCGCCCGCTTGCGCGCGCTGGCGGGCCGTCCGCTCCTCGCCGCCGGCGCCGCGGCGATGCCGTCCGCTGTCATCTCGAGCCTGGACCAGATCGTCATCACCCGCATCGGTCGTGTCGAGGTCTTCGCGCCGGAGGCCGATCGGGCGGCCGCGGGGCCCGGGCCGCGGTGCCACCTGCTGCCGCAACTCCTGCGACTCGCACGCACGCACGCGGCCACCGCGCCGATCCCGCCGGGTTGGATACCCTGCGGGACGCTGCATCCGGCCCATCCCGCGCGGGACGGGGCCGGGCGACCGGTCCCGTTCGATGCCGGGCGCCACGCCGCGTTCGGACGCGTCCTCGACCGATGGGGCGATCCCGCGCTGGTGGCCCTGCGCCGCGCTGTGCTGGACGGCCAGGATCCCGATCCGCCGCGCGCGGGCGGACGGTTCGCGCGCTCGGCGATCCGTGCGGCGCGCGCCCAGCGGGGGGCTATCGTCAGGTAGTGCCGTCCCTGATCGCGTCCTGATGGTTCGGAGAGGCGGCGATCCCGGTCGAGACAACCGCGCCGTAACCCCCTCTCCCGTGCGGGAGAGGGTCGGGGTGAGGGACGAGAAGCTTCAGGATCAGGCGCGCTCTCGGGTTGCCGACAGGCCGCGACTCACCCTGTCCCTCTCCCGCACGGGAGAGGGGACCGGCGCCTCGTGCGGCACCGGCTTGGCGATCACTTCGTCCGAACCCAATCCCGGGACCGAATCCAGGCCTCTCAGGGAATGCCGATCATCTTGTGGGTCTGCAGCGAGAGCCGCCAGCGGGCGTCCCGGCGGCAATAGGCGATCGCCGCCTCGGTGCTGGCGACCCGGTCGGGGCCATCCATGGGCTGGAGGAAGCGGTGCTGGAAAGCGAGATCCACGAAGGCCGCGGGATCGGCGTCCGCCTGCGGGTAGACGAGCTTCAGCTCGTGGCCGGAGACCTGTGCGAGGGCGTTGCTCCCCTTGGGGCTGACGCAGATCCAGTCGATCCCCGGGGGCGCCGGCAGCGTGCCGTTGGTCTCGATGGCGATCTCGAACCCGGCCGCGTGGACGGCCTCGATCAGCGGCGTGTCGAGCTGGAGCAGCGGCTCGCCGCCGGTGAAGACAACGTAGCGGTTCGCGGTGCCGCCCGCCCAGGTGGCGGCGATCACGTCGGCGAGGGAGGCCGCGTCCGCGAAGCGCCCGCCGCCCTCCCCGTCCATCCCGACGAAATCGGTGTCGCAGAACCGGCAGGCCGCGGCGGCGCGATCGGCCTCGCGCCCGGACCAGAGGTTGCATCCGGCGAACCGGCAGAACACGGCGGCACGGCCCGCCTGCGCGCCCTCGCCCTGGAGCGTGTGGAAGATCTCCTTGACCGCGTAAGCCACAACCGTCCCAGTCACCGTCGCGCGCGATCCGGCTTGCGCGCCCGGTCTGCACATAAGCCGTGCCGCCCGCGCGGGCCACCGACAACCGCGCCGTGCAGACCCGCGATGTGATCTCGCCTTGCTCTTGCCACGGTAGGCTCGTTCATGCCGAGATGCAGTCCGGCGACCGCCTTCGGCCGACCGGGCTGCGCCGCTCTCCGGCTGGCCGGCCGGAAATCCGACGCCCCCAGGGCGTCGATCCAGGCGATCCTCTGACGAGTCGGGCTCGAATGTCCTCTTCTCTCTACCGACGCCTCACCGTCGGGCTTGCGGCGCTGACGGGTCTGCTCGGGGCAGGCCTGGTCGGGATCGGCGCCGCGAACGCCGTGACGGTGCCGATCCTCGTGGCCGACGTGGATTCGGGCAAGGTCATCTACGCGCAGGCGCCGACCGATCCCTGGTACCCGGCCTCGATCACGAAGCTGATGACGACCTACGTCGCCCTGGACCTCGTCCGCCAGGGCAAGGTCTCGCTCGACTCGATGATCACCATCTCGGCCGCCGCCGCCGCCGAGCCGCCGTCGAAGATGGGCTTCAAGCCGGGCACGCAGCTCACCCTCGACAACGCCCTGAAGATCATCATGGTCAAGTCGGCGAACGACGTCGCCTACGCGATCGGCGAGTCGCTCGGGGGATCCGTCGAGAACTTCGCCGCGCTGATGAACGAGACCGGGCAGCGGATCGGCATGCACGACAGCCGCTGGTTCAACCCGAACGGCCTGCCCGACCCGCGCCAGTGGACCTCCGCCCGCGACATGGCGGTCCTCGCCCGGGCGCTGATCCGCGACTTCCCGGATTCCCACGACCTGTTCTCGATCTCGGCGATCCAGTTCGGCCGCGCCGTGATGGCGAACCACAACGGCCTGCTCGGGCGCTATCCCGGCACGGACGGGATGAAGACGGGCTTCATCTGCTCGGGCGGCTTCAACGTCGTGGCGACCGCCACGCGCAACGGCCGGCGGATCGTCACCATCGTGATGGGGCAGCCGACCCCGCGCGAGCGCGACGTGAAGACCGCCGACCTGTTCGACTACGCCTTCGGCCAGAGCGCCGGCTGGACCAGCCCGACCCTCGACGCGCTGCCGGCCTCCGCGATCCCGGCGCCGCCGGACATGCGTCCCTTCGTGTGCGGCGGCAAGAAGCCCCCGGCCATCGAGGACGGTCCCGGCGCGCTGAGCGCCCCCGGTTCGGCCGCGCAGCTGATCGGCGGCTCGGCGGCGAACTCGCCGGCGCTGGCGCTCGCCGCGTTCTCCAACCCGGCCCTGCGGGCGCGGTCCCTGCCGCCGCGGGCGCCGCTCCAGCCGATCGCCGTCTGGGTCGGTCGCAACCCGGCCGAGGGCCAGCAGATCCTCGAGGCGCAGGAGGCCGAGCAGAAGGCCGCCGCCGCCAACACCCGCGCCGCCAAGCTCGAGGCCGCCAAGGCCAAGCGCGCGGCGGCCCTCGAGGCGGCCAAGCAGGCGCGCGCGGCGCGCCTGGAGCGGGCCGAGGCCGCGAAGGCGGCCGCCAAATCCGCTCCCAAGGTCGCCGCGAAGCCGGGCCACGGCGTGCCGCGCAACGCCAGCGCCTACACGTCGGACGTCACGCCCGGGATGCCGGAGGCCAAGCCCGGGAAGGGCCTGACCAAGCCGGCTCCGAAGGCGGCCGCCCACAAGCCGTCGCCCGCCAAGGCCGATACGACGTCCCACAAGGCGGCGGCCAAGGCCCCGGCCAGGAAGCCGGCCGCCAAGAAGGCGGCGGCCGACGAGTAGGCCCGCGCGGGTGTCCGTGCGGCCGCCGCGTTGCCGCGGAGGCCGCCACACCCCACTTCGTCGCCCATGTCGCCGCCTCTGTCAGAGACCCCCGCCCCCGCTCCGGACCCGCGCCGCCCGGAGCCGATCCCGCTGACCGTGGTCACCGGCTTCCTCGGAGCCGGGAAGACCACCCTGCTGAACCGGCTGCTGCGCGATCCCGCGCTCGCCGACACGGTGGTGATCGTCAACGAGTTCGGCGAGATCGGCCTGGACCACCTGCTGATCGAGACCGTCGACGAGGACATGATCCTGCTCGGCGCCGGCTGCCTGTGCTGCACAGTGCGGGGCGACCTGATCGCGACCCTCGAGGATCTGCTGCGCAAGCGCGACAACGGCCGGATCCGGCCGTTCCGCCGGGTCGTGATCGAGACGACGGGCCTCGCCGATCCGGCGCCGATCCTGCACGCGCTGATCTACCATCCCTACCTCGTGCTGCGGTACCGTCTCCAGGCCGTGGTGACGGTGGTGGACGCGGCTACCGGCGCCGCGACCCTCGACGCCCATCCGGAAGCCCTGCGGCAGGCCGCGGTCGCCGACCGGATCGTGCTGACCAAGGCCGACCTCGCGGGCGACCTCTCGGGGATCCGCGCGCGCCTCGCGGCGCTCAACCCGGCCGCCCCGATCGTCGCGCCCGACGCCCCCGCGGACACGCTCCTCGGCGGCCTGTTCGGCCTCGACGGCAAGACCGCCGACGTGCGCGCGTGGCTCGGCGACGCGGCGCTGGAGCAGGCGCATCACCGCCACGCCGACGTGAACCGCCACGACGCGTCGATCCGGGCGATCTGCCTGACCAGCGCGGCGCCCGTGCCGCGCCCCGCCTTCGAGATGTTCATGGATCTCCTGCGCTCCGGCCACGGGCCGAAGCTGCTCCGGCTCAAGGGCCTCGTCGCCCTCGCCGACGATCCCGAGCGTCCCCTCGTCGTCCACGGCGTCCAGCACGTGTTCCACGCGCCGGTCACCCTGCCGGCCTGGCCGGATCCCGACCACACCTCGCGCCTCGTCCTGATCCTGCGCGACCTCGATCCGGCCTTCGTGCGCCAGCTCTGGGACGCCTTCCTCGGCCGACCCCGGGTCGACGCGCCGGATGCCGCCGCCCTCTTCGACAATCCCCTGGCGATCCCCGGCCCCTGACGCCGGCGGTCGGCACCGTCCTTGAAGCCCTCGACGCGAAGGGCGCCCTGGAGGCGCCGGATCGTCCCGGATCGGGACGGGTCGTCGAGAGGCAGGACACGCGGATGGCGCGACGCTTCACCGTGATACAGGGCGGGCTCACCGAGCGGCCGGACCGCGCGGCGGATCCGGAAGCCGGAGCCGGTGCCGAGGACGGCGCCGAGGACGGCGCCGAGACCGGGACCTGGCGGGTCGATCTGCGGCGACCCGGTGCCGTCGACGCGGCCTCCGTCGCCGCGTGGCGGGCCATGCTGGTGCGCAACGCGGTGACCGACCCGCTGCGCGACCCGGACCACCTTCTCCCGCTCGCCCAGCACCGCCCGGCCGGTCGTCCCGTCGCCGTCGCCCTCGCCTGGAGCCGCGACGCGCGCGACGGCCACGAGACCCTGCGCGGCGTGGTCCCGCTGGCGATGCCGCATCCGGTCTGGGGCCGCCGCGCCCGGCCCTGGCAGCTCGCCGAGCCCGACGCGGCTGCCCTCGTGGAGCGCGCGGCCGCGGAGGCCGTCGACCGGGCGCTGCGGGAGCGGCTCGGGGCGCTGCGCCGCCCGCTCCGACTCGCCGGCCAGTCCGCACCCGCCCCGGATCCGGAGCCGCGGCGCCCCGTCCTGGCGGCCAGCCGCCCGGCGCGTTCCCGGCCGATCCCGGCCGGGAACCTGCTCGGCGTGCGTCCCGAGGGCTGGGAGCCCGCGGAGACCGAGATGCTCGCCGTCACCGAGCCGGAAGCGGTCCGCGACGCCGTCGAGACCTTCCTCGCCCTCGACGCCCGCACGGCCGCGCGGCCGATCATCGCCGATCCGGCCGAGGCGTCGCTGGTGCGTGTGGTCACCCGGCTGTTCGCCCGCCGCGGCGCGCTGCGGGTCGAGTTCCGCCGGCGGGCCGGCGCGGTGGTCGCCGGGACGCTCCACCTGTGCGCCGGCGCCAACGCGGTGCCCTGGCGCCGCGCCCGGGCCTGAGTGGTCGGTGAGCGGTCAATCCGCCGCGTCCGGGGCGCCTGTCGACGGGGGCGGCGAACCCTAGCTGGCCGACATGACCCGCGACCTGCCCCACGGCGTTCGACCCGCTCCGCGCCGGAAGGCGGCCGCACAGACTGTGCCGCGCTCGCGCGGGGCGGGCGAGGCCGACCGGGTGGCCGCCATCCTCGCGCGCCTCGCCGAGCGGGACCCGGATCCGAAGGCCGGATTCGACCGCACCGACCCGTTCCGCCTGCTCGTGACCGTGCTGCTCTCGGCCCAGTCCACCGGCCCGACCGTCTCGCGGATCGCGGACGCGCTGTTCGCCGAGGCCCGCGATCCCGCCGCCATGGCGGCCCTGGGGGAGGCCCGGATCACCGAGATCGTCCGGCCGGTCGGGCTCGGGCCCTCCAAGGCGCGCAACATCGTCAGGCTGTCGGCGGTCCTGCTCGCGGAGCACGGCGGCGCCGTCCCGCGCAGCGCCGCGGAGATGCGCCGCCTGCCGGGGATCGGCCGGAAGAGCGCCGAGGTCACGGCGAACTTCGCCTTCCACGAGCCGGTGATCGCGGTCGACACCCACATCTTCCGGATCGCGAACCGGATCCCCCTCGCCCCGGCCGCGACCGTCGACGCGGTGGCCGACGGCCTCGCCCGAGTCGTGCCGGACGCGTTCAAGGACAACGCCCATGTCTGGCTGTTCCGGCACGGGCGCGACACCTGCACGGCCCGGAAGCCCGCCTGCCCCCGGTGCCCGGTCTCCGACCTGTGCGCGTGGCCGGGCAAGGCGACGGCCTAGACGCTACTCGTCCTCGCCGAAGCGGTTGGCCAGCAGGGCCTCGATGGCGTCGAGGCAGCTCTCCGCGTCCGGGCCGACGGCGGTGACGGCGATGCGTGTGCCCATGGCGGCGCCGAGCGTCAGCAGGCCCATGATCGAGCGTCCGCCGACTGTCTCGCCGGCCCGGGTGACCGTCACGGCGGCGTCGTAGCGCTCCACGGTCTGCACGAACTTCGCGGAGGCGCGGGCGTGGAGGCCCCGCCTGTTGATGATCGGGAGCTTGCGGATAAGGCCGCCCTCCGGAACCGGCGGATCGTCATCGGTCTCGAAAAGCTCGTCCATCGCCCGTGGTGTTTCCCGCCCGATCGGCGGCCCTGGCGGCCGCTCGTCCCGAACCTAAACCATTGACCGGGCGTGTCGATCCCGCAGCCCCGCGGGCGCGGTGGAACGGGCGGCTGTGTGACCGTGCCGGCTACCACTCGTACTCGGCGCCGACGCCGAGGCTGGTGCGGCCGTCGGTCCCGGCCTCGCCCTTCAGCTTGATCCGGCGGGTGACGTCGAAGTCGACCCCGACGGCGGTGTCGGCGGGCTTCGCCCCGGCCTTCACGCCGACGCTGACCCGATCCGAGATGTAGCGCGAGGCGCCGATCGCCGGCCCGCCGCTCGCGCCGGTGGAGACGTCGAGGCTGTCGAGGCCGAGGCTCTTGCGCGCCTGCTCGAACACGTCCGGACCGGCGGCGCCCCCCGAGAGCTGGGCGACCGCCTGGGCGAGCTGCAGCGCCTGGAACGGCGACAGGCCGGCCGAGGCCTTCTTGAACAGGATCCGCGACAGGATCTCGTCCTGCGGCAGGACCGGATCCGAGGTCAGGGAGAATTGCGGCGCGTCCGCGAAGCCCGAGACCGCGATGCGGGCGGTCACGTCGGTGGCCTTGGTCTCGGCGACGAAATCGAGCTCCGGCGTGGTCAGGCTGCCGGCGAAGGTCAGCCGGCCGCGGCTGAAATCCAGGCGCTGGCCGACGAGCTCGAACTGTCCGCGCCGCAGCGAGAACGCGCCGTTGGCGTTGGGCGACGCGGAGGTGCCGGTGACGCGCAGCGCACCGCCGAGTTCCGCGTCGATGCCGCGCCCGCGCACGAAGATGCGGCTCGGCGCGTCGATCGTCACGTCGAGGGTGGCGTCGAACGGGACGGCCGGCTTCCCGCCCCGTCGCCCGGACCGGGTCGCGGCCTTCCGCTCCGCCCGCTGCGCCAGGCGCGCCTTCAGGGCCGGCGGCGTGTTGACGTGGCGGACGCCCGGCAGCGGCCGGATAGTGGCCGGCAGCCGGTCCGGAACCGCGACGTCGATCGACACGACGTTCACCCGGCCGGCGATCCGCGGCGTCCGCGCCAGCGGCCCCGCCAGCGTGATGTCGACGCTCGACACGGCCGTCATCAGAGGGCTCGAGACGAGTTCGGCCTTGTCGGCGACGACGTGGAAATTGCCCGGGAAGTCGGGCGCGAGGGAGACGCGGCCGGTTACGGAGACCTGACCGCCGTTGCGGGCGGTCGCGGTCAGGCGCTCGACCACGACGCTGTCGCCGCGGCCGGTGACGCGGCCCTCGATCCCGGTGAAGCGGAGCCCGTTCAGCGGATCGGTGAAACTCCCGCCGCTCAGCACCGCCGCGCCCTGGGCCCGCGGCGCCGCGAGCGTGCCGGTGACGCCGCCGTCGATGGCGATCTTGCCGGTGACGCTCTGGCCGCCGACGCTCAGGAGGGAATTGGCGAGGGCGGCGTCGAGCGTCCCGCGCGCGCGTAGGTCCAGCGGACCCCCGGCCTCCACGGGCAGCGACCCGGAGACCGTCAGGGCGACGCCGCGCCCGGCCGTGACCCGCCCGTCCAGGCTCGCCTGCCCGTCCGACAGCGTGCCCTTGGCGGTCGCGTCGATCGCCGGCAAGCCGGCCTGCCGCGTCTGCGGGGCGACGAGCTTGGCGACGCTGACCGCGTAGCGCCCCTCCGGCCGCGTCGCGCGGCCGCGGAGATCCGCCTCCCCGTCCAGGGTCCCCGAGAGGGCGAGGCTCGGTGCGGCGATTCGGGCGAGCGACAGGGGCAGCGACCGGATCGCCACCTTGAGGTCGAGATCCCGCCCGGCGCGGCCCGCGACCGTGACGCGGCCGGAGCCCGCCGCGATCGACAGGCCGTCGATCACCGCGCCGCCGTCCCGGAGGGTGATCGCCGCCGGCCCGGTGAGGGCGAAGCGGTCGTTGCCGCGGGCCGCCGACAGGCGCTGGATCTCGATCCGCGTGTCCGCGGCCGGGACGACCCGCGCGGCACCGTCGAGCGTGAAGCCGCGCGCCCGGGCGGTGAGGCTCACGTCGCTGAAGGCGGGCGTGCCGTTCGCGAGGAGCCGGATCGTGTCGACCTGCTGGCCGGCGGCCACGAGCCGGTCGGCCTCGACGCGCCCGTCGAGGACCGGGTGGGCGCGCAGGTCTCGTCCCGAGAGGTCCGCGTCGAGCCGCGCGAGGGCGGTCTCGCCGTAGCGGAGACCGGCCCCGGTGGCACGGACGGTCACGTCCTGGCGCCCGCCGTCGCGGGCGAGGGTCAGCGCGGCGTCGAGGCGGCCCGCGACCGGTTCCGGGACCAGGGGCGCGATGTCCGTCAGGTCGCCGGCCCGCACGGTGAGCGCGCCGGCCGACAGCCACGTGTCGGCCGCGACCGTCGCCTGGCCCGCGACGGAGACCGAGCCGAGATCGAGGCCGAGCCGGTCGAGGACCCAGTCCCCGCCGACGCGCGCGAGGTGCGCGCCGCCGGTCAGCGGCTTGCCGCCGACGTCGCCGCCGAGCCGGACCGTGCCGTCCGGCGCGAGGAGCGCGTCCCGCAGGACCGCCTCGACGCGCAGGTCCCGGATCGGCTTGCCGGCCGCCGTGGCGGAGGGCGCCGTCAGGGTCGCGGTCACGTCCGGATGCTCGAGGGATCCGGTCAGGCGCGCGTCGACGCCCGCCCTGCCGGTGAGGCGCCCGTCGAGATCCGCGAGGCTCTTGAGGTCGATCCTGCCGGTGACGTCCGCGCGGGTCGCCGTCGCCTCGCCCTGCAGGGTCGCGGTGACGCCGGAGCCTTCCAGGCGCAGATGGTCGAAGCCGTACCCGTCGAAGGTCTGGGAGACGCGCCCCTGGAGGCTCGGCGCGGGGCCGAGGGTGCGGTCGGCCGCCCGGACCCCGGTGACGACGCCGCTCGTCGTCACGGCGAGGTCGGCGGCGACGGCCTTGCGCGCCGGATCGCCGCTGAGCCGCGCCTTGGCGTCGAGGCTGCCCGCGAGACCCTGGCCCGCGAGGCCCGAGAAGACGGAGAGGTCCGGCAGCGCCGCGTCCACGGTGCCGGTCAGGGTGTTCTGGCCGACCCGGCCGGCATAGGCGGCCCGCGCCGTGTCGGAATCGAGGTTGAGCGCCGCGATATCGAGAACGCCGTCGGCGCCGGCCGAGGCCCGGAGCGTCACGGTGGCCCGGCTGCCGATCGCCCGACGCAGGGCCGGGTCGGCGAGCTTCAGCCCGTCGACCCGGCCGTCCGCCGCGATGGCGAAACGCTGCGCCGACGGCTCGCCCTGCGGGTCGATGCCGAGGCTGGCCTCGATCCGGTCGAGGCTGGAATCGCGGCTGCGCAGGGCGGCCGCGTCGAGACGGCCCCGGACGGTGGGCGCCGCCAGCGGTCCCTTGAGGCTGCCGTCGAAGACGAGCTTGCCGATCTCGGCCTCGCCGGCCCGGGTGACGTCGCCCTCCGTCGGCAGGGCGCGCGCCTGCAACGTCAGGTCGGCGACCCGGTCGCGGGTGAGGCTGCCGCCGGCCGTCAGGCGCGCCGTGCGGGAGGTCAGCTCCAGCCGGTCGATCCGGAAGGCGCCGCTATCCGCGAAGGCGAGGCCGCCGTCGAGCTTGGTGGTGCCGGCGAAGACCGCCGCCGCCGGACCGGGCATCAGTCCCTCGATCCGGGCCGCGAGGTCGAGGGCGAGGCGCCGCTCGGCCCCGATGCGGGAGATCTTCGCCCCGCCCGTGGCGCCGATGTCGGGACCGGCCGTGAAGTCGAGCTTGGCCCCCCAGGCATCCAGTGTCCCGGTCCCGTCGAGCTCGAAGTCGATCGGCGGGGTGCCGGGCAGGTTGGCGGCCTTCGAGAGCAGGCCGCCCGCCGGCTCGACCAGGTTCGCCTTGAGTTCCAGCCGCTCGCCGTTCGGCACGAACAGCAGCGACAGCAGGAAGCGGCCCGGCGCGTCGAGGCGCTGCGCCCTCGCCTGCAGGTCGAGCCCCTCGCTGGCGGCGCCGAGCTTCGCCCGGCCCTCCGCCGACAGCCGCGCCGGCTGCCCGGCCACCGCCTCGCCCAGCGTCAGCTCGGCCAGCTTGAACCCCTTGATCTCGACCTTGACCGGCAGGTCCGGGAGGAGCCGCCCGTCGGGCTTGGCCTCGGGCGGCGGCGGTCCGGGGATCGGGCGGCGCAGCACGTCGAGATGCCCGATCTCGAGGCTGTCGACCTCCAGCCGTCCCGACAGGAGGGCCAGCCGCCGCCAGACGATGCGGGCCCGGTCGAGCTTCAGCCAGACGCCGTCGCGGTCGCTGATCGCCACGTCCCGGATGGTCGCGTCCGAGGACAGGGCGCCGTCGATGGCGCCGATCGCCACCCGCGACGAGGGCGTCGACAGGGCGCGGGACAGGAGGCCGCCGAGGACGGACTTGTCGCCCTCGTCGGCGCGCGTCGCCGCGAGGGTCCAGGGCAGCAGGGCGAGGCAGACCAGGACGAGCGCCAGGCTCCACCGGCCGGGACGGGCGGTCGGACGCGCGGTGCGCGGCGTGAGTCCGGTTCGGAACACCATTCAGAACGCCTGCCCCAGGCTGAGATACAGGACGGCGGGACGCACGTGTCCGCCCTTGTAGGGGTCGAGCGGGAAGGCGACGTCCGCGCGGATCGGCCCGATGCCGGTGTAGTAGCGCAGGCCGATGCCCACGGATTTGCGGATCTTCTCGTCGAAATCCGGCGTCGCCGAGGCGAAGGCGGTGCCCGCGTCGAAGAACGGCACGACGCCGATCGTGTCGGTGACCTTGATGCGCGCCTCGAGCGAGGCCTCCAGCAGGCTGCGGCCGCCGATCGGCAGGTTGAAGGGACCGATCGGCCCGAGGGTCCGGTACGGGTAGCCCCGCACCGAGCCGCCGCCGCCGGCGAAGAACCTGAAATTGTCGGGGATCTCCCCCAGCGGCGCGCCCGAGACCGAGCCGAAGCCGACACGGCCGGCCAGGATCACGCGGGCCTCGTCGTCGAGGGCGTAGTAGGTGGAGCCCTGCGCCTTGGCCACGACGATGCCGGGCGAGGAGATCGCGCCGGGATAGACCGCCAGCGACGCGATGGCCCGGACGCCCCGGGTCGGGTCGAGGAGACTGTCGGTGGAATCGTAGGTGACCGAGGCGGGCACGCCGATCAGCCGGTAATTGACCGTGCCGAGGGCGTCCTTCGACCGGCCCGCCTGCG